>NZ_CP023695.1:0-2654262 GCF_008704395.1 Streptomyces alboniger
CCACCAACGCCCCCACTCACAGTGATGATCGGTCGGGCGGCCGCCCGCGGAGCGGCAGGCCCGCCCTGCGGCCGCCTCGCAGGTCGAGCATTCGACACGGCGCATCCACGAGCGCACGAGATCCGACTCGGCATCGGAGCGGAGGTGTCGTCGCCACTCGCCGCCCCACGGGATGCTGTCCGGTCCGTGCTCCACGCCCATTGGTCCCCCTGGGTCCGGTGGTGTGTGCCCTCTTGCCTGCCGTGAAACTGACCGTACCTGCGCTGGCGTCCCTCAGCGGTCGATCGGGGCAACGCCGTCCAGGCCGCTCTCGGAGAGGATCTGTTGGACCGTGTCGTCCAGGGTGCTGGCCGCGTCGATGACGGTCTCCAGACCGTCGGGGAGCAGGTCCTTGTCTCGGTACCAGTCGCGTAGGTGGCCCTCGTTGACGTGCGCAAGGTACTCGGCATCCGGCTTCGTCGCGTGCCGGATCACCGTCTCCTCGAAGGGCACGTGGAGGTAGTAGCACCGTGTGACGCCCTGATGGGCGCGCACCAGGTCCTGGAGCATCGTGCTGTAGCGGTCGGCGGACAGAATGCCCTCCAGGACGACGTGGAAGCCGTTGTCGAGGGCATAGCGGGCCGTGAGGTCGATCAGGCCGATATTGGCACCGCAAGGCCGGTCGCGTTCGCGCAGCACGATCCGGCGGAGGTTGTCCTGGGCGACGATGGCGAGGTTGCGGCCGAACTTCTCGCGCAGGACGGCTGCCACGGACGACTTGCCCGAGGCGCTGTTGCCTCGGAGCACGATCAGGCGCGTGTCGCTAGTCCCTACGGTGCCGTGCGCGGCCTCGGTCACCCGCGGCTCACTTGGATTCGGTTGTCGTGGAAGTGTTCCCAGTCCATGACCAGGCGGAAGCGGCGGTGGGCCTCCAGGCGCTCCGCGTCGGCCGGCTCCGCGGCGCGCTGGACACGGGCGTCGCCGGATTTCACGAGTTCCGCGAGGGCGAGCCGGACGTCGTCGACGTCCTGGCCCGTGGCTGCCGCCAGCCGGTCCAGGGAGGTGAGGGTCTCTGCCGGTTCACCCAGATCGTCGACCAGGTGGTCGATGAGGGTGTCCAGGAGCGGGCCGGTGCGCATCATCCAGCGGATTTCGTCGAGGCGCAGGGTGAGTTCGGGGTCCAGGGGCAGCAGGTCGCCGGGCAGCGGGAGCACGGCGGGCATGGACCATCGGGTGCCGTCCGGCGTCTCTTCGCAGCGGGCCAGGCCCCACGTCAGGTAGAGCTCGGACAGATCCCGCACGGTGTTGGGTACCGGGAAGCCGGCTGTCGTCAGCATGGTGCTGAACTGCTCCCAGCGGGCCGCCTCGCATGCCTCGCGGCCCTCCGGCGCGGCCTCGTAGTCCCATTCCTCATCGGGCCAGGAGAAGGTGAGGGGACCGTCGAGGTTGCCGCCGATCATGTCCCAGCGGCCGTCGAAGATCTCTTGCAGCAGGTCGTCCAGGGAGCCGGTGAAGCCGGGCTGGCTCGCGGTCCCGATCAGCATGGTCAGCGGGAAGCCCTGGCGGGGCAGGACGTGCTCCCAGCCCGACACCCACCAGTCGTTGTGCATCGCCATGTCCTGGCGCGGCCCGGGCACAGACGCCTTCTCAGTCATCCGCAGCTCTTCCTCGAGAACACCTTGATGCCCGCAGCGTACGCAGCGAGACGGGGCAGATTCTCACGGACGCGCCACCCACGCCTGGTGGGCGGGAGCGACGTGCAGTCCTTCGCGCACGCGGCCGCGCAGGACGCCGACGCGGGTGCGGCCCTCCACGACCTGCAGCCCGCTGCCCGACGGGTCCAGGAAGCACCGGTCGATCAGGAGCGGCGGGCGTAGCCACGTCCCGTGCTCTTCCCAGTGCAGGCCGACTTCGCGTGGGCGGACGTCGACCCAGTACGCGGGGTTCTTGGCGTACTCCTCGATGCAGCCGTCGTCGGAGGCTCCGGTCGGCATCCCGTGGAAGTCCGCGGCCGGGATCGTCTCGAGCCGCCAGGTGATCTCGCGCAGGTCGATGCTGCCGTAGTCGGTTACGAAGTGGTCGTTGTCGCCGAAGTCGTAGAGGAACTGTTCCAGGACGTCGTCCGGCCACTGAGGCGGGGCCACGGCCGGGTCGATACGGAAGCGGTCGTAGCCGTAGCTGAGGCCGCCGGTTCGGCGGCGCTTCATCAGGGGGCTGAGGTCTTTCAGCTTCATGCCGTCAGGTGTACCGCAGACTCTGGACGACCTGGAGTTCGCGTGGGGGCCGCGCATCCGCCTCAGCCGGTGAGCAACCGGGAACCAGCAGTAGGGCCGGACAGGGTGATTCTGTCCGGCCCCGCTGCCGTCGGTCAGCGGATGCGTGTGACCGAGACGGTGGCGTGCCGGGTGGTGCCGGCCGCCACTTCCACGACCAGGCCCTCGAGGGTGGTGTACCGCTCGCCGTCGTCGGTGTGGGCGCGCTGCCCGGGCCCGGCGGCGGCAATGAAGCGGGCGAGAGCAGCGGACAGCGGCGCGGTCAGGGCCCGCGACAGCACGCGGCGCCCGTCCGGCAGCCGTACGGCCACGCGGTGCGGGCGGGCGGCGGGCCCGACGTAGCCGACGACGTCCGCGTCCACCGTCTCCGCGTGCCGCAGCTTGGCCCAGATCCGCCCGGCCCGGTACACGCTCGTCGCCCGCTTGGCGACCACACCCTCCAGGCCCTGCTTGTGTCGGCAGACGCCGCGTCCCGCGCAGGTCATGTCGCTTTACGCGAGGGTCGGGCGTCCCCGTTGTGTCGCGTCGTAGCGAGACATGCTGTCCCTTTGTCCGGCACGGCTGTGTGACTGAGATCACGTCGGTGTGGGGGTGCTTCGTCGGTTGGAACGATGGGTGAAGGTATGGGTTCGGGCATAGGGGCCTTCCATGCAGGGGGCATTCACAGGTGAGTTCAACCAGGGGCGACGATTCGAAGATCGTTTCCCGTTCGTGAGGTGATCGTTCCCCGCCATCACTGTGGCTGGGGATGATGGTGCGTGAAACAAGGACGACTCGGGAACTCCTGACTCCCGCACGATGCGGACCGGTTCGGCCCGTTCGGCGCGGCCGGCCAGGACCCGCAGCCGCGGAGATTTCGGTGCTGCGGCGACAGAGGGCCTCCGCGCCTCTAACCTGATGCCGACGCGATGGTTCACCGAGAGGCGGTCGAGGGTGGAGCCTGCGGCTTTGGGGATGGCGGCGCGGGTCGCCTCGACACTGATCAAGCCGCTCGTGGCGAAGCTGTTCGTGCGGGAGGAGAGCGGCGCCGACCTCGTCAGCAAGCCGATCCGTGTCTCCAAACTGGTCAGCTGGCGTGGCCAGAAGCGCACCCTGGACGAGCGAGACGTACGCAAGATCAGCGAGAAGCTGATCAGCCGGACCCTCGCCGCGAACCCGTACGAGCCGGCGGTGCACGACGGTGACCGGATAGCCGTGGTCGACGCGCTGACCAAGACCCTGCTCTCGCTCGGCGACCTGGAGATGGAGGACGTCCAGGCGGTCCACCTCGGGCACGTTGAGCTGGCGCGCAAGCTGTCGGCCGCGGCGGACGACTCGACGCGGAACATGAGCGCCGACGCGACGAACCTCTACCGTTCCCTGCTCGACGTCTGCTGCCTGCACATCCTGCAGTTCTTCACGCAGCGCTCGGCCTTCATCCCGGCCACGCTGATCACGCAGACCCGCATGATCGAAGAGACCATGCGCCGCATGGAGGTGCTGACGGCGCGGCTTCCCCCGCCGCGCAGCCAGGACGCCGATTTCGAGCGGCGCTACCTGGAGCACCTCGGGCTCAGGTACGGCAAGCTCGCCATCTTCGGGCTCGACCTCAGCGCTCCCGGTCAGGCCCGATGGCCGCTCGACACAGCCTATTTGAGCCTGGAACTCTCGGCGCAGAACCGCGACGGAAGTGTCTCGGCTACCCACCGGCTCCGGGTCGAAGGGGCGCTGACCGGGAAGTACCGTGTGGTGCTGCGGGGCCCCGCTGGTTCGGGCAAGACGACATTGGCCCAGTGGCTCGCCGTCAGCGCCGCGCAGAACGACTTCGACGACGAGCTCGCCTTCCTCCGCGGCCGTGTCCCGTTCATACTCCCGCTCCGCAGCCTGGCGCAGGAGTCCACGCTCCCCACCGCTCACAAGTTCCTCGCCATGGCCGGCAGCATGCTGGACGGCGCGGAACCAAAGGGCTGGGCCGACCGGGTCCTGCACAGCGGGCGCGGCATCGTCCTCATCGACGGCGTCGACGAGATCTCGGAGTCGAAGAGGCTGCTGACCAAGCGGTGGCTCACGGAACTGACCGAGATCTACCCGCGCACGTTCTTCCTCGTGACCACGCGCCCCTCCGCGGTCCCGATCGGCTGGGCGGCGGACCTCGGGTTCGTCGAGTTCGACCTGCTGCCCCTCAACCAGCGCGACATCGACAAGTTCGTCAACCGCTGGCACGACGCTGCCCTGTCGACTCTCGGGGATGCCGAGGAGCGCACTGAGGTGGAGCAGTATCGGGCCGCCCTGCACGTCACGCTGCGCCGCAAGCCCGACCTGTACCAGCTCGCCACCAATCCCCTGATGTGCTCGGTGATCTGCGCTTTGCACCGTGACCGGCACTCGCAGCTGCCCGAGGGGCGCATGGACCTATACGCGGCCGCGCTGCGGATGCTTCTGGTCCGCCGCGACAAGGAGCGGGAGGTCATCGCGCCGGAGGGCTTGCAGCTGACCGAGGAGCAGCAGGTCCAGCTCCTCCAGCGGCTCGCGTACTGGCTCATCCGCAACGGGCGCTCCGAGGCGACCCAGGCTCTGGCTGTGCGTATCATCCGGGAACGGCTGCCCTCCATGCCGCACGTCGTCCCGGTGGACGGCGCGCACCAGGTGTTCCGTCATCTGCTGCTGCGCAGCGGGCTGTTACGGGAACCCACGCCGGACACGGTCGACTTCATCCACAGGACCTTTCAGGACTACCTTGGCGCGAAGGCGGCCGTCGAGACCTCGGACCTGGATCTGCTCGCCAAGAACGCCGGCGACGACCAGTGGGAGGACGTCATCCGCATGGCCGTCGGCCACGCTCGCGAACGCGAGCGCGCCGAACTGCTCCGCAAACTGATAACCATCGGCGACCAGCGTCCCTCCCAGCGACGCCGCTATCACCTTCTGGCCGCGGCGAGCCTGGAGAACGCCACGACGCTCGACCCGGCGGTTAGGGCAGAGGTGATCAGCCGCGCCGCTTTCCTCATCCCTCCGGCCACCCGCGAGGAGGCGGAGAACCTGGCGCGGGCGGGCGCGGTGGTCCTCGACGTGCTCTCGGGGCCGGCCGACATGACGGAGGAGCAGGCCGTCGCGAGCGTGCGCACGATCGGGCTGATCGGGGGCCCGGCCGCCCTGCAGCGGATGCAGGCGTACAAGGACTCGCCCCAGCGCAGTGTCCGGCAGGAGGTCGTCAACGCGTGGCCGCGGTTCGACACAGTCGAGTTCACCGAGTCCATCCTGGCCAGCTGCCGCTGCGACGACATCGAGATCCCGGTGACGAACGCGGAGCAGGTGGCGTGTCTGCGCCAGCTCCCCGAGGCGCCGAACCTCTCTCTCCCCCAGCCGTCGCTGATCCACCAGCTCTCCGCCGTCCTCGACCGGGACTCCGTGGGGTCCCTCGCGCTGGGCACGGCCGACCACCGCACATCGGAGCTTCCCGCCCTCGGCGGTCTGACCGGGCTGCGGCGCCTGCACGTACGCAATCCGACGTCCACGCTGTCCCTGAAACCACTCGCCGACAGCGGCATCCGGGAACTCGTGCTCGACTGCGTGCCAGTCGGCCTGGACCTCTCCGCGCTCCAGGCCGTTCCGCTGCTGACCACGCTGAGCCTCAGCTTCGCCGACCGCATTGCCCTCCCGGAGGTCGCGCTGCCCTCGATCACGTCTCTGCGGCTCAAGGGGGTGGCGGAAACGGCAAGGTTGCCCGACTTCGCCGCCCTCTTCCCCGGCCTCACCCGGCTGCACCTGAATCTGCACCGCAGGCCGCGCCGGGCGCCCCTCGACCTGTCCCGGGTGCGGGGCATCGACTCCGTCACCGTCCGCGTCCGGAACACGACGAAGGTCATCGGCCTCGACGGGCTCGACCCGGGGCAGGTGTCGGTCACCGTGGAGGGCCGCCGCACGGGCGGTCTCCTCGCATCGTTCCGCCACCAGCGCCCCTGACCCGGGCGGCCGCCGGAAAAGAACGCACCGCGCACACCGCAGCCAGCCCGTCCACCGGCCCGCAGGCGTGAAGGGCCCGGAAAGCCTGTGCGCGCGGTCCCGCAGGATCCGTGCGTACGTCCCCCAGGACGACGGCGCCGGACAGTTCTCCGTGGCCGCAACCGCAGCCACTCGTTGGCCACCGCTGCCGCACGCAGCCCCCACCCGTCCTCGAACAGAAGGGCATCGTCGACAAGGCACGCCATCCCTTCGGGAATCGTCAGCATTCCCGACAGCCTCCAGGACTCCCAACCCTCACTGGAGTAGAACGCCAGCTCCATGCCCACCGACCGTACGGACGGGACACAGCCCAGAACACCCACAAGAATGCGTTCGACGCGTCGCTCCAACAAGACGTATGAGACACGGCAGTTGTGCGTAAACAACCCTGGGCGGGCAGGTGCTCGTACCAGGCGAGCGCGACGTCCGGGTCGTCGCTCGCCGGCGTCGCCTGGATTGGCGGCGGCACCCCGTCAAGCACCTCCAGGAGCGCGGCCCTTCTCTCCGTGTACGGCCGTCGGCGCAGTTCGACGCCGTCTACTTGGAGGCAATCCCACACGACGAAGTTCGCCGGGTACTCCGCCGTAAGGGCGGCCGAGCGCCGCGCGGTGGAGTTGCCGCGAGCCTGCGCAGCCGAGAAGGACAACTGCCCGTTCACCCACACGACCGCCTCGCCGTCCAGGACCGTCCCAGGGCGCAGCACCGCCTGGCCGGCCACGGCGAGATCCAACCACGCGGAGGTGACGGTGCAGCCCGACCGGGTGTGGCAGCGCGTGGTCTCTGCGGTGCGGTGCATCACGAGCCGGTGCCCGTCGTACTTCGGCTCGTACCACCATCCCGGGCCGCGCGGCAGAACGGTGACGGACTCGGCGAGCGCGACGGGGTACTCCACGCTCAGTGCGCCCACACGTCGGGGCCGCCGCCGCGCAACTCGATGAGTGAGGAGCGGACCACATCCATCTCGTCGAAGCCCTGCAGCCCGGCCTCCTGAAGGAACGCGACCACGTCCTGGACGCTGTACGCGCGCCCGGAGACCTGCCCGTCGACCCGCACGCGGCGGCCGCCCTCCTCATCGGGCGGGTCCACGACGACCGGGTGCTCACAAGCCATGCGCCCAGCGTGCGGCCGCAGCGGATGCGACGCGTGTGGTGATACTCCGGTCGCGCCAAGGAGGTTGTCAGTGCCTCATGCCACCCTGGGTGGGCCCGGCGGTGCCCATCCCCGAAGACGATGCTGCCGCCGGGCACACCCCGGCTTCTTTCCTGAGCCGTCTCTTGACCGTGCTCACGCCCACTGCGATGCGAGCGTCGCCGCGCAGCTTGAGGAACCAGCAGCAGGGCCGAACAGGATGCTCCTGTCCGGCCCTGCTGTCGTCAGTCAGCCGAAGCCGCGCGAAGCCTCCTCCTGGGCAAGGGGCGGCAGGGGGCGGCTGATGCCAGGTCCGGTCAGTCGATGCGCTTCGCGGACTTGATGTAGACCGGGTCGGCAGGGACGTCCCACATGCCGTTCTTGACGGTGGTGGGGCTGTTGACGATCTGGTCTGCGACCTCCATTGGGCGAGGCACACGGCCTCATCACCGACCCGGACGCCTCCTCCTGGCAGTGGTCCCGGGCCGCTGTGGAGGCGCTGGACGCCGACGCCATCCGGGCCGCGATGCCCTCCCCGCCGATCAGCGGCGGCGCGGCGGCCGAACGGATCGCCAACGCGCTCGGCACACCCAACCCGACCACGTACGGCGAGCGGGCGAACGTGACCGCGTTCGTGGTGCGCCGGTTCGTCGACCACGGCCTGCTGGTCGACCTGAGCGCGAACCCGGACGGGACGCTGCACCACCCCGGCCAGGTCGCGGAGGTCTGCCGCCGCGAGGACCTGGCGGCACTGGTCGCCGCCGACACCCCGCTCGGCCCCGAGCAGGCCGCCGCCCGGCTGGGGGTGCGCCGGGCCGACTTCGACCGCATGGTCCGGCCGTCTGGATCCGCGCCCCAGAGTCGATCGAGGACCGCTTCGGCACCAGCCGGGCCGGAGCCGTCGACGTCGCGCTCTACACCACCGCCTCCGTCAACGCGGTCATCCCCGCCCACCCCAAAGCCGACTGGGAGCAGCTGCGCACGGTGGAGAAAGGCCGGCGCTCGCCGCTCGCGTCACTGCGCCCGGCACCCGCGCCCACACCCGCCCAAGATCGCGGGCGCCCGTACAGCGCTGCGACGGCGCTCCCCCGCCCGCCGCATCCCAGCCGTCCAGGAAGGCAGCCAGGCAGCGCTGCTCTTCCTCCCGTGCGACCTGCCAGGCGAGGACCTCACGGTCGATGTAGGGGGCGATGGCGGCGAGGACCAAGCGCTGGAGTTCGTCCGGCTCCAGCGCTTCCACCTCCCACTGCACCGGGCGGCGGGGGTCGAAACCGTAGCGGTGGGCGAAGGCCGGCCAGCGCGGGTCGCCGTGCTTGCCCGGGTCGCGGGCAACTCGCAAGCGCGGACCTGCTCTGTGTGCTGCAGTTCCTGCTCGGTCAATGTCGGACCGGCAGACGGCCGAGGCGGTCCGCTGCCGCATCGACTTCAAATACGCCATGGCCATGGAGCTGGACGATCCCGGCTTCCACAGCGTGCGGCCGCGCCGGAGGGCCGCGCGGCATGCGACGCGGCCCGCTGGCCTTCGGTCGCGCACCCATATCAACGTCGTACCACCCAGGTTGCTCGCCCGCGCGAGCGGCGCAATCGGAGACGGAACGTGCTCACCGGAACGGGGAGGGACAACAGGCACCTCGACAGCTGTATCGGTCATCGGAACCACCCGAGCATGCCTGCCGATCATGCTGCCGCACCGGGAAACTCCAAGATCCCCGACAGAGTCAAACTAGTAATCCAGCAGGAGTTCGCTTCCTTTGCTGGCAATTATCATCATCCCGCCATGGAGGGGATACATGAAATTTCCGCCTGGGTGATGAGTCGGAGTCAGTAACCAGAGTCACGGCATCGATCTGTCCGGCATCTCGTCCCGACTTTCGCTGCTGGTGCCGCTTGCTCGGCCCTCATCCCCGGCATTTTTGGGCGTAATTGCGTCTGGGATGCATGAGGAGTACGCTTTCCCGTCAAGACGGGGGTAGCACATGCCGATACCTCTTTGGATTCGGCCAACTCCGTGCACGCCAGGGGCGGACGAGCCGTCATCGTCTCACCTCGCCCTACCTGCATCGGCCTCGCGCGATGCGCCTCGACAGGTCCTGGGTGGCAGAGGCCCCAAGTGTCTTCGGCTGCCGATAACCAGAACCTGCAGTTCAGAGCCCGCAGGAGCCAGAAACTTCAAAATGGCGACTTCGCGTCAGTACCGGTCGGTGAATATCGGCTAAACGAAATTTTGAGGGGATTTTCCCTCCGGTGGATTACGTAGTGCCCTGTCGGGTGATTGTTGACGGAAATCGCACACCTTGTTCTATTACAAATATCTGGACATGCGTGTCGTATGGAAGTAGCGCGTAACCCTCGGACTGTCGCACGGCATGCGGCGCAGACAAATGTTTCGAGGGAAATTACTCTTTTCAGGTGACTTGCCGGCCTGATTTCGCGCCCCGGATCGACCCTTGCTTCACCTGAGCCAGAGGAAACACCGTGAACCGGAAACAGACCACCGCTCTCCTCACCCTTCCGACCCTCTTCACCGGAGCAGCACTCTTCTTCGGCGCCCCTGCCGGGGCCTCTGCCCTGGCCTGTACCGCGGGCACTGCGGGCATTGCGGGTGCCAACGGCACCGCCGCCCACCCTGCCGGGTTCCCCGGCACCGCAGGCGGTGCTGCGACCGGAACGGGCAACTGCGCGGGCGGTGCCGGCGGCCCCGGCGGCAACGGCTTCGCCAACGGGGTCGGCGGTGCGGGCGGTAACGGCGGAATCGGCGTGGGCAGCGGATCCGGCGGTGCAGGTGCCACCGGTGGCACTGGTGGCTCAAGCGGCGCGACCGGCGGTAACGGTGGCACCGGTGCCTCCGGCGGCCTCAACGGCGCGGGTGGTGCGGGCGGTGCGGGCGGTGCGGGCACCAACGCCGCTGCGGGCGGCATCGGAGGTGCCGGCGGGAACTCCGGCGCCAGCGCCGGAGCCGGCGGCCAGGGCGGCCTGGGTGGCGTCGGTGGATCGAGCGGTGGTGCGGGCGGTAACGCAGGCAACGGCGGCATCGGCCACGGCGGCGGAAAGGGCGGCAACGGAGGCGCCGGCGGCACCAACGCCTCCGGCAACGGAGGTAAGGGCGGTAATGCCGGGAAGGGCGGCAACGGCAGCTCCGGCGGTGCTTACCCCGGTGGCGCCGCGGGCATTGGCGGAGCCGGTGGTGTGAGTTCTGGAGGGCTCACCAACTCGGGTGGCAACGGAGGCACCGGCGGCAATGGCGGTGTGAAGTCGGGTGCCAGCGTTGACGGCACCTGCGGGATCGGCGGCGCCGGCGGCAACGCCACGGGGGGCATGCTCTTCCGTGGCGGGACCGGTGGAACGGGCGGAACGTTCGGCGCGGGCAGCCCCTGCGCGAGCGGCGCCAACGGAACACCGTGACCTTGCCCCACCCAGGTGCCCCGCCCCTCACGCCCTCAGACCACATGGCGCGGTCTCAGGACGTGACGGGTGCACCCTGACGTCCGCCCCTGAGAGTCTGAGGACTGACTCTCAGGGGCGGCGTGCACCCGGGGCTGCCACTCGCACGACCGCAGGCCTCACCAGCCGCCCACCGGCCCGGCAGCGCGCAGCTCTGCCCCTTCCCGCCGCGTAGTGGCGGCGCGACGCCTCTAAACAAGGGACACAACCACCGTCTGCTCCCCCGGCGAGAGCTCTGCTGCTCCCCCGGGGACAGTGGCCGAAGCCCCAGCGGAAGGCCTGCTTCTGAGTGGTGATGAGTGGCGAGCCATCGATATGGACACCGATTTCCCAGGAACACTCGTCTGGGCCGACGTGAGGGGTTAAGACGACCCCTCAGACATCACGCGCGCCCCACCGGCCGACGAACTCCTGAAGGGCGCGGCGCTGCTGTTCCTCGCGGGCTGATCTGCCGGGCGAGGACGTCGCGGTCGATGTACGCGTCGACGGCGGCGAGGACCAGGCGCTGGAGTTCGAACGGCTCCAGCGCTTCCACCTCCCATTCACCGGGCGGCGGGGGTCGAAGCCGTAGCGGCGGGCGAAGGCCAGCCACCTCGGGGCGCCCTGCTTGCCTTCAGCCGCGGGCAGTTCGTAGGCGCGGACATGGTCGTAGGTCAGCAGAACCCGTTCCGTCCGGCTCCAGCAGCCGGTGCGCGCCACCCAGTCCCGCTCGATGTCCTCGCCAGAGCAGTCGAAATCACCAACCACCAGAAGAACCCCGTCGCGAGGGTCGGCGGTGACGCGGTCGTGGACGATGTCGGCGTACGACTGCGAGCCGAAGCCGCGGACCACCAGCACCGGGATGCCCGCAGGAGCGAGCCAGCCGATCAGCTGCTGGCGCAGGGTGTCCTTCTCCGCCGCGACTTTACCGACCGCAGTTTGGGCTGTTCGTGATGTTCATGATGGCCTGTGACCTGGGCATTCTGGATCCGTTTACCGACCGGCTCCGGGATGTCCGTCACGTTTCGGTGGTCGGTGTGGAGAGCTGTGGCAAGGCAGATAGTGATAGGCGATCTCCGGGTGCAGGAGATCCGGCGGGCCGGTGATCGACGGTCCTGGACGATCGTGTGGCCGGAGGGCAGAGAGCATCGGGAGGCGGACGGCTTCCTGCGGAAGTACGAGGAGTCGGGTACCCAGAGGACGTACGCGTACGTGCTGGTCGATCATCTGCGGTGGCTGGAGCGTGAGTGCTTGCCGCTGGAGACCGTGGCCTTGCGCGATCTTGAGCGGTATATGGGCATTGTCGGGGCCGAGGTCCTGATGCCGCTCGGAGAACCGTGGCGGCTGGGCAAGAAGCCATATGGGAAGGACGCCCTGTCGGTGGCCGCGGCCTGCTTGAAGGGCTTCTATCTGCACCGGGCGTCGCTGGGTGTCAACACCGCGCTCGGCATGGCCTTGAACGTGTCCCGGCTGCCGACGCGGGTCGACCGGGACAGGGCCTTGCTGGGGCACGTAATCCAGACGATGCCGTCCAACCCGCTGGCGCCGAAACGCCCTCGCCGGCGGCACCCGAAGATGTTGCCCGAGGGCGCCCGGGAAGGGCTGATCAGCGTCGTCAACGCGGCCCGCGACCGGCTGACCGTCGACTGGCTGAGCGACGGCGGCTTCCGCATCGGCGAGCTCTGTGGGCTGCACCTCCCTGACCTGCACCTTCGCGAGGGTGCTCGCTGCGGTGAGTGCCGGGCTCCGCATGTTCACATCTGCCACCGGATCGGGAACTCCAATCAGGCGGCCGCGAAGACCAAGTACCCCTGGTCGTTGGAGGACGGCGTGATCACCGGCGGCCTGATCAAGCGCGTCAGCCCCCAGATGGTCCACTCCTACTTCGACTACATGACCAGCGAGTATCCGCGGGATCCGGCTCACGACATGCTGATGGTCCAGCTCCACGGACCACGGACGGGGCAGCCTTAGGCGACGGCAGGCGCCCGCCGAATGCTCGGCCGGGCTTCAGTCCGCGCCGGGCTCGGGAAGATCAAACCCCATGCATTTCGTCACTCGTTCGCGACGTCCGTGCTCGACGCGTCGGACGGCAACCTGGTCGTTGCCCGCGACGCCGGCGGCTGGGCATCGACACAGGTCCTGGACGAGATCTACGCCCACGTCGACCTCCACGACCGACACTTTGTGGCCGCGCTCGACAAGGTCTGGGGGCTGTCATGAGCCGCCCCGACCCCGTATTTCCGTTCTTCCTTGACCATCCGGCCCGCGTCACCAGCGACCGGCTCGAACTCCTGACGGCTTTGGTCAACGGACCGCGCTTCGACCCGATGTTCCGCGGCGACCTCCTCGTCGTCCCGCCCGACCACCCGGTCTATCGGTGGCAGTGCCGGGTCGGCGGCTGCGAACGTCCAGGTCAGCATCACGTCGAGCTGTGTTTCCAGCAGGACCGGGAATGGGCGGAAGCTCGCGCCTCCGGCGGCAACCAGGCCGAGTTCCTGGAAGCCGCGACGCGAAGGCAGCACGCTGGGTGGTCCAGGTTTCCTGCCTGATCTGCCCCGGCTGCCCGGCGACAAGCAAGGACCGGCAGCTCTGCCGCCGTCACGCGAGCCGATGGCACAACCGCAACCGCCCGGACAAACCGCCGGTGGACTTCGAATCGTGGGTACTGGAGCAGTCACCGTTCGATGGCTACGGTTCCTGCCCGGTCGCCAGCTGCAGCGGCCTGGCGGCAAGCCCACTGAAGCTGTGCCGCTGGCACGAGCTGTTCTACCAGCGCGAAGGCCGACCCGGAGGTGCCGTTCTGCCCGAGAAGTGGGCGCGCTACTACGAGGTCTACGGCAAGCCGGTGCCCGTCACCTACGCGGACCGGCGGCAGTTCGACCAGTGGTCTCGCACGGCCCGCTCGGAGACCCTGCACGGACAGTTGAACCTACGCGGGCTTCGGCCGCTGATGAAGGCCGAAATTCAGTGGGGCCTGTTCAAGCACACCGAGGGTGATCGGGCCCGCTGGCCGCTGCCCTGGGTTCAAGACCTGGTCAACTTCTGCCGGGACCGGGACCTCGGCTCGCTGGCCGACATGGACGTCAACCAATGCACGCACTTCACGCAGATGATCGCGCGGGAGACCCTCAACGAGCTCCGGCTGATCTACTTCACCCCGGAGACCACCCGTGAGGCTGGCTTCATCGAGACCGACCACTTCGGGATCCGTTTCCCCGGCCGGATCAGCCACTACGACCTCACCGGCGTGTCCCAGCGCTGGCTCCGCGACGTCCTCTGGGACTACCTCGCCGCGATCCTGCGGTCACCGAAGTGCCCTCGGACCGGCGCCACCTTCGACCACGCCCGCCGCGGCATTGTCTCCCTGAGCGCCTTCCTCGAAGCCGACGCCCGCGAAGGCGGTCACGATCCCAACCTCCTGCAGGCCAAGCACATGGAAACGGCCTGGAACCGTATCTGCTGTTGGAACGACCCGAACAGGCGGCGCTCTCGGCCCGGCTGCTGGAACGACGCCACCGTGACCTGTTCCTCGTCTCCCGAGTCGACCATGAAGCGGACCTGCTGTACGGGCGGCTCGACGGCATGGACCGGGTCTTCACCATGTCTGCGATGGAGCCAGAAAAGCGGCGAATCGCAGTGCAGGAGACGGACATTGGGCTTGAAGCACTCACGGTGTTCATCTGCCGGGGTGGGCTGATGCCCGGTGCGGACTCCTGGAAGCGCTACCGGCACGCCGCATGGCGGCGCATGGTGGCCTTGGCGGATGAGGCGACACCGATGCTGCCGCGCAAGAGGTGGCGCTGGCACGATCTCCGCCACACCTACGCGCTGCAGCTCTTGTCCTATCTCGAGCGCCAAATGGACGGTGAGGAGCCGGATGCCGTCGCCCGCCGGCGACGCCACCGGTCCTACCTGACCAGTCACATCCGGCTGAACCCGTTGCTGATCGTCAGCCGCCGGTTGGGGCACTCCAACCCGGCCACCACATACGAATACCTGCAATACACCGACGACCGGCTCAACGACTTCGACGCCGCGTTTAAGGGATGGGTCGGAGAGCTGGGCAGCGAGGCAACCTACGCGCAGATGGCCTCCCGCGCGCTCGGCATGACGAAGGAGGAGGCCAGCTGATGCCACGTCGAGGAGAATTCCGCCGCGACTTTCCCGATGCTGGCCCCGATCCGGCGCCGGTGGCCGACAGGATCGGCGAGCGTATGGTCCGCACTACTAGCGCGACCAAGCGCAACCTGACCAACCGGGTTCTCCCGTCTGCCTACGCATGTTCGCAACTGGCGGCCGAACTCGCCGACGAGTGGGTCGAGTACGTCGAAGCCGCCGGGCTGACGGCGGGGACGGTCCAGTCCTACCAGCAGGCGATTTCGAGCCTGTGCGCGTCAGTAGACTTGCAGCTGGGCCAGGCTGCGTCCGGGGCGTCCTTGGGCCGGGACCAGCCGGACCTTGCGCGGGCGGTCGCGACGTGGGAGCGCACCCTGCCGTCCGGTTTCCCGGCCGGGTCGATGCGTCCGGCGATCCTGTCGGGGGCGATCCGGGTGCTGGTGAGGCGGCGGGCGGAGCATCCGGAGCGGACGGTGGCAGCCCGGGTGACCGCGCTCGCCAAGGCTGGCAGCGGGGTCCCTGCAGGAGAATACGAGGAGCTCGACGAGTTCAGCTGGGAAGAGAAACAGGCCATGGTCCGCACGGCCTGGACGGCCGTGGTCGCGCTGGAGAAGCGGCTAGCGGCCGGGTGGGAGCGGGCTGGGCGTGGCCAGCACCCGCAGCAGGGCTCCTGGACGGGCATCGACGATCTTCTTTGGGGGCTGGCCCACGGTGAGATCACACCGGCCCGCATTAGCGAAGTTCTTCCGCCGCCACGGTTC
The DNA here is from genome assembly GCF_008704395.1 of Streptomyces alboniger. NCBI lineage: Bacteria > Bacillati > Actinomycetota > Actinomycetes > Kitasatosporales > Streptomycetaceae > Streptomyces > Streptomyces alboniger. The sequence continues at coordinate 15,662 of NZ_CP023695.1, forward strand.
TGGCCGGAGCAACTGCGCAAGTGCATCCGTAGGCCAGACGGCACCATGCCCCACACGGCAAGGACGGTCCTGACCCGATGGCTGGTCGCTCAGCTCTGGCCGACCACCATGGACCTGCATGCCTTCCGCGTTCTGCTCGTTGATGCCACCGGCCACCCGCCCGAGGAGGTCAGCCAACTCACCGAGGAAGGAGTTGAATTCACCCCCGGTGGGGTACGGCTGACGCTGGTGCGCAAGCGCGCGAAGCGCCGCTACTACCGCGCTTTCAAAGACGTGTCGCTCGAGCTGGCCGACGTGATCGAGACCAAGACGTTCAAGGACCAGCCCCGCCGTGAGCCCGGTGCGATCGCCCGCCGTCTGATGCAGGTGACCGAGCGGACCCGGGAACTGGCACATGAACCGGACCGAAAGCTCTTCGTTCGCGCGGTGGTCGACGTGGACCGGGAGCTGAAGTTCTGTGAGTGGAACCCGGAAGCTCCACTCGTCCGCTTCAGCACCTGGCTGAAGGCACACGGGGTCACCGTCGAGGGCAAGACCGACATCAGACGGCTGCGCAAGTCGACCAAAGTGGAGCGGGTCGTTACCTCCGGCGGTCACATCAGCGAGGCGGCTAACGACCACCACGAACAGACGTTCAAGAGCCACTATGCCCAGGGCACGACACTGCGGGTGATCTCCGGAGAGGTCATCAACTCTGCCCAGGAGCACTGGCTCAAGCAAGCCGTCGAAGGCCCGACCGTCGTCACGCAGTCGGCCGTCAGCGAGGACTCGACACAGCTACAGGAAATCGGCCTGAGCAAACAGGAAGCAGCTGACCTGATCCAGGGCGAACTGGATATGGGGGTCACCCACTGCAAGAACCCCTACGACTCGCCCTACAGCCCGACCGGAGAGTTGTGCGCGGTGGCCCCCCTGCGCTGCCTGGAGTGCCGCAATGCCTGGGTTCTGCCCAGCCAGCTGCCCCAGCTCCTGCTCTTCTCCGATCATCTTGAGCGGATGCGGAACCGGCTCTCCCCACCGCGGTTCACCGCGATCTGGGGCCAGTCCTATACGAACCTCCAGGCCGTCATCACGGACCGATCAGACGAAGGGATTCGCCTGGCCCGGAAGCACATCGACGATGGCGGCATCGCCCTGGACCTGCCCCTTTCCGCACACGTGGAGTTCGACGGATGACTACCCCTATCGCCAGCCCGCTGCCGACGTCGCTCTTCAGGGAAGACGAGCCAGTCATCCAGGGCCACTCACTACTGCAGTGCGCCACGGTCCCGCTGTTTGGCCAGATCGACGTATGGGACTTCAACGGCGTCGTACGCCGCAACGCTAACCTCACCGAAGGAGAATGGAAGATCTTTTTCTCCTCGGGGCTCACGCGCCCAGAGTGGAACCTGACTGCACGTGAGATCGCCATGATCATGGCCAACCCGCGGTACGAGGCCCCGATCGACGCCGGTGTCCATCTCGCGCCCGAACCCTTCGATTTGAAGACTGGAATCCGTGCTGTCTCGGCCCTGCGCAACGTGGTCCGGTGGGCGGAGAAGAACGGGCTGCCTCCGCAGTTGGGGGCTTGGGGGGATGTAGAGCTGAGGCGGTTCATCAATCACCTACGGGACAAGGGTAGCAAACCAGGCACATTGATGAACTATGTGAACTTCCTCAAGCGTCTCCACGAGGTCGGCCCGGCCCTCAGCATGGGTGGCCCACTCGTCGATCCGTGGAAGGGAATGAGTGCCCGCAAGGCAGCCAAGTACGTGGCCACCGATGAGCTTTCCACACCTGCCGTCCCCCCGGAGATCTGGTTCCCGCTGGTCAGGGCTGCCTGGATCTACGTGCACTCTTTCGCCCCGGACGTCCTGCGTGCTCTAGCCCGCTACCAGGAACTCCGCGGCTGCCTACGGCCGTCGGGACTCGAACCCGGAGAGATCGATGAACAGCTGGATGTCTATCTCGCCGAGCCGGAGAGCCGTATCCCTCTGCACGCTCCCGCTGCCCATGCAGGGGCGTAAAGGGGCACACGACACGAGGGCGTCAATTGGAATCTGCTGTCCCTGTTCATCCGCCTCGGTCCTCAAAAGGGGGCGCCTTCAGCGACGGGTCTGCCGTGGGGCGGCGACGCCGCGAGAGAGTCCTGGCAGCACTCGAGGCCGGCCACCGCACGACGACCGGCCTCATTGATAACCTGATCCAGGTGGATCGGCCGGACGGCAGCAGGGGCCCGTGGCACCCCGGGCTGGACCCTTGGGCTCTGACGCGAATGCTGTTCAAGCTACGGGATGCCTCGTTCTGTTTGGTCGTGGCTTTGTCGATGATGCGGGACAGTGAGATCCACGAGATCCGCCGCGGTGCGGTGGTCCAGCACTACAACGCTCCCGCGATTGCTTCGACCTTGGTCAAGGGGCGCTCCGGTCGCCCGGGCAAGCACTGGTGGATTACGGAGCCGGTCGCCGAGGCCATTGCCGTAGCTGAAGCCCTCTCGGTCCGCCATGAACGGGTATTCGCGCCGCTGAAACGGCCCAGGAGCACCGAGACTGTGCACTCAAGCCAGATGATCGACTCTTTCATCGAGACCGTGAACGACGACCGGGCCTGGACCGGGTTGGCTGAGATCCCAGCAGGCAGGGCCCGACCTCACATGTTCCGCCACGCGATGGCGATGCTCACCGACCAGTTCCCTGGATCCGAGATCGCACTCGGGTTACAGCTCAAGCACGTGGCGGCTCGAGCTCTAGCGAACCGCTCGACGCAGGCTTACGCCGCCGCGGACACCAGGTGGGCAGAGTTGCTAGAGACCGCTCTGGACGCCGTGCGCTTCCGGCGTTTCAAAGAGCTCTACGGCTCGCACAAGGATGGTGAACCGATCGGCTATGGGCCCGGAGCGGAACGGGTCAAGGACGCTTTCGACGAGGTCACCGCCACCGTCCAAGCCAAGAACGGCGACTCGAGGATGGAGGAAGACTTGTTGCGTAAGCTCCGCATCACCATCCGGTTCGGCATGCTCAACAACTGTCTGTTCGATCAAGCCAACCCAGTCGGCGCGGTCTGTCTGGAGAACGCCACAGTTCCCAAGGGGCACAACGGACCGCTCGAATACCGCTGCCGACCCGACCGCTGCCGTAACAGCATGATCGGAGTCGAACACGTTGCGATCCACGACGCCCACCGGAGAACACAGCTGAAACCGCTGGAAACGCGGCGACTGCCCGCACCGCGCAAGGACCTGATCCGCCGCGAGATCGAACGGGTCGATGCCATCTTGGCCCAGGTCCCTGAGGAGAAGGCATGACTGGCCCGGCAGAGCGCACACTCACCCCTGACGGCGTCACCGAGGAGACCGCCAAGGCGTTACGGTCCGCCATGCAGAGGCTGTTCGCCGGCAAGCCCCAGCGGACGGACGCCTGACAAAGCAGAACCTCTGGCGCGAAGCCGGGATCAGTCGGGCCACCATGAACCGGGCGCACACCATCCTCGCTGAGTGGGACGCTCATGTTGCCAAACACGGCACCGCGACGCGGGGCGAGGCCCGCCGGGACGAAGAGATCAGCGAACTCAAGCGCAAACTCGCTGGCAAGACCCGTGAATGCACCGCCCTTCAGCGCCGTCTGGAGGCTGCTGCCACGGCCATCGCGGCCCTTCATCACGACAACACTCTCCTGAGGGAGGACCTCGCTCGCAGCGGCGGCAGCGTGATCCCCTTGCACCGCCAGCGAGGCCCCGGCCAGGACCAGGAGGTGTGACATCACCGAAGGCGCAAGTTGCCTCCGGCCTCGTAGCTAGTGGGTGTCTGAGAAGCCCCTTTCAGGGCAGGGTTCTTGCGGAGCGCTGCAGCAAGAGCATGATCGTGGCGAAGTAGATCGCGTTCTCCTGGCTCGCGGCCAAGTACTCGTAGTCCTTCGAGAGTTGCCGGTAGCGGCCGAGCCAGGCGAAACTCCGCTCGATCACCCAGCGCCGTGGCACCTCGCGTGGCGGGGCGTCGGCCTTGGCCCAGGTGCCGCGGAAGCCGCCGTCCTTGCGTTGTACAACCTGGACAGTGATGCCGGTCTCCTCGCGAACCCAGGCCAGGAACTCTCGGCCGCGATAGCCCTAGTCAGCCCATAGATGCTGCAGGCGTGGGAACTTGTGGGCGCACCGGGCCAGTCCCGGTCGCTGACGTTGGCAGGGCTGACGCAGACCGCCAGGACGAGGGTGTCGACCAGGAGGTGTCGCTTGATGCCCAGTACCTTCTTGCCGCCGTCGTAACCGTGCCAGCCGCCGCGCTCGGTGGCCTTGACGCTCTGGCTGTCCACCACACCGGCACTCGGCGTCGGATCACGTCCCTGGCCAGTGCGTTCCCGTGCCCGCAGGGCATCGAGAACCCCCTCCCAGCGGTCCTCGATACGCCACTTCCGGCAGTAGTGGTAGACGGTCTGGTAGGGGGGAAGTCGTGCGGCAGCAGCCTCCAGGCACAGTCGGCCCGCGCCCAGTACGCGAGGGCGTCGATGATCTCCCGGCGTTCGTGCTTCGGTGGCCGTCCACCCGGTTTCGGCGGCGGCACAAGTGGCGCCAGCACCGCCCACTCCGCGTCGGTCAGATCCGTCGGATACGCAAGTCGTCCGCTGGTCATCCCGGCCTCCACCAGCGCAGGAACTACCAACTCGCCCGCCCTGAATCGGGCTTCTCAGACACCCACTACCGAGCTTGAACTCGTGAAGTCGTTGGGGTGAGGAATAGTCCGGTTCCGGCGAGGCATCTGTCGATGAGGTGGGCGCGGTACCAGGGGCATTGCGTGATTGGGATTGGTCCGGTTCGCCGGTCTCGTGAGTGACGTAATGTCATGTCCGTTGTGCGTCAGGGGACTCCGGAGAGCGGGGCAGGCACGGTGCTGGTGACCATGTGGTTGTCGAGACCCATGAGAACCGAGCGAGACCGTGCCTGCCCAAACACCATCGCCCATCCCTTCCGCACTGGGGCAACTGGGCTCCCCGACTGATCCCCTCACCGCAAGCGATGTCGCTGACCTGCGGCGTTTCCTGATTCTGGTCGCCAATCCCCGCGATGCGCGAGGACTGCGGTATCCGGCCCTCGCGTTGCTGTGCGCAGCCGCCTCGGCGGTGCTGACCGGGGCTCGCTTGCTCATCGCGATCAGCGGGCCGGTGCCCGCAGCGCGGGCGTCGGGCCAGGGCGGTCGCCACGGGCCGCGGACTGGAAGTCGGCGCAGACGACCAGGAGGGCCGTGCGGTCGGCGCCGTTGTCTGAGCCGGGTGCGCCGGGGGAGTGGCGCCGTCGGGGGCTCGGCCGGGTTCATCCGGCCGAGCCCTCCGCACGGGCGGCGACCAGCAGGCGCGGCCGCTGCGGCCGGGCGGCTGCCGCGAGGGCCGGCCCACCCGCGACCGCCCGGTCAGGGCAGGGCTGTGGCGGAGACGAAGCGCTCCACCTCCTGGGCGCGGCGATCCATCTGCGCGGTGATCCGGTCGGCCACCTGGGCGACAACGCCGGTCACCTCGGCGGGGTCGAGTTCCGCCTTCTCCAGCGTCGTGCGGATGAGCGTGCGGGCGCCGGTCAGTGCGGCGTGAGGGAGCCCCAGCCCGATGGCGACCGCGGCTCCCGCGACGCCGATCTTCCTGGACCACTTCGCGCCCGCCGTCGCGAACCGCAGCGCGTAGAAGCCGACGCTTCCCAGGCTCGCGTAGGCTTCGAGCACGCCCTGAGCGGCGCGCAGCGTCCGCCACTTGGGGCGGATCCGTGCGCCGATGGCGGTGCCGATGACCCCGGGCAGGACGATGTCCAGGGCGAACTGGTCGTCCCGGATGTCGTACGAGCGGCAGATGCCCAGGGCCATGGGGGTCAGCTCGGCGTTGAGCCGTATCTGCAGGCGGGCCAGGACCTCGTCCATCCCGGTCAGCCGGTGGATGAGCGCGTCGATGTCCTGTTCGTCCTGTTCGTCGACGGGCCCCGCCTCGGCTTTTTCCAGCAGGCGGGTCAGCAGGATGCTCCTGGCCTGGTCGAACGCGTCGAGCAGGCCCGTACGAATCCTGTCCTCGAACTCCGGCCGGTCCTTGAGCGCCAGGATGTCGTGCCGGAACCGGGCCACGTTGACGCGGTGACGTCCGACGCTGGCAAGTCCCCGGGTCACGGCGAGGGACGGTGCCTCGTCATGCTCGACGGACGCGTTCGGGAACGCTTTCAGGCACAGTTCGCGTACCACGGGCATGCGCGAACCGCCGCCGGTGAGCACGACCAGCTCGGGTTCCGCCGAGCCGAGCGCGTCGCGCACCCCTGTCAGGACGTTCGAGAAGCGCTCCGCCCAGCCACCAGGGGCACGGACCACACGCAGCGGGATGTCCACTCCTCTGAGCCAGCCGAAGGACGGGTTCATGAAGGGGACGAAGCGGGTGTCGCACCCGGCCTGGAGATCCTGGAGGCGCACATCGTCCCTCGTGAACTGCGCCTCCTTGGCCCAGCGACACAGCAGGCGCAACGTCTCCTCCGCGCCGTCCTGATCGAGAGCCTCCGTGAACGCCTTGTCTCCCGCGAACGCCTGCCGCACCATCCCGGCCAGCCTGTCGTCGATCACTCGGCAGCCCAGGTCGGAGCCTAGCGGAAGATTGCGCGGGATCAGGTCTTCGACGAACGTGAAGTCGGTCGTGGACGATCCGATGTCGACGACCAGTACCCGGTCGAGACCGCGTGTGTCGCGTTCGATCCTTCGGTCCCGGACGTGGACCAGGGCGGACTGAGACTCGGCTACGAGACGTACGGGCAGATTCGTCGACGAGAGATGCCGGCGGTACGCCGCCACGGACACGGCGTCCCAGCCCGTGGGATGGCCCACGTACACCATGCAGTCCCTCCGGACCTCCGGGTGCTCGGAGAAGAACTCGGTGAGGAGGATCCGGGCGAACCGCACGGCGTCGGGGGGATTCAGGGTGTCCGGGTCGGGGCGGTTCTTGAAGTTGACGCTGAAGTGCAGGACGTTCCGCGTCAGTACGGCCGCCTCACCGATGAGGTGCCGGTAATCCCCCTGATCCAGGCGTTCGCGGCCCAGGGCCGTCAGGATCGCGGCGCCCTTGGTCCCCCTGTTGTACACGCGTGCTTCACCACGACCACGGGTCTCCAGCCAGCACAGGGAGCTCTCCCCGTCACCGATGTCCAGGCCGACGGCGTACCGTACGTCGGGTTCCATATCACTCTCCACGCGTCATCACCTCGTCAGGGGCCGCTCCGCCGCTCACCGTCAGCACTTCGGTCAGAAGCCTGATCACGGCGGGCGTCGGCGGCGGGGGGAAATCGGCGCCCGTGCGCCGCGAGGACACGGCGGCGATCAGCCGCCGTGCACCGGGGTTGTTCCTGGCGAGCTCCGCGTCCCCGCCGCCGAGTTCGGACTTGGCGAACTCGGCCTCGTCGAACCGCGCCCAGACGCCCGGATCGTTCTGCAGGGCGGTGAAGAAGTCCGGGTGCTTGATCTGGAAGGCAAGCAGCGTGCCCGCGTGCAGCAGCCGTTCGTGCCCCGGGGCGTCGCTGTGCTGGTGCAGGGTCAGGGCCGCGTGGTTCAGGCCGTTGACGAAGCGGCGCACCCGTCGCGGGTTGGCCGCGAAAGCGACCTCGATGAGCTCCCACAGCTCCCGCGACCCCGTCAACGCGAGCGCGGTGACCCGGTCGTGCAGATTCCGGTGCAGGGCTTCGAAGGGCACTCCGGGCAGATGGAACGGGAAGTGGATCAGCTTCTCCAGATACTGTCGCCCGCGTACGCCGTCCGTGTGTTCGTTGTCGAAACGTTTGGCGGCCGCCTCGGCGACGATCTGGTAGTCCATGGCCAGGACGAAGACACAGGACCCGTCTCCCAGGAAGAGCTTCAGGGAGTCGAGCACGGTGATCGCGGCTTCCGGCGTGCAGCGGTCCAGGTCGTCGATGAACAGGACGAGTTGGCCACCGTCGGTGTACGTGTCGACGACGTCCCTGAAGTCCTGCTCGAAGCGGTTGACGTGCAGGTATGTGTCCATTCCGGGTGCGGTGAGAGCGGTCTGCACGGCATCGATATCCTCGGGGGCCAGCAGTCCTGCCGTGAGAGGGCCGGCGGCTCGGCGGGCGAGCAGCCAGGCCGCCGCCCGACTGAGTTTCCTGACGGTGTCCAGGGCCGGCGTCAGCCGGTCCCGCAGCGTCTCCTCGCCGGACTGCCGTCGCTTCTCGAGGTCGTGGGCGATCTCAGCCAGCACGGTCTGGATGAGGGCGTGCCAGATCTCGTCCTTCTGGTCGTACTTCCACGGGTTGAACCAGACCGTCCTGACGTCGTGTGCCTTGAGCAATCCCTCGCACACCTTCATGAAACTCGACTTTCCCATCCCCCAGGGGCCGAAGACGCCGATGGTGAGTGGCAGGTCGTCGGCAGCGGATATCGCGTCGCAGAGGATTTTGGCGTGGGTGCCGAAACCGTATCGGTCTGCTTCCGGCCCTGCGATCGGATTGTCGGACAACATGGTGCCTCCTCGGTCGTTCCCGGGCAGCGGACGGTGGCTGCCGGGGCGGGCGTCATGAACGGTGGGCACCGGCCCGGGGCGGGGTATCCCAGGCCGGTGTCCTCAGGCCCACCGCAGGACGGCGCCCCTGTCACTTGCCGATCGCTCGCCAGACGCCCCGGCCCACGAGCCACGCCAGCTGGGTGGCCGCCGCGACGGTTCCGCTGGCATCCCCGAATGGACGGACGTCGTTGATCAGCTGGCCGGTGACCGTCGGCACGGGCGGCGGGGGCGGGGCCATCTGCCCCGTGTACAGGTTGCTCATCGCGATCCCCTTCTCTTTTTCCGGCCCGGGCGGGCTGGAGAAGGACAACTCTGGCGCGATGAGCCGACCGAGGGATATCGGTAAATTCCCTAGTCTCCGCCGCAGCCGCCGTCGAGCGCCCACAATGGAGACAGGTGCTCGCGCGTCAGCACCGTCGGCCGTCGCTTTCCAGGGGGTTGCCATGACGCCTGGCCGTGAACAGCACGGGCTGCTGTCACGTGGCGAGGAGAAAGACCGGTTACTGCTGCTCCTCTCCGACGCGCGGCAAGGCCGCAGCGGGCTCCTCGTGCTGCGCGGCGAACCCGGGATCGGCAAAACCGCGCTCCTGGAAGAGGCGGTAACCGAGGCCGTGACTGTGGGAATGCGGGTTCTCAGGGCGACGGGAATCGAGATGGAGGCGGAACTCGCCTTCGCCGGCCTCAGTGAACTCATCCGCCCCGTACAGGGTCTGGTGGGTGGCCTGCCGGAGGTTCAGGCGCGCGCTCTGCGTGTCGCCCTGTCACTGGAGGACGGGGAGGCGCCGGACCGGCTGACCCTGGGAGCCGCCGTGGTGACGCTGCTCACCGATGCCGCGGCGGCGGCACCCGTGCTGGTCACGGTGGACGACGCGCACTGGATGGACGAGACGAGCGCCCAGGCGCTGCTCTTCGCCTTCCGGCGTATGCAGGCCGAGGGCATTGCCGTGCTGGTCACCGCACGGGACGCCGAGCGGTGCGCCTTCACCGAGGCGAACGCGAACCTTCCGACGCTGAGACTCACCGGTCTGACGCCCGCTGACGCGGCCGCGCTGGTGAAGCGGTCCGTTCACGCGGCCGTCGACCCCGACACGATCGGGAAGCTGTACCGGGAGACCGCCGGCAACCCACTCGCCCTGCTGGAGGCGGCGCCGACTCTGCGTGCTTCCCGATGGGTCACACAGGAACCGGAGAGCCCCCTGCCGGTGGGCCCGCGACTCACTGCCGCCTACGCCTCCCGACTGGCGGCGCTGCCCGAACCGGGTCGCCGGGCGGTGACCGTCGCGGCGGCCGCCTTCACCGAGGAGGCCGACGTTCTCATCCGAGCACTCGACGCCCTCGCCCTCGACGCCGCGATCCTGCGGACACTCGAATCCGCGGGGATGATCAGCTTGGCCGGGAACGCCGTCCGGTTCGCGCATCCACTGTTGCGGGCGGCCGCCTACCACAGGGCGACTCCGCAGCTGCGGCGCGAAGCGCACCGCGTCCTGGCCGGCGCGCTCTCCGAACGCGACGGCCCGGTCGACCGTGACCAGCGCAGCTGGCATCTCGCCGCCGCAGCGGACGGCCCCGACGCGGCGGCGGCGACCGCTCTGACGGAGACCGCCGCCCGCGCCCGCTCCCGTGGCGCCCTACCGGCCGCGCTCCGCGCCTACGCGCGTGCCGCTGAACTCACGTCCTCGCCGACCGCTCAGGGGCGCTGCCTCCTGGCCGCCGCCGAGGTGGCCCAGCTCGCCGGCCGAGGGGACGAGGCGTTGAGACTGGCCGGGGCGGCGTCGGACGCCACGGATGATGTCGCCGTGTTCAACGGCGCGTTGGGACTGCGCAGTCAGGTCCTGCTCCTGCGCCGCCAACCGCGGGAGGTGCACGACGAACTGGCGGACTCGGCGGAGGGGCTGGACCCGGCCGCGGCCGTGCCTCTGCTGGTGGCCGCCACCGGAGCCGCGTGTATGGGCGGCGCCGTCCTCCAGGCCCGTGCGACGGCGGACCGGGCGTGCGCCGCGGCCGGTCACCACCGGAACGGCGACCTCGGCCACTCCGCGGTCGTCCTGCGGGCCCATACAATGATGCTCGCCGGCGAGCGCGGCGACGCCGCCGCCGTGCTCCGTTCCTGCGAGGGATTCCTCACCGGGATGGATCCGCTCTCCATCGGCATCGAGGTGACGAGCTTCTCCTCCATGGACCTCATGTGGCTCGAGCGGTTTCAGGCGGCGCGAACCCTGCTGGAGCGGGCGGTTCGGCGCGCACGCAAGTTCGGCGCTTGCGAGCGGCTCGCCCCGTTTCTGACCGTTCTGGCCGAAACGCAGATGCGTACCGGTTACTGGGACGAGGCCTGCGCCCTGGCGAGTGAGGGAGGCATGCTCGCCGAGGAGACCGAGCAGCCCGTACTCCAGGCCTACGCCCTTTCCGTACTGGCCCGGATCGAGGCCGCCCGAGGACAATCCGCGCAGTGCGTCGAGCACGCCCACCGATTTCGCGTGCTCCTCGACGGCACGGGCGCAGAACTCGTCAGCCCTTATATCGAAGCCGCACTCGGCCTGCTCGAACTGAGTACCGGTAAAGCAGCTGAGGCCGCCGCACGCCTGACCGATCTGCAGCAGCGCGTGCTGCGATCAGGGTTGGCGGAACCCACGGTGCTGCAGCACCAGCCCGACCTCGTGGAAGCGGCGCTCGCTGCCGGTGACCCCTCCGCCGCGCAGGCGGCTTCGGCCGAACTGCTGCGGCAGGTACGGCAAGCGCCCTCCGTGTGGGGACAGGCGGTCAGTGAACGATGCCAGGGGTTGGTGCGGGCCGAGGAGGATACGCTGCGAAGGGCGACAGCGCACCACGAGCGCTTGCCGGACCCCTTCGCCAAGGCGCGCACCGATCTCGCGTACGGGCGACTGTTGCTCAGGACACGCCGGCGCGGTGCCGCCCGTCGCCCGCTCCTCGCCGCCCGGCAGGTGTTCGAGCGGCTCCGGGCCGACCCGTGGACCACCGCCGCCGAGGAGGAGCTTCGAGCAGCCGGAGCCAGAACCCCCGCCCGCCACGGTCGTGCCACGGCCCCGCTCACCGAGCGCGAGACCCAGGTGGCAGTCCTAGTCAGCAAAGGCCACACCACTCCTGAAGTGGCCGCCGCGTTGTTCCTGTCGCCCAAGACGGTAGAGTACCACCTCAGCCGGATCTTCGCCAAACTCTCCGTTCGCTCCCGCACCGAACTCGCCGGCCGGCTCAGTACCTTCCCCCAGGGCAACTTCTTATGACACGTCGTACGGTGCGCCGCCTGGACGAGCACCGGACCGTACGACGCCATACCCCGGGATCCGCCGTTTATTAGACACTCCCGTCACCGAAGCCGGAGGAACCTGGAGCCGATACGCCCCCGGCGACCACACACGGTGAGACCCTTACTGACCTTCAAATGGTGGTGTCGTGAGGGCTGACGGTTGTTGATCGTCGCGGTATGCCGGTGTCATGAGGTATGCGCAGGGTGGGGGCCTGACCGCGGAGCGGCGGGCGTTTCGTGAACGGTTGCGGCTGGAGGCCGCGGCAGGCTTCGTTCGTGGCGACGACAACGCGGCCATCGCCCGCCAGCTGCGGGTGCATCTGCGTTCGGTGCAGCGGTGGCGCCTGGCCTGGAGTCAAGGCGGGGAGCGGGCACTGGCCACGAAGGGTCCGGCCTCGTATCCGTTGTTGAGCGATGAGCTGTTCGCGGTGCTGGAGCGGGAGTTGGACAAGGGGCCAGTCGCGCATGGCTGGCCGGATCAGACCTGGACCCTGGCGCGGATCAAGACCCTGATCGGCCGTCGGTTCCATAAGACGTACACGGTGCAGGGGGTGGCCGCGCTACTCAAGCGGCACGGCTGGTCGGCCCAGGTGCCCGCGCGCCGTGCCGTCGAGCGCGACGAGGCAGCGGTGGCGGGCTGGGTGAAGGACACGTGGCCGCAGGTGGAAGCGCCGCGGCGGCGCTCGGGGCCTGGCTCGTGTTCGAAGACGAAGCCGGCTTTGCGATGACGCCGCCGACCAAGCACACCTGGGCCCGCCGCGGCCGCACCCCGGTCATCCGCGTCCGGGGCCGCTCGAGGCGGCGTCTGTCGATCGCCGCTCTGGCCTGCTACAAGCCCGAACACCGGTCCCGGCTGATCTACCGGCGCCGCATGGATGACGGCAACCGCGACGGCCGCAAGAGCTTCGCCTGGACCGACTACCGCGACCTGTTGCAGGCCGCACATGCCCAGCTCGGCGGCCCGATCGTCCTGGTCTGGGACAACCTCAACACCCACCTGGCCGCCGGGATGCGCACCTATATCGCCGCCCGGGACTGGCTGACCGTCTACCAACTCCCCTCCTACGCACCCGACCTGAACCCCGTCGAGGGGATCTGGTCGGTGCTGCGACGCACCTCGCAGGCCAACACCGCCTTCACCGACCCCGAGCACCTGATCCACAGCATCCGCAGCGGCCTCCACGATATCCAATACCGCAGCGATCTGATCGACGGCTGCCTCGCCGGGACCGGACTCACTCCGCCCAGCGGATCACCCTGACGACATCACGCTTTCAAGGTCAGTAACGCCGGGTACCAAGAGCGGGTTTCGCGGTCCCGTAGCGCTCACGTGCGGATCTGAAGTATGGGATGAGCAGGTCCAGGCCGCCTGCGGTCGCGTTGTTCAGGGCGTTCAGGACTTCGGGGAGCAGGGCGACGGGCTCGCCCAGACGGTCGTAGAGGCTTTTGGCCGTTTGCCGTTGGTGCTGAGTGAGGACTTCGGGATCGACGCAGTAGGGCAGATGGATGCCGACCTGGATCGCTGAATCGCGTTCGTATGCGACGAAGTTTTCGATGGCGCCGGCCATGGTCGTGGTTTCGATGGGGGGCCGTTCCGGGGCGAAGTGGTCAAAGTGCGGGTGAGTGACAGCACTGTCGAGGACGACATCGGCGATGTGCTGGGCGATAACGGGTGAGCTGTGGAGCCCGTCGCGGTAGGTCCCGGACGCGAAGACCAGTCCTGCGCACGCGGCGACCCTGCCCATCAGGGGCAGACCGTCGAGGGTGACGGGGCGTCGGCCGACCAGCCAGCGGTGGATGCGGGAGTAGGCCAGCCGTTGGTCGAGCTGCTCGCAGGCGTTTCGCAGCAGGTTGGAGGACACGCCGACCCCGGGCCCGACCGGCGGTAGGAAGGACAGGTTGTTCGTGGCACCGATGTATTCGTGTCCTTCATTGGCGAGCGGCACGAGATGGATTCCGCACGCCCCGGCGTGATTCGGCGTGCGCACCACATGGCTGAAGCCGGGCAAGTGTGTGCGTTGGGTCTGCACTGCCAACCCTGTGCCGTGCAGCATAGGAGGGATCAGCCCGCGGGGCAGCTGCTCGATGAAGCGCTGAGCGAGGCTGCCCGCCGCCACCACTACGGTATGCGCCGGCATTGCTTCACCGTCGGCCAGGCGGACTCCTTGGACCTGGCCATCAGCTGTGATGAGCTGTTCCACTGTGCTGGGGACGAGGCGGACGCCGTTGGCGGCGAGGGCCTTTTCGAGTAGAGCCAGGACCTCTCGTGCGTCGATAGCCCCTTCCCGGGGGATGTGCAGGGCACGCACGGGGCGTGCGTTCGCCTCGGGGCTGATGCCCTCGATCTCCTCGGGGGAGATTTCCTCGAACGGCTCCTCATACGCGGCCAGGGCGGAACGGATAGCGTGGAAATTGCGGATCGTCTCATCTCCGGCTGTGGCTCCGAGAATGATGAAGGTGCCTTCCCGCAACGAACGTGGCCTGCGTGTCTGCCGTGCAGCGTCGCAGAGTTTGCCCAACCAGGCGGGCCACGCGTCCAGGGCCGCCCTGGTGATGGCGAATTTCGCAGTGGTCGCCGGGTGGGCCAGCGTCGAAACGGTCGCTTCGCCAAATGCGTTGAGCATGGCCCCGGCCGCTACGGACGCGGCCCCTTCACGGGCGGGTGGTCCGATGACCGACACCCGCGGGCCGTTCTCGCGCTGAGACAGCTCGAAGGCGATGGACAGGCCAATGATGCCGTTGCCGACCACCACGACGTCACACGGGTCGTGCTCCACGGAAGCCTCCCTGAACAGGAGGGGCCACGAAACGCTCGTTACCCCTGCCACAAGGCAAGCCACGCGCCAGGGCTCCTGCACCTCGGGATACGCCGTCTGGTACTCGGTCCTCCGGTGGGACCTGCCTGTTGTCACGCCATGTCTGCGTCCGGACGCGGACACCGCTCCTGACCGGTGCTTCTGCCACACCTATGGCTACGGGAACAACAAGCATCTGATGATCCCCGGCTGCCCGTACTCCGTCAGCGCCGCGCTGGAGACCGAGTGGGCCTCGTGGACGGCAGTCCTGGATGCGGTCCGCCTCAAGCCCGGCGCTGACGTCGCCGCGGTCACTGCCGCGCAGATCAGCGAAGCGTCAGCGCGGTGCGACGGATGAGTAGCAGTACCCGGGTGAGTTCAGGAGCACCTACGACGTCGGGTGCTGAAGTACGCGGAGAGCCACGGGGCAGGAATCTTCTGCGAGGTCGGTGCGCTCACGGCGCGGCCGTTCAACCTCGGGTCACGTGACAGGCGGTCCGGCAAGCTGTCGCAGACAGGACAGTCACTGTCGGCACCATCGACGTTGGTCACGCCTGGTCAGAGCAAGGGAGAATGCGATTGGAGCTCCCGACCCAGAGGTTGTACCGTGGTTCAGTCCCTGCGCCGAGTGTCGGTGGCAGTGGCCGGACTTCCTGTTCCTTCTGTGTCGATCTTGGGGTGACGTCCTATTAACCAGGCCGTGTAGTCGTCCGTGTTCCCCGCGTGCTGTGTTGTCGCACGTGTCCGGGGGCGGACGTCGCGCTTGCCTGAGTTGCGTCACCCATCCCCGCAGTTTTCCTTCCCGGGTGCAGCTCTGCCGTCTGCCCCGGGCTTTGGTGTTTTCGGCCCCGGTGCGGCTGTCGGCAGGGCTCCCCGATTCCTTTAAATCAGGAGTTCTCCCGTCGTGTCTTCCTCCGCGCTCGGCAACGAGCCGCAGCACACCCAAACCCCACACCCAGCACCTCGCCGCCCGAAAATGGCCCTGGCAGCCTGGATCGCCCTCTTGGTGCTGCTGACCGCCGAGCTGATGAACATGCTCGACCAGTCGGTCGTCCTGACCGCCCTGCCCGCGATCCAGGAGTCGACCGGCGCCGGGCCGGTCGCGGTGCAGTGGCTGACCACCGCCTATTCCCTGCCCATCGCCGTCGGGCTGATCACCGGCGGACGGCTCGGTGACATCTACGGCCGCCGCAGGATCCTGCTCATCGGCACCGTCGTGTTCACCGCCGCCTCGCTGCTGTGCGGTCTGGCCACCGGCCCGGGCATGCTGATCGGCGCCCGCCTGCTCCAGGGCGCCGGCGTGGCCGTGATGATCCCGCAGGTCCTGGCGACCATGCACGTCACCTTCGAGGGCCACAACCGCAGCAAGGCGTTCGGCCTGTACGGGGCCGTCCTGGCCATCGCCAACGTCCTGGGCCCGGTCCTGGGAGGTGTGCTCACCCAGGCCGACCTGTTCGAGCTGTCCTGGCGGCCGATCTTCCTGGTCAATGTGCCCGTCGGGCTGGCCGTACTCCTCCTCGGACGCACATTCATCCCCGAATCGACCGTCCGCAAGGCCGACCGGCTCGACGTGGTCGGCATGCTGCTGTCCGGCCTAGCCATCGTCTTGATCCTCTTCCCGCTCACCGAGGGCCACGCCCACCGATGGCCGCTGTGGTGCTTCGTCATGCTCGCCGTCGGCGTCCTGGTCCTCGGTGTCTTCCTGCGCCACCAGCGGCGCAGGCAGGGCAACGCCCCGCTGGTGACCCTGCCCCTCTTCCGGATCAGGCAGTTCTCCGGGGGCATGGCCGCAGACCTGCTGCACGGCCTGCTGTGCGGCCTGTTCTTCATGACCTGGACGCTGTACCTGCAGCGCGGACTGGGCTTGAGCCCGCTTGAGGCAGCCGTGGCCTTCGTGCTGCTCTCCGTGGGAGAACTGGGCGGTGCGACGGTCGCGGCGAAGACCGCCGGACGTTTCGCCCGCCGTCTGCCGCAGGCCGGAGCCCTCATCGCGACCGCTGCGATGGTCACCTACGGGTTCCAGATCGGCAGCCATCAGGCCGACCTGACCCTTTGGGCGATGACCGCTCCGGTGGTCCTGATCGGCTTCGGTCTGGGCATGGTCTCTGGCCCGCTCATCGACTTGTCGCTGGCCAGGGTCCCGCACGAGGACGCCGGCTCGGCCTCGGGCCTGTTCAACACCGCCATCCACCTGGGCATCGCGCTAGGCACCGCGCTCACCGCCGTGGTGTTCTTCGCCATCACCGGCGGCTCTCCTGACGGCGCGGTCAACCGCGACGCGTTCGTCACCGTGCTGTGGTGGGTCAGCGGCCTCCTGGCCCTGATGTGGGCGCTGATGTTCTGCCTGCCCAAGCAGCCCGGCAACCAGAGCGACTGATCCATCCGTGGCCAAGATCCCCGACGGGTCGGGGATCTTGGCCACGTCGGCGCTTCTTCTCCTCACCCTTGCTCGTCAGCGGATCACTCAAAGTTCGATGGCACACGACCAAGGTTCTCTCCAACGGTCTTCAGCCGAAGACTCTCGAGATCTTGGCTTCGGCGTATTGGGTACGGATGTGATCTCCGCCGGGTGTCAGCATCGTCAATTTGAAGCGCAGATCCGTGATGCGGGAACTCACCACGGATCCCACCGCAGCCCCGGAGACTGTCACCCGCTCGACGCTATGAGTCCCGACGACCGAAATGACAACCCTGGTCAAGGGCGGCACATCGATCCTCCTGCCCGCGCATACCTGATGACGGCTCTGCTCGTGGCAGGGAACGCCGGAGTGCACGAGGCAGCGGAAGCTGATACCTGAGCGGAACGTTCCGTGCAGAGTGAGGAACTGTGCCTGCTTCGCAGCCACATCCCACGAGACGGAGTCCACCCACTCGACCATGTAGGTGGTCAGGTGGGTAGGGATAAGCTCCGTCTCCACCCCGACGTTCTCCACTTCCTGGTCGTGAAGTGAGACCTCAACCGAGGTCGTCTCGCCGTGATCGAAGGCAATGTCCATGCTGTACCGCCGTGCGCTGAGGGCTGCTGACCGCCGGATCAGGGGCCAGTGCCGGGCGGGCAAGGCTTCTTCGCCCCGACGGCAAACCACGCGGGCGTTTCGATGGTCCGAATCCCGATGGTGTGACGCCCCGGGCCGATGCAGTACTCATCGTCCTTCTTGTCCAGGTTCTGGTAGATGCACGAAGTTATGCACGCGCACAGGGGAAAGGAAGACCGATGGCGCAGACGGCGACAAATGTTCGTATCCATACGACACTTCCCGCACACCGGTCACGCACCTCTCGCCCATCCCGCACCGGCCGACCGGCGGGCCGATAGACACCGCTGATGAGCCCGGCCCGATGCACCCTCTCGTTCAGCATGGCGGCAAGGGCAGCGGCCTGCGAACCGGATACGAAGGCACGCTGATGCCACAACCCCCCTTCGCATACTGCGAGTTCGTCAGGCGGCCGGCTGCCCTCGGCGAGGAACCCGCCGCGATTCGCCTCGCACAGCACTGGCGCGAGCGGGCCGGTCTCCCGGTCGGGGCCATGTACCCCTGTGGAATACGCACTGTGTGCGCCAGCGGCTGCTGCTCCAGGTCGTCTCCTGATCCACGCAGACCTGTGACGCGGGCGCGCCGCCTCCAGCGCCATGCTCCTCGCTCGCCTTTAGCAGCCGCCCCCCGCCCCCGCCCTGGGGCGAGCTGGTGGTGCCCGAAGTCTCTTGGTTGCTACCACTCCATCGATCGACGTATCGCTATTCGATAGCATCGATAAACGATACGGGGGCCGTCATGGCTAAGGTGCGCAATCCGCTGGAACCGATGTCCACGGCCGTCAGGGCCGTCGTGACACTGGTCGCGGTCCTGCTGGGAGCCGGGCTGCTCGGCCTGCTGTTCTCCGACGGAGTGCAGGTCCTCGGCATCGGCGACACGTCGGTTTGTGCCGAGGATTCGACCATGTCGGTCGGCGTCGGCGAGGGGCCGGACTGGGGAGTCGAACCCGCGCCGGGGGCCACGGTCGACCTGGACGCTCATCCGAACTACTGCACCACGGCCCCCAGTACAGCCCAGAGCCTGCTCAACACGGCCACGAAGCTTGTTCCCTTCGTCTTCAGCACCGGAGCGCTCCTGCTCGTCCTCCAGCTGATCCGAAGCGCCGAGCGTGAGGGGCTCTACACCGTGCGGACCGCAGAGCGGCTGCGCAAGCTGGGCTGGTGGCTGCTGGCCGGCAGTACGCTCGCCGCGATCGCCGGCTCCACCGCCAAGACGGGACTCATCGCTTCCCTGAGCCGCGACAGCGAGGTCAGTGCCCTCTCGGGACTGTTGTCGTGGGACATTCCCTACATGGCTATCTTCACCGGTCTTGGCGTCCTGTCCTTCGCCCGGGTCATGCGTGTCGGCATCACCATGCGCGAAGACCTCGAGGGAACCGTCTGATGCCCGAGGAGAAGCAGGAACACTCGATCGAGGTCCACCTAGACCGGCTGCTCCAGGAGCGCGGGATGACCTTGGCGGAACTCGCCGAACGGGTCGGCGTCACCCACGTCAACCTGTCGATCCTCAAGAACGGCCGGGCCAGGGCCATGCGGTTCAGCACCCTGACCCGCTTGTGCGAGGTACTGGAGTGCCAGCCGGGTGACCTTCTCAGCCACCGCCCGCGCTGAGCTCGGTGTCGGCGGTGATCCGCAGCATGGTCGTCCCCACCTCGGCACCTCCACCTCCACCTCGACCTCGATGGCGGACGTGATGCCAGGATCCGGAGGCTTCGTCGTCCTTGGCGCTGACGGGATGTGGCGGGGGTCTGCGGCCGACGGGTGTCCTGGGCGATCCTGCGGGGTGTGATGCCTCATCTGATACGTCGTCAAGAGCGGCGGGCCTGCGCCTGTGGCCGGTCGGCCTGGTGCTGGCCGCAACCTTCGCCCTCGCGGTCATGGTGGTCGCCGGTGTGTTCTTCGCCGGGTGGGATCTGCTCGGTGCCCGGGGGCTGAAACCGGAGCGGCGCCTCACCTCCAAGACCCTCTTCGACCTGGTGAAGCTCTGTTTCGGGGTGGTGGCCGGGGCCGGGGTGCTGGTCGCCCTGGTGGTGGCCTAACGCCGTCGGCGGGTGGACGAGGCCGGCGCGCTGCGGGAGGCCGCCCGGCTGCACACCGGCTTCACCACCGGCGTCTCCCAGCTCGGCGAGCAATCCGCCGCGGTGCGACTGGGCGGGGTGCACGCGCTGGCCGGGCTCGCCGACGACGCGCCCACCGACCTGCTGCGACAGACCTGCATCGACGTGCTGTGCACGTATCTGCGGCTGCCCTGCACCGCCGGGCCCGACCTGCCTCCGGACGACATGGCCGCCCACCACGCCTACCTGGCGCTGCGCGAGGTGCGGCACACCATCATCCGCCTCATCCGCGACCGCACCGCGGTCGGACCCAAGGAGACGCACGTCTCCTGGCAGGGCTATGACTTCGACTTCACCAGTGTCGTCTTCGACGGCGGTGACTTCTCCGGCGCACGGTCTACTTCGGCCACGGGGGGTTCTCTGGCGGCACGGTCGACTTCGACCACGCGGAGTTCACCGGCGCCACGGTCTACCCGGCCACGCGAGCCGTGCCGTGCCGCATGGTCTGGTGCCTTCTCCCGGAGAGACGCTGCCACCGGGGCTGGAGTTGCCTCCCGCTGCTTCGGGCTCGGCAGCAGCGGGCGGGCCATGAACGCCAGCCGGCCGACGGCTGCGGCACAGACGGGCAAACGCTCGCAGCAGGAGGAACCGCGCACCCAGCTGACCGGAGCGGAAACCGAACGGGAATGTGCCCAGGCCCTGGCCGATCTGGCGGCCAGTCGTATCCAGGAGCCGGAGTGCGAACTCCGCCGTGTACGCCAGGCGAAAAGTGCCCCATCGCTCAGTGGACAAGGGGCCATCGAGCTGCCACGGCAGTCCGTCGGCGAAGGCAGCGCGGACAACGGGCTTGTGCCAGAGGACCCTACGGTGCACATAGCGCGAGACCTCCTCGACCGCGAACGTGAAACCGTCGAGGAGTTCGCCACCGAACCTCGGGCCGGCAGCGACTACCGCGGCACCGGCAAGCACACCCTGCTGCACCACATCGGGCAGTACCGCAGGCCGCGCGCGCTTCCGAGGGAGAAGCCGCCGCTACACGATGCTCAGGGGCGCGGGCAGTGGGAAGACCAGCTTGCCGCCGCGGGAGCGGAATTCGCCTTCCCGCTCGATGAATCCGTCCCTGTAGACCCATGGGAGCACCAGCAGCTGGTCAGGGCGTTGTGCGAGAGCCTCCTTCTCGGAGACGATGGGGATGTGGGTGCCCGGGGTGAACCGGCCGGCCTTCTCCTGGCTGACCTCTCCGATGCACGGCAGGCTGTCCTCGGTGATGCCGCAGTACTGGAGAATCACGTTTCCCTTGGTGGACGCGCCGTAGCCCAGGGTCAGCTTGCCGTCCTTGCGCGAGGTGTCGAGGAAGTCACGCAGGTGTTCGCGGTGTTCGCGCACACGCTCGCCGAACGACTCGAAGGGCGCCATGGTGTCGAGCCGCAGCCCGGCCTCCCGGGCACGCAAGCGGTTCAGCGCCGCCTCGTCACGCCGGTGCCCCGAGCCCTGTCTGCCGAGGGTGACGCAGAGGCTGCCGCCGTACACCTCGGTGATCTCCGCTCTCACGACGTCGAGGCCGACGCGCTCGGCCATCCACTCGATCTGGCTGAGTGCGTAGTACTCCAGGTGCTCGTGGCATATCACGTCATAGGCGGTCGCCTCGAGCATCGCCGGAAGATAGCTCATCTCCAGCATCCACACACCGTCGTCAGCGAGGGTCGCCTTTACGTCCTCCATGAACCGGAGCGGGTCGGGCAGGTCGTAGAACATTGCGATCGAGGTGATGACCTTGGCCCGGCGGGAGCCGTAGTGAGCGGCGAAGACCTCACGGGAGAAGAAGTTGGGGATCAGGTGGATGTGTTCGGGATAGAACTCTCGCCATTTCTCGCCCGTCGGATCCACTCCGACGAGAGTCCGGCCGTCCGCCGGGTAAGCGGACAGCAAGGTCCCGTCGTTGCTTCCGATGTCCAGGACCAGGTCCTCGGGTCCGATGTCGACCAGCTTGGTGAGCTCGTCCACCTTGCCGCGAAGATGGTTGATCATGAAGGGGCGGATACCCGAGCGGTAACCGTATTGATCGCCGTACATCAGGCTGAGGTCGGCGGTGTGCCGGAGCTGGACGAGACCGCATCCGTCCGGCGAGCACTTGACCAGGTCGAGTGGGGCGGTCGGCACGACTTGCGTGCGGCTGCGAGGGAATACGCCGGTCAGTGCCTGTTCTCCCAGATCCAGCACCTGAAGCAGTGTCCGATTGCCGCACACACGGCACTCCGCGATGGTCATGAGTACGTACCTCTCTAACCTTTCTTCGTGGGCTCGGCCTGGTCATTCACAGCGGGGACCCAGAGGTGTCGGGTGGGGCGGGTCTGGTCAGTGCATGCGTGCGTGCGAGGAGGGCGCGTCAGGATTCAGCGCGGACTCCCCTTCGCGAACGACCAGATTTCGCGGACCACATAGTCGATCATTTCGTCGGTCACACCGGGGTAGATGCCGGTCCACAATGTGTCGCTGGCGACCTTGTCGCTGTTGGACAAGCTGCCAGATATCCGGTACTCGACGTTTTCATATGCGGGGTGACGGGTGAGGTTGCCGCTGAACATCAGCCGGGTGCTGATGCGTTTTGACTCCAGATAGAGTTGCAGGTCCCGGCGGGAGTACGGTGCTGAATCCTCGACCGTCAGCGTAAAGCCGAACCAGCTTGGGTCACTGTTCGGGGCAGGTTCGGGCAAGGTAAGGCCCGGCACGTTCTGTAGCCCCGATCTCATGCGGAGCCAGTTCTTGCGTCGACTGTCGCAGAATTCGGACAGCCGCTCCAACTGGGACAGTCCCAGGGCCGCTTGAAGATCGGTCGCCTTCAGGTTGTATCCCACATGGGAGAAGACGTATTTGTGGTCGTACCCGTAGGGAAGCGTGCCGAGCTGCCAGCCGAAACGCTTATTGCATCGGTCGTCCTCTCCCGGTTCGCACCAGCAGTCCCGCCCCCAGTCCCGGTAGGACTCGACAAGGCGCGCGAGTTCCATGCTGCCCGTCAGGACGCAGCCGCCCTCGCCCATCGTGAGGTGGTGAGCCGGGTAGAAGCTGACGGTGCTGAGGTGTCCGAAGGTTCCCGTTTTCCTGCCGCGATAGGTGGAGCCGACGGCGTCGCAGTTGTCCTCCACGAACCACAGCCCGTACCGGTCGGCCAGCTCCCGGATCTCGGTGGCCTCGAAGGGGTTACCCAGCGCATGCGCGATCATGATGGCCTTCGTCTTGGGGCCGATCGCCGCCTCCACCAGCTCCGCGGTGGTGTTGTAGGTGCTCAGGTCGATGTCGACGAAGACCGGCACCAGTCCGTTCTGGATGATCGGGTTGACCGTGGTCGGGAAACCCGCCGCCACCGTGATCACTTCGTCGCCGCGGCGCAGCGCGCGCTCGCCCAGCTCCGGTGCGGTCAGCGCCGACAGCGCCAGCAGGTTGGCCGAGGACCCGGAGTTGGTCAGATGGGCCTTGCGCAATCCGAAATAGCCGGCCAGGGCCCGCTCGAAGCGGATCGCATAGCTCCCGGATGCGATCCGCAGGTCCAGTGCCGCTTCGACCAGTGCCATCCGGTCCGCCGCCGTCAGTACGGCGCCCGAGGCCAGCACCCGGTTCTCGCCGGGCACCCAGGTGGATGCCTCGGCCCCGACCGCGTGATGGTACGCGTTGACCAGTGAGAGGATCTCGTCCTTGAGGTTGTCGTTCATCGGGTACCTTCCGCGGGGCAGCCAGCAATGGGGTGGGCCTGGCCCTCACCGGCGGTCCGCCAGATCCAGCGCAGGGTCTCCGGCAGCGTCCGAGCAGCCGACCAGTCCAGGTGGCGCCGAGCCAGAGTGGGATCGGCGATCTGCCAGTCGGCGGCCAGTGACCGGCCGCCGCCCTCGGGCGCCGGGAGCACGTCGATCGTGAACTCCACTTCGCTGGCCAGTGCCAGCCCGCGGACCAGGTCGTAGGCGCTGCTGGCTTGCCCGGTGCCGAGATTGAGCACCGGTGCGCCCACGGGCCGCCGCGAGACGGTCGCACGGAGGATGGCCTCCGCCAGGTCGCGGGCATCGGCGTAGTCGCGGTGCTGTCTCAGGTCGAACAGGGTCAGCCGCGCCAGGCGTTTGTCCCGCCGTGCCTGCTCGAGCGTCCGCACGGTCTTGCCGAGCAGGCTCGCAGGCGACATGTTCGATCCGATGGCGTTGAAGATGCGCAGGACCACCACGTCCAGCGACGCCTGCTGGGCGATCTCGAAGATCCGTCGGGTGCCCCGCAGTTTGCTTCGCCCGTACTCCGACCGCGGTTCCTGCGGGCAGCTCTCGTCGGTCGCGTGCGGGTGAGGCAGTGATCCGTACTCCAAGGATGAGCCGAGGTGCACCAGGCGGGCGGTGCTGCTGGTGTCGGCCATCGCCAGCGCCAGTTGCTCCGGGAGCTGGGCATTGGCTGCCTGGAGCAAGGAGGCGTCGTTCCGCCAGATCTCACCGGCGGTGTTGACCACGGCATCCGGGGTGAACCGGTTGATCATCGAGGCGAACTGAGCCCGTCGCGGACCTCTGTCGTCCAGCTCGGCCACCTCATACCCCGCGGGCACGGCGGGCGGCCGCCGGGTCACCACGGTGACGTCCGTGCCCGCCGTGGACAGCCTGTTGAGGACATGACGGCCGAGGAATCCGGTGCCGCCGATCAGAAGGACTTTGGTGTGCAGGGTCCCGCCGGAGGACTCCGAGGTCATCACCTTCTCTATCCTCTTCGACTTGACGTGGCGCCCGCTGAAAACGGCTGACACAATGAGGTGCTCCTACCGACAACTCCGGTCATTATGTTGGCCGTTCTAAGGGACCTCGATCCGTACGGCGACGCGTTCCGCGTCGTCAATGATTCGGGCCTGCCGCCTGCTCATCTCTGATTGGTCGAGCGTGTTCGATCCCGTCAGTACCGCATGCGCGAAGTACCGCACGATATTGCCGAACTGGTCATCCACCGGAAGCGTGATCTCCTCACGGTGATCCTGCCGCTCGATGCGCAGCACCGGCTGCAAGGACGGCGGCGGCGTGAACGCCCGGTCGAGCGAGAGCAGACCGCTGCTGCCGGCGAACGCGCAGCCGGTCCGATAGGAGTGCTCCATTCCGAAGACCACGTCGGCCGTCACCCCTGCGGGCGTGCACGCGAGGATACGTCCGGAGACCACGGCACCCGTGCGGGAACGAACCCGCAGCACGGCATGGAGCACTTCAAGAGCAGAGCCAAGGTAGTACAGCGCGGCACGGATCGGATAGATGCCCATGTCGAGCAGGGCGCCGCCGCCGATGTCCGGGCGATAGCGCATGTTCTCATCCGGCAGCGGCGGGATCGTGAACACGCTCGCGAAGTCCTTCAGCTCGCCGACTGCTTTGGCAGCGAGCATCTGCCGGACACGGACGTGCTGCGAGTGATGTGGGAATGCGACGTTCTCCAAGAGCACCAGGTCCCGTGATGCGGCAAGCGCCAGCAGCTCGTCCGTGCTTTTCGCATCCCCCGTCAGCGGCTTCTCGGCGAGCACATGCTTGCCCGCCCGCAGCGCCCTGGCGACCCAGTGCGCATGCATCATCGCCGGCAGCGGTATGTAGAGCGCGTCGATGTCACCAGCGGCGAGAAGCTCCTCATAGCCCAGTACCCGGGGGCCTCCGAAGGCCGCCGCGAAGCGCCTCCCCTTCGCCTCGTCGCGGCTGGCGAGGGCGGCGACCTCGATGTCGGGGCAGGCGGCCATCGCCGGCAGAGTGCGGCGCCAGGCGATGTCCGCGCAGCCGAGCACGCCGACGCGCAAAGGACCTTGTGCTGCGGCCATAGTCAGTCCTCATCAGGCAGAGGTGGTCGGTGCGGATGTCGCCGGCCCGTCGGCGGACCGCCGCCGCAGGATGGAATCCGCGATCTCGCCGCCGCGCACGGCGATGTTCGACAGGAGGGACGACGTCAGTCCATGGGTGTGTTCGGTGCCGCCCTGGAGGTAGATGCCGCACGACACATCCGGTGTGGTCACCAGCCGGTAGTCGCGGCCGACCTGGTACCTTCCCGCACCGTCACGCAGGCAGTAGCCGTCGAGTTCGCCCAGGACGCCGCTCGGGTCCATGGAGTCGTATCCGGTGGCGAAGACGAGCGCGTTCACATCGAGGTCCTGGGAACCGCCGTCGAGCAGCGACTCCATAAAGACGCGCGACTCGTTCCCCATCCGTTTGACATTCGTGACCCGAGCCATGTTCAGGATGTGCAGACGATTGGTTCCGCGCAGTTCGTCCATGTACACACGCTGATAGAGGTCCCGGATGACTTCGTCGTCGGCAACCGAATAGTTCGTGTTCTTGTGGTAGCGCCAGAAGGCTTCCCGAGAACGCTCCGTACCGAAATAGTAGTCATCGACCGCCGCGGAGTCGAACACCCGGTTGGCGAACGGGGTATCGTCCGCAATCGAATAGCCGTAGGACGGAATGATCGCGTAGATATCGGCCTGCGGAAGGCTGTCGTACAGAAATCTGGCGATCTCGGCCCCGCTCTGGCCGGCCCCTACGACTGCCACCTTCTTCAGGGTCTCCGGGGAGACCTGCTGGAACCTCTCCAGGAACTCGGAGCTGTGCCAGACCCGTTCGTCGGATGCCACGCCGTCCGGCACCTGGGGGACGAGACCTGTGGAGATCACGACATTGCGGGCGGCGACGGTCCTGATATCGCCCCTGACAGTGTCACGCACGTCGACCTGGAGGTACTGGGCAGTTGCGGAAGCAGATTCCGGGGGCAACTGGATTCCTGCGACTTCCGATCCGTAACTGACCTTGCCCGAGAACAACGCCTGTGCCCAGTCAAGGTACTGATGGAACTCCTCCCGGGTCGGGAAGAATGTCTGGGTGTTGATGAACTGTTCAAGCCGGCCGGAGGCGTGAAGAAAGGAGACAAATCCGAACCGCGATACCGGATTGCGGAGTGTTGCCAGGTCCTTCAGGAACGACACCTGCATCGTCGCCGACGGCAGCAGCATATTGCGGTGCCAGCCGAACGAGGGCTGCCGCTCGAAGAACGCGGAGGTGAGGGGCCCCGCAGAGGCGTCGCCCCCGCTCTCTTCCAGAGCAATCGCGAACGCCAGGTTGGACGGCCCGAATCCAACGCCCACGACATCGTATATCTCAGCTGAATTGGCACCCATGGAAACACTTCTTCCGCTAGCGTGACTGCAACGTGACGTACGTTTCGACGGGCTGTTCCACGTAGATCTTCCGTGTTTGGCTTCGACCCCGCATGCTTGCGCAATCACGTTGCATTGCGGACCTGCGGTGCGTCAAGGTTGATAGCGTCGAGGGCGCATGCAACAGGCCCTGTCCGCCCATCGGCTGTCCTGCCGACGGGACAGGAATCCAACCATTTTGATGCCCTGGCTACTCGACTTCGAGGGGTGACATAACCGCATGTTCGTTCCCCGCCATTACCGTGAACCCGATGGTTCTTGGATGAGCGATCTAATCCGCGGCAATCCGTTGGCCCTGGCAGTGACCAACGGCGGTGACGACGGGTTGTTGGCCACTCATCTCCCGATTATCCCGGACCACGGTACGGTGATCGATTGGTCGGGCAGCCCGAATGGCACCGTCCTGCTCGGGCACTTGAACCGGGCCAATCCCCACTGGCGCGCGCTGCGGACCGGCGATGCCGTCCTCCTGGTGTTCACCGGTCCGCACGGCTACGTGTCGCCCGCGGTGTACGAGGTGACGCCGGCCGCACCGACCTGGAACTTCACCTCGGTGCATGTGCACGGTGTGATAGAGAGGATCGACTCGCTCGAGGAGACGCTCGACGTCGTGCGGGCCACGGCGCAGACCTTTGAAAGCAGTTTCGGTTCTGGATGGGATCAGTCAGAATCGATCGACTACTTCCGCAGTATCGTTTCCGGTGTCGGGGCGTTCCGTGTCACCGTGACAGGCGCTGAGGGCATGTTCAAGCTCAGCCAGGAGCAGTCCCCCGAGGTCCGTGAACGGGTAGAGCAGTCATTCAGCCAGCGCGCCTGCAGTCGGCACAAGGAAGCCGCGGAGCTCATGAGCCGGCTTTCCCGGAACGGGCAGCTGAAAAGGGCAGGCGGAGGAGTGGAATGACGCGTCCCACCGACCATGGTCCGCGGATATCGACGAGGGTTGCGGCACTTCAGGGCAATAGCCTGGGGGAGATCTTCCTCATGGCGCGCGAACGCCAGGGAATCGATATGGCGCTCGGCACACCCGGATATCCCGAGACCGCTGCCGACATCATCGGGGCAGCAAATGACGCGATACGTGCGGGGAAGAATCAGTATGTCTTCCCCCCGGGTGATCTGCGGCTGCGGGAGCACATCGCCGCCACCCTCCCGGTGCCGACCGACCCGCAGACGGAGCTGACCGTCACCGTCGGAGGCACCGAGGCCCTCTTCCTGGCCCTGCACGCGCTCATCGACCCCGGTGACGAGGTCGTCCTGCTCGATCCCGGCTACGAGCAGTTCAGGTCGACGGTCGCCTTCGCGGGCGGCGTGCCCCGGCATGTCCCCTTGCACGCGCCCGACTGGCGGTTCGACCCCGACGAACTCGCATCCGCCTTCACCTCCCGTACCCGCGTGGTCCTCCTGAACTCGCCCGGCAACCCCACGGGCCGTGTGCTGACCCGTCAAGAGCTTGACCAAGTCGCCGAGTTGGCCGGGCGATGGGACGCGACGGTCGTCTGCGACGAGGTGTACAGCAGCTTCGTCTTCGACGGCCGGGAGCAGACCTCGATCGCCGAGGTGCCCGGCCTGGCGGAGCGCAGCGTGGTGGTCGGCTCGCTCTCCAAGAGCCACGCGATCAGCGGGTGGCGGCTCGGCTTTGTGCGTGCGGACGCCACGCGCACCACGGCGGTGCGGCGCGTACAGGAGCTGACCACCAACGGCGCCCCTGGCCCGCTTCAGCTGGCCGTCGGCCAGGCGGCCGGCTCCGCGGACCTGAGGACGGCATCCGAGGAGATGGGCCGCCGCCGCGACTTGGCCCTGGAGATCTTCACGGGCATGGGCATGAAGATCTTTCCCCCGGAAGGCGGGTGCTTCCTCCTGGCGGACATCGCCCCGCTCACGGGGGGAGGCATGGACGGCCGTGCCTTCACCCTCGAACTCCTGGAGGCGACCGGGGTCGTGGTTGTCCCCGCGGCCCCCTCCTTCGCCGATCCCGTGCGCGGCGCGCAGTACGTACGCATCGCTTTCAACCGGCAGTTCGAGCTGCTGCACGAGGTGGAGCGCCGAGTCCGCAGCTTCCGGCCCTGCGGCCAGTGACGAGGTATTCCAATGACCAAAACCACGATCGACCAGCTGGGCCCGCTTCCCGACATCTTGCGTCCTGGTCCCGAGGATGTCGTGCGGGTGGTCGCCGGAACGGGCCACCCCTTCTGGCTCGTACGCAGCTACACACTGGGCCGGTCGGTCCTTGCGGACCAGAGGTTCAGCCGGGCCGACGCGCTGCGGCCCGGCGCCCCGACGTTCAATGACGCCCAGCCGGCGGCGGATTCCATGATGAGCATGGACGGCAAGCGGCACGCCCGTCTGCGGCGCCTGGTCAGCGGCGCGTTCTCCACCGGCCGGATGGCCAGGATGAGCGCCTTCGTGACGGACCTGACCGACCGCCGGCTGGACGCGATCGCCAAGACCGGCAACGGTGCGGACCTGATCGAGAACCTCGCCCGACCGCTGCCGCTGTCCGTGCTCACCACCATGCTCGGCATTCCCGAACAGGACACGCCCCGCTTCCGCGGGTGGGTGGACGTGCTCTTCGACCTGGAGGTCACCAGCCTCCGCGAGAAGGCCCGACGCCGCATCGAACTCATCGAGTACATCACGGAGTTGCTGGACCGCAAGCGCCGTGATCCACGCGATGACCTGCTCAGTGACCTGACCATCGCGCAGGACGAGGGCGAGCTTTCCACGAACGAACTGCTCACCCTGGGACTCACCCTCCTGATGGCGGGCTACGAGACCACCACCGGCCAGATCGGCCTCTCGCTGCTGGCGCTGCTGAGCGACCGCAGCGCCTATGAAGAGCTCCTCGCCCACCCCGAGTACGTCGGGAACGCGACGGAGGAGCTGATCCGGCTGGCCCCTGCCACCCCGCTGACGTTCGTTCGTATCGCCACCGAACCGGTGCGGCTGGGCGATGTCACCGTGCAAAAGGGCGAGGGCGTCGTGGTGGCCCTGCTCCACGGCAACCGCGACGCCAAGGTGTTCGCCGAGCCGGCCTCCCTGGACCTCGCCTGCGGGCACGCTTCCCCCCCTCTCACCTTTGGGCACGGCGTGCACCGCTGCCTGGGCGCACCCCTGGCGAGACTCCAGCTGCGCATCGTCCTCGAACGGCTCGTGCAGCGCTTCCCGGCGCTGCGGCTCGCTGACGTTGCGGAACCGGTTGTCTGGAAGGACGGCCTGGGCATACGCGGCCTGTCACGGCTGCTGGTCGACTTTGAATGAGGGAAGGCATGTCAGTCACGGACACCCGCGGGGCCCTTGGAGCCGACCCGATGAGCGGCGGCGAGCGGCGCGAACCGATCGCGATCGTCGGGATGGCCTGCCGCTTTCCCGGCGGCGTGACCTCGCCCGAGGGCCTGTGGCAGCTGGTCGCCGACGGTGTCGACGCCATCGGCCCCTTCCCGCGCGACCGCGGCTGGGATCTCGACAACCTCTTCCACCCCGACCCCGAACACCCCGGCACCTCCAGCACCCGCGAGGGCGGATTCCTCTACGACGCCGCCGAGTTCGACCCCACCCTCTTTGGAATCAGCCCCCGCGAAGCCCTCAGGATGGATCCCCAGCAGCGGCTGGTCCTGGAGACATGCTGGGAGGCCATCGAGTACGCCGGCATCGACCCCACCACGCTGCGTGACACCCTGACGGGCACCTACTGCGGCCTCATGTACGCCGAGTACGGGACGCACAAGAAGGAAGCGTTCGCCATCACCGGCAGGCTGCCGAGCGTGCTGTCCGGCCGCGTCGCCCACGTACTGGGCCTGGTGGGTCCTGCCATGACTGTGGACACGGCCTGCTCCTCCTCCCTGGTCGCCGTCCACCTGGCCGCCACCGCGCTGCGCCGCGGCGAATGCTCCCTGGCCCTGGCGGGAGGGGCCACCGTCATGGTCAATGCCGCGCCCTTCGTGGAGTTCAGCCGTCAGCACGGTCTGGCCCCCGACGGACGCTGCAAAGCCTTCGCCGCCACCGCCGACGGCACCGCCTGGTCCGAAGGCGTCGGCATGCTCCTCCTCGAACGCCTCAGCGACGCCCACCGCCTGGGCCACCCCATCCACGCCGTCATCCAAGGCTCAGCCCTCAACCACGACGGCGCCGCCAGCGCACTCACCGCCCCAACGGCCCCTCCCAACAAGCCGTCATCCACGCCGCACTCACCGACGCCCACCTCACCCCCGACACCATCGACGCCATCGAAGCCCACGGCACCGGCACCGCCCTGGGCGACCCCATCGAAGCCCACGCCCTCCTCGCCACCTACGGCACCCACCACACCCCCCAACACCCCCTCCACCTAGGAACCATCAAATCCAACATCGGCCACACCCAGGCAGCAGCCGGAGTCGCCGGCATCATCAAAATGACCCTGGCCATCCACCACGGCCAACTCCCCAAAACCCTCCACACCGACCAACCCTCCCCCCGCATCGACTGGACCCAAGGACACCTCAACCTCCTCACCCACACCCAACCCTGGCCCCACCACAACCGCCCCCGCCGCGCCGCCATCTCCTCCTTCGGCCTCAGCGGCACCAACGCCCACCTCATCCTCGAACAACCACCCCACCCCCCACCACCCACCACGACATCAGCACCACCGCCGACGACAGGGACGGCTCCTTTCCCTGGCTGTTGTCCGGTCAGAGCGAACAGGCGCTGCGTGCCCGGGCCGCGCACCTGCACAACCACCTCACCGCCCACCAGGACCTGGCCACCGCCGACGTCGGCCACTCCCTGGCGACCACCCGGACCACCACACACACCCACCGCGCTGCCGTCCTGGTCACCGGGCGCGCCCAGGCCCTGCGCAGCCTCCAGGCCCTGGCCCAGGGGGAAGCAGCACCTGAGGTCCTCACCCGTAGCAGCACCTCGACAGCCGGCGCGACCGCCTTCCTCTTCCCCGGCCAGGGCAGCCAGTACCCGGGGGCCGGCCGCGACCTCCACGGCCGCTTCCCCGCCTTCGCCCGCGCCTTCGACGAGGCCTGCGCCCATCTCGATGCGCACCTCGAACACGCCCTCAAGGACGTCCTGTTCGCCGCGCCCGGCACCGCGCCATCCGCGCTGCTCCACCAGACCGCCTACACCCAGCCCGCGCTCTTCGCCCTCGAAGTCGCCTCCTTCCGGCTCCTGGAGCACCACGGGGCTGCCCCCGACCTGCTGCTGGGCCACTCCATCGGCGAGTTGGCGGCCGCCCATGTGGCGGGTGTCCTCGATCTGGCAGACGCCTGCACCCTCGTCGCCCACCGGGGCCGCCTGATGCAGTTGGCGCCGGCGGGCGGGCGCATGGTGGCCCTCGAAGCGAGCGAGGAGGAGATCCGCGAGGTGCTCGCCCTCCATGCAGGGCGGCTGGATCTCGCCGCCGTCAACGGGTCGCGGGACGTGGTCGTCACGGGTGACGCCGAGGCCGCCGAGGAACTCGCGCAGGACTGGCGCGCCAGGGGCCGCAGGGCCAGTGAGCTGAAGGTCAGCCATGCCTTCCACTCCCCCCACATGGACGGCCTGCTGGAGGATTTCCGTGACGTCGCCGCCGGGTTGAGGTTCCGCGAACCCCGTATACCGGTCGTCTCCAATCTCACCGGTCGCCTGGCCACCGCGGCGATGCTGAGGGACCCGGGTTACTGGGTGCGCCAGCTGCGCGGCACCGTCCGCTTTTACGACGGCGTGCGCTTCCTCCAGTCCCGGGGTGTCACCGAATACGTCGAGATGGGGC
This sequence comes from Streptomyces alboniger, assembly GCF_008704395.1. NCBI lineage: Bacteria > Bacillati > Actinomycetota > Actinomycetes > Kitasatosporales > Streptomycetaceae > Streptomyces > Streptomyces alboniger. Next base: position 48,234 of record NZ_CP023695.1, read on the forward strand.
ACGGGGTGCTGTCCCACCTGGCGCGCCGCAGCCAGGACCCCGGCTCCCCCGGGGTCGTGACGCCCCTGGTGCGCCGCGGCCACGACCCCCTCAGCACCGTCACCACGGTGCTCGCCCGGCTCGCTTTGAATGGTGCCCGGCTGGATCCGGGAGAGTCCTTCCCCGGCGGCCGCCGGATCCCCCTGCCCACCTATCCCTTCCAGCGTCAGCACTACTGGCTGAGCACCCCGGCCGCGGGCGAGGACGCTGCCCGCTCCCACCCGGTACTCGACGAGGCTCTGGAGCCGGCCGACGGGAGCGGGCTGGTGTTCACGGGCCGCCTGGACGCCGAGGAGATGCCGTGGCTGGCCGACCATACGGTGGCCGGGACCCCGGTGCTGCCCGGCGCGGGCATCGCGGAGCTCGCGCTCAGTGCCGCCCGCCGGGCCGGTGCGCAGCAGGTGGCCGAACTCACCCTGGAGCAGGCCCTGCCCGTCGCCGGGCCCACCGACATACAGCTGATCGTCGGCGCTCGAGGCGAGAACGGCTGCCGTCCGCTGGCGCTCTACTCCCGTGCGGCGAACACCCGCGGTGGCGCGTGGACCCGGCACGCCGGCGGAATGCTGTCGGACGCGGCGCCGGCGCAGGTGGCCGCACTGCGTTCATGGCCGCCGAGCGGGGCCTCACCTGTGCCGGTCGAGGACCTGTACCCGCGGCTCGCGGCGCGTGGTTACGCCTACGGCTACACCTTCCGGGGGCTGCGCGAGCTGTGGCGCGAGGGCAGCGATCTCTACGCGGTGGTGGCTGCGCGCGCGAAAGCGAGCCGTGACGGCTTCCGTCTGCATCCCGCCGCCCTGGACGCGGCGCTGCACGCGCTGGCCGCCGCCGAGGGGGACGAGTCCCGGCTCCTGGTGCCCTTCGCATGGCAGGGCCTGACGCTGCACGGGCCCGGCAACGGCCCGCTCCGTGTCCGTCTGCGGCGTGGCGCGAACGACTCCTGCTCCCTGCTCGTCGCCGACGAGGCGGGCGTCCCGGTCCTCAGTGCGGACAGGCTCGTCCTGCGCGAGTTCAAGCCGCCCGCCGCGGCCGCGGCGAGCGGCGGCGCGCTGTTCGCCCTGAACTGGACCGATCTCGCTTTCCACACGCCGTTGCTGAGCGGCACGTGGGCCGCGGTGGGCCCGGGCGCCGAGGCGGTGGCCGGCCTCGTGCAGGCCGGCCGGACAGCGGCAGGCGTCCACACCGGCCTCGACGACCTGCTCGACTCCCTCGACGAGGGCGCCGCGGTCCCCGAGGTCGTCCTCGCCTTCGTCACGGCGTCCCCGCCCAGCGGTAGCGGACCGGCCGGGGCCGCCGCCCGTGAGGTCCTCGCTCTCCTCCAGCAGTGGCTCTCCGACAGCCGGTTGGCCGCCGGCCGGCTCGTCCTGGTCACCCGGGACGCGGTGGGCGCGCCCGGCGACACCCGTGCAGACCCGGAGCACGCCGCCGTGTGGGGCCTGGTCCGCGCCGCGCAGTCGGAACACCCCGGGCGATTCGCGCTGATCGACATCGACGGCGCCCCCCAGTCCGTCCGCGGCCTGCTCAGGGCCGCCGCCTCGAAGGAGCCCCAACTCGCCCTGCGCGGCGGCCGCTTCCTTGCGCCCCGCCTACACCCTCACCGCCCGTCCCCCTGCGGCCACGCCCCCTTCGACCGGCACAGCCGTGTCCTGATCACCGGCGGCCTGGGCGCCCTGGGACGACTCATCGCCCGTCACCTGGTGGAACGCTACGGAGTTTCCCAGCTGGTGCTCGTCGGGCGGCGCGGCCCGCGCACACCCGGCGCGGCAAAGTTCGTCGCCGACCTGGAGGGCGCCGGCGTGCGCGTGACGGTCTCGGCAGGCGATGTCGGCGACCGCGCCGCCCTGGCCGCCGTCCTGGACGGCCTCGAGGAACCGCCGACCGCGGTGGTGCACGCGGCCGGCGTCCTTGACGACACCATCGTGCAGCGGCTGACCCCCGAACGCCTGGACGCCGTCCTGCGGCCGAAGGCCGACGCGGCCCTGCATCTTCATGAACTGACCCGGCACTGGGACCTGTCCGCCTTCGTGCTGTTCTCGTCCTTCTCCGGCACGCTCGGCCTGCCGGGGCAGGGCAACTATGCGGCGGCCAACGCCTACCTCGACGCACTGGCGCTGAAGCGCCGTGCCCAGGGCCTGCCGGCCACGTCACTGGCCTGGGGACGGTGGGAGGCCGGGGAGGGTCTCGGCAGCGGGCTGGGCACGCCGGAGCTACAGCGCCTGAGCCGCCACGGAGCTGCCGCGCTGTCGGTCCAGGACGGCCTGGCCCTCTTCGACGCCGCCGCCACGGACACCGCGACCGTCCTGCTGCCCGCCCGCCTCGACACGCGGGAACTGACCGCGGAGTCGGCCCCGCCGCTGCTGCGCGCGCTCGTTCCCGCCGCCACGACGCCCCGCCGCCCGGTGCCCGCCCCCTCGGCCCCGGGCGCGGCCGCCGCGCTGCGCCGCCGCCTGGCGGATGCGCCCCGTACGGCACGGCACCACCTTCTCCTTGAGGCGGTACGCGCCGAGGTGGCCGCCGTCCTCGAGCTGTCCGCTGCGGATCAGGTGCCGGTCGGCGCCCGCTTCCAGGACCTGGGCGTGGACTCCCTGACCGCGCTCGAACTGCATCAGCGGATCACCTCGGTGACGGGTGTGCGGCTGGCCTCGACGGCCGTCTTCGACCACGGCAGCCCCGCCGCCCTCACCGATCGTCTGATCGCGGAGCTCGCCGCCGAGAACGGCCAGGAGCAGAACCCGGCGGAGCAGAACCCCGAACCGCCGTACGAGGACACCTCCCTGGACACGATGAGCGCCGAGGAACTGGTCCGCCTGGCCTTGGGGACGCACCGCGGTGAACGCACCCCGGCACAGATCGAGGGAGAGTCCCGATGACGGCATCGCACGACGAACTGGTCGACGCACTGCGGGCGGCCCTGAAGGACAATCAGCAGCTTCGTGCCGCGGCCACCAAGGCGGAGCGGTACGTCGGCCCGATCGCCATCGTCGGGATGGCATGCCGCTACCCCGGCGGCGTCGAGTCCCCGCAGGACCTGTGGCAGCTGGTGATGGACGAGCGCGACGTGATCGGGCCGTTCCCCAAGGACCGCGGCTGGGACCTGTCCTCGCTGTACGACCCTGACGCGCGGGGGCCGGGGACGTCGTATGTCAAGGAGGGCGGATTCCTCGACGACGCCACTAGCTTCGACGCCGAGTTCTTCCGGATCTCGCCGCGCGAGGCGCATGCGATGGACCCGCAGCACCGGCTGCTGCTGGAGACCGCGTGGGAGGCGTTCGAGGACGCGGGGATCGTGCCGTCGGCGCTGCACGGCAGCCGCACGGGCGTTTTCGTCGGCACCATGTACGACGACTACGGCTACCGTGTCCTGCCCTCGCCGGCCGAGTACGAGGGCTATATGGCCCTGGGCAGCGCGAGCGGCTTCGCCTCCGGGCGTATCTCCCACAGCTTCGGGTTCCAGGGTCCTGCCATGACTGTGGACACGGCCTGCTCCTCCTCCCTGGTCGCCGTCCACCTGGCCGCCACCGCGCTGCGCCGGGGCGAATGCTCCCTGGCCCTGGCGGGAGGGGCCACGACCATGGCGACACCGGTGTCGTTCGTGGAGTTCAGCCGTCAGCACGGTCTGGCCCCCGACGGACGCTGCAAAGCCTTCGCCGCCACCGCCGACGGCACCGCCTGGTCCGAAGGCGTCGGCATGCTCCTCCTCGAACGCCTCAGCGACGCCCACCGTCTGGGCCACCCCATCCACGCCGTCATCCAAGGCTCAGCCCTCAACCACGACGGCGCCGCCAGCGCACTCACCGCCCCCAACGGCCCCTCCCAACAAGCCGTCATCCACGCCGCACTCACCGACGCCCACCTCACCCCCGACACCATCGACGCCATCGAAGCCCACGGCACCGGCACCGCCCTGGGAGACCCCATCGAAGCCCACGCCCTCCTCGCCACCTACGGCACCCACCACACCCCCCAACACCCCCTCCACCTAGGAACCATCAAATCCAACATCGGCCACACCCAGGCAGCAGCCGGAGTCGCCGGCATCATCAAAATGACCCTGGCCATCCACCACGGCCAACTCCCCAAAACCCTCCACACCGACCAACCCTCCCCCCGCATCGACTGGACCCAAGGACACCTCAACCTCCTCACCCACACCCAACCCTGGCCCCACCACAACCGCCCCCGCCGCGCCGCCATCTCCTCCTTCGGCCTCAGCGGCACCAACGCCCACCTCATCCTCGAACAACCACCCCACCCCCCACCACCCACCAGGACGAGAACACGGGTGGCAGGGACGCGGCGCCGCTGCCCGTGGTCCCCGTCCTGGTGTCCGGGCACAGTCCGGCCGCGCTACAGGCACAAGCCCGCCGGGTCCTGGACTGGCTGACCGCCGCGCAGGCCGCTCCCGCGGACCTTGTCGACGTCGGTTTCTCGCTTGCCACCACCCGCAGCCACCTCGCGCACCGCGCGGTCCTGCTGCCCGAAGAGGAGGGCGGCCTGCTGGAGGGGCTGCACGCCCTGGCGGCGGATCCGGACGGCGCCGACGCCATACGCGGGCGGGCCACCGAGGGGCGCACCGCCCTCCTGTTCTGCGGGGACGGCCTTGAACGCCCCGGCACCGGCCGGGAGCTGTACCGGACGTTCCCGGCTTTCGCCTGCGCGTTCGACGCGGTCTGCCGTGAACTCGACGGCCACCTGGACCAGCCCCTGCGCACGGTCCTCTTCGGTTCCCAGAGCGCGCTGCCCGAGCGCCCCGAACACGCACAACTCGCGCTCTTCGCCTACCACGTCGCCCTGTTCCGGCTGCTGGAGTCCTGTGGGGTCGCGCCCGTCGCCGTCCTTGGCCACGGCATCGGCGCGGTCTGCGCCGCTCATGCCGCCGGCGTGCTCGACCTCGCCGACGCGGCCCAACTCGCAGTGGCCCACAGTCGGTTGGCGAAGAAGGCGGCGGGAAGCGGAGCCGTGGCCGTCAAGAACCTGAGCTTTCGTGAGCCAGCACTCACGGTGGTCTCAAGCCTGACCGGACGGGCGATGCGGGATCACGAGTTCACCGACCCCGAGCACTGGGCCCGCCAGGCGGTGGAGACGTTCCGCTTCGAGGACGGCGTGCGGTGCCTGAGCGAGCTGGGATGCAGCCGGCTGGTGGAGGTCGGCCCGTCCGGTGACCTCACCGCCAGGGTCGCCGACCACTTCGCCGGCCAGGGCGCACCCACCGCGGTCGCGGCGCAGCGCGATAAGGAGCCCGAGGCCGCCGCTCTGGTAGGCGCACTCGCCCGGCTGCACGCGGTCGGCGCCGACGTCGACTGGGCCGGCGTGTTCGCGGACCGCGGCGCGCGTCGGATCCCGCTGCCCACCTACGCCTTCCAGCGGCGCCGCTACTGGATCGACGTACCGCAGCGCACCGCTGCCCGCCCGGCCGGTATCACCGATCTCGACCACCCGGTCCTGGCCGCCGCCACGGAGATACCGGCGCCGGAGGGGGTCATGTTCACCGGACGGCTCTCGCACGCCACGCTCCCCTGGCTGGCCGACCACCAGGTCGCCGGCAGGACCCTGCTGCCTGGCACCGCCCTGCTCGAGGCGGTGGTGAGCGCCGCCCGTGTGACGGGCGCCGACACGGTCGAGGAACTCGTCCACGAAGAGATCCTGGACGTGCCGGACGGCGCGGAGTTCGACCTGCGGGTCTTCCTCGCGGCCGCCGACGCCGACGGCCGCAGCGCGGTCACCGTGCACGCCCGCCGGGCGGACACCGAGGAGCCGGCCTGGTTCCGGTGCGCCCACGGCACCGTCGCCCGGCTCGGATCGCAGCTGGGCGCCGAGCCGCGGCGCGCCCTGCCCGCGGCGGCCGCGCCGCTCGACCTGGCGCCGCATGAGCTCTACCGCACCCTGGCAGAACGGGGGTTGGCGTACGGGCCGGCGTTTCTTGGTGTCGGCGCGATGTGGAGTGCGGGCCCGGAGATTGTCGCCGATGTGGCCCTTCCTGGCGTGGTGCGGCCTGCCACGCACGCCCTGCACCCCGTGCTCCTGGACGCCGCCCTGCACCCGCTCGCCGCCCAGGGTGGCGCGGGCCCCGGTCTGCTTGCGCACATCTGGCGGGACGTGCGGGTCCGGGCCGCCGCCGGCGCCGCGGCCCGGGCGCGGGTCCATCTGACGCCCGCGAGCCCCGAGGTGGTCTCGGCCGAGCTGACCGACCCCGACGGCAGGCCGCTGGCCTCGATCGGCTCTCTCGTCCTGCGGCCGGTCCCGGCCGCCGACGCCAGTCCTTTCGGCGCGCCGGAGCCGGAGGCCGAAAGTCTGTGGGTGCCGTACTGGACGCCGGTCCCCGAGCCGGCCGGCGTCGGGGCGCGCACGCCGTGGACCGGCCTCGCCGAGACGTTCGCCGCAGGGGGAGCACACCCGCGGACGACCGTGCTGAGGTGCCCGACCGACAGGGCCGCAACCCCGGCAGCGGTCCGGGAGCTGGTGCTGGAGGTGCTGGGCGCGGCGCAGGGCTTTTTGGCCGACGAGCAGGGGCAGGACTCCCGGCTGGTGGTGGTCACCCGCGGCGCCGTCGCCGTGGGGGACGAGCAGGAGGCCGGCATACGGCCCGCCCACCGCGCCGTGTGGGGGCTGATCCGCTCCGCGCAGGCCGAGCACCCGGGCCGGTTCGTCCTGATCGACGAGGACGGTACCGCCCCCTGCCGTGAGGCGTTCGCCGCCGCGCTGGCCTGCGGCGAGAGCCAGCTCGCGCTGCGTGAGGGGAGCGCGTACCGGCCGGCCCTTCGCAGCGCCGCCGACGCCCCGGTCCCCGGCGGTTCCTGGGACCCTACGAGAGCGGTGCTGATCACCGGTGGTCTTGGCTGGCTCGGCCGGATCACCGCCCGGCACCTGGTGGAGCAGCACGGTGTACGGCAGCTGGTTTTGATGGGGCGCGGCGCCCCCGGCCCCGACGCGGAGCGTGTCATCGCGGACCTGCGGGATCTGGGTGCCAAGGTCCGCACGGTGGCCTGTGACGCCGCCGACCGCGAGGCCTTGGCCGCCGTTCTCGACAGGCTTGCCCGCTCCGGTGTGCGCATCGGCGGTGTCGTCCATGCCGCGGGTTTCCTCCAAGGCGCTCTGCTGGCCGACCTGAGGGCCGAGGACCTCGACCGGTCGCTGCGTCCCAAGGTCGACGCGGCGTCTAATCTGCACGAACTGACCGCCGACCTGGACCTGTCCGCGTTCGTCGCCTACTCCTCGGTCGCCGGCACGCTCAACTCGGCGGGACAGGGCGCCTATGCCGCCGCGAACGGGTTTTTGGAAGGCCTGATGGAGCAGCGGCACGCCGCCGGCATGCCCGGCGTGGCCATCGTGTGGGGCCAGTGGGATGTGTCGGGAGGCATGGGCAGCACCCTCACGAACGCCCAGATCGACCGCATGGCCCGGGTCGGTGTCCTGCTGATACCCATCGAAGAGGGCCTGCGCTTCTTCGACGCGGCGGTGCACGGGACCGAGCCGGTGGTGGTGGCGGGCCGCTGGGATCGCAGCGCTCTGGCCGCACAGCACCGCGGCGGCACTCTCCCGCGCATCCTGGAGTCCCTTCTGCCCGCCGACGTCGGGACGCTGGGGACAGGGGAGGATCCGTTGTCGGCCGAGCCGCCGCACGGCCACGCGGACACCGCGGCCGCGGAAGGCGGCGGCACGATGTTGGAGCGGCTCCTCGCCGAGGTCGCCGAAGTGCTCGGCCACGCCTCCGCCGACGCGATCGACCCGGACGTCACCTTCGACCACGTCGGCATGGACTCGCTGGGGGCGGTGGAGCTGCGCAACCGGCTGATGGCCGCCATCGGGCTGCGCCTTCCGGCCACTTTCGTCTTCGACTGGCCAACCCCCCGGCTCCTGGCCGATGTCCTCGGTCAGGAGCAGCCGTCCGACGCACGGGCCACCACCGAGAACGGAAACGGAACCCCGATGCCATGACCGAGCACACCCGCACCGCCGCCCCGGCCGGCTGGACGAGCGCGTCCGACCTGGTGCGCGAGATATATCTGGCGGGCCCCGAGGGCCGCAAAGGCCAACTCACCACCGATCTGACGGCGTTGGAGGACGCGGCCCGTGCGGTCCTTGCGCCCGCGGTGTCCGCCTTCGTGGCCGGCGGCGCCGGAACCGGAGCCACGGGGCGCGCCAACCGGGACGCTTTCGACCGGTGGCGCCTGCTGCCCCGGGCACTGCGCGGCGTCACGCGGCGCGACCTGACAGTGGACCTCCTCGGCCGGCCGCTGCCCGCACCGGTGCTGTTGGCGCCGATCTCCGCACAGAGTGCCGTGCACCCCCAGGGGGAGCTCGCCACCGTCCGGGGCGCGGCCGACGCCGGGCTGCCGTTCGTGCTGTCCTCCTACTCCTCGCACAGCCTGGAGGAGGTGGCCGCGGCTGCCGGGCCGGGGCCCCGCTGGTTCCAGCTGTACTGGCCCTCGGACGACGACCTGGCCGCCTCCCTGGTCCGCCGGGCCGAGGCGAGCGGCTACACGGCGCTGGTCCTCACCGTCGACAATCCCTCCGTCGGCTACCGGCCCGCGGACCTCGATCACGGCTACCTTCCGCTGATAGGCGGCACCGGGCTCGCCAACTACACGAGTGATCCCGTATTCCGGGCGGCGCTGCCACCGGATGCCGGCCCCGAGGCGGTCGTCAGGCACTGGGCCCGCGTCAACGGCAACCCGTCGCTGACCTGGGACCGGCTGAACCAGCTGCGCGAGTGGACGAGTCTTCCCCTCCTCGTCAAGGGGGTCCTGCACCCCGACGACGCGCACCTCGCCGTGGCCAACGGGGCGGACGGTGTGATCGTCTCCAATCACGGGGGACGCCAGCTGGACGGCGCGGTGGCTTCCCTGGACTGCCTGCCCGCGGTGCGCGCCGCGCTCGGCGGCGCCGTCCCTGTGCTGATGGACTCCGGTGTGCGCACCGGCACCGACGTCGTCAAGGCCCTGGCCCTCGGCGCGGACGCCGTCCTGCTGGGCCGGCCCTATCTGTACGGGCTGGCGCTCCAGGGGCGTGCCGGGGTGCGGCACGTCCTGCGGTGCCTGCTCGCCGAGCTCGATGTCGCGCTGACGCAGCTGGGCTGCGGCAGCGCCCGCTCCCTCGGCCCGGAGCTGCTCGCTCCTGCGGGACCTCTGGGCGGCGGGCCGCGGCCGGCAGCTCGTCAGGATCGCTCGTAGTGCGAAGGGCGCAGCAGCGGTGGGGGGAGGGCTGCTTGCGCGGACTGTGAGGTGATTAGCCGCGCATACGCTAGCGGTTGACGATCCGTTCCAGTTCCCGGACGACCTCGGCGGGCGAGGGCTGCGCTGCCAGCTCCTGGCCGAGCCGTGCGGCGGCCTGCCCGAACGAGGGTTCCTCCAGCAGCCGCACCACCTGCTCGCGCACCCGCGCACCCTCCAGCTCCTCGGGAGCGTCCCCCCTGATCCACAGGCCGGCCCCGGAGCGCTCCAACCGCGGGCCGCGCTCGCCGATGTCCGTCATGGCGCGGCCGATCACCAGCTGCGGCACCCCGTGGGCGATCGACTCCAGGAACCCGGGCACGCCGCCGTGGTGGATCACGGCCGAGCACGAGGGGACGACGGCGTGCAGTGGAACGAACTCCACCAGCCTGGTATTGCCCGGAACCCGCTCCAGCTCCCGCTGGAGCTGCTCGGGCAGCGTCACCACCAGCTCGATATCCACATCGGCCAGCGCATCCAGCATCCCCTGCATCTGCTCCAAGGAGAGCGCGGCCGTCGCCGGGTCCGTGGCCAGACTGAGTCCGTAGGTGGCAAGCACGCGCCGCTTATCCGGAGCGCGCCGGGCCCAGTGCGGTATGACCGAGGGACCGTTGTAGGGGACATAGCGCAGCGCGAGATGCGGCGACGGCGACTTGAGCCGCATCGAGCCGAGCATCTGCTCGATCGTGAACTGCCCGGTCACCATCTCCTCGGAGAACTCGCCGCCGAACTTGTGCGCCCACTGCCCCAGCCAGTCCCCCAACGGGTCCTCGCGCTCTTTCGGCTCCTGCTCCTGGCGTACCCGCAGGAAGTGCCGGCGGGCGCGGTCCTCGACGGCCAACTCGGTGCGCATGCGCCCGTGCGGCACGTTGGCCGCCGTGGCCGCGATCGCGCCCGCGTGGCTCAGCCAGTCCCACAGCACCAGGTCCGGCTGCCACCAGCGGCAGTACTCCACCAGCTCCTCGACCATCGCGTCATTGGAGGCCCGCGAGGTGGCGGCCAAAAACCGGCTCCCCCACCGCAGGCGCTCCCAGGTGAGGACCTCTTCGCGGTCCTCGCATACGTCGATCAGGATGTCGTTCTGCTCGCCATGGGCTTCGACGAGCTTGTGGTAGACCTCCCCCTGCTCGCGTTCGACCTTCTCGAAGACGGGCTCTTCGGGGCCTACCGGTACGGCCGGCAGACCCGAGGCGGTGACGGCGTCCGTCAGCTCGGGGCCGCTGGCGACCCGGACCTCGTGTCCCGCCGCCTGAAGTGCCCAGGCCAGCGGCACCATGTGCTGTAGGTGGGTTCGCCAGGGGAAGACTACGAACAAAACGCGCATGGCGCTTTCCTCCTTCGGAGCGAACTCAATGCAGGTTCGCCGGCTGCGCGGGTATCGGCCTAGTCGGTGAGCATCTGGAGTTTCGACACTGCCAGCAGGTCATCCAGCCCCAGGAACTCCGGGCGCTGGTCCGGGTCCGCCCGCAGGCCGGGGTATCGGTCAAGGAGCATCCGCAGGCAGACGCTGCTCTCGAGGCGGGCCAGCGGGGCGCCGATGCAGAAGTGGATTCCGCGGCCGAACCCCAGGTGCGGATTGGGGTCGCGGCCGGGGTCGAACTCGTCGGGCCGCTCGAACACCCGCTCGTCCCGGCTGCCGGCGCCGAGCCAGAGCCGGACCAGGCTCTTGCCCGGTATCTTGACGCCGGCCAGCTCGGTGTCCTCGGCCGTCGCACGGACGGAGGCCGCGAGCGGGCCGAGGAACCGCAGGGTTTCCTCGGCGGCTCCCGGGATGAGGTCCGCATTGGCCCGCAGCCGGGCGAACTGCTCGGGATGGGCATCCAGGCACAGCAGCATGTTGGCGATCGTCGCGCTGGTGGTGAGGTGCCCTGCGACGAGGAGTTCCCTGGAGAAGTTCACCACCTGGTTGTCACTCAGGCGCTCGCCGTCGACCTCCGCCTCCACCAGCCTGGTCAGCAGGTCCTCGCGCGGTGTGACACGCCGTTCGGCCGCGTGGGCGCGCAAGTACTCCATCAGTTCGGGCACTTGTCCCATGGCGGCCGCGATGTCCTCGTCCTCGCGCTGCGTGCCGCCCGCGCCGTCCTTGACCGCGTCTTCCACGTTCACCTCGCCGGCGGCGGTGAGGATGGTGTCCACCCACTGCTTGAAGAGGTCGCGGTCGCTGCGCGGGACGCCGAGCATGTCGGCTATCACCATTACCGGCATCGGATACGCCAGGTCTGCGACCAGTTCCAGGCGTCCTTGGTCCTCCGCCCGGTCGAGGAGCTGACCGGTGACCTCAGCGATCCGCGGTTCGAGATCGGCCACCAGCTTCGGGGTGAACGCACGGCTGACAATCTTGCGGAGCTTGGTGTGCTTGGGCGGGTCGGCCGCGCTCAATGCGCCCTCGCTGAGGGTCTCGCCCTCGGGCGCCCCGAACAGCAGGGCTTCCACATTGGACGAGTACACCCGCGGATCGCCGTAGACCTCCAGGATCTCGGCGTGACCGTAGACATGGACCACGCCGCTCTCGTCCACCTTGACGGGCTGCTCCGGCCGGTGACCCCACATCCAGAAGAACGCGGGGTTCACTTGCCAGCGGTCGGCGAGCTGTGTCATCTCCATCCCTTCTGTTGCTCGTTCTGTACGGACGCCGTACGCGCACCGTACGGACGCCGTACGGGCGCAGGTGCTACTCGCCCATGGCCAGGCGCAGGCTCCTGGGCCGCAGATCGGTCCAGTTCTCCTCTATGTGGGCAAGGCACTTCGGCCGGTCCTGCGGACCGAAGGCGATCCGCCAGCCGTCCGGGATGTGTGCGAAGGACGGCCAGAGGGAGTGCTGTTCCTCGTCGTTCACCAGGACGTAGAACGTGCCGTTCTCGTCGTCGAAGGGGTTCGTGGTCACGCGGTCTCCTCAGTCACGGAGGTAGCGGTTGATGATGGTGCAGATCTCGGCCGCGGGCTTGGGCTCGGTCAGTCCGAAGTGCGTGGCGTCGATATCAAAGGTGAGCAGCTCGCCGTCGACGTACGGCTCCCAGGGGCCGGGCCGCACCTCGGGGCTGTGGGTCGCGCTGAAGAACAGCACGGTGCCGCGGTAGGTGGGCTGGGTGAACTGCGCGACCATCCGGGCGTGTTCGACGACGACGGTGGCGCCGTTCTCGACGATGGTTTGACGGTCCTCGTCATCGGCGGTGCCCGGCAGGTAGTCGTCCAGGAAGTCGCGCGCCTCCGACCGGGTGAGGTGGGCCTGCGCCAGTTGTGCGAACCCGCTGCTCGGAACGGCGTCCAGGAGGGCCACCAGGGCCACCTCGTAGCCCCGCCGCTGGAGTTCGGCACCGATGGCGTGGGCCAGGCAGCCGCCCAGCGAGTGTCCGGCCAGTTGGTAGGGGCCGTGCGGCTGTACGGCGAGAATCTGTTGCGTGTAGTCGGTGACCATGGCCGTGAAGTCGGCCGGCAGCGGTGCGCCGTCGAAGCCGCGCGCCTGGATGCCGTGCACCGGGCGGTCCCCCACCTGGGTGGCCAGCCCCAGGTAGGACCAGCACAGTCCGAATCCGGGGTGCAGGAGCCACAAGGGCGTTTTGCTCCCGCCGGTCCGCAACGGCAGCAGTGTGTCGAAGGGGCCGCCGTCGCCGGGGTCTTGCAGGCCCCCGATCAGGTGCTCGGCCAGGGTGGCGACGGTCGGCGCCTGGAAGACGGTGCGGATCGGGATCTGTGCGCCCAGTACCGTGCGGATCCGGCTGATGAGCCTGGTGGCGAGGAGCGAGTGGCCGCCAAGAGCGAAGAAGTCGTCGTCGACGCCGACCCGTTCCACGCCGAGAACCTGCGCGAACACGCTTGCCAGCAGTTCCTCCTGGGCGTTGCGGGGAGCCCGGTAGGCGGTGTGGCTGAGGAACTGCGGTGCGGGCAGCAGCCTGCGGTCGACCTTCCCGGTCACGGCCAGCGGCAGACTCTCCATGACCAGGACCGCGGCGGGCACCATGTGCTCCGGTAGCCGCTGTGCGGTGAAGGACCGCAAGGTGTCCGGGCCGGGCGGCTCGCCCTCGGCCGGTGTGACGTAGGCGACGAGGTGCCTGCCGATGCCCGGCTGGTCCCGGGTGATCACGACGGCCTGCGCGACCTGCGGGTGGTCGGCGAGCACCGCCTCCACCTCACCGAGTTCGATGCGGAAGCCCCGGATTTTGACCTGGTTGTCGACGCGGCCCCGGAACAGCAGGCGGCCCTGCGGCGTCCAGGCTGCCAGGTCGCCGGTCCGGTACATCCGCTCGCCCGGCCCGCCGAAGGGGCAGGCCACGAAGCGCTCCGCGGTGAGGCCGTGCCGGTCCAGATATCCGCGGGCCAGCCGTTCGCCGGCGACGTACAGGTCCCCGACGACCCCTACCGGCGCCGGTCGCAGCGCCGCGTCCAGCACATACAGGCGGGTGTTGTCCATCGGGCGCCCGATCGGTACGGCCTCGCCGAGGTCGTCCGTAGCGGTGATGACGTGCATGGTGGTGGCCGCGGTGGTCTCGGTCGGGCCGTACCCGTTCACGATGGTCAGGTCGGCGCATGCGCCCAGCACGCGCTTGAGCGCGGCCGGGGTCACCACGTCGCCGACCGTCCACACCTCACGGGCGCCGCGGAACGCCTCGGGTGCCTCATCGGCGAAGGCCATGAACTGGCCCGCCGGCATGATGAGTCCGGTGACGCCCTGTTCGGTGATCGTCCGCGTGAGGCCGGCCGGGTCCAGCCGGCCGGACGCGAGGATGACGACTGCGCCGCCGCGGAGCAGGGCGGCCCACAGTTCGTAGGTGAAGGTGTCGAACGCCTGGGTGTGGTGCATGAGCACGCGCTCCAGGCGGCTCTCGTCGTAGCCCCGGTCCGCCGAGAGAACCGCCAGCGACCGGTGGGAGATGCCCACCGCCTTGGGCCGGCCCGTGGAGCCGGAGGTGTACACCACGTAGCAGAGCTGGTCCGGGTGCCCGTGCGAGCCTGCGCCGAGCGGCTGTGCCGCCGCGATCTGTCGGGCCACCTGGGGCTGGTCGATGACCAGGAGCGGGCAGTCGCTGTCGGGCAGCTCGGCCGAGGTCTGCGTGTCGGTCACCAGAAGAGCGGGTTTGGCGTCGCTCAGCATGAAGGCGATCCGCTCGGCCGGGTAGGCCGGGTCCAGGGGCAGGTACACGCCGCCCGCCTTGGCGATGGCCAGCACGGCGACGATGTACTCCGGCGAGCGCGCGAGGGCGAGCCCGACCGGCGACTCCTGGCCCACACCGCTTTCCGCCAGCACCCGCGCGAGCCGGCCGGCCCGCTCGTCGAGCTCCCGGTAGGTGAGGGTGGTGTCAGCGCACAGCACGGCGTCCGCGTCGGGACGCCGGGCGGCCCGCTGCTCGAACAGCGCGGCCACGGTGGCCCAGGGGGCCTGACAGGCGGTGTCGTTGAACCCGCTCAGCACGAGCTCGCGCTCGGCCGGTGCCACCGGGTCGATCCCGCTCACCGGGGTGGCGGGGTCCGCCGCGAGGGCGCCGAGGATCCGTGTCAGGCCCTGTGCCAGACGCTGTACGGTCGCGGTGTCGAAGGCATGGTCGCGGTAGCCCAGCATCAGTTGGAGATCCGGGTCGGCGGTGGCGAACAGGGCGAGCGGGTAGTGCACGGCCGCTTCCCAGTCCATTCCGGTGATCGCGATGCCGGCCGCGCTCAGCGTCTGGTCGAGGTCGTCCCCGCCGGCCGGGTAGGACTCGAAGACCACCACCGAGTCGAAGAGCACGGGCAGACCGACGGCCCCGTGGATCTCGGCGAGGCCCAGGAAGTGGTGGTCCATCAACGCGGCCTGCCGCTGCTGAAGGTCGAGCAGCAGGTCGGCCGCGCTCTGGCCGGCCCTTGTGCGCACCCGGACGGGGAGGGTGTTGATGAACAGGCCCACCATCTCGTCCATGCCCGCCACCTGCGGCGGCCGCCCCGAGACCGTGGCGCCGAACACCACGTCCTGGCGGCCCGTGTGGCTCGCGATGAGCAGTGCCCAGGCGCCCTGCACCAGACTGTTGAGGGTGATGCCGAGTTCGGCGGCGCGCCGCGACAGGCAGCGCGCCGTGTCGCGGTCCAGCTCGACCGGCATCCTCAAGTGGCCGCCCGCCTCCTGCTGCCGGCTGAGGGGAGCCACCAGCGTCGGCTCGTCCAGCCCCTCCAGCTCGGCTAGCCACGCCTGTGCCGCACCCTCCTTGTCCTGGCGCGACAGCCAGTCGAGGAAGTCCCGGTAGGGGCGCACCCGGTTCAGTGATCCGGCATCCCCGAAGGTGGCGTACAAGTGCAGCAGGCTGTGCAGCACGAGCGGCGAGGACCAGCCGTCGTACACGATGTGATGGACGGTCATCACCAGTTCGTGGCGCTCGGCCCCCCGCTGTACGAGGGTCAGGCGCAGCAGGGGCGGGTCGGTGGGGTCGAAGGGCGTGGTCCGGTCCCGCTCCCGCAGCTCGAGCAGTCGTTCCTCCTGCTCCCGCTCGGGCAGGCTGCTCCAGTTGACGGCGTGCCAGGGCAGTTCGACGCGGTCGAGGAGTACCTGCACGGATTCGCCGGCGGCGGTGGTCACGAATGCGGTGCGCAGGCTGTCGTAGCGGTCGAGCAGGGCCTGGCCGGCCGCCCTCATCCGCTGCGCGTCCACCCGCCCGGTCAGGTGGAAGACCAGCTGCACCTGGTAGGCGTCGAATTCGGCGCCCTCCAGCTGGCTCTGGAACAGCAGTCCGGACTGGAGCGAGGTCAGCGGCCATACGTCGGCCATGTGCGGGTAGTGCTCCTGCCAGAGGTCCAGGTCGCGCTGGCGTACCCGGACCAGCGGCACGTCCGAGGGCGTCAGGCCGCCCGCCCCCGCAGCGGTGGCGTGGCGGGCCAGGCCTTCCAGGGCCGTGCGCCACAGGGTTGCGAGCTCTCGTGCTTCTTGCCGGGTGAGCAGCCCGGTGGCGTAGGCGAGGTCGGCGGTCAGCTGCGGGCCCTGCGCGGTCTCGGCGCAGAAGGCGGTGATGTCCACCGCGGCCAGGGCCGGTGCGTTCGGCTGCGGCGCGAGGTCGCCCAGGTCGTCGGAGATCGTCCAGTGCGCGCCGCTGTCCTGCTGTGCGGAAGTGAGCGGGCCGAGCCGGCCGAGGTAGTTGAAGGCGATGTGCCCCTGGCCGTACTCCTTGAGGATCTCGGCGGTCTTCGGGTTGAGGTGGCGCAGCAGGCCGTAGCCGATGCCTTTGTCGGGGATCGCGCGGAGCTGTTCCTTGACCGCCTTGACGGCGTATCCGGCGGTGCGCCCGCCCGCGGCGGCGTCCTTCAGGTCGATGCCGCTGACGTCGAGGCGCACGGGATAGATGCTGGTGAACCAGCCGATGGTGCGGGTGAGGTCGGCGCCGGGTACCGCGCCCTCCTGGCGGCCGTGTCCTTCGAGGCGGATCAGCACCGAGCGCTGGTCGGTGCCCCGTGTCCGGTACCACTGGGCCAGGGCCAGTGCGAGTGCGGTGAGCAGACCGTCGTCGACACCGCTGTGGAAGGCGGCGGGCAGTGCGCTCAGGAGTGCTTCGGTGCTGGGGTGGTCCAGGGTGATGCGCACCGTGTCCACGCTCGCGCGCACGTCGAGGGCCGGGTCCAGAGGCCGGGCGCCCAGCAGCGGCTCGGGCTGCTCCAGCATGTCCCGCCAGAGGTCGAGTTCAGCGACCCGCTCGGGTGCCGCGGCGGCCTGCACCAGGCCGTGTGACCAGCTGCGCAGGGGGGTGGGCACCGCGGCGAGCTGCGGTGAGCGGCCCTGTCGCACGGCGTCCCAGGCCTGAGCGAGGTCGGACAGCAGGATGTGCCAGGAAACCGCGTCGGTCACCAGGTGGTGCAGGACGATGATCAGCCGCCCGGCGGTATCGGGGCCCGCGTCGCACCAGATGAAGCGGGCCATCCGGCCTGCTTGCGCGTCCAGTTCCTGGGCGGCGGCGGCGACCTCGGCCTTGGTCTTGTGCCGCCAGGCGGCATCGCTCCAGTGGCCGGGGCAGGGACTGCGGCGGATGAGCGAGGCGACGTCGAGGGTGCCGGGCGCGGCCGCGTAAAGGCCCTGTTCGCCGGCGTGGGTGCGCAGGCGGGAGCGCAGCATGTCGTGCTGGTCGACGACTGCGGCAAGGGTCGCGACCAGCCCGCTCTCGTCGATGCCCGTCGGCAGCCGCACAGCCGTCGACATCGTGAATCCGTCGTGGTGTCCGACGTGTTCGCCTATCTGGCGCATCACGGGAAGCAGCGGCATCCAGCCGAGTCCTGTTGCGGCAGGCTCCCGGCGGTCCGTGCCGGGCTGCCCGCCTGCCGCGGCGGCCTGGGCGAGGGCGGCCACGGTCCGGTGTTTGAACATCAGCCGCGGTGTGATCGCCACGCCCTGTTCGCGGGCTTTGGAGACGACCTGGATGGAGCGGATGCTGTCGCCGCCGGCCACGAAGAAGTCGTCGTCGACGCCGACCCGGTCCCGCCCCAGGATCTCGGCGAAGATCGCGGCGAGCGTGGTCTCAGCCTCGGTCCGGGGAGCCCGGTAGCCGCTCGCCGTCGTGGCCGGCGGCGCCGGCAGGGCGGCCTTGTCGAGTTTGCCGTTGGCCGTCAGCGGCAGAGTGTCGAGCACCAGGAACACCGAGGGCACCATGAACTCCGGCAGCCTGTGGGACAGGAAGGCGCGCAGGTCCTCGGCGTCCGGGCCGCGGCTTCCCGGCAAGGCGGGCACCGTATAGCCCACCAGGCGCTGGCGGCCGTCCTTGCCCCGGTAGGCCGTTGCCACGGCCTGTTGGACGCCTGGGTGCTCTTCCATCGCCGCGGTGATCTCGCCGGGCTCGATGCGCAGCCCGTTGATCTTGACCTGGTCGTCGCTGCGGCCGAGGTAGTCGAGCTGGCCGTCCGCACCGCGGCGCACGATGTCCCCGGTCCGGTACATGCGGGTGCCGGCCGGGCCGAAGGGGTCCGCGACGAAGCGTTCGGCGGTGAGGTCCGGGCGGTTCAGGTAGCCCCGGGCCAGGCTGGGCCCCGCGATGTACAGCTCGCCGGCCACGCCCGGTCCGACCGGGGCGAGCCGGTCGTCCAGCACCCGTAGCCGGTTTCCGTCAACCGCGGTGCCGATGGGGGTGCGGCCGGTGCCCAGGGGGGCGCTGATCGCGCCGCACACGGTGGTCTCGGCGGGGCCGTAGGCGTTGACGAAACGGCGTCCGGGCGACCAGGCGGCGGCCAGCGCCGGTGGGCACGCCTCGCCACCGACGGTGACGGTGCGCAGCCCGGTCAGCGTGCGCGGCGCGTCGGTGGGCAGTGCGGCGAGCACGCTGGGCGGCAGCATGACGTGGGTGATGTCGAGTTCGGCCAGGTGGTGGGCCAAGTCCTCGCCGACGAGGCGCTGTTCACGGGGGACCACCAGGGTGGCGCCGGTGGTGAGGGTTTGCACGTACTCCCAGAAGGCGGCGTCGAAGCTGGGCGCGGCGACCTGGAGGACACGGGAGTGCGGGCTCAGCGCGAGGCGGTCCTCAGTGGTGCGGCTGAGGGCCGCGATGCCGGCGTGGGTGGCGACGATGCCCTTGGGCCGTCCGGTCGAGCCGGAGGTGAAGATGAGGTAGGCGGGGTGTCCGGGGGCCGGGGCGAGCTCGGGGTCCGTGAGCGGACCCTCCCGAAGGGCCTGGGCCACCTGGGGGGTGTCGACGGCCACCACCTCGGTGCCCGGGCACGCCGGCAGCCCCGCCGCGGTGCTTGCCGTGGCCAGCAGGACGGTGGGAGCGGCGGCATCGAGCATGAACCGGATGCGGTCAACGGGGTAGTCCGGATCGAGGGGCAGGAATACTGCGCCCGCCTTGAGGATGCCCAGAACCACGGCGACCTGGTCGGCGCTGCGCGGCATGGCGACGCCGACCGCCTGCTCGCAGCCGATGCCCCGCGCGATCAGCCAGTTGGCGATGCGGTTCGCCCGCTCGTTCAGCTCCCGGTAGGACCACACCTGGCCGCCGAACTCCACCGCGGGTGCCTGGGGGGCGCGCAGCAGCTGTGCGCGGAACAGGTCGGGGAAGGTGGCCGCTGCCACCTCCCCTGCGGTGTGCTGCTCGCCCGCGAGCAGGGTGCCGCGTTCCTCGGCGGTGGGTTCACCCGCCCCGGCGATGTGCTGTGCGGGGTCCAGGACGGCGGCGGCGAGCAGTCGTTGCCAGCGGGCGATCACCATGTCGATCGTCGAGGCGTCGAAGAGCTCGGTGGAGTACTCGACGGCGATGTGGATGCCGTTGGGTGTGGCGCGGTCGCAGAACCTCTCGGTCAGGCTCAGTGTCACGTCGTAGCGGGACGTGCCGGTGCCCGTGCCCTCGCTGGTGACCCGCACACCGGGCAGCTCGAAGTCCGCGTCCTCGGTGTTCTGCAGGATCAGGGCGACCTGGAAGAGCGGATTGACCGAGGCCGAGCGTTGGGGGTTGAGCTTCTCCACCAGGGCCTCGAAGGGGATGTCCTGATGGGTGTACGCGGCCAGGCTCGTGCGGCGCGTGCGCTCGAGCAGTTCGGTGAAGGTCGGGTCGCCCGAGGTGTCGATGCGCATGACCTGCACATTGACGAAGAGGCCGATCAGGTCGTTCAGGTTCTGGTCGATCCTGCCCGCGATGCCGCTGCCGAGCGCGATGTCGGTGCCTGCGCCGAGCCGGGTGAACAGGGCGGCCATGGTCGCCTGGAGCACCATGAAGGGGGTGGTGTGGGTGGCCCGGGCCAGCTGGACGATTTGCTTGTGGAGGGTGGCGTCGAGGGTGAATTCGAGCAGGTCGCCGCTGCGGTCGAGTTCTGCTGGGCGCGGCCGGTCCGTGGGGAAGGTGACCGTTTCGGGCAGCCCCGCCAGCTGCTGGGACCAGTAGCGGCACTGCCGGGTGAAGAGGCTGTCCGGGTCGGCGTCGCCTCCCAGGAGTTCCTGCTGCCACAGGGCGTAATGCGCGTACTGCAGCGGCAGCGGTGCCCAGCGGGGGGCCTCGCCCCGGGCGCGGGCCGCGTAGGCGGTGGCCAGGTCCTTGGCGAGGGGGGTCGTGGACCATCCGTCGGCGGCGATGTGGTGGATGACGAGGACCAGGGTGAACTCATCCGGGCCGGTGGTGAACAGTGCGGCCTTGAGCGGGATCTCGGTGGCGATGTCGAAGGGGTGGCGGGCGACCGCGGCGATGGCCGCGGCCAGCGTGTCCGCGTCCGCGATGGGGCGTGCGGGCAGGGCGATGCGGGCCTCCTGCGGCCCGAGAATGTGCTGGTAGGGCCGCCCGTCGGTCTCGCGGTAGACGGTGCGCAGGATCTCGTGCCTGCTCACGAGGTCGTTGACCGTCTCCTCCAGGGCGCGCACGTTCAGATCCCCGCTGAGCCTCAGGACGATCGGCATGTTGTAGGTCGCCGCGCGGCCCTCGAACTTGTGCAGGAACCACAGCCGTTGCTGGGAGAAGGACAGCGGGAGCCGTGCGGGCAGCTGTGCGGGCGCAGCCAGTGGTGCGCGGGCCGCCCCGGAGCGGCCCAGATGCGGGATCAGCTCGGCCACGGTCGGAGCGGCGAAGAGGGTGCGTAGCTCCACTTCGGTGCGCAGCACGGACCGGATGCGGTTGACGAGCTTGATGGCCATGATCGAGTGGCCGCCGAGGGCGAAGAAGTCGTCGTCGACACCCACCCGCTCGACATGCAGGACCTCGGCGAACAGCTCGCAGAGCAGCTCCTCTTGGGGAGTGCGCGGATCGCCGCCCGCGGCCGCCGCGGTGAAGTGCGGTGCGGGCAGTGCCTTGTGGTCCACCTTGCCGTTGACGGTCAGCGGAAGCGCGTCGAGGGCGAGGACGGCGGCGGGCACCAGGTGGGCGGGCAGCCGCTCGCGCAGGTAGCCGCGCAAGGTGGCGGCCAGGTCGTTGCCGTCGGTGTGCGGGGCGGCGGGCACGATGTAGGCAACGAGGTGCTGGTCTCCTTCCTCGGCCGGCTTGTGGGCGATGACCACGGCCTGCGCGACATCGGGGTGGGTGGCCAGTGCGTTCTCGATCTCGGCGGGTTCGACGCGGACACCACGGATCTTGACCTGGTTGTCGTCGCGGCCGACGTACTCGATCTGTCCGTCGGCCGTCCAGCGGGCCAGGTCTCCGGTGCGGTACATCCGCGCGCCCGCGGGCCCGTAGAGGTCGGCGACGAAGCGCTCGGCGGTCAGGGCGGGCCGGCCGGCGTAGCCGCGCGCGATGTCCCCGGCGACGTACAACTCGCCCGTCACGCCGGGCGGGACCGGCGCGAGAGTGGGCCCAAGGACATAGGTGCGCAGGTTCTCGATCGGCGTTCCGATCGGGATGCTGCCGGTGTCCCCCCGGGGCTGCTGCGCCGGGAGGCTGAAGGTGGTGGCGTAGAACGACTCGGTCTGCCCGTAGGCGTTGACGATGCGGATCTCGGGCCGTTCCTGCCGGATGCGCCTGACCAGCCCGGTCGGCAGTTTTTCCCCCGCGAAGACCAGGGTGGCCCGGTCGGGAAGGGCAGGTGTCTTGCCGCCCAGCGCGGCGAAGACCGAGGGTACGGTGCTGATCACGTTCGCTGTCATCGTCTCGTGTTCGGCGAGCACGAGGGCGTTCTGGGCGATCTCGACACGGCCACCGTGAAGCAGCGTGGTGACGATCTCGAAGACGGACACGTCGAAGTTGATGGAGGCGCCTGCGAGCATGTGGGTGTCCGCGTCCACCCCCACCCGCTCGGCGAGCCGCGTTACACCGTTGACGACGTTGGCGTGGCTGACCACCACGGCCTTGGGGAGGCCCATGGAGCCGGAGGTGAACATCACGTAGGCGGCGTGCTGGGGCGGCAGTTTCCTGGCCTGCTGGGTGAGCGGGCCGTCGGCGGCGAGATCGATGTCGTCGATGAGCAGGGTGGCAACAGCGGTGTCCGGCAGCGCGTCGGCGGTGGCGGAGGTGGTGAGCAGCAGTTGGGGCCGGGCGACGCTCAGCATGTGCTCCACCCGGGAACCGGGGTTGTCCGGGTCGATGGGCACATACGCGCCGCCGGCCTTCCAGATGCCGAGCATGGCGGTGACGAGGTCGGCCGAACGGGGCATCGCCAGGCCGACGACGGTTTCCCCTTTGACGCCCCGTGCGGCCAGCGCGCTCGCGAGACGGTTGGCGCGGGCGTTGAGCTGCTCATAGGTCAGGGTGAGGCCGCCGCAGGTCACCGCGGGGCGGTCCGGGGTCTTTGCGGCCTGTCGCTCGAACAGCTCGGCGATGGTGGCGTGGGGAGTGGGGGCGGCGGTTTGGTTGACGTCGAGGAGGATGCGCCGGCGCTCGGCAGGATCCAGCACGTCCATGCCGGCGAACGGCTGCTGCGGGTCCTCGGCCAGCTGGACAAGGACGCGTCCCAGGCGCCGGGCGATGACAGCGGCCTGCTCAGGGGACACGAGGTGGTGCTGGTATTGGAGGGCGATGGACAGATGCGGTTCGGCGGAGGCCATCACCACCAGCGGGTAGTGGGTGCTGCTGAGCGGGCTCAGTCCGCTCACCCGAATTCCGGCAGCCGCGTAGGCCTCGTCCAGTGCCGCGCTGTCGATGGGGTACGACTCGTAGACCACCAGGGTGTCGAAGAGCGTGCGCACGCCGGTGAGCTCCTGCATCTGAAGGAGGCCGAAGTGGTGGTGGTCCAGGAGCGCGCTCTGGCGTTCTTGGAGTGCGGTCAAAAGAGTGCCCAGGCTGTGTCCGGGGGCGCAGTCCATGCGGACCGCAAGGGTGTTGATGAACGTGCCGACCATCTCGGACACGCCCTCGACCTGGGGCGGACGGCCCGAGACGGTGGCGCCGAAGGTCACCTGGCGCTGTCCGGTCAGGGCGGACAGCAGCATGCCCCACGCGCCTTGGACCAGCGTGTTGAGGGTCAGGCCCAGCTCACCGGCGCGGCGGGAGAGCCGGTCGCACTGCTGGGGGGTGAGCGGCACGTCCAGCTGGCCGACTCCGACGGATTCGCCCTGTGCGGCGTCAGCGTCGGGTACCAGCAGCGTGGGCTCCTCAAGGCCCTTGAGCTCGTGCTGCCAGGCGCGGGCCGTGGCCGTACGGTCCTGGTGGGAGAGCCACGTCAAGAAGTCGCGGTAGGCGGGCGCCCTGCCCAGCTGCACGTCGTCGCCGTGTGAGCGGTACAGGCGCAGCAGGTCCAGCATGAGCAGGGGAACCGACCAGCCGTCGAAGAGGACGTGGTGGGCGGTGAGGACCAGATCCCAGCGGTCGGCCGCCAGCTTGATGAGCGAGAAACGCATCAGCGGCGCTCGGGCCGCATCGAAGTGGGTGCTGTGCTCCGCGGCGAGGAAGCGCCTGCGCTGTTCCTGCTGCTGTGGTGTGGGCAGCAGGGCCAAATCCAGCTCCTGCCAGGGCAGTTCGATGCCGTTGTGGACGATCTGGACCCGGTCGCCCGCACTGTCGGTGACAAACGCTGTCCGCAGGTTGGGATAGCGTTCGAGCAGCGCCTGTCCGGCCGCCCTCATCCGGTGCGGTTCGACCTCGCCCGTCAGGTGGAAGGTGAACTGCATCTGGTAGACGTCGACGGCCGCGCCGGCGAGTTCGGCGTGGAAGAGCAGCCCGTCCTGCATCGCGGTCACGGGCCACACGTCGGCCATGCCCCGGTACTGCTCCTGCCAGCGGTCGAGTTCGCTTTGACCCACCGTGACCAGGGGTACGTCCGAAGGGGTGAGGCCGCCGGCGTCCGGCTGCCCGGCATGGCGGGCCACGCCCGCCAGGGCGGTGCGCCACAGGTCGGCGAGCTCGCGGACATCGCTCCGGGCCAGCAGCCCGCAGGGGTAGTCCAGGCTCGCCTCCAGTCGCGGGCCCTGCTCGGTGTCGACGACATGCGCGGTGACGGACAGGGTGGCCAGGGCGGACATGTCCCCATCCAGCGGGGGCGTCAGTGTGACGGTGTCCTCGATGGGGGTGAAGCCCAGGCCGTGCAGGTCCTGGGGCATGTTGGACGAACCCGTGTAGCGTCCCAGGTAGTTGAAGGCGATCTGCCCGGATCCGTAGGTCTCAAGCTCCGCCCCGGTCTGGGCGTTCAGATAGCGCAGCATGCCGTAGCCGATGCCCTTGTCGGGGACGGCGAGCAGCTGCTCCTTGACGGCCTTGACCGCGGCGCCGGTGGCCGCACCGCCCGCGAGCGCCTGGTCGAGGTCGATCCCGGACACGTCCAGGCGCAGCGGGTACATGCTGGTGAACCAGCCCATCGTGCGGGAGAGGTCGACGCCGGGGACGACGTCCTCCTCGCGCCCGTGTCCCTCCAGGCGGACCAGCGTGGTGGGCTCGTCGATGCCGCGCCGCCCGCGCCAGGCGGCGACGGCGAGGGCGAGGGCGGTCAGCAGGCCGTCGTTGACGCCGCCGCGGTAGGCGGCGGGCAGGGTGGTCAGCAAGGCCCCGGTGGTCTCGATGGGCAGGTCCAGGCGGACCCGCTCGACCGTGGCGATGGTGTCCACGGCCGGATCGAAGGGCCTGGTGCCAAGAAGCGGGTCGGGTCCGCGGACCATCCGGCGCCACAGCCCGAGTTCCGCCGCCCGCTCTTCCTTCGCGGCCTCGGCCAGCGCGTGCGTCCAGCGGCGGACCGAGGTGGCGGTGGGGGGCAGCCGCGGAGTGCGGCCGTCGCGGATCGCCTGCCAGGCGGCGGCGAGGTCGGGCAGCAGGATGCGCCACGACACGCCGTCCACCACCAGGTGGTGCAGCAGGATGCTGAGGCGTCCTGGAGTGCTGGTGCCCGCGTCGAACCACACGAACTGCGCCATCACCGCGTTAGCGCAGTCCAGCCGGTCTGCCGCGGCGTCCAGTTCGCTCTGCGCCCGCTGCCGCCAGGCCTCATCCCACCTTCCCTCGCTCGCCACCCTGTGGATGAGCGGCTGCACGTCGACGGTCGCGGGCGCGCTCACCTCCAGCCCCGCCGCCCGGCCGGCCAGTCGCCGCGAGCGCAGGATGTCGTGCCGGTCGAAGGCGGCTGCCAGCGTCGCCACCAGGGCGTCGCGGTCCATCCCCGCCGGGAGGTCCACCGTCATCGCCATGGTGAACCGGTCAACGTTCCCGCCCAGTTCCTCCAGATAGTGGCCGACAGGGGGCAGGGGCACGAAGCCCACGCCGCCGCCCGGCAGCTCGGGCAGTTTGGGTTGCGTGCGTTCCTCGCGCGCGGCGGCGCGGGCGAGTTCCGCGACGGTGCGGCACTCGAAGATCTGCCGGGGGGTGACCTCGATGCCCTGGGTCCTGGCCCGCGCGACGACCTGGATGGAACGGATGCTGTCGCCGCCGAGCGCGAAGAAGTCGTCATCCACCCCGACGCGGTCCACGCCGACCACGTCGGCGTAGACGCGGGTGAGGATCTCCTCACCCGGCGTGGCAGGGGCGCGATAGGCCGAGCCGGTGAACTGCGGTGCCGGCAGCGCCTTGCGGTCCACCTTGCCGTTGGGGGTCAGCGGCAGCCGCTCCAGCAGGACGAAGAGCGAGGGCACCATGAACTCGGGAAGCCTGGCGGACAAGAACGTGCGCAGGTCGCGCGGTGAGACGGTGGCCGTCAGGTCGATGTCGAGGTCTTGCAGGCTGGTGACCGCCGTCGGCCCCCGCTCCCGCCCGGCGGCCGGCACCGCATAGCCCACCAGGTGCTCACGGCCTTCGTGCCGGCAGGTGGTCACCAGGGCCTGGGCCACCGCGGGGTGGGCGGTCAGCGCGGACTCCACCTCGCCCGGCTCGATGCGGAAGCCGCGCACCTTGACCTGCTCGTCGACGCGGCCGACGCACTCCAGTTGGCCGCCGGCCCCCCAGCGGGCGAGATCACCGGTGCGGTACATGCGCGCACCGGCCGGGCCGAAGGGATCAGCCAGGAAACGTTCGGCGGTCAGCCGGGCCCTGCCGAGGTATCCGCGCGCCACGTTTCCCGCCACGTACAGCTCACCGACGACGCCGGGGGGCATGGGCTGAAGGCCGGGGCCAAGCACATAGGCGCCCATATTGGCCAGCGGGACACCGATGGGTGCGGTGGCCGCCGTAGCCGTCCAGGCCTGGCCGGCGGTGAAGGCGGTGGCGTAGAACGACTCCGTCTGGCCGTAGGCGTTGATCACCCGCACGCCCGGAATGGCATCCTTGGTCCGCTGCACCAGCGCGGCCGGCAGGGCCTCGCCAGCGAAGACCACGGTCTGGGCCCGGATCGTGTCTTGTGCCTGGTCGAGGAGTTCGGTGAAGACCGAGGGAACGGTGCTGATGACGCCGCCAGACCAGCCGCCACGTTCGCCGATGACCAGGACGTCGCGCACCACCTCCAGGGTGCCGCCCCGCGCCAGGGTGGTCACGATCTCGAAGACGGACACGTCGAAGTTGACCGACGTACCGGCCAGAACGCGCGTGCCCGCACCGATACCGACGATGTCGGCGAGCCGCAGCACGCCGTTGACGACATCCCGATGGGTGATCACCACGCCCTTCGGTGTGCCGGTCGAACCCGATGTGTACATCACGTAGGCGGCGTGCGCGGGCAGGCCGGCGGCCGGCTGCGCCGCCGGGCCGGCCGCGTCGAAGTCCACCTCCTCCACGCACAGGCGGGGGATGTTGGTCGCCGGGAGCACCGTCGCGCCGGCGGTGTCGGTCAGTACCAGGTCGGGGCCGGCGTCCGACAGGATGTGGCCCAGACGTGTTCCGGGGTAGCGGGGGTCGATCGGCAGGTAGGCGGCACCGGCCTTCCAGATCGCGAGCATGCCCACGATCAGGGAGGCCGAGCGCGGCAGCGCCAGGCCCACCAGGCGCTCGGGGCCGATCCCGCGGGCGGTCAGCTCCCGTGCCAGCCGTTCGGCGCGCGCGTCCAGCTCGGCGAAGCTCAGCTCTTGCCCGCCGTCGAGCACGGCCGTCGCGTGCGGCGTCGCCGCCGCCTGGCGCTCGATCAGCGCGACGGCGGTCAGCTCGGGGATCTCGGCGTCCGTGCCCTTGAGGGCGCGCAGGGCCCACTCCCGCTCTCCGTGCGTCAGCACGTCCGCCAGCGCCACGGCGCGCGACGGCTCCGCGAGCAGATCGCCGACGATCCGTATCAGGCGTGCGACGAAGCCCTCGGCTGTGGCCCGGTCGAAGTGGTCGCTCGCGTACTCGAGATAGAGGGACAGGCCCGGTGTGCCGGGCTCGTTGAAGAAGCTGAACTCCAGGTCGAACTTGGCGATCGACGTCCACAGCGGAGCGATACGCCCCCGCACGCCACCCGGCAGAGCGAACTCCAGGCGGGCGCCGGTGGACCAGGTGAACATCACCTGGAACAGCGGGTGGTAGGCGCTGGAGCGCTCCGGATTGCATGCCTCCACCACGCGCTCGAACGGCGCGTCCTGGTGGTCGTAGGCCGTCAGCGCCTTGTGCCGCACCTGCGCCAGGAGTTGGTCGAAGGTCGGCCGACCCGACAGGTCGGTGCGCAGGACCCAGGTGTTGGCGAAGAAGCCCACCAGGTCGGCCAGGTCCGGGTCCTGGCGGCCGGCGACGGTGGAACCGAGCGCGATGTCCTCACCCGCGCCCAGCTGGTGCAGCAGGACGGCAAGGGCGGCCTGGAACACCATTGGCACCGACGACCCGGTGCGCCTGGCCGCCGCCTCCACCCTTGCCAGCAGCTCCTGGTCGACGGTGCCTTCGACGACATCGCCGCGGCGGCTCGGCAACGGGCCGCGCGGGCGGTCCATGGGCAGGGGTGTCGAGGCCGGCATGTCCGCCAGTTCCTGGCGCCAGTAGGCGAGTTGGGTGGCCAGGAGGCTGTCCGGGTCGTTCTCGTCACCGAGCAGTTCGCGCTGCCAGAGCGTGTAGTCGGCGTACTGGACCGCCAGTTCGGGCCAGTTCGGGGGGCGGCCCTGGACCTGTGCGGTGTAGGCGGCGCTCAGGTCCCGCACGAGCGGGGCGATGGACTCGCCGTCGCAGGCCATGTGATGGATCAGCAGCAGCAGATGGTGTTCCTCGGCGGCCGTGCGGAAGAGGACGGCGCGCACCGGGATCTCCGCGAACGGGGTGAGGGGGAGCGCGGAGGCCTTGTGCACCGCTTCGTCCAACTCCTTGGGGGCGATCTCGATCAGCCCGATGTCCAGCCGCACGTCCTTGGCCGGCACCACCTGCTGGGCGGGGACGCCTTCGGCGCTCTCCACGATCAGGGTCCGCAGGCTCTCGTGGCGGACCACCACATCGCGCACCGCGGCGGTGAGCGCCGGGGTGTCGACGCGCCCCGTGAGCCGGATGAGGAACGGCACGGTGTACATCGCCGACGGCCCCTCGATCCTGTCGATGAACCACAGGCGCCGCTGTGCGAAAGACAAGGGGATCATGACTCAGCACTCCTGTTTATCTGGTCCACGGGCAGGGCCGATCCATCACAAGTTACGCATGCAAACACTTCTTTGGCTGCTCGGATCCCTGAGATCCCTGGGCGACCTGGAACGGCACACAAAGCCGGACCGGTGCCGTTCACCGGAAAGCGGGCCGCCCAAGACCTGCGGACGACAAAGGCACCATGCCAACCCCCTGGGCGGCCTCTTCGGCAAAGAAGCGCGGCACTCACCCGATCACATGCAATTGATCTCGTGAGCAGCCGGCATTCCCTCACCCCGATTCCGCCGGTCGCCTGCCGGTGGGCCAATGGAACACACCTGAGGTAACCACGTCGACCTAATACCGTGTCAACCATGATTGGACTGGCCCCTGGACGTCGAAGGTGTCCCGCCAACAGGACACCGAAGACCAGTTTCCGTTGACTCACCGCCCGGGAAGGTGAGGTATGTTCAGGCGATCCGCCGTGCATTTCACCGCACCACCTTGGACCGATATTCACACTCCTTTCACCGTTCCAAGAAACAGGAGTTCACAGCATGCGGCTTGAGATCCTAGGACCGGTCCGTGTCGCTAACGGAAATACCATCAAGGCCATAGGGGCGCAGAAGGTCGAAATTCTGCTGGCGACTCTCGCCGTCCGCTGCGGTCAGGTCGTCAGCGTCGACCAGCTCATCACCGAGATCTGGGGCGACGAACCGCCGCGCAGCGCCGTCGGGGGCCTGTATGTGTACGTCTCCCAGGTCCGCAAGCTTCTCCGCCGTCCCGGGGCGGCGGCAAGCCCCGTCGCCACCAGCCCCTCCGGATACATGCTGACGCTGGGCCCGGGTGAACTCGACCTCCACGACCTCACCCGCCTGGTGAGACAGGGCCGGGTCCGGCTCAGGAACGGCGAGCACGAGGCTGCGGTCAGCAGTTTCGAGGAGGCGCTCGCACTGTGCCGGGGGGCGCTGCCCACCGCGGCACGCGGCCCGATCCTCCAGGGGTTCCAGGCCTGGTTCGACGAGATCCAACTGGAGTGCCGGGAGGGCCAGATGGAGGCGCACATGGCCCTGGGGCATCACCGCGAACTCGTCGGTGATCTCTACCTCCTCAGTACCGAGCACCCCTTGCGCGAGGTGTTCCACCGCCAGCTCATGCTGGCGCTGCATCGAAGCGACTGCCGGGGCGACGCCCTGCTCGCCTACCACCAGGCATGCCGGACCCTGCGGGAACAGCTGGGCGTCGAACCCGGCCCGGCGCTGAAGGACATCCAGCGTTCGATCCTGATGGACAACGGCCACTGACCGGCCCCGGACGGCCGTGCCGGCCCACTCCGCTCTGGTCCTCGCGGACGCCATCGGCCTGTCCGTCGCGGACGGCGGCCACACTGCCACGCGATGCCCGGCGGGCATCCGCGTCAACGACCCCGCAAGAAGCATGTACGGGGCGCCCCTCAGCGCGCGCCGGAGCGGTTGACGATCCGTTCCAGTTCCCCGACGACCTCGGCGGGCGAGGGCTGCGCTGCCAGCTCCTGGCCGAGCCGCCCCGCGGCCTGCCTGAACGAGGGTTCCTCCAGCAGCCGCACCACCTGCTCGCGCACCCGCGCACCCTCCAGCTCCTCGGGAGCGTCCCCCCTGATCCACAGGCCGGCCCCGGAGCGCTCCAACCGCGGGCCGCGCTCGCCGATATCGGGGACGACGCGGCCGATCACCAGCTGCGGCACCCCGTGGGCGATCGACTCCAGGAACCCGGGCACGCCGCCATGGTGGATCACGGCCGAGCACGAGGGCACAACGGCGTGCAGCGGAACGAACTCCACCAGCCTGGTATTGCCCGGAACCCGCTCCAGCTCCCGCTGAAGCCGCTCGGGCAGCGTCACCACCAGCTCGATGTCCACATCGGCCAGCGCATCCAGCATCCCCTGCACCTGCTCCAAGGAAGCGGCCTGATGCCTGGCTGCCTGCTCCAGACTGAGTCCGTAGGTGGCAAGCACGCGCCGCTTGACCGGAGCGCGCCGGGCCCAGTGCGGTATGACCGAGGGACCGTTGTAGGGGACATAGCGCAGCGCGAGATGCGGCGACGGCGACTTGAGCCGCATCGAACCGAGCATCTGCTCGATCGCGAACTGCCCGGTCACCATCTCCTCGGAGAACTCGCCGCCGAACTTCTGCGCCCACTCCCCCAGCCAGTCCCCCAACGGGTCCTCGCGGTCCTTTGGCGCCTGCTCCTGACGCACCCGCAGAAAATGCCGGCGCATACGGCCCACCACGTCGAGTTCGGTCAGCATGCGCCCGTGCGGCACGTCGGCCGCCGTGGCCGCGATCGCGCCCGCGTGGCTCAGCCAGTCCCACAGCACCAGGTCCGGCTGCCACCAGCGGCAGTACTCCACCAGCTCCTCGACCATCGCATCGTTCATGGCCGCCTGGGTGCGCTGCGTCATCTGGTAGCCCCATCGCAGGCGCTCCCAGGTGAGCTCCTCCTCACGGTTCTCCGACAGGTCGGTCAAAAGGTCGCCCCGCTCCGCGAGTTCCTGGACCTTCGCCATCACCTCCGGAACCAAAAGCGCGTCGAGCTTGTCCATGACCGGCTCGTCGGAGCCGACGGGCACCGCCGGCAGACCTGAGGCGGTGACCGCGTCCGTCAGCTCCGGGCCGCTGGCGACCCGGACCTCGTGCCCCGCCGCCTGAAGCGCCCAGGCCAGCGGCACAAGAGCCTGGAAGTGCGACCGCCAGGGAATACAGGTGAACAGGATTCTCAAGCCGATCAGCCCCTTCAGGAACTTTGCACCCAGCCGGACACAGGAGACCCTCACCCGGCCACCTTGAGCCGGTCTTGGCCCTCTCTTGATGCTCCGTCCCGCCCGGCCCCCCGGTGCCCACCTCTGTGCACGGCGGGGCCGGCTCCTTCCAAGAAGCGCATTAGACCGGCTTTGGACGTGCCCCCCACCATGCGGGAACACCGACCATGAGGGAGCGCGGAGCGGATGAAAGGCATCATTCTCGCGGGCGGCAACGGCACTCGCCTGCAGCCCCTCACCTTCACCAGTTCCAAACAGCTCGCCCCGGTCTACGACAAGCCGATGATCTACTATCCGCTGTCCGTGCTCATGCTGGCGGGCATCCAGGACATCCTCATCATCACGCGTCCGAGCGACCTGCCCGCCTTCCAGGCCCTTCTGGGTGACGGCCACCAGCTGGGGCTGTCCATCGACTACGCCACGCAAGGCGAGCCGCGCGGCATCGCCGACGCCTTCCTCGTAGGGGAGGATCACATCCGCGGCGAGCAGTGCGCGCTGGCCCTTGGGGACAACCTCTTCCACGGTGCCAACCTGCCCACCCTGCTGCGGCGCACCGCGCTCAAGATGGGTGGCTGCGTGCTGTTCGGCCACGAAGTGGCCGACCCGGAGCGGTTCGGCGTCGCCGAGATCGACTCGCTGGGCGCACTCGTCTCCATCGAGGAGAAGCCCCGACAGCCGCGCTCCAACCTCGCCATCCCGGGGATCTACTTCTTCGACGCCCAGGTCACGGACATCGCCAGAGATCTGGAGCCCTCCCCCCGGGGCGAGCTGGAGATCACCGACCTGCTGCGCGTCTACCTGAAGATGGGCACCGCCGAACTGGTGTGGCTGGGCAGGGGGGTCACCTGGCTGGACACCGGCACCCATGAGTCCCTACTCGAAGCAGGCACCTTCGTCAGGGACACCCAACGCCGACAGGGCATCCGGCTGGCCTGCATCGAGGAGATCGCCATGCACATGGGGTACATCGACCCGGACGACTGCCACGCGCTGGGAGCGCGCATGGGCAACTCGCCCTACGGCGATTACGTCATGGAGCGGGCCCGCCTCTGCAAGGCGGGCATGCTGCCCCCACTTCCTTTGGAGGCGCTGTGAATCTGCTGGTCACCGGCGCCGCCGGGTTCATTGGCTCTGCCTATGTACGGATGCTGCTCGCGGCAGGCGCAGCGCAGGACAACGGGGTGTTGCGGGTCACGGTGCTGGACAGCCTGACCTACGCCGGCAGCCTGGACAACCTCGATCTCAGCGACCCCCGGCTGACGTTCGTCCAGGGCGATATCTGCGACGCCCCCCTCGTCGACCAGCTGATGGCACAGGCCGACCAGGTGATACATTTCGCCGCCGAGTCCCACGTGGACCGCTCGATCGCCTCCGCCGACGCCTTCGTGCGCACCAATGTCACGGGCACCCAGACCCTGCTGGACGCCGCGCTGCGGCACAACGTCGACCGCTTCGTGCACGTGTCCACCGACGAGGTCTACGGCTCGGTGGAGAGCGGCTCGCGCACCGAGCAGGACCCCCTCGACCCCAACTCGCCCTACGCCGCCTCCAAGGCGGCCTCGGACCTCCTGGCCCTGTCGTACCACCGCACCCACGGCCTGGACGTGCGGGTCACCCGGTGCAGCAACAACTACGGGCCGCGGCAGTTCCCCGAGAAGATCATCCCGCTGTTCCTCACGACGCTGCTCGACGGCGGTGACGTCCCGCTGTACGGCGACGGGCTGAACCGGCGCGACTGGCTGCACGTCGAGGACCACTGCGCGGCCATCGAGTTGGTCCGTGCCGGCGGCAGCGCGGGCCGTGTTTACAACATCAGCGGCGGCATCGAACTGAGCAACCGTGAACTGACCGGCCGGCTGCTCGCGGCCTGCGGCGCGGACTGGACACAGGTGCGCCACGTCCCCGACCGCAAGGGCCACGACAGGCGCTACTCCATCGACTGCACCAGGATGCGGACCGAGCTGGGCTACAGTCCGCGCCACGACTTCGAATCCGGGCTGGCCGAGACCTTCGCCTGGTACCGCGACAACCGGGACTGGTGGGAACCGCTCAAGCGCCGCCAGAGCGCGGGCCCCACAGGAGGGGCGGCTCTCAGGCGGCCGCTTGGCGGTCTGCCCGCCTAGACGTCCGCGACGCGTGCGGATCCTTCCGGCGGACAGCTGAACGAGGAGTTCCAGGCCAAGTCCGCAGCCTGGGCGGCGAATTGCGCTGCGAGGGCCCGGGCCGGGGCCGGCAGGCGTTCGCTTGAGCAGGCACGAGACGGGGCTGACCGTGCGCTGTCAGCGCCGCAGCCCGCTGCCGCGACACCTGGTGCAGAGGGGCTGCGGCGGATCGCTCCTACGTAGCGAGCGTCCGGCCCCGGCCCGGCTGCCCCGATCACCCCGCTCTCCGACTCACCAAGCGCAGCGGCCGGGGCAGGCCGTCGCAGATCAACGCTCGTTTCCTCGTGCAGGACCACCTCGTGCCCGCGCCCGGAAGGGCAGCCGGGGAAGATCCCCATTTCGTGCACGTGCGAGATGCGGCTGATCATCCAGGTCGACGGCGAGGCCGAGGCCTGGGCCTCTCGCTGACCACAGGCCCCACGCCGATACCGGTGCGGCGTCTAAGGTGTCTACCCCGCCAGGATCTCTTCGGCCGCGCTGTCGAGCGTGAGGAGCACCCACTCCTCAAGATCGATGCCCGCGTGCGACGCGGCACTGTGCCACCGCCGCATATGGCCGATCGGAACGGCGAGCCGCTCGGTCGGTTCGGTGCCCTGGTCCTCGCCGGTGATCTCGTTCTCCTGCGCAAGACGCACGGCCTTGCGCAATTGCTTGGTGCTCCACTCGCGCGCCTCGCTCTGGTCGAGCCAGTGCTCCTGCTCCGCCAGCGACAGGGAGGCCACCTCGGCGTGGTGCTGGAAGCTGAGTGCGGCCCGGCGCCGGTCTATGGCGAAACGACGCGATACCCAGGCGTAGTTACGAAGTGTCTGATAGCGGAGACCGACAGCGCGAATTCCCCGCTCGTAACGATCGCTGTAGTGGTCCTTCCCGTATATGAGCCAGTCACCGAGCCACCAGGAAGAGGAGTTTATGATTCCCGAAAGTCTCCTTCCGGTGTTCTCCCAGTTCTCGAAGGTCATTCCGGCAGGGATCTGAAGGCCGACATTCGTCGTCAGCACCTGGCTGCGATGCGGACTGTCCATGGGCCCCCGCTGCTGCCCCACGGCCGCCTCGACATCACTCGGGCGACGTAACGTGGATCTTGTATCGGACCGCGAAATAGCCATTCCGTTCCCCCTACCGAACGTTTTGCGTGCGAGCAGGTGAATCCCGTGCCGCGCTGGAACAAAGCGACTCAAACGTGTTCCAGCCTGGCGCGACGCCTTTAGACGATGAACAAGTAGAGCCCAATGTGTTGTGTCCGGGCAAGGGCTTGCCTGACATCGTCAGGTGAGACGCCCGGACATGATCGGTCGGCCCGGGCGGGAACCACATGAGCCCCCCGCACAACCCGCGCTCCGCCCCGCCCCGGCCCGTGCGCCGAAGCGCCGTAGGCCGCGCCGTTCCGCACCCCCGGCCGGGTCGTGGACGCGCTGAGCGTGGAGTCGAAGGCCGGGCCCGGTCGGGGTTCGGGCTGAAGGGACCACGCTCAGCAGGCACGGCCATCGCCTCAGCCCCCGTGATCTGTGTCACTTACACGTTTGGAGAGTGACGGTGCCTGTCCTCAGCTGCCGCGCCCCAGGGGGAAGCTTCCGACCCCGCCACGGGGCAACAGAGCGTGACGTTGCATGGGGCCGTAGGCAGGGAATTTCAGCCAGCCGCCGCCCATCGCGAGGGGCTGCCTGGGGTTGTCCAGTCGACAGGACAGCGCCTTGACGCCCACTTCCCCGCCCCGGCCCCGTGCGGCGGCCGCAGTGCGGGCCAGGGCATGAAACGCTCGGTGCCATTGATGCCCGCAGACCGGCCGGCCCCTGCGGACGAGGTGAACGTCAGCCTCGGCCGGGGCCGGGCAGCCACCCGTTCCGCGCTCCGCTCCGGGAGTTGGGCAGCGCCGGCAAGTCCGCCCGCAAGGGCGTGCCCGCCCCGGTCCAGGCCGGCAGGCGCCGGCATTCACCCCCCCCCGCCGGGACCGACGCCCCCCGCACGCGCCGCCTCAGGTGATCCATGTGCCGGTCGGTCTAAGCTGCTTCGCGGGCACGTACCCGCACACGAAAGCCCCGACGAGCTTCGCGAGCCGCCCTCTGCGCGTGCCGGGTGCTGAACGTGCCACCGTCCGCGGGCTGCTGGACGTATCAGCTCATTCCCATGATCGACGCGCCGGAGCCGGCCCTGTGACGCCGGACGGCCACGAACGACTCGATCGCGTGACGTTGAGAACGGCGCAATGGCCCCAATCCATCGGTCGAAGAAGGAGCATGGAGTGACGAACACGCGCAGCCCGGGCGCCGCCGCCCGCGGCGGCTGGATACGCCGCTACCACACCCCGAGGGGCGATGCCCCCGCTCTCGTCTGCTTCCCGCACGCCGGGGGTTCCGCATCGGCGTACTTCGCCCTGTCGGCTGCCCTTTCCGAGGGAGCCGAGGTGCTGGTCGTGCAGTATCCCGGCAGGCAGGACCGCCTGGAGGAGCCCGCCCTGACGGATCTCAGGGAGCTGGCGGAGGGAGCCGTGACGGCCCTGGCGCCCTGGAGGGGCCGCCCGTTGACGTTGTTCGGGCACAGCATGGGATCCGTCGTGGCCTACGAGGTCGCACGGCGCCTGGAGCGGGGGCCGGGCCCCGCTCCGGCCGGGCTCGTCGTCTCGGGCAACACGGCGCCCTCGGTCGAGCGGGACCAGGGGGTCCACCGGCTGGACGACGAGGAGCTGATGGCATGGATGTCGGACCTCGCCGGTACGCCGCCGGCCGTGCTGGCGGACAAGGAGCTCCTGGCCACCATCGTCCCCTCCCTGCGTGGCGACTTCACGGCGCTGGAGACCTACCGCCACCCGAAGGGCAGCTCGGTGCGGTGCCCCATCAGCGGCTATGTGGGCGACCACGATCCGTATGTGCCGCACGACGGCTTCCTGCGCTGGGCCGAGCACACGACGGCGGAGTTCACCGTCCAGGTCTTCGACGGCGGCCATTTCTACATCGAGGAGCAGGTGCAGGAGGTGGCCCGGAGCATTCTGCGGGACGTGTCCGCCTTCGCCTCGCGGCGCCCGGCGCGAGACCTGCCCGCCTGAGCGGGCGCGGCGCGGCCCGCTGTCGGCTCTGCCGCCACCGGACAGGCGATCTGACATCCCGTCAGTTCACCGGCGCGCCCTGTCCGCTAGCCGTCCCCTGCGACCTCCCCGGGCTCTTGGCCGGATGTCGCCGTATCACCAGAGCGGCCACTCAAGATATATCTCAATGCTTGACACGCGTCATATCGCGTGCCACAGTCCGGGGACAGGGTGCGGCCGCAGGTACGTGTCCAGCCTGTGGTGCCAAGTGCCCCCACACGTCCCGCAACCCTTTGACCACAGGAGTGCTCTATGCCAGAGGCCATCCACGCTGAGGGCCTGGTGAAACACTTCGGCGACGTACGGGCGGTGGACGGTGTCGACCTGGACGTCGCCCAGGGAACCGTGCTCGGCCTGCTCGGCCCCAACGGCGCCGGCAAAAGCACCATCGTACGGATCGTGACCACCCTGCTCATGCCGGATGCCGGGCATGCGACCGTCCTTGGGGCGGATGTCGTCAAGGACCCGGACACGGTGCGCCGTTCGCTCGGCATGGCGGGGCAGTTCGCCGCGGTCGACGAGTTCCTCACGGGGCGGGAGAATCTGCAACTGATCGGCTGTCTCTATCAGTTGAGGAAACGCGACGCGGCAGCGCGCGCCGAGGAGCTGCTGGCGCTGTTCGACCTCACCGACGCCGCCGACCGGACGGCCAAGACCTACTCCGGCGGCATGCGGCGCCGTCTCGACCTCGCCGCGGCCATGCTCATGAAGCCGGCGGTGATGGTCCTGGACGAGCCGACGTCGGGCCTGGACCCCACCAGCCGGCGGGTGCTGTGGGACGTCATCCGCGCGATGGTCGCCGAAGGCACCACGCTCCTGCTGACCACGCAGTACCTGGAAGAGGCCGACCAGCTCGCCGATTCGATCTGCGTCATCGACCACGGCCGGGTGCTCGCCTACGGCACGAGTGACGAACTCAAGGCACGCGTGGGGAACGAGCGGGTGGAGATGGTCCTTCCCGAGGGCGAGGACCTCACCGGCGCCGGTCTGGTGATGGCCTCGGAGGGGCAGGGGGAGGTATCCATCGAGGAGCACACCCGCAAACTGATCGTGCCGGTCTCGGAGGGTTCGCGCTCGTTGGGCGGCATCATTCGCCGGCTGGACGAGCTGGGCATTCCCTTCGACGACATCGCCCTGCGCCGTCCGACCCTGGACGATGTATTCCTCTCCCTCACCGGCCACGCCGCCCAGGGCGGCGGGGACAGCGAGGACCTTCGCGTGAAGGAGACCGCCAAGTGACCGTCCTGGCACCGCCACCCGCCGTCCGGCCCCCCACCGGGGGCGCTATCGGACAGTCCGTGCGCGACTCGTTCATCATCGCCAAGAGCGGGCTGATCAGGGTCAAGCGCGCTCCGGGCATGATCTTGTTCATGCTGATCCAGCCGACCATCTTCATCGTGATGTTCACCTATGTGTTCGCGGGATCGGTGAACATCGGCGGCACCACCGACCGCGCGGCGTTCCGCGAGTTCAACGTGGTCGGCATCATGGCCCAGACCGTCATCTTCTCGGTCATCGCGACCGCCGCGGGCATCGCCGATGACATGCGCAAGGGACTGGTCGACCGGTTCCGTTCGCTGCCGATGGCACGCGGCGCGGTGCTCACCGGCCGCACACTGTCGGACTCGGTGACGATCGCTCTCGTCCTGGTGGTGCTGGGCTGCGTCGGAGCGGGAGTCGGCTGGCGCTTCCATGAGGGAATCGCCAAGATGCTGGCCGGCTTTGCGCTGCTTTTCCTGCTGGGATACGCCTTCACCTGGGTCGGCGCGCTGACCGGACTGGCCTCCCGCTCCCCCGAGGCGGCGTCGTCGGCTCCCATGCTGTGGATCTTCCCGGTGTCGTTCATCTCCAACGCCTTCGTGGACCCCACCCGGATGTCGACCCCCCTGCGGGTCATGGCCGAATGGAACCCGTTCAGCGCGACCGTGCAGGCCGCGCGCACGCTGTTCGGCAATCCGGGTACCGGAGCCAGGGACGCCTGGCCGATGCAGCACCCGATCGAGGCGTCGCTGATCTACTCGCTCCTCATCATCGTCGTCTTTCGCACCCTGGCCGTGCGCAAATACCGGCGCACCGCCACCTCCTGACGGGCCCTGCCCCAGGACGCGGGCGCCACGATCACGGCCCAGGGGGCGGGTCGCCCAACCCGCCCCCTGGGCCGTGCCGTTCGCGCGATGCCCTACGGACGGTCGCAGTCCAGCGGCGGCACCCGCTGCCTCACCCCTCTGCGGCCGGGCCCCTTGAGCAGTACGGCAGATAGGCGTCCAGGAGGTCATCCAGGTAGCTCGCCGCGCTGCGCAGGCCGGGGCGGAAGTGAGGAACGTAGGCCTGGAGCCGGCGGATCGAGACGCGGGTGAGGGCCGCTTCGCCAGGAATGTAGGTGCGCACCGCGCTCGTGCCCAGCCGCATCTCGATGCCGTCCAGGATCGCCTCGATGTGCTGCGGCGCCCCGGATGCCACATTGAGGACCTCATTGCGCACACCCTGGCCGAGCAGTCGCCCGATGGCATCAAGGAGGTCGTTGACATCCAGCAGGTCCCGGTGGACGCCCTGCTGCACCCGCACGGCACCGGCCCGTACCTGCCGCGTCAGTCCGGGCAGCAGCTGGTGGGGCCGCTGGTATCGGCCCACGGTGTGGCTCAGCCGCAGGATCAGGTAGGGCACGTGCGAGCCGCGGATCGTCGATTCGAGCGCCAGCTTGCTTCTCCCATAGGCCGACGGCGGAGAAACCAGGTGGTCTTCCTCGGCGCGCGGGGCACCGCTGGAGCCGTAGAGCGCGAAGGAGGCCGAGGAGAAGAACAGCACCGTCCGGTTGCGGTTGCCGCACTCGCGCAGGACCTCGCGCACCAGCTCCGCTTCCCGGCGAAACTGCGCGGGTGCGACGCCCGAATGACGGGAGACGCCCGCTGCGATCGCGGTGACCTCGGGAAACTTGTCTGTGAAGGCTTCTGAGAGATGCCGGGCGAGAAAACCGTGGCCGATGATCTGCACGTTGCTCCAACTCTGCGGCTCGGGAACCCAAAGGGCAGATCAGCGCAACAGCGCATGACGGACCGTCAGTTTCCGCATGCCGACGGTCCCGTGGATCCTGATCCGCGGCCCCTGGGCACCGGAGGACCGTCCGGGCTTGTAGGACAGGCCCTTCAGCCCGGTCTTCATGTCCTGAAGGTCGACGACCGCCTCGCGCGGCACGATGATCCGGACGCGTCCCACGCCGATGAGGACCTCGAGGTCGACGACCGGATGCTCGATGACCGCCCGGGACAGGTCCAGGTACACGCTCGCCAGGGCCGATGCGACCGTGAGGTCCGCGGGCACCCGCCACCGGCCGCGGCGCAGGATCAGCCCGCTCACCGTGGTGATCGTGGACCGGTCGCCAGGGTTCTGCGCCGGGAGCCCGGCCACAGCCACATCGATCTGGCCCCGCGTCCTTGCGCTCAGCACCTGTTCGAGGCACTGGTCCAGCTGCTGGTGGGTGAGCTGTCCTTTCGCGTACGCGTCCTTCAGCAGCTGTGCGGCCCGCTCCCGGTCAGCGTCGCCGATCAGCGCATGGGGGTCCTTCGGCTGAAAAGCCATGTCCTCAACTCTCGTGTCAGGTCGGCGGATCACCCGTATCCTGCCGGACGGCAGGCTCTCACCGCGGGCAAATGCCCCGGGCCGCCTCCCCGCCCCGGTGGCACCCATGGGGCGAATCAGGACCCCTCCCCCGCACCCCTCCTGCGCAACCGGGGCGAGCGGGCCTTGGGGGCATGGTCGACGATGCGCGCCAGCGCCGCGATGTCGCGGGCCTCGTACACCTCGTTGATGAGCACCCGCACCCCCAGTTTCCTGCTGATCCGGCCGGTGAGGCCAGAGGCCAGCAGTGAGTCGCCGCCCAGGTCGAAGAAGTTGTCGCCGACACCTACCTGCTCGATGTGCAGGACATCCGCTATCAAGGCGCACAGCTCCTGCTCCGCCCGGGTACGCGGCGGCGTGACGTTGCGGTGCGGGCGCCCGGGTTCGGGCAGCGCACCGTAATCCAGCTTGCCGTTCTGGTTGAGCGGCAGTGCCTCGAGCAGGGTGTAGGCGGAGGGCAGCATGTACGCGGGCAGAACCTCCCGCAGCCTGTCGTGCACGTCCTGAAGCAGGCCGGCCCGGCCCGACCAGCGCCGCGGGGCCGGCGCCACCGCCACCCGGGGAGCCGGGCCCGCGCCGCGGCCGTCCTCGCGCCGGGCGTAGACGTTGCAAAGGACCGTGTCGTGCAGCAGGCCGCTGTCCTGTTCGCACACGACCTCGAAGCCGTGGTCCTTCAGGAGCGTCTGGACCTGCGCCAGCCTGCCGTCGACGTCGTGGAGTTCGATGGCGAACTGCCGGATCCTTTGCCAGTGCTCGGGGCGGATGCCCTTGAGGACCTCGTGCTCGGCGCCCTCCACGTCGATCTTCACCAGGTCGATCCGGTCGATGGCCTCCTGCTCGATGATGTCCGAGAAGGTGCGCACAGGGCAGGTGAACGTCCGGCTCTCCAGGCGGGACTCGACGACCTCGTCGATCAGGTCCGTTGCGGCGGCGCCGGGCCGCGCGCCGCCATCCGGCCCCGCCTTGTTGCGCAGGAAGGCGCGCACCAGGTCGCGCGCCTGGGGCGCGGTCGCGGCGCGGGTGGAGTTGACGGTGTTGTGCGGGTAGAAGGTGAAGGTCTCCTCCTGTGCCTGGGACCCCAGTGCGCAGTCGAACAGCTTGGCGTTCAGGCCGTGGAGCTCGACGTTGCGGCGCAGCGTGTCGTGCAGCGGGGGGAGCGGTTCGAAGGCGTAGAGGCGGCCGTCGGGGTTGCGGTGGGAGGCGAACAGGGTGAACAGGCCGATGTTGGCG
Organism: Streptomyces alboniger; assembly: GCF_008704395.1. Classification (NCBI taxonomy): domain Bacteria; kingdom Bacillati; phylum Actinomycetota; class Actinomycetes; order Kitasatosporales; family Streptomycetaceae; genus Streptomyces; species Streptomyces alboniger. Next base: position 89,558 of record NZ_CP023695.1, read on the forward strand.
CCGACATCGACGATCGTGTCGCCGTTGTCGATGGTGATGTTGCCGCGCAGGTACTCCTCGCGCGTGAAGATCTCCTCGTAGACGAAGTCCGTCTCGCTCTTGTTGTGGTGGAAGACCGTCATGCCGTTGGGCAGGTCGCGCAGGGGCGGGTGGGTGTCGCCCTCGGCGCGTTCCAGGCGCAGCAGGTGGCGTACCGCCGGTGCGCGGTCGGCTGCGGGGACGAGGTAGGCCATCAGGCGCTTGTCCCCCTCGCCGTGGTCGCGCACCACGACCCGCGCGTCCTGGAGGGCCGGGTGTTCGCTGAGCTTGGCCTCGATCTCCCCGAGCTCGATCCTGAACCCGCGGATCTTCACCTGGTCGTCGTTGCGCCCCAGGTATTCCAGGCTCTGGTCGGGCAGCCGGCGGACCAGGTCCCCCGAGCGGTACATCCGTGCGCCCGGCCGGCCGGCGAAGGGGTCGGCGACAAAGCGCTGGGCGGACAGTGCCGGCCGGTTCTGGTAGCCGCGTGCCACGCCCGCGCCGCCGACGTACAGTTCGCCCACGACGCCGGCCGGTGTGGGCCGCAGGTATGGGTCGAGTACATAGGTGTGCAGGTCCGGCAGGCGCCGGCCGACCGGGCTGGCGGTCCGGCCCGTGTCGGCGCCGCTCAGCAGGTGGTAGGTGGTGTGCACGGTGGTCTCGGTGATGCCGTACATGTTCACCAGCCGGGTGTTCTTGTTGGCCTCGCGCCGCATCCAGGGGGTGAGCAGTGCCGGGTTCAGTGCCTCGCCGCCGAACACCACCACCCGCAGGGCGTGTTCCGCGCCGTCCTCGCCCTGGGCGGCGATCAGCTGGTGGAAGGCCGTCGGTGTCTGGTTCAGCACCGTCACCCGCGAGGTGCACAGCAGCCGGTAGAGGTCCTTGGGGTTGCGGGCGACCTTGCGCGGCACCACGACCAGGGTGGCGCCGTGCAGCAGCGCACCCCACATCTCCCACACCGAGAAGTCGAAGGCGAAGGAGTGGAGCAGCGCCCACACGTCCCTGTGGTCGAAGGCGAAGTGCTCCCGTGTGGTGGTGAACAGCCTTACCACGTTGCGGTGTTCGACCGTGACGCCCTTGGGGGTTCCTGTCGAGCCCGAGGTGTAGATGACGTAGGCCGCATGATCGGGCCGCACGCCGGTGTCCGGCAGGTTGTGGGCCAAGAGCCCGCTCCAGCGGTCGCTGTCCGCGCGCACGTCAAGGACCGGGAGCGGTGGGAGGCCGGGGCTTGGGTCCGGGTGCCAGGGGGCGTCGGTCAGCAGCAGGCGCGGCGCGCTGTCGGCCAGTACCAGGGCGGTGCGTTCGGAGGGGGAGGCAGGATCGATCGGCACATAGGTGCCCCCGGCCTTGAGCACCGCGAGCACGGCGACCATGAGATGCTCGGTCCGCTCCAGGCGCAGCGCGACCACCACCTCCGGCCCCACGCCCAGGGAGCGCAGGTGGCGGGCCAGGCGGTTGGCGCGTTGGTTCAGGTCCCCATACGACAAGCTGCGGTGGCCGGCGGTGACAGCGATGGCGTCCGGCATCGCGGCTGCCACTTCCTCAAACCACTGGTGGATGCACCGGCCCCGTGCCGGTGTGGCCGGCACCTGGCTCCGCTGCGCCAGGGCCTGGCGGCGTATCTCCTCACCCAGGACCGGCAGTTCGAGAGCGGGCTGCTGGGCGGCCCGCCCGCCGTTAAGGGCGTCGGTGAGCCGCGCCAGCGCCGTGTGGAGGTAGTCGGTGACGGACTGCGGGTCGTAGGGCAGGCCCGAGCGCCCCTGGAGGGTGATGTGCGGGTGGCGGCCGCTGATGGCCACCTCCATTGGCTCGGTGCGCTCGTCGTGGGCGGCGCTCGCGTTGGCGTGCGGGCCCCTGAAGTCGAGGATCATGTCGATGTGCGGCAGGTGGGCGCTAGGGCCGGGCGCTTGCTGGTCCATGTGGTGCACCAGGTCCCGCACGCTCATCCCGGTCAGCTCGGCGTGAACCGGGCGGGTCTGGCCGGCCGCGGTGCTGCAAAAGCTCACATGGGCGCGCCCGCTGAACATGGAGATGGTCAGGGCCCAGCCCGCGTGGAAGAGCGCGGCGGGGTGGGTGGCGAGCTTCTTCGCGCAGGTGCGGATTTGTTCGCCAAGGAGGGGGTCGAGGACCTGGCTGTGAACGGGGGGCTGGGCCTTGGCGCCGGCCGTCAGCTGTGCTGCGCCCTCCTTTGCGACCAGGTCTGCCAGCCGTGCCCCTGCGTCTGCGGCGAGCCGGCTGAGAACCTGCCCGTACAGTGCGGCGATGTGCTGCGCGTAGGGCGGCTCGAGCAGTGGGCGCTGGTATTGCATGGTCAGCCGCAGCCGGTCGCCGTCGGGATGGGCGAATACGGTCAGGGGGAAATGGCTCAGGGAGTGCAGGCCGACGCCGGTGACGGCGAAGCCCGCCGCATCGGCCGCATCGGCCGCGGCCTGCCTGTCCAGGGGGAAGGACTCGAAGCCGATGACGGTGTCGAACAGGGTGGGCAAGCCGGCGGCGCTGTGGATCTCGCCCAGTGCGCAGGGGGGTCGGCCCAGCAGGGCCGCCTGCCGTTGCTGGAGCTGCTCCAGCAACTGTGCGGCGCTCTCCTGCGGCTCGCACCGCACCCGTATGGGCACGGTGTTGATGAAGGTTCCCACCATGTGCTGCGCGTCGGGCAGCTCGGCGGGCCGTCCCGCCACCGCGGCGCCGAACACCACGTCCCGGCGGTGGGTGAGATGGCTCAGGACGACGGCCCAGGCCCCCTGCACCAGGGTGTTGAGGGTGATGCCCATCTCGGCGGCCCTGTCCGGCAGCGCCCGGGCCGCGGCGGGCGGCAAAGGCACATCGAGGCGCTCGGTTTCCTCCGCCGCCGCAGCGGTGGGGGCGGTGAGCAGGCAGGGCTCGGTCAGTCCTGCCAGCTCCTGCGCCCAGGCGCTGGCGGCCGCCTTGGTGTCCTGCCGCTCCAGCCAGGCAAGGTAGTTGCGGTAGCTGGGGGCCGGTGGCAGCGCGGCGGCGCCCTGATCGGCGTAGAGGCGCATCAGGTCCGTCGCCAGCAGGGGCAGGCACCAGCCGTCGAGGGTGGCGTGGTGGGCGGACAGGATCAGCACATGGCGGTCTGTGGCCAGGGTCAGCAGTGACATGCGCAGTACCGGTGGCACCGCGAGGTCGAAGTGGAGCGTCAGGTCACTGGCCAGGAACTGCCGATAGGCGCTGTCACGCATGGCCTCGCCGAGGCTGCTCAGATCGAGGTACTGCCAGGGCAGCTGGACGCCGTCCACGACGAACTGGACGAGGGTGCCCTGGGGTCCGGGGGCGTAGGCGGCGCGTAGGGCGGGGTGGCGGTCGAGCAGGGCCTGTGCGGCAGCGCGCAGGCGCGCGGGCTCGATGGGCCCGGACAGGCGCAAGGTGTACTGGACCTGGTAGGTGTCGGTGCCGGCGGATGCCTCGTGCTCCCTTTGGGAGTGCACCAGCAGTCCCTGGGGAAGCGGCGCGAGAGGCCAGATGTCGGACAGGCCCGGGTAGTGCTGCTGCCAGTCGTCGAGTTCGTGCTGGGTGACACCGGGCAGGAGCACGTCCGAGGGACTCAGACCGCCCGCGCCGGCCGTCGCGGCATGGTGGGAGATCGCCTGGAGCGCCAGGGCCCACAGATGTGCCAGCTGCTGTATCTCGGCGGCGCTCATCAGGGTTGCGCAGGCGGTGAACACCGCTTCGAGGCGCGGGCCTTCGCCGGTGTCGATGAGAGCGCTGCGCACGGCGAGGTCGGTCTGTGGGCCGGTGTGCGGTGCTGCGGGCACGCTCCAGCCCCTGGTTGGGGTGAATCCCGCGCCGGGCGGGTGGGGGGCGGGTGCCGGGAAGTGGCCCAGGTGGGCAAAGGAGATCCGGCCGCTTGGTGAGCGCGCAAGGGCGGCGGCGGTGTGGGGGTTGAGGTGGCGCAGGAGGTGGTAGCCGATCCCCTCATCGGGCAGGGTGCGCAGCTGCTCTTTTACCGCCTTGAGGGCGGTGCCGGCGGCGGGTTTGCCCTCAAGGGCCTCTTGCAGATCGAGGTGGGTCACATCCAGGCGTACCGGGGTGGTGCCGGTCAGCCGGCCGGCGGTGCGGGACAGTGCGATGCCGTCCACCTCGGCCGCCGCTCTGCCGTACTCGTCCAGGCTGATCAGCACGGATGATGCGGGGGCGCCGGAGGTAGCTCGCCGGTGTGCCAGCGCCAGTGCGAGCGCTGTGAGGAGTGCGTCCTGGATGTCGCAGCGGAAGGCGGAGGGGACCGTGGTCAGGAGGGTGTCGGTGAGGGGGGCCGGGAGCAGGAGGCGGGCGTCGACGGGTGCGGGGGTGGTGTCGTCGGCCGGTGCGGGGCGGCGCGGGCCGAGAGCCGCATCCGGCGCCTCAAGGCGGGTGAGCCAGGCCTCCAGCTCGGCCGCGCGTGCGGGCCGGTGCGCCTCCTTGGTCAGGGCACGGGCGACCAGGCGCAGCGGTGCGGTGACGGGGGGCAGCTCGATGTCCCGGCCCATCTTCAGCTGTTGCCCGGCGGTAGCGAGGTCGGCGAGCAGGATGCGCCAGGAGTGGGCGTCCACCAGGAGGTGGGGCAGGACCATCAGCAGCCGCCCCGCCTGGCGGCTGCCCGCGTCGAACCAGGTGAACTGCGCCACCGAACCGGCCGCCGGGTTGAGGCGGGCGGCTGCGGCGGCGAGTTCGGTGCGCAGCAGGTGATTCCATTCCTTTGCCTGCTCGGTGCCCGCGGCGGCCTGCCAGGGGGCGTCGGCGGCGACTTGGCGGATCAGAGGGTGTGCGCTCACCGAGCCCGGCGGGGCCACGAGGAGCCCGCCTTGGCCGGGGGGCCTCAGGCGGGTACGGAGTATGTCGTGGTGGTCGATCAGCGCGGTCAGGGCGGCGGTCAGGGTGGTGTGGTCCAGGCCTTGGGGAAGGTCCAGGAGCATGGCCTGGCAGGAGTGCGCCGCGCCGGGCCCCAGCTCGTGCAGGAGGTGCGTGGCAGGCAGGTGCCACGGCTGCTCCGCTCCCCCGTCGGCGTGGGGGGTGGCAGCCTGCGGCTGTTCCGCGCCGATCGCGTCGGCCAGGGCGGCCACCGTGCGGGATTCGAAGATCTGCCTGAAGGAGACCTGCACTCCCTGGGCCCGTATCTGTGAGGCGAGGCGCATGGCCTGGATGCTGTCTCCGCCCAGCGACAGGAAGTCGTCGTCGATGCCGACCCGGGCGAGGCAGAGCACCTTGGCGAAGGCGTCGGCGAGGTACTCCTCGAGCCGGGAGCGGGGCGCGCGGTAGTCGGCCTGGCGCAGCTGCGGCCGGGGCAGCGCCGCCTTGTCCGCCTTGCCGTTGGGCGTCAGCGGCATCTCGTCGATGACCATGATCGTTGCGGGGACCATGCTCTGCGGCAGGCGCCGGGCCACGAACGCACGCAGCTCGGCCGCGCCGAGTCCCGGCCCCAGGGTGAGCTGTCCTGCCCCGCCGGCGGGCTCTACGGGCTGGGTATCCGGTGCGGGGGCCGGTACGACGAAGCCGACCAGCTGCTGTGCTCCGGTGGCGCCGGCGTGGACGATGACGGCGGCCTGGCGGACCCTTGGATGCGCCGCCAGAGCCGTCTCCACCTCGCCGAGTTCGATGCGCTGCCCCCGCAGCTTCACCTGGTCGTCGCTGCGGCCCAGATACTCCAGCTGCCCGTCGGCGCCCAGGCGGGCCACGTCGCCGGTGCGGTACATCCGGGTGCCCGCGGGGCCCAGCGGGTTGGCCAGGAACCGCGTCGCGCTCTGGGCCGGGCGCCCCAAATATCCGCGGGCCAGCCCCGGGCCCGCCAGGTACAGCTCGCCGGGCTGCCCCTGGGCGACGGGGGTGAGGTCCGGGCCGAGCAGGTAGGCGGCGGCGTCTGCCATCGCGGTGCCGATGGGCACCGCGCCCTCGCGCAGCGGTCCGGCGAACGTGGCCCACACGGTGGCCTCGGTGGGGCCGTAGGCGTTGAACAGCCGCCGTGCGGCGCCCCATTCGGCGACCAGGGCAGGGGTGCTCGCCTCTCCTCCGACCACCAGGATGCGCAGCTGGCTCAGGGAGGTGGCGGTGCCCGCGGGCAGCGTGGCCAGTACGCTCGGCGGCAGCGTCGCGTGCGTCACCTTGTGCTGCGCCAGCAACGCGGCCAGCTCCTGGCCCACCAGTTGTTCCTGTGCCGGCAGGACGAGCTGGGCCCCCGTGGTCAGGGCCGTCATCAGGTCCCATACCGACATGTCGAAGCTGAGCGCCGCGTACTGAAGGACGCGGGCGCCCTGGCCGGTAGTCAGTTCACCCACGCGCAGGGCCTCATCACGCAGTGCGGCCAGCCCGCGGTGCGTGACCGTCACCCCCTTGGGCCGGCCCGTGGAACCGGAGGTGTAGATGACATACGCGGCGTTGGCCACGCTCAGCGGCCCGGTCCGGTCCGCGTCCACCGGGTCTGTCTGCGGCATGTGGCGCCGGGCCGCCTGGGTATCGGGTGCATCCACGGCCAGCATGTGTGCCTTGAGCCCCGCGGGCAGCTGGCCGGCGGCGGCTTGGGTGGTGAGCACTGCTGTGGGCGCGGCGTCCGCTGCCATGTAGGCGATGCGCGTGGGGGGATGGCCCAGGTCCAGGGGCAGGTAGGCTGCGCCGGCCTTCATGATGGCCAGCAGCGCTGCGATCTGCTCGGGTGAGCGCGGCATCGCCAGAGCAACGGTGTGCTCCGGGCCGATACCGCGGCCGATCAGCAGGTGCGCGAGCCTGTTCGCCGACGCGTTCAGCTGCCTGTACGTCCAGATTGTTCCGGCGCACTGGAGGGCCGGGTGGTGCGGCACTTGGCGTACCTGTGCTTCGAACAGGTCGGTGAAGGTGGCCAAAGGAACACCCTTTTCGGCGCACGGCACGTCAGCGGACGGTCCTTGGGGCTCGCTCACGGATTCTCCAGAGTCTGGGGCCGGTGAAAAGGGGGATCGAGGGCTGCCGGGTAAAGGGGAGGGAGGGCTGCCGGCTGTCAGGGGTTCGGGGGTTACCTGGCGGGGCTCAACGAGAGCGGCAGACTGCTGTATCCGTGCAGGAAGTTGGAGTGGATGGGCCTGGCCGGGCCGTTGGGCACGGCGTTGGCGACATGAGTGCGCAGCGCGCAGAGCATGGCGGCGATCTCGGCCCGGCCCAGGTAGGCGCCGGGGCAAAAGTGCGGTCCGTAGCCGAACGCCACATGCTTGCCGGGCTTGCGGCCCAGGTCGAAGGAGGCGGGCTCGGCGAGGAGGTCCTCGTCGTAGTTGGCTGAACTGTTCCACAGCGTGACGACATCGTCGGCGCGCAGGAGCTGGCCCCCGATCTCGACGTCCTCGCGGACGCGCCGGCCGAAGTGCATGGCGGGGCTGGCCCAGCGCAGGACCTCTTCGACGGCGCCCTCCACGGTGACCTCCCCGCACCTGAGCCGCCGCCACTGCTCGGGGTGTTCCATCAGCGCGCGCACGCCGCTGATCATCGAGAGCCTGCTGGTCTCGTCACCGCCGATGATGATGCTGTAGCAGTTGAAGATGATCTCCTGCTCGGTGAGCGGCTCGCCGTTGATCGTGCTGGTCGTGAGGATGCTCAGCACATCGTCACGCGGGTCCTTGCGCCGCTCGGCGGCCAACTGGGCGAAGTAGAAGAGCAGTTCGTTGCGCGCGACGACGGCCTCCTGCGCGCAGCTGCCCTCGTCCTCGGTGCTGAGCGCCTCTTTGGTCAGCACCAGCAGCTCCTCGCGGTCGCCGGCAGGAACCCCCAGCAGGTCGGCGACGGTGGCCATCGGTATGTGCTCGGCGACGTCCCTGGCGAAGTCGCAGTCACCGGCCTCGACGGCGGCGCGCACCAGCTCATCGGTGCGCTCGCGCACTTTGGCGATGACCGGCTGGAGGACCCGGGGGGCGAACGCCTTCAGCATCACGTTGCGCAGTTCACGGTGGCGCCGGCCGTCGGTGACGGCGAGCATCTTGCCCGCGGCCGAGTCCCCGCCCTCCAGCAAGGTCGCCAGCACATTGCCGTATTCGGAGGTGAAGCGCTTGTTGTCCCGGTAGACCTCCATGACATCGCGGTAGCGCGAGAGCACCCAGAAGCCGGGCACGGCACGGCCGGTGACCTCGTGCCAGTGGACCGGGCTCGCCGAGCGGAACCGGCGCCACATCTCGATGAGTTCGGCATCGGGGGCAAGGAAGGTACGCGGGTCGGTCAGGTCGGCGCACTCAACAGTCAGGGTGGTCACGCTTGTTCTCCCGCCTTTCCTGGCGCTGGGAACTCACCAACAGTTTTCCGCCGGTCCGCCACCGGTGCGCGGCATCTTCGCGGACTCCCACGCGCCCGGCTGCGGCCCAAGCGGCCCCCATTCCGCCCGGATCTGGCGGTGTCCGGTCGCCAGGACAGCCCCGTGTTGTGGGTAATTCCTTCGGGGTGTGCGCAAGGGGGCGGCGCCATCAGCCTTGTCCGGCAACACCCTGGGTGGGAGCATTGCCGGGCGGTTCACCGCCCCGTCAATAGGCTGGCCGATTTCTTTGGACCGCCCAATTCGAACTCCCTGGAGTCTACGTGACCGAGAATCTCTCAACCCCTGCCGGGCCGGGCGAGGAAAGCGCATCCGGAAATCTCGACGGCTATTACTGCGTCGCTGTGATACCCGAACCGGGCCTGGCACAGACGAGTGAAGAAGCGTTCGCCCGGGCCGAATCCCAGGGGCTCATGATTCCGCTCGCACAGGTGTACCAAGCGAAGTCCTGGGTTTCAACCGGCGCCAACACGCCGCTTTTGCGCCAGGACGTGGTCAACGGCATAGGCCAGGACAATCTTCAGGCCCTCGCCGAGGCGTCGCACCTCTCTCTCGAGGAGGTCATCGCCGAGGCGATCGAGAAGCTGCCGGCCCTGGTGGACGAGGCCTCCCCCGAGGGCACACTGATCGTTGACGCCGAGAACCCGCCGACGGCCCGTCTGGGAATCGCGACGATCCTTTTGGCCAAGGTATCCGGATAGCACCGGAGCCTGCCTTCTAGGCCCCAAGTGTGTTCAGGCACACCAGCAGGGTGCGGGCCTGGGCACTGACGTAGTGGCTGGAGCGGGTGAACGCGGCGAGCTGGTCGCGGGAGACCCAGCAGAACCCGGGCGGCTCCTTCAGGGGCGCCTGCTCCTCGGTGGCCTCGATGACGAGGTATTGGCTCACCGCGTTGAGGAAGCGGCCTCCCTCCTCCGAGAGCAGCGCCGCGTAGCGGATCTGCGGCGGCGCGGCGGATTGCACCGCGCTGAGGAAGGGCGGCTGCTGGGCCGCGGGCAGGTGCTGGTGGTTGCGCGGCACGCACTGCACGGTGGGGCCGAGCTCGACGTCGCTGAAGCCGGCCTCCGCGCGAGCGCTGACCAGGACGTGCGGCACGCCGTTGAAGGTGCGCATCAAGAACGCGACGATGCCCTGGCCGTTGGGTTCCAGGAGCGGCTGGGTCCACTGGCTGACCTCCCGGTTGCCTGCCCGCACCGAGACGGCCATGACACGGAAGTACCGCTGTTGCTCATGGTGGATGGAGTACTCATCGCGCCTCCAGCCCGGCAGGTCGGCGAGCGAGATGGGCACCCCGGTGATCGGGGTCAGCGACCGCCGCGCCGCGAGCCAGGACAGCACGTGGGTGTCGGAGTGCAGGGCTTGGGAGGCACCGGGCCCGTACAGGCCGGCCAGAGCCGAGCGGGCGTCGAAGTTGACCGTGTTGTCGTGGCCCAGCAGTTCATGGATCTGCCCCAGGGTGAGCCAGCGGAAGTCCTCGTGGTCGGGGAGCGCACCGGTCACCTCCACGACCATGTTGCGGTTGCGTTTGCGGCAGAACCACGAGCCGTGCTCGCTTTGCAGCACGTCCGACAGGACGCGGCCGCGGGATGGGTCGGTGAAGTACTCCAGGTAGCGGACGCCGCCGCCTTGGTGGATCTTGGTGTAGTTGCTGTAGGTGGCCTGCACGGTGGGCGAGATCTGCACCAGCCCCGGATTGCCCGGCTCCATCTTGGCCTGCATCAAAAAGTGCAGGACCCCGTCGAACTCCTGCGCGAGGATGCCCAGGATGCCGACCTCGGGCTGGGTGATGATGGGCTGGTGCCAGCTCATGCGGCCGGGGTGCTCCCCGATGGCGGCGCGCAGCCCGTGAACGGTGAAGAAGCGCCCGCTGCGGTGCACGAGGTTGCCGGTCTCCTGTGAGAAGGACCAGCCCTCAAGCTCGTGGAAGGGGATGCGTTGCACGGTGGGGCCCACTTGTCTGCGGCGCCGTTGCACCCAGGCGGTGATGTCCTTGACCGACTCGCCCCGCCGTGCCGTCGCGGAGCGGGTGATGCGCTCGCCCAGCACGAGATCCTCGCGGTCGGTGAGCTGCGGTTGAACCCTGACTTCCCTCGCACTGTGCAACGCCGGCTCCTCAACCAGGTGGATGACGTCCTTGGCCCCTATGGGCCCTGCGGCGAGTGTGGGCACCACGGCTTGGGCCGGTCTATGCCCGCCCTTGCGAAGCCCGCGGCCGCCAGAGCGGCGGCCGGCCGGGCAAGGGCGGCTCAAGACCGGCTTTAGGCACGCCGCCCAGGGTTGGCGGTATCCCGCTGTCGGTAAAGGAGCTGGTGCTGTGCGCGTCCTGATCGTGTCCTGGCCCTGGAGGACCCACTTCCAGCCGATGGTCCCGCTGGGCTGGGCATTTCAGGCCGCGGGGCACGAGGTGCGTGTCGCGAGCAGCCCGGACTTGGCCGAGTCATTGACCGCCTCGGGCCTGACGGCGGTGGTGGCCGGGCCGGGCGATGTCCTGAAGACGATGTACGAGCAGTTCACCGAGGAACAGGTGGAGCTTGTGCGGATGCTGGAGCAGCTCGGGTCCAGGGACGACTTCTTCTTCGATTTCGCCTCTGCCACCAAGGAGGCGCTGACCTGGGACCGGCTGCGCCTGCGCACGCGGTATTTCACGCAGATCCTTCAGGGCGTGAACGATGCGATGGTCGAGGAGCTGGTCGACTACTGCCGCTGGTGGAAGCCGGATCTGGTGGTATGGGAGTGGATGAGCCACGCGGGGGCGATCGTGGCCCGCGCCACCGGCGCGGCCAGCGCGCGCATCCGCTCCGAGATCGATGTCGACGCCTGGTCCAGGCGCGCTTTCCTCCGGCTGAGGAAAGAGCAGGCACCTCACCGGCGGGAGGACGCACTGGCGGACTGGCTGGGGGGCTGGGCGGCTAAGTTCGGGACGTCGTTCAGCGAGGAGATGGTGACCGGGCACTTCACCATCGAGCACATGCTGGGATCCATGCGGCTGGATTCGGATGTGCCGCACCTGCCCCTGCGCTATGTCTCCTACCACGGGCCCGCCGTCATAGCGCACTGGGCCCGGAGCACCCCGAAGAAGCCGCGCGTTCTGGCCACTTTCGGGATCAGCCAGAAGAAGGGAAGGGAATACCAGGCTGTTTCCGTACGGCAGTTGCAGCAGATACTCGACTGTCTGGCCGATCTGGACATCGAACTGGTGGTGACGGCACCGGAAAAGGTGCGCAGGAATCTGTCGCGGATTCCCTCCAACGCGATGCTGACGGAGTTCGTCCCCTTGCACGCGGTGGTCCCCACATGCTCAGCTGTGATCCATCACGGCGGGATTCCCGCATTCATGGAGTCGATCGCAAGCGGCGTTCCGCAGCTGATGGTCGGCCGGGTGGTCGGTGACATCGACCTGCGTGCCCCGCTGCTGGAAGCAGCCCGCGGCGGCCTCTACATCCCACGGCCGCACCTGTGTGGGCAGCGGGTGCGGGAGTGCCTGGTGCGGCTGCTTGAGGAGCCGGCGTTCAAGGAGGGCGCCCAGAGGCTGCGCAGGGAACAGGCCACGCAGCCGGCACCGAGCGAACTGGTCGCCGAACTGGAAAAGCTCACCGCCCGCTACCGCGCGCGCTGAACCGCCTCTCGTCCTGCTCTTGGCACCCAAGGAGGAACCTCACCATGCTGTCGGATCGAATGGCGGAGCTGCGGGACATGGCAGCGGACATCTTCACCGTGGAACCCGAAGAAGTGGAGCGGGCCGCCAGCTTCACCGAAGACCTGGGCGCCGACTCCCTGCTGGCCGTGGAACTGCTGAGCCGGATCGAGCAGCGCTACCACGTCATGATCGAGGCGAGCGACCTGGAGAAGATGACCGATCTTTCCTCCACGTACAAGGTCGTGGCCGACGCGGCGGGATGGTAGCCGCAGTGCACCGCGTGGTCATCACCGGCCTCGGCCCGGTGTCGAGCATCGGAGTTGGCGCGGAGAATTTTTGCCACGCCGTGCGGGCGGGCAAGAGCGGCATCTCGCGGATCTCCTCGTTCGACGTGTCGGGGTTCGAGCACCAGATGGCAGGCGAGGTCACGGACTTCAAGGCCGGGGACGTACTCACCCAGCTGGACGTCGCCGAGTGGGGGCGGGCCTCGCTCCTGGCCGCGGCCGCGGCCCGCCTGGCGGCCGACGACGCCGGCCTTGACGACGTCGGCGAGGACACGGCCGTCCTCATGGGAACGACATCGGGCGAGATACCCCACGTCGTGGCGATGACCGAGTCCTGGCACCTGAACGGTGACCGCGTGCCTGACGCCGCGCTCGCCGCCCAGCTGCCCGCCGGCCGCCTGGCCCTGGCCGCCGCCCAGGAACTGGGCGCCACGGGCGAGACGATGACGTTCTCGGCCGCGTGCGCGGCGGCCAACTGCGCCCTCGGCTACGCCTTTGACCTCGTCGCCTTGGGCGAGGCGCCCGTGGCTGTGGCCGGCGGCGCCGACGCGGTGAGCCGGTTCACCCATGCCGCCTTCCACCGCCTGGGCGCCCTCGCCAAGGACACCTGCCGGCCCTTCGACCGGGAACGGGACGGCATGCTGACCGCGGAGGGCGGTGCGGCACTGGTCCTGGAGAGCCTTGACGGCGCACGCGAGCGCGGTGCCCGCATCTACGCCGAGGTGTTGGGATACGCGCTCAGCTGCGATGCCCACCACCCTTCGGCGCCGGAGGTGAAAAGCATCGCGCGGACCATGGACAGCGCGCTGCGGCGCTCGGGGGTACGGCCGCAGGAGGTCGACTACATCTGCGCGCACGGCACAGGCACCCGCCTCAACGACCAAGTGGAGGCTCAGGCCATTCACAGCGTGTACGGCCACGCGATGCCACCGCTCAGCTCCCTGAAGTCCATGCTGGGCCACACCATGGGGGCGGCCAGCGGCTTTGGCAGCATCGCCTGCGCACTGGCGATCAGCAGGGGCTTCATCCCGCCCACCATCAACCACCGCCACCGGGACCCGGACCTGCACGGCATCGATCCCGTGGCCGGCGCCGCCCGGGAGGCAACCGTGCGCGTGGCCCAGAACAACGCCTTCGGTTTCGGCGGCAACAACGCCATCGTCGTCTTCGGGAGCGCTCCATGCACATCGTGATCTCGGGCCAGGGGACCATCTGGCCCGACCCCCTCCCTAAGGCGCACCCTGCGCCTTCGGCGCCGGCCTTCACCGCCGCCTGTTTCGACGGCCAGGCACTGCTGGGCCGCAAAACCGCCCAATACAACCACCGCAGCGCCCAGTTGGCCATGGCCGCCTGCGGCCAAGCCCTCAACGACGCGGGCTGGCAGGTGAACCAGGACAGCCGCGAGCGCATCGGCGTCACCCTGGGCACGGCAGCGGGCAGCATCACCGGCATGGCCGAATTCGGCATGGACACCTTCACCCAGCCGCGTCCGCAGATGGTGGCCGCCGCCAAGACCTCCCACTGCGTACTCAGTGCACCCGCGGGAGCCACCGCCATCGCCTACGGCCTGCGCGGCGCCAACGCGACCGTCGCCGCCGGACCGGCGAGCGGCCTTGCCGTACTGCGCCACGCCATGATCATGCTCAGGGCCCAGCACACCGACGCGATGCTCGCAGCCGCCTCGGAGGAATACACCCCGCCCACGTCATGGGTTGCCCAGGCGGCCCGCGGCCCACAGGTCCAGGGCGAGGGCGCGGCCGCTTTCCTGATGGAGAGCAGCCACCAGGCCCGCGCCGCCGGCCGCACAGCACACGCGGTCCTGGCCGCCGTGGACGTGCGGGCGGTCGCCGGCTTCGGCGCCGGGCAGTTCACCCGCGCGCTCACCCGGACGCTGGCACGCGCAGGCGTGAGCGCCCCGGAGGTGGCAGCCGTCGCCTTTCGCCACACCGGTGTTGCTGCGGTGGATGAGGCCCAGCGCAGCCAACTCGCCCACGCCCTGCCCAAGGCGGCACACACCAACGACGAGGAGCGGATGGGGGACTGCTACAGCGCCCACGCCCTGCTCCAGCTCGCAAGGCTCCTCGACCAGACGAGGCTGCCTGCCGTCATCGTCGCGGCCGACCCCGACGGCCTGCTGGCCATCGCCGTCCTCACGGGGTGTGCCCCCGTGAGCCGCACACCCCATGCAGCGCACAGGACAGGGAGAGACCGTGCAAGGTGAGGAGCCCACCGCGGACAACCTCTATGACTACCTCCTGGCCCCCGCCGCCCGCACACCGGACAAGGCCGCCGTGGTGGAAGCAGATGAGAGCGGCACGCTCACCGACATCTCCTACCGGCAGCTGGCCGCGCTCGCAGAGCAATACACCCAAACCCTGGAACTGCTCGGCCTTGAGGTCGGCGAGCGCATCGTGGTGGAAGCACCCAGCTGCGCGGCGGCAGTGGCACTGCTGCTGGCCTGCTCCAAGCTGGGCCTGGCGTTCGTCCCCGTCAGCGCGCAGATGCCCGACAACCGCCTGATGACGATCCTGACGTCGCTCGATGCCGCGCTGTACGCCCGGGCGCACGGCCCAGGCCGGCCCGAGCTGCCCTGGGCCGGGGGCACCGCCCGCTTCGCTCTCAGCGGACTGAGCATCGACAAGGCGCCCGCGCGCCCCACACGGCGGCGCCGGAACGTCCTGGCCCTGGACACCGCCTACATCATCTTCACCTCCGGCTCCAGCGGACGCCCCAAGGGCGTGGTCATGAGCCACCGGGCGATCGTCACCTTCCTGCGCGCGGTGATCGCGGACCAACTGGTGAGCCAGTGCGACCGCATCGCCAGCACCTCTCCGCTCCAGTTCGACTTCGCGCTCTTTGGGATCGGTCTCGCCCTGGGCAGCGGGGCAACCCTGGTACCGGTCCCCCGCACCTGCCTCGACTCGCCCAGGCGCATGGTCACGTTCCTGCGCAAGGCCCGCGTCACCCAGGTCCATGGCGTGCCCTCGCTGTGGCGTCCGCTCCTGCGCCACGATGCGCAGCTGCTGAAACAACTGGACCAGGTGCGCTCGGTCATCTTCGCCGGCGAGAGCTTCCCCCTGGCCGAACTACGCCGCCTGCAACAGATGCTGCCCGGCACCCGCCTGGTCAACGGCTACGGCGCGACCGAGTCGATGGCCGCCTCCTTCACCGAGGTACCCGACCCGCTGCCAGCCCACCAGCGCACGCTGTCCATCGGGCACGCCCACCGCGGAGCCGAGATGATCCTGGTGGACAGCGCCGGACGTGCCGTCACCCGCCCAGGAGTGATCGCAGAGATCTACCTGCGCAGCCCCGCCCTGTTCAGCGGCTACTGGAACGATCCCGCGGCCACCGCCCAGGTCCTGGTCCCCGACCCGCTCCAGGCCCGGCACGGGCACACAGTGCTGCGCACCGGCGATCTGGCCTGCCTCGACGAGCGGGGCGAACTGCACTTCGTCGGCCGCGCCGACGCGCAGGTGCAGATCCGCGGCCACCGCGTCGAACTGGGCGAAGTAGAGAGCGTGCTGGCCCAGCACCCTGCCATCGCCTCGGCCGCGGCCACCCTCGTGCCGCGCGGCGGCGAGCACGTCCTGATGGCCGGCATAGTCCTCAAAGACATCACAGCGCCCTTCGATGAGCCCGCAGCACTCGCCCACTGCGCCAGACACCTGCCGGCCTACATGACACCGCGCCGGATCAGGCCCCTGGCCGATCTGCCCCTGACCGAGAACGGCAAGGCCGACCGGGCACGGCTCGCACGCCTGGTGACCACCGCCGCCCCAAACGCGAGCGCCGGCACCGACCCGACACCAAGGAGTGCGGTATGACCTACACCCTCTCGCTCGATCGCCGCGTACGGCTGGCGGACATCGAGTCGATCGCCGCCGCACCAAAGCCCGCTCTGGCCCTGGACAGTGCCGTGCGCCAGCGGGTGGAGGCCTCCCGGCGCACCCTGGAAAAGTTCGTCGCCGAGGGCCGGATCATCTACGGCGTCACCACCAGCATGGGCGGCTTCGTCGACTGGCTCGTCCCCGTCTCCCAGGCACGCCAGCTCCAGGAGAACCTGCTGAACGCGGTGGCGACCAACGTAGGCGAACACCTGGACGACACCGCCGTCCGCGCCATCATGGCCTCCCGCATCGCCTCGCTCTCCCGCGGCAACTCCGCCATCTCCCTGGCCAACCTGGACACATTCATCGCCGTGCTCAACGCGGGCATCGCGCCCTGCGTACCGCAGAAGGGCTCCCTGGGCACCAGCGGCGACCTCGGCCCGCTCGCCGCCATCGCACTGGTGTGCATAGGCCAGTGGAAAGCACGCCTGGGCGGTAAGGTCCTGCCCGGCGCCCAGGCCCTCAGCCAGGCCGGCATCGCCCCCATGGAACTCAGCTACAAAGAAGGCCTCGCCCTCATCAACGGCACCTCGGGCATGGTCGGCCTGAGCGCACTCACCCTCCAGGCGGCCCGCCGCCTCGTCCAGGCCTACCTCCTCATCTCGGCGCTGTCCGTGGAAGCACTGGGCGGCAAAACCAAACCCTTCGACCCCCGGGTCCACGCACTCAAACCGCACCGCGGACAGCGCCAGGTCGCCGCCTACCTGTGGCAGACCCTGGCCGACTCCCAGCTCGCCGTCGACGAACTCGACATCGAACAACTCCTCGCAGCCGAGATCGCAGACACCGCCCAGGCCGGCTCCCAGCCGATCGAGGACGCCTACTCCATACGCTGCACACCCCAGATCCTGGGACCCGTCCTGGACAGCCTGGCCACCACCGAGCAGACCGTCGAGGACGAACTGAACTCCTCCAACGACAATCCCCTCATCAACCCCGACGAGAAGGAGGTCTTCCACAACGGGCACTTCCACGGACAGTACGTCGCCATGGCCATGGACCACCTGGTCATCGCCCTGACCACCCTGATGAACCTCTCCAACCGCCGCGTCGACCGCTACCTGGACCAAAGCAACAGCAACGGCCTGCCGCCCTTCCTGTGCCGGGAAAACCCGGGCCTGCGCCTGGGCTTGATGGGCGGGCAGTTCATGACCGCCTCACTGACCGCGGAAACCCGCGCGATGGCCATGCCCATGTCCATCCAGTCCCTGACCACCACCGCCGACTTCCAGGACATCGTCTCCTTCGGCTTCGTCGCAGCACGCCGCGCCCGCGAAGCACTGCACAACGTCGCCCACGTCGTGGCCTTCGAGCTCCTGTGCGCCTGCCAGGCCATCGACATCCGCGGCACCCAAGGCCTGTCCACCGCCACCCGCGCCCTGTACGAACGAACCCGCCAGCACATCCCCTACCTCGACACCGACATCACCACCACCGAATACGTGGAAGATGTCGCCCGGCGTCTGCTCAACCACCCGGGCCTGGCTTGAGGACCACCATGAACAGCCCCGCACCCCAAGCAGCCATGTCCCCCCTGCCCACCCCCTGGACCTGGACCTTCCACGAGCACAGCCGTGAGGGCACACACGCCACCGTGCGGCTACCGGCAGACCTCGGCGCCGCCCACATGGCCGGCCACTACCCCGGCCACCCCATCCTGCCGGCCGTACTCATCATGGACTGGGTCCAGCAGGCCGCCACCCGCCTCAACGGCGCCAGCCTGCACCTGCACCACCTGCACCGGGCACGCTTCGTCAGGCCCCTGCACCCGGCAGACAACCTCAACCTCACCCTCGACCTGCGCCCCGGCCAACCCCCCAGCACACAGATCCACGCCCACGCCCAGATCATGCGCTGCGAGGACCAGTGCGAGGACCAACTGGCCGCCGAACTCGACGCCACCTTCACACCCGTACCGGCCCATGCTTGACCACGCACAAGTACGCGGCCTGCTCCGCCAGCGCCCCCCCATGGTCCTCCTCGACACCGTCCCCACTTCTCCCCCACCTCCCTCACCGCCACCAAAGCGATCACCGGCTCCGAAACCTGCTACCACCACCTCCCCCCGGGCACACCCCTCACCGGCTTCGCCTACCCCCAAGCCCTCATCATCGAATCCCTCGGCCAGGCCTGCTCCCTGCTATGGACACTGGCCCGCCTCGCCCCACCCGATCACATCCCCCTCCTCATCGCCCTCAACGACCTGACCTTCCACACCCCGCCCCTGCCCGGCGACACCCTCCACCACGAAGTCCACCTCACCCACAGCTCCCCCACCGCCTGCCAGTTCACCGGCCACACCCACACCAAAGGCAACACCGTCCTCAACACCGGCTCGCTGCTCATCACCTCACAACCCCGACCCACCCCCACCTAAGACCCCAACCCCGCCACCGCCACCGTCACCACCTGCGACCAACCCCAGCCCCGGCCCCGACCCCGGCCCCGACCCAAGGACAGACCATGCAGCGACCCGGCCACCCAGACACGCAGCACCCCAGCCACACCGCCGCACACATCCGGTCGACCGTCGCCGGCGTTCTGGACCTGAACGTGAACGAGATCGACGACGACCAGGACTTCATCAACTTCTACCGGGCCGACTCCCTCAACCTCATCGAGATCGTCGCCCAACTCGAAAAGCACTACCAGCTGGAACTGCCCCCCAACCAGCTACACCACGCACGCACCATCAACTCCCTCAACAACCTGATCACAAGCCTGTTGAACACACCCCGCATACCCGACATCACCAGCTAACGGCTAACAGCCAACAGGGCGCCGCACGGGCACAGGCAGCCGCTCACAGCGCCACCCCGCCATCGATACGGAACACCTGCCCCGTCACATACCCCGCCTCGGGCGAGAGCAGATAGGAGACCATCGCAGCCACCTCCTGCGGCGTGCCCAGACGACGCAGCGGTATCCGCTCCAGCACAGCGCTCCTGGACACCCCGGCAACCATGCCGGTATCGATAAAACCCGGCGCCACCACATTGGCCCGCACCCCCAGCCGCGCGAACTCCCTCGCCATCGCCTGCGTCAGCGCGATAATCCCCGCCTTGGACGCCGAATAATTCGCCTGCCCCGCCTGACCCACCACCCCCGCAGCCGACGACAGCGTCACCACCGCCCCCGCACCCCGCCGGGCCATCGGCCGCGCCACCGCACGCAACACGTTCGCCGTACCCTCAAGATTGGTCCGCAGCACCACGTCCCACTCCTCATCCGACATCAGCATCAGCGGCCGATCCCGGGTGATCCCCGCAGACGCCACCACCGCCGCAATCGGCCCGAACCCAGCCTCAACATCAGCAACAAACCCACGAACCCCCTCACGATCGGCAACATCAACCCGCCGGGCCAGCACCCGCCGCCCGGCACCACGAACCTCCTTGGCAGTCACCTCAGCTCCCGCCGCATCGGAGTGGTAACACAACGCCACATCAAACCCATCACGCGCCAGCCGCACCGCGACCGCCCGCCCAATCCCCCGCGACCCACCCGTCACCAAAGCCACCGGACCCGCCCCCACAGCCGCACCGGACCCGCTCACAACGCTGGACATACCCGCTCCTATCCAAGAGAAGAAAAAACGAGCGTCACCCGCCCTCCTATACGGCACCTAGCAGAGAACTTAAGAACACATTGCGCCCGTGACGCCACCCATGCTCACCGCCAGACCAACGCCAAGAAGCGCGCCCCGAGCCATCAGCGACCCGCACATCCCCCGGGCGAAACCTGTTTCCCCACGCACGGCCGAGCCGACGTAGTGAAACACCCGGCCGCCAGCCCATCACCGCGCCGGTGATGGCCCCGCAAGCCGAACCTGAACCTGCTGCTGCGCAGCCACATGCCGCCTTTGCCGCCCTCGCCGCAGGAAATCACTGAGGCCCGCAGACCATCCCGCTGCGCAACTGGCCGAGATACCTCCGGGACACGCAGCCCCAGGGAACCCAAAGCCTCTCTCCTGACCATCGAACATGTCTTGCCGGCAGGACACCCAGCGCAAAATACGCCACAGTAGTGCGACCACCCCACAGGAGACACACTGTCTGCTGACACAGCATCAACCTCCCCCTGTCCTGCGGCCCGTGCCACCCGCCGTGCGAACGCCTGGCCCGCAGGCTCCTCTTCGTCCGGAGATCCCTCATGAACCGTGACCTGCTGATGTCCAGCGCCGCCCACTACCGCATCGTCTACGAGATCAACCCGTACATGGACATGAGCTGCCAGCCCGACACCAAGGCAGCCCTGGCCGAGCACGAGGCAATCTCCGCCGCGCACCGAGCGGCCGGACGCACCGTCCGCATCATGGAGTCAGCCCCCCAGTGCCCCGACATGGTCTACACAG
Source organism: Streptomyces alboniger (assembly GCF_008704395.1). Taxonomy (NCBI): domain Bacteria; kingdom Bacillati; phylum Actinomycetota; class Actinomycetes; order Kitasatosporales; family Streptomycetaceae; genus Streptomyces; species Streptomyces alboniger. The sequence goes on from NZ_CP023695.1 coordinate 109,995, forward strand.
CCAACGGCGCATTCGTCTGCGACCAGCGCGCATTACTGGGCGCCCCGCCACCCGCGCGCCAGCACGAAATCCCCTACTTCCGCGCCGCACTCAAAGAAAACGGACTCGACGTCTACGACGCGCCCTACCCCTTCAGTGGCCAAGGCGACGCACTGGCCTGCGGCCCGTTCCTCCTCGCCGGACACGGCCGCCGCACCGACCGGCGCATACACCCCATCCTCGCCGAGCTGTTCGGCCACGAGACCATACCCCTACAAACCACAAGCGACCAGTGGTACGACCTCGACCTGGCCCTCGCAGTCATCGACACACACACCCTCGCCTACCACCCCCAGGCACTCACGGCCCCAAGCCACAGCCGCCTACACGACCTGGGCCTGGACCTCATCGAAGTCGATGCGCAAGAAGCCCGCGCATTCGCCCTCAACCTCATCAGCGACGGCACCACCGTCACCATGACCACCGGCGCCCCCAAACTCGCCGCCACCCTGCGCGACCGCGACCTGACCGTAGCCGAACTCGACACCACCCAACTCCGCAAAGGCGGCGGCGGCGTCCGCTGCACCGCCCTCACCCTCGACAACCCCACCCCCACCCCACCGCCGTAGAGACAAGGCGAGGCACCCAGATGCAGCACGACCAACAACCAGGCCAGACAGGCACCTCGAAGGTGGGGCGAGAGACATCGGCACATCCGTGCAATGCCGCGGGCAAGACAGGCAGGCAGAACCCGGCCCGGAACAAACTGCCGTCGGCACCTACGTGGAGACCATTGAAGCCTGGATGAGCGGCTATCACGGCTGGCAGACCCAGACCCACCCCCGCTCCACACATGCCCCGGTCGTGCTGCCCGCCACGGGTCCCGGCTACTTCGACAAAGTCCTGGGAGCGTAGCCACACCAGCTCCGCCCTCGCCCTGACGAGTCGGCCAGAGCGGCCCCGTGGCGGGCCCAGGTGCCGGTCGCCACGGAAATGGCCCGGAGCCACACCAAAGGCACTGACCAGGCGGTGCGGTGGCAAAGGGCAGCAAAGGACAGCGAGCGACCAAAGGGGGGCGATCGAACGTCATATCGCCGGATGGAGAAGGGACTCTTGGAGGCCACCCTGCTCGCATCGCGAGTTGTTTCACTCAGCTTCAGAGCACGCTGCAAAAGGCACGTTCGCCATGGGGACCGCAGTCTCTGAAGCTGGCACCCTTGTCCTCTTGGCTGAGGAGAGCGTCGCGGCTGCTGGTCACCAGCGCGTAGGCGCGGGCGAGTTCCACCAGGGCCGCGGGCGCCTGACCAGCCGACTTCTCGGCGGCGTACTGGGCCTCGGCTCCCATGGCCGCGAGGAGCTTGTTGCGGGAGTCCGTGACGGCAGGCGGCTTCGTCACGGTGATCTGTGCAGGAATCTGGTGCACCTCCTGCTGTCCTTCGCTACTGCCGGGCTATCCGGTCACAGCTGCCTGCCTAGGTGCATGTTTAATGTTCGCATTGGTCAGCATCCGTTATCACCCCAGGTCAACAAGGGCCTCATCAAGCCACATGACCAATAACCGGAGTGAAGGTCACAGTCGTTCAGCACTGCACGCCGCCTGGCCGAAGCCACCCAGCAACAAGGCCTGTGCCCCCGCACGGAGTTGCTCCTTGGCAGCGAGCCCAACTACTTCGACGACATCCCGGGCATAGGCCCCTCTCCGGGCCGGACCGTCTGCACCCACCCCGTAAGACAGCGATCGGCATGTCCAATCCGCGTGCCGGCCTGGGACTTCGTCAGTCGGTCCGATCGGCGAGCCAAACGGCCTGCGCATCGTCGCCGAGCCCGAGCGGCGCAAGCACCGCGACGAGACACAAGGCCGCGCTCACCCCGGCCACCCGGGGAGGGAGGACTGCCGCCTAGGGGGTGATGACCACCTGGTACGCCTCGCCTTGGAGGATGCGCTCTGACTGGACCTGACGGCCTAGGGACCGCCCCGCGTTCTGGTTCTGGTCTGAGGGGACATGAGCCCTGATGCAGGGTGCGACCGGTTCGTCGCGTATGACGTCGACCCGCCATGCGCCGCCGCCTACGTAGCGGGGGATGATCTCCGCGCACATGGAGCCGATCGTGCCGCCCTGGCGGGTCCTGGCGAAGGGGAACTCGTCACATTCATCATTCACGACGGTAGGGTCGGCTACGAAGGGCTTCGGGGGAGCCTTGCAGGTGTAGTAACTCCTGCTCTTTGCCCTCGCGTCGTCACCGTCACGCGTGAGCGGCCTTTTCGCGGTGCCCATGGCGTTGTTGTCGCTCAGGTTGTTCTGCGCCCATTCGTAGGCCACTGCGGCGGCACCGTACTGGGACTTGCTGAGGACAACCCTGGCCTGGTTGTCAGTGGCGATGCAGCCGGGATTGCCGCCGACCATTCCGTCACAGGCCACGGCGGGGCCCGCCCACTGCCCATAGCTGATGACGGGGTACTCCGCGTCGGGGCTCTCCGTCTGGCTCTGGTAGGCGATCACGCTGCGCGAGCGCTCGTGACCACCCCGGTTAGTGCTCTCGTAGGAGAGCTGTCCGCTCTGGTCCTCCTCACCCGCACGCAGCTCTATGGCCCTGCCGCCCCAGGCTGGTGGCCCCGGCATGCATACGGTGCACGACGACGACAGAGCCAGTCTCACGGCGGAGACACCGTTGTAGTTGCCGGCGAAGACGGCGATGTTCTCCTGCCATCGCACGCTGTAGGGGTCCACCGCGGATCGGGCCGTGACCAGGAGTTCGGCGGTGCCGATCGTGTCCCCGGCGTGGTTCTCAAGCAGGTACACGATGGCGTGCCGCATGCAATAGGCGTGGCGATTGGCGACGACATCCTGCCGCTTCTTGGAGGTGCACAGCGCCTCCGGGCTGGCATCCGGGTTGTCCCCGGGGTCGACGTCCTCCCGGGGGGCGGCGGCAACCCCGGAAAGAGCGGTGGTGCTGGCGCGGATACGCGCGAGATCCCTGGCGGTGATGGGCCGTTCCTTGACGCAGGTCCGTACCGCGCCCTGGCGTGCGAGTTGGGAGCCGGGAGTGGTGGCCGTGCAGGTGCCGTGGCCCTCGGGGGCCGCCGATCGTGGCGCGGCGGCAGCCGGTGAGACGCCCAGGGCGATGAGAACTGCGGTCAGGGCGAGCGAGACTATCGCCGCGAGCAGCCGTCTGGCGTGTTTCAAAGGGTGGTCTCCTTGTTTCGTGGCGTACGGGTCCGTTAGGGATGGAACCGGTCCGGCGCCCGTGTGCGCCAGAGGCAGAACAAGCCCCTTCGTCATCACCTTTGGCTCATTGCGGGGTCACACCCCCACCCCCCGTGGCCACTACATTCACCCCTTGACCGGACACACACGACCAGGGGGAAAGGGCAACGATGCGCCCCATAAGACCCGTCAGCCGCATAGGCAGAGCGTTCATGGCCTGTGCGGCCTCGGCCGCTGTCGCCACGGTGGGCCTCACCGTCTCACCGGCCTCGGCCGCACCCACGAAGTCCGCAGCCACGCAGGTCAAACCCGGCGACGTCTGCACGGCGGCCAACCTCGGCACGCGCCGCCCGTACGTCAAGACGACCGAAGTCACCCCTGAGATCACCCACTTCAAGGGCTGGTACGTAACCCAGGGCACCACCGGCAACCACAGCGTCACCACTAGCACCCAGACCACCATCTCGGTCTCCGTCGGCCTCAACGGCAACGTCCAGGGCAGCTTCGCCGTCGAGACCCTCGGCTCCGTCGGCGCGAGCCTGGGCCTGAATGTTCAGGTCAACTACACCTCCACCAGCAGCGAGTCGAACACGGTCAATTGGAACTTCTCCCGGCCCGGCTACTACGGCGTCTACAAGGGCACGAAGAAGGTCACCGGCACGTACGGAAGCCTCAACTGCAACCGCGTCCAACAAGGCGACGGAGGGTGGGCGCTGAAGTGGATCGAGGGGCCCGGCAGCGGCAGCTTCACCACCTACACCACCCTTGAGGAAGGCGCGGTGCGCTGCGAGGACTCCGTGCCGGCCAACAGCATCATGGCCAAGGCAAAGGGCCTCCTCGATTGCGGCTCACCCGCCGCGAAGGCCAAGCACCCCGCGGGTGCGGTGGCCCCGACAGCGAAGCAGACGCAAGACCGCCTCCTGCACCGCAAGGCTCCCACCAGCGGCTCGTCCGCCCAACGGCCCAAGGCCCCCGGGCGTACCGCGCAAGCCGACCTGTCCTGCCAGGCAGGCGTCTACAAAATCGACGTCCCCGGTAAGCCTCTGAACTGGAGCGCACCGGCCCTGGCCAACGACGGCATCCGCTTGCGCCAATCCAATTGGACCAGTGCCCACCTGGACAACTGGCGTCTGTGCAACGTCACGGACAACAACGGAGTTCTCGAGGCGACCTTGTGGAACTGGGGCAACGGCCGGTGCGCAGCCATTCCGGCGAACATCGCCAACCAGGAGCAGGCCTATCTGACGTCGGCCACGTGTGCAGAGGACGACCTCCAGCGGTTCTACATCTACCGCGACGTACCCGGCAGCTCGAAGATCGGTGTGCAGAACAAGCACACCGGCTCCATGTTGGGATACGACCGGTACGCGGACGGGGAGTTGATCCGCCAGTACTCCAGTGGCAGGCAGGACGGTTCGGGTACGTTCACCCTGACCGGAGTCTGACGGCCCCCTCACCGTAGGCGGCCCCGCACGCACACCCAGCCCGAGGCCCTGCACCAGGTCCTCGCCTACAGCGGGACGTTGACGGCCGCGTGGCGACTCTCGCACCTGGCTCACGATTCCGGCGGCGAGTTCCTTCTCAGGAGGGCAAGAAGCACTCCAGGGTCGGTACCCGCCCAATGTTCAGCCGTGACGGCCTCGCATCGAGGAAGGATGCGGGGCCGTCGCGTTGAGAGTACGGCTGGTGAGGAACTGGGCGCCGTTCACCGCGAGTCCGGTTGTTGCGGAACACGCGTCCAGGCCTGCTGGTCACGCTGCTCGCTGGTCACTAATCCTCTACCGTTCCTTGGTGACTTCCCTCCCGCCTTCGACAGGAGCGCGGCAGGTTTGACGGTGAAGGAACAGCGGGTTCCCCCCCGGCATACCCGCGCCGCTGGTCCGTCACGGGCAGGGCCGGGGGGTACTCAAGGCCAATGGGTGTAGCTCTCCCAGGGGGACGCCTGGGGTTCAGACCGTGAGGTCGTAGTCGTGCTGGTCAGAGGTGGAATAGAGCCGTTCGTGCTCGCGGGCGCGATGGAGGGCGAAGTAGGCGTCGAGGTCACCGTTGTTCTTCACCGCCCGGAGTTTGGGGACGGCCTCGGCGCCGCTCAGCCCCCACCTTGCCCCGATGATCTCCAGACGATCGCCGATGAGATGCCTGCATGCGCCCTCGATCGGGCCGGTGGCGATCGGCCAGCCCTCGGCCAACGCGGTGTCGTAGCAGAGTTGGTCAAGGTGGCCGGCCAGGCAGCGGACGCAGGTGTCTGCGGCTTCGCGTTTCGCTCCGCGCAGGCCGGCCCGCTCCGCCTGCGCGGTAATCTCCGCGGCGGCGCGGCTGGCCCGGCCGTGGAGGATCGTGGTCAGATGCCCGGCGACCCAGGCTTAGGCTGCCGGGGTGCCGGGCCGGTGGAAGCTGTGCGCGGCAGCCCAGACGTACTCGCTGACGTGCACGATGTCGAGCAGGACCTGCACGGTGACCCCGCGCCGGTCGGGTTCGGCGCGGATCAGGTCGAGTTGGTGGCGTGCGCCGTCGACCAGGACGACCCAGGTCCGCACGTGGTCGCGGTCGCGGGCCTTGGCCTGATCGAAGGCCGCGGCGATGGTGTGCTCGGGCGGGTGGATGACCGAGCCGGTCAACCACTTCGCCCGCGATTTCGGTCCCGGGCGCGGAGACCGGAGGCCGCTGCGGCCCTCCGGCGGGGCGATGATGTCGTGCGGGCGCCGCGGGGCGGGGTCGGCGCCGAACACGCAGGCCAGCGTGGCCATCCGTTTGCAGTGCGGCTTCTCGCCTGGCGCCAGGCAGGTGCGCATCGCCCGCCGGGCCTTCAGGTGCGCCTTGAGCGTGGCCGACCGCAGACCGGACGGCCGCATCGCGATGCCCTTGCCGTCGACCTGGATCACCAGCGTCGTGGGAGCGGTCGACGGCGCCGGGACGCGACGGGCGTAGAAGCCGTCGATGTCAACGGCCGCGCAGGCGACCAGATATTCGGCCTGACGTTTGCCCGGGACCTTCCCGCACGGCAGCTCGATCGCCTCCTTGGCCTGGTCGTAGGAACCGCGCACCGCCTCGGCAACGGCGCGGCGGCGCAGGCCATGCGAGTGCAGCCCGGCGGGTAGCGACAGGTCCGCATCCAGGGGGCGGACGCTGGTCATCGACCTGCCCCGCCACGCGGTCCGCGGCCCACCTCGCGATGCGGGCGAACCTGTCCGTCCGCACCCCGGACCGCCGGGCGGCCGGCGCGTTTCCCCTGCTCGCGCTCGGCCCGCTCCCGCAGGTCGAGATGGGCCTGGAGCAGCAGCCGCAGCAGCTCGCGGCCCCGCGCCTCGATCAGGTCCTCCGGATCGCGGTGGGTCAGCGCGGCCGAGGCGGGGTCGGCCAACTCCTCGGTCAGGCAGTCGAAGGCCCTTGCGGCGGCGAACGGATCGATGGCGGGCAAGGCGTCGTAGGGTTCCGCCACGGTTCTTCTTTCGTGGGTGCTTAGGTCTGGCTGGTTACCTCCGAAGCTAGAGAGAAGAGCTTTTATCGTTCCGGGACTTCACCGGTTCCACACCGTCGCCGGGGTGGGCCACCGTGAACCGTCCGGGCTCGTCCTCGGTCAGCCAGCCCCGCTCCACCAGCTATTTCAGCTTCCCCCGCGTCCCCTCGATCTTTCCGGTCACCGCGGGCAGCCCGATCCGCGGCACGATTTGCTCGGCCTGGCGCCAGTGCGGCACTGTGATCGCCTCGACCACCCGCACCCCAGGGTGCACCGGGTTCTCCGGCTCCGCGCCGCCGGCCACCGGTGCGGTCGCTCCGGACCCGCCCAGATCCATGATCACCTCTGCCACCGTCTCCGGGCGATCCGCAGCCGCGACCATGCCTCCCGCTCGACCTCCAGACGGGCCGTCAGCCGAGCGAGCTCCGCTTCGAGCGCCTCCACCCGGGCCCGGGCCGCCGCCTCCCGCGCCTCCAACTCACCGATCAACGGCCCCATCAGCATCGCCTCCTCCACCTACACGGTGGAGACCCGACCACGCCGCCGCCCTCATGCGCAGTCGTACGTCAGTCCGCCCGCTCATAGGTAAGGACGGTCTTCGGGTGGTTGCCGATCTTGCGTAGGCGCAGCGGGCCGTCCGAGGACTTCACGTCGAAGGAGTACTCGGTCTCCTCCGGCGGGCAGTTGACGGTCCTGGTGCCCTGATCGAGCTTGAAGTTGCTCATGGACAGGTCGTGCTGGTCGATGCCGGAGACAGTGGCGCTGCCCTTGCATCGCGGGCCGGTGCGGGACTCGATGACCACGCGTGCGCGTCTGCCCGGCTCGACCTGGTGGAGGGTCAGCTGCTGGCTGCCATCCCTGGCTCGCCACCGGCCCACGAACCAGGGGTGGATGGGCTTGTACTTCGTGGCCACCCCGGCGAATCCGGAGCCTTTGCGCCAGGTCAGCGTGGTGGTTTCCAGCATGCTGGGATCGACGAAGTCCACTCGGGCGCCGCCGTCGCGGATGCGGGCCTTCGGCCAGGCGATGGTGTTTTTGGTTGGGTCGGTGGTCCAGGAGGAGAGGTCCCCGGTGGCGACGGCCGCGATCACCTCTTGGGGTTCTTCGCCGTCCCTGCAGTACGCGCCGAAGCCGGCCGCGAGCCACACGGTGTCCCGGTACGCCTTTGCCCTTATGCCGTGGCACGGTTTGGTGCCGGTCTCATAGACCGTCTTCCGGGCGGACCAGGCGTCGTCAGAGGCGTGGCGGTGCTGTGCCTCCAGGCCGCGGCGAGTGAAGCGGAGGGACACCTGCCGACCGTCGGACAGTTCGAGGACGGTGTGGTCGTCGTCGACCTCGACGACCCGTGAATCAGGCTTGTCCTCGGGTTCGCGGTGGGACTTCGTGTGCTTCGCGCTGCTGCCGGACGGTCCCCTGTCCGATTGCTCGGCGCAGCCGCCGACGGCTGCGCCGAGCATCAGCACCGCTACCGCCCACGCCGCTGCGCTCTTCGTTCTCATGCCGTGTCAGCTCCCCTGTACGCCGTGCCGCGATGCCCGGGCCGGTGGGTGGCACGAACTCGGCGATGCTAGTCGGTGGGCGGCCCGCCCCGCTCGACCCCCGTCACAGTGCGGCCCCGGCGGTTCCGTCACTCGTCGAGGACGGCGGCGACCGCACCACCCATGAGACATCACCGCATACCAACCAGCCGGAACTTTGCCGAACCGGCGGGTTGAACCCGTCCCGCCTATGGTCTGCCAGAAGAGTTGAGAGTCCGTTTTTTTATGCCGTTTTGTTCGCCATCATGCGTCTCAAAGCTTCACGCGTGACGCTCGTTTCAGAGGTGTGCGCGAGGAAGCACCAGCCCTACCGTCGGCGTGGCGGTTGCCGCACGCGCAGCGCCCCGACGGACGGATCGGCCGGGTGCGAGTTCAGCTACACGTGATCCCCGATCGTCGTGGTGGTGGGAGTTGGTCTCCTTCGGCTGTGCCGGTAGGCATTGAGGGACCTGGCAAGCATCGCGAGTGGTCAGTATGAGTTCGACGTCACCGCCCCAGCCGGGGTCGACGTGCAGACCACGGGCGACCCCGTCATGCTCGAGATCTTCAACAACCTCTTCGTCTCGATCGCCGAACAGATGGGTCCCCCCCCCTCGCGGACCCGGCCCAGTCCGTCAACATCAAGTCGCCGTCGATAGGGCGAACCGCTCCGCGAGGATCGACGTCACCTTCGGCAACGAGCGCCACCAGTACTACAAGACCGTCGCTTCGGGCGCCGGGGCCGGCCCGGGCTGGGCCTAGGCGGAGCAGGCCCACATGCCCAACTCCCGCCTCACCGCCCCCGAGGTGCTGGAGCTGAGGCTGCCGGTACTCGTGGAGGAGTTCTCCGTACGCACCGGCAGCAGCGGCTCTGGTCAGCGGCACAGCAGAGACGGGACTGTCCGCAAGCTCCGCTTCCTCGGGCTCACGTCAGCACCCTTGCCGACCACCACCGCGTCCCGCCCTACGGCATGGTCTGCGGTCCACCCGGCGCCTTGGGCGCCCACCGCATCCTGCGGGCCGACGGCACCATCACCCCCATGGCGGGCGCCGACTCCGCGACGGTCGGCCCGGTCGACCTGCTGGTCCTCGAAACACCGGACGGGGGCGGCCACGGCGAACCCGACTGAACGCTGCGGCGCGGCGCCAGCTTGTGGCAAAGTGGCGAGGGGAGCACGATGTCGGGGGGAGCGCCAGCATGAACGTCACCATCGCCGAGGCCCGGGCGGCCGACGTCGCGCCCGCGGTGACCGAGGGCGAACTGCGCTCTCTCTGCCAGTGGTTGCGGAACGACAGCCGAGTACGACGCCACGCGGAGATCGCCCTGGGCGGGCCGGAACCCGACCCGGGCTCAATGGGATCGCCGCTGGAGTACGTCCAACTCTCCCTGGACACCGGCTTCGACCTCGCCAACCTGGCCGTCGCCTGGTTCACCTGGCGCGCCACCCGGCCCCGCCAGCCGACCCTCACCTTCGAACACGAGGGCGTCACCGTCACCTTGTCCGGCGAGGACCCGGAGACAGCCGCCCGGCTGCTCGAAGCCCTGACCCGCCGCGACGGATGACCGCACCCGCGGCTCCGGACAGATCGAGCGCGGTCCTCATCGGCGTCAGCCGGTTCGGCCATCTGCCCGAGCTACCCGCCGTCTCCGCCAACTTGACGGATCTCGCGGCGCAGTTACGCGATCCCGAGGTGTGGGGCCTGCCCGCCGACCGGTGCCATGTCGTGGCCGAGCCCGGCACCCCCACGGCCGCCCTCACGCCCCTGCGCGCCGCGCTGGAACAGGCCCGGGACACCCTCGTCGTCTACTACGCGGGCCACGGCCTGATCGATCCCGACAGCGGTGCCCTGTGGTTGGCGCTGCCCGGTTCCCGCACGGGCGAGGCGGACACCGTCATGCCGTTCGACTGGCTGCGGCGGCCGCTGCTGCGCAGCCGGGCCGAGCGCACCATCGTGATGCTCGACTGCTGCTACAGCGGACGGGCCCTGGGCATGATGGGCGCCGCGGCCGCCACCGACGCACTGGCCAGTGGGGCTGTGGTCGAGGGCACGTACCTCATCGCTTCCGCGGACGAGTCCAGCCAGGCGCTGGCCCCGCCAGGCGCCCGCCACACCGCCTTCACCGGCGAACTCATCGGCCTCCTCGAACGTGGCCTACCCGAAGGGCCCGAGCTGTTCTGCCTCGACGCCCTCTACGGACTGCTGGCGACCGGGCTGCGGGCGCGCGCCTTCCCCGAGCCGCAGACCAGGGTCCGAAACACTGCGGGGGAGCTGCCGTTGTTCCGCAACCGGGCCCACGTACCTGTGCGTTCGCGCCCCTTGCTGCTGGGGAACCGGTACGAGGTGACCGGGGTGGCGGCGGTGCCGTCCGATGCGGAGGCGGACAACCACACCGGCAGTGACACACTGTGCAACCGTGCGGTGGGCATCCGCATCATGCGGCCGAACGAGGCCACCGACACCGCCAAACGGCAGGCGTTCACCACCCGGCTGCGCTCCCGGGCCCCGCTCAGCCACCCGGCGCTGGCCGTCGTACTCGACCACGGCAACGTGATGCGGGACGGGGTGAGCTGCCCGTACGTCGTCACCGAAGGCTTCGCCGGCGGCACCACCCTCGCCGACTGGCTCGGCCGCCCGCCGGACGTCCCGCGCGCACTGCGCGCGGCCGCCGAGATCCTGGATGCCCTCGACCACGCCCATCGGCACGGGGTGACCGGCTGGTACCTCGACCCCGCGCGGGTACACGTCACCAGCACCGGCCACATCAAGCTCGTCGACAGTCAGGGAGCCCTGGTGGCGGCCCTTCCGCACACCGACCTGGCCGCCGTGGGCGACATGCTGGACGGGCTGCTGAGCAGCGGCCTCGGTGGCTGGGGTCGGCTTTACCTCCTTCCGGATGTCTCGGATGCGCTCGCGAGGTTCGTCCAGCGCGCCCGCCTGATGGGCTACCAGCAGGCGGGCGAGATGCGGGCGGAGCTGGAGGAGTTGCGCCGGCACAAGGCGTCTGCGGAGTCGAAGCGGTCCGCACCGGACCCGTTCATCGTGCCGCCACGGCCGGTCGAACCGCCGCGGTATCCGCGGTATGCGCTGACCACACGGTTCGCGGCCGGATCGCACAAGGGCCTGGTCCGCGAGGGCAACGAGGACTCCGGATACGCTGGTCCCCGTCTCCTCGCCATCGCCGACGGCATAGGCAGACAGGCCGCCGGCGAGGTCGCCAGCTCCGAGGTGATCTCCACCCTCGTTCAGCTCGACGACGACGTACCCGGCTCCGACATCCTCATTACACTCGCCACGGCCGCGCAGCGCGCCAACGACCAGCTGCGCATGATAGTCGAGGAGGCCCCGCAGCTGGCGGGCATGGGCACCACCCTCACCGCCCTGCTGTGGAGCGGCCAGCGGTTCGGCTTGGTCCACGTCGGCGACAGCCGCGCGTACCTGCTGCGCGACGGCGTACTCACGCAGATCACACATGACCACACTCTCGTGCAGCGCCTCCTCGATGACGGCCGCATCACCGAGGAGGAGGCGACCACCCACCCGCAGCGAGGCGTGCTATTGCGCGCGCTGGACGGTGGCGAGCGCGCCGAACCCGATCTCTCGATCCGTGAGGCCCGGGCCGACGACCGCTACCTGATCTGCTCCGACGGTCTCTACGGCGTCGTATCCCACCGGACCCTGGAGGACGTGCTGGTCGCCTATCAGTCACCGCACCACACCGTGCAGGAGCTGATCCAGCTTGCCCTGCGGGGCGGCGGCCCCGGCAACATCACCTGCATCGTCGTGGACGTCCTGGTCGAAGACGAGACCGTGTACTCGCAGGTCGACGACATCCCGGTCGTCGTCGGCGCCGTCGCCGAGAACTAGCAACACCTTCTGTGACCCCGCATGAAGCCCTGCGCCACCTCGTCCCCCTCGCCGCTGTCCTGGCCGTCACCTGCTGTTCCGCCGTCGCGGAGGCCGGCACGGCGACCGGCTCGGGCCCGGGACCGGCGACACGGACAAGCCCGCGACCGGGCCGGACCACACCAAAGTCGGCGGGTTCGAATCAGCTGACGCAGGGGCTAGTTTGACGTTCCCGATGCAGGCATCGGCGTTGCGTATGAACGGCTTTGTGGTCTTCAAGGGCCGCCCTTGCAAAATCGTCGGCATGCCGTCCTGGAAGACCGGCAAAGGCGACCAGGTCAAGGTCCCCCCTTTCTGATCATTCCGGTGTGTATCGGCGCTACTTGCGTGTGCATTGCGGGATCTTCCGCCTGGCAGAGCGCGATAGCTTCGCGCGTGAACCTGCCCAGGCTTCAGAGGCCATCACACCCTGCGAATTCGGACTCCCTGGCTGATCGCGATAGCCGGCCCCACCGCCTTCCGCCCACGACTGGGAGAACTCCTCCTGGAAAGCGCGGCCCCGTACGCAGGACGTGCGTACTGCATCGCCCTGGCCACCTTCAGGCCCCCACCCGACGCCGACCTCTTGACCGCCTACCTCAATCGCTACCTGGCCTGCCCCGACCTGGGCTACGACCAGACATCCGCCCTTGGCACCCTGCTCCACCTCGACACCGCCCAAGGCACCGACCATGCGGCCCGCTTCCTCACGCCGGTCGGTCCCTGACAGCGGTGGGCACGCGAGCGGCCCGCAGGGCATGAGATCGGGGCTGCCGAATGCCGGGAGACCATGGCCCAGTACTGCTCCTTCGTCCAGATGAGCGCCCGGCACCGCGCGGTGCACTGGTCGTGAGGTTCGGCCAGGTGCCCCAGGGGATCGTCCGCTTTCGGGTATGCCTGTGCCGGGCCGTCGAGCGCCATCTCGACACCGCAGTACAGGCCGTCGGTGAAGACCACCGGGTGCTGCGTCCTCGGGCCCCCTGACGGCTTCCGCGTAGACGGTGCGCTGTCGGTCGTGCCACTGCGCCTCGCGGGCGGTAGGGGTCGAGGTGAACACTGGCCGCTTGGGTTCGGCACGGAGCTTCGGGACGGCCACGAGGCGTGTCAGCGGCCGGTCCTCGCGCACGGCGTTCGATGCGGAGACCAGGTAGGACAGGTGGTGCGCCCACGCGATCCGGCCTTCCTTGGCGCGTTCGGAGGTGACGCGGGCGCGCGGGCTGCGGATGGGATGGCCGCTGGAGAGTGCGATGCCGTCGCCCAAGCGCTGGAAGAGCCAGGCGCACTGACTGGGGTCGATGACGTTGAAGAGGAAGTGCGACGACCTGTGTCCGTTGACCCGTTCTGGAGCACTCCCAAAGCGCGCGAGTTTGCCGAGCAGCGGTGCCCCAGCGCGCTCATCCGTCTCGGCCGCGAGCACTGCTCCTGGACACTCGCCACCCTCCGCGACCGGCTCGACTGCGCACCCGCAACGGTTTCCCGACTGGAGCGGCGCAAGAGGGTCGTCGACCTGGACCTGGTCCGCCGCGCCGCGCAAGAGGTCGGCGTTCCGCGACACATCCTGATGACTTTCCTGGCGCCACCCGCTCCGACGGTGCCGACGGCCACTAGAGGGACGGCCAGTCCGCACGCCCGTACTCACAGATGCTCTGTACCTTGGCCTACACGGGAACCCGAGCTGGTCACAGAGCCGAAGCCCTTTCGATGACCGAGGAGAGCCGACACGCCGCCCGTCGGCTGCTGGCACTCGCCCCGGCCGGGCTACTGTTCCCCACCAGCCCCGCCGCCGTCGACCTGTGCACCGTTTGGTGTGCACTGGGCGCTCGGAGATGCCGGGGTCGCCCCGGAAGCCGGGAAGAACCTCCGTCCTGACCAATTCCCCACCGCTGAACGCAAGGCCCGCCTGGGCGCCGACATGGCACGCGCCTGGTGGGCTTGGGGACGACCAGAGCAGACCGCCCATTCCCTCCTCTACGCTTACCGAACCAGCCCCGGCGAGGTCCGGGACCGCCCCGCGACCCGCATCATCATCGACGAGTTGGCAGAACGCCACCTTCGCACCACCGGTGTCGGAAACTGCACACCGTCACCAATCGGCAGGCCTGTTTAGGGCCTGTCCGACGGGTCAGGTAACCCGCCCGTTGGCCGGTTCGCTCTGTCCGGTGTGGGCGGGGTGATCTTTCCGATGACGAGTGGGCTCAACTCGAACCAAATCTGCCCAAGAGAGTTGGGCGAGGCCAACGTTGGCAGTGTCATCGGCGCGTGATCAATGGGATTCAACTCCGACAGCGCACCGCCCTGCCATGGCGAGTTCTTCCGACCCGCTTCGGGAAGTGGAAGACGGTCTACGACCGCCCTCGCAGATAGTCCGCGGATGGCACGTGGGAGCGTTTCCTACGGATGGCCCAGGCGAACGCCGACGTCGAGGGGCGAAACGACTGGAGTGTGGTGAGCGTGGATTCGACGGTGTGCCGCGCCCATCAGCATGCTGTCGGAGCTCATCACCGCGTGCCCGGGGTAGTGGGGCGCCGGCGCCGTCCGGCCGAGCATCGCCTAGACGAGGGGCTCTAGAAGGCAAGTACGTGCCCTACCGATCCACCGGACAGGCTCTAAACCTAGCCATCGATAGACCTCGCCGTAAGCCTGGGAAGCGGAGCATGTTCTCAGGCTGACCATCGCGGAGAGTCGGAAGGCACGGAGCAGGCCGCGGTGATAGAGGCGCGGACGACGCATGTTGCCGCTGACGCGGCCGGAGTCTCGCGGCATGGGTGAGAGGCCGACGAAGGACGCGAGGCGGTCGGCCGTGCCGAAAGCCTCCAGGTCTCCACCAGTGGCGGCGATGAACTCGACGCCGAGGAGGGTGCCCATGCCCGGCCGGGATCCGGATCACCGTTACGTGTCGGTGCTCGTTGAACCGGGCCCCGATAAGCGCGTTAGTTTCAGCGAGTTCCTCGTCGAGGGCCAGCACGCCCTTGGCGATGCGGGCGACCATGGCGGTCGCGAGAGTCTCTCCCGGCAACGGCAAGGCGGTGTGCTGGGTCTTGGCCGCCTCGACAGCTGTCTCCGCCGAGCGCGAGGGCGTTGTTCGCCCTGCGGTTCTTCAAGTTGGGTTCCGATCCGCCTGGCCCCGCTGCGACGGATCGCGGCCGGCAACTGGTAGCCGGTCAGTAGAACGACCGGGCCCTTCTTACTCAGGTTCAGCCCGCACTCCAACACCAGCAAGAACTCGAGGAGTTGACTGCGCAACCGGTTGGTCTGGCGGGTCCGGTCGTTGACAAAGTCGAGGTGGCGAGCGGTCAGAGTGCGCAGGTCGACGGCTATCTCATCACCGGGCCGCAGGAGACCGAGGTCCTGGCGCATGCGTGCCTGGTCGGCGATGACAAACGCGTCCTTTTCCTCCGTCTCGCCCTGGCCGCGGTAGGCCGTCGACACCTGGTGCACGGCCAGGCCGGGACCAGCGGCTGCTCGTGGCTGAGCAAGAGGCCGATAGGCAGGGCGGCGCCACCGTGGTTGATGTCGTCCACCGCCCACAGGGCTCCTCGGCGAGCGCGAGCACCTCTGCGATCAGCTCCAGTAGGGCCGGTCCGTCGTTGAAGACTCGGTGTGACAGGAGGCGGTCGCCGCGCTCGCAGACCACTACGCAGTGGTGGTGTTCTTTGCCGATGCCCACTCCGGCCCAGATCCAGGGCGCGGTCACCTCCGCCAGCTCGTCGTCACACATCGATCCCGCAGACGACCTCGCCGACGTTGTCCTACACAGCGATCGGGTCGCGTATCCCCATGAGCGGTCGAGTCGTCGCGGGGCTCCGGGCAGCCACGTTCTTTAAGCCGTCCAACGGCGACAAGCTCACAGCCCTACCCAGAACCCCTGGGTCCGCCGATCTTACGAATGACCGGATCACCCACGCTTGGAAGGTAGGGCAAGCTCAGCCCCGGCGGTCGGAGCCCGGCCGCACCGTCACCTCCACCTCCGCACCACCGAACGCCCACACGCGCACCTGTCGCGCCTGCCCGGGCGGCACACTTCGGGCGCTGGAGTGTGCCGTGCGGCCCGACACCTCGATCCGCCAGCCGGTGGTGCTCGGCGGCAGGGACAGCACCGTGGTGCCGGGGCGGCGAGTCGACCGGTAGGCGAGGCGGTACGTCTCGCGGGCCGGGACGTAGGTGTCGGCGCGCACGGTGCCCGCTACCGCCGGGGCGTACGGCGTGGCGGTGCGCTCCTTGTTCGTACGCAAGCGGCCGTCGCGGTCGAGGGCGCAGTAGCCGCCGCCGTAGCACCAGACGTAGGCCGCCCAGCCCGAGGAGTAGCGGGTGAAGGAGGCGAGGGCGTCGTCGTGGAAGCGGCGCATGTTCGGCAGGCCGCTGTTCAGCGGGCCCCACTCGCCCACCACGACGGGAACCGAGTGCTCGCGCGGGTACGCGGTGACGGCGTTCTCGTACGCCGTGATCCAGCCGGCCGCCGGGTCGTAGTCGGCGCCCGCCTCCATGGCGGTGTTGTAGAAGTGCGGGGCGTAGACGACGCGTTCGTCGGGGACGCGGCCCAGGCCGGTGGGCACGCCTTCGCCGACGATCGGGGTCGGCTCGATGAACAGGTGGTTCGAGCGGTCCCGGGTGCGGATGGCGGCGGCGAGGCGGCGGTACATCGGGGTGAGCTGCGTCGCCTCGATGCGGCGAGCGGCCCTCGCCAGGTCCTCGCCCGCGCGCGGCTCCCCCATCGGCTCGTTGATCAGGTCGTAGCCGAACACCGCGGGGTGCCCGCCGAAGCGGTCCGCCAGCAGACGCCACATGCGGGCCTGCGCGCGCCGCAGGTCCGCGTCCTCGTAGAGGTGGGTGAAGGCGCGCTGGACGGCGGGTTCGAAGTATTCGGCGAACCAGTCGTCGGGGTGCGGAGTGAACGGCAGCCCGTCGGTCCGCGTCGCCCACACCGGGATCCCGCGGTGGCCGAACGCGGGCCCGAACACGTCCTGGTGAGCGTCGATGACGACGTGGACACCGTGCTCGTGCGCCCAGTCGAGGATGCGCCGGATCTTGCGCAGGTACGACTCGCTGTAGCGACCGCGCCGCGGCTCCAGATCATCCCAGAAGACCAGCAGGCGAGCGAAGTTGAAGCCGTGGGCCCGCAAGTCGGCGAAGTGCCGCTCGGTGATCGCGCTGAGGGCGTCCGGGCCGTGGTGGACCTTGTCCTCGACGTTCCAGCCGCGCAGGGTGAGGGTGCGTCCGCGGGCGTCGGTGAGGCGGGGTATACCGGCGGCGGTGGGGGCGGCCGCGGACCCGCTGCCGGAAGAGGCTCCCGTAACGGCGCCGGAATCGGTGCCGGTGCGCCCGCTCTTCACTCCCCCCGAAGCGGCGGGAGCCAGGCTCGCACCGAGCAGGGCGGTCGCGATCAGGACGATCAGGGTGATTAGGGCCATCGGGCCGACGTGCTGCCGCCTGCAGCGCTTGCCCATGATGACCTCCGGCACTCGGGGACGCGCGGTACGTACGTGTGTCCGATCGGCACGCACTGTATTACCAGGAACCGCCTGCACAGACCAGCGAACCGACGACGCGGGCGGCCGGGAATCTCACGCCGCCTCGCTCAAGGTGCCACCGCGCTCACCTCGGCCGGTAGTCATGCGCCGGGGTGACCAGCGGCCCTTTGTTCCCATGGGGCAACACCGATACGTGACAAGCCAGTGAGGAACGGGTTCCATCGTGCTTCTCCTCGTTGAGGAACCGGGGGGCGCGGCCGGAGACGGAAGGATCCTCGCGGGCGGGAGGGGCGGCTCGGGGGCGAAGGGTGCGCGAGCGCCCGGAGGCGAGTGGGCTGTGTCGTCCCTGCTGCCGCAAAGAGTGCGCAGGTTCAGGTTCAGAGGACTTCGAGAAGCTTGTCGGTGAAGTCGGCCGTGGAGGCGGTGCCGCCCAGATCCCGGGTGCGTACGTCGGTCTTGGCCAGGACCGCGGCCATCGCATCGGTGATGTCCTTGGCCGCTCGGGGGTGGCCGAGGTGGTCGAGCATCATGGCGGCCGACCAGATCGCGCCCAGCGGGTTGGCGATGTCCTGGCCCGCGATGTCGGGGGCCGAGCCGTGAACCGGCTCGAACATCGAGGGGAACTCCCGCTCGGGGTTGAGGTTGGCCGCCGGGGCGAGACCTATGGACCCGGCCACCGCGGCGGCGAGGTCGCTGAGGATGTCCCCGAAGAGGTTGGAGGCGACCACGACGTCGAAGCGGGCCGGTTCTAGGACGAACTTGGCCGCGAGCGCGTCGATGTGCTCCTGGCCCCAGCCGACCTGCGGGAACGAGGCGGCCCGCTCGGCGACGAGTTCGTCCCAGAACGGCATGGTGTGCACGATCCCGTTCGACTTGGTGGCCGAGGTCAGCCGGCCCTTGCGCTGTTCCGCCAGCTGGAAGGCGTAGTCCAGCAGGCGTGTGACGCCGGCCCGGGTGAACACGGCCTCCTGTACGGCCATCTCGTCCGGGAACCCCCGGTTGAGCCGCCCGCCGACCTCGCTGTACTCGCCTTCCACGTTCTCCCGGACGACGACGAAGTCGACCTCCCCGGCCCGCGCCCCGCGCACCGGGCTGTCAATGCCCTCGAAGACTTTGATGGGCCGCAGGTTGACGTACTGGCGGAAGCCGCGGCGGATCGGGATCAGCAGTCCCCACAGCGAGACGTGATCGGGCACCCCGGGATGCCCCACCGCGCCCAGCAGGATGGCGTCCTTGTCGCGGAGCTGGGCGAGGCCGTCGGCGGGCATCATGGCGCCCTCGCGCAGATACCGCTCGCACGACCAGTCGTCGTAGGACGTATAGGAGAGGGTGAAGCCGTGCCGGCGGCCGAGGACGTCGAGTACCTGCTGCGCGGGGGGCAGTACTTCGGCGCCGATGCCGTCACCGGGGATGAGGGCGATGCGGTGGTTCGTCATGCCTTCGATTCCAGCAACACGCCCAGCCAGACGTCCAAGACCGAAACCGGATCTCCCTTATAACGGCCGCCTATCAGTCGGTGCCGGTGGGGACGGCCATCCCCCAGAACGCGGCGGCCGCCGGGGACCGGATACCCCTGCGGCTGATCAGCGCGACACTCAGCGCGGTCGCGGGTTCGATGTCCAGCACGTCGGCCCCCGCCCGCCGGGCGATGTCCCGCCAGGAATCCGTCACGACCGCGAGCCCGACCCCGGCCAGCACCAGGGGCAGCAACGCGACCCGGTGCTCCGTCTCCGCCGCCATGCTGAAGTCGATGCCCTGGTCACGCAGGGAGTCGACGTACGCCCGCATCCCCGTCCCGGGCTGTCCCACGATCAGCCGCTGACCCGCCAGTTCCTCGCACGCCACCGCTTCCCGGCCGGCGAAGGGCCCGCCCGGGGGTGCCACCAGCACAAACCGCTGCTCCGCCAGCACATGCGCGCAGACCTCCGTGTACGGAACACTCCCGGCCGACGCCAGCAGTCCTAGCTCCGCAGCCCCTGTCCGCACCGCGCCGATGACGTCCCGAGCCGTGAAGGCGGCCTTGACCGACACCGTGACGCCCGGATGACGCTGGGCGAAGGACCGGATCAACGACGTCAGAGGCTGGACCGCTTGGGACGGCATCGACGCCACATCAAGGCGCCCCGCCCGCAGCTCGCGCACGCACGCCACGCTCGCCCGGGCACCTTCCAGGCTCCGCACCGCCGCACGGGCCGGCTCGATCAACGCCCGGCCTGCCTCCGTCAGCACAGCACGGCGCCCGATCCGATGGAACAACTCCGTACCCAGATCACGCTCCAGCGCACGGACAGCCTGCGACAACGAGGGCTGTGACACGTACAGCGCCGAAGCCGCGCGGTTGAAACCCCCGCGGTCGACGACGGCCAAGAAGTACTCCAACTGCCGGATATCCATGACTTCGATCTTCACTGGCCAAAGAAGTGCCCTCCGCTGCGGGGGCCAGGCCCGCCAAACCAGCGTGCCGCCCAGACCGGCGCAACGCGGCCGCGCAGGTTTTACTGAGAGGAGGGTGCACGGCCGCATGGCAGTACACCCCTTCGCTCTCCTTCTGATTTTACGAGACGGGACACTGCTGCTCTCCCCCGCCCTCCTCAAGTGGCCACGCTCAGCCGACGGGCTCGTACTCCACCGTCTCCTGCCCGCACCCTGCGGCCAGCTCCCGCAGAGCCTGCCGTTCGGCCTTGTCCACGGACAGACCCCACCGGAGCTTGGTCGCCACCCAATGGTTGGTGTAGGTGCAGCGGGCATCCGCCAGCGGCGGCTGCCACTCGGCCGGGTCCTGGTCGGACTTCGAACGGTTGCTGCGCGCGGTGATGGCCACCAGCGACCGTTCGTCGCCGAGGTCGTTGGCGTAGGCCGTGCGGCGCTCCGCGTTCCAGGCGCTGGCACCGGAGTCCCAGGCCTCGGCGAGCGGCACCGTGAAGTTGATGGCCAGAACGCGGGGTTGGGTGAGCGTCTGGCCGTCGTAGTAGGAGAACCACTTCCCCGCGGTGACCTTGCAGCCCGCTCCGATGGCAGGGGCGGTGCGGGACTCGGTGATGAGGACCTCCTCACGGGTATCACACCCGTCCCGGTCGTCATCGGTCCAGTGCTTGAAACGGGAACGCTCGTACCCTTCCCGCGACTCCGCGGCCATCGGCAGCGCGGCGACCGCCTGCTTCAGCGTCATCGGAAGCGCGACCAGGTCGGCGTCGGCGGCCGAAGGGGATGCCGAGGTGAGGGGCAGGGCGAGGAAGGCTGCGGCCAGGGCCGCGCGCATACGGGGTGCGATCACAACCTGGTGATACCGGGGCCCGCCGGCCGCCGGGGACAGTTCGGGTGGAGTGTCACCCGGGCGAGCCCAAAGGTCATACTGGCCGACCTTCCGAGGACTGGTCTCGCCTCCCCCGGCAGCCCACGGAGCGTCGGGCGAGCGTCAGTTCGCCCGACTCGCCGGCGCGACCACGACCAGAGGAATCTCCCGGATCGTCGCGGTGCGGTAGGTCGCATACGAGGGCGTGGCAGCCACCACCGCCGGCCACAAGCGGGCCGACTCGGGCGCCGTGGCAGGCCGGGCGGTCGCGGGGAAGGTATCCGCGCCGACCTGGAGGATGACCTCAGGAGAGGCCAGCAGGTTTAGATACCAGGCCGGGTGGCGGTCCGCGCCCCCGTTGGACGCCGTCAGGACGTAGGCGTCCTCGTCGTCCCGGATGTACGCCAGCGCCGTACGGCGCAGCAAGCCGGACTTGCGGCCCCGGGTGGTCAGAAGGAGATCGTTCACTCCGGGGCGGGGGCGTCCGCCGGTCTCCTCGAAACGGCGGATGTGATCGGCGACCCACGGGGTCGGGTTGTCATGGACCGTGCCGGTCATGCGACGGCCACCCCGGTGTGGAGCCGGTGCAGGGTCGGCGCCTCTACCGCCTCGTCCACCAGGGCCCGGGCGAAGTCGTGGGGCGTGATCAGGCTGTCGGCGGCGGCCGGGGCGAAGACGTACCCGCCCGTGGGCTCGCCCTCGTGGTCGAAGTCTCCCGCCGGGCTCAGCACCACCCAGTCCAGCGCTTGCGGCACGGTCTCACGCAGCGCCTTGGTGCCCGCGGCGTGGCCGAGGTAGAACTCCCGCCATTCCTGCGGGTATTCGGGGGTGTCCATCAGCAAGTCCCCTGTCTTGGTGGGCAGTACGGACGCCAGCCCGACCGACACCAGCCGCTTCACTCCCGCCGCCGGGAGCCCCTGTGTGAGGGCGCGGGCAACGGCCGGGAAGAACTCGCCGGGACGCGCCCCGGGGTCGTAGACAGCGACGATCGCCGCGTCGTGCCCGGCCGCGAGCCCTGCCACGGCGGCCGGGTCCGTCACTGATCCATCGGCCCGCCCTACTGCGGTGACCTCGTGGCCCCGCCGCCGGGCCTCTGCCACCGCGGCCCGGCCGACCCGGCCCCCCGCCCCGAAAATGACGATTCTGCTGCGCTTGGATTCCATGAGGGGGAGCGTAGGCCGGGGGGTGGTATCCGATCGGATACCGCCTTACCTTGTAGATCATGACGACGCCGCAGGCCGAACGGGCCTCTTTGGATCCTGAGATGTTCGACCCGGTCTGTCCGTCGGCGCTGGTGCCGTTCCGCGTGGGCGACAAGTGGGCGACGCTGATCCTGCGCTGCCTACAGGACGGTCCGCGACGCTTCTCCGAGCTGAAGGTCCCGCTGCGCGGTATCACGGCCAAGTCACTGACGCTGTCTCTGCGCAGGCTGGAGCGGGACGGCTTCGTCGTGCGGGAGGAGTACGAGGGCACCGAGCGCCGCGTCGAGTACGCACTCACCCTGCTGGGGCGGGGGCTGCTGGGTCCGCTGGACGCGGCCTGTGAGTGGACACGGAATCACTGGGACGAGCTGCTCGACGCGCAGGAGGCCGGACTGCGTAGCGGCGGCTGATTCTCAGCCAGGTGCACCCGGGGCCCTAGGAACAGACTGAGCAGCGAGCCTGCCGGGTCCGGCACGGGCCGTCCGGTGGCAGGCCCTCTCTCCCTCCATGTGCGAGATCCCAAAGGCTAGGGCCTGTCCCATGGATCTCCATGGCGTCGTGGTCACCTATGCTGACACGGCCTCTGTCGGCCTCCTCAGCTCCTCAAGGAAAGATCAGTTGACACCGCATTCCCTCGCGTTCTACATGGATGTGATCGCGTCCGGAACGGTCCTTGGTGCCAAGCCGACGGACAGTCCTGAGCAGGTCACCGCGATCCTGGGCTCCGACTGTGCCGAGAACTCCCTTGACGACCAGAGCATGTGGCGCGACTACGGAATGGTCGAGTTCTTCTGGGGCCGGGAATCACGGGACCATCCATGGGTGGGCCACCACTTCACCCTGCACGTGCATAGGCTTTCTTGGGGCGGCAGCACTGTCCACAGGGCGATTCGTGCGCGGTACGGCCGCTTCGACCGTCACCTTCAATTCGGCAAACTGGAGCGGCTGCTGGCCAGGCGCGGCGTACGCATGGAGGACGTCCCGGATTCCAACGCTCCGACCCACACTCTGCACTGGCAACCTGCCTCGCAGGTGTCCGTCAGGGTGTGGCGGTCTCCTGAGAGGGGCGAACGTCGGCGTGGCGGCGCACGTATCGGTGATGTGTATGCCATCTCATCATCGATGAGTGCCGAGCAGGTGGCCTGGTACAGGGCGCGTTACGGCTGACAGATTGCCGTCTGCGATGCGTCCCCCGCCCCCTACTGGCCGGGCGTGATGACGAACCCGAGCGGCCGGCGCCCGCCCTCACGGGACCCCGCTCCTCTGCCTGAACAGAAACCCACCTGCCAGGACGGTTGCGGTGCCACCGCCGGGTCATCAAAGCGGGGGCCAGGGACCGGCGAGCAGCCGTTCGGCCTCCGTGACGATCGCTTGCCCGCGTGTTCCTCGCTGGCTCGCGTTCCATTCGTTGTACGCATCGACCTCGTCGACAAGCGGCTGAAGAGACTGGGGCCGGGCCAATGCGCCCCAGCCCTCGTATGTGATCACGTCACCACCGGCTCCGGGGGCCAGACTCCCGTTCACGATCAGCCGGAGCCACCAGCGCACCAGCTCCCAGCGTGCCGCCTCCCAGGGGATACCGGTGTCGTCGCCGGGAAGACCCGCGGGCAGACCGAGTTCGGCCAGTACCTGGTCGAAGAGCGCAGCGGCGCTCTCGTGCTCGGGGCGTGACAGGCCGGCGAGCAGCGGAAGCGACTCCGTCTCGACGCCGAGAACCAGTGCCGTAAGCCCTGCTTCGATCAGCTGGTGCGGGCGGTGCTGTCGACCGATCAGGCGCTCCAGGGCCAGCATTCGCAGGTACTCGGTCGCCTCCTGAGCGCTGACGGCGTAAGGGGTGTGGGGCGTGGGCGCGGTGACGTCGATGCCGGGACCGCCGTTGACGAAGTACGACCAGAAACCGACAGTTGCGCGGGCCAGGAGACTGCTCGCCCGGCCGGTGAACTCGTGTCGTACGTAGTCGGAGAGGTCGTTCCCGTAGAGGATGATGTCGGTCTGGTGGACGGACAACACAGGGTGCCCGCATTCGTCTGCTGTGCCAGGCAGGTAGCGGTGGCTGTAGATGGGGATCAGTTGCGGTACGGTCGCCAATTCGGACCGTGCGATCTCCAGCGCGTCAGATGTCCCCGCGGGCCTCGGGCTCCAGGCGGGGTGCCAGAAGCCGTTGTGCTCGACGTCAAAGAGCACACCCTCGACCGGTTGGGAGAGCCACTCGGCCAGGTCCTCGGCGTCGCCGTTGCGCCAGTCCGGCCAGCTTCGTGACCCGTGTGGGAGCCCGGCGGCGAGGAAGACCCTGTGGTCCGGCGAGAAGGTGAAGCCGAACCGTGCCTCAACCGCGTCGAGTTCCCGCTCGCTGAGGCCCGGCCCGATCTCGGTTCGGAGCAAGCGCTGAAGGTCCCTGGCGGTTTCGAGGGTCAGCGGAGGGGGCGGCTGCGCGGTCATCCCGGCAGCATAAGGCCCGAGCGCTCTAACGGTCCTTACCCGAGACGCGGCGTCAGCTCAGGTCGTTGACTCCCTACTTAATGCGGTCGAGGAAGCCGAGCACCCGATCGTTGACCTGCATCGCGGCCTGTTCGTCGTAGGACGGAAGGCTGCTGTCGGTGAACAGGTGCCTGTCGCCGGGGTAGAGGAACAACTCCGCATCCGTCACCGTCTCGACGACCGTGCGGGCGGCGTCCGCATCACCCTCCCCCGCGAAGAACGGATCTGCGTCCATGCCGTGGATCTGAACTGGGACGTCTTGGGGCCAGGCCGCGCCGAACTCCGAGGCCGGGACGCACGCCTCAAGCAACAGGGCACCCTTTGCTCCAGGGCGAGTCTGGGCCAGCTTCTGCGCCGGCAGGACGCCGAGCGAGAAGCCCACATAGATGAGTTCCGCAGGCAGCCCCTCGGCGGCGACGGCTCCGCGCGCGGTGATCGTGCCGAACCCGACGCTCTCCGCATAGGCGGCGCCCTCCTTGAGGCTGTCGAATACCTTCCCTTCGTACAGATCTGGAGCGTGGACGGTGTGTCCGGCCCGTCGCAACTGCTCGGCGAAACCGCGAATGCCGGCGGTCAACCCGTATCCATGGTGGAAGACCAGCACCTCAGCCATGTTGCTCCCCTCGTCCTGCGGTGCCGGGTGGCACCGCGACACGAGTATGGACCGCAGCACTGACATCCACGGGCCTCGGCCGGGCAGGACCTGGCCGGTGGTCCCTGTTCGGGGAGGCGGACTTCGGGGGCTGCGACTCGCCGGTCTTGGAAGCGCAGGTTCGAGCGGGCGGCCGCTGGCCCAAGCTTCTGGGTTTCGGCATCCTCGGGGTGGGGGTCGCCCTCCTCACCGAGGTGATGGTCCAGTACTGGTGAGATCCGTGGCATGGGGCGGTCCCGGATCCGCCCAGCGCTCTGACGGCACAGCTGCATGACGGTCACAGCTACAGGGGCTCTCCGCCACGGCCCAACGCCCGCAATTACGCAGCGCACCAGGCGCCGGGTCCCGTTACTGGCGCGGCGGCTTGGACGGCCCGCGCGCGGGTGGGCCGCCCGCCGGGGCGTGGGCGCGGCGGTAGGCGCGGGGGGTGGTGCCGGTGAGGGCGCGCAAGTGGTGGCGCAGGGCGGTGGGCGAGGTGAATCCCGTCGCGTGTGCGATGGCCTCGACGGGGGTGTCCGTCTCGCGCAGCAGCCGCATCGCCTCGTGCAGGCGCGTACGCAGCACGTACTGGAGCGGGCTGAGACCGGTGTGGGCGCGGAAGCGGCGCGTCACGCCGCTGGTGCTCGTGCGCGCGTGGGCGGCGATCTCGCCGAGCGTGAGAGGGAGGTGGAGGTGTGCGTCGATCCACCGCAGGGTGGGTTCGAGTCCCGTGCTCTCGGCGACTTCCCGGTCGATGGCCTCCTGGACGCTGTCCGCGTCCGCGTGCAGCGGCGTGATCAGTTCCCGTGAGGTTTGTCCGGCGACCTGGCGGCCGTAGTCGCGGGCCAGCAGCCGCAGACAGACGTCCATCCCCCCGAAGACTCCGGCCGCCGTGCAGAACGGCCCGTCCTCAAGGACCGTACCGGCGGGGTCGACATCGATATGGGGGTAGAGCGCGGCCAGTTCCTCCACGTGCCGCCAGCCGGTCGTGGCCCGGCGTCCGTCCAGGAGGCCGGTGGCCGCGAGCGTGAACGTACCGGTGCCCACGGCGGCGACGCGGCCCTGTCGGGCCACCACAGCACGCAGCGCGGCCAGAACGCCCTCGGGGGGCTGTGCGGCGCGGGGACCGTCGTGCCCTGGAATTACTACGACGTCGGCGTTCTCGGTGCCTTCGAGACCGTACGGCGGACGCAGGGCGAGCGCCGGACCCGGGCCCCCGGTCGCCCGGAACCCGGGCGCCGCGCAGAGCCTGACCTCGTAGGACACGCCGGGGTGCTCGCGGCAGGCGGTAGCGAGGACCAGGCCGGGCGTGGTGAGGTGATGGCCCGGGGCCCCGTCGAGGGCGAGGACGGCGATCACTGGCATACCGGGAATCCAATCATCCGCGTGAGCCGGCCGGCGTCAGCCGCCCCCGTGGTCCGCCGGCCGGTATCAGCGCCCTCGCGCGATCCGCCGGCCAGTGTCAGCTGCTCGCGCGGTCCGCCGGCCGGCCCCCGCCCACAGGAGCGTCCGTCGGCTGCGTGAGTAGCTGGTCAGCCGCCCTTGTGGATCGTCTTGAGGATCCAGCTCTTGAACGCGGGCACGTTGGAGTAGAGGCCCGGCCCCGTCCCGCAGCCTTCGCGGAGGCTGCCAGGACCGGACGTGGCGCCGATCAGCTCCCAGCGGCCGTTCTTCGCGCGCTGGAGCTGCGGGCCGCCGGAGTCGCCGTTGCACGCCATGGCCCTCGGCTTCTGGCTGACGGTGCACAGCCGCGTCCTGCCAGCCCAGCCGGGGGCGCACTCGCTGGCCGCGCCCCTGCGCGTGTCCAGTTGCTGGAGGCGGTCGGGGAACTTCGCGTCCTCCAGCGAGGGCGCCTCGACGACCGTGCCGTAGCCAAGGATGCGGGTGGGTGTGCCGACAGGACCCGCCTTGTCGGCGATGCGGACGGGCTTCTGGGAGACGGGGCGCTCCAGGCGTATCAGCGCGAGGTCGTTCTTGTTGTACGTCGTTCCCGTCATGTCCTGCACATAGCCGGGCGCGGTGACGATCTTGTCGATGCTGCGGACGGATCCGCCAGTCGTACGGTGGTCGCTCCCGACGCGGATCGTGCCGGTCAGCGTGGCCAGCTCGGGGTTGACGCAGTGCGCGGCCGTCAGGACCCACCGGGGGTCGATCAGTGTCGCCCCGCACTGCGCGCCGTACTCCTTGACCGGCACCGTCGCCATGAACGAGTAGTGCTGCGTGGCGTCCTCGCCATTGACGATGGCGCTCGCGCTGCCGCTCATCACTGAGACGCCGAGGAGCGCGGTCGCGCCGAGCGCCGCAGCGCCCCGGGCGAGCAGTCGGCGCGCGGCGCGCCGGGTGGGGCCGGCAAGGCCGGAAGAAGAGGTCCCGGGGGCGGGAGCGGTGTCCGTGGCGTGCATGAACTGGCCTTTCGCGACAAGGGTGACGGAGGTGTGCGTGGGCGAGGCTGCTGTCCGCCTTCGTCCCGCCGCTCTGCGATCATCCTTCGCCTGCGGCCCCCGCAAACAGCGGCTGCGATGTCACCCTGGGCTAAATTCTGGACATGTCAGTGATCGCCGTCCTCGCCCTCGACGGGGTTCCGGGGCACCAGCTCACCGCCCCTGGACTGGCCTTCGCCACGGCGGCCAGGCACCACCACCCGGTCGCGTACGAGGTGCGGGTCTGCACGGGGCCGGGGTTCTCCAGCACGGGCGGACCCGCTCCCTTCGGCATCGAGGCGCCCTGGGGCATGGAGGGGCTCGAAGACGCCGATACGGTGCTGCTGCTGGGGCATGCGGGCTTCCGGGCCGCGCCGCCGCCCGGCGTAGGTGAGGCCCTGCGGGCCGCGGCGGCGCGCGGAGCCCGCATCGGCGCCGTCGGCACCGGCACGTTCACGCTCGCGGCCACCGGTCTCCTCGACGGGCGCCGGGCAGCCACCAGTCGGCGTCACACGAGCGAACTGGCGCGACTGCACCCGCGTATCGTCGTGGACCCCGAGGGGGCCGCGGTGTCCGACGGCCCCTTCCACAGCGCGGCCGGGGTACTCGGAGGCATCGATCTGTTCCTGCACCTGATCACCCTGGACCACGGCGAGCCGGTCGCCATCGAAACGGAACGGCAGCTCTTCCTGCACCTGCACGCAGAGGTGGAAGACGCCGACGGGGCTGCGCCCGAGGCGGGTTCGGGGTCCGCCCAAGGTGCCCTCACGAAGGGCGCGTCGGGGCCCGCTGAAGATGCCCCCGCGGAGGTCGGCTCGCGAGCGGATCCAGGTGCCCCCGCCAAGCCCGCGCCGCGAGCCTGCCAAGGTGGCGCTGCCGAGGCCGCGTACAACGCCATCACCCCGCCCGGCGGCAGCCTCGAACCGGTGACGCGGTGGATGGAGGCCAACCTCCACCACCCGCTCACCCTCAACGACATCGCGGGCCGGGCACAGCTCGGCGTCCGCAGCCTGACCCGCCGTTTCCGCGCCGAGACGGGACTCACCCCGCTCCAGTACCTGCTTCGTATGCGGATCCAGCACGCCCAGCGGCTCCTGGAGCGCACCGACGACCCGGTGGAACGCATCGCGGCCCGCAGCGGTCTTGGCACACCCGCCAACCTGCGCCACCACTTCCAGCGCGCCACCGGCACCAGCCCCACCACCTACCGCACGGCGTTCCGTGCGCTGGTCTCCGGCATCACCTGGCCCGACCGTCCCGATCAGCCGTAATCACACCGGCAAGAAAGGATCGGAGTGAGTGCTCACTCATTGACGGAGTGAGCACTCACTCCGTACTCTCGCAGTCATGACAGCACCCAAGGAGAACCAGACCGGCCGCCGCCGCGCCCCCGGCATGTCACCGCAGGAGCGGCGCGCAATGATCATCCAGACCGCGATCCCCCTGATCGCCGAATTCGGGGCCGCGGTGACGACCGCGAAGATCGCCCGCGCTGCCGGCATCGGCGAGGGCACGATCTTCCGGGTCTTCGCCGACAAGGACGAACTGCTACAGGCCTGCATTGCCGAGGCGCTCTCCCCCGAGCACGCGGTCCGCGAACTCGACGCGATCGACGTATCCCAGCCGCTGCCCGACCGGCTTGCGGAGGCGGCCGAGGCGCTGCAAGCGCATATGGCCAGGATGGGCACCATCATCGGCTCGCTGGGGCATCACGGCGGCAAGCACCCCGGCACAGTGCGCGGGGCGGGCCGTGACGAGTCGACGACCCGCATCCGCGCCGCCCTCGCGGAGCTGCTGGAGCCCGACAAGGCCCACCTGCGCCGGCCGCCGGAGCAGATCGCGGCCCTCTTCTTCGGGCTGCTCTTCACCCAGCCTCGCACGGAGGACGAGCCCGACCTGACCCCGCGGGAACTGGTGGAGGTCTTCCTGCACGGGGCGCTCTCGGGGGACGCCAAGTGAGCGCGCGGAGAGGGCGCCTGGGGGTTACGGCCCTGGCCGTCCTGGCCCCCGTCCTGGTGTGGCTGGTCGCGGACCCCCTGCTGGGACATCGGCTGCGGATAGCCGACGGCGAGCAGAGGCTCGACATCGGCGCCGTGCCCGTGGCGGTCCTCGCACTGCTCGCCTCGCTCTGCGGCTGGGGACTGGTGGCCGCCCTGGAACAGTTCAGGGCGCGGCGCGCCCGCGCCATCTGGCATGGGGCGGCCGGCGCCGTACTGGCCGTGTCCTTCCTACCGTTCATCGGTGACGGCATGGACGGCGCTACCCGGATCACCCTGGCCCTGATGCACCTGGCAGTGGCGGCCGTGCTGATCCCGGGGCTGGGCGCCAGACCCTCCGAGGCGAGAGCCACAGCTGCTCAGGGGTGACCGCCGGCACCAAGTACGCGGCGAACAGCACCGAATGGCAGCAGCCTGCTGGAGCGACGCCAGGCCGGGATGACCGTCACCGTGCCCATCACCACCGAGATGAACAGCGACACCCGGCGGTCGGGCCCAGGCCCAGGCCCAGCAAGAGATTCCCCGCCCCGAGAGACCGTCCTGCGGGGACGGTCCCTCGGGGCAGCCGGCCGCCGCGCTGTCGCGGCCGCCGGCGCCCGTGGTGCCGGTCGCTCACGCCGGGTTGAGCGTGATCCTTGTTTCCGCGTTCTCCGCGATCGCTTCCTTGCTGTAGAGCAGCGGGAAGTACTCGCCCGCGTTCCACTTCGCCGCGAGGTCGGCGTAGTGCGGGCTGCGTTCGTCCCCGGACTGGCCCGGCGCGTTGATGACGCGCGAGTCGTCCCAGGAGCCGACGTCGAGGGCCATCTTGAAGGTCGGCCCCGCGATCTGGATCCTCGGGAAGCGGTTCGGGAGGTACATTGACATGCGGACCGTGTGGTAGGTGCCGTCCGCCTGGGCGCCACCTACGTACGGGCCGCCGAGCGGGCGCATGAACACATGGATCTGCGCCGAGCCCCAGCGCCACTTGGCCGGATCGGCGCCGAGGTGCCCGCTCACCTCGTCGTACGCCTTCGGCAGGGTGTCGAGGATCAGCTTGTCCCGGGCCTGGGCGCCCTCCTTGCCGAACCACTCCTCGGGCTCGGCGAAGGAGTCGGTCACGACGCGGAAGTCCTGCATGAGCTTGCCCTGGGTCAGGTACTGCGCGGCCTCCTTCGGCAGCAGCGTCTGCGCCCACGCGGGGTAGAGCACGTTGGTGATCCAGGTCTCGAAGAGGACCGCTCCCGCGGAGTCCTTGCTCGCGACGCCGTCGTAGCCGCGCAGCAGGTCCAGCGCCTTCTTCGTCGTCGGGTCGGAGGACTCAAGGTCCTTCAGATACGGCAGGATCTCGGAGACCGCGAGCGACTTCACGTCGTTCTGAAGATCCATGGTGTCCTTGACGGAGGTACCCGACTGCTTCGACAGCACCTCGTCGATCCGGTCCTTGCGGTAGTGCTCCGACCACTCGTATCCGAGCGCTTCCTCGTCGCCGGGGAAGTTGTACTCATTGGCGGAGCTGACAAAACCCGACTTCGGGTTGCGCGTGACGGGGAACTCGGCGCTGTTCCTGAAGCCGGCCCACTCATAGCGTCCGTCGCCGGGCACCGGAAGCAGCCCGTCGTAGCCCTTGCCCACGCGCTTGGGCGAGAGCGCGCCGGGCACCCACCCGATGTCGCCCTTCTTGTCCGCGTACACGAGGTTGGATCCCGGGGCCTTCCAGTGCCGTACGGCCTTGGAGAAGGCATCGAGGTCCCCGGCCTTCTGGAACCTGAGGCTGCCGAGATAGGCCGAGGTGCCCGGCTGCGTCCAGACCGTGCGCACCGCGTACGCCTTGTTCTTCGCCTCGTCCACCTTGACGACCGGGCCGTGCCTGGTGAAGGAGAGCGACGACTTCCGCGCGCCCTCCCCGGCCACCGGGATGTCTTCGTCAGCGGTATTCATCGATACCCAGCGGCCGCCGTAGCGGTACTTGGTGGGGTCCCCCGGCTTGAGGTCGTACACGTAGAGGTCCGACTGGTCGGCGGCCAGGTTGGTCAGGCCGAACGAGATCTTCCCGTTGTGCCCCATGCTGACCCCGGGGTTCCACGGCTCACCCGCGCCGATGATGTTCAGGCCGGGGGCGGAGAGGTGGGTGATGTAGC
Source organism: Streptomyces alboniger (assembly GCF_008704395.1). NCBI lineage: Bacteria > Bacillati > Actinomycetota > Actinomycetes > Kitasatosporales > Streptomycetaceae > Streptomyces > Streptomyces alboniger. The sequence continues at coordinate 141,644 of NZ_CP023695.1, forward strand.
GGTTCGAGGGCGCCGAGGTGTTCGCCCGGTGCGGGTCACCCGCGAGGATGGGCCTGCCGGTGGAGGTGCGCCGCGGCGACACCGCCCAAGCGTTGCTGCCGCCCATCCCCTCGCGCAGCGCCGGGACCTCCTCGGGCTTCTTCTCCATCTTGCCGTTGTTGAAGGTCACCGGGGTCGTGGCCAGCTGGTATGTGGCCAGGACATCGTCCGGGAGCGAGCACAGGTCGAGGCCGTCGGGCACCTTGGGCTTGTGCTTCGGCTCGAGCTTCGCCAGGTACTTGCTCGCGTCCGGCCCGCCGAGACACATGAGCTTCGCCCGGGTGACCTCGTTGGTGAGGTTGCTGACGAGGCCGTGGGTGCGGATCCGCACCAGGTCCTCGGGCTTCCAGCGCGCGGGCTTGTAGCCGAGCTTGCGGAACTCCTCCGGCACGGCGTCCGGGTTCTTCTCCAGCCAGTCGACGTAGGCGTTGACGCCGGCCGCGAAGCGGGTCGCGATCTCCTTGGCCTCCGGGCCGTAGCTCGCCCACTCCTTGTCCATGTCCCCGCGGTAGAGGAACAGCCGCGCGGCCCGGTCCTGCTCCACATAGTTCTTGCCGAGCACCTCGCTCAGCTCACCGAGCCCGCTCCGGCGCCAGGTGTCCATCTGGAAGAGCCGGTCCCGCGCGGCGTTGAACCCCTGTGCCTGGAAGAGGTCGCCGGTGGTGGACGCGGATATGTGGGGCACCCCCCACTTGTCGACCGTCATGGAGACCGGCTCCGCAAGGCCCGGCACCGCGTAGGAAGTCTCCGGGACCTCCCCGGAGCCGGACGGGTCCGGGCTCTCCGCAGTCGCCGACAGCGGCACCACCAGGGGCACCGTGAGGGCGGCCGCAGCCAGCAGTATCTTTATGGGCGGTCTCATCTCGACCTTCACCTCGGGGACTTGGAGCGGATAGAGAACACCTCCGGAGGCCGGCATGGGCCAACTGCCCGGAAGTCTCCTCACTTTAGGAGTGATCGTTTGCTCCGCCCCACCCCACACAACCCCACACTGGCAGCACGGCGCTTGGCGACTGTCAGTCACTCATGAACACCGACCGGGACCGCGGACCAGCGCGCCGCACAAGCCAGATGACGGGCCATCACATAGTTGTGGACGCGCGCGAGTGGTGCTTCACGAGAGCGCTGTCCAGCAGGCCGACCACGACGGCCGCGGACACCGCCGGGCCGAGCCGCGAACGGCGGGCCAGCCCTCCGGTTGCGCTCGGGGCATCTGCTTGACTCCGCCGCCGGACGGCCACCTCACGGGCGGTGGCCCTGATGGACATCGCCCGTAGAGGTCTGTTCTCCGCTCTCCGCGCTGTCGGCGGCCGGGCAGCGCGCAGCTCGCCGTGGTCACTGCCTGCCCCGATCTGCCAGACCAAGTCGGGCGGGCACCCCGCTCCTCGCAAGCCATCGAAAACCCGTCAGCGACAACCGCGGACGCCTCACCGTCAGCTCCTACATCTGGACCCGCGCCACCGAAGGCGAGCACGACTTCGCCCCCTGCCTGTCACGCATCGCCCCCGACCCAGCACTACGCGCCGTCTGGACGCCCCGGGAACGCACCTGGCCAAGGTGGTCGACAGACGCTGAGCCTGAGCGTGATGGGCAAGGTCAGGGCCGCGCGGTCCGGAACGCCAGATACCGACTGAAGGCTTCGTGGCTGCCGGGGGTGCAGCGCCAACTCTGGGGCCGGATGCCATGGTGATGGGGTCGCCGGAAATGGCGCGTGCTCCCCGTGCATGCGGGGATGTTCCCGATGCGCACGACGACATGGCACGGCACCGGGTCCCCGCCTCAGCGGGGATGACCCTCATGACTAGGACGCCCGCCCCGCCCGCCGCGCGCTTGACGTTCCATGACCATTGGCCCCCGGCGTCTGTGACGTCTGAGGGCCAATGGGATCCGCCGTGGCGATGTGCAATTACGGCCGGAAATACTCTGTGGGGCCTGACCACGAGGCAGTATGAGCGTTGTAGAGCCAGACTCCGACCTTTGTAATACCCCCCGGATATGCCGAACCATCGAGGGTGAAGTTGTAAGGCACGGTCTCATTGACTGCGAACTTCCCCTGAGTGGGGCGGTTCTGGGAATCGACCAGCATGCCGCCCACCCACGCTTCGAATCCTACTTGCGTTCCCGCGCCGCCGATGTTCTTCACCTCTCCTTGGACCTGAACGGAGCGATTGAGCCAGGTGAAGCTACCCCGGGCCGAGTGTGTACCCAGGCCGGAGGAGACTTCGAAGGTGGTGGTAGCGGCGAGGGCGGGGCCTGCGGCGAGCATGGTGACCGCGGCGGCACCCACCAGAGTGGCACCAACTTGCTTTAAACGCATGAAATCTCCTTACACCCAAGGGAGTCGTGCGTACATCAAGAATCTACGCCCTCACGATTTCGCGTCTAGATCAATTCAGGTCACGATGCCGGTGCCCGAAAAGCCCGGCTGCATTGGAAGAGCCCCCTGGGAGACGGATTGGAGCGGGGCGTGCAGCACGGTCTATAAAAAGCAGAGTTCATCGACATTTAGCAGTTGGAATTCGCTCTGACACTTGGAGGGGGCATGTCGGCATGCGGAGCGGCGGCCGGCCTGGTGTGTTGTTGGTACCCCTAGGTCGTGGCGGTCTTGGAGCGTCTTGTCCCGGACGGGCTGTGGGAGTTGTTCCAGTGGGTGGTGCCGGTGGTGGCGTGGGCAGATTCCCGAGGCGTTCGGTCCGTCGTAGTTGACGGTGTACCGGCGTTTCACCGCGTGGAGCCGGACTCGGGTGTGGGCCAAGCTCCATGCGGACAAGGGCTGCGACTACGACCACCTGCGTCAATGGCTCCGAACTCGCCATATCGTGCCGCGCATTGCCCGCAGAGGCATCCAGTCCTCGGCCCGCCCGGGACGGCACCGGCGGGCGGTCGAACGGACTGTGAGCCGGCTGGGCGGATTCCGCCGCTTGCACCGGCGCTACGAATACAAGCCCGAGCCCTTCCTCGCCTTCGCCGCTCCCACCCGGCAGAGACCACTCGCGGGTGAATCCACATCGTCCAGCAAGATGGACTGCCAGGATACGAACGGAAGCCATGGTCTTGAAGACCTCGTCCACTGGCGCGGCGAACTCGTAGACCTCGTCGAAGCCGCCCGCCACGCAGATGCGTCAGCCACCGCCCTCGTGGACCGCGCCGCGATCGCAGCCGTACTGGAGAAAGCCGCCTCTGGCCAGGTGGGACCGGCGTAGGCCCGAGCCAAAACGGTAGGACAAGCTAAGAGCGCCGGACAGGAGCTTGGCCGACGGCGCCGTGCCGTCGCCACCGAGCGGGGGTTCTGTTGCAGGGCCGCGACCAGAGTGAGCCGGACTCCCCGTGCTCAAGCGTGCGTCAGTGCGCTGGCCTTGCACCGGTCCAACGCGTACGCCCTGTAGCAGTACCGCCTCGCGACGCCTAAGGTCTGTCCTAGAGGCCGGTGCCCGTGCTGAGGACGCCGCACGGTGGCCGTGCCTCGCGGCTCCCAAACCCTGGGCTGCGTACGGGACAGCACGGCTCAAGACCGCCGGAGCTCTCTGATCCTTCGCAGCGAACCCAGAGGGTCCCGGCATTCCGTCCTCCCCGCCCGTGCCTGGAGCGGCTCCCGCGTGCTCCGGCGAAGGCAGCAGGGAGGGCAACCGGCGCGGGGAGCAGTGGAGGGGAGCCATCACCCTCGCGTCGCGCGGCCGCCGCCGGTCGCCGACAACCGGCGGCGGCCGCCCACTCACCACCGCACGACCATGCCGCTCCTCCCGACAACGACAGAGCGCCCGGCCGGAGTCTCCCGGCCGAGCGCTTGCCTGCACCGTTCATCACGCCTCGGCCCGGAAGTCACCGGGCCGCAGGCCTATCACCTCACCTGACCGACCGATCAGCAGGGGAGGGTGGACTTGCCGGCCGCGCCGGTAGCACCGGTGGTGCCATCGGCATTGAACGTGGCCGCGGTTCCGTTGCCGCCGGGCTTACCGGGGCACACCGGGCTCGCGGCGCCGCCGACGCCACCGGCTCCGCCCTTGTGGCCGCCACCGACGATGGAGGCACCGCCGTTACCGCCCTTGCCGCCGGCGATCCCTGTACCGGCATCGCCCACGCCGCCTACGCCGCCCTTGCCGCCGGTGCCACCGAGCTTGGCCGCCCCGCCGAAACCGCCTGCGCCGCCGTTGCCGTTGGCGCCGCCCGCACCGCCCGCGCCGCCGGCGCCTCCGGTGCTCGCACTGCCGTCGCCGTTGCCGCCGGCGCCTCCGGTGCCGCCGTTGCCGTTGGCTCCGGCCGCGCCACCGGTACCGCCGAGGCCGCCGACACCGCCGTTGCTCCCCACGCCGTTGACGCCGTTCGCTCCGGGCAGTCCGAGAATGCCGAGGCTGGTGGCCGTACGGGTGCTGCCCGTCTCGGCCCGGGCCGTCGCAGAAGCCAGGGTGGGAGTGAAGGCCAGGCCGGCCGCGGCGATCGCGGCGATCAGGACCGTTCGCGGAACGAGGGTGGTGCGCGTGGTGCGCATGAGGTACGCCTTCCATGGTGCCCAGCTGGAGAAGTTCTCCGGCTGACAAATCATCAGCCTAGCCAGGAAGGGCACCCACCGCACTCTCCAGAGTGATCAAATGTCTTGAAATAGAGATATTAACTAAACTTTGGCCGTAAGTTCCTAATTTTGGCTCCGAGAATCGGCTGCGGCAGCACAGCTTCCATGAAGACAGCGTGCGGCTCCCGACCGCGTTACGCGTGGTCGAGCGATCGGCGGGGCGCGGGGGCGCCCCGCGCGGGGAACGCCGACGCCGTCATCCGCTGGTGTTCCTGGGCGAACGCGGGGTCGGCGCTGTAGGCGGCGTTCCCGCGGATCGGCGTGGGCAGTGGGCGTTCTTCGCTCCGGCCGAAGGCGATGGGGTCCCGCAACTGGACGTCGACTTCGGGGCCTTCGCCCGCTCCTGCGGGGAACACCGGGCCGCCGATGGGATCGGTAGCCCGCCACAGGTTGCGCCAGCTGTGCACGTCTCGGTGCAGGGCCCGCAGCTCCCGGTGCCCGAAGAATGCCGGGAACAGCCGTCCGTAGAGGCGCTCCAGAGGTGAGCCGTAGGTGAGCAGCCGCACTCGGCGGCGTACGGACGGGGAGAGCTGCCAGATGGCGGCGGCCGCGAGCACGCTGCCCTGGGAGTGGGCCGACACCAGGACCCGGCCGCCCGTCGTCCGGCACCACGTCGACATCCGCCAGGTGAGATCGGGTACGGCCCGCTCCGAGTAGCTGAGCCGCGCGAACGGATGGGCGGCGCAGGGCCAGAAAGCGCCAAGGCCCCACACGATGCCCAGCAGCCCGTGGGACGTGGGCGCACGGGAGGCCCGGCGGCCGGAGTTGAGGAAGACGACGACTCCGAGGGCGATCAGCCAGGACCCGATCCCCTTCAGCGCCTGGCCCAACTCCCCCAGGAACTGCGGCAGTCCCGTCCCGGAGTCGCCCGGCGGGGCGCCCGTGACGAAGGCGCCCGCCAGGGTGGCCGCACTCAGCAGCAGGACGGCCGTGGCGACGGCGCTCAACATCATGGGGATCGAGTCGGTGATACAGGCACGCGCACGGGCGGCGGCGATCCGGCGCGCGCGCAGCATGTCGTAGGAATCGCCCGGATAATCGCCCTGTGCGAAGACGCGCAACCGCCTTTCGTTTCTTCGGAGTTGGATGTGCGTCACGCCGACGAGAGCCAACAGCACGATGAGCAGCACGGGGATGGCGGACACCTGCCAGGTCATCGCGGGAGGGGGCCCGGCGATGGCGCCGCGTGTCGTGCCCGGCTCGCCGTGGTTGCCGAGCCAGTCCGCGAGCCCCTGCACGGCACCGGCGGCCATCATGTTGTAGAGCGAGAAGGCGAGCGTCACGGCGGTCGCCGGGGCGAGGCCCCGCAACAGGATGCGCGGGGCGGAAGCCCTGCGGAACAGCACCGTCCCGGCTACGGCGAGCGCCACCACCATCGCGCCTTGCACCAACAGCAGTCCGCTGTAGATGACTTCCGTGCCCGGCAGCGGTCCCGCCGACCTCCATCCGGGTCGGGACCACATGGCGTACGGGAGGCAGAGCACGACGAGGGCGGCCGAGCCGCTGGAGACGGCTCGGGTGAACGCTCGGTCCAGTCGGCGGTCGATCCGATTCTCAGAGCGGCCCCGACGACAGATTGTCCACACCGCGGTCAGCCCGAGGCAGGCGATGAGTACGCTCAGCAGCCAGCCGCACACGTCCAGGGCTGCCGGTCCGCCGGCCTGCCGGTCGTAGCTGCTCGGCGCCGCGACGAGCAGTACGGCGACGGTGCACAGCCCGGCGGCGGTGTGCGTCGAGTTGAGCCGGGCCAGAAGGCGCCTGCCGTACCAGAATCCCGGCATCGAGAGCGCAGGCCGAAGCTCCCCATCCTCCTCGGGGGCGCTTTGATGAGGCAGCAAGTCCTGGGACTCGTACGCGTTCCATGTCTGCCGGGACAACCGCCACAGCAGGCCGATGAACGCGCACGGCAGCAGCGATGCCACGGCGAGACGGCGGCCCGGCTGCCCCCACCAGCCGGACTCCGCCGAGAGGAAACCCAGCCAGAAGCTCTGCTCACGCGTGCATGCGGCCCGGCCCGCGCACTGCCAGGCGACGAGATCCATGGAGAGTGCGCACGCAGCCGTCACCACCATGACGGTCAGGCTGAGCGCCGCAAGTCTGACCAGCACGGCGTGCAGTCTGATGGTGCGCCGGTGACCACGGGCGGGTGGGCGCATCCAGTGGGCGAGGTTCACGAGCATGAAGGGGAGCAGCAGGAACCACAGCACCCGACCGGGCCGGCCCGGCGCGAGCGGCCCCCAGCTGTATGTCTCGGGCACAGTTCGCCCCTGGTAGTCCTGTGGCCGCGACTCCGCGTCCACGTCGGCGGCCCTGCGGTGCAGCGCCGCTGTCTCGTCGCCGGCGATCTGCACGACGCGCGGGTCGGCGAGTGTCCGCTCGGGCGTCGCGCCTTCGATGCCGTGGACGAGGCGTTCGAGGACGAGATCGAAACTCGCGTGGCGCTCCGGGGCGGAAGGACGTGGCGTGGTGGCCAGGGCGGCGCGGGCCCGGTCCGAGCGATCCCGGGCCGAGCGGGCCCGGTCCGTAGTCTCCTGCGTGTGCGCGAGGGCCTTGCGCACCGCTTTGGCCTGCGGATGCCGAAGCCCCAGTGTGGTCGACGCCCGCTGGGCCGCCACCGCGAGGACGTCGATGAGCCGTTCCATGCCGGTCACGTCGCCGTCCAGCGCTGCGGTTTCGTGGCGGGCCGAGGCCATCAGGACCAGGGCCTGGAGGGACCGGGGATGGTCGTCCCCCAGGCGGTTCATCTGCTGGAGGCACAGCTCTTCGAGGTCGTGGGCCAGTTGCCGGACGCGGTCGTCGTCCTCTGCGCGGCCCGCGGCCAGGAAGAGAACGGAGGTGGTGCGCAGGAGCGTGTCGAGGCGGGGCCCGGACTCCGGTAGCGAGCGGCCCAGTTCGTTCCCCTGCCGGGCGTGCGACTCGGCGGCCCGCCACCTGCCCTGCTCGGCGGCGCACAAGGAGAGGTTCGTGTGGGTGTGCGCCTTCTCGACCGGGGTGTCCGCGGCGTCCAGCGCCGACTCCAACGCGGTCAGGGCGTGGTCGAGGCAGGCGCCTCCCTCGTCGATGAGGGCCGCGGCGAGCCGGTTGTGCACCACGCACCGGTATTGCCGCTCGACGCGTGACGCGTCGATCCACTCCGCGGCCACGTCCAGCGCCGCGGCTAGCTCGTCGGCCAGGTCCAGCTCGCGCAACAGCGTGACCAGATAGGCGAATTGCTGTGCGTCGTCGGGGGTGCGCAGAAGCGTCCGGTCGTCGGCGAGCGTCGTGAGGCGGGCCCGCAGCGCGTCCAGCGATCCGGGCTCGCCCCGCACCGCCCGCTCGGCGTCGGCGATCCACTGCTCCCACCCCGGGGTGGTGTGCTCAGTCATCCGAAGCCCCGCCCAGCCACTGGGCGTCCAGCACACGAGACGCCCTCTCACGGCTCCGCGCGGCTTCCTCCGGCGTGATGAGGCCGTCCTCGAGCAACTGCCGGACCTTCTTCAAGTACCCGTCGATGTCCACGGCCGGTGGGTTCGGGTGCGGCTCGGCCGGGGGTCTCGGGCCGGGCACGAGCATGGGCTTCCCGGCCGCCACCTCGCGCAGATGAGCGATGTCGAAGTACGGGAACCGCTCGGCCGCGTGCTGTACGGATGCCGCGAACACCACGTTCGTGTCCCGGGAGCCGTCCGCGCGGCTGAGCTCCTGCTCCATGAGGATGCCCACGACGGGCCACTCGCCCGGTTCCGCGTCGGCGGGGACGGCGTGGACCGGGCTTCCGGAGTAGCCCCCGAAGTCGTGCACCAACTGGTCGACGGTCATCTGTAGCCCCGTGAACTCACCGTGCGCGTCGCTGCGATGAGTGATCGGCGCGTGGGTGACCCGCCCGCTCAGCGCGGTCTTCGTATCCGGCGGCCGGTAGGTGCCGAGCCACGCCCCGTCGCGGACGGTCGGTGGGCGGGGCGGGCGGGAGGTCGTACGCGTGGGCGTCGAGGACAGCGACGAGCGCGAGGTCCGACTCCTCGATCCGGTCGCACAGTCGTCCCGGGACCCGCTTTCCGTCCGGAAGGTGCAGATCCAGGCGAACGTCGTCGCCGGAGGCTCCCGACACGACGTGCAGCGCGGTCAGGACGAAGCTCCGCGTGAGCAGGAACCCGGCACCCAGATGCGACTCACCCTCGTGAATCCGCACCCAGTACGCGTCCGCGCACGACTCCGCGTTCACGGCGCGCCGTCGGCCCGTTCGACCGTGAGTGTCACCTCGAGAGACGCCTCCGCCGAGGCCTTCGAGAGGATGACGCCCGCCTCGGCGGCGAGCGTCAGGCCGAAGGTGACCTGCACGCTGCTCACCGACCAGCCGTGCCGCTCGGGCACCTCGGCCAGAGAGTCCTGGGCTAGGACCGTCGCCTGCTGAATGGCCTCCCGCACCTCGTCGGCCCGCTCGGCGAGCGGGGCCGAGCGGCGCGTCCTGGTGCTGATCTGACGCGAGCCGTGCCCATCGGTCTCGACCGTCTCGATCCGTACGAGCGAAGGGGCATCCTGATCAGCCATGGCCGCTCCCGCTCCCCCGCCGAGTCGTCCCCGTCGCGGGCCAGCGTAGACCCCAAGAACTGGGCGATGGGTGGGAACGGGAGGTTCCTGTCCGACCTACGCCACCGGGCGTAGCGCCCATCGGCCGCCACTCGGCCGCCGGGACGCGGCCGCGGGCCCTCAGTCGAGGCAGAACTCGTTGCCCTCCACGTCCTGCATCACGATGCAGGACTCCTCGACGCCGTCGGCAGGCAGCAGTCGCACGCGCACCGCGCCGAGCGCGACCAGCCGTGCGCACTCGGCCTCCAATACGGCAAGACGCTCTTCACCCACGAGCCCGGCGCCGGCCCGCACATCGAGATGCACCCGGTTCTTGACGACCTTGCCTTCGGGGACACGCTGGAAGAACAGTCGCGGCCCGACCCCCGAGGGGTCGACGCACGCGAATGCCGAACCCCGACGCTCCGCCGGGAGCGAGCGGTCGAACTCGTCCCAGGAAGCGAACCCCGCCGGCGGCGGCGGTACGACGTACCCCAACGCCTCGCACCAGAAGCGGGCGACGCGCTCGGGTTCCGCGCAGTCGAAGGTGACTTGGAACTGCTTGATCGATGGCATCGGCCCACCATAGTGGCGCGCGTCGTTCCGTCAGAGGCGGTGCCGCGTTTCGTGCCGCTTACGTCTGGAACAACTCTGCCGAGCAGGGCATCCTGGCCTTGGGCCAACGCTTCTCCTGAGCGCCTCGACTGGGTGGCCTACGGGGTCCTGAGGGCCGCCCCGTGACGCGGCTCGGGAGCTGCGGCGGGATCCCGCGGACGGCGATGCTGGGTCCCGATCTGCCGCGCCACCCGCCGGTGGGGACCGCGGCGCGGGAGGGGTTCGTACGCAGCGCTCTCGCTCTCGCCCTGCATGTGCGGGCGCCCAGCTGGAACGCCTCGCCCGAGGGTTGGGCCGCCACCCTCGTCACCGACCTCGCCTACGGCGACGAGACGTTGGAGACGGCGGTCAAGGTGGGCAAGTACATCCAGGAGACCGACCGGAATCCCGGAGTCGGGCCCGGGCCCGGCTCGCCGTCGGACTGGGCAGCGCGCTTGGGCGGCGCACGCGGAGTGGCGCAGCGCATGGGTCAGTTCGTGCTGAGCGCCCTCTTCCTCCCGTTCGTCTTGGGGATGTAGGTCCGCCGAACCGGAGTCCACCGATAGGTTCCGGTACGTAGTCTGCCGATGATCATGTCGATCTTCTCCAGGGACATACCGTCCACGATTTCCACTGCGGCCCCAGGCGTCATCGCACCCTTGTTGGCGTAGATACGCCCGTAAGCCATCAGGGACAACTGCGGGTTGAACTGCTGCCGATACGGTCCTTCCAGCGCCAGGTTCTTCCTGCCGCGTTCCCGGAGGCTCAATCACCTGGGCCCTTTGCCCTGCGACCGGATTCATCGGCCTCCTTGGCAGGTCGTTACTCCTGCGACTACTACGGGCTCTCCGTCGCCATAGGGCTCGCGCCCCCTAGGCGATCCAGTGGTACATCTTCGCTGTACGTATCGAGCGCGACTTGCGCCGCCCACTCATTCCCCTGGCCGCCTCGCTGGGAGGAGCTCTACGCCATGGAGGTTGCCTCAGCCTCCAACCGCGACCAAAGCATGGCGTGACGTCGACTTCAGGCGTCGTTTCGACGGGTGTCTCTCGCGCCGCTGGGATTTGGGCTTCAAGCAATCAAGCCTGAGCCGTATCGCGCGGGTCTTGCGGCACCTCGGCCCAAGACCTTACGGATCCACGGCTCTGCGCGGCCATCGTGGACCGACTGACATCCGGCGGCAACATCATCGAGACCGGCACCGACTCCTACCGGCTGGCCGCCACCCGCGCCCGCGCCGCACAGATAACGGCGGCCGCGGATGCGGGTTGACTAAACCGCGGGGCGGTCGCAATATCCTTGCGCCCGCCCCCGCTGGCCTATCGCAGGGAAATATTGAGCTTCTCGCCGACGGTTCGGTAGCCGATCCGGGAGTAGATCCTTTCGATACCCGGATCGCCCGGCTCCAGCCACACTATTCCGGCAGCCTCGCTCCAGGACTGCAGCGGTCAGGTAGGCGGAGAGCATCGCGCCGATACCGCGCCGCCGGGAGCTCTCGGCGACCGCGAGGCCGGCCAACTCGCTCAAGCCGTCCACCGGCGATGAGCAGGCGCCCGCGCCGACCGCGGTGCCGTCGCCGGAGCTGGCCAGAGCGACCACACCGCCGCCCGAGATGGTGTCGCGCAGCCAGGCGGTCTCACCCTTTGTCGGCTCACCCGGCTGTCCGTATCCGGCATGCTGCACTACCGCGACGGCAAGGAGCCCGGCGTCGTCGGTCGGCTCTGTGATCTGGACGTCGGCCGCCGCTCTGGGGGTGATGAGTGTTTCAGCTGAGCAGGCCATGACCGCGGCGCGGTTCTCGGCCGTGAACCCCGCCGCGAGCAGGGTTGGTTCGACCTGTGGCGCGCAGGTGGGCAGGTATTCCAGACGCGGCACCCGATCGAGCGTGCGAAACGTGCTGATGAGGGCATGAGGGCGCTGATATCGCTCGCGGTCGGTGCGGCCCCGTCATCCGGGATCGCATAGTTGGCGAAGAGGCTCGGCCAGTTCTGGTCATAGCGCACCACGAACGGGCCGCTCCGCACATGGCCGTCGGAACGCAGGGCGCGCGTGCGCGCATGATTTTGGACGTCGAAGTCCATAGGAAGATCCCTCTGAAGACATGTAAAGACTCGGACATGCCGCCGATATCACCCGGACCTGGCTCCAGCTCTGTGAGTCCTTGCAGTCAGCGGTGATCTTGGCATGTCCGCTGCCCCTGGACAAGCGACTGAACGTAGGCGTCCCCACTGTTGTTCGGACGGGCGAACATTCGGGCCCCTGTTGGGCAGCGAGCCTGATGCCGTGTGTCGGTGTCGGAACGTGCTGACACGCCCATCTGGCACGCTCCCCACAGCAGCGCGGTCCAGATCCCGAACAACAGTATCCAAGTCAAGGACAGCACTGAGTGGCTGAGGTGAGGTGGAACGGAGCCCCAGCGCCACGGGCGCGGCCGGCCGCTACCAGGGCCGGGCCCACTCCCCCGGCTGCGCGCACCGGCGCTCTGATGGCGGGGTCGACCACCACGGCGAGAGTCGTCGAGGTGGAAGCTCACCGAGTTGTGCGAACGTAGCCCCGCACTGGCCACAACCACCGACTACGCCCCGCGTCTGGCGACGGCTGCCTGGACGGACAGCAAGAACTCCGTACTCTGGCCGGCGGCATCCGTCGCGAACGGGCAGCAGCCGTTCTCGCGGCCTTGAACAACACCCCCAGCTCCGGAGCGGTCGAGGGCAACGTCACCCGCATCGAACTACCGAAGAGACAGATGTGCGGCCGGGCCAACTGCGACCTCCTGCGGCGCCGCCTCCTGCTCTCACCGTGATCCACCAGTCGGCACCCCCAGATCAGCGGTAGGGCCAGGTTCCGTGACCTGGTTGCTGAGCGTTCGGGTGCCCATGAAGTTGTGCTCGGAGAGAGTGGGCTATTTGGTCTGCCTGGTCAGCCGTTACCTGCTCCTGCTCTGGTCGCCGAAGCAGCTCGAAGATGCCCGGCCCACGATGCTCCGGTTGCAGATCTGCCATGCGCGGAACGATGTGGAAGTGCACGTGCGTGAAGCCTTCGGCTTCGGCGAATTGGACGACGTAGGTCTTGGTGCAACCAGTGATGCTCCGGAGAGCCCGGGAGAGCTTGACCTGCCACATTCCTAGGGCGGAGGCCTCAGCGTCGGTGAGGTCATGAACTGCGGCGACGTGGCGTCGAGGCAGCAGAACCAGCCAGCCGGGCACTGCGGTGTTGAGGGCATGGGCCACTCGCCAGTGCTGGTCACATACCACGCACTCGCGTGGTGGTAGGTCGTCGAACTCTGCTTCCTTGCTGCATGTGTAGCACTCGGGAGTCGTCATGAAATGGGATAGTAGAACTGCTTCTCCGGAAACACCTGCTGGCCTCAGCCAGTTTGTGGCTGAGGTCCGGTGAGGCGATTCGGGAGGGGACGCCTGTACCGCGTATGCAGGCGGTTCCATGAGGTCGATGTCGCAGCCGAGGCCTGCTGCGGCGCCTGGACCGGTATGCCGAGGGCCGCGGGCCCGACCCGTCCGCCTGTGTGCTGGGCTCCCAGACACGGCGGTGAGCTGTTCGAACACGCCGTCCTGTTGCCACTTGGCGAAGTAGCCGTACGTCGTGGCCCAAGGGCGAGATCGTGTCGCAGGTGTCGCCAGGGATGCCGGTGCGGTCCACGTACAGGATCGCGTCCATGAATCTGTCGCAGATCCACTCAGCTTGAACCAACACGTCGTTCGACATCAGGGCGTCGTCGCGTATTCGGAGGGGAAAAGGTCGGCCAGGACGCCGCCTGCCGTACAGAGCTCCTCAAGGGCCCTCCGGGTTAAGGGCTGAGTCGACTCGGCCAGCGCACCGCCCACGCCCGGCAGGTATGCGATTGTCTCGTCGGTCACGAACGAGAGGCGCCAACCACCCTCGACGGCTCTCAGGACGACTCCATCGCAACGGCGATAGTGCTGTGCGGCGACGACCAGGCGGGGCACGCGCGCGTCAACGAACGGGGTGGTTATGCCGCGGACATCGAGCCGGAGCCGGATGGCCACCGTTTGGTCCGGCGATGCTGCCAGCCTCAACTCATCCAGGCCGAACTCTTCAGCCGTGCGAGCGCACCAAAGGTCGTCGTCGATGAAGTCGACGGCGCCGAGGAGCTGATCGACGGCCATGTCGCAGGTGACGGTTTGACGGGTTACATCGGTTAGGTAACGGCTTGTGGCCTCGGTCGGATCGAGCAGACCGTGGGCGAGTGCCGCCGATAGGACCGGTTTGCTGGCGACGATGCGTTCGCGCCGGTCTCTGCCGGGCTGTACCAGCAGCCAGCACAGAGCCGCGACGGTTTCCGGCAGGCAAGTGGGCAGCCGGTCGAGTACTTGCGTTCGGGTGGGCTCGTCGAGCTGGTCGAGCCAGCCGTCACCCTGGCCGGTCCCTACGAACGGCCGCAGCCACAGTTGCCATATCTCGTCCAGATCGTCCTCGGTAAGTTCGCCCCGCTCCGGGTGGCGGGCTTGGTCAAGGCGGAGGCAGGCGAGGGTAAGAGCCATCACGGAGAAGTTCACAGCAGGGGCGAATGGATCGACCCATACGAGGCGCGGATCGGTTTGCGCGGCGGCCCAGCGACGCAGGAGGTTCCGGGCGCGCGTCCTGATCCGCGTGGACGGCTTCCAAGGCCGGGGCGGCCTGTGCTCCCCTTGGGCAGGTTGCTCGTGCGTACGGTCGAGGAGCTGTGCGAGCAGGGAATGCGGATGCGCGCCGGCGGTGGCCGGGGTAGAGGCGCGGAGCGCATCGATCAGTTCGATGAGCGGTTCGGCGCCTCCTAGAGTGTGGCGCCGCCACACGCGGTTGTAGATGCTCGCCCGGGGGTCGCATGCGAACTGTTCGCGTTCGAGGCGCTCCCACAGGTCGTCATCCGTCTGTTCACTGTGCTCGCCCCGGGCCTCCGCCGCGGTGCTGGTGGTCGTGGCCAGTTCGCTGACGTCCATGGCGAGGTTGCGGTGCAGCCGGACGAGAGCCCGGCCGAGAGGTGTGTCCAATTCCGCACCGTGGAGTTCGGGGGGAATGTCGCCGCCAGAGCGGGTCGAGCCCTTGATGAGCGTGGCGGCGAGGGCGGCCGGATCGTCGACAATGACGCGGTTCGACAGGACTTGCTTGTCGGCGTCGAGGAGTTGGACAAGTCGGCCCTCCAGCGGCCCGACGGTTAGGACACGGCCTTTGTCATCAGCGGTGAGGGCCTGATGGCATGTGAGGTCGTCGAGGAGCCAGTCGTCGCTCCAGGCCGGCTCGGTCGTGATCTCGATCCGGCCATCGGGATGCGCGCTGGCGGCCACGAGCTGCACCGCGGGGAGCGCCGGCTCCGGTCGGGCACGGAAACTGAGGTACGTCAGCGTTTGGAGACGGTGTTCCCGAACCGTCGTGCCGGGTGGTGTGAATGCGGCCCGAACTTCGTCGGTTCCCAACGGGGCGAGGACGGCGAGTTCGATGTTGCCCTGAGCGGCGTGGGTCAGCCTGAGCGCGGCGCTTGAGAGGTTCGCCGAGCCGGACAGCAGCCACGCTCGCGGTCCCGCCAGGATGCCTATGAGCTTGGCGTGGACGAACTGATCTGGCTCATAGGCGGCCACGTCCACGCCAGCGCCGCTTGTGGCGAGTCGCTCGGCGAGTCGCTCGCCGTTGACGCTGGTAGATCCGGTGACGAAGAGCTTCACCCTTTCCGGCTTCAGCATGTCGAGCAAGGTGCCGACTGCGACGGCATCGGCGTCGTAGAAGGGAGCAGCCAGCCATAACTCGTTCACGCGAGTTCCCGACTCCGTGACAACGGTTGCAAGCTGGTCGGCGATGGGGGTGTCAAGGTTGTGCAGCAGGGGCGATGGCACGTGCTGGGTAACCACGGCCGTGGACGGGATCTGGCCTTCGAGATGCTGGAAGCGTGCGGCGAGCGTGGTGTCACCGACTATGCCGACGAGGCGCCGCATCCATGACCGCCACGCGGCGATGGCGGCGTCGCCGACCAGGGTGCCCGACCTGAAGGTGGTGAACGCCTCGCGGCCGTCGTCCAGACCGCCGGCCGACAGGTTCCCGGAACCGACCAGCAGTGTGGCCCTGCCATCGGCAACCGCCAGATAGGACTTGGGGTGGAATGCCCCGCTGATCCGGACACCGCGCAGGAGCCAACGGCGGTTCACCGGTGCGAGCGTGTCGGCGCGCTGAGCGGGTATGCGGCCGAGGCTGGTGCTGAGACGCCGGTGGTCAGCCAGCACAGCGATGTTGAGCGGCGGTTCGCCGAGCCGGGCGAGGAGGAACTCGTTGAACAGCGCGAGATCCATGGTGTACGTCGTGGCCCATAGCGCCTGCGCGCCGCCGTTGAAGAGTTCGACGATGGGCTGGACTGTACGAGTCATCGGACCGCTCTCGGGAGTGTCCGTCATCCGAGGGCCTCTTCGACGAATCTCATGCCCCGTGCGGTCAGTGCTGCCGGACGTCTATCGTCGTCGGTCTCAGTCCACAAGCCGAGGTCCCAAGTGAGAGATGCCAGGGGCGCATTGCGGACAGCGGCCAGCGGAAACCGCTCCACTCCATGGTCGTAGAAGTGCAGCAGGCCGTCCTCCCAACGGAAGCGGAAGGTGCGCTCTGGCAGCTTCGAGTACGCGATGCGCTCATGGACGGGGATGACGAACCGCGACACCAGCCACCACAACGTGTCCGCCACGGTGGGGCTATCGGCCAGGTGCGTACGCAGGGCCGCGGTGACGTCTGCGATCGAGGGCTGCCATCCCGACCTGATGTCGGCAGCCTTCTGCCAGCCGTCTCCAGCGCGGCCTTCCATCCGGCGGACCAGCTCAAGCAAGACCACAAGACCGGAGGAGGCGGTATCGAGCTGGCTGGTGAGCCGTCGCAGATCGTCCAGCGGTGCGGTTGCCACATCCACGAGGATGCCGTCGGCATCCGGTACGGCGAGCGTGCCAGCCGCGAGCTGGGCGGCGACGGCCGTGGTCGAAGAGGTGGGGCGAAGGTCCGGTTGCCCGGCTGCCAGACCTGCAGCGACCCCGCGCACCTCATCCCAGGTGAGGCCGCGGCCGAGTTCGCCGGTTCGGATCAGGCCGGCTCGGCAGAACTCGACCCAAACCGAGCAGAGCGCCTCCTGCCAGACGTCTTTGGCTATCAGTGCCGCCCACTGGCCCGCTACCACAGCATGGGCATCGCCACGGGGCGCTGGCGGCGACCACAACCCGTCGCGGTACGCAGTCTCCGAGGCGACAACGCTCGGGTCAGCATCCAGGAGCGAGAGGTAGTGACCGACGCTGAGGCACCGCTGCCGCACTCCCGCCTCCGCGAAGACCTCCCCGATAGCTTCCGGTCCGTCACCCACACCCTGTAGTGCGCTGTTCTCGTCGCCCCCTGGGGAGCGTGCTTCGATGGTCGGGGCGTCCGTGCAGAACAGCGCGGCGTGGACGGCAGCACGCTCTTCGGGCAGCTCTCTCAGACGGCACAAGCAGGCGGCATGGGCGTACTCATCGAGTACATCGGCAGGCAGGTCATCGGTCGTCCACATGACACGCTGGTAGTACGCGGTGTGCTCCACAGCGGACTTGAACGCGCTGGCGGGCCGCCGGGCCCGGTCGGTGTCGTGGAGCACGTCGATAGGGATGGGCCGACCGCCAAGCAGCGTCCCAGCTCTGGCTACGATGCCGAACTCCGCCATCGGCGAGCGATAGTACAACCCGTAACCGCCAAAGGCACTCGCCACTGATTCGCCCCGTTCATAGGGGCCCGGCCCCCTCGCCAGTCCGCTCAGCCTGCGGGCTCCCACCGGGCTCGATCCGCAGCCCCGGGGGCATCGCAGCACGGCGAGGCCGAACTCCCATTCGCGACGCTTGATGAACGCCGACAGCGCATTTCCGTCGGCCGCCAAGTGACGGTCCCGGTACTCAGCGAGCAGGAAGGCATGAAAGGAGAAGTAGCGGGCCCGCCGGGTCAGCTCCAGGATCCCAGGCAGCAGAACCGGCATCAATCGGTCCTGCGTGGTCGTCTGGAGCCCGAGCGGGTCCCGGCCTTCTTTGAGCTTCAGCGAGGCCTCGATCCAGGCCGGTGCAGGCACTCTCGTCCCGTCTGCCGCCCACCCTTCAGTCTGCACGGCCACCTGTTCTCGCCTCCCCTGTGCCGACCAGGCTTCCCGTAGAACTCCCGTAGCCAGCCGTGCACGACCAAGAACTAGAGTTCTAGGGAACCGCCACAGCGCTGGTGGACAGGGCACGGCACGCCGTTGGCCGGTAGTCCGTCGCTACCTCACCCAGGTATAGCAGCCACTCGGGGGCCCGGCGGGGCCCCTAACTACGCTTCCCGCGTGGGCAGCACGGAGATCTGGGACAGGTTGATGTGTCGCGGGCGCTCGACGGCAAAGGCGATCAGCTCGGCGACGTCGCTCCCCGAGGGGATGCCCTCGATGGAGGCCACGGCCTCTTGGACGGCGGCGCTGATGGCCGGTTCGTCGATGTGGTCGCGCAGCTCGGTGCCGACGGTGCCGGGTTCGATGTTCGTCACGCGTACGTCGGCGGGGCTGAGCTGGGCCCGCAGATTGCGGGAGAGGTGGCTGAAAGCGGCCTTGGAGGCGGCGTACCCGGCGAAGCCGGGCAGGACGGACTGGGCGGCCGCGGAGGAGATGTTGACCAGGTCCGCGTGGCCCCGCTCGGCCGCTGCCGCGAGCAGGTCCGGGACGAATGTCTCCACGACGGCGAACGCGCCGGTGACGTTCACGTCGATCATCCTCCGCCAGTTGGCGCCCGCCGACCCGTCCAGGAGGTCGGGCAGGGCGAGGCCGGCGTTGTTGACGACGAGGTCGACGCGGCCGAGGCGGGCGTGGATGTCGGCGGCGGCCGCGGTGAGCGAGGCGGGGTCGGTCACGTCGGTGGGCAGGGCGAGGGCGGTGCCGCCGGCCGCCTCGATGTGGGCCACGTGCTCTTCCAGGCGATCGGCGCGCCGGGCCAGCAGGGCGACGTGCGCACCCTGGGCGGCCAGTTTGCGGGCTGTCGCCTCGCCGATGCCGCTGGAGGCTCCGGTCACGACGGCGATCCGGCCGGTGAGGGGGCGGGCGAGGGAGGCGGTCTGCTCGGTGGTGATGGTCATGGTGGTCTCCCAGGGTGCGTGTACGGACCGCGTTGGGTGCGAGGTCCTTTGGTGTCTTGTGCATGAGGCCACCTGCATGAGGCCTCATGACGGTGCGGGTCCCCGCGATCTCTTGCGGGCCCCGCGGTGGCTCGCGGTGTCTTGCGGTAGTGACTCTGCGGGAGATCCGCTCCCCTACCCAGGGCTCGGCTCGACCCTGGGTCTGGCAGAACCACCCTGTGACGGACACTTGACCCATGGACTTCCGCACTGAGCTCTCCGCGTTCCTCCGCTCCCGCCGCGCCCGGCTGGGGCCGGAGGACCTCGGCGTACGCCCGTTCAGTGGCCGCCGACGTGTTCCTGGCCTGCGGCGTGAAGAGCTGGCGGACCTGGCGGGGGTGAGCGTCGACTACTACATACGGCTCGAGCAGGGCCGCACCCACAATGTCTCCGACCATGTCCTGGACGCCGTCGCCAGGGCCTTGCGCCTGGACGAAGCCGAACGCGCGCACCTGGGCCACCTCACCCGCGCCCTGCGCCATCCGGCTTCGACACCTCCCGTCCCGCAACCGGTCAGGACGGGTGTGCGGGTCCTGCTCACGGCGCTCGGCGAGGTGCCCGCGTACGTGCTGGGCCGCCGACTGGACATCCTGGCGTCCAATGAGGCGGCCCGAGCGCTGTTCACCGACTTCGAGGCCCTGCCGTCCGGGCAGCGCAACGCGGCCTGGCTGATCTTCCTCGACCCGGCCGTGCGCGGCTTGTACCCGGACCGGGAGGCGTGGGAGGAGAGCGCGCGCGGCACCGTCGCGGCCCTGCGCTTGGACCTGGGCCGGTACCCCTGTGATGACCGGCTGTGCGATCTGCTCGGCGAACTGTCGGTGCGCAGCGAGGACTTCCGCGCCCTGTGGGCCGAGCACCATGTGGGCGAGCACGCCTACGGCATCGAGCGGCTGCGTCACCCCACGGCTGGTGAGCTGACCCTGCGCCGCGAGACGCTGCGCCTGCCCGGCGAGGGCGACCAGTGTCTGGTCACGTACGCGGCCGAACAGGACACTCCGTCCCACTCGGCCCTCGCCGGCCTCGGGGCGCCTCAGCGTTGCGGCGTGGGGAACGCGACGGGGCTGCGCAGGCCGGAGCGGCCGACCGCGCGTACGCCGAAGAAGACGTTGTCCTTGGACAGGTCGACGGTGTGACGGGTGGCGTCGCCGACGTCGATCACATGGGTCCAGTCGGGGTCGGTCGTCTCGCGCCACACGACTTCGTATCCGGCGAGGTCGGCCTCGGTGCCGCGCTCCCACACCAGCTCGGTCTCGTTGGTCAGCGCGGCGGTGAGGATCTTCGCGCCGCGCGGGGTGCCGGGGGCCTGGGCGAGGCTCCACAGGGCGGCGGCATTGACGCGGGCGACGCGGGCGATGAACGGGAAGTCGCAGAACTCCGGCAGGTCCCCGTACTGCTTGCCGTCCACCACGCGGACGTCCTGGTGCTGGTGGGCGAAGTCCTCGGCGGGCTCGGTGAACCGGGCTGCGGGGTAGGCGCGTTCGAGGAAGGGGATGTGGTCTCCGCCGCGCAGGTAGCGGTCGCGGCGGTAGACGACGCGCACCCGCATCCCCGTCGCGTCGTTCGCGGCCACATCCTCTACGAAGCGGGCGAGCTGGCGTGCCGGCGAGTCGTTCTCGCCGCCTACCGAACGTCTGACGGCGGCCTCCTCAGGTGTTTCTGACGAGGGGACGCCCTCCGCGAAGAGGCGGATCGTCCGCGGGTCGCGGGTGCCGTCGTCGGCGGTGGAGCTGCCGACGATGTCATTGGTGAACATCCCCTGGACATCGGCCTTGCGCTGCTTGAACTGCTCCGCCATGTGCGCCGCGCCGAACAGCCCCTGCTCCTCGCCCGCGACGGCCGCGAACACGAGCGTCGCGCCGATGCGCCGGGTCGCCATGACGCGCGCGAGCTCCATGACGAGCGCGACCCCGGAGGCGTCGTCGTCGGCTCCGGGCGCATCGCTCGTGAAGTCCATGACGTCACTGGCGCGCGAGTCGTAGTGCCCGGAGACGACATACAAGCGGTCGGGGGAGGCCGAACCGCGCAGTGTGGCCACGACGTTGGTGATCCGCGTCGGAGTGGGGATGCGCGGACCCGGTTCCTGGACGTACGACTGGAGCTCGACGGTCATCCGCCCGCCCGAGCGTCGCGCGTGGCGCCGCAGCTCGGCGAGGATCCAGTCGCGGGCGGCGCCGATGCCACGTACGGGGTCGTCCTGCGAAGACAGTGTGTGCCGGGTTCCGAACGCGGCGAGCCGCCGCACCGTCGCCTCGATGCGCCGATGGTCGATCTCCCGCAGGATCGCGCGCAGTTCGCGCGTCGGTTCCTGGGCCGTGGGCCGCCCGCCGTCACGCGCGGTGGCGGGGGCCGTCTGCATACCGACGGCCCCGGCCGTGGTGGCGGCCGCGGCTGCGGTCAGGACGGTACGCCGGGAAGTGCCCGTCTGCTGCGACATGCGCCCCATCGTCATGGACACTCCAACTCCCCGCAAGGGTGCGGGGGGTCGTTGCACTGGCCGGACACGGCAGGCAGGTCAACGACCTGGACGGCGGGGGGCGGCGGAACAGGACCGGCCCCCAGGCCTGACACACACCCGTGAGGTGATCTACGGGACACCGTTACGTAACCTATGAGTGGACGCAATAGCGGGTGATTTACCTTTATTACGCATTCGCGGGATGGCAGAGAGCAAGAGTCCGTACCGCGTATATCCACTGAGCCGGTGGGTTCGCGCTGCGCGCGAGCACCACCGCATCACAAAGGGGAGCACCACCGTTATGCGCACCGCCACTCACAGCCGCAGCACCCTGCGTACCGCCACCGTCTCGGTCATCGCGGGTACGGCCCTGTTGGCTCCGGCCGCAGCGGCCCTGGCGAGTTCGCCCTCGCCCGAGCGGCCCGCCGCCGTGCAGCACGCCGCGGCCGCCGCGAAGGCCACGAAGATCGACATCGGAGCCGGCGTCGTCATCACCGTCAAGGACGGTAGCCACCCGTACTACAACGGCAAGCTCCTCAAGCCTGGGCAGACCGTCAATGACGGCATCTACGTGCACCTGAGCGCCGACGGCAAGCGTCTGTACAGCAAGACGCAGGGAGGCGGCACGCCGTACGCGATCTGGGATGTCAAGACCGGCAAGATGCTCGGCACCCAGAAGACCAGCCCCACCGCGAAGGCGAAGGCCTCGCTGAGCGCCAAGCCGTCCGCGACTTCGGTGAAGGCCTGGCAGGAACTGCGCGTCAGCGGCAAGGCGACGGGTGTCAAGGCGGGCAGCAAGGTGAACTTGCAGCAGAAGCAGCGCGGCACGTGGAAGACGCTGCCCGCCAGCGCGACCGTGAACAAGTCCGGCGCGTACTCCATGCGCGTCAAGCTCGGCCTGAAGGGCAAGAACGATCTTCGTGTGGCGAGCGGTGCCACGCTGTCGCCGGTCTTCAACGTCACTGTGCGCTAAACAGCGTCTTCCCCACGCCTGACCGCGGACCACGGGGTCCAGATCCCGCCCCCTTGGAGCCGCGGGGGTCAACTGCCGGATCCGAGGCCGAATCCGCCCGTCCTCACCATCAGGAGCGGGGCTCCACCGCCGCTGTCCCCATGGCGCGCGTAGCGCGGATGTTCCATGGTCCGGGGTAACGTGACGCCGATGGACGGCAGTTGACCGGGGTACGGGGGGCGGGGCGGATGATCGGCCAGTTGCGGGATACGTCACCTCGGCGGCTCGGTCCCTATGTGACGCTGGCCCGCCTCGGGGCGGGCGGGATGGGTGAGGTCTTCCTCGCGCGCCCCGGTGACAACGACGCGTTCGGCCCCGGTGACCTCGTCGCCGTCAAGGCCATCCGCAACGAACTGGCGACGGACGACGTCTTCCGGCGGCGTTTCCGGCGCGAGGCGGAGGTCGCGGCCTGCGTCGACAGCCCCTTCGTGGCCCGGCTCGTGGCAAGCGAGGCCGAGGGGGAAGTGCCGTGGCTGGCCACGGAGTACGTCGCCGGGCCCACCCTCTCCGAGGCCGTGCGCCGGCACGGTCCGCTGCCCATGGGTGCCGTCGCCGCGCTCGGAGCGGGCGTGGCCCAGGCGCTGACCGTGGTGCATGAGGCGGGCGCCCTGCACCGTGACCTCAAGCCGGGCAACGTACTGCTCGGCCAGGACGGCCCCAAGCTGATCGACTTCGGCGTGGCCCGGGTCCAGGACGCCACGACCATGACCCAGTCGGGCCTGCTCGTCGGCACCCCGGGCTTCATGTCACCGGAGCATGTGGCGGGCGGCAGGCATGTGGTGGCGGCATCGGACGTCTTCTGCCTGGCATCGGTGCTCACTTACGCGGTGACAGGGCGGGACCCTTTCGGGGACGGGCCCATGGCCGCCGTCCTGTACCGGGTGTCGCGGGCCGAGGCCGACCTCGCCTCTGTTCCGGGCGAGTTGAGGGACATCCTCGCGGCGTGCCTGGCGCGGGACCCGGCCGGGCGGCCCGGCGCGACAGAGGTCGCCGAACGGCTCGTACGGCTGCGGGACGCGGCGACGAACGCCGAGTGGCCGGACGCGGTACGGGCGACCGTCGACGAGGCGCGGCGGGATGTGGAGCAACTGTGCGCTTCGGGCCGGGCGTTGCTGCCGGTCCCGCGCTGGCCGGAGCCGGAGGCCGGGCAGCGTCCGGCCACCGCTCAGGGCGGCCCGGCGACAGTGCCGGGGCATCCGGTCACCGCACCCGGCCACCCCGCCGGCGCTCCAGGGCTGCCCGTCGGCGTCGGCTTGCATCAACTGCCGACGATGAGCGGCTCGCCCCCGCCGGCCACGGCCCGCCCCCGCCATCGCACGCCACGCGTGCTGCTCGCCACCATCGCCGTCGCTGTGGTGGCGGGCGCGCTGGGCGGGGCGCTCGCCGTATGGGGGCCCTGGTCGGAAAAGTCCGGCGGCGAAAGCCCGGAGGCCGCACGGCCCGGTGGCTCGGCCGTGCCGGGCAAGGTGGATCCGGGGCCCACCGACCCGGCAGCCGTGGAGAAACTGATCGCGCGGGCCGGGGTCGACGCGGAGGGCACGGCCGACCGGTCCGGGGTGGTGGACCAGGTCGCCGCCCAGCGGCCCAAGGGGTGGAAGGCGTGGCGGGGCGCTCTGAGCCACTCCCCCATGAGCTGCGCCGCCGACACCCGTGCCATCGTCTGCCTGCTGACCAACGGCACATACGAGGCGCTGAGCGCGGTCGACGGGAAACGGCTGTGGAAGTCCGGCAAGGTCGACCCTGAAGGCGGTGTCGACGAGGCGTACATCGGCCCGAGCGGCGCCTACTTCAGACCCGGCGACGTACTCGAACCGCAGGTGCGCGGCGGCAGGGCGGTCATCGCCCACGAAGGCGTGCTCCAGGTCCGCGACTCCACGACCGGTGACGTCATTTGGGACGCGCCTGCCCCGGAGGGCGCGGGCGCGTTCACGCTGCGTCCGCTCATGGACGACGACACGCTCCTGGTCACCGCGGAGGATTCGTACGTGAACGAGGGGGCGATCGCCTCCCTGCACGCCTACGACCTCGACGGTGGCCGCCCTCTGTGGGACGAGGAGATCGGCACCCCGCTGACGGCCAAGGCCGACATCAACCGCTACCAGATGCGGGCCCTGCGCGACGGAGTCGTGTACGCCGACGAGAAGGACAGCCTGGCAGCGTACGACGCACGGACCGGCGAGGAACTCGGGCGGTCGGAGAACGGCTGCGGGGCGGTGCTCGTCGGCGAGGACGTGCTGTGCACGACGTCCGCCGACGACGCGTCCGAGAGCGACGCTCCCTCGCCGCGCGTGAAGTTGCTGCAACTGAAGGCCCGCACCTTCAAGCAGGCGGGAGAGCCTCTCTTCTACCCGGCGCCCGAGGGGTACGGACCGGCCGCGGGCCCGACGGCCGTGAGCCGCGCCCTCGTGGTCTCCGTGGACCCCGGCAAGAACAGCGTCCAGGTCAATGACAGGGGGAACGGAAGAGTGCTGCGTTCCGCGAAGCTGCCGAAGGGGAACGTGCCGGCCTCGTCGCCGCTGATGCTCGGCGATCGTGCCGTCTACGCGGACAGCGGCGCGCTGTACACGCTGCCGCTCGGCGCCGGTACCGGGAAGGTGACGCGCCATCCCGTGCCCGGAGCGCCGGGCGACCGCCCCGAGCCCCCGCCGAACGTCAACGGCACCGTCATCTCCGAGATGCTGCGTGCGCCGACCGTCCTGGCCCTCGGCGGCGTCGCCCACATCGTCTACGACGAGGGCAGGATCTCGTCGGTGGAACTGCCGTAGCGGACCGGGCCGAACCGGTCACCGCCCTGTACGTGCCCATGAGTTGAGGATTCGCATGCTCACGCCTCTGCCGCCCGGTGCCGCCCGCCACATCGGCCCCTACCGTCTCCTCGCCAGGATCGGTGCGGGCGGCATGGGTGAGGTGTTCCTCGCCCGGCGTGACCAGGGGCAGCTCGTCGCCGTCAAAGCCGTCCGGCAGGAACTCGACGTGGATCTGGACGACGCGTTCCGTGTCCGCTTCCGGCGGGAGATGGCCGCCGCTCGCGCGGTCACGGGACCGTTCACCGCCGCTCTCCTGGACGGCGACGCGGAGGCCCGACTGCCCTGGCTGGCAACGGAGTACGTGCCGGGGCCCTCCCTCGCCGACGCGGTCGCGCGCTGCGGTCCACTTCCGGTGAAGTCGGTTCGGGCGCTGGGGGCGGGGTTGGCCCGGGCGCTCGCCGTGGTGCACGCGGCGAGGGTCCTGCACCGTGACCTGAAGCCGGGGAACGTGCTGCTCACACCCGAAGGCCCCCGCCTGATCGACTTCGGTATCGCGCGGGCCTTCGAGGCGACGGCCCTCACGATGACGGGCGTGCTCGTGGGCACACCGGGCTTCATGGCACCGGAGCAGATCGAGGGCTCACACGCGGTCGTCCCCGCATCGGACGTCTTCTCACTCGGCGCGGTCCTGTGTCACGCCGCCACAGGCCGCGGCCCTTTCGACGACTCGGAGCTGGCCTCGGTCGTCTTCCGCATCTCCCAGGGTGACGCGGACCTCTCCGGGGTGCCGGACGAGCTGCGCGGCATCGTCGCCGAGTGCCTGGCCACCGATCCGGACCGCCGCCCCACGCCGACCGAGCTCGCCGAGCGCCTGGCCGACGGCACCGCGGCCACTCCTTTCCCCTGGCCCTCCGACGCGCTGTCACTGTTCGCCGAGTACCGATCCGCCGCGGCAGCATTCGAGCGGTCCGAGTTCGAGCGGTCCGGGGCGGGCGAGCCTCCCCCGCCGCAAGCGCCGCCCGCCTTGGGGGCGTTCGGTCCCGCGCCGGTTCTCAAGCGGCGCCGATTGCCTTGGGTCGCGGCGTCCGCCGCGGCCGCCGTGGTGGTCGCCGTGGCGGGGGTGATGTTGCCGGACGCCCTCAGGGACGATCCGGCGGGCACTCCCGCCGCGGGCTCACCGCCGGATGCCGGCTCGGCGTCCGGTCGTGTGGTCACCGCCTTGGGCAACCAGGGCCGTTCCGGGGAGTTCGGCGCGTCGGCCGTGCGCGAAGACGCGCTCCCCGATGGCTGGCGGCCGTGGTCGCGCAAGAAGCCGAAGGGCGTGGACAGCATGGGCAAGGGCTGCGTCATCGTGCGGTCCACGCTCGTGTGCCGGGACGGGTGGGGCGCCGCGATTGCCCTGGACGCCGCGACCGGCAAGGACCGCTGGAAGGCGCCCGGCTTCTCGGGGAAACCGAGTGGCATCCAGGAGAACCCTCCCGAGACCGACGGCGAGCGGGTCTTCGTCCCCAGCGAACTGGGGGTGACCGGCCTGGACGTGGCGACGGGCGACGAAGTCTGGCGGCACGAAGCCCCTGCGCACGCGGGAGTGGTATCCGTGGCGTACGCGCAAGGGGTGGTGTACACGGCCGAGTTCAACAGGCGGGCCGCGCCCGAGCCGCGCACCACCGTGCTGCGGGCCCGGCGTGCGAGCACCGGCAGGCAACTGTGGAAGACCAGCGTCGACGGCAAACCCCAGGGCGCGCTGCTCGTGCGGAGCGGCCGGCTGTACACGGCCCTGGAGGGCGGCGGCGTCCTCTCCCTCTCCACCCTGGCAGGCGACGAGAAGGCCAGGGTGCCGGAGCCCGCGTGCAGCGGCCTCATCGGCTACGCGGGCGCGATCCTGTGCTGGTCCGTGGAGCACGAGGGCGTGCGCGTGCTCGACAGCGGCACTCTTGCCTCCCGCCGCACGATCGGGGCCACGAAGGAGCCCGACATCGCCCCGGTCGTCGGGGAGAAGGGAGTTCTGGTCATCGCGAGCACCGACGAGAGGGCCGAACTCCCGGACCGCCTGACCGCGTACGACTGGAAGTCCGGCAAGAAGCTATGGGACCTCCCGGCCCGCGGCAATCCCAGCGCCCTCGGCCTCTCCCGCGACCGGCTCCTGTCCGTCGGCTCCTACGAGATCCGTACCGTTCCCCTCGACGGTGACGCGGAGAACGTCACCCAGCGGACCGTTCCCACGACCGACACGAAGGCGATCGACGGCGTGGCGGACACCTTGACGACGCCGCTCTACCTGGGCGGTGCGATCTTCGCGGAGTCCATCGAAGGGCGCCTCGTCTCTGGCCGCGCCCTCTGATTCGATCAATAGATGAGCATCCTGACCAAAAACACCCACGCCAACGACTTTCTCTAGAAAATTTCAGCCAATTACGAACCTCCAGAGAGGTCGCCGACACACATCGGAGCGCTCGGAAGTCCCATCGGCCACCTCACTGCCACTTAACTATTCGAAGCCAAAGCCGGTTCGAATTGAAGGTTCGGCTGGTATTATTTGCTCTTCGATCTAAAAAATCGAGATGCGGATACCGGGGCTGGGGGGCCAATGGCGAACGCGGACGATCTCTTTGGCCGGCTGCCTGAGGCCGGCCCCACCCGGGCAGCCAACCGCAGGAAGGTCCTTCTCGCCGTGGCGATCAAGTCCGGCACCCAGGCCGACATCGCGCACCGCACCCTGCTCTCGCAGGCCACCGTGTCGGCCGCGGTCCGCGAACTCGCGGAGGTCGGCCTCGTACCCGCCACCAAAGAGCGCGGCAAGGTCTGCCTCTCAGCTGTGAACGACGTCGGCGTGGGCGTGCACCTCGGGTTCAACCACATGACCGTGGTCGCCCGCAGACTCGACAAGGAATTCGACCAGGTGACCTCGCGGGTCAGCTCGGAAGGCGTCAGCAGGGGCTGGTCCCGGGCTCTGCCCGAGGTCAGGCAGATGATCGACGAGGCGATCGAAGGAACACAGCGGCGCCGCTCCGACGTGTTCTCCCTCGGCATCGCCGTACCCCGGATGATCAACCCGCGCACCGGCGGCTTCACCCCGCCGATCCTCCCGCCCTGGCGGGACGGCGACGACCCGGTGAAAGACCTGGGCACCTGGCTGGGCGTGCGCGCTTTCATCGACAACGACGCCAACCTCGGCGCGTTGGCCGAACAGACCTACAGCACACGGGAACACGCCGAAACGGTGGTCTACGTGAAGGCGTCGACGGGTGTCGGCGCCGGCATCATCGTGCACAACAGCGTGCTGCGGGGCCACGGCGGCATGGCAGGGGAACTAGGTCACCTCACCGTGGACCCGCACGGCGCGGTCTGCCAGTGCGGTGGACGCGGCTGCCTGGAGACGGTGATCGGCGCCGACGCGCTGATCGCGCAGGTCCGTACCGCGCGGGCCCGCAACAGCGCGCCCCCACCGGAGACGCTCGAACAGGTCATCGCAGCCGCCCAGGCACAGGACGCGGTCTGCATGCGGGTGATCCACGACGCCGGCCGGCTCCTGGGGCAGTCACTGGCCCAGCTGTGCAACCTGCTCAACCCCGACCTCGTCGTCATCGGCGGGCAGCTCGCCCAGAGTCCGCTGCTGCTGGAGGGCTGCAAGGAGTCCTTGCGTCGTTTCGCGCTGCCCGGCGCGGTCGCCGAGGACTCCAAGTTCGTCCTCGGCCTCAGCGAACTGGACACCCGGGCCGAAGCCCAGGGCGCTTTGATCCTGGGGCTTCGCGGCATGGAGCACCCGGCCAACAACATGTAGACACCCGACTGTCGAACTCGTATCTCACCCGCCAAGGCACTTAGGGAGATACTCGATGGCCAACGAGCCGCCCAAGCCCCTCTCTTCTTCGATACGGCACTGTGGACCCGCTGTCACTGCCGCGCTCGTTCAAATGAGTGAGCGCCGTTGATCGAATGAGTCGCCCTCCCGTCAGCGGACCAGTGGGAGAGAGCGGAAACCCTTCTGCCGCCAGGAAACAAGGGCGGGAACTGCCAGGCCGGAGCACCTGCGATCACGGGCCGATTCGGCACCAGGAGCGGCTGGAGAATCGCTACACTTTGGGGCTCCGACGACGCCGGGATGGCCGGCGCACGCGTCCTTCCCGTTCCGATCCTTTTCCGGGGCAGCTGATGCCCCTGACCCGAGGCGGCCTCATGAACTACGAGCCCATTGCCGTATCCCCGTACGAGGATTTCGGATATCCGCGACAATCGGTGAAGGCCGGGGCCGCGCCGTCCCCCGAGGAAGCGGCAGCCTACGAACCGCCGATGGTGGTCGACCTGGGGCATGTCCGTGAGGTGGCGCTGGGCAGCTCCCCCAGCGGGTGCGCCGATGCCAATGCCCAGTACTACTACTGATATTCCGGACATCTCTCATGCCCCGACCCGCGGCCCCCGCCGCAGCCACGGACCCGCGCTGCCCGTCTCCTGTCCTTCCCCCTCCCGACGGGCCCACCATCGCGGGACTGCTGTCACCGGCACCTCCCCCGGCGCCGCGTGGAGCCACCCGGCTGTGGCCAGGCGAACCCCTGCTCTGGTCCTGGGGGCCCTGGCACCCCGGTGAGGTCCGCACCGTACAGTGCGCACACGCCCGGCTGGCCGCCGTCGGCCAGTGCCTCGCCGATGAAGTGACGATGCGTCATGATCTGCGGCAGGCCGTGCAGGACGGCCACTGGGAACGCCTGACCCGATGGCCCGGCGCCTACCTGCTCATCGTGCTCCAAGACGACGGCCACCTCACCGCATATGTCGACCCGGCGGGCCAGTTTCCCCTCTACTACGGGCGCCAGGGCCCCAACACGGTTCTGTCCACCCGGGCGAGGACGGCGGCGGCCCTGTCCGGAACAGCCGGCCGGCCCGATACGGCCGTGCTCGCCGCGCACATCGTCTGCCCCGCGGTTCCCGAACTCACGGAAGGGCGCACAGCGTACGACGGAATCCGCCGGCTCGGTGGCGGCCAGGCCCTGAGAGTCGCTCCTTCCGGCGGCTGCACCCATTGGACGTACGAGGACCTCGCCCCCGATCCCGGCACGCGGTTCGAGGACAGCGCGGCCCAGTTACGCTCGGCCCTCACGCGCGCCGTCACCCTGCGCACCGACAGCGCCCCACGCATCACCTCGGACTTCAGCGGCGGCCTGGACTCCACCTCCCTGGCCTTCCTGGCCGCCCGCACCACCGGCCGACCGCCCCTGGACGCCTTCGTCTACCACCACCCCGGCGCACCCGCCGGCGATCTCGTCCACGCCCTGGTCCACGCCGAGCAGGCACCATCGATCCGGCTCACCGTGACCCGTGGCGGTGAGGACTCCCTGCCCTACAGCGACCTGCCCGAGCACGGCTCTGCGGACCAGCCCGATCCGGCAGCGGCCATCGGCGCCCGACAACGGCTGCGACTTGACCACATCGCGCGCGGCGGGCCCGGCCTTCACCTGACCGGCGAGGGCGGCGACGCACTACTGGCCGCGCCCCCCTCCTACCTCGGTGACATCGCGGCCACCGCCGGACTGCGCAGACTCCTGAGCGACGGGCGCGCGCTGGCCCGCATACGTCAACTCTCCCCGGCCGACGTCATTCTGCGGGCCAGGCGCCTTGCACGAACTCCCCTGCACCAGGCGATGAGCAAACTCGCATCCGATCTCGACGAGCCCCTGGACCACCCGCCGCGGTGGGCGGACGCGGTTGCCTGGTGGCCGGCGCCGGGACCGGAGACGGCCTGGCTGACCACCAGAGCACGTCGGCACCTGGCCGAGCTGGCCGAACTCGCCGAGGAGCGTGCCCGATCGGCCGGCCCCGCATCCCCTTCAGCGCCCGCGACACCGGGCACCCGGGCAGTCCTGTGTGAGCTGCGCACCTCCGCCGCCGTGCAGGCTCAGTTCACCTCCACAGCCCGCGCGTTCGGCATCTGGCCACACGCTCCCTTCCTGGACAGCGAGATCGTACGAGTCTGCACCCGCCTCCCCTTGCCGCACCGGATCGACCCGTTCACCGCCAAGCCGCTGCTGGCGGCCGCCCTGACCGGCCTGGTTCCCGACCCCGTACTGCGGCGCAGGACCAAGGGCGACTACGCGGCCGAGAACTACCGCGGCGCCCGCCGCTCGGCGACACAGATCAGAGCACGGCTCCTGCGATCCCCGCTGGCCGAACTCGGAATCATCGAACCCTCGCGGGTGATCGCCTCGGTCGAACGGGCGGTCGCGGGTCTGCCCTCACCCTTCCCAGCGCTCAACCGCCTGCTCGGCGCGGACCTGTGGCTGACGGCCGGCGACAGCGGGCAGGAGCTGTCATGACGCGGCTGAGCGTGTCCGCGTACGTTCGCGAGAGCACCTCACCGCACGGTGGCAGCGTGCTGCTGGACGTGCGGTCCGGCCACTGCTTCGCGATGAACTCCATGGCTCATACCCTCTGGCAGGAATGGCACCGCAGCGGGGACTTCGACTCCGCGGTACTGGTGTTGGCCGGCCGCTACCCGCACGTGCGGCACGACCGGATCCGCGAGGACGCCCGCCGCCTCGCCGACGACCTGATCAGCCTTGGCCTCCTCGCCGCACACACCCCGAGCCGGACGGCCCCCGCGGCGGGACACCGCACCTACCCGAACCCGGCGGCCGACGCTGCGCCTCCCCCGGCGGAGCGGACACCGGTGACCGCGGGCCGGCGTCCGGACGGTCACGAATCCGCCTGGCACCCCCCACCGCAGCGCGAGGTTCCGCCCGACACCGAAGTGCCCCTGGCCGCGGCCCAGATGACCATGGCCGCCGAACCGGTGCGGGGCGAACGCGACCGCTCCCTTCGCGGCGCCGTGACCGCGCTACTCGGCCTGCTCGCACTCCTCGGCGCTCTGCTGCTGATCCGGCTGCCGTTGAGAACCGTCTCCCGTACGGTGAGCTGGACCGCACGCATCTGGTGCCGGCGGGAGGCCACACCGGCGCAGGCCTCAGCCTCCCTCGCGACGGTGCGCCGGGCAGCCCGGTGGTACCCCGGACGCGCCGCCTGCCTGGAATTGTCCCTGGCCACGCTCGGGGTCCTGGCCCTGACCGGCCGGCGTGTGGTGTGGTGCGTCGGCACGGCGGACGACCCCTACCGTTTCCACGCGTGGGTGGAGGCACAGGGAGTCGCCATCGCCTCACCTGACGAGTACGGCGACACGGAATTCCGCCGTGTTCTCTCCGTGAGCTGATGAGTTGGACAGAGTTGATGAGTTGGGCAAACCGGCTGCTGGAACCGGGCCTTCCACGGCTGTCACAGCCTCTTCCCACCGCCGTGTTCAATTCGCACACGCCCGACGCCTGCCGGGATCCTTACCGGATAGTTTCAAGAACGCCATGGAGAATTCGAGCGGATTCCCCTTCATCGGCCAGACTTTGTGCGCTAGCCTGACAAAGAGAAGGGGCGGTCACCGGTCTCCCGGCAACCGCCCCCGTTGGAGGGACCTGCTCACCCCTCAGACGCGCGGCAACAGCGCGTCGACCAGCGTCGTGTCACCGTCTCCGCGAGTCATCACACTCAGGAACACGAGGACCATGACGATGATGACCACTCGCACGTGCTGCCAGCGCACAGAGACCGAACAGCGGGTGGTCATCGTCATCTTCATACCCATGTGACTTCACCTCACCTTCCCCACGCGTCGACACCGGTGCCCGGCAATTCGGGAATACGGCAGCGACTCCGCGTAAGGAACAGTGTTCCCGTCAACCTGCCGCAAGACAATGGCCTTTGACGCGCCCCCACGTGCCCCACGAGCCCCAGTCCGAGGGAATCCCCTCCTCGTCGCACTTCAATTTACCTATCCACAAAGAGTGATGAATGCCGTCGCGACGTGAACCGAAAATTGAGACCGCTCTCCGCGCCGGGCCCCACCTCAGCGGACACCACAGGGCAGCCGGTCTCGCACTGCCGAACCGCCAGCGAGCCTTCCCGCACCCCCAGCCCCCACCGGGGCACGCCCTGCACCAGATTCGAAGGCAAACGCAGAGTGAACACCGCTCGCCCTCATCGAATAATGCGGCGCATGCCTCGCAGCGAGGCCGTTACCGCGTACGGGCCAGCACCCCAAGCACGCTTGAATGTGATGGAAGTCACATGCCCCGTAGGTCTCCAGAGAGACGTCTACGACATTGCGGGGCCGTCCTCGCCGACGGGGAACGCGCAGGCGGGCCGCGACGTCAGTGAACAGGTCGGTGCGTCGCAGGCCTGGCCTGCCGGGAGCAACGGCTCGATCCGCGCCACCTGCGCGTCAGTTAGCGGCATCCGCGGACCAACGGCCGACTGATCCCAAAACTGCCTGTGACGCCGGGGCCTCCTAGGCCCCGGCGTCATACTGCACACCGTGCAGCGCGTTCTCCTTGAGCCTCTCGTCAGCCTCCCGGTAGCCGCATAAGAGATCATCTCATTTGGCTGGCTTCTGAGGCGTGGTGAGGGTCAGTGAGCGGCTGGTGGCCTTGGGTCCCTACGCAGCCGTGGTGACCTGCTCTAGATTGGCCATCTCATCGACTCTGGTGACGCTAGGGGGATTGGGTGCAGCAGGGTATGGCCGTCGGGAGCCGCTACCGCGTGGGACGCCTCCTTGGCAGGGGTGGCTTGGGTGAGGTCTGGGAGGCGACGGACCATACCCTCGGCCGACGGGTCGCCATCAAGTTCGTCACCGGCGTCACGCAGTACCCGGAGGCGGCTCAGCGGTTCGCCCGTGAGGCCCGCACGCTCGCCTCGCTCCGCCACGGCAGCGTCGTGACCGTTCACGACGCCGGAACGGCCGACCACGACAACCAGCCCCTGCCTTACCTCGTGATGGAGTTGCTGGACGGCGCCACCTGGGAGTTCTCGCACGTGGACTCGGTCGTGGAGACCGGGGCGCACTTGGCGGACGTTCTCGCGCACGTCCACGCAGCGAAGGTTGTGCACCGGGACATCAAGCCCGCCAACATCATGATCTGTGCCGACGGGCGCACCGTGCTGATGGACTTCGGCATAGCCCGGGACGACGCCTCTCTCACCCGCACAGCCACCACCACCGGAAGGTACTTCGGCACCCCCGGCTACATGGCCCCCGAACAGCTCCAGGGCCGTGCCGCCACACCCGCCTCGGACGTCTACGCCCTGGGAATCGTCCTGATCGAGAAGCTCACCGGCCACCGACTGCCCGTCACGCAGCTCATGCCCCAGGTCCAATCCTCCATCTGCGAGCCCGTACTGGCCCTGCTCGCCCGGATGACCGCCGCGCGTCCCGAGGAGCGGCCCACCGCCGCCGAGTGCGCTTCGCTGCTGCGCGCGTCCAGCACGACCACGACATCGCGGCGCGTGCCGTCCACGAGGCGGGAGCGGCTGGAGCGGCTGGGCCCGCCGGCGGCGCTGCTGGCGCTGCACACGATCATTTTGTTCCGGCCCGCTTACAGGCCCGGGTACTGGAACCCGAGCGACAGCGTTATCGAGTCGTTCGGCAAACGGATCGTCTACGCGGAGGAAGAGGACTTCTTAGAGTGGAACGCACGAGCCTGGGGAGCCTTCACCACCGTCGGAGCCGGCGTCGGGGTGGCGACACTGCTGGTGGCGGTCACGCTGCTCGTTCTAGGTTCCCGGGTACCCACGCGGCTGGCGGGCTACGGCGCAGTGGCGCTCACCGTTGTGTGCCTCGGCTGGCAGGCCACATCCAACCCACCCTATGAACCCAGCACAGACTCAGGCCCCCCGGTCGCCTTCGGCCTGTGGCTCTTCTACCTGGTGACGGCGCTGACCATCGCCATGTACGTCTACCACGATGTCCGTGCCCGCCGGGTCAGCGCACGGCCATAGACCACGGCCGCACAGAGTCGGCCGACGATGTCCTCCGGGCAGCGGCCGGAAAATTCTGCGAGCCAGGCTATGGTCCGCTCGAGGGTCCAGCGGTGGCGGCCCAGCTTCTGGGAGGACTCAACTCCACTGCGGGCGATGCGGGGCGTGATGCGACGTTCTCTGAGCCATTTCCGCAGGGGGTTGTCGTAAGCCTTGTCGGCATGGAGTTTGGCAGGGCGGCGGCGCCGCGGGCCGGCCCTCGGAGCTCGATGAAACGGTCGATGGGCTTGCCCGCTCCGGGCCCTTCGGCAAGAGGCGAGGTCTTGTGCGATCCCCCCCCCCCCCCCCCCCCCCCGCGGCCTCGTCTTCGCAGGGATCAACAAAGCCCGCCTTCCATGCCCTCGGACCGGCTGGCCGGCGACCTTGGCCACGCGCGGAACGGCTTCCAGCGCTTCGTGATGGTGCTGGTCTGCGTCCACGCGCTCAGCGGCACCGACATGCGCCACCTGCTGCCGTCCAGACCGCGGGCACGAGCAAGCTCAGAGGTGCTTGCTCACCCAGGGGAACCAAGATGCCTGATTCTCAACCCACTCGTTCGACGCCTCGTCCCAAGTGAACGTCTTGCCGGCATGCGCAGCGTCGCCGAAATCGAATTCAAGCAGGGCGATCTTGGCGTCATCGGGCAGATCGGGGTCGACCAGCATCCGTACCCTCCCGTTCGGACCTTTGACGAACAGCTGGTAGTGACCTGGTGATCTGGTGAACTCCATACGGACCCGGCTGGTCGATTCAGCCAGCGACTGGCCAAGGCGTTCTCCCAACTTCGTGCCCAATGCCTCTGCCATCGGTCCGACAACCTTGGCGAGGGCATACCCCCCGACGATGTAGAAGACTGGGATACTCGACCAGTCGATCCCCATGCTCGGGTAGCGGCCCCTGGAATGCGCTTCACGGACTGCTGCAGAAACCCGGGCTTGTTCTGCGTCCATGGCCGCACAGTACTTGCTGGTGGCCATCTCCTCGATGGCGTCCCAGTCGTCGCCGCGGGCGACTCGATCGGTGAGGTCTAAGTCCATAGGGCAAGTATGGAGTTCCTCCGAGGTGCGGAACCAGGCCGCCTCCAGCCGTGGCCAACTCGCCGAGGTCGGAAAACGCGTGCTCGGTTTCGGCCTGGGCACGGATGCGGGCGGCCTGCGGGCATCTCCGGTGGTGGCGTTTGCCGATGCCCCGGGCGACGTCTGATTCACGGCTCCCAACTCGTGCGCGAGACCCTAGAGTTCACGGACTCGCGTACGGGTCCCCGTTGCCTGACGCTCAGGTTCCTGGAACCTGCGCGCCTTCGCCTGCGGCGGGAACATGTGGCCGAACTCGACCTCCGCCCCGTCTGGAAGGACGCGCCCCTGGCGCTCCGCGTCACGGCGACCGAGCGTGACGACGCCGATTATTGCTGCGTCGCACCAAGGAACGCCAAGGCCCTGATGGGCGCCCAGCAGGGCCTTGGCGTTCCTCCATGAGGCGCCGCACCGGCACTCAAACGCTCACTGAGCGGGCAAGGCCGTGTCAGGCGCCGAGGGGTTCCTGCGGCGGGACCGTCGGGAGCGGGTGGACCGGCGCCGCGGGGTAGGCGGAGGGGGCTCCGCCGAGCACGCGGGACTCGGGAAGCCACATGGCCAGGATGAGGCTGGTCCGGTCGAAGACCTGGGCGGCGCCCAGCGCATCCGGCAGCAGCTGGCCCGGGGACGGCGTACGCGCCAGGGCGTCGAGTGAGCGGGCAGCCGCTTCCCCCGGGGTGTCCGCTGCAACGCGGGCGGCCACGGTCAGCACGCCGATCTGCTTCTCTTCGGGCTGGTGCAGCAGCCAGACGCTCGCCGCCCCCGCGGCACCGGCGTGGTCGCGCAGCGCGGGCCAGGACTGCTCCAGCAGCCGGGCGGCATTCGCGGCGTCGCCGTCGTAAGTCCAGCGCTCGAAGCGGTTTACGTGGTGCGTGGTAGCCAGCGGGGTGAAGTCGTGGGCGCCGGTGACGCGCCAGATGTGCCGGTCCACGTCCAGGAAGAACGGGCGGTCCCAGAACTTCACGCCCTCCTCGAACTCCAGCTCGTTGCTGGTGAAGTCGTCGTAGTCGAGGACGTTGTCCCAGGTGTCGAAGAGGTAGCGGCCGCCGATCTGCGGCGTGCCCGCAGCGGAGTCGAAACGCAGCGGCGTGTACTTGTGCCGCATGCCGGGCCGTATGTCCATGCTGCGCCGCTCGATTTCGAGCATGTCGACCAGCTTCTGGACAGGCAGGTCGCCCGGAATCTCGAAGTCGGAGGTGAAGGCGGCCTCCGCCGCGATCGGACCGGTCTCGTAGCCGCGGATGTCCATGGTGGTTCTTCCTTTCGGGCCGGGTGCCCGCCGACCGCAGGTGCGGGGGCTGCCACCCGGAGGGGTACGCCATCGAACGTAACCGAACGCTGCTCAATAAACAAACACCGTTCAGTTTCCGATCGGGTGTACCCTCGGGCGCATGGATACCCCGCCCCAGCCGACCCGCCGTGAACGCCTCCGCGCCTCGACGCTCCGGGAGATCAAGACGATCGCCTCCCGGTTCCTCGCCGAGGGCGGGGCCGGCACGCTGTCGCTGCGCGCTGTCGCCCGCGAGATGGGCATGACGCCAGCGGCGCTGTACACCTACTACGACACCCGGGATGATCTGCTCGCCGCGCTCGCCGCCGATGCCTACAGCGCACTGGCCGAAGCTCTCGAGCAGGCACGTGGCACCCTCCCCGTGGAGGACACGGCAGGCCGCCTGGTCGCCCACGGGCTGGCGTACCGGGAGTGGGCCCTCGCCCATCCGCACGAGTTCCGGCTGCTGTACGGCGAGGCACCCGCCGGGCACCCGGCATCCCCCTCCGTCCAGGCCGCAGCCCAGGCCGAGCACCGCCTGTGCCTGGGGCTCCTCGGCCTGGTCGCTGCGGCCTGGCCGCTCACCTGCGCGCTCCAGGACGCCGAGGACTACGCCTGGGAGGACTTCGACGCCGGGTTCGTCCCCCCGGCCCGGACGGCACACCCCGAGCTGCCGCCGTCCGCCCTCGCCGTCACACTGCGCGTCTGGGGCCGGATGCACGGCCTGGTCGCGCTGGAAGTGGCCGGCCTCCTCGGCCCCCGCGCGCGCGACGCGACCCGGCTGTACCGCGACGACCTGCGCGACCTCGCCCGGTCCCTGGGCCTCCCCCCTGCACACCCCCTGCCCACCGCCCCCGTATAGCCGACTGAGGCGAACCACGCACCCGATAGGGAAAGTCGGGCAGGGAGTTTGCGTGCTGGAGGACGCCGCGGGTCAGAGGGTTCAGGGCGCCGTGGATGGCGGTGCGCAGGGCGGTGATGCTCGTGGTCAGGGCCCCGGAGCGTACGGGCGCCTAATCCGGCAGATCAGCCGAACAGGGGAACGCTCGACGGGAGTCGAGACCGTGGGCCGGCCGCTACAGCCGTGCGCCTAGAGGCCCCCAGCCCTGGGATGGCGATCTCGCAAGGCTCGATCATCTTCGCGCCTGGCGATCCTCACGGGCCAAACCAAGCATGCAGCGATGGCGGATCTGGCGGTCGACACCGACCGCGACACCGTCAGCCGCCTGGAAGCATTCAAGCGGGCTGATCACGCCTGACGTGAGTTGTCCGTGGTTACTGCGGCTGAGGGGAGCCCGGCGTCGACGATGTGTTCGGCGAGTTCGCGGACCGCCGCGGCGGGCGGGCGGTCCTCGGGGCGGGCCGCGCCGGTGGCGAGAAGGCCGTCGACGAGGATGAGCAACTGGTCGGCTGCGAAGTCGGGGCGCGCGTGTCCGAGGGCGGCGAGTTCGGCCGTGAACAGCCCGTGGAGGGTACGCCGGTAGGTCCGCGTGACCTCGTGGCCGGGGTGCTCCCGGTCGGTGAGCGCGAGGTCGGCTGCGAGGTAACGGCAGCCTTGGAAGTCCGGCTCTGCGGCGATGCGGCCGAGCCGGTCGACGACCGCGAGGAGCCGCGTCCGCGGGTCGTCGCCCGCTGCGTCCATGGTGGCGCGGTACTCGGCCACGTCCTCGGCGGTGCTGCGGCGCAGCACCTCGGCGATCAGTCCGTCCTTGCCGCCGAAGTGCTCGTACAGGGAACGGCGTGCGACGCCGGCCGCCTTGAGCAGCGCGTCCACGCCGACGCCGACGCCATGGGTGTACGTCAGCTCCTGGGCGGCGAGCAGCAGGCGTTCGCGGGGGCCCGGCTTGGTCGAAGCGGTCATGGCGTGATTGTGCAGCACTTGACGCGGTAGATCAATCGGTCTATCTATATGGGGCAGAGGGTAGATCGACTGGTCTATCTCATTCGAGGAGGCGTCATGTCCGTACGCAGCACCGCCGAAGTCATCGACCGTTTCAACCGCGCGTTCACCGACCGTCAGGCCGCCCTCCTGACCGACCTGATCGCCGAGGACTGCGTCATGGAGAGCGTCCAGCCCGCGCCGCGCGGGGAGCGGGTGGTCGGGCGCCAGGCCTGTACCGAGTGGTGGACGGCCCTCGTCGAGGACCTCACCTCGCAGTTCACGCCCCAAGAGGTGATCGTGGCGGGCGACCGCGCGACGATCGTGTGGACCTACCGCTTCGGGGACGGCCCCGATCAGTGGGTGCAGGGCGTCAACGTCATGCGCGTGACGGACGGCCGGATCGTGGAGGCCCTCGGCTTCAGCAAGACGGCTGGCGAGGTCCCGCTGGCCGCGGAGTCCGACGACGCGTGAAGCGGCATCGAACCGTTCACAGTGCTGTCGTATCAGCGCACGCGTTGGATATCGGCATGACTCTGCTGGACAAACATGCTGGCTGAACTGCCACAACCTCGCGAGGGGCCGGGCGTTGCGCCCGGCCCTTCGGTCTGTCAGCCGGCCGTTCCGCCCTCATTGCGGATCAACTGCTGGAGCACCTTCAGCGTGGTGACGTAGTCCGCGTCGTCGGTGCCCTCGTGGATGGTTGCGTGGATCGCTGGGGCTGGGTGTGGCCCTTCACAGCCTGCGGGGCCCGGACGTACGCGATGAGCGCCTCGTAGGCGAGTCCAGTACGCGGCGGGCTGTCCGGCGAGTTCGGCATCAGGGATCTGCTGGGTCGTCATGAATTCTCTCCTTCTTATACTTCAGGAATACACCGTGTCGACGACCGGCACTCCCTGTCAGCCGCTCGGGACCGTGGCCTGGGCGAAGCGGAGGTAGCGTTCGACGGACCGGGCCAGGACCTCGTTGCCTTGGGAGGTGACGACGCGGTGCCACCAGGCGCCGTAGATCCGCTCGAAGCGGTAGCCAGCGAGCAGGTCGGCTGCCGCTCGGACCGCGTGGGGGCGCTCGGGAATGTGGTTGGCGTAGCTGTACATGAGGGTCACCCAGCGGCCGTCCGGGCAGACGTTGACCACGTCGCCGGTGAACAGCGCCCCCTCCCCCGCGCTCCAGTGCAGCACCGCGCTGCCCGGGAAGTGCACGCCCGGGTTGATCAGGGTCACCTCGTCGGTGAGCTGAAGCGTGCGCCCGCTCCAGAACCGCACGGCCGGGTCCGGTCGGCCCACCCACTGCCGGTCGGCCTCGTGCAGATGGACCGGCGCGTCGAAGGCGTGCGCCCACTCCACCATCGAGGAGTAGAAGTGCGGGTGGCTGATCGCGATGTGGTCGATGCCGCCGACTTCCTCGATGGCCCGCACCATCGCGTCGTCGAGGTACGGCACACAGTCCCACAGCACGTTCCCGGCGGCGGTACGCAGCAGCAGGGCCCGCTGGCCGATGGCGAACTGCGGGGTGACGCCGACGCCGAGCACGTCGGGCCCCTCTTCCTCGAAGCGGCCGGTGTGGCCCGCCTCGCGCAACCCAGCCAGCGTCGTCCACTGCTGGCCGCCCTGGCCCACGTACTGCCGTTCGTCCAGACAGACAGGGCAGTCGGGGCGCGGGGCGGTGTACTGGGTACCGCAGACGCGGCAGATCGGGGGTGTCAGGACGGCGGTGTCAGCCACGGGTGCCTCCGGCGAGTTCGGTGAGGACGTTCGGGCGGCTCGGCTGCCAGCCCAGCTCTTCGCCGGCGCGCCGTCCCGACACCACCTGGTCGAGCGCGAGCGCCTCGGCGAACGGCTCCCCGAGCGCCTCGGCGGCTTCCGCGAACGGCCACGGCTCGGCCCGGCCGACGCCGCCCGCGGCGATGTCGGCGGCCGCGGCGACGGCCGCCGCCGGGACGGACTCCCACGCCACGCCGTGCAGGAGGTCACCGGAGTGGCCCTTGGTGAGCGCGAGGACGTACAGCTCGGCGAGGTCGT
The DNA here is from genome assembly GCF_008704395.1 of Streptomyces alboniger. Lineage (NCBI taxonomy): Bacteria > Bacillati > Actinomycetota > Actinomycetes > Kitasatosporales > Streptomycetaceae > Streptomyces > Streptomyces alboniger. Next base: position 182,803 of record NZ_CP023695.1, read on the forward strand.
CGACGTGGACCATCGGCCACCGGGTCGCGACCGGGCCCACGTAACGACCCGCGCCGTGCTCCCGCGCCCAGCCGGTCATCAGGGCGGGAATGCCGCCGTCCCGGCCGTACGCGATGCCCGGGCGTATCACCACGGCCCGCACGTCGTCCCCGGCGGCGGCAAGCACCCGCTGCTCGATCCGCGGCCGATAGCCGACAATCGCGATCGGGTCAGTAGCGGCATCCTCCGTCGCCGGGGCGTTGCCGGTGGCGCCGAGCACCCACACGCCACTGGTGTAGACGAACGCCCGGCCCGTGCCGCGCAGCGGTGCGAGCAGCGCGTCCAGGGCGGCGGTGTCCACCGCCTCGTCGCCGGTCGGCGTGGCCAGGTTCACCACCGCGTCCACGTCGTCCGTCACCGCCGCGCGAAGCGACGCCGGGTCGGCCAGATCGCCGACCCGCACCGGCACGTCCGGATGCAGCTCGGCCGCGCTCTTGACCAGGGGCACCACGTCGTGGCCCTCCCGCGTCAGGCACGACACCACCGCGGAGCCGATGTAACCGGTGGCACCCAGTACCAGAACCTTCATGAGCCCTCCCAGGCAGACGTTCTTCCAACACCAGAACCGTAGGATCCGCGCCGGTGCCTGCGGATCCGTCGAACGACCAGGGTCCTTACCAGGGTTCACGCCCGTGACGGGGCCGAGAGGTCAGGCCAGGCTGAGCGCTCCCAGGGCGGCCCGCGACGTCACGCCGAGCTTCGGGTAGGCGTTGGACAGGTGGTAACCGACCGTGCGCGGGCTGAGGAAGAGCCGTGCGCCGATGTCCCGGTTGCTCAGGCCCGTCGCCGCGAGCCGGACCACCCGCAGTTCCTGCGCGGTCAGCCGGCCTGCGAGATCCGCGTCCGCCGCCGGCGCGGACGGGGTGGCGCCGACGGCCCGCAACTCCGCGCGTGCCCGGTCCGCCCACGCGGCGGCCGGCATCCGCTCGAACGACTCCAGCGCTACGGTCAGCGCCTCCCGGGCGTCGGCCCGGCGCTTCGCCCGGCGCAGCCACTCCCCGTACAGCAGCCGCGTGCGCGCCTCCTCGAACGGGCGGCCGTCCCCCGCATGGGCGGCGAGCGCCCGCTCATAGAACTCTCCCGCCGCGTCGTCGGCGGCGAGCAGGGCGCGGCAGCGGAGTTCCACCGCCCTGGCCCACGCGGTCCCGGTGGCATCGGTCCAGCGCGTGAACCGCTCGGCGGCCGGCCCGGCGTCGGTGGCCCGGTCGATCCGGACGGCGGCCTCCACCTGGTCGGGCAGGCTGTGCACGGAGACCATCAAGTGCCGGTGCGGTCCGCCGGTCAGGACGGCGAAGCGTTGCAGCGCCCGGTCGTAGCGGCCGACCCCGAGATCGAACAGGCCCTGCGCCCGGGTCAGCCAGAACGGGGCCGGCGCGACACCGGGGCACAGGTACCGCCCCGCCCGCCCGGAAGAACCCTGTTGGTCCCCGCCGTCCCGCCGTTCGCGCGCTCCTGTGTCATCCGGTTCTTCCCCGTCGAGGGCGGCCAGCACCGCCAGGACGCCGCTGAGCATCGTGGCGAGATGGCTCTGACCGGTGTCACGAGCGATCTCCAGTCCCTCGACCGCCGTCGTGTACGCGTCCCGGTGCCGGCCCAGGAACAGCCGCAGCCGCGCCAGCCGCAGCAGCACCCGCGGCAGCACCCCGACGGCACCCTCCACCCGGCACTCCCGCTCCAGGGCCACGGCCTCGTCGTGCACCGTGCGGTACTCGCCGAGCAGCATGTCCCATCCGTGCAGCCGCACCTGATCGGTCAGGCTGCGCTCCTGCCTGGTCCGCACGACGTGCTCGGCGAATTCCCGTATTGGTGCCGCCCCGCCCGCCAGATCACCCGCCAGTGTGTCGAGCACCCCGGCCGCACCCCGTTGTACGGGATGCTCGCCGAAGTCCAGACCGGCCACCCTCGCGCGGGTGTCCCGGGCCGCCGCGACCGGGTCCGGCGCGTCCCAGGCCATCGCGGCCGACTCGAACAGCAGCCACGCCCCCATGGCGGGACGGTGCGCCGTCACCTCGGCAGTCGCCTCGACGAGCAGCAGCCGCGCCGACTCCGCGCGGCCGCGCCCGTGTTCGAGCGCCGCCCGGACGCTGGCGAGCCGGGCGATCGCCGACGGACTGCTCACCGGCCCCGCCTCGTCGGCGAGCGTCCCCGCGAGCTCCGCCTGTCCGGCCTCGGCGGCGGCGGCCGCCGCGGCGGCCAGCCGCAGCGCCCGGGCATCCTGGTCCTCGGTCAGTTGTGCGGCCCGCCGGTAGGCCGCGGCGACCGCCGCCCGGCCGCCCCGGGAGCGGAACAGCTCGGCGCTGCGCTCCAGTTCGGCGGCGACCGCCTCGTCGTAGCCGACGGTCGCCGCGGCCAGGTGCCAGGCCCTGCGGCCCATGTCCCCGGCGGCCGGCGCGACGTCGGCGAGCGCCCGGTGAGCGGTCGTCCGCTCGGCCAGCACCGCACCCTGGTACGCGGCGGCCCGCACCAGCGGATGCCGGAACACCAGCCGACGTCCGGACACCCTCACCAGGCCCGCCGCCTCCGCCGGCCCGAGGTCCCCGGCAGCCGCGCCCACCCGTTCCCCCGCCGCCATCACCAGCGCCACGTCGCCGGTGTCATCTGCTGCGGCGACGGTCAGTAGCAGACGGGTCGGCGCGGGCAGCGCCCGGATCCGCTCGTCGAAGATCCGCCGCACCCGCCACGAGGCCGGCAACACGGCGATCTCCCGCGCGTCCAGCGGCTCGCTCCCGTCCCGCTGGGCCGCCGTCAGAGCCCCCGCCAGCTCCACGAGGGCGAGCGGATTGCCCTGCGCGAGCCCGAGGATGCGGCTGCTCACGGTGGTATGCAGGTCGGGCGCCCGATCTGCCAGCAGCGCCGCCCCCTCCTCATCGGTCAGTGGCCCGAGGTGCAGCATCGGCAGGCCCGGCGCACCGTCGAAGACCGCCGAATCCTCATGCGCGGCGAACACCATGGCCACCCGCCCCATCCCGAGTCGGCGGGCCGCGAACAGCAGCGCGTCCACGGTCTCCAAGTCCAGCCAGTGCGCGTCGTCCACCAGGACCACGACCGGGCGTTCCTCGGCCAGCTCGTCGAGCAGGCCCAGCGTCGCGGCTCCGACCAGGAAGCGGTCCCCGGCGGGCACGTCATCCGGCGCGATCGCCCCGCGCAGCGCCGTCAACTGACGCTCCGGCAGGCTCCTGGCCCGGTCGAGGGCGCCCCGGAGGAGCACTTGCAGACCGGCGTACGGCAGCGCCGCCTCCGAGTGGACCCCCGTGCACCGCAACAGCCGGGCTCCGTCCGCGCCCGCCGAGGCGCACCGGTCGAGCAGCGCCGTCTTGCCCGACCCTGCCTCGCCTGTGAGAACCACGGCCCCACCCCGGCTCTGCCAGGCTCCCTTCAAGAGCCCGTCGAGCACTTCCCTTTCGTGGTGCCGGCCGCTGAGACCGGCGGGCCCCCGGTCGGCGGCCCTTGTCCGGACCGCTTCGGTCATTCGCGCTCTTCCCTTACTCCGGACGCCGCACCTTGAGGTGGACGTGGCTGACGATGTCATGGGTCCGACGGTCACGGGCCCCGGCCCGACGGAGCGGTAAGAGCGCCTTGCCGAGTGGGCCGTATTCGGCTGTCAGAGACGCGGGCCGCCGCGCGGCGAAGCCCGGGCGCCCGCCGCCGTCATCGGTGAATCGCATGTGGGGCACAGGCCCCAGGTCGCCGGCACCCGACCGCTCCTGGCCGTGGCGCCGGGGTCGGCTGTGAGCACGGCGACAACCCGCCCCAGGGAGGCGGGCGTCTCCGCGTCGGCGAAGTCGGGATCGTGGCCACGGCGCCCCGTCAGTTCGCCTCGGTGACGCCCAATTTGTTCGAGCAGCGCCTCCGCGGCCTGGGCATCCGCGGAACGGAGCACCGACGGCTTCGCGAGGTCGGATGACCCAGCCGCGGTAGCGCGGTGTCACCGTCGGCTACCTCCACGTCCCGAGGCGGCACCGCTCCCCTGGTCGGTCGGCCGACAGAGTCGGCAACTGCCGGGTGGAGTCAGGCCGACAGGGGTGTCCAACGGCGCCTGCCGTAGGCGAGGCCGAGCCGCACAGGCCAAGCGGGAACGGGCCGGTCAGCTCCGGCCGGGTGGGCCACGCAGACCGGCCGCGCCCCGCGCCGAGTCGCCAAAGGCGGGGCGTCCAGGGCCCTCGGCCTATGAGGGGGCCGTCCCGCCCGCGTTGTGGATCAGCTGACCGAGCACCCTCAGCGCGACGACGTAGTCCCCGTCGTCGATGCCCTCGTGGAGAGCGGCACGGATCGCGGGCGCATTGCCCGCAAGGTCGACCCGGGCCTGCTCCCCCTCCTCCGTGAGCCACAACCGGTCCTCGGCGTCCCGTCTCAGCCAGCCGCGCTTCTCAAGCACCGCGGATTCTGCCTCCAGGTCGTCCTCGGGCCGGATGTACGACCTCATCGCCTCCCGCAGCTCGGCCACGGTCATCCCCGCGCCATCGGGCGATATGTCATTCACCGACAGGTTGCGCAGCAGCCAGAACTGGGGCTGGGTGTAGCCCTTCTCCAGCTGCCGGGCCCGGGTGAACGCGATCAGCGCCTCGTAGGCGACACCGGTCCAGTATGCGGCGGGCTGTCCGGCGAGTTCCTTATCGGACATCGACTGGTTCATCATGGAATGTTTCCCCTGCTGTATCGAGCGAGAATCCTGCGTCACAAGCCGTGCTGGGCCGTCAGTCGGCCACGACGGTGTTCTGGGCGGCGCCGACGCGCCAGGTGCCGTCCTCCTTGACCAGGATGTAGAACGGGCGGCCCTCGGGACGGTCGGTGATCCGGGTGCCGTCGTGGCGGACAGGCTGCTGGCGGACGTTCACCGCGGCGACGTCGGGCTTCAAGAACAGCACGCGCTCGACGTCGTAGACGGCGGTGGACTCGGCCATGGCACCGGGCAGCACCTTGCGGGTGAAGGTCTCGATCTCCTCGAAGCCCGACAGGCGCTTGCCGTGACCGGTGGTCCACACCGGGTCCTGGCGGCGAAAGACGCTCAGGAACCGGTCGACCAGCTCGTTCTGCTGGGCCTGCTCGACCTCCGCCACCACACGGCGGATCGCGGCCACCGCGGTGTCGGTCTCCGGGCCTTCGGGGGCGCCGAACACCTCGACCGGCCGGTACGAACCCGTCGTCAGTTCGGCCACGGCACCCGGCCGGCCCGGCTGCCAGCCGAGGGCGGTACGGGCGGCGGCGCCGCTGACGCTCTGGTCGAGGGCGAGCGCTTCCGCGAAGAGCGGGCCGAAGACCTCGGCGGCCTGTTCCACCGGTACTACCTGCGGGGCGGCGAGCACTCCGGCTGCGCGGCCGGCGGCCCGGGCGAGGTCACGGACCGGGACGGCCGACTCGCCGACGCCGTGCCAGACGGTGCCGGGCTCGGCCCGTTCGACGGCGGCCACGAACAGCTCGGCCAGGTCGTCCACGTGGACGGTCGGCCAGTGCACCCCCTCCACGCCGTAGTACTCGGGCGTCCCCTGCCGGCGGGCCCGGTCGACCAGGATGGCGGGGATGCCTCCGCCGCGGCCGTAGACGATGCCGGGCCGGACGACGACCGCGCGCACACCCTCAGCGACCTCGGCCAGCACCCGCCGCTCGATTTGCGGGCGGTAGCCGACGATGTCGATCGGATCGGTCGGGGTCTCCTCGCCGACCTCCTGGGCGTCGCCGGTGGCGCCCAGCACCCAGACGCCACTGGTGTAGACGAAGGGACGTCGGGTGCCGCGCAACGGGGCCGCCAACGCCTCGATGACGGCGATGTCCACGTCCACGTCACCGCTCGGAGGAGCCAGATGAATCACGGCCTCGATCTCCGGGGTCACCGTACCGGCCAGCGAAGCCGGGTCCGCGGTGTCGCCGACCACCTGGGCGTGCCAGCCCCGGCCGGGCTGCGGCTCGGCGCCCCGGGTGAGCGCGACGACCTGGTGGCCGGCGGCGACGAGGTGGTCGGTGACGGCGGAGCCGATGTAGCCGGTAGCACCGGTGAGCAGAACCTTCATGATGTTCCTGTCTTGATGAACGAGATGATTCATCTCGTTTTTGGGTGGTGTGGTGACTTGCTCCGAACCCGCGCGGTGCGCGCGGGATTTCGCCTCAAAGGTTGATCATGTGGCCGGCCAGGCCGTGGATCGCTTCCTTCACGGCCTCGCCCAGCGTCGGGTGCGCGTGCACGTTGCGCGCGACCTCGTGGACCGTCAGGTCCCACTGCTGGGCCAGCGTCAGCTCGGGCAGCAGCTCGGTGACGTCCGGACCGATCAGGTGAGCGCCGATGATCTCGCCGTGCTTCGCGTCGGCGATGATCTTCACGAAGCCGGTCGAGTCGCCGAGGCCGTGTGCCTTGCCGTTCGCGGTGAACGGGAACTTGGCGACCTTGACGTCGTACCCCTTCTCCCGCGCCTGCGCTTCGGTCCAGCCGAAGCTGGCGATCTGCGGCCGGCAGTAGGTGGCGCGCGGGATCATCGAGTAGTCGAGCTTCATAGTCTCGGTGTCCCCGATGGTTTCGGCGGCGACCACGCCCATGGACTCGGCGGTGTGCGCGAGCATCAGCTTCGCGGTCACGTCGCCGATGGCGTAGATGTTCGGCACATTGGTACGGCAGTGGCCGTCGACCTCGATCGCGCCGCGCTCGGTCAGCGCGACACCGGTGTTCTCCAGGCCGTAGCCGGAGACGTTCGGCGCGAAGCCGCTGGCCTGGAGGACCTTGTCGGCCTCCAGGACCTTCTGCGCGCCGTCCTTGCCGGTGACGGTGACGCGGACCTGCGGGCCGGATTCGTCGATCGACTCCACGCGGGTCGAGGTGAGGACGTCGATGCCCAGCTTGCGGTACTGCTTCGCCAGCTCCTTGGAGACGTCGGCGTCCTCCAGCGGCGCGATCCGGTCGAGGAACTCGACGATCGTGACCTTCACGCCGTAGTTGTGCAGGACGTACGCGAACTCGACTCCGATCGCGCCGGCGCCCGCGATCACGATCGACTGCGGAAGGTCGTCGGCGAGGATCTGCTCCTCGTACGTGACCACGCGCTCGCTGCGGGCGGTGCCGGGCAGCAGCCGCGGGGTCGCGCCGGTGGCGATGACGCAGTTGTCGAAGGACACGGTGCGGATGGCGCCGTCCGCCTCTGTGATCTGGAGGGTGTTCGGGTCGACGAAGGAGCCGCGGCCGTTGAACTCCGTGATGCCGTTCTTCTTCATCAGGAAGTGGACGCCCTTGACCCGGCCGTCCGCGACCGTGCGGCTGCGCCGGAACGCCTCGCCGTAGTCGAAGGAGACCGTGCCGTCGACCTTGATGCCGAAGGTCTTCGCCTCGTGGTTGAAGAGATGGGCCAGCTCGGCGTTGCGCAGCAGCGCCTTCGTCGGGATGCAGCCGACGTTCAGGCAGACACCGCCCCAGTACTTCTCCTCCACGACCGCGACCCGCTTGCCGAGCTGCGCGGCGCGGATGGCGGCGACGTAGCCGCCGGGGCCTGCTCCGAGTACGACGACGTCGAAGCGTTTACACATGGGGATTCCTTGGTTTCGAGAGACTTCGAGGCGGGCCGGGGCGGAAGCTGGCGGCGCCGACGACGAGATCGCCGACGAGGGACCGTGAAAGCGGGCAGCACGGTGACGTCGGGGGTGCCGCCGGGCGGCAGGTCGGCCGCGGCCATCGGACCCAGCAGGTCGATCAGGGACGTGCGTCGGCGGGAGCGGCTCTGGTACCCCACCGGTCGAGCATCGCGTAGGCGGGCTGCCATTGATCCGTATACGCATGGTGTGCGGACTCGGGCAGGAGCGCCGCCAGAACGGCGGCCACGGTCCGCTCAGCCGCACCGTCCAGGATCCATGGCAGAATCCATGCCGCGTCGGCCTGGATCAGCTGCGCATGAGCGCGCTCGAAACGCTCCCACTGATCCTCGCTCAGTACGACCTGAGCCACCGGAAACACGGACTCCTCTTCGTGGCGGAGATGACCGCGTAGCCCGGTGACCAACGAGCCGGTGAGGTCAGCGAACAGGTCGAGACCGAGATCGGGGCCTGCAAGCGCCTGGTCGATCGCCTCCAGCAGCTGGTCGAGCACTGCATGCTCGGCCTCGATCGCCTCCAGCCGCGCCAGGCAGAGGGGCCGCCCGAACAGAGCATGGCGCAGGGAGGGCCACAGCACGTCGTCCTCGGCGGTCTGATGAGCACGCAGAGCCTTCCGGAACAGAGTCCAGCCGACAGCGGTGCGCAGGATGTGTCGGGGATCGGGCTCGGGTTCGGGATCGGCGCGGGCGGTGGCTCGAGCGATGAAGTGCAACTCCCTTCGTAATGCGTTGTGCATCGCGTACGGCACGGTCATGTCGAACCTGTCTCTCATTTCTGTCTGACTCCTGGTTCCGGTGACCGGGCAGTGGGAAGCCATGTCTGACGGAGCAGCGGCATCGTGGACAGGGCGGCGGGGTGGCGCGGCCGGGGAGGAAACCGAGGCCCTCAACCAGCAGCCCGCCCGGCTCCCCAAAGCCTCCCGCGAGAGCCATGTCGGATCAACACAGACCTTGCTCGTTGATCGATAACTCGACGGTTATCGGAGCTCGGGGGACCCAGGCGACCCGAGCCGGGCTTGAGAGATGCTGCTGAGTCAGGTTCCGTCGACAAGCCCTCTGGAACCGGCAGAGGAAAGGAAGCCGAGACCGCGCTGTCTGGCTGCTGGGCGACAGGGCGAGCGTCCTCCGGCAGCTGATCGGCGTCGGAGCGCTGTGTAGCCGCGGGCGCTGTTCTGATCTCAGTGGATCGACGGGCTAGCAGCGGGCGGTGCGCTTCGGCGAAAGCTGACGCTGGGCGCCTACGACGCCCAGACGCAGCGGCCTGTCAGAACCGTATCGCACCGAATTCGCGGACCATGTCGGCGAGAGCAGTGATCAATTCGCTCTCCGCGTCGGTCCGCCAGATCAAGGCGAAGGACAGTTCCGGCTGGTCCGTGACGGGCAGCCAGCGGATGTTCGGCATGCCCCAGTGCCGCGTGACGTGGCTGGGGAAGCTGTGGATGATCTCGCCCATGCCGACCTGGTTGATCAGCTCCTCCGCGTTGGTCACGAGGCGCCCACGCTCGATCTGCCGGCCCTGCGAAGTGTGGAAGGGCAGGTAGGCGTTCTCCCAGTAGTCGGGCATGTCGGGGGCGACGGCGTGCTGGAAGTCGGAGAACACCTCAAGTCGCACCGACGTTCGCTGGGCCAGCTCATGGTCCGCGGCCACAGCGAGAACCCGGGGGTCCGTGCACAGGACCGGGCCGACGGTGAGGTCCGGTTCCTCCACGGGCAGCCAGGTGACGAGAACGTCCATGTCGTTGTCACGGAGCCGGCCGAACGGATCCACGTACTCCAACTGGCGAATCTCCAGCTCCCACTGCGGATTCCGCGAGCGGAAGGCCCTCCAGTAGGGATGCATGTCAACGACGTTGAACGGCATCATGCCGACCCGGAGCCTTCCGGTGACACCGCGGGCGGCCATCCGGGCGCGCTCCAGAGACTCGTGCAGACCCGCATAGACCGGCTGCAAGTCGTCGCGCAGCTGGCGTCCGACGTTGGTCAGGCGCACGGTGCGGCTGGTGCGCTCGAACAGCGCGGCGCCGATACGCCGTTCCTGCTTCCTGATGGCCTGGCTGACCCGTGCCTGAGAGACCAGAAGCCGCTCGGCACTCCGTCCGAAGTGCAACTCCTCAGCCAGAACCAGAAAGATCTCAATGTCCCGCAGTTCCATCGCGCCCCCGTACCCTCCGCGACACGACAGCCACAAGCTGCCGAGCCACGGAAGTATACGGCGATCGAACTTCCGCGCGAGGAGCAGGACTGAGGAGGGCGGACCGACTCGGCGAACGGTTCCGGCTTCCGGTAGGTCAAGTCCTTCCGAGTCCCGGCGCGGGTTGTCTGCGAGAGCCGCCGAAGCGGGGGTGGCTCGTGCGCGTTCATCCTGAACCGGTTACGCCCCGCCCAGGGACAGGGATGTCTACCTCGCCGCTCTCACGGCTCGGAGGCCGACTCACACTAGCCGCCAAAACGCCGTGAAATGTGTGATGTTCGCCCACATAGCACCGTCGCTCGCTCATACTGTTCAGGTGGACAATCTGCCGCTCTCGGCATTCGACTCGTTGCTCGGACTACGCAACCGCGGCATCCTGTCTGAGGAGCAGGCGATCCAGGAGATCCGGTCATTGCCGCCGCTGAGTGCCGCCGACGCCGAGGCGGCTGCCGAGCGGATCAAGGCACCGCCGCCTTCCGCCGCGGAGGCCGTGGCCCATGCGCAGGATGTCGGCACCGGCAGGCCATCCATGTTCGGCTCCCTGGAGCACAGGCGTACCCATTTTCTGCTTCTCCACGAAAGTGTGCGCCCGCGCGACGACGGTTCGCTGGGTCCGCACCGGGCGGTGCGGGACTGCCTCATCGCGACGGTCGACCTGCTGACCGACCAGCAGGATGCCGTCGTCCTGGACAAGGCGGCGAGGCTGGCCGATGCCTACGTCGCTGAGACGGCGTCGGCACAGGCCCACAATCTCGCCGGACGTGTTCACTTCGAGCCCTACTCACTTGGCGCGGGCAGTATGTCCTACCCGCACGATGTGTCCCTGCGCGACTATCGCCGAGCCTGGGCGATGGGCGTTCCCAGGCCCTGGTCCGAGCCGAAGCGGACGGACACTCCCAGCTCTGAGTGGAAGAGATTTCCCGGCATTGAGGAGTCTTTCCAGCGTGCCACCGCCTACTTCCAGCGCGCCGCCGACCTCGATGACGGCGTCGAACGGGGCCGTGCGCTGGCCTACCTGGCGTTGATCGACCTGACCAAGGCGACGGCCGGCGCCCCCTTGGACCACCCCCGCCTTGAAGGGCGGCTGGATGAGGCCGATCGGCTGCTGCCGACAGGTGTGGATCCCTCGATCTGGGCCAGGCTGTGGCTGTTCGTGGGTGATCTGCGCGATCCATCGGTCATGCTGCGCAGACCGCGCGTCCACGTACGCAATTTCGCGAATATGCTTGCCGAGTACGGCCTGCACGCCACCACCTGGCTCTACCTCTCCGCGCTGGAACTTGCGACCGGCGCCGGTGACTTCGGCCAGTTGACCGCACTCGCGCAGATACTCCATCCCTACCTGCCCCACGTCGGCATGGAACAGGCCCGGCTGCACTTCACGAGCCAGTGGTGGCACTTCCTGCCCGAGGATCCGACCGGCTGTGAGCAGCACCTGACAGGGACACCGCCCGAGACGTTCCTCGCCTACGGCCAGCCGGCAGCAGCCGTCCACGCCTTGCTGCACGCGCGTGTGGCCTCATGAAGCTGCCCATTCGCTGCCTTTCTGGCTGCTGCCGCTGGGCGACGGCATCATCGCGGACCGCTTCACCGTCAGCATGCTGCCCTGCCTGGAAGCACTGTTCTGGGCCGGCCGGCACGACGGTGGCACGACAGAGGGCGCACTGGTACTCGCCTCGGCCGATGGTGGTGTGCCCTACGGCCTGACGTATGAAGAGTCGGTGGAGCACACGGCGCACGAGATCGCGGCCATGTTCGGCTGCGAGGCGCTCACCGGGGAGCGGGCGACACCGGCCGAGTTCTTGGCCCGGGCCGGCAACGCCCCCTTCATTCACCTCGCTGCCCACGGCCTGCACGACCCGGACGCGCCGTTCTTCCACTGCCTGTTTTTGGCTGGCGAGGAGGGGCGACTGTTCGCCGACCAGATCCTGAAGTGCGACCTGCGTGCGGTCCGGCTGGTCACCCTGGAGGCGTGCGAGTCGCTACAGGTGCGCTACGACTACCTGGACAACGTCATCGGACTGGCGGCGACTCTGATCCGCGCCGGCGCCGGAGCCGTCGTGGGAGCGCGCTGGGCCGTGCGCCCGGAGGTGTCCGCACAGTTCTTTCCCACGCTCTACCAGCACCTGCAACACTCGGGCGACGTCGGAGCCGCCTTCACTCATGCCCAGCGGCTCACCCGCCGCAGCCATCCTCAGTACCCGGACTGGGGAGCATTTTGTCTCATGGGATATGCCGGATAGGAGCACCGTGGCACGAGCGATCCTGGAACTTGCCCTGCAACCGATGGCAGAGCACCCCGTCGAACTGGAGCCGCAGCGGGTACTGGGCAGTCCACCAGGCGGGCCGCTGGTCAGACGAATGTCCCTGGGCGAGCCGATCCTTGCGCGCCTGGACCGTCCGGCAGACGAACGCGACGCCATCGACAACCACGTACGAGACAGACTGGCCACCCATGAGTTCTACGAGCTGCACCTGGTCATGACACTTCATCCGCAGGCAGACGAACCGTTCGAGGATGCGGCCCTCGGCGTCAGCCTCACCGCACTGGACGGAGGGGAACCACCTATCGCCTGGTCTCTCTTCCCGCTGCGCGCCACCGTGCCGGTCACGGTGACCCACAGCATCGGAGTCAACGCCAAACTCGGTTTCGTTGAACCGTCCGCCACACACAGCACCGAACTGAGCTCGGATCAGGTCTCGATGCTGGGCCTCGGTGAACGCGAGAGCGACTTCGAGTGGCGCCTGCGCCGCACCAAAGCAGCCGAACTCTCCGGTGTACAGCGGATGTTCGCGGTGGTCATGGCCCGAAAGGGCGCTCCGTTCCAGGCGAAGATGATCGTGTCGGCCTCCGTGCGCCGGGCACGGCTCGGGCTCGCTCGCTTCCGCGCCAACCTCCCCGACAACGTGAGCCTGAGTATCTCCCATCACGGCACCGAGTGAAGTCGCGGCCAGATGAAGGGCGCCCGTCAGCAATGTCGTCCAGCCTCCAGGTTGGCGGACATCTCTGGTTAAAGTTGGTGCGGCGCAACTCGACGCGGGAGGCGGGGTGACGGCGACGATGCCTCCACCGGGAACCACGGCTGTCCTGGCACTGCTACCGGACGCCGAACCACTGCTGGAGCTGGCTGCCAAGGCGCGCAGGTCTCCTACTTCGGTCCCGGCACGAGTCACCCCGGTGTACACGAATCGGCCGTCGACGCCGCCGTGGCATCCCACCCGGGCCCTGGCCAACGTGCTCACCATCAAGGAGCATTGCGACAAGCCATGGGCCGACATCTGCCTGGCCTACGTCGGTGATGGCCAGTCCAACGTGGCCAACTCCCTGCGGATCGCAGGGGCGTTGCTGGGCATGACGGTACGTGTCGTGGCTCCTGCAACGATGAGTGGCTCCCCAGACATGCGGGACCAGGTGGAGCGGATCCGTGCGCGAACAGGTGGGGGTGCAGAGGAGAGCGACGAGATCGACGAGGGCGTGCGGGACGCCGACTTCGTGTACGCCGACACCTGGAGCCATCTCGGGGAGCCGGTCGAGTCCTGGCGCCCCAGGGTGGCGGCCCTCGCTCCGTACCGCGTCGACAGCCAGGTCCTGGCCGCGACGAAGAACCCTCCGCGCCGTCCCTGCCGGTCTCGGCCAGTACTGCCGCACCGATCGAGGTGCTCTTGTCAGCGACCTGGCCGCCCAGCCGTAGCACCCCTCTGCTTGCGGGCGGGGCAAACCGTGACGGTGCGGCCGGGGCCGTGCGGAGGTGGCGGGTGCTACTTCGCGGCCGTGCCGGATTCCCCGCTGATGGACTCCTGGTAGACGTCCGCGTAGGTAGGAGAGTCCTTGATCAGGTCGTCGCAGAACGCGGCGACGTCGTCGCCGATGAGTTCCAGGACTCCCTTGCCCGCGGCGACGCCCTCCTCGAAGAAGTCGACGATCCCGGGAAGTAGAGGCCCGTCGGGCAAGTCGACTGGCCCGACCTTGAACAGGTACTTCTGCATTTCCTTGTAGACGATCTGGTAGTCCGGCGGGAGAGCCTTGACCCGAGCCACGTGTGCCCGCCACTGCTTCTTGCCTTCGATGATGTCCTGGATGCTCACGTCAGCCTCCCAGCCGGCTCAATTTCCTAGCGACGTTCCTGTTCAACTGCTCGCGCCACCGGTCGCGATAAGTCCGGGCCCCTTCTCCGCCGGCCAGCGCCGTGCAGAAGCCTTGAATGTCGTCGCCGAGCACCTCGTGTACGTTCTGTCCGTCCGCCGCTGCCACTTCGAGCAGCCCCAGGGCGGCGTCCAGGATCGGCAGCAGGTTGCGGCCGGTGAAGTCCCCGTGGGGGAAGAGGTGGGCCTTGATCTGTTCCCACGCCGCCCGGTAGTCGTCCGGCAGGGCCGCGGCCCGCGCCTCGAACGCCTTCCATTCCCGGGTGAGATCGCTGCCTGTGACCTTCTCCCAGAAGTTCATCTCCCGCCCTCCTTGAGCCTGTCGATGCGTGATGAGACGTACTGCCATTTCGCCCAGAACTTCGAGAGTTCATCGCGTCCGGCGTCGTTGAGCGCGTAGAACTTGCGGGGCGGACCAACCCCGGAGGGACGTTTGGTCACCTGGACGAGCTTGTTCCTCTCCAGTCGCAGCAAGATCGTGTACACCGTCCCCTCGACGACATCGGTGAAGCCCAGCTCGTTCAGCTGACGGGTGATGGCGTACCCGTAGGTTTCCTCGCTGCCGATGATTTCGAGCACGCACCCTTCGAGCGTGCCCTTCAACATCTCCGTCAGGTCATCCATCGCGAGCCCTCCTCAGCCCTGCCGGTACTCTGTAGTGCCGAGTACCGCTATACGGTATCACCGAGTAGTAGGTATGTCGGCCCACTGAGTGATTTCAGGGCATGAGGAGTACCGGCTCACTTGGGTGCTCGCGGTTCCACCGCCGGGTCAGCGCGCGGTGATTCGGGACTTCTTGACCTTGTTGCCGCAGGTGTTCATGGAGCACCAGCGGCGGTTGGCACCGCGACTGGTGTCGAGGAACAGCCCCGCGCATCCAGGGCCTTCGCAGTTCTTGATGCGGCTGCGGTCGGGGCCTCCGAGGATGTGGATGGCATCCGCGGCCAGGACGCCGAGGGCGTCACTGACAGGGTCCGTCTCCGTCAGGTTCCATCCTGCGCGTTCGTGTCGCAGCACAGCCTTCGCGTGCCCGGCGGCAGCCATCGCGTTGAGGGTACGGACATCCTTGGGCTCCAGCTGCTCCCCTGCGGCGATCGCCGACCCGACTCGGTAGATCACCTCGCGCAGTTCGACGGCGTTTTCCAGGTCGGTCTGCGACACGTCCGTAACGCCGAGCCCGGCGGCCCCCAGCCACATCTTCAGTCGTGCGGGGTCAGCCAGCCGCTCTCTCGGCGCCAGGCCAGCGCGATCGCTGACGGTAGCGGTGAACCGGAACGCCAGGACCTCGTTGTCCATCCGGAACACACGACGCGCATCCTCGGTCATTCCAACCTCCGCAGGGAGCGACAACACGTGTTGAACCACTTCAGACGGTTCGCGCTGATCGTAACTCCATGACATTCTTGAACCGTCTTAGACGGTTCACGGGAAGGAGCGCTTGACGTGAGCAGCATCGCGGTCATCGGTCTGGGAGCCATGGGGAGACCCATCGCACGCAACCTCTTGAAGGCCGGCCACGACGTCGTGGTGTGGAACCGCTCCGACGGGCCCGCGGACGAACTGGCCGCAGCAGGCGCCCGTCCTGCCACTTCAGTCGCGGAGGCCATGCAATCGCCAGTGGTCTTCTCGGCCCTGTCCGATGACCGGGCCCTCGCCGAGACTTTCATCGACTCCGATGTCCTCGCTCAGACCCCGGGCGGAACTGTTCACGTCAACCTCGCCACGGTGAGTACCGGCATGGCTCGCCGGGTCGGCGCAGCACACGCCGAGCATGGTGTCGGATACGTCGCGGCACCGGTCTTCGGCCGCGCTCCGGTCGCCGAAGCCGGAGCGCTCAACGTCCTTGCGGCCGGTGAACATGCGCTGCTCGACCGCGTGCAGCCGTTCTTCGACGTGATCGGCGCGCGGACCTGGCGGCTCGGCGACCGTCCGGAGCAGGCCAACATCGTGAAGATCCTAGGGAACTACCTGATCGCCTGCGCGATCCAGTCGCTGGGCGAGGCCGTCAGCGTCGCGGAAGGCGCCGATGTCGACCCCGGGCAGTTGGTCGAACTGCTGGCTACGACGCTCTTCCCGGGACCGGTCTACACCGGCTACGGATCGATGATTGCCGAACGGCGCTACCAGCCGGCTGGATTCACCACAGTCCTGGGCCGCAAGGACCTCCACCTCGCGCTCGACGCAGCGACCGACCAAGGCATCCCGCTCCCGATCGGTCAACTATTGCGTGCTGTCTTCGACGAGGCCATCGCCGACGGTCGCGGAGCGGACGACTGGGCGGTGATCGCGGAACAGCAGCCGCGGTGACCACCGACCTCGGATCCGGCCCCGGGCCGACCTCGCTGCTACCAGTCATCCCTGGGCGCGGAACCCCAAGAAGGACTCCCACACGCCGGCACCTCGCGCACATGCGTATCGAAGTGGGCTTTCGGAGGCAGGCGCGGACCTTGCGGTCGTGCCCCTCACCTGCAAAGAGCCCCACGGACGCCACGGCCCACCCGCCCGCACCGCTTCCCGCGCCGGACCCGTCGTCGCTCATGGCGCCGCCCGCAGTGCCGAGTTTCGGAGTCGGCACATCGGCGTAAGGCCTGCTCCAGGCGTCGCGTGGAACACGCGGAACCTGTCACCCGTGCGAGTTAATTACACCGCTCTGACGAGGGACGGAGGAGCAAATGGGGGACCGCGTCCACGACCGGCCGGTTCACTGACGCTCCTTGACGATCTGTCGGCAGAGCAGAGGTGCATCGGGCATGACCGGACAACCGCAGGACCAGACGCAGCAGGCTCAGCAGGCGCCTTGGAATCCGTTGGCCGCCCTGGAACAGGTCGGCCTCCTCGTGCTGGGGGCCGTCGATCTCGTACTCGACCAGGTGCAGCAGGCGACAGACCGGGGCCAGGGCGCGGTGCGGCGATCCGATGTGCGTGAGCTGGTCGCGGACGGGATGAAGGACCTGAAGGCGCGCGGGGAACTCGCCTCGCGGCGGGCGGCTGCCGCGGACAGCGACAACTATTTGGAACTGATGGCCCGTCGGTCCGCCGAGCGGAGCACGCGCACCGCGGCCGCAGCGCAGCCCGAGAAGACGGTGCCGCGCCATGCGTGACGATCTGGCGTTCCGGCGGCGCATCGACGCGTACCTGTGTCGACTTGTCGATGAGGAGGAGGCCGAGCTGCTGCGGCTGTCCGGTGAACTCGCCCCCTTATGCATCCAGTTGCGCACCTCGCTGACCCGGGGCAAGCGTCTGCGCGCCGCCTTCCTGTACTGGGGCTGGCGCGCCTCGGGCCAGCCGGACTGCGACGGGGTGATCCGTGCGGCCGCCGCCATGGAGCTGGTGCACGCGGCAGCCTGCACGCACGACGACATCATCGACGACAGCCGCCTGCGGCACGGACTCCCCACCGCCCACGTCGCCTTCGCCGAGGTCGGCGCGCTCCGCTGGAGCCCCCGCGACCCGCTCCCCGGACCCGTAGGGCACGTCGCTGTACGGCAGGAGCAGCCCGCCGCGCTCGCCATGATGCTCGGTGACCTGCTGATGGGATACGCGGCCCAGGTCTTCGCCACGTGCGGCCTGCCCGGCGCGTACGTGGCTCGGACGGTGCCCCTGTGGTCGACCCTGCTGCGCGAGACCATCGCGGGCGAATTCCTGGAAGTACTGCGCACCGGCAACGACGCGCCTGAGATCGCGGAATCGCTGGAGGTCGCCCGCTACAAGACCGCCAAGTACACGGTGGAGCGGCCGCTGCACATGGGCGCCACGCTCGGCGGCGCCTCACGGCAGGTGATGGAAGCCTTCACGGCGTACGGGCTGCCGCTCGGTGAGGCCTTCCAGCTCCGCGACGACCTGATCGGGACCTTCGGTGATCCCGCCGAGACCGGCAAGTCGAATCTGGACGACTTGCGGGATCGCAAACCCACCGCGCTGCTCGCCACGTCCCTCACCCTTCTGAGCCCCCCTGACCGTCGGCTGCTGGAGAAGATCCTCGACGACCCCGCGCTGGACGAGTCCGACGCGGCGCGGGTGCGGAAGCTGATGGACGAGTGCGGAGCACGCAGACGCGTCGAGGAAATGATCTCGGAGCGGGTGTCGGAGGCCCGTAGTGCCCTGGACTGCGCGGCGATGCCGATCGAAGCACGCGCGGCGCTGGGCGAGTTGGCCACCTCGGCGGCCGACCGGGCGTGGTGAGGGCCGCTCCGCGCCGTCCTCCGCCCTCACTCCCCCACCGGCCTCCCCGCGCCCCGCGCCGGAACCCGTCCCGCTGTACGAGCAACACGCACACGCGCCCCCGCACGCCACACAGGAGCATGCCGTGACAACCGAGAAGACACCGAAGCACTACACCGACGCGACGCTCGACGAACTGCGTACCCAGGGCGACCCCTTGGCGGATGAGACCGTGGCCGCCATGTTCGAGCGCGGGGAGGTTCGGGACTTCAACACCCTGATGCGATTCTTCAGCACCGCCGGCCACAAACTCCCCGACGGGCTGCCGCAGTCGGCGGCCTCGTTCCTGGAGGCCACGGGCATGCCACCGAAGTGGGTCGACTGGGACATCATGGAGCGCGCCCGTCTCTTCTTCATGGACAACGCTCCGCACATCAACACGGGCCTGTCCTTCGCCGCGATGCCTGCCACGTACGCGGTTCCGCGCGTCGCCAAACTGCTCGCCTCCACCCACTCGATGGACTACCCGTCCCGTCGGATGGCGAACACCGGCCAGTTCGTCACCTACCTGATGCAGACCAACGCCTTCGAGGAGGGCAGCAAATTCATCCCGGCGGCCCAGAAGGTCCGGCTGCTGCACGCGGCCGTGCGCCACCACCTCACCACGTCCGGGCGCTGGAACATCGAGCGGGACGGTCTGCCGCTCTGTCAGGAGGACATGATCGGTGGGCAGATCTGCTTCTCGATCCTCGTCCTGGACGCCATGCACCGGCTCGGCATCCACATGAGCGACGAGGGCGCGGAAGCCTACTACTACGCCTGGCGGGTCGTCGGATCCATCCTCGGCTGCGACATGGAAGCAGCCCCGGACAACCTCACCGAGGCACGCGCGTACGCCGACCTCTACCTCGCCCGCAACCTCGGCCCGTCCGAGGACGGGGTCCGCCTGAACAACCAACTGATGCGGATGTACGAGGACGTGGTCCCCGGCACCCTCTTCGACCCCATTGTTCCCGCCACCATCCGCTTCCTCGTCGGCCCGACCATCGCCGACTGGCTCCAGATCCCCCGCAGCGCCTGGGACACCGCCGCCAAGGCCGTACCTGTCGTGCTCGGCCTGCTGGAGACGGTGGAGGACAGCGGCCCACTCGGCGAGTGGGCACTGGACAAGGCGGGCAGCCTGCTCACGACCTTCGAACTGGCCTCGCTCACCCGTGGCAGGGTCATGCAGTACGCCATCCCGGAGGAGCTGAAGAGCGAGTACGGCGTACGTTCACAGGCGTCCCGCACCCACCGCTGGGTGCCTCCGGCTCCGACCCCTGCCGTGCCGTAGCAGGGGTGTCGGCCCCCGAGCAAAGTCTCGGGGGCCGGGCCCGCCCACCGGGCGACTTACGCGACTGCCGGGACCTTGAAGGCGTCTGTCGCGGCCGGGTAGTCGATGTACCCCTCCGCCCCGCCCCCGTACAGGTTCTCCGTCGGCGGCCCCGCGAGCGGGGTGCCGTTGGCCAGACGGGCGGGCAGGTCCGGGTTCGTCATGAACAGGCGGCCGAGGGCGACCACGTCCGCGTGCCCGTCCCGTACCAGCCGCTCCGCCGCCGCGGGAGTGCTCGGCGCCGGGCCGTTGGTGTTGGCGACGAGCGTTCCCGACCAGCGCGTCCGCAGATCAGCGATGGCTCCGTACGCGCCGTTCTCCAGTACGTGCAGGTAGGCCAGGCCCAACGGGTCCAGTGCGTCGGCCAGCGCACGGTACGTGGTGCGTGGGTCGGCCTCGGCGAGCTGGTTCTCGGCGTTGTCCGGCGAGATGCGCAGACCCACGCGGTCCGCGCC
This sequence comes from Streptomyces alboniger, assembly GCF_008704395.1. NCBI lineage: Bacteria > Bacillati > Actinomycetota > Actinomycetes > Kitasatosporales > Streptomycetaceae > Streptomyces > Streptomyces alboniger. Next base: position 202,729 of record NZ_CP023695.1, read on the forward strand.
GACCTCGGTGACGACCGCCTCGACGACCTCCGTCACAAACCGCAGACGGCCGGTGACCGAGCCGCCGTACTCGTCCGTGCGCAGGTTGGTGTTGTCGGCGATGAACTGCTGGATGAGGTAGCCGTTGGCGCCGTGGATCTCCACGCCGTCGAAGCCCGCCTCGATCGCGCGCCGGGCCGCGGACGCGAAGTCCCTCACAGTCTGGACGATTTCACCGGCCGTCAGCTCACGCGGGGTCACGTGGTCGACCAGCCCGTCCCGGGTGAAGATCTGTTTCCCCTCGATGGCGACGGCCGACGGGGCCACCGGAAGCTCGCCGTCCGGCAGCATCAGCGGGTGGGTCATCCGGCCCACGTGCCACAGCTGGGCGAAGATCGTGCCGCCCTCGGCGTGCACCGCGTCCGTCACCTCTCGCCAGCCACGCACCTGCGCGTCGGTCACCAGACCCGGGATGCCGGGGCCGCCCTTGGCGAGGGCGTTGACGTACACGCCCTCCGTGATCAGCAGCCCGGCCCCGGCGCGCTGCCGGTAGTACGTCGCCGCGTGCGGGCTCGGCACCCCCGTCACGTCATCGGCCCGGCCCCGCGTCATCGGGGCCATCGCCATCCGGTTCGCCAGCTCAAGCCGCCCCGCGCGGTACGGCTCCAGCAACTCCCGCATTCCCACACCCTCTTCCGGCATTTCCGCGTCCCCCGTCCGTCCCGTCACGACCCCGGCGCTCATGCGGCACTCCGGTCCAGTACGATGACCTCGACCTCGATCTGCCAGTCGGGCTGGGCCAGCGAGACGACCTCGACGAGGGTGTCGGCGGGGTAGGGCTCGGCCAGGAACTCGCCGCGCAGCGTGATCACGTGCGGGAGGTTCGTCGCCATGTCCCGTACGAAGATGCCGACCTTGATCACGTCCGCGAAGGTCAGGCCGGCCGCCTCCAGCACGCGTCCTACGTTCCTGAACGCCTGCCGCCCCTGGGCCAGGAACCCGCCCTCGACGGTCGTCCCGTCCTCCTCGAAGCCCGCCTGCCCGGACACGTACACGAAGCCCCCGGCCCGGACGGCCTGCGATATCCGGTACGGCGCGTACCAGTCCGGCGTGGTCGCGATCTTCTCGACGCGCCCCACGGCGGCCGCGCTCTCGTTGCTGGACATGACTCTCCCCTGTCTCGGCGGGGACCGTCACCCGGACCCCGCACGGCGGCGTTACGAAACGTTTCGTAACGCCACGGAAGCTAGACCATCCCGAGCGACCTGTCAAAACGAAACGTAACGTCACGTGAGCGGTAGAGTGAGTCCCATGACCCCCGACCCGAAGAGTGAACGGCGCAGCGAGCGCGCCCGCCGGGCGATCCTCGACGCGGCGTTCGACCTGGTGAGCCGTAAGGGCTTCGCGAAGGTGACCATCGAGGCCATCGCCGCCCAGGCCGGCGTGGGCAAGCCCACGATCTACCGTTGGTGGCGCTCCAAAGGCGCGGTGGTGCTGGAGGCGATGAACGAGGAACTCGGCGACGACTTCGCCTTCCCCGACACCGGCGACATCGCCGCCGACCTCACGACCCAGATCACCGCGGTGACCCAGCGGCTGATCACCGGCAGGATCAGCGAGGCCTTCAAAGGTGTCATGGGCGAGGCCCAGAACGACCCCGCGCTGATGAAGGCATTTCGCGAAACGATCCTCGAACCCAGCATCGCGGAGTGCCGGGCCCGCCTGGATTCCGCCGTTGCCGCCGGGCAGCTCCGCTCCGACGTGCCCACCGACGTGATGGTCGACCTCTTCTACGCGCCGATCCACTACCGGCACTTCCTGGGCTTCGGCGACGACGCGGTCAGGCGGAGCGCCGACCTCGTCCAGGACGTCCTGCTCGGCCTGCAACCTCGGTCGGACGCGGGGTGAACGTGCCCTCGTAGGAGGGGAGCCGTCTGCGTCGGTGAGGTGCTCAGGTCGTGTCAGGCCGGATGACCGGCGGTGATATCCCCTGCGTCGTGCAGCGTGAGTGCGGCCTGGTCGCCATGGTCGTCCGTAGCCGCCTTGGTGTGGGCGGCGATCGGGTCGAGGATGAAGGCGACGTGGTCGCCCGCGTCGTGCCGGCCGTGGATGCGCCCGGTGAACCACGCGAGGGCTTCGGTCAGTACGGGGGTTCCCCCCGGCCCTTCGTGCCACGGCAGACCATCGAATTTGTCGGTGTCGGCGCTGCACTGGGAGCCGAAGCGTGCGGCGAGGTCGTGGCGGTTCCGCGGCAGCAGGTGGACCGCGAGGGTGTGTGCTGCCAGGGCGAGCCGATAGGTGTGGTTGGCCTTGGAGAGCCACACGGCGAAGCGCACGGGTTGCAGCGAGCACTGGCTCGCGAAGCCGACGAGACAGCCGGCTCGCTGTCCGTCCGCCGCCGCGGTGACCACGTACACGGAGGGATCCGCGAGTGCGGTGAAGGCCGCGATGTCCTCGTCGTCCATGTCCACCTACCAAGGGGTCGTTGTCTGCCTGCCCACCTGCTGCCGAGCTGTTCGCCGCCTACGATCTCAGCGTCCGCCCGCCGAACGGCGCCTGACACTCGTGTCGCATGCGTCGCGGAAGTGGTGATGGAAGACGGTTGCCCCGAGCGGACGTGTTGATGCGTATCCGGCCCACCGCCTGCCGTTGTCCTGACAGAGGGCGGGCGGAGTGCCTTGAGTTGCACCTTCCGTAGCGGCATGTGGTGCGGTGACTCACGTCCCGCCCCGCTGAGGAAGGCCCTGCTCATGTATTCGTCGTTCATACCGCCGCGCCAGGTCAAGATCGGTGATGCGGCGGCCTTCGTCGGCACCACACCACGGGCGATCCGTCACTACCACGAGATCGGCCTGCTTCCCGAGCCCGAGCGGGGCAGTGACGACCGGCGCCGCTACGGCTACGACGACATGATCCGGCTCCTGTGGATCCGCAGGATGGCCGACGCCGGGATCGCCCTGGACGACATCCGCAGCGCCTTCACCGACACGACTTCTGCTGGTGCTGACAGCGACAACGGCATCGCGGGCACCCTGGAACGGCTGGAGGAAACCCTCGTCGCCCAGGAGGCAGAACTGCGGCGACAGCGGACTGCCGTGCAGCGCATGCGCACCGAAGGCAGCCGGATAGGTCTGCTCTCCGACTTCGTCACCCGCCGCCTCAAGAGCCTGCCCGACGGCTCCCTGCGCCAGGCGGATCTGGACAGCCTGCTGGTCACGGAGCGGGTCTTCGGCCCGCTCGGTGCGGCCGTCCAGGCCACCCGCTTCATCGCCCTGGCCACCCACCCGGATCTGCGGGAGGAATCCGACCGCGTGGATGCCGCCGAGGAGACACTGGATGACACGGTCGCTGTCGATGACCCCCGCGTGGCCCAGGTGGCTGCCGAACGGCACGCCTTCGAAAAGGTGCTGCAAGCCGTCATCGAGGATTCCGGCCTGGCGCGGAGCGACGATGCGCTCTTCGACTCCTGGGACGCCTTGCACCCCGCTACCGCTGATGAGGGTGAGGACGAGGGCGGCCAAATCTCTGGCAGGGGGCAGGAGTCCATGAGCGCATTCGAAGCCACCGGGAAGATGCCCTACGACTTCTCCCCGGCCCGCCTGCGCTGCATGGAATTGGCCGAAGAACTCACCGCCCACGACTCGGGAGACCCGTCGACGAGGTGAGAGGTGCGGATTTGCAGGCCAGGATCTGAGCCCTGGCCTGCAAGTCGAGCTGCGCGGCCGAGCCGTTCAGACCTCAGACAGCCATGACGCGCCCACTCCTACGCGGTCAGTTCAGGCCGTACTGCGCGCGGCTGACCACCTTGCCGTTGGTGAAGGTGAACGCGGCATTGCCGTAGGTGCGGGACTGTTCGCACAAGTAGCTGGCGGACTTCGCACCGGCCGCCTCTGCGTCGGCGATGCGCACGCACACACCCTTGCCCGCGATGCTGTGCATCTGGGCGATGGTCTTGCCCTTGGTGATCTTCTTGTACTTCGCCTTCGTCATCTTGCCGTTCGACTGCTTACCGTCGAGGCTGTTCTGCGACTTCATGGCGAGCTTGCCGTTGCCGAAGGAGAACATCGCGGAGCTGTACCGCTTGTTGCCCTTGCACTCGTACACCTTGCTGGAGTAGCCGGAACCGCCGCTGCTCGATGTGAGCTTGCAGGCGCCGCGGCCGGCGGCGGTGTGCATCTTGGAGATGCTCGACCCCAGCTTGACCTTGTCGTACTCGGCGCGCGTGATGGTCGGCGAGGCCGCCTGCGCGGCGGGGGCCAAGGCGGCGGTGAGAGCGGCGGCGAGCAGACCGGAGACGGCCAGCGTCTTGCGTGACATGCGTGTTCCTGTTCTTGCTGGGGTGACATACCTGTGAGTGATACGGCGGAGACGCGGCTCGCACCGGCCGCGCGAGGCGAGCGGAGCAAGGACCTGCGTCCCCGAATGATCTTGACTCTCAAGGTGGCTCGTTGGTTGTGCTCCAGGCCAACAAAATGTGATGTGTCTCCGGTGACGCGATGTCACCAGCGGCTGGCTCCCCACCTCATGTCGAAAGCCACCTCATGAGACCTTCGTTACGCGTCTCCAAGACCGCACGCGTCCCCATCACCGCACGCATCTCCATGACCGCCTCTCTGGCGGCCGCTCTCGCCTGTCTCACCTGGCCCGCGGGAGCGGAGGGTGGATCCGGCCGACAGCGCGGACGGACGCGTCGTCGCCTTCATGTCGTCGGCGAGCAACCTGATGTCCGGAACGGACGTGCCCAACAACGTCTTCTACCGGACAGCTCCCGGTGCGCCCCTCAAGCGCGTGGTGGTGCCGGGTGAGTCGACGATGTTGCCCCGCCTGTCCGATTCCGGGCGCCACTCGACGTTCACGTGGTACTCGGCCACGACCCAGAAGTACTCCGTCCACGCGATGGACCTGCACACCGGGCGCGTCACACCCGTGGCGCCCGCGCTGGCGGGCGGTTACCGCGCGGACTACGGCGCCGCACCACTCAGCGCCGACGGACGGTACGTCGCCTGCGTGGCCGAGACCGCCGCCGACGAGAACGGCGTGTCCCGCTGCCGGATCATGTGCTCCTGGACCGCCGGACCGAGCGGCTGTGGCGGGCGGGCCCGTCCACGAACCGCGACTGTCAGGACATCTCCCTGAGTGCCGACGGCTCGAAGCTGCTCCTCAACACGGCCGACGCCGACCGCAGGACGCTGGGGCTGGTCCTGCGCGATCCGAGCACCGGCCAGGAGGAACTGCTCTCACCGGGGCAGGACGGCAAACCCGTCACTGCGGGCCGGGCGGCGCTGAGCGCGGACGAGTCGCCGGCCGTCTTCGACTCGTACCACCCCGGCCTGGTCCCCGACGACACCAATCCGATCGGAGACGTCTTCGTGCGCACCCTGGGCTGAACCGCCTGCCCCGTCTGAACCGCCGTCACGCGGGGCCGGCACCCGTCTCCGCGTACCGGCCCCGCCGGAGGGTTACGCCGTGGGCCACCAGGGCGCGCGGGTGTCCCGCAGCGTGTTGGTGCCGCAGTGCACCTCACCCAAGCCGATGTGGTACGTGTACCAGTCGTCGATGTAGGTCGTGGTGAATCCCGCCTTGGCGTACACGGAGTTCACCGCCTCGGTGAAGATGTCCCGGCCGTCGATGACCGGTCCCCACTGCTTGGGTGCCAGATAGCGGGTCGGGCTCAGCAGGACGCCGTTGACGGCGCCGGGGACGTAGGCGCTGTTCGGCCGGACCGCGGCCGCGTCAGCTCCGGCACCGCCCGCCGAGTCCCGGCCGCTGCGCGCCTCGTCGGCGCCGCGCAGCTGGTTGAACTCCTTCAGGGACTCGGGGCCCATGCGGCGCAGCTTGCGGCTGCCGCTCAGGTCCGCGCTCGCGTCGGAGTCCCGCGTGTACAGGCCGGGCACCCGCACGATCTCCGCGTCGGTGACGCCGGTCTCGCGCTTGAGGATCTCCAGGTTGGCCTCGATGCGTTTGGCCGCCACCTTGTTGTCGGTGTGGAACGAGGCCTTGGCGAGCACCTGGTCGATGGTCTCCTTGGGCGCGGGGACCTCGCTGCCGCGCGGGACGGAGAACATCTTCGTCCCGCCGTGCCCGTCCCGCTTGGCCTTGCGGAGCAGCTCCACCCCGGCGGCCGGGTCGGCGACGCCGATGCGCCAGCCGCGCTCGGTGTCGGCGGGCAGGAACTGGACGAACTCGTCCACGTGCCCGACCGCCAGCCACGACGTGTCGAGCAGCAGCGGCGCCTGGGCTCCCTGCGAGGACAGGAACGTACGCATCGACTTGGCGGGCTTGGAGCCGGAGTCGGCCCGGTAGCCCTGGATGATGCGGCCTGCCGGGTAGCTCTTGCCGTTCAGCGTGTACGGCGGAATGGTCTCCAGGTTGCCCATGGAGTTGAGCGTCCACTCCTCGTTCACCGTCGGCTTGCCGACCTGGACCACGCCCACGTCCGGCCCGCGCAGCTTCTCGAACAGCTCGCGGCCCGCGTCCCGGTCGGGCTGCGCGGACCGGATCATGACCCGCATCGTGTGCTGCTTGCCTCCCGGGCCCGGCATGCCGGCGTAGGCCGGCTCGACGAAGTCCTGCGCCCACGGGTCACCGTACTTGGTGAAGGTCGTCAGCGGCTTGTCGATGCCGGCGTCCTTCACCTGCTTGGCCAGTTCCTTGACGAACTTGCGCTGGTCACGGCCGTAGGAACCGGCGCCCTTCACCTTGGTGACGAGGACTTCCTCGGCACGTTGCAGGTGATGGTGGGTCAGTACGGGTGCGGTGCGCAGCACGACGTCGTCGGAGCGGGACGTGCCGCCGCCGGTGACCGTGAACCGGACCTTCACCTCTCCGTTCCACTTCCGTGCGTCGCGCACCACGTCCGTGGCCTCAACGCCCAGCTCGACACCGGCGCGCAGTTCCGCGGCGGACAGCCGGTCGGCGGGCCGCAGCAGGGACCAGCGGCCGTCGCGCTTGATGAACAGGTGCGCCTTCTTGGCGTCGGCACCGATCGCCTTGACGGTGCCGTGGCTGCCGGCCGGGGTCTCGGTCAGCGGCACGGTCCTCAGGCGGGCCAGGTCGGCTGCGTCACGCGCACCGTTGACCTTGGTGTCGGAACCGTCGTTGCACCGGGCGAGCTTCGCGTCCGACAGGGGCCTGCCCTGGGCGTCCTTGACGGGACAGCGCTTCGCGTCGTCGTCGATGTTCGGCAGCACGATCGCGCCGCGCCGCGCCGTCCAGGTGTTCTCGCCCGCCGAGTCGCTCGTACCCTCGACGTCGACACTGCCGTCCCGGTTCACGTCCGCCCGCAGGTCGGGGACTTGGGCCGGTGCGTCCCGGGCACCGGAATCGGCGATGGCCGTGGCTCCCGTGGCCGCGAGTATCCCGGCTACGCCGGTCGCAAGAGTGACGTTTCTCCATCTGTGCGGTCGCACAGTTCCCCTCCTTGGTCCCCGGCCCTCTGGTCAGGTGGTCGGTCGGCGAGGGCCGTTGACCTTAAGGAGGCGCGAGGAGCCCAGGAGGTTGTCAGGGCGCCGGGAATTGTCCAAGATCACAGGCTTCGCAGGGACAACAGGCCGCGGGACGACAGGCGTACGGGACGCGTACGTAACAGAATTCGCCGTAACGCTTCTCCTGGTTCACGCGTGACTGGTGGGCTGACCGCGCTCAACCCAACGATCACAGGAGGCGTACGTGAATCTGGTCGTCAACGGCGACGCGGAGAGCGGGGCGGGCGGCACCGCCGACCCCGTCGCGGAGGTCCGCGGCTGGCGGGTCGCTCAGGGTGCCCCGGCGCTCATCGCCTACAGCCTCGGCGGTGGCTACCCGACCGCTTCGGACCCTGGTCCGGCCCGGCGCGGCAGCCGCTTCTTCTCCGGCGGCAACAGCGCCCGTACCGCCCTGGTCCAGGACATCCCCCTGCCCGGGACCGGCCCGACCGGGCGCCGGGCCGTGGACGCGGGACGGGTGCGCTACACCCTGTCCGCCTGGCTCGGGGGCTACGCCGGTCAGGAGGACGGCGCCCGGCTCTCCGTGGAGTTCCGTGACGCCAAGGGCACGCCGGTCGCCCTGAGCGTGCTCGGCCCCGTCGGCGCCGGGGACCGGCAGGGCCGCACGGGCCTTGTGGAGCGGACCGCCGAGGCCGCCGTGCCGCCCACTGCCCGCTCGGCGCGGCTCCTCCTCGTCTTCACCCGCAGCGGCGGCGGCACCTCCAACGACGGCTACGCGGACGCCCTCTCCCTCACCCTCAGCGCCGACGGAGGCCACCGATGACCGTCAACCGCCGTGATCTGCTGAAGGCCGCCGCGGCCGCCGGTGCCCTCAACCTCGCCTGGCCGCTGGCCGCGGGGCTCACCCCCGCGCAGGCCCGTGAGGCGGCCGAGCGCCTGGGCGCCGAGTACGACCCGGCGCCGTTCACCCTCGGTGTGGCATCCGGTGATCCGCAGCCGCACTCGGTGCTCCTGTGGACCAGACTCGCGCCCGAACCCCTCGCAGCCGAGCAGAGACTTCCCGAGGTCGTAGAGGTCGACTGGGTGGTCGCCAGGGACTCCCGGCTGCGCCACGTCGTCGCCAGCGGCACCGCGCCGGCGTCCGCGACGCTCGGCCACAGCGTGCACGTGCCGGTGGGCGGTCTCGCGCCCGGTCGCCACTACTGGTACGCGTTCAAGGCGCTCGGCAGAACCAGCCGCGTCGGGCGTACGAAGACCGCGCCGCGCGGCCGGGTCTCCAAGGTCACCTTCGCCGCCGCCAACTGCCAGGCGTTCCACGACGGTTTCTACGCCGCGCACCGCGGTATCGCCCGCGAGAACGTGGACTTCGTCATCCACCTCGGCGACTACATCTACGAGCACGGTCAGGTCGGCGGCGTACCGGAGGCGCACGTACGCGATCACGACGGGCCGGAGATCCTCACGCTCGCCGACTACCGCAAGCGGCACGCCCTGTACAAGGGCGACAAGTCGCTGCGCGAGGCGCACGCCGCCCATCCGTGGTTCCTGACCTGGGACGACCACGAGGTCGTCAACGACTACAGCGGCACCGGGGGTGGGGCCCCGTTCATGCGCCGCCGCGCGGCCGCCTACCAGGCGTGGTTCGAGCACATGCCGCACCGCGACTCCTTCGGCGGCATGGCCCTGCCCGACCCCGAGATCCACCGCGTACGCCGCTGGGGCGACCTGCTCGAACTCAGCGTTCTCGACCTGCGCTCTTACCGCTCCGCGCAGAACCTGCCCGACGGGACCATCCTCGGCGCCGAGCAGAAGGCCTGGCTCAAGCGGACCGTCGACCGCGCCCCGGACTCCTGGCACGTGTGGGCCAACTCGATCATGCTGAGCCAGCTGCGGGGCAGGCCGGGCGGCTCGTACATGTTCACCGACCAGTGGGACGGCTTCCTCGCCGAGCGCAAGGAGGTCCTCGGACACGTGCACAGGAGCGGCCTGGAGGACCTGGTCGTCATCACCGGTGACTGGCACTCGGCGTTCGTCGACGACGTCCGCACCGACTTCGACCAGCCCGACTCACCCCTGGTGGGCACGGAGTTCACCGCCCACTCGGTGACCTCCGGCGCCTATTCACCCGAGTGGAACGCCGCCAACGGCCCCCTCATGGGCAAGGCCAACCCGCACCTGAAGTACTTCGAGGGCAACCGGTACGGCTACGACGTGTACGAGGTGACGCCCCGGCGCTTCACCACGCACATGCGGGTCGTCGCCGACCGCCGCGACCCGGACTCCCCCGTGACCACGCTGACGAAGTTCCACGTGGACCGCGGCAAGGCCGGTTCCTACGAGGACGAGGGGACCAAGGGGTCGCCTGCGCAGTACCGCAGGGACTAAAGCCTGTTACGGGTGGTGCGGGAGCGGGGCGGCAACGGACCCGGGGGCGGGCAGCCGTGGTGCCTGCCGCCGGCCGAGCGGCTGCGCCGCACCCGTGGCCTCACGAGCCGATCTGCTCATACCTGACGAGTGCTTCGTGATAGGCATCAGGCCCGACGCTGATCCCGCCGCCGTAGGGGTGGTTGAGAGCGAGAACCAGAAAAATCATGTAGGCGAAGCCCGCGGCGCCGATGGCGAGCAGGGCGTAATGGACGCGGCTGGACGGGCGGCCGAAGAGCGCGATGACCAAGAGGGTGGCGACACCTGCGCCGATCATCAGGGAGAGGATCGGTGTCGGGACCCGGGCGTCCTTCTCGGCCAGGCGTTCACGCCGGGCCACATACACATCCCGCATTCGCTGGGCGACTTCCACGCGCGCCGCCCTCGCGGTCTCGCCCGGCGCCGGCATGTCGTAGACCCGCATGCGCAAGGCGTCGAGTTCCCGGGTGGTCGCCTCGTCGGGGCGGCCTGCGCGCATGGCAGGCCACTCGGCTGTGATGACGGAGCCGGTGTAGCCGACGATGCCCTTGCGGACCTGCGCACGGGCGGCGTCGTCGAGGCCCTGGGCGGCGAAGTAGACCTCCTTGAGCGCGCCTGCCTCCGACAGCGCCGCCTTGCGCGCCGTGTTCAACTCGGCCTGCGCGTTGAGGGCGAGGAAAGCGAAGGAGAACACGAAGAGGCCGCTGACCGCTCCCACCGCCATCTCGACACCTTTGGGCAGATCAGGAGCCTGTGCGCCTTGGCGTCGTGTGACGAAGAACGCCGTGGTGGTGACGGCGACCGCTGCGGTGAGCATCACGAGAAGAGAGGGAAACAACATGCCGCCATCGTCCGTGCGCGACCGCTCACGACCAGTACGCCGCACCGCGAGGTGTCGCCGAGGCTGCCCGCGGTGTTGAACGGGCGGACGAATGTGCGAGGACCCCTGCCGGGCGGGGATCCCTCACTACGCGCGGCCAGCTGCCTCCTGGGACCCCACCGCCTCTGCTCCGGTGGGAAACGGGCAATCCGCGAAGGCCGGTTGCAGTTCGTCGAGCCAGGTCGCCGTCGGCGACCAGGCCGCGAAGAAGGGCTGGTCCACGGCATCGGGCAGGCGTGCCTGGAGGAAGGAGCAGACGAACACCTTGCGCCCGGCGACGCGCGACTCGCCGTGGATCACGACCTTGCCCGGCGTGGCGGACATGAGCGGTCCCCGTGACGTACGTAGCCGTCACGCGGATCGACAGGCGCGCGCCGATCGCGTACAGCACGACCCATACGGGGACGCCGGCCGGAAACACCAGCTTGTTGGCGTAGACGGGATCGATCAAGGTGCGCGCAGTGTGCAAAGGTGTCGCCGCGCGCCCGTCAGGCGTCGAAATGGCCGCGTGCACTCTCGATGTGAGCGAGGTGCTGGTGCGTCCACCCGCATATGGCGTCGACAGCAGTGCGCAGGGCCCTGCCAGGCTCGGTGAGGGTGTACTCGACCCGCGGTGGCACGGTGGGGTGCACTTCACGGTCGACCAGGCCATTGCGCTCCAGCATGCGCAGGTTCTGCGTGAGCATCTTGTGGCTGACGCCCTCGACCTCGTTCCGCAGCTCGCTGAAGCGCAGGGTGCGCTCGCCGAGCGCCTCGATGATCAGGAGCGCCCACTTGTTGGCGACATCCGAGAAGATCTCCCGTGCGAGGGAGTCCGCGCGCCGCAGGTCAGCGTCCTCGGGCAGGCCCTTGAGTGCTTGCTTGGTCGCCATCAGGTTCCTCAGTCACCGAAAAGTGCGTTCTTCCAGGTCAGCCGTCACTCTCCTACAGGTCCCGAGTAACTACAAGAGAGCCAAGCGAGTGGGCGCGCACCGTGACCGCCTACTCACAGGGGCTGCCCGCTTGAGGTCTCCTCCTCGCACGCTCTCAAGGTGGCGTGTACCCGGCGCCGGGCGGTGGAAGGTAAATGCGTCGACAGCGCCCCTCGGTCCCCGGCAAAGTGGCCGCCCGTGACGAGCAGTGAGCTGTGGAGCCGTGCGACCGCCGACCGCTACGACGCCGAGGAGACCGAGACGTCCTCGGCCGCCGTTCTCGGACCGACTCTCGACTTCCTCGCCGAACTCGCCGGAGACGGCCGGGCATTGGAGTTCGCCATCGGGACCGGCCGCGTGGGCGTCCCGCTCCGGGAACGCGGCGTGCCGGTCGTGGGCATCGAACTGTCCGAACACATGGCGGCGGTACTGCGGCGCAAGGTGGACAAGGACACGCTCCCGGTAGTCATCGGGGACATGGCCACCACCGTCGTTCCCGGCGAGTTCACGCTTGTTTATCTCGTCTACAACACCATCACCAACCTGCTCACGCAGGACGAGCAGGTCGAGTGCTTCCGCAACGCCGCACGCCATCTGAAGCCCGGCGGCCGATTCGTCATCGAGCTTGGCGTACCGCCGCTGCGGCTCCTGCCGCCCGGCCAGGTCGCGGTGCCGTTCGACGTCTCTGATCGGCATCTCGGCTTCGACACCTTCGACCTCGTCGAGCAGATTCTCGTCTCACACCACTTCACCCGCGACGGCGACGATGGCCGCTACCGCCGCGCCAACTCCCGGCACCGTTACGCCTGGCCGGCAGAGCTGGACCTCATGGCACGGATCGCCGGGCTCGAACTGGAACGTCGCGTCGCGGGCTGGGACGGGGCGCCGTTCACCCAGGACTCCGCGAATCACATCTCCGTGTGGCGCAAGCCGACCTGAGGTCGGTGCGCGTGACGCGCGAGGGAGGCTTTGCGATCGCTGAGCGTGCAGACGCCGTCCACGCACTGGCGCTCCAGTCGGCCGCGCGAGACGGTCTGCGCCAAGCCCGCCAGCCAGCAGGTGGGGCAGCCGCGGAAAGCGATCAGGGCCAACGGCGCGGCCAGCAGCGTGGCCGGGCCGGCGGCGGGTACGAGGGCGATCGAGCCGATGAGCAGCCCGAAGCCGATGGCGCCGCGCGCCAGATGGCGCGGGACGGACTTGCTGGCGAAGTTCCCGATGTCCGGGTTGTTCACGGTCGTGTGTCTCCTTCGACTGGGGGGCCGGTTACTTCCAGCGAGCGGCGTAGTGTCGCCCGTGCTCTGTGCAGCCGCGACTTCATCGCGGTGCTGCTCAGACCGAGCGAACGGGCGACGGTCCTGCCGGGCAGACCCTGTATGTCCCGCATGATGAGGACTTGCCGCTGGTCGCGGGGAAGGGCGCTGACCGCGGCCGCGACCCTCTCTGCCTCCAGCCCGCGCAGCACCGCGTCCTCGGCGGACGGCTCCGCGGGCGCCTCCGGTGCGGCCGGCACCTCCTCGCTTCGCGAGACGAGCAGCCGTACCTGCCGCAGGCACTCGTTGCGCACGATCCGGAACATCCACGAGGCGAGTGCGCCCGTGGCCCGCAGGGTGCCGATCTTCCGGTAGAGGATGATCAGGGCCTCCTGGGCCGCGTCCTCCGCGTCCTGCGGTGAGGCGCACAGTGACAGGGCGAACTTGCGCACGTGGGGCTGCGATTCCGTGACGACGGTGGTGAGCGAGGTGACGTCGCCGTCCTGAGCGGCCTTGATCAGCTGCTCGTCGGGCCAGGGGTAACGTGGGTTCATTTGTTACTTGTAGCGCCGCATCAGGTGCCAGCTGCACGCGCCCACGAGCAGGACGCCGATCGCTACGAGGCCGATGGCCATCATGAGTGTTCCTTCCTCCCGGTTCCGCCGGCCCGTTCGGCCGGTACACGAACAAGAGGCGGGCAGGCCGCGAAAGGATTCGCCTCGGGCCGAAATTTCTCCGGATCGCTCACCCGCGGCCGTGGAGCGACGGCGTCGAACCAGGGTGAGGACGGCCACCGTGGGGCGGTACAGCAGGGGAACACGCTGTGTGTTCGAACGGGGTGGGCCGGTCTGTGCTGCGCCGATGCCCAGTTCAACTGCGTGAGCCATCCCCGACTCCTCACCCCTCACGGTGCGGAGTCGACCCACATCCGAGCACACACGTTGCGGGCATCCTGAGTGTGCCTCAGACCCATACCCTCCCGGCCGACGGACTCCATAGCCTGTGCCCCCGGCAGCCCCGCGGCCCCGCGGCCCCGCAGTCTCAGGCGCACTCGTGGAGACCTCCCATGAAGAAGATCATCGCAGCATCAGGACTCGCGCTCACCATGGTCAGCGGCACCGGTGTGCCGACCGCGCCCGCCACGCATCACACCGTGGCCTGCGATGATCTACCCGGCTTGCAGATCCCCGCATCGGCGATCGGCCTTCCGACCAGCGGCGGCGAGGTGATCGCCGCACGGCTTGTCCCCGCGTCCGGCAGCGGCGCGTCCGCGACCGGCTCCTACTGCCGGGCGGACGCCGCCCTGCACCCTGTGGATCCCCATGCTCCGGACATCAGAATGCGGGTCGCCCTGCCCGAGCGGTGGAACGGCAAAGCGCTCATGTTCGGCGGTGGAGGCTATGACGGCACCGTTCCCGACATCACCGGCGACGTACCCTTCGGCCCGGCGAACGAGCCCCGGCCACTGAGCCGCGGTTATGCCACCTTCGCTGGTGATTCGGGTCACCAGGCCGCACCCGACTTCAAGCCGACCGCCTCACTGGACGGGTCCTTCGGCGTCAACGACGAAGCGGTGCGCAACTTCGCCGGTGACGCCCTGAAGAAGACCAGGGACGCCGCACGCTTCCTCATGCGTGCCCATTACGCGGGTGCCGCTCCCACCCGCAGCTACTTCGCCGGCGGGTCGAGCGGCGGCCGCGAAGCTCTCACGGTGGCCCAGCGGTGGCCCACGGACTTCGACGGCGTCATCGCCGTCTACCCGGCCTGGAACGCCGTCGGCCTCAACTTGTTCTTCGGCCACGAGGCACGCGCCCTCTCCCGCCCGGGAGCCTTCTTGAACACCGCTGAGCAGCATCTGCTGCACCGCAGTGTCATCGCGGCCTGCGACGGCGACGACGGGTTGCGCGACGGCGTCATCGGCGATGAACGCGGATGCCACTTCGACCCGCGCTCCCTGCGCTGCCCACGCGGCCTCGACACCGCCGACACCTGTCTGTCCGACGCGCAGCTCCGTGCCGTACGGGCACTGTCCTCACCGCTGCGCCTCCCCTACCCCCTCGCCGGCGGTGAGACCGGATATCCCGGGTTCCCTTTCCTGTCCGGCGCCGACATGAGCACACCCCTGCTGGGCATGGGCACCCGACCTCCCGGTCACCCCATGCCGAAGGACAGCGGTTACGGCGTGCAGTTCTGGGACCAGTGGGTTCGGTACCTCGTCACCCGCGACCCCGGGCACGACTCCCTCACGGTGGACCCCCGCCGCCCAGGTCCCTGGCGACAGCGCATCAGCACGCTGTCCGCACTTCAGGACGCCGGCAATCCCGACCTGAGCCGGTTCGCCGAAGCCGGCGGCAAACTGCTCCTCCTTCATGGCACAGCCGACGAACTGGTCAGTCACCGCTCCACCGTCGCCTACTTCCAGCGCGTGCAGAAACGTATGGGCAAGCGCGCCACCAGCGATTTCGCCCGTCTCTACCTTGTGCCCGGCGCCAACCACGTGAACATCGACGCGGCCTTCGCGGCGAGCTGGGACTCACTGAGCGCCCTGGAGAACTGGGCGGAGAGGGGCACGCCGCCCTCACGGCCGGTCGTCACCGATGCCAACCCCGCAGCGAACGGCCGTTCCCGGCCCCTGTGCGCCCACCCGGCCTGGCCGAAATACACCGGTGCGGGCGACCCTGACGCCGCGGGCAGCTTCATCTGCTTTCCTACCCCGCGGCCCTCGCCCCGCTGACCACACTCAACCTCCCCGGTCACCCGCCCCCGGCCCCCTCCGACCTGAGTAACCCAGGGTCCGAGGTGGCCTGTCCGTCGCGAACGGTTGAGGATGGAACGGGCATCGGCCGCCCGGATATCCGGGCGTGGAATGGCCCCGTGCCCAGCGGGCAGGAATGGGCTCGACGACAACGGCCCGGGAGGCCAGACGTGAGGCAGAGACCTCTTCAGGTTCAGGACGGTCGGCGTCTTGGAGGCGAGGACAGCCAGGCGGCTCGACCGCGACCGGCTCCTCGACAGAGCATCGGATGACCACTTTCGGTGTCGAGGAGGAGTACCTGTTGGTCGAGGCGGACAGCCTCTTCCCGGTGCCGCGGAACAGCAGGGTCCTGTCAGGTGCTCGGGCGCTGCTGGGGAGCGGCCCGGGAGATCTGTCGCCCGAGCTGTTGCGGGCGCAGATCGAGGTCGGCACTCCGGTGTGCACGGAACTCGACGAGGTGGCTGAGCATCTGGGGAGGATGCGCCGTCTGGTGGGCGAGGCGGCGGTGGGCGCCGGATGCCGGGTGGCGGTGACCGGAGCGGGGCCGTACCGGGGGTCGGGTCCGGCCCTGGTGACGGAGGGGCCAAGGTATGCGGATCTGGCCGGTGACACTCCACCACTGATCCATCAGCACATGATCAACGGCATGCACGTCCACGTGGGCATCGAGGACAGGGAGCTGGGGGTCGGTGTGCTCAACCGGCTGCGCCCGTGGTTGCCGGCGCTGACGGCCCTGGCCGCCAACTCGCCGCTGTGGGACGGGCAGGACACCGGGTTCTCCAGTTGGCGCACCATCGCGTACGGGCGGTGGCCCGTCAGTGGTCCGCCGCCGTTGTTCTCCGACGCCCGGGATTACCGGGTGCGGACGGCGGGGTTGATCGAGGCGGGGATGATCCGTGGCCGCGGTCAGCTGTACTGGCAGGCCCGGCTCTCCGATCGCTACCCGACGGTAGAGATCCGTGCCATGGACACTCAGTTGGGGGTGGAGGAGGCGGTGATGTTCGCGGGTCTGCTCAGAGCGCTGACGACTACTCTCGCGGGGCAGGTGCGGCAGGGGTCCGCTCTCGTGCCGGTACCGCAGGAGTTGCTGTCGGCGGCCGTGTGGCACGCCGCGCGCGACGGACTGGCGGGAAGCCTGCTCGATCCGGTGCGTCTGCGCCCGGCACCGGCCGCGGACGTCGTCACGACCCTTCTGGAGTACGTTGCGCCGGCGCTGAAGGATGCCGGCGACCTCGACCGAGTGGCCCGGGCCCTCGCCCGCCTGCTCTCGGGCGGGACGGGTGCCGCGAGGCAGCGGGGGGCCTTGGAGCGGGGCGGTCCCTCGGCGCTGGACTCGCTGCTGACGTCCGGCACCGGCGTCTGACGTCCGGGTACGGCTCGCAGGCTGGATCGGCCCCCGCCGGGCGGAGGCGTCCCGCTGAGGACCGCCGGGGCGCGCTCTCACCAGTGGTTGCGGTGGTCCGCTGTCGGCAGGTCCACCACCCGCACCGCCCCCGGCCAGAGGTCTGCTCCTGTGTCGTCGAGGGTTTCCAGCCGGGGGGTGGACGAGCGGGCCGCTGTGCGCAGGAGGTCCATCAGCCCCTCCCCCGTGAGTTCGTCCGGGGTCTCGGGGGTCTGTGCGCGGCCGGATCCGGTCCAGCGGCAGGCCAGTCCGGTGATGAAGTAGGCGGGAGGTTCGTCCTCGCGGCGCCACAGCACGGCCTCCCCTCGCTCTTCGAGCGTTGCCGTGCGCTCTATGTGCCGCACGGTGAAGTCCCCGAGATCAAGGGGGCACAGCGTGACGGTCCGGATGCGGAATCCCGCGTCGCGCAGCATTTCCACGGCCGTGGCCGGACTTGAGTAGCTGCCGATGGTGAGCCCCAGGTCGCAGCGGAGCGCGCGGGCGTGCGCGATGATCACGGGCGCCCACCTGAGTCCGTCGGCGCCTGCGGAGATCGACCGTTTACCCTCGGCCGCCTCGACCTCCTCGGTCATCGGTACGTAGGGAGGATTGCTGGTGACGACCAGCGGCCGGGGCAGGGGCCGCGGTGCGGTGGCCAGTAGCCGGAGGGAGTCGAGCAGCGAGAAGTCCGCTCGGGCGAAGGTGACGCGGGCGCCGGTCCGATCGGCCGCGTGGTGCTTGTCCGCCCAGGCGACGCTGTCGGCACTCGCATCGATGCCGTGGACGTGCCCGGCTCCGGAGCGGGACATCGCCGCGGCCGCCGCGCCGCTGCCCGAGCCCAAGTCGAGGAGGCCGCAGCCTGGTGTGAGGAGGTCGTGTCCGACCCAGGCCCCGGTCTCGGTGTCGGCGGGTTCGAAGAAGATTCCCTCTGACGGGGGCGGGACGAGGTCGGCGACGCCGAGATGGGTGTAGCCGCTGACGCGCGTCAGGTGTGGCATGAGGGCCTTTCCGATGCGGTGGGTTTCCCCTTGAGGTGGGCTTCCCCTTGAGGTGGGCTTCCCCTTTCGGTGGGTTTCCCCTTGAGGTGGGTTTCCAGCTGCGGCGGGATTTCCTGCGAGCGGGCGGATGACCACTCAGGCAGTGCGGCCGATCGCCCATTCGAGAACCGCCATGGCACCGGGGAGTTTCATGGCCGCCTGCGTCCAGGCCAGGGACCGCGGGCCGTCGAGGACGCTGCCGGACACCTCGTCGCCCCGGTGGGCCGGCAGATCGTGCAGGAACGACGCCTGCGGGAAGCGGCGCATCAGCACGTCGTCGACATGGAAGGGCCGGAACGTCTCGCGCCAGTTCGGATCGGGTTTGCTGGTGCCGGTGGTCTGCCAGCGCGTGGTGTAGACGATGTCGGTGTCGGGCGGGGCCAGCGCCGGGTCATCGACCTGCTCGATGACCGCCCCGACCGTGGCGGCCCGCGCCGCCGCGGCCTTCAGCTCGCTCTCCCGCACTTCGTAACCGCGCGGCGTGGCACACACCAGGTGTGCGCCCGGCACCGTGGCCAGTGCGTGGGCCAGGGCCACGGCAGTGTTGTTGCCCTCTCCCACGTAGAGCACTTTCACGCCCGTGAGGTCACCGTGCGCGAGCAGGAGGGTCGCCAGGTCACAGAGTCCTTGGGTGGGGTGCTCCTGCGCGCTCATGGCGTTGACGACGGGAATGCCGCCGTAGCGGGAGAGGTCCTTCATCTCCTCGACCGGGGCGGCCGTGCGGGCGACGAGCAGGTCGAGCATGGATCCCAGGACCCGGCCCGTGTCGTGCACCGACTCCCCGGTGTTCAGCTGAAGGTCGTGCGGGCCGTAGGCGATCGGTATCCCGCCGAGACGGATCGCGCCCACCGTGAAAGCCGTCCGCGTCCTGGTCGATGTCTTGGTGAACAGCACGCCGACCGCACTGCCGTGCAGGGGCCGCTCGTGCGCGCGCGGGTCGTGGAAGAGTTCCACGGAGCGGGCCGTCAAGGACCCCACCTCCGCGTCCGTGAGCCCGGAAAGGGAGAACAGCCCCTGCTCCGTGCGGGGTTGGGGCGGTGCGTGATAGTCCTTCATGCGTTCACTCCAGTCGCGGGGCGGATGCGCAGATTCGCCAGACGGATACTCAGAACAGCGACAGCCTCTGTCCCAGACCCATGGCCTCGGCGACCCGTCGCACTTCGGCCAGCAGGCCCACGTCGAGCACGGCCATGCCGAAGGGGTTGCTGACGACGTGACTCGTCGACGGGCGTACCGCCGGCACGGCGCCCGTGAGCACCTGGCCCAGCGTGCCTTCCAAGGCCCGTCCCGCGCCTGGTGACGGGCTGCGCGAGGGCGGCAGGACGTCCCCCTCCCCCATGAGACGCCCCAGGACCCGGCGTGGGTTCTCGGCCACGAGTGAGACATCGTCGACGTAGAGGGCCTGCGCGGTGGAAAAGGCATCGGGCAAGAGGTCGTCCAAGGAGACGTGGGCCACGAACGTGCCGGAGCCCAGCCAGCGCGCCGGGATGTAACCCTTGTCGGCCGTCGTGGTCGTCAGCAGCACCGGCGCGGCACGCACCGCCTCCTCGGTGTCCGCGTGCACCTGCACACGTATGCGCGGGTGATGTTCGTGCGCCCACCCGGCCAGGGCCCGGGCCCGTGTGCGATCCAGGTCGTGGAGATGTACCTCGGCGACCCTGGGGAAGGCCCCTGCCAGGAGGTCCAGGTGTGCCCGCGCCAGGGTCCCGCAGCCGATCACCGTCAGGGCGTCCCAGTCCGCCGGTCCCAGGTGACGCAGGCTCACCATGGTGTAGGCCGCGGTGCGCGCCGCGCTCAGCCAACCGGCCTCCGCCAGCACCGTGGGGCGCGCGGTCTCAGGGTCGAACAGCATGCTGATCCCGGCCGCCCGTTCCCTTCCGTGCGCCGGATTGCTGGTCGCCGCGTTGATGAGTTTCACCCCGTATGCGGCG
This sequence comes from Streptomyces alboniger, assembly GCF_008704395.1. Classification (NCBI taxonomy): domain Bacteria; kingdom Bacillati; phylum Actinomycetota; class Actinomycetes; order Kitasatosporales; family Streptomycetaceae; genus Streptomyces; species Streptomyces alboniger. The sequence goes on from NZ_CP023695.1 coordinate 222,680, forward strand.
GGGTGGCCGTCCTGCGCGTCGATCGATCCCAGCATGGCGAGCGACCGGCAGTACGCGCCCTCGGTGTTGGTCCAGGGCAGATACCCCTCCGAGGGCAGGTGGGTGCGGCCTTCGGCGTGCCGCCGCAGGACCTCCTCCGTCACGGCGCACAGGTCCACCCGCGCGGCACACGCCCGTACGGCATCCCGGTCGAGAAACAGGAGTTCTTCCGTCATCGTCCTTCTCCTCACAGCACTGGCACGGGCGCGGGCGCGGGCAGGGGCAGGGGCACGCGCGAGGGTGATTTCAGTCCACAAGCCGTGCGGCGGCGAAGGCGTCCCTGGCGCCCGGTACGTCGAAGACCCCGTTGTCCTCGAAGAGCCGCAGACTGTGCCTGGCCGTGTCCCGAATGCCGGCGTCCACCCGGCCGTCCGGGTAGCTGTCGTACAGCACCTCCTGCGCCTGGGTGGCCGTGAGTCCCGCGGCCACGAGCGAACGGCGTAGCGGTTCGAGGTAGGGCAGCAGGCTGCGACGGATGAGTTCCGGCAGGCACCGCGCGGCGCGTAGACGTACCGAGGTGTCCTGCTGGGTCCACAGCTCTCCGAAGAAGCGCGAGAAGAACACGTGGTGCCTGCCCTCGTCCTTGGCATGGTCGCGCACGAGGTCGCGGACGAGACTCAGTACGCGGTCGTCCCGGGGGATGTCGTTCAGCAGCGCGGTGATCAGCGTCTCGAAGACGACGACCTGCAACAGCTGGGCCAGGGCCTGCTCCCCGGGCATCAGCTGTTCACCTGCCGCGTCGAGTCGCCGCAGGAACGGCTCGAAGTCGTAGGGCAGCGGGGCGGTGCCGCAGGCGGTGGCGAACTGGTCCACCGCGTCCAGACTGCACAGGGAGTGGTACGCCTCGTCGCAGTAGATCCGGTATGCCTCCAGGCGTACGGACCGTGCCGCGGCCACCCCGCTGCGTCCGCCGGCGATCTGATCGGTGGCACGGTTGACCACGCGCGTCTCGAAGTGGGCGGTGAATTCCAGGTATTGGAAGAGGTGCCGTGCCAGGAGCGCGTCCTTGCGGTGCTGCGGCAGCGCACCGACCAACGGATGGCTCCAGTACGGCACCAGATGGGGCGGGAAGAAGAGCCGCCCGCCGCGCAGCTCCTCCCGCAAGAGGCGCCGCGGCCCCGCCCGCACGCCGGACGACCCGTACCAGTCGTCTCCCAGTCCCGGCACGCTCATCGGTTCCGCACCTCCACCCCGGCCGGCGGGCAGCTCACTTCCAGGACTTCGGCTCCCTCGCACGGACCGGGCCCCGTGAGGCCCTGCTGTCCGCGCCAGCGCGGGTCGTAGACCGTGCCCTGGTACCGGTTCGCGCCGTCGGGGCACAAGCAGGCGACCGTCTCGCGGGCCGGCACGGCACGGAAGAGCCTCATGGCCGCGGCGATGGCGGCACCGGAGCTGGCGCCCACGCCGAGACCGGTGGCCTCCCGCAACCAGAGACAGGCGTGGACGGCGTCCGACGCGGAGACCCGCAGGGCGGGCCGGTGGCCGTGCGGCAGGAACCGCGAGGGCCGGCCCGCCCCGATGCCGGGCAGGATACGTTCGCTGCCCGCACCGCCGAGAGCCGCGGATCCCACCACGTCCACGGCGGCCAGTTCCCAGTCCGGCCGCACCGACCGGACGAAGTCCCGGAACCCGGCGAGCGTCCCGCCCGTGGACACCGCCACGACCACGCTCATCGCGCGCCGCGACGTCTGTCGCCACAGCTCGGGGGCCGTCGTCTCCCGGTGCACCCGCGGACTTGCCGGGTTGCGGTACTGGTCGGGCCAGACCAGCCTCGGCTCCGCGAGCAACCGCCGCTCGACGTACGAAAGCTGGCTCAGCAAGTAGCCGCCCGCTCCGTCCGGCTCATCGATCATCACCACATCGGCGCCGTGAGCCCGGACGGCATCGACGAGCACGGCGCTGCTGCGGACGTCCATGACCGCGGTGAAGGGCACGTGGTGCGACGCGGCGACAGCGGCCAGCGCCACCCCGAGGTTGCCGGACGTCGACTCGATGAGACCCACTTCCGGGGTCACCCGGTCGGCGACGTCCGCCCACAGCGCCTGCGCGGTCCGGCCCTTCACCGAGCCGTGCGCGCCCTGTGCCTCCAGCTTCAGCAACAGTGTCCGCGGCCGCCCGTCGACGAGTAGCCCTATCGACGCCAACGGGGTGACCGTCAGGGCGGTCGGTGGCCGGGGCGTTCGCTCTCGGTCCGGCTCCACTCAGGTGCCCACGTCGACGCAGAAACACCCCAAGAGCAGAGAGGAAGGTACGGGAGGAGCCGGCGCGAAGGACTCCGGGACGCTCAATTCCAGTGAGCCCGATTCCAGAGCGCCCGATTCCAGAGCGGCCAACTCCAGTGCGACTACGGATCGTTCATTGATCGTAGGCATGCGGTCATCGTTGGCCAGGGACACGGATAACGCAAGGGCGCCTTCTCCGAACCGTCCTCTCCACGCCTGACGCTCGCCGTTGCATCCCGTGTGATGTCGCAAACTGAGCCGCAGATCCGGCGTGACCGGAAACAGCCCGCCGGACATCACGACACGGCCATAGCGCGGACGCCACGCCCCTCCGTAGTGGATGATGCACGCTCACCGAAGCCGACTCCGAGGGACACCATGCGCACCCGCACCACACTGCCCGCCGCCCTGCTCGCCTTCACAGTCCTCGTGCTCGGGTGTGACGACGGCGGCACCAAGGACGACGGCACGAAGGAGGACGCCCCGAAGGCCGCAGCCCCCACCAGCGCGGCACCCCTCACGGCACGAGCCGCGGCCGCCGAGTTGGCTGACGCCATCGGCGTCAAGACCCTCGGCAACCCGACGAACAACACCGGCTCCTGCTCGAACCAATCCGCCGGTGCCGGTCGCAAAACCGACGTGCGTGACTGCTCGCAGCTCATCACCACCGACACCGTCAGCATCTACGAGTTCCCGACGGCCGAGGTCGCGGATCAGTGGACCAAGCGCAGGAAGTTCGACAGGACTTGGCGACAGGTCGACCGCTTCGCCCTCTCCTGGTCCGCCCGAGACCAGGCGCTCACGTCCAAGGAGCGCCGCTCCGAACTGGAGACCGCGCTCCGGAAGCTCATCAAGTCGTAAAGCGCATACCTGCGAAGCCCTCCTCTCCACCACAGGCATGGGCCAGGAGGGCGCACGGCACACGGCCGAGAGCGGGGACGGGACGGACCGTAGGCGCGCCGTCACGTCCGGGTGAAGACCCGCCCGCCGAGCAGCACCGCGCAGGCCCCGACGGTCAGCAGCCCCCCGGCGAGGAATGCGCCCCGCACGCCGACGAGCGGAAGCAGCAGTCCCCCGAGCGCGGCGCCTGCCGCGATACCGGCGTTGTAGGCACCGGAGTTGGCCGCGAAGGCGAGGTCTGTGCGGCCCGGGGCGCAGTGCAGCATGGCGTTCTGAGTGGTCATGAACACCGGACCGAGTGCGCCGCCCATCAGGATCAGGAACACCACAGCCGCGGCCGGTTCGGCGCCGGCCGCGTACAGGCCGAGCATGCCCACTGCCTGGGTGATGACGGCCGTCGTCAGAGCGGACTGCGGAAAGCGGTCCAGTACCCCTCCGGTGATGCTCACCCCGGCCAGGCACGCGACACCCAGAGCCACGAGCAGGGCATTGACGCTGGCCGGCGAGAATCCGCTCACGTCGCCCAGGAACTTCACGATGTACGTGTAACCCGTGAATGCCCCGGTGGCGGACAGGGCACCGGCCGCGAGCACCGTCCAGAACCGGCGGGCGTCGGGGCTGGTTCCGTAGGCGGCAGGCTCTTCCTCCGGAGGCGAGGTCGGCAGCAGAACGGCGATCGTCACCAGGGATGCGAGCCCCAGGGCCGCGAGCAGAGCGACCGGTACCTGCCAGTCGCTCCGCCGGCCCAGCCAGGTCCCGGCGGGAACACCGAGCACGAGGGCGAGCGAACCGGCGACGGACAGTGCCCCGACCACACGCCCCCGGATCTCGGGCGCGAACAGGCCCACCGCGACCGGCCCCATGACAGCCCAGAACAGCGCCTGAGCGAGCGCGGTCAGCAGCCGTGCCGCGAGAAGCAGCCAGTAGGAAGGAGCCAGCGCTGCCACCACACTGGAGATGACGAACGCCGCCAGCAACGCGGTGAGCACGTGCCGTCGGGGCACCGCCCGAGTGGCGTGGGCCAGCGGCACGGACGCGACGGCCACCGTCACGGCGTACCCGGTGACCAGGAGACCGACCGACGGCACGGACACCCGAAGGCTTTCCGCGATGAGATCCAGGAGGCCGATCGGCAGGTTCTCCGCGGTGTTGAACGTGAAGGCTGCCAGCATCAGGGCGGCGAGCACCACCAGTCCGCGCCATGGAACCGGTCGCCCGGTGACCCAAGGGCTGCTTGCCGGCCTCGCGCGTTGGTTCTGTTCCGTGGCCGCGTCCATGGAGGTACCCCACTGGGTTCAACGGCCCCGGCGCAAGTCAATTCCCTGCCGTGGCGCCCTCGCTCCTGCACGGCACCAAGTCGGTGATGGAGGGGCAGTACTGCACCGACACGCTCGCAATCAACCCCGGCCTCAGCGAGGACAACATCTACGCGTTCAGTCGCTCGGGCAGGGTCAACATGCGTGTGGAGATCGACGGTGGCGGTCACGGCCGCCGACGAACCCCCGGTTACCGGCCCCGAAGGCCGGCGCCGGGGCCGCTGCTCAGGGTCAGCGAGGAGTGAGGAGGCAGAATTCGTTACCCTCCGGGTCGGCCAGAACCGTCCAGGAGATCGCGGACTGGTCGATACCAGGATCGGTGGCGCCCATGGCGCGCAGCCGGGCCTCCTCTGCTGCCAGATCGCCATCACGGTAGGGAGCGACATCGAGGTGAACGCGGTTCCACACACTCTTGGTGTCGGGGGTGCGCACGAACTCCAAGTACGGTCCGACGCCCTTGGCGGACCGCATGGTCGCGTGGTCGTCGGCGACCTCGTGGACCGTCCAGTCCATCGCCCGGCCCCAGAACTGGGCCATCCCTCGTGGGTCGGCGCAGTCGACCACCACCGCGGCGATCGGCCCGGTGTCCTGGTAGATCGGACGGGGCTCCAGGACGCAGAACTCGTTGCCCTCCGGGTCGGCCAGGACCGTCCAGGGGACGTCGCCCTGACCCACGTCGGCGAGCGTCGCGCCGAGTTCCTTCAGGCGCGCGACCAACTCCGCCTGATGCGCGGCCGAGGTGGTCGCCAGATCAAGGTGCACCCGGTTCTTCACCGTTTTGGGTTCCGGGCGGGCGATGATGTCGATGCAGACGGCCGTGGGGTCGGGGTAGGAGAAACCCACGGGTTCGAGGTTGGTGACACCGGGTCCCTCGCTGTCGACACCCCAACCGAGTGTCTCCGCCCAGAACCGGCCGAGCGCGGTGTCGTCATGGGCCTTCATGTTGATCTGCACCAGTCTTGTTGCCATGCCGCAGATCCTATGAGCTGATCGCCGCCCCAGACAGTCGTGATCAGAGACGTGTTTCGTCCCGGCACCGACCATGGCCGCCGGACGCAGGTTTCCTCCTGACCAGCAGCGCCTTGAACCACGCCCCGGCTACCTGGAGGGAGTGCCCCGGTCGCCGTCGAGTCGCTGCACTGATCTCGCAGGGCTCGCGCGGAACGCTTTTGCTCAGCAAGGTCTCTCACTACCTGTACGGCTGTACCCCTCTGAGAGGAGTTGTTCTGCATAATGCGTCGCTTTCGTGTACTGCTGCTGACCGTCCTGGTGTTGGTCGCGGGCTCGGTGATGTCGTCCGCTCCGGCCTCCGCCGTCATCGGCGGGAAGAAGAGCACGTACGGCCCGTGGGCGGTACGCATGCTCGTTGACGGCAAACCGGCTTGCACCGGGACAGCGGTCGCGCGCCAGTGGATCCTCACCGCCTCGCACTGCTTCTACGAGCAGGCACGGCCGGTCGCCGACAGGCGGATCTCGTTCCGGGTGGGCCATCTCGACATGCGGAGGGGCACCACGGTCCGCCCCATACCCCGTAAGCGCGTGGGCAGCGCGCACGCCGACATGATGCTCGTCAAGGTCGCGCCGATGAATGTCCCCACGGCGCGCCTGGCCACGGTCGGCGTCCGCCGCGGCCAGGCCGTGCGGCAGTACGGGTGGGGTGCCACCTGCACCACGGACGAGAGCGCCTGCCAGTCTCCCGTCCTGAAGCAGTCGGACCTGAAGGTCGTACGGCCCAACGACCCGCTGTGCGCGGGTCACACCGCACCGGGGGGCCCCGACTTCTGCATGAAGAAGGTGTCCGGGATCCCCGCCGGGGGCGACTCCGGAGGCCCGGTGATGACCGTCGGCCCCCGTGGCACCGAAACCCTCATCGGCGTCTTCAACGGATCCGACCGGGAGAAGAGCGCGGAGGCCGGGGAGGTCTCCCAGCAACTCTCCTGGATCCGCTCGGTCATTCGGCGCTAGCGCCGGCACAGCACGCGGCGCCGGTATGGCACCGGCGCCGCGTCATCGAGGCCGACGTCGTACGCGAGTGGCTGACCGGCCATCGGCCCTGTCCGCTCCCGCACACTGCTGCACAGCCGATTCCACGCGTCGCGCGGGCTGAAGCTCTTCCTGCCCTGCTTCATCGGCCTCGCGACGGCCTCGTACCTGTACGCCCTCACGGCCGGGGGGGGGCTGGTGTGCACCCGGGCCGCAAGGAGCAGCTGTTCTCCGGAGCCATCCTCGCCGCGGACGCTCTGATCGTCGTGGTCGCGCTTGCCTGGCTCTTGCCGGCCTACGACCGCATCAAGCACGGTGAAGTCCGCTTCTTCCGTGGCTTGGTACAGTTCGCGGCGCAGTTCTCGATGCTGATGGTCATCGTGTCCGCCGACGGCTTCAACAACTCGGTGCTCGAGCGGCACGTCGCCGGGTGGGCCACCGCACTCGTATACGGCGGCGCTGTCTTCATGGCCGCCATCTTCTTCGTCTGGCGGGAACCTCTCTCCCCCCGACCCCGCCACCACCCACACCGCTACCCAACGGAGTTACCGCAGCTGGATGGCCCGCACACTGGCGCGACGAGATCCTTCTGAACCGTCACGTACAGGTCGCGGCGAGGACCGCCGTGGCGGCGGGCGGTCTCCTTGCCGTCGCCGGTGGCTGTGTCGTGGGCATCGCCTGGAACCACTGGACGTCGATGGCACCGTGGCTGGCCTACACGCTCTCCGAAATCACCCTCGTACTGCCCGGACTCGTCATCATCACAGCGGTACGGGCCGCTCCCCGATCCTGACTGGCTGTGCGCGTGCCCGTCCGGTAGGCCTCTCGATGCCCGGAACCTCACTTAGAGGTCCTAACAGAGGCGTTGGACGTGGCGGTGGGTGATCAGGCAGACGGCGAGGCCGAGGAAGGCTTCATGGATGTCGTCGCGTCGTTCCCAGCGGATCCTCAGTCGGCGGAAGCCGTGTAGCCAGGCGATCGTGTGCTCGACCACGTAGCGGAAGATGCCCAGGCCGCTGCTGTGGTCCTGGCCTCGTACGGCGATGACCGGCCGGATCCCGCGTTGCCGCAACAGGCGGCGGTACTTGTCGTGGTCGTAGCCGCGGTCGGCAAGGAGTGCGGTCCGGCCGGCGTCTGGGCCGGCCGACGGCACCGGCCACGGCCGGGACCTTGTCCAGCAGCGGGATCAGCTGGGTGACGTCGTTGCGGCTTCCGCCGGTCAGTGACACCGCGAGCGGGATGGGCTGTCCGTCTGTGAGGACAGGGTGCTTGCTGCCCGGCCGCGCACGGTCGACCGGACGGGGACCGCTTTTGGGCCGCGCCGGGCCGCCCGGACATGGGAGGAGTCGATCACCGCCCTCGACCAGTCCAGCTTCTTCGCCGACCGCAGCTTCTGCAGCAGCACCAGCTGCAACTGGTCCCACACTCCGGCCACGTTCCAGGCCGCCAGGCGCCGCGCGGCGGCCGCGGCAAGCAGATCAGCGTGCCCGTGTCCGGCTTCGGCGTCCCCACGCCCAAGGGCAACGTACTGAAGTGGGACGCCAAGAGGTCGGCCCGGCTCTTCGCCGACCTGCGGCACGACCGGCCGGTGACGGAGACGGGGAAGAGGACCCGGTAGCGGCGCCCCGGGCGCGCCCGCCGCTACAGAGCGGACGGGGCCTGAGTGTACGTACTCAGGCCCCGCGACCGGCCAGGGGAGTGGGAGTGGAACCCCCCTGTCGGAACATCTACTTGAGAGTGCGCTCCAGGGCGTTCGCGTACAGTCGTGCGCCTCCGATCTTCGGGTGGAACGACGCCATCCCGACCTCCAGCACACCGGTGTTGTCCGCCTTCGACAGACCTGTCTTCACGATGCCGTGCACCATCTCCGGGTCACCGCACACTGCCTTGCCTTCGAAGTCGCTGCGGGGGTCCGCAAACACCGCGTTCACTCCGGATGTGGTCACGACGTCTGCCACGGCGCCCTTCATCTCTTCGTCCAGGGTGTCCGCGACGGTGTTCAGCCACGGGGCTTCCTCGGTGCCTATTCCCGGAATGCACTGTCCTTTCCCGGAAAGGAGCTGCGGGTAACCCATGAGCACGATTCGTGCGTTCGGTGCCCGCTTGTGTATTTCGTTCAGTGTCTTGGCGATACGTGGACGGATCTCGTCGTGGAGCCACTTCGGAGCCCAGTCCTTCAGCGGGCCTGTCTCTCCCTCCGCGCCGGCTCCGGTGTCCGGGTTCTTGTTGCCCATCGACGAGTTCTGGCAGAGGCTGACGGTCTTGAACACACACTGGCTGAACACGTCGGTGAACCGGGCGTCGTTACCACCGATGGACAAGGTGGCCAGGGTGGTGTTGTTGTCGAGGTAACCGGTGTCGATTTGCGCGCCTTCACCCAACTTGTCTCTAGTCAGGACGTCGTAATGGCGAGCGCCCGAGCAGGCCACGAGGTGGTAGTCCATCTGCGGGTCGAGGTCGTCCTCCATTTCGCCGATGGACTTCGTCTGCCCCGGAAGGGCTGCCTGCCGCGACCACGCGAGTTTGGAACGGTGGCAGCTGTTGGTGGCCTTCTCGTTGAGTTTGTCGTAGTAGTCGCTTTCCGGGTAGAAGTCCTTGCCGCCGGCCTCGGAGGCGCCTTCGCCCGAGGCGTAGGAGTCGCCCATGGCGACGACGGCGTTCTTCGGCTTGCCGGGAAGGGGCTGGAAAGCGATCGAGCCCCAGGCGATGTCCTCGTCCGCTGTGCCGTCCTTCGTCACGTTCGACAGTTCGACCTGCGGGGTTCCCGTGAACCGGAACACGCCGAGGCTGACCCACCGGTCCCCGCGCTGCGGCACGAGCCGCTTCGGGCTGGTGGTGTCCGCGTTGCCCACGACATAGGCGGCCTGCCGGGTATGTGCGCCGGTGTCCGGCAGGTGCACCAGGACCCGCGCCCAGTCGAGCTTGTGACCGAGCGTCCACTGGCCCTTGACCGTCATCCGGTTGCCGTCGCCGCCGAGGTTGTCCTCGTTGCGGGTGTGGGCGTACCAGAACTGGCCGCCGTGACCGCCGCCGATCGAGTGCAGGTCGGCCTTCGCCTCATAGTGCTGGTCCATGTCGGGGTGGAAGGTGAACTCGAACGAGCCCTTCGATTGTGCCTTCCCGCAGTGGGACCACGTCTCCGTGTTGTGGGGGATGGCGGTGACGACCTCTGTGCCCTTCGGGGCGGCGCACACCGGCGTACCGTTCTTCAGCCGGGTACCGCGGCCCGGCTCGGAGCGCAGGGTCTCGTACTTGATGCTTTCGTTCCCGCACGTCTGGGCGCAGTCAGCCTTCCACGTTGCGTTCTCCTCAGCCCACCAGAATTGCCGGTAACAGGCTTCGTCCGGGCAGTCGACGGGGCTGGCCGGGTTGCAGTTGTTCGCCTTGTTGCAGAAGGTGTCCAGCGGCGGGCTCACGCGGGAGCGGTCGGCGACCTTGACCCACCAGGCGGGACGGAAGCCGGCAGAAGAGAACCCGGATTCGCCCTTCCAGTCCTGACGTCCGTCCGTGCCGTAGGAGAAGCCGGTGTCGATGGACCAGGCGGCCCAGCCCATCACCTTTTCCTCGTAGGGCCAGTACTGCGGGTGCGCGGCGTCACGGATGTTGTCGCTGTTGAGGCTGACGTCCATGAAGGGGTGGTCCCACGCGCCCTTCTTGTACATGGGGTTGGCGGGGTTGTTGTACCAACCAAGGCCCCAGCGACCGCCGTTCTTCGGGTCGGACTTGGCGTTGAAGCCGAGGTTGTAGTTCCAGGCGGCAGTGAACCAGTTCTCCACGCGGGAAGGGTCGTCGTTGTTGACCGTGATCTTCTGCCCCTCCTTGTGCACCTCGTTCCACTTGTCGGCGAGGATCTTCATGGAGGCGGCGATGTTGGTCGCGTAGTCGACGGCGATGGCTCTCTGCAGCTTCGGGTCGAGGCTCGTTTCGCCGGTCTTTTCGTGCTCCTTCAGGCGCATGCCGTCGGTGACCTGCCCGACTCCGTAGCCGCAGTCGGACTTGTCCCAGTTGATGCGCCAGTAACCGAGGAGGGTGTCCTTCACGTTGTGGCCGTAGTAGCCGTCCACGGCGGCCAACGGGTTGCCCATCTGGCCGGGAATCGCGCCGGACTCCGCCTGCCACAGGTTGGACTCCTGCGCCAGGATGCCGAGCAGGACGTTGGCGGGGATCCGGCCGCCGCCGTTCAGTTTCGGGAGGGGAAACAGTCCCTGCGGGTCGATCGAGCCGAGCCCTGCCTGGCTGCGGTAGCCGTCCTGGCTGATCCACTTGCCGCGCAGCTCGCCGCGGACGGCCATGTCCACGGCCCACTCCACCTGGTTCGGCGTCGGCTGCAGTGCCTGGGCGCTCATGTCGTTGCGGGAGACGGAGCACCAGCGGTCGGTGTCACGGGGATCGTGGGAGACGGGCGCGGGCGCGCGCGTCATCGTGCGCGGCCGGGTGGCGCCGGTCAAGGCGGGCGAGAGGCTGTTCGCGGTGCGCGGCCGCGTCGAGGCAACCCGCTGCTTGAGCTTGTGTCCTGTCGCCGTGGCCGCCGATGTGACGGTGATCGGCGCGTTTTCCGCTGTCCCGGGGGCCTGCCCGGAGCGGGCGCGCACCCCTGCCTCGGGCTCGTCCGCCTTGTCGAAGCCCTTTCCGGCCGCCCCGATACGGGTCAGTCCGGCGCGGACGCCAGGAGTGAGGACGGGGTTGACGGCGAGGCGGCCGTGGGAGGAGACGTCGGTGTCGGCCGGCGCATTGATCTTGGTGATGCCGCTCCCCTCGGTCTTCACGCCCTTGGCGTCGCCCGTGAGGAAGGCCCGGCCCCGCGCGCCGGACATGAGCTCCAGATCACCCAGGCGGCCAGTGGCGACCGTGCGTGTCTCGCCGTGGCCGTCGTACATCTTCACCTGCGCCGTCTTCGTGCCCTTGCGGTCCACGAAGCCGATCCGGTCGCCCGTCAGGGGGCGGACGTCGAAGGGGATGCTGTCGCCCCTGGCGAGCCGGCGGGTCTCGCCCTTCTCATTGATGTGAACGAGATCGCGACCGAGGCCGGCGACCACGCCGTCGTCCACCGGGGCCGCCGAGGACACCTGCCCCGGCAGCTCGCCCGTCGTGGTGACCGTCTTTCCGGCCGTGCCCACCGTGATCACCTGCGTCTTCACCTGCGACGGGTCGTTCATGTCGCGGTACTGGGTGAAGGCGGCGGTGTGCGTGGTGGTGTTACAGGCGGGATCGAAGTAGGCGAGGGTGGCGGTGAACGGCAGCTTCGTCACCGCGCCCGTCCTGGTGTTCACGATCGCCGTGAACGCGCCGCCTTGCATCAGGTCGGGCTTGTTCGTGAAGGCGCGCGGGGCGTACACGGCTGCGATGTGGGAGTCGTCCATGACGCACTGGTTACCGATCCACGAATCGGCGGACATCCCCGGCTCCGAGAGGTTCGCGACCACCTTCCAGTCGTACGCCTTCGCCTCGTCGGCGACGAGAATCTTGAAGCCCTTCGCGTCCGCCGCGCCGGTGACGGCCCGGTCTTCGCTCTTCTTCCAGTCCTTGCCGAGTTCGCTGTCCGGGCTCGCCACCCGGCTCGAGCGGGGTTCGCCGGACGGCTCGGGGCCGGCGGGCGCGTCGCGGGATGCCGGCTGCGGGGGTCTGGGTTCGGTGGCGAGTGCCTGTGTCACCAAGGGTCCGCTCACAACCAGCATGGCCGTTGAAAGGAGCAGCGGTGTCCGCAGACGTTTCGACACACTATGACGGTGCATCAAAGGAAACCTCACGTAGGTGTTGTGTGTAACAACGCCCATCGCGCGCCGGAAGCAAGCGGTCGGCTCGCGAACCGTGCGTCATGGGGGAACACGGTGGGCGCAACCCGCCCCCCGAAGAGCCGAGGCTGGTGAAGGGGCGGGGGCTACCCGTGCGGCCTGAGCAGTCGGCCGTTCACTGCTGCTGCGTCAGCGGCGGCCGGACGAGCGTGTCACTGATTCGTCTGGGCGTATTCGCACGCCGTGATCGCGTGAGAATGCCTCACGCCGGTGCTCTCCAGCCCGATCCGGCATGCCTGGTAGGCGATTCCCTTATCTGCCGGGCCGTTGAAGTGCCCGCCCGTGTAGCAGTAGTCAATCCTCGTGTTGGTGGGTGCGTAGCTCTTGCTTTGCAGGTACCTGACGCAATCGGCTGTCACCGCCGAAGCGGGAGTTGCTGTCACGACGGAGGTCGCGGCGGCCGCGACGAAAATTCCAACAGAGGCCACTGCACTAGCTATTTTGCCGTTCATTGTTCCCTCTCGCTGACCTCGGGGTGCGTCATCGAAGTGCGGGTCCGTGCCGTTTTCGACCCGACCTCACTGTTCCAGGCATTCGAAGCCACGATCAATGCCGAGATCATCTACGATCGGTGCGCCACGCTCACCGATCAACGACCCCAAGGAGAGCCAACGGTGGAACGGCATGAGTTGGAGGCGTTCCTGACGCTGGCCGAGGAACTCCACTTCCGGCGCACCTCGGAGCGGCTCGGCCTGGCTCAGGGCCGGGTCAGCCAGATCATCCAGAAGCTGGAACGCCGCATCGGGGCGAGGCTGTTCGAGCGCACCAGCCGCAAGGTGGCTCTGACCCCGGTGGGGGAAAAGCTGCGCGACGACTTGCTGCCCGCCTACCAGCAGGTGCAACGAGCCCTCGCCGATGCCGCGGCCGCCGCACGGGGGGCGCGCGATGTGCTGAGAGTCGGCTACTCCAGCCCCATGGCGGCCGAGCTCGTCCTCAAGGCCGCCGACAGGCTCACCGCCCGCTGTCCCGGCTCGGAGGTCCACATCCAGGAGATCCACCTCTCCGACCCCCTGGGGCCGATCCGCAGTGGCCAGGTGCACCTACAGGTCACCCAACTCCCCATCGACGAACCCGACCTGGCCGTCGGCCCCGTCCTCATCGCCGAGGACCGCAGGCTCTTGGTCCACCATGCGCACCCGTTCACCCGCTCCACCGCGGTGACTTTGGAAGACCTGGCTGCCACGACGCTCGTCGGCTTCGCCGCAGCCGCACCCCTGTACTGGCAGGAGTACCACTGCCCGCGGCGGACCCCTTCGGGTCGTCCTGTCCCGCACGTCGCCGTCGGCAATTGGCATGAGGCACTGGCAATGGTCGGTGCCGGCAAAGGCGTCACCTTTGCCTCAGCGCGAGACGAGCAGTACCACGCCCGCCCCGACATCGTCTGGTTGCCGTTTCTCCACCTCCCCCGCTTCGAGTACGCCACCATCTGGCCCCGCACCGGCAAAACCTCCCTCATCCAGGCGTTCCTCCACATCATCAATGAGGAGGCTCCTCGCCTCCCCGTTCACCGAGATGCCCATGGCCGCGCACTTCCGCCCACGGCAGCGTCCGCTCACAGTCAGTGACCACCGCACTGAACTGGCCGAATGATGTCGCGTCCGGAAGGCCGTCACCGGGGCCCTCATGCACGCCTGAACGCAGTGCCCCTCCCGGCGCCCGCGCGCCATCGGGATGCCGCAACTTGCCTGATACACAGGCAAGTTGACCGTGCCTCCCATCGGGTAGCGGTGGCCCGGGTGCGACGACGGGCGGCGTCGGCGTCCACGAAGAAGGGGTCCGCCTGCTTCTGCTGAGGGCGGCGGCCCCGCTCCCCATGCCCACGAGCACGTGGCCGCGAGCGTCCGAGCCCCGGCGGTGTGCCGTTTGAGTACTGCGGCCGGCGGGTTCGGTCACGGATGGCGACGCTCTCCTGACGCATGGCTGAAACCCGCGTCTGAGCAACCCAACAATCTTGTGATTCTCTGGTCATGCGCCTCTCCAGGCACTTAAAGGTGCTGACAAAGGCGTTGGATGTGGCGGTGGGTGATCAGGCAGACGGCGAGGCTGAGGAAGGCTTCGTGGATGTCGTCGCGTCGTTCCCAGCGGATGCGCAGGCGTCGGAAGCCGTGGAGCCAGGCGATGGTGCGCTCGACGACGTAGCGGAAGGTGCCCAGGCCGGTGCCGTGTGGTTCGCCTCTCTTCGCGATCACGGTGCGGATTCCTCGCTGCCAGAGCAGGCGGCGGTACTTGTCGTGGTCGTAGCCGCGGTCGGCCAGCAGCGCGTCGGGGCGCCGACGCGGTCTGCCGACCTGGCCCGCGACGGCGGGAATCTTGTCGAGCAACGGCTCGAGTTGGGTGACGTCGTTGCGGTTTCCGCCGGTCAGCGACACCGCGAGCGGGATGCCCTGTCCGTCGACGACGAGGTGGTGTGTACTGCCCGGCCGTGCGCGGTCGACCGGGCTGGGCCCGCTTTTGGGCCCCGTCGGGCGGCCCGCACGCGCGAGGAGTCGATCACCGCCCGCTCCCAGTCCAGCTGGTTCTTCGACCGCAGCTCGTTCAGCAGAAACTGGTGGAGCTGGTCCCAGACGCCGGCCTCGTTCCAGGCCGCAAGGCGCCGCCAGCAGGTCATGCCCGAGCCGAAGCCGAACTCCTGGGGCAGATACTCCCACTGGATGCCGGTGTGCAGAACGAACAGGATCCCGCACAGAGCCTGCCGGTCCGGCACCCGCGGTCTGCCCTCGACCAGCTTCGGACCCGGCTTCGGCAGCAACGGCTCGACCAGCGACCACAGTTCATCCGACACGATCCACGACCGCGACTCACGGTTTCCCATACCCAGACCTACGAGACAGCAGGCCGAGAGTCTCATGATCAGCAGCTTTTGTTAGAGCCTTTTAGACCGTTCTCCCCGCGCGTGGAGGGCCGCCTCCAGACGGGCGATGTCCTCGGCGTCCTTGGTCCGCCGAGGCCGGGAAGGATCCCAGACGGGCGTCATCCGCTTGATCTCGATCTGGGCCTGCGGACTGACGATCGCGCACTCCAGCCCACCGATACGGCCCGGACCGGCATCGAGCATCCCGTCAGGCCAGGGGGCACCGGCCCAAGGGCCCCCGGCAACCACCACACTGTCGGCCGCATCCCGGTCCAGGAGCGTAAAGCTGCTCTCCAGCCCGTCCTTGACGAAGTCGAGCTGCAAGTCGGGCGGCGATCCCGGGACCGGGCTATAGCCGTACCGCAGGACCCCTCCTGCCAGGTCAGCGGCATCATCCGCCCACGCGAACCAGTCGATGTCCTCATGGTCCCGCGTGATCTCGCCGAGGAAGAAGTCCATGGCCCACCCACCGCGGAGCCACACCGGGATCCCAAGTGCCCCCGTAACCTCCATGGCCTCCGCGATCAGGCTGAGCTGTTGATCAGCACGTCCCCTATCCACAGCGCGCAGGTTACCCGGCAACGGCTCTGCGTAGCACATCAGTTGTCATCCACGGAGCGGGCGTACGTTGCCTGATACGGCACTAGACAGCACGACGCCCCCGCCAAGAAGGGGCAGGGGCGTCGACAGCAGAGATCAGGCGGTGGGAGTGTCCACGACCGCGCGACACGAGTGCTGGGCCCCGGCCGCCCGCAAGATCGAGCATACCGACGAGACGTAACGTGACTACCTCCCCCTGAGACCCATGTCTGGCCGTGGACGCCTGTCACCCCGCGAGGCATCTCCCCGGTGTAGCGGTTCCTGGACGCGGAGGCGGGCAGCGGCTCGGGCGTAGTCGGTGAGGATCGGCTTCTCGGGGTGGATGAGCGTTGCGGGGGGCTGGTCGGGTGGGAACAGACGCCAGTCGGTGTTCTCCCGGCCCTCCACCTGTGGTGTGCTGTTCTCGGGAAGGGGGGCGCGGTAAACGACGGTGACGTTATGGACCTCGTCGCCATTGGGGTATCGGTAGAACTGGTCCACCCCCGAGTAGACCCCGAACAACCGCAACTCGCCGACTCTGAGGCCGGTTTCCTCCAGCACTTCGCGTCGGCCTGTGTCCTCGAGGCACTCGCCGGGTTCCATCAGTCCGCCGGGCAGGCCCCACCCTCCGGTGTCCGCTCGTGCCAGCAGCAGGACTTGACCCTTCTCGTCGGTGAGGAGCACCGCGGCGCCGGGAAGAATCAGAGGCCGGTGTCCCACCAGGGCCCGCAGGCCACTCACGTAGTCGTGCATGGTTGTGTCCGCCTTTCCTCGGTTCGGCGGGACGAGTGCTGGTCAGGTGCTGCTCCATCAGATCCAGGAGCCTCGGCCGGGGCACCCACATCGGTGATGCGCTGTGGCCGTGGCCCCAGGCGTCGGGTATCAACGTGTCGCCCGTGCCCGTGCGAACCGCCACCACTCATAGTCCGTCCGGGCAAGCGCATGAGGTCCGGATAGAGGGCGCCGAGGGACGGTCGCCCCTTCACGCCAGGGGAGGCAGGGGGCCGATGCGGTACAGGATCTCCGGGTCGTGCCCCGGCTCCGGGAAGTCTTCCGAGGGGAAGAGCGGTCGCTGTTGCAGCGCGGCCTGGCGGTTGCGGGCGAAGGCGTGCATGTACCGGTCGGAGGCCTGGTTGTCGGGAGTGATGGTGCATTCCACGAAGCGGTAGGTGTCGGCCACCAGGCGGTCGAGCATGCGGCCGGCCAGGCCGACGCCCTGCCAGAGGGGTGAAACGGCGGTCTGCCACACGAACAGGGTGTCGGGGCTGTCTGGCCGCGTGAACCCGGCAGTGAAACCGCAGAGGTCCTCCTCGCTGCTGGCGACGATCGAAGAGGCGGCGAAGTCCCGGCACCACATGAGGTAGAAGTGTGGGGAGTTGGTGTCCAGGTTCGCGGTGTCCCGCACCAGGCGCCACATGGCGGCGGCGTCACCGGCGATGGGCTGGCGGAGAGTGACACCCGATGGGGACGGTGAGTCCCCGGTGGCTGGGTGACGCGGGGTGGGGCGCGGCATCAAGACCTCACTTTTCGGGACGGAGTCGCCAGGACTGCTGAGGCCGGACGTCGCTCGCCGCCGTGTCTGCCTCTCCCCCGCTGTTGTAGGCGGCGCGGGCCCATACGTCGAGGTCGACCTGACACCGCTGGCCGGTATTCGTCCCCGCGCTTCACGGCAGTTCACGCGCTCCCTCGGCCCCTTCGCACAGGATGTGCGGGGGGGGGCAGTGAAATCCCCGGCACTGGTTCTCCAGCTTCCGGAGCCGGCTGCCCAAGGACATATACGACGATCACTCTCACGTGAGGTAGCGATCCCGCATCTCATGTATGGCGATGATCAGGCAGCGTTCGCGGACGAAGTCGGCGTGGACATTCACAGCTGCTGGAGGCAGGTGCTCCACAGCCTCGTCGATGGCCGCCAGGGCTTGTGCGTACCGCCCCAGACCCCGGTGAGCCGTCGCTTCCCGGAACAGTGCGATCGGGTCGACGCGGTCGGCGAACGCTTTTCTGCCCAAAATGTGGAACATGGCTCTCTCGCGGCCAGCAAGGCCATGTGCGAGCCACAGCCCGTGCAACAGGACGTGCAACGTCTTGACATGGTCGCCAGCCTGCGCGAGCACCTCTTCCATGAGCGTGTACCCACGGCTGTTGGACTGGGCCAGCAAGGCGAACGCCCGTAACGCCCGTGTGTAGCAGTCCAATTCGTGACGCCCAGGCGAGGCGAGTGTGCCGAGGAGGGATTCGATGCTGTGACACCGGAAGTCATAGCGCAGACCATTGAGGTACAGGTGGCGCAGTGCACGGGCCCTAGTCAGGTCGTCGTGGCGGGCGATTTCCTGTGGGTCCAGGAACAGCAGCGCGCTGCGTCCGATGGAGCGTGCCTGCCACGCGGCATCGGCACAGACCTCGGCCGATTCTTGCCACGTGGCCTCTACACCGCCGAGCAGGTCCGCGAGCAGCAGGGGCCAATTCTCGCCCTGCGCGGCCGAGGTCGCTGCGGCGGTTCGAAGGCGATTCAGCAGTGCCTCGCGCTCGCTCGGGGCCATGGCCTGAGTCATCGGGTTCTCTCCTCTCCGATCCGAGGATCCGAGGGCCGGAACGAAGGGTTGTGGGGGGGAGCAGGGCAGAGAAGAGCGGGCAGATCTCGTAACGGGCTCCGAGGGTCCCCAGAGCCCGTGTACAAGTGCCGTGCACATGTACCAGGACCAACGATGACGCTCCCAGATCCGTCACGACTCGATGGCGCGGTCCGAGTTCCTCACCAGGCAGCTACCTCGTTGGCCAAGTCCCCGGTCATCTATCGGAAACCAGCCGTCGGCGTTTCCGGCAATCCGTGGGAAGAGCGCGGCGTGAGGGCTGGCACCGATCACGATGGGGACGGATCCGTTGGGAGGCTTCGGCCATGCGTAGGACGGTCTGATCGACATGAGATCGGATCATGTTGCGCCGACCGGTGGCGGCCACCGCGGCTCACGCCCTCCAGTATCGAAGGCGCCGCTTCTCGCGTGCGGCCCGTGAGTCCGGGGCCCGAGACCCTGGCGGCGGACTCAAATGGCGGAGCGTGCGAGCGTACGCACGCGCCTACAGGGCTTCCGCGCGCCCGGCATCGCCACCACGGGCGGACAGGATTGCCCATAGGGGGACGGTCACCGCGCCTTCACACCCAACAACCTCACCGACACGGACATCTACCTCTTCACCGAGGAGGACTGCGAGCAGGCTTGGCTCCAATCCGGCCCGGCGGTAGCCCGCCCCGGCGGCACCTCGGCCCGCCCCATGTCAGCCCTGCCATACGCCGCACAGTGCGGCGCGTGCCGGATGGCCACGAAGTGAGGTGGCTCCGTCGGCGGGTGAGCGAAGATCAGTTCACAGCCATACTCAAGGAGAACGGTCCACTCCGGTTACCCGTACTATCGCTACGGTAGGCACCTGCGCACTAAAGTCTGCCGCCATCCCGCCGACACCGGTCCGGGAAAGCACATATGTGCAGCAGGCCCTCCACATCCGGCCTCAGGTCCAGGAAAGGTTGTGCGCCCCATGTCCGAGAGTGTTTCCGCTTCCGAACTGACATCGCAGTACGCGGCTCAAGTACGTGCCGACCTCGAACACAACGCCAAGGAGCAACAACGTCTGGGAGCGGAAATCGCCGCTCTACAGGAGCAGTTGGAAGCCCACCAGCGTAACCACGCGGTGCTGGTGAGCATCCAGCAGGCGATCGGCGCGGCACCGGCTTCCGCAGAGCCTGCGGCCCCGTCGGTCGGTGCCACGGTGCCTGCCCCACGCACCACGAAGAAGACCACCGAGGCCGATGCGACCAAGCGGGGGCGGGCCAAGAAGACAAGGGCCGCCTCCCAGCCCCGTCGTGGCACAACCAAGCCGACTGCCGAGAAGGGTTCCGGCAAGGCCGCATCCACCAAAGCAACACAGCCGACACTGGTCGACCTGATCCGGAACCACCTCAGCGAGCAGAGCGAACCACGCTCGGCGGCAGAGATCACCTCAGCTCTTGCCCAGGCCCATCCTGACCGCAGCGTCAAGACCACCGTGGTGCGCACCACGGTCGAGGGGTTGGTGGCCAAGAGCCAGGCGCAGCGCAGCAAGCAGGGCTCGTCCGTCTTCTACACGGCTTCCGCGGTGCCAGATCAGGCGGCTCAGCCGAAGCCGGAGGAGCAGCCCGCTCAAGTCGGCGCGTGACACCGCCGAGGCACGCCCGTGCCGGCCGCTGAGCCTTGAGCAGGAACGCCAGGCGGTCGGTTGCGTGATCCGCGGGAGCAAAGAGTCCCGGCCCTCATCGGCCGGGACTTGCTCCTGCTCCGCTGCCAGGGCCGTCGCCTAAATGGCACTCTTCTCAACAGGGCCCCGGGATTCCGGGTGATCCGCATCATCGGCCAGGGCCGCGGCACGCAGCGCCGCCTCGACCTGGCGGTTGCTGGTCATGGTCGCGGTGACGGCGGTCATGGTGAGGAGGAGGCCGGCGGCGGCGTAGAGCGGAGTGCGTACGTCATAGGCGGTGGCCAGCCAGCCGCCGAGCAAGGCGCCGAACGGGGCGGCGCACATGGCGAGCATGCGGGACGTAGAGGCGACCCGGCCCATCAGGTGGGCGGGGACGATCGTCTGCCGCAGGGAGGGGCCGAGCACCATCGTGGCGCCCATGCCCGCTCCGCAGACGGCGAGCGCGAGGCCGGCGACGTACGGGTTCGGGGCGACGGCAAGGCCCAGGATGGCGAGTCCCTCGACGGCGGCCGTGCAGGTGAGCGCGGTGCCGGTGCCGAGGCGTCGGCCGAGGAAGGACGCGATGCCCGCGCCGAGCAGACCGCCGGTGGCCTCCGCCGTGAGGAGCAGTCCGAAGCCGAAGGTACCGATGCCGAGACGTTCCTGCGCGAAGAGGGCGAGTACGGTCTCCACGGCGAGGAAGGCGATGTTTCCGACCGCCGGTCGCAGCGCGAGCCCGAGCAGCAGCCGATCCCGGAAGACGTACGAGGCACCGGCCCGCGCCTGACGCAGCAGCGACTCGCGGGCCTGCGGGACGGGCCGGGGCGCGGCGGGAAGCGAGCGTACGAGCAGCGCGGAGAGGGCGAACGACACCGCGTCGGCGAGCAGTGGGACCGCCCGTCCGAGTTCGAGCAGGGCGCTGCCCGCGGGCGGTCCCGCGAAGCCGGACGCGGCGGTCTGGGTGCCGCGCAGGCGGGAGTTGGCGCGCTCCAGGAGCGCGGGGTCGCGGCCGAGCAGATCCGGCAGGTAGGCCGTGGCGGCCGTGTCGAAGAAGAGTCCGCCGAGGCCGAGGAGGAAGGCGACGGCCGCGAGCAGTGGGATGCTCAGCACGTCGAGCGCGGCCGCTGCCGCAGGTACCGCGAGCAGCAGCGCGCGTGCCGCGTCCGTGACCCACATCGTGCGCCGACGGTCCCAGCGGTCCACCAGCGCACCGCCGAGCACCCCGAAGAGCAGCCACGGCAGCGTTCCGGCGGCGGTGACGACGGCGAGTGCCATCGGATCCCGCGTCAGCGCCAAGGCGAGCAGCGGCAGCGCGGCATGTGACACCCCGTCACCGAGCGAGGACACCGTCTGTGCGGTCCACAGCCGTCCGAAGCCGACCGGCAACTTTCTTATACCTGAGGTCACTTGGCCTCCCCCTCGGCCTGCTGGCGCGGTGCCGGGTGGAACAGGGCGAAGACGAGTGACGCGTCCGGCAGTGACGGATCGGACAGTTCCCGGTACTCGTCCGCCAGCGCTTGCAGCCGCGCCCCCAGCTCCGCGAACTGCTCCTCGGTGAGCCGTAGGTGCGCCATCCGTACATGCCGCTCGCTATCCGCCGGCGCCGCTTCCAGGTCCGCCACCGCATGCCGCATCAGGACGTCCGGCCCTCCCTCGCCGGGATCGGGCAGGACGATCGACCGCGCGGCCATCGCGTAGTACCGCTCGGTCACCCCCCGGACCTTGCGCGTTCGTACCACCTTGATCAGGCCTGCCCGTTCGAGCAGCCGTACGTGGTAGCTGGAGCTCCCCTTCGCGAGGCCCACTCGCTCGGCGATCTGTGTGATCGTCGCGGGCTCGAAGCGGAGCACGGCCATGATGCGGTGGCGCGTGAGATTGGAAACGGCGCGTAGTTGGTCGTCCGTGGTGACGTGGAACGCCTCGGGAAGATCATCGGTGGTCATGACTCCAATGGTCAACACTTCTTGACCATTGGGCAAGGGGTTTTTCCGGTCCGGCTTGTTGACTCGATCGCCAAGCCGCGGGGGACTGGCATCGGAGGACACCACGTCGGTGGCGTAACCGACATCGACCGGGACGCCCGCGCGTCGTTGGCGCAGGCTGCTGACGATCCGCGACTTCGTCATCGCCTGGGACCGGGAACTCCACGCTCGGCACCGTCTCGTCAATTATGGATCCTGGAATACAGAACGTGGTAGCGTCCACGCATGGCCAGACCACGTACCTTTGACGAGACGGCAGTTCTTGAGGCGGCGGCGGCGCAGTTTCGTGTCCACGGCTACGCCGATACGTCGACCGAGCAACTCTGCGAGGCAGCTGACGTGCGGCGCAGCAGTCTGTACAACGCGTTCACGTCCAAGGATGAGCTTTTCGTGCGGGCACTGGAGCACTATGCGGCGACCATGCGAGGGCGCCAGGCATCGATTCTGACCGACGCCTCCCTCAGCGGTGCCGATCGACTCCGGAAGCTGGTCGATGCGATCATCGGCGAGGAGCGTGCCGCGCGCAGTGAAGGGCATGCCGCTGGCTGCATGGGTGTGCACACCTTGATGAATCCCGCCTTGCGGGCGCGCGATGAACGCATCGCGCGGATCCTGGAGCGGGATCTACGAGAGAGGCTCGGCCTGCTGGAGGACACCATTCGGGTCGGCCGCACGGACGGAAGCATCCCTGAGGGTCATGACGCTGCTGAAGGTGCGCTCCTGGTCAACACCCTCATCGCGGGCCTCCGTGTGACAGCGCAGACCGGAGTCACCCCCGAGGTACTGCACCGGATCGCACTGGACGGGCTTCGTTCCCTGCTGGCCTGAGCGAAGAGGCTGAAGCGAAGAGGCTGACAAGCCCTGGCTTTACCCTGCCCGACTTTTGGATTTCAGAATACAGAAAGAGTTCCCGTCATGAACAGACGACCTCTCTACTGGCTCATGCTCACCCTGCTTCTCGTCGCCATGAGCGAGTTGCAGACGATGGGCATGCTGCCCGATATGGCCCGCAGTCTCGGTGCCTCGACCGCCGCGATCGGCGCATTCATCTCGATCTACTCCTTCGGCATGGCCATCGGGGGCCCGCTCATCGCCTGGGCTCTACGCCAGGTCGCACCCAAGACCGCGCTCCTGGGCGTCGTCACCGCCTACGCGGTACTGGAAGCCGCCGTCCCCCTGGTGCACAACTACTGGTGGGTCGCAGCCCTTCGGCTGCTGACCGGAACTCTCGGCGGCGCCGTGTTCGGTCTCACCCTGACGATGGCCGCCAGGCTCGCGCCCAGCCCCGACCGCATCGCGTCCTCGATCTCCATCGTGCTCAACGGGCTCATGCTCGGTGCAGTCCTCGGCCTGCCCATCAGCCACGCCGTTGCCACCGCGTGGAACTGGCAGACGAGCTTCGTCGCTCTCGGCGGCGCCGGCCTGCTCATCGCCCTGCTCGACCTGCGCACCCTGCCCATCCTGCCCGCGGCCTCCGCGCAGACCACCGCCGACGAACTTCAGCAACTCCGCTCGCCTCGCCTGTGGAGCCGCTTCCTCGTCAGCCTGCTCACCATAGGGGCGACCTACGGCGCGTTCTCCTACTTCACCCCCCTGCTGGAACAGGACGCAGGCTTCTCCTCCCATGCGACGACCGCGATCCTCTTCGGCTACGGCCTGTGCACCGTCATCGGCAACAACCTGGTAGGCCGCTATGCGGACCGCCACGCGGTTACCCTGCTGCGCATCGGCCATCTCGTCCTGGCCGGTTCGCTGGTGCTCCTCGCGCTCTTCGCCCACCTTCCCTGGGCTGCTCTGCCCGGTGTGCTCCTGGTCGGCCTCGTCGGCGTCACGATGAACCCCGCGCTCGTCGTCCGGGTCGTCGAAGTCGCCGGAGCCGGAAACCTGGTCAACACCGTGCACACATCCGTCATCACGCTGGGCGTCGTGGTCGGCAGCGCCATTGGCGGCGCCGCCATCAGCGGCACCGGTGGCACCACCGCAGTCGCCGCCATGTGGACCGGCGCCATCCTTGCCATCCTCGCCACCTGCGCCCTGACCGCACAAGGCGTCGCACGCCAGGGCAACACCAGCCTCGCCAACGCAGGTGTGGCCGACACCGTGCAGACGCAGACCCGCCCGGCTGGATGCCATGTTGTTCACGGTGGTTCTCCCGGCGTGGGCGGTCAGGCGGCCTGTCCGTAGCCGTCTGCGCCGGGCGGATCACCGCGCTCGGTCAGGCACGGCGGCATGTGGGCCAAGTCCTCGGGGTCGAGGGCTTGGCCCTCCTCCTGGATTTGGCGCACGATCTCGGCGATGTCGAGGGCACTGTGGAAGATGCGGGAAGCGCCGGTTGGCGGCCAGCGACTCCCTGTCCGGGGACGCCGGGGATGTGGCGGGCGACCTCGTAGGGGCCCAAGTTGGTGCCGCTGGCAGCGCCTGCTGCGTCTGCTCATGGTGATGGTCACTCTGATCTGGCCACCATCGTCCTTGCCACCGAGGACCTCCGCATCAACGCCGGACCGTTCGGCCTCATCCTCGCGGGAGTCCTGATCTCCTCCCAGGGCCCGCGCTTCCTGCTTCTGGGAAGCCGCGGTGAGCCTGCTCGCGCTCTTCCTGGGCACCGTCGCGACCTGGCGAGGGACGCTGACACGACTACCTCCGAGATGGCGCCCCGTCAGAGGCACGGGCACCTGCGATCCGCCGCCCGCCGTCCCGGACGGACGGTGTGTCAGATCTTGGCGAGCCGGTCCACCAGCAGCTCCAGCCTCCGCTCGGCATCCGCAGGCGGCAGCCGTCCCGCCCGGGTCAGGGTCGCCAGCCCGTGCAGGGCCGCCCAGAACACCTCGGTGAACAGTGCCGGGTGGACGCCGTCCCCGGCGACCTCGGCGAGGCTCTCCAGCAGGGCGCCGAAGGCGTCCTTCAGAGGCTCCGGCGTGTCCTCCCGCGCGAACGCCAGGCCACCATCGAGCTGGAACATGGCGTCGTAGACCGCCGGGTTGCGTTCGGCGAAGTCGAGGTAGGCGCGGGCGAGAGTGATGACCCGTGCGTGCGGGCCGTGCGCGGCGGAGGCCGCGGCCCGCAGCGCCGCGGCCATCTCCGCGGCCCCCTCAAGGGCCACGGCGCCGATGATCTCGCGCTTGCCGCGGAAGTGGCTGTAGAGGACGGGCTGGCTGTACTCGATGCGCTCAGCGAGCCGACGGGTGGTGACCGCGTCCCAGCCCTGCTGCTCGGCGAGTTCGCGGGCCGTCGCCACGATGAGACGTTCACGGCCCGCCCGTTCGCGCTCCTTGCGTTCCTGTACCGACATGATGTGACCCTAGCACCGCTAGACAACCGAGCGGCAGTAGGCCTAGCGTTGCCACATCGCCTAGCAACGCTAGATTCCAGAAGGGGCCATCATGCTCAACGCACTAGAGGTCTTCACCACCGTGGTTGTCGGCGTGATGGTGGGGGTGGAGTTCTCCGTAGCCTTCTTCGTCAATCCGATCCTGGCCGGCCTCCCCGGCGACAACGGCCTGCGCGGCCGCACCCACGGGGCCCGGCTGCTCGGCGCCGTGATGCCGTTCTGGTACATCGGCTCACTCGTCCTCGCCGCGGTCTGGGCCGTCGCCGGATGGGACCACCACGGCGCCGGGCTCGTCGTCACCGCCGCCGCGCTGCTGATCCTCAGTGTGGTCCTGTCGATCCTGCTCCTCGTGCCGATCAACAACCGGGTCAAGACGTGGACCGCCGACGGCCTGCCTGCCGACTGGAAGCAGCAGATGAACCGCTGGGACCGCTTCCACTACGTCCGCGTCGCCTTCATCATCGCCGCTTTCGCCCTGCTGGTCGCGGCCCGCGCCTGAGCGCGCGGGCCGAGAGCGCGCAGTCGGCGCGCGCTCCCCCGCCCGCGGACGGTAGACGGCACGGCCGCTCGCCCCACCCTCGTCACCGAACGTGGGCCAACAAGGTGCGCAAGACGGCCTCGGCGTGTGTCCAGAGCAAGGATCCGCCGGCAGTGGGAAGCAGGTGCCGGGTCGCCGTCGGAATCATCTGGGCGAGTGATTCACCCAGATCCGGAGAGTGGGTTGGGCTGGTGTCCCGCCGGCCGTACCAGAGGTCGACCGGGACGGCGATGCCGGCGGGGTCGAACGGCCAACGGCCCGTCGCCAGGACCGTGTCACGGGCGTAACCCGCCGGGCCCTGCCTGAACGCCTCGTCCATCGCGCGCCGGAAGGCGGTCCGGAAGACCGGGTCGGTGTAGACCGTCCGATCCACCTCGGGACTTGTCGTGATGATCAAGTCCCACAGCCTCTCGGCGCTGCCGAAGTCGGCGAAGGAGGCCTCAGCGGCGCCGGGGTCGGCCGCGACGGCGTCAACCATGCCTCTCACGTGCGGGTTCAGCGAGTGGGCGAAGCGAGGATGCGCGAGTTCGTCGCTGCCGGACACCACGGCCACGGCGTTCACCAGACTGTTTGCCGCCAGGGCGAGGGCGAACGGCGCCCCCTGCGAGAATCCCACCGCCAACGGCGCTCGCAGGGACCGCTCTTGGAAGAGGTGCCGGATGTCGGAGACCCAACTGGTCAGGGTCCGGTCGGGGTCCGGGTCGGAGGCGCCGAGGCCTGGCCGGTCCACGCTGACGAGCCGGACGCCTGCCGCGTCGACGACGTCACAGCCGAAAGCGAGCCACCTGCTGGTGGCCGCCCCCGGGCACAGCAGCACCGGGGTGCCGTCGACCGGCCCCCACTCCGCCCACCCCAGGAGACGACCGTCCGGCAACTGGTTCTGTCCGAGCCTCGCTGGCTCCCATACGCCATAATCCATGATCCTTATTGTTCCGTACTGCACCTCTCAGCAGGCAGTCCTCAGCCCTCAACCCCTGAATTGATCAGCGGCGCGTCCCGCACGAGTTCCCGGAACCCGACCCCCTCATACAGCCCGCGCGCCTGAGGATGCCCCGGCGCGCCCAGGCAGGCGACCGTCACATGAGCTGCCCCGGCCGCCCGGGCCCGACGCATCCCGTGCAGGAGCATCGCCCTTGCCAGCCCCAGACGTCGGTAACCCGGATGCGTCCCGACCGGTTCGAACTCGGCGGTCCTGTTCACCTCGTCGAGCCACATGATCGTCGAAGACGCCATCGTTCCGTCCGGCGCCTCCACCAGGATGTGCAGGTCGCCGCGGTATGACGCGGTCTGCCGTACGCCCTCGTAGCCCTCGGCCGTGTACGGCGAGGGGGCCCAGGCATCCTGATGCGCCTGGACCGCAGCCGCCGGTCCGGCCTCGTCCGCGGTGCGGAACCGGAATCCGTCCGGCAGCACCGCCTCTTCCACGTCGGTGAGGTCCCGCTCATTGAGCTGGGTCCAGCACCCCTCGTCGCCGAGCGCGGCAGGATCGGTCTCGTAACCGTGCGCCGCCCACCGCTTCAGGGCGAACTCATCGGCGGCGCTCGGCAGCACCGTACGCTCCATGCCCGCCGCCACACCGTCGTACCAGTCGATCACCTCGTCGACCAATGCCGCCTGATCGGGATGGACTTGATATGCGAGGTAAGCCCCGGTGACGTCCTTCACCGACCCGTCGTTCATTCTCACCCTGCGCGGAAGACGGACCCAGCCCCACGCCACCAGAATCCCACCGGAGAACCACAACCGACGCCGCCAGCTCGCTCCGTCGCCGGCGTGCCCCTTGCCCCAGTTCCAGGCCAGCTCCCCGAACGACGCGTCACTGTTCACCAGATCCGGGCGGGTGGCGGTGACGCGTTGCGCCAAACCCTGCATCAACTGGACGTCCGCGGCGGTCACATGCTCGGAGTTCCCCATGGTTCGCCACTGTGCCAGGACCCTCGTAAAGCCGTCGATCCGTTTTACAGAGGCCTCTGCACCGCGAAGAAGTCGATGAGCGCTCGGGCGACCCGGCCGGGCGCGTTCTCCGTGGGGATGTGATCCGCAGCCGGGACGCGGACGAGCGTCGTGTGCGGGATCTCCGACGCGAACCGCTCGGCGTACTCCACCTTCTCGTGGAGATCATCCTCGCCCCAGATGAGCAACTTGGGTGTGGCGGAGCGCCGTAGCGCGGGGACTAGGTCAAGGGTGTAGCGGCTGTCGGCCGCACCCGCCATGGCCGTCCAGGAACGGCGGACCCGCCCGTCGGTCCACGGATCCACATATTCCGCGATCAGTTGCTGGGTGGCGGTACCGGCCAGCGCCCTCCTCACCGCCTCCCGACGGGCAGCGAGCACGTTCTCGGTCGTGTCCGCGTCCCGGAACCGGGCCACGTGGGGCGCCGGCCAGGAGTCGTAGAGAACCGAGTTGACCAAGGCCAGCCGGGACACCTCCAGCCGATCGCGGGCGAGGAGGTGCTGGGCTATGGCGCCGCCGATGTCATGACCTGCCACGGCGATCGGTCCGGACAGCTTCAGCGCGGAAGCGAATCGCGTCACCCATTCCGCAAGGGCTGGGACCGTGGCCGTTTCCGGGACCAGCTCGCCTCCCGAACGCCCCAGTCCGGGGAGATCGACCGCGAGAGGCCGTAACCCAGCATCGGCGAGCCCACCGAGCACCGGGAGCCAGACCCGGCTCCAGTACGTTCCGTGGAGCAGCAGCACGGGCGGGCCGTCCTGCCCCACGGTCAGGTAGCTGGCCGTTTCACCGTCGACCTGGACCGTGGTCCTCAGCACTCCGGTCGCGGTCGTCACGGTGGTCCCAGTACTCCGAGTACTCCCAGTGGCGCCGGTGGTTTCGGTCGGTTCGGTGGGTTCGCTCATGGAGCCACTGTGGCCGGCGTCGGCTTCCTCGCCGAGAGTCCGGAAAGACACTCACCGGTACTTTGCTGCCAGACGGCTCCGGACGTACGGAGATGCCATGTGTTGCTTCGGCTCCGCGTCCGGGCAGATATAGGACGAATCTCGGGCGGACCTTGAGTCGGCTGGTGGGGTGGTCGTACCGCGTCCAGGGTCCCAGCCGAGAGGGTGGTGGGGATGTCGGTGGAGTTCGGCTTGCTCGGCACGATTGAGGCGCGCGTGGACGGCCTTCCCGTGGATGTGGGGCACACGCGGCAGCGCTGCGTGCTGGCCGCCCTGCTGGTGGACGCCAACCGGCCGGTCGCGGTCGACGAACTCATCGACCGCGTCTGGGGGGACCGGCCCCCGCAACGGGCTAGGGGAACGCTATACGGCTACTTGTCCCGTCTGCGCCAGGCGCTGGTCTCCGCCGCCGCCAAGGACGTCGCCATCACACGGCAGCCCGGCGGCTATGTCCTGGGCATTGATGCGGCGGCCGTGGATCTCCATCGTTTCCGGGAGCTGGTCGCACAGGCCCGCACGGCCGACGACGAGCAGGCGGCTGTGGTGATGGGCGAGGCGCTGGGGCTGTGGCGGGGAGAGGCGTTCGCCACTGTGGACACCCCGTGGTTCTGCGATCTGCGGCAAGTCCTCGAGCGGGAACGGCTGTCGGCCGAGCTGGACAGCGTCGACATCCGATTACGGCGTGGGCTGCACGGAGAGCTGCTGCCCGACCTCACCACGCGCGCGCGGGAACACGCGCTGGACGAGCGCGTGGCCGGTCAGCTCATGCTCACCCTGTATCGCAGTGGACGCCCAGCCGACGCCCTCAACCACTACCAGGCTCTGCGGGGGCGTCTCGCCGAGGAGTTGGGCATCGACCCCGCGCCGGCGCTACGGGACCTGTACCAGCAGATCCTCATCGCGGATCCGCGGCTCGCGGTGCCCACCCCGAGCCGCGCCGAGCCACCGCACGACCACCAGGGCCGGCACCAGGCGAGTACCACGACAGCGGCTCCCCACCAACTGCCCGCTCCCCCGCCCCTGTTCACTGGGCGCGAGGGCGAACTCGTACGCCTGGGCAAACTGTTGACCCCCCAGGGCGAGCCGAACGGCGGCAGCGTGCTGATCGCGGCGGTCTGCGGCACCGGTGGCGTCGGCAAGACCTGGCTGGCGCTGCGCTGGGCCCATGACCAACACGAGTCCTTCCCCGACGGCCAGTTGTACGCGGACCTTCGTGGCTTCGCCCCCTCCGGTGAACCGGTGGACCCGTATGCCGTCATGCGGGGCTTCCTCGAAGCTCTCGGCGTCGACCCCACCACCCTTCCCACCACCCCGCAGGCCCAGGCCGCGCTGTACCGAAGCCTCACGACGGGGCGACGGCTGCTGATCGTGCTCGACAACGTCCGCGACACCGACCAGGTCGCTCCCCTGCTCCCCGGCAGCCCCACCTGCACGGTCCTGGTCACCAGCCGCCACCAGCTCCTTGGACTCACCGCCTCCCACGGCGCCGGCCAGCTCACCCTGGACACGCTCGACGGCATCGAGGCGCACGACCTGCTCGTCCGCCATCTCGGCGCCGACCGGGTCGCCGCGGAGCCCGCCGCCGCGGCGGAGCTGATCCGGCACTGCGCCGGGCTCCCCCTCGCCATCAGCGTTCTCGCCGCCCGCGTCACCACGAACCCCATGCTCGATCTGACCGCACTGGTGGCCGAAGTGCGCGACACCGCGACCCGGCTCGACGCCCTGGAGACCGGCGAGGTGACCAGCGACGTACGCACCGTCTTCGCCTCCTCCTACCGCGCCCTCGACGCCGATTCGGCCCAGGTGTTCCGGCAGCTAGCCCAGGCACCCGGCTCCGACATCGGCCTGCCCGCCGCCGCCAGCCTCACCGCTCTCCCCCCGGCCCGGCTCCGCACGCGCCTGCGCCGCCTCCAGGCCTACCACCTCGTCCAGGAACGCGTCCCCGGCCGTTTCACCTGCCACGACCTGTTACGCGCGTACGCCTTGGAGCTGGCGGAGGCCGCCGCGCCCGCCGACGAAGCCGAAGCGGCGCTCACCCGGGTCCTCGATCACTACGCGCACACGGCGTACGCGGCCGACCGGCTCCTGCTCCCCCACCGCGACCCGCTCCGCCCGGCGGCGGTGGCCGACGGCACGCGCCCCGAGGAGTTCGCCACGCACGACCTGGCGCTGGAGTGGTTCGCTTCCGAGCACCCGGTCCTGACCGCGACCATCGAGCACGCGACGCGCACCGGACACTATGCGCAGGCGTGGCGTCTGGCCTGGGCGTTCACCACGTTCCTGGCCCGCCGGGGGCGCTGGGCCGACGTCGCGGCCGTACACACCACCGCCCTCACCGCCGCGGCCCGCACCGACGACGCGGCCGCCCAGGCCGAGTCCCACCGCGCGCTCGCCTGGGCCTGCACCGAGACCGGCCGCTTCGACGACGCCCACCGCGAACTGGCCCGCGCGCTCGACCTCTCGCAGACGGGCGGAGATCTCCTCTCCACCGGGCACACCCACCTCGCCCTGGGCTGGCTGTACGAACGCCAGGGCGACAGGAGCGCCGCCCTTCGGCACGACGAGCGTGCCGTCGAGGCGTTCACCGCGCTCGGAAACCTCGCGGGGAGGGCTCGCGCCCTGAACGCGGTGGCCTGGGACCACGCCCAGCTCGGGGACTACGCCACGTCGGTCCGCCACTGCGAGGAAGCGCTGGCCATCCAGCGCGAGCTGGGCGACGAACGGGGCCGGGCGGGCACCTGGGACACCCTCGGATACGCGTACCACCAACTCGGCGACCACACGAAGGCCATCGCCTGCTACGAACACAGCCTGGACCTCAACCGCGCGCTGAGCCACCGGTACAACGAGGCCGAGACGCTGGTCCACCTGGGCCAGGCCCACCAGGCGACGGGCGCTCCCGAACCGGCCAGGGAGGCCTTGAACCAGGCCCTCGCCATCTACCTCGACATCCATGCCCCCGCCCCGGAAGTGGATGAGGCCCGCACGCTCCTGCGCGAAATCGACAGCCCACCGGAGTCCGACGGCCGGGACGCCACGACGCCGTAGGGCCCGAGTCAGCTCGACGTCGGGTCTTCGCGGGAGTCACCGGGCGCGGACCGCGTCGCGCAGCGCGGTGTGCGCGTCGCGGCTGCGCTCCCGGCCGGCGGCGAGGGCGGCTTCGACCTCGTCACTGAAGTGCTGATCATGTACTTCCCCGAGGGGGATGTCGCTCAGGTCAATGGCCGACCACGCGGTCTCGACCGCGATGTCGACGAGATGGGGGTCGGTCGTGGTGAGCGCGAGGCGGTCGAAGGCCTGGGTGACGG
This sequence comes from Streptomyces alboniger, assembly GCF_008704395.1. Taxonomy (NCBI): domain Bacteria; kingdom Bacillati; phylum Actinomycetota; class Actinomycetes; order Kitasatosporales; family Streptomycetaceae; genus Streptomyces; species Streptomyces alboniger. Next base: position 254,621 of record NZ_CP023695.1, read on the forward strand.
CCGAGCGGGCCCGGTACATTTCGGCCCGGCGTTCTCTCGTACGGAACTCGCCGTCACGCAGGTCGGCTATCTGTAGCCAGTAGAGCTCCCGGAAGGCCAGGGCCGCCGCGAGGAGTTGTGCGGTTGCCTCCTGAACCCGCTGGCGGTGCTCGGCGGCGCGGGCGCGCCGGTCCGTCCAATGAGCGGAGAGACCGGCCAGGGCGGCACCGCCGAGCGTGCCGAGCACGGCGATCAGGGTGGACCACATCGGTCTCTCCTCGGGCCGAGGGACTGGGGAGTTGAGTGCCGACCGCGACGACGGATCGTCAGGGCTGTCGCGACAGTATCCCTGTACCGAGGGGGACCCGAGTGGATCAGGGGCGCCGCACTTCGACGCCGTACAGTTCTGCGAGGACTCGCCTACCAGGAGAATTCCTGCGCCCCTGGGCCCGCCGGCGCGTCGTCACAGGCCCAGGCGCTTGGCGGTCAGCAGCAGACGGGAGATGCGGTCGGCGTAGGACTGGTCGGCCGTGCCGGTCGGCGCGCTGAGGGGCATGGCGCGCTGGACGGCCAGAGTCTGTGCCTCGGTGTAGTTGAGGATGCCGTCGCGGCCGTGCCGACGGTTGATGCCCGAGTCCCGCATGCCGCCCATGGGGGCGTCCAGCGACGCGTACGCCGCCGCGTGGGCCTCGTTCACGCTGACGGTGCCGGCCCGGATCCGCATGCCCAGGCGCCGGCCCCGAGCGGGCCGGGAGGTCCAGACGCTGGCGTTGAGTCCGTAGCTCCCGGAGTTGGCCCGCTCGACGGCCTCCCGCTCGTCGGAGAAGGGATAGACGGCAGCGACGGGCCCGAAGACCTCCTGGTGGTGCAGGGACATCTCGTCGGTGACGCCGGTGAGGATGGTGGGTTCGTAGAAGAACGGGCCGAGTTCGGGCCGGGGGCGGCCGCCGGTGACCAGGTGTGCGCCTCTGGCGACCGCGTCCTGGATGTGGCCGTGCACCGCTCGCAGCCGGGCGGCGGATACGAGCGAGCCCATGTCCGCTCGGTAGTCGAGGGACGCGCCCAGGCGCAGCGCGCGTGTCTTGTCCGTGAAGGCGCGCAGGAACGCGTCATGCCGGCTTGTGTGGACGAGCACGCGCTCGGCCGACATGCACAGTTGCCCGGCGCTGGTGTAGCAGGAGCGCACCGCGCCCTCCGCGGCCGCGTCCACGTCGGCGTCGTCCAGGACGATCAGCGCGTTCTTGCCACCTAGTTCCAGGGTGCAGCCGATGAGGTGCCGGCCGGCCAGCGCCGCGACGGCGCGGCCGGTGTCGGCGGATCCCGTGAAACACACGTAGTCGCTGTGGGCGACCACCGAGGGGCCGACCACGTCACCGGGGCCGGTGACGACCTGGAACAGGCCGTCGGGCAGACCGGCCCGGCGCAGCAGGCCCTGGGCCCATACCGCCGTGAAGGCACCCTGGAAGTCGGGCTTGCAGACGACGCCGTTTCCCGCGATGAGGGCGGGGACGGCATCGCTGAGGGCGAGGGCCAGCGGGTAGTTCCAGGGTGTGACGACGCCGACGACCCCGCGGGGGTGGTGTACCTCGACCGTCGCGGTCAGCAGGGGCAGCGCACCGCGGCGGCGCCGGGGGCGCAGCAGCCCGGGTGCGCGGCGGCCGTAGTACCGGGCGGTCAGCACGACGTCGACGATCTCGTCGAAGGCGTCCCTGCGCGCTTTGCCGGTCTCCTGCTGGATGAGGTCGAGCACCTCGTCCTGGTGGCGGATCAGCAGGTCGTGGAAGCGGAGGAAGACGGCGGCGCGCTCGCGCAGGCCGCGGGCCGACCACCGGTGCGCCGCCGTGCGCGCGGCGGCGAAGGCGCGGTCGATGTCGTCCGGCCCGCAATGGGGCACGTGCCCCAGGGGGGCGCCGCTGAACGGCGCGATGCTGGTGGTGCAGGCGTCTTCGGAGGCCGCGATCGCCGCCCGCCCCAGTGGTACGGGCGCGGACGACGCGGAACGGGGCGCGGGCCCGGTGTGGTCGGTCGGCCGGTCACCGGGCAGAGGCATCGCCGTCACTCCAGTCCTCGCGGGTGAGAGGAATTCCGCCGACCATGGCACGGGGGTGTGGGGTATGAGTGGGTGACACTCGGGACGGTTGAGGTGAATTCCTCGTTCCCTCTCTATTTCCCCTTCTTCCTTTGTCATGCTTGTGCGGGCCGGGGAATACGTTGTGGGCGCCCCGGCGACGATGCGACCGAGAACCGAAAGGTGAGCGCGATGACGCCGACGGGCCGGGAACTCCTTCGCCGGGGCGTGTCCGTCGCGACCGCCCCGTTCGCCGATCGCTACCGGCACGCGCGGCGCATCGCCTCCCTCGACGCCCGGCGTGACCACGTGGAGATCTACCGGATCAGTTCCGGCCTGGAGTTTCCCTGGGACTACCAGCGGGCGTTGGAACTGGCGCTGCTGCGCACGTTCGCCGTCCCGGCGATCGGCGGACTGGTGGACGCCACCGGGGAGTTCGCGCGCGCCGGCCAGCGCCGGTACGACGACACGCTGGTCCTCATGGCGGCCCTGGCCAAGTACGGCTACGACTCCCCCGAGGGGAGGACCGCGCTGCGTACGATCAACCGGGCGCACGGTTGGTACACGATCGACAATGACGACATGCTGTACACGTTGTCGGCGTTCATCTACGAACCGATCAAATGGCTCGACCGCTTTGGCTGGCGTCCGCTCCTGCCGCAGGAGCGGCTTGCCGCTTTCTGGTTCTACCGCAATGTCGGGTCACGGATGAACATCGTCGGCATTCCCTCCGACTACGCCGAGTTCGAGCGGTTCAACCAGGAGTACGAACGGTCGCGTTTCGCCTTCACGGCGGCGGGGCGCAGGGTGGCGGACCACGCGATCGGCGTGGTCTGCCACTGGTTTCCCCGGCCGTCGCGCCCTTTGGTGCGCCGCGGGATGCTCGGCATCTTGGACGAGCCCCTGCTGACGGCCTTCGGACACCGCCCGCCGCGCGTCCTGCCGTGGGTCACTCACCGCGCTCTTCGCGTGCGGGCGCGCGCGCAGCGTCTGGGCGGGCCGCGCCGCCGTTCGTACTACGACGATCCGCCGCGGGTGCGCAGCTATCCCGGAACCCAGCACGACTACACGGTCGCGGACTTCGGCGTGCGCGCGCCTTCGCCGGTCGCCGCCGAGTGGAGCAGGCGTCCCGACGATCCTCATGCCACGCGCGCGCGGCGCACCGTGTGACGGGCGAGAGCTTCGATGAACAGCGCCTGGCGCGTCCGCGGGATGAGCGGCTTCAGCTCCGCCCAGGCCGGTTCCAGCATCCGCTCGGTCTCCTGGACGCAGGCGTCGAGGGCTCCGCAGGACTCCAGCGCCGCGATCACCTCGCGCACGTCGTCCTCGGTCATCCCGCCCTCGCGAATCCGGTGCCAGACGACCGCCAGGTCCTGGCGGGGCAGCAGAGCCACGGCGTGGGCCAACGGCATGGTCACCTTGCCGTTGCGCAGGTCCTCGGCGACCGACTTGGTCGGGGTTCCGGCCCGCACCACGCCGCGCAGGTCCAGCACGTCGTCGGTGACCTGGTAGGCGGTGCCGATCGCCTCGCCGAAGCACTGCAATGCGCGGCGCAGTCGCGGCGAGGCGCCCACCAGCAGCGCGCCGACCTCGAACGCGGTACGGACGGGGATCCCGGACTTCAGACGATGGGTCAGCCGCACCTGGTCCAGGAGCGGTTCGGCCTCTCCGGTGGCCACGGCCGCGTCCATCTCCTCGCGCAGGCCGAGGATGTCCAGGGCCTGTCCGGCGTGCGCGGCGCGCAGGGCCGTCAGATACGCCCCCTGGACGGCGCAGCGCAGCGGCACGTCGTCCGGCAGCACCATGTGCAGGGCACGGTCGAAGGCGAAGAAGGCCGCGCTGCCCGCGTTGAGTGCGACGGGTGTGCCGTAGACCGTGTGGGCCGCGGCCTCCCCCCGTCGCAGACGCGCCTCGTCCTCGATGTCGTCGATGATCAGGGACCCGGTGTGCATCAGTTCGCCGGCGGCCAGCAGCGGGGCGAAGTGCTCACTGTCGCCGCCCAGGACATCGATCACCTTGGCCAGCAGATACGGCCGCCAGCGCTGGCCGCCGGAGTCGACCAGATGGCGCACGGGGCGCACCAGCGTCTCGTGGAGCCTGCCGCTGACCCGCGCGGCGAGGGCGGGCGCGAGTTCCTGGTCCTCCGACAGGCCGAGCAGGCCACGGACGCCCGGCAGGTCCAGGGCGTCGGCGTCGGGGTACAGGGCGTTGATGTGCGCGGTGATGTCCGTGGCGAAGCGGCGCATGTCCCGCCGTACGACGCGCGGCAGTTCGGCCGTGCGGTGGTCGTTCACGTGCTCCGGGCCCTGGAGCTGTCCGTCCATGGGGGCGCTGCCCGTGGGCGGCCGGCCCGGGTGCACGTGACCCGCGTGCTCCGGTGCGAGCCGTTCCGCGTTCGCGGCGGACGGTCGCTCGGGGGCGGGGAGCGCGTCGTTTCCGCCCTGGCGCTCCGGCGATTGGCACACCGTACATCGCATGAGTTCCCCATCCGTTCTCTCCGGGGGCAGTTGGGCTGCCCGGTGTCTCTTCCGCGCTACGCCACGACGGCCAGCGCCCGTGGGGACGACGAGAACGCCGCCTGCCGGCTCGCTGGGAGCGGCTCGCCGTCGACGTGCAGCGCGACCGCGTGCGAGGCCGTGACGGAGAGCGTCGTCTGCTGGGTGAAACGGCGCGCCGACCTGCCGCTGTGGTCGCGGTGCGGCAGGAGGAGCATGCGGGTCATGAGGGCCGCGCATCGGGGTCCCGACAGATCCGTGAGCGCGAGCGCCTCCAGGTCAGTGTGGAAGGAGGCGCGCGGGCAGGGGGTCAGGGGCCACGTGCCGAGGTAGGCGTACGGGGAGGTGTTCGCCACCAGGGCGGCGAAGACCCGGTCCGCCGGACTGCCCTCCCCCGGTGCCACCGTCAGCAAAGGGCTCTCGCGGTCCGTGCCCCGCAGGAAGTGCCGGGCCCCCTCGGCGAGGTACCGCCCCCAGGTCGCGGACCTGCCCGCCCGGCGGGCCTCCTGGACGCGCGCCATCAGCTCGGCGCCGAAGCCCACCCCCGCGCCCGAGACGAAGTACCGGTCGTTCAGCTTCCCCAGGTTGACGACCGTCCGCCGCCCTTCCCTGACGGCGGCGGCCAGTTCACGGGCGGCGTGCACCGGGTGGACGGGCATGCCGAGGGTGCGTCCGACGACGTTCATCCCGCCCGCGGGCACGACCCCCAGCGCCGGCCTGGTCGTCGGCCCGCCGTCCGGTTCCTCGGCGAGCAGGCCGTTGGCCACCTCGTTGACGGTTCCGTCGCCGCCGACCACCACGACCAGGGCGAAGCCGTTCCGGTGGGCGTCGCGGGCCAGTTGGGTGGCGTGTCCGGGGTACGCGGTGACGGTGACGTCCGCACTCATAGCGGCGGTCAGTTCGCGCACGGCCGCGGTGACAGCGGGCGGGTGCGCCCGGGTCGCCGTCGCGTTCACCACGACACGTGCGCGCACGGCCTCACCCCGCCTCGCCCGGCCGGGCGGTGAGCACCGGCGCCGCGACGGCGTCCGCCGCTTTCGCTCTCCGCCCTTCGCGGGGCAGGGCGAGGAGTACGAGGCACACCCCCACCGCGCAGACGCAAGCGGAGACCCATGCGGTGGTGCGCAACCCCGCCAGGAAGGCCTGCGCCGCGTCGTCCACCAAGCGGCGCGCCAACTCCATTCGGTGGGCGCGGCTCTGGCCCCCGCCCGTGCTCCCGACGGGCGCGGAGGCGGCCATGAGCTTGGCTTCCGCCAGGGCGCTCAGCAGGTGGTCGCGGGCGCCTCCCCCGCTCCCCTGCCCCGAGCCGCCACCGGAGGCACCGGCCATCCGGCCCGAGTAGACGGTGTTGAAGACCGAGCCGAGGACAGCCACCCCGGCCGTACTGCCGAGGCTCCGCACCGCGTCGTTCACCCCCGCTCCGACGCCCGCCCGGCCCTGGGGCACCGCCCGCATGATCAGCCCGGTGGCCGGGCCCCCGGTCAGCCCGGCGCCGACACCGACGAGGACGAGGAAGACATGGATACGGCCCGCGCCGGAGTCGGTGGTGGTCCCCGCGAGCAGGAGGAACGCGCCCGCGCACGACGAGAGCCCTGCGACCATGACCCACCGCGCCTCCGCCCGGCGCGTCGCCACGGCCGAGATCAGGCCTCCGACGGCGACCCCCAGGCCGCCGATCAGCATGGTCCTGCCCGCGCCCAGTGGCGTCATCCCGCGCACGCCCTGGAGGTAGAAGGTCAGCAGGAAGGTCGATCCCACCAGGGCGAAGAACAGGAGGGAGAGCGATGCCGCGGCCACCGCGTAGCCCCGGTGGCGGAACAGGCCGAGGGGCAGCATCGGCGCCGGGGCCCGGCGCTCCCAGCAGAGCATCACCGCGAGAAGGACAAGCCCGACGGCCGCGACGGCCAGCACCACGCCGTCGGTCCACCCCCGCGCCGGGGCCTGGATGAAACTCCACACCACGGCGGAGAGCCCGGCGCTGGAGAGGATCAGCCCCACCGGGTCCGGGGCGGGCGCCTCCTCCTCCCGGCAGGGCGGCACCACGAGGGGGACGCAGAGCAGCGTCAGGAGGACCAGCGGAACGTTGCCCCAGAAGCAGGCCCGCCAGGAGTAGTGCTCCAGCAGCCAGCCGCCGAGGACCGGGCCGACGAGAACGCCCACGCCCGCGACCGTGGCCCAGATGGTGACGGCCAGCCGCTGACGGGCCGCGTCCGTGAACACGTGCACCAGGATGGACAGCGTGGCGGGCATCATGAAAGCGGCGCCGGCGCCCATCAGCGCGCGGGCCGCGATGACGCCCGCGGGGCCCTCGGCCACGGCTCCGAGCACGGACGCCGCGCCGCAGACCACCAACCCAGCGATCAGGGCTCCGCGCCGCCCCCGCCGGTCCCCCCAGTTGCCCGCGGCCAGCACCCCGGCGGCCAGGGCGAGGGTGTGCGCGCCCACCACCCACTGGAGCTGGGCCGCACCGAGGCCGAGATCGTCCTGCATCTCGGGGAGCGCGACATTGAGGACCGTCTGGTCCACTCCCAGCAGCATCAGCGCCAGGCTCAGCACGCCGAGCACGCCCCAGGGCCGCATGCCGTGTCAGCCTTCCCGGCGGGGGACCGGCAGATAGGAGCGCACCAGCGTGTCGAACAGCGTCTGCGGCAGCAGCCGCCGAAGCCCCAGCGACACGTGGGCCACCGCCCCCACCGGGTACCGGGGCCGGGGCACGGGCGCCCTCAGGGCGTGCTCGACCGCGCGGGCCACCTTCTGCGGCGGCCCGACGCCATAACGCCGGGGCGCGTTCCGCACACGCTGGTAGCAGTGGGCCAGGTCGCGGCGGAACGGCGCGTACTCCGGGGCTTCCCCCGCGGCGGCGCCGCGGGTGAGGAGTTCCAGGGCGGTGTCGATGAAGCGGGTGCCCACGGCTCCGGGCTCGATGGTGCTGACGTAAATCCCGAACGGCTTGACCTCGAAGCGCAGGGCGTCGCTGAAGGACGTCAGGGCATGCTTGCTCGCGTGGTAGCACCCGCCTCCGGGAAACGTGAACCTGCCCGCTACCGACGAGACGTTGACGATGCGCCCCTCGCCGCGGGAACGCATGGCGGGCAGGGCCAGACGCGCCATGGTGAGCTGCCCGAAGACATTGACCTCGAACTGCCGCCGCACCTCGCCCATGTCGATGTCCTCGACCGGTCCCGTCAGGGCGTAACCGGCGTTGTTGACCAGCCCCCAGACGGCGCCGTGCCGGTCCTCGACCTGCCGGACGCACTCCCGCATCGAGCGCTCGTCGGCGACGTCGACCCGCAGGACATACGCACCGGCGGCAGCCAGGTCGCCCAGGTCGTCGACGCGCCGGGCGGTCGCGTACACGGCGTAGTCGCGGGAGATCAGGTGTTCGGCCACGGCCCTGCCGATGCCCGAAGAGCACCCGGTGATGACCACTGCACGCGCGCCCGGCATCGGCATGCCCCCTTCACGGCCGGTAGCTTTCTCCTTCCTCGTCCTCATGCCACTGCGCGGAGAGACTCACAACCTGAGGCGGGTGTTTTTCACCCGATCGGTGACGGTCGGTGAGGTGTGGCTGGGCGTCAGCGGTGCGTCAGGACTGTCTGTGAGGCTCCGGTCCGGTACGTCCGACGCTCCGGGAGTGGGTCCGTATGCGCAGTGGCAGAGTCGATGGCCGTGTCGGTACACGCCGATGGTCGCTCGCGTGGCTTCTCGTCACCGTGATGGCTGTGCTTGGCGTCCTGGCGGCGCCCCGGACCGCGACGGCCGCGGCGTCGGCGGCCGACACCCCGGTCAACCTCCTCAACGTCCACAGCGGCAGATGCATGGAGGTGGAGAACTCCTCCAACGCCGACGGGGCGAGGATCCGGCAGTGGGACTGCGAGGGACAGCCGGGCGCGCGCTGGCTCATCCGGCCCTCGGCCGCCTCGACCAGCGCCGTCAACATCGTGAACGCGCACAGCGGCAAGTGCCTGGCCGTACGGACGGACGCGCCCGCGGTCGGCACCTCGGCCCCGCGCGTCGAACAGTGGGGCTGTGCCGGCTCGCCTGGGGTCGACTTCGAGATCGACAGCCGTACGGACTCCGCCTGGATCCTGTCCAGGACGACCACGCCGATGCGCTGCTTGGAGGTGGCGAACTCCGCCGAGCGCCGCGGTGCGCCCATCGTGCTTTCGACCTGTGCGAACCAGAAGGGGACCGCCTTCCAGCAGCGGCCGGACCGCACGGGCAACGACATCCGGCGTGATGACCTGTCCGCCCTGTACGGGTACGACAACGGATCGGTCTCGCTGTTCCGGTTTCCCACGAACAGCGCGGGCGGCTTCGAGGTCCCGGACGTGCCGTGGAGCTCTCCCGCGGACTCCTGGGACTTCGCCCAGAGCCGGATGACCTCGGGGGACTTCAACGGGGACGGCCGCAGGGACGCGGCCCTGCTGCGTGGCCACGACGACGGCTCCATCGCGCTGCTCACGATGCTCGGCACGGCGGACGGCGGGTACGCGGCCCCGTTCAAGTCGTGGGAGCGGCCGCCGGGCAACTGGTGGGGCAGCCAGGTCCAGTTGACCGCCGGGGACTACGACGGCGACGGCCGCGACGAGGCCATGGCCCTGTACGGCTACGGCGACGGCAGCGCGGCCCTGTTCAGCTTCCGCACCACGCACGAGGGCGCCTTCCAGGTGCCCTCCACTCCCTGGAAGGCCCCTGCCGGCACCTGGGACTTCGCCCAGAGCCGTATCGCCACGGGCGACTTCAACACGGACGGCCGCCAGGACGTCGTCCTTTTCAAGGGCACCGCGAACGGCGCCGCCGAACTGCTCACCCTCACCGGCACCGCGGACGGCGGGCTCGCCGCGCCGCTCAAGTCCTGGGAGCGGCCGCCGGGCAACTGGTGGGGCAGCCAGGTGAAGCTGGCGGCCGGCGACCACGACGGCGACGGCCACGACGAGTTGATGGCGATGTACGGCTATGACAACGGGGCCGTATCGCTATTCCGGTTCGCGACCACCGGCGACGGCGGCTTCCAGGTGCCCACCGTGCCGTGGAGCGCCCCGGCCGGCACCTGGACGTTCTCGCACAGCCATATCGTGTCCGGCGACTACAACGGCGACGGGCGGCGGGACATCGCCATGTTCAAGGGGACGGTGGACGGGGCGGCCGCGCTGCTCACCCTCCTCGGCACATCCGACGGCCGGCTCGTCTCACCGTTCACGTCCTGGCAGCGGCCACCGGGCAACTGGTGGGGCCACCGCGTGCTGATGGTCTGAAGCTGTCGCGCCTAGCCCAACCAGGTCACATCTGCGCCCAACTCTCCCCTCGCCCCGTGCGTCCGCATGACCGGTACGAGCCGGGCGGACGATGTTGGTGTCCGGTATGCCGTGCCGGTGGTCACGTCGGTACCGGACAGGTGCGAGAGCGAGGGAGACCCCGATGGCGGAACTGTTCATCGACGGGGAGTGGACCGGTGCCGTCCAGGGCGCGCGGCGGGACGTGGTCAACCCGTACGACGCGTCCGTCATCCAGCAGGTCGACGACGCGGACGAGGCCGACGTCGACCTCGCCGTACGTGCCGCCCGGCGCGCCTTCGACCGCGGCGAGTGGGCGTCCGCGCCCACCCGGGAGCGGGCCGACGTCCTGCTCAGGGTGTCGCGGTTCCTCCTGCGGGACCAGGAGGAGATCGCCCACGTCGAGTCCCTGGACACCGGCAAGACACTCGCCGAGGCGCGCATCGACGTCGAGGACGTCTCGAACGCCTTCCGCTACTTCGCCGAGATCGCCGACAAGGACGGCGGCCGGGTCGTGGACGTCGGCCCCGACGTGCTCAGCCGCGTCACCTACCACCCCATCGGGGTCTGCGCGCTCATCGCGCCATGGAACTACCCGCTGCTCCAGGCCTCCTGGAAGGTCGCTCCCGCCCTGGTCGCGGGCAACACCTTCGTACTCAAACCCAGCGAGACGACACCGCTCTCCACGATCCACATGATCCGGCTCATCGCAGAGGCGGGAGCGCCGCCCGGGGTCGCGAACCTCGTACTCGGTCCGGGCGGCACCGTCGGCGCGGCGATGTCCGCCCACTCCGACGTGGACCTGGTGTCCTTCACCGGTGGTCTGGCCACCGGGCGCCGCATCATGGAGGCGTGCGCGCCGGGCGTCAAGAACCTCGCGCTGGAGCTCGGCGGCAAGAACCCCAACGTGGTCTTCGCCGACTGCGACTTCGACGCCGCCGTCGACCACGCGCTCGAGGCATCGTTCCTGCACTCCGGGCAGGTCTGTTCGGCGGGCTCCCGGCTCCTGGTGGAGGACTCCCTGCACGACCGGTTCGTGGAGCGGCTCGCCGCCCGCGCGGGGACCATCCGGCTCGGCAACGGCCTCGACCCGCAGACCGAGAGCGGGCCGCTCAGCTCCGCGGAGCACCGGGAGAAGGTCGAGAGCTATCTGGAGATCGCCCGTGACGAGGGCGCCCGTCTCGTGTGCGGCGGCCGCCGGCCCGACGACCCCGAGCTGTCGCGCGGCTTCTTCCTGCTGCCCACCATCTACGCCGACTGCGACCGCTCCATGCGGATCGTGCAGGAGGAGGTCTTCGGCCCGGTGGTCACCGTGGAGCGCTTCCGCGGCGAGGACGAGGCCGTGGAACTGGCCAACGACACCCGTTACGGCCTGGCCGGCGGTGTGTGGACGAACGACGCGAGCCGCGCCCAGCGGGTCGCGGCACGACTGCGGCACGGCACGGTCTGGATCAACGACTTCCACCCGTACGTGCCCCAGGCCGAGTGGGGCGGCTTCGGCCGCTCCGGCTTCGGCCGGGAGCTCGGGCCCACCGGCCTGCGCGAATACCAGGAGGCCAAGCACATCTACCAGAACCTCAAGCCGGGTGTCTCCGGCTGGTTCAAGGGCTGAGCGGGCAGGGCGAGAGCAAAGGCGACGGCATGCACGACGAGACGACGACCTACGACTACCTGATCATCGGAGGCGGTACGGCCGGCTCCGTACTGGCCGCGCGGCTGAGCGAGGACCCGGGCTGCCGGGTGTGCGTGGTGGAGGGCGGGCCCAGCGATGTGGGCGACGACCGCATCCTTCGGCTGCGCAACTGGATCAACCTGCTCGACTCCGAGTTCGACTACGGCTACACGACCGAGGAGCAGCCGCGCGGCAACTCGCACATCCTGCACTCCCGGGCCCGCGTGCTCGGCGGCTGTTCCTCGCACAACACGCTGATCAGCTTCCTGCCGTTCCCGCAGGACCTCGACGAGTGGGTGGCGGCCGGCTGCGACGGCTGGGGCCCGGAGACGATCCTGCCGTACCGGTCACGGCTACAGAACAACATCGTGCCGGTCGGTGCCGCCGACCGTAACGCGATCGCCGAGGACTTCGTGACGGCGGCCACGACCCGGCTCGGTGTCCCGGTCGTCGAGGACTTCAACGCCCGCCCCTTCACCGACGGCGCCGGGTTCTTCTCCCTCGCCTACGACCCGCAGACCAATACCCGCTCCTCCGCCTCGGTCGCGTATCTGCACCCCATCATGAACCGCCCGAACCTGACACTGCGCCTGGAGACGTGGGCGTACCGGCTGTTGCCCGACAGCGAGGGCCGCTTCACCCGCGTCCAGGTGCGCAACGCCGACGGCTCCGTGTCGACGCTGGAGGCCGAGGCGGAGGTGCTGCTGTGCGCCGGCGCGATCGACACGCCGCGGCTGCTCCTGCTCTCCGGCATCGGCCCCGCCGACCAGCTGCGCGACCTGGGTATCGAGGTCCGCGCCGATCTGCCGGGCGTCGGCGAGAACCTGCTCGACCACCCCGAGTCGGTGATGGTGTGGGAGACCCGCGGCCCGTTGCCGCCCAACTCGGCCATGGACTCCGACGCCGGTCTCTTCCTGCGCCGTGACGCCGCGGGCGGCCCGCGTCCCGACCTGATGTTCCACTTCTACCAAGTGCCGTTCACCATCAACACCGAACGCCTCGGCTACCCGGTCCCCGAGCACGGCGTCTGCATGACGCCGAACGTGCCGCGCGCCCGTTCCGTCGGCCGCATGTGGCTGCGCAGCGCGGACCCCACCGTCAAACCGGCCCTGGACTTCCGGTACTTCACCGATCCGGACGGGTACGACGAGCGCACGATCGTCGACGGGCTGCGCATCGCCCGCGAGGTGGCCGCCACCGCGCCGTTCAGCGACTGGCTGCTGCGCGAGGTGGCGCCGGGCCCGGACGTGCAGTCGGACGCGGACCTGTCCGAGTACGGGCGCCGCGCGGCGCACACCGTCTACCACCCGGCCGGGACCTGCCGGATGGGCGCCGAGGACGATCCGATGGCGGTGGTCGATCCGCAGCTGAGGCTGCGCGGACACGACGGGCTGCGCATCGTGGACGCCTCCATCTTCCCCACCATGCCGACCATCAACCCGATGGTCACCGTGTTGCTCGCCGCCGAGCGCGCGGCGGATCTCATCAGCGCCCGGCCGGCTCCGCAGCCGATGGGTACGGAAGGGGCGGGCCAGTGACCGCTCCCGTTCCCGGGGCGCCGGACAGCACGGCGAAGACCGGCCAGGGCGAAGAGGAATCGGAGTTCCGCAAGGACATGGGGCCGTGGGCGAACTTCGCCCTGGGCTTCACCTACCTCTCCCCCGTCGTCAGCACCTACACCCTCTTCGGCACGGCCCTCGCCGACGGCGGGCCCCCGATGATCTGGGCCTTCGTCATGGCGGGCTGCGGGCAGTTCCTCGTGGCGCTGGTCTTCGGCGAGGTCGTCGCGCAGTATCCGGTGGCGGGCGGCGTCTATCCGTGGGCGCGGCGGCTGTGGGGCAAGCGCTGGGCCTGGATGACCGGGTGGGTGTACATGTGGGCGCTGCTCGTGACGATCACGAGTGTCGCGTACGGTGCCGGGCCCTACATCGCGATCCTGCTCGGATTCGATGCCACGGTGCACACCACCGTGCTGTGCACGATCGGTCTGATCCTCGTCGCGGTGATCATCAACTACGCCGGTACGAAGGCCCTTTCATTGGCGGCGCTGATCGGCTTCGGCGCGGAGCTGATCGGTGCCCTCGTCGTCGGCATCATCCTCTTGGTCACGCACCGCTTCCACGGTCTCGGTGTGCTCTTCGACGACTTCGGCGCCGCCGGGGACGGCTCCTATCTGCCCGTCTTCCTCGGGGCGGCGATCATCGGCTTCTACCAGTACTACGGTTTCGAGGCCTGCGGTGATGTGGCCGAGGAGGTGAAGCACCCCGGCAAGGTGATTCCCAAGGCGATGCGCCGCACCATCTACGTCGGCGGGGCGGCGGCGACGTTCACCTGCCTGACGCTGCTGCTGGCCGTCGTCGACTACGAGGCGGTGATCTCCGGGGAGGACGCCGACCCGGCCGTCAGGATCCTCTTCGACGCCCTCGGCGAGGCCGGCGCACGGGTGGTGATGGCCGTGGTCCTCATCTCCTTCCTGTCCTGCACGATCAGCCTCCAGGCCGCTGCCGGGCGGCTGATCTACTCGTACGCGCGCGACGAGATGATCATCGGCCACCGGCTCCTGCGGAAGTTCTCGCCGACCCGTGCGGTGCCCGAGTACGCACTTCTGGTCGCGGCGGTGATCCCGGCGCTGATCGCGGTGGGCTCCCTGATCTCGACGGACGCCCTCACCAAGATCGTCTCCTTCGCGATCCTCGGCATCTACGCCGCCTTCCAGATGGTCGTCCTGGCCGCGCTGCGGGCCCGTCTGAAGGGGTGGAAGCCGAGCGGCGAGTACCGTCTCGGCCGCTGGGGCCTGCTGGTCAACATCGGGGCCTTCGCCTACGGGATCTTCGCCATCGTCACCATCGCCTGGCCCCGCACCCCCGAAGCCGCCTGGTACGACAACTGGATCGTGCTGCTGGGCGGCGGCGTGGTGGTGGCCGTGGGTCTGCTGTACATGTTCACCACGCACCACTACGGGCGCAGCGACGCTCCCTCGGACAACGCGATCCCCGACTAGACCGCTCTCGGAAGCGGTGTTTTCTGTGAGCCCACCCATAGGGGCCACATCACATGCTAACGACGGTAGTGGTCGCCCCGCGGCCCGTACGAAGGGCCGGAAGCCCCTTGTACGGGCCGCCCGACCCGGTGACCTGCGATCCCGGGTAGTACGTCACACCCTTGCGTCCTTCTCCAGGCGCCCTGACTCTGGCTGAGGTCCCGGCGAGCCGACCTCGTCCCGGACGGATCCCCCCGCTCCCCCGAGCACCCCCATCCCGCACAGCCTGGAGAGTCACCCCCGCATGGCCACCACCCGGACGCAGACCCGTACCACCGCCCGCTTCCGCAAGATCTCCTTCGCCGGCATAGTCACCGCCGGTGCCGCCGCCGCGGCCCTCACGCTGGTGCCGTCGACCGCCCACGCCGCGGAGCCGACCGGCACGAGCGCCTCGGTGTCGCAGGCGGCCGCGGCCAAGGCCGGACAGGCCGACAACCTCGACGGCTGGATCCGCGAGGCCCTCGGCATCATGAAGGCCAAGGGCATCCCCGGTACCTACGAGGGCCTGCACCGCAACATCATGCGCGAGTCCGCGGGCAACCCGAACGCCCAGAACGGCTGGGACGTGAACGCCCAGAACGGCACCCCGTCCAAGGGGCTCCTCCAGGTCATCCAGCCCACCTTCGACGCGTACCACGTCGAGGGCACCGCCAACGACCTGACCGACCCGGTGGCCAACATCACCGCGGCCGCCAACTACGCGGCCGACAAGTACGGCTCCATCGACAACGTCGACTCCGCGTACTGAGCCACCGGCCGACGAAGAGGGGCAGCGCATGCCGCACGAGAGCGAACGGGCGCGGATACACGGATCCCGGCGCAGGCCGCGGAGGAAGGCGCTGCGGTACGTCGCCTGGGGCGCCCTGGGTGTGTTCCTCGTCGGCGGAGGCGGCCTGACCTATGCCTGGCAGCACCTCACCGGCAACCTTCGGGGCACGGACATGAACGCCGTCCTCGGGCACGACCGGCCCGGCGAGCGCAAGGACGGCTCGATGAACGTCCTGCTGCTGGGATCGGACTCGCGGGCGGGGACGCACGGCCGGTACGGCAAGGGCGTCAGCGGGGCCCGCGCCGACACGGCGATGGTCCTGCACGTCGACAAGAGCCACCGGAAGGCCTCGGTCGTCAGCATTCCGCGCGACACGATGGTGCCGCGGCCCCAGTGCGCGCGGCCGGACGGCGGCAGTGCGCCGGGAGCGCCGCAGGCCATGTTCAACTCGTCGTACCAGGCGGGCGGGCCGGCGTGCACCGTGAAGACGGTCGAGAAGATGTCGGGCGTCCGCATGGATCACTACCTGGAAGTCGACTTCAAGGGGTTCCGGAAGCTCATCGACGAACTCGGCGGCGTGGACATCACCACCCGCAAGGCGATCAAGGACCCGAACAGCGGTCTCTCCCTGAACGCCGGCAAGCACACGCTGAAGGGCGAGGAGTCCCTGGCGCTCGTCCGCACCCGGCACGGGGTGGGCGACGGCAGCGACCTGGGACGCATCCAGCTCCAGCAGGCGTTCGTCAAGGCGCTGATCCACCGCGCCGAAACGGTCGATCCGCTCGGTGACCCGGCCAGGTCATACGGTCTCGCGGACACCGCGACCAAGAGCATCAGCGCGGACTCCGGTCTGGCCTCCGCGGACAAGCTCCTGGGGCTGGCCAGGGAGCTGCGCGGCATCAGCCCCGACCGCACCACCATGGTGACGATGCCGGTCACCTACGACGCCGAGGACGCGGGGCGGGTCAAACCGCTGGAGGAGGCGTCGCACCGGGTCTGGGCCGCTCTGCGCCAGGACCGGCCCATCCCGGAATCCGCGACACGCGGATCGGTGGGCGACAGGACCGATTCGCCGGTGTCCGCGGGCAGGTGAGGCCACCGGCCGGGCATCCGTAGGGCGGGCCGAGGTCCGTCCCGTGATCCGGATGCGGTACGAAGTCTCCTGTGAACGAAGAGATCCAGCCCGCGACCGTTCGTGTCTTCATCGCCCTCGCCCCACCGGACGAGGCGAAGCAGGAACTGGCGAGGGAGCTCGGCCCCGCCTACCACGCCCACCCGCGGATGCGGTGGAACCGCATCGAGGACTGGCACATCACCCTGGCCTTCCTCGGCGAGGTGCCCACCGCGGTGGTTCCCCTGCTGCGCCCGCCGCTCGCGGACCTCGCGGCGGCGCGCCGCCCCCTGACGCTGGCTCTTCGCGGTGGCGGGCACTTCGACGAACGGGTGCTGTGGAGCGGGATCGACGGGGACCGCGAAGAGCTGCACCTGCTCGCCACCGAGGTGCGCACCGTGGTCAAGGAGTGTGGTGTCGCCTTCGCGGAGCGCCCCTTCCGTCCCCACCTGACGCTGGCCAGGGCCAGGCGGGACACGCCGTCGTGCGCGGTGGAGGCCGCGGCCGGACTCACCGGCTTCGCCGGCCGCCCGTGGCAGGCCGAACGCCTGCACCTGGTGGGCAGCAACATCGGCCGCGGCCCCGGCCCGATCCACTACCGCGACATCACCGCCTGGCGCTTCGGCGGCCCGGCTCGGCCGACGGCCACGGAGCCACTGTCACCGTGAGGCTCGCCGGCGGGGTGCCGGTCAGTCCCGGTCGACATGTTCGCGCAGGATCTTGCGGTTCGTCGCGTCGATGTCGAACGTCGTCTTGTTCCAGTCCTCGGTCGACACGACATCGACGGACCACTTGGGCGTGCCCCCGTCGGTGTCGTCGAGTTCGACGGAGCTGACCGTGCCCTTGGTCTTGTCCGTCGCGGTCTGCGCGGCCTGCTCAGGCGTCACCGTGGCCTTCTTCAGCCGGTCCGCCAGCTCGGTCTTGTCGCTCGCGTCCTGGTCCGCGTCGGCTCGTGCCTGGCCGGCCTTGCCGGTGACCGCGTCGACGTCGACGGTGTGCTTGGCGCCGTCGCTCGTCGCGACCTCGGTCTCCCACTTGGGGCTGTCGGCCGGCCCCTTGAGTTCGACCGAGACCGGCTTCGACTTGTCCACCGCCGCCACCGCCGTGCGCAGCGCCTCCTCATAGCCGACCTTGGCCTTCGGGATGAGCGCCTTCCGCTCGGCCTGGTCCTCGGTGAGGGAGCCGTCGCCCGCCGATGGGGAGGCCGCCGGTGTGGGGGTCTGCGCGGTCTTCGCCGCGTCGGTCGTCGTGCCGCCGCCGTCGTCGTCATCGCCGCAGCCGGTGAGCAGGGCCGCCGCCACGGCCGCGGCGCACACCAGACCGGCGCCCCGGGAGATCGACGGACGTCCACGCCTGGGGACAGAACTGTTCCGTTTAGTGACCATACGGGCACGTTAAGCGAGATATCTCACCGGCGCCTCAACGGCTGAGCCGAGGGGGGTAGCCACCGGCGTGCCGCCCGCCGACCACGGCGGTCTGTTGCGCCATCCGAGAACCGAACCCGTCCAAGATCGCGTGTAACAGGCGACCGCATCACCACTCTCACAAGACAGGCAACTCGGGTGGCAGTTATATCCAGGGGCGCGGCGGCCGCGATAGCCGTCGCGATGTCCGGCGCACTGGTCGCGGGGGTGGCCTCGGCCGACTCCGGGACACGGCCGGATCACAGGGCGGGTCGGGGCGCGAGCACGGGCACCGATCCGAAGGGCGAGAACAGTTCGGGGGCGCGGGGCGGGAGGACGGCGACCGTCACACTGATCACCGGCGACCGGGTGGCCGTCGGTGCGGGGAGCAAGAAAGTCGTCCGCCTGATGCGCGGCAAGGGCCGCGAGCAGGTCTCCATCTCAGTGCGGCGCGAGAGCGGGCACCTGTACGTCGTGCCGCAGGACGCCCAGTCGCTGATCGCCGCGGGCAAGCTGGACCGGCGGCTCTTCGATGTCACCCAGCTCGTCGAGGACAGGTACGACGACGCACACCGCACCTCACTCCCGCTGATCGTCGGATACCGGCCCGGCAGGGTCAACGCGCGCAGCGGCGGCGACCTCCTGAAGCGCCACGCGCGCGACCGGCGTACGCTGCCCGCGATCGGCGGCGAGGCGTTCGACACCCCCAAGTCCGGTACGGGGGGCCTCTGGTCGGCGCTCACCGGCGGCACCGGCGCGGGGGGCGCGCGTGTGAACGCGCGTCCCGCCGTCGTCCCGGCGATCGCGCACGTCTGGCTGGACGCCAAGGTCCGCCCCGCTCTCGACAAGAGCGTGCCGCAGATCGGCGCCCCCACCATGTGGCGGGCCGGATACACCGGCAAGGGCGTCAAGGTGGCCGTCCTGGACACCGGCGTCGACCAGACGCACCCGGACCTCAAGGGCGTCGAGGTCACCGAGAAGAACTTCACCATCTCGCCCGACGCCAAGGACCGCATGGGCCACGGCACGCATGTCGCCTCGACCCTCGCGGGTTCCGGAGCGAGGTCGGGCGGCAAGTACAAGGGCGTGGCGCCCGACGTGCGGATCCTCGACGGCAAGGTCATCTCCGAGGAGGAGGGCGCGGGCACCGACTCCAGCGTCGCCGCCGGAATGCAGTGGGCCGTCGACAGCGGTGCCAAGGTCGTCAACATGAGCCTCGGCAGCGCGAACACGCCGGGGACGGGACCGCTGGAGGAGGCCGTGGCCCGCCTCTCGGACCAGGCGCTCTTCGTCGCCTCCGCGGGCAACGACGGCCCGGAGGAGGGCACGTTGACCACGCCGGGCAGCGCCCCCGACGCCCTGACCGTCGGCTCGGTCGACAAGCAGGACGACATCGCGGAGACCTCCAGCCGCGGGCCGAACGCCGACGGGATCACCAAGCCGGACCTCACCGCGCCCGGCGTGGAGATCACCGCCGCGGCCTCCACGGAGAACCCGAACGAGCCCGGGGACGACGGTTATGTCTCCATGTCGGGTACGTCGATGGCGGCCCCGCACGTGTCCGGGTCCGCCGCCATGCTCCTCCAGCAGCATCCGAAGTGGACGGGCCGGCAGGTCAAGTCCGCGCTGACCGGCTCCGCCAAGCCCGACCCCACGCTCAACGCCCACCAACAGGGAGCGGGCCGGGTGGATCTGACGCGTGCCGTCTCCGCGAGCGTCGTCTCCTCGCCCGGCTCGCTCTCCTTCGGCACGCAGACATGGCCGCACACCGACGACAAGCCGGTCGGCAAGACCCTCACCTACCGCAACTACGGCACCAAGCCGGTCACCCTCACCCTGTCCACCGCCACCGCGGACCCTGCGGGCCGCCCGGGCCCCGCGGGCATGTTCACCGTCAAGGACACCAAGCTCACCGTCCCGGCCGACGGCACCGCGAAGACCACCGTCACCGCGAACACCAAGCTCGGCAGTGCCAACGGCACCTACGGCGGTACGGTGCTCGCCGAGGGGGACGGCCAGTCGGTGCGGACCGGTCTCGTCGTCGACCGTGAGGTCGAGTCGTACAACCTCACCGTGACACACCTCGATGTCGACGGGACGGACTCGACCCACTACATCACCACGCTCACCGACCGCGCCACACAGAAGAAGTTCACGGTCCCCTTCCGTGACGGCCCGGCCGCCGTGCGGCTTCCCAAGGGCACGTACGCGCTGGAGAGTTCCGTCTACGGGCTGACCACGACCTTCGCGGTCTTCGTCCAGCCGGAGCTGAGGATCGGCGCGGACCAGAAGGTCACGCTGGACTCCCGCAAGGCCAAGCCGGTGGCCGTCACGGCCCCGGATCCGAACGCGCGCGTCACCACGTCGAACATCAGCTACGACGACCAGGCCGCCGGGATCTCGGCCAACTGGAGCCTCGGCAGCGGCGCCACCGTCCGCACCGCCGGGCTCGGCCCGGACTCCCCCACCTTCAACGCCCAGTACAACGGCGTCTGGAAGGTACCGGGGGCGGCGGGGAGGAAGACCGACTACCGGCTGGGCTTCACGCGTACCGGCAGCTGGTTCCCCGGTCTCAAGCACACCGTCACCGCGGCGGAGGTCGCCGAGGTGAAGGTGGGCGTCGGTGCCTCCGCCACCGGCCGCAAGGGCACGCTCTCGGCCACGCCGATCGGCGCGAACGACTACGGCCCGCCCCTTCAGCCGTCGGCCGAGCTGAAGCTGCCGTTCTCGGGGACGAGTTACGTCAACACCAAGGGGCTGCGCTGGATCTGGACCATGGCGCAGCTCGACGACGCGGGCTTGCCGCGCATCAACTACGGCACAGGCCCGGTCGCGTACAAGGCGGGCAAGCGCTACACGCTGAACTTCAACACCGGCGTGGTGGGACCCGACCTCAAGGCCGAGGACCGGCAGGGGGCGCGCCGTGCGGGCAACGCCATGGACGCGTACGTCCTCCTGTTCAACGACGGCGCGGGGCACGCGGGTGACTCCGCGATGAGCGGAGGCTTCACCCGGCTGGAGTCGGGCGGTCGCGTTGTCGCCGAGGGCGGGCCGGGCGCGCTGAACGCCGAACTGCCCAGCGCCTCCGCCCCCTACCGCCTGACCATGGAGGCCGCCCGCGCGGCCAAGGACACCGTGACGAGCACGAAGGTGGCCGTGGCATGGACGTTCACGTCGGGGAAGACACCGGACGAGCGGCCCACCGCGCTGCCGCTGTCCACCGTCCGCCTCGCACCGAAGCTGGCGCTGAACGGCACGGCCCGGGCGGGCAGCACTCTGACGGTGCCGCTGAAGGTGGCCGGTGCCGCGGCCGGTGCCGGCAAGGTCGCCTCGCTGGCCGTGAAGGTGTCCTACGACGGCGGCAGGACCTGGAAGGCGGCCACCGTCACGACCGATGACGAGGGGGCGCGCTCGGCGAGCGTGCGGCATCCGGCGACGGCCAAGGCCGTGTCGTACCGGGTGTATCTGAAGGACACGTCCGGCAACACCATGACCGAGACGATCTCGAACGCGTACCGGCTCGTCCCGTAGCGCGTTCCGGGCCGTCCGGCTGGCGATCCTAGGGGCACTAGGTATAACCTAATGCCCCTAGGAGCTGCTGTCCCTGGCTCCGACGACTCCAACGGAAGGTTGCATGGGCCGGGCAGGATTGACGCCGGAACGGGTGGCCGTCGCAGGCGCCGAGTTGGCCGACGAGGCCGGGCTCGACCAGGTGACGATGGCGCGGGTGGCGCGGCGGCTCGGCGTGAAGGACGCGAGCCTCTACACGCACGTACGCGGCCTGGAGGATCTGCGCGGACGGATCGCGCTGCTGGCGGCCGACGAGAAGACCCTCCGCATCGCGGAGGCGACGGCGGGACGGGCGGGCAAGGACGCGCTGGTCGCGTACGCCGACGCCTGGCGGGGTTACGCCCATGAGCATCCGGGCCGCTACACCGCGACGCAGGTCTCGATCCGGATCGACCCCGAGCTGGCCGCGAAGGCCCCCGGGCCGCGGCGCGCCGTCGAGCTGACGTACGGCATGCTGCGCGGCTACGGACTGGCCGAGCCCGATCTGACCGACGCGGTCCGGCTGCTGCGCAGCACGTTCCACGGTTTCGTCGCCCTGGAGGCCGCCGGGGGGTTCGCGCACGCGCGTTCGCCCCAGCAGTCCTGGGTTCGCGCCCTCGACGCCTTGCACACCCTCCTGGAGCACTGGCCCGCGTCCCGAGAAGGAACAACCTGATGACTGAACCGTCGGCCGGCAGCCTGCGCGTGAACGGCGCGACCCTGCACTTCGAGGTGCGCGGCCGGGGCCCGCTCCTGCTGCTGGTCCCCGGGGGAACGGGCGGCACGGCCTCGTTCGACGCCATCGCCGACCATCTGGCCACCGAGTACACCGTCGCGGCCTACGATCCGCGCGGGATGTCCCGGAGCGCGCTGGACGACCCCGAGGCCGAGCAGCGGGTGGCCGAGCACGCCGACGACGCCCTGCGCGTACTGGATCTGCTGTCGCCCGGCGAACCGGCCCGGGTGTTCGGCAGCAGTTCCGGTGCGATCGCCGCCGTGCACCTGCTCACCGCCCGTCCCGACCGAGTGGTACACCTCGTGGCGCATGAGCCGCCCCTGGTGGAGGTACTGCCGGACGCTGCCGAACACCGTGCGCTCATCGCACGGGTAGGGGAGACGTTCCGCACGCAGGGGCTCATGCCGGCGATGAGCGTGTTCGCGGCGGGTCTGAAGAAGGACAGCGACAGCGACAGCGCCGGGCCGCAGGCCGAGGTCGAGCTCCCGCCCCAGGCGGCGGCGCGGGCCGAGCGGACGATGGCGGACCTGCCGTACTTCGTGGGACGCATCGTGCCGAGCTTCATGTCCTACGCCCCGGACGTCCACCGGCTTCAGGCGCTTTCGGACCGGCTCACGCTCGCCTGCGGCCAGGACTCGCGCGGCGAACTGCCCTACCGGCCGGCCGAGTTCCTCGCCGAGCGTCTCGGTACGGAACTCGTGCACTTCCCCGGCGGGCACACCGGCCTGACCACCCACCCCGCCGAGTTCGGCGAGGCCCTCCTGAAGACGCTCGCCGCGGGCACGGCAGGCTAGCGGGGGGCGGCGGCGGGCCGGTCCGCGGGGGTACGTCGTCGCAGCGACGGGGTGGTGAGCGACCGCGGGGTCCACACGCCGTCCGGAGGGTAGATGTCGGTGCCGGGCGGCACGATCTCGTCGATGCGGTCGAGGGCGGCGTCGTCGAGCGTCACGGACATGCCCTTGAGCGTGCTCCGCAGCTGGTCCATCGTGCGCGGGCCGATGATCACCGACGTGACGGCGGGGTGCGCGAGAGGGAAGGCGATCGCCAGCTCGGGCAGCGTGCAGCCCACTTCCTCGGCGACGGCGACGAGTTGCTCGACGGCCTCCAGCTTCGCGGCGGTGCGCGGCGCCGAAGGGTCGAAGCGGGCGGGGTGCAGGGTGGGGCGTCCGCTGCTCAGATCGAGGGGCCGGCCCTTGCGGTAACGGCCGGTCAGGAAGCCCGAGCCCAGCGGGCTCCAGGTCAGCACCCCCATCCCCAGGCGCTGCGTGACCGGCAGGACGTGTGTCTCGACGCCTCGGGCCAGCAGCGAGTAGGGCGGCTGCTCCGTACGGAACCGCTGGAGGCCGCGCCGGTCGGCCACGTGGTAGGCCTCGACGATCTCGTCCGCGGGGAAGGTGGAGCAGCCGAACGCTCTGATCTTCCCCTGGCGCACCAGGTCCGTCAGGACGGAGAGCGTCTCCTCTAGGTCAGTGGTGTGGTCCGGCCGGTGCACCTGGTACAGGTCGATCCAGTCCGTGCCAAGACGCCGCAGGCTCTCCTCTACTTCCCGGATGATCCAACGCCGGGAGTTGCCACCGCGGTTGGGGCCGTCTCCCATGGGGAAGTGGACCTTGGTCGCGAGGACCACGTCGTCGCGGCGGTCCTTCAGCGCCTTGCCGACGATCGTCTCCGACTCGCCGGCCGAGTACATGTCGGCGGTGTCGACGAAGTTGATGCCCTCGTCCAGCGCGGCGTGGATGATCCGTACGCAGTCGTCGTGGTCGGCATTGCCGACGGAACCGAACATCATGGTGCCGAGGCAGTAGGGGCTGACCTCGATGCCGGTTCCGCCCAGAACGCGGTGACGCATACAACTCTCCCTGGATGTCCCTTGGATGTCGCCCTCTTGGACGCCGTGACCTTATGAGATGGAGTGCGCTCCAAGGCAAGCACGGTATGGGTCACGCCTGACGGCCGGAGAGGGAGTCGCCGAGCCGGCCGTGCCCGCGCTGACGGGCTTCGGCCACCGGCCGCGTACAGCAGGCCTACGCCGAGGACGTCGGCACCCAGTAGCGGCACTTGTCGCCGACGACGTCGAGGAACTCGCCGCCGTTCGCGTCGATCACGCGCCGGGACGCCGTGTTCGTCTCGTCGACGGTCAGAGCGCCCGCGTGATGCCGAGCGAGGCGGCGACCGGCAGGGCCGCGGCGAGCATCGCGGTCGCGTGCCCCCGGCGCCGGGCGCCGGGCCGCACGTCGTAGCCGATGTGGCCGCCCACCTGCTCCAGTTGCCGCGTCAGCCGGTGCCGGATCGCCAGTCTGCCGAGCATCTGGTCGCCCGCGGCCCACCACAGCGTGGTCATCGGCACCAAGCCCGCGGCCCGCACCCCGGTCTCGTGCCGCTCGGCCCGCAGGCGGGCCACGTAGGTGTCGAAGGCCTCGGCATCGGCCAGGGCGGCCGCGTCGACGTCGGTGACGAACCACGGTGTGGGGTAGTCGCGGTCCGCCCGGAACTCGGCCACCGCCGCCAGGAACGACGACCGCAGCCGGGTGGTGGGCTCGATCAGCCGGGGCCTGTCCCAGCGCTCCATACGAAGACCTCCGTACTCGGCACGCGTTCGGAGAATCGGCCCGGCGCGGAGGCCTCCCGCAGCAGTCGGCGCAAGTCCGCCTCGAAGTCGGCGCGGCGCGGTCCGAACAGGTGCGGGGCCGAGAACGACATCGAGAACATCGTCGCCTCGTCGCCGGGCGTGCATTGCGTCAGTACCCCTCGGCCGGCTCTTCGGGCCGGGCCGAGGTAGTCCCTGACCAGGTTCGCGATCGCCTCGTACGGCACGGCCGGGTGGGGCAGGCCGTCGACGGACCGGGGTTCCGTCTTCACGTCCGAGAGGTGGACGAGGGCTCCGCCGGGCGCGAGCATCTCCTAGACCGCCCCGGTGAACGGCCCGAGCCCCCGCGGCAGTTTTCCGGCCCGCGCCCGCACCCACCGCGTCGTCCCACTCCCAACCGGCCACCATGACCACCCACCTGCCTTCGACGCGACGGCCGACCGGTCAACGCACGCGGGTGGCTGTGGTCAAGCCGTGGCGTGGTGCCGGCTGTCCACCTCGGGAGTGGAGGTGCGGTCGGCCTCGTCCCTGGCCAGCAGGGAGAGCAAGGAGGCCACGGCCAGCCCGGATTCGGCCGGGTGGCGCAGCACCTTGCTGGGGTCGATCCGGTACGTGTTG
Source organism: Streptomyces alboniger (assembly GCF_008704395.1). Lineage (NCBI taxonomy): Bacteria > Bacillati > Actinomycetota > Actinomycetes > Kitasatosporales > Streptomycetaceae > Streptomyces > Streptomyces alboniger. The sequence goes on from NZ_CP023695.1 coordinate 279,924, forward strand.
GTTCGCCCCTCCCGGGTGTGGGAGAGGTAACCGTCCTCTTCCAGGTCCGCGATGATCTTCTGGACAGCACGCTCGGTGAGGCGGCAGTGCGCGGCGATGTCGCGGATGCGCGCGTTGTGATTGTCCGCGATCGCCGCCAGCACCCGCGCGTGGTTTGTGAGAAACGTCCATCCGGTGTGTGACTCGGGCACTCCATCCATGTGCCAACTCTAGCGACCAGACGTACACGATTTCAAAAACACGTACTACATTTCAGGTATTAGTTGACGTGTGTACGCCGCAACGGGCAGCCTGGGAGCGGCGAGAGGCGATAACGAGAGGGAGCAGCCATGCCGGAGCCCGCACACGCTGAGCAGTCCCTCCCGAGAGAGGGCGACGACTTCGGTGAACGAGACCGGACACCACTCCCCCTGCCGCCGTTGCCCACGACAGTGGACGTCGTTCCGGGCAGTTACCGGATGAGCGTGCTGGTGCGGGGACAGCTCGATCTCGACTCCGGGCGACGGCTTCGGTCCGGGTTGCGCCACACCGTCAGCCGGCCGGCCCGCACCATCGACCTCGACCTGAGCGGAGTGGGGTTCTGCGACTGCTCCGGTCTCAATCTTCTGCTCAGCCTGCGCCAGTGGGCGGTGGAACAGGGAAAGGCCATCGTCATCAGCGCCAGCAGCCCGGCTGTCGAGCGGATCCTAGAGCTGACCGGGACCCGCGACCTGTTCACCGCTGAGGGCCAGGAGGAGGATTTGGTGACGGCCCCGGCCGACTGCGACGCGGGACCCATCGGCAGTGGCGCGGAGCCGATCCGCGGTGACCCCGGGCCGGGTCGCGGTCAGGCCGCGCCGCACGAGGAGGAGGCGGAGTACGAGGAGTCGGAACAGGAGCTGCGGGCCGTGGTCGCCCAGTTGCGGCGGGCCATGCAGACCCGGCCCACCATCGACCTGGCCCGCGGCATCCTGATGTCCTCCTTCAACCTGAGCCCCGAGGCCGCCTGGGACGTCCTGGTCACGGCCTCGCAGAACACCAACACCAAGCTGTACCGCCTGGCAGGGGACCTGGTGGGCACCGTCCAGGGCGGCGCGCTGTCCGAAGCCGTGCGGGAACAGGTCGCGGCCGCCGTGGCCAAGACGAACACGGCACAGGCGAAGTCGCCCAGAGCGCCGCGTCCGACCTGAGCGCCGCGCGGACCGGCCCGTCCCCCCTCCCCGGGCCGGTCCGTGCGGCGCCGCCATGGGACACGCCCTACGGCGGCTAACCGGCCTTCTTCTTGTCGAACCAGATGGTCGCCGCCGTGGGGACCAGTCCGGCCCAGAAGAGGAGTTGGGGCACGGCCCGGTCCGTCCAGGGGATCTCGGCGATCAGCACGGCGCACGCCATGGCACAGGCCGCCTGGGCCATGACGACACGGGCCCAGCGGCCGCGGCGGATCAGGGAACGGACGTTGAGCTGGACGCCCGTACGCAGTCGGCGGTAGCGGCGCCAGGCCCCGAAGGCCCAGATCACGGCCATGATGAACAGGAACCACAGGCGCTGGCCGACAGGGATGGGCAGCTCGGGGGCGGGCCGGTCGTCCGAGGGGAAGACGTCGACCATGGCGCCCGCCAGGCCCACACAGAGCAGGGCGAGCCAGCGCGTGCCGCGCAGGAGGCGGTAGGTGGCATGGTCGAGTTGCTGCCGCATGTCGGCGGAGTCCGGCTCGACGGCGAGAGCGTCCGCGTACAGCTCGGCGGCCTCGCCGGCTCCCACGCCCGGCGCCCGGGCCGCCTTACTCGTCTGGCGGGCGAGCGCCTCCGCGTGGTGGGGGTCGATGCGGAGGATGGCCTCGTCGAGCATGTCGGAGACCGTGCCGTTTCCGGCCATGCTGGCGATGCGGTGCGCGATCTCGTGGGCGTAGACGTCCTCGGGGCCCAGCCGGAGCGCCTCCATCGCGACGTCAGCTGCTTCGCGGGTGACGCGGTCGATGGCCTCGGCGGTGAGTTGCCGGGCGCCGCTCTCCTGGCTGTAACGGACCAGCGCCTCGCGCCACATGGCGTCGGCGAGCATGGCGTGGGCGAACGAGTCCTCGGGGGCGACACGGATCAGCTCGCGCAGTACGGGCTGGACCTTGAGCCAGCCGTTGTCGCGCACCATCGCCTGGGCGCGCAGGCGCAGCGCGCCGTAGTCCTCGGGGGCCAGCCTGAGGGCCTCGTCGGCCGCCGCCGTCGCGTCCTTGGGCCGATCCTGGCTGAGGTGGCAGTAGCCGATCTTGACCCAGGCGCGCAGGTCGCCGGGGTCCTCGGCGAGGTGGCCGGCCAGGAGTGCCAGGGCCTGGTCATAACGGTCGAGCTCGATCAGGGCCTGGGCCTTCTCGACGGTCGGGTGCAGCGTGCTCACAGCTTCCGCTTCTTCTTCAGGTAGGTGATCAAGTCGTCGTACGCGCCGCCGTCGTTCGCGTACATGGCGACGTTGCGCGCCGACGCGAACCACGGCTCGGTGGACGGGACGGTCTGCTTCGCGGCGTTCAGCAGGTCCCGCATGCCGATCATGCGGACCGTGCCGGTGCGCGCCGACTCCAGCAGGGCGCTCTCGGCCGCCGCCTCGCACAGGTGGGCCAGGTCGGCGCCGGACAGGCCGTCCGTGGCTTTGACGAGCTTGCCCAAGTCGATGTTCTCGACGGGGCGTTCCTGGAGGTGGTAGCGGAGGATGCTCTCGCGTGCCGGGGCGTCGGGCGGCAGGACGAGCAGGGTGCGGTCGAGGCGGCCGGGCCGGCGCAGGGCGATGTCCACGTCCCAGGGGGCGTTGGTCGCGGCGAGCACGAAGACGCCTTCGTTGGCCGCGGAGTCGATGCCGTCCAGCTCGGTCAGGAGCTGGTTGACGGTGTTGCGCATGCCGCTGTGCTGAGTGCGGCTGCGCTTGGCGCCGAGCGCGTCGAGTTCGTCGAGGAAGATGACGCAGGGCGCCTGGCGGCGGGCGGTCTGGAAGATCTCGTGCATGTTGCGCTCGGAGTTGCCGATCCACATGTCGAGGACGTCGTTGACCGACACGGACAGGAAACCCGCCCCGAGTTCACCGGCGATGGCGCGGGCGATGAACGTCTTGCCGCAGCCGGGCGGCCCGTACAGGAGGAGCCCGCCGCGCAGGCTCTTGCCGTACAGCTTGCGCAGCTCGGGGTTGCGCATCGGGGCGAGGAACGCCGCCTCCAGGCGCTCCTTGACCTCGTGCATGCCGCCGACGTCCGCCAGGCGGATCGTGCCGGGAGTGTCGACGTCCCAGGCAGCGGCGCCCTCGGGGTCGCCGCTGCCGTCGGTGGCCAGGGGGGTCTCGACGAAGCGGGGCGGGATCACGTCGCCGACCTGGTCCGCGGCGGCACGCCAGTCGAAACCGGTGCGGGTCCGGGGGCCCGCGGGTTCGGTTCCCGTGGCTTCGGTTCCTGCGGGTTCGGTCGCCGGGTGTTCGGCCGCCGGGTGTTCGGTCGCTGCCGGTCCGGTCGCCGTGGCGGGCGGGAGCGGCTGCGGCGGCGGGGCCTCGGCGGCAGGCCCGGCGGCGGGCACGCCCATCGCGCGGGCCATCAGCGCACGGGCCTGGCCGTCGCCCGGCGCGTGCTGCAAGGCGACGGCCACCTCCGCGACGGCGGCGTCCGGCTGCCCGGCGTCCAGCATCAATTCGGCCAGGTGCAGCCGCAGCGGTACGTCGGCGGGCGCCGCCTCAACGGCCGTACGCAAGCTTCGTATCAGGGGGGAGTCCTCGGACATGCGGCTACTTTATGTACACGTTCTCCCCGGCCCGCCCCCGGGATGGGTCAGCCCGCCGTCAGCGGTCCGCGTCAGACTTCGGCCAACGAACGGATCCACCGGAGGGACAGGAAGATCCCATGAAGCGAATAAGCGGCGGTGCGGTGCTCGCCACGGCGGTGGCCGCGACGGGTCTGGTCGGCGCGGCGGCCGTGCCCGCACCGGCCGCGGACACGGCGACGGCGACGGCGACGGCGACGGCGACGGCGACAACGACGGCGTGCGTCATGCGTGAGGGCAGCGCGCACACGGACTGGACCGGGATGTCCTGGGACGCGGACATCCTCTGTGACAACGCGCAGGGCGATGTGCGCCTGCAGTCGTTCACCAGCAGCCCGGTGGTCGGCCGAATGGTGACCACCCGCAGCTGGTTCGTGTGCTGGAAGGTCGGTGACCAGCACGCCGGGGGCAACAACATCTGGTACTACACCCAGGCCGACGAGGTCGTCTCGCGCCCGACCGCGAAAGGCTGGGGCTACATGCCCGCGGTGATGCTGGAGACACCGCAGGACCCGGTCCCGGGCCTGCCCAAGTGCTCATGGGGGTGACGGAGATGACGCGGACGACCGGCATGACGAATGAGGGGACATCGGCGCCGCGGGAGCGGCATGGTGGAGGACGCCGTACCGCCGGGGCCGCGCTGCTGGCCGCGGCGATGACCGCGATGTTCCTGCCCGCGACCGCTTCGGCTACGGCTTCGGCGGGGCCCGTCTGCTACGTCCGGGACGGCGTGCGGCACACGGACGTCAAGGGCCACACGTACACCAAGGACCTGTACTGCGAGAACGCGGTGGCGGACGTCTTCGCCACCCCGGAGGTCTACGGAACGGTCATCGCCAAGCTGAAGACCTCACCGAGCTGGTTCGTGTGCTGGGAGAGCGGCGACCTGCACCAGGGCGGCAACCGCATCTGGTACTACACGCAGGGCGACGAGGTGACCAACTGGCCGCTGTGGAAGGGCTGGGGGTACGTCCCGGCGTTCCGCATCGAGACCGAGCCCGACCCGTTCCCCGGCGTACCGGCATGCATGCCCAGCTGACCGGCCCCTCCCCCACTGACGTTCCGCCAACCGACTTCAGGAGTGAACCCGTGGCACTTTCCCAGGTGGCACGACGCGGACGGATCGCCGTGTCGGCCCTCATCCTCACTGCGGCGGCCGCCGCCTGGCCCGCGGCCCCCGCCACGGCGGCCACCGGCCCGACCTCGGCCGACGCCACGACCTCGGCGGACGTGACCTGCGTCCTGCGGCCCGGCATCGTCCACAAGGACACGCTCGGGAACACCTTCACCGGCGACCTCTACTGCGCCAACGCCCCGGGAGACCTCTACGGGCGCCCGGCCTTCGACGCCCCCGTGACGGGGCGCCTCAAGACCACCCAGAGCTGGTTCGTGTGCTATTCGATCGGGGAGGCCCACAAGGGCGGGAACAACATCTGGTACTACACACAGGGCGACGAGACGGTGAACCTGCCCGGCCTCAAGGCGTGGGGCAACATGCCCGCCAGCAGCGTCCTCACCAGCACCGACCCGTTCCCCGGGCTGCCCCGTTGCCCCTGGCACTGAGCGCCCCCGTGCCGCCGGGCGCCACCCGCGCCCTGATCACCTAGACTCGGCCAATGGCGAAGTACTTCGACGTGCACCCCGACAATCCCCAGCGGCGCAGCATCACCAGCGCGGTCGACAGCATCCGCTCCGGCGCGCTCATCGCGTACCCCACGGACTCCTGTTACGCGCTGGGATGCCAGCTCGGCAGCCGTGACGGCATCAACCGGATCCGTACGATCCGTGACCTGGACGAGCGCCACCACTTCACGCTCGTATGCCAGAACTTCGCGCAGCTGGGTCAGTTCGTCCATCTCGACAACGACGTGTTCCGCACCATCAAGGCCACCACCCCCGGCCGCTACACCTTCATCCTCCCCGCGACCAAGGAAGTCCCCCGCCAGCTGCTGCACCCGAAGAAGAAGACCGTCGGGGTCCGCATCCCCGACCACACGGTCACCCAGGCGCTCCTCGCCGAACTGGGCGAACCGCTGCTCTCCAGCACGCTGCTGCTGCCCGACGAGGACGAGCCGCTCACCCAGGGCTGGGACATCAAGGAGCGGCTCGACCACGTCGTGGACGTCGTCATCGACTCCGGTGACTGCGGCACCGAGCCGACGACCGTCATCGACTTCTCCAGCGGCGAGGCCGAGGTCGTACGGCACGGCGCGGGCGACACCACGCGGTTCGCGTAGCGGCCAGGGATCAGGCCGCGCACGGTCGAAGGCCGTACGTGATGGAGGGAACCGTCCCGTCGGTCAGCGGCGCCGACGGCTCTGCGGGGACCATCCGGCGCCGAGGCCGGCGAGGTGCAGCGCGGCCAGCGTCAGGCCGAGAAGCAGCAGGCTGGTGTTGCCGAAGAAGATGTTGGTCGAGGTCTCGGTGAGGTGCAGGATCCAGGCTACGGCGAACACGACTGCGGCGGCGATAGCGAGCACGGTTACTCCTTCGGGCAGCGCGGACCGACGCCGCGCGGCGATACGGGGGGTGGCTCACGGGCCGGTTTCCCCCGGGCGGCCCGTCTATGCACCCGTCTACGCACCGGTCTCCAGGGGCGCCATGACAGCTCGGAAAGGACCCCGCTACTGTCAGTTCCATGTGCGTGGGGAACAGGCCCGTCTCGTGGGCCGGGCCGAAGCACGAGGAACCGGTTCCGAGCGCACCGCGGGAGAGAGCGACATGACGGATCACCAGCCCGAACCCCGGGCCGAGGACGAGCGGGACGACGAGTCCTCCCCCGGCCTGCGGGAGGCGAGACGGCTAGCCGCCCAGGCGCGACAGCTACAGAACCAGGTGACCGAGCTGGAGGTGCAGGTACGCGCGCGCCCCAAGATCGCGTTGGCCGAGGGCATCCTGGTCGAGCGGTACGGCCTCGCGGACGCGGACGCGGCGTTCGCGCTGATGCGCCAGGCATCCCAGCGGGCCAACATCAAACTGCACCAGGTGGCCATCGCGGTCGCCCGCACGCCGGGCCCCGCTCAGGGCGCCACCGTGTGGTTCGGCACCCGGGAGCGGCGTCCGGCACCGCCGCTGACCAAGCTCGCCGCGGGCACGCTCGACGAGCGGAACCAGGGCGAGGTGCTCGGCGCCGCCCTGCGTCGCGTCCTCAACATCACCAGTACGAACATGGGCAACGTGCAGTTGGTCGAGGACGGCACGCTGCGCATGGAGAAGCACGCCGGGCTGCCCCGGCAGTTCACGGACTACTTCGCGTTCGTCGACGGCGGCACCGCCTGCTCGCGGGCCGCCGCCGCCAGCCACCAGGTCACCGTCAAGGAAATCGCCTCATCGCCCGGCTTCGACGACACCACCCGCCGCGTGATCCTCTCGGCGGGCAGCCGCGCCTGCCACAGCGTGCCCCTCGTCGACGACACCGACACCGTGCACGGCGTCATCTCCTCCCACCACGCGCGCCCCTTGGCCGGCTTCACCCAGGCGCAGCTCAAGGCGCTGCACCACACGAGCCGTACCGTCGGCACGTGGATCGACTGGCACCAGCGCACGGTCCTTCTCGACGCCCTGGAAGACCTCCACCAGCTGGCTCTCGCCCAGCAGCGGTAGCGGCACACCGCGGGGAGCAGCGCGCCGTCGAAGCGGCGGCCGAGGCGTTGCGGAATCTTCACGTAACGGCACTCTTCTCTTTCGTTTCCGGGGGCACCCGTCAGGGCGTCCTCAACGGAAAGGGGAGCGGCATGATCGCGGTCGCCGTCCTGCTCCTGCCGGGGCTGGCGCTCCTGTTGTTCGTGACGGTGCGCCTGGAGGACGGGCTGTTCGACCCCAAAGGCCAGGCCTCTTCCGCCCGTCACGCCCGGCATGCCCGTCGGCACCATCTGCGCCTGATCCCCGGTGGTGGCGCGGGCGCGCCGGCGTCGTCGAGGGGCCACCGGTTCCTACGGGACCGGGACGCCGCCTGAACAAAATACGCGGCCGGGGTCCGGACGAATTCCGTCCGGACCCCGGCCGCGGCCGTGCTGAGGATTTCTACCAGCGATACCAACGGCCTCGCCGGCCGCCCGCCCCCGTGGAACGCATCACGAAGCCCAGCAGCCACACGACGAGGACCACCGCCGCGATAAACCACAGGGCCTTCAGCGCGAATCCCGCACCGAAGAGAAGCAGGGCGAGCAGAAGAACAATCAGAAGGGGAACCATCGATATCAACCTCCAGTGCACCGTGTGCCCCGGCCCCGCTCCCCTATGCACAGCTCGTCTTGGCGCGATGGTGAGGAGACGTGAAAGTCTACGGCCATGACGATGAATGACTACGACCGTGTGCGCGCCGGGATCGAAGCCATGACGGCATACATTTCCGGCGAACAGGTAATGGACGAATACGTCGCGGAGAAACGAGCCGCCGACGGCAATCTCGACCAAGTCGCCGACAGCGCGACCGCGTTGTGTGCCGCATTGCTCTTTCAGCTCGCCGAGATGACCGGAAAGACCCAGCACGAGGTGTTGCAGGAGCTGGCACACGGACTCAACCGCAACGAGGCCGAGCAGCGGGACTGACCGCACGGGTCCGATCTCGGTGGAGGCGGCGCCCGGTGAAGGCGGCTCACGTGCCGCGAACACGCAAGAAGGAGCAGGCCCATGGACAGTCCCCCGCCGACCGCGCACGGAGCGTGTGCCGGGTTTCCGCACGGGGACGGGGACGGCCGCGTGCCGGCGGCCGCGTCCTCGGACCGCCCCTCGGCGTGGGCGCTGCGCCGCGCGGCCCTGCGCCGCACTCCGGTGTCGATGTGGAACGACGACGTCTCGGACTGGGCCGCGGCGCTGACGTACTACGCGATCCTCGCTCTGCTCCCCGCCCTCCTCGTCACGGTCAGCCTGATCAGCCTGGTGAGCCCCGCCACGACCGAGTCGCTCATCGCCGAGGTCACGGACTGGGCGCCCGCGGAGTCGGGCCGTTCCTTGCACGAGGCGCTCAGCGAGATGGCCGACGCCCGTTCCGCGGCGCTCACGGTGGTGATCGCGGGCGCGGTCAGCGCCCTGTGGTCCGCTTCGAGTTACTCGGCCGTGTTCCGGCGGGCGCTGCACGCGATGCACGGCGAGGAGGACTGCCGGCCCGCTCTGCGCAAGGCGCACCGCGTCCTGATGACCGCGCTGACGCTCCTGGCGCTGCTGGTCACCAGTGCGCTGCTGCTCGTCCTGAGCGGCCCGCTCGCCGAAGGGCTCGGGCGGCGCGTCGGCGTCGGCGGCGCGGGACAGACCGCCTGGAACGTCCTGAAATGGCCTGCTCTGGTCTGCCTGGTGGCGATGCTCGTGCTCGTGCTCTTCCGCAACGCGCCGCCCGCCGCCCGCGGTTGGCGTCAGATCCTGCCGGGCGGGGTGCTCGCCGCGCTGCTCTGGCTGCTCTCCTCGGGCCTGTTCACGTGGTACGCGTCGGGGTTCGGCAGCTACGGAAAGCTCTACGGCTCGCTCGCGGGCGTGGTCGTCTTCCTGGTGTGGCTGTGGGTGTCCCATCTGGCGCTGCTCGCCGGGGCGCAGTTCACCGTGGAACTGGCCCGCGCGCGGGCCGCCGCCCGGTGACGGCGCTCAGGTAGCCGCCGGGGTCGGGCGCCGATCAGTTCGTACGGGGGTGTCAGGCGGCTCCGTCGTACGGGGTGACGCGGCGGTACGCGGCGCGTGCGGAGAGCAGGCGGGCCGTCGTCGTGCCGATGAGAGCCGCCGCCAGCAGGCAGGCCATCCAGCCGGGATCCCGGTGCCCCGCCCAGGAGATCTCCCCGGTGGGGTGGGTGGCGAAGAAGTTGAGCAGCGCCCAGCACAGCAGTGCCGTCCCCGGTGCCGCCGCGAACCGGCCCAGCATGCCGAGGACCGCGGCGAGCAGGGACAGCGCGGCCAGGGCGAGGCCGGTGCGGTCGAGGGCGCCGAGCAGGTCGAGCGTGCTCACCAGCACGAAGGACCCCCAGGAGGCCGCCGTCCAGACGAAGGGTGTGGCCAGGGGCTCGGGGACCGCCCTCGCGCCCTTGGCGACGTACCGCCACTCCACCACCGTCGGTTCCTCCCCACCACCGGGCGCCGGGCGCGACAACGGTCCCGGGCCCCTCCACAGCCAATTCCTCGAGCAGATTGTCGCACCACTTCCGAGGGGCGAGGAGGGGGCCGCCAGCCGCCGATGCGGACGGCTCCGCGCGCTTGGGACGCGCGGCTCGAGGAACCCGTCGGCGTTGGACAGCGCGCGCCGCGACGGCGCCCAGCAGCCCGTACCGGAGGTAGCGATGGCACGGACAGACCGATACAAGGCCGTGGAGGACGACAGCGGAGCGGGAGGTGAGGGGGATGACGCGGTGGACCGGCGGCGAGCGCCGCTTCCGCCGCTGGCACGGGCTTTCGCGATGCTCGTCGCCTTTGCCGGGATGGTCGCCTTCGGGGTGGTACTCACCCGTCTGACCCTGGAGCCCTCGGCGGCTTCCGAGGCGCTGACGCACAGCAACTTCAAGCCCGGCGACTCCATTCGCGACTACCTCGCCCAGCCCGCCTTCCGCGACACCGTCAAGCAGATCGGCGGCAACATCCTGCTGGGCGTTCCGTTCGGGCTGCTGCTGCCCGTGCTGTTCCCCCGTGCTCGCGGTCTGGTGCGGGTGGCGGTCGTCACGGCGTTGACCATGGTGCTCGTCGAGCTGGCCCAGGGCGCGTTCGTGACGGGGCGGACCTTCGACATCGACGACGTCATCCTCAACACGACGGGCGCGCTCCTCGGTTACCTCGTCCTGGGGCGCCGCCTCGGGCGGGCCGTGCATCCCCGACGCCGGCACTGGTGGCACCGGTTCACCCGGCGGGGCCCGGCGGGCGTCTGACCGGTCACCAGCGTCTGGAAAGGTGAATCAGCCCGGCGAATGTCACCCAATGCGTTTATTCACCCTCCTGGTTGGTAACTCGCTGTAGCGAAAGCCTCGCGTGAGGGACCCTCTGCGGAAGGCAGGCACATGTCCGTAAGCATGCTGGCCATCCTGGGCGCTGCGGTGGCGATCGTGACCGCGCTGCTGCTCGCCCGCCCGCTGAACCAGACGACCACCGACGACCTCCGGCGCCGCTTCGGCCCCGAGTTCGACCGCGTGGTGGCACAGCACCGGGGGGACTCGGAGGCCGCCGAGCGGGAGCTGAGCGAACGTCTGCGGCGCTTCGGCAGCCTCCGCGTCAAGGGTCTGACGACGGCGGCCCGCGAGCGCTACCACTCCGAATGGGCCCTGCTCCAGGCGCGGTTCATCGAGGCCCCGGGACAGACGGTCGCCCAGGCGAACGCCCTCCTGAACCGGCTGGCCGCCGAGCGCGGCTTCCCCGCCGAGTCGCGCGAGCGCCAGGCCGACGCCCTCTCCCTGCACTGTCCCCGCCACGCTCACGGCAGTCGCGTGCTGCACGCGTCGGCGCAGCGCGCCGCCGCGGGTGATACGGACACCGAGGCCATGCGCCACGCCATGCTCGCCGGGTACGAGCTGTTCCAAGAGCTGCTCCTCCCCCGCCCGCAGGACCGCAGGGCCGACGCGCTGGCCGGCCACCCGCGGCCGCACCGCCCCTTCGGGGTCCCGTCCCAGCGATCCGCGCACTCCACGCGCCACTGACGCCACAACCCGCAGCTGCCGGGTCCGAGGGCCGAGGGCCAGGGGCGCTTCGCCCCTGGCTTCACGCCCCCCATACGCTGTGCGGATGTTGGTCTACGCCCCGGCGGCCCTGCTCTTCCTCGTCTTCTCCTGGCGGGTTCTGCGTGAACGCCGAAGGTTCGGCAACGCCGTGCTCCTGGGACTCGCCGTGCTCTGCGCGCTGGTCGCCTGGATGTCCCGCCTGGTCAGGTCGGGATCGACGTCCGGCCTGGTCGTCGCCTGCTCGCTGCTCGCGGTGTGCGCGCTCGGGATCCTCGTCCTCACGTATCTGCTCTTCCTCAACGGCCTGCGGATGGTGCGCAAAGAAGGCAGGAGCCCGGCGAATCTGCTCTCCCTTACGGCCGCTCTGGGCATCGTCGGCGTCATCGCCCTCGTGATCACGGCCGCGGTGGTGCGCACGCCCCTGCTCTTCGGGGTCGGGGCGGCCGCCCTCGGTCTGTCGTCGTACGTGTCATTCCTGTTCCTGAGCTTCGTCTGTTACGCGTTCCTCTACGGGCGCTTGCAAGTCCGCCGCAAGGCCGACTTCGTGGTCGTCCTCGGCTCGGGCCTCGTCGGCGGCTCCACGGTCCCGCCGCTGCTGGCCAGTCGGCTGGAGCGGGCGCGTGAGGTGCACGCGCGGCTCACCGGGCGCGGAGGTTCGCCCGTGCTCATCACCTCCGGCGGGCAGGGGCCGGACGAGAAGCTGCCGGAATCCCACGCCATGGCCGACTACTTGACGGACCGCGGCTTTCCCGCCGACCTGATCGAGCGTGAGGACCGGTCGACGACGACGGACGAGAACCTGCGGTTCAGCAAGGCCATCATGGAGGCGGCGAAACCCGACTATCACTGTGTCGTCGTCACGAACAACTACCACGCCTTCCGTGCCGCGCTCACCGCCCGGCGGGTCGGGGTAAGGGGCCAGGTGGTGGGCGCGCCCACGGCCGCGTACTTCTGGCCCAACGCCACGCTCCGCGAGTTCGCCGCCGTGCTCGTCGCCTATCGGCGGACCAATATCGCCATCTGCCTGCTGTTCGTCCTCGGCGGGGTGCTGGTCTGGTCGGTCCGCTGACCGCTGACCGCCGGGCCCGGCGCGCGGCATGGTCGCGGCTACTCCGCGTGGCCGTGTCCGACGCGCCGACCGCGCCGGTTGCGCCTTGCATGAGGGCAGCGCGGAGTCCGCAGGGACGGCATGCTCCCGGCCGCGCGAAGGATCGAGGTCTGTCCCATGCGCGTCCGTCCCACCGTCACCGCAGCCGTGTTCACCGCAGCGGCGCTCGCCACGATGGCGCCACAGGCGCTGGCCGAAACCGCACCCCCGACGGTGCCGCGGACACAGGCCGGCACGCAGCCCTCGCTGTCGATCACACCGAGCCCCGGCAGGCCCGGGCAGTCGGTGGTCGTCTCCGTCAGCGGCGGCTGCACCGCCGCGTCGGCGACCGCGACTTCGGACTCCTTCACCCAGAGCGTCCCGCTGTCCACCGGCTCGGCCGGGATCTACACGGGTACGGGCACCATTCGCTCCGACGCCCGGCCCGGCAGCCACACCGTGGACGTCACCTGCCCGGGCGGCGGCACCTCCACGTACTCGATCACCGTGGCCGGGGCGGCGGCCACCACGGCCCCCGACCGGGGTGTGCGCGCGGGGACCGGCGGGTCCCGGACCGCCGAGTCCGTCTATGTGGGGGCGGGCGTCGCCCTCGTACTCGCCGCGAGCGGGTACACCGTGTACCGGATGCGCCGCAGGGAGTCCTGACGAGGCGATGGCGCGGGGCGTCCTGACACACCAGCGGCCGGGAGGAGTCTCCCGGCCGCTGGTGCTCGGCGCTCGCGCGCGCGGAACGTCCGCTCAGGCCGCCGCTCCGAGGACGTCGTCGATCTTGCGGAGGAAGTCGTCGAGGTCGTCCGGGGTGCGGGAGGTGATGAGGTCCCAGCCGTTGGCACCGCAGTGCATGACGGGCTTGTCGACCCAGGTGCCCTTGGCGTTGCGGATGTCGGTGGCGACCGAGGCGTACGACGTCAGGGTCTTGCCGTCGAGCACGTCCGCCTCCACCAGCAGCCACGGGCCGTGGCAGATGGCCGCCACCTTGCGGCCGGACTCCGCGAAGGAGCGGACCGCCGCGACGGCGCTCTCCTCCAGGCGGAGGCTGTCGGCGTTGACGGTACCCCCGGGCACCAGCAGCAGGTCGTACGAGGACGTGTCGGCCTCGGCCAGGGTGAGGTCGGCGTCGACGGTCTTGCCGGGGTCCTTGTCACCGACGAGGGTGCGGATCTCCTCCGCCGACACGGCGGCCACGTCGACGCGCGCGCCGCGGGAGCGCAGGTGCTGCACCGGCACCACCAGCTCGTCCTGCTCGACTCCGTAGTTGGTCACGACCGCCAGTACGCGGCGGCCGTTCAGGGTGTTGTCAGCCATGACGTTGCCTTTCCTGGTGCTGTGCTGTGTTTCGGCGTGCGGGGATCGGCGCGGTAGCCGCTCAGTGGGCGGTGCGTCCGGACAGTTTGCGGTACAGGAACAGGACGACCACCGATCCGATGACGGCGGCGATCCAGGTCGACAGGTGGAAGAAGCCGTTGATCGACTCCACCCCGAAGATCAGCTTGCCGAGCCAGCCGCCGAGCAGTCCGCCCACGATGCCGATCAGCATCGTGATGATCACCCCGCCCGGGTCCTTCCCCGGAGTCAGTGCTTTCGCGATCGCTCCCGCGATCAAGCCGACCAGAATCCAGGCGATGACGCCCACGGTGCTACCTTCCGTTCACTTTCGAAGTCGATCGGTCACTCCGGTACCCGCCTTCAGCATGACCACACGGCGGGGAGCCGCCAGACGAGTCCGGCGACCGGAGTAAGGATCGGGTGCCCCTGGGGTGTCGGCGCCATTCGGGACCAACGACTCCCGTGGGAAGGCACGAAGTCCTTCCCACGGCACCTTCGACGAGGCGATCGTCATGCCGTACGGGTCACGGCAGGGGCATCAGCCGGTAGAACACGGTGGCGACGAGGTCGCGGGCGTAGCGCGCGTCGAGCGGACCGGGGCGGAAGAGGATGCGGTACATCATCGGCGCCACGACGTGATCCATCACGGTGTCGGTGGCGGGGACGTGTTCGCCGCGCCCGGCCGCGCGGCGCAGGATGGTCTCGACCTGCTCGACGGCGTAGGCCGAGCACTGGCCCGCGTTCCCGCCGTCGGGGTCACCCGCGAGGGCGTCACGGATGTAGGAGCGGCCCGGCGGGGAGGACATCTCCTCCAGGAAGTCGGTGGCCCAGTGCTCCAGGTCCTCGCGCAGGTTCCCGAGGTCGGCTGGGGGCGTCTCGGGGCGCAGTCGCTCCACCGCGACGTCCGCCAGCAGTTCCTGGAGGTCTCCCCACCGCCGGTAGATCGTCGAGGGGGTGACACCGGCGCGCAGGGCGATCCGGGGGACGGTGAGATCACCGCCCTCCGCCTGTAGTTCGCGCACGGCGGTGTGCACCGACTGCTGGACTCGGGCGCTGCGTCCTCCGGGACGGATGGCTGGTCGTGGGCTCACCTGCCCCACATTAACGCAAAGAGATTGCGGTAAGGGTAGCCCTCCCCGGCGTACGCGTCGCTTCCTCGTACGTGCGCCCTGTCCGCAGGACCGTGCCCTCGTCGAAGGCCCTGCCGATGAGCTGCATGCCGATGGGGAGCCCGGCACTGTCGGCGCCGACCGGCAGGGTGAGTGCGGGCAGGCCCGTGACGTTGGCCGGCGCCGACAGCCGTATGTAGGTCTCGGGGACGCTCTCCTCGGTCCCGTCCGGCCAGTGCACGGCCCGCTGGTCGCGGTGGGCGGCGGTGGAGGTGGCCGTCGGCGCGGCGATGACGTCGACGGTTTCGAACAGCCGCGTCCAGGCGGCGCGCAGGAGCGTGCGGGCGCGCCGGGCGCGCAGGTGGTCGGCGGCGGGGATGAGGACGCCCGCTTCGAGAAGGGTGCGGACGTCGTCGGAGTACAGCTCGGGGGAGGTACGCAGGGTGCGCTCGTGGTAGGCGGTGGCCTCGGGGACCATGAGTCCCCAGTGGGTGGCCTGGATGTACTCGCTCATCGGGATGTCGACGTCGACGAGTTCGGCACCGAGTTCCCGCAGATCGTCGATGGCGTCGCGAACCGCTTCCTCGACCTCGCGCTGGATCCGGTCGAAATAGTGGTTGCGGGGGACGCCTACGCGCAGGCCGGTCAGGCTCCCTTCGGCGGGGCGGGGTTCGGGGGCCGCCGAGGTGGTGTGCTCGCTCGTGAGGAGCGCTTCGAGTACGAGTTCGGCGTCCGCGACGGTGCGGGTGATCGGTCCCACGTGGTCCAGGGACCAGGACAGGGGTGTCACACCGTCCACCGGGACGCGTCCGTAGGTGGGCTTCAGGCCGACCACGCCGTTCAGCGCCGCGGGGACCCTGATGGAGCCGCCGGTGTCCGTACCCAGGGCGAAAGTCGCCTCGCCCGCGGCGACCGCCACGGCCGAGCCGCCGCTCGAACCGCCGGCCACCCGGTCGTGGTCCCACGCGTTGCGGGTCTGGGGAGTGATCAGTCCGTACGCGAACTCGTGCGTGTGCGTCTTGCCCAGCAGGACCGCCCCGGCCGCGCGCAGCCGGGCCGCGACCGTGCTGTCGCGGTGGGCCGCGGGGGCCTGCGCGCGCACGCGTGAACTGGCCGTGGTGGGCAGGCCCGCGACGTCGATGAGGTCCTTGAGGCCCATCGGGATGCCGTGCAGCGGGCCGATGTACCGGCCCGCCGCGATGTCCTTCTCCGCCCGCGCGGCCGTCTGACGTGCGGCGTCGGCGAGAACCGTCACATAGGCGCCGAGGTGGCCCTCCACGGACTCGATCCGGTGCAGCACGGAGTCGGTGAGTTCCACGGGCGAGAGCTCTCCCGCCGCGACGGCCCGCGCCGCTTCGGTGAGCGTCAGCTCATACGGTCGCATCGTTCCCCGCCTCCCCCAGGTCGAGGTCGCGCAGTACGCCGATGACGCTCTGGATGTGGTTGGCCGTGGCCGTGACCAGCTCCAACCGGTCGGCGTCGAGGGGCAGTCCGGCTCGCAGGGCCCAGCGGGCCGCCTCGTGCGGGAGAAGGTCGGGGATGGATTGCGGGGTCGGTGGGGTCGGTGGGATCGACGTGGTCAACGGGGGTCCCTTCGAGCGAAGGCGGAGGAGCGGCGAGGCTCCGGGGAGGAGAGGCGGAATGACTCCCGCCGCTAAAAGCAGAACATTTGCGTTAGGGGGACCGTACGGCATACCGTCACCTAACGCAAAGAGATTGCTTTAGCGTCGCTCCGACCTGAAGGACACCCCCGATGCCCCAGGACCTCTCCTCCACTTCCTCGACTCCCCCGGAACCGAACTCCGCCGAGTCCACCCCGAGTTGGGCGGCGGGCGACCTGTTCGTGCACCGCATCGACGAGGTGGCACTGCCCGCCGCGACCGGTCCTTGGCTGCTGCCCTCCGCCACACCTGAGGTCGTTCGCCGCACCTCGTGGCTCCGGCCCGAGTTCGCCGGGCCCGACGGCATCCTTCGACTGGCCAGCCACACGTTCGCCGTCGAGGCGAACGGGCTGCGCGTCCTGATCGACACGGGCATCGGCAACGGCAAGAGCCGCGCCAACCCGGCCTGGCACGACCTGGACACCGGCTACCTCGGCCGGCTGACCGCGGCGGGCTTCGCACCGGAGAGCGTCGACCTCGTCGTCCTGACCCACCTGCACACCGACCACGTCGGGTGGAACACCCGTAATGACGGCGGGAGTTGGGTTCCCACTTTCCCCAACGCCCGTTACGTGACGTCCCGTACCGAATGGGACTACTGGGCGGGCAGGGAGCTGGAGGAGCCTCGGCAGCAGATGTTCCGGGACTCCGTCCACCCCGTCCGGGACGCCGGGCTGCTGGACCTCGTGGACATGGCGGGCTCCGAAGCCGAAGTAGCCGACGGCATAAGCCTGTTGTCCACCCCCGGCCATACGCCGGGCCACGTCGCTGTGCGGCTGCACGGCGCCGGGCGGTCCGCCGTCGTCACCGGGGACTGCGTGCACCATCCGGTGCAGATGCGCCATCCCGAGATCACCAGCTGCGTCGACACCGATCCGGCCCAGGCCATCCGCACCCGCCGGGACCTCCTCGCGGCGCTCGCCGACACCGGAACCCTGCTCCTGGGCGGTCATTTCCCCCCGCCGACCGCCGGTCTCGTCGTCTCCGACGGCGACGGCTACCGCCTCGACACGACGGACCCCCACCGGGACGACGACGCCTCGGCTCCCGGCGTGCGGGCCGGGACCCGAGGCTGAGGGTCGAGGGTGGAGGTCAGTAGAGCTTGTTGACGGCCTTGGCCGTCGTGGCCTTGAAGTCGGCGACCTGGGCGTTGGCGAAGTTGCCCATCTGGCCCCACTGCACGAGCGTCACGGTCCTGCCGTCGCGGCCCACCGAGAACATGTTGATGTCGGAAGCCCCCCACGAGGCGACGGTGTGGACGCCGTAGACGTGGGCCCCTTCCTCGGCGTTCACCTTGCCGTAGTACTTCTGCTTCGCCGTGATGTCGGGGTACTCCTTCATCACGTCCTCCGCGCACCCGTCGAGCTTCTTGCGCAGCAGGGCCGCGAACTCCTTGGCCCGCCGCTCATCGCGCTCGACCACGGTCACCTGGAGCGCACCCGTGTCCAGGTCAGTGCGGTACGTGCGATGTACGGAGGTCGAGGGCAGCGCCTCGCCGACGCACATCGGCAGCGGGTCCGGCTGACCCGGCGTCACCGGACCGGCGTACCAGTCCGACGACGCGTGGGGCGGCAGCTCGGAAGGTGCCAGGAAGCGGGGCGTGTCGGCCGCGGAGGCCGACACCGTCCCCGCGGCGACACCGGACGCGGCCAGCACGGCGGCCGCGGCGAACATTCCCTTGTTGACGCGCACGCTCATCCTCATTCATTTCCCCCACGAGATTCGGTCGGTCACTCTGCCACGGGCGGAACCGTCCGCCCTTGGATCCCACGCCCCGTACGACCCGCGGCACCCCACGTCCGTTGCCCTCCCGCGCGTCACAGCTCTGTCTCCCATGTCACCGAACGGCAACACACCAGCTCACACAAGGCCGGTGACGGTCACGGACACCCGCAGGGGGGCCCGCGCCCCCGCTACCCGGCGAACGGCCTCGGTGACCGCGGTACGCACCTCGCGGGTGACGTCCACGGCGCGGTGGCCGCGGCGCAGGACGACGTGGACCTCGACGTGCCATCGCTCGGCGCCGCCGCCCCGCGTCACCCGGACGCCCGAGGACCGGGACGGCCTGCCGGGGCCTTCGCCCACCGCTCGTCGGCGCGCCAACGAGCTGGAGGCCCGCAGGAGTTGGGCGAGGCCCGGCCGCAGGAAGGCGACCCCGGGTGTACCGAGGACCGCCCCCGCCACCGCCTCGGTCAGATCACCGGAAGCGAGTTGTTCCGTCACGGTCGCCTTCCCTCCACTGTGTCGTCGGTGCCGCCGGCGGTGTCGGTGACGTCGGCGATCGTCACGTCGACGGCCGTGACCCGCATGCCCAGTTCCGCGTCGACCGCCTCCAGGACCCGGCGGCGGATCCGCTCCGCGACCTCCTGGAGGTGCCAGGTGAGGGCCACCTCCACTTCGAGGCGGATGCCGACCGGGCCACGCCGCAGGCGTCCCGCCGGCACGGCCGAATCGGCGTGGGCGTCGGCGTCGGTACCGGCGTCCTGAGCCCGGACCTCGATGCGGCAGCTGCCCGCCCGCACCCCGGGCAGGGTCTCCGCCGCCGCCCGGACGGTTCGTGCGGCGGCCGCCTCCACGATCCACGCGTCCTCTTCCTCCTCGCCCAGCGGGAGCGTCCGGCCGGGCCGCAGTTCGAGCCGCACCACGTCCATGACGCGGCCGACGAGCGCGGAGGCGTCGATCTCCCGCTCCCGCGGTTCCGTCTCGCGTGCGGCGGAGACGACCTCCTCCAGATGGCGCAGGGTGTTCAGCGCCTCGGTGCAGTGCGGGCACGCGGCGGCGTGGGGGTCGGACTCGCCGGTCTCCCACCGCTCCCACACGCTCCACAACTCCCGCCCGCAGGGCAGCGGTTCCCGCTCCGCGAGCCCGCCCGCCTGCTCGCCCCCGCCGACCGCCCCGCGCTCCTCGCCGGGCCCGGTCTCCTCGTTCACCGCCATGCGGCCATCGCCTCCGTGAGATAGCGCCGCGCCCTGAAGACGCGGCCGCGCACCGCCTCCGGACTGATCCCGACCGACTCGGCGATGGATTCGTAGGACAGGCCGTTGAGCTCGCGCAGCACCCAGCACACCCGTTGTTCCGGGGACAGCCCCGCCATCGCCCTGGTCAGGTCCGCCACCGCCGCGTGCCCCTCGGCCACCCGGGCGGGCGAGGCCTCGTGCTCCGGTGCCTGCGGCTCGGGCACGCCCTCCAGATGTACCGCGGGCCGGCGCGCGCGCAGCACATTCAGGCACCGGTTCGTGACGATCCGGTGTATCCAGGTGCCGAACCGCGCGTCCCTGCGGAACTCCGGCAGCTTGCGCCACGCACTCACGAAGGACTCCTGCACGGCGTCCTCGGCCTCGGTCCGGCTTCCCAGCAGCCGCGTCGCCAGCCGCAGCAGCCCCGGGGCATGGCGGCGCACCAGCTCCTCGAAGGCCTCTTCGTCGCCTTCCCCTGCACGCACCGCCAGCAATCCGTCGTCGCGCCGCGCCGACTCGTCCGGTACGTCCTGCGGCGCTCTGCCCCGCTCCCCGGGCACACGCGGCTCCTCTCATCCAGGTCGTGCTCGTACGACACACGGAAGGCCGCCCGCGTTACGCGGCGAGGGCACGTTACCTCCCGGAAGGAGAAGTTCTTCCGAGGCGCGTAACGAATCCCCTTCGGTCGTGTCAGACAAGCGGGGAACCGGGCACCCGGACCGGTACCGAACGAGATCAGGGCTCCACACGACATTCGATTCCGAGGAGACGCGGGCATGGCGAATCAGGACATCCACTCGAACGCGACCACGTCCGGTGGCATCGACACCGGATCCACCGGCTCCACTGGCTCCACCGGCACGATCCACAAGAGCGCGGGCACCACCACCGTGACGGGCGGCACCGGGCCGGGCGAGCCGGCAGCCACCCGCGGGAAGACCTCCATCGCCGATGTCGTGGTCGTGAAGATCGCCGGGATGGCGGCACGGGAGATCCCCGGCGTGTTCGACATGGGCGGCGGCCTCTCGCGCACCATCGGCGCGGTCCGCGACCGCGTCCCGGGCGGGCGTCCCAACGTGGGACGCGGGGTGAAGGTCGAGGTCGGCGAGCGGCAGACGGCGATCGACCTGGACATCGTCGTGGAGTACGGCGTGCCGATCACCGACGTCTCCCACGATGTGCGCGAGAACGTCATCGCGGCCGTGGAGCGCATCACCGGCCTCGAGGTCGTCGAGGTCAACGTCGCGGTCAACGACGTACGCCTGCCCGACGACGACACCACGGACTCGGCCGGCGAGACGCGCGTGGAGTGACGCTGCTGCCCCCTGTCTCCTTCTGCGGTGTGAGGTGAGTGGTGAGCACAGCTCTGGTAGGCATGATCGCCGGGATGGCCCTGGGGTTCGCCGGATGGTTCGGCGGTTTCGGCGCCTTCCTCCTGGTCGCGGCGCTCGGCGCGGTCGGCTTCGTCGCGGGGCGCCTGGTGGAGGACGGCACGGACCTGCGGGACTTCCTCGGCGGCCGTGACCGGGGGCGGCGATGAGCACGCCTGCGGCGGACCGCGGCTCGACGACCGTGTCCGAGCGCGCGGTGCGCCGCATCGCCGAGCGGGCGGCCACGGAGGCCCTGGCCCCGGGTGAGGTCCACGTGGGCCGGGGCTCGGCGGCCGTACGCGGTCGCCGGGCCCGGGTGGGCGTCGCCGTGACGCTGCCCTACCCCGCCGTCCTCGACGAGGCGGGCGAGCGGGTGCGTTCGTACGTCGCCGACCGCACGGCCGGGCTCACGGGTCTGGTCGTGCCCTCGACCCGGGTCCGGGTTCGCGAGCTGCGGGTGCGGGAGCGGGAGCGGGAGCGGGAGCGGGCCGAGGGGACGGTCGCGCTGCCTTCGGAGGGGGCTTCGCGCGAGGGCCGGGCGTGGCGGCCGTGGTCCCAACGCCGGTTTCCCGTCGCGGTGTTGGCGCTCCTCTGTGCCGCGCTCTGCGGCCTGTTGCTGTACGACGTGGTGTCCGTGCACGCGGGCGACCGCTCTCCCGCGCGGTGGCGGGCCCACCTGATGGACTGGCTGGTCACACACGGTCCGGACAGGGGTGCCTGGCCCGGCGCGGCGATGGCGGCGGCCGTGTTCCTCCTCGGCGTGGCGCTGTTGGTGCTGGCCGTCACTCCGGGGCGGCGGCGCCTTCTGCCCATGGCGAGGCCGGACGCGGGCGTCCGCGCGGTCCTCGACCGGCGTGCCGTGGCCTCCCTGCTGCGGGACGCCGTGGCGGAGACGCCCGGTGTCACCCGGGTGCGGGTCGGTGTCGGGCGCCGGCGGGCGCGGGTGCGGGCCGGGCTCGGGTTCGGCCCGCCGGGTCCCGCGCGCCGAGCGGTGGCCGAGGCGGCTGAGGAGACCTTGGCCGCCTGTGGCCTGGCGAAGTCCTTGCGGCTGAGCGTACGGGTGCGGACCGAGCCCGCCTGGCGTGCTCCCGCGCCGCCGGAGGCCAAGTCGGCGATCGGTGTAGCCGCTTCGACGCGGAGGAGTGCCGATGAGCCGGCTCCGTAGCGGCATCAATCGTGTGGCCCTGCTCGCAGTGGCGGCGGGGCTGCTGGTGTCGGGGGTGGTCCTGGCGTCCGCGACCGGCCCGGTCCGCGAGCGGCTGCCCTCGCACTGGCCCCGGCTCCCCGCCGACCGGACGTGGCTCGACGGGGAGGCCCTCGGGCGCTGGCGGGAGCAGGGCTGGTGGCCGCCCCTTGTGATCGCCGCGCTCTGCGTCGGCGTACTGCTGTTCCTGTGCTGGGGCGTGGCGCAGCTGCGCGCGGGGCGCCTGCGTGAACTGCCGCTCGGGCAGCCGGACGTGACCCTCTCCGGTGCGGCGCTGGCCGCGGCGCTGGCCGAACGGGCGGGAGCCGTCGACGGCGTGGCCCGCGCGCACGTGACCCTCCTGGGCCGTCCCCGGCGGCTGCGGGCGCGCATCACGCTGGTGCTGGCCGCCGACAGCCGCCCGGAGGCGGTGCTGCGCGATCTGGCGGGGCAGGCAGTCGCCGAGGCGAGAGCGGCTGTGGCGCCCCGCGCCCTGGAGGCCGACGTACGCCTGACGGTTCAGCGCCACAGGACGCGCCGTCTGCGCTGACGTGCCCGGCCCTTCGCCCCACCCCGTCCAGAGTGGTCGTGCCGGGCGTCAGGGATGGTCGTACCAGGCGAAGGACACGATCCGCCAGCCGTCCTCGTCCCGGACGAACTGGATGCTCTTCGTCCCCGATCCCTCGAACGGTTCGCCGTCCAGGATCCCTGACTTGCGGTACTCGCCGAACCGCGCGGCGACATCGCCCACGATCGAGGTGTGCTCGGAGGTCTCCCACTCGGAGAACTCGACCAGGCGGCCCTCCGCCAGCAGTCGTTCGCGGGGCTCGATGAACTCCTCCACGGTGTAGACCGTCAACTTCTCGCCCGTACTGGCGATCACGCCACCCGGGACCATCAGGCGGCGGATCCGGGCGACATCGGCGGCCTTGCCGCCCCGGTTGTCGAAAGCGCCGAAGAACTCGGCGGTCAGCGTGTCTATCTCACTCTTGGACATGGCGCGACGGTAGCAGCGGTGGCGGCTGCCGTCGGGGGGTGCGCGGCCCTCGCGCCCTCTCGCGTCAGGGCGTTGGTGATCCCGCGGGCGAGAAGCGGGTCGGCGGGGAGCACGTGCGCGGCGAACCAGCGGGCGGCCCACGGGGCGGGGGACGGCTCGACGAACTCCGCGCCCGCGTAGTCGTCGAGCGGGGGGTCGTAGACGTATCCGCAGACCACGCCGTGATCCACGAGGCGTTCCAGGAGGGCGTCACGGTCCTGGACCAGGAGCGGGGCCCTGAACAGGGGAAGCGGGCCGTCGCACCCCGGTCGCTCGCGCAGCGCCGGAGCCGCCCAGGCGGTGCCCGACAGCAGGGAGACCCCCACGGCTCGCCGGGCGAGGTCCCCGTCGAGCCGGTCCACACGCAGCTTCAACTGGGCGCGCACCAGGGCCCCGTGGCGTGAGCGGTAACCATGGAGGTCGACGCGTACCCACGGCTCGTACGCGGTCAGGCCCGGCGCCCGCGACGCGCGGTCCGCGAGCCGAAGCGGGTGCAGCTCCATGCGGAACGCGTCGCGCTCCAGTACGCCCAGGCGCTGCATCGTCCGCCACACGGGGCGGACCAGGTGCAGGGCGCGGACGCCCGAACGGGCCAGGGGCCGCAGTGTGGTGGCCAGGTCGGCGCGGAGGCGGCCTGGCACCAGGAGTTCGTCGCGCAGCCGTTCCAGCTCGCGGCGGGTGCGGACGCCGTCGACCGCGAGGAATCCGCCGGCCGCTCCCGCCACGTGTTTGGACAGGCTGAACGCCGCCGCCGTGCCGAATGCGCCGATCGGCCGTCCTTCGACGCGCGTTCCGATCGCGTGGGCGGCGTCCTCGAACAGCGGGATGCCCAACTCGTCGCAGCGACGGCGCAGTTCGATGACACGGTCCGGGACGCCGTACAGGTTGGTGGTCAGTACGGCGTCCACGTTCCGCCAGGTCGACTCCGGTACGGCGGCGGGGTCGATGTTGCCGTCCCGGAGGGACACGGGCGCCTGCACCGGGCGCAGGCCCGCCGCGAGGACCACGAAGAGGATCACGTCGTCGTTCACCGGTGACATCAGGACCCGTGCGCCCGGCCTGCACCAGCGGCGCAGGGCCAGGTAGAGGGCCAGGCGCGCCGAGGGCGTGTAGAGGCATTCGCGTCCGAGCCGCCGTGTCATCTGCGCGGCGAGCCGTGATCCGTAGGGCATCGGCACCTTATTCTCTTGGGCTTGTCGAGGAGATGTTCGAGCGAGGGCGGTTGCGGTCAGCGCGTACCGCGCGCATCGCCCGCGGGGTTCGTCCGGCTCGACGTGCGCAGCGTGCCGACCGCCTTCAGCAGCCGGTCGGCCGGATCCCGCAGCCCGGGGTGGGCCAGGACCGTGTTGCGCAGGCCCCGCACCGGCCTGCGCCACATCCGGTGCACGGCGGCCACGGGGTGGGGGCGCGTCGCGAAGCCCTCGCCCACCCGCAGCTCACGGGTCTTGAGCCGGTCCTTGTACTCCTTCTCGCCGCGCCCCATGTCCATGATCCGTACACCCTCGCGGCCGGCCGCCTCGGCCATCCGCAGATGCATCATCATTCCGGGCGAGTAATAGCCGAACTCGGGGTCGTACGCCGTGAACCAGGCGGCGAAGACGGTCCGCGAGGTCGGCCCGAAGTGTGCGGCCACCGGCCGGTCACCGGCGTACAGCACGGACAGCACGCCGGTGAGGTGCTCCTCGCGGACCTGGAAGAGGTGGTCCACGAGGCCGACGATCCAGGGCCGGGCGAAGCGGTCCATCCGGCCGGTCCTGCGGTACTGGGCCGACTTCCAGCGCATGAGGGTGCGCAGCACGCGCGGATCGCGTTCGTCGTAGACGAACCGCATCTCGCCGACGTCGCGCCCGAGGCGGCGTTCCTTCTTCAGCGTCGTCCTGGCCAGGCCCGGATAGGTGCCGCGCAGCCATTCCGGGTAGCTGCCGTCGCCGGCCGTCAGGTCCAGGACCGGCGAGGCGAACGTTCCCGTGACGTACCCGCTGAAAGGTTTCTGCTCCTCAACGAGGTGGTCGAACTCGAGGACGGACAGGTGGCAGGCCTTCAGCAGGTCCTCGGTGTCCCAGACGACTCCGGGCCGGTGCACGAGTGCCTGGCAGTCGGAGAGGCCGAGCCCGATGGCCCGGCCGACGCCGAAGGGGGTGCGCTCGAACGGGAGGAAGCCGACCGGCTGGCCGTTCTCCCGCAGGACCGCCAGGTGCGCGCCGCCACGGAACCCGGCCACGGCTTCGGCGAACTCCGGTGCCAGGAAGGGGTTGGCGTATTCGGGCGACTCGTCCATCGCCCGGTGCCAGGCCGAGCGCAGCGAGTCGCTCAGCGCGTCGAGCCCGTGGATGGTGATGTCCACCTAACGCTCCCCCCATGCTGACCCGCGCCGCGAGCGCGCGCGTTCCGCGGTCGACGCCCCGTTCGACTGCTCGGCGATGCTCAAAGGTCGCGAAACCGTACGCACGTGTCAAGGGCGTCGGCGAGCCCGGCTTCCGTCAACCTGGCCTGTAACAGCGGTGGTTGGCTCACCCTCCGCGTGCTCTGCCGATCTGGGTCAGCGCATCGCGCAAGGTGGCCGGTCGCAGCGTGCCGCGCACGGCGGGGCCCGCCCAGCCGGGTCCGCCCAGCATGACCACGGGCCGTCCGCGGGCGCCGCGCACACCCCAGCGGGCGTCGGCGATGTGCCGGGCCAGCGGCACGCTCGCGGTGGAGCGGGCCTGTGACCACAGGACGACGACCGCGGGCCCCGTCCTGCGGACCGCCGCCGAGACCGCCTCGACCGGCACAGCCGCGCCGAACATGCGTTGCGGGATGCCGAGTTCACCGACGGCCGCGCTGAGCGCCTCCAGCGGCAGCGAGTGCTGCTCGCCTGGGACGCAGGCCAGGACGAGCGGCGCCGACGGGGAGCGCGTGGGCGGGGCCGAGGCGCAGCGGTGCAGGGTGCGGGAGACATGCCAGGACAGCAGGTGCTCGACCTCTACGTACCGGTCGCCCGCCTCCTCCCACTTGCGGCCCACCGCGTGCAGCGTCGGCACCATGACCTCCTGCCACGCGGCGACCAGTCCGTGCCGCTCCACCGACTCGGCCAACAGCTCCTGGACGGCGGGCGCGTCGAGCCGGACGGCGGCACGGGAGAGGCCCCTTCGCTGCCGTACGAAGAGGTGGGCGTCGGAGCCGAGGCCGGACCCGGCGCTGGACCCGATGCCGGACTCGGTATCGGACGCGGAGCCGGACCCGGCGTCGGATCCGAGGTCGGGCCCGAGTCCGGAGTCCACGTCAGGTCCTGGCCATGCGCCGCCTTTGAGTGCCGCGCGGGCCGCGTCGGCCGGGGGTACTCCCAGCGAAGTGAGGCGGCCCATTTCCTCTACGACCGCGATGTCCCGCTCCGACCAGCGGCGGTGGCGGCCCGGTTGCCGTCGGGCCGGGCCGAGGCCGTACCTGCGGTCCCAGGTGCGCAGTGTCGTCGGTGACACTCCCAGCCGTCTGGCCACGGTGCCGGTCGTGATCGCGGCGCCCTCCGTGCCGCCGTCCGGCGGCCGTTCCGATGCCGCCCCCTCGCGTACCCGAGGCTCGCTCATACGCTCACGATACGACGCACAATCGACGCGGGTTGCCGAGTGCGCGAAGCTGTTCCCAAGATGACCCAGCCGTAGCCGGACCACGGCCCGCCCGGTCGATTCCCGTCAGTTCAGGGGCGGTTGCCGATCGATTCGAGGAGCTGACGAGACGCCGATGAGCACAGCGGTGCCACACCCCGCGCGGGGGCCCGCGGAAGTGCCGGACAGGGAAGCCGCGTTGGCGGCGGGACTGGCCGCCGGGGACGAGGCGTGCCTCGCCACGGTCTACCGGCGGTGGGGGCCGCGGGTGCAGGCGCTGGCCCGGCGTGCGCTCGGTGACAGCCGTGAGGCGGAGGACGTGGCCCAGCAGGTGTTCCTCGCCGCCTGGCGCGGCCGGTCCGGATACTGCCCCGAACTCGGCAGCCCCATGGCCTGGTTGACCGGCATCACCCGACGGAAGATCGCGGACGCGTTGGCGGCGCGGTCCCGAAGGGCGGCCCTCGTCGAGGGCGCGGCGGCCCGGTACCCCGTGGACGGCCCCTGTCAGGAGGAGGTGGACGCGGTGGTCGACCGGATGCTGGTGGCGCAGGAGTTGGCGAGGCTGCCGGTGCCGCAGCGGACGGTGCTGCGTCTGACGTTCTACGAGGACCTCACCCAGCCGCAGATCGCCGAGCGCACCGGGTGGCCGCTGGGCACGGTCAAGAGCCACGCGCGGCGCGGCATGCACCGGCTGCGCCTGTTGCTGCGGGACGCGCCGGGCGACACGTAGCCAAGAATCTTCGGTCCGGTGCATCCGCGCACCCCCCGTGGGCGGTAACAAGAAGCAACCCTCCGTGGCCGGCATCGGCTCGGGGCCGACGGGCTCGCCCGGACCCCGCTCCCTGTGCGCCTCAGCGGAGTCGGCGCCGCTGAGGGTGCCGCCGTCGTCCCCCGAACGGCGGCCGGGGGCCGTGGGTGGTCGGGGCCGCGTGTCACACCACCCACGGCCTGGGGTGCCGGAGGCCTCGCCCGGCAAACGTGCCTACCGCCTGGAGCCGGGATCCGCATCCCTCCGCGGTCGGGTGCGCGTGCGACCACGGTCCGACGCGCCGTCAAGGTCCCCTGGCATAGCGTCCCTTGGCATGATCACAGACCGGATCGCCGGGCACCGCCGCGCCCTCGCCGCCGCCCTCACCCTCGCTCTCGCCGCGCCCGCCGCGGCCACGGCGACCGCCCACGCCGGCGCCCCGAAGCACGCAACGACGGCCGAGGTGGCCTCGGAGCCGTGGCGGCTGCCGCGTCCCACCGGGCCGTACGCCGTGGGCCGGGACACCCTGCACCTCGTCGACAAGAGCCGCCGTGACCCATGGGTGCCCTCGGCGGGCGCCCGGGAGCTGATGGTGTCCGTCTACTACCCAGGACGGCCCGGCGGCGGGCGCCCCACGGCGTACACCTCCGAGGAAGAGGCCCGGCTCCTGCTGGAGTCGGCGGGGGCGGACGGACAGGTCTCCGCGGCCGCCTACAGCGCCACCCGCGTCTTCGCCCGCTCCGGAGCGCGGCCGGCGCCGGGCCGGTTCCCGCTGGTCGTGCTCTCCCCCGGCTTCACCGCGCCGCGCACCACCCTCACCCACCTCGCCGAGGACCTCACATCCCGGGGGTTCGTCGTCGCCACCGTCGACCACGCCTACGAATCCGTCGGGACGGCGTTCCCCGGTGGGCGCATCCTCACCTGCCGGGCCTGCGAGCCCGCCCAGGAGCCGGGGATGGGCAAGGTCGCCACCGAGGGGCGGGCCAAGGATCTCTCGTACGTCATCGACCGGTTGACCGGCGGTGATGATTCCTGGCGGTACGCCCGCACGATCGAGCCGCGGCGGATCGGCGTCGGCGGGCACTCCATCGGCGGAGCTGCCGCGCTCGCCACCATGACCACCGACCCGCGCGTACGGGCGGGCATGAACATGGACGGGAGCTTCCACACGGCCCCCGCGGAGATCGGCGGCCGTCCGTTCCTGATGGTCGGCACCGAGGCCGAACACACTCCGGGGCGCGCGGACGGCAAGAACTGGGACCGCACCTGGGAGGGCCTGGACGGCTGGAAGCGGTGGCTCACCGTCAAGGGCTCCGGGCACTTCAGCTTCACCGACGTGCCCGTCATCGCCGAGCAAGCGGGAATCGTCGACCTTCAAGTACCGCTCTCCGGTGAGCGGTCGCAGCGCATCACGCGTGCGTACATCGGCGCCTTCTACGAGAAGTGGCTGCGCGGCGCTGCGCGGCCGCTCCTCGACGGGCCGACGGCGGGCCATCCCGAGGTCGTCTTCGCCCGGCGCTGATCCCTCGGCCCCTTGGGCCGCTGCCACGGTCTGCGCACTGCCGGCCTGCGGCGGCGCGCGGTAGTTGAAGACCGGTGATTTCGCCGATGCGTCCGGGCCGGGTGTGCCCGGACAGTTGCGGCTGCCGGCCATCGTCCCGCCGAAAGGACGCCACCATCGTGCAGCAGCTCAGAAACGAGACCATCGGCAGCCCCTCGCCCCACCGCGCGCCCCGGCGGTTCCGCCCGCGCCTGGTGCGGGCGGGGCTCGCCGCCCTCCTGGCCGCGGGCGGACTGTTCACCGCCCAGTCGGGCAGCGCGGGCGCAGCGCAGAACCCGTACGAACGCGGTCCCGCGCCGACCGTGTCGAGCATCGAGGCCCCTCGTGGCCCCTACGCCGTGTCCGAGACACGCGTGTCGTCCCTGGGCGTCACCGGGTTCGGCGGCGGCACCCTCTACTACCCGACGACCACGAGGGACGGCACGTTCGGCGCGGTCGCGATCTCTCCCGGCTACGGGGGCACCCAGTCGTCCATCTCGTGGCTCGGGCCGCGGCTCGCCTCGCAGGGCTTCGTCGTCTTCACCATCGACACCCTCAGCACACTCGACCAGCCCGCCGGCCGCGGCGGTCAACTCCTCGCCGCGCTCGACTACCTGACACAGCGCAGCAGCGTGCGCGACCGCGTCGACAGCGGCCGGCTCGGCGTCATGGGCCACTCCATGGGCGGCGGTGGCTCCCTGGAGGCCGCCAAGAGCCGCCCCGCGCTCCAGGCGGCCATCCCGCTGACCGGCTGGAACCTCGACAAGACCTGGCAGGAACTGCGTACGCCCACCCTCGTCGTCGGCGCGGACGGCGACACGATCGCCCCGGTCTCCTCGCACTCGGAGCCCTTCTACGAGAGCCTCGCCGGCTCCCTCGACAAGGCGTATCTGGAGCTGAACGGCGCGAGCCACTTCACGCCCAACTCCTCGAACACCACCATCGCGAAGTACAGCGTGTCGTGGCTCAAGCGCTTCATCGACAACGACCTGCGCTACGAACAGTTCCTCTGCCCGCTGCCCCGCCCCGGTGCGACGATCGAGGAGTACCGGGGCAACTGCCCGCACACCTCCTGAGGAGGCTTCCCAGCTCACTCGCGCGGAAGTAGCGTGACGGTCGTGGCCGGACTGACAACCCTGACGAGTCCTCCCCTCCGGATATACGGCCGGAGCACTCAACTGCACGCCATCGAAACCCTGTTGAACGGCGTGCGCGCGGGGCGGGGCGGAGTGCTGGTGCTGGCGGCGGCGCCAGGGTTCGGCCGCACCACACTGCTCGCGCACGCCGCCCGCTCCTTCCGCTCCTCCCGGGCGGGGACGGTCCTGAGCACGCGCGCCGACCCCGCCGAGTCCCTGATCCCGTACAGCGGTGTGCACTCCCTGTGGTGCGCGGGAGGCGCTCCTCGCACACCGCCCGAGGAACCGGGGGCCCTGCTCCCCGCCGTGCGTGACCTCGCGGGCGGGCGTCCCCTGCTGGTCTGCGTGGACGACGCCCATCTGTGGGACGCCGCTTCCCGTGCCGCTCTGGGCTTCGCCGCCCGCCGCCTCGAAGGACCGCACCCGATCGGCCTCCTCCTCTCCGTCGCGGCACACCGCGCGGACGATCCGCGGCTGGCCGCGCTGCCCGTCCTGCACCTGGACCCGCTCGCACCGCCCGACGCGGCGGCGCTCGTCGACGACCTCACGCGGGGCGGCGCCCACCCCGTCGTACACGAGGTCGTACGCGAGGAGATCCTCGGGGCGGCGGGCGGCAGTCCGCGTCTGGTCCATGACCTGATCGCCGACCTGACACCCCATCAGCCAGCGGGGCGGGCGCCACTGCCCCAGCGGCTGTACGAGGCCGACCCGTCCCCGTACGACAGCAGCCCTTCCCCGTATGACGGCGGCCCGTCCCCGTTCGACGGCAGCACGCCCGCGTTCGACGGCATCGCGCCCCCGTACTCCGGCCTGGAGCCGCTCGAACTGCCGCCGGACACCGAGGCGTTCCTGCTCCTCGTGGCCGCGGCCCATGAGCCCGGGGCCGAGGACGCGGGCGCCGACGCGGATCTCGTCCTGCGGGCCGGTGCGGCGGCCGAACTCCACGGCGCGGCGCCGGGTCCGGCGGAGGCGGCCGGGATCGTGCGTCGCTCGGCCGGCCGGATCCGCTTCGACACCCCCGGGCTGCGCGACGCCCTGTACACCGGAGCGATGCCCGCCCGGCGCCGGGCCGCCCACCGGCTGCTCGCCTCGGTCCTCGACGACGGGCGTACGCCCCCGCTGCTCCGGCAGCTGCACCGGGCCCTGGCGGCCGAGGGGCCCGACGCCCCTCTCGCCGCCGCGCTGTCCTCCGCGGCGGACGCCCCCGGGACGGCGCCCCACGCACAACGCGCGGCCGCCCTGTCCGTGGCCGCGGACCTCACCCGGCCCGCGCTAGAGCGTGCCCTGCGTCGAGCCGCCGCCGCCCGGCACGCCCGGCTCGCGGGCCTGCCGGGGCCGGCGCGGGACCTGCTCGGCGCCGCCCGTTCCGAGTCGGCGGACGCCCGGGTGCGCGGCGCCGTCGAACTGGTCCGGGGGCAGCTCGCGCTCGCGGACGGCCCCGTCGCCGACGCCCACGAGGCCCTCGTGCTCGCGGCGGAACTCCTCGCCCCGCACGACCCGGACGGCGCCCGGGAGGCCCGCCTCTGCGCCATGGCGGCGGCCTGGGACATGGGCGACGCCGCCGCCTACCTGTCGGCCCTGGGCGCACCCCCGGAGGACGCGGCCCCGGGGCCACGGGCGGCGGGCGCCGACATCCTGGCCGAGGAGTACCGCGCCGCCATGTCCGACGTGATGCGGGGGCGGCTCGGTGCCGCGAGCCTGGGGCTGCGCGGGGTCGTGGCACGGGGGCAGGGTGCGGACGAACCGACGCGGCTGCTGCGGGCCGGGGTGGCGGCCCTCGTCGTCGGCGACCTCGCGGCGGCCTCCCGTGTCAACGCGCGGGCCCTGGCCGCGGCACGGGCGCGGGGCATGGACATCCACGTACCGCAGGCCTTGGAGTACCTGGCCTATGCCGAACTGCGCGCCGGGCGGCACGCGCGTGCCCGGGCGCACGCCGAGGAAGGGCTGCGTACGGCGGGCCGCACCGGGCAGCGCAACATCGCCGCTCAGCACCACGCGATCCTCGCCCTGGTGGCGTCCGTCGAGGGCGAGGACGAGGCGGTCACCGCCCATGCCGCCGCCGCGGCACGCACCGCCCACCCGCACGGCCTCGCGCAGGCCGCGACGCTTGCCCAGTGGGCGCTGGCCCGCGTCGACCTGAGCCGCGGCCGCGCGCCGGAGGCCGCCGCCCGGCTCGGCCCGGTGGTGCGGCCGGGGCCGCGCCGAGGCCACTTCGCCGTACGGATGCTCGCCGTGCCCTGCTTCGTGGAGGCGTCCTTCCTCATCGGCGAGGGTGAGGCGGCCCGTGACTGTGTGGCGGAGTTCGCCGCCTGGGCCGCCCAGGGCGCCGACCCGCAGGCCCCCGCCCAGCTGGCCCGCTGCCACGCGCTGCTCGCGGGGCCCGACGAATGTGACGCGCTCTACACCGTGGCGCTCGCCCGCCACGCGCTCGTCGGCGGCGACTTCGAGAGCGCCCGCACCCAGCTCCTGTACGGCAAGTGGCTGCGCCGCAGGCGCCGCCCCGGCGAGGCCAGGGGCCTGCTGCGCGACGCCCTGGTCTCCTTCGAGCGGTGCGGCGCCCGTGCCTGGGCCGGGCAGGCGCGGGCCGAGCTGCGCGCCACCGGGGAGGCCAGGACCGCCGAGCCGCCCGGTGGCCTGTCCCTGCTCACCCCGCAGCAGCTCAGGATCGCCCGCTGTGTCGCGGAGGGCGCCACCAATCGGGAGGTGGCCCGGTGCCTGTCGCTGAGCCCGAGGACCGTCGATCACCATCTCCGGAACGTCTTCGCGCTCCTCGGGGTACGCTCACGCGTCGAACTGTCCCGGCTCGTGGCCAGGTCCGAGCAGCACACCACCCCCGACGAGCCGTGACGCCGCCGGTTTCTGTTATCCGGAGCCGGGCCGTGCGTCTCCCTTGTGTCGGAGGAGACAGGTCCCCACACAGAAAGTGGTCACAGCGTGAGCAGCGAACGCCAAGTCGCGATGGTCAGAGCAGCGCAGGACGGCAACCAGCAGGCGCAGGACGCGCTCGTCGCGGAGTACCTTCCGCTGGTCTACAACATCGTCGGGCGGGCCCTGAACGGCCACGCGGACGTGGATGACGTGGTGCAGGAGACCATGCTCCGCGTCCTCGGCGGCCTGGACGGGCTGCGCGATCCGGAGACCTTCCGCAGCTGGCTGGTGGCGATCACCATGAACCAGATACGCGGGCACTGGCGGGAGCGTGCCACGGGCGCCATTCCCGCCGGCGGAGGGCTCGCGGACGGCTACGACGTGGTGGACCCGGGCGCGGACTTCGTGGACCTGACCATCACCCGGCTCGGTCTCTCCGGGCAGCGCAGGGAGACTGCCGAGGCCACGCGGTGGCTGGACGACGACGACCGTGCCCTGCTGTCGCTGTGGTGGCTGGAGTCCGCCGGGGAGCTGACGCGGGCCGAGGTCGCCGAGGCCCTGGAGCTGTCCCCGCAGCACGCGGCGGTACGGGTGCAGCGGATGAAGGCCCAGCTGGAGACGGCCCGCGTGGTGGTGCGCGCCCTGGCCGCGGTACCGCGCTGCGAAGGGCTCGGTCGGCTCACCGCCGGGTGGGACGGCGTGCCCTCGGCGCTGTGGCGCAAGCGGCTGGCCCGCCATGCCCGTGACTGCTCGGTGTGCGCGGGCCACTGGTCCAACCTGGTGCCCGCCGAGCGGCTCCTGGTGGCGCTCGGTCTGGTCCCCGCGGGCGCGGCCCTCACACAGCTGCTCACGCGCCCCGACCTCGTCACGGTCGGCTCGGTCACGTCCGCGCACGGCGCCGCGGCGCCCGTCTCCGCGCGGGCCCAGGCCCGCCGTGAACGTGCCAGGCGGCAGCGCCGCACCGCCGGGGCTGCCGCCGCGGTCGTGGCGCTCGTCGCCGGTGGTGCGGCGGTGCATCTCCTCACCGGCCCGGAGACCGACGACAGCTCCCCGGCCAGTGCCGCCGCCGCCGTCTCCCCCACCGCGCCCTCCGCCTCGGCCGCGAAGAGCGCGTCCTCCTCCGTCAAGCGCTCCGTCTCGCCCTCGGCGAAGCCGACCCCCAGCAGGACGAAGACGAAGGACAAGGCGAAGGAGAAAAAGAAGCGGAAGCCCAAGCCCGAGCCGACCCCCACCAAGGCCGCGCCGAAGCCGAAGCCCAAGCCCAAGACGCCCGCCCCGGCTCCGAAGGCCACCCCGAGCGGCGCGGCCGCGCAGGTCGTGGCCCTGGTCAACACCGAGCGCGCCAAGGCGGGATGCGGTCCTGTCCGCTCCAACGACAAGCTCGCCACGGCCGCCGCGAGGCACTCCTCCGACATGGCGGCGCGCGACTACTTCGACCACACCAGCCCGGACGGCACGGGTCCCGGCGACCGCATCAAGGCGGCCGGGTACCAGTGGAGCACGTACGGCGAGAACATCGCGCGCGGCCAGCGGACCCCGGCGGCGGTGATGGACTCCTGGATGAACAGCTCCGGCCACCGGGCCAACATCCTCAACTGCGACTTCAAGGAGTTGGGGGTGGGCATCCACAACGGCTCGGGCGGGCCCTGGTGGACGCAGGCGTTCGGCGCGGCGCTCTGAGGGCAGCCGCCGGGGGGAGCGGCGTCAGCCGACCCGCTGCGTGTGGAACTGTTCGAGGCGGCGCTGCGCCAGCGTCAGCGTGCCGCGCCGGCGGCCGGGGACGCGGCGGCGCAGCCTGATCAAGTCGGGGCCGAGGGCACGGACCGCCTCGGGGTCGCGTACGCGGTCCCAGAGGTGGTGGGCGCGGTCGGCCGCGGCTTCCACCTCGGGTGAGTCGGGGGCCTGCCCGGCGGTGAGGCGGGCCGTGGCCACGGCGAGCCAGGTCTCGCAGCTGCGCGCCGGATCACCGGCGAACCGCGCGAGGTCCGCGCGGACTTCCATCCAATGGATGACCTCGTTCGAACCCGGACCGTGCGTGCGCAGCGCGGTCTGCTCCCAGGAGGCGGCGAGGGCAGCCGCCTCGCCGTGCCGGCCCGCCTCGACGGCCGCGGTGATGGCCGCGTGGGGGTCTGTGTGCGGATCTGTGTGCGGGTCGGGAACGCCGGGGGGCCCGGCCGGGCGCGGGGGATGCTGCGCGGCGGACGGCGGCGCGTGCGGGTCGAGGGCGAGCACCAGGTCCTGGGCGTCGTCGCCGAGTGACTGGGCGACGGCCTGCTGGTGGAGCTGGGGCACCGGGGGGCGGTGGCCGCTGCGCAGGACGGTGGCGAGGGCCTTCATATAGGCGGGTGCCGCGGGCGTACGGCGACGGGCCGGCGGGGCGATGCGGCCGTACAGCGCGACGCCGGGGCCCGCGTCGAGCGGCTGCTCGTTCAGGGCCTGCCAGCTCTCGGGGTCGGTGTGCAGGTCGACGATGAGCGTGGTGGCGCCCGCGGGGCGCAACCGCAGCTCCTGGGTGAACCAGTGCCACGGAAATCCCGTGTAGCGCATGGTCGCGGAGGTGGCCCGGGCCAGCGCCACGTGTACATGGCGCTGGCGACGGTCGAGATGGACCTGCCCGATCAGGTAGACCGTCAGCGGGCCCGGCGCCATGGCGGCGGCCCGCAGCCGGGTGAGGACCGTCTGCGGGTCCAGCGGATCCGCCAGTTCCACCACGCTCGCCGTGTCGGTCCCGGCGAGCGCGGCGGGCGAGACCGCCGCGAGCACGGGCAGTACGGAGGCCGCGTCCACGAGCCGGCTCTTGCTGACGGGGGCCGCCGCGATGAGCAGCGCAGTACCGGGCACCGGCCCCTCCCTATCGATCAACACGCCAGCACCGTATCCGCTGCTTGCGCCGGGCACGACAAGGAGACGGTGATCCGTACGAATTGCCCGGGCTTCTCGGTGGTCTCGCCGGGCGGGTCGGCTCGGCTAGCCCTGCGGGTAGAAGACGAACAGTGTGCACCCGGTCGTCGTCCGGGGGACGTGCGAGGAGCCCGCCGGGGCGTGGATGAAGGTGCCCGCCGGGTAGTCGCGGTGGCCGTCGTTGAAGACGCCGGAGACCACGAAGACCTCCTCGGGTCCCGGCTCGTGCACGTCGATGCCCTCCCAGTGGGAGTGCGGGTCCATCTCCAGGACCTGGGCGTTGGCACCGTCGTCGCCGCGCCACAAGGGGCGCAGGCGGATGCCGGGGAAGACTTCCCGGCTCGGGGCGTCGGCCACGGCGGACCAGATGTAACCGGGCGTTTCGGCCAGTTGAGGATGCGAGGACTGCTGGGCATGCTGCGGTCGTTGGGGCTGCTGGGGCTGTTCCGTCGTCATGGCATCAGCCTGTCCGGCGGGGACCCCTCCGCCGAGTGTCCAGAAAGTCATGGTGAGGTACTTTCCTGTCATGCATCGAGTAGCCGCCCTCGTCCACGCCCCGCAGTCGACCTTCGAACTCGCCTGCGCGGCCGAGGTGTTCGGGATCGAGCGGCCCGGCCTCACGACGCGGTACGCGTTCGGCGTCTGCGTGGAGCGGCCCGGCCCTGTCGCGACGCGTGCCGGGTACGACATGCTCGTCACCGAGGGCCTGGACGCGCTCGACCGGGCGGACACCGTCGTCATCCCCGGCTGGACGCCCACCCAGGAGGCACCCTCCCCCACCGTGGTGGCCGCCCTGCGGCGGGCGCACGGCCGTGGCGCCCGGCTGATCAGCATCTGTTCCGGCGCCTTCGCCCTCGCGCACGCCGGGCTGCTCGACGGGCGGCGAGCGACCACGCACTGGGCGCTCGCCGACGAACTGGCCGCGCGCTTCCCGGCCGTCCAGGTCGATCCGGACGTGCTGTACGTGGATCACGGCGACGTGGCCACCAGCGCCGGGTCCGGCGCGGGCGTCGATCTGTGTCTGCACCTCGTGCGGGCCGATCAGGGTGCCGGGTACGCCGCGCGGGTCGCGCGGAACATGGTCATGCCGCCGCACAGGGAGGGCGGTCAGTTGCAGTACGCGACCCCCGCGCACCCCGCCCAGTTCGACGGGTCGCTCGCGCCGGTCCTGGAGTGGGCCGCCGGGCGGCTCGACGAGCCGGTCGGCGTCGATGAGCTGGCGGCGCGCGCGGGCGTCTCGGCGCGAACGCTGGCCCGCCGCTTCACCGACCAGCTCGGGGTCAGCCCGGGCCAGTGGCTGCTCGCCCAACGCATCGGCTCCGCAAGGGAATTGCTGGAAACGACCGACCTCCCACTGGACGCCGTCGCCCGACGCTCGGGGCTGTCCTCGGCGACCAATCTCCGCAGACGATTCCTGCGCGCCCTGGGGACGACGCCCGGCGCCTACCGCAGGGCCTTTCGGGCGATGCCGCAGGACCCCCGGCGTCCGTAATTACGCAGCGTAGTAGTTGATCTGACGCTCCGTCAACTCCGTACTTCGCTCAAAGTACCTGCCAGACAAGAGTACGAACCCCGCTGAGCGGGAACGATGGACATGGGACCTCGGTGCCGCCCAGCGATTCGGTGGCGTCCGGCGCGGGTCTCCATCCGCCGCGCCGCCCTCAGTTGACTACTCTCAGTGAAGGAGACGGGACACTGCTGGACTGGGAAACGGGCACCGCCGACTTCACCTTCGGCCTGCACCACCGCGTGGTGAACGGCACTGATGTCCTTGCGTTCTGGGGCGAGCTGGACGCCTGGGCCGACCAGGAACTCACCCCCCGTGTGACGGCACTCCTCGACCGGACCGGCCGCCAGGTCGTCGCGGACCTTCGAAGAGTGACGTTCCTCGACGCCGGCGGTCTGCGGCTGCTGGTGCGGATCAGACAGCAGGTGGCCGCGGGCGAGGGCACCCTGTGGCTCGTCCCCGGCAGCTCGCGCAATTGGCGCGTGCTGCGCATCACCCGCCTCGACCGGACCTTCACGATCCCGGCCGGCCCCCCGTGCACGAGCGGGCGCTCGGGTGCGGGACGCGGCTCGCGCTGATCCGCCCGCGCGGGAAAGCACGGGAAGCACGGGAAGCACGGGAAGCACGGGAAGCACGGGAAGCACGGGAAGCACAGAAGAGCACAGGAAAGCACTGGTCAAGGAGGTCCGTCCGTGGGAGGACGGGTGCCCGGACCGCATGAAGCGAGCCATTGGGGGCACTTAGGAGCCATGCATCTGCCTTCGATGACAGCGCGTGGAAAGGGCCAGGCCCGACGGGCGGCCAAGGGCCGGACCGTCGCAGCCGTGGCGCGTGCCGGGTTCGTCGGCCGCGGAGTGATCTACCTCCTCATCGGTGCGCTGGCCCTGCGCATCGCCTTCTCCGACGGCGGGGGCCGCCAGGCGGACCGCGGCGGAGCCGTGGCGGAGCTGGCGGACCGCCCGTTCGGGAACGTCCTGCTGTGGCTGCTCGGCATCGCCCTGGCCGGAATGGCGCTGTGGCGGCTCTCGGAAGCCTTCTTCGGGCAGGCCGGGCCCGACGGCGACAAGCCGGGCAAGCGGGCGCTCTCCGGCGCGCGCTGCCTCTTCTACTGCTTCGTGTCGTACTCCGTACTGGCGTACGCCACGGGCGACGAGGGCAGCGGCAGCGGCTCCAGTGACCGGCAGACCAAGGACGTGACGGCGAAGGCCTTCGACTGGCCCGGCGGGCGGTGGATCGTCGCCGCGGCGGGCGCCGCCGTGCTCGTGGCGGGCATCTGGATCGCCGGACGCGCACTGCTGCGGAAGTTCCACAAGCGCCTGCGCATCTCCGAGATGCCGCGGCGGGTCCGCCGGATCGTCGACGTCCTCGGCGTCTTCGGCGGCATGGCCAGGGGTTCGGTGTTCGCCGTCGCCGGCGGATTCGCCCTCGTCGCCGCGCTGCGGCACAAGCCCGGCGAGGCCAAGGGCATCGACAACACCCTGCGCTCCTTCGCCGACACCGGGGCCGGGCCCTGGCTGCTCGCGCTGATCGCCTTCGGCCTCGCCGCCTTCGGCCTCTTCTCCTGGGCGAACGCGCGCTGGCGCAAGCTCTAGGACATGTCCGCGAAGTCCCGTCGTTCGCCCGCAGGGCGGGCGTCGCGGCGCAGGCGGGACTTTGCGGACACGCCCTAGCAAGCCCTGTGACGCCCGGCCCGGTCCTCAGACCGGAGTACGGAACACGAAGCGGACGCCGGTCAGCCGTTCCGACAGTTCCCACAGCCGACGACCCGTCCCGGCGTCGGTGGCGCCGGGCGCCGGCTCCACACGCTTCGGGGCGCCGCGCAGTTCGGCCGGGCCGCCGGGGCCGATGAACTCACCGCCCCGCACGTCCGGATCGGTCGCCGCGTACAGCTGCGACCGGGCGCCGTCGGCGGGCCGCTGGGCGAACAACGGGTTGCCGATGTAGCCGAACACCACGCGCCACAAGGCCACCGGGCCGTTCAGCTGGAGGTTGGTGGCCGTGTAGCCGGGGTGGGCGAGCACGCTGCGGACGGGGCTGCCGGCCTCGGTGAGGCGCAGGTGGAGCTGATGGCCGAAGACGGCGTTGGCTAGCTTCGACTGGTTGTAGTAGGCCATGGGCTTGTAGCCGCGCTCGCCGTGGAGGTCCTCGAAGAAGAGGCGGCCCTGCCGGTGGTTCACCGAACTCACCGTCACCACGCGGGGCTCACTGCCCGCCGCGAGCAGGTCGAGCAGCAGCCCGGTGAGCGCGAAGTGGCCGAGGTGGTTGGCGGCGAACTGGAGCTCGTGGCCCTGCGCGCTCAGCGAGCGGGGCGGCGCCATCACCCCGGCGTTGTTGACGAGTACGTCCAGTCGTGAGTGGTCGGCGCGCACCCCGTCGGCGAAGGCGCGGACCGAGTCGAGGTCGGCCAGGTCGAGGTGGCGCACCTCCAGCTTCGCGTCCGGCTGCTCGGCGGTGATCCCCGCGACCGCCCGATGCCCCTTGTCCTCGTCGCGCACCGCCAGGATCACGTGCGCGCCGCGGCGGGCGAGCGCGCGGGTGGTCGCCAGGCCGAGGCCGCTGTTGGCCCCGGTGACGAGGAACACCCGGTCGCCCTGGTCCGGAATGTGGTCGGTGGTCCACTGCTGCTGAGTCATGCGGCACATGTTGCCCCTGATGGCACTGAGTGTCAACGCGATACTCAGTGCCGTGCAGGGCATGACGTGTAGCATGGACGGGTGAGCAACCGCCCTGGAATGAGCATGGCCGAGCGCAAACGACGGCTCGTCTCGGACGAACTGACCGAATCAGCGCTTCAGTTGCTGGCACTGAAGGGGTTCGACGCGGTCACCATCGACGAGATCGTGACGACCGCCGGGGTCTCCCGGCGCACGTTCTTCCGGTACTTCGCGTCCAAGGAGGACGTGGTCGTCCAGTTCCTGGCCGACATGGGCGCCGGCATGCGCGCGGACCTCGCGGAGCGGCCCGGGGACGAGCCGCCTTCGGTGGCCCTCCTGCACGCCGTCCAGGTCCCCCTGGCCACCTGCGCCGCCCACTCCGACCGGGCACTGCGCGTGGTACAGCTGATCTTGCGTACGCCTGCCCTGCTCGCCCGCTTCCTGGAGCGTCAGGCGCAGTGGCGTGGCGATCTGACGGAGGAGCTGGCGGGGCGTCTGGGACTGGACCCCGGCCGGGACCTGTATCCGCGCCTGGCCGCCGGGATGGCACTGACCGCCTTCGATGCCGTGCTGCAACGGTGGAGCAACAGCGACGGCGCCGAAGATCCGGCTGCTCTGCTCGACCAGGCCTTCGCGGTGATCGCCCCGGCGCTCGACGGCGTGGAGGGGTAGCGGCCCTGAGGGCGCCGTGGGCGGCCCGGCATTCATCACCGGACCGCCCGCGTCGCACTCCGACGGCCCCCCTCGCCTCAGACGACCGCCCCCGTCCCCCGTTCCTTCTTCCTCCGTGCCTCCAACGGGCTGTACCCGTCCGGTTCTTGTGCCGTACCGCCCGGACGCGCGGGCGGCCGCGTCCCCGGGTTCCGCCGTTCGAGCGCGACGGCGATCGGGACCGCCGTGAAGACCGTCGAGGCCATGCCGACCACCACCCCGGCGATCAGCGCCAGGGAGAAGTCCGCGAGCGAGTCGCCGCCGAGCGCGGCGAGGGCGGTCAGGATGAAGAGCGCGCCCATCCCCGTGTTCACCGTGCGCGGCAGCGTCTGTACGACGGCCCGGTTGGCGTTGGCCGCCAGGTCGCCGCGCGGATCACGGCGCCTCGCCTCGCGCACGCGGTCGAAGACGACCACCGTGTCGTTGACCGAGTAGCCGATCACGGTGAGCAGGGCGGCGAGGAAGACGCTGTCGACCGGCTTGCCAAGCCAGGCGAAGAGGCCCACCACGAGCAGCACGTCGTGGACCATCGCGGACACGGCCGCCGCGGCGAGCGTCCAGCGGAAGCGCGCGCTCAGGTAGATCAGCTGGGCCGCGACGGCGATGGCGAGGGCGATGAGCGCCTTCTGGCGCAGTTCGCTGCCGAGGCTCGGGCCGATCAGCTCGTCGCGCTCGACGGTGACGGTGCCGCCGGGCTCCGCCAGGGCCTCCTTGACGCGCCGCTGTTCGGCGTCGGTGAGGTGTTCCGTACGCACGGTGATGTCACCGTCCCCGGATTCCTGCACCACGGCGCGCGGGAACCCGGCATCCGCCACGGCGCCGCGGGCCGTGTCCGCGTCGACGGGCCGGCTGGTGCTGTACTCGACGAGCCGGCCGCCGGTGAACTCGACGCCGAACTCCAGGCCGCGCAGCGCGATCCCCGTGACGGCCACGGCGACCAGGAGGGCGCTGGCGCCGAGCCAGCGGCGCCGATGGCGCACCAGGTCCGGGTCACGGCGGGCCAGCCAGGTGCGCACGCGGCCGGTGGAGGCGATGCCGGTCAGGGCGGGCCGCTCGCGCACGGCGCGGCGGGTGACGGCGAAGTCGGCGAGGACCCGGGTGATGACCAGCGCGGTGACCATGGACGCGAGGACACCGATACTCAAGGTGACGCCGAAGCCCTTGACCGGCCCGGTGGCGAAGAAGAACAGCAGCCCGGCGGCGAGCAGCGTCGTCACGTTCGAATCGACGACCGCGCTCCACGCCTTGGCGAAACCCGTGCGGACGGGTTTCGCCAGGTTCGTGGACCGGACGCCGAGGTACTCCTCCCGGGCCCGTTCGAAGACGAGGACGTTGGCGTCGACGGCCATGCCGATGGCCAGTACGAACCCGGCGAGGCCGGGCAGGGTCAGCGTCGCCCCGAGTGCGACCAGAGCGGCGTACGAGATCAGTCCGTACAGCGCGAGGGCGAGCGCCGCGAGCGCGCCGAGAAGGCGGTAGACGACGGTGATGAACAGTGCGGTGAGGGCGACGCCGATGAGGGCGGCCTGGGTGCTCGCGGCGATGGCGTCGGCGCCCAGCGTGGGGCCGACGGTCCGCTGTTCGACGACGTCGACGGGCACCGGGAGGGCGCCGCCCTTGACGAGCGCGGCCAGGTCGCGGGCCTCGGACTGGCTGAAGCCGCCGGTGATCCGGGTCGAGCCGCCGGTGATGCCGACCTCGCACGGCACGTCCTCGTTGACGCCCGGCGACGAGATGATCTTGTTGTCGAGGGTGATGGCGACGCGCCGTTCGGGCGCGCCCCGGGGTGCGCAGGCCGCCTTGCCGGTGACGCGCGCCCAGGCCTCGCCCGCCTTGTCGCGGAAGTCGAGCGAGACGATCCAGCCCGAGAGGGAGTGCTGGTCGAGGAGCGCCTCGGCGTCCTCGACGCCCGCGCCGGAGAGCGCGGTGGGTCCGAGGGTGAGGTGGTTGCCGGGCCGGTCGGGGTCGGGCAGGGTGCGCGACCCGTCGGCGG
This sequence comes from Streptomyces alboniger, assembly GCF_008704395.1. Lineage (NCBI taxonomy): Bacteria > Bacillati > Actinomycetota > Actinomycetes > Kitasatosporales > Streptomycetaceae > Streptomyces > Streptomyces alboniger. Next base: position 322,699 of record NZ_CP023695.1, read on the forward strand.
CGGGCTCGGCCCCGCCCCGCTCGGGGGACTCCCCCGTCACCGGGTGGACCGTCAGCTGGGCGGTGCGGCCGATGATTTCGGCGGCCTTGCGCGGATCCTGGACGCCGGGCAGCTCGACGATGATCCGCTTCTCGCCGGAACGGGCGAGGCCGGGCTCGGCGACGCCGAGTGCGTCGACGCGCTGCCTGAGCACTTCCAAGGCGCGGTCGGTCGAGGCGGCGTCGGCCTCGACGGTGGGCGAGTCCTTGGTCTCCAGGACGATGTGGGTGCCGCCCCGCAGGTCGAGGCCGAGGCGGGCGGTTTGCGTGAGGGCCACGTAGAGGGAGAGCGCGACGACGCACAGGGCGACGACGGCCCGCCACACGGGCGCGCGGGAGGTGGGCGCACCGGATTTGGGCGCACGGGGCATGGGGTTCTCCACGGATGAGGGCAGGACGGAGGGACGCGTGACCGGGCGGCGCGGTGTGCGCCGGGTCAGGCGTCGGGGACGGTCTGCGTGCTCATCGGTGGGGTGGGCCCCGCGGGGCGGCGGAGTCGATCGCCTCGTGCGACCGTGCGTGCGGGGCGGCGGGCCGTGTGTCCGGTCCGCCGGTGGCGCGGTGCGGCGCCGTGTCGGCTGCCGTACGCGGTGGGCCCACCGGCTGCGGGCCCGGCAGGTGGGCGTCGAGGCGGTGCGCGACGGCGACGGTGAACGCGGGGGCGTCTTCGGTCCCGGTCTGCTTCCCGGCGTGCGCCACGGTGTGGTGGGTGGGCGTGCCGTCGGCCCGGATGCCGGCCGCCGCCGCGGCAGCGGCCGGGGCGAAGAGGGCGAGCACGGTGACGACGAGGGCCACCGCGGACGAGGCGAGGCGCGCGGAACGACGCTGCTGCGACACGCGGGCCCCCGATCCCTTCCTCCGCGCCGACCCCCCGGTGCGACGACCGGGTCAGCTGCTCACCGGCCACGCACCGCGTGACCGCACGCCTCGCTCAACGTACGGTCGTCCCGGGTGGTTCCGCCGCACGCCGGTGGGCTCAATTCCCGTACTCCACGAGGCTGGTGGGGACGACGACCTGCCGGGGCGGTGCGGGGTCCTCCCCGACGGGTGCGCCCCTGCCGTCGGCGCGCACGCGGTCCGCGCGCCTCGCACGACCGGGCGGTCGCGGGTGAGGGCGTCACCCCGCTGCGTCGTGAAAGGGCCTACCAGAGTGTCGCCGCACGGGCTTTCACCGGCCTGGTCGTGGAGTGGGTCGCGGACCACGGCGACGGCGGCTGATCTCTTCTGTGCGGAGGCGGCCGGCCGTCCGGAGCCCACACCGGCACGGTGGCGGGCTTCTTTGTCACTCGCATGCCAAGAGACCTCACCCGGACGCGCATCCCGACACGTAGTGAGAGATGTGAATCCTGAAATACGTTGCCCAAGCCCTGGGATCCCCCACCGTCCGCCCGGAGGAGAACGTCCATGCGCATGCCCGCACAGCCCCGGACCGTCGCCGCCCTCACCGCCCTCGCCGCCGTCACCGGAATCACCACGCTCGGCCCCGGCGCGGGTCCTGCCGCCGCCGATGCCCGGGAGCCGTTGCGCTACGTCGCCCTCGGCGACAGCTTCAGCGCCGGCTCGGGCGTACTCCCCCTGGACCCGAGCGCCCCGCTCCTCTGCGCCCGCACCACGAAGAACTACCCCCACCTGCTCGCCGCCTCCCTCGGCGCGAAGCTGACGGACGTGACCTGTGGCGGCGCGCGGACCAAGGACCTCGCAACGTCCCAATACCCGGGCGTGGCCCCGCAGTTGGACGCGCTGAAGAGCGACACCGAGCTGGTGACGCTCACCATCGGCGGCAACGACAACAGCACGTTCATCAACTCGATCCTCGCCTGCGGCACCGCCGGGGCCCTCTCGGGTGGCAAGGGCAGTCCCTGCAAGGACGCCCACGGCGACTCCTTCAAGGAGCAGATCGACGCCAAGACGTATCCGGCGGTCAAGGCCTCCCTCAACCAGATCAAGGCCAGATCGCCGAAGGCGAAGGCCGCCATCCTCGGTTACCCGTGGATCACCCCGGCGAAGTCCGTCCCCGGCTGCTTCGCCAAGATGCCCATCGCGGAGGGTGACGTCCCCTACCTCCGCGATCTGCAAGGCCACTTGAACAACGCCGTCCGGCGCGCCGCGGCGGAGACCGGTACGACGTTCGTCGACATGGACGCCGCCTCCGACGCGCACGACGCCTGCCGCCCGCTGGGCGAACGGTGGATCGAACCGATGCTGTTCGGCACGAACTTCGTCCCCGTACACCCGAACGCCGCGGGCGAGGCCGGGATGGCCGCGCAGGCCGCGAAGGCCCTGAAGCTGTCCTGACGCCGTTCTGAAGTTGCCCGGACCCCGTCCTGAGGCTGTCCTGACGCCATCCGCGGGGCCCGGCGCGGCGTCCGCGGCAGGGGGCTGCGATCCTGTTCCGGTGACCGGAACCACGTGGCCCACCAGCAACAACCGCTCCTTGCGGCCCCTGCGAACCGGCGTCGGCGGCGCCCCGCTCCTCGCGCTTCTCGCTCTCCTCGGCCCGCTCGCCGCCTGCTCGTCCGACGCCGCCGACCGGGGCGGGCCCGGCACGTCCGCCGCCGCGCCCCGCCCCTCCGGTTCATCCGGTTCCGGCGACGCCGTGCGCCGGCCGCCCGTGAACGCGGCCTTCGACTACCAGCTGGGCGGCGCCTATCCGCCCCAGTCGAAGGTGCGGGCGGTCTCCCGCGACCGCGCGGCCGAGCCCGCTCCCGGCCGCTACAACATCTGTTACGTCAACGCCTTCCAGGCCCAGCCCGGCAAGGACATCGCACGCTGGTGGCAGCGTGAACACCCCGACCTGCTCCTACGCGACGACCAGGGCCGGACGGTCGTCGACGAGGACTGGCGGGAACCGCTGCTCGACATCTCCACCCGCGCCAAGCGCGCCGCTCTCGCCGAGGTCGTCGGCAAGTGGATCGACGGCTGCGCGGAGGCCGGATTCGACGCGGTGGAGCCCGACAACCTCGACTCCTACGAACGCTCCAAGGGCCTGCTCACCGCCGACGACGCGGCGGCCTTCGCCCGCCTCCTCGCCCGCCGCGCCCACGACGAGGGCCTGGCCATCGCGCAGAAGAACACCACCGACCTGCTGGAGCGACGCCGCACCATCGGCTTCGACTTCGCCGTGACCGAGGAGTGCGCCCGCTACGAGGAATGCCCCGCCTTCGCATCGGCGTACGACGGGAGGGTCTTCGACATCGAGTACGAGACGAAGGACTTCACCACCGCGTGCCGTTCCTGGGGCCGGAAGCTCTCCGTGACCCTGCGCGACCGCGACGTCCGTCCCGCGGGCGAGGACGGCCACGTGTACCGCCACTGCTAGCCGGTTCCTGGAGGGACCCGTGACGCGCGGGTCCTAGAAGAACTCGTCGAGGAGCCGGTAGTAGGCCAGCCGGTCCTCGTCGACGACCGCCTCCGCGGTCGCCCCCTGGAGGTACCGCTCCAGGAACCGCCTCGCGTACGCCGGGCCGAACCACGGGTCCTCCTCGCTCGCCAACTCCCGCAGGGCGACGGCGAGATCGGTGTGCCGATCGGCCCGGCCGAGGCGGATCACGTCGATGACGCCGGTGACGCGGCAGGTCTCCGGGTCGATCAGCACGTTCTCCGAAGTGAGGTCCCCGTGGGTGACCACCAGGTCCTCCGACGCCGGGCGGGTGCGGTGCAGTTCGTCCAGGAGTTGCGGCCCCGACCAGCCCTCGCGCTCCTCGTCGAGGTCGTCCAGGTCCACGAGGCCCTCGTGGAGGCTGCGGGCCGCCTGCTCCTGTGTCACCGCGAGGCTCCGGTCGAAGGGGCAGTCCTCGGAGGGCAGTTCATGCAGGGCCCTGGTGATGTCCGCGAGCGCCTCGGTCACGGCGGTCCGCTGCCCCTCGGGCCACCGCTCGGCAGCGGGCCTGCCGGGGAGCGCCTCCGTCACCAGCCAGGCCACTTCGCCGTCCGTACCCCGCTCGACCAGGCGTGGCACCGGAATGCCCCGCCCGGCGAGCCAGGTGAGGCGATCGGCCTCTCCGGACAGGTCCAGGGGCGAGCCCTCGTACGTGGCGGGAGCGACCTTGACGTACAGGTCGGGTCCGGCGCCGTCCTGGACGGTAAGGCGGTGCACCTCCGCGCCCGACCGGCCGTCCGTCGCGGGGGTCCACCGATAGGCGGCGTACCGCCGCCGCAGCCCACTGTCCATGATCCGCATCATGGCAGGCACGTCGCCCGCGTCCCACCGGATTTACGGGCCGGATTTCAGGGGCCGCTCAGCCCTACGCCTGCGGTGGCGGAGGCGGCTTCGGGGCGCCGCGCGGGGGTGCGATCCTGCCGTACGCCGCCGGGGCGTCGGCCGCCGCCGATGCAATGGCCAAGGCCGGGGCCTCTCGCCGTGGCGGCAGGGCGTCGCGGTGGGCGCCCGGATCCCAGCCGGTGTCCACGACTCGCTTCTGGAAGATGACCGCCCCGAACAGGACGGCCGCGCCGATGAGCAGCATCAGGACGACGCCTCCGGTCTCGCCCGCCTTGGCCGCGTACCCGATGAGCGTGCCGAACCAGCCGAAGTCGGCGTCGCCGAACGTGGTGTTCTCCTCGCCGAAGGCGCCGAGGACCTTCAGGAGCAGCGCGGGCAAGAAGGTGATCAGGACGCCGTTGACGAAGGCACCGAGGGCCGCTCCGCGACGGCCGCCGGTGGCGTTGCCGTAGACGCCGGCCGCGCCGCCGGTGAAGAAGTGCGGAACCAGGCCAGGCAGGACGAGGGCGAGTCCGAAGGCGGGGTGGAAGATCCAGGCGAGCAGGCCGAGGCTGACGAGGCCACCGGTGAAGCTGGAGAGAAAGCCGACGAGCACGGCGTTCTGGGCGTAGGGGAAGACGATCGGCGCGTCGAGCGAGGGCACCGCCCCCGGCACCAGTCTCCGCGCGATGCCCTGGAAGGCGGGGACGAGTTCACCGAGGATCGTACGGACGCCGAAGAGGATCACGGCGACCGCGATGCCGAACTGCAAGCCCTGCATCACGGACTGCATGACGTAGTCGCCGACGCCGCTCGCGCCCGCCGCGCCGTGGTCGCCGAAGGCCTTGAACGCGGCCTCCTTGCCAACCTTGCCGAGGAAGATGAGCGCCATGACGAGGTAGATCAGCACCATGGACAGGGCGGTCGCCACCATCGAGTCGCGCAGGAAGCGCAGGCCCTCGGGAAGGTTCATCTCCTCCGTGCTCCGGCTGCGGCGGCCCACCAGTTGGCCGGTGGCGCCCGCCGCGATGTACCCGGCGGTGCCGAAGTGGCCGATCGCCACGCTGTCGCTGCCGGTGACGCGTTTGGTCCAGGGGTGCGCGAAGGCCGGCATGGCCACCAGCAGGATGCCGAGCAGCACGCCGCCGACGAGGACCACGGCCCAGGAGGCCTGGCCCGCGATGGCGAGCACCATCGTCAACAGGGTTGCCATGAACAACATGTGATGTCCGGTCAGGAACACGTATCGCAGGGGGGTGAAGCGGGCGAGGAGCAGACTCACGGCGAAGCCGAGGATCATCAGCCAGGCGACACGGGCGCCGTACTGCTCCTGCGCGATGCCGACGATCGCCTCGTTGGTGGGAATGACGCCGTGTGCGCCGGTGGCTCCCTGGATCATCTCGCCGAGCGGGGCGAGGGCGCCGACGACGAGCGTGGCACCCGCCCCGATCAGCAGGAAGCCGAGCGTCGCCTTGATGGCGCCGCCGACGACCTGCCCCGCGGGTTTCTTCAGAGCGATCAGGCCGGCGGCGGTGATGAGGCCGATGAGGTACGCGGGTTGGCTGAGGATTTCGTTGACGAGGAACTCGGCGGTCGACACGAGCCAGTCCATGGTGGGTTCTCCTTGCCCGCGTCGTCAGACGTCGTAGGTGTCGCGGAGCACGCGGTCGGCCTCCGCGGCGCTGGTGAAGTCCTCGACGACCTTCACCGGGATGCCGACGTCGCCGAGTGTCCCGGCGATCTCCCGCGAGGTGAGGATGGCGACGGCCTCGTTCGCCTTGCCCTTGGCCGAGATGGTGTCCGTCGCCTCGACGGTGACGTGGCGGCTCCACCCCCAGCGGTCCAGCACGCCTTCGAGGGTCTGTTTGAGGAACAGGCTCGTACCGACGCCGTTGCCGCACACGGTCAGGATCTTGTGCAGGTCGTCGCCGCTTCCCGCCGCCTCGCGGGGGTGTTCGCCCTCCCGTCCGCCGGACAGCAGGGCGTGCACGGCCCGCGGGGTGCGCGCCTCGCGCAGGGCACGGGCCGCCGCGGGGTCGGCGAGCAGCCGGGCCAGGGCCGCCATGGCCGCCGTGTGTTCCGAGGCGTCCTTCGCGGCGAGGCCGACGACCAGCTCGACGGGGTCGTGGGCCTCGTGCCCGAACCGCACGGGAGCCGCGAGCCGGACCCAGGACATGCCGGTGCCGAGGACCGCGGGCGAGGGCCTGGCGTGCGCGAGGGCCAGGCCGGGGGCGATGACGATGTACGGCCCGTTCTGTTCGACGTTCTCGATCATCTCGGCGGTGTACGTGTCCGTGGCGGCGCCCGTCGCGACCAACAGGTCACCGGCGCGCCGGACGGCTTCGCGCCAGTCGGCCGCCGGGGCGTCGAGGAGGACGGCTTCCACGGGGAGGATCTCGTTCAGCGCTGCCATGCTCATGATTCTCGCCGACGTGCGCGGCCAGGTACCTGGCGGAACGCTGATAGGACCGAGCCACGCGGGGCGCCCCCGGAAAGAGTGACGCGCCGCCGGGTGGACGGCCCCTGCGGTGATCATTGGTCCCCCCCCCCGGCGGGAGGAAGGTCTGCGCGTGCCGCGTCACGGTCAGCGCCTGTGCCGCCCTTGCGGCCAGGTCAGGCTGCACCCGCGCAGGCGCCACAGCGCTGGCCCTGGTCGCCGCGGCGACGCTCACCGCGGGTGGCCCGCCCGTCGCGAGCGGCCCGCGGTCCGCGGACGCGTCGGGGCACGAGGGCGCGCCGTCGCCGCGGGGCACGTCCCCCTTCACGGGGCTGACGGCACATCACGGTCCGGTGCTCGCGGTGAAGTTCGACAACGCGCGAGTGGCACGTTCGCACACCGGCATCGAGCAGGCGGACATCGTCTACGTGGAGAAGGTCGAGGGCGGTCTGAGCCGTCTGATGGGCGTCTACTCCAGCGCGCTCCCGAGCGCGGCCGACCGGCCCACCGACATCGGTTTCCGCTTCGGCTCGGCGCGCGGACCGTCGTGGTCCGGTACGTGACCATGCGGCCCTCGCGGTTCAAGGACGTCAACGGCGCGGTGACCCCGTGCATCGAGACGGTCGGCAGCGGAGACGCCCTCGTACTGCGGGACGGAAAGAGCTACGCCACGCGGTGAAAGCGGGCGACGGCCACCGGGGGCACGACGTTCACGCTCGCCGACGGCGCGCGGATGCCGTTCGCCCCCGGTCAGGTCTGGATCGCCTACGCGGACCGTCGCTGAGAGCTAGCGGTGTTGCAGGCGGGCGGCCGCCTCCCGGATCGCGGGCAGTTCGGCGGTGAGCGCGGCGCCCGGGCAGTGGGTGTGGTAGCCGTCCTTGTGGGCTGCGACCGTGGGCAGGACCGCGGCGGTGCCGGTGGGGAACCTGCTCAGGTTGTTGCTGGAGACCAGCAGGGCGGCGCCGCGCGGATCGATGCCAGAGAGGCCGAGCTTCCAGGCGGCCAGGGCCGCGATGGCGTCGGTCATGGCCTTCGGCACCGGCGTGCCCGCGGTGAAGGTGCCGATCGCGGCGACGCCCGCTGAGCGGTGGTTGAACCCTTGCGTGTGCGCGCCGACGACGGGCCGCTCGGTGCCGCCCGCGCGCCCCTCGTACAGCGTGCCGCAGCGGTCCACGAGGAAGTTGTAGCCGATGTCGTCCCACTTCCTGGCGCCCGCCTGGCCCGCGTGCAGGGCGCGGATGATGCGGGGCGCGTCGGCGCAGTCGTATCTGTTCGGGGAGTCGGTGTGGTGGACGAAGAGGGCCTCGACCCGGTTCGCGTAGCGCGCGGGCGGCGGCGTGGGGGCGTTCGGCGTCAGCCAGGCCTCGCGCGGCACGATGCGCGGTCGCGCCGCCCGGAACGCCGTGGAGCCGCGGCGCGTCGGCACCGCGGCGGCGGGCATGAGGGAACGGCGCCCGGCGACGACTGTCGGCGCGTACGCCCAGCCCTCACCGCTCCTCGCGTCGGGCACGGCGGGGTCGATGCCCGCCGCGCACGCCAGCAGGAGCCCGCAGGCGACCGTGCCCGGCAGCCAGCACAGCACCGCACGCACCGCGCCCGGCACGCGGTGCGCGGGCGGCGGGGGGAAGCGGGGTGCGGGGCGGACACGCATGTCTGTCACTCTCCGCCGGGCAGGTGGGTTCGTCCTGCCGTGTGCGGCACATGGCGGAACCAGCGGGGCGGACCGTCGGCTTCCCGTCGGCCGCGCCGGGGCGTGGGGCAGGGCAGTGAGCCAGGCTTCGGTGAGCAGGTCGTGGCCGCGTGGACTCGGGTGGACATCGAAGCACCCCACGTACTCCGCGAGAAGGCGGCCGGTGTGGCGGAGCCCCAGCAGGCCCACCCGTGAGGAAACCGCCGGTCGGCCGCCACCTCGTGGCCGACGCGGTGCACCTGCTCGGCGACGAGGACGGCATGCAGCCCGGGGGCCCCAACCTCGTCCTGACACCGCATCTTGCCGGCACGGCTCAGCCCCGCACCGCGCGCACGTAGGCCTCGATCGCCGGGCGCGGCGCACGGCCGAGCAGGGTGCGAAGGTCGTTGCGTGCGATGGCCGTGCCGTCCAGGAAGCCGGCGGTGACCGCCGAGTACGTACTCATCAGCATCGGTACCTGGAAGGACAGCGCCTGGCCCGCCCCGATCAGGGCGGCGCGGGTCGCGGCGAGCGAGTCCGGTTCGTACGAGCCGTCCAGCGCGGCCGCGAGATCGGCGCCGCCGATGGCGTGCTCGCCGACCAGCTCGTAGGTGCGGCCCTCGTGTGCGGCCGGTGCCGTCGCGACCCTGACGGCGACCTCCGCCAGGTCCTCGCGGGCCACCGCCGCGAGGCGGCCGGTGCCCAGCGGGGCGGCGATCGTCCCGTCGGGGCCCGGCGCCGCGATCGCGGCGAGGAACTCCGCGTACAGGCCGTTGCGCAGCACCGTCCACTTCAGCGAGGAGGCCCGCAGCCTGCGTTCGGTCCAGCGATGGGCCAGCGCGTACGTGAGGTGGTCGCCGTCGCCGCTGAGGCTGGTGTAGACGAGGTGGCGCACGCCCGCCTTCTCGGCGGCGGATATCGCGGCGTCGTGGCGGGCGATGACGATGTCGTCCTCGGCGGCGCCCGCGGAGATCACCAGGAGGGTGTCGACGCCGGTGAAGTCCAGCGACGCCGGGTCGTCGAAGTCGACGCGGCGCTCGCCGGGGGCCGGCTCGCGCGTGCCGAGGACGACGTCGTCGCGGTCGGCGAGGCGGGCGGTGACGAGCTTGCCGAGGGCGCCCGTGGCACCGGTGATCATGAGCATGGGATGGTTCCCCCGTTGTGAGTGGTTCCTCTTCACGGGCCGTCGAGCAGCGGCCCCGGAACCATCATCAGCGGCGATGATCACGCCGCGTAAGGAGGCACTTGAATGTCAGCAGGGCACACCGCGGTAACCACACCCGCGGTCGCGGACCCGGTGATCAGCTGTGAGACGTCCCAGGACGAGTGCGGGGTCAGGGACGTCCTGGACCGGCTCGGCGACAAGTGGTCCGTGTACGTGGTGGTCGAACTCGCCTCGGGGGTCCTGCGGTTCAAGGAGTTGCAGCGCAGGATCCGCGGCGACATCTCGCAACGGATGCTCACCGTCACCGTGCGCCGCCTGGAGCGTGACGGGCTGGTGAAGCGCACGGTGTATCCGACGGTCCCGCCCCAGGTCGAGTACGAGCTGACCGAGCTGGGCCACAGCCTCACGCACCTCGTCAAGGCCCTCGCCGACTGGTCGATCGGTCACCGGCCCGACATCGCCGCCGCCCGCGCCTCCTACGACGCGGCACAGCGGGATTCCTGACGGCGGCGCGGGGACCGGGCGGCAGCCGGGCAGCACGACCGGCCGGAACGACCGAGCGGGCCGGCCGGGGCTCTCCCCGAGGGGAGTGCTCCGGCCGGCCCGCTCAGCGAGCACGACGGTGTCACCTGCCGAGGGGCTGAAGCTCCCGGTCGGTCTCCGCCTCGGGCGTGGCCGTGTCGCCGAGGGCCTTGTGCAGCTTCTCGCCCTCCACGTCCACGTTCGGCAGCGCCTTGTCGAGCCAGCGCGGCAGCCACCAGGCGGACTTGCCGAGCAGCGCGAGCACCGCGGGGACGATCGCCATGCGGACGACGAAGGCGTCGAAGAGGACGGCGACGGCCAGACCGAAGCCCATCATCTTGATCATGTCGTCGTTCTCCATGATGAAGCCGGAGAAGACGCTGATCATGATGACCGCGGCCGCGGCCACGACCCGGCCGCCGTGGGTGAAGCCGGTCACGACAGACTCGCCGGGGCGCGCCCCGTGGACGTACGCCTCGCGCATCCGGGTCACGAGGAAGACCTCGTAGTCCATCGCGAGACCGAAGACCACGCCGATCATGAAGATCGGCATCATGCTCATGATCGGGCCGGGCTGGTCGACGCCCACCAGGTCCGCGAGCCAGCCCCACTGGAAGACGGCGACGACGGCGCCGAGCGCGGCGGCCACCGAGAGCAGGAAGCCGAGCGCGGCCTTGAGCGGGACCAGGATCGAGCGGAAGACCAGCATCAGCAGGAGGAACGCCAGGCCGACGACCAGGCCCAGGTAGGGCAGGAGCGCGTCGTCCAGGGTCTGCGAGAAGTCGATGGTCATCGCGGTCTGGCCGGTGACGAGGACCTCGGAGCCGGTGTCGGGCCCGATCTCATCGGCGCTGGAGCGGATCGACTTGACCAGTTCCTCGGTCTTGTGGTCGCTCGGGCCGGTCTTCGGGACGACGTTCAGGATCGCGGTGTTGTCGGCCTTGTTGGGCGTGGGAGGCGTCACGGCGACGACCCCGTCGACCTTGGCGAGCTTCTCGCGGACGGTCTTGGCGGCGTCCGCCACCCCGGAGTCCTTGCTGACGGTGACCATCAGCGGGCCGTTGAAGCCCGCGCCGAAGGACTCGGACAGCATGTCGTACGCCTTGCGCTGGGTGCTGTCCGGCGCCGACGTGCCCTCGTCGGGCAGGCCCAGTTCGAGGCTGGCGGCCGGGACCGCCACGGCGCCGAGGCCGACGACCGCGACGAGCAGGACGGCGAGCGGGCGGCGCAGCACGAAGCGCGCCCAGCGGGTGCCGAGCTTCGCCTTGGCGTTCGAGTCCTGGAGCTCGCTCAGGGACTTCTTGCGGTCCTTGCGGCGCAGCACCTTGCGGCCCGCGAAGCCGAGCAGCGCGGGGATCATGGTGAGTGCGATCAGGACGGCGACCACGACGGTGCCGGCCGCGGCCAGGCCCATCTTGGTGAGGATCGGGATGTTGACGACCGCGAGGCCGGAGAGGGCGACGACGACGGTGAGGCCGGCGAACACCACGGCGGAGCCCGCGGTTCCGGTGGCCCGGCCCGCCGCGTCCTCCGGGGTGCGGCCCTCGGCTATCTCCGCTCGGTAGCGGGAGACGATGAAGAGGGCGTAGTCGATGCCGACGGCGAGGCCGATCATCATCGCGAGAGTGGAGGTCGTACCGGAGAGGTCGAGCACGCTGCCGAGGGCGGCGATGCTCGAGATGCCGATGCCGACGCCGATGATCGCGGTGAGGAGCGGCATGCCCGCGGCGACCAGCGAGCCGAAGGTGAGGATCAGGACGACCGCGGAGATCGCGATGCCGATGAGTTCGGCGCTGCCGCCCATCTCCTGCTCGGCCATGACCGCGTCGCCGCCGGTCTCGACGGTCATGCCGGCGTCACGGGTCTCGTCGGTGGCCTTGGTGAGGGCTTCACGCGACTTGTCCGTGAGTTCGGGGGCGGCCACCTTGTACGTCACCGAGGTGTACGCGGTGGTGCCGTCCTTGCTGACGGTCTTGGCCTTGTACGGGTCGTCGACGCCCGCGACCTGGGAGCCCTTGCCGATGGCCGCGACCATCTTCCCGACCTCGGCCTTGGATTCGGCGGAGGTGATCTTCTCGCCCTTGGGGGCACGTATGACGACGCGGGCGCTCGCGCCGTCGGCGCTGGCGTCGGGGAAGCGCTTCTCGAGGAGGTCGAAGGCCTTCTGCGACTCGGTCCCCGGCATGGAGAAGGAGTCTTCGGGCGGGGCGGGAGCGGTCGACGCAGCGACGCCCGCACCTACGAGGAGCGCCACCCAGAGCAGCGCCACATAACGGCGTCGCCGGAAGGCGAGGCGGCCTAGTTTGTACAGGAACGTAGCCACGGCGAAAGGGACCCCCGTCGGGTTGGGCAGACACGGAATGGCCCCCCGACGGCGCGATCCGCGCACGTCAGGGGGTCCAGCAGGATTCCTCTCCATACTCACTGCCGTTGACGGGTCAGGAGTCCGACTGCGAGCCGGACTATCGGCCCACGGTCGGTGTACTGCGCCCGGTGCGGTGTCATCCCCTGGGAGGAGGCCCGATCACGCTGTCTCGTTCACAGGGTGCAGTCACGTGTCAACGGTTTCGTCGCCATTGGCGCGGAACTTTCGGCTCCCCTTTACGCCGCGCTCTCACAATGCCCCGATTTGCCCCTAGTGCGGGCACGGTCACCCCTCGGCTCTCAACGGGCGGAAGAACGCGCGCAGTTCGCGCGTGACCTGTTCGGGCTCCTCGTGTGCCATGAAGTGCCCTCCGTTGCCCGGCGTGCTCCAGTGCCGCAGATCGGTGAAGACGCGTTCGGCGAGGCTCTTCGGGTAGTGCGCGAAGGCCGGTTCATGGCTGAGGGTGACGGCGCCGGGGACGGTGATGGGCGGCACCGGCCTGTTGTGGCGTACGTAGTCGTAGTACTGCCGGAAGGACGAGCCGATGCAGCCGGTGGCCCAGTAGAGGGTGGCGACGGTCAGCAGGGTGTCCTTGTCCCAGCGGGACGCGAGGTCGCCGTCGCAGTCGCTCCAGTCGCGGTACTTGTCGATGATCCAGGCGAGCAGGCCCGCCGGGGAGTCCCGCAGCGCGGCGGCGAGCGTGTCGGGCCGGGTGCACATGATCTCGCTGTAGCCCTGGTCGTCGGCGTCGTACGCGGCGAGGTGGTCGAGGTAGGCCTGCTCCTCGGCGGTGGGCGGGTCCGTGTCGAAGTCGGCGGAGACCACCGCGGAGGTGATGTGCACCCCCGCGACCTCGCCGGGGAAGCGGGCGCCGAGCCACTGCGTCACCCCTCCCCCGATGTCACCGCCGAAGGCGCCGAAGCGCCGGTAACCGAGCGTCTCGGTCATCAGGGTGTGCCAGATGCCGGCGACACCCTCGCGGGTGAACGGCCCCTTCGGCGCCCCGGAGTGGAGGAAGCCGGGCAGCGAGGGCACGACCACGTCGAAGGCGTCGGCGGGGTCGCCGCCGTGCGCGCCCGGGTCGGCGAGCCGCCGGGCCAGGCCCAGCATCTCGACGTAGCTGCTCGGCCAGCCGTGACTGAGGATCAGCGGCAGCGGCGCGGGGGCGCCATAGGGGCGCGGTGCGCGCAGGTGAACGAAGTGGACGGGTGCGCCCGCGACTTCGGCGATGCGGTGCGGGAAGGCGTTGAGCGCGGTCTCGGCGGCTCGCCAGTCGAAGCCGTCCGCCCAGTAGGTGACGAGGTCGCGCAGGTAGTCGGGGTCGGTGCCCGCGGCCCAGTACGTCGGGTCGGTGGCCGTGGTGTAGAGGGTGCGCCGCAGGCGTGTGCGCAGGTCGTCCAGGACGTCGTCGGGGACGAGCACGCGGAAGTCGCGGGCAGGGGCTCGCACAGAGCTGGTGTTCACGGGTGTTTCGGTTCCTTCGCTCAGGAGTACGCGATCGCGGTGGGCGGGCGCTCCTGGGCGGTGGCGTCTGCAGCCCCTGCCGGTGCTTGGGCAGAGAGGCGTCAGACGCGGGTCGCGGTCAGGAGGGCCCGGGCGGGGTGCTGCGTGGTCATCGGGCTCACCTCCTGGCTCTCGCGTCGTACCGCGCCTCGCGGGGCGCGTGCGTCGTCGGTGACTATACCCACGTACTGGTGTACGTCATACGGGAATTGACGCGTCGGCCGCAGGGCAGGGCGTGTTCGTCCCCAAGTCCTAGGTCCGACGTCCAGTACGGGCGGCGACGTGGGTCCGTGGACCGGGCGGGAACGCCCCACCACACTGGCCCCATGAACATCGAACAGACCGACGCCTACCTGCGGCGCATCGGCGTCGCGCGCCCCGCGGCGCCCACCTCCGAGGCCCTGCGCGAGCTGCATCTGGCACATCTGCGCAGCGTGCCCTTCGAGAACCTCTCGATCCACCTCGGCGAGGAGATCGAGCTGACCGACGAGGCCCTGGTGGCGAAGATCGTCCAGGCGCGCCGCGGCGGCTTCTGCTACGAACTCAACGGCGCCTTCGCCGCCCTCCTCACGGCCCTCGGCTTCGATGTCACGCTGCTCCAGGGGCGGGTGTACGACGACGAGGGGCGGCTCGGCATCCCCTTCGACCACCTGGCCCTGCGCGTGCGCACGCGGGACGGCGGGGAGTGGCTCGCGGACGTCGGCTTCGGCGCCCACAGCCAGCTGCCGCTCGTGTTCGGTGAGCGGGGCGTGCAGGCCGACCCCGGCGGCACGTTCCGCCTGGTGGACAGGGCGGAGGGGGATCTGGAGGTCGTCAAGGACGGCACGCCGCAGTATCTGCTCGACCGGCGCCCGCGTGCGCTGGCCGACTTCACGGCCGGCGCCTGGTACCACCGGACCTCGCCGGACTCCCACTTCACCCGCTCCCTGGTCTGTTCGATCGTCACGGGCGAGGGCCGGGTCACCCTCAGCGGCCGCACCCTCACCTCCACCGTCGACGGCGAGCGTCAGGTCACCGAGCCGGCCACGGAGGCGGAGGTCCTCGCGGCGTACGAGCGGCACTTCGGCATCCGCCTGGAGAGGGAGCCGAGCGTGCGCGGAATCCGGTGACCGTGTGGCGATGAGTTCCGGGCGGTGCGACGGTCCCCATAGAGAGAGCTGAGCCCGGCGCGCGGACGGACAGGACCTCCGCGGACGCGACAGGAGAACGCCATGCCCACGATCACACCCAACCTCTGGTTCGACACCCAGGGCGAACAGGCCGCGGAGTTCTACGTCTCGGTCTTCCCGAACTCCGAGATCAAGGACGTCTCGTACTACGGAGAAGGCGCCCCGCGCCCGGCCGGCACCGTACTGACCGTGGACTTCGTGCTGGACGGCGCACACTTCACGGCGATCAACGGCGGCCCCGACTTCACCTTCGACGAGGCCGTCTCCTTCTCCGTCGACTGCGCCGACCAGGAGGAGGTCGACTACTACTGGGCCAAGCTCTCCGAGGGCGGCGAGGAAGGGCCCTGCGGGTGGCTCAAGGACAGGTACGGCCTGTCCTGGCAGGTCGTGCCCAGCGCGCTCCCCGAGTTGCTGAGCGACCCGGACCCGGAGCGTGCCCGGCGCGCCATGCAGGCGATGCTCGGCATGAAGAAGCTCGACGTGGCGGCGCTGCACGCGGCGGCCGACGGCACGGAGTAGGCCGCGGCGCGGCGCGGTTCACGGCACGGGGGCGGATCGGCACACGGTGGCCGCGGTGCCGGGCTGGCCGGTGCTCGGGGCGGTGTTCCTCGGGGCGTCGCTCGCGATGGGCCCCGCGGCGCGGTGACGCGGAATCTGAGCCCGTGAGGCGGAGCGTGAAGTGCTCGTGGTCGCCCACGTACAGTCGTGCGGCCTACGTCCCCCTGCGCCCTCCCCTGCGCACCCTCACGCCTTGCGGGCCACCGCCAGGCGCCAGCGGGGGCTGCCGTCGGGGCGCCTGCCGAACTCCTCCAGGGGCAGCAGCCGCACGTCGAACCCGGCACCGGCCAGGTCCGCGCGCACCCCGCCCAGCGCGAAGGTGCGGTAGTACATGACGAAGCGCGGCCGCCACAGCAGGTTCCGCACCCGCATCATCGCGTCGAAGCCGAGCAGCGCCCAGTGCCACGGGGAGGTGACGGGCTGCGGGGCGCCGATCGGGAACGCGAAGACGCCGCCGGGGCGCAGCGCCCGGTGGACGCCCTCGAGCAGGGCGGGGCGCTCGGCGGGCAGGAAGTGACCGAACGCGCCGAAGCTGACGGCCAGGTCGAAGCCCTCGCTGAACGGCAGGGCACGGGCGTCGGCCCGCACCCAGTCGACCACGGGTCCGTGCCGGTCCCGCCCTCCGCTCGGCCCTTCCCCGCCGAGCCTGCCCACCGTGTCCGCGGCGGCGGCCAGCATCCCCGCGCTGAAGTCCACGCCGGTGACCCGCTCACGGCACAGCGGCAGCAGCGTCTCCACGCCGGCGCCGGTCCCGCAGCACACGTCCAGTCCCGCGTCGAAGGGCCCGAGGGGCCGCAGGGCCGTCGCCGTCGCCGTCAGGAACCGGCCAGGCGTACGGAACGGCGTGTGGTCGAACTTCGGGGCGAGCAGGTCGTAACCGTGCTCGGTGGACGAGAGCGCCTGAACGGCCAGCTCGCGCAGCGTGGGACCCTGGGAGGTGAACATCGGCTCCAGGTTAGTCAGGAAGGCGGCCCGGAGGTGGCGCGGCCGGGTCGCGCCATGGCCGGTTACCGCCAGGAGGTCTACCGGGGGGCGGCACGGTTCGGGTAGAGGTGCACGTCAGCCCCAGACCCGTCCCTCACTCCCGGAGGTGCCCCATGGCCACAGACCGGCACAGGACAAGGACCGCATCGGGCAAGACCCGGTTCGACGACATCTACGACCGGCCCGACCCGCGCGCCTACTTCCGCACCCTTGAGCCCTACGCGTACGAGATCCCGCAGCACGCCCAGGGCGTCTTCCGCCGCACGCGTGAGCTGCGCTCCCAGCTGCCCGGCAGTACGGGCCCGGTGACGGTCCTCGACGTGTGCTGCTCGTACGGCATCAACGCGGCGCTGCTCAACCACGACCTCACGCTCGCCGACCTGTACGCGCACTACACCTCGGCCGAGACCGCCGCGCTGAGCCCGCACGAACTCATCGAGTGCGACAAGGAGTTCTACGCCTCGCGGCGGCGCCCGGACGCCACGCCCGTCATCGGGCTCGACACCGCGGCGAACGCCACCCGCTACGCGCTCGACGCGGGCCTGCTCGACGAGGCGTATGCGGAGAACCTGGAGAGGCACCCGCCCAGCCCGGGGCTGCGCGGCGCGGTCGCCCGTGCCGGGCTGATCATCGTCACCGGGGGTATCGGCTACATCTCCCACCGCACCTTCGGCGCGCTGCTCGACTGCGCGCGCACGCCGGTGTGGGTGAGCGCGTTCGCGCTGCGGACCGTGCCGTACGGGCGCATCGCGGCCACGTTGGCCGAGCACGGCCTTGACACCGTCACGGACACCTCGCGGACGTATCCGCAGCGGCTCTTCACCAGCCCCGAGGAGCGGCGGGACGCCGTGCGGCAGGTGATCCTGGCCGGTGAGGATCCCGCGGGGCACGAGTCCGAGGGCTGGTACCACACACGACTGCACGAGTCCCGGCCCCGCACGGACTGACCGGGGGCCGGGGCCGCGGGACCCGCGCTGTCAGAGCGACAGCACGTAGCTGGTGCCGGGGCGGCCGTCGAGCCGGATCTCCCCGGTGGGTACGAAGCCGGTGCGGGCGAGCACGGCTCGTGAGCCCGGGTTGTCGAGCGTCGTGGAGGCGCGCAGTTCGGTGAGCCCGTACGCGGTGACGGCGAGGTCGCAGGCCTGCCGGACGGCCCGGGTGGCCAGGCCCTGACCGGTGGCGCGCTCGGCTATGCGGTAGCCGAGTTCGGCGCTGCCGTCCGCCACGTCGAGGAGGTTGACCCGCCCGAGCACCTCGCCCGCGTCGTCCACCAGGACGTGGAAGAAGCAGACACCCTCGGCCTGTTCTGCGAGCAGGGCGCTGTGGCGTGCCGCGAAGTCACGGAAGTAGTCGTCGCCGCGGTCGGGGACGGACGCGGCGAAGTAGGCGCGGTTGGCCTCCTCGAAGGCGAGCAGCGCGGGCGCGTGCTCGGGGCCAAGGAGCTGGAGTTCAGGGGCAGTCGAGAGTGGGGGCATGGATGAACCTTACGCATCCGGCCACGGATGGCCGGATGCAGGAGTGGACGGAGCCGGGGGGAGCCGGCGGGTCTGGGGGCCTGCGGGTCTATGGGCCTACGGGCCTGTGTACGGAGAGGGCGGTCGGCCCGGCTGAATCGCACGCCGGGCCGGCCGCCCTTCGCGCTACCGGGCGTTCCGGACCGTGCCGGTGACCACCGGACCACCGTCCTGCGGCTCCCAGTTGTGGTCGTACGGGAACAGCTGTGCCTTCAGGGACTCGTCCGGTTCGCGCACGTTGTCCTTGATGGTGGGCACGTACACTTCCACGCTCTTCTTGCCCGCGGGCACGGTGAGGAACAGCGACTCGCCGTCCGACATCCTGGAGAGCGCCCGCCCCGGGCGCGGCTCCTGGCCGACCTCGTCCTTCACCCAGCGGGGGTCCACGTCGAGCGTGGACAGCTCGGCGCCGCGGTGGACCGGCAGGAAGGTGAGTCCGGCCATGATGTCCACGTCGACGAGCTCCGCGAGCGTCATCCGCCACTTCAGCGGCTTGCCCTCGGTGACCCGGTCGGCGACGGGCTTCAGGGTGATCCTGGGCAGCGGGTCGTCGTTGCGTGCCGTCACGCCCCCGTGGTGGGAGCCGACCACGGCGCCGCGCACCGCCTTGACGAACGCGTCGTGTGCCACGTCGTAGCCGTAGCGGGTGTCACCCCGCACCTCGACCGGCACGTCGATGTCGTGGGCGCCGGGGCGGACCGTCACCACGCGGTGCGTGACCTCGTCCGAGCCCGGCTTCGGCACGAAGAGCCGTACCTTGCCGCTGCCCTCGCCCGAGACGTGCACCGGCACGCGGTAGATACGGGTCCCGGAGTCGCCCTCGTCGACGGTCAGCCGGCCGATGTCCACACGGGGCAGGGAGGCCGGCTTGACCGCGGGCGTGCCGGGGCGCCAGCCCCAGGCGTCCATGAGCCAGGCCTCCCCCGAGCGGCTGCGCGGGGTGAGTTCCAGTGTCTTCACCCGCTTGAGGTCCAGCTTCTCCCTGGCCTGCGCGGTCAGCGGCACGCGGACCTCGCGGCCCCAGTAGGAGGCGGTCCGGCCGCTGCCCGGCAGCCCGTCGACGCGGGCGCCGCCGAGCTTGACGCGGTGGCCCGCGGTGTCGACGAGCGCGATGTCGAACCGGGTGCCGGTGGTGTTGGGCGGCACGATCACCCGCAGCGCCACGTCCTTGGCGCCGGCGAGGGACACCGGACGCGCGGGGCTCACCCGCAGCGGGGCACCCGCCCGCGTCCAGCGCATCGCCACCGCGTCACGGCCGGGTTCCGGCGAGGTCTCCCAGCCGGCGAAGTGCGGTGAGGCTCCCTTGGCGTCGGGCGGCAGACAGGCGCGGGCCGCGTTGTCCGGATCGACCTGGGCGCACAGCCGTCCGCCCCTGACCGTGGTCGAGGCGTCCGGCAGGAAGGCCTCGGTGCGGCGCGCGCCGACGGCGTGGCTCAGTACGCGGGCGGGATCCGCCGAGGGCGCACGGCGGTCGGAACCGTCGAGGAGGGGGCGCGCCCGGTCGTCGCCCGCGACGAACAGCCGGGCCGCCGCGGCGATGTACGTGGCGCCCGCGGCCTGCTGCTGCTCGGCGGTCAGGCGGGTCTTCTTGTCCGGCGAGCACACGGGGTCGGACTCCTCGGACCGGAAGTCGTCGTCCGCGGGCGCCTTCGCCTGGCCGGGAGTCCACTCACTGTTGAAGAAGTTGTGGTTGGCGCCGACCATGTAGAGCGCGCTGTGCAGAGCGGTGCCGCCGCTGACGCGGCGCGTCCCGTCGACGTAGATCTCGCCCTGGAGGTCGGACACGTCTCCGTCGCAGCCGGGCAGGATCGTCGCGGACGGCACGTCGGGGACCGGGTTCTGTCCGAAGATGGTCGGGCCTATCAGGACGTTGCCGCGTATCTTCCAGCGCACCGGACCGCGGTAGCCGTCCTGGTCGGCGGGGGGCGCGTAGAGGCTGTCGAGTGCGGCCCTGTTGACGCCCTCACCGCCGCGGGAGTGGCCGACCAGGAGCACCCGGTCCAGGTCCGCGGGCGCGATCTCGCGGACCGCCTTCGGAGCGGTGTCCCGCTGCTCGGCCCAGTCCGCCCAGTGGGCGAGGTGCAGCCGCACCAGCGAGGAGCGGGCCTGCGCGCCGCCGTCCTCGGCGAGGTGGTCCTGGCCGTTGATGCCGTTGGCGGCTATGGACACGGTGACGTATCCCTGGGACGCGAGCAGCTTCTGGGCCCGCTTGTAGCCGTCCTGGCTCGGCACCGGCTTCGTGCCGGCCTTGCAGGGCCATTCGCCGCGCTCCGCGTCCTCGCCCCCGCCGTAACAGGTGTAGTGACGGCCGTGCAGGAACAGGGCGAGCGGGCGCTTGCCCGGCGCGTCGGCGGGGCCGACCACGTGGGCCCGCATCTCCACGGGCTCCGGGAAGCCGGGCAGCCGCGCCGACTTGAGGGTGTACGCGCCACTGACGGTGCGGTAGCTGCCCGCTTTGCCGGGGTCGACGTCGTTGGCGGGAGGGAGGGCCATGGGGGCCGCGGGGCGCGGGGTGCTCGGCACGGCGCCGGATCCGGCCTCGTCCAGGCGTCGCCCGCCGGCCACTACCCGCAGCTTCTTCGCCGCTCCGAGGCGCGCGCCGTTGAGCGGCAGCCGGAACGAGCGGCGGTCCCGCGCGGCGTCGGGCCTGCCGAGGAGTCTGTCCCCGGAGTAGAACTCGACGCGGGCGTCTCCCATGGGGACCGGTTCCGGTGAGGCCCAGACCAGCTCCTTGCCGCCGCCCTCGCCCGCCAGGCTCCAGCCCTCGGGGAGATCCTGGCCGCCTCCGGGCGGGGCGGGCGACACGGGTGGCGGGGCGTCGGCGGACGGCAACGCGTGTGCGGCTCCTGGGGACACGGCCGCGAGCGCGAGTATCGCGAGCGCCGTGGTCGCCACTCTTGAGACACGTCTCAAAGTGGTCCTCCTCCTGATGACTCGTCACAGGACACATAAACGAACTCATGTGCCCCTCTTGCTTCTTCGAGGACGACAACAGGGGGCTTCGCGTTGCCTCCCGGCGCGCACGGGCGGGAACCCTCCGTGCGGGCCGACGGGCGCTCCTGCCAGGATTCGGTCATGCACATCTACGAAGAGCGGCTGAGCGTGCCCCGCTCCTGGTGGGCCCTGGTGGCGCTGGGCGGAGCCGGACTCGCCGTCGGGGCCATTCCCTTCGGTCCGGTCGTCGCGGCGACCGTGGCAACGCTCGGCATGGCGGTGGCCGCGGCGATCGTGCACGCGCACGGCAGGGTGCGCATCCTCGTGACGCCGGGCTTCCTCGTCGCGGGGAAGCGGACCATCCCGATCGAGGCGCTCGGCGTGACCGAGATCCTCGACGAGCGGGAGGCCTTCGAGTGGCGCACGGTCAGGGCGAATCCGTACGCGATGCTGCTCCTGCGCTCCTACGTCCCCACCGCGCTGCGCATCGAGTTGAGGAACTCCTACGGGGGCGCGCCGTACATCTACGTCTCGACGCGCCAGCCGATGAACCTGGCGGCGGTGCTTGCCTTCTCGCGGAGTTGAGTCGACTCGCCCGAGCCTTCGCGTGCAGGGCCCGTTTTAACCCCGACTCAGCGATGATTTCCGGTCGATGCAGGTGGTCGAAGGAAGAACCAAATTCTCGTTTGCGCAGGTCAGAGCGTAGTTAGCGTTTATACCAATGCCGCTCGTCCATATGCTGGACAGCCCTCGCGTGACCGGTCCACCGCTCCTGAGCTGCCCGAACGCCCGTACGGGAACCGCCCACCGGACGGACACATCCGGAAATCGACCATCCGTTTGGCACTCACTCTCCGCACCGGCAAGACTCCCCACCGCAGTCACAAACCGCATCGAGCGAAGGAGAGTCCACCATGCGTCGCACCCTCAGGATCGCGGGAGCAGCCGCCTCGGCGGCGGCCTGCGTCCTCGCCGCGACACCAGGCACCGCGCAGGCCGAGGCCCCCGGGCCGCAGAGCCTCTACGCGCCATCTGCCCTGGTGCTCACGGTCGGCCAGGGCGAGGACGCCAACTCCGCGGCGGTCGAGCGCGCCGTGACGCTGATCTGCGCGCCGCGGCCCGCGGGAAGCCACCCGTCCCCGGCCGCCGCGTGTGCCGAACTCACGAGGGTCGACGGCGAGTTCGCCAGCCTCGTGAACAACAACACGTCCGACATCATCTGCACCAAGGAGTGGCGGCCTGTCACGGTGACCGCCAACGGCGTCTGGAACGGCAAGCGCGTCGGCTGGTCCGCCACCTTCTCCAACCGGTGCATGATGAAGGCTGGCCTGGGGGAGGGTGCCGTATTGAACTTCTGACGAGATCTGAACCCTGATCCACACTCAGGGGAGTCCCGGTGACCTTTCGTGGGGGAAGGCTGCTGGGACGCGGGGCGGCCCCCGGTGTCCTTCGACACCGGGGGCCGTAGTGTTCGCTCCCACCGGTCTCAGGACCGGCCGTGAGCCAACTCGTCGAGCCGCTTCAACACGCGGGCGCGCAGCAGCTCGTACTCCTCCCGGCACCGGCGTATCTCCGGTGGCCTCGCGGTGACGACGCCCTCGGTCACTCTCTCGTGCGGTGCGAACTGCTCGCGGGTGAGGTCGATCTCGAGGCCCGCGCCGAGGCGGTTCCACCAGTGGTAGTCGACCCGCACACCCTCGACGTGGACCTCGCCGAGCATGAGGTCGCCGCCCAACAGGTCGTTGAGGACGAGCGCGGTGACACCGCACTGGTCACGGGCGGGATTGTCCTCGGGCCACGGTGTCGTCGAGTCGGGCGGGCAGGTGTCCGCGCCCCAACTGCCGCGCACGGCCGTCTCGATGTCGTTCAGGCGAAGTGGTCTCATGGCGGTCACCCTCGCAGCCGCCACTGACAACCATCCGGCCACCCAGCCCGCCCTCAGGGCTCAGGACGGATCAGCGGCCCGCACGGCACCGTCCTCGACCGCCTTCGCGACGGCCTCCCCGTCGTACCCCGCCGCGTCCAGCACATCCCGCGTGTCCGCCCCGGCGCCCCGTACCTCGGGCCGCACGCGCGCCGGGGTGCGGGACAGGGAGACGGGCGAGGCGAGGCCGCGGTAGTCACCGGTGTCGATGACCAGGCCGCGGTGGCGCACCTGGGGCGAGGTCAGCGCCTCGGCCACGTCGTGCACCGGGGAGGCCGGGACGCCGCGCGCGGTGAGCTGGGCGGCCAAGTCGGCGCGCGGCCGCTCCGCGATGGCCTCCTCCAGGGCGGCGCGCAGCTCCCGTTGATGGCGTACGCGGTCCTGGTTGGTGCGGAAACGGGGGTCGTCCGCGAGCCCGGGGACCGCGAGCACCTCGGTGAGCGCACCGAACTGCCGGTCGTTGCCGACCGCGATGAAGAGCGGCCCGTCGGCGGCGGTGAAGGAGTCGTAGGGGGCGATGCTGGGGTGCGCGGAGCCGGTGCGCCGCGGCACGATGCCGCTCGCGAGCCACGAGGCCGAGTGCGGATGGAGCAGACTGACCGCGGTGTCCAGAAGCGTGCAGTCGACGAGCTGGCCGAGGCCCGAACGGTGGCGTTCGTGCAGGGCGAGCAGGATGCCGGAGAAGGCGAGGATGCCGGTGACCTGGTCGACGACCGGGACGCCCACGCGCAGCGGCGGTCCGTCCGGCTCGCCGTTGACGCTCATCAGGCCGCCGTACGCCTGGAGTACGGCGTCGTAGCCGGGCTGCCCGCCGAGCGGGCCGTCGGTCCCGAAGCCGGTGACGCGGCAGTGGATGAGGGCGGGGAAGCGGCGGCGCAGTTCCTCGTCGGCGTAGCCCCACTTGGCGAGGGTGCCCGCATTGAAGTTCTCGACGAGGACGTCGGTGTCGCCCAGGAGGGTGTCGAGGATGTCGCGCCCTTCGGGCACGGACAGGTCGACGACGATGTTCCTCTTGGCGCGGTTGAGGTTCTGGTAGTACGCGGAGGTGTCCGGCGCGACGAACGGCGGCCCCCAGCCCCGGGTCTCGTCACCGGCAGGGGGTTCGACCTTGATGACGTCGGCGCCGTGGTCGGCGAGCATCTGCGCGCAGTAGGGGCCGGCCAGGACCCGGGACAGGTCCAGCACCTTGAGACCGGCGAGGGCCCCCTCTGACGCGGCGGGCGGGGTGGGCGGGTTCGTCATCAGCAGGACCTCGGCAGACCCAGCGCGCGGCATTCGGATATCCGTGAGGCTAGGAGCCCCTTGATCACCTGGTCAAGAGCCGGCCGCGCACCGCGGCGGGGCCTTGTGCGAGCCCGCGAACGGCAGTGGCGTGTGCCACCCGGTCACCGCACGGGTCCGCCCATGGCGCATGATCGTGGCAGAGAGCCATCCGCACCACCGGATTCGTTCCCCCAGAGAGGACCTCCCCATGGAAGACCGCTTCGACGTCGTCGTGCTCGGAGCAGGACCCGGCGGCTATGTGGCCGCCATTCGCGCCGCCCAGTTGGGCAAGCGAGTAGCGGTCGTCGAGGAGAAGTACTGGGGCGGTGTCTGCCTCAACGTGGGCTGCATCCCGACGAAGGCGCTGCTGCGCAACGCCGAGCTGGCCCATCTCTTCACGCACGAGCAGAAGACGTACGGCATCAAGGTCGACGGACAGGTGTCCTTCGACTACGGCGAGGCGTTCAGCCGCAGCCGCACGGTCGCGGACGGCCGCGTCAAGGGCGTCCACTTCCTGATGAAGAAGAACGGCATCACGGAGTTCGACGGCCGGGGCACGTTCCTGGACGCGAACACCCTTCAGGTGGCGAAGTCCGACGGCACCACCGCCACGATCGGCTTCGAGAACTGCATCATCGCGACCGGCGCCACGCCCCGGCTGCTGCCCGGCACCAGCCGCAGCGAGCGCGTGGTCACGTACGAGGAGCAGATCCTCGCCGACTCGCTGCCGGAGTCCATCGTGATCGCGGGCGCGGGTGCCATCGGCATCGAGTTCGCCTACGTCCTGCACAACTACGGTGTGAAGGTCACGATCGTCGAGTTCCTGGACCGCGTCGCGCCGCTGGAGGACGCGGAGGTGTCCAAGGAGCTGGCGAAGCAGTACCGCAAGCTCGGCATCGACGTGCTGACCTCGACCCGCGTGGAGTCGATCGACGAGTCGGGCGAGCAGGTGAAGGTGACCGTCACGGGCAAGGACGGCAAGCAGCAGACGCTGGAGGCGGACAAGGTCCTTCAGGCCATCGGTTTCGCGCCGAACGTCACCGGATTCGGCCTGGAGGCGACGGGCGTGGCGCTCACCGAGCGTGGCGCGATCGACGTCGACGGCCGCTGCCGCACGAACGTCCCGCACATCTACGCCATCGGTGACGTCACGGCGAAGCTGATGCTGGCGCACACCGCCGAGGCCATGGGCGTGGTCGCCGCGGAGACCCTCGCGGACGCCGAGACGATGGAACTCGACTACCCGATGATCCCGCGCGCCACCTACTCGCAGCCGCAGATCGCGAGCTTCGGCTGGACGGAGGCGCAGGCCAAGGAGAAGGGCTTCGACGTCAAGGTCGCGAAGTTCCCGTTCCAGGCCAACGGCAAGGCGCACGGCCTCGGCGACACCGTCGGCTTCGTCAAGATCATCAGTGATGCCCAGTACGGCGAGATCATCGGTGCCCACCTGATCGGCCCCGACGTGACCGAGCTGCTTCCCGAACTCACCCTGGCCCAGCAGTGGGACCTCACCGTCCACGAGGTGGCGCGCAATGTCCACGCCCACCCGACGCTGGGCGAGGCCGTCAAGGAAGCGGTGCACGGCCTGGCCGGCCACATGATCAACTTCTGACGGCCCCAGGGCTGCCCCGCCACACCGATCGAGCGGCCCCGCCGCGCCACGAGTGACCGGAATCCGGTGGTTCGAGTGGCGGGGCCGCCCGGTCCGTCCGATGCTGGGCGGAACACGACTGTGATGCCTCGGGGGCGAGGAGAGGCAGTAGCCGATGTTCTCTGGTCTGGGCCGATTCGTGGTTCGGCGCCCCTGGTGGATCATCCTGGCGTGGGTGGTGGTGGCCGGCGCGGTGATCTCACTGGCCCCGAAACTCACCTCCAGCAGCGACGAGGCGAGCTTCCTTCCCGACCACTACGAGTCCATTCGCGCCGCCGATGTGCAGGAGAAGGACTTCCCGAAGCAGCGGAACATCGGCGCCATCATCGTCTTCGAGCGTTCCGACGGTGAGAAGCTGACGGCCGCCGACTCCGCCGACGTCGGCCGGATCTCCAAGGATCTCCAGGCGAAGAGGATCCCGGACGTACAGGCCGTCGTGCCCGGCGAGGTCTCGCCCAACAAGCTCGTGCAGACGTCGGTCGTCGCGATGCCGAAGATCACCAACCCCGAGGACACCTCGCAGCAGGACGCGGTGGAACGGCTACGGTCCGATCTGGGGCCGGAGTTGAAGGGCACTGACCTGTCGGCCGGAATCACCGGTTCCGCGGCTCAGGCGCTCGACGAGAGCGACGCCTCGGAGCGGGCGGGCCTCCTCGTCGGGGTCGGCACGATCGTGATCATCATCGCGTTGCTCCTGGTCATCTTCCGCAGCCCCATCATCGCGCTGCTGCCCGTCGTCCTGATCGGCCTGATCTCGCCGATGGCGACCGGGTTGATCGCCTCCGCCAACAAGGCGTTCGACATGAAGGCGGACTCCTCCATCCAGGAACTGCTGACCGTCGTCCTGTTCGGTGTCGGCACGGACTACATCCTGTTCCTGCTCTTCCGCTACCGGGAGGCGCTGCGGGCGGGCGAGGATCCCAAGAACGGCATGGTGCACGCCGTCGAGCGGGTCGGCGAGGCCATCACGTCGGCGGCGGGCGCCGTCATCGTCGCCTTCGCGGCGCTCACGCTCTCCTCGCTAGGCATGCTGCGCTCGATGGGTCCGGCGCTCGCCATCGCGGTGTTCGTGACACTGCTGGCCGGCCTCACGCTCGTACCGGCCGTGGTGTCGCTCCTCGGCACGAGGGTGTTCTGGCCGTCGAAGTCCTGGCAGCGGGAGCCGCACGGCACCGGCTTCGCCCGGCTCGGCACGTCCATCGCGCGCAGGCCCGCGGTGTGGGCGATCGTCTCGGCCGTGTTCATGGGCGCCCTGACGCTCGGCGCGCTCGGCTACAAGGCCAACTTCGACCTCGCCGGGTCCTCGCTGCCCAAGGACAAGGAGTCCATGGTCGCCATGGCGAACCTCGAAAGGGGGTTCCCCGCGGGCACCACCGATCCGACGTCCGTCTACCTCTCCTCGTCGGACGACGGGCCGGTCACCGAGCGGCAGGCCGCCGCCTTCCGCGAGCGGCTCGCCGACGTCCGGGGCGTGGGCGAGGTGGCGGCGCCGCGGCTGAGCCCGGACCGTACGACGGCCTCGTACTCGGTGGTGCTCTCGGACCCGCCGGCGTCCGACAGGGCCCTGTCCACCGTCAAGGACCGGCTGCGGCCCGCCGCCCACGAGGCCGCGCCGGACGGCTCGCGGGCGCTGGTCGGCGGCATGACGGCGGTGTACGTCGACATCAACAAGGCGGTGGACCGCGACTATTCGGTGGTCTTCCCGGTGGCGGCGATCGCCATCATGGTGATCCTCGGGCTGCTGCTGCGCTCGCTGGTGGCGCCGTGGTACCTGATGCTGTCCGTCGCCCTCGGCTTCGGCGCGACGCTCGGCGCGACCTCCCTCATCTTCCAACAGCTGGGCAACCAGCCGGGGTTGATGTTCATGCTGCCGGTCATCATGTACTTGTTCGTGGTCGCGCTCGGCACGGACTACAACATCCTCATGGTGTCGCGCCTTCGCGAGGAGGCCCGTGAAGGGCGCGCACCGCACGACGCCGCGGGCACGGCGGTGCGGCACTCGGGTCCGACCATCGGCTCGGCGGGCGTGATCCTCGCCGGCACGTTCGCGACCCTGATGCTGGCGGGGAACTCGACGCTCTCCCAGATGGGTTTCTCGCTCTCCTTCGGCATCGTCATCGCCGCGTTCATCATGGCGACGGTCTTCACCCCCGCGCTGACAGCACTGATCGGACACGCGGCGTGGTGGCCGGGCCACGGCGACGAGAAGCGGAACGGGGGCGGTACTCCCCCGCCCCCGGACGTGGACGACAAGCGGGCGGGGGACGCGACGCGGACGCGGTGAGCCGGCGACCAGGCCGCGCGCCGCCTCGGCGAACACAGCCATCGCCAGGGCCCGCCAATTTGCGTTTCGGGGAAATCTGTGGACCCATCCAAGCCCTACCTCCCCCATTCTTTGCTCACACTTTCGGCCGGAATGCAAACGGCTTACTGAATTCCATCCCCTCCCGCGTGTCCACATATCAAGGGTGAATGTCAAATGCGCCGACGGACGGCGCGAAAATGCAACAGCAGGGCAGCTACCTGCCCTTATTAGGTGCTAAGGTTTTCCTTCGTCCCGAGCCCAGGCCGACTTCTCCGCGTCGCGCAGCTCGGATTGCACGACTTATCCCATCCGGAATGGACGCCGATCTTCCGTGTCTGCTCCCGCTTCCGGCGGAATGTTTCCACGCCTCGCTCTGGAGTTCTTTCATGTCTGTCGGCAGCTCGCCTGTCACCGCCCCCGGACCGGCGGACGCCCCCGGCGCGCCCGGGGATCCCGGCAAGGGCCGCCACCTCGGTCTCGCCTTGTTCGTCATCGCCGCCGCCCAGCTGATGGTCGTCCTCGACGGCACGATCACCAACATCGCCCTGCCCAGCATCCAGACCGCCCTCGGCGTGACGGACGCCAACCTGGCGTGGATCGTCAACTCCTACGCGCTGGCCTTCGGCGGGCTGCTGCTGCTCGGCGGCCGGGCGGGAGACCTCTTCGGGCGGCGGCGGATGTTCCAGGTGGGCATCGCCCTGTTCACCCTCGCCTCCCTCCTCGGTGGCCTCGCCCCCAACGAGGGCCTGCTGATCGCCGCGCGCGTCCTCCAGGGCGTCGGCGCGGCCGTCGCGGCCCCCAGCGCGCTGTCCCTGATCGCCACGACGTTCCCCGAGGGCAAGCCGCGCAACAAGGCGATGGGGGTCTACGCCGCCATGGCCGGCATCGGCGCGACCGTCGGCCTGCTCCTCGGCGGCGTCCTGACCGACGCCCTGGACTGGCGGTGGGTGTTCTTCGTGAACATCCCCATCGGCCTGGCCGTCCTCGCCGGGACCAGGACACTCGTGGAGGCCGAGCGCCACCCGGGGCGCCTGGACCTTCCCGGCACCCTCACCGGAACCGGCGGCCTGATCGCCCTGGTCTACGGCATCACGCGCGGCGGCGAGCACGGCTGGACCGACAGCGTGACGCTCGGCTGCTTCGTCGTCGCCGCCGTGCTGCTCGGCGCCTTCCTGCTCGTCCAGAGCCGCACCGCGCATCCGCTGATGCCGCTGCGCCTCTTCAAGGACCGCAACCGCGCCGGTTCCTACGCCACGATGCTCTTCATCGGCGCCGGCATGATGGCCACCTTCTACTTCCTGACCCTCTACATGCAGCTGATCCTCGGCTACAGCGCGGTCAAGACCGGCTTCGCCAATCTGCCCTTCAGCCTCGGCATGGGCGTCGCCGCCGCCGTCAGCGCCAAGCTGGTGACCCGCCTCGCCCCCCGTGTCATCGCCGGGCCCGGCCTGCTCGTCGCCGCGGCGGGCATGTTCTGGTTCGCCACGCTCACCCCCGACTCGTCGTACGCCGGGCATCTGATGCCGGCGATGTTCGTGACCGCGCTCGGCCTCGGCATGAGCTTCGTACCCATGACGCTGGGCGCGGTGAGCGGGGTCGGCGACCAGGAGACGGGCATCGCCTCCGCGCTCCTGAACACCGCGCAGCAGGTCGGCGGCGCCCTCGGCCTCGCCGTCCTGTCGACCATCTCCACCTCGGCGGCCGACGAGCGGCTGCCGGCGGCGGCAGCCTCGTTCTACCGGGGCGTGGCCACCAAGGACCACGGCCTGGTGGCCGAGGCGGCCGACGCGCTGACCCACGGCTACACCCTCGCCTTCGCCGGCGCGGGCGTGATGTTCCTGGCCGGTCTCGCCGTGACCGCGCTCGCCATCAACGCCGCGAAGCAGCGGTCGGCCGAGGGCGCGGCGCCCGTCCACCTGGGCTGAGCGCCGCGGGCGGGCGGTCAGCCGGCGGTCGGCTTCCAGTCGCCGAACCAGTCCACCTTCTTCTGGGTGGCGGCCTGGGTGTCGGTCAGGTGCGGGCGGTCACCGCCGGCGGCGCCGGCTCCCGGACCGTCGTTCTTGTATTCGGCGAAGCGGTCGTTCTTCCAGGAGAAGCCGCCCATGTCGGTCCACGGGGTGGTCTTGACGGCCCCGCCGAGCTTGCTGTCGCGGATGGTGGTGTGCGGGTCGAGGCTCGCGTCACCACCGGCGTGCCAGGGGCGGCCGAGGTAGCAGCCGCGGGCGGACACGTCGCCGTCGATGGTGGTGCGGGTGATGAGGAAGCCCTTGCGGCCCGCGGGCGTGCTGGGCGCGGTGACGTACCCGGCCGAGGTGCCGTTACACCCGGCCCGTCTTGTCCTTGGCGGCCGTGTCCCGGAGGAGGGTGTCCTGGTCGCCGCTGATGATGAGGGCGTCCAGGCGGATACGGTCGGCGGCGGTGCGCAGCGCCACGGCCTGCTGGCCGCTGAGTTGCCGGTTCCGGGCTTCGTCGAAGTCGTTGGAGATGGTGAGGTTGCGGGCCTGGAAGTCGTCGGCCTCCACCGCGACGGTGGCGCTGCCGCCGGTGCCGTACGTGCCCGAGCCGTCGGGCTTGGTCATTCCGGCGGCGTGGCCTTCGACGATGACGGAGTCCTTGCGGCTGGTGCCGGTGCCCTCGAACGTGACGTGCGGCTTGTTCGCCGGGACCTTCACCGTCTCGCGGTAGGTGCCGGGGGCGATCCGGATCACGACACGTGAGGTGTTGCCCGCGGGCACGGCGTCGACAGCCTTCTGCACGCTCTTGTACCGGCCGCTGCCGTCCTTGGCCACGGCCAGGGTGCTCTGCGCGGCGGCGGTCCCGGCCCCCGACGTCGTACCGATCGAACTGCGCGGTCCGGCACCGGACTTGAGCAGGCCGGGGACATCGTCGGCTTTGTCGAGGCGGTAGTTGTAGTACGCCTTCGGGTCGAAGGCCGCGCCGCCGCTCTCGTTGCGGCCCCTGGTTCCGTCGAAGACGTTGCCGCGCTGGACGAGAGCGGCGTGCCGTCCTTGCGTGAGCGACGTGGTCGGTGGAGGGGTTGCGCTGTGCCGTCTCGCGGAACCAGTTGTGATGAATCGTCAGGTTCGCGGTGGTGTTCTCGGTCCAGCCGATGCCGAACGTCTTGTTGTTGTCGCTCAGCCTGTTCCAGGGCACCGTCACATAGGTGGTGTCCTTGCGGCTGTCGATCAGACCGTCGGCCATGTGCCGCAGATTGTTGTGGTCGATCCACACGTGGTGCGCGCCGTCCATCTGGACGGCGTCCCAGTCGTGCTCCTTGTCGTTCCGGATGCCCTGGTACGAATCCCGGATCGTGAGGTTCCCGATGATCACGTTGTGCACGCCGCGGCCGAGGAAGAACCCGCCGCCCACGAGCTGCCCCGAGGTACCCGCGCCCACGATCGTCTTGTCGGAGGCGACCTCGACCTCCTTGCCCTTCGGGCTCATCGAGATCGTCGCGGCCACCACGATGACGTACGGCTCCGAAGCGCTCGCGTACTTCTCCAGATCGGCGAGGGTCCGCACGGTGACCGTCTTCCCGTCCCGACCGCCGTACGTCCCCTTCTGCCCCAGCGCGTGGACCGACGCGAAGCCGTCGGCGCTGGCCTTGGCCCAGGCCGGCGCCGGAGCGGCAGCCGCCCTTTGCTGCGCGTCCTCGCCGAACACCCCGAAAGCCGTGCCGTAGGCCATCGCCCCCGCGGCGGCCAGCGCCAGCGGCACGCCCGCGATCAGGGCCGGCGCCCGTGAGAAACGGGCCGCTGAGCAGTCGCCACCGCACCGCGAAAGGTTGCCGCCCTCCCCTCACGTCTTGCCAGGAACTCGGCGCCACCTCTCACCAGGAACTCGGCGCCGCCGCTCGATAGCATGCTGGGGGCAGCCCATGTAGAGAACGCGCCGTCCGCTCCGACGTCCCCTGTGAGAGTCGCCCATGAGGGGTGACGGCGCAGCCGAGGAGCGAGTCATGAAGTATCTGGTGATGGTCCAGGGCTCACAGGCCGACTACGACGCGATGACGGGCAAGCCCTCCGAGCACAGCCCGGCCTGGAGCGAGCAGGAACTTCAGGCGATGTTCGCGTTCATGACCGAGGTCAGCAACGACCTCGCCGAATCCGGGGAGCTCATCGACGCGCAGGGCCTGACGGAACCCGCGCAGGCCCGCTTCGTCAGCGCGGGCGGGGACGGCCGCCCGGTGATCACGGACGGCCCCTACGGCGAGACGAAGGAGGTACTCGCCGGGTACTGGCTCGTCGACTGCGAGAGCCTGGAACGGGTCACCGAGATCGCCGCGCGCATCACGCGGTGTCCCGGGCCCGAGGGCCTGGTCGAGCCGCCCGTCGTGATCCGGCCCGTGCAGGACGCGGGAGGCGCGTGCTGAGACGTACGACCGAGGTCGAGGACCTGCTGCGCCGACACGCGCCGCAGGTCCTCGGCGCGCTCGTACGCCGGTACGGACACTTCGACACCGCCGAGGACGCCGTGCAGGAGGCGCTGCTCGCGGCCGCGCGGCAGTGGTCTGACCAGGGCCTGCCGGACAATCCGCGGGGCTGGCTGATCAGGGTGGCCTCGCGGCGGCTCGTGGACCAGCTGCGCGCGGACGCTGCACGGCGGCGGCGTGAGGAGGACGCGGCACTGCTCACCCCCCGCGACGCGTTCACCGCTCCCCCGCCGGGCGAGAGCCGCGCCCCCTCGGACGACGACACGCTCACGCTGCTCTTCCTGTGCTGCCACCCGGCGCTGAGCCCGGCCGGACAGGTCGCCCTCACCCTGCGTGCCGTCGGCGGCCTGACCACGGCGGAGATCGCCCGCGCGCACATGGTGCCGGAGGCGACCATGGCGCAGCGGATCAGCAGGGCGAAGGGGAAGGTCAGGGGTACGCCGTTCCGACAGCCGGGACCCGAGGACCGCGACGCGCGGCTCGTCGTGGTCCTCCAGGTGCTGTACCTGATCTTCAACGAGGGCTACACGGCGACGTCCGGCGATGCCCTGCACCGCGCGGACCTCGCGCGGGAGGCGATCCGGCTGACGCGTTCCGTACGGCGCCTGCTGCCCCACGAGGGCGCGGTGACGGGGCTGCTGGCTCTGATGCTGCTGACCGAGGCGCGCAGTGCCGCGCGGACCGGCCCGCACGGCGAGCTGATCCCGCTGGACGAGCAGGACCGCACCCGCTGGGACCGGCGGGCGATCGCCGAAGGCACCGCGCTCGTCGAGGAGGCGCTCTCTCAAGGCCCGCCCGGCGCCTATCAGTTGCAGGCGGCGATCGCCGCGCTGCACGACGAGGCACCGAGCGCGGATGCCACCGACTGGCCGCAGATCCTCGCCCTGTACGACGTTCTCGTCCGCCGCGCCCCCGAGCCCATGGCCGAACTGGGGCGCGCGGTGGCGTACGCGATGGTCCACGGGCCGAGGGCCGGGCTCGGTGAACTCACCGCTCTGGAAGGCCGGTTGACGGGCCACTACCGCCTCGATGCCGTACGGGCCCATCTGCTGGAGAAGGCGGGTGACACCGAAGGGGCGCTCACCGCCTACCGGTCGGCGGCCAAGGGCACCCTCAGCCGGCCGGAGGCCCGCTACCTTCAGACGCGCGCCGCCAGACTGCTGCCCTGAGCCGGGACCGGGCCGAGCGGCGCACAGTGCTCGGCCACGGTGTCGGCGAAAGCGCGGGCCAGCGGACTGAGCGCGTCCCAGCGGCGCACCGCCCAGCCGACCGACAGCGGCGGCAGCTCCGGGACAGGGACCATGCGCAGCCCGGCAGGAGCGCGGCCCCGCCAGCCGGGCAGCGCGGGCACGACTGCCTGCCCGAGGCCCAGCTCCGCGAGCAGCAACGCCGTGTCCCAGTCGGCGACGCTGGTGCCCGTCGGCAGGACCACTCCCAACTCGTCCAGGCGGGCGTCCAGTTGAGCGCGGGACGTCGAGTTCACCGGCGGCGTGATGAGCTGCCCTCCGGCCAGGTCGGCGGGCTCGACGCGCGGCCGGTCGGCGAGTGGGTCGTCGGCGCGGACCGCGAGGACCCAGGGCAGGGCCACGACGGGCCGCTGCTCGATGCCGCGCACGGGTTCACCGAGGGTGATCCAGGCGAGGTCGAGGTCGGCGGCGGCGAGCGCGTCGAAGCACCCGCTGCTGGAACTGACGGTCTGGAACTCCAGGCTGACGCGGGGATACCGGCCCCGGAAGTCCACGACGGCCTCGGCCATGAAGTGCCGCACGGTGGTGGCACCGGTGGTGATCCGCACCGTGCCCCCGTCGCCCCGGGCCTGCTCCCGCAGGCGCCGCACCGCAAGATCGATGCCGCCGATCCCCTCGGCCGCCGCGGCGCGCAGGACACGCCCGGCCGCGGTGGGCACGACGCCCCGGGCGTGCCGTTCGAGGAGGCTCACCCCTAGCTCCTTTTCCAGACGCTTGACGTGCTGGCTCACCGCCGATTGCGTACAGGTGAGGTCGCGGGCCACCGCGCTGAGGCTGCCCGCGCGGCACACGGCCACGAAGACTCGGAGATCGTCGAAGGTCACAAGGGGTGAAGGTATCCCTTGGGGCGATGCAAGGAAACCCGAGGATTGACTTGGGTTTTCACCATGACCCAAGATCGTTCACGGCCCGGGCGGCGACCCGGAGACGGGCGCCGACCCGGGGTCCGGACGACCCCGGGGGCGGGCCGTGCCCCTGTGGGAAAGGTGACGTGTGGAAGCGCTCGAGATGGCGGCCGTCGGGGCCGCGGGTGTCGCGGCCGGCGGGATCAACGCGGTGGTGGGGTCCGGCACGCTCATCACTTTCCCCACCCTGCTGGCGTTCGGCTTCCCGCCGGTGCTCGCCAACGTGTCGAACAACCTCGGCCTGGTGCCGGGCACCGTGAGCGCCGCGTACGGCTACCGCCGTGAGATGAAGGGGCAGTTGGGGCGCCTGGTGCGGTTCGGTGCGGCCTCCCTCATCGGTGGCCTCATCGGCGCGCTGCTTCTTCTGCAACTGCCCGACGACGCCTTCCAGGCGGTGGTGCCGGTGCTGATCCTCGCCGCCTGCGTCCTGGTGGTGTTGCAGCCGTGGCTCAACCGGCGGCTCAAGGAGCGCGAGAACCCGGGGAGACGGGACGGCGGCGCTCCGATGTGGTGCGGCGTCCTCGCCGCCGGCGTGTACGGCGGCTACTTCGGAGCGGCCCAAGGCGTGCTGCTCATGGGCCTGTTCGGCGCCTTCATCCTGGACGACCTGCAACGCCTGAACGCCGTGAAGAACGTCCTCGCCTCGATCGTCAACGGAGTCGCCGCCATCGTCTTCATCGCGGTCGCGGACGTCGACTGGACGGCGGCCGGGCTGATCGCCGCCGGCTCCACGGTCGGCGGGCTCGTCGGGGCGCGCTACGGCCGCCGCCTGCCGCCGGTCGCGCTGCGCGGCTTCATCGTCGTCGTCGGCGTCACGGCCTCGGTGATCATGATCGCGAGCTGAGCCCGGGCGCGGACGGGGCAGGCAGCGCGTTGCGCGGCTCACACCCCCACCCCTCCCACCTGGGCACATCACCCGATGGTTTATCATTGAACATGAGGTGGTCCCGACCGTGATTCCCCCGTCCGGTCGGGGCCACTTCCCATTCGTCGCCGCTTCCGCTGTTTTCACGCCTTCGTGGGCGAATATGCCAACCGCACCGCGTCACCCCCGCCCGGGCGGCATCATGCGTCCATGGACGGTGCCAAGCCTGTGCAGGTCTTGTTCACGCCCGAGGAGTACGCCGCGGTCCTGCTCCACGCGGACCGGCTCGGGATGCCGGTGGCGGAGTTCATACGCCGCGCGGTGACCGTCCGCACCGAGGAGCAGCACCCCGACCCCTGCCGGACCCCCGAAGCCCGGCGCGGGGCGAGCGTGCCGCCCGTCCAGCGCGACCTCGGAACGGGCAGGAAACCCGCGCTCCAGCGGTTCCTCGACACCCTCGCCGCCTCGGCCGAGCCCAAGGAGTGAGCGCGCGGGGCAGGGGCCTGACGCCCGCAGGTCAGGACAGCGCGATGTCCGGCTGGTAGAGATCCAGCCAGAGCGCGAGATCCAGGGTGCGCTCCAGGCCGCTCCGTGACGCCTGGGTGATCTGCGGCGCCTCCCGCGCGGCGGCCCGCGCCGCCCGCTCCCGGTCGACCAGCTCGAAGACCGGGTGGCCGGGCCGGGCGAGCAGGTCCTTGACGTGCCCTTGCAGGGCGACCGCGTACTTGGGGTCCTGCGTGGAGGGGTACGGGCTCTTCACACGGTCGTAGACGGACTGGGGCAGCACATCGGCGGTCGCCTCGCGCAGCAGGCTCTTCTCCCTGCCGTCGAAGGACTTCAGCGCCCAGGGCGTGTTGTACACGTACTCGACGAGGCGGTGGTCGCAGAACGGGACGCGCACTTCGAGCCCGACGGCCATGCTCGCGCGGTCCTTGCGGTCCAGCAGGACGCGGACGAAGCGGGTCAGGTGCAGATAGGAGACCTTGCGCATCCGGTACTCGAAGTCACTCTCGCCGTCCAGGCGCCGGATGCCGTCGACGGCCGTCGCGTAACCGTCCTTGACGTACGCCGGGAGGTCGAGCGCCGCGGTGAGGTCGGGGCGCAGCACACCGGAGTCGTCACCGAAGTGGTCGGCGAACCGCACCAGCCAGGGGAACGTGTCGGCCGTGCGCGCCCGCTCGTCGAAGAACTGCAGATAGCCGCCGAAGACCTCGTCCGCCGACTCTCCGGAGAGCGCGACCGTGGAGTGCTCCCGGATGGCGCGGAAGAGGAGGAAGAGGGAGGCGTCCATGTCGCCGAAGCCGATGGGGATGTCCCGGGCACGGATCATCTTCGCGCGCACCTCGGGGTCGGCCAGGGCGTGCGAGTCCAGGACGATGTCGCGGTGCTCGGTACCCGCCGACTTCGCCACGTCGTGCACGAAGGGGGTGTCGGGTGTGCCGCGCAGCTCGTCCGCGACGAAGTTGTCGGTCTGGCCGACGAAGTCGACGGCGAAGCTCCGTACGGTCTCGCCCGTCTCCGCCAGTCGGCGCGCGGCGAGCGCCGTCAGCGCCGAGGAGTCCAGGCCGCCGGAGAGCAGTGTGCAGCGCGGCACGTCCGATACGAGCTGGCGGCGCACGATGTCCTCCAGCAGCTCGCGCACCTTTCCGATCGTCGTGTCGCGGTCGTCGGTGTGCGGCCTCGTCTCCAGTGACCAGTAGACGTGCCGGCGCAGCCCCGAGCGGCCGACGGTCACGACGGTGCCGGGCTCGACCTCGCGCATGCCGTCCCAGACGGCGTGGCCGGGCGTCTTGACGACGGTGAACAGCTCGCGCAGCCCGTCGATGCCGACGCGGCGGCGGGCCAGGGGGTTGGCGAGGATCGCCTTGGGCTCGGAGCCGAACAGGACGCCGTCCGGTGTCTCGTAGTAGTAGAAGGGCTTGATGCCCATGCGGTCGCGGATCATGACGAGCTTGTCGTGCCGGGCGTCCCAGATCGCGAAGGCGTACATGCCGTTGAGCCGCTCGGCGAGCGCCTCGCCCCACTCCAGATAGCCGTGCAGGACGACCTCGGTGTCGGAGTCGGTGGTGAACCGGTGGCCGCGGCCCGCCAGTTCGCGCCGCAGCTCGGAGAAGTTGTAGGTCTCCCCCGAGTAGACGAGGGCGACGGTGCCGTTCGGCGTCTCGACCGTCATCGGCTGGCGCCCGCCGGGCAGATCGATGATCGCGAGCCTGCGG
The DNA here is from genome assembly GCF_008704395.1 of Streptomyces alboniger. NCBI lineage: Bacteria > Bacillati > Actinomycetota > Actinomycetes > Kitasatosporales > Streptomycetaceae > Streptomyces > Streptomyces alboniger. The sequence goes on from NZ_CP023695.1 coordinate 360,566, forward strand.
TGTCCGAGCCCGGCCGGGCCGCCGGTCCACGTGCCGCGGTCGTCGGGGCCGCGGCAGGACATCGTCTCCGTCATGGCGTCCAAAGTGGTGGACTCGGCCGTGAGGTCACGGTCGAAGGAGACCCAGCCGGTGATGCCGCACATGTGATTCCTCCCGCTCGCAAATTAGATGTATCTAGCACCTATAGCGGGAATCGTGCGCCTTCGAGTGCGTACGGTCAACATCCCGGGCACTCGGCGAGAGCCGGTACCCCCGTGGTTTCGGCCGTACTTTGCCAAGGCCAGAGGGCGTGCAAGGGACGGACTCGGCCTGCCGCCCTACCGGAGAGGGCCACCGGAGATCACGTAAGGAAACTTTCCGGCCATGGGCAAAGACTTGTCCACGATCCGCCCCAGCGGCACCACCGCACTGATCGACGGCACCCGGCCGCTGGTCGCGGGAGCGCTCGCCGGGCCGCTGCTCGGGCAGTCCGTCTCCCGCACGCAGTGGATCGGCGGCGTTCCTGGAACCAGCGCTCGGCCCGCCCGGTGCGACCGGCGGTGGCCATGACCGTCCACTGCGTCACGAGTGGCGTCGTCTTCTCGGGCGATCTCCACGTTCGGCGGGTACGGCCTGTACTGGCTGATCCTGATCCTGCGGCGCCGCGGTGGCCGTCGTGCGGCGCTGCGAGCGCTCGCGCAGGACCTCCGTACCGGCGGAGCGTGTTACTCCGGAGTCAGAAAGGCCTGCACCGCGGGCGCGTACCGCTCGGTGATCTCGGCGATGGTCGCGGCGCGCAGCCGCGGGCCGCGGGCGATGCCGTACATCACGCCGAGACCGATCAGCATGCCCACCGCGAGTTCGGCCCGCAGTCCCGCGTCGGGCCCCGCCAGGCGCCCGCTCAGCCGATCGGCCACCTGGGCGCGGAAGTTGGCGCGCAGGACGTCGCCCCGCTCTCCGTGGAGCGGGGCGAAGACGATGCGCAGGATGGGGTCGGCACCCCGCTCGGCCTGGCCGGTCAGCAGATGGTGGACCATGTGGCGGCCGAGACCAGCGAGGGGCGCGTCGAGGAACGCCTCCGCGTCCGCCTCGAATGACATGACGTGCGCGAACAGGGCGTCCTTGTTGCCGAAGTACTTCAGGACGAGCGGCGCGCTCACCCCGGCGCGCTCGGCCACCGCCTTGAGGGTGATGTCGCCATGGGCGTGCCGCGCGAGGAGGTACCTCGCGGCGCGGGTGATGGCGCCCTTGGTCGCTTCGGCGTCCCTGCGCGAGCCGGCCGGAACGGAGGGATGGGTGAGGTGCCTTCTTCCCACGGTCGCATTCCTTCCACGGTCGCCCCTCCGGCCGGCCCCGCCGCGCCGGAGCACGCGCATCGCCGGATATCGGGACGGACTCCGTGAAGCCCCCGCCGACATGAGGTGAATGGAAATTCACAATAGCCGTTGAATAAGTATTCACCAGTAGGAAGCGGCATGTGCCCGAGCCTCATGCCGGACACACCCTCATGCTCACGGCCGTCAAGTGACCGCAACGGACGAGGGGTTACCGGGCGCCGGTTCGCTCTCGAACTGCTTCGGTCATACTGCCGCCCATGAACCGACTCCGCATCGGCCTCGTCGGCACCGGCCCCTGGGCCACCGCCACCCACGCCCCGGCCCTCGCCGCACACCCGGACATCGACTTCAGCGGCGTGTGGGGCCGCCGACCGGAGGCCGCGGCCACGCTCGCCGCCGCGCACGGGACAGCCGCGTACGCGGACGTGGACGAACTGTTCGCCGCCAGCGACGCCGTGGCGTTCGCGGTGCCGCCCGACGTCCAGGCGGCGCTGGCGACGCGGGCCGCGGCGGCGGGCTGCCATCTGCTCCTCGACAAGCCTGTCGCCACGACCCCCGAAGCCGCGCTCGGACTGGCGCGGGCGGCCGAGCGGGCCCAGGTGGCGTCCGTGGTCTTCTTCACACTGCGGTTCGCCGAGGCCAGCTCGGCCTGGCTGGCCGAACAGGAGAACACCGGCGGCTGGTTCACCGGCCGCGCCGACTGGTACGGCTCCTTCTACACCGCGGACGGGATCGCCGCGTTCCCCTCACCGTGGCGCGCGAGCCGCGGCGGCCTGTGGGACGTGGGCCCGCACGCCCTGTCGGTGCTTCTGCCGGTCCTCGGCGACGTGAGCGACGTGACGGCGGCGGCCGGGCCCGGGGACACGGTCCACTTGATCCTGCGCCACTGCGGTGGCGCCTCCAGCACGGCGGCGCTGAGCCTGACGGCGCCGGTGGAGTGCGCGGGTCTGGCCGTGGAGTTGCGCGGCGAGAGCGGCGTCGCGGTGCTGCCCCCGTGGGAGGGGGCCGAGGAGGCGTTCCCCACCGCCGTCGACGAACTCGTCACGGCCGCGCGCACCGGCACAGCACACCCTTGCGATGTCCGGTTCGGGCTGCGGGTCACGGAGATCCTGGCGTGGGCGGAGGAGCGGCTCCCCACCGGGTGACCGCCCGGGGACAACCACGGGCGGTCGGTACCGTGGCCGCTACGTAATGGCGAGTGACGGCACCGACCGCAGCCGGTGGACCCACGAAACCGGTCCGGGAAGAAGCTCCGCGCGGTCCGGCGCTGCCCTGTTTCCCACCACACGGATCGGAATACGAACAGTCGTCCCACACGCTTCCCGCAACGGCCCGATAGGCCTAGGGGGTACCCGATGCCGGGGAATTTCAGCCATTCTCAAGCTCCCCGGACAAGATGCCCCACAGTTGTGCCCACGCACTCGCCGTCGATCAAACCTGCTGGTCGGCGAGGTCGCGCACTCCATGATGCCGTAGCGTCTGATCGTTTTCTTCGGGCAATGTTTACTACCAAAGAAGTTGTGAATATTTAGACTGATCACGCTCCAACTCAGCGTGTACCAAGGGGATTACCCACCATGAACAAGACGGCGCTCCGCGCTCTGCTCCGCGAACGACGCGCCCTCATTGCCCCCGAATCGCATGGCTTCTCCCGGCCCCGCGGTCAGGGGCGGCGGGCTCCCGGCCTCTCGCAGCACCAGGTCGACCAGTTGCTGCACCGCACCTTCGGGACGTATCACCGGCTGGAATCCGGCAATTACCCCAATCCGCCGGCGTCCCTGCTGCGTGACGTGGCGCGTCTCTTCGGGCTCAATGAGCAGGAGTGGGTGTCGCTGTGCCGGTACGCGCTGTTGCAGGATCCGCCGGGTCCGCTCCACCCCTCCTCGGGCAAGGAGATACCGGGCGTCTGGCAGGAGGCGGTCGAGAGCATCACGCACATGGCGTACGTCACCGACGCGTCCTGGGAGCTCCTCGCCCACAACGAACCGTTCGAGGCGATGTTCCCCGACCGGCGGGTGCCGACCAACACGATGCGGTGGATGCTGCTCGAACCCGACGGCCGCGAGCAGCTCACCGACTGGCGCGATTCCTGGGTCCCCATGGTGCTGCCGCAATTGCGTGCCGCCCTGGTCGCCCGGCCGGACGACGAGATTCTGCGCGCCATCGAGAAGGAGGTGGTCGCGGATCCCGAACTCTCCCACCTCTACGACAGCGACGGGGCGCTGATCCACCCCGACGGTCACGAGCGTCCGCTGCGGCACGCCGTCCACGGCCTCGGCTGGGTGTCGATCTGCGCGGCACAGCCCATGACCGCCCCGGGCTCGCGTCTGTTCATCCTCATCTATCACCCCGGTATGGAGCGAAGGCACTCACGCGCACCGATGCTGCGAGCCATGTGAGGAGCTGAGCCGCCCACTCTCACGCGATAGCCGCCTACTCTCACGCGATGGGGGGCATTCGTCGCGCCGTCAAGTACGTTATCGGCACCCCCCGCACCCGATCTGCACCGTGGGAGTGCCTCATGCCAGCTTTTGTGTCCGTCCCCAGAACTGTCCTCGGTGCTCACAAGGTCACCACGGACGAGATCGCCGATGACATACGTGCCCATCACCGCGACCACCCCAGGCTGAACGCGATCCTGCGTGTCGTGAACAACTGCGGGGTGCGCACCCGCCACTTCACGCGGCCGCTGGCCTCCCCCACCGTCTCCGGGACCGCCGATGTCCAGGACCGGACCGAGGCCGCGTTCCAGGACGCCGTCGACATGTCGGAACAGGCTGCCCAGGAGGCCCTGCGGGCGGCCGGTCTCGCGCCGCACGACATCGACGCGATCGTCACCACCCACGCCACCGGCTGGGCCGTCCCCAACCTCGATGTCCACCTCGTCGACCGCCTCGGTCTGAGACCGACGGTGCGCCGCACCGCCCTGACGACCGTGGCGTGCGCGGGCGGTGTCCAGGCCATGATCCGTGCCGCGGACCTCGTCACCGCGCGGCCCGCGAGCAAAGTACTGGTCGTCGCGGCCGAGGTGCTCTCGACCTCCTACAACCACACCGCCGACACCATCGAATCGATGATCTACAAGACCCTGTTCGCGGACGCGGCCGCGGCGACCGTGGTCACCGGCGCACCCTCGGGGCCCGGGCTGGTCATCGACGACACGTTCGAGTACGCCCTGCCGGGCAGTCTCGACCGCTATCGCGGGCGGCTCGACCCGCATGGCATGCACTTCGACTCCACCAAGCAGGCCCCCGACACGGTCGCCTCCACCCTCCCTCCCTTGCTGGACTGGCTGGGAGACCACTCCGTGGATTTCGCGGTCATCCACCCGGGCAGTCTGCGCATCATCACCGGCACCGCCGACGCTCTCGGCCTCGCACCGGCCGACACCCAGCACTCGGTGGACACCTTGTCGGACGAGGGCAACATGGGAGGCGTCAGTGTCTTCCGCGTCCTGGAGCGCACCCATGCGACCCCACCCGCGGACGGGGCGAACGGTGTCGCCCTGGCGTTCGGTCCCGGCTTCATCACCGCCGCCCTCCGCTGCCGCTGGCAGTCCTGACCCCTCCCGCCCGCAGACCTGAACCCGCACACCTAATTCAGTTGTCACCCCCTGCCGCCCCTGTTGGAGTGACCGCATGGATCACGCAGCGGTACTGGCCGCATACGACCGCCAGATCAGGCAGGACGCGCGGAGCGAAGGGCATGGCCCGGCCGTCGAACGGGTGGGTGGTGTCGTCCGGCAGACCGGCTCGGAGAGCGACTGGAACGGCGTCCTGTGGGCGGACATCGACGCGACGACGGCGGACGCCGTCATCGCGGAGCAGGTGCGCCACTACACCGACGCGGGACGCGAGTTCGAGTGGAAGCTGCATTCCCACGACCGCCCGGCCGATCTGGCCGGCCGGCTCCTCGCGGCGGGTTTCGTGGCCGACCCGCAGGAGACCGTGATGGTCGCCCAGGCCGAGAGCCTGCCCGCGGCACCGGAGTTGCCCGAAGGCATCCGGTTGGTCCCCGTGACGGACGCGGTGGGCGTCGACCTCATGGCCCAGGCGCACCTGGCGGCCTTCGGCGAGGGCGACGCCGCGCTGAGCGAACACCTCGCCAAGCGGGTGCTCGCCCAGCTGACCGAGACGCCGGACGAGATCGTCGCGGTCGTCGCCATGGCCGGGGAGCGGCCGGTGTGCGGTGCCCGGATGGAGTTCTGCCCTGGCACCGACTTCGCGGGGCTCTGGGGCGGCGGCACCGACCCCCGGTGGCGCGGCAAGGGCATCTACCGCGCGACGGTGGCCTACCGCGCCCGCATCGCGGCCGAGCGCGGCTACCGCTATCTCCAGGTCGACGCCTCCGACGACAGCCGCCCGATCCTGGACCGGCTCGGCTTCTCGACGCTGTGCACGACGACTCCGTACGTGTACCAGCCCTGAGGCGAGGCCCCGGAGCCCCGCGCCGCCCGCACGTCCGCGTAGCGCGTCACCAGCCGGCAGGTGCTCGTCCCGTACGGCATGCGGACCTGGGTCACAGGTGCCTCGGTCCGCATGCGCGTCATGAACGGATCGGGCTCCAGAGCGTTGTGTGGCGGCGACGGCCGCGCCGCGGTTCACGGGCCCCCGGATCCGCGGGACGAGCACCTCGGGCGTCGGCGAGCCGGAAGACGACCGACCGGTGCGCTCAGCGGATCGGCATGCCCGACAGCGTCCTCGCGATGACCAGGCGCTGGATCTCGCTCGTGCCTTCGAATATCGTGTAGATCGCGGCGTCCCGGTGCATGCGCTCCACCGGGTACTCGCGGGTGTAGCCGTTGCCGCCGAGGATCTGCACGGCCTGGGCGGTGACCTTCTTGGCGACCTCGCTCGCGTAGAGCTTCGACATGGAGCCCTCGGCCGACTCGAACTTCTTGCCGGTACTCGCCATCCACGAGGCGCGCCACACCAGGAGGCGGGCCGCGTCGATCTGGGTGCGCATGTCGGCGAGCTGGAAGGCGACGCCCTGGTTGTCGATGATCGGGCGGCCGAACTGCGTACGCGTCTTGGCGTACTCCAGCGCCTCCTCGTACGCGGCACGGGCGGTCCCCACCGCCATGGCGCCGACCGCGGGGCGGGACGCCTCGAAGGTGGCCATCGCGGCGTTCTTCACGCGCTCGCCACCGGCCTTGGCGCGCTCCCGCGCGCGGGCGAGGCGCTCGTCCAGCTTCTCCTTGCCGCCGAGCAGGCAGTGGCCCGGGATCCGTACGTCTTCGAGGACGACCTCGGCGGTGTGCGAGGCGCGGATGCCGTGCTTCTTGAACTTCTGCCCCTGGGCCAGGCCGGGCGTCTTCGGCGGGACGATGAAGGAGGCGTGCCCCTTCGAGCCGAGCTCGGGGTCGACGACCGCGACGACGACGTGGACGTTGGCTATGCCGCCGTTGGTCGCCCAGGTCTTGGTGCCGTTCAGGACCCACTCGTCCTTGGCCTCGTCGTAGACGGCGCGGGTGCGCATGGCGGCCACGTCGGATCCGGCGTCGGGCTCGGAGGAGCAGAAGGCAGCGACCTTGACGTCGTTCACGTCGCCGTACATCTGCGGGATCCAGGTGCCGACCTGCTCCTCGGTGCCGTTGGCGAGCACGCCGACGGCGGCCAGGCCCGTGCCCATGATGGACAGGCCGATGCCCGCGTCGCCCCAGAAGATCTCCTCGGTGGCCATCGGGATGCCGAGGCCCGTGGGGTCGAAGAACTGCTGGGCGTAGAAGTCGAGGGAGTAGATGCCGAGCTTCGCCGCCTCCTGGATGATCGGCCAGGGGGTCTCCTCGCGCTCGTCCCACTCGGCGGCCGCGGGGCGGATCACCTCGGCGGCGAACCCGTGGAGCCAGTCCCGGACCTCCTTCTGTTCGTCGTTGAGCTCCATGGTGAACTCGGCCATGACCCCTCCAGGACCAGCGATCAACTGCGGCGTTACTAGCGGTAACCGAAGTGTGTTACCGGCCAGTAGTCCGTGTCAACTCCCGGCAGCCCGTTCGATGCCCGCCTAGTGCCGGGTGTTACGTTGCGCGTGCGTCACGCAATCGCACGGGCGGGGAGAGAACGCTTATGGAGACCACACACCGCACTGATCAGCAGAGATCCGCGGACCATCGCCGGCGCGAGCTGCTCGAGGCCGCGGACCGGGTGGTGCTCCGCGACGGCCCCGGCGCCTCCATGAACGCCATCGCCGCGGAGGCCGGCATCACCAAGCCGATCCTCTACCGCCACTTCGGCGACAAGGGCGGCCTGTACGCCGCGCTCGCCAAACGGCATACCGACGCGCTGCTCGAAGCCCTGCGCGCCGCCCTCGACGCTCCCGCCGAGCGCAGGGAGCGGGTCGAGGCGACGCTCGACACCTACCTCGCGGCGATCGAGGCGCGCCCGCAGGTCTACCGGTTCCTGATGCACCCCTCCGAAGCGCCCTCGCCCGGCGAGCAGGGCTTCGACGTCGGACTGCACTCCGCTCCCGTACTGCGGCGCCTCGGCGAGGAGCTGGCGGAGGTCATCGAGGAGCGCGTCGACCTCGGGCCGGAGAGCGCCCAGCTCGCCCGCGTCTGGGGGCACGGCATCGTCGGCATGATGCACGCGGCGGGCGACTGGTGGCTCGGCGAACGGCCCTGCTCCCGCGAGCAGTTGGTCCGCAGCCTGGCCGATCTCCTGTGGGGCAGGCTCGCCGCGGCGGGCAACCGTGTGGGCGGCCCCGGCTTCTGACCTCCGGGAAACCGCCAGGGGCCCCTCATGGGGCCGCCGGGGAGCGCTCAGGGGTGAGGGGCTCTCAGGCGTTCCAGGAGGCCCTGGCGGCGGCCCGCAGCACCCTGCGGCGCCGCCATCCGGTGACGCGGTCGGTGTACACGCCGCCCTCCAAGTGATCGCACTCGTGCTGGAGACAGCGCGCGAACCAGCCCGTCCCGTGCACCTTCACGGGCTCGCCGCGCAGGTCGACACCCTCGACCACCGCGTGGTCGAAGCGGGGCGTGCCCGCTTCGAGGCCGGGCAGCGACAGACAGCCCTCGGGCCCGCGCACGGTGACGCCGTCCGCCTCCACGAGCCGCGGGTTGACCACGTGCCCGAGGTGGCGGACGTCCTCGTCGTCAGGGCAGTCGTAGACGAACACCCGCTTGGCCACGCCGATCTGGTTCGCCGCCAGGCCCACGCCCTGGGCCGCGTACATCGTCGCGAACATGTCCTCGATGAGGCGCGCCAGTTCGGGACCGAAGTCGGTGACCTCCTCACAGGCCGTGTGCAGCACGGGGTCACCGAGCAGGGTCAGAGGTCTTACGCGCCCCGAGGCGCCCGGGATCGAGCCGTGTCGCATGGCGGCAAGAGTACGGTCCATGGAGTGCGGCGGCATCGAGGTGGTGCCGTGGTTCGGGCTTGTCAGTGGATCTCGATAGGCTGAGGCAGAGAAACGATGCCGGGGCAGGCGCGGCGCCGTACGCAAGGAGGATCTCGACAGATGTCAGGCAACACGGACCCGCTGTCGCCGCGGGCCAAGCTGGCCGTGACGGCGGGCAAGGCGGCCGCGGCGGTGTCGCGCGCGGCGGGCCGCGGCAGCGGATCGGTGATCGGCGGCAAGGTCGCGCTCAGGCTCGACCCCGAGCTGCTCGGTCGCCTCGCCACACACCTGGACGTGGTCCTCGTGTCGGCCACCAACGGCAAGACGACCACCACGCGCCTGATCGCGGAGGCACTGCGGGCCAGCGGCCCGGTCGTGTCGAACGCGCTCGGTGCGAACATGCCTGCGGGAATCACCTCGGCGCTCGCCGGCGGCTCCGACGCCAAGTACGGCGTGATCGAGGTCGACGAGAAGTACCTCGCGGGCGTCGCCCGTGACGTGGACCCCAAGGCGATCGCGCTGCTCAACCTCTCGCGCGACCAGCTGGACCGCGCCGCCGAGACCCGCATGCTCGCCGAGAAGTGGCGCGAGGGCCTGGCCGGTTCGAAGGCCGTGGTCATCGCCAACGCCGACGACCCGCTGGTCGTCTGGGCGGCCTCCTCATCTCCGAACGTGGTGTGGGTCGCGGCCGGCCAGGAGTGGAAGGACGACGCCTGGTCGTGCCCCTCCTGCGGCGGCGTCATGCAGCGCCCCGGCGACGACTGGTTCTGCGGCGAGTGCGGCTTCCGCCGCCCCGCGCCCAGCTGGGTGCTCTCCGGCGACCACGTCCTGGACCCGCACGGCTCGGCCTGGCCGATCCACCTCCAGCTGCCCGGCCGGGCGAACAAGGCCAACGCCACCTCATCGGCGGCCGTCGCCGCCGTCTTCGGGGTGCCGCCGCAGGTCGCCCTGGAGCGCATGTACCAGGTCCAGGCGGTCGCCGGACGCTACGACGTCGTGCAGTTCCAGGGCCGTGACCTGCGTCTGCTGCTCGCGAAGAACCCCGCGGGCTGGCTCGAGACGTTCTCGCTGATCGACCCGCCGCCGACCCCGGTGATCCTCTCCGTCAACGCCCGCGGCGCGGACGGCACGGACACCTCCTGGCTGTGGGACGTCGACTACACCCGGCTCGCCGGCCACCCGATCTTCGTGCTCGGCGACCGCAAGCTGGACCTCGCCGTGCGCCTGGAGGTCGCGGGCCTGGACTTCCGGGTCTGCGAGAGCGTCGATGAGGCGGTGCAGCTGGCCCCGCCGGGACGCATCGAGACGATCGCGAACTACACCGCGTTCCAGGACCTGCGCCGCCGCGTCGGCAACTGACCCCACCGGCCCCTTCTAGACATTTCGTAGGGACACATGAGCATGAGCGACAACAGCCTGCGGCTGGTGTGGGTCTACCCCGACCTGCTCAGCACGTACGGAGACCAGGGCAACGCCCTGGTGGTGGAGCGCCGCGCCCGCCAGCGCGGCCTCCAGGTCGAGCGGTACGACGTGCGCAGCGACCAGCCGGTCCCCACCTCCGGGGACATCTACCTCATCGGCGGCGGTGAGGACCGCCCGCAGCGCCTCGCGGCCGAGCGGCTGCGCCGCGACGGCGGCCTCCAGCGGGCCGTGGGCAACGGCGCGATCGTCTTCTCGGTCTGCGCCGGCTACCAGATCATCGGCAACGAGTTCATCAACGACCTCGGTCAGCGCGAGCCCGGCCTCGGCCTGCTCGACGTGGTCTCCACGCGCGGCGAGGGCGAGCGGTGCGTCGGTGACGTCCTCGCCGACATGGACCCCCAGCTGGGCCTGCCCCCGCTGACGGGCTTCGAGAACCACCAGGGCGTCACGCACGTCGGCCCGAACGCACGGCCGCTGGCCCGCGTCACCCTCGGCCGGGGCAACGGCACGGGCGACGGCACCGAGGGCGCGTACAACGGCACGGTCTTCGGCACCTACATGCACGGCCCGGTTCTCGCCCGCAACCCGCTCATCGCGGACCTGCTGCTCAAGTTGGCCCTCGATGTGAACGCGCTGCCGCCCACGGACGACCGTTGGTACGAGGCACTGCGCGCCGAGCGCATCAACGCCGCGCAGCAGCCCGCGTAACACCCCGGCACGAAGCCCGCTTGACGCCCCGCACGCACATGTGAGCGGGGGCGTCCAGCCCTCGGACGGCTGATGCGGCCCTGCCCCCCGGCGCCTATAGGGTGGCGGGGATCCAGCCGGACGACGTGGTCCGGCCATTCGGCCCACGTTGCAAAGGTATTCCGGGCTATGCGCATTGGTGTCCTGACCTCCGGCGGCGACTGCCCCGGCCTGAACGCCGTCATCCGCTCCGTCGTGCACCGCGCGGTCGCGGACCACGGCGACGAGGTCATCGGCTTCTACGACGGCTGGAAAGGCCTCCTGGAGTGCGACTACCGCAAGCTCGACCTCGACGCGGTGGGCGGCATCCTCGCCCGTGGCGGCACGATCCTCGGCTCCTCGCGCGTCCAGCCCGCGCAGCTGCGCGGCGGCGTGGAGCGAGCCAGGGGCCATGTCGCGGACCTCGGCCTCGACGCGATCATCCCGATCGGCGGTGAGGGCACGCTGAAGGCGGCCCGGCTGCTCTCGGACGCGGGCCTGCCGATCGTCGGCGTACCGAAGACGATCGACAACGACATCGCGGTCACCGACGTCACCTTCGGCTTCGACACCGCCGTGGGCGTCGCGACCGAGGCGCTCGACCGCCTCAAGACCACCGCCGAGTCGCACCAGCGCGTGCTCATCGTCGAGGTCATGGGCCGGCACACCGGGTGGATCGCCCTGCATTCCGGCATGGCCGCCGGCGCGCACGCCATCGTCGTCCCCGAGCGCCCCTTTGACATCGAGGAGCTGACCGCGAAGGTCGGCGAGCGCTTCGCGGCGGGCAAGAAGTTCGCGATCGTCGTGGCCGCCGAGGGTGCCAAGCCCCGTCCGGGCTCCATGGAGTTCGACGAGGGCGTCAAGGACGCCTACGGGCACGAGCGGTTCGCCGGCATCGCCCGGCAGCTCTCCATCGAACTGGAGCAGCGCCTCGGCAAGGAGGCGCGCCCGGTCATCCTCGGCCACGTACAGCGCGGCGGCACCCCCACCGCGTACGACCGCGTCCTCGCTACCCGCTTCGGCTGGCACGCCGTGGAGGCCGTGCACCGCGGCGAGTTCGGCAGGATGACGGCGCTGCGCGGCACGGACATCACGATGGTGCCGCTCGCCGAGGCCGTCGAGACGCTGAAGACCGTGCCGGACGAGCGGTACGCCGAAGCGGAGTGCGTCCTCTAGTTCCGTTGCCTTTTGTACTATCCGCCCCCGGTCGCCTCAGCGGCCGGGGGCGGTTCTACTCTTGTGCCGACACACGTCGCACAATCCGCACGAATCAGGAGCCACTGGATGGATCACAGCGGGCACGGCATGAACATGGATCTGCCGCCGTTCACGCTGGGGCGAGGCCTGGAACTGTCGGCCGACCCCTTCTTCCTCATCGGCTGCCTGGTGGCCCTCGCCCTGTACGGGTGGGGTGTGGGGCGGCTCGTGCGGCGCGGCGACAAGTGGCCGGTGGGCCGCACGATCTCCTTCGTGCTCGGCATCCTCACCGTCCTGCTCGTGATGTGCACCAAGCTCAACGACTACGGCATGGTCATGTTCAGCGTGCACATGGTGCAGCACATGGTGATCAGCATGCTGTCGCCGATCCTGCTGCTCCTGGGCGCGCCGATCACGCTGGCGCTGCGCGGACTGCCGCCCGCGGCGCGGGGCCACAAGGGGCCCCGTGAGTGGCTGCTGTGGCTGCTGCACAGCCGGTACATGCGGATCATCACGCACCCCGCTTTCACGATCCCGCTGTTCATCGCGAGCCTGTACGCGCTCTACTTCACGCCGCTCTTCGACACGCTGATGGGCTCCAAGGCGGGCCACATCGGCATGATGGTGCACTTCCTCGCCGTCGGCCTGGTGTTCTTCTGGCCGATCATGGGCGTCGACCCGGGGCCGCACCGGCCCGGCTATGTGATGCGGATGCTGGAGCTGTTCGCGGGCATGCCGTTCCACGCGTTCTTCGGCATCGCGCTGATGATGGCGACGCAGCCGATGATCGGCACGTACATGCATCCTCCGGCCTCCCTCGGCATCGACGCGCTGGCCGACCAGGAGGCGGCGGGCGGCATCGCCTGGGCGTTCAGCGAGATCCCCTCCGTGGTGGTCCTGGTGGCCCTGCTCTTCCAGTGGCGGCGCTCCGAGGACCGTGAGACGCGGCGCAAGGACCGTGCCGCCGACCGCGACGGGGACAAGGAGCTGGAGGCGTACAACGCCTATCTGGCCTCACTGGCCGCACGCGGCCGCTAGCGCCGGAGGGGCATCGGGGGTGACGATGGTCTTCGGACCGCGGTCCCGGCGTGCGGACGCCGGAGGCTGCCGGGAGGAGGCTGAGCGATGCCCGGTTCCACGAAGACCATGGGTGGGTTCACCATCGGAGGCCTGGTCATGGTGACGGCCTACTCGGTGGGGCTCGGAAGTAACGGCTGGCTGTGGTTCGGCTGGGTCGTGCTCGGACTGATCACACTCGGGATGGTGCTGTCGCGCACCACGTGAGCCACGTGCCGCGCGACAGCCCGGTATCCATGAGGCCGACGACGCCCTCAGAAACGCTCTCAGAACCGGAAGACGTGGCCCGTGTCCGCGCCCATCGCGCAGGCGTTCGGGTACGTCTTCTGCCAGCTGATCACCCGCTTCCGGTAGGTACCGGAAGCGGTCACGGTGACCGGGTCGAACTCCTTGGTGCACATGCGCGGGTCGTCGGCGAGCTTGTCGAAGTTCCCCTTCGCCCGGGCGATCGCCGCGCACGCCTCGGCGGCCTGCGGATGGGGGCCGGTGGGCTCGGGCCGGCAGCGCAGCAGGACACCGCGCATCCAGGTGTTCTCGGAGCCCGAGACGGTCAGGAAGAGCCCGCGCTGCCGCGGAGTGGGGGCCTCGTCCGCCGCGTGGGCGGGGACGGCCGCGCCGAGGGCGATCAGGGCGGCGACCGCGACGGTGAAGGGACGCATGCGAAACCTCCGGAGGGGGTGACGGTGACGTGCTGTGGCGTCGGGCCGCGGCGTCCCGTCGGGGACACCGGGGCGAGGCCAGCGGACCCTCCTCGCGCATCGCGCGTCGAGTCGCCTCGCCGACGGGTCGCCCACCCGGCGGTGGCCGAGGGCCCGAACGGCCTCTCGCATCCGCGTCGCCGATTGGCTACTGTGCGTCGTCACCTGGATCAGGGGAAGGCGGCCGCCATGTTCTATCTACTGCTCAAGTACGTGATCCTCGGTCCACTGCTCCGGCTGATGTTCCGGCCGAGAATCGAAGGCCTGGAACATGTGCCCGAGTCGGGTGCCGCGATCGTCGCGGGCAACCACCTGTCGTTCTCCGACCATTTCCTGATGCCGGCGATCATCAAGCGCCGCATCACGTTCCTCGCGAAGGCCGAGTACTTCACGGGACCCGGTCTCAAGGGCCGGCTGACCGCGGCGTTCTTCCGCAGCGCGGGGCAGATCCCGGTGGACCGCTCGGGCAAGGAGGCGGGGCAGGCCGCGATCCGCGAGGGCCTCGGCGTACTGCGCAGGGGCGAACTGCTCGGCATCTACCCGGAGGGCACGCGCTCGCACGACGGGCGGCTGTACAAGGGCAAGGTGGGCGTCGCGGCGATGGCGCTCAAGGCGGAGGTGCCGGTGATCCCGTGCGCGATGATCGGCACCTTCGAGGCGCAGCCGCCGGGCCAGAAGATGCCGAACTTCCGGCGGGTGACGATCCGCTTCGGCGAGCCCCTCGACTTCTCCCGCTATCTCGGCATGGACAACGAGAAGGCGGTCCTGCGGGCCGTCACCGACGAGATCATGTACGCGATCCTCGGGCTCTCCGGACAGGAGTACGTGGACAAGTACGCGGCGGTCGTGAAGGCGGAGGAGGCCGAGCGCCAGGGCGCGGCGGGACGATCCGGACCGTGGCGTTCCCGAACTATGCTCGCGAAGTCGATCACTTCGACGACTGAGCGGAAGGCGCCTGATCGGCGCGACGGGAGGGCCAAGTGAGCGAAGAGCACGTCCAGTACACCAAGTTGGTGGGACTGCTGGAGGAGCGCGGGGCGGCGTACCGGGTCATCGAGCATGATCCGGAGGGCGCCACGGAGGCGGTGAGCGCGCTGCGCGGCAACACCTTGGAGCAGGCGGCCAAGTGCATCGTGGTGATGGTGAAGACCGGCAAGAAGACGAAGCGGTACGTCCTCGCCGTGGTGCCGGGCGACCGGCGCGTCGATCTGAACGCGCTGAAGGCGCTGCTCGGTGGCACGTACGCCGGGTTCGCGACGCAGGAGGTGGCGGAGCGGCTCTCGGGGAGCGTGAGCGGGACGATCCTGCCGTTCTCGTTCGACCCGGAGCTGGAACTGGTCGTGGATCCCGCCCTGTTGGAGCACGAGGAGATCTTCTTCAACGCGGCGCGGCTCGACCGCTCGCTGGCGCTGCGGACGGCGGACTACCGGGAGATCGCCCGGCCTCGGACCGAGGCGATCTCCCAGTAGCGGTGGGCCGAGGGGCTGTTACGGCTTCGGCGTGGCGTGCGGGCCGCACGTCACGTCGGAGGAGTCCAGCCGGCCGGTCAACAGATAGGCGTCGACACGGTCGTTGAGGCACGGGTTGGGGATGTTGGTGATCCCGTGCGAACCGGCGTCCTTCTCGGTGACCAGGCGCGATCCCTTGAGGTGCTTGTGCAGTTCGAGGGCACCGGGGTACGGCGTGGCCGCGTCACGGGTGGCCTGGACCAGCAGCGTGGGCGGCAGGCCCTTGCGGCTCTCGATCTCCAGCGGGCGCTGCTGCTTGCTGGACCAGGTCGCGCACGGCAGGTTCATCCAGGCGTTGCCCCAGGTGAAGAAGGGGCTCGTCTTGTGGATGCGGGTGTTGTCGCGGTCCCACTTCCGCCAGCTGCGCGGCCACTTGGCGTCGGCGCACTCGACGGCGGTGTAGACGGCGTTGCTGTTCTCCGAGGCGGCGTTGCCCGCCTTGTCGTCCATGTCGGGGCTCGCCGCCTCGATGAGGGGCTTCGGGTCGCCGGCGACGTACTTGCTCCAGTTCGTGGCGATCTGGACCCAGTAGGAGTCGTAGTACGGCGCGTTCTGGAAGTACGAGTGGAGTTCGGCCGGGCCGACTACGCCGTCCAGGGGCCGCTTCTTCGCGGTGGCGCGCAGCTTCTCCCACTGGGCGCGGACCTCGCCGTAGGTGTCGCCGAGGTGGAAGGCGGCGTCGTTCTTCGCGACCCACGTCATCCAGTCGATGAGGCGCTTCTCGAAGGCGGTGTCCTGGTCGAGGTTGACCTCGTACCAGATCTTGTCCGTGCGCGGGTTGACCACGGAGTCGAAGACCATGCGGCGTACGTGCGTCGGGAAGAGGGTGCCGTAGACCGCGCCCAGGTAGGTGCCGTAGGAGACGCCGAGGAAGTTCAGCTTCTTCTCGCCGAGCGCCGCGCGGATGACGTCCAGGTCGCGGGCCGTGTTCGGCGTCGTCATGTGCGGCAGGAGTGCGCCGCTGCGCTCCTGGCAGCCGTCCGCGTACTCGGCGGCGAGCTTGCGCTGGACGCGCTTGTCGGCCTCGTTGTCGGGGATCGGGTCCGGCTTGGGCGCCTTCACGAACTCCTGCGGGTCCATGCAGGAGACGGGCGCCGAGTGACCGACGCCGCGCGGCTCGAAGCCCACGAAGTCGTACGCCTTCGCGGTCTTCTCCCACAACTTGTTCTGGGTGACGACGCGCCGCGGGAAGCGCAGGCCGGAGGCGCCTGGGCCGCCGGGGTTGTAGACGAGGGCGCCCTGGCGCTCGCCCTTGGTGCCGGTGTTGCCGATGCGGTCGACGGCGAGCTTGATCTGCTTGCCGTCGGGCCGGGCGTAGTCGAGGGGCACGGTGACCCAGCCGCACTGGATGGGCTTCTCCAGGCCCCAGTCGGCCGGGCAGTCCTTCCAGTCGACGCCGGCCTTGGCCGCGCGCCGGGCGGCGAGTGCTACGCCTCGGGCCTCGCGGTCCTCACGCTCCTTGCCGAAGCGAGCGCCCGCGTCGGCCGTCCCGCCCGTCTCCGTCCCGGCGTTCGCCGTCGGGGCGGCCACCGCGCCCGCTATGAGCGTCACCGCGACGAGCGTGCCCGCCGAGCCGAGCACCGCCGTCCGCCTGGTCCCTCGGGTCCGTCTCAAGTGGGGCCTCCCGCACATCGATTCGAGAAGATTCGATCAGTACGGGGGATCCTTGCGCCTGGGGGCTGGGGGGCGACAGGCGCGGGGGGTCTTCTTTACCAATCCGATAACCGGATCGGGCTACCCCTGTGAGCGGTCCGCGCAGCCCCGCCCCGCTGCCCTCTCGACCAGGATCAGACCGGCGCCGGCGAGGGCGTCAGGGGCTGTTTCTCAGGGTCCCGGACATGGTCCCGTCGAGGGAGCCGTACTCGAGGGTCTGGTCGTCCACGGTGTCCAGCCAGATCGGGGCGAGGCCGTCGGGGCAGTCCGGTGCGGGCGCCGCGCCGGTGGTCTCGGTCTCCGCCGGGGTGGTGAGGAGGCGGCCGTCCATCGCGGTGAACAGCTGCGCCTCGTAGAAGCAGGAGGGTTCGGAGCCCCGGCCGTCCACGATCTTCACGGTGCTGTCGTGCAGGGTTTCGGTCTGTAGGGTGACCGACTCCAGGGTGCCCTTCCGCTGCTCGCCGCTGTCGGCGTACCAGGTGGTCAGGCCGTATCCGGCGGTCGAGGTGTTCTCCTGCCTGGTGAGCTGGATCTCCTGTCCACCGACCGTCCATACGAGTCGATCGGTGTCCGCGGGGTCGTGACTGAGGCTGCCACCGGGCCGGTCGCGGCAGAGGCCGAAATCGGCCTGCGGCTTTCCGGTCTCGATCTCCCCCGTGCCGAGCGTGACGGTCCGCTTGCCGGAGTCCTCGTCACGCTCCGCGGACTCGACGTCGGCGCGCGTGACACAGAGCAGTTCGGTGCCCATGACGGACACCATGGCGTCGCCGTCGCTCTTGTCGGCGCCGAACTCCACCATCGCGTACTTCTCGGACTTCGTGCCCTGCCCCGGGAACTTGCCCTCCCACTTGCCGTGGAGGGCCTTCGGCACGGCGGCACCGGCTTTCCCGGTGCCACCGCCCTCCTGGCCGCCGCCCCCGCTGTCCCCCTCCCAGGGTTTAGTCGCGAGCAAGCCTCCGCCCGCGGCGAGCACGGCCAGGACGATGGCCCCGGTCCATGCGGCCCTGAGGCGTCGGCGCGGCTTTCGTGTACCCGTCGGCGTCGGCGCCCAGGCAGGCATGGTCGGCGGAGCCAGTGGCGGGGCCGGGAGCGGAGAGGGTGCCGCCGGTGCGGAATCCACGGACGGCTTCGCCGTCGTGATCTCGGCCTTCCGCGGGGACGGGGCGCCGGACGGAGACGGAGGCTCCCCCGGCGCATCGAAGTCCAGCAACTGCGCCGCATGGCGCCCGACTTGCTCAAGCACCTCGCCCGGGAGCCACGGACCGGCCCGCAGCCCGGACGTCCGCTCCGCGATCTCCCGTGGCGCGGGCCGTCGCGCGGGATCCTTCCGCATGCAGTCGCGTACGAGCGGCAGCAGGCTTTCGGGCACGCCGTCCAGGTCGGGCTCGTCCTCGGCGATCCGGAACAGCTGCGCGTGCATGCCGCCAGTACCCGTCACACCGAACGGCTGCCGCCCTGTGGCGGCGTACGCCAGAACGGAGCCGAGGCAGAACACATCGCTCGCGGGGCCGAGTTCACGCCCGCGCGCCTGCTCGGGAGACATGAATCCGGGTGAACCGATGAGCATGCCCGTACGGGTTCTC
Source organism: Streptomyces alboniger (assembly GCF_008704395.1). NCBI lineage: Bacteria > Bacillati > Actinomycetota > Actinomycetes > Kitasatosporales > Streptomycetaceae > Streptomyces > Streptomyces alboniger. The sequence continues at coordinate 379,081 of NZ_CP023695.1, forward strand.
GCGCCGTCGCCGACGAGGGTGTCCAAGACGTCGAGCGCCCTGGCGATGCCGAAGTCGATGACGCGCGGACCGTCCACGGTGACCAGCACGTTCGCCGGCTTGAGGTCGCGGTGGACGAGACCGGCGCCGTGCACGGCCTCCAGCGCGAGGGCGAGGCGGTTGGCGAGCGTGCGTACGGAATGTTCGGGCAGCGGGCCGTAGTCCTCGGCCACCACCTCATAGAGCGACGGTCCCAAGATGTACTGCGTCGCGACCCACGGCGAGGCGGCGTCGGTGTCCGCGTCCAGCACGGCCGCGGTCCACTGGCCGCCCACCCGCCGGGCGGCGGCTATCTCGCGGGCGAACCGCTGCCGGAACTCGGGCACTCGGGCCAGTTCGTCCTGGATCACCTTGAGCGCCACGGTGCGCCCGCCCTCGGAGCGCCCGAGGTACACCCGCCCCATGCCGCCCTCGCCGAGCCTGCCGAGCAGTCGGTACCGCCCGATGTATGCCGGATCACCCGGCGCGAGTGCCCGCATGTCGCACGTTCCCCCTGGTTCGGCCGTCTCTCGGTGAGCCCGGGTATCAAACTACTTCAGCGGATCGGGCGTCCGACGAGGGGCCGCTGCTGAGGCAAAGCGGAAAGGGCGGGTGACGACGGTGCGTTCGGTGCGGTCCGTGAGGAGGGTGTTACGGACGATGCCGATGCAGAGTTGCTACTCGACGGTTATGGGGTTTCAAGGTCGTGGTTTCAGCGCGGCAGCGAGTTGTGTTCTGCTGCTGATTCCGAGTTTCCGCAGAGCGTTTGCGACGTGGTGCTCGACTGTCCGTGGCGAGACGTACAGCTCCTCGGCGATGGCGCGGTTGGAGTGGCCTTGTGCGGCGAGGATGGCGATCTGGTGTTCGCGGGGGGAGAGGCTGTCGCCGTACCCCACGGGGCCACGTTTGCTGGCGCGTGTCAGCCCTTGGCGGCGTAGCAGGCGACGGCAGTTGTTGAGGTCCCATTTCGCGCCGATGCGCCGATACGTTTCCAGCGCCTCGTCACTGAGTTCCTGTCCCCGCCGGTGGTCGGCGGGCAGGCTGCAGCGGGCGGCGCCCTGGATGGCGTGTGCTGTTTCGAGAGGCCGGCCGGCCTCGGTCCAGGCTTGGGCGGCCTGTGTGAAGAGTGGTATGGCGGCGTCAGGGCTCCGGTCGGCTTCCGCGAGGTGGGCGCGGCAGGTGAGGAGGGCGGCTGTGGCGGCTGGGGCATGTCGTCCCTCGATGCCGTGGGCGAAGTCTTCGGTGAGCCGCTGAGCTTTGGGGTGCTGGCCGGTTCGGATGAGTGCTTCGACGGCGGTGGGGGCGAGGTCGGTGGCCCAGATCCAGCCTCCGGTGCGGCGGATGTGGTCGAGGGTGAGTGTGGTGGCGGCGTTTGCGTGGTCGGGGCGGCCGGCGGCGAGGTGGATGCGCGCGAGGGCGGCCGCGGAGGCGGGCAGGACGATGCCGGTGTCGAGCCGGGAGGTACGGGCGGCGTTCGTCAGGTCCTGGCGCGCGGTGGCGGTGTCCCCCCGCTGATGGAGGGTGAGCAGGCCGCGGACGAGGAGGGACTCGGCGGCGAGGTCGCGGATCTCGGAGTAGAGGTGGACGGCGCGCTGTGCGCGCGCGGCGAGACCTTCCCAGTGGCTGGTGGTCCACGCCAGGAGGAGGTGGGCGGTTTCGGCGAGCCCCTGGAGGTAGGGGATGTCGTTGCGTTCCAGGACTTCGTCCGCCTGGGCGAGGTAATCGCGGGCGGCGGCGGGGTAGCCGAGCGCGGTGGTGGCGTGGGCGAGGTTGACGCGGGCGCGGGCGAGCTGGACTTCCTCGGCGGCCGACGCGGGGGTGCCGGGGAGGGCCGCTGCCGCGTTCCAGGCTTCCGGGTCGCCGGTGAACATCAGGACGGTGGTCCGGTTGACGGCGATGGCGGTGCGCTGGACGGGGTCCGTGATGCGCGGGATGAGTGCTTCGGCGCGCTCCAGCCATCCCAGGTGCTGGGTCAGGGGCCATCCCTGGACGGAGGGGAAGGCGATCGCGGACATGGCGCGGGCGGCGAGTTCGGGTGCGGTGTGGGTCAGGTCGTTGGCGGCCCGCGCGATCTCGTCCATGCCGCCGAGTCCGAGACCGGCCTGATTGCGCATCAGGGTACCGAGATAGAGACGGAGTTCACCGCGGACGGCCCGTGGGGGATCGTCCTGGCTGATGACGCGGCGCAGGGCGGGGAGAATGGCGCCGTCGGGCATCGCGGACAGGGCGGCACTGCCCAGTTTGACGCCCAGCCGGATCCGGGCGGCGGCGGAGGGGTGGTCGCGCAGCGCCGTGAGGTAGTGGCGGGTGGCGGTGCTGGTGTCGCCCTGGGCTGCGGCGCGGTCGCCGGCGGTTTCGGTGTAGCGCAGGTAGGCCTTGGTGCGGCCCGCCTGCTGGTAGTGGTGGGCGATCTGGGCGAGCGGCGGTGGCGAGATGTGGGTGAGGACGGCTTTGGCCGCGCGCAGGTGCAGCGGGCGTCGTTCGAACTCGCAGATGGCTTCGTAGGCTGCCTGGCGGGCCAGGGAGTGGCGGAAGTCGAGGGTCCCGGCGGCAGCGGGGTACAGGACGCCGTGGTCGAGCGCCATGGTGACGGCCCGGCGGGTGTCGGCTTCGGTCAGGCCGGTGATGTCGGTGAGGAGGTCGACGGTGACGGGCCGGGCCGGGCCGCGACGGCGGCAGCGGCGACGACGTCACGGGCCTGTTCCGGGAGGAGGGCCAGACGTTCAAGGAGCACTCGTCGCACCGGGGCGGGCAGGATGATGGTGCCGTCGGCGTCCGGGGTGCTGCCGTCGGCGTCGGTGATCAGCCGGATGACTTCCTCGATGGCGAAGGGGATGCCGGCGGTGCGGCGGTGCAGACGTTCGGCGAAGTGCTGGGACGTGTGGTCCGCGCCCATCAGCTGGGCGGCCAGCTCTCCCGTTTCTGCTGCTGTCAGGGGAGACAGCCGGACTTCGTGGACCTGTGCACCGGACAGCCACGAGGCCGCTCCATGGTGCCTTGCGGCATGAGGAGGGTCGTCCCGGTCGGTGAGTACGACCGTGAGGTCGGCGGGGAGGCGGGTGGTCAGGACCCGCAGGAACTCGCGGGTGCTCGCGTCGGCCCAGTGGACGTCCTCCAGCACCAGGACCGCCGGATCTATGGACCGGAGCAGTGCGTAAATGGCTCCGTGCAGGCGGTAGGTCTCGGCCTGCGCGTAGCCGAAAACCGGAAGCGCCGGCGGCAGAAAGCCGGCGAGGCCGGGCAGAAGAAGCCGCAAAGCCCCGGCAAGTGCGGGTACCTCACGCAGCGCACTGGCGGGAAGACAGTTGAGCGCGGCGATGACCGGTCCCAGGACCGGAGTCTCCGCCATTTCGGAGCACTGCCCGATCAGGTGCGGGAGGTCCTTCAGCGCAGGGTCCCGCAGGAGCTCCTGGACGAGTCGGGTCTTGCCGATGCCGGCCTCGCCGGTGATGACGATGATGCTCGGCGGCTGGGCTGCCGTCCGGGACAGCGTTGCGAGCTGGGCTGCGCGTCCGATCAGGGGTGTGGGGGTAGGCCGTAGCGCGTGCACGGGAGGCTGGCTCTCCTGGGGGTGGTGCGGGCAGATACGCCGCGCGGGGGCTCTGCCGCAATGCCCGTACGGGCCCTCGCTCGCGGGGCCCGTACGGTGTTTCGGGGTCAGCCGCGCTCCGAGAGCTGCTGTTCGTAGAGGCTGGCGGGTGCTACCGGCTTGCCGGGGCTCACGATGGTCCCGAATGCGGGTGGGGTCGGGAGGTCGTCGTCGTGCTTGCCCTCGACCCGCTTTCCGGTGATCCCGTACGCCCAGTTGTTGGCGGTGGGCGGTGTCAGGATGGCGTACTTCGCGGCTTTGGTGTTCCAGAACATGTTGTTGGCGCCCTGCCACCCGTGGCCGGTGCCGCCGTCCCAGGCGTTGGCGGCGATGAAGGCGCCGTCGGTGCTGTTGATGGTCAGCTGGTCGTAGAGGGTGCCCGAGGCCCAGCGCATGTGCGGTCCTGCGTCGACCTGGCCGCTGCCGGAGGGGGAGGTGGCGGTGGAGCGGGTAAAGACGTTGGGGCCGGCGGCGAATGCCTGGGTGGTCCAGGCATGGACGCGGTCGCCGGTGACGGTGGTGTCGCGGACCAGGACCTGCTGCCCGCCCACCATGAACGCGGGCGGCGGGGCCAGGCCGATGGGGACCTCCATGTCGAGGTCGGCGGCCCGCTCGATGGTGACGCGGCTGGCGTTGTCGTTGACGTAGAACCCGGATCCGAAGCGGGTCAGCTTCACGTCCTTGACCCACACGTCCCGTGCGGCGCCGATCGTCACCAGGCGCGAGGCGAAGGCGCCGGCGTCCTTGTTCTTGCCGTCCTCGGGCCGCCCGTAGTCGGGGTGCTCGCTGAATTCCTTCGCGTCCGCGGCCAGGTTCTCCACGCCCGCGTTGGTGACCTGCCCGTCGAGGGTGTAGTGCCAGGCGGTGCCGCCGCCGTACTTCTTCTCGATCGCGGTCGTGATCGGGGCGTCCAGCGTGAGGGTCTTCCCGGAGACGGCCACCACGGTCCGTGCCGCGAGGATGCCCGAGTTCGGCGTCCAGGACTCCCCGCCGGGGATCTTGTTCATGCCGATCGCGTTGATCCACTCCTGAGTGGTCGGACGCTGGACCACGATCCGCTCGCCCGCCTTGAACGAGGAGGCGTCCTGGAGCGTGACCTTGGTGGCGCCGACGGGCACGTCGTCCGCGATCGACACCCGCTGCCCCGTCCGGGTGTAGTCACCGTCCCCGCCGATGGTGATCAGCGAGCCGGGCACCCCCGTGGCCTCAAGAAGGGTCCCGCCCTTGCCGACGTCGGTGCCGGAGCCGCGCACGACGACTCCGTCCGCCAGCTTCAGCGAGGCCGTGACCCGGAACGTCCCCGGGCCCAAACGGACCGCTACGGGCCCACCGGCGGTCTTGGCCTTCTTCGCGGCCGCGTTGATGGCGGCCTGGATGCGGGGGGTGTCGTCACCGCTGTCGCGTGCATCGACGCGTCCGACGACTGCGGCGGCGGGCAGGGGGACGCCGCCGCCCTTGTAACCGGCCGACGAGAAGTCGGGGATGCGGTTCTTGGACGCGTCCGGCGTGTAGGACAGCTCGCCGTCGACCAGGGCCAGGGAAGGCACCTTGGCGGTGCCCGTCTGCGTGGCCTGCGCGGCCTGCTCATCGCTCTGCGCCCACACGACCGCGGTCGTCGCCAGCGCGGCGGCCGCGCAGGCGGCCGTGATGCGGCCCGCGCTCATCGTCCTGCTGTGCCGCCCCCTGCCGTTCCGTTCCGGTTTCTGCTTCTTCGTCCGCCTGGCGCTCATCGCGCTGCTCCTCAAAAGTGGTGCGGTGTCCCGCTAACCCTGCAACAGGAAAACGTAGGTTGAATAGAAAATCTAGCCGCAAATTCTATGGTGATAGAACCGTTATGGCAGTGAATCTTCGGTATGTGGGGAGCTGGGGCGGCCCACGGTGTTGGATCGGCACGCCGCACCCGGGCTCCCTGGGACCTGCCTGTCCGGTACCGCGGTGGGGCACGGGCCGCCGGGATTGTTCATGGCCCGGCAGCCCGTGCTGTGTGCCCGTCCCGATGCGCCGCGCTGGGGCGGCGCCTCCCATGGCTTCGGGACGGGCCGTGAAGGGGGCAGCCGGCTGTCGGGCCGGCCTGCCGGATCAACGGGTCAGAACTGCAGGGACCAGGCGTTGATGTAGCCGGTGTCCGCGGTCGCGTTGTCGGTCACGCGCAGGTTCCAAGTGCCGTTGGCGACCTCGCTGGAGGCGTTGACGGTGTAGGTGCCCTGGACGTTGTTCGCGTCGTCGTTGCCGTTGTAGTCCTTCAGGAGGTAGGCGCTGCCGTCGGGGGCGATGAGTTCGACGCGCAGGTCACCGCGGTAGGTGTGGCGGATGTCCACGTTCACCGCCAGGGCCGCCGGCGCGTTGCCGCTGACTCCGGACACGGTGACCGGCGAGTTGACGGTGGCCTTGTCCTGGATCTGGTAGTCGGCCGTGTTCTCGAACTTCGGGCCGCTCGGCGGCGGAGTGGTGCCGACGTGGAGCAGCTTGTTCGGGGAGCCGGTTCTGGCATCGGTGACCTTGTTGGGGGTGGCGTCGGCTACGAGCTTGTCGCGGACCTGCGCCGGCGACCAGGACGGGTTGGCCGCGAGGACCAGGGCGGCCGCGCCGGCCACGTGCGGCGAGGCCATCGACGTGCCACTCATGACCGTTGTCGCCGTGTCGCTGGAGTGGTACGCCGAGGTGATGTTCACGCCCGGGGCGAACAGGTCGAGGCACGTGCCGTAGTTGGAGAACGAGGCGCGGGCGTCATTGCTGTCGGTCGCACCCACCGTGATGGCGGCGGGCGTTGCAGCGGGTGACTCGGAGCATGCCTCCGCGTTGCTGTTGCCCCCCGCCACCGCCCAAGTCACACCGGACGCCACCGAGTTGGCCACCGCGTCCTCAAGGGACTGGTTCTTGCCCCCGCCTATGCTCGCGTTGGCCACGGCGGGCTTGACGGCGTTGCGCGTCACCCAGTCGACCCCGCTGATGACAGTCGACCACGGAGCGGACCCCGCACAGTTCAGCACCCGTACGGCGACCAGCTTCGCGCCCTTCGCGACCCCGTAGGTGCTGCCACCGACGGTGCCGGCGACGTGGGTGCCGTGCCCGTTGCAGTCGGACGCGTTGGAGTCGTTGTCGACGAAGTCGTAGCCGCTGACGGCCCGCCCGCCGAAGTCCTGATGCGTCAGACGGATGCCCGTGTCCACGACGTAGGTGGTCACGTTCGAGGCGGTGCTGGGGTAGGTGTACTTCTTGTCCAGCGGAAGGTCCCGCTGATCGACACGGTCCAGGCCCCAGGTCGGGTTGGTCTGCGTCTCGATGGCGCGGGCGATGCCGTCCGTCTCCACCCGCGCCACCGCCGGGTTCGCCGCGAGCCGCTTGGCGGCGGCCTCCGGCAGGCGGATGGAGAAGCCGCGCAGCGCGTCGGTGTAGACGTGGCCCAGCGTGCCGTCATGTCCGGCCGCCAGGTCGCGTGCGCGGCGCTCGACCTCACCGCGCCCGATCGACGTTTTCAGGGTGACGATGTAGGAGTCCTTCACCACGTCGGCACGCCCCGCACCGACGATCACTCCCTCACCCGAGGGGGTAGGGGCCGCGCTCACTGCCGTACCCGCCCCGATCAGCAGGGCAACACTCGCGAACCCTGCGGCAACAGCGCGCAGGCCCACAGCGTGGGATCTCATACGGATTCCTCCTAGACGACTGTCCGGACCGCGCCGGCCCGGCAACCACGGAGCAACCCCCCGCCTGCGGGCAGGCCGGAAACAGGACGCGACAGCTTGGCGAAGCCACCGCGATCCGAAACCGTGCCATGGGGCCAACCCATCCGGTCCGTGTCCGACCATCCCCGCAGCGAGGGGGCAGGCATGACCGCGGAAGTCCCTCATGCGGTCATGCCTGTGCTCGACGGCGACTCCTCTGGGGCAAGGCTCCACGGCACATCCGGTCGCCTGAGCAGGCGACCGAGGTGGCTGTGGACGAGCCGCCGCCGAACTCCCCAGAGCATCGGCGGTACACGTGGAACCAAACAATCCGTAGCGCTACCTAAAAGTTTCCAGTCCGACGTGACCATCGAAGCGGTCACTCCCGCGAGGCCGCCGTCCTGCCCGGCATCAACCTCGCCCCGGCCCCGTAGTCGAGCACTCAGTTCCTCCTCGGCTGGCCCGGGTAGGACCCGGCGGGGCGGAGCCGGGTGCCGATCTTCAGGAGTGCCAGAGGGACGGTGTGCGGTGGTGGTCTTCAGGGTGCGCGCGAGCTGGGCGACGGAGAAGTCCCCGACGGGCGCGGCCCGGTGGAGCTGGGCGGGGGCGATGGCGTTCGGGGACCGGTCCGGGGAGGGAGGCGTTGCAGAGCGCGGCTGGGTAGCTTCGGCGCCTATTGGAGGGGTTCGTTGATGACGTGCTCGTCGAGGAGTGTGCGCGCGGCGTACTGTAGCAGTTCCGCTTCGGCGGGCAGGATCCGCCCGCAGAAGCGCTGGTACTGATGGCGCCCGCCTGCACCGCGACGCCCGCCCTGCGGGCGAACGACGGGACTTCGCGGGCACGCCCCGGCCGTGAAACTCGGCCAGCCGATCTGAGATCCCACAGGCGACCGGTCGCATCGCCGCTAAGGAGGTGCGGATCGGCGGGCCCCCTTCAGGCGTGCACTCTTCAGGCGTGCACTCTTCAGGCGTGCGCCCTTCAGGCACGGGAACCCTCGGTGCCCGGACGTTCAACACCCCGGGCCGCGCGCCTGGATCACGCTCAGCCGCCGCACCCGCACCCGCCACAACCGCCCCCGTCCCCATCCCCGCAGGAGGACGAGCTCCCGTCGCACGACGAGTCGCCCTTGGGCGGTGCACTCCGGCCGGCCGTCCCACCGCCGCAACCCGCCACCGCGCCGCCCGCGACCCAGCTCTCACCCTCACCTCGCCGCGACGCACCTGGCGCGGGCTCGGCGGGAGTTCGTGCGGGCTTGTTCCTGGCCTTCTCGACGACGGCGATCAAGGCCACCAGAAGCGCTGTCGACACGAGCCCCACGAGCCAGATCTCCGCCACGGCCCTCACCGGTTTCCTGGTTTCCCCGCCCCCCGGGACGGTGGGCGCTCCCCCGCGCGCGCGGAGACACACCGACGGTCCCAGAGGGCGCCCGAGCGAGTCCAGGCTCGCGCGCGTGTTCCCCTGTGTGCCACTGGCACATGACAAGTCGCCCTTTCGTCCGGCCTGTGCCACCGTGGAGAAGGTCCTGCGGACGCGTTCAGGCTGTTGCCCGTCCGCGGTGCCTGTCCGGGTTCGGCCCCCTTGGACGGCTGCATCACCGGGCCGGTGAACGTCGGTGCCGGCAGGCGGCGGCCCCATGACGCACGGCCGGTTCCGGGACCCGGCGACGGGCCGTCTCCTCGGCAGCGCCCCGCGGGCGTTGCGCATGGCCGGCCTCCTCGATGACGCGGCCCCGGGCCCCGGCCCCCGCGAAAGGACGTCCATGAACGCCAGCGCTGCGCCCACTCCCGTCGAGGCCGACGTACTGGTCATCGGCAGCGGGCCCGTCGGGTGCACCTTCGCCCGCAAACTGGTCGACGCCGGCAAGAGCGTCCTGATGATCGACGCCGGGGCCCAACTGTCCCGCCGCTACGGCGAACACCTCAAGAACAGCTACCTGTTCCAGAAGAACATCGATCTGTTCGTCGCGGTCATCAAGGGCAACCTGCTCCCCCTGTCGACCGCCACCAGCAGGGAGCCGGTGCTCACCCTCGACCCGTCGGCGTTCTCGTACGACCCGGACGAATACGCCGGCTTCTCGATGCGCAACCAGAACCCGGAGCAGCGGGTGCACGTCAACCTGCCCGCGGCGGCGGCCACGTACGCGGTGGGCGGCATGGCCACCCACTGGACCTGCGCGGTGCCCCGCTTCCACCCCGAAGTGGAGCGGCAGTACGGCGGGCAGGGGTACCCCATCGACGACAAGGAGATGGACAGGCTCTATGACGAGGCGGAGTCCCTGCTGGCCCGCAGCACCTCCGTGTTCACCGCCTCGGCCCGGCACCTGCTGGTCAAGCGGGTACTACAGCGAGCCGGGGAGGAGTTCGCCGAGGTCACCGAACTTCCCCTCGCGGTCAGCGACCGCGCCGACTCCGCCCGGACCTCGGCGGTGACGTGGTCGGCCGCCGACACCGTCCTCGGCGAGCTGGCCGACCCCGTCCACACGCCGTCACGCGGCTCGTTCACACTGCTGCCCGAGCACCAGTGCGTTCACCTGGAGATCAACGGCTCGGGCAAGCACCAGAAGGTCCAGTACGCCATGGTGCGCAACCTGCGTGACGTACGCGAGGAGATCCGGCTGCGGGCCGATACGTACGTGGTGGCGTGCGGCGCCGTACCGACGCCGCAGCTGCTGTTCAACTCCGGTGTCACCCTCCCCGCACTCGGCCGCTACTTGACCGAACAGCCCATGTCCTTCTGCCAGGTCGTGTTGCAGCAGGAGCACATGGACGGCATCGAGGAGATCCTGCGGACCGCTTCCGGCGGCGGCGACGCCACCGCCGAAGCCGCCGCCGATCGGGTCGCCCGCTACCGGGCCACCCAGCTGAAGCGGCTGCGCTCGGGCGACAGGTGCGCCGACCCGGTGCCTTTCCCTCCCGGCGAACGGGATCCGAACCTGGCCCTGCTGGTGTCCGACCGGCGCCCCTGGCACTGCCAGATCCACCGGGACGCCTTCACCTACGGCGCCGTACCGCCCAATGTCGACCCCCGGCTCATCGTCGACCTGCGCTGGTTCGGCATCTCCCGGCCCCACCCGGAGAACAGGGTCACCTTCTCCCGCGCGCTGCGCGACACCTTCGACATGCCGCAGCCCACCTTCCACTTCTGCCTCGACGAGGCCGAACGGAAGGAGACCGACCGCATGAACGAGCACATGCTGCGCACCGCTTCCGCGCTGGGCGGCTTCATGCCCGGCTCCGAGCCCGTCTTCCTCACCCCGGGCCTGCCGCTGCACATCGCGGGCACCACCCGCATGGGCGCGAATCCGCTGGACAGCGTCGTCGACGAGTACTCCAAGGTGTGGAACATCGACAACCTCTACCTCGGCGGCAACGGCCTGCACCCGTTCGGCAACGCCTCCAACCCCACGCTCACCAGCGTCGCCACGGCCTTGCACGCGGCCGACACCATCGTCAAGGGCCACCCCGGACACTGACTCTCGACCCCTGGACCCCACCATGCCGGCACACATCCCCCCGCCCCCGGACGGCATCCACCTGGGCATCACCCCCACCTGCTGGACCAATGACGACTTCCCGCTGATCGGCAACGACATCCCCATGGAGCAGTGCCTCAGCGAGATCGCGCTCGCCGGGTTCGAGGGGTGCAGCATCGGACACACCTTCACCACCGATGTCCACGCGCTGACCGCCGCGATGCATCTGCGCGGCCTGAGTGTGAGCGAACCGTGGGTGAGTACGTACTTCACCGTGCCGGACGGGGCCGGGCGCACCGCCCGCGACCTGCTGAAGGTCCTGGAGTTCCTGAAGCGGTTCAACGCGGGGGCGCCCCCGGTGAAGACCCGCGTCATCGGCGTCGCCGAGTTCGGCGGGGCCGTCCATCTGCAAGCGCTCAGCCTGCGCAGCAACAAGCCGGAGTTCACCGACGAGCAGTGGGCCGACCTGTGCAACGGCCTGAACAAGATCGGCGAGATCACCGCGAGCCAGGGCTTCACCCTCGCGTACCACCCCCACATGGGCACCGGCGTACAGACCGAGCAGGACGTCGACCGGCTCATGCGGCAGACGGACCCGCGTCACGTCGGCCTCCTGCTGGACACCGGTCACCTCGCCTGGGCGGGGGCCGATCCGACGGAGATCGTCGAACGGCATCGGGACCGCATCGTCCACGTCCACCTGAAGAACGTCCGCGGCGGTGTCCACACGGACCGCACCCTGGCCGACGGCAGTTTCCGCGAGTACGTCGAGGCCGGCATCTTCACGGTGCCCGGCGACAGCGACGGCTTCGTCGACTTCGACACCGTCCTCAAAGTCCTGCGCCCGGGCGACTCCTACCACGGCTGGCTGGTGGTGGAGGCCGAGCAGGACCCGCGGGGCGGCCATCCGCCGCTCCATTACGCCCGGACCGCCCGCGCCTATCTGGCCGAGGCGCTCGGCTGACCCGATCCGACCGCACGCTCTCACCGGAAGGCACCCCCATGGGCGTCGCAAGCACCCCCCTGAACATCCGCGTCCCCCGGTTCACCCGAGAGGTCCTCCAGGACGACCTCATCGAGGGCTACTGGCTGGAGGCGCCCGACATCGACGGCGACACCCGGCCCGACCTGGTCGGCCACGGCCTCTACCTCGGCGAGATCTACTGGTACAGGAACCCCGGCTGGCAGCGGCAGTTGGTGGCCGACGGCTTCCACATGCCGATCGGCGCCCACTTCGGGGACATCACCGGCAACGGCTACCCGGACCTCGTGGTCTGTTACGAGCTGTACGGCGAGCGCGGGCGCATCGACGACCCCGACCCCGAGGGCGGGAAGATCGACTGGATCGAGAACACCGGGAAGTTCGACTCCGAGACGCGCTGGAAGCGGCATTACATCGGCCGTGAGACGGCCATGCACCGGCTGCGGCTCGGCCACTTCACCCAGACCCGCAAGCCCGAGCTGATGGCCCTGCCGACCGTGGGTGGCCGGCACGTCCACGCCCTCGTGCCCGTCGTGCTGTTCAGCCCCAACAACGACATACGACAGCCCTGGGACAAGCGCGTCATCGACGACAGCCACTTCCGCATGATCCACGGAGTGGAGATCCAGAAGAATCCGCTGCCCGGCAGCGAGCACCTCGACTCGATCCTGCTCGCCTCCGAGGAGGGCGTGACCTGGCTCCATTACGACGAGCGCGAGCACCGGTTCACCACCACGCGCATCGGCACCGGCGAACACGAGCGGTTCGAGCGGACCGGGTTCAAGGGCAGTGGCGACGTGGGCGCCGGACGGATCGGCGCCGACCCGCACGCCTACGTCGTGGCCACGGAGCCCTTCCACGGCAACACCGTGGCGGCGTACGTCAAGGAACGCCCCGGCACCCCCGTGGCCGAGGCGAGCTGGCGCCGGATCGTGCTCGACGTCTTCGGCGACCCGAACGACCTCGGCGAGGGCCCGAGCCACCAGATCATCTGCGCGGACTTCGACAACGACGGCGACGACGAGTTCCTGGTGGCCCTGCGCGGGCCCTACCCCTGGCAGGGCGTCTTCTACTACAAGGCGCTGGACATCGCCGCGGGCGTGTTCGCCAAGTGGCGGGTGTCGTCCGACAGCGCCGCGCGGATCGCCATCGGCGACTTCAACGGAGACGGCCGGCTCGACTTCGCCACCATCGCCTACAAGGTGGACAAGTACTTCCTCGCCGAGGACGCCAAGCTCTGCCTGTTCCACAACGACATCGAGACCAACCCCACATGAGGAACGACAGATCGTGGTGGCCGTGGGTCATCGGAGCGATCGGCGTCGCGGCGCTCGGCACCGTGCTGGCTCTGGTGGTCGGCGCGGGCGCACAGGCCGCCGCGACCTCGCTGAGCGTCCTGATCTCGGCCACCGCGGGCCTGCTCAGCTGGTCATGGCACCGCACACGCCCCGCCGCACCGGCCACCAGGGCGGAACTGGAACAGGCCGCGGAGGCGCTCGCCGCCATGGTGCGCAACCAGTGGACGGAGGAAGCCGCCGCGCAGGGCCTGCTGGATCCCCATCCGTTGGCCGTGCGCTGGCACAGCGCGCAGACGGAGGCCGGCGACCACGCGCGGATGGTCGGCCGCACCCTGTCCGGCCGCAGCGACAACATCCAGGCCTTCGCCGAGGCCTTTCGCGCCCTGCCGCGCCGCCGCCTCGTCATCCTCGGCGACCCCGGCGCCGGCAAGACGGCCCTCGCCATCCTGCTCGTACGAGAACTCCTGCGTGCCCCCGAACCCGGCGAGCCCGTCCCCGTACTGCTGGACCTGGCCCCGTGGAACCCCCGCAAGGAGCCACTGCTCGACTGGATGGCACGCCGTATCCACGAGGACTACCCGGCGCTGCGCAACCACGAGACGTACGGTCGCGACGCGGCGCGCAAACTGGTCGCCGAGAGACGCGTCCTGCCCGTCCTGGACGGCCTCGACGAACTGCCGGCCCAACTGCGCCCCCAGGCGCTGACCGCCCTCAACCACGCCGTCGCGGTGCACGGGCCGCTGATCCTCGCCTCGCGCCAGGCCGAGTACCACCAGGTGGTGACGGAGACCGACGTGATCACCGCCGCGGCCGTCGTGGTCGCAAGCCCGGTGGAGGCGTCGGACGTGGCAGACTACCTGCGCTGCGCCGTCCCGCCCCGGCGCGGCGCGGCGTGGCAACCGGTGATCGACGAACTCACGCGGCACCCCGAAGGCACCGTCGCCCGGGCCCTGTCGGTGCCGCTGAACATCTGGCTCGCCCGCACCGTCTACGCCTCACCGGCCAGTGACCCCGCCGACATGACGCGCTGCACCGGCACGAAGAGCCTCCAGCACCACCTGCTCGACGCGCTGGTGCCGGCGGTCTTCTCCGCGGAGCCGGCCGTCGCGGACCCGTCGGTCCCCGACGTACGCCGCTCCGCCGCCGCCCGCTGGCGGCCTGATGACGCCCGCACGGCACTCGCCTTCCTCGCCGCGCACATCAAGCGGCAGGGCACGGACGACATCGCCTGGTGGGAACTGCACCGCACTCTGCGGCCGGATCCGGCGGGTCCGCTGTCCGGTCCGGTGGCCGGGGCGGTCCTGGGGCTGGGGGCGGGGTGCATGGCGGGCGAGTATTTCCACTGGGCGCTCTCGCCGCTCGCGCGGCTGGTCGGGTTCCTGGCCATCACGCTCACCACCGGTGTCGCGGCGGCAGCGGTGCTGCGGCTCGCCTGGGTTCCCGACGGAAGGGGGCCGGCGGGGCCTCCGTTCGAACCCTGGCCGCCCGAGCGGAGGCGGACGAACGCCTTCGCCGAGGCCGCGCGCCGCCTGGTCGTCGGATGCGCGCTCGTCCTTCCGCTCTCCGCGGGGGTGGGGGCGGTGATCGAGCACTGGGCGAGGGCGGTCCAGCACATGGGCGCGGACACCCAGGTGGGTGTGGCGCCTTACACCGGGCTCAGGGCGAGTGTCGCCTGGGTGCTGTTCATGGCACTGCTTGCCCTCGGCGTGCTGGGTGTCTCGATCTTCTGCCGACAGGTCAGGTGGCGTCCCTTCACCGCGGAACACCGCGGCGTCCGGGCGCGCAGAATCCTGGTGTTCGTTCTGCTCTTCTGGCTGGGTGCCGAACTCGCCGGTTTCCTCTCCTACTTGTCCGTCCGACAGGTGACAGGACGGCCTCTCCTGGACGTCTCGTTCATCGACGCGTCCGAGGCCGTGACCTTCGTCAGCCAGCGGGCGACTTTCCGGGCCTGCGTCTTCCTGCTGATCGTCGTCATCATGGCGGGACTCCATCTGGCCGACGGTTCATCACGACCCTCCCGGCTGAACTTCCGTGCCCCGAGGCGCCTGTTGTGGTCCGTGCTCCCCGGATGCGTCGCGCAGGGGGCGCTGTTGGGGGTCAGCCTGGGAATCGCGCTCGCCTTCGTGGCGCCCTGGATGTCCGGTCCACCCTGGTGGGTGCGGTGCACCGCGACAGGCGTCCTCGGCGTCTTCTTCGGCGCCCTCTTCGGGGCGGGGCTGGGGATCCTGCGCTGGGCCCGGGTCCCCGCCGACCTCGAACAGGAGACACCTCAGTCCACCGTGCGCGGCGACCGCACCGTCGCCGTCGCCCTCATGGTGTTGGCGGTGGTGCCGCCTCTGGTGAAGTGGGTCATCACGGTCCAGTGGGATCTGGAGAACAGTCACATCCCGGGCGTGGAGTACGTCGGGGAGTGGCTGCTGACACTGGAGGCGAATCTGGGGCTCGGACTCGCCGCCGGGCTCGTGGCCGTTTCGAACACCGCCTACTTCGCCTACCGAGAGGCCGGCCTACGGCTGGCCGCGGCCCGGCGGCTGCCGCGTCATCTGCTGTCGTTCATGGAGGACGCCCGCGTGCTCAGCGTGCTCAGACGTGTCGGGCCCGTGTACCAGTTCTGTCATGCGGAGTTCAGGGACCGCATCGTTGTCGGTGTCCCCGCGGCGGGGGACTCGGCCCGGGCTGATGCCGCCCGGGCGTGACGGCTCACGTGCCGCTCTCCGCCCACATGCGGCCCTCCGCGATCCGCCGCGCGACTTCCGCCGGCGCGACCAACGTGACCTGCATGGCGTCGCCTTTGGGAACCTCGACCAGCGTTCCCTCGGGGACGATCAGACAACTACCGCCGCAGCTTCTGAGGCACCTCTTCCTCGTGTGCCATGCGGAGTGCTCGGGAGCCCAGTCGAGTATGTCCCGAAGCGTCCATTCGCCGTCGTCCCTGTGGGGCAGGTCCACCTGCACGTCGCACACGCTGATCGAGAAGCGGTTGTCGGCGGGATCGTCCGTCATGCGTCTGCCTTCCTCGGGGGGCGAAGTCCGCCTGCTCAGCGGATCTTTGGCACACGCTAAGGCCGCCTTCCACACCCCGCCACCAGAGACAAACGCACGGTCACCGGAACGGCTGACGGCCCCCGGCGGCCAAGTAGCGTTCGGCGCACAGGACGTCGACGACGGCCGCCGCCGTGTGGGCCCGCTGGATCTCGTTGTTGAACGCGCCGCCGCGGAGCATCGGCCAGGCCTCGGAGAAGCGGGCCTGCACACGTGCGGCGACCCGCAGCCGTCCGTCGCCGTCCCAGCGGTCCGGAAGGGTGAATTCGCCCAGCGTCTCGGGGGTTTCCGCGAGGTCGCCCTGGAGGAGAGCGGAGAGGTACTCGTAGCGGTCGAAGGCGTCGGAGATCGTGCGGTCGCTGTCGGCGCCCGGTTCGGCGAGCACGTCCCGCAGCCGTCGGCGCAGCCACGTGCTGTGCGACGCCTGGACGAGCGGCGGCGGATACGGCGTATCCAGGAAGGCGTTGACGCGCTCATCGGGGCCGAGGACGTCCGCCGTGCGCAGGACCAGCACGGCGGGCCTGGGCTCGGTCGCGGCCCGGGCGGGGCCGGACCGCGAGGCGGAGGAGTGCGCCCTGACCGGTTCGAGCAGCAGGCGGCCGAGCAGCTCGTCGCGGCCGGCCAGTTCGGCGGCGCTGCCGGCGGCGGCCAGGGCGAGCAGGGCCGGGTAGCAGCGCAGCCCGGGGTCGCCCTGTTCGCCGTCGTCCCCCGGTACGTTCAGCAGTCGTTGCAGCGCGCGTACCCACACCCGGGCATGCGCCCCGGCCTCGTCGTGGAACACGCCGACGGCCATCAGGTGCAGCAGTGTGTCGCAGTCGCTCCGGTAGCGCTCCAGCCTCTCCCGGTACGCCTCCGGGCCCAGGGCACGCTCGCCGGGCGGGTACCGGCCGCCGTCCGAGAGGCGCTCAAGGACCCGCGTGACCTCGGCCTCCACCAGCTCGTGCAGCTCGATGCGGCGCACGGGGTCGGGCAGCGCGCGCTTGAGGCGGGCCACGCACAGTTCGCGGGTCGGCGCGGGTGCCGTCAGGTGTTCCAGGGCGTCGACCCGGGCCAGGAGGCCGGGGAAGAACTCCTCCGCCGTCACGCCCTGGACCACCACGGCGCCATGCCGGGCGACGAGCTCCGCGGCCTTGCCCCGCGGGCCGTGCGGGGCGGCCCAGAACACGGGGTAACGGCGGGTGGCGCGGCGGTCGAAACAGGCGACCAGCGTGTGGTCCCACTGGGCGGACCAACCGCAGACGATCAGTCCGTACTCGTCGAGGACCTGGTCCACGAGACCGGCCCAGGCCGCCGGGTACTCTCCCAGCTCGCGTTCGGTGTTGCGGGCCTCCAGGTCGGTCAGGTCGCCGTGCAGCTTGACGACCGTGGCCCGGGCGTGCGCCAGCGGTGTCATCCCGCGCAGGCTCGCGGGGCTGTGGATGATCTGCGGCTGCACTCCCGCCGCTTCCAGCGCCTGCTCGGTGAGCCGGTCGAAGTTGGTGGTCAGCACCACGCGCACCGAGCCGCGCGCCACGAGTCGGGCCGCCGCGTGATGCGCCGCCCCGGGCCGCTTGCGTCCGTCCTGCCGGTCCTCGTCGCTTGGCTCGAAGTAGCCGCGCAGCAGCTTGTGCCGCGCGGCGGGGGTGTCGCCCAGCGCCTCCAGCAGGGCGGAGTAGCCGAGCGGCCCCCCGTCCCCGTGGCGGGCCCACCAGGTCTCCGGATCAGCGGCGGCGAGTTCCTCGTCCGCGCCACGCGCGACGGCCGCCCGGTGCACCAGGTCCGTGACGATCTCCCACCCCGTGGGCACGCCGGCGTCCCGCGACATGCCCGCACCCAGCAGCAGCGCGTAGACGCCGGGTCCGGCCTGCACGCACATGGCCAGCGAGATCATGGGATCGAGACCGCGCATCGGCGCTGCCGCGGCCGGCCTGTCGTCGTCCGTCATACCTTCCACTGTGCGTGGCGGGCCTCGCGGACGCCTCCTGGCCTCCGCCTCCGTCCGGGCACGGTGGGTGGGCGGTTCGATACGGCTCTGCCGGGTGCGGGTATGGGTGAGCGCATGACCACGCAGAACGCGATCAACTGGCCTGAGAAATACCTCCCCGGCACCGGCGACAATTTCGTCTCGAACGAGGTGATCGTCCAGGGCGTCGCCGCCGCCCAGGTCTGGCGGTACCTGACCGACACCTCCACCTGGGAGTCGTACTATGACAACATCACCGGCGTTTCCTTCCCGGATGGCGGTGGCCCCGTGCTGAAGGACGACGTCATCTTCACCTTCGACCCTGTCGGCTTCTCGTCCGTGCGCACCCAGAACGCCCGCGTCGTCGAGTTCCAGGCCCCGGCGAAGGGCGTCCCGGGCCGTCTTTCCTGGACGGCCGACCAGGACGGTGCACCGGAGGAGCGGCTCGACGTACTGCACGCCTGGCTGGTCGAGGACCTGCCGGGCGGCCGCGTGCGCATCCTCACCCAGGAGACGCAGATCGGTCACCCCGCCGCCGAACTCGCCCGGCTGCTCCCCAACCCCATGCTCAACGGCCACCAGGCCTGGCTGAACGGCCTGATCAAAATGGCCTCCGGCGGACCGGACGCCTGATACCCCGCCCGCACGGGGATGGCCGTCGAGGGAGGCCTCCTCGGACGGCGGCGCACCAGGCCGCGAGCGGCGGCGGGCGAGGTTACCGTCGGCGCTATGGACGGTGATCTACGAAGCTGGCGCCCGTGCCTGCTCGCCGGCGCGGTGTTCGCCGTGTGCATGGCCGGGACGACGCTGCCGACTCCCCTCTACGGCCTCTACCAAGCGGAGTTCGGGTTCTCCGAACTCACGGTCACCGTCGTCTACGCCGTGTACGCCGTCGGAGTCATCGGGGTGCTGCTGCTCGCGGGCAACGCCTCGGACGCCGCGGGCCGGCGGCCGGTGCTGCTGTGGGGCCTGGGCTTCGCCGCCGCGAGTGCCGTCTGCTTCCTCTGCGCCACTGGTCTGGGCTGGCTGTACGTGGGCCGGCTGCTGTCGGGCCTGTCCGCCGGCCTGTTCACCGGGGCCGCCACGGCGTACGTGATGGAGTTGGCGCCGCGCGGTGGCGCCTCGCGGGCCACTTTCGTGGCGACCGCCGCGAACATGGGCGGTCTGGGCTGCGGCCCGCTCCTCGCGGGGGTACTCGCGCAGTACGCCGAGTGGCCTCTGCACCTGCCGTTCGCCGTCCACCTCGCCCTCGTGGTCTGCTCGGCCGCCGTCCTGCTGCGGCTGGCGGAGACCATGCGGCAGCGGCGCCCGCTGAGCACCGTACGGCCGCAACGGCCCGGGCTGCCCCCAGGGGTGCGAGCCGTTTTCGGACCGGCGGCGGCCGCCGCCTTCGTGGGGTTCGCCCTGTTCGGAGTCTTCACGTCGGTCAGCCCGTCCTTCCTGACCCAGTCCCTCGACGTGCACAACCGTGCGGTGAGCGGGCTGGTCGTCGCCCTGGCCTTCTTCTCCTCGACCGCCGGGCAGCTGGCCGTCGGCCGGCTCGGCGTGGGCCGGTCGCTGCCTCTGGGCTGTGCCGCTCTCCTTGGCGGACTCGCGTTGCTGGCGGGCGCGCTGCACTGGGAGCTGCTGCCGCTGGTGGTGCTGAGCGCGATCGTCGGCGGGTGCGGACAGGGGCTGGCGTTTCGCGGGGCACTGTCCGCCGTGGCCGAGGCGACCGGGGCGGACCGACGCGCGGCCGTGATCTCGGCGCTGTTCGTGGTCGCTTACACGGGCATCTCGGTACCGGTCATCGGCGTAGGGCTGCTGGCACGGCCGCTCGGCCTCGAAGGCGCCGGGCTGGTGTTCATCGCGTGCATGGCTCTGCTGGTCTCGGCGGCAGGCGTCTACCTGCTCCGGCGGCCGGTACCGGCGGCGCGATCCGGCGGAGTGCGCTGAGGAGGGGCGCCCCTGAGCGGGCTCGGTGCTCGCGCAGCAAGCACCAACTCGGCGCGCTTGGCCATGTGTGAGCGCCGAGCGTCCCCAACTACCGCGCTGAGCACGGCCGGGCCACGAGCGCCAGTCCCGCCCGCTCTCCGCGAACCTGCTCGGCAACTGGCGGGCGGACGCCGGGAAGGCCGACCGCTCGCGCCGGGAACAGTCCGCCCGGTCCGCGCTGTTGCATGGGATCGATACGTATCTTTCGCAGGAGGACTGATTCATGGCTGACCGGCCTTTGACGCTCATGGCGGTACACGCCCACCCCGACGACGAGGCCACCGGAACCGGAGGGGTCCTCGCGCGCTACGCGGCGGAGGGCATACGCACGGTTCTCGTGACGTGTACCGACGGCGGTTGCGGTGACGGACCTGCCGGTAGCAAACCGGGCGACCCCAGGCACGATCCGGCGGCCGTCGCCGCGATACGCCGTAAGGAACTCCAGGCGAGCTGCGACGTCCTGAAGATCAGCGACCTGGAGACGCTGGACTACGCCGACTCCGGGATGATGGGCTGGCCGAGCAGCGACGCCCCCGGCGCCTTCTGGCAGACCCCCGTGGAGGAAGGTGCCGCCCGGCTCGCGGACCTCATGCGGCACTACCGGCCCGATGTCGTCGTCACCTACGACGAGAACGGCTTCTACGGCCACCCCGACCACATCCAGGCCCACCGCATCACGATGGCGGCGCTGGAGATGACCTCGCTGACGCCGAAGGTGTACTGGACGACGATGCCGCGCTCGCAGATGCGGCGGTTCGGGGAGATCATGCGCGAGTTCCATGAGGACATGCCGGAGCCGGATCCCGCCGAGGCCGCCGCGCTGGCCGAGATCGGCCTTCCCGACGACGAGATCACCACGTGGGTGGACACCACCGCCTACAGCGGTCAGAAGTTCGACTCACTGGCCGCCCACGCCAGTCAGGGCGAGAACATCTTCTTCCTGAAGATGGGCCAGGAGAGGTTCGGCGAGCTGATGGGCACGGAGACCTTCGTCCGCGTCAAGGACACCACCGGCGCGGCCGTACCCGAGAACGACCTCTTCGCCGGACTGCGCTGATCCGCACGCCGCGCCCTTCGCGTGTTCCTCCGCCGCCCCCTTCGCGTGTACTTCGCGGCCCATGCGGGTGATATCGGGCCGGGCGACGCGGGGGTGGGCGCGCGACAGCTGAAAGGGTGTCCGCACTCGGCACACGTGGGGTTTCGTCTGCCGGTCGGCCACACGGACGGCCAGGACGGAAGGGGACCACATGACGCGCGAGGGGTTCGGCCCGGAAGAGCCGCTGGATGTTCCCCCGCCTCCGTTCGGCGGGACCAAGGACCCGCTGACGCCCCCGGCGGACCCGCGGGCCTGGAACGACCTGCTGACGGTGCCCACCGAGCCGCGGCTGTTCCCGGGCCCGGGCGCCCGCGCGGCGGCCGCCGCCGTGGTGTGCATGGGTCTGTTCCTGCTCGGGATGGACCTGACCGTCCTGAACGTCGCGCTGCCCGGTCTACAGCACGACCTGGAGGCTTCGTCCGCCGAGGTCCAGTGGATCGTCGATGCTTACGCCCTGGTGCTGGGAGGCACGGTCCTGACGGTGGGGGCGTTCACCGACTCCTGGGGGCGCCGGCGTTCGTTCGTCTGCGGGATGGCGGTCTGCGCGGCCGCCTCCGTCTGTGGCGCCCTCGCCGCCCAGCCGTGGCAGGCGGTCGGCGCGCGCTGTCTGCTGGGCGCGGGGGCCGCTCTGCTGATGCCCGCGACGCTGGCGGTCCTGCACGACCTCTTTCCGGAGCCTGTTCTGCGACGCCGGGCCATCGCCGCGTGGGCCGCCGTGGGCGGGTTGGGCGGGGTGTGCGGTCCGGTGATCGGTGGCTGGCTGGTGGAGCAGTCCTCCTGGCGTGCCGGATTCTGGGTGAACCTGCCGCCGGCCGTGCTCGCGATCGGTCTCGCGCTGGCTCTCGTGCCCGAGTCGCGCTCGCCCCGGCCGTCGGCGTTCGACGCACCCGGGGCCGCTCTGTCGATCGTCGGCCTGACCGCACTGGTGTGGGCCGTGATCGAAAGCCCCCACCGGGGGTGGACCAGTGGCTGGGTACTGGGCGTCTTCACCTGCTCACTCGTGCTGCTGGCCGCGTTCCTCCTCCGCCAGTCGCGCGCCCGGGCGCCCATGCTGCCGCTGTCGGTACTGGCGACGCCCCGCGTCAGCATGGGGGCCGGGGCACTGGCCGTGGTGGCGTTCGCCGCGTTCGGGTCCCTCTTCGTGCTGACGCTCTACCTCCAGGGCGTGCTCGGATATTCGCCACTGGAGGCCGGAGTACGCACTCTTCCCCTGCCCGCGGGGCTGGCGGTCGGCGCCGCGGTGTCCCTGCCCCTACAGGCACGCAGGGGTCAGAAAACCCCCATCGTGTCGGGGCTCGTGGTCGTTTCCTTGAGCTTCGTCGTTCTGGCGGGCACCAGTGCGGGCTCCGGATACGGGCGTTGCGCGCTCTTCCAGCTGGTCATCGGCGTCGGCTCGGGCCTGGTGGGGGCGGCGGCGACCGAGTCGGTGATGGCCGCCGTGCCCGCGCAGAAGACCGGGCTGGGCTCCGCGATCAACGACGCCACCCGCCAGATCGGCTCCGCGCTGGGTGTGGCGGTGCAGGGCGCGATCGTCACCGCCGTGTTCACCTCGCGTCTCCACGCCTCGCTGGACCAGCACGACGCCTCCGGTGAACTGCTGGCAGCGGCCGACCTCAGCATGCTCGCGGTGCCCGGGGCCGCCGCGCGCCTTGACCCCCTGGCACGCGAGGCCGTGCTGGCCGCCGCCCGGGAAGCCTTCACCGATGCTCTGACGGTTACCGCGGTCGTCGCCGGCGTCGTGACCCTCCTCATGTCCGTAGCGGCGGCCCGATGGCTGCCGCGGCCCGTGGGACATCATCACGAGGACGCCTCCGCTCGACCGGGCGAGGGTGGCGAACCGTCCGGCTGTGCGGTCGGTGTGGGGCGCTGACCGCCCCGCTCGATCCTTCGCCGGACGTCAGCCGGTCTGGGCCGTTCGTGCGCGGTCGGAGAGGAGCCGGGTGAGGGTTTCGAGGTCCTCGCCGCTGTAGGCGCGGCTCTCGGTGTCGTTGCCGACGACGATGGTGAGGACCGTTCCGGTGCGGACCATGGTGCTGCGGCTGGTGTGGGTGTCGTACGCGTCTGCACGGCTCGTCGAGAGCGAGAACGCCGCGGTCTGGTCCCCGATCCGCGCCATGGTCAGTGAACTCGCGCCCTCCTCCCGCGCTTTGTCGGCCCTGGCGTCGAAGGCCTTCCGCGCCCCGTCCTCATCCGGGTAGGAGAACACCAGCAACCGAGTCTCCATGCTGTAGCGCCCCAGGCACTGGGACTCCGCCGCGAAGGTGGAGCCGTCGTCCTGCGCGGAGACGTCCGCGGTGGGGGCTGAGCGCTCGGTCCAGCCGGGCGGCAGGC
This sequence comes from Streptomyces alboniger, assembly GCF_008704395.1. NCBI lineage: Bacteria > Bacillati > Actinomycetota > Actinomycetes > Kitasatosporales > Streptomycetaceae > Streptomyces > Streptomyces alboniger. The sequence continues at coordinate 402,490 of NZ_CP023695.1, forward strand.
TTGAGGAGGGCGGGAGTACGGCGCGCACGGCCTCCGCGTCGGCGAGGGGCGCCGCCCGATCCCCACTGCCGTCGCCCGGCGCGTCGGCGTCGGGGCCCTGCGATTCACTGTCCAGGGCCTGGATGGTGCCGTAGACCAGGAGCGCCACGAAGGTCGCGAGCCCCAGGCAGACCGCGCCCAACGCGCCCCGCCCGGCAGGGGTGTTGTGGAAGGTCACCGGCCCGAGCGCGATGGTGCTGCCGCACATCCGCGATCCGCCGTCGATCACCACACCGTTCTGGACGGTCCGCTGCGGCGGGTCGCCGGGCGGCGGTCCGGCGAGGATCGGGGCCAGGGCCGCGGCCAACGCGGCGGCGAAATCCCGGTCCGCCGCGACCGCGGCGCCGAGCGCGTCGTGCAGCCCCGCGACAGCGGCCGGATCGTCGGGGCACGCGCCCACGGCCGCCAGGGCCGCCTCTCCCGACGGCGTACCGCCGAGCCGCCGCCGTACGAGGTCGAGGACGCCCTGCCCGGCACCGGTGAGCGGCGCGGTGGCCGCGCCCTCGACAAGCTGCGTTATCACCCGGACGGCCTGCGCGCTCAGCTCCGCTGGATCCATCGCTTCCCCCATCAGTTTGCTATGTACATGCCGATGGTGACGGCGGCCCAAACGGTTCGGCCGCCCCGGTGAGCCGTTTCAGTTCAGGTCGCGCAGGGCCTCGTCCAGCGTACGGCGTACCCGCAGGGCGTCGGGGGCGACAGTGGTGACCAGGACGGCGGGCCCGGCCAGGGGTGTGAGCGCGGCCCACTCCCCCAGTGGCGCGGCCTGGGGCTTGGAGTGCTCGAACTCCGGTCGTACGATGATGAGTTGGCCGATGGCACGGTAACCCGCGAGGACCGCCGGGCCGTCCCAGCCGCCGGGCGCACCGGGCCCGAACGACACCTCCTGGTCGAGCAGGGGCGCTCCCGCGCGGCGCACGGTCAGGCGGCTGGTCAGACGGCCGGGGGCTTCGCCGGTGCGGCCGAGCACCTGTTCCTCGCGGAGCACCAGGCGACCCCCCGTGGCGATCTCCGCGCGCGTGGTGACGCGCAGGTCGCTGTCGCGCACGGAAATCAACTGCTCGGGAAGCCAGTGCAGTTCGGCCCCCTCGGCGACGGTGAGGCGTACGTCGTAGCGCGCCGTCTGCCTGGCCTGGCCGGGCAGCGCGAGGGTCGCCGCGGCGGAACCGATGTGCAGCGCCGCCCCTTCACGTGCGGCGGCCTCGACGGTCAGGTGGTCGCCGCCGAGGGGGCCGCTCATCGCGCCGACCAGTGTGACGCGCGCCGCCGGTCCGGTCGAGCGGGTGCGGCGCAGCGCGAGCGGCCCCTCACCGTCGAGCACGGGCAGCGCGGTGCCGCCCCGCCCGTCGGCGCGCGCCACGACGCGGGCGGTGGCCCGGAGGCCCGCGCCGCCTCCCGACTCCGTACGGCCTCTGGGGGCGAGGTCGACCGTCACGCCGACGCGGTCCAGGCGGCGTACTGCTCACGCACCCAGGCGGCGACCGGGCCGACGCCCTCGTCGGACCGCAACGACTGGAGGACGACGGGCAGTTCGGCGCGCTGCGCCTTGGCGTCGGCGGCCATGCGGGCGAGGTCGGAGCCGACGTGCGGGGCGAGGTCGGTCTTGTTGACGACGAGCAGGTCGGCCGTGGTGACGCCGGGGCCTCCCTTGCGGGGGATGTCGTCGCCGCCCGCGACGTCGATCACGAAGATCTGCGCGTCGACGAGGCCCTTGGAGAAGGTCGCGGTGAGGTTGTCGCCGCCGGACTCGACGAGGATGAGGTCGAGCGGCCCGACCTCGTCCTCCAGGTCCTCCACGGCCTCCAGGTTGGCGGAGATGTCGTCGCGGATCGCGGTGTGCGGGCAGGCGCCGGTCTCCACGGCGGTGATCCGCTCGGGCGGCAGGACGGCCTCGCGGAGCAGGAACTCGGCGTCCTCGCGGGTGTAGATGTCGTTGGTGACGACGGCGAGGGACAGCTCGGCGCGCAGGGTGTGGCACAGGGCGGCGACGGTCGCGGTCTTGCCGGATCCGACGGGCCCGCCGAGCCCGATGCGCAGCGCGCGGCGGCGTCCGTCGGGGCGGACGGCGTCGGCGCTGACCGCTGCGGGGCCGTCGTGGGAGTGGTCGAGGTGCATGGTTACGGCTCCAATGCTCCGGGGGCAGCCCGTCCGGTGTTTGAGGACGAGGCCGTTCAGGCCGATAGGGGGTCAGGGGGCGAAGCCCCGAGGTCAGGTATGGAAGGCCGGCGCGCCGCTAGGACGCGAACAACCGCACAGGCCAAGCGGCATGCGCCTCCGCGCCGATCTCCAGGAGGGGAGCCGACGCGGCGGGCAGCTCGTCGATGCCCTCGGCCGCCGCGCGCCTCGCCGCCTCGACCGCGTCCCGCGCGACCCGGTCGAGATCGGGGGCGAGCCGCGCCAGGACCGCCGTGGCGTCGAACGGGTCGAGGCTCAGCAGCCTGACGGTGGCGGTCGCCGGGCCGCTGACTCCTTCGTACGCCGAGCAGTACGCCGCGTCTTCGGGCCCGAGGCCGGCGGCGCGGGCGGTGAGCCCGAGGACGATCGGCTGGTGGGTGCCCTTCGGGAACCGCCTTGCCAGCGCGTCGAGTTCGGGGTGCGGCCAGGTGGCGCGGGCGGCCCGCATCATCTGCCGCCCGAGTCGCCGCGCCGCCGTCCGCAGGGCGGGCGAGGGCGTGCGGGCGTCGGCGGCCTCGTCCAGAGCGGCCGGGTCGACGCCGAGGGCGGCGGCGGCCGCGAGGGCCGCCGTCACCAGGCCGCTGGTGTGGAGCCGCCCCCGGCAGAAGGCCTCCAGGCTCGCGGCTCCGGTGACGCGGCCCGCCTTGACGGCCGCTTCGGCACCCCCGGAGTGGGCGTGCCCACCGGCGGGGAAACGGCCGTCGGCCAGGACGAGGAGTGCTGCGCGTGACATGTGATCGCCGCCAGGGGTCGTCGGGGCGGCCAGGGCCGTCGGAGTCGCGGGGGCTGCCGGGGCCGTCAGGACCATCGGAACCATCGGAACCATCGGGACCATCGGGACCATCGGGACCATCAGAAAAGGAAGTACCGCTGGGCGAGCGGCAGTTGGGAGGCGGGCGACGGCTCGACCAGTTCGCCGTCGATGGTGACGGCGAAGCTGTCGGGGGCGACCTCGACGCGGGGCAGCGCGTCGTTCTCACGCATGTCCGCCTTGGTGCGGCCGCGCGTGGAGCGGATGGCCATGAACGGCTTGTCCAGGCCGAGGCGGTCCGGAAGCCCGTCATCCAGAGCTGACTGGGTAACGAAGTTGACCGAGTTAAGGGCCGGGGCCTTGCCGCGTGCTCCGAACATGCGGCGCGGCAGGACCGGCTGCGGGGTCGGGATGGACGCGTTGGCGTCGCCCATCTGCGCGTACGCGATCTGTCCGCCCTTGAGGACGATCTGCGGCTTGACGCCGAAGAACGCCGGGTCCCACAGCACGAGGTCGGCGAGTTTGCCGGACTCGACCGAGCCGACCTCGTGGTCGATGCCCTGGGCGACGGCCGCGTTGATCGTGTACTTGGCGACATAGCGACGCGCGCGATGGTTGTCGGCGCGGGTGTCCCCCGGCAGGAAGCCGCGGCGCCGCTTCATCACGTGCGCGGTCTGCCAGGTGCGCATGATGACCTCGCCGACGCGCCCCATCGCCTGGGAGTCGGAGGACATGATCGAGATGGCGCCGAGGTCGTGGAGGATGTCCTCCGCGCCGATGGTGGTGGGGCGGATGCGGGACTCTGCGAAGGCCAGGTCCTCGGGGACGGCCGGGTTGAGGTGGTGACAGACCATCAGCATGTCGAGGTGTTCCTCGACGGTGTTGACGGTGTGCGGCCGGGTCGGGTTGGTCGAACTGGGCAGCATGTTCGGCAGCGAGACCGCGGTGATCATGTCGGGGGCGTGTCCGCCGCCCGCGCCCTCGACGTGGAAGGCGTGCAGGGTGCGGCCCGCGACGGCGTCGAACGTGGCGTCGATGAAGCCCGCTTCGTTGAGGGTGTCGGAGTGGATGGCGAGCTGGGCGCCGGTCTCCTCGCAGACGTTCAGGCAGGCGTCGATGACGGCGGGCGTCGCGCCCCAGTCCTCGTGGATCTTGAAGCTGACGGCGCCGGCGCGCAGCTGGGCGTGCAGGGAGTCGGCGGAGACGGTGTTGCCCTTGCCGAGGAAGCCGATGTTGACGGGGCTGGACTCCATGGCCGCGAACATCCGCGCGAGGTGCCAGGCGCCCGGGGTGATCGTGGTCGCCTTGCTGCCCTCGGCCGGGCCCGTGCCGCCGCCGAAGAGCGTGGTGACGCCGGAGGCGAGCGCCTCGTCGACGATGGTCGGCGAGATGAAGTGGATGTGGGTGTCGATGCCGCCCGCGGTGAGTATCTTGCCGTTGCCCGCGAGGACTTCGGTCTCCGGGCCGATGACGAGGTCGGGGTGGACTCCGTCCATCGTGTCGGGGTTGCCGGACTTGCCGACGCCGGTGACGCGGCCGTCCCGTATGCCGATGTCGGCCTTGACGATCCCCCAGTGGTCGATGATCACCGCGCCTGTGATGACCGTGTCCGGGGCCCCTTCGGCGCGGGTGGTGCGCGACTGGCCCATCGACTCGCGGATGACCTTGCCGCCGCCGAACACCGCCTCGTCGCCGGACCGCCCGGGGCCGCCCGAGCGGTCCTCCTCGATCTCGATCAGCAGGTCGGTGTCGGCGAGGCGGATCCGGTCGCCGGTCGTGGGGCCGAACAGGTCGGCGTACGCGGCACGGGACAGCTCAGGCATCGAGGGCACCTCCGGTCCCTCCGCGCAGGCCGGGCACGATGCGCTTGCCGGCCAGCGGGACGAGTTCGACGTCGACGGGGATTCCGGGCTCGAAGCGCACGGCGGTTCCCGCGGCGATGTTGAGCCGTTTTCCGTGAGCGGCGCCGCGGTCGAAGTCCAGACCCGGGTTGGCCTCGGCGAAGTGGTAGTGGGAGCCGACCTGGACGGGGCGGTCGGCGGCGTTGAGGACGGTGAGGCGGGTGGCCTCGCGGCCCTCGTTGAAGGGGACGGGTTCGTCGGCGAAGAGGATCTCTCCGGGGACGAGGCCCTGCCCTGTGCCGTGCGTCGCGGCATGCATGAGGCGCGTATCCCCCGTCAGACGATCGGGTCGTGGACGGTGACGAGCTTCGTGCCGTCCGGGAAGGTGGCCTCGACCTGGACGTCGTGGATCATCTCCGGAATGCCCTCCATGACGTCGTCCCGGGTGAGGACCCTCCGTCCCGACGACATCAGTTCGGCGACCGTGCGGCCGTCCCTGGCGCCTTCGAGGATGTGGGAGGTGATGAGGGCGACCGACTCGGGATGGTTGAGCAGCAGCCCCCGCGCCCTTCGCTTCTCGGCCACGTCCGCGGCCACATGGATGAGCAGTCTCTCCTGCTCATGCGGGGTCAGTTGCACGCGTCCCACCTCACAGTCCTCGCTCCGAACCGTGCGGGGTCCGGCTGCCGCGGCCACCGCGACGGATATAGATGTAACACACAGCGAATGCGCGCGATCTTGCGCACCCTGGTTACGAAAACCCCTGGTGGCGTGGCACGGGAGGGTAGTTGGGAGGAGTTTCAACGAGGTTAACCAGCCGTTGACCGCCTCATGACCATCAGCTGGGGCGACGCATACTCGTCAGTGCCCGCAGGCCGTCCTGGAGCGCCTCGACGCGGACCTCTTCGAAGAGGGCGTACTGCGCGGCGAACCCCTGCACCACCGCGATCATGGTGCGCGCGACATGGTCGGCGGGGACGTCCGTGCGCATCATGCCCGCCTCCTGGTAGGCCTCGACGACACTCACCCAGGCGGCGCGCACCTCGGCGTAGACACCGGTCATGACGGCCGACAGCGCGTCGCTGCGCAGGGTCTCCGTCCAGACCTGGACCATCAGCCGGGGGAAGTAGGAGATCCCCCCCTCCCGCATGCCGGGCCGCAGGTCGAGCACCTCCTCGATCACCTGCCCCAGCAGAACGTCCGGCGGGGGCGGGGGGCTCTGCCGTGCGGCGGTGTCGAAGATGCCCCTGATCTCCGTGAGCACCTCGGAGGCGATGGCGGCGATCAGCTCGTCCTTGCCGGCGAAGTATCGGTAGACGGCGCCCGCCGAGAGGCCCACTTCCTTCAGTACGTCCTGCATCGACGTGGCGTGGAAGCCGTTGCGCGCGAAGCAGAGCGCGGCGCCGTCGAGGATCTGGCGGCGACGGGCGTCGAGGTGTTCCTGGGATACGCGGGCCATGGCCACAACGTAAAACGAACATTCCTTCTTGACAAGTGAATGCCACGGCAGGACAGTGACCACGCTCTGCAAAACGAACGATCCTTCTTTTTGTCCGACACTCAGCCCACCCCGAGCACATGGGAGGAAACTGTGTCCGCACCACCACCCCTCACCACGCCCGCGTCGCAGGACGGCCGCCTCATCGCGATGGTCGCCGTCCTGGTCCCCGCGGTCGTGGCCCTGGCACTCTGGGCCTTCGCCTGGCCCGCCGCCCGCACCGCGCCGCGCGACCTACCCGTGGGCGTCGCAGGACCGGCGGCCGCCGCGGGGCCCCTCGCGCAGCAACTCAACGCGCGCGAGGGCGCGTTCGAGGTCCACCGTTACGCCGATGAGGACGCCGCACGGGCCGCCATCGAGGAGCGGACCGTATACGGGGCGATCGTCGCGACGCCGCGAGGGCCCAAGCTGCTGACCGCGACGGCGGCGAGCCCGGTCGTGGCACAGCTTCTGGAGCAGGCGGTGCGGGAACAGACGCCGAAGGGTGCGGCGGCCGTGCCGGCGGTCGACGTGGTTCCGGCGCCCGCGGCCGATCCCCGGGGGTCGGCCCTCGGGTCGAGCGTGCTGCCGCTGGCGATCGCCGGGGTCGCCGCCGGGTCGCTCGTCACACTGCGCGGGCCGCGCGGGCCGCGTGCCGTCGTCGCGCTGCTCGCGGCCGCCGCGTCGGTCGGCGTTGTCGCGGCGGCACTCGCCCACAGCTGGCTGGGTATCCTCACCGGCAACTGGTGGGCGGAAGCAGGGGTGTTGGGCCTCTCCACCCTCGCGGTGAGCGCCACGGTCGCCGGACTCGGAGCACTGCTCGGTCCGGCGGGCATCGGGGTCGGCGCCCTGCTGATGGTGCTGCTCGGAAACCCGTTCTCCGGCGTGACGTCGGCGCCCCGCCTGCTTCCCGAACCGGTCGGATTCATCGGGCAGTTGCTTCCGCCGGGCGCCGGGGGCTCCCTGCTGCGCTCGGTGTCCTTCTTCGACGGCGCACAAGCCGCGGCGCCCGCCCTGACGCTGGGCGCCTGGATCGCGCTCGGACTGACGGCTGTCCTGTTCGGGGGCTTGGCGCGCGGGCGAGGCGCGTCGGCGGCGAGGCCCGCTGAGCGGCGGGAGGCCGAGCCGGTGGGCTGACCGACGACGGACCACACCCTCGGCGCACGGATGGCGCCCGGACCGACGGATGCCCCGCACGGTGATGGTCCGCGGGCGGGGCCGCGTGCCCGGCGCATGGGCCGTGCCCCCGGCTCGCGGCATCCCGCGGCGTGGGACGCGGAGGAGGGTCGTCGCCGGCTGCCGCTGCCGGAAGTCCGCGCGAGCTCAGGGGGCCTACCTCGCGTCGGGCCCGCGATGTTCCGCCGCGATACCGAATCGGCGGGGTTCCGACGCGGCGCCCGCGGCCGGCTGTGCGGCGCCGATCGATGTGACCGTGCTGACCGTCTGCTCCTCCGAGGGCCCGGTTTCCTCTTCGAGGCGTTCCAGGTCGGCGGCGGAGACCAGGGCTACGAGCGGCTTGCCGTGGCGTGTGACGACGACCCGCTCGCCGCCGTAGACGACGCGGTTGATCAGCTCGGCGAGCTCTGCCCGGGCTTGCGTCACCGGAATCTCGTAGGCCATGTCCTCCAGCTTAGACGTCACCCGCCGCACGCCGCCGGGGCGAGAACGACAGAAGCACCTGCCCACCTTACGTACGTCCTGTACATTTTTTACAGAGACCCGACCCGGGGGCCGCCAGCGACGACCGGAAGAGAAGAGGCGTGCCATGAACCGTCCGTCCGCCCGCCATGTCCTGCCCGAGTTCACCGAGCGCACCAGTTCGGGGACGCGGACCCTGGATCCGTACTCGCGGCTCCTGGAAGAACGGATCGTCTTCCTCGGCACGCCCATCGACGACACGTCGGCGAACGACGTGACGGCGCAGTTCATGCACCTCGAATATCTGGCACCGGACCGCGACATCTCCCTCTACATCAACTCCCCCGGCGGCTCGTTCAGTGCGATGACCGCCATCTACGACACGATGCGGTTCGTCAGCTGCGATGTGGAGACGACGTGTCTGGGGCAGGCCGCGTCGGCCGCCGCCGTGCTGCTGGCGGCGGGCACGCCGGGCAAGCGGCACGCGCTGCCCGGAGCGCGCGTGTTGATCCACCAGCCCGCCGTCTCCGAGCCGATGCGGGGCCAGGCCGGCGACCTGGCGATCCAGGCCGACGAGATCCTGCGGACCCGGCGGCTCCTGGAGGAACTCCTCGTACGGCACACGGGCCAGAGCCAGGAGCGGGTCACCGCGGACATCGAGCGGGACAAGATCTTCGACGCGCCCGCCGCGGTCGAGTACGGCCTCGTGGACCGGATCATCCCGAGCCGCAAGACCTCGCTCCACGCGCGCGGGACGAGGTGACGCGCGGATGCTGCCACCCGAACTGCCGCCGCTGCCCGCACTGACGCACGCCGAGGCGGAGTTGATCGACCGTTACCTCGAAGTCGTCGATCTGGTCGGCCGGATCAACCCCGCCCGCGCCGAGCACACCTACGGCGGGCTGCGCGCCGCCCAGGCGCTGGTCGGCCGGGCGACCGCCCTGCGGGACGCGCTGACCCTCATGCATCAGCGGGGCGAGAGCGAGGTGCACGCCGCCACGCTCGCCCGCGCGTTGCGCGTCCTGGACGGCGAGCGGCGGGCCCGTCGCGTCGGCGTGCCGCCCCCGACACGCCCGTGAGCGACGCGCTCCGCCCTCTCGGAACGTCCGGGTCCGTTTTGAAACGGACCAGTCGGGCTACCCCACTTGGCGTATCCGGTGGCCCGTCATCACGCGGCCGAGAGTTGCGCAGGACGCGCACGAAGCAGGCGGAATGAACCGTTCCGGCGCTGGTCGAGCCATCGTCAGACCAGGCGCCGTCGGGTCGAATTCAGCAGCGTCCACCCGAACAGGTCAGTCGTGAGTAGCCTCACAAAACGCCGTTTCGGCTCGGTTTTCGAGTCGTTTTCGGGTCAAGATCCCTTCCGACGACAAGCCCCCGCCACAGCGGCGGGGCGATCCGGGCGGACGCCGAGTCCTGCCGCCACCCGGATGACCGGTCGACATCGGTGCACCGGCAGGAGTGGAGGACCCAAGCACGGCGGGCCCGTCCGGAAAGTCCGGACGACGCCCTTGGGGTGAAGCCGCAGAGCACGACGCGGCCGGGCATCTTCGCCTGCCCGAACCCGACAGGTCATCCTTCACAGGCGGCTGACGAAGGGTTACGCATGACCGCGCTGAATCACGTTCCGTCGCTGCTCGGCAGGACGGGTGCCGCATCGGCTCTCACGCTCGCCGTCGTAGGCGGCACCATCGTGGCCCCCGGGCTCACGTCGGAAGCCGAGGCAGCCACCCACGGGACGAAGGCGCTCAAGATCGCGGCGTCCAAGAAGGGCTCCCCGTACAGCTACGGGGCCGCGGGGCCCAACCGGTTCGACTGCTCGGGCCTGACGCTGTACTCGTTCAAGCGCACGGGCAAGAAGCTGCCGCGCACCGCCGCCGCGCAGTACAACAAGACCCGGCACATCGCCAAGTCCCAGCGGACCCGCGGCGACCTCGTGTTCTTCCACTCGGGCCGCAACGTCTACCACGTCGGTATCTACGCGGGTAACGGCCGTATCTGGCACTCGCCGAAGAAGGGGGCCGTGGTGCGCCTGGAGAAGATCTGGACCAAGAGCGTCTGGTACGGCCGCGTCCGCTGACCCGGCTCGCCGCGCCCCGCACGCCGCACGGCCGCTCCCCGAGGGGCCGTGCGGCGTCACGCGACAAGCGGTTCGAGGACGAGCACCACACCCAACGCGCCGAGCGCGCCGCCGGTGAGGGCTTCGACGACGCGGGCGGTGCGCGGCCCGCGCAGCCAGTTGCCGAGGTGGTCCACCAGGAGGGCCACGACCGGGAACCACAGCAGGGCGAGCGCCACGACGACGGCCGCGAGCAGCAGGGTCCTGGGCATCGCGGGGCTGCCGTCGGGCACGAACTGCGGCAGCACGCTGAGGAACGTGATGGACGCTTTCGGGTTCAGGGCGTTGGTGAGAAAGCCCTCGCGCAGGCCTCCGCCCCGCGCCACCGGCTCGCTACCCGGCAGGGTGCCCGCCCGCGCCGCGGAGCGCAGCGCGCGGACAGCCAGGTACAGCACGTAGGCCCCGCCGGCGACTTGAAGCACCCTGAAGAGCGCGGGGACGGCGGCGAGCACCGCCGCTACCCCCGCGACCGCCAGTGCCGTGTGCACGAGAAGCCCGGCGGCGACGCCGATCGCACAGGCGACTCCGGCCCGCCGGGAGACGAGGGCGTTGCGTACGACGACGGTGAAGTCGGCGCCCGGCACGGCGACCATGCCCGCGGCGACGCCGGTGAAGGCGACCAGTTGTGCGTCCATGCCGCCCAGCCTGCCGGGCGGAGGCCTTCAGCGGGTATGTGCAATATCCTGGGTCTGCCTTAAGCAGGCGTTTAGGCCGCGGCCCGGCGAGGCGCGCGTCGCACGGAGGGCGGTTCCATGTACGACCCCACACGGCTCGCCGCGCTCGTCGCGGTCTCCGAGGCCGGCTCGATCACCCGGGCCGCCGAGCGCCTCGGCTACACCGTGCCCGCGCTCTCCCAGCAGCTGGCCAAGCTGGAGCGGGAGGCGGGCACCGCCCTTCTCGTACGCCACCACCGCGGGGCCAGACTGACCGGCGCGGGTGAGCTGCTCGTGGGCCATGCCCGCCGGGTGCTCGACGAGATGGAGCGGGCCCGGCACGAACTGGCGCGGTTCGCCGGGCTCTCCGGGGGCCGGCTGCGCGTGGGCACCTTCCAGACCGCGGGCATCCATCTGCTGCCACCCGTCCTGACGGCTTTCCGCAGGGCCCATCCGGAGGTGGAGCTGACCGTGACCGACCACGAACCGCCGTCCGGTGTGGCGGCCGTGGCGGCGGGCGAGATCGACCTGGCCCTCACCCACACCTACGAGCCCGCCGATCCGGTGCCGCTGCCCTCCGCCGTGTCGGCCGAGCCGGTCCTGGTCGAGGAGCTGGTCCTGGTGACCCAGCCGGGGCACACCCTGACGAGCGGGACGTCCCGGCTGCCGCCGGCCGAGCTGGCCGGGCAGCCACTGATCAGCATGGCGCCCGACCACCCGCCGCGGCATGCCGTGGAGCGGGCTCTCGCGCGGGCCGGTGCGACCCCCTCCGTGGTCGTCGGCACGCCGGGCTACGTCTTGGTCTGCGCCCTGGTCAGCGCGGGGCTCGGGGTCGCCGTGGTGCCCGAGATGGTGGCGCGCACCGCGTCGACGCCCGTCGGAATGCGGCTCCTCGACCCCGGTGACCTGCGGCGGACCATCTCCGTCGTGTACCGCGCCGAGGAGTCGAACGCGGCGGCGGACTCCTTCCGGGCGCTGCTGCGCGGGGCGTTCGAGCGCTCGGCGAGTACGAACTGAGCCGGCGGGGTCCCGCGGTCAGCGCGCGGGGTCGCGATGCCGGTGCTGGACGGGGACCGTCCAGGGCAGGGCGATCCACACGGTCTTGCCGCCCTCCTCGGTGGGGCTGACCGAGAGCCTGCCGCCGCACTCGGCGGTGAGCCAGCGGACGATGACCATGCCGCGGCCGTTGTCCTGCTGGACGGCGGCCGGAAGCCGCTTCGGAAAGCGCGGGTGGCTGTCGGTGACGCCGATCCGCAGCTGCTCGTCCCGGTCGAGCTCGACGTCCACGGTGAAGGTGGGCGACTGCCCGCGGGTATGCTGCACGGCGTTCGTGGCGAGCTCGGAGACGATGAGTCTGATCGTGTCCCCCACCTCGGCGTCACCGGGCAGACCCCATTCCATGAGGACGTTCGCCACGTATTTCCGGGCGGCGGAGACCGAGGCGGGATCGCTCGGCAGAGTGACGGATGCTTCCTGGTGATCTGCCATGGCGACGCTGTCCCTTTCCCACCGGGGCCGGTCTCCGAACTCGTAGCGGATGACCCGAGGACGGCCCCGGACTGGTGCTTCAGGCCAGCGTCCCACTCCTTAACCGGTCACGGGTGGCGATCCACCGAGATGTGCATATATCTGTCGCTCGAAGCGGTGAACTCTGCTACGGCCGACCGTATTTGGGCGCGGGGACAGCACTTCCTCTACTGTCGCCTTTGTCCCCCGCTCCGCCGCCGGGACACCCGACGGCTCGGTCCGGAAGGAGACGGACATGCAGCACGGCCCCGCGGTGCGCCGCCGCCGGCTCGGCGCCGAACTGCGCGCGCTGCGCGGCCTCGCGGGCCTCACCAGCAGTCAGGCCGCCGCGAAGGTGGGCTGGCACCAGTCGAAGGTGAGCCGGATCGAGACCGGCCGCAGCGGCGTGAAGGCCACGGACGTACGCCTCCTGCTCGACGCGTACGAGGTGCGGGACCCCCACCTCAGCGAGCTGCTCGTGGCGCTGGCCGGGACCGACGAGACCGGCACCGCGGGGCGTCACCACTGGTGGAAGGCCTACCGTGACCTGCTGCCCGCCGCCTACCGCGACTTCATCAGCCTGGAGGCGCAGGCCGGCTGGATGCGCACCCTGGAGACCTCGGTGGTCCCCGGCCTCCTACAGACCCCCGAGTACGCGCGCGCGGTGACCCGGGCCGCGCTCGGCGGGCTCCCCGAGAAGGAGGTCGACTCGCTGGTGGAGGTGCGCCTTGCCCGGCAGGACGTGCTGCGCGCGGACCCGCCGCTGCGGCTGAGCGTGGTCCTGGACGAGGCGGTTTTGCGCCGACCCGTGGGCGGTCCCGGAGTCTTCGCGCGGCAGCTCGCACGGCTACAGGAGGTGGCGCTGTTGCCGCAGGTGCGACTTCAGGTGCTGCCGTTCGCCTCCGGAGAGCATGTGGGCCTCATCGGGCCTTTCGTTATTTTCTCTTTTCGGAACATTGCTGATCTGGATGTGGTCGTTCTCGACCACTTGACGAGTAGCCTCTACCTGGAACGGAAAGAAGACCTCCAGGCGTACACGGAGGCCTTCAACTCCCTTCAGGAACAGGCGCTTTCCCCCGAGGACTCAAAGGAATTCATCGCCGGGCTATACGACGGCGCGTAAGGAGGCACCATGACCGCAATGCCTCGGTACGTACCTTCAAGCACCACCCTTCAGGGCGCGCGGTGGCAGCGCAGCAGCCGCAGCAATGGAATGAACAACTGTGTCGAGACAGCCACGCTCGACTCCGGCGCGCTGAGCGGCCTGCTGGCCGTGCGCGACTCGAAGAACACCGCGGGGCCCGCCCTGCTCTTCTCCCCCGGCCCCTGGGAGACGTTCGTCGACAGCCTCCGGTGAGCGCGGTCCGGCCCCGCGCGGGCCGGGCCGTCGGCCGTCTCATCGGGGCGCGGTGCGGCTGATCACTCGTACGGCATCGGCGATCTGTGGGCCGGTGAGATCCGCGCGGGCGGTCAGCCGCAGCCTCGAAATCCCGTCCGGCACCGACGGCGGCCGGAAGCAGCCCACCGCCAGGCCCGCGGCCCGGCAGTCGGCGGCCCAGCGCACGGCCGACTCCGGTGACGGCGCGCGCACGGAGACGACGGCGGCGTCGGGGCATACCGCCGACAGGCCCTCGGCCGTGAGGAGCCGATGCAGCTCCGCGGCGACCTGGCGCGCGCGAGCCGCGCGTTCGGGCTCGCGGCGCAGCAGCCGCAGGGCCGCGAGCGCGGCGCCCACCGCCGCGGGCGCGAGCCCCGTGTCGAAGATGAAGGTCCGCGCGGCGTTCACCAGATGGTCGATGACCTCGGCGGGTCCGAGCACCGCGCCGCCCTGGCTGCCGAAGGACTTCGAGAGTGTGACGGTGACCACCGTGTCGGCGGCGCCCGCCAGCCCGGCGGCCTGCGGGGCGCCCCGGCCGCCGTCGCCCAGCACACCGAGCCCGTGGGCGTCGTCGACGATGAGCCCCGCACCGGACTCCCGGCATACGCTCGCCAGTTCGGCCAGCGGCGCGGCGTCGCCGTCCACCGAGAACACCGAGTCGGACACCATGACGGCGGGGCCTTCGTGGCCCTCCAGCGCCTTGCGCACCGCCTCGGGGTCAGTGTGCGGCACCACCTGGGTGGCGCCACGCGCGAGGCGGCAGCCGTCGATCAGGGAGGCGTGGTTGCCCGCGTCGGAGACGATCAGCGAGCCGTGCGGAGCGAGCGCGGTGACCGCCGCGAGGTTGGCCGCGTACCCCGAGGAGAGCACGAGCGCCGCCTCGAAGCCGCAGAACTCGGCGAGTTCCCGCTCCAGCTCGGCGTGCAGCTCCGTGGACCCGGTGACGAGCCGCGAGCCGGTGGCGCCGCCGCCCCACCGCAGGGCCGCCGCGGCGGCGCCCTCGGTGATCTCCGGGTGCCGGGTCAGGCCCAGGTAGTCGTTGCTCGCCAGATCGAGGAGGCCGCCCGCGTCCGCGGCGCGCGGACGCAGCGTGCGGACGAGTCCGGCGTCGGCGCGCAGCCGCGCCTGCTCGTCGATCCAGTCGAACGGCGCACGCGTCGACGGCGGCGCACACACGGCGCCGGACAGACCCGGCGCCCGAGTCACGGGGTGCCTGTTTGTAGACATTGCACAGACCCTAGCCGTCTTGCCACCTGGCCAGTATGTGGCAATACCCACACCTCAAACCGGTTCTGTTGTACGAACTCTCCTTGGCCGGGGCGCCTGCTGTGCGTAAGGATCAGCGCCATGGATCTGCTGAACACGCTGGTGGACAAGGGGCTTCGGCGCGAACTGCCGACCCGTGAAGAGGCGCTGGCCGTACTGGCCACCTCCGACGACGATCTCCTGGACGTAGTGGCCGCCGCCGGAAAGGTGCGGCGGCAGTGGTTCGGGCGACGGGTGAAACTCAACTATCTGGTCAACCTCAAGTCGGGCCTGTGCCCCGAGGACTGCTCGTACTGCTCGCAGCGGCTCGGGTCGAAGGCCGAGATTCTCAAGTACACATGGCTGAAGCCCGACGAGGCCTCGCAGGCCGCCGCGGCCGGCGTCGCGGGTGGCGCCAAGCGGGTCTGCCTGGTGGCCAGCGGCCGCGGGCCCACCGACCGTGACGTGGACCGGGTGGCGGAGACCATCGCGGCGGTCAAGGAACAGAACGAGGGCGTCGAGGTGTGCGCGTGCCTCGGCCTGCTCTCCGACGGTCAGGCGGAGCGGCTGCGGGGCGCGGGCGCGGACGCGTACAACCACAACCTGAACACGTCCGAGGCGACGTACGCGGGCATCACCAAGACGCACACCTACGCCGACCGCGTGGACACCGTCCAGAAGGCGCATGCGGCGGGGCTCTCCGCCTGCTCCGGGCTGATCGCGGGCATGGGCGAGACCGACGAGGACCTGGTGGACGTGGTCTTCTCGCTGCGCGAGCTGGACCCGGACTCGGTGCCGGTGAACTTCCTGATCCCGATGGAGGGCACGCCGCTGGGCAAGGAGTGGAACCTCACTCCGCAGCGCTGCCTGCGCATCCTCGCGATGGTCCGCTTCGTCTGCCCGGACGCCGAGGTGCGCATCGCGGGAGGCCGCGAGGTCCACCTGCGCTCGATGCAGCCGCTCGCCCTGAACCTCGCCAACTCGATCTTCCTCGGCGACTACCTGACCAGCGAGGGCCAGGCCGGCAAGGCGGACCTGGACATGATCGCGGACGCCGGTTTCGAGATCGAGGGCGCGGATCAGGTGACGCTGCCGGAGCACCGGGTGGACGCGGTGGCGGGCTGCGGCTCGCACGCGTCCCAGGGCTGCGGCTCGCACGACGCCCAGGGCTGCGGTTCGCACGACGGCGGCGGCTGCGGCCCCTGCGGGACGGGCGAGCCCGCGGCGGAGGCATCCAACGAGGCGCGTACGGACCTGGTGGCGGTACGCCGCAGGGGCGCGGGAACGGACCTGGCGCCCAATGCCTGACCTTCCCCTCGGCGACCTCCTCGAACTGGACCGTCGCCATGTGTGGCACCCCTACGGGCCGATGCCCGGACGCCAGGAACCCCTGGTCGTCGAGTCGGCGAGCGGAGTGCGGCTACGCCTCGCGGACGGCTCGGGCGAGCTGATCGACGGCATGTCGTCGTGGTGGTCCGCGATCCACGGCTACAACCACCCGGTGCTGAACGAGGCGGTGCGCGGCCAGCTCGGCCGGATGAGCCATGTCATGTTCGGCGGGCTCACGCACGAGCCCGCCGTGGCACTGGCGAAGCGCCTTGTCGATATTTCTCCCGAGGGCCTCGAGCACGTCTTCCTGACCGACTCCGGTTCGGTCTCGGTCGAGGTCGCGGTGAAGATGTGTCTCCAGCACTGGCGTTCGCTCGGCCGCCCCGAGAAGCGACGGATGCTGACCTGGCGCGGCGGCTACCACGGCGACACCTGGCAGCCGATGTCCGTCTGTGATCCCAAGGGCGGCATGCACGAGCTGTGGCAGGGGGCCCTGCCGGTCCAGGTCTTCGCGGACGCGCCGCCGGCCGCGTACGAGGAGGCGTACGCGGATCATCTGCGCGAGCTGATCGAGCGTCACGCGGGTGAGCTGGCCGCGGTGATCGTGGAGCCCGTGGTGCAGGGCGCGGGCGGGATGCGGTTCCACTCCCCCGCCTATCTGCGCGTGCTGCGCGAGGCGTGCGACGCGCATGACGTGCTCCTGGTGTTCGACGAGATCGCGACGGGCTTCGGCCGTACGGGAGCGCTGTTCGCTGCGGACCACGCGGGTGTCACGCCCGACGTGATGTGCGTGGGCAAGGCGATGACCGGCGGCTATCTGACGATGGCGGCGACGCTGTGCACGTCACGGGTGGCGGACGGCATCTCGCGGGGCGAGGTGCCGGTGCTCGCGCACGGGCCGACGTTCATGGGCAATCCGCTGGCCGCCGCGGTGGCCGGCGCCTCCATCGACCTGCTCCTCGGGCAGGACTGGCCGACCGAGGTCAAGCGCATCGAGACGGGTCTGCGCGAGGGCCTGGCGGAGGCCGAGGCCCTGCCCGGCGTACGGGAGGTCCGGGTCCTCGGCGCGATCGGTGTCGTCCAGCTGGAGCACCCGGTGGACATGGAGGCGGCCACGCGGGCGGCGGTGCGCGAGGGCGTGTGGCTGCGGCCGTTCCGCGACCTGATCTACACCATGCCGCCGTTCATCACGGGTGACGACGACGTGGCACAGGTCGCGCGCGCGGTGTGCGCGGCGGCGAGGGAGGGCTGACATGACGGTGATCGTGGTGTCCGGGACGGGCACGGAGATCGGCAAGACCGTGACGACGGCCGCGGTGGCCGCGGTGGCGCTGGCGGCCGGGCGGAAGGTGGCGGTGCTCAAGCCCGCGCAGACCGGCGTCGCGCCGGGGGAGCCGGGCGACGCGCAGGAGGTGACACGGCTGGCAGGTGGCGTCACCACGCTGGAACTCGCGCGGTTCCCCGAGCCGTTGGCGCCGGACACCGCGGCCCGGCGGGCCGGGATGACGGCGGTGGGCCCCCGCGACGTGGCCGACGCCGCCGGGAAGCTGGCGGCGGAGCACGACCTGGTCCTGGTGGAGGGAGCGGGCGGGCTGCTCGTCCGTCTCGACGACGAGGGCGGCACGCTCGCCGACGCCGCGAGGCTGCTGGACGCCCCGGTCCTGGTGGTCACGACGGCGGGCCTCGGCACGCTGAACACGACGACGCTGACGGCCGAGGCCCTGCGGGCCCGCGGCGTACGCCAACTGGGCGTCACCATCGGCAGTTGGCCGACCGCGCCCGACCTGGCCTCCCGCTGCAACCTGTCGGACCTCCCCAAAGCGGCGGCGGCCCCCCTCCTCGGCGCGATCCCGCAGGACGCCGCCGCCCTGGACGTCCCGGCCTTCCGCGCCACGGCCGGGACCTGGCTGGCGCCCGCACTGGGAGGCACGTGGGACGCGGAATCCTTCACGCGCAGGGAGACGGCGGAGGTAGCGGCGCGCTGAGACACCCGGGGTGCGCGGGCGTGGTGGGCCGGGTGCGGCGTCCCGCCGGCGCCGCGTTCGCCCGCGCGCGCCGCCCCGCGCATGACTCCTCGTCGTGGGCAGGAGGGGAATGGGCCGCACCGGGGCACCATTGCGGTATCCGCTCGCCCCGCCGAGGAGGGCCCATGTCACCGCGCTCCGCCGAACCGGCGTTCCGGGACGCCGTGCACCACCCCGTCTTCGCCCGGTTCTACGCTCGCCGGAGCGTGGCCGTCGAACCCGTGATCTCCGTCCACCGCAAAGAACTCCTCGCCGGGCTCTCCGGCCGGGTCATCGAGGTCGGTGCGGGCAACGGGCTGAACTTCGCGCACTACCCGGGCGCGGTCTGCGAGGTCGTGGCGATCGAACCGGAGCGCATGCTGCGGCGGCTCGCCGTCTCGGCGGCGTCGCGCGCCGAGGTCCCCGTCGACGTGGTGCCGGGCACCGCGGAGGCGCTGCCCGTCAAGAGCGAGGCGTTCGACGCGGCCGTCGCCTCGCTCGTGCTGTGCAGTGTGCGCGATGTGCGGCGGGCGCTCGGCGAGCTGCGCCGGGTCCTGCGGCCCGGTGGTGAGCTGCGCTTCTTCGAGCACGGCCGGGCCCCGGGCGCCCTGATGGCCGCCGCTCAGCGCATCCTGGACCGCACAGTGTGGCCCCCGCTGCTCGGCGGCTGCCACGTCGCGCGGGACCCCCTGGCGGCGCTGCGCGAGGCCGGCTTCGAACTGGGTGCGTACCGCCGGGTCCTGGTGCCCGCGAAGGGGCCGCGCCTGCCCACCTCGTACTGCGTGCTCGGCACGGCGCGCCGCCCGCACGACTCGTGAGCCGCACGACTCGTGAGGCCGGCCGGCTCACAGGCTCCACTGCCGCAGCCGCTCCGCGATCGCCTGCACGCTCGCGCCGTCCTCCTTCACCAGCCGGGCCAGGTCCCGCACCTGTTCGGGCGAAGTGACGACCTTCAGGCCGCTGGAGACGAGATAGGCGTACGCGACGGAGGCGGCGAAGAGCGCGTTCGAACGTTCCAGCGCGGGGATGTGGAGCAGCAGTTGCAGGAGCGCCGCCGCCCGGTCGTGCGGCGTTTCGTAGACGGGCACGCCGAATATCTCCGCCTCGTGCCGACTGAGGGCGGCGACGAGCGCGCCCCAGTCGGTGACCTGGGGGTCTCCGGGCGTCTTGTGTTCGGCGATCATCAGGAGCCAGGCAAGATCGATTCTGAGGTTCAACGGCTCAACGACGACCTTCACCGAGCGGCCGCGCGGTTTCCTGCACGGTGTGTACGGGGCGGGCCGCCTCGCGGACCGGGCGGGTTCCCTCGCGCTCCGTGCCGAACTCCTCGGCGAACACGCTCTCGTACTGCTTCATGAAGTCGGCGGCCGCCTCGACGAACGTATGCCCGACTTCGCCGGCGTCCTGCTTCACGAGTTCCTCTATGTAGCGGTTCACGCTCATCCCTCGGGCCAGGGCGCGCTCCCGCGCGGCCCGGGCGGTGTCCTCGTCCACCCGCACGTTCAGCTGAGTCTTCGCCATGCCTTCAAGCTAGCGCCGGGGTGCTAGCGCGACAAGGGCACCAGGACCATGCCCCTTACATACGTCTGTAGGCCCGACCTGGGAGGGATACCGCGGGGGTGGTACGCGCCGCTACTCTCTGCGGAACCAAGGGAGTTGGCACGGGCACAACCCAGGAGGCGGCCTTGTCCACACCTGCTTCGGCACCGTTCACCGGCCGCTCCGGAGCCGCCGGCACCGCCGCGCGCGCCCGCGGTCTGACCAAGGCGTACGGCTCGGGCGAGACGACCGTGCTCGCCCTCGACTCGGTCGACGTGGACATCGCGCGCGAGCGGTTCACGGCCGTCATGGGCCCCTCGGGTTCCGGGAAGTCCACGCTGATGCACTGCCTCGCCGGGCTGGACAGCGTCTCGGCGGGGCAGGTGTGGCTCGGCGACACGGAGATCACCGGCCTCAAGGAGCGGGAGCTGACGCGGCTGCGGCGCGACCGCATCGGCTTCATGTTCCAGTCGTTCAACCTGATCCCCACGCTCAACGCGCTGGAGAACATGACGCTCCCCATGGACATCGCGGGGCAGCGGCCCGACCAGGCCTGGCTGGAGCACGTGATCGACACGCTGGGGCTGCGGGACCGGCTGCAACACCGTCCAGCGCAGCTCTCCGGAGGGCAGCAGCAGCGGGTGGCGTGTGCGCGGGCGCTGGCGTCGAAGCCCGAGCTGATCTTCGCCGACGAGCCGACGGGCAACCTCGACTCGCGGGCCGGCCTCGAAGTCCTCGGTTTTCTGCGCGACGCGGTCGACCAGCTCGGCCAGACCGTCGTCATGGTGACCCACGACCCCGGCGCCGCCGCCCACTCCGACCTGGTCCTCTTTCTCGGCGACGGACGGATCGTGGACGACATGGAACGCCCGACGGCCGACGCGGTACTCGAACGCATGAAGCGTTTCGACTCCCTGCACGCGGTGGCACCCACCGACCGCGCGTCCGAGCAGAGCTGAACCGGGGGCCGCGGTGCTGAAGGCGACGCTCAGGAGCTTCCTCGCGCACAAGGGCAGGCTCGTCCTGTCCGCCCTCGCCGTCATCCTCTCCGTCGCGTTCGTCGCGGGCAGCCTGATCTTCTCGGACACGGTGACCCGCACCTTCGACCGCCTGTTCGCCTCCACATCGGCCGATGTGCTGGTCGCGCCGGAGGAGGACCTCAACGAAGCGGTGCCCTCGGGCCGGACGCCGACCCTGCCCGACAGCCTCAGGGAGAAGGTGGCCCGGGTCGAGGGCGTCGCGCACGCCCATATCGACGCGTCCGTCGAGAACGTCACCGTCGTCGACCGCGACAACGAATCGGTGGGGCCGACGACCGGCGCGCCGACCGTCGCCACCAACTGGTACGTCACCGACCGCAGCCCCGTGGAACTCACCTCCGGGCACGCCCCGCGCGGGCCGGGCCAGGCGCTGCTGGACGCGGACACGGCCGACACGAAGAACGTGGAGATAGGCGACACCCTCACCGTGCTCGCCCGCCCCGGCTCCTTCAAGGTCGAGATCGTCGGCATCGCCACCTTCACCACCACGAACCCCGGCGCCGCCCTCGTCTTCCTTGACACCCCGACCGCTCAGCAGAAGCTCCTCGGGTCCAAGGACGCGGCGTCGAGCATCTCGGTGACCGCTGAGAAGGGCGTCGACGACGAGGCGCTGAAGCGCCGGATCGCCGCCGAACTGGGCGCGGGCTACGACCTTGAGACCGCCGACGAGCAGGCCGCGTCCGCCGCGTCCTCGCTCGGCGGCTTCCTGGACGTCATCAAGTACGTGATGCTCGGCTTCGCCGGGGTCGCCGTGCTCGTGGGCATCTTCCTGATCGTCAACACGTTCTCGATGCTGATCGCGCAGCGCACCCGCGAGCTGGGACTGCTGCGCGCGCTCGGCGCCGACCGCAAGCAGGTGCGCCGCTCCGTGCTCATCGAGGCGCTGCTGCTCGGTCTGGTCGGCTCGACGCTGGGACTGGCCGCCGGCATCGGCCTGGCCCTCGGCCTCATCGAGCTGATGGGCCTGCTCGGGATGAACCTCAAGTCCACGGAGATGGTCGTCACCTGGGCGACCCCGGTCTCCTCGTACGTCGTCGGGGTCGGTGTCACGTTCGTCGCGGCGTACCTCCCGGCGCGCCGGGCCGCGCACGTCTCGCCGATGGCGGCGCTCGCGGACGCCGAGATCGCCGGGGTGGGGCGGCCGCTCAAGGTGCGGGCGGTGGCGGGTTCCGTCGTCGCGGTGGCGGGGGCGGCCGCCCTGGTGGGCTGCGCCGTCGCCGACAAGACGTCGTCGGCGGCCTCCCTGCTCGGCCTCGGCATCGTGCTGACCCTCATCGCCACCGTCATCGCGGGCCCGCTCCTGGTGCGCCCGGTGATCCGGGTGCTCGGCGGCGCGTTCCCCGCGGTCTTCGGCTCGGTCGGCCGGATGAGCCAGCGCAACGCGCTGCGCAACCCGCGCCGGACGGGGGCGACAGCGGCCGCCCTGATGGTGGGGCTCGCGCTGGTCGGCGGCCTCTCCGTGGCGAGCGCGTCGATGACCAAGTCCTTCGACCGGCAGATCGACGACACGCTCGGCGCCGACTTCGTCGTGCAGAACAACACGTTCATGCCCTTCTCCCCGGAGATCACGGGGAAGATCGAGGACACCGAGGGCGCGGGACTCGTCGTACGCCAGCGCTTCACCCCTCTCGAAGTGGCGCTCCCCGACGGCGAGAACGTCGAGACGACCGCGGCGGGGTACGGCGCGCGGCTCGACGACGTCGCCAACCTCAAGTACGCCGAGGGGAGTTCGCGGGCCGCGCTCGCACCGGGGCGCATCGGCATGGACAAGGAGTTCGCGAAGAAGCACGGGGTGCGCGTCGGTGATGTGCTGCCGGTGACCTTCCCCGGCGGGCGTGAGGCGAAGCTGACGGTCGGGGCGTTCACCGATCAGGCCGCACCCGAGGGGTTCGCTGTCGAAGGCGGGCTCTTCCTCGGCCTCGGCACGGTCGAGAAGTACGTGCCGGACGGGCAGGACTCGGCGGTGTACGTCAACGCGGCCTCCGGCACCTCCGCGGACGCCCTGCGCGAGCGCCTGGAGAAGACCCTCGATCCGTACCCCCAGGTGCAGGTGCGCGACCAGGCCGACTACAAGGAGCTGATCCGGCAGCAGATCTCCGTGATGCTCTACCTCGTCTACGCGCTGCTCGGCCTCGCGATCGTCATCGCGGTGCTGGGCGTGGTCAACACCCTGGCGCTGTCGGTCGTGGAGCGCACCCGGGAGATCGGTCTGCTGCGCGCCATCGGCCTCGGGCGGCGGCAGCTGCGCCGGATGATCCGCCTGGAGTCGGTGGTGATCGCGGTCTTCGGAGCGCTGCTCGGGCTCGCGCTCGGCCTGATCTGGGGTCTCGCCGTGCAGCAGGTGCTCGCGCTCCAGGGCATGAGGGAACTCGCGTTCCCGTGGCCGACGATCGTGGCGGTGGTGATCGGCTCGGTGGTCGTCGGCCTCGCCGCGGCGCTGCTGCCCGCGCTGCGTGCGTCCCGGATGAACGTGCTGGCGGCGATCGCGCACGAGTGACAGGAATGAGGGGTGGGGGCATGCCCACCGCCCCGCCAGAATCCCGGAAATCCCGTACAGGGCGTCCGTGCCGGTGGTGGGACGGGCCCATGGACGATCTTCGGCTACGGACTGCTGGGCCCGAGGACCTGGACGCGGTGCTCGCGTTCTGGAAGGTGGCCGCCGAGGGCACGAGCATCAGCGACGACAGCGCCGGCGTGGAGCCGCTCGTCGCCCGCGACCCCGAGGCGCTGATCCTCGACGAGCGCGGGGGCGAGCTGGCGGGCACGGTCATCGCGGGCTTCGACGGGTGGCGCTGCCATCTCTACCGCCTCGCCGTCCATCCGGAGCACCGTCGCCGGGGCGTCGGGGCGGCGCTGCTGGCCGCCGCGGAGGAGCGGTTCGTACGCCTCGGCGGGCGACGCGGCGACGCGATGGTCCTGGACCGCAACGAACCCGCCCACCGCACCTGGCGGGCGGCGGGCTACGCCCCCGAACCGCAGTGGAGCCGCGGGGTGAAGCACCTCACGGACCGAGTCCGGCGCGGTCCCGGGGCCGTTCCCGAGTGCCTTTGCTGATCCTTTACCATGGACGCACTACCCGTATCCGACTGAAAGGTGTGAGCGTCCGCCCATGGGCGAGCCTCCTAGTACCCGACATCGCGCATTCCTCACGCCCCTGCCCGATCATGGGACGGAGGTGACCCGATGACCGAAGTGCTCCTGCTCCTCGTGGCGGTGCTGCTCTGTGTGGCCTGCGGCGTCTTCGTCGCGGCGGAGTTCTCCCTCACCACGGTCGAGCGCAGCGAACTCGAACGGGCCGCCGAGCGTGGTGAGCGCGGCGCCGCCGGCGCCCTCAAGGCCGTCAAGAACCTCACCTTCCAGCTCTCCGGCGCCCAGCTCGGCATCACCGTCACCAACCTCGTGGTCGGCATGCTCTCCGAGCCCTCGATCGCCAAGCTGATCTCGGGGCCGCTGCGCGACCTCGGCCTGCCCCGCTCGGCGGCGTCCTCGGTGGCCCTGGTCATCGGTACGGCGCTGTCGACGGTCTTCCTGATGGTCATCGGCGAGCTGGTCCCCAAGAACTGGGCGATCTCCTCCCCGCTCGCCATCGCCAAGCGGGTGGCGACGCCGCAACGGCTGTTCAGCGCCGCCTTCCGGCCGTTCATCGCCCATCTGAACAACACGGCGAACCGTTCCGTGCGCCGCTTCGGCATCGAGCCCACCGAGGAGCTGGCCTCCGCGCGCGGCCCCAAGGAACTCATCGCCCTGGCGCGGCACTCCGCCAGGGAGGGCGCGCTGGAGGCGGACACCGCCGAGCTGTTCGTGCGCACCCTGAACCTCGCCGACCTCAGCGCGGAGAACGTGATGACGCCGCGTGTCCAGGTGATGGCCCTCGACGTCCACGCGACCTGCGAGGACGTGGCGAACGCGACCCGTGCGACGGGCCTGTCCCGCTTCCCGGTCTACCGCGGCAACCTCGACTCGGTCGTGGGCGTCGCGCACATCAAGGACGTACTCGCCGTGCCGGCCGAACGCCGCCCGCGCGTCTCCGTCGCCGAACTGATGCGCGAGCCCCTGCTCGTACCGGAGTCGCTGACCGTCGACCGCCTCCTGGACCGGCTCTCGGGCAAGCGCACGATGGCCGTGGTCATCGACGAGTACGGCGGCACGGCCGGGGTCGCCACCCTGGAGGACATCGTCGAGGAGGTCGTCGGCGAGGTGCGGGACGAGCACGACCCGCACGAGACGCCCGACATCGCCCCCGCGGGCGCGGACGACGACGGCAGGGCGCTCTACTCCGCCGACGGCGCGGCGCGCACCGACCAGCTCGCGCGGGTCGGCCTGCGGGCTCCCGACGGGCCGTACGAGACGCTCGCCGGGCTCGTCGCGACGGAACTCGGCCGCATCCCGGCCGTCGGCGACAGCGTCGAGGTCGGCGGCTGGCGGCTCGACGTCACGGACGCCGCCGGGCGGCGCGCCGCGCGCGTTCTGCTGCATGCCCCGCTGACCGCAGACGAGGCGGAGGACGCCCGATGATCGCCATCCAGTTGTTGATCGGTTTCGCGACGCTCGTCGTCAACGCCTTCTTCGTGGGCGCCGAGTTCGCTCTCATCTCCGTACGCCGCAGCCAGATCGAGCCGCACGCCGACGAGGGCGACCGGCGCGCCAAGAGCGTGATGTGGGGCCTGCGGCACGTGTCCGCCCTGTTGGCGGCCGCGCAGCTGGGCATCACGCTGTGCACGCTCGTCCTCGGTGTCGTCGCGGAGCCCGCGATCGCGCATCTCCTCGAGCCGGCGTTCGACGGGGTCGGCGTGCCGCACGGCTTGGTGCACCCCATCTCGTTCGTCATCGCGCTGACCCTGGCGACGTATCTGCACATGCTGCTCGGCGAGATGATCCCCAAGAACATCGCGCTCGCCGAGCCGGTGCGCACCGCGTTGCTGCTCGGGCCGCCGCTGGTGGCGCTCGCGCGGGCGCTGCGCCCGGTGATCTTCGCGATCAACGCGTTCGCCAACGGCCTCCTGAAGCTCTTGCGGGTCGAGGCGAAGGACGAGGTCTCGGCGAGTTTCTCCGACGACGACCTGGCCCGCATGGTCAAGGACTCCGGTGACGCGGGCCTGATCGACGACCGCGCGCAGGAGCGGCTGCACGACGCCCTCGAACTGGGCAGGCGCCCGGTCAGGGACGTGGTCCTGCCGCTGGAGGACGTGGTCTACGCGCGCGTGGGCGTCACTCCGGAGCAGCTGGAGAGCCTCTCGGCCGAGTCCGGGTTCTCCCGCTTCCCTGTCGTCGACGAGGGGCGTCGCATCGTCGGCTATCTGCACGTCAAGGACGCCCTGGACCGGGCGCCGCGCGATCTGCCGTTCCGGGTGCCGGACATGCGGAAGATCGCCCAGGTGCGCGAGACGACGCCGCTGGACGACGTGCTGACCTCGATGCGGGGCAGCCGTACGCATGTGGCCGCGGTGCTCGGATCCGACGGCAGGCTCGCCGGGATGGTCACGATGGAGGACGTACTGCGGGAGCTGTTCGGGCAGCCGGTGTGAGCTGGGGCGTGACCGGCGACACCCGCCGCCCGCCCTGACCGCCCCGCGCCACGCGGGATACCATCGCTCCCGCCATGCAGATGAATGTCAACTACACCAGTCTCGTCGCGGTCGGCGACTCCTTCACCGAGGGCATGTCGGACCTCCGGCCCGACGGCACCTACCGCGGCTGGGCCGACCTCCTGGCCGCGCGGATGGCGGCGCACAGCCCCGGCTTCCGCTACGCGAACCTCGCGGTGCGCGGCAAGCTCATCGGGCAGATCGTCGCCGAGCAGGTGGACGTGGCGGCCGCGATGCAGGCCGACGTGGTCACGCTGGTGGGCGGGCTCAACGACACGCTGCGGCCCAAGTGCGACATGAAGCGCGTACGGGACCTCCTCGAAGAGGCCGTCGAACGCCTCGCCCCCTCCTGCAAGCAGCTCGTCCTGATGCGCAGCCCGGGCCGCAACGGCCCGGTGATGGAACGGTTCCGGCCGCGCATGGAGGAGCTGTACACGCACATCGACGACCTCGCCTCCCGGCATGACGCGATCGTCGTGAACCTCTACGGCGCACCTGTCCTCGGCGATCAGCGCCTGTGGGACGTGGACCGGCTGCACCCCACCGCCGAGGGGCACCGCAGGATCGCCGAGGCCGTGTGGCAGGCCCTCGGCTATCCGCCGGAGGAGGACTGGCAGACCCCGCTCGACGCGGCGGTGCCCCTCAACTGGGCGGCGCGGCGCGTCGCCGACGCCCGGTTCGCCCGGCAGCACCTGGTGCCGTGGATCGGCCGCCGCCTGACCGGCCGCTCCTCCGGTGACGGGCGTCCGCCCAAGCGCCCCGACCTCCTGCCGTGGGACGGCCCGCTCCCCTAGCGGCGGCACGCCGGACTCTCGTAGCTTCCGACGAACGGGGCCGTGGCGCTGGCCTGCATGAATGCCCAGTAGAATCCGTACACGTGACTGCTGCGCCTGCAAAGCCCCGTATCCCGAACGTCCTCGCGGGACGTTACGCCTCCGCCGAGCTCGCCACCCTCTGGTCGCCCGAGCAGAAGGTGAAGCTGGAGCGTCAGCTCTGGCTCGCCGTGCTGCGCGCGCAGAAGGACCTCGGGATCGAGGTTCCGGACGCCGCCATCGCCGACTACGAGCGCGTCCTCGACCAGGTCGACCTGGCCTCCATCGCCGAGCGCGAGAAGGTCACGCGCCACGATGTGAAGGCCCGCATCGAGGAGTTCAACGCCCTCGCCGGACATGAGCACGTGCACAAGGGCATGACCTCGCGCGACCTCACCGAGAACGTCGAGCAGCTCCAGGTCCGGCTCTCCCTCGAGCTGATCCGCTCCCGTACCGTCGCGGTCCTCGCCCGGCTCGGCAAGCTCGCCGGTGAGTACGCCGAGCTGGTCATGGCGGGCCGCTCCCACAACGTCGCCGCGCAGGCGACGACGCTGGGCAAGCGCTTCGCGACCGGCGCCGACGAACTGCTCGTCGCCTACCGCCGCCTCGACGACCTCCTCGGCCGCTACCCGCTGCGCGGCATCAAGGGCCCGGTCGGCACCGCCCAGGACATGCTCGACCTGCTCGGCGGCGACGCGGGCAAGCTCACCGAGCTGGAGGACCGCATCGCCGGGCACCTCGGCTTCGACCGCGCGTTCACCTCGGTCGGCCAGGTCTACCCGCGCTCGCTGGACTACGAGGTCGTCACCGCGCTGGTGCAGGTCGCCGCCGCGCCGTCCTCGATCGCCAAGACGATCCGTCTGATGGCCGGGCACGAGCTGGTCACCGAGGGCTTCAAGCCGGGCCAGGTCGGCTCGTCCGCGATGCCGCACAAGATGAACACCCGCTCCTGCGAGCGCGTCAACGGCCTCACCGTCATCCTGCGCGGCTACGCCTCGATGACCGGCGAGCTGGCGGGCGACCAGTGGAACGAGGGCGACGTCTCCTGCTCGGTCGTGCGCCGGGTCGCGCTGCCCGACGCGTTCTTCGCGCTCGACGGTCTCCTGGAGACCTTCCTGACGGTGCTCGACGAGTTCGGCGCCTTCCCGGCGGTCGTCGCGCGCGAGCTGGACCGCTACCTCCCCTTCCTCGCCACCACCAAGGTCCTGATGGCCTCGGTGCGCGCGGGTGTCGGCCGCGAGGAGGCCCACGAGGCCATCAAGGAGAACGCGGTCGCCTCCGCGCTCGCCATGCGCGAGCAGGGCGCCGAGCGCAATGAACTGCTCGACAAGCTCGCGGCGGACTCCCGCATCCCGCTGGACCGCGCCCAGCTCGACGAGCTGATGGCCGACAAGCTGTCCTTCACGGGGGCGGCGAGCGACCAGGTCGCCACGGTCGTCGCGCAGATCGAGGCGCTCCTGAAGGACCACCCGGAGGCCGCGGCCTACACGCCGGGCGCCATTCTCTGAGACCCGTAGCACCTACGTCGGCCCCGGGGCGCGATGCCCCGGGGCCGACGCGTTCCGCGACGACTACAGGCCCACGTCCCTGCTGCGGTAGTCCTCCAGTGATTCGCGGCGCACCAGCAGCCTGGCGTGTCCGTCGGCCACCGCGACCACGGGCGGACGGCCCACGAGGTTGTAGCCGGACGCCATCGACAGGTGGTACGCCCCCGCCACCGGCACGGCGAGCAGGTCACCGGGGTGTACGTCTGCGGGGAGCGGCACATCCGAAGCGAGGACGTCGCCCGCCTCGCAGTGCCTCCCCACCACCGTCATCGGCTGCGGCCCGGCGGCGGAGCGCCGTCCGATGAGACGGGGCACGTACCGCACCCCGTACAGCGCGGGCCGCGGGTTGTCGCTCATGCCGCCGTCCACCGCGACGAAGACCTGCCCGCCGGTCCGCTTGACCGCAAGCACCCGGTAGAGCGCCACCCCGGCCGGGCCGGCGATCGCCCGGCCCGGTTCCACGATGAGCCGTGGCACGGTCAGCCCCGCCGCCGCGCAGCTCTCGACCAGCTCGGCGCGCACCTTGCGGGCGAGGGAAACGATGTCGAGGGCGTCCTCGCCGGGGCGGTACGCGATGCCGTGCCCGCCTCCGAGGTCCAGTTCGGGGAGGGTGACCCCGTGCTGGTCCTTGATCCGCGCCATGAGCCCCACCAGGCGGCGCACCGCGCACAGGAAGGGCTTCTCGGCGGTGATCTGCGAACCCAGGTGGCAGTGCAGGCCCACCAGGTCGAGAGCCGGCTGGCCGAGGATGCGGGTGATGGCGTGCTGCGCCGAGCCGTCCGTGATGGACAGGCCGAACTTCTGGTCGTCCGTGCCCGTGCGGATCTTGGCGTGGGCGCCCGCCATGATGCCCGGCACCACCCGGACCATCACCTTCTGGCGGCTGCCCTGCGGTACGGCGGCGGCCAGTCGCGCGATCTCCGACGCGCTGTCGATGACGATGCGGCCGACGCCGAGCCTGAGGGCGGCCCGCAGGTCGTCGGGGCTCTTGGCGTTGCCGTGCAGCACGATGCGGTCCGCGGGGAAGCCCGTGGTGACGGCGAGCTCCAGCTCCCCGGCCGAGCAGACGTCCAGGCCGAGGCCCTCCTCGGCGATCCAGTGCGCCATCGCGCGGCACAGGAACGCCTTGGCGGCGTAGAGGACCTCGGCGTCCTCGAAGGCGTGCAGGTAGCCGCGGCAGCGGGCGCGCACGTCGCCCTCGTCGAGGAGGTAGGCGGGGGTGCCGAAGCGCTCGGCGACCTCGGTGAGCGGCACACCGCCGACGGCGAGGTCACCGTGGGCGAGCGGGGTGGTGGACGCGGGCCAGACGGAGAGGGCCTCGTCGGGCGGAGCGGTGACGGCAGCGGCAGCGGTGGCGGCAGCAGCCGGGGATGACCCCCGGGCGGGGGCCGGGAACGGGGGTACGTGCAGCGTGGTCATGGCAGGTTCTCTCTTCGCCTCGTCCTCAGCCGATCCACGGGGTGGGCGCGCCCGCGAAGGACGCCGGGCCGGTCGCCCGCGGCGCGCCCACCGCCAGCGGGCCCTGGCCGTACCGGGCGGCGGCACGCCGCGAGCCGAGCCGCACCGGTGCCGGACCGACGGGATGGGCGGCCAGCCGGGGGTCGACGGTGATGCCGCTGACGCCGAGCGGCGCGGCAAGGGCACGCAGTGCCGGTTCGGAGAGCCTGATCCACGCCTGCCGGAGGCCGAGGGCCGCCCTCAGGCGCTGCGCGGTGGTGAAGGCGACGGCGGTGCGCTCGCCGACAGGTGTGCGGAACAGGCGGGCCACGCACCCCGCGGGCCCCGGCCGGACGGGGACGAACAGTGGCCCGGCCGGGCCACGTTCGCAGGGCTCGGGGTCCTCGTCGCGCAGAAGTTGTGCCATGGGGTTCCTCCGGTGGAGAGAAGGTGTACGTAGACGTTATGCCCGGCACGCAGTGCCAACCGACCCTCGATAACGCGACGTTGACGCGTCAACGCCCCTCCCTGACGCGATACTGGCGGCCCCTCCCGCCTGTCGGGACAGGAACTTCACTCGAAGGTCTCACGGGGCGCCATTCCGGAGCGGGGCCTCGAGCCGGTTCGGGGCGGCTCACGTCCCGGCCGCGCACGGCGTGCGCGGCACTAGCCGCCCGCTCGTTCGAGATCAAGAGCGATCAGAAGAGGGCAAGGTCACAGCCCCTGATGGCACCGCGTGCCAGGGGTTGCGCCCTAGCATCGGGGCATGACGGTCCTGCCTGACGACGGGCTTTCCCTGGCCGCCGAGTTCCCTGATGCGACCCATGAGCAGTGGCACCGCCTTGTGGAAGGCGTGCTGCGCAAGTCGGGTAAGGACGTATCGGGCACGGCCGCCGAGGAAGCGCTCTCCACCGCTCTCGAGGACGGGCTCACCACCCGGCCCCTGTACACCGCGCGCGACACCGCGCCCGCTGCCGGACACCCCGGCTTCGCCCCCTTCGTACGGGGCGGCACCCCTGGCGGCAGCGCCGCCGCGGGCTGGGACGTGCGGCAGCGGCACGCGAGCGCCGACCCCGCCCGCACGAACGAAGCCGTGCTCGCCGACCTGGAGAACGGCGTCACCTCGCTGTGGCTGGGCGTGGGCGCGCACGGCGTACCGGTCTCCGGTCTCGCGCGGACGCTGGACGGCGTCTATCTGGATCTCGCCCCGGTCTCGCTCGACGCGGGCGCCGAATTCGGCCCCGCGGCGCGCGAGCTGCTCCGTCTGTACGAGGCCGCGGGCGTCCCGAAGGCGTCCGCACGCGGCACGCTCGGCGCGGACGTACTCGGCCACGAGGCCCGGTCCGGCGAGGCGTTGGACCCGGCGGAAGCCGCCGAGCTCGCCCGGCTGTGCGCTCGCGAGTACCCGGCGCTGCGGGCCCTGGCGGTGGACGCGCTGCCGTATCACGAGGCGGGCGGTTCGGCCGCGCAGGAGCTGGGCGCTTCCCTCGCTACGGGCGTCGCCTACCTGCGGGAACTCACCGCGGCCGGGCTGACGGTCGAAGAGGCGTGCGCGCAACTGGAGTTCCGCTACGCCGCGACCGCCGACC
Source organism: Streptomyces alboniger (assembly GCF_008704395.1). Lineage (NCBI taxonomy): Bacteria > Bacillati > Actinomycetota > Actinomycetes > Kitasatosporales > Streptomycetaceae > Streptomyces > Streptomyces alboniger. Next base: position 434,193 of record NZ_CP023695.1, read on the forward strand.
AGTTCCTCACCATCGCCAAACTTCGTGCGGCGCGGCGCCTTTGGGCGCGCGTGGCCGAGGTGTGCGGGGCGGCCGGTGCGGGCGCGCAGCGGCAGCACGCCGTGACGTCGCCGGTGATGATGACCCGCCGCGACCCGTGGGTGAACATGCTGCGTACGACGGTGGCCTGCCTCGGCGCGGGCGTCGGTGGCGCGGATGCCGTCACCGTGCTGCCGTTCGACCACTCCCTGGGCCTGCCGGACGCGTTCGCGCGCCGTATCGCCCGCAACACCTCCACGATCCTGATCGAGGAATCCCACCTGGCCCGCGTGATCGACCCGGCGGGCGGGTCCTGGTACGTGGAGCGGCTCACCGACGAACTCGCCCACGCGGGCTGGGAGTTCTTCCAGGAGATCGAGCGCGCCGGCGGCCAGGCGACGGCTCTGCGCTCCGGGATGGTCGGCGAGCGTCTCGCCGCCACCTGGGCCGAGCGCAGCGCGAAGCTCGCCCGGCGCCGCGAACCGATCACCGGGGTCAGCGAGTTCCCCCACCTGGCGGAGCGTCCCGTCGAGCGCGAGGCCGCACCGGCCACGCCGGCCGGTGGGTTGCCCCGGGTGCGTCGCGACGAGGCGTACGAAGCGCTGCGCGCCCGCTCGGACGCCCACCTCAAGGCGGCCGGCGCGCGCCCCAAGGTGTTCCTCGCCGCGCTCGGACCCGCCGCCGCGCACACCGCTCGGGCCGGCTTCGTCGCAAACCTGTTCCAGGCGGGCGGCATCGAGACCGTGCACGAACCGGCGACCGTGGACGCGGCGACGGCCGCCGACGCCTTCAAGGCGAGCGGCGCTCCGGTGGCGTGCCTGTGTTCCAGCGACACCCTCTACGCCGAGCAGGCCGAGGCAGTCGCCCGGGTGCTCAAGGAGGCGGGCGCCGACCATGTGTTCCTCGCCGGTCGCGGCGAGTACGACGGCGTCGACTCGTACGTCTTCGCCGGTTGCGACGCCGTGACCGTGCTCTCCTCCACCCTCGACCGTATGGGAGTGGCGTAATGCGCATCCCCGATTTCTCCTCCGTCGACCTGGGTTCCGGCGCGGGTGCGGAGGGCTCGTACGAGCAGTGGCGCACCGCGGTGAAGGAGGCCACGGGCAAGTCCGAGAGCGACCTGCTGTGGGAGACGCCCGAGGGCATCGCGGTCAAGCCGCTGTACACGGGCGCCGACCTGGAGGGCCTGGACTTCCTGGACACCTACCCCGGCGTCGCCCCGTACCTGCGCGGCCCCTACCCGACGATGTACGTGAACCAGCCCTGGACGATCCGGCAGTACGCGGGATTCTCCACCGCCGAGGAGTCCAACGCCTTCTACCGGCGCAATCTCGCGGCAGGCCAGAAGGGTCTCTCGGTCGCCTTCGACCTGCCCACGCACCGCGGGTACGACAGCGATCACCCGCGCGTCACCGGTGACGTCGGCATGGCGGGCGTCGCCATCGACTCCATCTACGACATGCGTCAGCTCTTCGACGGCATCCCGCTGGACAAGATGACGGTGTCGATGACGATGAACGGCGCCGTGCTTCCCGTACTGGCGCTGTACATCGTGGCGGCCGAGGAACAGGGCGTGCCGCCCGAGAAGCTGGCCGGGACCATTCAGAACGACATTCTCAAAGAGTTCATGGTCCGCAACACCTATATCTATCCGCCGAAGCCCTCGATGCGGATCATCTCCGACATCTTCGCGTACACGTCGCAGAAGATGCCGCGCTACAACTCCATCTCGATCTCCGGCTATCACATCCAGGAGGCGGGTGCGACGGCCGACTTGGAGCTGGCGTACACGCTGGCCGACGGGGTCGAGTATCTGCGCGCCGGGCAGGAGGCGGGCCTGGACGTCGACGCGTTCGCGCCCCGGCTCTCGTTCTTCTGGGCGATCGGCATGAACTTCTTCATGGAGGTCGCCAAGCTCCGCGCGGCGCGCCTGCTGTGGGCGAAGCTGGTCAAGCAGTTCGACCCGAAGAACGCCAAGTCGCTGTCCCTGCGCACCCATTCGCAGACGTCGGGCTGGTCACTGACCGCGCAGGACGTGTTCAACAACGTCACGCGTACGTGCGTCGAGGCGATGGCGGCGACGCAGGGGCACACCCAGTCCCTGCACACGAACGCCCTGGACGAGGCGCTCGCCCTGCCGACCGACTTCTCCGCGCGCATCGCCCGCAACACCCAGCTCCTGATCCAGCAGGAGTCGGGGACGACGCGGACGATCGACCCGTGGGGCGGCAGCGCGTACGTCGAGAAGCTGACGTACGACCTCGCACGCCGCGCCTGGCAGCACATCGAGGAGGTCGAGGCGGCCGGCGGCATGGCACAGGCCATCGACGCGGGCATCCCGAAGCTGCGCGTGGAGGAGGCCGCCGCGCGCACGCAGGCCCGCATCGACTCGGGTCGTCAGCCGGTCATCGGCGTCAACAAGTACCGGGTGGAGACCGACGAGCAGATCGAGGTCCTGAAGGTCGACAACTCCTCGGTCCGCACCCAGCAGATCGCCAAGCTGCGCCGCCTGCGCGAGGAGCGTGACGACACGGCCTGCCAGGACGCGCTGCGCGCGCTCACCGCGGCGGCCGAGCGCGGCTCGGGCCCGGGTCTGGAGGGCAATCTGCTCGCGCTCGCGGGCGACGCGGCACGGGCGAAGGCCACGGTCGGTGAGATCTCCGACGCGTTGGAGAGCGTGTACGGGCGGCACGCGGGCCAGATCCGTACGATCTCCGGTGTGTACCGCACCGAAGCAGGCCAGTCCCCGTCCGTCGAGCGCACACGCACGCTGGTGGACGCCTTCGACGAGGCCGAGGGGCGCCGTCCGCGCATCCTGGTCGCCAAGATGGGCCAGGACGGGCACGACCGCGGCCAGAAGGTCATCGCCAGCGCCTTCGCCGACCTCGGCTTCGACGTGGACGTCGGCCCGCTCTTCCAGACTCCTTCGGAGGTCGCCCGCCAGGCCGTCGAGGCCGACGTGCACATCGTGGGCGTCTCCTCGCTGGCCGCCGGGCACCTGACCCTCGTACCGGCGCTGCGTGAGGAACTGGCCGCGGAGGGCCGCGAGGACATCATGATCGTCGTGGGTGGGGTGATTCCCCCGCAGGACGTCGAGGCGCTGCACGACGCGGGTGCCACGGCCGTGTTCCCGCCGGGCACGGTGATCCCGGACGCGGCGTACGACCTGGTGACCCGACTGGCGGCCGATCTCGGCCACGACCTGTGAGCCGGTGAGCGCCGACTCATGCCTGTGACGATCGACATCGACACATATGTGAAGGGCGTCCTCGACGGGAAGCGCGCGTATGTCGCGCGCGCCATCACCCTCGTCGAGTCCACGCGCCCCCAGCACCGCGCGCTCGCGCAGCAGTTGCTGACCGAGCTGCTTCCGCACAGCGGGCGGGCGCGGCGGGTCGGCATCAGCGGTGTGCCGGGCGTGGGCAAGTCCACGTTCATCGACGCGCTCGGCACGATGCTCACCTCGCTCGGCCACCGGGTCGCCGTCCTCGCCGTCGACCCTTCGTCGACGCGCACGGGCGGCTCCATCCTGGGTGACAAGACCCGGATGGAGCGGCTTTCACTGGATCCCGCAGCGTTCGTACGCCCGTCCCCCTCCGCCGGGACGCTCGGCGGGGTCGCCAAGGCGACACGGGAGTCGATCGTGGTGATGGAGGCGGCGGGTTACGACGTGGTGCTGGTGGAGACCGTGGGCGTCGGCCAGTCCGAGACGACGGTCGCGAACATGGTCGACACGTTCCTCCTGCTGACCCTCGCCCGCACGGGCGACCAGCTTCAGGGCATCAAGAAGGGCGTCCTGGAGCTGGCGGACGTCATCGCCGTGAACAAGGCGGACGGACCGCACGAGCGGGACGCCCGCTCGGCCGCGCGCGAACTGGCGGGTGCGCTGCGCCTGATGCACCCCGCCGACGCCGCGTGGACGCCTCCGGTGCTCACGTGCAGCGCTCGGGAGTCGAGCGGCCTCGACACGCTCTGGGAGCGGATCGAACAGCACCGGGCGCTGCTCGACTCGACGGGCGGGCTCGCGGCCAAGCGCCGCGATCAGCAGGTCGACTGGACGTGGGCGATGGTGCGGGACGAACTGCTCGGCAGGCTCCTCGGCCACGCGGACGTGCAGCGCGTCGCCCCTGAGCTGGAGCAACGCGTACGGGAGGGGACGTTGACGGCCACCTCGGCGGCCGAGCGGATCCTGGCCGTGTTCCAGGCCAGCGGCCCGCACGCGCCTCCGGGCTGACCCGGAGGTCGCGGTCTCTGCCTTGGAGGTTACGGTCATTCCCGCACCGCGCCTCAAGTGAACGGAGCCACCCGCAGCATGAACGCCTCCCCCGACGACGCGCCCGTCCTGCTCCGCCGCGAGGGCGGTGCGGGGCACATCGTCCTGAACCGGCCGCGCGCCATCAACGCCCTCAACCACGCCATGGTCCGGTTGATGGACGAGGCCCTGAGCGCCTGGCAGGCCGACGAGTCGGTGGCGACGGTCGTCCTCACCGGGGCCGGGGAGCGCGGGCTGTGCGCGGGCGGCGACATCCGCTCCATCCACGACGACGTCAGGGCGGGCGGCGGCGGCGCGTCGGCGGCGTTCTGGCACGACGAGTACCGCCTCAACGCCCGCATCGCCCGCTTCCCCAAGCCGTACGTCGCCGTCATGGACGGCATCGTGATGGGCGGCGGCGTGGGCGTGTCGGCGCACGGCAGCGTGCGGGTGGTCACCGAACGCTCGCGGGTCGCGATGCCCGAGACCGGCATCGGCTTCGTGCCCGACGTGGGCGGCACCTACCTCCTCACGCGCGCCCCGGGCGAACTCGGCACCCACCTCGCGCTGACCGGCACGGCGGTGGGCGCGGGCGACGCGCTGCTGTGCGGCCTCGCCGACCATTACGTGCCCTCGGAGCGGCTGGAGGAGTTCACGGCGGCCCTCGCCGACAGCGAGGCGTCCGACGCCGTACGGCGGTGCGCCGCCGCGGTCCCGGCGGGTGAACTCGCCGCGCACCGCGAGTGGATCGACCACTGCTACGCCGCCGACACCGTCGAGGAGATCGTCGACCGGCTGCACGCCTGCGGTGACCGGCACGCGAAGCAGACGGCCGAGACGATCCTCACGAAGTCCCCGACCTCCCTCAAGGTCACGCTCGCCGCGCTGCGCCGGGCGCGTGAACTGCCGTCCCTGGAGGCCGTTCTCGACCAGGAGTACCGCGTGTCCTGTGCCGCCCTCGGCTCGCCCGACCTGCCCGAGGGCATCAGAGCGCAGGTCGTCGACAAGGACCGCAGGCCGCGCTGGTCGCCCGCCGCGCTGGAGCTGGTGACGGAGGCGGACGTGGCCCGCTTCTTCGAGGGCGTCGGCCCAAAGGCGCCGCACCTCAGGTGCAGGTCCGGCACGGATGGGCTCGGCTGAGCCCACGGCCGCGGTATCTCCTCCGCGTCGCCCGGGCCTCCGGTGCCCGGGGTGGCGTCCATGACGCGCGCGAACAGGCTTGCCAGGCTGAACCGCCGAGTGGCAGGTGCACATCGAGCTTCCGTCGGCGTGATCTACGCTTGCCGGATGCCCGCCACCGTGCTCCTCGTCGACGACGAGCCCTTCGTCCGCGAGCTGCGGCCCAGCGTGATCGCCATGGACGTCCGCATGCCGCTGCTCGACGGCATCGAGGCCACCCTCGCGGTGCCGCGCACGGTGCAGGACCCGCCGAAGATCCTCGTCGTGACGGCCTTCGGGAACGACGAGTACGTGTACGAGGCGCTGCGCGCGGGCGCCGACGGCTTCTTGCTGATGCGGGCCGGACCCGCGGAGATCGTGCACGCCGTGCGGCAGCCGGCGGGCGGGTACGGCGAGGAGCGGGGCAACACGCGGAGCGCGGGCCGCGCTCGACCGGGCGGCGCTCACCGAGCGGGAGGTCGTCGGCACGGGGACCGTCACGTCACATGTCGGCGGCATCCTCGCCGTGCTGGGTGCGCGCGACCGGACACAGGGGATCGTCGTCGCGTACGCATCCGGTTTCGTCTCGCCGCGATGACGGCCGTACGCAGGGCGAATGCGGGCCCGGCACTCGCCGCCGCCCCGTCCTACGAGTACGATCCGGCCATCATGCGCACACGCTGGGAGGACGGACGTTGGGGCAGCTGACCGGCGGGGACCCCTCTCTGTTGCGGCGGATCAACTCCGCGGTGGTGCTGCACGCGCTGCGCGCCACGGACTTGGCGACGCTCACGGAGATCGCCCGGGTGACCGGGCTCTCGCGGCCCACCGTGGAGGGGGTCGTGGAGGGGCTCATCGAGGCCGGGCTCGTGGTGGAGTCCGCGCCCGAGGACAGCGGCGCCCGGCGCCAGGGGCGGCCCGCGCGGAAGTTCCGCTTCCGGGCGGAGGCGGGTCATCTGCTGGGTCTGGAGGTCGGGCCGCACCGCGTGGCCGCCGTCCTGTCGGATCTGGACGGCACGATCCTCGGGACGGCGTCGAAGGACGTCTGCGAGGACGCCCCGGCGGACGAGCGGCTCGAACGCCTGCGCACCACGGTCGCCGATCTGCTGCGCCGCGCGGGGATTGCCCGCAGCTCGCTGCGCGCGGTCGGGGTGGGCAGCCCCGGCATCCTGGAGGCGGACGGCACGGTGCGGCTGAGCACGGCGCTGCCCGAGTGGACGGGGCTCCAGCTCGGTGAGCGGCTGCGCCGCTCCTTCAAGTGCCCGGTGCTCGTGGAGAACGACGCGAACGCGGCGGCCGTGGCCGAGCACTGGAAGGGCGCGGCGACCGACACCGACGACGTGGTCTTCGTCCTCGCGGGGCTGAGCCCGGGGGCCGGGTCGCTGATCGGCGGCCGGCTGCACCGCGGCTACGGCGGCGCGGCGGGCGAGATCGGGGCGCTGCACCTGCTGGGCCGTGAGGTCACTCCGGAGACGCTGCTGTCCACCACGGGCGAGCCGCTGCACCCCTTGGACGAGCAGGCCGTCGCCGAGGTCTTCGCGCACGCGCGGGAGGGCGACGAGCGGGCCCGGGCGGCGGTGAACCGTTTCATCCAGCGCCTCGTGCACGATGTGGCGGCTTTGGTGCTCGCCCTCGATCCCGAACTGGTCGTCGTGGGCGGCTGGGCGGCGGGCCTGGACGGCGTGCTGGAGCCGCTGCACCGGGAGTTGGCGCGCTACTGCCTGCGGCCGCCCCGTGTCGCGCTGTCGGTGCTCGGCGAGGCGGCGGTGGCGACAGGGGCGCTGCGGCTGGCGCTCGACCACGTCGACGAGCAGCTGTTCGCCGTGGAGGGCACCGTCACCGCCCGGCGGTGAGGCTCTGAGGCCAGCCGGCCACGCGCGGCGCGGTGCGGTGCGCCGCGGGGCAGCCGGTGTCAGGCCTGGCGCTGCGGACCGTGGTGGATCTCCACGCCGCCGGAGTCGCCGAAGGTGAGCCGGCAGGTGTCCGCGCGGTAGGTCGCCACGGAGACCGCGGCCGTGCGGCCCTCGGCGAGGAAGCGGGTCGTCACGACGAGGACGGGGGCTCCCGGCAGGCGGTCGAGCGCCTTGGCGTCGTCCGCGCGGGCCGAGCCCAGCTCGACGGCCCTGTCCTGCCCTTCGAGGCCGTGCCGCGCCAGCTCGCGCAGGACCACGCGCGCGCGGGCGGCGCCGGAGGGGGCGTCCATGCCGGTCAGTTCGGCGACGGACGACATCGGGACGTACAGCAGTTCGGCGGCGACGGGCTGGCCCTGCGAGACGCGGGTGCGGCGCACGATGTGCACCTGCTCGTCGGGGTGGGTCTCCAGCATCCGGGCGACACCCGCGGGCGGGGTCCCCGGAGCGCAGTCCGCGGGCTGCCAGGCGTCACCGGCCGCGCCCGGCCAGGCACCCTGCGCGGACCCCACGGGGACACCCATGCGCGGCGGCGCCACGGTCGTACCCACGCCGCGGCGGCGCTGGAGCCGGCCTTCCAGCTCAAGCTGTTCGAGCGCCTGACGGAGGGTGGCGCGGGCGACGCCGAAGCGGGCGGCCAGCTCACGCTCGTTGGGCAGGATCTCCCCCACGGCGAACTCGGAGTCGAGCGCCTCACTGAGCACGGTCTTCAGGTGCCAGTACTTCGGCTCCGGCACCGTTTCGAGCTGCGTGGTCCCCACCCTGTCCTCCGCAATCGCCGTCACCGGCGGCTTTTTAGCGCCCTTGTTTATTAAAGGTTCCTGCACTATCCCTGCGACCATAGGCCTGGACCCACCCTTGGTCAAGACCAATCCTCGATCCGTTACAGCCCGCACAGGAGTGACGCCACAGAGCATTCACGCGGTGTTCGCACGCGGCCAAGCAGGCGTAATCGGCCACGCGCGCGTGCAGGGGCGCCGGAATTCCGCAGAAAGAAACCCCCACCGAGCGGTGGGGGTTTCTTTCTGCGGAATTGTGTGGTTTAAGCCGTCTTTTCGTCGCTGCTCTACCGAGCGAGCGTCACGAGCTTGTCCGGATTACGGATGATGTAGATGCTCTGGATGCGACCGTCGGCGACGTCCACCTGGAACACGCTGTCGGGTTTGCCGTCGACCAGGAAGAGCAGGGACTCGGCGCCGTTGAGTTCGACGAAGCGGAATTCCAGCTCGGCCCCCGGGGCGATGCCCTTGCCCGCGATGCCGTGCAGGAAGCGGCCCACCTTGTCGGCGCTCTCGAGGACGCGCACAGGGGCCTTGGCCTTGCCGCCGCTGTCGCCGACCAGGCGGACGTCCGGCGCTAGCAGCGACATCAGGCCGTCGAGGTCGCCCTCCGCCGCCGCGGCCAGGAACCGCTCGGTCAGATCGCGGCGCTCGGCCGGGTCCACCTCGTAGCGGGGGCGGCCCGCCTCGACGTGCTTGCGAGCCCGCCCGGCGAGCTGGCGCACCGCGGCCTCCGTGCGGTCCAGCGTGAGCGCGATCTCGGCGAACGGGAACCCGAACGCCTCCCGCAGCACGAAGACGGCGCGCTCCAGGGGCGAGAGGGACTCCAGGACGACGAGGACCGCCAGGGAGACGGACTCCGCGAGCACGGCCCGCTCGGCCGTGTCGGGGACGGTCGGGCCGAACTCGGTGGCGTAGGGCTCGGGGAGCCACGGCCCCACGTACGCCTCGCGCCGGGACTGCACGTGGCGGAGGCGGTCGATGGCGAGGCGTGTGGTGACGCGCACCAAGTAGGCGCGCGGTTCGCGCACTTGGTCGTGGTCGGCGGCGGACCAGCGGAGCCAGGCTTCCTGGACGACGTCCTCCGCGTCGGCCACCCGGCCGAGCATGCGGTAGGCGACACCCATCAGGACGGGGCGGTGCTGTTCGAAGAGGTCGGTCACGCTGTCGGTAGCCACCCCTCCATCCCAGCTCACGGGGCATCCGCTGTCCAGAAGAAAACGGTGCGGCGCTCGGCACACCGTCGCCCGCCGCGAGCAGTCACGGCCGCAACTGGAGACCCTGGCCGCCGTCATCGTCGACACCTACCGCAGACGGGCGCCGGCGCAGGACACCGGAGCCCACGGCCACTCCGACCCCGACAAGGGCGCTGCCGACGGCCTGGGCCGCGCCGTACGTGCCCGTGCCGACCAGGGGCGCGGTGCACGCCGCGGCGACCGGGATGAGGCCCGAGAAGAGCGTGGCCCGCTCGGCGCCGATGCGCTGGAGCCCCGTGTACCAGAGCACGAAGCCGACGACGGTGACGACGACCGCCTGCCACAGCAAAGCGGCGCCCTCGGTCCGGTCCGGCCACCGCACGAACTCGCTTCCGTCGAGGACGACACCGAGGGCGGCCGACTCGACGGCGGCGAGCGCGCACACCGTCGCCGCGAGCAGCCTGGGGCCGAGCGGACGCACCACGGGAACCGCGAGCACCGCGAACCCGACCTCCCCGGCGAGCGCGCCGACCGAGAAGAGGAGCCCCAGGCCGTCGGTGCGCCCCCACCCCTGGACGACGAAGGCGCCGACGGCGACGAAGAGCGCCCCCTGGATGACGGTGCGTTGAGGGGTACGACGTTCCAGGAGCGGTACCAGGAGGGCGACGATCACCGGGGCGCATCCTACGAAGACACCCGGTACGGCAGGTTCCGCCGACCGTTCCGCGGCCAGGATGGCCATGTTGAATCCGACCATCCCCACAGCCGCCAGGAGCGCGAGGCGGCCCCACGCCCGCCGTGGCAGGCGTCGCAGGGCGGCGGTCCCGCCCTTTCCCGGCAAGGGCAGCAGGAGCAGGAAGGCCAGTCCGTAGCGGACGAACTGGCCCCCGGTGTACGGATAGTCGCCCAGCAGGCTGTTCGCGGTGAAGGAGCCGCCGACGAGGAGGCATGCGAGGGCCGCGAGCAGCGCCCCGCGTGTGGAGTTCGCGTTCATGCCCCGACGCTAGGAAGGCGGGCGGCCCGCATTAAGGTCCACTTCCACAGCTGGTTCGGGGACCACTTCCCCGCTCCCCTCTCCAGCGAGGTGAATCCTGTGGGACAGGGTCCGGTGGACGGCCCAGATGGCAACACGGCCTGGGAGTTGCTGCTCCCGGCGGTCTCCGCTCCCGCGCGCAGCCGTGGCCGCAGCCTGCGCTCGGCCCTGCGGGAGGCCGTCAGATCAGGGCGGCTCGCACCGGGCACGCGGCTCCCGTCCAGCCGTGAACTCGCCGCCGACCTCGGCGTCTCGCGCGGCCTGATCACCGAGGCGTACGAACAGTTGACGGCCGAGGGCTATCTGCGCAGCGACCGGGGGGGCGGGGACCTGGGTGGGCGCGGCGGCGCGGGCCGCGGCGCCCCCGGTGCGCGATCGGGCACCCCGGCCCGGACACGCGCGCGTGGACTTCCTCCCCGGCGTGCCCGACCTCTCGCTGTTCCCCCGCACGGCCTGGGCCGCCGCCCACCGCCAAGTACTCGCCGAACTGCCGCACCACATGCTGGGCTACCCCGATCCCCGCGGGCTGCCCCAACTGCGTACGGTCCTCGCGGACCTGCTGGTGCGGCGCCGGGGCGTGGTCGCGGACCCCGAGCGCGTCATCGTGTGCTCCGGAGTGGCGCAGGCCATGACGCTGCTGGCGCTGGCGCTCCGCGCGCGTGGGCGGACGACGGCCGGTGTCGAGTCCCCCGGGAGCCCCGAGCACGAGACGCTGCTCGCCGCAGCGGGCATCACCTCGGTGGGCGTCCCCGTGGACGACGAGGGCGTGGACTTGCGGGCACTGCGGGAACGGGACGTACGCGCGGTCGTCACCACGCCCGCCCACCAGTTCCCCTCGGGGATCGGCTACTCCGCGGCGCGGCGTGCCGAACTCCTGGACTGGGCGCGGTCGGTGGACGGTCTCGTCATCGAGGACGACTACGACGGGGACTTCCGCTACGACCGTGCCCCCGTGGGGGCCTTGCAGGGCCTCGACCCCGAACACGTCGCCTACACCGGCTCGGTGAGCAAGTCACTCGCCCCGGGCCTGCGCCTGGGCTGGCTCCTGGTGCCGGACGGCCTCGCCGAGGAGGTCGTCGAGCGCAAGCGCGTGATGGACCTGGGCAATCCGGCGCTGGACCAGGCGCTCCTGGCCCGCTTCGTCGAACGGGGCGACTACGACCGGCAGCTGCGCCGCTGCCAGCGCGCCTACCGGGACCGCAGGGACGCTCTTGTCGCGGCGCTGCGTGAGCATCTGCCGGGCGTGCGCGTGACGGGGATCGCGGCGGGCCTGCACGTCATCGCCCGGCTGCCCGGCAGCCGATGGGGGCCGCAGGACGTCTTCCTGGAGCGGGCCGCGGCGGCCGGGGTCGCGCTCCGCCCGCTCAGTGACTACGGGCCACCGGCCGGGCCCGGTGTGAGCCTCGTCCTCGGGTACGCGCACCTGACACCCGCCCGGATCACCGAGGGCGTCCGGCTGCTGGCCGACGCCGTCCGAGGGTCGCGAGGGATTCAGGCGTTGGACCACGCGCGCGTGCAGAGCACCAGACCGTAGCCGTCGGGGTCCTCGACCGTGACGCCCCACTCGTTCCAGTAGGGGTTGGGCGACTGGACCCGCTTGCCACCGTGCTCCTCGAGGCGTGCCAGCAGTTCCTCGGGGACCTCGCCGTCGACGTAGACGACGAGCAGGTCCTCCTCGGTGGGGCGCGGCTGGACCGGAGCCGCGGCCTCGTGGACGAGTTCGAGGTGCCAGGACGCGTCCGGCCAGCCGACCATGAGCAGTTCGTGCTCCCCGGGAGCGTCGCCGCCCTCCGCCCGGTAGACCACCTTCAGTCCGAGTCCGTCGACCCAGAAGCGCTCCGCGACCGCCAGGTCGCGGGAGGGACGGGCGATACGGATGTGGCTCTGACCGTTGACAGGCACGGGAGTCCCCCTTCTGTGCGGCTCGCCCGGTTGCTTGCCGCGGTCCTGAGCCTAGGCAGAGGATGATCACGCGGCCATCGGCCGTCCGTCCTGGTACAAACGGCCCCGGGCATCCGTCCACAGACCTGCGACCATCGGCCGAGGCTGGTCAGGCACCCGCACACTGGTCGCACCCGTCAACTGGAGGCGCAGTCATGTCACAACGTCAGCCGAGTCCCGCCCCCCGCCGCCGCAGCGTGCTGCGCGGATCGCTCGCCGTACCGGCGGCGCTCGCCGTGCCCGCGCTGGCGGGGGCGGCGCCCTCGTTCGCGCTGTCGGGACGTCCGAGAGCCCGGTGGGGCGTCCAGGCGGGGGACGTGACCGCGCACGCGGGGCTCGTCTGGGTGCGGTCCGACCGTCCGGCCCGGATGATCGTGGAGACCTCGGCCACGGAGTCGTTCCGCAACGCACGCCGCTGGCAGGGGCCGTTGCTCGGTCCGGGCACGGACTTCACGGGCACGACCAGGCTGCGCGGACTGCCCGCGGGGGAGCAGATCCACTACCGGGTGCTGCTGGCCGACCCCGACGACCCGCGGCGCACCGGAGAGCCGGTCACCGGCACGTTCCGTACGACGCCGAAGGGCCGCAAGGAGGGGGTGCGCTTCCTGTGGTCGGGGGACATCGCCGGGCAGGGCTGGGGCATCAACCCCGATCGCGGCGGCTTCCGTGTGTTCGAGGAGATGCGCCGCCGCGACCCCGACTTCTTCCTGTGCAGCGGTGACACCATCTACGCCGACGGGCCGATCCTGCCGAGCGTCACCCTCCCCGACGGCTCGGTGTGGCGGAACGTCACGACGGAGGAGAAGTCCAAGGTCGCCGAGTCCCTGGCCGAGTTCCGCGGCGCGTTCCGCTACAACCTGCTCGACGAGAACGTACGGCGGTTCAACGCCCAGGTGCCGTCGATCGTCCAGTGGGACGACCACGAGGTGCGCAACAACTGGTACCCGGGGCAGATCCTGGACGACGCCCGCTACACCGAGAAGAACGTCGACGTGCTGGCGGGGCGCTCCTTGCGGGCGTTCAGCGAGTACTACCCCCTCTCGACGCTGCCGCCGGGCGACGAGGACGGGCGGGTGTACCGGGTCCTGCGGCACGGCCCGCTCCTGGATGTGTTCGTCCTGGACATGCGCTCATACCGGAACGCCAACTCCCCCAACAGACAGACCGAGGACGCCACCGGCATCCTCGGCGCCCGTCAGCTGGCCTGGCTGAAGCGGGAGCTGTCGCGCTCGCGGGCGGTGTGGAAGGTGATCGCGTCGGACATGCCGCTGGGTCTCGTCGTACCCGACGGCAGGGTGAACTTCGAGGCCGTGGCGCAGGGCGACCCCGGTGCCCCGCTGGGCCGCGAGCTCCAGATCGCCGACCTCCTGCGGCACATCAAGCACCGCAGGATCACGGGCACGCTGTGGCTCACGGCCGACGTGCACTACACCTCGGCGCAGCACTACGACCCGTCGCGTGCCGCGTTCAAGGACTTCGCGCCGTTCTGGGAGTTCGTGTCCGGGCCACTGGCCGCGGGAGGCTTCCCGGCGACGAAGCTCGACGGGACGTTCGGCCCCGAGCAGAAGTTCATCAAGGCCCCGGCCCGCGCGAACACCTCCCCGGCCGAGACCCCGCAGTACTTCGGCGAGGTCGACATCGACGGGGACAGCGGCGACCTCACCGTGCGCCTGCGGCAGGAGGGCGGCGGCGTGCTGTTCACGCGCGTCCTGCGGCCCGGCCGGGTGGGGCAGTAGCCGGGCGGGCCGGGCCGAGAGTGGGCACGAAAGGGTGCGAAGAGGGCAGATGGCCTCTTAACCCATCAGTCACAAGGCGTTCGTGATCAGGCAACACCGGTCCCGCAGAGTGTCCGTATGAGAGCTGAGATGTCTGACGTGACACGGACCAAGCACGGTCGCCCCGTTCACCACTGGCGGCGCGACGTGGTCGAGCTGGCCGCCCTGTTCACCGCCGTCGCGGTGGCGGACACCGTGGCGAACTCGATCGGGCACGGCCCCGACGGGCCCGCCCTGCTCGTGATCTCGGCCGTGGTGCTGCTCGCCACGGCCGGGTTCCACATCTGGTGGGCGCGGCGCCACAACCACGCCCCGCCGAGTCCGCACGATACCGGCGCCCGGCCGCCCGCCGTCGCGGAACAGGCCGGGCCCACCACCTCCGCGACCCCGGCCGAGTCCTCCCCCGGCCCGTCCGGGGCGACGACGCTGTGGCGGATGCGTACGACCGTACGAGACGAGCCGGGTTCGCTGGCCGCGCTGTGCGTGGCGCTCGCCGGTCGGCGGGTGGACATCCTGAGCCTCCAGGCGCACCCGCTGGCCGAGGGCACGGTCGACGAGTTCCTGCTGCGCACCCCCGAGGCGCTGGATGCCGCGGAGATCACCCGGTCGATCTCGCAGGCGGGCGGCACCGGGACCTGGATCGAACGCGCCGACGCCCATGACCTTGTGGACGCCCCCACCCGCATCCTGGGCCTGGCCACCCGCACCGCCCTGGACGCGGCGGAGCTGCCGCTGGCGCTGCGGCAGCTCCTGGGCCGCTGCACCATCCGGTCACTGCCCGCCGGGACGCGGGCGGTCAGGCGCGGGGGCGGGGGCGGGACGGCGCCCGAGGAGACGGTCCCGGGCGACGGCGTACTCGAAGGGACGGTGCTGCGGCTCAAGGGTCCGGAGGGTGAAGTGATCAGCGTGGAGCGGCCGTATCTGCCGTTCACACCCACGGAGTTCGCTCGCGCGCGTGCGCTGGTGGAACTCGACACGCGGCTCGGCCCGCGCATTCCGCGCGGCCAGGACGTGCTGACGCTGCCCGAGGGCAACTCCATCACCCTGCGCCGGGCCGACACGGCCGACGTCGGGGCCGCCAAGGCCATGCACGACCGCTGCTCGCGGCGCACGCTGAGCATGCGCTACCACGGCCCGGTGCGGGACGCCGACCGCTACCTCTGCCACCTGCTCAGCCCGAGGTTCGGCCGCACCCTCGCGGTGCAGACCGCCTCCGGCCGGATCGTCGGCATCGGCCATCTGCTCTGGGACGGCGACGAGACCGAGATCGCACTGCTCGTCGAGGACGACTGGCAGCGGCGCGGCATCGGCGGCCAACTCCTCCGTCGCCTCGTGTCATTGGCGGTCGAGGCGGGTTGCGAGAGCGTGTACGCGGTCACGCAGGCGTCCAACACGGGCATGGTCGCCGCGATGCGCGGGCTCGGCCTGCCGCTCGACTACCAGATCGAGGAGGGCACGCTGGTGATCACGGCCCGCCTCGACGCGACGCCCGGCGGTTCGCAGCTGCCGCCTAGTGAGGATCGCCCCGCACGAAACCTCCGCTGAATCATGGTGACGCGCACCCTCCCCTCGTACGAGGATGTCCGCATGTCAGCCATGAAGAACCCGCATCCGAACACCGGCCCCCTGCCTCGCGAGGTCGCCGACTCCTACGTCGACGAACTCATCGCCCTGGACCCCATCATCGGCACCTATCTCGGTGTGCGGGAGAGCAGCGGCAAGCTGCCCGACACCTCGCCCGCGGGCCGGGACGCCGTCGCCCGGCTGGCGCGGACGACCCTGGTCCGGCTCGACGAGGCCGAAGCCCGGCCGGGCGCCGACAGCGAGATCGAGCGCCGTTGCGGACGGCTGCTGCGGGAGCGGCTCACCGCCGAACTCGCCTTGCACGACACGGGTGAAGAGCTGCGCTGGGTCGGCAATCTGCACACGGTTCCGCACGCGGTGCGCGAGATCTTCACCGTGACGCCCATGGAGACCGAGGAGGACTGGGCGGCGATCGCCGAACGGCTGCGAGCCGTGCCGACCGCGTTCGAGGGCTATCGCGCCTCGCTCGAACTCGGTCTCGACCGCAAGCTGTTCGGCGCGCCGCGCCCCACGGCCACGTTCATCGAGCAGCTCACCGAGTGGGCGGGCGAGGAGCCCGGGGCAGACGGCCGTGGCTGGTTCGAGGAGTTCGCCTCCGCAGGTCCGGAGGCGCTCCGCGCCGAGCTTGACACCGCGGCGCGCGCCGCCACGGCCTCCGTCGTGGCGCTGCGCGACTGGATGCGGGAGGTGTACGCACCCTCGATCGAGGGCTCCCCCGACACCGTGGGCCGCGAGCGCTACGGGGTCCTGGCCCGCTACTTCAACGGCGCCGACCTGGATCTCGACGAGGCCTACGCGTACGGCTGGTCGGAGTTCCACCGGCTGCTCGCGGAGATGCGGACCGAGGCCGAGAAGATCCTGCCGGGCGCGGCCACGCCGTGGGTGGCGCTCGCCCACCTCGACGAGCACGGGACCCGCATCGAGGGCGTGGAGGAGGTGCGGGCCTGGCTCCAGGAACTGATGAACGAGGCGATCGAGGCGCTGGACGGCACGCACTTCGAACTCGCCGCGCGGGTACGGAAGGTGGAGTCGCACATCGCCCCGCCGGGCGGCGCCGCCGCCCCTTACTACACGGCCCCGTCCGAGGACTTCTCACGCCCCGGCCGCACCTGGCTGCCGACCATGGGTGACACCAGCTTCCCCGTCTACGACCTCGTCTCCACCTGGTACCACGAGGGCGTGCCCGGCCATCACCTCCAGCTGGCGCAGTGGGCGCACGTCGCGGAGAACCTCTCCCGCTATCAGGCGACCGTCGGCATCGTCAGCGCCAACGCCGAGGGCTGGGCGCTGTACGCGGAGCGGCTCATGGACGAGCTGGGGTTCCTCACGGACCCCGAGCGCAGGCTCGGCTATCTGGACGCCCAGATGATGCGCGCGCTGCGGGTGATCGTCGACATCGGCATGCACCTGGAGCTGGAGATCCCGGCGGACTCCCCCTTCCACCCGGGTGAGCGCTGGACGCCGGACCTGGCGCAGGAGTTCTACGACGCGCATTGCAGCCGTCCGACGGACTACGTCGCGAGCGAGCTGACGCGTTACCTCACGATTCCCGGCCAGGCGATCGGCTACAAGCTGGGTGAGCGTGCCTGGCTCCTCGGCCGTGAGAACGCGCGCCGCCGCCACGGCGACGCGTTCGACGCCAAGGCGTGGCACATGGCGGCGCTTTCCCAGGGCTCGCTCGGTCTGGACGACCTGGTGGACGAACTGTCCGCGCTGTGACGGGGAGGGGCGGCGGGCGGGCGCCTACGGGCGTACCCGCGCCGCCGCCCCCAAAGGCTGGTCAGCGGCGGAAGCCGCCCTCGGAGTCGATGACCTGGCCGGTGATCCAGGCCGCCTCGTCGGTGGCGAGCCAGGCGATGAGCCGGGCCGGGTCGTCGGGCATCCCCCAGCGGCCGGCCGGAAAGCGGGCCTCGACCTGCGCGTAGGCCTCGCCTGTGAGGTAATCGGTGTCCACGGGGCCCGGGTTGACGCAGTTCACGGTGATGGCGAGGTCGGCGAGGCCGGTGGCGAGCGAACGGGTCGCCGAGGCCAGCGCGCCCTTCTGCAGACCGTACGCGATCTCGTCCGGCATGCCGCCCGCGATGTCCTGCCCGGAGGTCATCAGCACGACGCGCCCGCCGGGGGTCCGGGGCGCCGACCGGGCGCGCAGCCGGGCGTACGCCTGGACGAGCAGGATCACGGAGCGGGTGTCGACCGCCCAGTGCGCGTCGAGCATGGCGGCGTCGACGGCGTCGAGGGGACCGTCGCCACCGCTCAGCGCGTGGTTGGCGACGAGGATGTCGAGCCGTCCGCCGAGCGCGTCGGCCGCCGTGCCGATCAGCTCGGCCGGCGCGGAGGGCTCCGCCAGGTCGCCGGGTCCCGCGCACACCGTCGCGTCCGGGTCGCCGAGCGCCTCACGCACGCCCTCGACGACGTCGTCCGGCCGGTCCGCGCCCCAGGGCATGGCGTCATCGTGGGGCACGTGGTGGTGCAGATACACCCCGGCTCCATAGGCGGCGAGCCGACGCGCCACCGCGTACCCGATGCCGGCGCGTCGGCTGGCCCCGGTGACGAGAGCGGTACGGCCGCGCAACGGAAGGGGATCGCGGCGGAGTTGGGCGGGCGAGGGAGGCGGCAGGTGCGGCATGACTCCTCATGATGGGCGCCGAGGCTGTGCTGCGCACGGCATTTCAACGGGGCTGAGTGCTCACCACGGCGTCGGTGCCCGTGCCATCAGCAGCCGCAGTCGTCCCCGCCGACGGGAGCCGTGAGCGCGTCCGGGGTGCGCCGCTCCGGGCCCTCCCAGGTCTCGAACGCGAAGCCCTCCCGCACCCAGTACTCGAAGCCGCCCAGCATCTCCTTGACCTGGAAGCCCAGTTGGGCGAGGGCGAGGGCCGCGCGGGTCGCGCCGTTGCAACCGGGCCCCCAGCAGTAGGTCACCACCGGCACCGACTTGTCGAGGAGCGCCTCGGCCTGTTCCAGGATGAGCACGGTGGGTAGGTGGAGCGCACCCGGGACGTGGCCCTGGTCCCAGGACGCGGTGGAACGGGTGTCGATCACGACGAAGCCGGGGGCGCCGTCGGCGGCCAGCGCGGACGCCACGTCCGAGACATCGGCGTGGAAAGCGAGGCTCGCCCCGAAATAGGCGGCGGCCGCGGCCGGGGAGGCCGGCGGGACCCGCAGGACCGAATTCGTGGCGTCGGCGGTCGAGCCGGACGATACGGAGGTAGGGGCGCTGACCTGCGCTTTCGCGTTGTTCATGACAGAAAATCTATGCCTGCTGACCGGAAGCCTGAAGCAGCGATCCCCGGCATCCCTCTTGATCGGCCGGGGATTTCCCTGTTTCCTCTCGGGCATGACCGGTTATTCCACGGACGCCACCGACTGGCGCATCCTCGACGTCCTCCAGCGCGAGGGCCGAGCCAGCTACGCCGAGCTGGCGCGCGCCGTCTCGATGTCCCCGAGCGCCGTCACCGAGCGCGTGCGGCGCCTGGAGGAAGCGGGGGTCATCCAGGGCTACGCGGCCGTGGTCGACCCGGAGCGGCTCGGTCTTCCCATCCTCGCGTTCGTCCGGCTGCGCTATCCGACCGGGAACTACAAGCCGTTCCACGACCTGGTGGAGGCGACCCCGGAGATCCTGGAGGCGCACCACGTCACCGGCGACGACTGTTTCGTCATCAAGGTCGCCGCGCGTTCGATGAACCACCTGGAGGAGGTCTCGGGGCGGATCGGCGCGCTGGGGTCGGTGACGACGAGCGTCGTCTACTCCTCTCCCCTGACGAGGCGCCCGCTGGGGCGCTGAGCTCCGCACCGGGCCGACGAGTGCTTGCGTCTGGGGTCCAACCGAAAGTCGGCGCAGTCGCGGTTCCGGCACGCGCCCGGGGGCCCCATACAGGAACGAAGACGCCGAGGGACTTGCGGCGGTGGACGGCGACCGGCACGGGATGCTTACAGGCCGGACACAGGTACGCTTCGGAGTTACGCATCCTTTTGACCATTTATTTACGATATGCCCGTTTCGACCTCCTGGAAAGTGCCCCTCCCGGCCCGCGCGGCGGGGGTCAAGCGTCCCGGTCCGGCGGCACGGCGGGGGGCTCCGGATCGGTCCGTTCCGCGACGTCCGCCGGGGCGGGTCTTCTGAGGCTGAGCACCACGGAACCCGTCAGCACGACGACGATGACCGCGAGGCTGATCGGTGAGGGGATCTCCGGGATGCCCGGACTGATCAGCTTGTGGGATGCCTGGAGGATGAGCTTGACGCCGATGAAGGCGAGAATGATCGCCAGGCCCTTGCTCAGGTAGTGGAAGCGGTCCAGGAGGCCGGCGAGCATGAAGTAGAGGGCCCGTAGGCCGAGGATCGCGAACGCGTTGCTGGTGTAGACGATGAAAGCATCATCGCTGACCGCGAGCACGGCGGGGACGCTGTCGACGGCGAAGATCAGGTCGGCGGCCTCGATCGCCGCGACCACCGCGAGCAGCGGAGTCGCCATCCTCCTGCCGGCCTCCTTGACGAAGAACTTCGCCCCGGCGTACTCGTCCCGTACGGGGATGAGTTTGCGGAGCATCCGCACGGCGAAGCTCTTGCCCGGGTCGAAGCTCTCGTCTTCGTCCTTGAGGAGTTTGTAGGTGCTGTAGAAGAGCACGGCCGCGAAGACGAAGAGCACCGCGGTGAAACGGCTGACCACGGCCACGCCGAGGGAGAGGAAGATCCCCCGGAAGACGAGCGCTCCGATGACACCGAAGAACAGCACGCGGTGCTGGTACGCGCGGGGCACCTTGAAGTAGGCGAAGATCACGGCGAAGACGAAGAGGTTGTCGACCGAGAGGCTCTTCTCCAGCAGCCACGCCGTCGTGTACTCGGTGCCGGCGGTCGAGCCGAGGACGAGGAATACGACAGCGCCGAAGATCAGGGCGAGGCTCACCCACAGGCCGCTCCAGGCGGCGGCTTCCTTGAAACCGATGACATGCGCGGTGCGGTGGGCCAGCAGATCCACCACCAACGACACGACCACCGTCGCGGCGAACGCCGCCCACAGCCAGAGCGGGACCTCAAGCACGCCGAGCACCCCGACCATGGCCCGCGCGACGTACGCGGACTCCGATGCCGACCCCGATGCCGACCCCGATGCCGACTCCCATAAGGGAAGTGTCCGGCATTTCGCCCCCGGCGGCATGTGGAGCGGCGCATCAATTTCGTACAGGACTGCACGGCGACGTCGTAGCACTATGTGATCAATAATCACGGGGTGCCGGTCACCATGACCGGAGTGAAGAGTCAACGCCGCATGAAACAACGGGGTCTTCGCGGTGACACGGTCGCTCCCGGGCACCACGCTGCTGCTCGGGGCTTCGGTCGCCCTCTACCAGGGGTGCTACTTCAGCGGGATAAGTCGGCTCGGTGTCTCCATGGGCTCGATCGTCACGGTGGCCACGGTGCCTGTTGCCACCGGCATCGTCGCCTATCTGCTCCGCAAGGAGAAGCCCGTCGGCCGCTGGTACGTGGCGACCGCCCTGGCCATCGCCGGCCTGCTCGCGTCGAGCGGTGCGGTGGGAGAGACCAGAGCCGACCTGCTGGGGTTCATGTGCCTGACCGCCGGAAGCAGCGTGTCTCCGTACACGGTGCTCAGCCGCCAACTGCTCGACGCGGGCGCTCCGGTCACCGAAGTCACGACGATAGCCGTCGCCTTGTCCGGTGTGCTGCTCCTGCTCAACGCCAGAGGACTGCAGACGGTGTCGGCGACCGCCGTGGCCACGCTCAACCTCGCGGAACCTCTGGCCGCTGTGATCCTGGCTTTCGTCGTGTTGCACGAACGGCCCTCGGCGGCGCAGGTGGCCGGGGCCGCGGCGATCTTCGTGGGGCTGCTCCTGCTGAGCCGGCAGCCGCGGCGTGAGACTGCTGACGACAACTGCGGCGACCGTGTACTGGAGGAAGTGGCGTCAGGTGCTCCCGCACGACCAAGGGGCTGAAGACCCTGGCTAGCCTGGGACGTATGTCCCCGACCTTTGCATCGACCAAGCCGGAGGGCGGGCAGCGCCGTGTGGACCGGCGGTCCTCTGGCGCCCGCCCGTGACAGGTATCGAGGTGCTGCACGCGTCGTTCCGCCGGCACCGGTATGCCCGTCATGCCCACGAGGGCATGACGCTCGCCCTGGTCGACTCGGGAGCCGCCACCTTAGAGTGCGCCGGCAACTAGCACGTGGTGCCCGCCGGGAGCGCGTTCATGATCAGGCCGGGCGAGCCCCACACCGGAAGTTCGGCCGGTCCCGAGGGCTACCGGTACCGCGTGCTGTACATCGATCTTGGCGTCGTGGGGGATCTGCTCGGCTCGCCGACCGCAGCATCCCGCTTACCGGGCAGCGAGAGATTTCAGAGCACGTGGCTGGTGCGTCTGCGGGCCCATGTCAGTGAGGACACCTCGCTCAAGAAACTCGCCCAGGTCTGCGAGATCAGCGTGCATCACCTCGTACGCTCCTTCTCCGCCTCGATGGGCATGCCGCCGCACGCCTACCAGACGCAGTTGAGGGTCTGGCGGGCGCGGACGCTGCTGTTCAGCGGAGTGCAGCCTGCCGAGGTGGCCCTCCGGACCGGTTTCTACGACGAGGCGCACTTCACTCGCGTCTCCAAACGCACACGGGCCCTCGGGCAGTTCCTGTCCGGCGACCTCGGCCCATCAGGAGTTCGCGAGAGGCGCGGCTGACGGCGAGCGGATGGTCTGGGCCACGCATGTTTTCAACACGAATAGTTTGCTCATGCTCTCCCTCGGGTTTCTGCCGGGGGCACGGGCCTGTCAGAGGTGTGTGTGTCTCCCCCAACGCCGTGCGGCTCTGTGCGGCTCTGTGCTGGCAAGCGTGTTGAAGGGGTCACACCTCCTTCTCGTGTCCATGACGTCGAAGGGCCCGGGAGTACGTGCCGCACAGCCACGCCATGGACTCGCGGAACGACAGGTCGCCGGTGTCGTGACCGAAGACCTGGGTGGTGAAGCCGATGCGTTCCACGGCCCGGTGTGCCTCCGCGGCCCGCTCCGGCGGGTAGATCTCGGCGGGGTCCCCGACGGCGATGTGCTGCATGGGGACCCGATCGCCTTCCAGGAGGCGCGTGCCCACGTGCACGATGGCGCCGATGGCGACGAGCACTCCGTCGTCCAGGTGCGCTCCGTTGAACACGCTGCTGTGCGTGGCGATCATGCACTCGCCCCCGATGCGAGCACCGGTGATGTGTGTGCCGGGCCCGATCATCGTCCGCTCCCCGATGACCGCGGGATGGGATCCGGCGCCGCGCACGACCGCGTTCTCCATGACGATGCTCTCGGCACCGATCTCGACGGATGCGGATTCCGCGGTGATGACGGCACCGTCGAGGACCACGGCACCGGGGCCGATGGTGACGGCGCCGGAGACGACTGCGGTGGGTGCTACCCGGGCTTCGGGGTGGACCGTGGGGCTATGGCCACGGAGCTGCCGTAACATGACTACTTCCTTTGCTCTCCGTGCTGCTTGCGCTGTGGACCGTCCCGGCGTGGACCGTCCCCGTGTGAACGCGTCAGGCTACGGGAATGGAGTGCGGGAAGCGGAAGACGTTGTCGGGGTCGAACCGTGCCTTCACCTGAGTGAGACGCTCGAAGTTGGCTCCGTGGTAGGCACGTTGCCACTCCGGAGTCTCCGGATCGGGGAAGTTCGGGTAGACGGTGCCGCCTCCCAGGGGTGAACCGACCCCCAGGACCGGGTCACCCAGGTGTGCGCCGCGTGCTTGTCGTGACCGGAAGCCTCCCCGTCGACGAGTACGGCGTGCTTGAGCGAGTACGGCTGGTCACGGTGGACCAGCCGTTCGACCGCCTCGGCGGGAAGCGGACGGCTGAAGAACTCGGACTTGGTGAAGCGGTGCCCCTGCCCGCTCGACCGGCCCCTGCGGGGTCGGGACGACCTCGTTGGCGGCGCTGAGCAGCCCGGCCTGGAAGTCGGCCGTCTCGCGGTACGACAGTTCCTTGCACGAGGTGCTGCGCGGCACGGCGCCGACCCGTTCCACCAACTGCTCAAGGAGGCGCAGATCCGCCGCCGAGCGTGGTGCCGCCGATGCCGACGCTGGGGCAGGAGCCGGACGGGGCCGTCACGCCGTGCTCCTGCAAGGCCCGCGAGAGCGCGCCGATACGCGCGTCCCGGCTCCGACTCTCGCCGTTTCGCCGTCGACGCGCACGTCGTCCGTCGGCGTCACATCGACGATCACGCCGTCCGTGGACGAATTCCCGGCGAAGCAGTGGCCACCGCTGCGTATGGCTTGCGGACCCACTCGTACTGCTCATCGCCCGGGACCACCAACTGACCGTCGAGACTCGGGCTCAGGAGTTTCCAATTGACCTCTATGCCGAACACCCCCGTGTGGACGTACGCACGCCTCAGACCGTGTTCCCAGCATGACTGCCAGGTCCACCGCACTGCGGACGACGTACATTCGTGCGAGATGCCGGGGTGGGTCAATTGGCCGAACCCCAACGGTAGTTGGGCATGATCAGTTCGGTGGCAGGGGCCCGGATCACCGGAAGCCCGCCATAACCGAGCGGGTCGATGCAGCGGTCGAACAGGGCTCATGCTGTCAGTCGGTGGCCAGTCCGCTGCGGAGCTTGGCGACGATCCTGCTGATGAGGCGGGAGACGTGCATCTGCGAGCAGCCCAGGATCTCGCCGATCTGCGCCTGGGACTTCTCCTCGACGAAGCGCAGGTGGATGACCTGGCGGTCGCGGTCGTCCAGCTCGGCGATGAGGGGGGCCAGGGCGTGGAAGTTGTCCACCAGCTCGAAGCGGTCCTCCTCCACTCCGACGAAGTCGGCCAGGGCCGTGTCGGATTCATCGTCCTTTCCGCCGATGGCGGCGTCCAACGAGACAGAGGCATAGCCGTTGGACGCCCGCTGCGCTTCGGAGACCTCGGCCGGCGTCAGCTGCATCAGCTCGGCGAGTTCCGCCGTCGAGGGCCAGCGGCCCAGCCGCGTGCGCAGCTCCTCGGTCGCCTTCGACAGTTCGATGCGGGCTTCCTGTAGACGGCGCGGCACGTGGACGGCCCAGCTGGTGTCGCGGAAGAACCGTTTGATCTCACCGGTGATGTAAGGCACGGCGAACGAGGTGAACTCCACCTCGCGGCTCAGCTCGAACCGGTCGATCGCCTTGATCAGCCCGATCGTGCCGACCTGGACGATGTCCTCCATCTCCTGCGCACCACGGTGCTTGAAACGCGAGGCCGCGTACTGCACCAGGGACAGATTCATCTCGATCAGGCAGTTGCGCACGTACTGGTACTCGTGCGTGCCCTCCTCCAGCTCGCCCAGCCGGTCGAAGAACCGCTTGGAGATCGCCCGAGCGTCCTTGGGCGCGACCGATGCCGGATCCACGTACGCACGCTCATCAGCCTTCTCCGCAGCGCGCGCCTGCACCTGCTCTTCGAATGCCACCGTGATCATGCGTCGTCCCGTTCCCTCTCGGATTGCTGCGTGCCGCCCTCTGCGGGCATCGTCTGCCCTGCTTCCCACACCTCACACATAAAAAGTCGTCCGAATGCCGAACTTTCGGCGCAATCACCAAGGGAGGAAGGCGTGCACGGTCTTGCCCTCCTCTTCCGGCACGGTGATGGTCTGCTCGGCGAGGGCGTTGATCAGGTGCCACCCAATGCCGCCGCACCCCGTGAGATCGGCGAAACGGGGCTTCGGCGCCGTGGGGTTGGTATCGGTCAGGGCGATCTCGACGGTGTCGGCCACTGCGCACAGGCGGAGGCTGAACGGTCCGGGTGCGTAGGTGAAGGCGTTGGAGGCCAGCTCGGTGACCGCCAGCAGCACATCGTCGTGCGCCTCCGGTGAGGACTGCGGCTTCACACACGCCAGACCACGAAGGAAGACGGCCGCGCACTCGCGCGCCTCCGTCACGTCGCTCAGTTCACCCTCGAAATTCCAGGTCTGTTCGACGGCCAAGATGTTCAGGCCGGCTTCGCCTTGCAGGTGCTTGCGTTCGGCGTCCATGGCACTCTCCCTTTCGCTCTCGGATCTCCGGAGGGCTGCCATGCGGGTTTCCCGACCTCTGAGCGATCATGTCCGTCGTAGTTGTCCAGCTGTCGGGACCAAAGTCCCTCGCGAGGGTCTTTGGTCCCATTTCTTATGTAGATCCGATAAACACCGTTCATGTCGGCTGCGGCATATGACACAGTCCTTCAAGATCATCTCGGCGCGGGAGCTTCCACCCGGCTTCGCGCGCCGACGCATAGGAAACGTCGTACCGGAAGGGCATCATGAATCACCGTCAGCGCACCGCGACCGGCCTGGTCGCCGCAGCGACCGCCACCTCGCTCGTCATCGCGATCGCCCCGACGGCCTCTGCCGACACTCTGGACCAGCGCAGCCAGAAAGCAGCCGCAGGTATCGAGCGGATCACTGGCACGCAGGACTTGGCCGCCTCCTCCGCCGCACAGGGCGCAGCCGCGCGGAGCGTCACGAAGACCGAGAGCGGCGCTGTGACCGTGCAAGCCCCCGAAGACGCCACCGGAAACGTGAGAACCACGGCTCCTGACGGCACGGTATTCGGGCTCGGCCTGTCGCAGACGAAGAGCGTCGAGGGCGTCCGGGCGGGCTCCGGGACCATCGTCTATCCCGACGCCGCCGACTCCACCGACCTCGCCGTCCAGCCCACCACCGAGGGCGGTGCCCGTACGCTCGTCACGCTCAAGGACAAGAACGCTCCCACCGAGCAGCGTTTTGACCTCCAACTGCCGGCCGGGGCGCACCTGGCCGCCAACGACAGCGGCGGCTACGACATCTTCCAGGACAGCGGCGAGGGCTCCACCGTGCTCAAGGGCACCATCTCGGCACCCTGGGCCAAGGACGCCAACGGCAAGGACGTCGCCACCAGCTACAAGCTGGAAGGCGGCACCCTGGTGCAGCGCATTGACACCAACGGCACCACAGCCTTCCCCGTGGTCGCCGACCCCCACTACACCTGGGGCATCGTCAGCGGAACGGTCTACTTCAACAAGAGTGAGACCCGGAAGATCGCTCTTGGAGGCGGACTCGCCGCCACCATCATCGCGTCGATACCCGCCGGGTTCACCACCGCCGCCGGAATCACCGTTGCCGCGATCACCACGATGGCCAACATCGCTCAGTCCCACAAGAAGTGCCTGAAGATCAAGAGCTACGGAAAGCCCGGCGAATACTCGGGCAAGCAGGGCGACGGCTACTGCCGCTGACATTCCTGCGGAGAAAGGTGCATCTCGATGACGTTCCTCTGGCTCGCGCTCATCGCCGTCTTCGTCCTCGTCGAGATCTGGCTGACGAAGCGGTCCCATCGACGGTCCGCATGGCGCACTCTCAACGGTGACCGCGTCGCCCTGGCCGTCGGCGTGGCATGGTGCGCCGTCGCTGTCGCCGACTCGTGGGCCGATGACACCGACCCCGTCGGCGGCCTGCTCTTCGGAGGACTGACAGGCGCCGTCGTCGCCTGCGTCGTCGCCACGGCGCGACGCAAGAGCGCATACCTACGAGGCAAGAAGAACGCCTCCTACTGAGGAGTTCACCCACCGTCGGGCCGGGCCTCCTGGCCCGCCTGACCCGTGGGGTGATCCGCCCCCGTAGGCTCGTCTCGACCACAAGACAAGGGCAAGGGTGTTCATTCGATGGCGAAGCCGGTACGAGCAGCACTGGGGGAAACCTGGCTCTCCTGCCAGGTATGCAAGGGAGACATGTTCCGGGAACGGAGTGTCTTGCTCAACAGCACCGGTATGGAGTTCATGAAGCTCGCGTGGGCCGACGAGAGCGCCACCGGCCTGATCTGCTGGACGTGCGGCTACGTGCACCTGTTCGTGAACAAGAACATCAAGCTCTACCGGGCTGACAAGTAAGGGGCCCTCCGCGCCATTCCAGATCACCGCACCCAACCAGAACGGGAACCAAGAGACCCGCTCCGGCAGGACGGGGGCGGCGACCAGCCAGACGACCGGCAGGACCAGGACAGCGAAAAGCAGGCAGCAGGCCGGCCCCCTACTGCCGGAAGTGTGCGACTTCGCAGGCGTATCGCGAAGGTAGGCGGCGCTCACACATCGCGCATGAGTAGTCGTACTCAGTTCTTGGCCCTCAGATCCCACCTCGCTGCCGTACGGATGATCCGGCGCGCCCCTTCACCACCTCCAGCTGCGCGTGCACCCGTCGTCGCAGGTCAGCGACGTGGCTGACGATACCGACGCTGCGGTCCCGCTCGCGCAGGGAGTCCAGGACGTCCAGGACCTCGTCCAGGGTCTGGTCGTCCAGGCTGCCGAAGCCCTCGTCGATGAAGAGCGTGTCGAGGCGTACGCCGCCCGCCTCGTCTGTGACCACGTCCGCGAGGCCGAGCGCCAGGGCGAGCGAGGCGAAGAACGTCTCGCCGCCCGAGAGGGTCGCCGTGTCCCGCTCGCGGCCGGTCCACGCGTCGACCACGTGCAGGCCAAGGCCGGAACGGCCGCGTCCCGTACGGTCGTCGGAGTGCACGAGGGTGTACCGCCCGGACGACATCCGTCGCAGCCGGACCGTCGCGGCGGCCGCCACCTGTTCGAGGCGGGCGGCCAGTACGTACGACTCCAGGCGCATCCTGCGTTCGTTGTCCGCCGAGGTGCCCGCGGCGAGGCCGGCCATCCGAGCCACCCGGTCGTACGCGGCGCGCAGCGGGGCCAGTCTGCGCGTCCCCTCGATGGTGCGGGCGGAGAGCCGGTCGAGTTCGGCGCACCGCCGGGCCGCGGCGTCGCGCGCGGACGCGGCGGCCCGAAGGCGCCGCCCCGCGGTCTCGGCCTCCGCCCGCGCCGCCGGCAGGTCGGCGGGTGGCCGCTGCGCGGCGGCGGCCGTGTCCGGTTCGGCGAGGACGGCGCGCACCGCGGCCTCCTCGTTCCGCCAGGCGTCGATGCGGTGCTGGAGTTCGCGGTGCCTGGCGTCGTCGAGCAGGGCCTCGGCTGCGGCCACCGGCGTGTCGAACCCGGCGCGGAAAGCCGCGTCGGCGAGTCGCGCGTCCGCCGCCTTGAGGCGTTCGGCCGTCTCGTCCGCGGCGCGGGCGGCGTCCGCGGCCTCGGTGAGCAGGGCCGTCTGCCGCTCCAGCTGGGCGGCGCGGGCCGCGACGCTGCCGGCGGTCCCACGCGCGTGGGCCAACTCCGCCTCCAGGGACTCCTGTTCGCGCCCGAGGGCCTCGCGCAGGGTGGCCCTCGATGCCGCGCGGCGTTCGGCCTCCTGCTGCTCGGCGACCCTGCGGTCGTACTCCCGCTCGGCCCGCGCGAGGGCCTCGCGGGCGGCGTGCAGCCCGGAGGCACGGTCGCGTGCTTCGGCGTGGGACCGGCGCAACTCCTCTACCGCCGCGGAGAGTTCATCGACGGTCGGGTCGGTGCCCCCGGGCTGGTCCGCCCCCGTGCCACTGCCTCGTGCGGCCGCTGTCGCCGCCGCCAGCGAGGCCTGTACGTCGCTCAGTTCGCGCTCGGCGGCCGTGCGGGACTCCAGGGCCGCGCGGTGGGCGGCGAGCGCTTCCTCCTCCGCGCCGCGGTCCACGTGCCCGGCGGTCTTGCGGGTGGGGTCGGGGTGTTCCGTCGCCCCGCACACCGCGCACGGTTCGCCGTCCGTCAGGTGCGCGGCGAGTTCGGCCGCGATGCCGGTGAGGCGCTGTTCCTTGAGGGCGAGCCAGTGTTCGTGCGTACTGGTGGCGCGCTCGCGGGCGGTCAGGGCCCGGTCCTGTACCGCCGCCGCGTCCTGGACGAGCCTGTCGCGGCGGCGGGCCGCGTCCAGCCGGGTCCGGGCCGGTTCGAGGCGCCCCGCGAGCCGCTCGGCGTGGGTCGCGGCCTCCTGGGCGGATTCGATGCGCTCCTGGAGGGCGGCCCGCGTGGTGTCCCAGCTCTCCAGCCAGCCCGCCGCGTCTCGCGAGATCTCGTCGTCGGCGCGCTCCTGCCGGCCCAGGGCGGCGCGCTCGGCGGTGATATCGGCGAGCCGCTGCTCGGCGCGCCGGGCCGATCCCAGGCCGCCCAGCTCCTCGGCGGCCTTGCGCGCGGCGGCGGCGAGACCGGACGCCCCCGCGGACTCGAAGGTCTCGGGGAGGCTGCCACGCGCGCGTGCCTCCTCCTGCGCGGCCCTGCGGTGCTCCGACTCGGCGGCGTCACGCAGCCCGAGTGCGGGGGCGACCTTCTCGGCCTTGCGCGCCCGCTCCAGGCGCTGCTCGCACTCCCGCCGCTCCTCCTCGCGCGCGTGGAGCCGCGCGGCGCGCTCCTGTGCCTCGGCGAACCGGCTCTGGAGCCGGTCGAGTTCGCGTACGTCACCGAGTCGGCGCTCCGCGGCGGCCTGCGCTGACTCGGCCGCGGTGAGCGCGCAGTGCGCGATGTCGAGGCGTTCGCGGGCTCCCTCGCGGGCGACGGCGGCCCAGGTGAGGACCTCGGTGGCGAGGCCCGGGTCGCCGGGCGCGAGATCGGGAAGAGGCAGTTCGGCGTCCCGGCCGTCGTCCGCCGCGGCCTGCTGCATGCGGTGGGCGTCGGCGAGGAGCGCCGCGTCGCCGTCCTTGACCTCGGCCTCTGTGGTGCGCCGCTGCTCGGCGAGGCGCTGTTCGACGGCGGCGAACCTACGGGTGTCGAAGAGGCGCCCGAGCAGCTTGCCGCGCGCCTCCGCGTCCGCGCGCAGGAAGCGCGCGAAGTCGCCCTGGGGCAGCAGTACGACCTGGCAGAACTGCTCCTTGCTCATGCCGAGCAGTTGGCTGATTTCCTCGCCGATCTCCTGGTGGGAGCGGCTCAGGTCCTTCCAGCCGCCTTCCGGAGTGCTCTCGCGGAGCCAGCTCTGCGCCTTCTCCGTGGTCGTGCCCGTGCCGCGCTTCTTGGGGCGTGCCCAGGGCGGCTGGCGGGTGATCTCCAAACGGCGCCCGGCGACGGTCAGTTCGAGGCTCACCTCGGTGCGCGTGCCCTGCGGTGCGTGGTCGCTGCGGAGCGTCATGCCCTGCCCGCTGCCCTGGCGTGCGCCGGGCACCGATCCGTACAGGGCGTAGCAGACGGCGTCAAGGACGGAGGTCTTGCCCGCGCCGGTCGGGCCGTGCAGCAGGAAGATCCCGGCGGCGGAGAGGTCGTCGAAGTCGATGTCCTGGGTGGTGCCGAAGGGCCCGAAGGCGGTGATCCGGAGCCGGTGGAGTCTCATCGGGCGACCTCGTGCAGGGTGTCGTCGACGCGGACGGCGTCGAGGGCGGAGCGCAGCACCGCCTGCTCGTGCGCGTCGGGTCCGGCACCGCGCACATGGGTCACGAAGTCCTCGGCGACCTGCTGGTCGCTGCGGCCCTGGAGGCGCTGGGCGTACGAGACGTCCGGGTCCTCCGGTGCCCGGACCGGGTCGAAGACGAGGCTGAGCGTGTGCGGGAAGCGCTCGCAGAGGCGGGCCATGGGGTCGTCGGGGCGGACCGCGTCGGTGAGGGTGGCCTCGACCCACGCCTCCTCGTGGCGGGCGAGGCCGGGGTCGTCGAGGAGTTCGTCGAGGGTGCCGCGGATGCGGGCGAGCGCGCGCGGTACCGGGCAGTCGACGCGGTCGGCCTCGATCTGGCCCTCCGGACCGAGGTCGACGAGCCACATGCTCTTGCGGTGGTCGGCTTCGGAGAAGGAGTACGGCAGCGGGGAGCCGGAGTAGCGCACGCGCGCGGCGAGCGTCTGGCTGCCGTGCAGGTGACCGAGCGCGGCGTAGTCGACGCCCTCGAAGACCGCGGCGGGGACCGCGGCGACCCCGCCGACGGTGATGTCCCGCTCGCTGTCACTGATCTGTCCGCCGCTGACGAAGGCGTGGGCGAGGACGACGGAACGGGTGCCGCGCGCGCGGGTGGCGAGGTCGGCACGCACCCGGTCCATGGCGGCCCCGATGACCGCCTCGTGGCCCGCCTTGGCCACCGCGAACTCCTCCTTGACCAGAGCGGGTTCGAGGTAGGGCAGGCCGTAGAACGCCACGTCCCCGTGGTCGTCGGCGAGGATGACGGGCTCCGCGCAGGCGGCGGGGTCGGTGCGCAGGTGGATGCCCGCGCGGCCGATGAGGCCCGCGCCGACGCCGAGGCGGCGCGCCGAGTCGTGGTTCCCGGAGATCATCACCGTCGGCACGCCGAGGTCCGCGAGCCGGTGCAGCGCGTCGTCGAAGAGCTCGACCGCGGCGAGCGGCGGCACCGCCCTGTCGTACACGTCCCCGGCCACCAGGACGGCGTCGACCTCGCGCTCGCGCGCGGTCGCCACCAGGTGAGCGATGAACGCGGCCTGGGCGTCCAGCATGTTCACGCGGTGGAACGAGCGGCCCAGATGCCAGTCGGACGTGTGCAGCAGCCTCATGATCCCCGAGACTAACGGGCGGGTCGGACATCACGGGCGGCTACTTCCGTAACCGCCGCCGCCCTGGGCCCCGGCCGCGCGAGGGGGCCGCGCGTCAGGCGTCGCCGTACGCCTCTCCCCCGAGCTCCAACACCGCGCTGCCTGCGGTGGCGTCGGCCAGCCAGCCCCGGAAGGCGTCCACGTCGGCGTCCGGGAGGCCGATCTCAATGGTGACCGCGTCGCCGTAACGAACGTCACGCACCGCACGGCCGGCCGCCCGAAGATCGTTCTGGACCTTGCCCGCGCGCTGGTGGTCGACGGTGACGGTGGCGACGCGGAAGCGGCGGCGGGTGACGGTGCCGAGAGCGTCGAGTGCCTCGCCGACCGCGCCTCCGTACGCACGGATGAGTCCGCCCGCGCCGAGCTTGACGCCTCCGTAGTAGCGGGTCACGACCGCGGCGACGTACCGCATGTCGCGGCGGGTGAGCATCTGGAGCATCGGGACGCCCGCGGTGCCGCCGGGCTCGCCGTCGTCACCGGCCTTCTGGATCGCCGCGTCGGCCCCGATGACGTACGCGAAGCAGTTGTGGCTGGCCGTCGGGTGCTCCTTGCGGATGCGCGCGACGAAGTCCTGGGCCTCCCGCTCGGTGGCCGCGGGTGCCAGGGCGCACAGGAAGCGCGAGCGGTTGACCTCGGTCTCGTGCACGCCCTCGCGGGCCACTGTGCGGTATTCGTCCTGCATCTGACCAGCGTAGGCGCTGCGTGGGGGCCGTCCGCAGCCGGGAGCGGCGCCGGGTGGCGCAGGTCACTGTCCACGCGCGCGTGCCGTGCGCCGGGTACGGTGATCCCTCGTGACGTCACCCTCGATACCCGTGCCCGAAGTGCCGGAAGCCTCCGGCCCCTTGGCCTCCCTGCTGGCCGCCGCGCCGGTCACCGTCGTCGAGACCCATCACGACCCGGCCGACGCCGTGCTCTTCCCGGCGGAGGAGGCGGTGGTGGCGAACGCGGTGGCCAAGCGGCGCGACGAGTTCACCACCGTGCGGCACTGCGCCCGCGCCGCGCTGGGCCGCATCGGCGTACCGCCCGCCCCGATCCTGCCGGGCCAGCGGGGCGCGCCCCGCTGGCCGGCCGGCGTCGTCGGGAGCATGACGCACTGCGACGGGTACCGCGCGGCGGTCGTGGCGCGTGCCGGTGAGGTGACCTCGCTCGGCATCGACGCGGAGCCCGCCGCGCCGCTGCGCGACCCGGACGTCCTGAAGATGATCGCCGACGAGACGGAACGGGCGGCGCTCGCCGCACTCGGCGCCCGGTACCCGGACACGCCCTGGGACCGCCTGCTGTTCAGCGCCAAGGAGTCCGTCTACAAGACGTGGTTCCCGCTCACCGGACGCTGGCTCGGCTTCGAGGAGGCCCGGGTGGAGCTCGACCCGGACGGGACGTTCACCGCGCGGCTGCTCGTAGAGGGGCCCGTGGTGCAGGGCGTCGAACTGAAGGTGTTCTCGGGTCGGTGGATCGTGCGCGCGGGGGTAGCCGCCACGGCCATCGTCCTGCCGGTCACCGCGCCCGCGGCCCACGCGTAGCCGCCGCCCGGTACGTGGGGCGGCCTCCCAGCCAGGTGCCCAGCACGCGCGCGTGGCGGATCGCCATGGGGTCGACGGTGCGCGGGTCGGCGGAGAGCAGGACCAGGTCGGCGGGGGCGCCCGGCGAAAGGTGCAGCCGGTCGTCCGCACCCGCCTGGTGGGCGACCCCGGTGGTGGCCGCCGTAAGTGCCTGCTCGACGGTGAGCCGCTGGTGGGGGATCCAGCCCTCTTCCGGCTCCCCCGTGAACGTGCGCCTGGTGACGGCCACTTGGATCCCTTCCAGCGGTACGTGTGAGCTGACGGGCCAGTCGCTGCCGAAGGACAGGCGGACGCCGTCCCGCGCCAGCTCGCCCATGGGGTACTGGAGGGCCGCCCGGTGCGCGCCGATCCGCGGGAGGGACAGCTCAGTCTGGAGCGGGTCGGGCTGCGCCCAGAGGGGTTCGAAGTTGGCGACGACGCCGAGGGGTGCGAACCGGGGCAGGTCGGCGGGGTCGACCACCTGTACGTGGGTGATCACCGGGCGCCGGTCCCATGCGGGGTTGGCGTCGATCGCGGACTCGATCGCGTCGAGCGAGGCGCGTACGCCCGCGTCGCCGATCGCGTGGATGTGCGTCCGGAAGCCCACGGCGTCGAAGGCCCGCACCGCGTCGGCGAGCGCTCGGGGCTCCCACACGGGCATGCCGCAGCTGTGGGGCGCGTCCAGGTAGGGGGCGAGCATGGCGGCGGTGCCGCCCTCGATGACGCCGTCGCTGAAGAACTTCACCGTCCGCGCGGTCAGCAGCTCGCCGCCCTCCGCGGCCACCCGCGCGCGTGTCTCGGCGAACGGCTTGAGCTGCGCGCGCCAGCGGTCGGGGTCCGCGCGCTGGGCGAGGTCGACGCGGAAGGCCAGGGCGTCACGCCGGGCGGCGGCGAGATAGGCGTCCGCCATCTCCGGTTCGACCCAGGCGTCCTGGACCCAGGTGATGCCCGCGCGCGCGTACGCGTGCCCGGCGCGGCGCACCGCCTCGACGAGGTCGTCCGTCGCGCGCGAGGGGACCTGGTCGAGCACGAGGTCGCAGGCGTGCCATTCGCGCAGCGTCCCCAGAGGGGCGCCGTCGGGTCGGCGCACGATCCGGCCGAGGCGCGGCTCCGGGCTCCTCTCGCTCACCCCGGCCCTGCGCAGCGCCTCGGTGTTGCACCAGACGGTGTGGTAGTCGTGGGCGCGCAGCACGACGGGCCGGTCGGGTACCGCCGCGTCCAGCCAGCGGGCGTCGAACTCCCCGTCGGGCGCGAGCGCGGGGTCGTAGGAGGCGCCGACGATCCACTCGACCTCCGGGTGCTCCTCGGCCCATCGCCCGACTTCGGAGACGACCGCTTCGACGGAGGCGAGTTCCTTGATCTGTGGTCCGAAGCTCTCCAGACCGCCGAGGAGCGGGTGGGCGTGCCCGTCCCCGAAGGCGGCCATCAGCAGCCCGTCCCCGACGTCGACGACCTCGTCTGCGGTGGCGGCGAGCGCGCGGGCCTCGTCGCCGAGCGCGAGGACCCTGCCGTCGCGCACGGCGAGCGCCGTGGCGTCGTGGTCGGGGTGGCTCCCGGTGCGGGTGGGGCCGAGGAAGACCAGCGTCGTCACGTCTTCTCCTTGCTCGCGTTCGCTTGGGTCGGGTGGACCGGGGTGGGCCGGGGTGGGCCGGGGGTTCAGACGTGCTCGCCGTCCACCGTCGTCAGCCGCTCGTACGCGACCGGATCGCGCGCCTTGATACGGAGGGCGAGCACGGCGCCGATGACGAACAGCACCGGCAGCGGGAGGACCAAGGCCGCGTTCACGCCTGCGGAGGCGCCGGTGAGCAGGTCGAGGTGGGCGCAGACGAGGACGATCATGACGGCGAGGCCCGCGCAGGCGAGCAGCGGGGCGACGACCACCCGCCAAGCCGGCAGGGCGCGCCGGTCGCGGCGGAAGAACCCGTACACGGAGAGGGCGGCGAGGGCCTGCATGAGCATCACGCCGAGGATGCCGGAGCCGCTGCTCCACAGGAACGGCGTACGGATCGGCCCCGCTGATCATAGTCACGACGATCGCGGTAAGCGCCAGGGCCGACTGCGTGACGACCGCTGTGGCCGGGGCCCGTGTCCTCGCGGAGACGGTGCCGAGGCGGTCCGGGAGGAGACCCTCCCTGCCGAGTGCGTAGAAGTAGCGGGCGGCTCCGTTGTGGAAGGCGAGCGTGGCGGCGAAGGCGCTGGTGATGATCAGCACGTGCATGGAGTCGGCGGCCCAGGCTCCGCTGAAGCGTTCGGTGGCGGTGAACACCATGTCGGCGCCGCCCTTGCCGTCCGCGACCGCCTGGGCGCGATCGCTGCCGTACGCGTTGATGATCATCCAGACGCTGAAGGTGTAGAAGAGCGCGAGGAACGCCACGGCGATGTAGGTGGCGCGCGGCACGGTCCGCTCCGGTCGCCGCGCCTCCTCGGCGTAGATCGCGGTCGCCTCGAAGCCGACGAAGGCGCCGATGGCGAGGACGAACATGCCGCCGGCCCCGGACTCGCCGAGATGGGCGGGCGACAGCGCCCCGAGGTCGAGGCCGCGCGGACCGCCGCCGTGCGCGAGAACGCCCGCTTCGAAGACGAGCAGCACCAGCACTTCGAGGACCAGGGCGGCGCCGAGGACCTTGGCACTGAGGGTGACCTTGAGATAGCCGAGCACGCCGATGGCGCCCAGCCCGGCCAACGCCCAGATCCACCAGGGCACATGGACCCCGGTGAGGTCCTCGAAGCCCGATTCCGTGAACCATCCGAAGGCGGCGAGCAGGCCCACCTCGATCGCGTTGTACGAGAAGAGCGCGACGTACGCGGATCCGGCTCCCGCCGGGCGGCCGAGCCCCCTGCCGATGTACGCGTAGAAAGCGCCGGCGTTGCGCACGTACCGGCTCATGGCCGTGAACCCGGCGGCGAAGACGATCAGCAGCAGCCCCGAGAGGAGATAGCCGAGCGGCGCCGCGGGTCCCGCCATACCGATGGCCAGCGGGGCCACGCCCGCCATGACCGTCAGCGGGGCCGCGGCCGCCACGACGAAGAAGACCAGATCGCCGGTGCCGACCGCCCCGTCGCTCAATCCTTGGGGGGTGGCGGCGGGTGGCGGTACAGGGGAAGGGGGTGCGGTCACGCGCGTGCTCCCGGAGGTCGAAAACGCCGACGGGGGTGGAATCGCCGAGAAAACTAAACCCTTTAGTCCGAGCTGGCAGGACCGTACTCTGCGCAGGAAGTGCCTGGGAAGAGGGCACGGGAGTAGAGGGCATGGGCGGAGGGCATGGGAAGAGGCCGCGAAGGGGCGGGCAGGGGCCGCCCGAGCAGACCGGTGCTGAGCGCCGGCCTGATCGCGCGTGAGGCGCTTGCCATGATCGACACCGAGGGCGCAGACGCGTTCAGCCTGCCGCGGCTCGCCGGCCGGCTCGGTGTGAAGGCCGCCTCGCTGTACAACCACTTGGACGGCCGCGCCGCCGTCATCGAGAGCGTGCGACGCCTGGTCGTCGAGGAGATCGACGTCTCCGTGTTCGCCGTGCTGCCCTGGCCCGACGCTCTGGCCGCGTGGGCGCGTTCGTACCGCGACGCGTTCGCGCGCCACCCGCACGCCATCGATCTCCTCGTCACGACGACGATCGGTTCCCCGGCGATGCTCGCGATGTACGAGTCGGTGGTGGAGGCGCTGGCCCGCGGCGGCTGGCCGCCCGGGCGCCTGGTGACGGTCCTGACGAGCGTGGAGTCCTTCGTGCTCGGCTCCGCGCTCGACCTCGTCGCGCCCCCGCCGATGATCGACCCCTCGGGCCGCGCGCCGCGGGTGCCGGCCCTCGCCGCCGCGCTGCACGCCGCGCCCGAGCACGACAAGGCGGCGCGCGCGGAGCAGGCGTTCGCCTCCGGCCTCCAGGCGTTGGTGCGCGGGCTCGTGGCGCAGCTCGCGGAAGTTCGCACCTCCGATGCGGCGGGCCGGCAGCCCGGGTGACGAAGCAGACAGACCGGTGGCGAAAAAAGATGGAGCGCGGGGCGCCGTCGAGTGCGCCCCGTCGGCTCCCCCTCTGCCATGAGTCGAGCCGCCCTGCGCCACACCCCTCGCCGGACGACGGTTGACGCCCAGGTCGAAACGTTTCTTGACTTTGTTCGCACGCGAGCCGTCGATTTGAAAAGCTTTCGGCCAAACCCACAAGTAGCCATGCGCATACACCACCGCATATACGTTTTCCCTATTGTCATACTTTCTTTTGTGGTCTTGCCATGCCTTCCGGTTGTGCACCTATCTGGTTGCTGCGACCACGTCCTCACCCGGGGTTCCCGATGAGCCCCGGACCGGTTCGGCGGAGCCCTCGTGCGCCGTCGACCAGGGAAGTGGCCGTCCATCCTCTACCTGAGGAGAAGTCATGAAGAAGGCCTACGAAGCGCCGGCGCTCATCCGACTCGGGACGTTCCGGAAGAAGACCGGGCTGCTGGCGCGGAACGGAAACGACCGACTCATTTTCAGCAAGAACTGACGACCGGAGGTTTCTGACCGAACGTCATGACTGAACTGCACGAGAGTGCGGGGACGGGCCCCGGCGACGCGCACTTCACGGTCTTCAACGACCGTGCGGACGCGGCCGCCGTGGCCCGCTCCTTCGCCCACCCAGGAACACGTGTCCTCAACCATTCCTCGGGCCGGCCGTGGCTGGTCGGCCAGTGGGCCGACGAAGAGATCGTCACGGCGCGCGTCGGCCGCACCGCCCTGGCCGTCATCGGCTGCTGCCCCGTCACCGCCGCCGAACTGGAGGCCCGGGCAGGGCGGTTGCGCGATCTGGCGGAGCTGGACGTGTGGGCCCGCTCCCTGCCCGGCAGCTTCCACCTCGTCGCCGCCCTGGACCAGCGACTCAGGATGCAGGGCACCGCGTCCGGGCTCCGGCTGGTCTTCCACGCCATCGTGGACGGTGTGCCCGTGGCCGCCACCCGCGCCGATGTCCTCGCCGCCGCCCTGGGCCACGACCCCGACGAAGAACAGCTCGCGATCCGGCTGTTGTGGCCGGCCCCCTATCCCCTTTTCGAGACCTCCCTCTGGTACGGCGTCACCGCGGTGCCACCACAGGACGCGCTGATCGTCGGCGCGGACGGGCGGACCGTGCACCACTCACGGTGGTGGACCCCGCCGGAGCCGGTCCGCACCCTCGCCGACGGGGCGCCGCTGGTCCGCGAGGCCCTCGCCACAGCCATCGACGCCCGCACGCGCCAAGGCGGCGTGGTCAGCTGCGACCTGTCCGGCGGCCTGGACTCCACCTCCATCTGCTTCCTCGCGGACCGGTCCCCCGCCAAGGTGGTGGCCAGCACCTGGCCGGGACGCGACCCGGCCGACACCGACCTGCACTGGGCCGAGCAGGCGGTGAAACACCTGCCGGACGTCGAGCACGTGGTGTGGGACGCTCACGCCTCACCGCTGGTCTACGACGATCTGCTGAACATCGACGACCTGCTGGACGAACCGACCATCGGCGTCATGGACCGCTCAAGGGTGCTGAGCCATCTGCCGGACATGGCCCGGCGGGGCAGCCGAGTGCACATGACGGGCATCGGCGGCGATCACGTGGCCTGGTGCTCGGAGGCGTACTACCACCGACTGTCGCGCACCCGCCCGCTGTTCGCGCTGCGGCAACTGCGTGGCTTCCGGGCCCTGTGGCAGTGGCCGCTCGGTACGACGGCCCGTGCCCTGGCCGATTCCCGGCCATACGGCAGGTGTCTCGCCGACGCCGTCGGACACCTGCGCGACCCGCTCCCGGCATCGGCCACCACCAGTCTCGGCTGGGGCATGCCCCCACGTCTCTTCGAGTGGGTCACGCCCGACGCCACACGCATGGTCGAGCGGGCGCTGCGGGAGGCCGCTTCGACGGTCGTGCCCCTGCACCCCGACCGTGGCATGCACGCCGATCTGGAACAGATCCGCTCGTGCACGCGCATCATCCGCCAGTGGGACCGCATGGCGGCCCGCGTCGGTGTCCCGATGGCCTCGCCGTTCCTCGACGACCGCGTCATCGAGGCGTGCCTCGCGATCCGGCCCGAGGAACGCGTCACGCCCTGGGCGTACAAGCCCGTGCTCACCGCCGCGATGCACGGCATCGTGCCCGAGGCGTGTCTGCGGCGCACCACCAAGGCCGCGGCCGCCATGGACGCCGCCGACGGACTGCGCAGGCACCGCGCCGACCTGCTGGCCCTGTGGGAGGACTCCAGGCTGGAACAGCTCGGCCTGGTCGACGGTGAGGCGCTGCGCCGCCTCGCGCAGCGGCCCTCCGCGCCCGGGCTGCGCGACGGCATCCTCTACTCGACCATCGCCGCCGAGGTATGGCTTCGCGGCCTCTCCCCCGCCCCTACCCGATAGGCCCGCCACCGAAGAAAGGCAGTCACCCACCATGGCACTGCGGTTCGGCCCCGATGTCTCCACCACGGAGACCGACTACGGCACGGTTCTGCTGGACCAGCGCAGCGGAAACTACTGGGAACTCAATCCCACCGGGACCCTCGTCGTGAAGACCCTCCTCGACGGCGGCGAGGAGGCGGCGGCCGTCGACGCGCTCGTCACGGAGTTCGACATCGACCGGCCCCGCGCGGAGCAGGACGTCACGGCTCTCGTACGGGAACTGCGGGAGTCGGGGCTGGCCTCATGACGACACCGAGCGCCCTGGAACGGCCCTCGAACGTTCCCTTCACCCGGCGTCTGGCCGCCCGGCTCGTCCTGCTGCCCGCCGTCGTGCTCTCCTCGCTGTCGCCGCGCCGGATCCGCGCCGTCCTCGATGTCGTACGCCGCGGAGCCGCCCCGGCCACCGCCGCGCAGGCGAGAAACGCCCGGGACGCTATGTGCGCGACCAGCCTCCTCTGCGCCGGCCCGCAAGGCTGCCTGCCCCGCTCGCTGGGCGCCGCCCTGTTGTGCCGGCTGACGGGCAGTTGGCCCACGTGGTGCACGGGGGCGAGCGTGGTGCCTCCCTTCAACGCGCACGCGTGGATCGAGGCGGAGGGCCGGCCCATCGGCGAGGACGCGCCCGACGACTACTTCGCACGGCTGCTCACGGTGGAGCCCCGGACCGCGAACCGCCCGCCCCGCCAGCCCCGCCCATGACGGACTCCCGGACGCAGGAGCCGGACCGGTCACCACAGGAGTCGGACCGCTCGACCCGGGCGGCGGTCGCCACCATGTACCGGCTCACCACAGGACACCGGCCCTCCATCCTCGTGGCCACCGCGCTGACCCTCGTCGGCTCCGTGCTCGGGCTCGCCCAGCCCCTCGTCGCCAAGGAGATCGTGGACGCGGGCGACCGAGGACAGTCGTTCTGGCCCCTGCTGATCCTCCTGGCCGTGCTGTTCATCAGCGAAGCCGCCACCGGCGCGACCGGCCGCTTCGTCCTGGAACGCATGGGCGAAAGAGTCGTACGGCAACTCCGCCACGGCCTCGTCGCACGACTGCTGCGGCTGGAGATGCGGGAGTACGACCGCCATCGCACCGGCGACCTGATCTCCCGCGTGACCACCGACACCACCCTGCTCAGGGAAGTGGTCTCCCAAGCCCTGGTCGACCTCGTCACGGGAGCCCTCGTCGCAGCCGGAGCGATCGCCTTGATGATGTGGATCGACCCGCTGCTGCTCGTCCTGGTCGCCCTGACCGTGGCCACCGCCGCCGCCGTCGTGGCCTCCCTGCTGAAGGGCATCCGTGCCGCCTCCGAGCACATGCAGACTTCCGTCGGCGCGATCGCCGCCGACCTCGAGCGCGCGCTCGGAGCCCTGCCCATGGTCCGCGTCCACCGTGCCGAGGACCGCGAGGCACGGCGCGTCGGCGAACGGATCGACTCCGCCCACGACGCGGGGGTCCGGACCGCGAAGCTCGCGTCCGTGATGAGCCCGGCGGTCGAGCTGGCCGTCCAGGGTTCCTTCCTGCTCGTCCTGGTCATCGGCGGCCTGCGGGTCACCGGCCACGCCAACTCCCTCGGCGACCTCGTGGCCTTCCTGCTGTACGCCTCCTACCTCGTCCTGCCCCTGTCGTCGGTCTTCAACGCGGTCGGCCTGATCCAGCGTGGCATGGGTGCCTACCAGCGCATCGAACAAGCCCTGGACCTGCCCGTGGAGCCCACGCACCCCGGCCACCCGCAGGTGCGGGCGCGTACGTGCGAGGCGCCCCCGCAAGCCCCTTCGCACGAGGAGCCCGCCCTCGCCCTGCGGGACCTCACCTTCGGCTACGAACCCGGTCGGCCGGTGCTGAGCGGCGTCACCTTCCCTGTCCCCCACCGGAGCCAGACGGCCCTGGTCGGCCGGTCGGGTGCCGGGAAGAGCACAGTCTTCGCTCTGGTGGCCAGGTTCTACGAACCGGACTCCGGAGTGCTCCTTTTCGACGGGCGGCCCGCCACCGAACTGACCCGCGCGGAATGCCGCGAACGGATCGCCGTGGTCGATCAGAACACCCACGTCGTCCACGGCACCCTGCGCGACAACATCACCTACGCCGCGCCCGACGCCAGCGACGCCGAGGTGCGGCGCGTCATCGAACTCGCGCAACTCGACGATGTCGTACGGCGGTTGCCGGGCGGTCTGGCCGGTCTGCTCGGCGACCGCGGCAACACCCTCTCGGGGGGCGAGCGCCAGCGAGTCGCCCTGGCCCGCGCCCTGCTCGCCCGCCCCGGACTGCTCCTGCTCGACGAGCCGACCTCCCACCTCGACGCGATCAACGAGACCGCCCTCACCACGGTGATGAAGGACGTCGCGCGTGAATGCGCCCTGCTGGTGATCGCGCACCGGCTCTCCACCGTGCAGCACGCCGACCAGATCGTCGTCCTTGACGACGGTCGCGCCACCGCTCGCGGAGGTCACGAGGAACTGCTCGCCGGCAGCTCGCTGTACCGCGAACTGGCGGCGGGGCAGATGCTCCCCGGCCGCCGGCCAAGGGTGAACCCGTAGCCCGGGCCTGTCACTGCCCTGGTGTAGTTTCTACAGCAGTGTAGTTTCTACACTGCTGTAGAAACTGATTCATCGATACGTTTATGGAGTTCTCCATGGCCCTGTGGGACCGCGTCAAGGAATCCGCATCGACGATGCAGACCCAGCTGATGGCGAAGAAGAACGACCTCAAGAGCGGCGCTTTCCGCGACGCGAGCATGGCCATGTGTGCCTTGGTCGCGGCCGCCGACGGCACCGTGGACCCGTCCGAGCGCCACCGCGTGGCCCAGCTCATCGGCTCGAACGAGGTGTTGCAGAACTTCCCGGCGGACGACCTGCGCCGCCGCTTCGACGCCTATGTCGACAAGCTGACCGCCGACTTCGCCTTCGGCAAGGTGAGCGTCCTCCAGGAGGTCGCCAAGGCGAAGAAGAAGCCCGCGGAGGCCCGCGCGGTCATCCAGATAGGCATCGTCATCGGCGGCGCCGACGGCGACTTCGACAAGGACGAGCAGGCCGTGGTGCGCGAAGCGTGCTTCGCGCTCGAACTGCCCCCGCACGAGTTCGACCTCTAGGAGCCACTTCGCGGAACCGTTCAGAGCGGCGTGGCCGCGCGCAGGATGAGGACCATCGTGACCGCGGAGTTCGCCGAGGACATCGCGGACACGACGGTGCCGAACGCCGCGCACCACAGGGCGAGTCCCACCGCGGTGAACAGGGAGGGGCGCGTGCGGGCCGCGGGCGGCGGGGCGAGCAGCGCGGCGACGCGACGCGGCACGGGGCCCGGCGCGGCGAACCCCGCGAGGGCCGGCGCGGGCGCGCCCCGCGAGACGAGGGCGGCCTTGCCGATCGCGCGGGCGACGGTCCGCCGGTCCCGCACGGCCCGCGCCGCCTCCTCGTCGGCCCACCGTTCCGCGGTGAAGGCCACCGAGGTGCGCAGCGGCCGCAGGAACGGATTGGCGCGGGCCGCCAACCGCGTGACCAGCAGGTGCCGGTGGTGGCGCGCGGCCAGATGGGCCCGCTCGTGCGCGAACAGCGCGCGCCGCTCCGGGGCCGCGAGCCGGGCCAGCATGCCGGTGGTGACCACGACACGGCCGCCGCGGCGGGAGGGCAGGGCATAGGCGTACGACACGTCGTCGGGCAGCACGGCGACGGACGTGCCGGGCAGGCCCTCGAGGGCGCGGTGGCCCCGGCGCCGTACGCGCTCGTGCCGCCACAGGGTGCGCGCGCACGCGGCGCACACGGCGAGCAGCGCGGGAATGGCAGCCTTCCCCGCGATCTCGTCGTAGGGCACAGCGGCCCGCACCTCGGGATCGGACCAGCCGTCGGGCAGGGGGTTGCCCGGCAGTTGAGCGGTGCCGACGACCATGAGCAGCGCCAGGCAGAGCGTGCTGCACAGGGCCATCACCCCGGCGACGGCGGTGAGCACGCGCGTGGCGGTACGCGGATGGAGATGCTGTTCGGCGAGGCGGGCGACCGGCCAGGCGGTCAGCGGCAGCACGAGCGGCAGGAAGACGAAGACGCCCATCAGGCGGGAGCTCCCATCAGGTGTCAGTCGTCCGTCTCGGCGCCCGCCCGCCCGAGCAGCTCCCGCAGGAGCTGCTCGTCGTCGGCCGTGAGCGTCGTGACGAAGCTGGCG
The DNA here is from genome assembly GCF_008704395.1 of Streptomyces alboniger. Classification (NCBI taxonomy): domain Bacteria; kingdom Bacillati; phylum Actinomycetota; class Actinomycetes; order Kitasatosporales; family Streptomycetaceae; genus Streptomyces; species Streptomyces alboniger. Next base: position 478,215 of record NZ_CP023695.1, read on the forward strand.
AGGACCGCCTCCCGGTCGCTCTCGCCGTCGAGCACCTTGCGCATGCGGAACGCGGCGAGCCCCGCCTCGTCCGAGGCCGGCGTCCACGCGAAGGACCGGCCCGCGCGCTCCCGGGTCACCACGTTCTTCGCGAGGAGGCGGGTCAGGATCGTCATCACGGTCGTGTAGGCGAGGTCACCGCCGATCCGCTCCTGCACCCAGGCGGCGCTGACCGGGCCGCGGGCGGCGTGCAGCGCGGCGAGCACCTGCTGCTCCAGCTCGCCCTGCGCGCGGCGGCGCAGCCTCGGCGGGCGCTCCTCGCGCTTGTCGTGATGCTCCATGCCGGGGCTCCCTCCAGCCTCTTCGCGCTCCTCGGCGGCCGGGAGCGCCATATCGTAACGGGCCCGGACCACCCCGCCAGCTTCTACATTCCTGTAGATTCTACGGGAGCCATCACCCGGAACGCGTAACTCGGACCTCAGGAGGACATCGTGGGAGTTTCCCTGGCCAAGGGCGGCAACGTCTCACTCAGCAAGGAGGCCCCGGGCCTGACCGCCGTACTGGTCGGTCTGGGCTGGGACGTGCGTACCACGACGGGCACGGACTACGACCTGGACGCCAGCGCGCTGCTCTGCGACGACTCCGGCAAGGTCGTCTCGGACCAGCACTTCATCTTCTACAACAACCTGACGAGTCCGGACGGTTCGGTCGAGCACACCGGTGACAACCTCACCGGTGAGGGCGAGGGCGACGACGAGGCCGTGAAGGTGAACCTCGCCCAGGTGCCCGCCCAGATCACGAAGATCGTCTTCCCGGTGTCGATCCACGACGCCGAGAACCGCGGCCAGAGCTTCGGCCAGGTCCGCAACGCCTTCATCCGCGTGGTGAACCAGGCGGACGGCGTCGAGATCGCGCGCTACGACCTCTCCGAGGACGCGTCGACGGAGACCGCCATGGTCTTCGGCGAGCTGTACCGCCATGGCGCCGAGTGGAAATTCCGCGCGGTCGGCCAGGGTTATGCCAGTGGACTGCGGGGCATCGCGACGGACTTCGGCGTGAACGTCTGACCCGCGGTCCCTGACGGCATCCGGCCGCGAACCCCGAGGAGGCAGGTCATGTACGACGACCAGGAGACGGTGCGCAAGATCCTGACGGAGCTGGGCGACACCTGGGCGGTCGTGGGCCTGTCCGGCAACCGCGACCGGCCGGCGTACGGCGTCGCGGCCGTCCTGCAAGGCTTCGGCAAGCGCGTCGTGCCGATCCATCCCAAGGCTGAGACGGTCCACGGCGAGCAGGGGTATCCCTCCCTGTCCGCCGTGCCGTTCGCGGTCGACGTGGTCGATGTGTTCGTCAACAGCGGCCTGGCGGGCCAGGTCGCCGACGAGGCGGTCGCGGCCGGCGCGCGGGCCGTGTGGTTCCAGCTCGGCGTCATCGACGAGGCGGCGTACGAACGGACGCGCGCGGCGGGCCTGGACATGGTCATGGACCGCTGCCCGGCCATCGAGATTCCACGGCTGGGCTGAGGTCGGGGCGGCCGCGCCCTTCAGAACCGCTTCGAGGGCCAGTCGAGCAGGCGCGCGCCGATCACCGCGGTCTGGAGGGTGTAACGGTGCACGGGGTCCGAGGGGTTGGCGCCGGTGAGCTTGTGGATGCGTTCCAGCCGGTAGGTCAGGGCGCGCACGCTCAGCGCGAGGCGGCGGGCGGCCTCCGCCGCCACACACCCCGAGTCGAAGTACGCGGCGAGCGTGTCGATGAGCGGCTGCGCTCCGCCGCGGGCCCGCTCCAGCGGGCCGAGCGTGTTGAGCACGAGGTCGGCCATGGCCTGGCGGTCGCGGGTCAGGACGGGGTAGACGAGCAGGTCGGCCGCGTGCAGCACGGGGTCGTCAAGCTCCAGGCGTTCCGCGAGGTCCAGGGCGTTGAGCGCTTCCTCGTACGACTGGACGACGCCGCCGGGGCCGGGCTGCGGGCGGCCGATGGCGACGCGGCCGCCGTCGGTGGCGGCGTGGGCACGCTTGGCGAAGAAGGCCAGGACCTCTCCCTGGTCGCCCGGGGCGATGCACACCAGGCGGCCGTCCTTGGTGGTGAGCAGGATGCTCCGGTCGCCGAACCGGCCGATCAGGGCCCGCTCGACCTCGCGGGGGACCGCGTGCCCCTCCTCGTATCCGTTCGGGCCCTCGGCGACGGCGACGGCGTGTTCGTAGGACAGGCGCAGCCCGAAGCGTTCCGCGCGTTCGGCGAGCAGGCCGAGGTCGCTGCGTCCGTAGAGCAGATCGTCGATGAACTCGCGCCGGGCCGCCTCCTCCTGGCGGACGGCCAGGCGCTGGGCGCGTTCGTAGCCCTCGGCGAAGGCGTCCATGGCCTGTTCGGCGGCGGCCAGTGCGCTGTCGACGCAGAGCGCCCGCTCGGCGGGCCAGTGGGCGCGGGTCGCCGCGAGGTGCGCGCCGACCAGGGCCCTGAGGCCGAGGCCGGCGTCGGCGGCCCGCTCCCCCAGCACGCGCCGCGACGCGAGTTCGTCGCGGGTGAGCCGCCGCCCCGTCGAGGAGGCGGCGGCGAGGATGTGGGCGTAGCCGTCGAGATACTCCTGCGGTATGTCCTGCCCCGCCATGCCGCCCCTGCCGCCTCGATGAACCTTGATACCGATGGACCGTTGATGCCTTTCTAACGCATGGCGGGTTTGGGCGACCCGGGCGGGGGCGGGAACAATCGGTCGGCACGCGTCGTTGTACAGGTCATGCCTCTGACTGGAGAGTACGAGCCCGGTACGTGGGATTGGTCGAGCAAGCAGGTCGATCTCTACGAGAGTTCCGGCGGCACGGACGGCACGACCCTGCGGGGCAAGCCCGTCATCGTGCTGACGTCGGTCGGCGCCAAGAGCGGGAAGCTCCGCAAGAACCCCCTGATGCGCGTCGAGCACGAAGGGGAGTACGCGGTGGTGGCGTCCAAGGGCGGCGACCCCGCGCACCCGTCCTGGTACCACAACCTCGTCGCCCAGCCGCATGTCGAGCTTCAGGACGGCCCGGTGAAGAAGGACTACCGTGCGCGGGTCGCCACCGGTGAGGAGCGGCGCGTCTGGTGGGAGCGGGCAGTCGCGGTATGGCCCGACTACGACGACTACCAGAAGAAGACGACCCGCGAGATCCCCCTCTTCGTCCTGACGCCCATCGAGTCCTGAGCGCCCGTAGGAGGCGTTTGTCGAGTCCTGAGCGCCCGCAGGAGGCCTCCTGCCGCAGGTCGCGTCAGGTCTCCTGTTCGCGGCGGCGGGCCCGGAAGGCCCGCAGGTTCGCCGCGTTCCCGCATGTCTTGACGTCGTGCCAGACGCCGCTGTTGTTGCGGGAGCGGTCGTAGAACGCGACCCGGCAGAGCGGGTTGCGGCAGGTCTTGAGGCGGCGCGCCGTGTCCGCGCGCTGCCCGTCGTACGCCGCCGCGAGGGCCAGTGCGACGAGGTGGCCCCAGCCGGTGCCGCACGGTTCCAGGCGTACGACACCGTCCTCACCGAGCCGCAGCGCCGCCTCACCGGAGTACGCCACGCCCGGCCCGAGCGCCCCGGCCCCCTCACCGCGCCCCTGCCCCTGCCTACGCCGCGCGACGAGCTTCCCCAGCGTCTCGCGGAACGTACGCAGTTCGCGCAGCCCCTTGGCGTCGAGGGTGATGTGCGGCGCGGGCAGTCCGGTCGCCGCCGCCCACTCGGAGGCGGCCTCGTGCGCCCACGTCCGCGCCTCGGCGAGGCCGTCGAGCAGGTCGGGGTGCGGGGGCGTACCGGCGGCGACGGTGTTGAGCAGGTCCTGGACGAGTCCGAGGCCGCCGGGCGCGGGCTCCAGGCGGTACCGCGCGGTCGCGGGCCAGGTCATGGGATCACTCTCCGGGGTTCGAAAGGGCCGACCCACTCTTTCACGGGGGGTCCCGCGCCCCTCTCACACCAGGGCGTCGAGGCGTGAGGCGTCGTACGGCACTGCCTCGGCCAACCGACCGGTAAGCGCCTTGGCGGGCCACTCGGGGTCGGCGACCAGCGCGCGGGCGACGGCGACGACGTCGAACTCGTCGCGCTCCAGCCGGTCCAGGAGCGGATCGATACCGGTGACGCCGGACCGCTGGGTGCGCCCGGGCGCCCCGGCGAACTGCTGGTCGAGACCGACGGAGCCCACGGTGACCGACGGCTTGCCGGTGAGCTTCTTCGCCCAGCCCGCGAGGTTCAGGTCGCTGCCGTCGAACTCGGGCAGCCAGTAGCGCCTCGTCGAGGCGTGGAAGGCGTCCACGCCCGCCGCCGCGAGGGGCGCGAGCAGGTGCTCCAGTTCGGCGGGGTTCTCGGCGACGCGGGCGTCGTAGTGGTCGGTCTTCCACTGCGAGAGGCGGAGGACGACCGGGAAGCCGGGTGAGACGGCCGCGCGTACGGCGGCGACGATCTCGGCGGCGAACCGGGCACGGGAGGCGTGGTCCCCGCCGTAGGCGTCGCCGCGGGTGTTGGTGCCGTGCCACAGGAAGGCGTCGATCAGATAGCCGTGGGCGCCGTGCAGTTCGACGCCGTCGAAGCCGATGCGCTCGGCGGTGGCGGCGGCCTCCGCGAAGGCCTCGACGACCGCGTCGATGTCGTCGAGCGTCATGGCCCTGCCGTGCGGGCGCCCGTCGAGGCCGATCCCCGAGGGACCCTCGGCGGGGACGCCGAGCGGCGGGACGGTGTCGGTGCGGACCACGCCCGTATGCCACAGCTGGGGCATGATGCGGCCGCCCGCCTCGTGCACCCGCTCGGCCACCCGCGCCCAGCCGGCCAGGGCCCTCTCGCCGTGGAAGTGCGGCACCCGGTCGTACGCCGCAGCCGCGTCCCGCCCTATGTAGGTGCCCTCCGTGACGATCAGGCCGGCGCCTCCCGCCGCCCGCCGCGCGTAGTACGCGGCGACGTCCTCGTCCGGCACGCCGCCCGGCGAGAAGCGTCGGGTCACCGCGGCCATCGCGATGCGGTTGGGCAGCGTCAGATCGCCGATGGTGAAGGGCCGCCCCAGAAGGCGTGCGGCACGGGACCGGTGACCGTGGGCTCTGTTCGGACGGGTCATGACAGGCTCCTCTGCTCTTGAGCACGAGATCTAGGAAATAAGCGTAACCCCTTTACCTCTGTCGTTCGCGAGAGGTCGGCGGCTTTTCCCGGACAGGCGCGGGCCCGGACGTGACGTGTGCCGCAAACCGCCTCCGCGTGTTGTGGGCGGCGGCCGGAACTGATCAGGTACCTCCATGACGACCGGGTACTTCACATCCGTCGACGATGTCGCGGCCCGCTTGGCCGAGACCGGGTATCTGGCCTCGCCCGCGGTCGCCACCACCGTCTTCCTGGCCGACCGGCTCGGCAAGCCGCTGCTGGTGGAGGGCCCCGCAGGTGTCGGAAAGACGGAGCTGGCGAAGGCCGTGGCCCAGGTCGCGGGCGCACGCCTCGTCCGGCTCCAGTGCTACGAGGGCGTCGACGAGTCCCGCGCGCTCTACGAGTGGAACCACGCCAAGCAGTTGCTCCGCATCACCGCCGGGCGCGACGAGTCGTGGGACGAGACGCGCACGGACATCTTCAGCGAGGAGTTCCTGCTCTCGCGCCCGCTGCTCACAGCGATCCGCGGCGGTGATCCGAAGGTGCTCCTGATCGACGAGACGGACAAGGCGGACGTCGAGGTGGAGGGCCTGCTCCTCGAAGTCCTCAGCGACTTCCAGGTCACGGTCCCGGAGCTGGGCACGATCAGCGCGGAGCGCCGCCCGTTCGTGGTCCTCACCTCCAACGCGAGCCGGGAACTGTCCGAGGCGCTGCGCCGCCGCTGCCTCTTCCTCCATATCGGCTTCCCCGAGGAGGAGTTGGAGCGCCGCATCGTCCGGATGAAGGTGCCGGGCCTGGACGAGGCGCTCGCCGAGTCGGTGGTGCGGGTGGTGGGCGCGTTGCGCGCCATGGACCTGCGGAAGGCACCCTCGGTCGCCGAGACCGTCGACTGGGCGCGCACCCTGCTCGCGCTCGGCGCCGACACCCTGGACGAGACGGTCGTACGCGACAGCCTCGGCGTCCTCCTCAAGCACCAGGACGATGTGCTGAAGGCGGTCGCCAAGCTGGATCTGGACGCCGTGTGACGGCGCTTCCGGGCCCCCGGGCGGTTGGCGCCGAGGGGATCACCGGCAGGCTCGCCGGGCTCGTCAAGGCGCTGCGCTCCCACGGCCTGCGCATCGGCCCCGGTGAGACCGTCGACGCGGCGGCCGCCCTGGAGGCGCTCGGTCTCACCGACCGCGAACGCGTCAGGGAGGGACTGGCCGCCGCGCTGCTCCACCAGGAGAGCCAGCGGGCGGTCTTCGACCCCGTCTTCGATCTCTACTTTCCGTTGGGCATGGGCGGGCCGGTGGACAGGAGCGCGTCGGCGGACAGGAGTACGTCAGCGGACAGGAGCGCCGTCGAGGCCGACCGGGAGGCACTGCGCGAGCGGTTGGTCGCCGCGCTCGCGGCCGACGACCGGGCGCTGCTCGGGCAGTTGGCGCGTGAAGCGGTGGACGGCTTCGGCCGGTACGGCTCGGGGCAGGGCTCGGACGGCTGGTCCTCCCACCAGACGCTCAGCAGGCTGCGGCCCGAGACGCTTCTGGCGCGTGTCCTCGCCGCTCTCCGCGCGGGCTCCACCGGCGAGGGCCCGGGAGCCGCCGCGTTCACGGACCGCCTGGAGCCCGATGAGATCCGGCGCCGCATCGAGGGGTTCCGCGAGCTGGTGCGGGCCGAGGCGCGCCGGCGGGTCGCCCAGCGGCGCGGCACGGAGGAGGTCGCCCGCCGGGCCGTCGCGACCACCGCCGACCGGGTCGACTTCCTGGTCGCGGGCCGCGCCCAGCTGGACGAACTCCGCAGGGCCGTTCATCCCCTGGCCCGCAAGCTCGCGACCCGGCTGGCCGCGCGCCGCAGGCGCGCCGCGCACGGCACCATCGACCTGCGGCGCACGCTGCGCGGCTCGCTGTCGACCGGTGGCGTGCCGATGCGGCCCGTGCTGCGTCGCCGCCGTCCCGCGCGGCTCGAACTGGTACTGCTGTGCGATGTGTCCGGCTCGGTCGCGGGCTTCGCGAACTTCACGATGCTGCTGGTGCAGGCGCTGCACGACCAGTTCAGCAAGGTGCGCGTGTTCGCTTTCGTCAACCGTGTCGACGAGGTGACCGGGCTGCTCGCGCACGGCTCCGCGGATCCGGCGGGCCTCGGCGCCCGCATCCTGGGCGAGGCGGCCGTGACGGACTGGCACGGCAGCAGTGACTACGGCACGTCCCTTGGCGAGTTCGCCGAGCGCCACCTCGACGCGGTCGGCCCGCGCACCGTGGTCCTCGTCCTCGGGGACGCCCGTACGAACATGAGCGACCCCAATCTCCCGGCGCTGCGACAGATCGCCGGGCGGGCCCGTCGCGTGCACTGGCTCAATCCCGAGCGGCGCGCGCAGTGGTCGACCGGCGACTCGGCGGCGTACGCGTACGCGGAACTGGTCGAGATGCACGAGTGCCGCAACGCCCGGCAGCTCGGCGAGCTGATCGCGCGGCTGCTGCCGGTGTGACGCGAGGCGATGTCCGCCCGCCGTCGGTCAGGACTGGCCCGCCAGTTCATCCGCTCGACAGGTCATCGCCCGTCAGTTCATCGGCCACGGACTTGTCCAGGGCGGCGCGGACGAGCGCCGCCGACAGGGCCGCCGGGTCCGCGTTCTCGGCGAGGCGCAGCAGTTCCTCCTCGTCGTCGGGCAGGCCGAGCCGGTGCGCGCCTTGCAGCGCCTTGTCGCCCAGGCGGGGTGCCACCTCCGGCCACACCCGCTGCACCTCGCGCAGAAAGATGTCCGCGCCCGTCGGGCCGAGGCCGGGCACCGTCTGGAGCAGGCGGCGCAGTGCGGCGTCGTTGTCCGCCGCGTCCCGCAGGCGGCGCAGGTCGCCCCCGTACTCCCGCAGAATCAGCTCGGCGCCGTCCCCCAGGCGGGTGGAGGTGCTCTCGTCGTAGCGGCGGTATCCGCCGCGGCCCAGCGCGTCGACCCGCTGCTGCCACGTCGCCCCGGCCATACGCCTCGGGTCGCGCAGACCGGCGTCGAACAGTTCTCTGGCGGCACCCACGGCCGCGGCGCTGCGAATGCGGGCGCTCAGCAGTACGGACAGGACGAGCAGCTGGTACAGCGGCTGCGGTGTGTCCCGCAGCCGGATGCCCGCCTCCTCGGCGTAGGTACGGCCGTGGGCGTCGAGCAGGGCCCGCAGGACGGCACGGTGGCGGCCGCGTCGGTCGGCCATGGTTCTCCTCCCGGGTCGGATCCTCTCCCCGACCTCATGACTCCCCGCCCCTCATGGCCGAAAACGTGTGCGTGTCCGACCTGCGGGTACACAGCCGCCCTGACGTCGGAAGAAGAGATCCGGACGAGAACCACCGGACAAGAACGAGGGAGCATCTGTGGCTGCACGCCAAAAGAACGTATTCGTGATCGGCCTGGACGAGGCCAATCTGCCCACACTTCACGCCATCCCGCACGCGCAGGACTATCGCTTCCATCCGCTGCTCACGGTCGACGAGCTCCAGGGCGGCGAGGTCTCCGTGCCGGACCTGCTCGCGAAGGCGCGGGAGGTCCTCGACGGGTTCGACGGCGAGATCGACGCGATCGTGAGCTACTGGGACTTCCCCGGGAGCACGCTCGTGCCGATGCTGGGCGCCCAGTACGGCACCCGCAGCACCAGCCTGGAGTCGGTCGTCAAGTGCGAGCACAAGTACTGGAGCCGCCTTGAGCAGCAGAAGGTGGTCGACGAGCACCCCCGTTTCGGCCGCGTCGATCTGGAGGCCGAATCCCCGCGGCCCCCCGAAGGCGTGCGCTTCCCGATGTGGCTCAAGCCCGCCCTGTCGTACTCCTCGAAGCTGGCCTACAGCGTGGAGGACCAGGACGAGTTCGACGAGGCCGTGGCGAGGATCAAGGAGGGGATCGGTACGGTCGGGCGCCCCTTCGAGCACATCCTCGACCAGATCGAGCTGCCCGCGGAGATGGACGGGATCGGCGCCCAGGTCTGTCTCGCCGAGGAAGCGCTGTCGGGGATCCAGGTCGCGGTCGAGGGATACGTCCACCGGGGCGAGGTGACCGTCTACGGCGTCCTCGACTCCATCAACTACCCGGACTCCTCGTGCTTCCTGCGCCACCAGTACCCCTCCACCCTGCCGGAACCGGTCGTGCGGCGGCTGCACGACGTCTCCGTGCGCGTGATGCGGCAGATAGGCATGGACAACGCGACCTTCAGCATCGAGTACTTCTACGATCCCGGTACCGACGAGCTGAACCTGCTGGAGATCAACCCTCGGCACTCGCAGTCGCACGCGGAGCTGTTCGAGTACGTCGACGGCGTACCGAACCACCACTGCATGGTCAGCCTCGCCTTCGACGAGGATCCGGCGATCCCCCACCGCGAAGGCACCTGCGCGACGGCCGCCAAGTGGTACTACCGGTGGTTCGCCGACGGCGTGGTGCACAACGTGCCCACGCGTGAGGACATCGACCGCATCGAGCGCGAGATCGGGAACGTGCGGATCGAGGTCAACGTCGAGGAGGGGCAGCGGCTGTCCGACTCCGGTCACCAGGACAGTTACAGCTTCGAGCTGGCCCACATCTACACCGGGGGCGACAGCGAGGAGGACCTGCGCCGCAAGTACGACCGGTGCGTGGCCGCGCTGGGGCTCACCTTCGACGGCACGGAGCCCGGCGGCCGCGACCAGACCAACGACTAGCCATACCAACGCTGGCCATACGACCGACTGGCCGTACCAGCGACTGGCACGAGCCGACACACTGAGATCCGCCTGTCCCGGCGGAGGAACCGACCGAGAGGATGGCACGGCCCCATGCGTTACGTGGGCAATCTCCCGTACGCGACCAAAGAGGAAGAACACGTCGTCGTACCGATGTCCGACGGCACCCGGCTCTCGGCGCGGATCTGGCGCCCGACGTCCTCGGACGACGCGCCCGTACCGGCCGTCCTGGAGTACATCCCGTACCGCAAGCGCGATCTGAGTTCCGTGCGCGACTCGATCCACCATCCCTACATCGCGGGGCACGGCTACGCGTGCGTGCGCGTGGACGTGCGCGGCACGGGCGAGTCCGAGGGCGTCCTGCGGGACGAGTACCTGGAGCAGGAGCAGACCGACGCCGAGGAAGTGCTCGCCTGGCTGGCCGAGCAGCCCTGGTGCGACGGCACGACCGGCATGATGGGCATCTCCTGGGGTGCGTTCGCCGCCCTTCAGGTGGCCGCTCGGCAGCCGCCGAGCCTGAAGGCCATCGTCATCTCCTCGTTCACGGACGACCGGTACGCCGACGACATGCACTACATGGGCGGCGCGATGCTGTCGGACAACCTCGCCGAGGCCGGCACCATGTTCGCCTACGCCACCTGTCCGCCCGACCCGGCCGTCGTCGGCGAGCGCTGGCGCGAGATGTGGCACGAGCGGATGGACCAGGCGCGGCCCTGGGTCCTGGAGTGGCTGCGCCACCAGCGCCGCGACGACTACTGGAAGCACGCCTCGGTCTGCGAGAACTACGAGGACGTCCGCTGCCCCGTCCTCGCCTCCAGCGGCTGGGCGGACGGCTACTCCAACGCCGTGACGCGGCTGCTCGGCCGTCTGGAGGTGCCGCGCAAGGGTCTGATCGGCCCCTGGTCGCACAAGTATCCGCACCTGGGTGAGCCCGGCCCCGCCATCGGCTATCTCCAGGAGGTGGTGCGCTGGTGGGACCACTGGCTCAAGGGCGAGGACAACGGCGTCATGGACGGCCCGATGCTGCGGGCCTGGATGCAGGACAGCGTGCCGCCGTCGACCTCCTATGAGGAGCGGCCGGGCCGCTGGGTCGGCGAGCCGGAGTGGCCTTCGCCGCACATCGAGGAGGTCTCGCACCCCCTGATGCGTCACCGCATCGCCTGGCAGGGTGACCCGGTGCAGGGTGAGCCGGTGGCGGAACAGGACGCCGCCGGTGAGGCCATGACCGTGCAGTCCCCGCTGTCGGTCGGCCAGTTCGCGGGGAAGTGGGCCTCCTACAACGCCCCGCCCGACCTGCCCTACGACCAGCGCGAGGAGGACGGTGGCTCCCTGGTCTTCGACTCCCCCGAGCTGACCGAGCCGGTCGAGATCCTCGGTTCCCCCTGCGTCGACCTGGACCTGTCGGTCAGCGAACCGGTGGCCACGGTCGCCGCCCGCATCTCCGACGTCGCCCCGGACGGGCGGGCCACCCGGGTGACGTACGGCGTACTCAACCTGACCCGCAGGGACGGCACCGGTGAGCCCGAACCGCTGGAGCCGGGGCGCCGCTACCGCGCGACCCTCCAGCTCAACGGCGTGGCCCAGTCCTTCCCGCCCGGCCACCGCATCCGGCTCTCGCTGTCCACGTCGTACTGGCCGCTCGCCTGGCCCCCGCCCCGGCCCGTCCTGCTCAGCGTGTACGAGGGCTCCAGCGCGCTGCGGCTGCCGGTGCGGCCGGTCGCCGAGCCGGACAACGCGCCGCAGCGCCCCTTCGACGAGCCCGAGGGCGCGGAACCGCTGGCCACCACCCGGCTCTCGCCGCCGGACCAGCGCTGGGAGGTCAGGCGTGACCTGGTCGGCTACAACTCCGCGCTGGAGATCGTCAAGGACCGCGGCACCGTCCGGTTCGAGGAGATCGGGCTCGACGTCGGCTGCCGCGCCTTCGAGCGGTACACCTCCACGGGTGACGACTTCACGTCGGTGGCCGGCGAGTCGGAGTGGACGATGCGGTTCGCGCGCGACGACTGGGAGGTGAGTGTGCGCACCCGCACGGTGCTGCGGTGCGACGAGGAGAACTTCCTCGTCGACGCGACCCTCGACGGCTACGAGGGTGAGCGCCGCGTCTTCTCCCGTACGTGGAACGAGACGCTGCCCCGCGACTGGCTGTAGGACCGGCCACCCCAGAAGCACGCTATGCCCCTTTTGCGTAGCCTGTGGGCAAGATCCCCACCGGGTTGACCCGGTGGGGCGGGGGAACCCGCACGACCCACGAACCCCGAGACCAGGGAGCCACCATGGCCGTCACACCTCGTACCGGGCCACTGCCGGGCCGGCCCGAGTCGTACTGGATGGACACCAGCGACCCGACGTCGTACCCACCCCTGGCACAGGACATCGAGGTGGACGTCGCCGTGGTGGGCGGCGGCATCGCGGGGCTCAGCACGGCGTGGGAGGTGGCCCGCACCGGGCGGACGGTCGCCGTCCTGGAAGCCGACCGCATCGCCGCGGGCGTGACGGGCTACACCACCGCCAAGCTGTCCTCCCTGCACACCCTCGTGTACGAGCGGCTGCGCCGCACCCGCGGCCCGGAGGCCGCCCACCTGTACGCGCGGTCCCAGCAGGAGGCGGTGGAGCACGTGGCGGCCGTGTGCGCCGAGATCGGCGCCGACTGCCAACTGGAGCGCGCGCCCGCCTACACGTACACCACCCGCGCGGACGGCACCGACGAACTGCGCGCGGAGGCCGACGCGGCCCGCGAGGCCGGTCTGCCCGCGCAGTACACGGAGGTCACCGATCTGCCCTTCGCGGTGGCGGGCGCGGTACGCGTCGAGGACCAGGCGCAGTTCCATCCCCGCGCCTATCTGCTGGCGCTCGCCGAGGACCTCCGGACGCGGGGCGGTGTCATTCACGAGCGAACCCGGGTGACCGGCCTGCGCGAGGGATCCCCGTGCAGGGTGACCGCGGAGTCCGGGCACACGGTCACCGCGAAGGCCGTCGTCGTCGCCACCCACTACCCCGTCTTCGACCGCGCCCTGCTCTTCGCCAGGCTGTCGGCCAACCGTGAACTCGTCGTCGCCGCACCGCTGGCCCCCGGGCAGGACCCCGGCGGCATGTACATCACACAAGAGGGGGGCAAGCGCTCGGTGCGCACCGCGCCGTACGGGGACGACGGCGGGCGTCTCCTCATCGTGACGGGCGAGGGGTTCACCCCCGGCACGGGCGACGCCGCCGCCGGATTCCGGGCACTGGACGCGTGGATGCGGGAGCACTTCGACGTCGCGGAGACGGCCTACCGGTGGGCTGCCCAGGACAACTCCGTGACCGACGGCGTCCCCATGGTCGGACCCTTCCATCCCGGGGCCCGCCACACCTATGTGGCCACGGGGTTCGGCGGCTGGGGCATGAGCGGCGGCGTCATGGCCGGGAGCCTGCTCGCCCGGCTGATCGGCGGACAGAAGTCCCCGTGGGCCGACCTGTACGACCCGCGCCGGCTGCTCAGCACCGTGCGCGAGGCTCCGGCCCTGCTGAGCCAGCAGGCCGAGGTCGCCAAGCACTTCGTCGGGGACCGGCTGCGCACCCACGTCGACTCGGTGGACGAGATCCCGGCAGGCTCGGGTGCGGTGGTGCGGATCGAGGGGCGTCGCTGCGCGGTGCACCGCGACGAGAGCGGCGCGCTCCACGCCGTCTCCGCCCGCTGCACGCACCTGGGGTGCCTGGTCGCCTTCAACGAGGCGGAGACCACGTGGGAATGCCCGTGCCACGGCTCGCGCTTCGGCACCGACGGGGAGGTTCTTCAGGGGCCGGCGACCTCTCCCCTGGAGCGGCGGGAGTTGCCCGGCTCGTAAGTGGGCCGGGGCCGAGGGCGCCGCCCGGCGCATAGCGCGCGCTCGGTCCACAACGGCCAACTTCCGCCCTACTGTTCCTCCGCCCCCTCTCGTAACGTCGGCACGGCTTGTTCTGGCCATGCCGAAGAAGAGGGTGCCCATGCGAAGACGCCTGCTTCATCTGGTCCTCGCCCCGCTCGCGGGCGTAGTCCTCCTGGCAACCGCACCGGCGAGCGCGGCGCCGCCGGGGCCGGGCGACGTGTACCGCCCCGTCCGCGGGCCCGCCGCACCGGCCGAGTACCGCTATCTGCAGAAGACCGTGCCGGGAGAGCCGATCCCCCGGCACGCCCACGAGAACGCCGCCGCACAGGCACGCGAACTGCCCACCACCGGCGGACGGTGGAAGACCCTCGGCCCCACCAACATCGGCGGCCGGATCGTGTCGCTGGCCCTCGACCCGAAGCGGGCCGACACTCTGTACGCCGCCGCTGCCAGCGGCGGGATCTGGCGCAGCACGGACGCGGGGCGGACGTTCAAGTCCGCCTGGCCCGACGGCTGGACCCAGGCCATGGGCGCGGTCGCCACCGGCCCGGACGGCGCCCTGTACGCGGGCACCGGCGAGCCCAACCCCGGCGGCGGCAGCATCACGTACGAAGGCACCGGCCTCTACCGCAGCGTCGACGGCGGCCGGCACTGGCGGCGGATCGGCCTGCGCGACTCCGGCGCCATCAGCGCGATCACGGTCGACCCCCGCAACCCGCGCCGCATCTACGTGGCCGCGGCCGGTTCGCTCTACAACGGGGGCGGCGACCGCGGCGTTTACCGCACGGAGAACGGCGGCAAGACCTGGCGGCGGATCCTTTCCGGCGCCAACGAGTTCACCGGCGCCACCGAGATCGTCGTCCGGGGCAAGCGGCTGTACGCCGTACTGTGGGACCACCGCCGCACGCCCGAGCTGCGCACCTACGGCGGTGTGGGCTCGGGGATCTTCCGCAGTGACGACGACGGCAGGTCCTGGCGGCGGCTCGGCGGCGGGCTTCCCGAGCGGGGCCCGGACGTGGGGCGCATCGGCCTCGCCGTCGCGGGCGAGAAGGCGTACGCGATCGTCAACAGGACCGGCGGGCCCTTCGAGGGCTTCTACGCGTCCACCGACGGCGGCGACAGCTGGCGGCGCACCCCGGCCGACCAGAAGCTGACCGAGTCGCAGTCGACGTTCGGCTGGTGGTTCGGAAAGGTGTGGACCGACCCGAAGGACGCGGACCACGTACAGGTCGCGGGCGTGCCCCTGATGACCACGAAGGACGGCGGCGCCACCTGGAGCGCCGACGACACCAGCATCCACGTCGACCAGCACGCGATGGTGTGGGACCCGCGCAGGCCGGGCCGCGTCTACCTCGGCAACGACGGCGGCGTCTACCGCTCCGACGCGAACGGCGACGGCGGCTGGGTCAAGGCCAGGCACGAGCCGTACACCCAGCTCTACAGCGTGGCCATCAGCCCGCAGGACACCGGACGGATATCCGGCGGCTCCCAGGACAACGGTTCGCTGCGCTCCTGGGGCGGGGAGCGCTTCAACGAGTACCTCGGCGGGGACGGCGAGGAGAACCTGATCAACCCCACCGACATCAACAACGTCTTCGCCTGCTACCAGTACGGCAACTGCTTCCGCTCCACCGACGGCGGCGACACCCTGACGTACTTCGCGGACAGAACGACGTACAAGCGCCGCAACTGGTTCACGCCCGTCGTCTTCGACCCGAAGGACACGAAGGTCCTCTACTACGGCTCCGAGGTGGTGAACCGGTCCACCGACGGGGGCGCGACCTGGCGGCCCATCAGCCCCGACCTGTCCGGCGGGCCCGGTCCCGACCCGCTCTACACCAACTACGGCACGATCACGTCGATCGCGCCGGCGGGTGACGGCCGCACGGTCTACGCGGGCACCGACGACGGCCGGGTCTGGGTGACCGAGGACCTGGGCGCGCACTGGACGAAGCTGGCCGAGGGCCGCTCCTGGGTGACCCGCGTGGTGGTCGACCCACGCGATCCCGACCGCGTGTACACCACCCACTCCGCCTACCGCTCCGGATCCAACAAGGCACATGTGTACGGCAGTTCGGACGGCGGCAGGAGCTGGCAGGACCTCTCGGGCAATCTGCCGGACGCGCCCGTGAACGACCTCGTCCTCGGGCACGGCGGGCGGCTGCACGTCGGCACCGACCAGGGCGTGTTCACGTCCCGGTCCGGCGGGCCGACGTGGTCGCGGCTCGGGCAGGGCATGCCCGCGGTCCCGGTCGACGACATCGAGTACGACGCGGGGCACGACCGCCTGGTGGCGGCCACGTTCGGCAGGGGCTTCTACGAGCTGGCCACCCGCTGAAGGCGGCTCGCGGGCGGCTCGTGGTGAATCGGCGTCCGTGAGCCGGTGAGCGGCAGGCCCGTGCCGCCCTGTCTGACCGCGACGATCTCCGCCGCGATCGACAGGGCGGTCTCCTCGGGCGTACGAGCGCCGAGGTCGAGGCCGATCGGCGAGTGCAGCCGGGCCAGTTCGTCCTCGGTGACCCCGATGTCGCGGAGCCTGCGGTCGCGGTCCTCGTAGGTGCGGCGGGACCCCATCGCGCCGACGAACGCGACGGGCAGCCGCAGCGCCGCGGCGAGCAGCGGCACGTCGAACCTGGCGTCGTGGGTGAGCACGCACAGGGCCGTGCGGCTGTCCGTGGCGGTGCGCTCCAGGTAGCGGTGCGGCCACTCGACCACGATGTCGTCCGCCTCGGGGAAGCGGACCGGCGTCGCGAAGACCGGGCGGGCGTCGCAGACCGTGACGTGGTAGCCGAGGAACTTCCCGGCGCGGACCAGGGCCGCGGCGAAGTCGATGGCCCCGAACACGATCATGCGGGGCGGTGGCACGCTCGACTCGACGAGGAACGTCAGGGCGCTCCCGCAGCGCGACCCGCGCTCCGAGACGACGAACTCACCGGTGCGGCCCGCCGCCAACAGGGCGCGGCTCTCCCCCGCCGCCGTGCGGTCCAGCTCCGGATGCCCGCCGAGGCTCCCCTCGGTCGTGCCGTCGCCGTGCACGACGATCGCCTTGCCGAGCAGGTCGGCGGGGCCCGCGGTGATCCGGGCGAGCGCGGCCGGCTCACCGCGGGCGGCGGCCGCGAGGGCGGTGGCGAGCAGCGCCCTGTCCGGCGCGTCCGCGGCCACCGGGGCGACCAGCACCTCGATGACACCGCCGCAGGTCAGGCCGACCGCGAAGGCGTCCTCGTCGCTGTACCCGAACCGCTCGACCGTCACCTCGCCCGTGTGGAGGGCCTGGACGCACAGGTCGTACACCGCCCCTTCCACGCAGCCGCCGGAGACCGAGCCGATGGCCGTGCCCTCACCGTCGACGGCGAGGGCCGCGCCGGGACCGCGCGGTGCGCTGCCGCCGACGTGCACGACGGTGGCGACCGCGAAGTCCCGGCCCTCCTGGACCCATCGGTTCAGGTCGTCGGCGATGTCAAGCACTGCCGCCGCCCGTCGCGGTCACCCGGCCCTCGGTCACACCGTCCTCGATGACGCGGTCGGGGCGGATCGGCAGGTTCCGGTGGCGGACGCCCGTCGCGTGCCAGACGGCGTTGGCGATCGCGGCCGCGGCGCCCACGATGCCGATCTCGCCGATGCCCTTGATCCCGACCGGGTCGTCGGGGTCCGGGTCGTCCACCCAGTCGGCCTCGATGTGCGGCACGTCGGCGTGCGCGGCGACGTGGTAGCCCGCGAGGTCGGGGCCCACCGGCGCGCCCGTGGCCTGGTCCCTGACCGCCTCCTCGTGCAGCGCCATGGAGAGGCCCCAGATCATGCCACCGGTCAGCTGGCTGCGCGCGGTCAGCGGGTTGATGATCCGGCCCGCGGCGAAGATGCCGAGCATGCGGCGTACGCGTACCTCGCCGGTGGCGACGTCCACGGCGACCTCGGCGAACTGCGCGCCGTAGGAGTGACGTTCCTTCTGCGCGAGTGTGCCGAGCAGGGCGCCGGTGTCGGCCTTCGCGGTGACGCCCTCGGCGGGGATGTCACCGCCGGGCACCAGCTTCTCCCGCAGTTCGCGCGCGGCGGCCATGACGGCCCAGCCCCAGGACCGGGTGCCCATCGAACCGCCCGCGATCATCGCGAAGCCGAAGTCGCTGTCGGCGACGCGGACCCGGATCCGCTCGGGCGCCACCTCCAGGGCGTCGGCCGCGATCAGCGCGAGCGCGGTCCGCGCGCCGGTGCCGACGTCCGCTGCGGCGATGCGGACGGTGAACGTCCCGTCCGCCTCGGCCGTCAGGCCCGCCGTGGCCGGGCCGACGAGCACCGGGAAGGTCGCGGCGGCCATGCCGGTGCCGAGCAGCCAGCGTCCCTCGCGGCGCACGCGGGGGCGCGGGTCGCGGTCCGCCCAGCCGAACCTGCGGGCCCCCTCCTCGAAACAGGCCACGAGGTTGCGGCTGCTGAACGGCAGCCCGGAGACGGGTCCGACGTCCGGTTCGTTACGGGCCCGCAGCGCGATGGGGTCCACACCGCACTTCTCGGCCAGTTCGTCGAGCGCGCACTCCAGCGCGAAGGACCCCGGGGCCTCGCCGGGGGCGCGCATCCACGTCGGCGTCGGCACGTCGAGGCGCACGACGCGGGTGTGGGTGCGGTGCGCGTCGGCGTCGTACATCGGGCGCCCGAACCCGGCGCTCGGCTCGACGAATTCATGGACGGTCGAGCTGAGGTTCAGCCCTTGGTGGTCGAGTGCGCGCAACCGCCCGTCGGGGTCCGCGCCGAGCCGGACGTGCTGCACGGTGGGGCTGCGGTAGCCGACGAGGGAGAACATCTGGCGGCGGGTCAGCACGACCCGGACGGGGCGGTCGAGCACGGTCGCCGCCATCGCGGCGAGGACCTGGGGGACCCGCAGCCCCTTGGAGCCGAAGGCCCCGCCGACGTGCTCGGAGCGGACCCGCACCGAGCCGGGGTCGAGGGAGAACACCTTCGTCAGCTCGTCGGCGATCCAGCTGCTGCCCTGGTTGGAGTCGACGACCTCAAGACGGCCGTTGTCCCAGCGCGCGGTCGCCGCGTGCGGTTCCAGCGGGCTGTGGTGCTCTTCGGGCGTGGTGTACTCGGCGTCCACGACGTGGGCGCTGGCGGCGAGTTGGGCCTCCAGGTCGCCCTTCTCCGTGTGCATGCCGTCGGCCTCGGGCGTGTAGCTGCCGGGGTGTCCCGCGGAGAACGCGATGTCGTGCGGCTCCTGGGCGTAGTGGACCACCAGGGTCTCGGCGGCCTCCCTGGCCTGCTCGGACGTCTCCGCGACGACGAGCGCCACGGGCCAGCCCACGAAGGGCACCCGGTCGTGCTGGAAGACCCCGACGACCGGGTCGGGGGAGCCCAGGAGCCCCTGGTAGTCCACGTCGATTCGCGGCGCGTTCCCGTGGTGCAGCACGGTCAGGACGCCGGGCATCGCGAGGGCGGGTTCGGCCTCGACGGAGGTGACGCGGCCGCGGGCGATCGTGGAGAGCACGAGCCAGCCGTGGGCGAGGTCGGTGAAGGGGATCTCGGCGGCGTAGCGCGCGGCGCCGGTGACCTTGTCACGGCCTTCGACGCGGGTGTGCGCGACGCCGACGGAGCCCGTCACCGCGGTGGGGCCGGTGGTCGTGGTCATCGGGTGGCCTCCTCGGCGAGTTCGGTCAGCAGGGCCACGACGAGGTTGCGCGTGAGCGTCACCTTGTACGCGTTGCCGGACAGCGGCTCGGCCGCGGCCAGTTCGGCGTCCGCCGCGGCGGCGAACGCCTCGGCGGTCGCCGGGCCCCCGGCCAGGGCCCGCTCGGCCGCCCGCGCCCGCCAGGGCCGGGACGCGACCGCCCCGAGGGCGACGCGCACCTCGTGCACGACACCGTCCCGGACGTCGAGCGCCCCGGCTATGGAGCCGATGGCGAACGCGTACGAGGCACGCTCGCGCACCTTGCGGTAGCGGGAGTGGGCCGCGACCGGTGCGGGCGGCAGCGTGATGCCGGTGATGAGCGCGCCGGGCGGCAGCGCGGTCTCCAGATGCGGGGTGTCCCCCACCGGCAGATAGAACTCGGCGAGCGGCAACTGGCCCGGCCCATCGACCGTTTCGTAGGTGACGACGGCGTCGAAGGCCGCGAGCGCTACCCCCATGTCGGAGGGGTGGATGGCCACGCAGTGCGCGGTGGCGCCGAGGATCGCGTGGTTGTGGTGCTCGCCCCGGACGGCGGAGCAACCACTGCCGGGGGTGCGCTTGTTGCACGGTTTGCTCAGGTCGGTGAAGTAGCCGCACCGGGTGCGCTGGAGCAGGTTCCCGCCGACGGTCGCCATGTTGCGCAGCTGGCCGGATGCGCCCGCGAGGACGGCCTCGGCCAACGCCGGGTAGCGGCACCGCACTTCGGGGTGGGCGGCGAGGTCGCTGTTGGTGACGGTCGCCCCGATGCGCAGTCCGCCGTCGTCGGTGGACTCGATGCCGTCCAGGGGCAGTTCGCGTACGTCGACGAGGAGCGCGGGCCGTTCGACGCCGGTCTTCATCAGGTCGACGAGGTTGGTGCCGCCGCCGAGGTAGCGGGCGTCGGGGTCGGCGCCGAGCAGGGCGACCGCCCCGGGCACGTCGTGCGCCCGCTGGTATCCGAAGTCCCTCATGCGCTCTCCTTCTCGGCGCGGGCCGCCTCCGCGACGGCCTGCACGATCGACACGTACGCGCCGCAGCGGCAGAGGTTTCCGCTCATCCGCTCGCGGATCTCCTCCGCGGTGAGTTCGGGCACGCCCGCTTCGGGCCGCACGTCGGTGGTGGCGGCGCTCGGCCAGCCCGCCGCGTGCTCCTCGATCACGCCGAGGGCGGAACAGATCTGGCCGGGTGTGCAGTAGCCGCACTGGAGGCCGTCGAGGTCGAGGAACGCCTGCTGCACGGGGTGCAGCCGGTCGCCGTCGGCGACGCCCTCGATGGTGGTGATCTCGCGCCCCTCGGCGGCGACCGCGAGTTGCAGACAGGACACGGCGCGGCGGCCGTCCATCAGCACCGTGCAGGCGCCGCACTGGCCCTGGTCGCAGCCCTTCTTGGTGCCGGTGAGGTCGAGCCGCTCGCGCAGCGCGTCGAGCAGGGTGGTGCGGTGGTCGACGGTCAGTGTGTGCTTCTCGCCGTTGATGTTGAGGGTGAGGGCACTGGACGTCGATGGGGCCATGAGCAGCCTTCTTTCGCGTATCGCGTCGAACGAGGCGGTCCCGGCGCGAGGTTCGGGAGAGGTGGCGCTGTACAGAGAGGAGAAGGGAGACCGGAGGCGGGAGATCGGCCCGCGCGGCCGTCTCCGGCGCTAGGGTGGCCCTAAGCGGACAGTTGTCCATGAGCCTTCGAACTTAGTGGACAGGTGTCCGCTTAGCAAGGCCGAATCGGGCCGTGAGGCGCGGGAGGAGAGCGAGTGGGGCAGCACAAGGACGCACCCTTGCGCTCGGACGCGCAGCGCAACCGCGAGCGCATCCTGGAAGTGGCCCTGGTGGAGCTGACGCGGGCGAGCGACGCGCCGTTGAGCACGATCGCGCGGAAGGCGGGCGTCGGGCAGGGGACGTTCTACCGCAACTTCCCCAATCGCGAGGCGCTCGTCCTGGAGGTCTACCGCTATGAGGTCCAGCAGGTCTGCGACGCCGCCTGCCAGCTGCTCCACACCCGGCCGCCCGACCAGGCCCTGCGGGAGTGGATGGACCGCCTCGTGCAGTACGCGATGGCCAAGGCGGGCCTCGCCGACGCCATACGCCGGGCGACCAGCGCGCTCGGCAGCCTGGCGGGGGTGGGCCGCGGCCCGTTGACGCACGCCGTGGCGGTCCTTTTGGAGGCGAACGAGAAAGCGGGCACCATCCGGCCCGGGGTGACCCCGGACGACTTCCTGCTCGCCATCGCCGGGCTGTGGCAGATCGATCCGCACGGCGAGTGGCAGACACGCGCGGGGCGCCTGATGGACCTCGTCATGGACGGGCTGAAAGCCGGCGCTCCGGGGCGCTGAGGACGTCGGGCGGCGGGGCGCCCAGCACCTCCAGGAGGTGCGCCGCCCCGTCGCGCAATGAGGGGGTGGCCGTCGTGCTGCCGCGCAGCAGGGTCGCCGTGGCGGCGAGCGAGCCGACCGTGCGAGCGGAGGCGATGCGGGCGGCGCGGGGTGCGAGGTCCGCGATGACGCCCTCGGCCTCCCGCCAGGCCCCGGCCCCCGCGAGCGCCGCGAGCAGTTCCGCGCCGAACAGGTCGCGGTAGGCGGGGCCGCCGGGGGTTGTCGCGGCCCGGCGCAGGAGCGGGATCGCCCGGTCCCAGCGGCCCAGCCGGGCCAGCACCCAGCCCTGGTGGCCGAGGAGTTCGGTGTCGTCGATCCACCAGGCCCAGGGCGGGTCGTGGCGGGAGACGCCGTCCAGGAAGCGGCCGCGGGCCCGGGAGACCAGCGCCTCGGGCTCGCGGTCGCCGCCGAGCAGGGCGATGGCGTGGGCCCGGCGTATCAGGACGAGGGCCTCGACCCTGGACGGGAGGGCACGGGCTCCGTACACCCGGGAAGCGGTCTCCAGAGCCGCGCGGGACCTGCCGGTGTGGGCCTGGAGCATGCTGTGGTTCAGGAACACGAGGCGTGCCGTCCAGCGGTCGCCGCACAGCTCCGCGAGGGCCAGCGCCCGTGCGTTCGCCCGGCGGGCGGGGCGGTGGAGTCCGGCGTCGAAGAGGATCCAGCCGATGACCTCGCACAACTCGGCCAGCGCCGCGAGCAGTTCACGGTCCAGGCCGTGCAGCCTCTCGGGGTCGGCGGACAGCTCGGGCACGGACCGCACGGCCTCGCGCACCGCGGGGACGGCCGCGCGGGCTCCCCGGGTGGCGTCCAGGGCGAGGAGGCGCTGGAGGGTGCCGGTCACGGAAGGAAGGGTCGAGACCCGCTGTTCATCGCTCCGACCTGGCATCGCGCGTTCCCCCTGTCACTCCGGCCGCACTCCGGCCCCGCCCCGACGCTATTCCGAATACCCCATCGGATTTCCGATGCCTCGTATTTATTTCCGCATTGGATACTTATGTCCGATCGGTCTACGGTCGAGACATCGCCACGCTGACGCTCTGCGCACAGAACGTCAGACCGCACTCCCCCGGAGACCCCACCATGTCGAAGATCCTTTTCGTTGTCACCGGCGCCGACCAGTGGACGCTGGCGGACGGCAGCAAGCACCCCACCGGTTTCTGGGCCGAGGAGGCCGTCGCCCCCTACGAGGCGTTCAAGGCCGCCGGCCACGAGATCGTCGTCGCCACCCCGGGCGGCGTGGTGCCCACCGTCGACCGCGGCTCCCTCGCCCCCGAGGCCAACGGCGGCCAGGAAGGCGCGGAGAAGGTCGCCGCCTCGCTCGCCGCGTTCACCGAGCTTCAGGGGCCGATCAGGCTGGAGGACGTGGACCTCGCCGACTACGCCGCCGTCTTCTATCCCGGCGGCCACGGCCCCATGGAGGACCTCGCCGTCAACGCCGACTCCGGCAGGCTCCTCACCCTTGCCCTGGAGATCGGCATGCCGCTGGGTGTGGTCTGCCACGCCCCGGCCGCCCTGCTCGCCGCCACGAAGGACGACGGTTCGAACGCCTTCGCCGGGTACCGCCTGACCGGTTTCACCAACGCCGAGGAGCGTCAGGCCGGTCTCGCCGAGCGGGCCAAGTGGCTGCTCCAGGACCGTCTCGTCGAGGCCGGAGCCGACTTCCAGGAGGGCGAGCCGTGGGCCCCGAAGGTGGTCGTCGACCGCAACCTCGTCACGGGCCAGAACCCCGCCTCCTCCGCCCCGCTCGCCACCGAGCTGCTGAAGAAGCTGGCCTGAGCCATGAGCACCGACCGGCTCGACGAGGTCCTCGACGCCGCCTACGACTGCCTCACGCGGTACGGCGCGCGACGCACCACGATGGACGACATCGCCTCCGCCATGGGCGTGTCCCGGTCAGCGGTCTACCAGTACGTACGCAGCAAGGACGACGCCTTCCGCCGGCTCGCCGGACGCCTTCACGAGCAGGCGCTCCGGCGGGCCCGGGAGGCGGCCGAGGCGGACGCCCCCTACGGGGAGCGGCTGCACGGCGTCCTGGCCGCCAAGCTCGACCTCGTACTCCAGCTGGCCGGGGACTCCCCGCACGCCACGGAGCTGCTCGACGGGAAGGCCCGGCTGTTCGGTGAGATCTGCGGGTCGTACACCTCGGATCTGCGCCGCCTCCTGATCGCCCTGTTCACCGAGGCGGGCACCGCGGACGGCATCGAGCCGCCCGAGGCCGCCGACATCTGCGTCGCGCTGGTCGTCGGCCTGGAGTCGATGCCCGGCGCCCGTGACCTGCTCGCCCCGGCGACCGCCGCCCTCGCCACCGGCCTGCTCGGTGAGGCCCGGTCCTCCCACCAGCACAGCACCGACCCTTCCAGCACCATCCGAGGAACATCCTGATGAACACCGCCGTCACACCCACCGACCGCTCTCAAAGCACTGAAGACGCCGAAGACACCCCCGCTCTCGTGGCCCGCCTGCGCGCCACCTTCGCCACCGGCCGCACCCGCCCCCTCGCCTGGCGCGAGGAGCAGCTGACGCGGCTGCGCGCACTGTTCACCGAGAACCGCGAGGCGATAGCAGACGCGCTCCACAGCGATCTGCGCAAGCCGCGCGCCGAGGCGTACGCCGCGGAGGTCGACCTCCCCGTACGCGAGATCGACCACACGCTGGCCCATCTGGCCCAGTGGCTCACCCCGACGTCGCTCGGCCAGGAATCCCTCGCCGGGCTGCCGCAGGGCTCCACCGCGGGTACGCAGTACGAGCCACTGGGCACCGTGCTGGTCATCGCGCCCTGGAACTATCCGGTCCAGCTCTCGCTCGTGCCGGTCGCGGGCGCGCTCGCCGCGGGCAACGCCGTCCTCCTCAAGCCGAGCGAGCTGGCCCCCGCCACCTCGGAGCTGATGGCCCGGCTCGTGCCCCAATACCTGGACCCGGAGGCGGTCGCCGTCGTCGAGGGCGGGGTCCCGGAGACCACCGAGCTGCTCGCCCAGCGCTTCGACCACATCTTCTACACCGGCAACGGCACGGTCGGCCGCATCGTGATGCGCGCCGCCGCCGAGCATCTGACGCCCGTCACGCTCGAACTGGGCGGCAAGTCACCGGTCTTCGTCGACTGGGACGCCGATGTCTCCGTGGTGGCCGCGCGCCTCGCGGACACCAAGTTCCGCAACGCCGGGCAGACGTGCGTCGCGCCCGACTACGTCCTGACCGATCCCGCCACCGCCCGCGCCCTCGAAGTCGCCCTCGCCGAGGCCGTGGAGGGCATGTTCGGCCCGGACCCGCAGTCCTCCGAGGCGTACGGGCGCATGGTGAACCAGCGGCACTTCGACCGCGTGTCCGCACTGCTCGGCTCGGGGACGACGGTGTTCGGCGGGCACACCGACCGCGAGGACGTCTACATCGCGCCGACCGTCCTGGCCGGGGTGAAGGGGGACGACCCCGTCATGCAGGAGGAGATCTTCGGTCCCGTCCTGCCCATCGTCGAGGTCGAGGATCTGGACGAGGCCATCACCTTCATCAACGACCGCGACAAGCCGCTCGCCCTCTACGGCTTCACGGAGAACGAGACCACCCGTCGGCGCCTCGCCGCGGAGACCTCCTCCGGCGGGCTCGGCTTCGGGCTGCCGATGGCCCATCTGCGCGTCCACGACCTGCCCTTCGGCGGCGTCGGCGAGAGCGGCATGGGCAGCTATCACGGCCCGCACTCCATCGCCGCGTTCAGCCACCGCCGCGCCCGCCTCGACGTGCCCCTCGGCTAGAGCGCGCCCCTCGGCCAGGGCCCGAGGGCCGGTACGCCTAGGGCGTCACGCCCTGCGGCCCCGTGCGCGCGCCGAAGGTCACGGGGCCGTAGTGGGCGGCGGGCGCACTGGTCGTATGGGCCCAGTAGCGGTCGCCGTAGGACCAGTGCCACCACTCCGTGGGGTAGTTGACCAGGCCCGCCGTTCTCAGCGCCGCGCCGAGGGTGCGGCGGTTGCGGCGGGCCGCGGCGGAGATGTGGTCGGTGTCGGTGTAGCAGGCGCCGTCGCTCTCCTCGGGGCTTGCGTTCACCGGTGTCCCGAGGTCGAGTTCGACGCCCGCGCTGGTGCACAGCGTCACGTCGACGGCGGCGCCCGCGACGTGCGGGCCCACCTCCGGCGGTGACAGGGAGCGGCTCGTCTGCCGGTGCAGGTGGTCGGCCGACCAGTCGGGGTGGGCGCGCCTCAGCTCGGCCGCGTACTCCTCGAAGTACTTGATCTGCAGGTCGAGCGGGCGGTAGCCCTCGGTGACCAGCAGCCGCAGCCCCTCCGGGAGCAGCCGGGCGGCGCGGGCCAGGCGCCATA
This sequence comes from Streptomyces alboniger, assembly GCF_008704395.1. Taxonomy (NCBI): domain Bacteria; kingdom Bacillati; phylum Actinomycetota; class Actinomycetes; order Kitasatosporales; family Streptomycetaceae; genus Streptomyces; species Streptomyces alboniger. Next base: position 504,067 of record NZ_CP023695.1, read on the forward strand.
CGACGCCCTCGCGCAGCTGGGCGTAGGCCCCCACCGGGTCCGCGAGGCGTTCGTCGACGTCGATGAACGGCAGGTGGCGCAGGTCGACGAGGGCCTCGCCGCATTCGTGCACCGGGATGCCGACCACGCGGGGATCGCTCATGAGGATGATCGGCGGCACGCTCGGCCCCTTCTCGTGTCAGGAGTGACGGGCACAGGAGTGACGGGCACAGCTCCGGGGGGCGGGCTGCCGCCCGCCCCCCGGAGCCCCCCGCCTTGCAGTGGCCCGACGCGAAGGACGGCCCATACGGCCGACTGTCGCGGTCGTATGGGCCGTTCGAGGCAACAAAGGCCTTTCCCCCGTTAGATCCCCCGTTGCTGTCGACCCCTTGGTGCCGCCGACACGTAGAGCATCGCGCAGGCCGCTGCAAGTTCTCTGCAAAATCACGGCAAGTGCCCCCACCGTCGCGGTCAGGGCCGCGGCGATCGTATGCCCGGTTCATCCCGTTCCCGCGCCTCGTACGCGGTGAAGACCTCCCGTGCCTCGGCGCGCAGCGCGAGCGCCTGCGCGTGATCGCCCACGGCCTCGCGCGCCGCGGCGAGATCGCGCAGGGTCCGTGCCCGGGGCAGCGGCAGCTCCAGCGCGGCCCAGTGGGCGGCCGCCGCGGTCAAGTGCTTCTCCGCGGCGTCGGGACGGCCCGCGGCGAGTTCGCACTCGCCGAGGGTGCGCAGGGCGAGCGCTTCGCCGAAGCGGTCGTGGTGGTCGCGGCACGTCTCGAGGACCCCCCGCAGGTCTGCGGCCGCCTCGTCGCAATGGCCGAGGCGGAAGCGGCACTTGGCCCTCGCCTGCACCGCGTACGCCGACATGAGCGGGTCCCCGATGAGGCGCAGCAGGTCCACCGCTTGTCCCGCCAGCTCCTGTGCCTCCTCGTACGCGCCGAGCGCGCGGTGCACGAGGCTGAGCGAGCGCAGCGTGAGCGCCTCGCCGCGGCGGCTGCCGAGCCTGCGGTAGGCCCGCAGGGACTCGTCGAGGAGGGCGAACGCCTCTTCGTGCTCGCCCAGTTCGAGGTGGACCGTGCCGGCGAACCGGCAGGAGAGCCCGAGCCCCGGATCGTCGTGGAGCCCGCGGAAGCCCTCGACGGCCTGGGCGAGCACGTCGAGCGCGGAGCGCAGCCGGCCCGCCTCGCGCAGGGCGCTGCCGAGCCCGGCGAGGGCGGCGGCCCTGCCGCGCGCGTCACCGAGTTCGGCGCAGCGCCCGGCGGCCTGGCGGAAGTAGTCCTGCGACTCGTCGAACCGGTCCTGTTCGTAACGGAGCTGACCGAGCCCGATGAGCAGCAGGGCCTCTCCGGAGTGGTCCTCGGCGCGGCGGGCGGCGGCCAGGGCCGCGTCGTGGCTGCGCCACCAGGCCTCGAAACGGTTGCCCACCGCGTACGCGGACGAGCACAGGGCGGCGGCGGCCTCGCAGGCCAGGGTGTGCAGGTCGTAGGCGGCGGCCCGCTCGACGGCGGCGGCGAACGCGTCGGCCTCGGCCTCGAACCAGGCGGACGGGTCGGCGAGCGCCCGCCGGGTGGCCTCGGGGCCGACGGGCCGCACGAGGTGGCGCATGGCGTCCGACGCGGCGCCGACCGGGCCGCCGGAGTCCAGGAAGCCGCGGTGCAGTTCGACCGCGCCCGACGGGGTGGCGGAGGCGACGCGGCCGGTGAGCCAGAGCCCGGCGCCGAGCGCCCTGCCGACGGCGGCGGAGCGTTCGGCGGGTGTGTCCTCGGCCTCGGCGCGCTCGGCGGCGTACACCCGTACGAGGTCGTGGGGCCGGTACCGGGGCTGTCCGGCGCGGTCGACGACGGTGCAGTGCAGCAGCTGGGCGTCGATCAGCTGCTCCACGACGCGCTCCGCCTCGGTCTCCGTCACGTCGAGGAGGGCGGCGACCACCCAGGAGGCGACGTCGGGCGCGGCGAGCAGGCCGAGGCGGCGCAGCGCGGTGCGGGCCGGGGCGTCCAGGGCCCGGTAGCTCAGGCCGAGCCCGGCGCGGACCTCCAGGTCCCCGACGGAGAGTTCGTCCAGGCGGTGGTGTTCGTCGGCGAGCCTCTCGGCGAGTGTGCGGGCCGTCCAGTGTCTGCGGGTGGCGAGGCGGGCCCCGGCGATGCGCAGGGCCAGCGGCAGTCCGCCGCACAGCTCGACGATGCGGCGGACGGCGTCGGGCTCGTCGCGTACGCGTTCGGCGCCGGCGACCCGGGCGAGCAGGTCGGCGCCGGGCTGTGTGTCGAGCACGTCGAGGTCGGTGCGGTGGGTGCACGGCAGCGCGCCGAGCCGGGCGCGCGCGGTGATCAGCACGCCGCAGGTGGCGCTGCCCGGGAGCAGCGGGCGCACCTGGGACTCGCTGCCCGCGTCGTCGAGGACGAGCAGGACGCGGCGCCCCGCCACCAGACTCCGGAAGAGATCCCTCCGTTCGGCGTCGCCCTCGGGCGGGTTCGCCCCGAGGGCGCGCAGCAGGCGTCCGAGCACCTCGCCCGGGGCCACCGGGTCGGTGGCCCCGCGCAGTTCGGCGTAGAGCTGTCCGTCCGGGTAGGCGGCGGCGACGCGGTGGGCGGCGGTGACGCCGAGGACGGACTTGCCGATGCCGCCGGGCCCGGTCACGGCGACGACGGGCATGGTCTCGCGCGCACCGTCTCCCGTGAGCGCGGCTTGCACCGCACTGAGCTGCTCCTCGCGTCCGGTGAAGTCGCCGATGGCGGGCGGCAGAAGGGCCGGGGCGGGCGCGGGGGTCTCGTCGCGGGAGCGGGCGGCGGACACGCGTTCGCCGTCGGTGGGGCCCGGTGGGCTCGCCGCCGCGGGCAGCAGGTCCTCGTCCGCCCGCAGGATGGCCTCGTGCATCGCCCTCAGCCCCGGCCCGGGGTCGATGCCCAGCTCCTCGGCGAGTACGTCGCGGCCCTCCGCGTACACCGCGAGCGCGTCGGCCTGGCGGCCCAGCCGGTAGAGGGCGAGCATCAGTTGGCCGCGCAGCCGCTCGCGCGTGGGGTGGGTGGCGACGAGGGCGGTGAGTTCGCCGACCAGCTCCGTCTCGCGGCCCGCCTGGGCGAGGTCCGCAGAGATGCGCTCCTCCAGTGCCGCCTGCCGGGCCTCCTCCAGCTGGTCGGCCATGGCCCGCAGCGTCTCGCCTATGCCGCCGAGGGCGGGGCCGCGCCAGAGCGCGAGGGCCTCGCTCAGGAGCCGGGCGGCGCCGGCGTGATCACCCGCGGCCGCCGCCTGCCGTCCCTGTGCCGTGAGCCGCTCGAACGCGACGCGGTCGACGACTTCCGCGTCCGCGTGGATCAGATATCCGGGCGGTTGTGTCTCGATGACGTCGGCGGACAGCGCGCGGCGCAGCGCCGAGACGTACGACTGGATCAGGGACCGGGCCGTGTCCGGCGGCCGGTCGCCCCAGATCGCGTCGATCAGGGCGTCGGCGGAGACCACCCGGCCGGGCTCCAGGAGCAGCGCGGCGAGCAGCGCCCGCGGTTTGGGGCCGCCGAGCGCCAGGCGGCGCCCCTCGCGCCATGCCTCGACCGGTCCCAGCAAGCGGTAGTGCATGTCCGTGTCCACGCCCATCTCCATGGGTCCTTGCCCCGCACCGCCCCCGCTCCCTGATCCCCGCTCCTCGAACCCCTCGCCGTACCCCTGCCCCCGATCGACTGGTCATGGTACGTCCGCTCGGCGCCAACTCCCCTTCGAGCACAGGGAATCAGCCACCGATCACGCATAGTGGTCACTTACACGAAAGGCAGGCACCGATGCGCAGCTTGTACGTCATCGCCCACCCCGAGGCGACCCACCACGTCGAGCGTGTGGTGGGCGGCTGGCACGACTCGCACCTCACCGCGTCGGGCCGGACCGCGGCGGCCTCCATCGCCCGGGCGCTGCGGGAGCGGATCCCCGAGGGCGCGGACGTGGAGCTGATCTCATCGGATCTGCGGCGCGCGCGGCAGACGGCACAGGCGGCGGGGGAACTCCTCGGCGTGGAGCCGGTCCTGGACCGGCGGCTGCGGGAGAAGTCCTACGGGGAGGCCGAGGGGCGGCCGCAGGAGTGGCTCGACCGGCGGTTCGTCCCACCGCCGGCCGAGGGTGACCGGATGAACCACCATGAGGGCGTCACGGGTTCCGAGACCAGGGGCGAGTGCGCGCGACGTGTCTACGCGGTGATGGACGAGCTGCTGGGCCGCCCCGCCGCCCACCAGGTCGTGGTGACGCACGGGTTCGCCCTGACGTTCGTCGTGGCGGCCTGGATCAAGATGCCGTTCGAGTCGCTCCACTCGGTCAGCTTCCGGGCGCCCTCCGGCAGCATCACGGTGCTGCGCGAGGACGACTTCTTCCACAACCGACAGGTCGTCAGCCTCGGCGACGTCCGTCACCTCGGCTGACGGCCTGGAGTGAGGGGCGTTACGCGCCGCTCGCGTCGAGCATGTCCTCACGCTCCACGATCTTCACGCGCTCGCGGCCCTGCGGCTCGCCGAGCGCCTTCTCCGCGGCGTCGAGGCGGTACCAGCCCTCCCACGTGGTGAAGCGGACGTTCCGCTCGCCGAGGAAGGACTCGACGGCCTCCGGGGCGGGGGCCCCGGGGGTGTGCAGGCGGCCGTTCTCGTGGTCGTCGAGGAGGCTGGCGACCGTCTCGTTGGCGTCGCCCTTGGTGTGTCCGATGAGGCCCACGGGGCCGCGGCGGATCCAGCCGGTGACGTAGGTCGACTGAAGGTGCTCGCCGGTCTCCTCGATCACGCGGCCCGCCTGGTCGGGGACCGTGCCCGACGCGACGTCCCAGGGCAGCTTGGGCAGTTCGTCGGAGAGGTAGCCGACGGCGCGGTAGACGGCGCCGAGGTCCCAGTCCTTGAACTCGCCGGTGCCCTTGACGTTGCCGGTGCCGTCCAGGGCGGTGCGCTCGGTGCGCAGGCCGACGACCTTGCCGTCCTCGCCGAGGATCTCGACGGGCGACTCGAAGAAGTGCAGGAAGAGCTTGTGCGGGCGGTCGCCGACGTCGCGGATCGCCCAGTTCTCCAGAGTCTTGGCGACCATGTCGGCCTGCTTGTTGCCGCGCCGCGTGGCGATGGAGCCCTCGTCGTAGTCGATGTCCTCGGGGTCGACGATGACCTCGATGTTCGGGGAGTGGTCCAGCTCGCGCAGCTCCATCGGGCTGAACTTCGCCTGCGCGGGCCCGCGGCGGCCGAAGACGTGGACCTCCAGCGCCTTGTTGGCCTTCAGGCCCTCGTACACGTTGGCCGGGATCTCGGTCGGCAGCAGCTCGTCGGCGGTCTTGGCGAGGACGCGTGCCACGTCGAGCGCGACGTTCCCGACGCCGAGGACGGCGACCTTCTCGGCGTCCAGGGGCCAGGCCCGCGGCACGTCGGGGTGACCGTCGTACCAGGAGACGAAGTCGGCGGCGCCGTAGGAGCCGTCGAGGTCGATCCCCGGTATGTCCAGGGCCCGGTCGGCCGTCGCACCGGTGGAGAAGATCACCGCGTCGTAGAAGGTGCGCAGGTCGTCCAGGCTGATGTCGCCCGGGTAGTCGACGTTGCCGAAGAGGCGGACCTGGGGCTTGTCGAGCACCTGGTGCAGGGCCGTGATGATGCCCTTGATGCGCGGGTGGTCGGGCGCGACGCCGTAGCGGATCAGCCCGAACGGCGCCGGCATCCGCTCGAAGAGGTCGATCGACACACCGGGTTCGACGGCCACCGCGGACTTCAGCAGCGCGTCGGCAGCGTAGATCCCGGCAGGTCCGGCACCGACAATGGCTACCCGCAGAGGGCGAGGCATGTTCAGGTTCCCTTCGAGCGGTGATGGGGTACTTCCCGGGAAGCCTAAACTAAGGCAAACCTAAGTAAGTAGCCGGGTCGACTTTATGACCTCATAAGCCAGCCTTATGACCCCCCCACCGGGTCGGCTTATGCGTCCGGCCTCGCCGACCGCACCGCGAACTCGCCGAAATTATCTGGCAGATCGAACGGTGGAGCGATACGGTCGCCGCGATGACGACTCATTCTGATCACAGATTGGGGGACCCGTCCGCGCAAGGTGAGTGCTGATGCTCACCCACACCGCGCTCGGGGATTCCCGCCTCTCCTTCTGGCCGCGCGTGCGAGAGTTCGCCGTGCCGCTGCCCATGATCGAGTCTGCGACCGCCCGCCGTCTCGTCGGCGACTGGGCGGGGGCGTGCGCCGCCGCGGGCATCGACGTCGATTTCCCTCCGCGTTCCGTGGCGCGCACCCACGGCTCGGAACTCGCCGCCCGGCTCCGGGCCGACCTGCGCCATCTCGCCCCCGACCTCCTGCGCTGGCACATGCCGCGGATCGCCCCCGACGGGCTGCTCCGCCCCGGCCTGACCATCTCCCTGGCCCGCTATGCCGACGCGGGCCGCGATGGCCCCGGCCCGCTGCACCTGGTGGCCAGGACGGCACCGGCGTGGGCGGACTCCGGCCAGCGGATCAGCCTCGCCCTGTGGGACGGCTCTCCTGCCGACGCCGCCGCCTCGCGCCATCCGCACCCGCACCCCAGTCGGCGGTTCCGCCTCGATCTGCACCGCCACCTGTGGGACGTACGCAGGACCGACGAGTTGCGGACGCGGGGCGGGAACGGCACCCCGTGGGGGGTGGACCGGTGGGCGGCCGAGGCGGACCTCCTGCTGCGCGCCGACGGACGGCCGCCCGGACCCGTCGTCGTGCGGGTCGGCGCCCGACAGCGGCTCGTCCTGGAGCGGTACGGGGATGGCGTCGGCCCTCCCCATGTCACGCCCGCGCCCTTTGACGGCAGCGTTTCCGCGCTGCCGGTCCTGCCCGACGCGGCGACCTGGGTGCCGCCCGACGTGGAGCTTGTCCGCAGCGGCGCGATCGAGGTCGAACGGCTGCACCCCCTGGTCGCGTCGGCGCTGGCCCCGGGCTGCTCCGCGACCGGGCCGCCCCCGGCCGTGGACGGGGCGGGACGGCCGCGCCCGGTGCAGTGCCGTGGAGCCGAACACCGCATCGGCCTGGTGGAGGGGACGCTGACCGCCTTGGACCACGACCCGGCCGAGATCCGGCGCGAAGAGCTGCTGGCCGCGCTGGGCGGCACACCGCTCCCCTGCCTCCAGGCCATCGACACGGCACACCGCGATCCGGCCTGCCTCACCGATGTCCGCGAACGCCTGCGCCACGGTGACACCGCCGGTGCGCTGGCCGTCGTCGAGAACCTGCTCGGCCCCGCCGCGGTGCTGCGCGACGGCGCTCTGCGCGACGAGTTGGAGCGGGCCGCGCAGGGGCGGATCACCTACGGGCTGTACAGGGCCGGCCTGTCGGGTCCCGCACCCGAACGCGTCCCGCCGGCACGGGGCCACACCCCCGGCCGTCGGACGCGCCCGCGCCGCTCGGGCCCACGTCACTCAACCCTGCGCTGACCTCGGGCCGGAGGCCTTCAGGCCCTCCGCCATACCGCCCATGCCCCCCATGACACCGCACACCCCACACCGCACGCCACGTCGACCCCAAAGGTGATCACCTATGCCCACGTACACCCCGCCCCTCTCCCCCACCACCACTCCCTCCGGCTCCGGTGGCCCCGCCCAACTCGACGTCGCCGACGACCTGCTGACCCTGCTGCGGGACACCACCACCGAACCGCGCCCCGACACCCAACTGGAAGCCCTGACCCTGGCCGTCGCCGCTGACCTGCCCGTACTGCTGTGGGGCGAGCCGGGCATCGGCAAGACCGCCGCCCTGACGCAGCTCGCCGCGACCCTCGACCTGCCGCTGACCACGGTGATCGCCAGCGTCCACGAGCCGTCCGACTTCTCCGGGCTGCCCGTCGTCGGCGACGACCCCGCGGAGCACGGCGTCCCGATGGCCCCGCCGGACTGGGCCGTGCGCCTGGTGCGGGCCGGCCGCGGGCTGCTGTTCCTGGACGAGCTGTCCACCGCGCCCCCGGCCGTGCAGGCCGCCCTGCTCCGCCTCGTCCTCGAACGGCGGATCGGCGCCCTGCGCCTGCCGCCCGGCGTACGGATCGTGGCCGCCGCCAACCCCCGGTCGTCGGCGGCCGACGGCTGGGAGCTGAGCCCGCCCCTCGCCAACCGGTTCGTCCACCTCCAGTGGGTCCACGACCACGATGTCGTCGTACGCGGACTCGGCGGCACCTGGCCCCGGGCGGCCCTGCCCCGACTCGCCCCGGAGAAGCTGCCGGAGGCCGTGGCCTTCGCCCGGCGCGCGGTCTGCGGACTCCTCTCCGCCCGGCCCCGCCTCGTCCACCAGCTCCCCGGCAGCGAGACGCGCCGGGGCGGCGCCTGGCCCTCCCCCCGCAGCTGGGAGACAGCGCTGCGACTGATCGCCTTCGCGACCGCCGCCGACTCGTCCCGCGAGGTGCTCTCCCTGCTCGTCAGGGGCGCCGTGGGGGACGGCCCGGGGTTCGAACTCCTGGCGAGCCTGGACCGGATGGACCTCCCGGACCCCGAGACGCTCCTCGCCGACCCGGCGAACGCCGCCCTGCCCGAACGGGGGGACCTGCGCCAGGCCGTGCTCGACGGCGTGGTGGACGCGGTGCACCGCAAGCCGGACAAGTCCCGCTGGGAGGCGGCATGGGCCCTGCTGGTGCGGGCGGCGGAGACCGGGGCCCCGGACCTGGTCGTCGTCCCCGCGACGACGCTCGCCTCGCTGCGCCGCGCGGACTGGGACGTCCCGGAGGCGATCGAACGCCTCACCGGAACGGTCTCCCTGTCCCGGCGGGCCGACCGCGCCGCCGCCCGGGCCGCGGCGGCCACCCAGGCACGCCGATGACCACAGACGCGCCACAAGCGCCGGAACGCGACAAGCTCGACCTCGACAAGCTGTACGCCGCCCGGTTGCATGCCGCCCGCGCCCGGCCCTACCTGGCGACGGCCCTGTTCGCCCTGCATACCGTCGCGTCACGGCAGGTACCGACGATGGCCGTGGACCGGCACTGGCGGTGCTACGTCTCACCGGCGTTCGTGGACCGGACGCCGGTGGAAGAGCTGGCCGGGGTGTGGGTGCACGAGGTGTCCCATCTGCTGCGCGACCACCACGGGCGCGCTGACCGGGTCGCCCGGGAACGCGGGCCGAGCGGCCCGGGAGAACGGCTGCGGATGAACATCGCCGCCGATCTTGAGATCAACGACGACGTGTTCGGCGACGGTCTCGTCCGGCCCGAAGGGGTCGTCGTACCCCAGTCGTTGGGGCTGCCGGCGGGCGCGCTCATGGAGGAGTATCTGAGCTGGTTCCGGCTCGGCCCGCGCACGCAGCACCTGGCCTGGCTGGACTGCGGCAGCGGCGCCGACGGGCTGGCGCGGGAGTGGGAGCTGGGCTCGAAAGGCGCGCACGGGCTCAGCGAGCAGGAGCGCGACGCGGTCCGGTTCCGGGTGGCGCGGGGCATCACCGGCCGGCCCGGCAGCGCCCCCGAGGGCTGGCGGCGCTGGGCCGAAAAGGTGTTCCATCCGCCGCAGCCGTGGCGGGAGTTGCTGGGCGCGGCCCTGCGCTCGGCGGCCTCCGGTCCCGGTGCGGGTGAGGACTACACGTATGGCAGGCCGGCGCGGCGCTCGGCCGGGGTGCCCGGCGTCGTACTGCCGAGTCTGCGGCGCAGGCCTCCCCGGGTGTCCGTGGTCATCGACACCTCCGGATCGGTCAGTGACACCGAACTGGGCAGCGCGCTCCTCGAAGTCGCCGCGATCTCCCGGGCCGTGGGCGGCCGCCGGGACCTGGTCTCCGTGCTGCCGTGCGACGCGGCAGCCCGGCTGGTGCACCCGCTGTGCCGCGGCGAGGGGATCCCGCTGATGGGCGGCGGGGGCACGGATCTGCGTACGGGCTTCGCCAGGGCGCTGCGGTCCAACCCGCGCCCGGACGTGATCGTGGTCCTGACCGACGGCCAGACACCGTGGCCGACCGTACGGCCTCCGTGCCGGACCGTCGTGGGCCTCTTTCCCCGGCAGGGGTCCGACGGGTCGTGGGACGAGAACGACCCCGATTACGTGCCGGACCTGCCGCCCGACTGGGCACGCGTGGTCGAGATCGGATGACGTGCGGGCCGGCCCGCGTGGGCCGGCCCGCACGACGTACGCGGATCAGACCAGGTCGAACCGGTCGAGGTTCATGACCTTGTCCCACGCCGCGATGAAGTCCTTCACGAACTTCTCCTTGGCGTCATCGCTGGCGTAGACCTCCGCGAGCGCCCGCAGCTCGGAGTTCGAGCCGAAGACGAGGTCGGCGCGGGTGCCGGTCCACTTGACCTCGCCGGTGACGGCGTCGCGGCCCTCGAACATGTCCTGCGCCTCGGACGTGGACTTCCACTCCGTGCCCAGGTCGAGGAGGTTGACGAAGAAGTCGTTGGTCAGCGTCCCGGGGTTGGTGGTGAGGACGCCGTGCTTCGTCTCCTGGTAGTTCGCGCCGAGGACGCGCAGGCCACCGACGAGGACCGTCAGCTCGGGGGCGCTCAGGGTCAGCAGGTTCGCCTTGTCGAGCAGCAGGTACTCGGCGGGCAGGCGGTTGCCCTTGCCGAGGTAGTTGCGGAACCCGTCCGCGGTCGGCTCCAGGGCGGCGAACGACTCGACGTCCGTCTGCTCCTGCGTGGCGTCGACGCGTCCCGGCGTGAAGGGGACCTCGACGTCGAACCCTGCGTCCTTGGCGGCCTGCTCGACACCCGCGGCGCCGGCGAGCACGATCAGGTCGGCGAGCGAGACCCGCTTGCCGCCGCTCTGCGCGGAGTCGAAGGTCTCCTTGATGCCTTCGAGGGTGCGCAGCACCGTGGCCAGCCGGTCGGGCTGGTTGACCTCCCAGCCGCTCTGCGGCTCCAGGCGGATGCGCGCGCCGTTGGCGCCGCCGCGCTTGTCGCTGCCGCGGAAGGAGGAGGCCGCGGCCCACGCGGTGGACACCAGCTGCGACACAGAGAGGTCGGAGGCGAGGATCCGGCTCTTCAGGGCGGCGATGTCCCCGGCGTCGATGACCTCGTGCGCCACCTCGGGCAGGGGGTCCTGCCACACCAGCGTCTCCGCCGGGACCTCCGGGCCGAGGTAGCGCACGACCGGGCCCATGTCGCGGTGGGTCAGCTTGAACCAGGCGCGGGCGAAGGCGTCCGCGAACTCGGCGGGGTTGGCCAGGAAACGGCGCGAGATCTGCTCGTAGGCCGGGTCGAACCGCAGCGAGAGGTCCGTCGTCAGCATCGTCGGGGCGTGGGTCTTCGAGCCGTCGTGGGCGTCGGGAACGGTCCCGGCCCCGGCACCGTCCTTCGGCCGCCACTGGTGCGCGCCCGCGGGGCTCTTGAACAGCTCCCACTCGTAACCGAACAAGATCTCGAAGAAGCTGTTGTCCCAGGTGATCGGCGTGTTCGTCCAGATGCCCTCGAGGCCGCTGGTGATCGCGTCGGCTCCCTTGCCGGTGCCGTACGTGCTCTTCCAGCCGAGGCCCTGCTGCTCCATCGGAGCGGCCTCGGGGTCGTCTCCGACGTGGTCGGCCGGGCCCGCGCCGTGCGTCTTGCCGAAGGTGTGGCCACCGGCGATCAGGGCGACGGTCTCCTCGTCGTTCATCGCCATCCGGCGGAACGTCTCGCGGATGTCGCGGGCCGCGGCGATCGGGTCCGGATTGCCGTTCGGGCCCTCGGGGTTGACGTAGATGAGGCCCATCTGGACCGCGCCGAGGGGGTTTTCCAGCTCGCGGTCGCCGGTGTAGCGCTCGTCGCCGAGCCAGGTGGTCTCGGGGCCCCAGTAGACGTCCTCGTCGGGCTCCCACACGTCCTCGCGGCCACCGGCGAAGCCGAAGGTCTCGAATCCCATCGACTCCAGGGCCACGTTGCCGGTGAGGATCATGAGGTCGGCCCACGAGATGCTCTGGCCGTACTTCTTCTTGACCGGCCACAGCAGACGGCGGGCCTTGTCGAGGCTGGCGTTGTCCGGCCAGCTGTTGAGGGGCGCGAAGCGCTGCTGCCCGGCCCCGGCGCCGCCGCGGCCGTCGCTGATGCGGTAGGTGCCCGCGCTGTGCCAGGCCATCCGGATCATGAACGGGCCGTAATGGCCGAAGTCCGCGGGCCACCAGGGCTGCGAGGTCGTCAGGACCTCCGCGATGTCGCGCTTCACGGCCGACAGGTCGAGCGCCTTGAACGCCGCGGCGTAGTCGAACTCCTCGCCGAGGGGGTTGGCCACGGCGGGGTTCTTCGCGAGGATCTTCAGGTTCAGCCGCTCCGGCCACCACTGGCGGTTTCCGCCGCCCTGGGTCGGGTGCGGGGCACGCCCGTGCGCGACCGGACAGCCGGTCACCTCCTCCGGCTTGGGGTCGGTGACGATCGCGTCATGGTTCTCGGTCATGCGAATCCTTCCGGACGGGGCGGATCACGATGCGGAACTGCGGACGGTCGCGTCCACGAACCTGGCCCGGGTCAAGTCACGTACTTTTCCCCGCAGTTGCCCTGACTCTTGGCCGACAGCCGGATCCGATCCTACGATGGACCATGTCCAAGTCAATACGACAGACAGGCCCGCCCGAAGTCATTTGTCGAACGAAGCACAGTGAGGCCGGTGGCCATGAGTGACCTGCTGCAACGACTGCGCGGACGCGGCTGGCGGATGACCGCTCAGCGCCGGGTGGTCGCCGAGGTGCTCAACGGCGACCACGTCCACCTCACCGCGGACGAGGTGCTCGCGCGCGCCACCGCCCGGCTGCCGGAGATCTCCCGCGCCACGGTCTACAACACCCTCGGCGAGCTGGTCTCGCTCGGTGAGGTGGTCGAGGTGACGGCCCACGGCCGCGCCAAGCGCTACGACCCGAACGCCCACCGCCCCCACCAGCACCTGGTCTGCTCGGACTGCGGCACCATCCGGGACGTTCACCCCGGCGGCGATCCCCTGGCCGACCTGCCGGACTCCGAGCGGTTCGGCTACACCGTGTCCGAGGCCGAGGTCACCTACCGGGGCCGGTGCCCCGACTGCGCCCGCCCGTAGCCCGGGCGGGCGCAGTCGGGTCGGGGTGTCTCTACGCCCTACGGCGCCATCTCGTATGCCCCGGCCAGGGATTCGACGGTCGCCCAGACGCGCGCCGAGCGGGCGTCGTCGACGACCGGGCGGCGTACCGCGCCGAGCGCCCAGCTCTGCTGCGCCTCGGTGGCGGAGTCCTTGCCGTGCAGTTCGACGGCGTGGGCGGAGAAGTCGCGTACCAGGACCGCGAACAGCTCGTCGAGCACGTCCTCGTCGAGACCGGTCGGACGCGCCTGCTCCAGGATCAGCTGGCCGTGCACGACCAGCGCGAACAGCTGTCCGACAGCGAGGAGGAGGTCCAGATCGCGGCTCTGCTCATCGCCGGGGGCGGCGGTCTTCACGAACTCGCAGAGGGCGTCGGCCTGTTCGCGGAAGCGGGCGACGTTGGGCACCTCGGCATAGGTGTCGTAGGCGGTGCGCCAGTCGTGGAACCGTACGGAGCCGAGGCCCCGGGCCGGTCCCTGCCGGAAGAGGAAGTCGTCGTCGGCGGCGTCCAGGCGGGTCGGTACGGGCTCGTACGGCGCCGGGTCCAGGAGGTGATTGCGCATGAACTTCAGGATCAGCGCGAGGTTGACGTGGACCGTCCCCTCCAGCTTGGGCAGGCCGCGGATCTCGATGGCCGCCTGGGCGAAGTAGTTGTCCTTCTCGAAGCCCTTGGCGGCGATGACGTCCCACATCAGGTCGATGACCTTCTCGCCCTCCGTGGTCACCTTCATCTTCGTCATGGGGTTGAAGAGGAGGTAGCGGCGGTCGTCGGGGCCCGCGGAGCGGAAGTAGTCGACGGCGCGGTCGCTGAACAGCTTCATGCCGACGAGGCGGACGTAGGCGTCGGTCAACTCCCGGCGCACGTGCGGGAAGGCGGTGACGGGACGGCCGTAGAGGATGCGGTTGTGGGCGTGGGTGACGGCCTCGTACATCGCGTGCTCGCAGATGCCGATCGAGGCGGTGCAGAGGTTGAACTTGCCGACGTTGACGGTGTTGAGAGCGGCGTCGAAAGCCGCCTTGCCGGTGTGCAGTACGTCTTCGGCGGCGACCGGGTAGTCCTCCAGCCGGAACTCGCTGACGAACTTGGAGGAGTCGACGACGTTCTTCACCAGGTGGTACGCCTCGTGACGGCTGTCGGCGGCGAAGAAGACGTAGCCGTCGGGGCCCTCGACGTCGGTACGGCGGCCGAAGACGGAGACCAGACCGGCCGCGTTGCCGTTGCCGATGTAGTACTTGGAACCGGTGGCGCGGAAGCCGCCGTCGGCGTCGGGGGTGAGGAGCATGTCGGTGGAGTAGATGTCGGCGCCGTGCGTCTTCTCGGACAGGCCGAAGGCGAACACCTCTCCCTGGTCGAGGAGTTCGGCGGCGCGGGTGCGCGCGGCGGCGTTGTCGCTCTGCCAGACCGGGCCGAGGCCGAGGATGGTGACCTGCCACGCGTACCAGTAGTCGAGCCCGTAGAAGCCGAAGATCTCGTTGAGGGCGGCGATCCGGGCGGTGTCCCAGCGCTGATCACCCTGCCCCTCCCCCGCGGCGGAGGCCGGGGTGAGGAAGGTCGCGAACAGCTTCTCCTTGGCGGAGAACTCGAGGAAGTCCGCCAGCCAGGCACGGGAGCGGTAGTCCTCGATCAGCTTGCGCTTGCCGCGGGCCTCGAACCAGTCGACGGTCGCGCGCAGCAGCCTGCGGGTCTCGGGGTCGAAGTGCGTCGGGTCGTAGGTGCGCGGGTTGAACAGCAGCGCGTCGGCCATGGTGTCCGCCTTTTCCTGGTCGGGAGTTGAGGTGAGGAGGCCGGTTCAGGCCGGGGGGCCGAGCCGGTGGAGGGTGGCGATCACGTCGTCGAGCCAGGCGAGCGTCATGCGTTCGTACGCGATGCCGCCGCGCAGCACGACGTGCTGGAGCTCCTGCCCGGCGTCGGGGGCCGACGGGGCCTCGGGGCCCGTGAAGTCGCGCAGCTCCCCCGCGAGGTAGCGGGCGAGCCGGTCGGCGTGCGCCTCGCGGTGCCGCTCGACCTCACGGATCAGCGCGACCGGGTCGTCGAACGCGGCGCCGCGGATCTTCACGGCCAGCTCGTGCCGGACGCTCTCGGGTGCGATGGGCTCGTGCAGCCACTCGGCCAGGACGGACCGCCCCTGAGCGGTGACGGAGTACTCCTTCTTGTCCGGCCGCGTCTGCTGCGCCACCTCGCGGGCGTCGATCCAGCCGTCGCCCTCCATGCGTTTGAGGACGCGGTAGATCTGCTGGTGGGTGGCGGTCCAGAAATATCCGATGGACCGCTCGAACCGCCGGGCCAGCTCATAGCCGGAGCCCGGCTGCTCCAGCAGCGAGACGAGGATCGCGTGCTCTAGCGCCATATGACGATCCTTCTATGCAACTCGTTGCATAGACAAGAGGCACCGGTCCGGTGAGACGCGGCTCACCTGGGAGGTCGCGTCACCCGAGGAAGCTGAGCCGGACCTTGCGGTCGGGATTGTCGACGTTCGTGTCGACCAGGCACACCGACTGCCAGGTGCCGAGCTCCAGGCTCCCGGCCACCACCGGAAGCGTCGCGTGCGGCGCAACCAGGGCGGGCAGCACGTGGTCGCGACCGTGGCCGGGGCTGCCGTGGCGGTGCTGCCAGCGGTCGTCGGCGGGGAGCAGGGTGTGCAGCGCGGCGAGCAGGTCGTCGTCGCTGCCGGCGCCCGTCTCCAGGACCGCGATGCCCGCCGTGGCGTGCGGGACGAAGATGTTCAGGAGGCCGTCGCGGCCGGCGGCCGCCTCGCGCAGGAAGGCTTCGCAGTCGCGGGTGAGGTCGTGGACCTTCTCGGTCGAACCGGTGGTGATCCGCAGGACTCGGGTGGTGAACGCGTCGGGCATACGACCATCCTCCCTCATCCCGTCTCCCGATCCGGGTATCCCTGTCCCGTGCGGGAAGATCCTCAGCCCCGGTGCAGTTAGTGGAAGCGTGAACGACATCGGGGTGCGAGACACGGCCGCCACCGCAGCGGCGCAGGACGTTGACGTGGTCGTCATCGGCGCGGGCCAGGCGGGCCTGTCCGGCGCCTACCACCTGCGGCGGGCCGGCTTCGAGCCCGACCGGGACTTCGTGGTCCTCGATCACGCGCCCCGGCCCGGCGGCGCCTGGCAGTTCCGGTGGCCTTCACTGACGTACGGGAAGGTGCACGGCATGCACGCGCTCCCCGGCATGGAGCTGACGGGCGCCGACCCCGCGCGTCCGTCGTCGGAGGTCATCGGGGAGTACTTCACGGCGTACGAGGACCGCTTCGGCCTGCGGGTGCGGCGCCCCGTCGATGTGCGCGCGGTGCGCGAGGGCGAGGGCGGGCGGCTGCTCGTGGAGACCTCGGCGGGCACCTGGTCGACGCGAGCGGTGATCAATGCGACGGGCACCTGGGACCGGCCGTTCTGGCCGCGCTACCCCGGCCAGGAGACGTTCCTCGGGAGGCAGTTGCACACGGCGCTCTACCCGGGGCCCGAGGCCTTCGCGGGGCAGCGGGTGATCGTCGTGGGCGGTGGCGCGTCAGGCACGCAGCACCTGATGGAGATCGCCCCGTACGCGGCGGAGACCACCTGGGTGACCCGCCGCCCGCCGGTGTTCCGCGAGGGTCCTTTCACCGAGGACTGGGGGCGCTCGGCCGTCGCCATGGTCGAGGAACGCGTGCGTCAGGGACTGCCGCCGCGCAGTGTGGTGTCGGTGACCGGCCTGCCCGTGAACGACGCGATCCGCCGGGCGCGGGCCGACGGGGTACTCGACCGGCTGCCGATGTTCGACCGGATCACGCCGACCGGCGTCGCCTGGGACGACGGACGCCGCGTCGACGCGGATGTGATCCTCTGGGCGACGGGCTTTCGCGCCGCGATCGACCACCTCGCGCCGCTGCGGCTGCGCGAGCCGGGCGGCGGCATCCGCATGGAAGGCACGAGGGCCGCCGCCGACTCCCGCGTCCACCTGGTGGGGTACGGGCCTTCGGCCAGCACGATCGGCGCCAATCGCGCGGGGCGCGCGGCCGTACGGGAGATCCGGCGGAGCATCGCAGGTCAGATGGGTGAGCAGTCAGACTTGTCGGTCCAGCCCGCTACGCACTTGTAGAGGGTGAAGGGGGTGTTGTAGCCACGGGCCGCGCCGAGCTTGTTGTACTCGTCCACGGTGATGCGCTGGGCCACGTAGTGGTCGGTCGCCGTGCCCTCGGCCGTGTCGGAATAGGGGGGCAGGGTGCTGGTCGGCGTGGGCGTCGGTGTACTCGTGCCGGTCGGTGTCGGGGTGGGCGAGGCGCTGTCGTCGATGTCCCAGAAGCGGAGGAGGTGGTACGCGGAGCAGGTGTTCACGTCCAGGACGTAGGAGGCGGCGGTGCCGCACTGGGCCGGCCCGGTGCCCGGGTCGACGGGGTGTCCGTGCCCCATACCGGTGATCTCGTAGGTCTCCACCGTGTCGCCGTACACCCGGTGCGGATAGCCAGCGACCGTGTCCGTGGTGTCCGGCACCTGATCGGTGCCGTTCACGTTGGTGAACTGCTCCATCAGCTCGGTGGCGTTCATGGGTTTCACGGTCGTATCCGTGGTGCCCTGCCAGATCGAGACCTTCGGACGCGGCCCGGAGTACGAAGAGGCCGCCCTGACCCTGTCTCCCCACTCCTTGGCGCTCCTGTTGACGCCAGGGCTCATACAGGTGAAGGCGGTGGAGACCGAGTTGGCGCAGCCGTGGGGCAGGCCGGCGATTATCCCCCCGCCGGAGAAGACGTCGGGGTAGGCCGCCAGCATGGCGGAGACCATGCCTCCACCCGCCGAGAGGCCGCTGGCGTAGGCGCTCTTCGCGCCACTGTCCTTCTTCGCGTGGTCGACCATCTGCTTGATCGACAGCACCTCTCCCGAGTCCCGCCGCGTGTCACCGGGCTCGAACCAGTTGAAGCAGGAGTTCGAGTTGTTCACTGACTGCTGCTGCGGCAGGACCAGTGAGAACTTGTACGTGTCGGCCAGGCCCAGCCAGCCGGTGTGGGCCGCATAGGACGCGGCGTTCTGCGTGCAGCCGTGAAGGGCGACGACGACAGGACGGCCGTCGGGCAGACCTGGGGGGACGTAACGGAACATGCGAAGGTTGCCGGGGTTGGATCCGAACCCCGTCACTTCTTGCGGGGTGGCCGCCGCGCGCGCCGGACCGGACGACGACACGACGGACAGTACGGCGACGAGCAGGACGGCCAGTGCCGCGGCGAACGCGGCGGCTGGTCGGCGGCCGGCCGCGGGCAGGGGGCGGAGATGTGGCATGGGGAGAGACCTCCACGTTCGGCTCTGTGATGACGGCCCTCACGGGGTTGTGTGGAGGTTAGGGGCGCCGGCGACGTCCGCGCCTTGGCTGGGACCCCCACAATGTCGATCACCGCGGTGGTGCCCAACCCCATGGCCTGTTCCCGGCGGATACTGGCGGGATTGGAGGGGGTGGCGTCAGTGGCTGCCCAGTCGGTGCAGTTTCAGGGCCAGTTGTAGTTCCAGGGCCCTGGTGGGGCTGTTCCAGTCGGCGCCGAGGAGTTGGGCGACCCTGTCCAGTCGCTGCACGACGGTGTTGACGTGCACGTGCAGGGCGTCCTTGGCCTTGGACAGGCTCGCGCCATGGGTGTAGTAGGCGTCGAGGGTCTGGACGAGCTCGGTGCCGCGCTGCTGGTCGTAGGCGAGAACGGGGCCCAGGTAGCGCTGCACGAAGCCGTCGAGGTCGGATCGGTCGCCGAGCAGGACTCCGAGGAAACCCAGTCCGGCGATGTCGCTGCCGTCCCCGGTGCGGCCCAGAGCGTGCAGGGCGTTGAGGCAGCGGCCCGCTTCTGTGTACGTGCCCGGGAGCTGTTCGGGGCCGGTGGCCGGTCCCGCGGAGCCCACGGTGACGGGCGCGCCGGCCGCCTTGCCGAGGTCTCTGGCCAGTTCGGCGGCGAGTGCGCCGGGGTCCGACGACGGGACGAGCAGCACGATGTGGCCGTCGTGGATACCCGCGAGCCCGCCCAGCGAGCGGGCGTGGCGCACGGCCTCTGCGAACAGATGCGAACGCGGCTCGTTGTCGGTGTCCAGGGTGAGCACGGCGTGGGGGCGGGAGAGGTTGATGCCGAGCTTGCGGGCGCGGAGGGCCATGCTGCCGCCGTCGTGGCGTCCGCCGGTCTTGTGGCCGGTGAGCAGGTCGTCGAGGAGTTCGCCGCGGACGCGGTCCTCGGCCTCGGCGACAGTGCGGCGCAGCAGCAGCAGGAGGGCGGCGACCAGGGCGGCGCGTTCGAACAGGCGGCGGTCGGGGTCGGCCAGGTCCGCGCGTGAGGTCAGGACGATGCTGCCGAGCAGTTCGGAGCCGGCCAGTACGGCGCATACCCAGGTGCCGTCCACCGGGACGGCGCGTCCACCGGTGCGGGAGGCCGTGATGCCCTGCGGTGAAGGGGCGAGAGGGGCGGTGCCGGTGCGGGCCATCTCCGTGCCGTCGGGGTCGTGGAGGGCGATGCCGCCGCCGAGCAGCGCGGCGATCTCGCGGACCAGGTCGTCGACGGTCGCGCCGCGCAGGACCAGGTCGGTGAGGCGGTCGTGGGCGTCGGCGGCGCGGCGCAGCGCCGTGCTGTGGGCCCGGGCGGTCTCGTTGGCCGTGTTGAGTTCGACGAGCGCGGAGCGGGTCTCCTCCAGCATGCGTGCGCTGTCGATGGCGACGGCGGCGTGGTCGGCGAGCGAGGTGAGCAGCGCGATGGCTTCGGGCGGGAAGTCGCGCGTGGTGCGGTCGGCGGCGAAGAGCACGCCGATGACGCGTTTGCCGACACGCAACGGCACGCCGAGGATGCCGCGCAGCCCCTCCTCAAGCACCGCTTCGTCGATGGCACGGGTGTGCTTGAAGCGCGGGTCGGTGTGGTAGTCGGCGCTGGTATAGGGGCGGGCGGTCTGGGCGACGAGGCCGCCCAGGCCCTCGCCCATGCCGAGACGCAGTTGTTGGAAGCGGGCGGAGACCGATCCGTCGGTGACGCGCATATAGGTGTCTTTGGCGACGGGGTCGTTCAGGGAGAGGTAGGCGGCGTCGGTGCCGACCAGGGTTCTGGCCCGGTGGACGATGGCGCGCAGGACCGCGTCCAGGTCGCGCAGGGCCGCGAGGTCGCTGGCGGTGTCGAAGAGGGCCGCCAGCTCGGCCTCGCGTCTGCGGTGTTGGTCGAGGGTGCGGCGGATCTCCAGCGCGATCCGTGTGGCGTCCTCCAGAAGGGACCGCTCTTCGGGTGGAAGGTGAGCGGTGTCGGCGTCGCCCGAGGGGCGGGTGAACTGCTCGGTGGACGCTCCGGAGGCCAGCAGGGTCAGCAGCTGCCTGAGGGCCACCATCGCACTGTGTGCCGCGGCGCGGTACGTGCGGTCGTTCACGGTGGTCATGATGGCACTCCTCGCGTCCGGAGGCGCTGAACGCGTCGGTTCAGACCCTGTCGCTGCCGGCGGGCGCGGGCGTCTCCCGCTGCGGGCGGTCCGTGGGGTCGGCCGCCATGGAGACGGTGAGGTCCCGGCCGAGTGTCTCCCTGGCAAGGGCGACGGTGACGGTGGTGACGACCGCGGCCAGACAGAGGTACACGGCGACGGGGGTGGCGGAGTCGTACTCCTTGAGGAGTTCGACCGCGATGATCGGTGCCAGCGCGCCGGCCACGATGGAAGCGAGCTGGGAGCCCATCGACGCGCCCGAGTAGCGGACCTTGGTGTCGAACATCTCGGAGATGAAGGCGGCCTGGGGACCGTACATGGCGCCGTGCAGCAGCAGGCCGACGGTCACCGCGAGGGTGATGACGGCGAACGACTTGGAGTCGAGCAGGGCGAAGAAGGCGAAGGCCCACAGAGCCATGCCGACCGAGCCGATCAGGGTGACCGGCCTGCGGCCGATGCGGTCGGAGAGCGCCCCCCACAGGGGGATGGTGATGAAGTGGACGGCCGAGGCGATCAGGACGGCATTCAGCGCGGTGCTCTTCGGCAGGTCCAGGTGGTTGGTGACGTAGACGAGGAGGAAGGCGGTGAGGACGTAGTAGGAGATGTTCTCGCCGAAGCGGGTGCCGATCGCGGTCAGGACCTCCCGCCAGCTGCGGCGGAACACCTCGACCACCGGCGGCTTCTGCTTGATGCCGCGGGCGGCTTCCGCCTGGGTCTTGGCCTGGGCGGCGAGGAAGACGGGGGACTCCGAGACGGAGACGCGGATCCACAGGCCGAGGAGGACCAAGACTCCGGAGAGCAGGAACGGGATGCGCCAGCCCCAGGCGGTGAAGTCCTCCTCCGACTGGACGGCCGCGAGCAGGGCGAGGACGCCGGTGGCCAGGAGGTTGCCGCCCGGGGCGCCGGCCTGCGGCCAGGAGGCCCAGAAACCGCGCTGCTTGTCCCCGCCGTGCTCGGAGACGATGAGCACCGCACCGCCCCATTCGCCGCCCAGCGCGAATCCCTGGACGAGCCGCAGCACGGTGAGCAGGATCGGGGCGCCGATGCCGATGCTGTCGTAGGTGGGCAGCAGGCCCATGGCGAAGGTGGCCCCGCCCATCATGAGCAGGCTGATGACGAGCAGCTTCTTGCGCCCGATCTTGTCGCCGAAGTGCCCGAAGACCACGCCGCCGATCGGCCTGGCGGCGAACCCTATCGCGTAGGTGATGAAAGCGATCAGGGTGCCTACGAGAGGGTCGGCGGTGGGGAAGAAGAGCGTGTTGAACACGAGCGCGGCGGCGGAGCCGTAGAGGAAGAAGTCGTACCACTCGATGGTGGTGCCGATCAGGCTCGCGCTGACGATACGGGCGATGCCGGGAGAGCGGCCTGGCGCGGCGGGGTCAGTGGGGGCCGGGGGCTCGGTGGGGTCGATGGCCGGAGCGTCGGACATGTGTCACCACTTTCGTGTGCGGAATGGGGTGAGGGGCGTGGACGGGGACGGGGACGGGAAGCGGACGGCGGGCCGGGATCAGCTCGCTCCCCAGCCACCGTCCATGGGCAGCGATGCTCCGGTGATGTAGCTGGTGTGCGGACCGCACAGCCACAGGGCGGCGGCGGCTACCTCCTCGGCCTCCAGGAGCCGCTTGACCGGAGCGCGGGTGAGCAGGACGTCGGAGAGGACGTCGCCGGGGCTGATGCCGTGGGCCGCGGCCTGGTCCTTGATCTGACCCTCGACCAGCGGGGTGCGGACATAGCCGGGGTTCACGCAGTTGCTGGTCACACCGTGCGGGGCGCCCTCGACGGCGGTGACCTTGCTCAGGCCCTCCAAGGCGTGCTTGGCCGTGACGTAGGCGCTCTTGAACGCGCTGGCGCGCAGGCCGTGGACGCTGGACATGTTGATCACCCGGCCCCATCCGCCCGCGTACATGTGCGGCAGGACGCGGCGGATCAGCAGGAACGGCGCCGTGACCATCACCTGCTGCATGAGCGCGAAGCGATCGGGCGGGAACTCGTGGAGGGCGGCGACGTGCTGCAATCCAGCGTTGTTGACGAGGATGTCGATGTCGGAGGGCAGTGTGTCGATGACGTCCGGGTCGGCCAGGTCGGCCGTGTGTGCCACACCCCCGATGGCGTCGGCGACTGTCTTGGCCTTCTCGGCGTCCAGGTCGACCACGTGGACATCCGCGCCGGCGGCGGCAAGGGCGGCGGCGCACGCCAGGCCGATGCCGCTGCCGCCGCCGGTCACCAGTGCGGCCCGGCCGGACAGGTTCGCGACGCCCGTGGCCGTAACGGTCGACCCCAACAGTTGCGAGGATGCAGATTCCCTGGTCATGGCCGGAAACAGTAGAGTCACCTCGCCGACTCTCCTATGGGAGCGAGCACCACAATGACCCGCCAGAAGGTGGCAGTCTCCCCTATGCCCACGACTGAAGTGGGGGTTTTGTCCCCCCTGTTCGGCGGGCCCTGATGGCTCAGCGGCCGAGGGGGCAGGTGATCAGGAGCGTCGCCGGGTCGGCCGAGGGTGGACGGGGCACGGTGCGGCCGGCCGGTGGCGGGTCGGAGTGCGTCAGCCATCCCTCCAGTGCGCTGAACGCCGACCGGTGACACGGGACGAGCGGCCGCAGCCGGTCGGGGAAGGTGTCCACCAGGGAATCGGTGTGCGTGCCGCCCTCGATGCGGTAGTAGCGGTGCAGCCCGCCGCGGCCGGCCTGGCGCACCATGCGGGCGTACACGTCGGAGTCCCGGCTGATGGGCAGCAGCGCGTCCAGGGTGCCGTGGACGGTGATCAAGGGCTTGCCGATGCGACCGGTCAGCGCGATCCGCTGCATGGCACGGCGCACTTCCGCGGGGCGCGAGGCGTAGTCGTAGTCCGCGTCGCAGGCCGCGCTTCCCGGAGCGCAGTACGGAGTGCCGGCTTCCGTCGAGCCGTCGAAGCCGGGGTCGATCTCCTCGCGGTAGATGCGCTGGGTGAGGTCCCAGTACACCTTGTGGTGGTACGGCCACAGGAACTCCGACCCGGCCGGGTACCCGGCGGCGTGCAGCGCCTTCCGCGCCCCTTCGGCGCCGGGCCCCTCCGGCCTCGTACGCGGGATAGTGGCGCAGCGCGGGCGGCAGGAACGTGAGCAGGTTCGGCCCGTCGGCACGCCAGAGCGTGCCTTCCCAGTCCACCCCGCCGTCGTACAGCTCGGGATGGTTCTCCAGCTGCCAGCGCACCAGGTAGCCGGCGTTGGACATCCCGGTAGCCAGGGTCCGGGCGGGCGGGCGGTGGTAGCGCTGGGTGACCACGGCGCGGGCCGCCCGGGTGAGCTGGGTCAGGCGCGTGTTCCACTCGACGATGGCCTCGCCCGGGCGGTCGCCGTCGCGGTGAAAGGCGGTTCCGGTGTTGCCCTTGTCGGTCGCGGCGTAGGCGTGGCCGCGGGACAGGACCCAGTCGGCGATGGCCCGGTCGTTGGCGTACTGCTCGCGGTTGCCGGGGGCGCCCGCCACGACCAGACCGCCGTTCCAGCGGTCGGGGAGGCGGATGACGAACTGCGCGTCGTGGTTCCAGCCGTGGTTGGTGTTGGTGGTGGAGCTGTCGGGGAAGTAGCCGTCGATCTGGATGCCGGGCACGCCGCCCGGGGTCGCGAGGCCCTTCGGGGTCAGTCCCGCCCAGTCGGCCGGATCGGTGTGACCGGAACCCACGGTCCCCGCCGTGGTCAGCTCCTCCAGGCAGTCGGCCCGCTGGTGCGCGGCGCCGGGAACGGCCAACCGCGCCGGGCCGGCGCAGTGTCGGTCCCGTGCGGGGCGGAGCCATGAAGTACCTCCGATGGGCGGACTGGCATCGGGCGGAGGTTAGGCGGGCGCGGCATCGGGCGGGTATGGGCGCGCACGCCACGACGGCGCTCCCGGGAAAGGTGCTCACTGCTATACGACGGCCAGAGCGGCGGCCTCTCGACCGGCAGCTGTTCCCCCCACGCGAGCACACGGCCCCCCATACAGCGGCCTCTCGGTATGTGAGCGACAACCATGGTGAGAGGCGGCCCGGGATTCCTAGGCTCAGCGTCGGCTCGGTCAAGCAGCATCAATGACGAAGAGAGGTCGCATGGGTCTGGACAAGACGATCGCGGACGTCGCCCAAGCGGTGAGAGGCATCCCCGACGGGGCATCACTCGCCGTCGGCGGATTCGGTCTCTGCGGCATACCGAGCGCATTGATCGACGCGCTGCTGCGCGAGGGCACTTCCGGGCTGAAGATCGTCTCCAACAACTGCGGTGTGGACGACTGGGGGCTCGGGCTGCTCCTGCGGGCGGGCCGGATCGACCGGATGACCAGCTCGTACGTGGGCGAGAACAAGGAATTCGCCCGGCAGTACCTCAGCGGGGAGCTGGAGGTGGAGCTGGTGCCACAGGGCACCCTCGCCGAGCGCCTGCGTGCCGGGGGCGCGGGCATACCCGCCTTCTACACACCGGCCGGCGCCGGGACCCAGATCGCCGACGGCGGGCTGCCCTGGCGCTACGGCCCGGACGGCGCCATCACCGTGGCCTCACCGCCCAAGGAGAGTCGCGTCTTCGGCGGCACCGAGTACCTGCTGGAAGAGAGCATCACCACCGATTACGCGCTGGTGCGAGCCACCCTCGGCGACCGCCACGGCAACCTGGTCTTCCACTCCTCCGCCCGCAACTTCAACCCGTTGGCGGCGATGGCCGGCAAGATCACGATCGCCGAGGTCGAGCACCTGGTCGAACCCGGTGAGCTGGACCCGGACGAGGTCCACCTGCCCGGCGTGTTCGTCCAGAGCGTGGTCCGCGTCCACCCCGGTGACCCCACGGCCCAGCGGCGCATCGAACGCCGCACCGTCCGTACCCAGCAGGAGGTCGGTACCTGACATGGCGCTCACCTGAGAGCAGATGGCCGCACGGGCCGCCCGCGAACTGACCGATGGCACGTACGTCAATCTCGGCATCGGTCTGCCCACCCTTATCCCCAACTACCTGCCGCCCGGCGTCGAAGTGGTGCTCCAGTCGGAGAACGGCATCCTCGGCGTAGGGCCCTACCCGACCGAGGACGAGGTCGACAGCGACCTGATCAACGCGGGCAAGGAAACGGTGACCACGCTGCCGGGAGCCTCGTTCTTCGACTCCGCGCTCTCCTTCGGCATGATCCGCGGCGGCCATATCGACGCCGCCGTCCTCGGCGCCATGCAAGTCTCCGCCCATGGTGACCTCGCCAACTGGATGATCCCGGGCAGGATGGTCAAGGGCATGGGCGGCGCCATGGACCTGGTCCACGGAGCCCGGCGGGTCATCGTGCTCATGGAGCACACGGCCAAGGACGGCAGCCCCAAGCTCGTGGAGCGGTGCACACTCCCGCTCACCGGCCGCGGCGTGGTCCAGCGCGTCATCACCGACCTCGCCGTCCTCGATGTCACGCCCGAAGGGTTCGAGCTGGCGGAGCTGGCGCCCACTGTGACAGTCCAGGACGTCGAGGCGGCGACGGCGGCCGACCTGATCGTGCCCCCTCGGCTCTTGGCACCGACCGCCGCCTGATCGGACGACCCGCACACGCCGGTAGCACCACAGGCCGGCCCCCTGCGGCTGGAGAAGCGCGATGGGCACCAGGCGGCGCGAACAGAAGCCGACGCTGGAGCGACCGGTCGAAGGCCGGCAACCCGTCAGGTGTTCCGGTTGAACTCCACGACGTTCTTCTGGTGCTCCCCGAAGTCCGACGTGAAGCGCGTCTCACCCGGCTTCACCGTCACGAAGTACAGCCAGTTCCCCGGGGTCGGACTGATCGCCGCGCGCATCGCCTTTTCGCCCGGGTTGCCGATGGGGGTCGGCGGCAGGCCCATGCGCGCGTAGGTGTTGTACGGGCTGTTGACCTTCGTGTCACGGTCACTGGTGGCCAGCGTCGAGCGGTTGAGGGCGTAATTGATGGTGGAGTCCATCTGCAAGGGCATGCCCCGGTCGAGGCGGTTGTAGATGACCCTGGCCACCTTGCCCATGTCCTCCTTGGAGCCTGCCTCCGCCTCGATCATGCTCGCGATGGTGACGGTCTGGTAGACGTTCACCGCGTTGCGGTCGGCGCCCGCCGTGACATGGCCGCCGCTGAACTTCTCGTTGGCCGTGTTCACCATGTACGAGAGGACGGACGCCGGCGTCGACTGGGAGCTGATCGGATACGTCGCCGGGAAGAGATAGCCCTCGGGGTTGCCCCCGGCATCGCCGGGAAGCTTGAGGTCGGCCTTGGGCACGGCCTTCTTCGTGGTGCCCGCGGGCACCTTCAGGGCCTTGTCCACGGCCGCGTACACCTGGCCCGAGCGCCAGCCCTCGGGGATGGTCAGGGTCCGGGCCCGCGCGTTGTCGTCCGGGAGCAGCAGCGGCACCGCCACGGCGGTGGCCGCCGCGACGGCTCCGGTCGCGATCAGGGCGATCCGGCCCCGCCGCGTCAGTCGAATCGTTCCCCGTCGCGGAGTCTTGGTCTGCATGGGGGCACATTAACCCGTAAATACGGTTATTTCCGGCATATCTTTATGGCGTCGGCTCCAGTTGGGCGTCTCTGCGGACGAGAGCGGCGTAACGCCCGTCGCGCGCCAGCAGCTCCTCGTGCGTGCCCCGCTCGGCGGCGCGGCCGCCGTCCAGGACCACGATCTGATCG
This sequence comes from Streptomyces alboniger, assembly GCF_008704395.1. NCBI lineage: Bacteria > Bacillati > Actinomycetota > Actinomycetes > Kitasatosporales > Streptomycetaceae > Streptomyces > Streptomyces alboniger. Next base: position 530,993 of record NZ_CP023695.1, read on the forward strand.
GCGCCGCGGACCGTGGAGAGCCGGTGGGCGATGGTGAGGGTGGTCCGGTCGGCGGACAGGGCGTCGATGGCCTCCTGCACGGCCCGCTCGGTGCGGGTGTCCAGGGCGCTCGTCGCCTCGTCGAGGATGAGGACCGGCGGATCGCGCAGGACGGTGCGGGCGATGGCGAGACGCTGCTTCTCTCCGCCGGAGAAGCGGTGGCCTCGCTCGCCGACGACCGTGTCGTACCCGTCGGGCAGGGAGGCGATGTGGTCGTGGATCTGGGCGGCGCGGGCGGCGGCGACCAGTTCCTCGTCGGTCGCGTCGGGCTTGGCGAAGCGGAGGTTGTCGGCGACCGAGGCGTGGAAGAGGTACGTCTCCTGGGAGACCACGCCGACCGCGCGGGCGAGGGTGTCGAAGTCCAGGTCGCGCACGTCCACCCCGTCGAGGGTGACGCGGCCGCCCGTGACGTCGTACAGCCGGGGGACGAGATGGCTCAGGGTCGACTTGCCGGAACCGGTGGGCCCGACCACGGCGAGGCTGCCGCCCGCCGGAATCGCGATGTCGATGCCCTGGAGCGTGGGCCCGGACTTCTCGTCGTAGCGGAACTCGACGTTCTCGAAGCGGACCTCGCCCCTGATCGTGTCGAGGCGGACCGGCTCGGCGGGCTCGGAGATGTCCACGGGCAGGTCGAGGTACTCGAAGATGCGCTGGAAGAGCGCGAGCGAGGTCTGGATCTGCACGCCGGTGGAGAGCAGGCTCACGGTCGGCCGGAACAGGCCCTGCTGGAGTGAGACGAAGGCGACGAGCGTGCCGATCGAGACGGTCGGGCCGCCCGCCTGGAAGGCGATGCCCGCGGTCCAGTAGATGACGGCGGGCATGGCGGCCATGACGATCGAGATGACGGCCATGCGCCAGCGGCCCGCCATGTTCGACCGGATCTCCAGACCGACCAGCCGCTCGGACTCCTCCGCGAAGGACTGGGTGAGCGAGTCGGCACGGCCCATCGTGCGGCCGAGGACGATGCCGCTCACCGAGAGGGACTCGGTGACGGTCGCGGCCATCGCGGCCATCTGCTTCTGGCGCTGGGTGGCGATCTTCTTGCGCTCACGGCCGACGCGACGGCTGATCCACACGAACACCGGCAGCAGGAGCAGCGAGACGACGGTCAGCCGCCAGTCCAGGGCGAGCATGGCGACGACGGTCGCGATCACGCTCGTGAGGTTCGAGACCAGGGAGGTGGCGGTGGAGGTCACGGTCGCCTGCATGCCGCCGATGTCGTTGGCGATGCGGGACTGGATCTCACCCGTGCGGGTGCGGGTGAAGAAGGCCAGGGACATGGCCTGGAGCCGGCCGTAGACGGCCGTGCGCAGGTCGTGCATGACCCGCTGTCCCACGGATGTGCTGATCAGGGTCTGCAGAACGCCGAAGACGCTCGTCACGACCGCGCTGAGGATCATGCCGAGCGCGAGCAGGCTCAGCAGGCCCGTGCGGCCCTGCGGGATCGCGGTGTCGAGGATCTCCTTCAGCAGGAAGGGGGTCGCGACCGAGACGAGGGAGGCGGCGCAGACCAGCAGGCCCACGATCGCGAGGCGGCCTCGGTAGGGACGGAAGAGACGGAGGATGCGGCGCATCTGGCGCGGCGGCTCCTGGCCGGGGGCCTGGGGCGGCGGCGTCCAGATCGGTTCGTCGTGACGCATGGGCTCCTGACGGGGTGTCTGAGGGGAGTCTGACGGGGTGCCTGAGGGGGCTGATGGGTTACTGGGTAGTTCCGGGGCTCTACGGGAGAAAGGGTGCCGCGGGTCAGGGAGCATAGCTCACTGTTACCTATACTCACAATGCACTAGGTCCTGATAATGTTCCCGCCATGAGCACCCCGGACACCGACGGCCCCCTCGCCGAACAGCTGCTGCGGCTCACCCGCAGGCTGCACCGCATCCAGAAGCGCCATCTGGGTCCGGTGGGCATCACCCCGGCCCAGTCCCGGCTGCTGCGCACCCTCGCGCACTACGAGGCACCGCCGCGGATGGCCGACCTCGCGCAGCGCCTCGAAGTGGTCCCGCGCGCGGTGACGAGCCTGGTCGACGGCCTGGAGGCGGGCGGCCTCGTGCGCCGCGCGCCCGACCCCGGAAATCGCCGCGCCATCCGCATCGAGCTGACGGATACGGGACAGGAAGCCCTGAAGAAGCTGCGCGCCGCGCGCCGGGCCGCGGCGGAGGACATCCTGGCTCCACTGACCGCCGAACAGCGCGAGGTGCTCGGCGGCCTGCTGTCCGCCCTGCTCGACGACCCGGAAGGTCGTTGCTGACACGTCGAGGTCGTCGCTGACACCGCCGAGGAGAGCCCATGCCGCTGCTGGAGCCCGAGCCGGACGCCCTGCGCCCCACATCGCGCACGGAGGGCCCGTCATCGGACCGCGTGCCGGACCGGCGGGCCACGGGGACCCCGGAGCCGCTGCGTACCGAACTGACCGCACTGCTCGGCGCGGACAAGGTCCTGACGAGGATCTCGGATCTGGTGCGGTACGCGTCCGACGCGAGCCCCTACCGATTCCTGCCGCAGGTCGTGGTCGTCCCCGAGGACATCGACGACGTCTCCGCCGTCCTGTCCTACGCGCACGGCAAGGGCCGCGAAGTCGTCTTCCGGGCCGCGGGCACGTCGCTGAACGGCCAGGCCCAGGGCGAGGACATCCTGGTCGACGTGCGCAAGCACTGGGCGGGAGTCGAGGTGCTCGGCGAGGGGGAACGGGCCCGCATCGGCCCGGGCACCACGGTCGTGCGCGCCAACGCCGCGCTGGCCCGGTTCGGCCGCGTCCTCGGTCCCGACCCGGCGAGCGCGATCGCCTGCACCATCGGCGGGGTCGTCGCGAACAACGCCTCGGGCATGACGGCGGGCACGACCCGCAACTCCTACCGTACGGTGGCCTCGCTGACGTTCGTCCTGCCGTCGGGCACGGTCGTGGACACAGCCGCGCCCGACGCCGACGAGCAGCTGGCGCACGCCGAACCCGCGCTGTGCGAGGGCCTGCTCGCGATCAAACGGGAGATCGAGGCGGACGCCGAGCTGGTGGCCCGCATCCGCGCCAAGTACCAGATCAAGAACACCAACGGCTACCGCCTCGACGCCTTCCTCGACGGCGCGACACCCGTTCAGATCCTGCGCGGTCTCATGGTCGGCTCTGAGGGCACCTTCGGCTTCATCTCGGAGGTGGTCTTCGACACGCTGCCGCTGGAACGGCACACCAGCACCGCCCTGCTCTTCTTCCCCTCGTTGCCCGCGGCCGCCGCGGCGGTGCCGCTGTTCAACGCGGCGGGCGCCCTCGCCGTCGAGCTGATGGACGGCAACACCCTGCGCGCCTCGGTCAGCGTGCGGGGGGTGCCCGCCGACTGGGCCGGGCTCCCGAAGTCGACGACCGCGCTCCTGGTGGAGTTCCGCGCGCCGGACGAGGCCACGCGGGAGGCGTACGAGACAGCAGCGGCCACGGCCCTCGAAGGGCTCGACCTGGTCGCCCCCGTCCCATCGGTGACGAACACCTTCACGCGCGACGCGAAGACGATCGGCCGCTACTGGAAGGCGCGCAAGGCGTTCGTCACGGCCGTCGGTGGCTCCCGCCCCTCGGGCACGACCCTGATCACCGAGGACTTCGCGGTACCGCCGGGGCAGCTCGCCGAGGCCTGCGAAGCGCTGCTCGAACTCCAGACTCGGCACGGCTTCGACGCCGCCGTCGCGGGCCACGCGGCCCACGGCAATCTGCACTTCCTGCTCGCCTTCGACGCGGCGCTGCCCTCGGACGTGGCGCGCTACGCCGCCTTCATGGAGGAGTTCTGCCGCCTGACCGTGGAGCGCTTCGACGGCTCCCTGAAGGCCGAGCACGCCACCGGCCGCAACATCGCGCCCTTCCTTGAGCTCGAATGGGGCCCGAAGGCCACGGAGTTGATGTGGCGCACCAAGCAGGTCATCGACCCGGACGGCGTCCTCGCGCCGCGCATCGTCCTCGACCGCGACCCGAAAGCCCATCTGCGGGGCCTGAAAACCATTCCCAGGGTGGAGCCGATCGCCGACCCCTGCATCGAGTGCGGCTTCTGCGAACCCACCTGCCCCAGCGAGGACCTGACCACCACGCCGCGCCAGCGCATCGTGCTGCGCCGCGAGATGATGCGCCAGACGCCGGGCTCCCCCGTCGAGGACGGCCTCGTCGAGGCGTACGGCTACGACGCGGTGGACACCTGCGCGGGCGACTCGACCTGCAAGCTCGACTGCCCGGTCGGCATCGACACGGGCGCCCTGATGAAGGACTTCCGGCACGCGCGGCACTCCCCGCGCGAGGAGCGGCTCGCCGCCCTCACCGCGAGGAACTTCAAGACCGTCGAGGCATCGGCGCGGCTCGCCGTGGCGGCCGCCGACCGGATCAGCGACCGGCTGCTCACCGCGGTGACCCGAACCGCCCGCAAGGCGGTGCGACCCGATCTCGTACCGGAGTGGCTGCCGCGGATCCCCGGCGCCGCGGCCCGCACACTGCCCCGCACCTCGCGCGCGGGCGCCTCGGCGGTCTACTACCCGGCGTGCGTCAACCGCATCTTCGGCGGGCCGGGTGATCGCTCCCTGGCCGAGGCCGTCGTCGCCGTGTCCGCGCGCGCGGGCAGGCCCGTCTGGATTCCCGGCGATGTCGCGGGGACGTGCTGCGCAACGATCTGGCACTCCAAGGGGTACGAGGCCGGCAACACGCTCATGGCCAATCGCATCGTCGAGGCGGCCTGGGGCTGGACCGCGGGTGGCCGACTGCCGCTGGTCGTCGATGCCTCGTCGTGCACGCTCGGCATCGCCCACGACGTCGTGCCCTACCTGACGGCGGACAACCGCGCGCTGCACCGGGAACTGACGGTCGTCGACTCGATCGTCTGGGCCGCCGACGAACTGCTGCCCCGCCTGACCGTGCGCCGCACGATCGGCTCCGCCGTCCTGCACCCCACCTGTTCCATGCGGCACCTCGGCGACGAACCGCAGTTGCGTGCCGTCGCCGAGGCCTGCGCGGACGAGGTGGTCGTGCCGGACGACGCCGGGTGCTGCGCGTTCGCGGGCGACCGCGGCATGCTCCACAAGGAACTCACCGAGTCGGCCACCCGCAAGGAGGCCGCGGAGGTCACCGCCCGCGCCTTCGACGCCCATCTCTCGGCGAACCGCATGTGCGAGGTGGGCATGGACCATGCGACGGGCCGTGGCTACTACTCCGTGTTGCTGGAGCTGGAGCGGGCGACGCGTCCCTAGCGGGTCTGCGGGCCTGGCGGGCCTGGGGGGTGTACCTCCGGCAACCGTGGCCGAAGGTTTTCGCCCCCTCGCCCTCCCCCGCTCTCGCCCTCGCCCTCGCCCTCGCCCTCGCCCTCGCACGGAAGTCCAACTCCTGGCTGCTTCACCCTCTTGCGCCCCGCCGTGGCCCCATCAGGGTGGCTCCCGCCGCAGTGGCAGAGACCAGCCGACGTTGAGCTACGGAGGTCCGATGCACGACGAGAACGCGATACCGGCCCCTGACGGCACCACCCCCGACGACGGCGCCGCAGGCACGCCGGGAGAGGGCCATTCGCGCCGCACGGTGCTGCGCACGGCGGGCCTCGCCGGGGCCGGGATCGGAGTCGGCGCCCTCGCGGGAGGCACGGCACACGCCGACGCTCCCGCCGCCCCGCCCGCCACCACCCCGGACACGGCGCGGGCCCCGGCCCGCCAGGGCGAGACCATGATCGGCGTACCGTTCCAGCGGCGCTCCACGGTGCGGGTCGGGATCATCGGGCTCGGCAACCGCGGCGGTGCCATGATCGACCTGTTCCTCGCGATCCCCGGCGTGCGCGTCGTCGCGCTCTGCGACCCGGTCAAGGAGAAGACCGCGGCGGCCGCGAAGAAGGTCACCGCCGCGGGCCGGCCGGCCCCGGCGACGTACACCAAGGGCGAGGACGACTACGACAACCTGTGCAAGCGCGGCGACATCGACCTCGTGTACGTGGCGACGCCCTGGGACTCCCACTTCGCCATGGCCAAGTCGGCGATGCTGAACGGCAAGCACGTCGGTGTGGAGTGCCCCGTAGCCATGCGTCTGGACGAGCTGTGGGCGCTCGTGGACCTGTCGGAGCGGACCCGCAGACACTGCATGCAGCTGGAGAACTGCTGTTACGGCAAGAACGAGATGCGCGTCCTGCGGATGGCGCACGCGGGAAAGTTCGGCGAGCTGCTGCACGGCGCGGGCGCCTACAACCACGATCTGCGCGGCCTGATGTTCGACCCCGACTACTACGAGGGCCCCTGGCGCCGGCTGTGGCACACACGGCTGCGCGGCGACCTCTACCCCAACCACGGCTTCGGCCCGGTCGCCAACTACATGGACGTCAACCGCGGTGACCGCGTCACACACATCTCCAGCTTCGGCACGCCCGCCCTCGGCCTCGCCGAATACCGCGAGGCGCACATGCCCGCGGGCGACCCGAGCTGGAAGGAGACGTACATCGGGAGCGACCGCACCATCAGCCTCGTACAGACGGCGAAGGGGCGGGTGATCCGCCTGGAGCACGACGTCTCGACCCCCCACCCCTACAGCCGCGTCAACAGTCTCGGCGGCACGAAGGGCGTCTTCGAGGACTACCCGCCGCGCATCTACATCGAGCCGGACCACACCGACGACAAGTGGGCCGACTTCGCCAAATACGCCGACTTCGACCACTGGTTGTGGAAGGAGCACGCCAATCCACCGGGCGGGCACGGCGGCATGGACTACATCATGGTCTTCCGGCTGATGCAGACCATGCGGCTCGGCCTCGTGCCGGACTTCGACGTGTACGACGCGGCGACGTGGACGGCGCCGGTACCGCTGAGCCACCTCTCGATCAAGGCGAAGGGCGCGCCGCAGGCGATCCCCGACTTCACCCGCGGGCTGTGGAAGAAGGCGCGTCCGGGGATGGACTCGGAGAAGCCAGCGGCTTAGCTCAACGCCTGCCGGGGGCTTGGGGCGGGGCGAGGCCGGTGGCTCAGGCCTTGAGGTTCGCCCTGTCCCCCATCACCACGACCGGGTGCTGCTTCGGATCCAGCGTGCGCAGCAGATGCTCCATGCCCGTCTTGGACAGGCTTACGCAGCCCGACGTACCGCTGCCGTGATCCATGTGCAGCCAGATGCTGCCGCCCTTGGCCTGCCCCTGGGGTCGCGTCGGGTCGTTCGGCGGGGTGCCCTTGGCGCGGTTGTAATCGATGGCGATGACGTAGTCGAAGTCGTGCCAGTGCGTCCTGGGCCAGTAGTGCGGGGCCTGCATGGAGTCCGACTTCGTGTACGGGAACTTGGCGCCCGGGTCCGCGAGGACACCGCCCGCGTCGGTGAGCGTGAAAACCCCGACCGGGCTGCGCTTGTCGTTCTCGCGATGGTCGGTGGTCCAGCCCTTCTTTCCGTTGTGCGCGGGCCAGCTCCGGGTCTTCTCCCAGGTGGCGTCCGCGCTGTTTGATTTCGTAAAGAGCACGACGGTCGACTTCGCCGAGTCCTCGCCGTCGCCGTAGACCGCGACGACCTGACGGGAGTCCTTGGGGATCTTCGACTGCCAGCGGTGACCCACGTCAGGGATGCTCTTGAGATCGGCAGGATTCTGCTGCGCGCTCCCGCCGCCTTTGGCCTGCCCCGCTCCCCCGTCGTTCTTCGTCGTCCTGGTGGAGTCGTCGCCTCCGCTCCCGCAGGACGTAAGAAGGACCCCGCAGGCCGCTGCCGCGACCGCCACTCGCACCGCACCGGCTATACGCATCCGCCCATGGTCGCACCCGGCCCGCGCTGCCCCCGTCCAGCGCCTTGGCCCACGCGAAGACGGGGCCGATTCTTTACCCCCGGACGGAAAACCGTTTGCTTCGGGCCACCGTCCGAGGCGAACCTTTCACGGTTTGTTACCGCCGCCTGTTTCCCCTGGCTTCGGACCCGCCCGCGATCTCGCCCGCGACAGCATCACGTCGAACGCGACACCGCGTCGGCTCCGAGGACCCAGGGAGCGGCAGCCGCCGCTTTCGAGTCCTGGGACGTCATGCAGATTCGCGATCTTCCGTATTCCGACCCTGGCGTCCCCGATGCCCGGTCAGGGCCGCGCTTCCTGCTGTGGCTCGGCCGGAACCAACTCGGGGGACAACTCAAGGCCCTCGCATGGGGCCTGCTGCACTTCGGCTCCATCGCGGGCCTGCCCTACATGGTCGGCACCGCCGTCGAGGCCGTGCTCGACCGCTCCGGGACACGGCTCGCCCTCGCGGGCGCGCTGATCGGACTGCTCGGCGTGGGCATCGCGCTGGGCGACACGATGCTGCACCGCACCGCGGTCACCAACTGGATCACCGCAGCGGCCCGCGTGCAGCAACTCCTCGCCCGCAAGACCGCCCTGCTCGGCTCCGCACTCACCCGGCGCGTGGCGGCCGGTGAGGTCGTCGCGGTCTCCACCGGCGACGTCGAGAAGATCGGCTGGTTCGTCGAGGCGCTGTCGCGGTTCGCCGCGGCCGCGTTCACGGTCGTCGTGATCTGCGTCGGCCTCATGGTCTACCAGCCCGCGCTGGGCGTCGTCGTCGCCGTGGGCATCCCGGTACTCGCGCTGTCCGTGCTCCCGCTGCTGCCCCGCGCCACGCGCCGGGCGGACTTCCAGCGCGAGAAGGCGGGGCGGGCCACCGAACTGGCGTCGGACACCGTCGCCGGGCTCCGGGTGCTGCGCGGCATCGGCGGTGAGGAACTCTTCCTCGACCGCTACCGCCGCGCTTCCCAGGAGGTCCGCACGGCCGCGGTCCGCAGCGCCCGGATGTGGGCCGCCATCTCGGCGATCCAGGTCCTGATGCCGGGGCTGCTGCTGATCGCGGTCGTCTGGCACGGCGTGCATCTCGCCCGCGAGGGCCGGATCACGGTCGGCGAACTGGTCACCGTCTACAGCGCCGTGATGATGCTCAACTATCCGCTCCGGCACTTCGAGGAAATCGCCATGGCGTACTCCTTCTCCCGCCCCTCCGCCAAGCGGGCGGCTCGGGTGCTTTCGCTGGAACGGGTGGCGGAGCGGACAGCCGAGGCGACCCCGCAGCGGGCGGAGGGCCGCGAGGGGGAGCGGGCGGAGGCGCGGGGTGCTGAGCGGGCGGAGGCACGGGCGGCCGAGCAAGCGCGGTCGGCTGAGCAGGCGGCTGAGCGTAGGGCGGCATCTGCGCCTGTTGCCGGAGCCGGTGACCTGTACGACCCCGTGACGGGACTTCTCGCCCCGGCCGGTCGCCTCACCGCCGTGGTCTGCGGCGACCCGGACGAGGCGGGACGGCTGGCCGAACGCCTCGGCGGCCACCCCGCGTTCGAGGAGGCAGCGGGCCTGCCCTCCGTACGCTTCGGGGACGTACCGCTCGATGATCTTCCTCTGTCCGCCGCCCGTACCGCCGTCCTGGTCCAGGACAAGGACCCCGTCCTCCTCTCCGGAACGCTCCGCGCGCTCCTCGACGTACCGGCGTCCGGAGCCGTCACCCCTGAAGAGGCCCTCACCGCGGCGCAGTGCTCGGACGTCCTGGACGCTCTGGCACAGACCTCGGTGGACGACGACCCGATGGCCGCGCACCTCACGGAACGCGGCCGCTCCCTCTCCGGAGGGCAACGCCAACGCCTCGCCCTGGCCCGCTCGCTGGTCACCGACCCCGAGGCGCTGGTGCTCGACGAGCCGACGTCCGCCGTCGACTCGCACACCGAGGCGCGCGTCGGTGACGGCATCCGGCGGCTGCGGGCCGGACGCACCACCGTGGTACTCACCTCCTCGCCGCTGCTCCTGGACCGCGCCGAACGTGTCGTCTTCCTGGCCGACGGCGAGGTCGCCGCGGTCGGCGCGCACCGCGAACTGGTGCACAGCGAACCGCGATACCGCGCGGTCGTGACCCGCGAGACCGACGACGAGCGCGCCCGTGTGGACGCCCTCAAGGAATTCGAGATCGAGGAGACGGCATGATCGGCCTGGTGCCCCCGGAGTACGACCCGGCGGCCCCCACGACGGCGGAGACCCTGCCCATCGGCACGACCGCGACCGTTCGCACCTACGTGCGTGAGCTGTTGCGGCGCCATCGCCGGGCCTTCGTCCTGCTCGTCGTGGTCAACACACTCGCCGTGGTCGCCTCGATGGCGGGCCCCTACCTGCTCGGTGGCCTCGTCGAGAAGGTCTCGGACGGTGCCCGCGACCTCCACTTGGAGCGCACCATCGGCCTGTTCGCACTGGCGCTCGCCGTGCAGGCCTTCTTCGTCCGGGAGGTGCGGCTGCGGGGCGCGATGCTCGGTGAGCGGATGCTGGCCGACCTGCGGGAGGACTTTCTCGTACGGTCCGTCGGGCTGCCGCCCGGAGTCCTGGAGCGGGCGGGGACGGGTGATCTGCTCTCCCGGATCACCACGGACATCGACCGACTGGCCAACGCCATGCGCGAGGCCGTGCCGCAACTCGCGATCGGTGTCGTATGGGTGGCGCTGCTGCTCGGCGGGCTCGTCGTGACCGCGCCGCCGCTGGCACCCGCCGTCCTCGTCGCCGTGCCGCTCCTTGTCGTGGGCTGCCGCTGGTACTTCAAGCGGGCGCCCTCCGCCTATCGTTCGGAAGCCGCCGGGTACGCCGCCGTGGCCGCCGCCCTCGCCGAGACCGTCGACGCGGGCCGCACCATCGAGGCCCACCGGCTCGGCGAGCGCCGCATCGAGCTGTCGGAACGCCGCATCAAGGAGTGGACCGCCTGGGAGCGGTACACCCTCTTTCTGCGATCGGTGCTCTTCCCGGTGATCAACTTCACCCACGTCATCGTGCTCTGTTCGACACTGATGATCGGCGGGGTATTCGTCCTCCAGGGCTGGATCGGCGTGGGACAACTGACCACGGGCGTGCTGATCTCCCAGATGCTCGTCGACCCGCTGGGCATCATCCTGCGCTGGTACGACGAGTTGCAGGTGGCCCAGGTGTCGCTGGCCCGGCTCGTCGGGGTGCGTGACATCGAACCGGACGCGGGCGACTCCTCGGTCATCCCGGAGGGGCGCCACGTTCTCGCGGACGACGTGCACTTCGGATACCGCGCGGGCGTCGACGTACTGCGCGAGGTGTCCCTGGCCGTCGAACCCGGCTCGCGCGTCGCCCTGGTCGGCCCGTCCGGCGCGGGCAAGTCGACGCTCGGCAGGCTGCTCGCCGGCATCTACGGGCCGCGCACCGGACGGGTCACCCTGGGCGGCGCCGCGTTGTCGTCGATGCCCGCGGAGGAGGTGCGCACCCATGTGGCGCTGGTCAACCAGGAGCACCACGTCTTCGTCGGCTCCCTGCGTGACAACCTCCTTCTCGCCAGGACCGGGGCGCGGGACGCCGAACTCTGGGCGGCGCTCGGAGCGGTCGACGCGGCCGACTGGGCGCGGGGCCTCGACGAGGGCCTGGACACCGAGGTCGGCTCGGGCGGCTTCGCACTGACACCGGCACAGGCGCAGCAGATCGCACTGGCCCGACTCGTCCTCGCCGACCCGCACACGCTGGTCCTGGACGAGGCCACCTCGCTCCTCGACCCGCGCGCCGCACGCCACCTGGAGCGCTCGCTCGCCCGCGTCCTGGACGGTCGCACGGTCGTAGCGATCGCCCACCGCCTGCACACCGCGCACGACGCGGACGTCATCGCCGTGGTCGAGAACGGCCGCATCAGCGAACTCGGCAGCCACGACCAGCTCGTCTCCGCCGACGGCGCGTACGCGGCCCTGTGGCGGTCCTGGCACGGGTAGCGGCGGCGGCTGTTGCTGGGAGGAGAGCGGCTGTGCTTTGAGCGAGGGCAGCTCGGGCGCTCGCGAGGGCGACCGCGCACCGGGCGTCGGCGGCTGGGGCATTCGCGAGGGCTGCCACGCGCCGGGCGAGGACGGCCGGGGCATCCGCGAAGGCTGCCACACACCGGGCGAGGACGTCCCGGGCGACCGCGACGCGGGCGGTCGCCTTCGCGCCCCGGGACGGAGCGGGCGGCCAGGCGCGGGGCGCCCTACTCCCTTGCCGGTATGGGTAGTTAGGGTGCTCGGATGACCGCATCGCCCACGGATCCCGGCACTCCTGACCGCCGCGGGCCTGCTCGCTACCTCTGGTGGCTGACCGTCAGCCAACGCCGACGGGTCGCAGCCGGGGCGCTGCTGGGCAGTGCGTGGATGATCGGCCTGACCCTCCCTCCGTACCTCCTGTCGCGCGCCATCGACGACGGCTTGCGGACCGGTGATCAGCGAACACTGGTCGGCTGGGCCGCGGCCCTTCTCGGTATCGGGGTACTCAACGCCTGGCTCGCGATCATGCGGCACCGCACGATGACCCGGATCCGGCTCGACGCCTACTTCCGCACCGTGCGCCTCATGGTCGACCACGCGACTCGGCTCGGCGCCGCACTGCCCCGCCGCGTCTCCGTCGGCGAGGTCGTCACGATCGGGCACTCCGACGTGGGCGTGATCAGCCAGACCCTGACCGTGACAGGGCCCGGCGTGGGCGCGGTGATCGCCTACGCCGGGGTAGCCGCGCTGCTGCTGTCCGTCTCCCCTCTGCTCGCGGTGGTGGTACTGGTCGGGGTGCCACTGCTCGCTCTGTTGGTCGGCCCGCTCCTCAGCCGCTTGCAGGGAGCCGAGACCGCGTACCGGGATCGGCAGGGCGCCCTCGCCGCCGTGCTCGGCGACCTCGTTGGTGGGTTGCGGATCCTCAACGGCATCGGCGGCAAGGCTGTCTTCGCGGCCCGCTACCGCCACGGCTCGCGACAGCTGCTCGACGAGGGGTACCGCGTCGGCTCGTCGATGAGCTGGATCCAGGCCTTCGGACTCGGCCTGCCCACGGTGTTCCTGGCGACCGTGGCGTGGCTCGCCGCCCGCCTGGCCGTGCAGGGGACCATCACGGTCGGCGAACTGGTGGCCGTCTACGGCTACGTCGCCGTCCTCGTGGTGCCGGTGGCGTCCTTCATCGAGAGCGGCTACGACATCGGCCGGGGCCTGGTCTCGGCGCGACGAATCGTGGACTTCCTGAACCTGGAGCCGGAGGACCACACGGTTGGGCCCGCGGAGGAAGTCGGTGCAGCGAGCGAGAGCGCGAACGGGAGTGCGAGTGAGAGCGGGGTGGCCCCAAAGCCGTCTGGCAAACACGCCGGCCCTGTCGACGCTCCCGGCGCACCGGCTGTGGTGCGCGACCCCCTGTCCGGCGTGGAGGTAAGGCCTGGCATCCTCACCGCGCTCGTCAGCGCCTGCCCGTCGGACGCCACGGATGTCGTCGACCGCCTCGGCCGGTTCTCCCCTTCGCACACCACCTGGGGCACGGCCCGTCTCGACGACATCGCCCTGGAACAGGTCCGCGCCCGCATCCTCGTCGCGGACAACGAAGCCGAACTCTTCGCCGGTACGTTGCGCGCGGCGATCTCCGGCCGACTCCGCCCGGACGAGCACGCTCTCGCCCGCGTCATCTACGAGGCCGTGGCCCGCGACATCGTGCTCGGCCTTCCGGGCGGGCTCGATGCCCGCCTCGACTCCCACGGCCACAACCTCTCCGGCGGTCAGCGTCAACGCGTCCGCCTGGCCCGTGCCCTGCTCGCAGACCCCGAGATCCTGCTGGCGGTCGAACCCACGTCGGCGGTCGACGCCCACACCGAGGCCCGGATGGCGACCCGTCTGCGCGCCGCCCGCAGCGGTCGCACGACCCTCGTGACCAGTACGTCTCCCCTCGTCCTCGGCCAGGCCGACGCCGTGTACTACCTGGTCGACGGCCGACTGGCCGCCGTCGGCCGCCACGCCGATCTGCTGGCCTCGCACCCGGACTACCGGCGCCTGGTGTCGCGCGGCTCCGTCGAGCAGAACCCAGCGCGGAATGAGACCGAACGCGTCGCGGCCCGGAAAGAGAGCGAGCAGCTCACAGCGCAGGAAGCGCGAGAGCAGGTCACAGCCCAGGAAGCGAGTGAGCAGGTCACGGAGGCGCAAGCCCCGCAAGATCACGGCATACCAGCGCCACAACACCACCGGAACCCCCGTCCCTCCGAGCCGCCTCACGAGGCCCTCCGATGACGTCGCCACGCTGCGCCGACAGCCCTCAAGCCGCTCCGGGGCAGCTGCCCACAGCCGACGCGCGCCAGGTCCGCCGCGCCGCGCTGCACCTGATGCGTCAGGACGCCCAAGCCTTCACCGCCATGATCATTTTCAACGTGCTCGCCGCAGGGGCGGGCCTCGTCGGTCCGTGGCTCCTCGGCCGCATCGTCAACACGGTCAAAGACGGTGGGGGCGTCGAGGCCGTGGACCGCCTCGCCCTCGGCATCCTCGTCGGAGCCGTCGCTCAGCTCCTCCTGGCGCGCCACGCCCGCTACCTCGGCCACCGCTTCGGCGAGCGCACCCTGGCCCGAATCCGCGAGCAGTTCGTCGAGCGGGCCCTCGCCCTGCCAACGTCCGTCGTCGAGCGCGCGGGCGCGGGGGACCTGACGGCCCGAGGCACATCCGATGTCGCGGCCGCGGGGCACACGCTGCGTGACACCGGACCCGACGTCTTCGTCGCGGCTATGCAGGCGCTGTTCATCCTCGGCGCGGTTTTCCTGCTCGATCCGCTGCTGGGCGCCTGCGGTGTGCTCGGCCTCACCGGCATCTGGTTCGCCACCCGCTGGTACCTGCGGCGGGCGCGCTCCGCCTACCTCGACCAGGGTGCGTCCCACTCCGCACTCGCGGAAGTGCTCTCCGCCACCGCCTCCGGAGCCCGCACCATCGAGGCCTTCGGTCTGCGGCAGCGCCGCATCGCGGACAGCGAGGAGGAGATCCAACGGTGCGTCGCCGCCCGCGAACGCACCTTGTTCCTGCGCAGCGTCCTCTTCCCGTCCATCGACATCTCGTACGTGATCCCGGTGGTCACCGTGCTCCTCCTCGGCGGCGTGATGCACGACCGGGGCGCGGTGAGCCTCGGCACGGTGGTCGCCTGCGCGCTGTACCTGCGCCAGCTCTCCCAACCGCTCGACACGATCTTGCAGCGGATCGAGGAGTTGCAGAGCAGCGGCGCATCCTTCGCCCGGGTCGAGGGCCTGGCCGCTGCCCCGGCGGGGACGACCGCGTCCACACCCCCGGCCGCCAGTCCCGCTACTCCCGCCACTCCCTCTTTCGCCGGCGCCGCCTTCGACGACGACCGCATCGAGGTCGACGGCGTCTCGTTCTCCTACGGTGACGGCGCTGACGTCCTGCGCGGAGTCGATCTGTCCGTCCGCCCCGGAGAACGCCTCGCCATCGTCGGCCCCTCCGGCGCGGGCAAAACAACTCTGAGTCGATTGCTCGCGGGCATCGACGCACCGACCAGGGGCACGGTGACCGTCGGCGGCACCCCGATCGCCGACCTGCCTCCAAGCCGACTGCGCCGCCAGATCGTCCTCGTCACCCAGGAGCACCACGTGTTCCTCGGCACCCTCCGGGACAATCTTCAGATCGCGGCGGAATCCGCCACAGACCGGGAACTGCATGACGCTCTTGCGGCGGTCGGCGCCGAGTGGGCGGGGGATATGCCGGACGGCCTGGACACCGAGCTCGGTGCCGGGGGCCACCGGCTGCCCGGGGCGCAGGCCCAGCAGCTGGCACTGGCCCGGGTCGTACTCGCCGACCCGCACACCCTGATACTCGACGAAGCCACCGCACTCCTGGACCCGACGACAGCGCGCCACACCGAACACGCTCTGGCCGCTGTCCTGCGCGGGCGAACCGTCATCGCCATCGCCCACCGTCTCCAGACGGCCCACGACGCGGACCGCGTCGCGGTCATGGAGGACGGGCAGGTGACAGAGCTCGGCACCCACCACGACCTCGTGACGGCCGGCGGCTCCTACGCGGCTCTCTGGCACTCCTGGCACGGCGAGCGCCCACCGACCACCGATGGCGATGGCGACGGCACACAGGCAGGCCCACCCTGCTCCGAAGCCCGAAGCGGCCGGTCCAGCGTCTGAGCCGATGCCCTCGTGTCCCGCGCTCGCGCAGGGGCCGACCCTCAGATGAAGTTGAGCGCGGCCGCGCCGCCCGCTCCCCCGAGCAGCATGAACACCGGCATCAGCACCTTCAGCTCGATCCAGCTGCCGGCCCGAAAGCGCAGCGCCTTCGGCGGCCCGACCGGGTACCAGCGCCTGCGGCCGATGGGAATGGGCCACAGGACCGGGCAGCCGGAGACCGTCAGCGCGTCCCCGAGGTCGTGAACCAGCGCTCCGAGGACGATCGGCAGCCCCAGCCACAGATACTCCTGGCCGGGCTCGGTGAACAGCCAGTCCGAGCCGTTGCCGGGCTTGTCGAGGACCCCGGCGAGGATCCAGGCACTCGTCGCGGCGAGCAGCCACACCAGCACATCGCTGCTCGACCCGCGTGCGGCCCGCCACAGCAGGCCTTCGATGGCGAGGACCATGTGGACGAAGAGAAGCGCGAGGACCGCCCAGCGCCCGCCGGAGATCGCCAGGGCCGAGGCACCCGCTCCTATCAGCACCGCCCACAGCCAGGTGTGCGTCAGCGTGCGGTGCCCGCCCGACCGGCGCGGGTCGCCCTGTTTGCGCGTCGCCTTGTAGACGGCGTACGAGAGCTTGTCGACGATCTCGCACAGCCCCCGTGAGATCGGTCCGAAGGCGCGCGAGATGGTCGCCGACTTGTGGTCGAGGTCGGGCGCGAGCGCCGCCCCTGCGCAGATCAGAGCCCCTACGAGCAGGACCGGCCAGGGCATCGTGTGCCCCGCGGCCGCGGCAGCCGCACCTACTCCGAGCCAGGCCGCCGCCCCCGACAGTGAGTGTGCCGGTCCCATCATTGCTGCTGCCCGCCCCATTTCCGTTGTTCTGACGCCCCGTTGGCGACTCAGCGTAGCGTTCGTGATCTTCGCCGGGACCTCCGGTTCCCGGAACGGAGGAGAAGGAAGGCAAGATGGGGGTGTGACCCTTATCGATCAGCTGCCGCCGGATGCCGACCCAGATGCCCTCTTCGAAGCCTTCTCGTCGTGGGCCGAGGACCAGGGGATCACTCTCTACCCGGCCCAGGAGGAGGCGCTGATCGAGGTGGTCTCCGGGGCGAACGTGATCTTGTCCACTCCGACCGGCTCGGGCAAGAGCCTGGTCGCGGCGGGCGCCCACTTCACAGCCCTCGCTCAGGACAAGGTCACCTTCTACACCGCGCCCATCAAGGCGCTGGTGTCCGAGAAGTTCTTCGACCTGTGCAAGCTCTTCGGCACCGAGAACGTCGGCATGCTCACGGGCGACGCGTCGGTCAACGCCGACGCCCCCGTCATCTGCTGCACGGCCGAGGTCCTCGCCTCCATCGCGCTGCGGGACGGCAAGCACGCCGACATCGGCCAGGTCGTGATGGACGAGTTCCACTTCTACGCCGAGCCCGACCGCGGCTGGGCCTGGCAGATCCCCCTGCTCGAACTGCCGCAGGCGCAGTTCATCCTCATGTCGGCGACGCTCGGCGACGTCTCCATGTTCGAGAAGGACCTCACGCGCCGCACGGGCCGACCCACCTCGGTCGTGCGGTCCGCGACGCGCCCCGTGCCGCTGTCGTACGAGTACCGCCTGACGCCGATCACCGAAACGCTCACCGAGCTGCTCGAGACCAAGCAGGCACCCGTCTACATCGTGCACTTCACGCAGGCGCAGGCCGTCGAGCGCGCACAGTCGCTGATGAGCATCAACATGTGCACGCGCGAGGAGAAGGACAAGATCGCCGACCTGATCGGCAACTTCCGCTTCACCACCAAGTTCGGCCGCAACCTCTCCCGCTACGTGCGCCATGGCATCGGCGTCCACCACGCGGGCATGCTGCCCAAGTACCGCCGCTTGGTGGAGAAGCTCGCCCAGGCAGGGCTCCTCAAGGTCATCTGCGGCACGGACACCCTCGGCGTCGGCGTGAACGTCCCGATCCGTACGGTGCTGTTCACCGCGCTGACCAAGTACGACGGCAACCGTGTCCGCACTCTGCGCGCGCGAGAGTTCCACCAGATCGCGGGCCGGGCGGGACGCGCGGGCTTCGACACCGCGGGCCTGGTGGTCGCGCAGGCGCCCGAGCACGTCATCGAGAACGAGAAGGCCCTCGCCAAGGCGGGCGACGACGCGAAGAAGCGCCGCAAGGTGGTCCGCAAGAAGGCTCCCGAGGGCTTCGTCGGCTGGACCGAGAACACCTTCGAGAAACTCATCGCCTCCGAGCCCGAGCCGCTGACTTCGCGCTTCCGGGTCACGCACACCATGCTGCTGTCCGTGATCGCCCGCCCCGGCAACGCCTTCGAGGCGATGCGCCACCTCCTTGAGGACAACCACGAGCCGCGCAAGCAGCAGCTGCGGCACATTCGCCGGGCCATCGCGATCTACCGCTCGCTCCTGGCCGGCGGTGTCGTCGAGAAGCTCGACGAGCCGGATGCCACTGGCCGCATCGTGCGCCTGACGGTCGACTTGCAGCAGGACTTCGCACTCAACCAGCCGCTGTCGACGTTCGCCCTCGCCGCCTTCGAGGTCCTGGACCCCGAGTCCCCCTCGTACGCCCTCGACATGGTGTCCGTCGTCGAATCCACTCTCGACGACCCGCGTCAGATCCTCGCGGCCCAGCAGAACAAGGCACGTGGCGAAGCCGTGGCGCTCATGAAGGCGGACGGCGTCGAGTACGAGGAGCGGATGGAACGACTCCAGGACATCACGTACCCGAAGCCGCTGGAGGAGCTGCTCTTCCACGCGTACAACACGTACCGCACCAGTCACCCGTGGGTCGGCGACCACCCGCTCTCCCCGAAGTCCGTCGTCCGGGACATGTACGAACGGGCTCTGTCGTTCACGGAGTTCACCTCCTTCTACGAACTCGCCCGCACCGAGGGAATCGTGCTGCGTTACCTCGCGAGCGCGTACAAGGCCCTGGAGCACACCATCCCGGACGACCTGAAGTCCGAGGACCTGGAAGATCTGATCGCCTGGCTCGGTGAAATGGTCCGTCAGGTCGACTCCAGCCTCCTCGACGAGTGGGAGCAGCTGGCCAACCCCGAGGTCATGACGGCCGAGGAGGCCCAGGAGAAGGCCGACCAGGTCAAGCCGGTCACCGCCAACGCGCGGGCTTTCCGTGTCCTGGTGCGCAACGCGCTGTTCCGCAGGGTGGAGCTGGCCGCTCTCGACCACGTCGAGGAGCTCGGCGAGCTGGACGGCGAATCCGGCTGGGACGCGGACGCCTGGGGCGAGGCCATGGACAAGTACTGGGACGAGTACGAAGATCTCGGGACCGGCCCCGACGCACGTGGCCCCAAGCTGCTGCTCATCGAGGAGGATCCGGAACACGGTCTGTGGCGCGTCCGGCAGACGTTCGCCGACCCGAACGGCGACCATGACTGGGGCATCAGCGCGGAGGTCGATCTCGCGGCCTCCGACGAGGAGGGCCGCGCCATCGTCCGGGTCACGGACGTCGGCCAGCTCTGACCGCCCCGAGGATCCACGCGTCCCGGACAGGAGTCGAGGAACTGTCATGAACAATCCCGCCGACCGGCTGGTCGACCTGCTCGACCTGGAGCAGATCGAGGTCAACATCTTCCGCGGCCGCAGCCCCGAGGAGTCGCTGCAACGCGTGTTCGGTGGACAGGTCGCGGGGCAGGCCTTGGTGGCAGCGGGCCGCACCACCGAGGGCGACCGCCCGGTGCACTCGCTGCACGCGTACTTCCTCCGTCCGGGCCGGCCGGGCGTGCCCATCGTGTACCAGGTCGAGCGAGTCAGGGACGGGCGCTCCTTCACCACGCGCCGCGTCACCGCCGTCCAGCAGGGCCGCACGATCTTCAACCTCACCGCCTCCTTCCACCAGCCCGAACAGGGCGCCTTCGAACACCAGCTGCCACCACGTATCGCGGCTCCCGCCCCGGAGTCGCTCCCGACCGTCACCGAGGAGATCAAGGCGCACCTCGGCGCACTCCCCGAGCAGTTGGAGCGCATGGCCCGGCGTCAGCCCTTCGACATCCGCTATGTGGACCGGCTGCGCTGGACCGCCGAGGAGATCAAGGACGCCGAGCCGCGCAGCGCGGTGTGGATGCGTGCCGTCGGCCCGCTGGGTGACGACCCGCTCGTACACACCTGCGCGCTCACCTACGCGAGCGACATGACGCTCCTCGACGCCGTGCGTATCCCGGTGGAACCGCTCTGGGGTCCCCGCGGGTTCGACATGGCGTCACTTGACCACGCCATGTGGTTCCACCGTCCTTTCCGGGCGGACGAGTGGTTCCTGTACGACCAGGAGTCCCCCATCGTGACGGGGGGCCGCGGCCTGGCCCGGGGCCGTATCTATGACACGGAGGGGCGGCTCCTGGTGTCCGTCGTTCAGGAAGGACTCTTCCGTCCCTACGGAGAACGCCACATGGACAGTCCGACAGCAGGCGCGTGAGCGACGGGGAACCTGTAGGGGAGGCATGGTGCGGCGGATCGATGTGGCCGAACGCCGGGCGCGGCTGGCTTCGCGCCATCGGTTGACGGCCGATACCAGGGCGGACGATCCGGTCGAGGTGGCGCGGTCTCTGCTGGCACTGCACGGAACCGATCCGTCGTCGGTGTACGTGGGCGCCTGGGCCCGTATGCGGGATGGTCGTGTGCGGGACGTGGAGCGGGCGCTGTACGAGGACCGGTCGTTGATCCGGTTGATGGGGATGCGGCGCACGGTCTTCGTGACGTCCCTTGACGTCGCTCCCGTGTTGCAGGCCGCGTGCTCGCGCGCGGTGGCCGCCCGGGAGCGTCGTCTCCTGCTGACGATGCTGCTGGAGTCCGGCGTCGCCGCCGACGCGGCCGGAGTCCAGGCGTGGCTGGCGGAGACCGAGACGGTGGCGGTGCGGGCGCTCAAGGAGCGGGGCGAGGCGACGGCGGCCGAGTTGGCGGGCGACGACCCGCGTCTGGGCACGGAGCTGGTAATGGCACGCGGCAAGAGCTACGAGGGCCGGCAGAAACTGGCCAGCAGGCTCCTTCTGCTGCTCGCCGCAGAAGGCCTTGTCGTGCGTGGACGCCCGCGTGGCACGTGGACCTCGCATCAGTACCGCTGGGCCCCTCTGACGGAGTGGTTTCCCGCAGGACTCGCCGACTGGGCCACCCAGGAGGCCGAGGTCGAGCTTGCCCGGCGCTGGCTGCGGACGTTCGGTCCCGCTCCGGCGGATGATCTGCGCTGGTGGGCCGGGTGGACCAAGACCCAAACGAAGCGGGCACTCACTGAGCTGCGCCCCGTCGAGGTCGACTTGGACGGAGTGACGGGCCTGCTCCTTCCCGACGATGTGGTGGAGACCGCCCGGCCCGAGCCATGGGCGGCCCTGCTGCCCGCCCTCGACTCGACCCCGATGGGCTGGCAGAACCGCGGCTGGTTTCTCGGCGACCATGGCCCTCGCCTGTTCGACAGGAACGGCAATATCGGTCCGTCCCTGTGGTGGAACGGCCGCGTCGTCGGCGGCTGGGCCCAGGACAAGCAAGGTGAGATCGTCTGCCGTTTTCTCGAGGACGTGGGAGCGGACGCGCGGAGCGCGGTTCGGGTCGAGGCCGAGCGCCTCGCCGCGCGCCTGGGCGGAGTGCGGCTTACCGCGCGTACTCGAGGCCGCACATGGCTCGAGGAGGAGCTGGCCACTTGACGGCCGCAGGGCGGGCCTGAGGCAGGGCAGTACAGGCATTGCGCCTCCATCCAATAGGGGTTCGCGATGAGCGGGGCAGAAAGCTCGATGAGTACGACAACGAGGGGGACCAGTTGAACGGGAATGTGGTCGACGACAGGGATCAGGTGCTCGGCGAGGCCGTTCGCCTGCGCGAAGCGGGCCGGAGGGAGGAAGCCCGAGAGCGGCTTGTCGCCCTCTCCGCACGGTTCCCCCAGGACACGGAAGTCGCGTACCAGACCGCGTGGGTCCATGACACGCTCGGCCTGGAGGCCGAGGCGGTCCCGTACTACGAGCGGGCGCTCGCCGGACCGGGGTTGTCCGCCGACGACCGCCGCGGGGCACTCCTGGGCCTCGGCAGCACCTACCGGATCCTCGGCCGCTACGAGGAGGCCGTCGCCACACTCGGCGACGCGGCGGCCGAGTTTCCCGACGACGGCGCGCTCAGGACGTTCCTGGCCATGGCGCTGTACAACACCGGCCGAACACATGACGCGATGGAGATGCTCCTGACGTTGCTCGCCGCCACGAGCAAGGATCCGGGGATCGCGGGTTACCGGCCCGCCATCGAGGAGTACGCCAAGGACCTCGACGCGACGATGTAGCGACGCGGTCGGTCGTGCGACGCCTGTCTACGCCCGCCTGCGGCGCAGCCACTGCAACAGGCCACGCGGCTCCTGCACCGAGGCATCGATCACGGCGTCCACCGGTGGCTCGGGCTCCCGTGCGAGAGGCGCTGATTCCTGCGCGGGCCGTGGTGCGGGGCGGGGCGCCGGGCGTTGCGCGCGTGCCTGGACGAGGCCGATCAGCAGGCTGGAGCGCAGCCACCGGATCTCGTCCGGATCGTCCGCGGTCGTGATCCTCTCCACGATCCGTGCCACGGGCGAGTCCGGCGCTCCGCTGGTACGCGGCACGGGCTTGAGACGGTTGAGGTAGGCACGTTCGTACGGATCCCTGATGATCTCCGCGAGTTGCACTGGATCCAGCAGCGAGGCCATGGCGGCAACGCGCTCCCACGGATCCTCGGACTGCCTCAGCAGGAAGTCCGCGTGGCGGCCGCGCCAGTTGCGCGCCCTCAGGTCCTGGCCTTCTTCAAGTCGTGCGCGCAGTGTTCCGGGCAGACGTCCGGTGAGCAACTCGGCATTGGCCTCGGTCTCGGCGAACTGCCTCAGTTCCTCGGCGAGATAGAGCCAGACGACAGCTCGGTACCTGTTCAGATAGAACTTCACCGGGGTCAGCGCGCCGACTCGGGCGAGTCGGGTGAAGCGGCCCGGGCTGATGTCCATGAGCCCTGCTCCCTCTGTCGTACCCACGGCTCTGATGCCCGCTCGCAGCGACTCGGGGAATCCTTCGCTTCCGCGCACGCGTTCGATCTCCTCGTGCGTGACGCGTCGCTGACCGCCGGCCCCGTCCCCGACGGTGCAGATTCGGCCCAGCACTACCGCGAGGTCGAACTCGCCCCGCTTGAGGCCCAGTCCCCTCGCGGCTCCGCTCAGCGTCATCGACGACCGAACGGCTGTCGCGGCGGTCTTCTGCGTGATCGTGTCACTTGACATGATGGTTCTCCCCCGTGAGACGTGATTGCTCTCGGGAAAAACCGTAGCCCGACCATCGCGATCCCCGCTGGGCCTGTGGATAACTCTTGTCGTGGCGACGTCAGAGTTGGCCGGAAGCTGACGACAGTGCTGGTCAGAGGCTCCTTCAACGCTGCTCAGAGGTCGACGGCAGGCGTGCGATCCGGCTGCCGGGCCCCCACGCCCAAGTGCTCGCCGACGCGGTTCACGAGCAGTGTCATTTCGTAGGCGACCTGCCCGATGTCGGCCTCCGCGGAGCTCAGGACACAGAGGCAGCTGCCGTCGCCCGCCGCCGTGACGAAGAGGACGGCGTCCTCGAACTCGATCATTGTCTGACGCACGTTCCCGGCGCGGAAGTGGCGCCCTGATCCCTTGGCGAGGCTGTGAAGTCCCGAGGAAACCGCGGCAAGATGCTCCGCGTCCTCGCGCTTCAGGTCCGCACTCGCACCCGTCACCAGCCCGTCGTTGGACAGCACCAGCGCGTGTCGTACGTGCTCCATCCGCTGCGTCAGGTCGTCCAGCAGCCAGCCCAACCCCGTGCTCTGCCCCATGGTCCCGTCTCCCCGCGTCCGCTCCCCCTGGCTGGAGGATCTGACCTGCCAGCCTTCCCCACGACCGGCGCCCCGGCAAGCATGATGGGGACATGGCACAGAAGATGACCGATGAACAATGGCGGGCCTTCGTCTCGCACGGCACGCGAACCGGCAAGCTGTCGACGGTCCGGGCGGACGGCAGCCCGCACATCGCACCTATCTGGTTCCTGCTCGACGGAGAAGACCTGGTGTTCAACACCGGCAAGGAAACGGTGAAGGGCCGGAACCTCGCGCGCGACGGACGCGTGGCCTTGTGCGTGGACGACGATCAACCGCCTTTCGCCTACGTCGTCCTGCACGGCCGGGCCGAGCTGATCGAGGAGATCGACCAGGTCCGGCACTGGGCGGCCCGGCTGGGCGCGCGATACATGGGCGAGGACCGAGCCGAGGAGTTCGGTAAGCGCAACGGCGTCCCCGGTGAACTCCTGGTGCGCGTGAGGATCGACAAGGTGCTCGCGTCCTTTGGAGTCGCCGACTGAGGGTTCAGCCCACCGAGTCGAGCAGCCGGGCGGCATGCATCCGCCCGGCGTACTCGACCAGACGAATCAGCACCTCCTTTCCCGAGTCGCGATCCCGTGCGTCGCACAGCACCACGGGAGTGCCGCGGTCGAGGTCAAGGGCGCGTGAGACGTCCTGCGCGCCGTACGTACGGGCGTGCGCGAAGCAGTTGACGGCCACGACGAACGGGATGCGGCGGTGTTCGAAATAGTCCACGGCCGGGAAGCAGTCCTCGAGCCGCCGGGTGTCCGCGAGGACGACGGCGCCGAGGGCGCCCTGCGAAAGCTCGTCCCACAGGAACCAGAAACGGTCCTGTCCCGGAGTGCCGAAGAGGTACAGCGACAGGCCGGACCTGATGGTGATGCGGCCGAAGTCCATGGCGACGGTCGTGGTGGTCTTGCGGTCGATGCCCTCGGTGTCGTCCACCGATTGGCCTGCCTCGCTGAGCAGTTCCTCGGTGCGCAGGGGGCGGATCTCGCTGACCGCGCCCACCAGGGTGGTCTTGCCCACCCCGAAGCCGCCTGCCACCAGAATCTTCAGCGCCATGGCGGCGGTTTCGCCGTCCGTGGCGTCAGAGCGCTCGGAGCCCATCAATCACCTCTCGGAGGATCTTTTCGTCGGGAAGCTGTGCGGGCGGTACCGGCCGGCTGACCTTGACGAAGCCCATCTCCAGCAGGTCGCCGAGCAGCACCCTGACCACGCCCACAGGCAGGTCGGCTTCGGCTGCGAGCTCGGCGACGGACTGTGTCTCGGCACGGCACAGTTCGATGAGCGCCCGGTGTTCGGGCCCGAGCGTGGTGTCGCTCCCAACGCCCGTGGCGTCGCCTTCGAGTGTCACCAGCGCGATCAGGTCGAAGCGCACGCCGCTCGGCCCCGGCTCGGTCCGCCCGCCTGTCATCGCGTAGGGCCGGACGAGAGGCCCCGCTTCATTGTCGTACCACTGGCTGCCCGCCTGAGGCGCGGAGCCGGTCGATTCGTCGGTCATGGGTACCGGCCGTTCTCGGTCATCCGGCTGCTGGAGGTTGCGCGGCGATGCGGGCGGGGGTGTGGAGGTGCTCGCCCACCCGCTTGACTAGGCGAGCCATCTCGTACGCAACGAGGCCGATGTCGGCCGTCACGGAGCTGAGGACCGTGAGGCAGGAGCCGTCACCCGCGGCCGCCACGAACAAGAACGCGTCGTCCATCTCGACCATGGTCTGGCGCACGCCCCCGGCCCCGAAATGGCGGCCCGCCCCCTTGGCGAGACTGTGGAATCCCGATGCGACGGCGGCCAGATGCTCCGCGTCCTCTCTGGTGAGGGCGGTCGAGGCGCCGACCGGTAGGCCGTCGTTGGACAGGACCACCGCGTGCCGCACCTCGTTGACGCGCAGCACCAGGTCGTCCAGTAGCCAGTCGAGTTCACCGGTCCGCCCAGCGGGAATGCTCTGGTCCTGGATCATGCGGGGTCTCCTTCGCTGCTGTCCCTGCCCGGTACGGGCCCTGAGATGTCGGGGACCGAACCGACGACACCAGGGCGCGGACCGCCGCCGCGTGCCCAGCCGTCGCGGTAGGCGGTCATGCGATCGCGCACCTGCTCGGGGCTGCGCTGCTCGTCTGCCCTGTCGTCCGTGGGGCCCCCCGCGTCGGCGGAGTGGCGCTCACGAAGTTGAGGGGCAAGACTCGCCTGCCGTAAGCGGCGGGGCAGTGCGTCCGCCGCTTCCTGGGCGTCCGCGCTCGCGATATCGAGTTCCTGGTCCCCGGCGCTCGCTACATCCCCCTCTCGGATATCGGTGCTCGCGATGTCGAGCGATCCGGCGTCGTACGGCCGGCACACGTACGGCCCGTCATCCCGGCCCCTCGGGGGCCGTAAGGCGGTGACACCTGGTGGTGGGGGTTGCGTCGCAATCGGCAAGGCGGGGTGGGATGCGGCAGCCGGAACGGGAGTGCCGTTCATGCGCCGCCCCGTGTGCGCCTCCGCGTTCTCCGCCGTGACGCTGTGCAGCAGTGCGGTGGGCAACAGCACGACCGCGGTGGTCCCTCCGTAGGGAGATGTACGCAGCTGCACCTTGATGCCGTGCCGAGCGGTGAGCCTGCTGACTACGAAGAGCCCCAGTTGGTCGCTGTCGAAGAGGTCGAGCGCTTCGGAGTGCTCGATGCGGCGGTTGGCCTCGGCGAGCATGTCCGGCCCCATGCCGAGGCCGCGGTCCTCCACTTCCAGGGCGTAGCCGTTGCCGACCGGTTCACCGCTGACGCGCACCTTGGTGTGGGGCGGAGAGAACTGCGCGGCGTTCTCGACGAGTTCGGCCAGGAGGTGCGTGAGGTCGGCGACCGCTGTTCCGAGGACCGAGGCCGTGGGGAGCTGGCGAACCTCCACGCGCGCGTAGTCCTCGACTTCGGAGACCGCCGCGCGGACCACGTCCGTCAGGGACACCGGCATCCTCCATGCCCGGCCCGGTGCGGCTCCGGAGAGGATGATCAGGCTTTCCGCGTGACGTCTCATCCGGGTCGTCAAGTGGTCGAGGCGGAAGAGGTCGCTGAGTTCGTCGGGGTCGTCGGCCCTGCGCTCCATGGTGTCGAGGAGGTTGAGTTGGCGGTGCACGAGGATCTGGCTCCTGCGGGCCAGATTGACGAACACTCCGGAAATCCCGCTGGCGAGCTCCGCACGCTCGATCGCCGCGTGCAGCGCCGCCCGGTGGACTGTGTCGAGTGCTTCGGACACCTGCCCGGTCTCGTCCTCGACGGGCGGCCTCGGCGGTGCCTCTGCATGGATGTCGATCTCCTCCCCGGCACGCAGCCGCCGCATGGCGTTCGGGAGCTTGCGGCGAGCGATCTCCAAGGCGCCGTTGCGCAGACTGACCAATTCGATGACGAGGCCTCGGCCGATGCGTACGGAGATGACCAGGGAGGCGGCGACGGCTGCGAGGCCGAGAAGAACGGCGGCGCCCGCCGGGGTGAGCACGCCGTGGGTGAACGGATCGGTCCGGTCCACGGCGCCGCTGTCCGCCGATTCCTCGATCTGGTGGAGTTCGTTCCGCACGGCTGCGTAAGTCCTTCCCCAGCCGCGCGCAGGAGCTGCAGCCAAGGCCTCGCGGCCGGGCTCCGCGGCCAGCACCTTGTCCTCGACCGCCTGTAGGTCGCCGTACTCGCTTCCCTCCTCTAGGCTGCGCCACGCGGCTCGCTCGGGCCCACGGAGGTCCGCGACCGCCGCTTGGCTCAGGGCCCTGCGGGTGTCTACGGCACCGGTGAACAGCCGGAGCCGCTTGCCGTCCAGCGTGCCGAACCGCCGTGCCGCCGCGAGCACGGCGTCCTCGCGAGCCAGCATCTCGCTCGCCCTGGAGAATTCGAGCAGCACGCGCGCGTGGGAGCCCGGTTCGGAGTCGTGCATACCAGTGAGCGCGCCACCCACGGCGAAGGCCTGCGAGATCGTTTTCGTGTACTGGGTGTACACCGCGTCCCAGCCCTTACGACGGTCCAGTACGTCGGTCCGCAGGGAGCGCAGGTTCTCGGCCCCATTCACAAACGCGCCGAGTCGATCCACCACTCCTGCCGGCAGTCCCGCTCCGTCGGCGACGGTCCGATGGTCGCCCAGGCGCAGCTTGGCCACGGCCCGGTCCGTACGCGTCGCCTGCTTCTCCAGTGCCTCACCACGGGCGGCGCCGCGTTCGGTCGCGTACCGCACGGCGGCGGCACGTTCCGCCTGGAGCGAGGTCAGGGCCGCGTCTACAGGGGCCCGCACTTCGGCGTGCACGCGCTGCAACTGCCGCAGGCGTGCCACGTCCTGTGCCGTACTGACCGTCGCGTATCCCCAAAGGGCGAGCAGCGAGACGACCGGCACCATCAGCAAGCACACGATCTTGGCGCGTACGGTGCGGGGCCGTACACGCCACCGCCCCGCGCGCGGGGGCATTTCCTGATGGTGCGGGCCGGTGAACTTCTTCTCCTTGTCGGAAAGTTCGTCGGCGGGCGGCCCGGCGTGGGCGCGGCGGCCGCGTGCCGGTGGCGACGGCGCGGTGCCGTCGTCGGAGTCGAGGTCCGGGTCAGGGTCTTGGTTTCTACGGGATGTACGCATGGCCTCCTCGCTCGTATGTGGGTCGGGGCGTCACGCCGTGGCCGCCGCCTGGGCTCGCCGCTATCGGGCCGCGGCCCGGACCGGTCGCTGGGCGGACGCGGAGGCCTCTCGCTCCCCCTCTGTGGGGGACAGCGCGACGAAAGCCAGAGTCAGGAACAGATAGGACCCGAGGCCGACGGCGAGGGGGAAAATGAACTGCATCGTCGTGGCTCCGGGCAGGGCGGCTTCGGAGGGCGTGACGCGCACACTGACCGCGAGCATCCCGGTGTAGTGCATGCTGCTCACCGCCCCGCCCATGAGAAGCGATGCCCCAGCGACCGCGAGCGCCGATTTGATATTGAGTGCGGCCCACAAGGCGGCGGTCGCCGCGACGACGGCGAAGACTACGGAGAGGCCGACGAGCACGGGGTCGTACCGCACGTCGCCGTGCAGGTGCAGGGCCGCCATGCCCAGGTAGTGCATGCTCGCGACACCCAGGCCCGTGGTGAGCCCGCCGAGCGCGAGTGCCCGCCCCCGGACCCGGCCGTACCCGACGGCGAAGACACCGGCGCCCACGACGGCCATAGCGACCAGGAGGCTCAGGGTGGTCAGCGGCACGTTGTAGTGGATCTCCGTGCCGGTGACTCCGAAGCCGAGCATCGCCACGAAGTGCATCGTCCAGATGCCGGTACCGAGCGCGGAGGCGGCGGTGATGAGCCAGTTCCTGCGTGAACGCCCCGAGGCGCCCAGCGCACGGACGGTGCAGCGCAGCCCCAGGGCGGCACCGATACAGGCCATCGCGTACGACAGCACGGGGGTAAGCCAGCCGAAGGTGGCGTGGTCCAGGTGTCCCATGGCCCAGGGACGCTAGTCCGGTCAGGGGCGCACAACGGGGGCGCATTTCGAAAGCTGGTGGAATATGACAGAGAGAGGGCACTGAACGATCGCGTGACGGTCGAACGAGTGCGCCCAACGCGCGTGCGGTTCGTGCGGGATCATGGATCGCATGAGCGACGATCCGACACAGGTCCAGGACTTCTTCACAGCCCGCGCCGCCGACTGGGACACCCGCTTCCCCGATGACGGGCCGGCCTACCAGGCCGCCGTGGCCGAACTCGGACTCCGTCCGGGCTCTCGCGTGCTCGACGCCGGATGCGGCACGGGGCGCGCCCTACCGGCCCTCAGAGGCGCCGTGGGGCCATCGGGAGTGGTACTCGGCGCCGATCTGACGCCCGCCATGCTGGAGGCCGCCAGACAGGCGGGCAGGGATCGCGACGGGCAGCTTCTGCTGGCCGACGTCGCACGGTTGCCGCTGCTGTCCGGGGCACTCGACGCCGTTTTCGGTGCCGGGCTGATCTCGCATCTGCCGGATCCGGCGGACAACCTTCGGGAGTTGAGGCGGGTGGTGCGTCCTGGCGGGCTGCTCGCCCTCTTCCACCCGATCGGCCGGGCCGCGCTCGCGGCTCGCCAGGGGCGGCAGATCACGCCGGACGATCTCCGGGCGGAGGCCAATCTCGGCTCCCTCCTCGCCGGCTCCGGCTGGCGGATGACGTCGTATGTCGACGAGGATGCCCGCTTCCTTGCCTTGGCCCTGCGCGAGGGCTGAGTGAGGCCGGGTTTCAGAACGGCGCCGGCGGGGGCGGCCTGCGAGGCGGTGGTGCAAGGGACGGTGGTGGCGCAAGGGAAGGCGTCAGGGTCGGCCCGCGACCGCAGCGGCGAACGCGTCCACGTTGTCGAACATGACGTTGTGCCCCGCTCCCGGCACGGTCACCACTCGGACTCCGGATGCCTCCAGGGCGTCGTGCCCCAGGAGTTCACCGTTCGAGGCACCCTGCAAGTAGACGCGGTCCAGGGTCAGCGCCGTCAGCATGCGGCGCATCGTGGGCCGCGTCCCCGCCATGAGTCCGACCGCGCTTCGATGCAGGGCACGGGGGTCGGCGAGGCGCATGGTGGCCGCCCAAGTGGGGCCCACTTCCTCCAGCACGCGCGCGTAGCCGCCGCCACAGGTGAAACCGTCCTCGTCGTATGCCGCAATGCCGCTGCTACCCGCCGTCATGGGCGGGTTCGGATCAAGGTTGGCCTCTGTGAGGACCAGCCGCGACACGAGGTCGGGGCGTCGGTGCGCGAGCACGATGGCCACTGACCCACCCATGCTGTGCCCGACGATTTCCGCGCCCGTAATCCGGGACTCGTCCAGGACCGCGGCCAACGCGGACGCGTGATCCTCGAGCGTGTAGCCGAAGTCGGCAGGCCGGTCACTGATGCCGTGACCGGGTAGGTCGACGAACAACGAGCGGCGGCCGACCAGTTCGGGCCTAGCGGCGATGTGCGCGTGATAGACGGTCGAGGCCGCGCCCAGACCGTGCACGTACACCCGCGCCGGGTCGGCCCCCTCAACCTCTGTCCACCGCACCCGGCTCCCCCGTGCGTCGAACCGTGTTTCACGCATAGCTGTCCCCCTGCCACCTGTCGTCCTAGTCAGGCCAGCACCTCACTTATGCCAGCCGCGAGCAACAATACATCGCTGCCGATGTATACCGTGTTCGAGGTACACCGTGCCTGTCGGAGGAGTACGGCAGAATGCGGCGCATGCTCGAATTGGCCATCCTCGGCTTCCTCTACGACGCCTCCCTGCACGGGTATGAACTGCGCAAGCGCATCACCGCACTCACCGGGCACGTACGACCCGTCGCGGAGAGCACGCTGTACCCCGCCATCAAGCGGCTGGAGAAGGCGGGACTGCTCGCCCGCGAGACACAGCCCGGAGTGGTCGCGGCGCCGCGCCACGTGCTCACTCTCACACCGGACGGCAGGCAGGAGCTGCGCGAGCGGCTCGCGGCCCCGGCACGGGGGGACATCACCGACGAGAACCGCTGGTTCACGCTTCTCGCCTTCCTGCGCCACCTGGACGACGAGGAGGCCCAGGCGGCGGTACTGCGCAGGCGGCTGGAGTTTCTGGAAGAGCCCGCGAGCTTCTTCTACGACGGCGAACGGCCGCTCAGCGCGGAAGAGCTCGACGACCCCTTCCGGCGCGGCATCCTCACGATCGCCCGCGCGACCAGCAAGGCAGAACTCGCCTGGCTGCGCACGACCTTGACGTCACTCGGCGGGGGAGGACGCTGACCCGCCCTTGTGCGGCACCGGACAGCCGCGAACCCCGGGCACCGGGAACGAGCCCAGCTCGGCGACCTCGTATCCGTCGGGGTACCCCTTGATCTCCCAGTTCTGCCGCGCGTAGTGGGGTGCGCTCCGCGGCGGCATCAGGCGTACGGCGCGCCCCCGAAGGCGGACCGCTCCCCTGACGAGCGAACAGGTGAGAGCGCCCGGCTGGTCGTAGCGGAACGCGCGCAGCAAGGGCTCGTCCAGCAGGGCGAGGGTCGCGGAGCGCAGTACTGGTGCCAGGGGGCGGGGATACCAGGAGGCCATCAGGTCGAGGGTCGCGTCGGATACCTCGCGTGCGCCCTGGTCCCAGCCGAAGTTGGCCTCTTCGTAGTCATCGAGGCACTTCTCGAACTCTTCGTAGGAGCCAGGGATTTCCTTGATGCCCATGTGCTGGCCGAGGGTGCGGTAGTACACCGCGGCAGCTGCCGTCTCGTGACACGAGAGCCTGCGCCAGCCGTAGGAGTCGATCCACCGCTTGGGCATCACGACGAACGTGCACAGGACGTAGCGCATATCGTCATTGCTGATGTCGTAACTGCGGTGCATCTGGTTGATACGACGGATGGCGGTGCGGCCCTCCTCGCTCCCGAATCCGTGCTCCACGACGGCGTCGAGGAGCAGGGCGGTGTCGTCGTACCTCTTCTGTGTACGGCCCGTCAGTTCGGCTGTCTCAGCAAGCAGTCGGCCGATGCTGGGCACGGCATAGGTGCGGTAGAGGGCGAGTTCGAGTGCGCGCGTATAGTCCCAAGGGAATTCGAACGTCGCGGTGAGCCGGTAGATCTCGAGGAAGTCCCTTTCCGGATCGAGGCGCCTGATCTGCTCGAGCCGCTCGAAACGCTTCACCGCGCAGTCCCCCTTCTGTGACCGGAGTACCAACTCTACGTTGGTAAGGGGCGGATGAGTGATCAGCGGGGAAGCCGTACCGGGGGAAGGTAGACCACATGATTGACAGGTTTCGAAAGTTCTGGCGCACCGGCAAACGCGAAGAGGGCGAGCGCACGCAGGACCTCGACAAGCACAAACGCCCGCACAATCTCTTCGAAGCCGCAGCTGTCTACGTGGCGGCTTGCGCCGAGGACGATCAGGACGAGATGGACGAGGCCACGGGGTGGGTCTCGCCCGAGGCTCTGTCCTTCGGTGTCAGTGAGCTCGCGTGCCGGGCTGTCATCGCTCTCGCGCGGGAACGTGACGAGTCGCCTCGGGACGTGGCTCGTACGCTCCTTGGCCTGCCCGCCGCCTGAATTCCGTCGCACCCAGGGGGCCGGAACGGGTCGGTCCGGTACCGGTTTCCTGGTCGCCCACCCCTCGACGATCTCTGGGGCGACTGGTTAGGGTGCGCCGACAGGTGAAGCAACGGGAGGCTGCCATGGCCGGGACGGACGACGCTGCCGCCGACGACGCGCTGTACGTGCTGACGGCGGCTCTCCTGACGCCGGCGAAGTTCCCCAGCGTGCTGGGTGACGACTATCCCGAGGCGTGCGAGGCGCTCGGCCTCCCACCGCTCGCCGCCGGGTACGGGCTGGTGCTCGGCCAGGACAGCGACGGCGCGCGATGGACGGTCGTCGTCGACGATGTGTCGCTCGTGGCCGTGGCGATCGCCTCCTGGGACTGCGGCATGGAGTACGACCTGTCCCCCGACAGCCGTACGATCGTCGCCGCGCTGGCGGGCTGGCCCCTCGCGGTCGCCGTCTCGGCGCCGGGCGTTCCTACTCCACATGACCCGGGTCCGGATGCCGACGAGGCGGGCCGCCAGCCGCTCGCACCACCGGAGTCGGATGTCTGGGGACCGGCTCAACGGCGGCTCGGCGCCGATGAGATAGCGCTGCAATGGGCGGCCTGGCGAGAGCAGATCGACGACGCCGACTTCGTGATGGACGGCTCCCCGGACGCCTCCCCGACGGACGCTGCGAAGAAGCCGCTGACCGGCGTCCGGCGTGTCCTCGCCGAAGCACGCGCCTACTTGGAGACTGCCCCGCCTCTGGGTCGGGTACGGTCATCCTTCGCCTCCGGGGACGCCCGCACTCTGCGGGCCGACGGCCCCGGCTGGTCCATGGTCGCCAGGACCGACGACATCGCGTTCGTACTGCTGGACGAGGAGCCCGGAGAGGTCCTGCCCGTAGGCCGCGGGCCCGAGCTTCCGGCGCTCTTGAAGTCCCTCGACGAGATCGCGGTCCGCCCGTCCTGAGCGCGGTCTACCGCGGCCTCAGCGCCCTATCTCCTTGCTCGTCACCCGGCGCAGCCTGCGCCGCTGTCCGGAGTCGAGCGCTAGATAGGCCGCCGCGGGGACTCCGAACACGATCAGGAGTGCGGCCCACCATGGCAGCCAGAACAGCATGATGATCCCGGCCGCCGCACCTCCTGCGGCGATCTTCGCGTTCCTCGACATGTGTGTCGCCTCCTTCGCGGCTGGTGCCGCTCTCTGTCTGGGAAAACGGGATCGGGCCTCCTACGGTTCCAGGTCGCGCCCCTGAGAGACCCCCGAGAGAGCCCGGAGAAACCCCTGAGAGATCTCCGAGAGATCCCCGAGTCGGCCCTACTGGACTCCTCCGCCTACTCGACGCGCAGGGGCTCCCCGACCTCATACATGTGGCGCAGCACCTGCCGGTAGGAATCGACGAATCCCGCTTCCGTATAGGACATACCCACCGCGTCACAGTGCTCGCGCACGACGGGTCGGACGAGGCGCAGCTGAGGGCGGGGCATGCTGGGAAACAGGTGGTGCTCGATCTGATAGTTGAGTCCGCCGAGGAACCAGTCGGTGAGCAGGCCGCCGCGGATGTTGCGCGAGGTGAGAACCTGCCGGCGCAGATGGCCCCAGCGTTCGCCATCCGGGTCGGGCATTTCCATGCCCTTGTGGTTGGGCGCGAAGGCGAGCCCGAGATGCAGGCCGAACAGCGCCTGGTGGATCGCGGCGAACGCGATCGCGTGGCTGAGCGGCATGGCGGCGAGCAGAAGCGTCACGTATCCGGCGAGGTGGGCGACGAGAAGGGCCCCTTCCACCACGCGCTCGCGCGGAGCCTGCCGTCGCAGGTCCTGGAAGCCATAGACCTTCATGGCGATTCCCTGGAGGAGCGTCAGCGGGAAGAAGAGCCAGGCCTGGTTGCGGGTGAGCCAGCGCCGGAAGCCCACGCGGACCGTCGCCTGCCCGCGGGTCCAGACGAGGACGTCCGCGGCGACATCGGGGTCCTTGTCGACGTGGTTGGGGTTGGCGTGGTGCCTGTTGTGCTTGTCGTTCCACCAGGCGGAACTCATCCCGAGCAGGAGATTGCCGTGCACGAGACCGATGATGCGGCTGATGGGCCGGTTGCCGGTTATCTGCGCGTGCCCCGCGTCGTGGCCGATGAACGCCGTTCGGGCGCACAGGACGGACAGCACAGGGGCAAGCAGCAGCACCCACCAGGAAGCTCCGACGAAGAACATTCCGGCCCCTACAGCCACCAGCGCCAGAGCGTTGACCGCGATGGTGCGGGTGTACCAGCCAACGCGGCGATCCAAGAGGCCCTGCTCCTTGACGGTGCGCAGGAGTGGTGCGAAATCGCTTCCGGCGGGCTGTTTGCGGGCACCGACCGAAGGGCGTTCCGCGACTGCTGCCTGGGGCATGGATGGATCTCCGGTCTGCGTGACGACGGGCTGACCTGATCAAACGTATGTTTCAGTGACCCGTGGCAACCATGGCGCCACCACCCGTGTTCCGCGGGGGGCCAGCACCGGCCGTCAGGGGGGTTGAATACACCCCTCCCCCAGGCCACGTGATCGGGCTCACTATCGAGGCTCTCCCACTGAGCGCCCGTCGTGATGTACTCTCGGCCGCTCCGGTCTCAGTAGTCAAATTTGAGGAACGCGCCATCGCCGTGCCCAGGCTCCCTGTCGTCTCCCCCTCCGAGATCTCCGAACTGTCGCGCTGCTCGGTGCTCTTCGTGCCCGCCGATCCCGCGCGCGGAGGGCGGATCGCCTTCTGGCACCCAGAGGGCACCGCACCGCCTTCGATCACTGACGCCACCTTCGAGGAACTGGCCGTCGCCGTCCCTACGGAAGATGGCGTCGAGCTCAGCGCCGTGCCCGCCGTCCTGCTTCCCGTACGCGCCGCGCTGCCGGTCCTCACGCGCGCGCGTGCCGCGTCGGAGACACACCCGACGGCCGCCTTCTGGGGGGCGGCGGGGGTCCTCGCACTGCAACTCGTGGCCCGCGGACTGCTGTTGCCGGGGCTGACCCCGAGCGATCACGACGCCTGGCGCGTCGGCCCCTTGGGAGCCGAGGACCTACAGCGACTGCGTGATCTCGCCGCGGCGATGCCACCGGCCGCCCACGCCCTGCCGTTGGACGCCGCCGCGCCGCTGCGCCTGCCCGAGCCGGAGCGCCTGCTGCTCCAGTTCCTCAACGCCGTGGCCGACACTCTGCCGCGCTCCCCCGCGGCAGCCGTAGCCGCGGGCGGGCCGGTCTTCGCGTCCATGGCGCCACAGCACGTTCCCGAGCAGCGGCCCTGGTCCACGGACGTGGCAGCGGGGCACGACGCGGGGGTGCGGATCTCGCTGCGCGTCGAGATCCCCGGCCTCGTCTCGGTCACCGAGGACGGCACCCGGCTGCCCTTCCGTGCCGTCCTGCAACTGCACAGCGTCAGCGATCCCGCGCTCGTCGCGGACGCCGCCGAGGTGTGGGCCGGGACCGGGGGCCAGGCCTTCGGCACGCAGTCACGCATGGATGCCCTTCTCGCGCTGCGACGCGCCACGCGCGCGTGGCCGCCGCTCACCCCGCTCCTTTCGGCTGCCGTACCCGACGCCATCGACCTCGCGGACGAAGAGGTCACCGAACTCCTGGGCGAGGGTGCCCGGATGCTCG
Source organism: Streptomyces alboniger (assembly GCF_008704395.1). Taxonomy (NCBI): domain Bacteria; kingdom Bacillati; phylum Actinomycetota; class Actinomycetes; order Kitasatosporales; family Streptomycetaceae; genus Streptomyces; species Streptomyces alboniger. The sequence goes on from NZ_CP023695.1 coordinate 567,237, forward strand.
CGGTCGCGGGCGTCGATGTGCACTGGCCGAGGGAGTTGACGCGCAGTCTCACCGCTCGCGCGGTCATCGGCCCGCAGGACGGCGAACAGGGCAGCGAGGAGAAGGGCCCGGACAAGCTGGCGTCGAACACGCCTTCCTTCCTCTCCTCCGACGCCCTTCTCGCCTTCAACTGGCGCTTCGCGCTGGGCGACCAGCAACTGACGCGCGACGAGCTCGACCGTCTCGCCGAGGCGAACCGCCCCGTGGTGCGCCTGCGTGACCAATGGGTACTGATCGACCCCGAGGAGGCGCGCCGCGCCCGGGACCGGGCAGACCGCAAGGTCACCCCGATCGACGCCCTCAGTGCTGCCCTGACCGGCTCCACCGAGGTCGGTGGGCAACGCGTCGACGTCGAGCCGACAGGGTGGCTCGCCACGTTGCGTGAACGGCTCGCGGACCCGGAGGGCATGGAACCCGTCGGCCAGCCCGAGGGGCTCGCGGCGGAGCTTCGCGACTATCAGCTGCGCGGCCTGAACTGGCTGGCGCGGATGACCTCGCTCGGTCTCGGGGGCTGTCTCGCCGACGACATGGGTCTCGGCAAGACCATCACGCTGATCTCCCTGCATCTGCACCGCCGGACCCAGGAGGACACGGCGGGGCCCACGCTGGTGGTCTGTCCGACGTCGTTGATGGGCAACTGGCAGCGCGAGATCGAGAAGTTCGCACCCGGCACGCGCGTACGACGATTCCACGGAGCCCAGCGCAGTCTGGAGGGTCTGGCGGACGGCGAGTTCGTACTCACGACCTACGGAACGATGCGGCTCGACTCGGAGAGGCTGGGCCAGACTCCCTGGGGCATGGTCGTCGCCGACGAGGCACAACACGTCAAGAACCCGTACTCGGCAACGGCGAAGCAGTTGCGCACCATCAGGGCACGCGCGCGCGTAGCGCTCACCGGCACCCCCGTGGAAAACAACCTCTCCGAGCTGTGGGCCATCCTGGACTGGACGACTCCCGGTCTGCTCGGCAAACTCAGCACCTTCCGCACGCGCTACGCGCAGGCCGTGGAGTCCGGCGCGGATCCGGGCGCAGCCGAGCGCCTCGGGCAACTCGTGCGGCCGTTCCTGCTGCGTCGGCGCAAGTCGGACCCGGGGATCGCACCGGAGCTGCCTCCGAAGACGGAGACCGACCGCGCCGTCTCGCTCAGCGCGGAACAGACAGGGCTCTACGAAGCCGTGGTGCGGGAAACGCTCGCGGAGATCTCCGGGGCCGACGGTTTCGCGCGCCGCGGGCTGATCGTCAAGTTGCTCACCGGCCTCAAGCAGATCTGCAACCACCCGGCGCAGTACCTCAAGGAGAACGAGCCGCGGATCCCGGGGCGCTCCGGAAAGCTGGAACTGCTCGACGAGTTGCTCGACACGATCCTCGCCGAGGACGCGAGCGTGCTCGTCTTCACGCAGTACGTACAGATGGCGCGGCTCATCGAGCGGCATCTGGCGGACCGTGGCGTCCCGTCGCAGTTCCTGCACGGCGGCACGCCCGTCGCCGAGCGGGAAGCCATGGTGGAGCGCTTCCAGGACGGCGAGGTCCCGGTCTTCCTGCTGTCCCTGAAGGCGGCGGGTACGGGGCTGAACCTGACACGGGCCGAGCACGTCGTGCACTACGACCGCTGGTGGAACCCCGCCGTCGAGGCGCAGGCCACCGACCGTGCGTACCGCATCGGTCAGACGCAGCCGGTGCAGGTGCACCGGCTGATCGCGGAGGGCACGATCGAGGACCGCATCGCCGGGATGCTGCTGCGCAAGCAGGAGTTGGCCGAGTCCGTTCTCGGTTCGGGCGAGGCCGGTCTCACAGAATTGACCGATGCCGAACTGTCGGACCTGGTGGAGCTGCGAGGGGGCACGCGATGAGTGACATCCATGACGAGGTGTACGGGGCCGAAGGCGGTGACAGGCGCGCCGACGGCGCAGCTAACGAGCGTACGTTCGAGGCTTTGCCGCCCGCGCACGGGCGGGGCTTCGCGCAGACCTGGTGGGGCCAGGCCTGGTTGAAGGCGCTCGAGGACACGGCCCTGGACTCCGGTCAGCTCAAGGCGGGGCGTCGGCTCGCGCGCGCGGGTGCCGTGGGCGCCGTCTCGGTGCGGCCCGGCCGCATAACGGCGGTCGTCCAGGACCGCGACGGCACGCCGCACCGTTCCGACGTACTGCTACAGGAACTGAGCCCGGAGGAATGGGACCGCTTCCTGGGGATGGCCATCGAGCGGGCAGGGCACATCGCGGCGCTCCTCGACCGTGACATGCCGCCGCACTTGGTGGAGGACTCCGCCGCGGCGGGTGTCGAACTTCTGCCGGGTATCGGCGACCTGGAGCCGGAGTGCGATTGTGAGGCGTGGGACCACTGCGGGCACACGGCCGCGCTCTGTTATCAGGTGGCGCGGCTGCTCGACCAGGATCCCTTCGTGCTCTTGCTGATGCGGGGCCGTGGGGAGCGCGAGCTGCTCGATGAACTGCACGTGCGCAGCCTCACGCACGCCGACGCCCCCCAGCAGTGTGAGGACTCCCAGGACGCGGCTCCAGAGGGCGTCAGCGCCGAGGAGGCGTACGCGGACGGCGCAATCCTGCCTCCGCTGCCCGGGTTGCCCGCGCTGCCGTCCGAGCCGGGTCGGCCGCCGACGCTCGACACGGAGACCGAGCCCGCGCAGGACCTTGATGTTGCCGCGGTCGAGTTCCTGGCGGCACAGGCAGCCGTCGAGGCCTACCGCCTGCTGGCCGACGCACTCGCTCCAGGGCATAAACGGCACACGGCCGAGGACGAGCTGACCGCGTGTGAGGACGCCGTACGCCTCGCCGCCGCTGATCCGGGGCCGACGGTCGAGGCCCGGCTGGCGACGGTGTCCGAGCGCGGCCGTAGCGACCTCGCGCTCGCCGTCCAGGCCTGGCGGTACGGGGGCCGGGCCGCACTCCGCGTACTCGAGGAGGACTGGGTGCTCAAGGAGGATTCACTGGCACGCGCGCGTGCCGCACTCGAAGCGGCTTGGGACGAAGGTGAACGTCCGGAGCTGCAGGCTTCCCGCAATCGGTGGACCGTGGTCGGCACGGACGTTCAGCTGCGCCACGGGCATGACGGCCGATGGTGGCCCTACCGCAAGGAGCGGGGCCGCTGGACTCCGGCAGGGCCTGCGGCCCACGATCCGGCGACTGCGTTGGCCATGGCGAGCGGCAGCGAGTGAGAAGGGCGCGTTCGGCTCGCGGATGACGCACGGCCGCGCGGGGCCTGCGGAGGACGTGCGACGGTGTCCGGATCGACGCTTGGCCGAAAAGTACGCGGCGCTCACCGGCGTGTTCGCGCCGGGCACCCGTGCGCCGGGAACACCGGCGCACGCACTCCCCCTGGCCAGCGATTGAGCGCGGCCGGGTCATCCGCGAGCGTGGATGAGGTCGATCAGGGAGGTCTGACGGCACGAGCCGTCCCCAGGATCGGCAGCGGGGCGCGGGACGTGTCAGCTCTGTCGGCGCGGCCTATGTGAAGGGGGTGACCCGGGCACCGCGCCCCATCGCGCTGAACGGACCGGTGATCGCCGACGTCGTCTCCTGCCCCTCGCGGGAGGCGCCGTCGGCCCGTCCCCAATTCAGGGGGTCGCCGTCGACGGCCGTCAACCGCGCGCTCCCAGGAGGTGGTCCATGGCCAGCTGGTCGAGGCGTTCGAACGCCATCCCGCGCGCGGCGGCCGCTTCCACGTCGAAGACCTCATAGGCGCCCCGATCGGCGAGCAGCCCGGAGAGTCCGTCATCGGCCGTGGGCAGCGCCAGGGCGTCGAGGCGGGACACCCTCAGTGCCTCGCGCACCTCGGGGTCGGCACGGAAGGCGGCTGCGCGCTCGCGCAGGATCAGGTAGGTGCGCATACATCCGGCAGCCGATGCCCACACCCCTTCGTGGTCCTCCGTACGGGGCGGCTTGAAGTCGAAGTGACGCGGTCCGTCGTAACCGCCCCTCTCCAGGAGGTCCACCAGCCAGAAGGCGCTGCGCAGATCACCGGCGCCGAACCGCAGGTCCTGGTCGTACTTGATGCCGGTCTGGCCGTTCAGGTCGATGTGGAAGAGCTTGTCCGCCCAGAGTGCTTGGGCGATGGAGTGCGGGAAGTTCAGCCCCGCCATTTGTTCATGGCCCACTTCAGGGTTGACGCCGAACAGTTCGGGCCGCTCCAAGCGCTCGATGAAGGCGAGGGCGTGCCCGACTGTGGGCAGCAGGATGTCGCCGCGTGGCTCGTTCGGCTTCGGCTCGATCGCGAACCGCAGGGCGTAGCCCTGGGAGGTGACGTACTCGGCGAGCAGGTCGAAGGCTTCCTTCATGCGGTCGAGCGCGTCGCGTACGTCCTTCGCGGCGCCGGATTCCGCTCCTTCCCTGCCGCCCCAGGCGACGTAGGTGTGTGCTCCCAGCTCCACCGCCAGGTCGATGTTGCGGATCGTCTTGCGCAGCGCGTACCGGCGTACGTCGCGGTCGTTGGCGGTGAACGCGCCGTCCTTGAAGACGGGGTGAGTGAACAGGTTCGTGGTCGCCATCGGCACGACCAGGCCTGTCGCGTCGAGTGCCTGCCGGAAGCGCTTGATGTGGCCTTCGCGTTCCGTGTCGGACGACCCGAAGGGGATCAGGTCGTCGTCGTGGAAGGTCACTCCGTAGGCGCCCAGTTCGGCGAGGTTGCGCACCATCTCGGCTGGGTCGAGGGCGCTGCGGGTGGCGTCGCCGAACGGGTCACGCCCCTGCCAGCCGACGGTCCACAGGCCGAAGCTGAACTTGTCCTCAGGAGTGGGCTGGTGGTTCATGTGCGGCTCCCTCGACTATCGACTATTTCGTCATGGCCCTTTACAAATTAGTGTCCGGAGGCTCCGCTGGGAAGGTCGGGAAGGAAACTCCAGGACGCACCCGAAGAGCCGAAGGAAACGGAGACCGCCATGTCCTCAGCGCCATCAACCCAGGGACCTCTTGTCGTCGGCGTGGACAGCTCCACACAGTCCACCAAGGCACTGGTCGTCGACGCGGCCACCGGCCGGGTCGTGGCAAGCGGCCATGCTCCGCACCACGTCACTACGGGCGAGGCGCGCGAGAGCGACCCCCAGGAGTGGTGGGAAGCGCTGTGTGCGGCTCTGCGACAGTGTGGCCCCGCGGCCAGGGAGGCCGCGGCGGTTTCCATCAGCGGCCAACAGCACGGACTGGTCACGCTCGACAAGAGCGGGCGCCCCGTGCGGCCCGCTCTCCTGTGGAACGACGTGCGCTCCGCCGCGCAGGCACGGTCTCTCCTGGAGCGGTTCGGCGGCCCAAAGGAGTGGGCTGATCGGGTGGGCAGTGTGCCGGGGCCCTCCTTCACCGTGACGAAATGGGCCTGGCTCGTCGAGCACGAGCCGTCCGCCGCCCGCTCCACGGCATCCGTGCGCCTGCCCCACGACTACCTCACCGAACGCCTCACAGGACTCGGTACGACCGACCGGGGTGACGCTTCGGGAACCGGGTGGTGGGCATCGGCTTCGGAGACGTACGACGAAGAGATCCTCGGCATGGTGGGGCTCGATCCGGCATTGCTGCCCCGCGTGGCACGCCCCGGAGAGGTGGTCGGCACGGTGCACGTCGGCGATGAACTGCCGTTCTCCAAGGGCACGCTGGTCGCGCCCGGCACCGGTGACAACGCGGCGGCCGCCCTGGGGCTCGGCCTGCGCCCCGGCACCCCGGTGTTGAGCCTCGGCACCTCGGGCACGGTGTACGCGGTCTCCCGGCACCGCCCCGCGGATCCGACAGGTACGGTGGCGGGCTTCGCCGACGCGCGGGATGCCTGGCTGCCCCTGTCCTGCACTCTCAACTGCACACTGGCCGTCGACCGGATGGCCGCGCTGCTGAGCCTGGACCGCGAGGCGGTGGCACCGGGAGGCGCCGTCACGCTGCTGCCCTACCTGGACGGTGAGCGGACGCCCGACCTCCCCCACTCCACCGGGATGGTGCACGGCCTGCGCCACGACACCACACCCGGGCAGCTGCTCCAAGCCGCGTATGACGGGGCCGTGCACTCACTGCTCGGCGCTCTCGACCTCGTCCTGGACCAGGACGCCGACCGGTCGTCCCCGCTGCTGCTCATCGGAGGCGGAGCGCGCGGCACGGCCTGGCAGTACACCGTACGTCGCCTCTCCGGCCGTCCCGTTCAGGTGCCCAAGGCACGAGAACTGGTCGCACTCGGTGCTGCCGCGCAGGCCGCCGGCCTCCTCACCGGCGAGGACCCGAGCGCGATCGCACGGCGCTGGGGCACGGCCCAGGGGCCCGTGCTCGACCCCACGGAGCGCGACGACGAGACGCTGTCGCGGATCTCCGGGGTACTCTCCGACGCGGCGCCGCTCCTTGACAGGGCGCCCCGTGGGGAGTGAGGACCGACCGAGGTATGACCGCACCGCTGCACGACAAACGCCCGGGAACGACGAGCGTCCAGCTGCCCGACACCCAACAGGGGATGCGCCGCCGCAACCTTTCCCGGGTCATGCACGCCGTGGCCGCGCACGGCCCGCTGTCCCGCGCCGCCGTGGCCACCAGGATCGGGTTGACACGAGCCGCCGTCTCCACGCTGGTGGACGAGTTGATCCGCTCGGAACTCTTGGACGAACTCGGCCCCGAGCGGCCCGGGCGAGTGGGCCGCCCCGGCTCCGCTCTCGCGGTCAGCTCACGCGGCCCCGTAGGCGTCGGGGCGGAGGTCGGCGTCGACCATCTCGCGGTCTGCGCGGTCGATCTGCGCGGCGAGGTGCGCGCGCGTGCCGTCCAGCACGTCCGCAATCGCGGGCGCTCGCCCGAGCTGGTGCTGCGGGACGTTGCCACATTGGCGCAGCGAGCGTGCGCCGAGGCCCGCCAGGTGGGCCTGTCCCCCGCAGGTCTCGCGGTGGCCGTGCCGGGCCTGGTCGCCAGGGACACGCGTTCGGTCGTCCGCGCCCCCAACCTCGGCTGGCACGACATCGACCTGGAACCGCTGCTCCCGTCCGGGCTGCCGCTGACGGTGGACAACGAAGCCAACTTCGGGGCGCTCGCCGAACTGTGGCTCGGCGAGGGCACACCGGAGGACTTCCTCCACGTCTCGGCGGCGATCGGCATCGGCGCCGCGCTGGTCGTCGAAGGGCGGCTGCTGCGCGGGACGCACGGTTTCGCAGGCGAACTGGGGCACGTACCGGTGCGGCCCGAGGGTCCGAGTTGCCCGTGCGGGGGGCGCGGCTGCCTTGAGCAGTACGCGGGAGAAGAAGCGGTGCTTCGAGCAGCGGGGCTGGAGCCGGGCGAAGGCCACGTCGGGCTCCTCGCCGAGCGCGCCGCGGCAGGTGACAGGGCGGTTCGGCGAGCGCTGGGCGGCGCGGGGGCTGCCATGGGCATCGCGCTCACGGGGGCGGTCAATCTGCTGGATCCACAGGCGGTGGTGCTCGGCGGGGCGCTGGCCCGCCTCGCGCCGTGGCTGCTCCCTTCGCTGGAGCAGGAGCTGATGGGGCGCATGGGAGGCCGGGCCTGCGGGGTGACGGTGTCCGGGCTCGGGCCCGACGGGCCTTTGCTGGGCGCGGCGCACTCGGTTGCGCGGGCCGTGCTGGACGATCCGGTGGGGGTTTGCACGGCGGGATAGGGCGGGGCAGGTGAACACTCCGGCCGCTTGCGACGAAGAAGGCAGCCGCAGGGCCGCCGCGGCCTCAGCACAGCCTCCTCGACGGGCGTCACCAGCCGTAGAGCCACCCGTTCGGGTGGCCGAGATATCCACAATCGCGATGCCGTACACAGATGTGAGTCTCGCCCTTCCACCCCAACCGGCAGGCGCCGTAACGTAATTCACGCGAGGCTCCGTCGGCCCTGATGACGGCGGCGTCCTCGCGGATCAGGAGATTCGCGTGTCGGGGGTGACCAAGCTCCGCAAGGAGTGGCTGCCCGCCCGTGAGGCGCACCGCGGACTGCACGCGCGGCTGCTCGAGACAACCGCCAAGCTCGCCCACGGACCAGCCCACGGCACGTCCTGGTAGCCGTATCAGCCCTTCCACCCGCAGCGCCCGTCCAGCCCGTTCCTCCCACCGAGAGGCAGGTCAGTCATGGATCGACCAAGACGCTTCCCGAGCAGGCGCCGACTGCTCCAGGGCGCGGCCGCCGCCGCACCTGCGGCGCTTCTGCCCGCCGGCTACGCGCGCGCCCAAGCTCTGGCAGTCGACTACCCCCTGGCCGAGTGGGTGCCGGCCAGCACGTCCAACTACACGGCCGCCAGCCGCCCCAGCACCTACCCCATCGACTACGTGATCATCCACGTCACCCAGGAGACATACGCGGACACGCTCGCCATCTTCCAGAATCCGGCGAAGAAGGTCTCGGCCCACTACGTGGTGCGTTCCCGTGACGGACACATCGCGCAGTGCGTACGCGACCGCAATGTCGGGTGGCATGCGGGCAATTGGACCTACAACACACGTAGTATCGGCATCGAGCACGAAGGGTGGGTCGACAGACCCCAGTACTTCACCAACGCGATGTACGAGCAGTCCGCCGCGCTCACCGCCGCCGTCTGCTCGAAGTACGGCATCCCCAAGGACCGCCAGCACATCATCGGTCACCACCAGGTGCCCGGCTCGGACCACACGGATCCCGGCCCGTACTGGGATTGGACGCGCTACATACGGCTCGTCAACTTCGCCTGACGGCGACCGAGACGCACCAGGCAGGAGAACGGCGAGTTCCGCCCTTCGCGGCACGCTTGTCGGCTTCCGCTCGCGGGGCGACGATGGCACCACCGCATCGCCGTCCCGGGAGGCCGAGTTGTCCGATCCATGGGTGGCGCTGGAGCCGGGTGCCGACCCCGCCGAGCGGGTGCGGGTGCTGCGCCGGGCGCACGAGAGGTTCACCGTCGCCGGGACGGTTGCCCGTCCGGTGCGTTCCGTCGTGGCGGAATCGTGGCGGAGGTCTGCCAGGGCCCGCGTCAGTCCGGAGGGCAGCGGCGCTGCGGTGGAGCTGACCGACGGCGACTTGGGGGCGTACCGGGCGGAGCATCCGCTGGCGAGGGTGATGCCGCTGTTCCGCGAGTTGATGGGCACCTTCGCTGCGGATGGGGAGCATCTTCTCGCCGTGTGTGACGCGCAGGGAAGGTTGCTGTGGGTCGAGGGTCACGCGGTGGCGCGGCGGCACGCGGGGCGGATGAACTTCGTGCCGGGGGCGCGGTGGGCGGAGTCCGCCGTAGGGACCAACGCTCCGGGCACGGCGGTCGCCGTGGACCGGCCTGTGCAGGTCTTCGCCACCGAGCACTTTATGCGGCGCGTGCAGCCGTGGACATGTGCTGCGGCCCCCGTGCACGATCCGCGCACGGGGAGGTTGATCGGGGCGGTTGACATCACCGGTGGGGACGGCCTCGCGCACCCGCACAGTCTCGCCTTCGTCCAGGCGGTGGCGAGGGCGGCCGAGTCCCAACTGGCGCTCCTCGCACCACCAGTAGCGCCCGATGGGACGGTTGAGCTGTCGGCGCTGGGCCGGGACGAGGCACTGCTTCTGGCGGGTGGGCGCAAGGTGCGGCTCAGTCGTCGGCACAGCGAGATCGTCGTGCTGCTCGCCCGCCACCCCGAGGGGTTGAGCGGCGACGAGCTGCTGTGCGCGCTGTATGAGGACGAGTCGGTGCCGCAGGTGACGTTGCGGGCGGAGATGGCGCGGCTGCGGCGCATTCTCGGGGCGGAGCTGCTCCGGTCGCGTCCGTACCGCTTGGCCGTGCCTGTCGAGTGCGATGTCGACACGGTCGAGCGGCGTCTGGGAGCGGGCGCGGTGGCGGCGGCCGCCGCCGCGTACGCCGGGCCGCTGCTGCCGCAGTCGCAGGCACCCGCTCTGATCCGTCTCCGCCGCAGACTCGCCGATCAGTTGCGGGCGGCGCTCATCGATCGCAACGACCCCGATCTGCTGGCGGACTGGGTCCACGCTCCATGGGCCGAGGACGACCTGGTGGCGTGGCGGGCACTGGCCTCGCTGCGCCCGACGCCTCCCGTCCTGGCCCGTCTGCGCGAACTCGACACCGATCTGGCCTTGGCGGTACGGAGGCCCGAGCGGGCACGCTGACCGCCCCGATCATTCCCACTGGCGACCGACGGAAGGACCGCAACGTGGATGCAACGTCCTTGGTCCTAGCCTCCGGGCGAGAGCTGCCCAACGGCGGGCAGTCTTCCCCGGGAGGCCAGCCAAGATGACCCGATACTCAGCACCCGGCACCAAGGGTGCGATCGTCTCCTACCAGTCGCGCTACGACCACTTCATCGGTGGCGAGTACGTGGCTCCCGCCCGCGGTCAGTACTTCGAGAACCCCAGCCCGGTCAATGGACAGTCGTTCACGGAAATCGCCCGGGGCACCGCCGAGGACGTCGAGCGTGCCCTCGACGCGGCGCACGCGGCGGCGCCCGCTTGGGGGCGGGCCTCCGTCACCGAGCGCGCGGATGTCCTGCGGAAGATCGCCGACCGGATGGAGGCCAATCTCGAACAGCTCGCGGTCGCCGAGAGCTGGGAGAACGGCAAGCCCATCCGCGAGACGCTGGCGGCCGACATCCCGCTCGCCATCGATCACTTCCGCTACTTCGCGGGCGTCATCCGGGCGCAGGAGGGGTCGTTGAGCGAGGTCGACGAGGACACCATCGCGTACCACTTCCATGAGCCGCTCGGTGTCGTCGCGCAGATCATTCCGTGGAACTTCCCGATCCTGATGGCGACATGGAAACTGGCCCCCGCGCTCGCGGCAGGCAACGCGGTGGTCCTCAAGCCCGCCGAGCAGACACCGGCCTCCATCCATTACTGGATGAGCCTGGTCGCCGATCTGCTGCCGCCTGGCGTGGTCAACATCGTCAACGGTTTCGGCGTCGAGGCGGGCAAGCCGCTGGCCTCCAGTTCGCGCGTCGCGAAGGTCGCCTTCACCGGGGAGACCACCACGGGGCGGCTGATCATGCAGTACGCCTCCGAGAACATCAAGCCGGTGACGTTGGAGCTGGGCGGGAAATCGCCGAACATCTTCTTCGACGACGTGTGGGCCGCCGACGACGACTTCAGGGACAAGGCGCTGGAGGGCTTCACTATGTTCGCCCTCAACCAGGGTGAGGTCTGCACCTGCCCGTCGCGGGCGCTGGTGCAGCGCGGGCACTACGGCGAGTTCCTCGAAGCGGCGATCGCCCGCACCGAGCAGATCAAGGCCGGGCATCCGCTCGACACCGACACCATGATCGGCGCGCAGGCCTCCAACGACCAGTTGGAGAAGATCCTCTCCTACCTGGACATAGGCCAGCAGGAGGGAGCCAAGATCCTGACGGGCGGCCAACGGATCGATTACGACGGCGAGTTGGCGGGCGGCTACTACGTCCAGCCGACGATATTCGAGGGCGACAACCGCATGCGGATCTTCCAGGAGGAGATCTTCGGCCCGGTCGTCTCGGTCGCGTCGTTCAATGACTTCGACGACGCCATCAAGATCGCGAACGACACGCTCTACGGTTTGGGAGCCGGGGTGTGGACGCGGGACATCAACACCGCGTACCGGGCGGGGCGTTCGATTCAGGCGGGACGCGTCTGGACGAACTGCTACCACGCGTATCCGGCGCACGCGGCCTTCGGCGGGTACAAGCAGTCGGGCATTGGGCGCGAGACGCACAAGATGATGCTGGAGCACTACCAGCAGACGAAGAATCTCCTCGTGTCGTACTCGCCGAAGAAGCTCGGCTTCTTCTAGCCGCACGAAAAAAGGCGCCTGACCTGGGCTTTTACCCGTCAGGCGCCTTTCACCCGATCCGCTCAGAGCGGGGCCTGGTTTATGCCGTACCTCCCATTTTCTCCCACCGCTATCCCGCTTCTGACCAGCACTTCCGGACCAGTCACGGACCAAAACCCCCCACTCACCCCGTTGGCGCCCCGCCCAGGCTGACGCGGTCCCACTCCTCCATCGACTGCTCGATCAGCCGGTTGGCTTGCTCCCGGACGCCGTCCAGGAACTTGGCGTAGTGCCGGAAGAGGACCTCGATGCTCTGGCCCGCGCGGCGAGCACATTCGGCCGGGTCCACACCGGAGTACAACCAGAACGAGATCCCGGCGTGCCGGAGATCGTAGGGCCGCTTGGCGAGACCGGAGGCGAGTTCCGTGCGGGTCAGGACGTACTTTCGTGCCCGCGCCCACGTAATGCCATACGCAGACGCGTCCACGTAGTTGCCGGCCTGGTTCCGGAACACCCGACCGTCCGGCGCCACGCCGAACCGTTTGATGTGCGCGCGCAGGATGCGCACGAACTGCGGCGGGATAGGCACCGGCCGGGTCGCGGTAGCCGCACGGCGCTTGAGCGAGTGCACCTCGTGCACCGCGCCGTCGTCCGTCCACTCCTTGCCCGCGGTGATGACGCCGCCCGACAGGTTGAGCATCCCCCACCCGGTCTCGGGCAGATGGCACTGTTCGAGACGCAGGTGAATGACCTCCCCCGGCCTCATGGCCGCGTAGTACATGCACCCGAAGAACGCCTCCAGGTGAGGGCCGCGCCCGCGCTGCTGAGCAACTGCCGCGAGCAGCCGGGCGACTTGGGCCAGATTGGGGACGGCAGCCGGGTCCACCTCCTCGCTGACCGCCGGAGCGTTCCACCTGAGCCCGTTGAGAGGGTTCTCCGCGAAGTAGCCTTTCTCCACTGCGGTGCTGAGCACTTCGCTCAACGCAGCCCGCTTGCGCCGCACCGTCTTGGCTGCAGCCGCTTTGCCGTCCAGCTTGCGACACAGGCTGTCCAGTGCCCGCCGCAGCACGTCGGCTTCCGCGAGAGCACCGACGGGCAAGGAGTTTCGCTTCAGCCAGTCCAGGGCCTTCCGCCACTCCTCCCTCGGCTCTTGGGTCCATGCGTTTTTGTTGAACGCCCACGAGTACAAGGCGCGCCGCAGTACCCGCGGCTCCGGATATATTGCGCCATGGTGCACCAGGGCAGGCGTGATGGTGGCGAATGCGTCGGCCAGGGTACGACGGGTGTTTCCGGGCGTACGGTCCCACCGTTGGTCGATGTATTCGTGGGCAAGGTCGTACCACGTCGTTCGCTGCTTGATGGCCCGCAGCTCGGACGCCGGCAGCCCCGTGTATTCATCGAAAGGCTCGCCCTCGCGCGCCGCCGTCATCAGCTTCGCGTGCCTGCTCTCGGCGAGCCCGACGGTCATGAATGACTCTGATTTTTCACGTCCGTTGACTGTCCACCGGACCATAAACGCCTTGCGTCGGTCAGGACGCTCGCGTATGTCCCAGAAACGGACGTTGTAACTCATCGCCAAGTGTCAGAATCTCTCTCGCACGCGTCCCACCAGGCATCCAGATCTGTGCGGCGGCACCGGAGTTCGCCATTGGGTAGCTTGATCATGCGGGGGGCTTGCCCGCGGGCACGCATGCGGTAGAACGCCGACGGACTCATGCGGATCTCCGCAAGCACCTCGGCCAGCTTCAGCGCAGGAGGACGAGCCATGCAATTTCACCTTCGTATCGATAAAGGCTTCATACCGGAAATCCAGGCGTGCATTGATACGCAATACAGACCACCCTTTCCGAGAGAACCATCCATGGTGGAGTGGGCTATAAAACGCAGCGGGTCATCGTGAATCGGCACAGTGTGGGTTACGCCTCACGGCGCACAGTCGAGCGGCCAGGGGGAGACCTGGCGTAGCAAGCAGCCAGCCAAAGCCATGGGCATGAAGACGCGGTCATTGATAGGGCAGCAGGCGGCAGCAGCGCCCTATACCTCCTCGCGAATGCGTGCGGCGCTGCCAACTGCGTCCGCCACGGCTCCACCGCCAAGCACAGCCGTGTGCGAACACCATCAATGCTCTGCACGATCCCCGGTTTCGCTAACCGGGGATCGCCTGCTATGTATCGCGCAGCACGAAAAGGGCATCGCCTGTGGGCACCCCCTGTCATCTCCGTTAGGGCGACAGCCGGTAGGACCGGAGAGCGGGGTCGCTCCGTCCATGACGAACGTCAGAAGCCCGTCTTCGGTGAGTCGGCTGAGGCTACGAGCCTCGACACGCTCGAGGGCGCCAACGGCTCGGGCGACTTGTCAGGGTGCGGCTCCGGGGTGCACTGCGATGTGCGCGACAACCGCTCGAGCACGACGGTAGCCCCGGTGCACCAGGTCGAAGAGCGCGGCCGCGCAGACGCAGAGACAGAGCGCCGTGGAGAGCGCGCCATGGTCTTCTGTCTCCTGCGTGGGCTACGCGTTCAGGGCGCCGAGCGCCAACAGGATGGGGCAGTGAAGCGAGCAGATCGGAGAGCGGGATTCGACAGACGGGGCCTCCTTAGAACAGGTCTCGGCGGCAAGACCGAGCAGAGCGGGAGTACGGGCTCCCAAGGCGTCCGGCATGCATACCGGTCGCCCCGAAGCCGCATCACGTCGCTGACCTGGTGTTTTCCGGGACGTTGTACGTTGACATGGTCTCGGAGGAGGTTCCAGTCGTTTGGGGCTCTTTCCCGTCTGCCGTGGGCGAATCCGCGCCGGGCACACCGCAGGCAGCGTCTTCGCTGCCTGGCTTGTACCCGCCTCTCTGCACCGCGGTCGAGCAACTACCCCCACCGTGTGGATGACGGCTTGCCCAGCGCTCTCCGCCAGCTGACCTTTATCACGGCGGAGGTTTCGTTGTTGAAGCCCGACGGCGAGTGCCGGATTGATAGCGGATTCGTCACGGCCGCGTCGGAGCAGCCTGCGGGGCAGTCACCGCCGCGTCATATGCCGGGCTCGATGCGCCAGAGGTACTCGGCAGCTTGGTCATCGACCAGTTCTGCAAGGCGGCAGCGTTGGCTCGGTGTTCTTCGCGTTCGGGCCCGGCACCCCGGATGGCGTAGGCAGGGGCGCCCGTTCGGTCCGGACCAGCAGGGCCCGTACATCCGGTACGTGCACGCTGACGGGGGGGCGGATGACGTTCGTGCCGGACCGGGTGGTCGTGGCCGAACTGCGGTCCGTGGCAGAGCTCGACCTGCGGTCCTCCACCCGCTGAACAGCCTCACCGGTACCGAGGCTCGCGGCGACTCGGGCGAGGATGAGTCCCGTCGGCAGGTCGTCCACGGAGTAAGGCGACGAGGGGCCAGCGCCGCGGCGGCGATCGTGTAGAGGCGGGTGCTGTGCGCCTGAATGAAGTCGATCAACGTTCTATTTCCCGTCGGCAAGTTCGCGCAGGAGGCTCCAGCCCCGACGGCCGATCACCGGATCATCGGGGTGACCTGCGGTGAAAAGGTTGTGCTTGCGGTTGAAGGCGGCGACGGCCTTCTGCGTCTGCGGCCCGTAGGCGTCGGACAGCGGCACCGACCGGTCAAGCCAGCCAGCGTCCTTCAGCGCCTTCTGGAGACCCTGCGCAGACGGTGCCGAGCGGCCCGGAGCAAGACCCTCCGGAAACGGAGGAGCCGAGTAGGAGCCGGCGCTCACCTTCCCCGGAACGGTGAGCTTCTGCCCTGCCCTGATCACGAACGGCTTCTTGATCTTGCTGGCCTGGGCGAGGACTTCCCAACGGACGCCGAGCTTCTTGCCGATCCCGGACAGCGCGTCGCCGCTCTTGACCACGTAGGTCGACGAGCCCGCCGACGAACCCCCCGCCGAGCCACTGTCTGAACCTCCACTGGACGGCTTCGACTTCAGCCGGGCAGCCACGCGCTCGCGCAGCCAACTCATGGTGAACCCCTGGCCACGTCCAGATCTCGGGCTGCGGCCCGTCCTGCGGGCGCCAGGGGCGGGTCGGTTCCGGCTCGGGGGCACGGCTCATGCCTTCGACTCCACGATCCGCCCGACGCCGCCGTCCGAGAGGCTGGGGACGCCCACCGCGCAGCACATCGCCCGCATCCTCTCGCCGCAGGTCCGGCCCCGGCACTCCCGGAAGGTATGACGCAAGCCGTAGAAGACGCGCACGATACGGAGCCTCTGCCCCCTTGGAAGGCCACACTCATGTCCACCCGTCACTACCCGACTCCGTTCGCTGCGCCTCACCGCGGCGGCCACCGCCACCGTTGCCGCCGTTGCGCTGCTATTGACCGGCTGCTCCAGGGCCTATGAGTTGTCCCGATATCCCGTGAGGCTGAGGGTCAGGCTGTGTCCGGGTCGGCGCCGATAGCGCCGGCTGAGCGAAGCGAACGCCCGAGGTCTCCGGTGAGGATGCGGGGGTGGCGCCGCCACCACCACAGGTCGGGGCCGGGGACCCTGTGGAACTGGTCGAGTGCTATGCCGTCGTCGTCAACGGTCGCGGCCTTGTGCCGCTCATCAAGAGTTCTGATCTGCGGGGTCCAGAGCTGGACGATGTGGTCGTCCAGTAGGAGCCAAGCCTCGTGCAGCCAGTTTCGGCAGAAGAGGTCGTTGGCGTACTCGTAGATGTGATCGCCGTAGCCGCGCTCGATGGCGCTCACCAGGACGGCCCACGCGTTCACCCTTTCAGCGACCGTGAACGCCGTCCGCCAGCCGCGCTGGTGCAACAGCTCTCCGGCCCCGGTTTCCGTAGCCACGGGTGTGAGGTTCTCATGCCGAATCCTCCAGGCGACTGAGATGTTTCCAGCCCGAGGCAGGCGGCCCCGCAGCGCGATCAAGATGAGACGATCTCGCCGTGGCTGGTGTGATCGCGGCGTCGGAACCGTCCTGGATAGCCCCGTTCACCGGACTGAGCCCGCGGCAGTTCGGCAAGCTGGTGACGGTTCTGCGGCGCGAGGGTGCGGACGCGGTCCGCAGGGGCCGGCCGTGGAGTCTTTCGCTGAAAGACCGGGCCCTACTGGTCGCGGCGTACTGGCGAACGAACCTGACCATGCGGCAGCTCGCTCCGCTGTTCGGGGTGTCGAAGTCGGCGGCGGACCGGATCATCGACCACCTCGGGCCGATGCTCGCGCTCCGACCCCGGAAGCGGTTCGCAAAGGACACCGTGCTCATCGTGGACGGCACCCTTGTCCCCACCCGGGACCACACCAT
Source organism: Streptomyces alboniger (assembly GCF_008704395.1). Classification (NCBI taxonomy): domain Bacteria; kingdom Bacillati; phylum Actinomycetota; class Actinomycetes; order Kitasatosporales; family Streptomycetaceae; genus Streptomyces; species Streptomyces alboniger. The sequence continues at coordinate 584,148 of NZ_CP023695.1, forward strand.
CGCCGAGCGGTCGAAGAACTACCGGTACTCCACCAACCACCAGGTCGTCATCGACGCCGACACTCGCCTGGTAGTCGTGGTCGGCCGACCACTCGCCGGGAACCGCAACGACTGCAAGGCATGGTAGGAATCCGGCGCCAAGGCCGCCGTCGGCAACACCGTCACGATCGCCGACGGCGGCTACCCGGGCACCGGACTCGTCATCCCGCATCGCCGGCAGCGCGGCCAGACCGAACTGCCGGACTGGAAGGAAGAGCACAACAAGTCCCACAAGCAGGTCCGGGCCCGGGTCGAGCACGTCTTTGCCCGCATGAAGACCTGGAAGATCCTCCGCGATTGCCGTCTCAAAGGCGACGGCGTCCACCACGCCATGCTCGGCATCGCCCGGATGCACAACCTCGCCCTCGCCGGATAGGCGAGCGGTCCGCACGACGGGTCGAGCACGCCCCAGTCGACTCGTAGATCATTTACGGGACAACCCTTAGGAGACGGTCGAGGCTCGCCCGGCAGCGGGGAGCCACAGAAGAGGTCGGGTCAGCGCAGCGTACGCATCGCCGGGCTCGTGGCCATCAGTGCGGCGCAGGCCAGGACCGCGCCGCCGCTTGCCAGGAACAGGACCGTCGTGCCGTACGGGAGAAGGGCTCCGGCGAGGGCGTAGGAGATCGGGTCGAAGGCCACCGTGGCCAGGACGACGAGGCTCAGCACCCGGCCGCGCAGCCCTTCGGGCACGCTCTCCTGCAGGGTGGCCACGATGACCACGCCGAGGAACCCGGACCCGATGCCGGCGAGGGAGACGACCGCGGTCGCGGCGATCACATGGGTGACGGCGGCGAGTCCGGCCGTGCCCGCGCCGATCGCCGCGACCCCGCCGACGACGATCCAGCCGCGCCGGTCGGACGGGAGCAACCCGGCCAGCAGCGAGCCTGTCAGCGCGCCCGCTCCGAACCCGGAGAGCACGATGCCCAACGCGCCCGCACCGCCCAGGCGTTGGTCAGCGAGTACCGCTCCGCCCACGATCACGGGGCCCACCACGGCGATGTTGATCACCGCGACCGCCGCCAGCATCCCCCGCACCAGCGGTTCGTTCCAGGCGTGGCGCAGGCCCGCCGCGAGGGCGCGGGCGCTGCTCTGAGGTTCGGCGTCGTGATCGGCCTCCGCCGCCTTCGCCACGCGGCGCAGCGAAACGAGGGCGAGAGCGGCCGACGCCGCCACAACGGTGATCCCGGCGAGCGTCGCCTCGAAGCCGACGGCCGCGATCACGCCTGCGGCTACCGCCGGGCCGATCAGGTCGCCGCCCGACTCCGCTCCCTGCACCAGTGCGTTGACCTGCGGCAGTTTCGCGGCCGGCGCGACCGCGGGCAGCAGCGCCAGTGCCGCCGGGAAGTACGCGGCGTCGGCGATGCCGAGCAGCCCGGCGAGTATCGCGACCGTCGTCACCGAGGGCGAGGTCGAGGTCGAGGTCGAGACGACGATCACGGTGAGGGCGAGCAGCACGCCCACTCGCAGCCACGCGGCCACGGCCGCGACCCGGCCCGGACCCACGCGGTCCACCAGTACTCCGGCGGGGAGCAGCAGCAGCGTCCGGGGCAGTGCCACCGCCACCAGGACGAACCCCGTGGTCATCCCGGGTTCCGAGAGCTTCAGTACGAAGAGCGTGAGCCAGATCAGGAACAGGGCGTCGACCACGGCCGCCAGCCCCTGCCCCACCACGAGGCGGCGCAGGCGCGTGTCGCCCGACGGTTCGCGCTGCTTGGCGTCGGCGGCGGTCGGCTCCGACGTCATCGTCCGCTCTCCTTGCGCTCGTGGATTGTGGTGGTGCGGGCTGCCCGCCGCTGGGGCTTGTTCTAGGCGATGTGCGTGCCGCCGTCGACCATCAGGGTGGTGCCGGTGACGTAGGACGCCGCGTCCGAGACGAGGAAGACCAGGGCCGCGGCGAGTTCCTCGGGCTGCCCGATGCGGCCCGAGAGGACGCGGGGCAGCATCTCGTCGACGTACCCCTCGGTGTATCCGTCGGTCATCGGGGAGCCGAAGAGGCCCGGCGCGAGGGCGTTCACGCGGATGCCCCTGGTGGGGGTCCACTGCTGGGCGAGGTCGCGGGTGAGGCCGAGGAGTCCGGCCTTGGACGCCGAGTAGGCGGCTTGCGGCAGGCCCCCCGTGACCAGCGCTAGGATGCTGGAGACGTTGACAATGGCGCTGCCGGGAGGCATGACCGCGCCGGCGGCCTGGGACATCCAGTAGGAGCCGTTGAGGTTGATGTCGACAACCTCACGGAACTGCTCCGGCGTCTCATCCGTCGCGTGCCGCTCGCCGCTGATCCCGGCGTTGTTGACGAGGATGTCCACTCGCCCGAACTCCCGCACCGTCGCGTCGATCAGCGCTCGGCAGTCCTCGGGGCGGGCGATGTCGGTACGTACGGCGACGGCCCGGCGGCCGAGCTTCTCGACGGCCCCACGCACCTCCTCCAGCTTCTCGACCCGGCGCGCGCCGAGTACCACGTCGGCGCCCGCCTGCGCCAGCGCGGTGGCGAAGGCGACGCCCAGGCCGGAGGACGCGCCGGTGACCACGGCGACGCGGCCGTCGAGCCGGAAGCGGTCGAGGATGCTCACGGCTGCCTCCTGGCGGCGGGACGAACCAAGGTGTGCATGTCCGGTCTCCCGAGATGATGAGTGAGGTGCGGGGTCCTTGAGCGGTGGTCAGCCATCCTCGGTGATGAAGCCCACCACGTCGCCGACGGTCTTCAGGCCGGCCGTGCTGCCCTCGGGGAACTTCACTCCGTACGCCTCCTCGACGGCGACGGTGATCTCGACCATTGACAGGGAGTCGATGTCGAGGTCCTCGACTAAGGACTTCTCGGGGGTCACCTCGGCCGCGTTGATGCCGGTGACTTCCTCGACCAGCTTGGCGACGGTGCGGAGAACGTCGGTGTTCTGCGTCACGGGTTCCTCTTTCCGGTGGGTCGTGTGGAGTGTGCGGGTCGTACCCGTTGGTTGTCGTGGTGCGGTGCGGGTGTCACATGCCGAGACGGCGGCGGTAGGCGACAAGCGTGCGCAGGAAGCCGTCCATCTGCTCCTCGGTGTGGCCCGCGTGCGGGAACAGCCGCAGCAGCGCCTGGTTGCGCGTGACGGCCGGGTAGGAGAAGACCGGGACGAGGTAACCGTCCTCGACGAACCACTCCCGCATCTGGAGCGCGGCGGCGTCGTTGCCGATCGGCACGGAGAGCATGTACGAATCGGTCGGCGTGGTCGCCGTTCCGGATGCGTGGATCTGTTCACGGAGGCGTGCGGCGTGCGCTAAGTAGTCGTCCACGATGGCGGGTTGGACGGCGAGAGCCTCGATCGTGCGCTCGGCGGCGTACGCGGTGGGCGGCTGGATGGCGGCGGTGAACATCGAGGTGCCGGAGAGCAGTTCGAAGGCGTCGATGGCCGCAGCCGGTCCGGCGATCGCGCCGCCCTCCAGGCCGATGGCCTTGGAGAGGGACACCATCACGAAGTCGGCCCGTTCCCGGATCGCGGTCGCCTCCCGGGCGTACGGGCGGTTCTCGGGCCCGTACACCATGAAGCCGTTCGCGTCGTCGATCATGCTGATCGCGCCGTACCGGTCGCAGGCGTCGAGGATCTCCACGATCGGGCCCATGGTGCCGTCGGCGGAGTAGATGCTCTCGGCGATGACCACGATCTTGCGGTTCTCGCCCGTCTGCAGGCGGTTCAGGATGCGTGCGAGGTCGGCGGCGTCATTGTGCCGGAACGCGTGCACGTTGCGGCCGTAGCCGAGTCCTTCGAGACCCTTCCAGACGCTCCAGTGCACATCACGGTCGGCGATGAAGACAGTGTCGTGGTTGCGCACCTCGATCCCGGTGTCGAAGTGCGCGGAACTGCTCATGGCGGTGACGAACCCGATGTTGGCCAGCAGCCCGGTGGCGAAGCTGATGGCCCGCTCCTTGCCGGTGCGGCGGGCGATCGTCTCCTCCAGCACCTGGTGCGGGCGGCAGATTCCCTGGGTCATCCGGGAGCCGCTGGTGCTCAGCCCGTGGGCGTGCGCCCCTTCGGCGAAGTGGCGTCGTACCGGAATGTGCCGTTCCAGGTCGAGAAAGCTGATGCTGGCGAAGTTCACCAGTTCGCGGCCGCCCTGGACGATGGTGGGTCCGACAGGACCGTCCACGACCGGCGGGCGGTACGCCGTGTCGTGGGTGTTCGCCTCGACGAACTCGGCGAAGGCCCACGGGGCGAGCCGGTCCACGGACGGCGGGGCGGTTCGGGACGTGGTCATGGGGCGGCTTCTCCTCCGGGCGGGGTGCAGGGCACGACGGGTTCCAGGGCTGCGGCGAGGTGGCCGAGCGAGGCCGTTCCGGCCAGTTCGTCCGAGGCGATCGCGGTGAAGCCGAACTGGCGGAGCAGCACCAGGAGGCGGGGGACGGTGACCAGGGTGATGCCGTGGTCGGCGAGACAGCGGTTCATGTCGACGGCGGCCGGTCCGTCGAGGGGGTCGGGTTCGGTCGGCGCGGAGGCGGCGACGGCGACGGCCAGCGCTTGCTCCGCCCTCGTCGCGGGCGGGCGCGGGGGCAGTGCGTCGGTGGTGGACGGGATGAGAAGTGCGGCACCGGTCGGCGTCAGGACGTACCGGTCCGGGGCCACGAGGCCGTGCACCTCGTCGAGGTGGTCCAGGAGGTGGTGGTGCAGTACGTCGGCGGTGACGCCGGGGGCGACCCGGGCCCGTACGACGAGGTGCGGTCCGCCGGACTCCGTCGTTTCGCTGGGCTGCGTCGTGACGCCCGCGCTGGGTGTCACCGTCACGTCCAGCACTCCGGGATGCTCGCGCAGCACGTCCGCGATCCTGGGCAGGGACGCCCACCCCTGCGGGGTGCGCCACCAGCCGGGAGCAGGCGGCGCGAGCGCTTGGGCGGGCACCGGGCGGTGGGCCCCGTCGGCGACCGCGCGCAGGAGGCCGCACAGCCGCACGGGCAGCGAAATGGCCTCCTCGGCGTCGAGCAGGTGATCCCCGACGGTGACATCGAGGGTGAGCACGCCCGCGTCACGGCTGACGTCGACGTAGAGCGTGTCGCAGGGTGCGTCGGGGGCACTGTCGATCCAGGCGACCGGCCCGTCGGGCGCGGTGCCGTAGGCCGGGACCAGGTAGTCGCGCGGCCATGAGTAGCAGTTGTACTCGATGGTCGGTACGGTCACGGCTCCGCGGCGCCGGTCCAGGCAGGCCTGGGCGGCGACCAGTTCCGCCGGGCGCCACTGACCGTGCCGGTAGGCGGCCGACAGGGCGGCGGCCACGGAGGCGACCGCCTCGGCGAAGGGCACTCCGGGGAGGAGGTCGATCTGTACAGGAACGGTCAGCGCCCGTACGCCGATGCTGTCGCGCCAGACCGCACGCGCCCGGTTGGAGACCACCACGGAGGCCAGGAAGCGGTGTTCGCCGGTGCGGGCGGCGACGTCGTGGGCGAGCGCCGCGAGCACGACGGTCTCCGGGCTGACCCGGCAGTGTGCGGCCACGCGGTCCAGCGCGTCGTGGGCGTCCGCCGAGCGGTACTGGAGGCGGTGGCGGCCGGCGCCGTCCTCGGTTCCGCCGAACGGGGCCAGGACGTGGGCGGGGTTGTCCCCCAGGCGCGCGAGCCACTCGCGCTCCGCCGCGCGGGCGCGCTCCAGGGACTGGGCGGCCAGCATGTCGAGGGGGTGCGGCAAAGACTCAGGCGGCACGTCGGCGCCGCACAGACGCTCGTACAGCTGGTCGATCAGTACGGCGAGTCCCCAGCCGTCGATGACGACGTGGTGGACGGTCACCAGAACCGCGCGCGGCTTCCCCGACTCCAGCAGCACCCGCGCCCGCCACGGCGGTTGACACACGGGATCGATCGGGAGGGCGGCCAGCGCTGCCGTCGCGGCATCCAGGGCGGCCGTGTCGACGGTGGGGACGTCGACGCGGTCGAGCGGGAGCGGGGCCCAGTCGGCGCCGTGGACGTGCTGGACGGGGCGGAGGGCGTCGACGGTGGTGCGCAGCGCTTCGTGGCGTTCGGTCAGGGTCGTGAGCGCGGCGTGGATGTCGGCGATGGTTGCCGAGGGGGGTACGCGGCAGTGGTCTGCGAGCGGGGTGGGGTTCACGCGGCGTTGCGGGGGGATGGTGTGCTCGTACCAGTGCCACTGCTGGATCCAGGTGAGCGGTCCGCTCCGGACGGCCGTGGCGCGCCTGGGGGGCGGTTGTTGAGGAACGGAGGGCTGTCGTTGCAGTCGGTTCACGGGCCCGGCCTCAGATCGCGCGGATGACGAGGGCGGCGTTGTGGCCGCCGAATCCGAAGGAGTTGCTGAGCGCGGTCCGCAGACCCCGATGGTGCTGGGTGTGGTGGGCGACGAAGTTGATGTCCGGGTCGATCGGGTCGTCGCAGTTGATCGTCGGCGGGACGTCACCCGTGCGCAGGGCCTGGATCGACGCCACCAGCTCGACCGCACCGGCCGCACCGATCATGTGACCGGTCATCGATTTGGTGGAGCTGACCGGGATCCGGGTGACCCGCTCCCCCAGCACCCTGCGCAGGACGGCGGTCTCCGTGGCGTCGTTCAGGAGGGTGCCGGTGCCGTGGGCGTTGACGTAATCCACATCCGTTCCCGTGACCCCCGCGTCGCGCAGCGCCGCCTCGACGGCCAGGCACGCACCCCGCCCCTCGGGGTGCGGGGCGGTCCAGTGGTGGGCGTCGGAGCTGGCTCCGTAGCCGGTGAGTTCGGCCAGCGGGGTCGCACCGCGCGCCTCGGCCACCTCGGCGGCCTCCAGCACCAGGACGGCGGCTCCCTCGCTCATCACGAACCCGTCGCGCTGCCCGTCGAACGGCCTGCACGCGGCTGTCGGGTCGTCGTTGCGCCGGGACAGCGCGCGGGCGTTGCCGCTGCCCGCGAGGTCGACGGTGGTGACGCAGGCGTCGGCGCCGCCGGCGAGGACGACGTCGGCCTCGCCGTGGCTGATCATGCGCATCCCCGCGCCCACCGCGTCCGAGCCGCTGGCGCACGCGGTGCTCTGAGCGCGGCAGGGCCCTTGGGTGCCCAGGCGCATGCTGATCTCACAGGCCGAGCTGTCCATGGCGGTCGTGACCTGGGTGAACGGACCGATCGCCCGGGGCCCTCTGGCGCGCAGCCGGTCCGCGGCCCGATAGATCGACCCCACCGGACCGTAGCCACTGCCGATGACCACCGAGATCCGGGGTGCCAGCCGCTCGGTCACCACCAGTGCGGCGTGCTCGACGGCCTCCAGCGCCGCGGCGAGCGCGTACTGCGCGTACGGGTCGGCACGACGGCTGACAGCCGCGGGCATGTAGTCGCCGGGTTCGAATCCGCGGACCTGACCGCCGATCCGTACCCCCAGATCCGTCACGTCGATCGCTTCCACGGTGTCGATGCCGCTGCGCCCGGCCACCATCGCCTTCCACGTCGCGTCGGCGCTGTGGCCAAGGGGCGTGACGGCCCCGTACCCGGTGACCATCACCCGGCGTCGGATGTCGCGCCGCTCTCTGGTGCCTGTCACGGCGGAACGTGGGGGTGTCACAGCGGAATCACCTCGGCGTCGCGGAGGGGCGGAAGGATGTCGTCGGGGGCGACCGGCACCATGAGCACGGCCGTGCCTCCCTGGGTGCAGAAGCGTCGCGCGGTACGGATCTCGTCGGTCAGCGCGGCCTTGTCCCGCAGAACGCGGTGGCGGATGTCCGGTCCGTCCACGGCGGGCGGCGGCGCTCCGGGGCGGGTGAAGGGGTGGCGCTCGGCGTCGAGGCCGAGGAGGGCGCGCTGGGAGTCCAGCCAGCCGTATCCGCCGTTGCACAGCACCACGTAGAGAATCCCGCCGTGGTCCCGGGCGGTGACGGCGATGTCCGCGCGGGCCGCGAGGAACGCCCCGTCCCCGACGAACGCGGTCACCTCGTGGTCCGGGGCAGCGCGCTTGACTCCGATGGCGGCGGCTGCCCCGAACCCCAGCGGGGTCTGCTCGGACGGTACGACGGAACCGCCGCCGGCGCGGTAGGGGTAGCCGTAGGACCACATGTCCTGAAGCCCGTTCTCCTGGACCAGCACACGGCGTTCGCCCGAGGTGGCGTCGAGGGCGGCGAGGAGTTCGGCGACGCGGATCTCCGGATGCCGTGCCGCGCGGTCGAGTTCCGTCTCCGCTTCGAGCGACATGGCCTTGCGGGCACGGCCGATGGTGTCCGCCCACTCCCCGTCGGCTGCCGTGCCGTGCTCGTCCAGCGCGCGCGTCCAGCCGAGCACTGCGTGCCGCCCGTCGGCGAGCACCCGCGGGCCCGCGAACTCGGCCGAAAGGCCGCCCGGATCGGTGTTGACCTGAACGACCGGGACCGACGGCCATGGCCTGCCGCCTTCGACGGCCGTCTCCTCCAGCCGGCCGGCGAGCGACACCACCAGGTCGCAGGCCGCCCACAGTTCGCGGGCCGGCGCCGTGGCGTACAGCCCCGCCGAGCCGCAGTACGCCGGGTGGTGCTCGTCCACGGCACCCCGGCCGGACGCGGTCGTGAACAGGGCCGCGCCCAGACGCCCGGCGAAGCGCTCGACCACGCCGTCGGTGTTGCGGTGCCGCATACCGCCGCCCACCAGCACCACGGGGCGTCGGCTCGTACGTATCGCCTCCAGCGCGGGCCCCGGCAGCACGGGTACGGATTCCAGGACCAGCGGTACGGGCAGGGACGGCAGGGGCCCGGTGACGACCACCTCCGCCGCGCGGACATCGTCCGGCATCTCCAGGTACACGGGCCCCGACGGCGGTCCGACCGCCCGGGTCAGCGCCGTCACCGTCGCGGGGACCACCCGGTCCGCATGTCCCACCCGGTGCGCCCAGCGCACCAGGGGCGCGGTCACGGCCACCTGGTCGAGTTCCTGGAACCCCCCGCTCCCCCGCCGCCTTTCGGGCGCGCCCGCGGCGAGCACGAGCACCGGGACACCGGACTCACGCGCCTCCAGCAGCCCCGTGGCGGCGTGCGTGACGGCGGGCCCCTTACCCAGCGCGCACACGCCGACCCGGCCCGACTGGAGCGCGTAACCGGTCGCCATGTACATCGCGTTGCGCTGATCGCGGCACGGTACGAGGTCCACGCCCGCGGCATCGAGCGCCCGCAGCAGCTCCAGGTCGTCGCCCGGCAGCCCGAAGCAGGTGTCCACCCCGTTCGCCACCAGCACGTCGACGACCGCGGACCAGGCGTCGGCGTACCGCTTGACCGCCCCGCTCACCGCCCCACCCCCGCGACCGGGTCGCCCGACGGGAGGGCCCTCGCCACCGCCTGCGAGACGAGCAGGGGTTCGGCGCGCCGCTCCCCTCCGTAGGAGAGGTAGTTCGCCCTCATCCCGTAGCCGCCGAACGGCCGGTTGCCGTCCTCGGCGTCGAGCAGCGTCCGGTTGACGCAGGTCTGGTGGCGCCTGGCCAGCACCTCCACCGTCTCCGGGTCGTTGCCGTAGACCATCGCTCCCAGCGCGCGTTCGTTGAAGTACGGGCTCGCCAGGCGCTCGCGCAGCCGCCGCGCGCCGGGGTAGGAAACGACGTTGAACACCGGGGCGAACATCTCGTCCAGGGGAATCTTGTCGTCGAAGTCCCAGAGCAGCACGGTCGGTTCGACCCTGCGGGAGGGGAGGTCGAGGCGGCCGCCGTAGTGGATGCGCCGTGCGTGGCGCGCCAGGTAGTCCGCACAGTCGACCAGGGCCGAGTCGTAGCTGAGGGGACCGTAGTCGGCCTCGGGGTCTTTGTTCTGCCCGAAGCGCAGTGCCGACAGTTCGGCCGTCAGCAGGTCGAGGAATTCCTCGGTGCGGCCTTGTGGCGCGTATACGACGTCGGGGCCGAAACAGTCCTGGCCGGAGTTGTGCATGCGTATGCGTACGAGATCGCGCACGGCGTGCGGGAGATCGGCGTCCGGTGCGATCACGAAGGGATTGATGCCCTGGCCGAAGAAGAGGAAGAGCTGGTCGTCCGCCAGCCCTTCGCGGATCGTCTCGGCATTGGAGAATTCACCGGTGAAGACGATGAAGTCTGCTTCGCGGACGGGGCCGGTGACGAATTTCCGGCGACTGAGTTCGAATATCTCGATGGGTAATCGGTGCACAGGGCCCAACAGGGCGTGCAGGCGCTGCATTTGGTTCTCTATCGCCGTTGCCGGACGGAACGTGACCCGATCGCTGTACAGGGAGGTGACGAGCAGGTAGAGGGCGTATGAGTAGAGCGGAATGTTGGAGGGCATGAAGACGGCGGCCTGCGGCACGCCGTTCGGGCGTCCTCGTCGGATTTCCTCCTCCGCTCCGTCGAGTACGCAGAGGAACGACTGGATTTCCGTGCGGGCGGTGTCGTACGGCGAGATGTCGGTGAGGATTTCGAGGACCTCGTCCTCGTGCTCCGCCACGTACCGGCGGACGGCGCGCAGTGCGTGGACGCGTTCGGCGAAGGGGATGCGGTAGGCGGCCGTCCCGGTCTCGGTCGCAGCGGTGGTCGCGTGCAGCGAGGTCATGGCGATCTGCTCCAGGGCGGACAGGTCGGGCTTCCCGGTGGTCGTGAGCGGCAGCTCGGGGAGCACGGCGAGGTGGTCGGGCTGTTCGTAGCGGGCGAGCACGGAGCGCAGGAGCCGCTTCCAGTGCGCGGGCTCCTGGCCGGCCGGATCCGCGACGACGAACACCAGGCGGGAGCCGAGGCGCTCGTCGGGGACGGCGACGACCTGGGTCTGGGCGCCCACCGACTCGGCGCGCTCGGCGAGGTGGTCGGGGTAGAGGGTGTGGCCGTCGCGGTGTACGGCGCGCTTGCGTCCGACCGGGAAGACGCGCCCGGCCGCATCGCGCCTGCCGATGTCGCCTGTGCGGTGCACGGAATTCCGCACCGGAACGATCTCGCCGTCCTCGCCCAGGTGACCGGTCATCAGGCCATCGGTGCGCACGACGAGTTCGCCGAGCCGGTCGTGGGGCAGCGGCATGCCGTTCTCGTCATGGACCTCGACGGTCACACCGGGCAGCGGCGTGCCGCACCCGACCGGATCGCCGGGGGGCGCCAGCGCGATGTTCCCGACCTCGGTCGCTCCATAGCCGTCGAGGAGATGCCGGCCTGTGCGGGCGAGGAACCGGTCGGCCAGGTTCCGGCCCAGCGGTGCACCGCCTACACACCAGGCACGTACGCTCTTCAGCGTGTCGACGAGGACGGGGCGCCGGTCGAACAGGTTGAGCAGGCTGTAGTACGTCGAAGGAGCCGCGTCGACGACGGTCAGCCCGTGCTCGGCTCCCGCCTCCAGCGCACGGTCCAGGCGCGTGGTCGGCCCGTAGACCACCAGCGTGCCGCCGCCCAGCCACCAGCACAGGACCAGGGATAGCCCGTACTGGTGGGAGTACGGCAGGACGGGCAGGAAGACGTCGTCGGGCCGGTAGCCCATGCGCTCCGCGCTGAGCGTGAGGTTATCCAGGATCGAGCGACCGGAGCGGACGATACCCTTGGGCTCGCCGGTGGTGCCCGAAGACCAGGAGATCACGGCGTCCTGGCGGCGGGACCAGGCGGCGACGTTGGGCACCACACCCGCGCGCCTGACCGGCTGCGGTGACGCGGTACAGCCGATGCCGTCGCCCGCGTCGAGCACGACCCGGGCCTGGCGGCGGATCCGTGCGCGCTGCGCGGCAGCGGCCCGGTGGTCGGTGAGAACCACGGAGGCGTCCAGATGAACGAGCGCGAGCAATTCGACGACCCATTCCGGTGAATTCACGCCGCCCACCATCACGCGCGAACCGGGTTCGACGCCACGGCGTTGCAGGAGGTCGATGGCATCGCGTATGCGGTCCGCCACCTCTTCGGTCTCCCAGATGCGCCCCTCGGCCGAGGCCAAGCGCCTGTAAGTGGGCAACGCGCACTCCTTAACAGCAGAAGGCGTTCTCGATTTCCCGGACGGAGGCGTGTGAACCTCCGCAGCACTCACTTTTCCGTTCAACGGCAAAAGCAGAAAGACTATCCCATACCCATGGACCGGTGTCGAGGATACGAAGAACCCCCATGGTTCGCCTGTGACTGCCGAGTCTGCCGTGACTGAACGTGCAGGTGGGAGTGGCCAATTCCTGGCATCGGAATCCATGTTTCAGGACACCTGGCCGAATTCCGAAATTCCGGGCCAGGGCGCGGAATCTGCTGCACTGCCCATACGGCAGCAACCCGCACGCGAGGCCGGCCGTCCCCCTGTTCTCATCGCAACAACGAAAAGAACGCGCCGCACGAAATCCGTTGAATTTGAACGCAGTTGCACCGCCCGCGCTAATGCCTATATCGGCCACGCCGTCCGGGACCGGCCATCATCGGCGACCCCGAGGCGTGTTCTACGAATCATGCCTGGTGTGGGGCGCGACGCCCGTCCGGCGTGTGGTTGCTGCGCTGCGAGGTCTCGGCGGCTGCGGCATGGGTGACCAGTGAGCCTTCTCAGCGTTGCCTCTCCAGGGTGAGGACCGCAGCAGCGATCAGGGTGAGGCGTGTTGGGCTGCAGCGGACGCGTCGAAAGATCCGCCAGGACTTCAGGCGGGCGACTCCGCGTTCGACGGGTGCCCGGGCGGCGGACAGGGCTCGGTTGACCGTCCGCTCGGTGGGTGTGAGCTCGCCGTTGGGCGGGCGGCGCTTTGCGGTGGTGACCCAGTCCCCTGCACCGATGTAGGCCATGTCCGCGAGGATCGGGACGCCCTGGCGTTCACAGATCCGGATGATCTTGTGGGTTCGGGCGGCTGTCAGGTCGTGGGTTCGGCCCGGCAGTGCCGGCGACAGCCAGAGGATCCTTCCGGCGGGGTTGGTGACGACCTGCACGTTCACGCCGTGCCGCTTGTGCCTGGAGGAGTAGTCGGCCCGTCCGTCACCGACCCGGTCGCACTCGGCGAGGGTGCCGTCCACGAGGACGTAGTCGGGGTCCGTCTCCCTCAGTGCCTTCAGCAGTCCTGGCGCCTTGTCCGCCAGGTGCCGGACGACGGCGGTGACGTAGGCGTGGGTGGTGCCGATGGATATGCCTGATCCGCGAAGATCATCCGCGGCGGGGGTCGAGGAAGGCTTCGAGCCCCGCGAGGTCATCGGTGTTGAGGTGGTCGACACCGGCGGCGAGCAGTTCGCCCCAGACCGCGTCGCGCTGCGGGCCCGGCAGATCGGGCGTCGCCCAGAAGCGGACGCGCTGCCCGCGCTTGTGGGCCGAGGAGACGATGCCGCGCAGCTTGGCGCGCTCGGCCGCGGGGATCGGGCCTGTGCCCTGCCAGCTGAAGTTGAGCGACCAGTTGTCGCTGATCAGCGGGATGAACGAGGCGGGCGCCGCGGTCCCGAGGTCGGCGAGGCGGCCGTCGTAGAAGGCGTGCCGCACCTTCTGCGCCTCCGTCGGGGCGCGGGCCGCGCGGTGGACCAGGGCGACGAGAGCACGCTGGTGGGGCGGGAGTTTGCAGCGGCGGTCACTCTACCGGGTGACGATGAGCATGGTTACCCACTCGACCAGGGCGTGAGGCAGGTCGAGTGCGGCAGGATAGGGAACCAACGAGGCTCCTGCGCTGATGAGTTGAGACGTCGAACACCTCTCTCAACGGCACGGGAGCCTCGTGCGTTGCGGGCACCGGCCTCGTCACCCGTCCGGTGGCAACGCTGAGAAGGCTCAGTGAGTCCGCGCGGCGAAGTTCCGTCAGCAGGGCGGCGTGCAGGCGTGGCCAGACGCCGGCCTCGGTCCAGTCACGCAGTCGGCGCCACGCCGAGACTCCTGAGCAGCCCACCGTCTCGGCCGGGACATCGCGCCAGGAAACGCCGGTCCGCAGGACGTACATGATGCCGGCGAGCGCCACTCGGTCCGGAACGCGAAGCCGCCCGGGATAGCGATGGCGCCGTTCGGGAGCAGGTGGCAGGGCGGGGCCAGCCGCTCCCACAGACCGTCCGGAACAAGATCAGCACGCACCGGAACCCTTGCCCACCAAGATCGGGAAGTACCTTGCCAGCCGCTGGAGTCGTTCCGAAACGATCATTTCTCGGTGGAGTGGGTCCGGTGGCGACGCCACTCGGTCGGGGTGGTCCCGTAGGCGGCGCGGAAGCGCCGGGTGAAGTGGCTGGGGCTGGTGAAGCCGCACCGTGCCGCCACGGCGGAGACGGGCACTGCTGCGTGGCGGGGTGAGGTCAAGAGCCGGCACGCCGCGTCCAGCCGCTCGGCGATGAGCCACTGTTCGAGCCGGATGCCCGCGCGTGCCAGCACGACGTACAGCTGTCGTTTGGAAATGGCGTGTGCTGCGGCAATGCACTCCGGTCCGAGGTCGGGGTCGGTGAGGTGACGGCGCGCGTACGCCATGATCCGGGCGACCAGGGAGCTGTCCATGGCATCCCGGACCCGCTGCTCCCCTCCGTCGTGGGCTGCCGAGGTCAGCAGGGCCCGCATGAGTTCGGTGGTGGCGTTCGCAAGGGCTCCGGCTCCGGGATCCATTTCGAGGCGGTCCGGATCACGGAAGAGCGTCCGCAGATGACCCAGGAGCAGGTCGTGCACGGGACTGGCCCGCAGCCGTAGGGAGGCCCGCACGACGGTGTCGATGGGTAGCCCGAGGTACTCCATGTCGATGGTGACGGCCTGAGAGGCGCCGTAGCCGGACCAGCCGTAGATGCGTGGCGCGAGTTCGTGGAAGACGCAGATGTCCTGCGGCCCGAGGGTGAACTGCCTGCCCGACTGTTCGGCGCGGTGGAGGCCCCTGGTCTGAAGCGAGACGGAGACCACCGGACGGTCCCGGTGGCTGCGCACGTGCCTGGCCGTGCGGCGGACCTCGAATCCCGAGCACCGAACGTCGAAGAGATCAAGGCCGCCCACCCGCCATCCTTCGATCCGGGCGCTCATCCCCGCTGGGTGCTCCTCGTGGACGATGTCGTTCGGTACGGAGGTGTCCGTCATCGCGTGGTGGAACGCGTCCACCCGCTCGCGCGGCGTGAAGTCCTCCAGGTCCAGCAGCAGCACGAACCAGTCCTCCAGCACGGTCTCGGGGTGCGGCAGCGCCCATCATCGCGTGAGCACCGGCCCGCCCACTTGTCCGCGCGTGCACGCGGCTGTTCTCCTCGTGCAGCGCCTCCCGGCACAGCCCTGCGCGGAGGGGCAGCTCCCCTGCACGCACAGGCGACCAACCCCGCTGCCCTGCATCTAGCTTCGGACGTGCGCTGCCCACCCATCCGGTGTCGGCACACACTTCTCGATCCGCAGAGAGGCCCGATCCATGAGCGACCACAACCCTGTCGCGCCGATACTGGAACCGGAGGCCGCCGCCTTCGCCGAGGCGACCGCGACACCGCCGTTCCTGTTCCAGCTGCCGCCGGCCGAGGGCCGCGAGGCCGTCGAGGAGGTGCAGTCCGGCGAGATCGACCTGCAGGCCGTCGACGAGGAGTGGGTGGGCGTCCCCGGCGGCCCGACCGGCGAGGTGCGGGCCCGCATCCTGCGACCGGCCGGTGCCGAGGGCGAGCTGCCTGTCGTCGTCTTCGTGCACGGCGCCGGCTGGGTCTTCGGCAACGCCCGCACCCACGACCGCCTGGTGCGCGAACTCGCCGTCGGCACCGGCGCCGCGGTCGTCTTCCCCGAATACGACCTCTCACCCGAGCACCGCTACCCGGTGGCGCTGGAGCAGGTCTGGACGGTCGCGCGCTGGGTCGTCACCGACGGAGCCGCGCACGGCCTGGACGCCACCAGGATCGCGGTCGCCGGTGACTCAGTGGGCGGCAACCTGAGCACCGCGTTGACCCTGCTCGCCAAGGAGCGCGGCGGCCTCACCCTTGCCCACCAGGTCCTCTTCTACCCGGTGACGGACGCGAACTTCGACACCGGCTCCTACCGGCAGTTCGCCGAGGGCTACTTCCTGCGCCGCGACGGCATGCAGTGGTTCTGGGACCAGTACACGACCGACGAGCGCGAGCGCGCGCAGATCACCGCCTCCCCGCTGCGAGCCGCAGTCGAGCAGCTGGCCGGCCTTCCCCCGGCGCTGGTGATCACCGCCGAGGCGGATGTGCTACGCGACGAGGGCGAGGCGTACGCCGCCAAGCTGCGGCAGGCCGGTGTCGAGGTGACCGCCGTCCGCGTCCAGGGCGTCATCCACGACTTCGTCCTGCTCAACGCGCTGCGCCCCACTCAGGGTGCCGAGGTGGCCATCGCGCTGGCCGTCACCACACTGCGCAAGGCCCTCGCCCCCCACTGACCCCGAGCGGTGGGCCTGGACCAGGCGCCGCCGACACGGGCGAATCCGGTGCCCGGCCCGCCACGGCGCCCGCCCCCAGCCCGAGGAGACCGCGTGGCCACCAGCGACACCATTCCCGAGGGGCCCGACGCCCCGATCCGGCCGCCCGGCGGCCGGCACCACGAGCCCGACTTGCGCGCCATGACGCGCATCACCCTGCGGCCCATCGCCTCGCCGATGCCGCTCGGCTTCTACGCCGTTGCGATCGCCTCGATCATCGTCGGCTGCTTCCAGCTCGGCCTGTTCGAGGACGGTGCCCAGCGCGCCGTCGCGCTCGCGATCCTGCCTGCCTTCTTCCTCCAACTCCTGGTCGGCTTACTTGCGTTCGGCGCCAGGGACGTCCTGGCGGCCACCCTGATGGCCTGCTTCTCCGGGATGTGGCTGGCCAGTTCACTGGTTCTTGCCATCGAACCGACTGGCGGTGCACAGGTGTTGGGCGTGCTGAACCTCTGCTTCGCCCTGTTCGCCCTGATGATGGCGAGCGTCGCCATGCCCAAGCGGGCGCTGTGGCTGGTCCTGTGCACCGCCGTGCCGCGCTTCACCGTGGCCTCCGCTGCCAGCCTGACCGGGGTGCACTGGATCGCCACCGTATCCGGCGCACTGGGCCTGCTGCTGGCCGCAGTGGCGATGTACGCCGCGTTCGCCCTGATGCTGGAGGACATGCGCGGCCAGGAGGTCCTGCCGCTCGGCCGCAGCGGTCCCGCCCACCAGGCCGTGCACGGCGACCTGACGGTCCAACTGCGCAACCTCGAACGCCACGCGGGCGTGCGCCGAACCCTGTGACGGCCCGGCCGCCCGCAGTCCCGCCGACCCGACCGTCCACACCGGGTGCGGCCCGTGCCGCCGCCCCACATGCCGTGACCACTCCCGAAAGCGAGCCACCATGCCCTCGATGCCGGTCAGCGGCGTCACTCCCGTGCCCGGAAGCGGCGACGGCGCCGACCTCGTCCTGCGCAACGCCAGGATCCACACCGGCGACCCGCTGCGCCCCGGCGCCACCGCCCTGGCCGTGCGCGCGGGCCGGATCACCGCCCTCGGCGACGACGGCGATATAGCCGCGTATGTCGGACCTCGCACCCGCGTCGTCGACGCCCTCGGGTGCCGGGTGGTGCCCGGCCTGAACGACTCGCACCTGCACGTCATCCGTGGCGGGCTCAACTACGTGCTGGAGCTGCGCTGGGACGGCGTGACCTCGCTGCGCCAGGCGCTGGCGATGCTGCGCGAGCAGGCCGGCCGTACTCCGAAGGGCCAGTGGATCAGGGTGGTGGGCGGCTGGACGGCGGATCAGTTCGCCGAGCGGCGGATGCCGACCGCTGCCGAGCTCACCGCCGCCGCCCCCGACACCCCGGTGTTCGTGCTGCACCTCTACCAGTCGGCGATCCTCAACCGGGCTGCCGTCCGCGCGGCTGGCTTCACCCGCGACACCCCCGACCCGCGCGGCGGCCAGATCGTGAGGGGCCGCGACGGCGAGCCCAGTGGGGTGCTGCTGGCCGCACCGAGCGCACTGATCCTCTACTCCACCCTCGCCGCCGCCCCGACCCTGGACGAAGCCGACAAGCGGACCTCCACCCGGCACTTCCTGCGCGAGCTGAACCGCTTCGGCCTCACCTCCGCCGTGGACGCCGCCGGCGGCGTCCAGAACTTCCCCGACAACTACGCCACCGTCGTCGAACTGGCCCGCGCGGGCGAGCTGAGTGTTCGGATCGGCTACCACCTCTTTCCGCAGACCGCCGGGCAGGAGCTAGCCGACCTGACGCGCTGGGTGGAGACGGTGCGGCCCGGGGACGGCGACGAGTGGCTGCGGCTCAACGGCGCCGGGGAGAACCTGACCTGGGCCGCGGCCGACTTCGAGAACTTCTCCGAGCCCAGGCCCGAACTGTCCGCCGGGTACGAGGGAGAGTTCGAGCAGGCCGTGAGGCTGCTGCTGGAGCACGGCTGGGGATTTCGGCTGCACGCCACCTACGACCAGACGATCCGGCGTGACCTGGCCGTCTTCGAGAAGCTCGCCGCCGAGGGCCTGTTCCCCGGAGGCAACCGCTGGCTGTTCGATCACGCCGAGACGGTCACCCCCGGCAGCCTGGAGCGGATCGCCGCGCTCGGCGGCGCGATCAGCGTCCAGAACCGGATGTCCTTCCAGGGCAAGACGTTCGCCGACCGCTACGGCGCCGAGGCCGCGGCTCGCACCCCTCCACTCAAGGAGATGCTCGCCTGCGGCATCCCGCTGGCGGCCGGCACCGACGCCACCCGGGTCTCCTCCTACAACCCGTGGGTCGCCCTGCACTGGCTGGTCACCGGACAGACGGTCGGCGACCTGTCCCTCTACCCGCCGGACCGGCTCATCTCCCGCGAGCGCGCCCTGGAGCTGTACACCCGCGGCGGAGCCAGGATCACCGGCGAGGACGACGTCAAGGGAGTGCTCAGGGAGGGCTGGTACGCCGACTTCGCCGTCCTCAGCCACGACTACTTCGCCGTGCCGCAGGACGACATCGCGCACATCGAGGCCGTCCTGACCGTCGTCGGCGGCCGGATCGTCTACGCCGCCGGCGAGCACGAGGGCCTCGACGAAGCCCTCCCGCCGCTCAGCCCGGCCTGGAGTCCGGTCGCGCACTTCGGCGGATACCAGGCCACCCCCGTGCCCTGGACGGCCGGCGTCCGCCAGGCCGATCTGCTGGCGCAGGCGGTCGCCGCCGGCGAGGAACACCGCCAGTGGCGGGTCGCGCGCGGCCTCGCCGCCCCCGAGCAGGCGAGTGCCGCCCACGACCCGTGCTTCGGCCCCTGACCCACCCCGGGATGGCAGCCCGTCCACCCCTCGCCGTTCCACCCCACACACCGCCCACCGTTCGGAAGGTACCCCTCGTGTCTGACTTCAACTTCGACCTCGACGCCGTCTCCGCCGCGCCCAGCCGCGACCTGCTCACCCCCGACAACTCGATGATGCTGTTCGTCGACCACCAGCCGCAGATGTTCTTCGGCGCCGCCAGCACCGACCGCGTCGCCGTCATCAACGCCACCGTCGGCCTGGCCAAGGCCGCCCGGGCGTTCGAGGTCCCCGTCGTCCTGTCCACGGTCGCCGCCGCATCCTTCTCCGGCCCGATCCTGCCGCAGCTGCGCGAGGTCTTCCCCAAGCACGACATCGTCGACCGGACCTCCATGAACGCCTGGGAGGACCAGGCCCTGGTCGAAGCCGTCAAGGCGACCGGCCGGCACAAGATAGTCCTCAGCGGCCTGTGGACGGAGGTCTGCCTCGTCCTGCCCGCCCTCTCCGCCCTCAGCCAGGGCTACGAGGTGTACCTCGTCGCCGACGCCTCCGCCGGTGTCACCCCGGCCGCCCACGAGCACGCCCTCCAGCGGATGACCGCCGCCGGCGCCGTGCCCGTCACCTGGCTCCAGGTGCTCCTGGAACTGCAGCGCGACTGGGCACGCACCGACACCTACGCCGCCACCACCGACATCGTCAAGGAGCACGGCGGTGCGTACGGCCTGGGCATCGTCTACGCCCACTCCATGATCGACCCGCACGCCGCCGGCTGACCGGCAACCCCGATCATGGACACCGACACCGGCCTACTCCTCCTGCGCCTGCTGACGGGCCTGCTGATCGCCGCGCACGGCGTGCAGAAGGTCAGCTTCCTGCTGGGCGGCAGCGGCCTGGCGGGCGGCACCGAGGAGTTCCGGCACGACGGCTTCCGCGGCGGGGCACTCACCGCCATCGCCGCGGCAGCCAGCCAGATCGGCTCCGGCCTGCTGCTGGCCGCCGGAGCCCTCACCCCGCTCGCCGCCGCCGGGGCCATCGGCGTAATGACCGTCGCTCTCACCGTCAAGTGGCCCAACGGCCTGTGGGTGCAACACGACGGCTACGAGTACCCCCTCGTCCTCATCGCCGTCGCCACCGCTCTCGCCCTCACCGGCCCCGGACGCCTCTCCGCCGACCACGCCCTGGGCCTGCCCCACTGGCCCGGCTGGTCCGCCGCGGCGGCACTGGCCTTCGGTGTGGCCGGCGGCCTCGCCGTCCGCGCCCTGCTGCACCACCCACCCCTACCCGCCCCCAGACACCGCCGACATCCCCGTGACCGCACCGGCGCCCGATAGCTCCACCGTGTCCCAGCCCCCGGAAGGACCCCGACCATGACCGGCCGTCCACTGAGCCGACGCCGCACCCTGAACTACGCCGCCGGCGCCGCGACAGCACTCACCGCCGCAGCAGCCACCCCGGCCACCGCCGCGCCTGCGCCCGCCGAGTCCGGCGCCCGGCCCGGCCAGCGCGGGACGGCGACCGTGGTCCTGGTCCACGGTGCATTCGCCGACGCCTCCAGCTGGACCCCCGTCACCGAACGGCTCCAGCACAGCGGCCACCCGGTCATCGCCGTCGCCAACCCGCTGCGCGGCCTCACCCACGACGCCGCCCAGGTGGCCGCCCGGCTCGCCGCCGTCCCCGGACCCGTGGTCCTGGTCGGCCACTCCTACGGCGGGGCGGTCATCACCCAGGCCGCCGCCACCGCGCCCAATGTCAAAGCCCTCGTCTACGTGGCCGCGTTCATCCCCGACAACGGAGAAATCCTCGGCGAACTCGCCGCCCGGTTCCCCGGCTCCCAACTCGATGCCGCCCTCAGTCCCGTCCCCGTCCCCGGACCCGACGGCACCACCGCTGTCGACCTCTACATCCGCCCCGACCGATATCACGAGGTCTTCGCCCAGGACGTCCCGCGCTCCACCACCCGGGTACTGGCCTCGGGCCAACGCCCGCTCAGTGCGTCCGCGTTCACCGACCGAGTGAGCGCCGCAGCCTGGCACACCGTCCCGTCGTGGACCCTGGTCACCACCCGGGACCGGGGCATCGTCCCCGAACTCCAGCACTTCCAGGCCGCCCGCGCCCGCTCCCGCACGGTCGAGGTACCCACCTCCCACCTGCCGATGCACGCCAGGCCAGACGCCGTCACCGCACTGATCCGCTCGGCCGCCCGGACCGTCACCCCCTGAACCCGCCCCCGAGGAGCCACCCGTGTCATCCCTCGAACCGACCGCGGCCTACGCACGCGACCTCACCCGCATCGAGACGGCCAACTCCTCCGGCCGCATCCCCGTCGTCTTCATCCACGGCCTGTGGCTGCTGCCCACCAGCTGGGCCCGCTGGGCCGCCGTCTTCGAGGAGGCAGGCTACGCGCCCCTCACCCCCGGCTGGCCCGACGACCCGCAGACCGTCGAGGAGGCCAACGCCCACCCCGAGGTCTTCGCCGGCAAGAGCGTCGGCCAGGTCGCCGACCACTTCTGCGACCTCATCGGCAAGCTCGACCGCAAGCCCGTCGTCATCGGCCACTCCTTCGGCGGGCTGATCACCCAGATCACCGCCGGACGCGGCCTGGCCCGGGCATCGGTGGCCATCGACCCGGCACCCTTCCGCGGCGTCCTGCCACTGCCCCTGTCCTCACTGCGGGCCGCGAGCGCCGTCCTCGGCAACCCGGCCAACTACCACCGGGCCGTCCCCCTGACCTACGAGCAGTTCCGCTACGCCTTCGCCAACGCCGTCAGCGGGGAAGAGGCCCGCGAGCTGTACGACACCTTCGCCGTCCCCGCCCCGGGAGAGCCCCTCTTCCAGGCCGCCGCGGCGAACGTGAACCCGTGGACCGAGGCCAAGGTCGACACCACCTCCGCCGACCGCGGACCGCTGCTGGTCATCTCCGGGGAGAAGGACCACACCGTCCCCTGGGCCATCGCCAACGCCTCCTACAAGAAGCAGGCCCACAACGAGCACGCCGTCACCGAGATCACCGAGATCCCCGGCCGCGGCCACTCCCTGACCATCGACCACGGCTGGCGCGAGGTCGCCGACACCGCCCTGGCCTTCGTCCGTCGCTTCGCCGACCCCACCTCCTAGAACACGACCGGGAGCTGCCGCCGGCGTCCGGGACCTGACCGCTCCCCGCGTCCGACCTCGAACCGGAGCACAGGCAGCACAGCCGAGCGGCGCGTCCGACAGGCCGGACCGGCCCACGACGAGCGCAGACAGGCCACGCCCGGTAGTCCGGCCAGGGAGCACCGCTCGCCAGGCAGCCCCGCCCGCAGCCGCTGACCAGATCCATACCCACGGACAGAACAAGGAGCATCACATGATCATCGCCAGACTGTGCCGACGGGGGGCCCGGCATACTGCCGGCCTCCTGGTGACATTCGCCATGTCGATCGCAATGCTGGGCGCGTCCGTACCCACCGCCCACGCCGACCCTACCCAGCCGCTCACGGTCGTCGACTGGGACATCACCGGTCTCGAGCATGGCGGCCAAGGGCACCACGACCGGTACTGGAACGTCATCGACCAGATTCACCGCATCAGCGGCCACGACTTCTACCAGGTCCTGGACGAGACCACGACGACCCCCAACCGGCTGATCCAGGTCCGGGTGAACTACGCCGGGCAGCACGCCGTATCCCTGTACTTCTGGGCCAACACCCTCTATCTCGCCGGCTTCTACCAGCCCGGTCAGTCCAACGGCACGGGCAACCGCCACTACGTGTTCCCCGACGGCTACCCCGCCGCCTTCGACAGCGTCCTGGGAGTACGGGCCTTCCACCTGCCATGGAACGGCAGCTACGCCAACCTGCCGGACGGCGGCGCCCGGGCGGAGCGACAGCTCACTCCCCAGAACCTTCAGAACGGACTGCTCACCCTGCGCAGGACACAGGAGCTGCTCGGCTCTGAAGCCGGCACCCGCACCGTCGGCTCGTACCTCGTCGACATCATCGGTGCGACCGCCGAAGCCGCCCGCTTCGGCTACATCTTCGACGTGGTGCGCCAGAACATCAGGAGCAACACGTCGACGGCGATCGGCCCCTTCGGCGTGGCCTTGGAGCAGAGCTGGAGCAACCTCTCCACCTGGGTGTACGAGAGGCTCGCCAACCCCTCCGGCCCCGGGTTCACCATCGGCTCCCAGAACTACAGCCGGTACTACCCAAGCGTGGCGGCACTGATCGCCAACCTGGGGTACATCGAACTCAACGGGTACAAACGGAGGCGCTGACGCAGCAGGCGACCAGCACTCCCAGCCTGCGCGCCACCGGCTCGCCGACCCGGCGGCGCGCGGGTACGGGACCGGTCCCGACCGCCACCGTCAGCCAGAGGACTCATCGCTCCGTGGCCTTGACGTTATGCCGGCCGACCCGACCGGGCTCTCACGGCTGACGGCGTGCAGATCCCGCCAGTCCCTGGGGGTGAGGCCGAAGGCTTGTTTGAAGGTGCGGCTGAAATGGGCGCCATTCGGGAAGCCCCACCGGTACCCGACTGAGGCGATCGGCCGGTGGCGTGCCGACGCGGACGCGAGTTCCTCACGACAGCGTTCGAGCCGCTGCGACCGGATGCACTCACCCAGGTGCACACCGTTTCGGGACAGGATCTTGTACAGCTGGCGAAGCGAGATGTGGTGGTGGGCCGCGACACGAGCCGGCGTCAGGTCGTGATCGCCGAGGTGGGTCCGGACAAAGTCCATGACCCGCAGACACAGGGTCTCGTCCGCAGCCTGGAACGCTGTGCGGTGATCACCGAGCCGAGCTGCGATGAGAGCACGCAGCAACTCGATGCTCGGCCTGCCAGCCGCCTCCAAGCCGGGGGTGGGAGACGCCGCAGACCGGGCCTGCCGGCGGGCGATCCGCCGCAGGTACGTGGCGGTGAGATCGGACAGGGGGTCCCGGTGACTGAACGGCACTGCTGTCGCAAGCTTCAACAGCCTTTCAGATAGGGCGAGTTCGGCGCGCGGGACGCGGAAGTAGTGCTGATGGATCCCGTCTCTGTTCAGGAGTGTGTAGGGGCGGGTGGTGTCGTACAGCGCTAGGTCGCCGGGACGCAGCACAGCCTCCCTGTCGTCCTGCACGACCATGCTGCTGCCGGTGACCTGCAGCCCGACGAACACGCTCGGCTCCATGTCGTCCCGGGCAAGTGCGGGAGTACGCCGGACGATGGTGGCGTTGGCGCGTACCGAGCAGACAGTCAACGGCCCGACACGGCTGATCACCCCCGAGGTGCGGATGAGCCGCGGGTCGGGCTGATGAGTGATCTCCACCCGCACGACACTGCTCCAGATCACCTCGCGAATCGCCTCAGCCCGCTCGCCAGGCGCCATGACCGTACTGTCAATCAACACCTGCTGATCACCTCCCCCGAGCACCACTCGACAAACAGGCGCCCAAGCAAAGTCAAACGGGTGGCAGCACCGGTGACAAGGCAGGACCGGACTGAACGATCTAGCGAGAATCCGGTCGAGGGTCCCGCGCTTGCGATCTCGGTCGTCAGGATGACTGGGTGTGTGCTGGTCCTTCCTGGAGACCTGTAGGTGCAGGTGGCCCCGTTGCCGCCGCCTGCTCCCGAAAGACTCAAACCATTCCGGGCGGCGCTCGGCAGCATCATGTACGCCTCGCGAACCGGTCTTCCCTGGCGCGATGTCCGGGCCGAGACCGTGGGCCGCTCCGGCGTCACGGCCTGGCGTCGGCTGCAGGGCCGGACGTACGCCTCCACCGTCTACGAATCTCATTCGAAACGATCAGTAAGGCCCGCGAGTTCACAGATGGCCAGGATGGCTATGCGGCACAACGGCGGCTCTAGCGGCAGCTGCCGGCGCACCTGCGGAACGATCCGCTGCGCTGACACACCTCATTCGGGCACTGAAGCCGAGGGAGCGGAGGGCCCCTCGGCACCTAGCACAGGATCCCCGGTTAGCGAAACCGGGGATCCTCCGCACCATTAGTGGTCCACCGCCATTCCCTGCCCATCACGTCGAAAGGCAGCGTCACGACGACAGCCCACAACTCCACACTCCGCTTGGGCCGATGCCGTAGCGGGGGATCTCTATGCCGCGGCGTAGCTGAGGCGGAGAAGGTCTCCGGCGCGCTCCAGGTCGCGCTCCGTACGCAGTTGCAGTTCCAAGTCACCCGTGCCGTGGTGGCCGAGCCCCGTTACATCCCGGGTGAAGCCGGGAACAAGGTCGACCTCGTTCGGGTCGGCCTTGAGGTAGACGAGGAGCTTGGTCTGCTGGGGCGGGCAGACGCTGGCGAAGTTCCGCAGCCGCCGGTAGGCGCGGTACTGCTTGCGCTGCACCCGGGTCACACCGTCCCCGAGTCCGACCAGGACCTCGTCGACCGCCTGGGCCAGCTCAGCCATCGCACCGTCCCGCTCCCGGACCGGCGCCCCGGCCGCTCGTCGGCGCACCCGCTTGGCCTGAGCCGAGTGACCCGTGACGGAGGCTACGGTCTCCAGGCCGAAGTGGTCGCTGCCGAAGTAGCGGTAGCGGACCAGGTCGATCGAGCGCCGGTGCTCTCGTACGGCGTGCGCGTCGTAGCGGGTGAAGTCGCTGGCAACGCAGATCAGCCGGGGTGCGCTCCACAGGATCTGGGACGCGGCCGTCACCCCGAGCCGGTCGCGGACCAGGTTCCGGAAGGCGTCCTTGTGGTTCGTCAGCCAGGCCATGTAGTAGAGGCCCTGATTGATCACGCCGGCGTTGGTGCCGCGCTTGTACTCGACGATCACGGGCGCGCCGTTCTCATCGAGACCCAGCGAGTCGATCCGCCCGCCGTCGACACAGTCGATGACGAACTCGCTCGCCAGGAAGGTGACGCCCAGCATCGTCTCCATGTGGGCCTCGACGAGGTCCTGCACATCCGCCTCGACCGCAGCCAGCCGCGGCGTGACCTCGGTCATGCCGCTATTTGTCGTGTGGAACAGCTTCAGGCCCGACACCTTCCCCTCCTCGGCTCGGAGATCACCAACGCCGATAGGGTGCAGGTTGTTTCCGCGAGAGGCTTCGGAGCCGTGAAGATAGTGTGAGACCCTACATACGGCCTGGCTGGAGGCAGCTCGCGTCCCCCAGCCACCAGGGATCTACGATTCCCCCATGTGTCCCCCGCGCCCTGGGGGACAGGGCCAGGAAGCTGCGTTTTCGCAGGTCAGCCCCTGTAGCTCAGCGGATAGAGCACGTGCCTTCTAAGCGCTTGGCCGCAGGTTCGAGTCCTGCCTGGGGCGCCACTGACGTCACGTCAGGTCGGCCGCGTTTTGCCTGATTTGCCCCGACTCGAGAGGCGGATCATCCACCACCCTTCTCTCAGGAGTACCTCATCCGCCACCCTCTCCATCGCTTCCCTTGACGGAGCCGGTGCCGGTGTACGCAGCCGACCCCGGCGACCATGAGGCCCTGCTGGACACGTTCCTGGAAGAGCAGGGCGAGTGGCAGAAGTACCGCACCTGGGAAGACTCCACGACCATCGCGAACCACGAGTCCCTGACGCTGCGCGCGATCTTCGACCACGACGCCGAAAACCGCGAGACCAAGTGGACCTTCGCCGCGTACGAGACGCCGGTCAGTGACCGCCTCTGGCACGGCACGGGCACCGCCTCCACACCGACCGCGGTCGTAAGCGCACTGCCGACGCGATAGCCGCCGAAAACGCATGGAGCAGCCCCCCCCTTCCCCCGCCATCACTGAGGCGACGGAGCCGCTCGCCGACGCGGAGTGGAAGCACACCATCGACGGGCGCTACCTCACCTGGGAAGCCCACGGCCCTCAGGAAGGCGGCGTACAGTTCGACGCCTTCGCCTCCCAGAGGCCCAACAGCCCCCTCCCGACCTGGACCATCTGGGGCGGCCACACCGCCCACCAACCGGCCTGGGCACTCCAACTCTCCGCAAACACCCCCGCGGACCTGGTGCAGTACATCACCTTCGAAATGGCCGAGGGCTCAGCCCGCCGCCTCATACATCCAGCAGCTGACGGCCTGGCGCTCCGCACCACGCTAGTCCCGGCTCCGGTGGCCAAAGCGACCCCGGACACTCGCCTTCCCGGCCACGGCCGATGAAGCCCGACCCTGCACAGGACTCCGCCTCCCCGCCAATCCGGCGCGGTGAGGACGGACGCGTCCTCCAGCACTTCGGTTGCATGCGGCTACCCGTTGCGACCCCTCGTGGGGTCGATGAGGACTGGTCGTCGTCGCTGTCCGGGCGCCCGCGCTCATTCCCGGTTGTGACCCCTCGTAGAGTCGATGAGAACGATCTGTCCACCCGCCTGCGGATTCCCGGTGCTCACATTGTGACCCCTCGTAGGGGCGATGAAGACTCCGGAAGACTGCGCACCCGCCGGTACGGCCAGGTGTTGTGACCCCTCGTAGGATCGATGAGGACCGCCGCCACCGGAGTCGCCTTCTACCGCATCCGCCGGTTGCGTCCCCTCTTAGGGGCGATGAGGACTCTTCGCGGCCGTCGCGCTCCAGGCCGCCGACATGATGTTGTGACCCCTCGTAGGGGAGATGAGGACCCGCCGGGGTGCGCAGGCCGCGCAGCTCAGCCATCAGGTTGTGACCCCTCGCAGGGTCGATGAGGACCTGGCCCGCGCGGCCGCCGCCCTGTGGCCGACGTTGTTGTGACCCCTCGTAGGGCCGATGAAGACACGCCTTCCGCGAAGTCGGGATCAAGGTGGTCACGCTGTTGTGACCCCTCGTAGGGCCGATGAGGACTGGCCGTCGCCGCCCTCGGGTTCGCCCTTTCGTAGTTGTGACCCCTCGTAGGGGCGATGAGGACGCGAGGAATTCGAGGCGCACCTCGGCGAGCTCGACCTGTTGAGACCCCTCGAAGGGTCGATGAGGACAGCCAGGGCCGGGCCGTCTCTCCCCGGGACTACGCGTTGTGACCCCTCGAAGGGGCGATGACTGGCATGAAGATTTCAAGATCGCGAGCGCTCCCAGGGCCTACCTGGAGCGGCTAGCGGCAGACCGTACCCCACTCCTTTGGGAACTCACACATACGCGACCGCTACCGACCACTTATGCCTGCATTTGGCCACCTCCACTGCCGTTGTCAGTGGCCGCTGATAGACCTTCAACTTCGGGCCACGGCCGATGAGTTGGCTGTGATAGGCATGCCGGTATCTCGATTTCCGCAGAGAGATTTCACGTACCGAAATTGGCATCCCTTTGCGGACACACACGTGTCCGCTGACCAGCAGGAAGGGGGGAATATGCGTCTCCGCGTCCACGTCAGCACAAGGGCACGGGAGATCCCGTGGGACCAGGTCATGGCACCTGGCCGCGCCATCGTCTACACCGCACTCGCACGTCAGGCACCACAGCTCGGCGCTAAGGTCCACGACGGCGGATGGGGGCCACATCGCATGGCGCCCTTCGGTCACAGCACCCCGGGGTTCCCTGGAGCTCCTCGGATCAAGGGCACTTACGTGGCCGGGGGGAGCGGCACCGTCGAGTTCGGAAGCCCTGTAGGCGAGATTATCGAAGCGCTTGCCAAGGACTTCGCGACGATTCCCCTCCTGGACTGGGGCGGCGTGGCGCTGAACATCAACGCCGTGACACGCCTCGTTCCGCCGGCCTTCGCCTCCGGCCGGGCGCGGTTCCGCACCGTCAACCCCATCGCCGTCAAGAGCGAGGTGACGCGGGCACCCGACGGCAGCCGGAGAGGAGGGACGTGGGTCCTTCCGGGCGAGACGGGATTTGACGTCGCTCTGAGTCACAGCCTTCACCGAAAGGCGGAGACCTTCGACTGCGGCTCGGCGTCTCTAGAGGCCATTACCTGGATCGGGCCCCAGCGGTCCTTCTCGGTCGTCGGCCACGGCACGACTACCTCAGGCCCGGTGCGCTGGGGGAAGAAGACCGGCGCGGCTGTGGAGGTCGACGTGTCGGGGGCGCCTGCGGCGCTCCAGGCCCTGTGGTCCTGTGGCATCGGTGGAGCGACGTCGGCTGGTTTTGGCTGGGTGAGGTCCTGATGACGACCACCACCGCCCAGGACGAACTCCGGCTCACCGCACATCCTCTGCAACGTTCGGGCGCCTACGCCATCGCCACCCTCGCCAGAGCAGCTCACCCGGAGACAGTCACCGGCGACCAGTTCCATCAGGTCGTCCAGCGCATGATCGACGACCTCATCGCTGCCAGCACCGTCGTCAAGGGCAGCGCCGGCTGGTACCTCAAGGGCGTCTCGTACACGCTGTGGCCCAACTGCGCCCTGCACTACAAGAGCAAGTGCACAGCTGAGGGGATCACCGCCTGGCGCACGGCACCTCCGGTCGAGGAGTGGCCCGGCGCGCCGTGCTCGCTGTGCGGAAGGCCAGCCTGCGCCTGGTACGGGAACGTCGACATCCCCCTGGGGGCCAGCGTCGAGCACCGCAACACCACCGCCCCCGACCATCAGGGCAATCCGCTGTGCTTTCCCTGCGTCAGCAGCTTCCACTCTCTGCCCTACGCGTTCACCGCGGGCGGTGGTCTCCTGCAAGGCGTCCATTCGTGGGATGAGCGGTTCATGGCTCGCGCCACCCGCAGCGCGGTGCCCGTCAACTGCCGGAGCATGGCCGTCCGGGGCGACCTTAAACGAGGCGGTGGCGCGTTCGCGGTCGAGCTCACCGCCCTGCGGACGCTGCGCTGGTGGGACCGCCGTATCACCGCCGGGGTCCAGTGCATCCAGTTCAGCAACAGCACCAGGGATATGAAGTTCCAGGTCGAGGACATGAACCAGGCCCTCGCCGAGTGGCTGCGGACAACCGCCTCGGACTCCCAGCGCCGCACCGGATTCCGGTACCTGGCTGAAAGTCAGGCCACCGCCAAGGTTCCGGGACTGCGCATGCTCGCCTGGCGAGCCTTCAACCGGCCTGAACAGATCCCCTATCGGGCCACCGCCTGGCTCCGCGACCAGATCACCGACACCGGCGGCATCCCGGCCTCGGTTCCGCATCTCACCCCCCTCATCCGCTCCTACCTCACGGAGGTCCTGCACGTGCTAGAGAAGGAGGTCGGGCACGTCACCACCATCGCCCGCCGTATCGCCGACGTCGTCGCCACCGACGACGACAAGCGCCTCAAGAAGTTCGTCGTCGCCACGCGCAGGCCCAACGACCTCAAGAGTTGGCTGCGCAGCGAGATCGCCGACTGGGTCAAGAAGCGCCCCGCCGACGCCGCGAACTCCCCCTTTATCAGCGTCCCCCAGTGGCGAACGCTCTTCGACTCCGGCAACAGCTCCTGGAGCGCCCGCGAACTCCTCTTCGTCGCCGTCTTCGAGGAACTCTGCGCCCGCGGAGCCACGCTCGAGGCCACCGACGAAACGACCACCGACGACGACTTCAAGACCCTCGACACGAACGACCAGGAAGAGAGCTGACCATGAGCGTGTACCTCACCGGCAAGGCCGTCCTCGACATCCAGGCCGGCGCCCCCAACAACGGGCGCGGCACCGCCGACCAGGGCAACGTCACCCCGGTCAAGCAACACCGCACCGGTGGCAAGACCTACCCCTACGGATCTGCGCAGTGGTGGCGCCGCATGCTCAGGGACAGCTTCCCCGACACCGATACGCCCTCACCCATCATCATCAACGGCAAGGACGCCAAGCAGCAGTCCTACACCTCCGGCCGCCCCGACCGGCACACCGACGACGACCTCTTCGGCTACATGGCCGCCACCAAGTCTGCCCAGCACATGCGGGACACCGTGTTGTCCACGGGCACCTTCGTCTCCGTCGCCCCGGAACGGCCCACCCGCGATTTCTGCACCATGAGCCGGGGCCTGCCAACCGGCGCCAACCCCATCCTGCACGAGCACGAGTTCTACACCGCAGCGCTCCAAGGGGACCTGCGCCTTGACCTGTTGCGGGTCGGCTTCTTCGAACAGGAAGGCAGGGTCCGCAAGGCGGCCCTCTCCGACGAGGCAGTCAAGGAAGCCCTCCGAGCCGGTTGTGTCGAAGTCACCCGCCGAGGCAACACCGGCATCCTGCTGCCCATCGAGGAGCGCCGTCGACGCGTGGGCTTGCTGCTGCGCACGCTGGCCTCGATGCACGGCGGAGCCAGTGGTGCAGCGCACTACGGCGACCGGACACCAGCCCTGATCCTCCTGGCTCCGATCCAGGGAGGGAACCAGCCGTTCACCCGGATCCTGGCACCGGTCGAGGGAGAGATCCGATTCTTCCCGGACACCCTCCGTGAGGAAATTGCAGCCTGGGCCGATGTCCTCGACGGGACGGTGCACCTGGGCTGGGCCCCGGGCTTCCTCGGCGACCAGCGCGAGAGCGCTCGCGCCGAACTGGACGATCTGATCACAGCCGGCCGTCTGATCATCGACCACCCCCGCGTCGTCCTGACGAACCTCGCCCAGGCCATCGAGACCGGCCATCACGACACCTGGTTCCAGGACTAAGCCCCCCACTCATCCGCCCCATAGGGTCCCAGCGCCTGATCCGGCTCCCTCCCCGCAGCCCCGTACCCGGCCGGAAGACCAGCTCACCAG
This sequence comes from Streptomyces alboniger, assembly GCF_008704395.1. Taxonomy (NCBI): domain Bacteria; kingdom Bacillati; phylum Actinomycetota; class Actinomycetes; order Kitasatosporales; family Streptomycetaceae; genus Streptomyces; species Streptomyces alboniger. The sequence goes on from NZ_CP023695.1 coordinate 615,587, forward strand.
GAACAGCCAGGAGAACCCGTGGCACCTGCCGAAGCCCTCGAGATCACCGTCACCGCGCCCATCGCCAGCTTCCGCAACCCTCTTTACCAAGGCATGCAAGTCGGCCTTCCCTGTCCTCCCCCAAGCACCGTCGGCGGCATGCTCGCCGCCACCGTCGGCACCTGGGACAAAGTCCCCGAGAATACACGGTTCGCCATGACCTTCACGGCAAAAGGCTCCGGCACAGACCTGGAGAGCTACCACCCTGCCTCCGCCAAACCTGCCTACCGCAACGCCACCATCAAGGACCGCGATTTCCTCACCCACATCACCCTCACCACCTGGCTGACCGCCGAACTCGACATGTGGGAGGCCGCCATCCGGACCCCCGTCTGGCCACTGCACCTGGGACGCTCCCAGGACCTCGCCAGCGCACGCACCCGCCGCGTCCACCTCACCGAGCAACGCAGCGGACCCCAGGGCCACGCCGTCATCCCCCACACCACCCCTGCAGATCCACTCACCACCGACAACGGTGAACAGATGCGGCTCCCCACCTCCATCTCCTTCAATCGAGCCCGCACCAAGTGGGATATCTACCGCTACGCCAGCACCGGCACGGACGCCGCCATCGACGCCGACTACGTCACAGAAACCGGCCAGGCTCTGATCCTGCTCCCCCCAGCCCACCCCGTACACGCCGCGGCCCAAGGATGAACATGCACGACCGCCACTCGCTCCGCGCCAAGAGCCCCCGCGGCCAACGCGCCACGGGCGAGCTGCTCACCGACCACTCCCTGACAACGCTCCACCGCGCCAACACGGTCGCCGCCCGCATCGGACGCCTACCCATCGCACATCACCGCTTCGCACTCTGGTTACGGGCCGCCGCCCTTCTGCACGACACCGGCAAGGTCGCCTACGGCCTTCAGCGGCAGATCGGCAACACGCCTGAACCTGCCGAAATCTGGGGCGAGCGGCACGAGGTCCTGTCCCTCGGCTTCCTTCCCACCATCCTCGCCAAGCTCCCACGTGAAGAGCTCCTGTGGATCGCCACCGGCATCGTCACTCACCACCGCCCGCTGACCGGCGGCGAAGGCCGTCACCGCGCGCTCCTCGCCCTCTACGGGCGTGACAGTGCAGAGGACTTCGCGCGAAAGTTCGGCCGCATCGACGCCAACGCCGTTCAGGACCTCACCAATTGGCTGCACACCACCGCCGTCACGGCCGGCCTGGCCTCACCTGGCCCGCCGCCCACGCTCACCGCCGAGAGGCTCCTGAAGGACACCCACACTCTCTTCGGTGAGCTCATGGACCGCTGGGAATGGCCACTGGACTCCGAAGAGGACGCCGACGGGCTGACCGCCATACTCCTGCAAGGCGGCGTCACGATGGCCGACCGCATGGCCTCCGCCCACACGCCCGTGCACCGGGATCACCCGCTCACCCCCGCATACCGGCAACGCCTCGAAGAACGTCTTCGAACCCACGGCCACGGCCTGCGCCCGCAACAAACTGAGGCCGCGCACACCACCGGTCACGTCTTCATCCGCGCATGGACCGGCTCCGGCAAGACCGAAGCCGCACTTCTGTGGGCGCTGCACAACCTTCACGACATGGCTGCCGCAGGCCAGGGCACCCCCCGCGTCTTCTACCTGCTGCCCTACCTTGCAGCGATCAACGCGATGGTCCGCCGTCTCGAAGAAGGAGAACTACAAGCCACAGGCCAAGTGGGCGTCTCCCACTCCCACGCCGCCTCCTACTACCTCAGCCGCGCCCTGAACGATGACTGCGCCAGCGACGCCGAGTCCCTCGCCGCCGCACGCAAATCCCTCGCCCAAGAGAACGCCACCCGCCTCTTTCGCGAGCTGATCCGGGTCGGAACCCCCTACCAGCCCCTGCGCGGCGCTCTGGCCGGCCCCGCCCACTCCAGCGCCCTCCTGGACGCCGCGAACTCCCTGTTCATCCTCGACGAACTGCACGCCTACGACCCGCGACGCCTCGGCATGATCCTCGCCATGATGAGCTTCTGGGAACACCTCGGAGGACGCATCGCCATCGTCTCCGCCACCCTGCCCGACGCACTCCAGGAGGCCATCCAAACCGCTCTGGCCCAGCACGTACAGCTCATCCAGCCGCCGAAGGACACCGTCTTCCCCCGCCGGCACCGCCAGCTCACACGCGACAACGTCCTTGGTTCGGATGCAGCCATCACCGAGATGTCCGGCCGCATCGAGGCAGGAGAAGCACTCCTCGTCGTCGCCAACAACCGGCCCAACGCCCGTGCCCTCTACCGCAAGCTCGGAGGTATCGCCCGGCGCGTCCACCGCGAACGGGACGCGGCGATCATGCTGCACTCCCGCTACCGCCGCGACCACCGCGCGGCCATCGAAGACCGCATCCGCGCCCGCTACCGCAACGGCCACCCGGACCGGAAGGGCGGCGTCCTCGTCGCCACCCAAACCGTCGAGGTGTCACTCGACGTCGACTTCGACACCATCCACACCGCATGCGCCCCCATGGATGCCCTGTGCCAACGCTTCGGCCGCGTCAACCGCAGCGGCGCCAGACCACCGGCAGACGTCATCGTCCACGCCCCCAAGTACCTGCCCCGCCACGGCGAACCTGGCCTCTTCGCTGACGGGGTCTATCCCAAGGAACCGGTCGCCCTCGCCTGGCAGATACTTCGGCAGCACAGCGGAGAGGTCATCGATGAAGCCATGATCGGCACGTGGCTCAACCAGATCTACTCCAACATCCCAGGAAGCTGGGGCAACGCCTGGCGAGATGAACTCAACCAATCGAAGGACCAATTCACCCACGCATTCCTGACCTGGAGCGAGCCCTTCCGGGACCGCTCCACACTCAAGAACGACTTCGACGCAATGTTCGACGGAAAGGAGGCCATCCTCGCCGCCGACCGCCCCGAATACGAATACCGCCTCACCATCGACGACGGACGACGACCAGGACGCCTCCTGGCGGAGGACCTCCTCATCCCCATCGCAGGCAACAACCGCACAACATGGGATGAACAACTCGAAGTTGACATCATCGAAGCCGAATACGACGAAGAGAATGGCCTCGGCGCAATTCGCAACTGACCACAGCTCACGCCACGCCCCCCCGAGGCAAGCACCTTGAAAACTCCATACCCATCATCGCCCCGAAAGGGGTCACAATGTACGCGAAATCTCTCACTCGATTCCGCTTCATCGCCCTACTCAACTGCAACCTCGACCTCATCGACCCTGCAGGGATCACAACGTGGCCGGACCGCACGGCCCGGCGAGATTCCCACTAGTCCTCATCCACCCTACGAGGGATCACAACCGGATACTCTCCAGAGCGTCCGCGATCCGGTTTGCCCGTACTCATCGACGCTGCGAGGGATCACAACTCGCCGGGAACACCGGAGCTCGGGCCCTGCACCGCAAGTCTTCATCGACCCTGCGAGGGATCACAACGCTTCGCGCTGCGGCGACAGGCGGTCAGTCATCGCAGGTCTTCATCGCCCCGTCGAGGGGTCACAACGTCATCTTCCGGTTGGTGTCGGTCAGCTGAGACTCCGGTCGTCATCGACCCTGCAAGGGTCAGAGCGCGACGATGCCGTTGATGCGTTCGGCGGTCTTCTTCGCCCCTGCGAGGGGTCACAACAAGCAGTCACCTGCATCGAGCCAGTACGCGGCGAGCCCTCATACACCCTTCGAAGGGGCACACACTGATGTCTCTGGTGGGGCAGCGCTGATCTGGCAGTCCTCATCCACCCCGCGAGGGGTCACAACTTCGCTCGAATTCGAGCGGGAGGCCAGCGAGGTTAGTGTCCTCATCGCCCCCACCAGGGATAACAACGTGCCGGTCAGCACGTGCACCTCGGGCACGGCGACCATTCCTCGTCCACCATGCGAGGGGTCACAAACTGGAACCTTTACAGGCCACCGCGCACCGGATGCTCCCGTCTTCATCGACCCTACGGGGGGGTCGCAACGAATCGAGGTCCCTGATGATGTCGTCCCAGACTTCGTGTCCTCATCGCCCTGCGAGGGGTTGCAACGTGGCCTGCAGGATGTCCCCAGCGCCGGTCTCGTCCCGTCCTCATCGCTCCTGCCAGGGACCACAACTCCACAGGCGGACACTGGCCTGCTCGGGTCCGGAGTGGCCCTCATCCATCGTGCGAGCGGTCACAACGCGATGTGCGGGTGGTTCTCGCTGTGTCCGCAGTCCACGTCCTCATTCACCCTGCGAGGGGTCACAACGTGTGGTACACGGTGTTGCCCGCCTCATCCGGATAGGGCCCTCATCGCCCATCGAGGGGTCACAACGCGTACTGCGTCTGCAGCTCCGTGAGAGCTTGGCGGTCCTCATCGACTCTGTCAGGGGTCACAACACGATGTCGGGGTGGTTCTCGGCATGCCCTACTTCGAGTCTTCATAGCCTGCTACGGGTCACAACTTGATGGTGCCCCGTTCCCCGGAGGTCGCTGTCTGGTCCTCATCCACCCTGCGAGGGGTCACAACTGGAGCAGGCCCGCCTTGACCAGGTCCTCGCCGAACGGCCCTCATCGACCCTTCGAAGGGGCACAACACGTAGGTGGAGCCGAGCTCGTGCAGCGCCTGCGCTGTCCTCATCGCCCCTTCGAGGGGGCACAACGCCGAGCTCGTCCCGCTTCGGCCGGAGGTGTGCCAGGTCCTCATCACCCCTCCGAGGGGTCACAACTTGTTGGCAATGCCGTGCCTGTGGCTGCCCTCGGAGTCCTCATCGACCCTGCGAGGGGTCACAACAGGCCGAATTCGACGTTGGTCGTCATGCCGGGCATCGTCCTCATCGATCCTACGAGGCGTCACAACGCGGTGAGGCCGTACTGGGTTTCGGCCCACTGCTGGCGCCCTCATCGACCCTACGAGGGGTCACAACGAGCGTTCTAAATGGCCATCACCCCGGAGAAGATGGTCCTACTGAACTCTTCGCGGTGTTGTTGGGGAGGGTGACGGTTGGTGATCCCTGCGGTAGGCCGGTGGTATGCGGTATTCGCAGGGTGGCGGGCTGACCGCCGAGCGGCAGCGGTTTCGTGAGCGGATCCGGTTCGAGGCCGGTGAGCGGTTCGCGCGGGGCGAGAAGAACGCGGTGATCGTGAAGGATGTGCGGGTCAGTGAGCGGTCGGTGGAGCGCTGGAGGCGCGTCTGGCAGGTGGGCGGTATGGGTGCGCTGGCGTCGTCGGGGCCGGCGAAGGTGCCGAAGCTGTCCGATGAGCGGTTCGTCGAGCTGGAGCGGGAGTTGGCGCGGGGTCCGGCGGTGCACGGCTGGGAGGACCAGCGCTGGACGTTGGCGCGGATCCGGGCGTTGATCTGGTGGAAGTTCGAGCTGGATTGTTCGCCGGCGGCTGTGTGGCGGTTGTTGCACCGTCATGGCTGGTCCTGGCAGTCGCCCGCCCGCAGGGCGCTGGAGCGCGATGAGGACGCGGTGGGGTTGTGGAAGAAGGAGGTGTGGCCGCAGGTGGAATGACTGCGGCGGCGCTCGGGGCTTACGTGGTGTTCGAGGACGAGGCCGGGTTCTCGATGACGCCCTCCATCGCCCGCACCTGGGGCCGGCGGGGGCACACGCCGGTGGTGCGGGTGCGGGGACGCTCCTGGCGCCGCTTCTCGATCGCCGCCCTGTGCTGCTATAAACCCGGCGAGATCTCACGGCTGATCTACCGCCCGTATCGTCACCGCAAGCATCCCGGTTTAGCACGCAAGAGCTTCGCCTGGAGCGACTACCGCGACCTGGTCGTGCGTGCCCACCTGCAGCTCGGCGCCCCGATCGTCTTGATCTGGGACAATCGCAACACCCACCGGGCCGCCGGAATGCGTCAGTACGCCGCGGAACACGACTGGCTCACCATCGTGCAGCTTCCCTCCTATGCACCGGATCTGAACCCGGTGGAAGGGGTGTGGTCACTGCTGCGACGCGGCCCGTTGGCCAACACCGCCTTCGCCGATCACGAACACCTCGAACGCGTCTTACGCCACGGCCTGCGGCACATCCAGCGTCATCCCGAACTCATCGACGGCTGCGTCTCCGGCACCGGATTCAGCCTCACCCACCACCTGACAACACTCCGATGAATTCAGTAGCCGATGTGGAAGCGGTGGGAGATGGCTAGGAATAGGAGACAGCTGCGAGCTCTACCCGGGCATCCCCTGCGCGAACAAGAGCGTCAAGGCAAACGCCCCACTGGCCTGTCACGGCCGATCACTGTGGTCGTGATCTGCAGCAGCCTTCTACTGGTCGCCTTCGTGACAGTGGTGGCCCCCAGATACTTGCTGGGCTGGGACGCTCCAGACACGCCTGTCTCGGGTCAGGCCAAGGCTATTAACGACATCCGTACCACGTTGCTGCAGGGCCTGGCCGGAGTCGCTTTGCTGGTCGGTGCCTTCTTCAGCTGGCGACAATTACAGGTCAGTAACCAAGGCCAGATCACCCAGCGTTTCGCAGCTGCTGTGGAGCAACTGGGCAGCGTGAGCCCGGAAGTTCGACTTGGAGCGATCTTCGCACTGGAACGCATCGCCGACGACTCCCCCTATGACCGCGTGACAATCGCGGAGGTGCTCTGCGCATTTGTCCAGCGCAGCTGGCCTGCCGATCCATCCTCAGCACGGCCGGTGGCACGGGATCCGGCTCACAAGCACGAACTTGCCCTTACGCACCGTGCAGCGGATTCCTTGTCCGTACGCTGCACCGACCGTCAGGCGGCCATGACAGTCCTCGGCCGTCGAGCTCTGGTGCCGAATCGGCACGTGTTGGGACTGGCCCGGACCGACCTGCGGGGCGCGAGGCTGGCTTTCGCGGATCTCGAAAAAGCCGACCTTCATTACAGCGACCTCTCGGATGTGAATCTCGAAAGCGCAGATCTAAGAGGCGCAGATCTAACTGGCATCTGGCTGGCAGGGTCGTTCCTTCGCGGTGCACGACTGCACCGGGCCGACCTGCGGTCTGCGATCTTGTGGCATGTACGGCTGGAGGAGGCTGACCTGCGGGCGACAGACTTGAGCGGTGCCGATTTGACCGGGGCTGTCCTCAACGGCACCTGCCTGGACCAGGCCGACCTACGCGGTGCCGATCTAACCGGAACGGAAGCCTCACGCGCCAGCCTGGCAGGAGCGGTCGCCGATGCCAGTACGGTCTGGCCCGGCGGCTTTGACGCCGCAGCCGCCGGAGTAGTTACCGCTGATGGAAGTGCACCACCGCCCCGCCCGCAGACCTGGTACGACCTGCCGAGATGAGAACCTGCCTCCGGGAGGCTCGGCCATGGGGGCTCGTGGCGCAGATCGTCTTTCGGTTCGCGGTTGCAGGGCCAACAGACGGCCGCAGAGCTGTCCGCTACTGCACGGAGCTCTGCAGGCGAACCGCCAGCCCTACCGACAACGCACTGCAAAGGTCAGTAATGGTGCTGACCGGCGGCGCCGCAGAGGCGAGCCAGGCGAAAGCTGGCCTGAGCCGCGCCGACGTGGTCACGGAGAGCGGCGAGGCGTCGGCGTACACGTGAACGTGGCCCCGGTTCGGCATCCACAGCGTCGTGCCCAAGCACCCTCTGCCGAACAGTTCCGGGCGCCGCCTTGATGATCTTCCGCCAGGTGGTCGTGGGGATGTACCACCCGTTACTGGGGGGAAGTCCCGTGGCTTCCCAGGGTGCGTGCTGGGCCGTGCGCCACTGAGGGTGGGGACGGCGTGCCGGGCCGCTGCGGAACAGCACGGGTACGTCGATGCTGTCGGCGTAGACAGGTGGCGGGGCGTCGTTCATATGTTCAGGGATCACGCCGACCAGTCTGGCATCGACCATTCAGCGCCTGGTGTTTGCGGATTGAGGGCAACGCGCCGGAACTCCACGCAATTTTCCACCAACGGCCCCACCTTCCCGCGTTAACCCGAGAGCGGGTAGGCCACGCTGAGTACTGGTGCGTTGCTGCGGGGGCCGAAGCGCTGGGTCAGCCATTTGTCTAGGCCCGTCCGTACCGCAATGTCGACGGTGATGCGGAACTGCCCCGACAGTTGTGCCCCCGTCGGTGTTCGGACGATGGTCTCAAGGCCCAGAACGTCTCCGAGCAGTTCGTGGTCCGGAGTCGCGCGCAGACGCCACCCCACTTCCGAGTAGTTCACTCCGTGCCCGGTGACTCGCTGTACGTAAGTCACGCCGTTTCGTTCCTCTACGTTCTCCTCGGTGACTTTGGCGAGCAGCTTGCCGATGTCAGTGCCGAGCTCGCGGCTCTTTGTGGAGGTCTTGTTGTACGGGACCTCCTGTAGGACCACGGTGGGCTTCACCTCGTACGCGATCGCCGGCGTCATGTGGTTGCCGCCGTCGGCTCGGGGGGTGGTGAGGAGTTCGAGGCTCAGCTCGGCAGCGACGAAAACGCAGTCCCCATCGGGGAGGAGAGTCAGGCTCGGCCGTACTCGATGGAGGTCGTAGCCCTGCTGTACCAGCTGCTCGATCTCGCGGGGCAGTGTGGAGGACTCGGAGAGAAGCTCGGCCACGTAGTCGCTGTACCGAGGCGCGCCGAGGCGGACGCGGTTGCGCTTTCCCAACACGGTCGTGAGGTCGGCTTGATCCTCTCCTGGTGCTTTGACGGGGCGACCGTCCAGCCTGATCGGTGCGAGCTCGATTGTGTTGCTGTCCGGGTCGTCGATGTTGGTCATTCGCTCCCTATCGCCAGTCTCCGATGAGTACGAACGGTGCCCATTGGAACGACGACCGCGCACCCGCCTGACAGATCATTTCCTGCTGCGCCTGTTGGAGGGCGCTCGCTTTGTCGATCGTGCCGGTGTGACGGTAGTGGTCCCGTAGACGCCGGTAGAAGACCGTCATCATTTCCCGGGTGGTCTCCGCGTCGACGGACCAGAGGCTGGCGACGATCGACGAGGCCCCTGCGTAGAGGACGGCACGGATCAGCCCCACCAGCTCGTCGCCCGTGCTCACCTCGCTCAGTGCGCTCTGGCAGGCACTCAGACACACCAGCTCCGCCCGCAGCTCCATATCCATGATGTGGCGGGCGGTCATGACGGTTGCGGCAGGTCCGTATGCGCATCTGGGGCCCTCGTCGGCGAGCAGCAGACCGGAGGAGAGCGGGTCGACGCTGTTGAAGTAGCCATGGCAGGAGAAGTGGCAGATGTCCTTTCCCCTGCACAGCTGGGGAATGTCATCCACCCGCAGTACGTCGGACACGATCGCCTCCGCGTCGAACAGGCCCGCTACTTCGCGCGCCTCCTGTTCGAAGACGACGCCGAAGGCGGCACAGGATTCCAGTTTTCCCGTCCCTTTGGCCGGATTCTGGACGAGTGGGAGCAGACCGGCGGTCGGGGTGTAAGCGACAGGGTGGGCAGCGGCAAGAGCTTGGGTGGAGCCGCAGGGCAGGGCATGCAGCGGTAGACCGTGCAGGATCCCGTGGGGTGCCAGGTAGACGAGGTCGCCGGAGCGGAGATGGGGGGCGAGCGGCGCCGTGAGTGAGGTGGACAGTCTGGTCCAGCTCGCACTTCCCGCGTTGTGGTCGTCCACGACCTGGCGCTGGAAGTCACGGCAGCCCTCACGCAATTGCTCGGGCGTCATGGGAGGGGTCGCGACGCGGACGCTGTCCCATTCGGCTCGTAGAAGGAAGAGAGTCAGCCGTTCATCGCTGAGAAAATAGTCGACGAGCAGGACGGGCCGGCGCTGGGCGGCCAGCCACGTACGCAATTCCGCCACTGTCGACGGCGTTCCGCGACGCAGCGACACGTAGTCTGGGTCGAATGCCGTCATTTCCGCGTACACGGCATCGAGCCGGTTGCGTACCGAGGTCGTCGTGGTCGTCGTGGCCCGGGAGGGGCCTGGAGCGAGGGGTGAACCGCGGTACCGGTCGGCCCGCAGGCGCGACAGACAGTCCTCTTCCTCGCTGAGGAGTTCAGCGAATCTGCCGGTGCGAGGAGCCACCGGTTGCAGCGTCGTCGTTCCCGCCATCTCCAGCAGGGCACGTGACTTGGCTCGCTGAGCGAGCTCGAACGCCTCGTCGTAGGACTCCCTGGAGACCAGGACATCGATCAGTCTGCCGTAGGGCCGGGCCTTGTCGCGGACGAAGTTGACCCGGTACCGATCGGTGAGCGGCACGTCGAACCGTGCTGCTTCGATCATGCGCACCGATTCGGAATAGCAGGCTTCCGCGACGGCGGGGTGGTTCTGTTCCTGCCGCAACAGCCCTAGCTTGTACGACGTATCGGCTGCGGACTCGAAGAACTCGGCCGCGTGTGAGACGCGCAGGCTGTCCTCGAAAGCCTGCGCGGCTTCGTCCTGCCGGCCCAGAGCGTGGTGCAACGACCCCAGATTGGCGAGTACCACTGCCGTACCGAGCTTGTCGCCGATCGCCTTTTTGCGGGTCAGCACCTCGGTGAGGATGGTGATCCGGCGGGGGTTCTCATCGGATGGCAGGAAGTTGGCGAGGTCCGTCATGACCTTTGTCCGGCCCAGCTCGTCGTTGATCTCCTGATACGTCCTCTCGGCGCGCTGGAGAAGGCGGGTTGCCGTGATGGAGATCCAGCCGTCGATCGGTGTGGAGGCGAACGCGGGGTCCATGGAGACGAACGTCTGCTGGAGCGCGACCAGGTCTTCCACACGGGGCTTACCGAACCGGCCTTGTCCGAGGCGGCCGAGGAGAACGCCCAAGGCGTGCAGCGTCGCGGCCTCACCGCGCCGGTGTCCCAGCAGCTGGCAGTACGCCCCGGCCTGGTGGTGGTTGATGAGTGCTGCTTGAACGTCGCCGAGGTACGCGTACGACATGCCTAGCATGTGGTGGGCCGACCCGCAGTCGACCTGCTGCTCTCGGCTCGTCTCACCCTCGCAGAGCCGAATCGCCTCGCGCAGCGACTCCAGGGCCTGCTCGGGCTTGCCGAGCAGCAGTTGAGACTCGGCGCGCGTGATGAGCCAGGTGGGTCGCCGGCCCAGCTGGGAGTCAGGGCCTGTGTGGCGCAAGGCGCGGTCACACGCCGCGACAGCCGCCTCGGGGCGTCCCCGCATGTTCTCGGCCTGGGCGAGCGCGGACAGCGCGGAGGCGGTCTCCGCCCGCAGGTTCAGCCGTTCGAAGTGGCGCAGCGCAGCACGGGCTTGGTCGGCGGCTCCATCGACGTTGCCCGTCAGTACACCGAGATGAGCTCCCAGCAGGTCGAGGGCAGCGGAACCCTCCGCCGTTGGCGCGAGTGCGTGTGCACGGTCCGCGACGGCGCACCAGCGTTCAGCCTCGGCCAGCGCCTCCCGGTCGATGTACTCCTCGTACCGGATCCCGCCCGCTGACGGCATCGTGAGCTCTCCCGGCTCTGCCCTGTCACCCCGCGGACCGACGCTCCGGTCCGCGCTCAGGAATGCCCCCTCGGCCAGTGCGTCGCTGACTTTTGTGGCCGGGCAGGCGCGGGAGAGCGTGATGAGGTCGGAGACGATTACTTCGTTGCTCGGTATCTTCGACGGCAGGAGATCGATCAGGATCTCCGCGTGCGGCAGGGCTCTGCCGGTGTCTCCGCGGGCCGCGTAGTTGCTTAACACGAGCGGGAGCAGGGGAAGCGCACGCTCGACCTGGCCGGCGTCGAGGCGGTGCCGGATCGCCATGTCGAAGAACTCCAGCGCCTGATCCATGTCTCCCCTGGCGCTGAGGAGGGTCGCAATGTCCTGGTAGGTGGGACCGAGCAGCGCGTCGGCGCCCTCACCTGCTTCACGGAGCACCTCGACGGCTTCCTTGAAGGCGGTGAGCGCCTCGTCTTTGCGGTCCAGACGCACCATGGCGTCTCCGACAAGACTGAGACAGCGGCCCAGCTCGAACATGTTGCCGACCGACCGCCACAGGTGGGCCGCGGCGCGCAGTTCCTCCGCAGCCGTTTCCGGCTGCCGCAGAGCGAAGGCGAGACGACAACTCTCCAGCCGGCACCGGGCTTCGAGCCCCTCGTCCTGAAGGAACACGGCGACACGAAGGCTCACACCTAGGAGGCGCCGGACTCCCGGAACGGCGATGCCAAGGGGGATGGGGGCCTCGTCGGACAGCAGGCGGCGGATCTCGGTGAGGGTGTCGTCCACGAGCTGCGGGGTCACGTATGAGCGGTGGTTTACCAGGACTCGGTCGATGTCCGCGTCGTCCACCGCCTCCTGAAGAGCCTGCCCGAACCGTTCCACCCCGACGTGGTGGGACGTCATCTCGTCGCACCACCGCTGCAGGGTGCGCGCTTCGTCCTCACGGCCCAAACCGTGGATCTTGGGTATCAGCGCAGCAAGCCGCTGCCTCAGGAGCGGGTCCGCCATCAGCTGTGCCCCGAACCGCTCCAGCGTGTCGTTCCACTCTTCGGGGCCGCGGGCCGCCAGGACGGCCCGCACCAGCTCGGAGAACTCGTCACTCATGAGCGACCGGACCTTCCTCCGGCTGGATCAGCAGCTCCGTGTACCGGGCCGCTGTTTCCAGATGCTCGCGGACCGTGGCGCCGACTAGTCGGATGATCTCGTCACGCTGCTCGGAGAGGAACGTTGTGGCGAACTCCGCCGCGGCGGTTTCCTCCGTGGAGTCCTCCGCCGTCTTGGCACGGATCTTGCCGAGCAGATGCCGTTCGCTGACAAGCTTGCGCAAGAGGCCCGGCATTGGGCGGGTCCTGGCGTACCTCATCGCCTCTTCCTTGCCGCGTACCGCGGCGATGACGAGGACAACGACGCCGACGACGGCGGCCACAGCGGCTCCCACCGGGTTGAGCGAGACCCCGACGGCCACCATGCCGATGACTCCGGCCACGTAGGCGACCGCACCGACGGCTGCCTTCCCGATGGTGTTGAGGTTCTCCACGGCCAGGTCGGAGTACGAGCCCACGGGCGAGGCGCTGCGCGGGACGAACGGCCGGGACAGGCTCAGGGCCCCGGGCGGGATATCCCATGTGCGACAGATTTCGGCGGTCCGGGTGTCCACCAGGGCACTGACACGCTTGCTCCAGTCTTCCGCTTCGGACTCGACGCGGCTGCGGAAGGCGCGCGAGGACAGGTAGTTCTCCCGAGTGCGCGCCACTTCCGTCTCGATGTCCGACACCAAATCAAGCTCTCCGGTGCGCCAGCGCAGGACGGCGGGAATGACGTGTTCCTCGACGATGTTCTCGGTCATGACGGTGCCGAGCGTCCCGGCGAGTTCCGGAAGCTTCTCGTCGACGATGCTTTCGATCCGCCCGGAAGCCGCGAAGTCCTTGAGGTCCTTCCGGAAACCCTCCACACGAGTCCGGGTCCTGCCCGCGATCACCAGTCCCTTGGCGATGGCGTACTCGGGCTCGGCGCCCAGAACCACCCGGCTCTCGCCAAAGACCTCGCGGGCGATGTCCTGCGCGAAGTGCATCCGCGAAGCCCCGCCGGTCATCATGACGAGGTCCGGACCCTCGTCGTCGAGCTTGGCCTTCACCCTCTCCAGGTCGTCGCGGAACGCTTCGCGCCACGACGCCCCGTTCAGCGCGGTCAGCGGAGCGTTCGTGATGTCGTCCAGCACATCGGACGTGAGCCGGATGTCCACATCGATGCGCTCGCCCGCAGATGTCTTGACCTCTACTGTCCTCCGCGAGGTGGTGAGGTCCGGTTCGAGCGGGTCCACATCGGTGAAGAACTGCTCCTTCAAGAGCCTGCACTGGTACTCCAGGTGCGCCCTCGAACCGGGCACCTCCAGGGCCTCCAGCAATCGATCCCGGTCGTCGTGGTCCTCGCCGCTCCGCCGCATCAGCTCTCTGTCGATGAGGGAAGCGCCGAGCGCGTTGTTGCCCGTGTCCGGGTGCGCGGAGAGTCCGGTCACGATGGTGTAGTCCGCCGTCGACGACCCGAGGTCGATGACCACGGAGGTGAGCCGTGCGACCGTGTCGCCCTCCAGCAGATCCAGCGGGTTGGGCAGGTCACGCGACTCACGGCCGTACAGCAGGGCCGCCCGCGACTCCGGAAGGACCTCCACCTCGCCCGGACACAGACCCGCCAGCAGATCGCGGTACGCCTCCCGCTGCTGCAGGCTCCAGCCCGACGGTGTACCGAAGAGCCAACGGGTTGGCGTGTCGGCCGAGATGACGATCACGTCGTGCGGTGCGTCGTCCGTCTCGGACAGGCCGATGAGTTCACGCACGACGTGGGCCACGAAGAGCTCGACCGCTCGTTGGGTGCGGCCGCCGTCTTCGAGGTCGGCGCTTTTGAACGTGGAGTAGAACTCCAGCACTCTTTCCCTGGGCCGGCGGGCGAAGCAGGCACCACCAATCACTGTGCGGGTCGGATGCTGCTGCGACGGGCCGGTGAGCAGCGCGACCGCCGTGGGGTAGGACTTCCCACTGCCCTTCCCGCTGCGGGGCAGAGCGGCTACGCGCGGCTCGTCCCTCGACTCGGACCATGCGGTGCAGATGGCCGTCTCGCCGTGCCCCAGATCGAAGCCGATCAGCAGTACCCGCCCGTCACCCGATGCGTGGCTGGTCATGAAGATGTGTCACCTTCTCCCCTGTCGCCGGCTCCGTCACCCTGTGCGTCGACCGATGCGGAACAGTGCACCTCGCCGGCCAAGACGAGACGCTGTGCCCCGTTCGGCGCCTCCACCGTGATCGCGGGCGTGAGCTCCTCGAGCTGGGGGGATGGGGCGTCGCCTGCGCCGTGGAAGGTGAAGAGATGGGTCTGCTGCTCGGGTTCGAGTTCCGGGTCGTAGTGGACGATCCGGATACGTCGCCGCTCGAGTTCCGAGCACATCCGGTCGATCGCGTCCCCGGCCAGCGCCTCATTGCGTCGCCGGGCAGCCCCGACCAGGTCCTGGACGAGCCTCATCAGCGAGTTGTCCGCGTCCCAGGGACGGTCCCGCACCTCCGGGGGCTGCGGCGATCGGCTGAAGGCGTCCTCGACGCGCCCGAGTGCGGCACGTGCCGCCATCAGCGCGGCTTCGTGCAGCTGGGCGGCACGCGTGTCCTTGACGGGCGGGGGCTCGGAATCGGCGGCCGGGTGGCTGCCGTGAGACCTCAGCTGGTTCATCTTCGCCTGTACCTTGCTGAGGGGGCCGCGGTGCTGGCTTCGGCGGTCGTCCAGTTGTTTTCCGGCGGCGTGCGTCACCGCCTGTTGGAAGACCGAGGGCGACACCTCCTCGAGCATCTTCTGAATGGCGACGATGAGGACGTCGAGTACATCCCGGAGCTGTTCCCGAGCCTGCCGGTCGGCTCGCATCTCCTGGACGGCCTGGGTTCGCAGGGCCCGCAACACGGAATCAACCGCCGTTGCGACCTCGTTCGGCCCGCAGCCTTGCAAGTCCCCGCCGGATGGCTCGAAGTCGTCGAGAATCCTGACCAGTTGCCCCTTGCCGATCAGCGGAGGCAGCGGCGCGACCCGTGGTTCTCCGCGGTCCGTGGGAGGGCCGGCGCGATTGTTCCGCTCGGGGCCGTGTTCAGTCATGCTTCCCCCTCATGTGTCAGAGCCCATATCCGGACCCCTTCTTGCGCCCCTACAACGAGCCGGTGCCCGTCTGACGTGATGGCGATGGCCGTGGGGTCTCCGGCTGCTGTCGCATGGGCCCGCGGTCGCTGGTCACGGACGCTCCACACCTGCACACTCGCGTCGCTTCCCGCAGCAGCCACCAGGGCGCCGTCGGGTGAGAGGTCCACGGCACGCATGCTGGGCCGATGAGTGGAGGCGAGGATCACGGACCAGGCGGAGGTGTCGTACACGTCCAGGTAACCCCGGCCCCCGGCTTCGCCGCCGACCACGGCCAGTGACCGGCCGTCCGGGCTGAACCGCACGGCCCGGACCGGTGCGGTGTGGGTGAGGGTGCGGGACCTCTGCTCGTCGTCGAGATCGATGACGTGTGTGACGCCTGATCCGGACTCGTTGTCGTCACCACCGACCGCGAGTGTTCGACCGTCCGGATGTACGGACAACGCCGCCGACCACGTCGGAATTTCGGTGGCTGTGTGTGTCCGGCCCGTGCCGGCGTCGACCAGCCGCAGTGATCCCTGGCCGCAGGCGATGGCCAGGTACTGACCTCCGGGCAGGAATTCGAGTGCCTGCGCGGCTCCCGGGAGCCGCGACGTCCACACGGTGATCGCCGGATTCTCGGGATCCAGGAGGTGCACGGACTGTTCCTGCGAAGAGAGCCCGAACGCCAGGTGTGCGCTGTCTCGAGTCCAGGCAAGGGCGCGAACACGTCCCCTCTCCGGGCGCTGGCAGATCTCCCTCGCCGAGTCCGCGTCCACAACCCGTACGGTGCAGCGGTCTGTCGATTCCTGTTCCGCCACTGCCAGTCTGCGGCCGTTCGGGCTGCAGGCGAGCGCGGTGACACGAGCGGCCCAGGAACGGACCATACGGGGACTGCCGCGTACCTCAGCGGGTATCGGCGGGCGCAGGGATGTGAGGATCCAGTCGCCGGTGAAGAATTGCTGGTCCTTGTCTAGGTGCCGCTGGACCACCCGTCCCGGCTCCCGTGCGGACAGGTCGTGCAGAGCACCGTCGACCAGCCGGACCCTGGCCAGCGTGGAGCCTGCCGAGTAGGCGTCACCGGGCTCCACGAGCCAGCGGCCGAGGACTGCCCGGTCACCGCGCGGCAGCGTCCAGCGCAGGGGCCGTACCAGATCGGGCGGTGCGTCCGACGGTGTACACCGCGCCGCCATGTCGGCCGCCCACCGCGACGCGCCCTCCACCACGGCGAGGACCGCGTCGGCCGCCGGATGCAGTGGCCTGCCGAGGTGATGGGCGAGGTACGGGGCGACCACGGGCATTCTGCTGCCGCCGCCGATCAGGAGTACGCCGGTGATGTCGTCCAGGGTGAGATGTGCCTGGTCGACCAGGGCCAGGCAGCAGTTCACCGTTCCGCGCAACAGAGGTGCGGTGATCTGCCGGAGCCGGTCGCGGTCGGCGGACATGTGCGGCAGCCCCAGGGAGACGTACGCGCGAGCGTCCTCGGCCGCGCTCAGGCGGTGTTTGAGGGTGACGGCGGCCTGGGCCATGGCCTGTTCCAGCAGGTCCTGCTCGTCGGCTCGGCTCCGGTGTCCGGCAAGCCACGCCTCCGCTTGGGGGCGGAAGTCCTGGACCAGAGCCGCGTCCACCTCCCGGGCGCCGTGATTCTCGGCCAGTCCCCCTTGGGCCAGTACCTCGGGCTGCACTGCGTCTGTCATGCGGACCAGTGCCGCGTCGAAGGTGCCTCCGCCGAGGTCGTAGACGAGCACGACGTCGCCGTCGGCCCAGCGGCTGCCGACCGCCTGGGAGTGGGCGGCCGCGACGGGCTCTGCCAGGACCTCCACGTCGGTGAATCCGGCCAGTCGGCCCGCGTCGATTGTCGCGGCCCGCTGCTTCTCGTCGGCGGAGACCGGGACCGTGATCAGCAGTCGCCCCGGGTCGAAGCCGAGCTGCCGTGCGGCGGAGCGCAGTTCTCGGAGCACCGCCGCAGCCAGCTCCACCACCGGATAGGGCCGACCGTCCAGCAGGACGGGCGAGTCGCTGCCCAGGCGGGGCTTGAACTCGGTGAGGTACGCACGGGGGTTGTCGCCCTTGCGGTCCTCGGCCGCCGAGCCGACGAGTAACCGTCCCCCTTCGTCGAAGACGCTGGTGGGCCACCAGTCCCGGCCCGTCGACGGGTCCTTCACCAGACGCCGTTCTCCTCCGGCCAGCAGGACCGACGACGAGGTGGTCGTTCCCAGATCCACGACGAGAACGGCTTGCGCAGGCGGTCGCCCGGCGGGCTCCGGAGGCGGGGTCACTCCTGCTCCTCCAACAACGCCCGGGCCGTGCGGACTCGATGACACAGCTGCTCGTACCGGCGCTCCATCACCTGGACCAGCGCTCGCCCGCCCGGTTGGTTCGCAACCGGAGATGTGCGCCAGTGGCCCAGCCGCTCCAGCGCCGTCCTCTCCATCTCCGCCAGTACGGTGACCGGGGGCAGTCCGAGACGTTCGGCGACGGATGCGCCCTGTTCGCCCATCGCCGTACGCAGCTCCGCCGCCTCCGCCTCGGACAGTGCGATCTCACCCTCGTACCAACGCCTCAGCGTGCGCAGCTCCACGAAGGCGAGTTCGTCTCGTTCGAGATCAGTGATCTGTTGTAGGGCGTTCCGGACTGCGGCGCGGGTTCGGGGGTCTTTGCCGCAGATGTCCGGCCCGTCGACGTCCATGGCGTGGACTGAGTCGAGGATGCGGCCCAGTTTGATCAGGTCACGTCGGCGGCCGAAATGCCGAACGAGAGCCTGGCGCAGCGCCGCCATCCCGCTGCGTCGGTCGAGCTCAGCCCTCAGGTCGTCCGGTGTGTCGACGCCTTCCCGAATCAGCGCGGTGGCCAGGGCGATCCCGTACGGGCTGAACCGTTGCACGAGCGGTCCCCGCCGCTCCGGGGGCAGCGGCAGGTCGCCGTAGGGACTGGTGGCGAAGGCTCGGTGCACGCGGAGGCGCTTCTCCAGCAGCGCGCGATCGGTTCGGGCGAGTGAGACCAGATCGGTGTACTCCTCGTCGCCCATGGCGACGGCCGCTGCCGCGACCTTGCTGCACACCGGATGCACATCGTGGAACAGACGGGACATGTCCGGGTCCGCGGCGATCCGCTCGGCGGTTTTCCGTGCCCGCACCAGCGGATCGCCCACGGGACGGCCGGCTTCCCCCAGCCAGGCCAGTTCGACCTTGGTGAGCACCCCGACGCAGGTGACCGGGGACAGGGCGAGGTCGTTGCCCCGGAAGCGGGCCAGCAGATCCGCGTCACTGCGGGACACGCCCGCGTTCAGGACAGCGAGCACCGCGTCGGCACGGCTGAGCTGGGCGGCGGTCGCGGCGCTGACGCCTTCGGCGGTGAGCCCGAGAGCCGTGAGGGCCGCCAGAGCGTCCGCCTCGAACTGCGAGCCGAATCCCGGGGTGTCCACCAGGTCGAACCACCGCAGGTACGGGAAAGGGCCGTGGACATCCACCCACGCGGCATCCACGCAGCCACGGCCGTCCGGTGTGCGGGCGGTGAACCGTGCCAATGACGTCATCGAGTGGTGCTCGGAAGGTCGGCCGTCCCGGAAGTGGACTGTGACGGCTTGCTCGTCCGCGTGGCGAAGGACGCTGACGGTGAAGGTGACGGGATTGAGGCCGGTCACCATCAGCTCTCCGCCGACCAGGGCGTTGACCAGCGTCGACTTTCCGGAACTGACGACTCCCGCCACTGCTACGCGCATCGGCGTGTGCAGTGCGCGCCTGGCCTGTTCCAGCACGTGACGGACGTGACCGCTGTCGGGGCCCGGCGGTATGCGGTGCAGGGCGACATCGAGCGCCCGCTCGGCTCGCAGTCGAAGGGGGGACCCGGTCGGCTGCGGACCGACGGGTACTGAAGACTCGATCCATACAGGGGCCGAGCTCACGAGGCTCCCTGCGTCCGCAGGTCTTCGGCCAGCTGGTGGATGCGTTCCTGCAGCGTCAGCAGTACGGTGCAGCGCTGCTCGGCTGCGGCGCGTTCAACTGCTCTGTCCTGACCGACGGCTGCGCGTGCGGCCGCGATTGCTCTCGCCGAGGCGGCGCATTCCGTACGGCGCTCTTCGACGCGATGACGTAAGTCCTCCGTCACTTGGCGCGTGTGGGCCTCGACGACCTCGGCGAGAGCCGTTTGGAGGAACGCCTTCTGCTCCGGTTCCCAGGACTCGAATACCTGGTCAAGGGCGTGGACCCGTTCGCTGTGGGCGAGTTCGCGGAGCCATCGCAGCTGCCGGGTGAAGGACAGCGTGGCGCCCACGACGCCGCCGACCATCCGTCCGACCAGTGCCGCAGGCGATTCGTACGGCCCCTCGCCCGCCTTCAGAACCCGAGTGACGCCCCGTTCGACCTGCTCGGCTGGCAGGGCTCTGCGCAGAGCCACCTCCCACGCCACCTCTCCGAGCCGCCCACCCGCTTCGGCACCCCGCCGGGCTCCCTCCGTCGCTGTGTCCAGGGCGATGAGCAGCTCGGTGAGCAGGGGCGAAGAGGGGTCCGGCCGTCGGCTCTGTACGGCAGCTGACGCCGTGGGCAGCGGCGGCGTGGCCAGACCGCCCGGCGCTGTGTCCCTCAACTGAACCCTGGTCTGCACTTCGAACGCCTTGTGAACTTCGGCCGCCCGTTTCCGCACGAGCTGGCTCAGCTCGGCGGTGAGCAGGGCCAGGCCCTGCGCCACACGGTCCAGAAGCAGTTGGGGATCGTCGAGCAGTTCCTGCCGGCCGCGGTACGCGTAGCGGAGCGTTCGCCACATCTCGGCCAGATCGGTGTCCACCCGCTGCTTCAGCTCGACGGTTACAGCGGTCATTTCCTCGGCGAGTCGATCCGGCCACACGGCGGAGCCGTCGGCGAGGGCGGCAGCCCTCTTCTCCTCGGCGTCGGCAGCCGCGGCGAGCCTCTCGTTCACGGAGCGGTCCTCGGTGTTCATCACGGACAGGACCGCTTCCACCGGTGCCAGCAGCGACGTTGTCACCCGATCCAGTTCGGCGAGAGCCGCCTCCTGGAGCAGCCGGGCGCCGGACCGCGCCAGCGTCGGCCAGAGTTTTTCCTCCAGGGGACCGAAGTTGCTGAGCTCGAAGTCCTCCGGATCATGCTCCGTCAGGTGGGCCAGGCGCAGATGGCTGGAGACCGGCACGATAGCCAACCGCTCGGGAGCCAGGCCCGGCACCGCCCGCAGCCGTGTCCGAAGGTCGAGTACGGCGGCTTCCACATCGGGCGACTGATCGCACTTCGTGACGACGAATAACAGTCGCTCCGCGTGGGTGGCGGCGCCCACCGCGCGTGCGACGACATTGATGAACGCCAACTCCGACGCGAGAAGGGGCTGGAGTGCGTCCGTCACATACAGCACGGCATCAGCAATGGGCAGCACGCCCAGGGTCGCGGTGCTGTGACTCCGGTACACCCCGCCGACGCCGGGCGTGTCGACGAGCAGCACTCCGCTCTCGAGCCTGGGGTTCGGCAGTTCGATGGACACCGCGGACACGCGGTCCGCGTCCGGCGCGCCGTATCCGTCCGCCACTGCGGATTCGCAGAGGTGAGAGCGGAGCTCCTCCCGGCTGATGCGGCGCTCCTCGGCACGGCGTTCCCCGTGCGCGGCGAGGCTGACGGTGATGACCTCTTCGGCACCCCATCGCAGGGTCGTGACGGCCCGCGTGGACAGGTAGGAGTCGACCGGAAGCAGTCCCGGTTCCTCCAGCAGTGCGTTGATCAGTGAGGACTTCCCCCGGCTGAACTCACCCATGACCACGAGAGCCATCTGTTTCTCATAGAGTCCGCGCTCCGCCTCGTGCAGGCGCTCCACGCTCGCCTGGGCTCCCGCGCCCAGCGCCGCCCCCACGACTGCCGGAAAGAGCGCCAGGATCTCCCGCTCGCGCTCGTCATAGTTGACCACGATACCGGCCCCCCTTGGCCCGACATGTCGGCCGTGGCGGCAGCCCGTGGACTGCCAGCGGTCGACACCTACCCGCCAAGCGGAATATACGACCAATCGAAGGAATGGCCAATGACGGACCAAAGGGTCACATTCTGTGACGCGACTGGTCTATCGACGGTGGGGCGCGTCCAATCAACGGCTGTGTCTCACATTCGGTGGTGACGCCGTCTTGAGGTTCCCCGTTGATCGGGAGGTGCTGATCAGCTGGTCAGGGCGGGTTGATGGGTGTTCAGGTTCGCTTGTTCAGCCGTCGCCTGGTCGGCGTAGTGCTT
This sequence comes from Streptomyces alboniger, assembly GCF_008704395.1. Taxonomy (NCBI): domain Bacteria; kingdom Bacillati; phylum Actinomycetota; class Actinomycetes; order Kitasatosporales; family Streptomycetaceae; genus Streptomyces; species Streptomyces alboniger. Next base: position 637,199 of record NZ_CP023695.1, read on the forward strand.
CTCCTCGAACTCGATGGGGCTGAGGTAGCCGAGCCGTTTCTGGATGCGCCGGCTGTTGTAGAAGCCGTCGATGTACTCGAAGAGCGCCAGGTTCGCCTCGGCCTGGGTGGCGAAGACCCGACCGCGGACGCATTCGGTCTTGATGATCATTCAGAGGTTCCCCGCGAGGGCGTTATCGTACGAGTCTCCAGCTGAACCCATGGATGCCTCAATTCCCGCCCGCACCAGCCGTGTTGTGAGCTTCACGGACGTGTATTGACAGCCGTGGCCGGCGTGGTGGACCAACTGTCCGGGCTTCACCTCGCGGCTGGCCAGGGCGTACTCCAGCGAGGACAGCACCAGGTCGGCGTCCGCGCGGGCGGAGGTCTCCCAGGCCACCACCCGGCGCGAGAACGCGTCGCGGATCGCGGAGAGCCCCAGCGGACCCTCCCCGGTGGCGATCATCGTGAGGTCGGTGACCCACAGCCGGTTCGGCGCGGGCGCGGTGAAGTCGCGCATTACCAGGTCCGGAGCCAGGGTGGCCTTCGGTTCCTGGCGGGTGAAACCCTGCGGCGCGGGCTGATGCCCGCGAGATCGGCCTCGCGCATCAGACGCTCGACCCGCTTGCGGCCCACCCGTGTGCCCTCGCGTTTGAGGACGGCGTGCACGCGCGGCGAGCCGTAGATCCCACCGGAATCAGCGTGGACCTTCCGGATCCCGCAGTCAACTCCGCGTCGTAGCAGATGCGTTCGCACGGCTGTTTCTCGGCGCGGCGCCAGCGGTAGAAGGTGGAGGAGGCGATGTTCAGTTCCCGGAGGGTGGGCTCGACCTCCAGGTGCGGGTGCTCATCGAAGAGCGCCGTCACCTGGGCCGGGTCGGGTCGAGCTGGGCAGCGAAAAAAGCCGAGGCCGTCCGCAGACGCCCCTATAACGCGGGGGTGCGGGAAACCGGTCTGACCAGGTTAAAGACCTCTCGAGCAGCATATCGCTTGAGGCATCGGATGGTCTCACGACGGGTCTTGCCCTCCTGGGTGCGGCGTTCGTAGTACGCCTGGGTGCGCGGGTCATGGCGCAGGCGGGTGAACACGATGCGGTGCAGGGCGGCGTTTGCCTCACGGTCGCCGCCGTAGTTGAGCCGGCGCGTGCTCCGACGGCCCGCGGAGTACTCGACGGGGCTGACTCCGCAAAGGGCGGCAAAGGATGCCTCGGTGTTCAGCCGCTCGGGGTTGTCTCCCATGGTGATCAGTAGAGTGACGGCACTGTCCGGGCCGATGCCCACCGGGACGAGCAGCTGCGGGGCGTGGCGTTCGACGAGCCGGGTCAGGCGTTGGTTCAGCTCATTGATCTGCCCGGTGAGCTGTTCGATACGCTCCGCGAGCATTCTCAGGGTCATGTGGGTGGCCTGGGCCATCGCGTTCTCGCCGTCCTCATCGTCGCCTGGCTCGAGGCGTGCGCAGGTGCGGAACAGTTCGCGGTTGCCCAGGCTGGACAACCGCTCCCGCAGTGCGGGATCGGCGATGACCAGGACGGCCTTGAGCTGGTTGATCGCCTGGGTACGGGCCTTGACCGCCGAGTCCTGGCGAGCTTGAAGATCCGGGCGCTGTGCACCGGACCGTCGCCGGTTTTGGCCCGGGCCCAGGAGCGGCCGCTGAGCACGGCTCGCGCGGCGGCCTGAGCGTCGAGCGGGTCCGACTTCCCGAGCAGTCGGCGGGCTGAGCGGTCGGGCCGGTTCACTCGAAGACCTGAATCTGTTGGGCCAGCAGGTAGCGGGACAGGCCCGCGCCGAAAGTGCCGGTGCCCTCCACACCGGCCCGGCGCACCGTACCCCGCTTGCGGGCCCACACGAGCAACTGTCGGTAGCCGGCCGCCGTCGCGGGAAAGGATTCCGTTCCCAGGATCTTCCCGAGCGGGGAGAGCACGGCGGCAACATGCACCTCACCGTGCGTGTCCACGCCCAGGACGACCTCGCGCCGAACGGGCGGATCCGTGCTCGAGGTGGTGCTGTGCTGTCGGGTCGTCACGATGGTTCGCCTCCCGCGTGGTGACGTACTGGGTGGCTGGCACCAGGCTTCTCGGGCGGTCTGAACCGTGATGGCGCCTGAACTTCGGCAAGGCCCCTATGGGGACACGCCCTGTGGCTCGGTGACAGCAGACACCATCCCGCAACGACAGTCGACAAGCCCGTGACTGGACACTTCGGTCATAGATCTCATGAGTCAGACCCCCGCCCGGGACAGCACCACGCAACAATCCCACCAGCACCGGCACAACGGCATGATCCGATCACTGTCGGAAGACTTCGTCCGGACCGGAGACCAACTGCTGCCGCGAGACGAGAGGACGGCCTAACCCTTGGTCTGCTCGTGACCGGCAATGACAGACACCCAAGTCACCCGCCGCACCAGCCGGATACGACCGGCACGCGCCCGTGGTCCGGGACGCCTCCCTGACCGTCGCGCCCGGCGAAGCGGTCGGTCTGCTCGGCCCCAGCGGCTGCGGCAAATCCACCCTGGCCCGCGTCGCCGCCCTGCTGCACCGCCCCTACTCCGGCACCCCTGAACCTCGACAACGAACCCGTCCGGCACTGGCGGCACCGCGCCCTAAACGACCTGCGTACCGCCTTCGGCGTCGTCTTCCAGCAGCCCCGGATCTCCGCCGACCCCCGCCTCAACCTCGCCAACCCCATTAGGAGGGTGCCCACGGACGTGCGGTCGATCGGCCCCCTCGGTGCGACAGGGAGTGCCCCCGTGCGCCGTCGACGTGCGGCGGAACCGGCATTAAGATCCGGACATCGACACCACGGGGAGTTCTTTAAGGTATCGGTCGGCGGTCGCCATAGTGTGCGGCGCGATCGCCAGTACGGGCTTCGTCTTCGCGCTCGTGCTGTGGCACGACCCGATAGAGAGAGCGATCGGCGCCGAACCGTACAAAGCCTTGCTCCAGTTCTTCCTGGTGGCGGTGCTCGGGGGCGGTGTCTCACTCGTCTATCAGGCGTTGAATCGCGAGGCGGACCGCCGTGCGGAGCGAATCCGGCAGCAGGAGGAGCGCACCGAGGCCCTTCGGGAGACCCGCCGGGACTATCTCCGTGATCTCGTCGCGCACTACAACGCCACGAAGCGTGCACGGCGGTTGCTGCGTGCCACCGCCCTGACCGGCGGTCCGGGCGACGCGCACCGTCGGGTCCGGCTGGCCCGGTACGACGAGTTGCTGCAGGCGATCCTGGACGCGCAACTGGCTCTGGAGACCATGTCCCGGATCATGGGCGCCCACAGCGGCGTCCTTGGTGCGGACCGCGGTCCCGCGGAGTCGCTCGACACGGCCTCGGACTACTTGCGATTGCTGATCACGGAGTACGAGGACTGCATGCCGGTGGCGGCGGGCCCGGAAGCAGAGCTGAGCAGCTTGCCCGAACTGGCCGACTTCATCGGCCCCTATGCGGAGTCCAGCAGGTTTCGACACGAGTTCATCCGCCCCATGCAGGCGGCCATGTCCGCTCTGGAACAACTCGTGGTGGGGCCAGCCGTGAACTGAGAAGACGTCAACTCGTCCGACGACGGTCGTCGCCTTCGTCGGGCTCACCCTTCTCGTCGATCAGCATGCTGATCACCTGTCCGTGCTCGTGGCTCTGCAACGCGGACGGACTGTTTCTCTCTGTGGTGGCGAAGAGGGCGATGGCCGTGTCGAGTTCATTCTCCAGGAAGCCGGCGAGCCTGCTCAATGACTCGAAATACTCATAGGGAGAGTATGTGTCCCTGCCGTCGGCGAGTAGCCGGATGGCATCGGCTGCCCGGCGCACCGCCTTCACTTTCTTCACCAGGGCGTCGACCAGCGAGGCGGTGAACTGCCCCGTGAGCTCTTGCCGCATCCGCTCCACCCTGCGGACACACGACGGAATCTCCCGTTCGAGCGCCTCTATGTCCTCGGTCAGATCACGTATCTCCTCAAGGGCACGTCGGGCACGCCCCAAGATGAGGGAAGCGGGTTCGGCCATGTCGGGACGGTGGTGCGGTCAGGAGGACAGACCGAGGATCCAGGTCCTAAGCAACTGTGCGTGTCGGCAGGCGGCTCGTACCTCCGTGTCCGTGGACCCGGCCTGGAACGCCTCCTCGAACGTGGTCCGCAACTCGCCGAGCAGATGTGCTGCTTCGCCGCCGGATCCCGGCCCGCCTCCCAGCGTGCCGTCCCCGAGCGTGCTCAGCGCCCGTTCCAGCCTTAAGCGCAGAGTCTCCGTGCACGCTGCCAGGACGGCCGCGTCTGGCGCGTCCAGTCGTACGGTGCGCAGTTCCGACAGGAACTCTTCCCACGGGCCGTCCCCGGGCGCGGTCTCCCGCGCGACGGAGTTCGGGACGGTCTCTGTGGCGGCAGAGGCCAGCTGGGTCCCCGCTTCGACCTCGTCCACCACGCCTACGACGGACGGCGGCTCCACCGACCGGACAGGTCCTGTGATCTCCCGGCCGCGGTGATCGTCGAGACGGATCACCGTGTTCTGAGGGATGAGCGTTGCGGGCAGGATGAGCGGCTCCTCTTCAGGTCCGGGCCCGAACGGCACGAGTTGCGTAGCCGCCCGTGCCGCCAGCCAGAAGAACCAGGCCCGTTCCCACGGTTGGAGAAGACGGTCGCGGCCGGTGAGGATCAGAGAGATTGCGACGACGCAGAGTAGCCGCTGTGTTCGCCATGGGGCCGTGTTTGACCTATGGAGCGCCCGCGCCTCACCCGCTCTGGTCGTCCCCACGCCGATCGCTCGTAGTGGCGCGGGCCAGTTGCGCTCCTGAGGGCGGCTAGGGTCGATGGCCCACTGCTGAAGCGTGTCGAGGGTACGACGGTCCATGACGGACAAGGACTTGGCGATGGTGGTCAGCAGGAGGTAAACGGGATCCCAGGCCAGCGGGCTGGAATCGCTGTGCCGGGCCAGGTCCACCAGGAAGAACGCAATCGTGTGGTCCCTCGCCGGGAGCAGTAGATTCCCCGGGTGCAGGTCGCCGTGGACCTTGCCACGGGTGACGAGCACACTGTCCAACTGGTCACCGAGGGAGCCGTTTCCGACCAGCGCGAAGGGGTTGATCCACAGTTGTCCTCCCTGGCTGATCCACCTCCGGGGAGCGGTCAGGAGTCCCTCGTGCTCGGCCGCCCATAGATGCAGGGTGCCCCTGGGGGCCAGGCGATCTTTGGGTTCTTTGAGCAGTTGTGCCAGGAGGGTACCGATCTGCTCAGGTTTCGATTTGGACTTCGTGTTCCACTCGGTCAGCAAGGATGAGGTGATGTGTTGGCACGTGTCGACTTGGTCCAGACGTTCGGGCAGTGCTTCGTCGATCTCCTGGGTCTCACGGAAGTCGCCTCCGGCCACACTCTGGAAGGTGACGGACCCGCCGCTCTCCAGCTGAAGGCCCTCCACGATGCGGGCCAGGTGACGCTCGGCGAAGGTGGGTGAGTCACGGTACGCCTTCTTATGGGCCGTGAACTCCTTGTCCGGATCGCCTTTCGTGACGATTTTGATGATCACCCCCTGCACGTGCTCCCCATCCCTCTGGACGTGAGAACCGAGCACCTGAGCCTCCGTGAAGCCCCTGCCGCTCCAGTGGGCGTCGTAGAAGACTGCTTCGTGCCGTTTCGCCCACCGTTGTAGTTCCCGGGCTGCGTGCGGTGATCTCACCTTTGCCAGGAACTTCTCGGTGTGAGCAGCGTCCTCGGGTGTCACAGGGTCTCCTGGCGTCGATGTCGGCCACGGCCCTTCCAACGTAACGGCGAACCGGACGATCGTCCTGAAGAACGTGCTCGATTCGCGAAGACCCGACGCACCGTGCACAGACCAACGAATTGCCCGTCCATGGTTTGGGTCATGCTGGTACCGCCGCGCGCACGGAAGGGCCGCTGACACATGTGCACGAGCAGGACTTGGCGCGACCTGTTGGAGCAGGTGCTTCGGCGGGATGGGTACGGCGAGTGGAGGGACTTTCGAGAGGCACTGAGTGCGTTCGGGGCGGAGGGCCCCGGTTTTCGTGCGCTGCATCACGAGGCCGACCAGATTATCTGCTCCGCGCAGGTCCAGGGAGTGCAGGCGCCGCTGACGGTGGCCGAGTGGTGCGCCACGGTGAGCACACGGCGTGAGCAGCGTGACCGCGCGCCGGTCTGGTCGCATGTGGAACTGCTGGTACGGGTCTGGTCTGCCCACCACCGCCAGGACCACACCGACGCGCAGGTTCTCCTCGACCGGTGGGCGAGCGCGTACCGGGCCTGCGGCGGTACGACCACCTTGGAGTCACCCGAGCGGGCCGCACCTGGCCGGCGCCGCACGCCCGGCGATCGGCCTGTGGCCGAAAACGTGGCAGGGGCCAATGCCAGCGGTGAGGTGACCTCAGTGGCATCACCGAGGAGATCCCAGTGGTTCGCGATCGTGCCCTGGCTCAGACCGCCCAGGGCCACACGCTCGATGAGGCCATGGGCAGTGGGCACAGGGCTCGTAATGCTGGCAGGTCTGACCGTCACAGCACTGAAATTCTCGGACTGGCCTGCGACCGGCGACGACAAGGCGGTCACGGACAGCCGTACGACCACCTCTGCCTCCAGCAGTCCCCCGACCTCTCCCCCCGCCCACGACGACTCGTCCGTACCTTCCGCGTCCGTGCCATGCCTGCGCACCTGCAGGGACATAAAACTGGGCGGCACCCGGAAGTTCGACATCGAGAGCTGGGGGAGTTCGGAGAGGAATCCGGACGTGGAAGCGGCAAGTCAGTCGGCGGACAACTACGAACTCCGCCCGCTCAACGGCGCTCGCCTGCAACCCATGCCCGGCGGGGGAGAGTTGGATGCCACGAAGTGCCCGCAGGGCGACCAAGGCTATTCCACCGCCCCGGTCGCAGCCCCACCCACGGTGAACGTGTGTCTGCTCACCGCTGAAGGCACTCGTGTCATGCTGACCCGACAGGAAGCCAATCAGCCTTACCGTCTCTTTCACGCTTCGGTGTTGGAACGGCGCTCGCCGTAAGCCAGCCCCATACCTTTCGCTCCAGGCACAATGCCGTGACTCTGTTGGTGATCTCCAGTGGGTGCTGACAGCTGCTCCGGTCGGTGCTTCAGTGGAGGCAGCGGGGCGGTGCCGAGGTCGGGGCGGGCCTGATGTCGTTGCAGCCAGGGGATTACCAGCGGATTCCGGCGCGGACCGTGCGCACGGCGTGGGCGGCCTGCCCGAAGGGAACGCCCGCGATGCTGGTGCGGGATCGTCCCGATGTGCTGTTCGAGGACGAGGAGTTCGCCGACCTCTATCCCGCTGATGGGCGCCCGGGTTCTCACCGGGGCAACTCGCGCTGGTCTCGGTGCTGCAGTTCGCCGAAGACCTGTCGGACCGGGCGGCGGCACAGGCGGCGCGTACGCGGATCGACTGGAAGTACGCCTTGGGCCTGGAGTTGGAGGACACCGGGTTCGACTACTCGCTGCTGTGCGACTTCCGTGACCGTCTGGTCGAAGGCGACGTGGCGGACCGGATGCTCCGCGTGATGCTCACGCGGCTGACCGAGGCGGGACAAGGAGGCGGGCTTCGGCTGCCGGGCGGTTGTCGCCGACTGTGCCTACTCCGTCAGCGACGACTGGTACTTCACACTGCGGGCCTACGTGGTGGCCCTCAAGCAAGCGGAGCAACGGCACCTGGGCCCCGGCCGACCAGCCGCACACCCCTATCAACGCCGCACAGACTCTGACCTGCCGGGACGCCGGCCGACCCAGCAAGTGGACACCCGTCGAGCGCCACTTTCGCAACGGGCACACCGAGACCTGGTGGGCCGCCGACGCCCGTCTGGGCGGCTACGGCCCCGACAGCCCCTGCCGCCTGGTCGTGGCCACCACCGACCCGGCCACCCTGCCGGAGAAGGCGACCGGGTACCTGGCCGCCAATCTGCCCCACCCCGCCCCTCACGCCGCCACCAGCCCGCACCCGCCGCACGACCTCGCCGAGATCGTGCGGCTCTACGGACTGCGGCCGTGGATCGGGCAGAGCTACAAGCAGATCAAGGACAAACTCGGCTGGGCCGACTTCCAGGTCCACTCCGACTGCGCCCTCCGCCGTCACCAGACCCTGGTCATCTGCGCCTTCTCGTTCTGTTGGGACCAGTGGTTCGCGCCGCCCGGACCATTGGATGCCACCGCACCGGGCCCCCTGCCCCGACGGCCGGCCAGAGAGGGGGCACCGCCACACCCCACCAGCCCCAACTACCCTGCTGGCCCGCGGCATTACGTGCCGTCCGAGCCTGCGGGCAACACCGTTCCACGCCCGGACAGTCCGCACGCATGCGTGCGCAGTTCCACGCGCACGGCCTGGCTGACTACTGAACGGGGGCGAAGCGGTCGATCAGGTACCGAACCACACTGGTCAACGCCTGAAGGCGGAACCGTGCCTCCCCTGCGTCCGAGGTGCCCGGGTGCGGTCCGTTGGTGTGCGTGATCTGCCAAAGTCCGCGTACGAAATGCCCACCGTCCTTCTCGGGCAACAGGCCCTGGTCGATGAGGTACGCGATGGCCAGCCCTCCGTCGCCTTGCTTCGTGCTTGTGAACCCATGCGCGGCTGCCACGTGGACGACGACGGCCTCGAACATGGCCCGCAGCTGCCCGTTCGCCGCCTCGAAACGCTGCTCCACAAGATTGTCCACGGCCTGGCGGTAGCAGTTCTTCGCGACGGTCATCCCGAGCCGGTCGAAGCCGTGCTCCAAAGCCGTGATCTCGTTGCTGAGCGGTGCGAGCGGTTCGTCCAGGGGCAGGAGACGTACGCCGACCAGACCACCCGTCTGCGGTGCGCCCCATATGTCCTCAGAGGTCTCGTACTCCGCAACTAGGTCGAAGCCGTCCGCCCGGAGGGCCTCTCGCAGCTGCCAGAACGGTGTTCCGGTACGGACGTCCCCCTGCTCGGAGGGAGCTGTCCGCTCCGCGACCAGCCGCACAAACTCGTACAGGGCCTTACGGGCCGTCAGGTCGGCGTCGGCGGCCTGTCGCTGTGCGCCCCGTACCGTCTGGATCACCAGCTCGGCCTTGCTGTACGACGCGGATGGCATGAAGTCGTCCAGCCCGGCCTTCATGAAGACGATCTCCAAGTCGGCCTTGGAGAAGACATCCCTCGCGATGTCGGCTGCGCACCCGATGGCGGGCGACGAAATCTGTTTCACCCTGGAATCGTCCCAGCCCAGAAGGCGCCGTGTCACCCTGATTTCACCTTGAGTCCGGATCGCGACTCCCGTGATGGTTCGACTCTCCGGGCGCAGCCAGCCCGTAGCGCGCGGCAGCCCGACCAAGGGTGGACGAGACCAACGGAAGGCCCGCCCGCGTACAACCCAGCACAGGGATCACGCCGGGTGCCGGGTCAGGACGGAACCGCCCACCATAGGCTCGTTTCCCGCGGCCACGGCGACGAGAGTCCGCTGCGCCGTGGCGAAGGTCAGCGCATCGACAAGCTGGGGCTGGTGCAGCAGCGACGGTCCCGACAGCCCTGTGCTCACGTTAATAACGTGAGCATCCGCCTCCACGCAGGCGACTGTGGCATCGGCCATCTCCGTCGGCGTCGCCGACGGCCGGACTGAGCTGTCGGCATCGGGGAAGCGAGGAGTTCCGCGCCCTCTGGGCAGCCCACGACGTACGCCTGCACCAGACGGACACCAAGCTCTTCCGCCATCCCGCGGTCGGCGAACTCTCGCCGCCTTCGAGGGGATGACCATCCCGACGGACCCAGACCTCACCCTCACCGCTCTCAGCACGGACCCCGTCCCACGACAGCCTCCGGCTGCTGGCCAGTTGGGCCGCTACCCTCGGCCAGGACGACTACCGACGAAGTCCGCGACCACCGGCGACGAACCTTCCCGGTTCTGACAGTGCTCCCCCACCCAGAGCCCTCAGGGTGTAGCGCATGCACAAGGTCACGCACGACCCCACACGTGTACCACTCGTGACGTCGGCATCTCGAAGATCAGCCGACGGCCGTTCGTCCGCGCCCGCCAGCTGAAAGCCGGAGCCCTCCGGGTCAGATCAGCCTCGTACACCATCTGCATGGACTCGACCGGTGGACGGGGATGCACGCAAGCCTTAGGTGAGCCGCCTGCGCCACGGCAACGGTCCCGTCTCGGTGGCGATGCGCAGGTGCCAGGACGCGACTCGCACAGGCACGCGCGAACGCTGACGGGCCCTGGCCTCCCGTGCCCTGGAGAGGCTATCTCGATGGCCCAGCTCGTTACGGGTGGGTGCTGCCGCGACCCGCACGGCTCTGCGCGAAACCGAAGCGTTCCTTCGGGCAGTTTCCAGTACGGGCAGTTTCTCCCGCACCGCGGTCGACCTAGCCCACGATCCAAGGCTCCGCACGGCACCTTGATCGGCCGGCGCCACTCCGTCGCCCACCTCTGTGGCGTCGGATTGAATGACACCGGAGCGACCCTTCCGATTCCCTGCGTCCTGCCAGCGTCCCGAATAGGACGCCCAGCCGCTCACAGAGGCCGCTTGCGGCCACCTGCCCGACTACGAGACACACCATCGATGCAGGTCAGGAGCAGTTCTAACTACAGGTGGCAGCAACGCTGTTGAACTCACGCGCAGCGGCGTTACTCCGTTGGGTCAAAGTTCTGAATCCACACACCTACTGAGACGTTTTCACAGGTCAGAGACCTGCACAGTGGGGCGGGTGGGACTCGAGCCCACGGCCGACGGGTTATGAGTCCGCTGCTCGACTCAACGGCAAGGTTCGCTTCCTCAACGCTCTTCGGCCGCCGACGACGTCCGGAAGCCCGCTACTGGACCGAACGATGCCTTTGCTACGCCCCCGTCGCAGCGAGGCAGGGTCTCATCAATCGGGCAGGAGTACGACCAGGCCAGCCGCGGCCGCCGTTCTCCCGGACGCAGCGCGGGCACCAACGTGAATGGTGAGTGAGGCGAAATTCCTGTCCCGATGAAGTCGCGGGCACCATCGGTCCGCGAGTCACTGACAGGAAGGGCGGGGAAACCAGCCTCGAAGTAGCGGTTGAGCAGCATCGCGGCGAGGTCACCCTCGGCAACGGCCGGTGGCGACGCTGATATGGGCGAGGTCAGCGTAGTACGCCTGGCTACCTCCGAACCCCTCGTGGAAATCAGGATGAGCGCAGGGGCACCGGACCTCTCGTTCTTCCGACACAGCCCGGCACGTGCGCCCTGGCTTCCTGGTGTGGGCCTGCGGCCAGGTGGACCGGACCGGTCCACGCCGGATCTTGACGACGAGAACACCGCTCCCGGCGGCGACGGCAAGGTCCGTCGGCCGCGCCGAACCTGGGCATCCGTCGCCGTTGTCACAGCCCTGGCCCTGGCCTCTGCCGCGGTATGGCAGGACGCCGACGACAAGGAACAGCGCAAGGAACGCGAGGCCAAAGCCGCCGCATACAAAGGCAGGTCAAAGCAGCACTCAACATCGACAGCGTCAAGGCCGATGGCGTAGCCCGACGGTCCGGGTAGCAGTTGGCCGGAAGTCCTGGAAGAAGGCCTCTAGGGCCAAATCCCGAACCATCCGCCTCTCCCCCACCGGCCGTGCGTACGACGGTGAAACCGGGGAGCGGCTCCCGTCAGGCCTCTGACACGTCTCTGCCCCTGCTGACCCGCGCCTCCAGAGAGATGGGCGCGGGTCAGCAGCATTTCTGAGCGCGCTTCTCCGGTAGCTCCGCCTGGTCCTCGCTGAGCCGAAGCACGGTAGTTGTCACATAGGCAGTCTTGTTGTCACCTGCGAGGTGCGGCGTCGGGAGGTCGTCTCAGCTCTTGACGACCGTGGAGGACGAAGTGCCTGACCGAAATATCGTGCTGCACAAGGCCCGAGCTGATCTCGCGCCAGTACCGCTCGACCAGGTCGGTAGTGGGCATCACCAGGTTCCCGCCGGTGTAGTCGAGGATGCGTCGGGCGGTTTCGACCACGAGCGGCCGCCATGGCGGCCAGTGCTTATAGTTGTCCGTCGCGGGCAGTCCTGGCTCAATGTCCATGAGTATCTCGCCGACTTTCTCGGCGTCGAATACCCGTGAGTCCGGGATCAGCTGCTGGACGAGCGCACTGGTCGTCGTCTTGCCTGCGCCGTGAGTGCCGTTGAGCCATACGATCATGGCCTTGACGCCAAGCGGTCTCGGTAAAGTTCGCTGCTGATCCTGATACGCGAGTTCGTGCCTGGGTCACGACGGTGCCGATGGCTTGGGCGTCGGTACGCCGGCGGGCGGACCTGACCCTGTTGAGCGTTCACGGAGTGATCTGGCCTTGGTGCGCGGCTCCTCCTCCAGCCGCGCGACGGCCTGAAGCCCACGCCGTGACCTCAGTTGCGGCGACCTCTTCGATCTTCTGCAGGAGTCGTTCCCGCGCCGATTGGTCGCGGTCCTCATCCGTGAGGAGCCGGTAGCGATGGACTTCCACGCGCAGGCTCGTCCAACTCTCTGCGGCCAGAACCCAGCGGTCGACGTGCTGAAAGACCTGCCGGAACCCGCCGATGAACACAGCCGCTCCGGCCAGGGACGCCGTGACCGCCGCAGGCGCCTGGATCCCGGCGGCGACCACAGTCGCAGCGCCGGTGATCAAAGCTGTCAGTTCGGTCAGCTGATGGAGCCGCCGGGCTCGGTCGCGCGTTCCCGCGTACCAGGCCAACTCCTCCTCGGCGTAAGCGAGCAGAGCGTCGTGGCCCGTTTCCGGAGCCGGTGGCTGTCGTCTTCCTAGTCTCCGTAGGCGCACTCGCACATGATGCCGAATGCCTGCCGCGGACCGCGGTGAAATGCCAGATCGGGACCGCGCACCGCTAGGCCGTGTGTCGAAAGTGGATCATGAGCGTTGGGTAATCACGGTTCATGGGGCGGGGAGATCTCACGAATGAACAGTGGGCGGTATTGGAGCCGTTGTTGCCGAAGGGGACGAGGACGGGGCGGCCGCCCGTCCGGCCTCGGCGGCGGCTGATCGACGGCCTACAACTTCGGCTGACACAGGATCTTCACGCGTCTCCAGTCTCTGGCCGACGCGAAGGGTGTGATCACGTGGGACCTGAGCGTTGACTCCACGGTGTGCCGCGCTCATCAGCACGCGGCCGGGGCCCGCAAGCAAGGTGACCTGCAAAAGGAACCACCAGGCGGGGTCTTCGCCGAACCTGGTGATCACGCCCCTGGACGCTCGCGCGGCGGGTTCACCACCAAGCTGCACCTGGCCCTCGAACAGGCCCAGAAGCCCATGCCGGTCGTGCTCACGGCGGGACAGCGCGTCGACTCGCCGCAATTCGAACCCGTGCTGGAGAAGGTCCGCGTGCCTCGCATCGGGTCGGGCCGACCCCGCGTGCCCCCCAGCCGAGTCCGGGCGGACAAGGCATACGCCTCTCGGAAGAACCGCGCCTACCTGAGCCGCCGGGGAATCCGCTGCACCATCCCGGACAAGACGGACCAAGCGCTTGTTGACCTGCGCGCTCTCGGCGATGCGATCCACGCGGGCACCTGCGAGCCCGTAGTCGGTGAACTCTTGGTATGCGGCTTCGAGCAGGCGTCTCTTGCTGGCGGTGGCGCCCGGTGGCATGGCAATACCGCTTGGGGCGGCTACAAGCAGTCCGGCAACGGCCGAGAGTGGGCCGGCTTCGGCATCGGCGCATACCTGGAGAGCAAGTCCATCGTCGGAGTGGATACCTGACATGCCCCCGTTCCGCCCCAGACCCGCCTACGCCCCTGCCGGCGCCGCGTGGCGCCGGACCGTCAGCGCTTCCGCATCGGGCATCATGCGGCGCATGAGCGACTCCCACACCACCAGCGCCGGCCGCCGGCGCGGGCTTTCGCACCGCCTGGTACCGATGACCGGCCGTGACCCGGAGGAACACGGCCGGGCCGCCTCACCACTGGAGCTGCTGTTCGACCTGACCTTCGTGGTCGCCGTCGGCACTGCGGCATCCCAGTTCGCCGAGATGCTCGCCGAAGGTCACGCCACCCACGCGATCCTCGCTTTCGTACTGGCGATGTTCGCCATCAGCGTCGCCTGGATCAGCTTCAGCTGGTTCGCCTCCGCCTTCGCTACCGACGACTGGCTCTACCGCGCCCTGACGATGCTCCAGATGATCGGCGTCGTCGTCTTCTCCCTCGGCCTCCCGGCGATGTTCCACTCCCTCGAAGAGGGCGACCACCTCGAACTGCGGGCCATGGTCATCGGCTACGTCGTGATGCGGATCGCGATGGTCGCGCAGTGGTGGCGCGCGGCCCGGGAGTCTCCCCCCTTCCGCAAGGTCGGGATGGCCAACATCCGCTGGACCATGATCGCCCAGGCCGGATGGATCATCGTCGCTTTCACCGAGCTGCCGCTCCCCGCCGTGCTGGCCGCGTTCGCCGTGCTCGGAGTGCTCGAACTCGCGCTGCCGCTCCTCACCCAGGGCCGCGCGGGAGGGACCCCCTGGCACCCCCACCACGTCGCCGAACGCTACGGCCTGTTCGCCATCATCACCCTCGGCGAAGGAGTCGTCGGCACCATCGCCTCGTCCGGCGAGCTCCTGGGCGGCGCGGACGGAACACAGTGGAGCGCGAACGCCATCGCCGTCGTCGTCGCCGGAGTCGGTCTGACCTTCGGCATGTGGTGGGTGTACTTCACCACCCCCTTCGGCGACATCCTCACGCACCGCCGCAACCGCGGATACCTCTTCGGCTACGGACACATCCCCCTCTACATCGGCATCGCCGGAGCGGGGGCGGGGCTCCACGTGGCGGGGCTGCACCTGGAACACCACACGAAGATCAGCGATGCCGCCGTCGTCCTGTCCCTTGCCCTCCCCGTCGGCCTCTACCTGCTGATGGTCTATCTCCTGCACACCCTGCTGCTCTCCACCGCCGACCGCTTCCACCTGCTGCTCATCGGCCTCACGCTCGCCGTGCTCGCCACGGCCGTACTGCTCTCCGCGGCCGGCGTCGCCATCGCGGTGTGCCTGCTCATCGTCATGCTCGCCCCCTTCGTCACCGTGATCGGCTACGAGACAATCGGACATCGCCACCAGCAGGACATGCTGAACAGCATCGCCGCACAGGACCACTGACTCACCGTCGGAACACCGCGCACCAGCTGCTCCACGGTCGAAATCCGGTTCGTCCTCCACACCCCCTACACCGACGCGGTCGACCAACAGGCCTCACCAAAGGCACCCGACGCTCGAAGCAGCGGCGCGGAATCGCCACTCGCTATAAGAAGATCGCGACCCCTAAGACCCCACCTACTAAGAGTCGCTAACAAGGCCGTTGAACGTGGCGATGAGTCATCAGGCAGGCAGCGAGGCTGAGGAAGCTTCGTGCGTGTCGTCGCGTCGTTCCCAGCGGATACGGAGATGGCGGAAGCCGTGCAGCCACACGATCGTACGCTCGACGACGTATCGGAAGATACCCAGGCCCGAGCCGTGTGGCTGGCCTCGTTCGGCAATGACTGGGCGGATACCGCGGTGCCAGAGCAGTCGGCGGTACAGGTCGTACTCATAGCCGCGATCAGCCAGCAGCGCGTCCGGCCGTAGGCGGGGTCGGGAGACGATCACCACCCGCGACCAGACCAGCTGGTTCTTCGAGCGCAGCTTCTCCAGCAGGACGACGTGGAGTTGGTCCCAGACACCGGCCTCGCTCCAGGCGGCAAGCCGCCGCCAGCGGGTTATGCCCGAGCTGAAGCCCAGCTCCTGGGGCAGGTACTCCCACTGGATGCCGGTGTGCAGGACGGAGGAACATACAGGTCAGAGGCTACTTTCGGGATGATCAGGCTGGCTCATCATCTGCTCGCCGCCACCCACCTGGGTCGGCATGCGGGACTGCCCGCGCCGGCCGGCACAATCCTGAGGCTCGGCAACCGTCAACGCGCATAGGGTGCGTTGGTCTCGCCCGCGATCGCGTCGAAGGCGCGCAGCGCGGGCTCGGACATCTCCTCACGCCAGCGCAGGTCCAGCACGATCGCGGGTGGGTGGCCGAGGTAGTAGGCGCGCTCGGTGCGCTTCAGATTGACGGGCCGGCCCGTGGCCCGTGCGGCGCGTTCCCGCGCCACGATGTACTGAGTGCCCGCGTTGCCGCCCAACGGATGCTGGACGCTGAGCCAAGGGTCGAGCATCGCGGGAAGGAAGGAGAAGCCCAGTGTCGCGCTCAGGTGGGACAGGACGTCCTCCGGGTGGGTGGCGACGTCCTCGTAGTGCACCCGGCTGACGATGCCGGGCCAGCGGGCCGCAAGATCCTCTGTCCGGCGCATCTGGGCGACCCACTCCGCGGCCAGCTCCGCGGGGCGGGCGTCGGGGTACTTGCGCAGGAGGGAGTTGACCACCGCCCGGCCATCACGGGCCAGCACCACCAGATGACGGTGGACGGCGCCGGGCAGCAGTGCCGCCTGCTGATCGATCCAGCCGACCGCTTTCGTGGAGTCCACGACGAAGGGGCGCCCGCAGCGCCGGGCCAGCACCTCGTAGAGGTCGGGGCCGGTGCTCGGCAGCGGGTCGCCCCACACGGGACAATCGTCGGTGCAGAAGTTGCAGCCGACGGTCCGCCCCTGTCCGTCGGTGGTGCCGAGGCGGGTGCTGTTCCACGCCTCGCCGGCGAAGCAGACCGCCGGATGCGCACCCAGCATCAGCCCGAGCAGCGTGGTACCGGAGTGCCCGGCCCCCATGATGAAGATCACCGCCTTGTTGTGCCGCTCACTGTTCATCACTTCACAGCACCTCCGTCGCCGGGGCCGAGGAACCGGTCACCGATCTTGTGACAGCTTGTACAGTTCCGCGAACAGCTCGCCTTGCTCGAGGAGTTCATCGAAGGTTCCCTCCTCGGCGATGCTCCCACCGGCCAGCACGATGATGCGGTCGGCGACGCGGGTGTTGGTGAGGTTGTGCGTGACGAACACGGCGGTCCGGCCTTCGGCCAGCGTCTTGAAGCGGCTGATCACCCGGTGTTCGGCACGTGGATCCATCGCGGAAGTGGGCTCGTCGAGGACCAGGACGCCGGCCTCTCGGTAGCAGGCGCGGGCGACGGCGAGGCGCTGCCACTGGCCGCCCGAGAGATCGTGCCCGCCCCAGAACGACTTGGCCAGCAGTGTGTCGAGACCGTTCGGCAGTCCGGCCAGCACGCTGTCCGCGCCGGCCTCGCGGGCGGCGGCGTGCACGAGGCCGTCTCCGCCGCGGTCCTGACCGAGCGTGATGTTCTCCCTCGCGGCCATCGGCCACTTGGTGTAGTCCTGGGGCACCAGACCGACACGCGACCAGACCGAGTGCGGATCTGCCTGGGCCAGATCGATGCCGTCCCAGCTGACCGTGCCGTGTGTGGGCAGGTAGAGGCCGGTGAGGAGGTGGGCGAGAGTCGTCTTGCCGGAGCCGTTCTCACCCACCAGGGCTACGACTTCACCGCTGCGCAGGGTCAGGCTGATGTCGTGAACCGCAAAGTCGTTCACCGGGCTGCCGGGGTGACGGTAGGACACTCGGTGGGCGCGGATCTCCCGGGGACCGGCCGAGTCGATCGCCAGCGGTCCACGCGTGGCGCGCAGGGTGTCGGCGAGAGCCAGGAAGTCCTGCCAGTCCTGGAGGTGGAGCGAGGTGCGGAACAGTCGGGCGCTCGCCACCACCAGGGAGTTGAGCGCGCCGGTGGAAGAGCGGACGGCGACCACGGCCGTGATGGCGACCGCGAGCGCGATGGTGCCGTTCATCGTCAGCATCCCGACGGTGAGCCAGGTGAGGGTGAGCATGATGCCGGTCCCGGCCGCTCCGCCGAGTGTCACCAGCAGCACTCTGGGTGCGGCCGCCCGGTGCCTGGTCCTGATCCGCGTCGCGACTTGGGCGTACCACTGGCGCAGGAACGCGGCCATGGTGCCGGCCCTGACTTCGGCGGCCGTCCGACGGTCCGTGCTGTGCTGGCGCAGGATGTAGCGCAGTCGGTTGTCGGCGAGGCTGGTGTGAGCGGTGCGGTGGGCGATACGAGCCGCGCCCAGAGCGGCCGCTCCCTTGGGAAGCATCGCGAGAACCAGCAGCGGCAGCAGCAGGGGGTTCAGCAGGGTGAGGACGGTCGCCGCGGCCGTCAACTGTGCCACCGCGGAGATCAGTTGCTGCGCGTCGGCGATCAGATCCTGGGTGGCCATCGCCCCCAGTCCGGCGGCCTGGAGCGAGTCGTTGAACTCCGGCTGGTCGTACGCGGTCAGCTCGACCTCAGGGGTTTTGGCGAGGATGCGTTCCTCGGCGAGGGCGGTCACCTCCGGTCCCAGTTTCACCGCCGCGTACTGGGAGACCGCGTCCGACGCCGCCCGGGTCGCGGCCGCCCCCGCCGCGATGAGCAGAGCCGGCACCGCGGCGTGCAGCCGCTCGGTGGCCTGGCCCTGCCCGACAAGGGCTCCGATCACCTGGGCGGTCGCGGCCAGGAGCACCGCGGCGGAGGCAGCCGCGAGCAACTGGGCCACCAGCAGCTGGAGGGCCGCCCACCGGTCGGCGGCCCAGCTCAACCGGGCGGCGGCGCCGATCGTGGCGGGCAGACGGGCCGCCATCTGCGCCAGACCCGCCGCCGCGACGTGATCGTGATGCGGGTCGTCCCAGCCCAGGCGCAGTTCGGGCTGTTGAGCGGAGGTCGAGGGAGCATGGGTCGGCACCCGTGCCATCCTGCCGTCGCTCCCGGTGTCGCACGGTGACACCGCTCCGGGCCGCGCCTCTCCGGGCGCGGAAACCCCACGTGCGGATGACAGTGCGGATGACAGTGCGGATGACAGTGCGGTGGAGGATTTCACACTCTCGGGGACGGCCCTGGTGGAATCGGCCGCCCGAGAAAAGGGGCGAGCTTCTCCCAACCCTCGCCCGCACAGATGTCCAATGTCAGCAGGTCCCCGGGGCGCCGAGCGAAGTAACGCTGTACGCGGACGAGTTGTTCCTGGTAGGCCCGAGCCAATCGAACCGGGTCGAAGGTCTCCCCGCCACAGATCCGCGTACGGAACAGATACGCCGCCTCCCTGTGGGCGGCCCGCTCGGCCGCGGGCGCCCCCGCCGGCCATCCGGTGTCCCAGAGCCGCTCCACCGCACGCAACCAGCTCTCCGTCTCCCGTACGGTGACGACGAACCGTGCCCGCGGATGCCGCGCGTCCAGTGCCGTCAGGGACGCGAGTGCGAAGACGCTCGTCAGGCCGTCGTAGTGCCGCAGCGCCGGGAAGTCACCGTCCCCGCGGCGCAGGGCCGCCAGGTCTGCTGCACCCAGCGGGTAGTGGGCGAGGTCGAAACCGAGCAGGTGGAGGGCCTCGACCAGGCTCCGGGTCGCCGTACCGGGCAGGCCGAGGGAGAATACCTTGGGCCGGTCGGCGGCGGGTCCAAGGGTCTGCGGGGCGCGGGCCACGGCCTCCCGGACCTTGGCCATGGTCAGCCGAGGACGGCTGGGCAAGCGCAGCTCCCCGACCACGCGGGCCGCCAGTTCGGGCAGGCCGTCGAGGTACTGGCCCAGCGCGTGCGGGGTGACATCGGCGGGTACCACCGAGCGGCTGTGCTGTATCGCCTTTCTGGCGACCACGAAGTCCGGGTCGTCCCCCCAGCTCAGCAGGGCCGACTTCAGCACCGCGTGTGCGCTTTCGGTACGGCTGCGCACCTCGCGCAGAGCGTACTTGGCGAAGATGTGGTGATAGTGCTGGAAGTGGTCGTGCAGGATGTGAAAGCCCTTCAGCTGCACATCGGGCTGGAGATGACGTCGGGCGAGGTGCCGCCGGAACGCCTCGGGCCGCAGCATCGGCCCGCGCCCCGCCGCTGGTGCCTCCGCTTCGACATCCACCTCCCGCATCGCCCGGACCAGGTCGGTTCGGGTGATGTGCACTCCGCAGTGGACCCGGCCGCGGAACCGGTCGTGCACGAAGCTGTCGACGTATGCCAGGTCGTTGGCGTCGAGAAAGGGCCTCATGTCCTCGAGGATCAGGCAGTCGGCGTCGACGTGGACGACATGCGAGGCCTCGCCGTGGTCGATGTGCACCTGACGGTCCACGGCACGGGCGAGCGGCCGGATGTTCTCTGCGATGTGAACCCGGCGTGGGCGGATGTGCCGGATCGCGAGGTCGAGAGCGAGGCGGGTGGTGCGCTCACCGACCGTGCGGAGCACCAGATCGACCGGACGGCCGGCGGGCGGTGACCAGTCACCCGGGAGGGTGCGGATCGCGCCGCTCACGGCCGGTCCTGGGCGGGCGAGGGCCGGTTGACGTTCGGGAAGGGCTGGTCGGGGACCTGCTTGCCCAGGAAGGGGGCCAGCCGTTCGTAGCCCTCGCCCCCGGCGATGTCGAGGACGAGCAGGTCGTCGTCCCGGCCCGCGAAGTGGTGCAGCACCTGCTCGACGTGGCGGCGGTGGACACGGGCGAATCGTTCCGGGTTGAATTCGAGACACCCGTAGACGGCAGCACGCAGGAAGCGCTGCATGTCCGGATACCCCTCGCCACGGTCGGTCTTGCTGTCCACCGGTCGTGCCCAGTGTGTCGCGCACGAGCGCAGCCAGGCCTGCTCCTCCCGGACCGTCAGGATGAATTTGGCTCCTGGCCAGTCGAGATCGAGTTCCTCGTAGTACGGAACCACGCTGATGTCGGTGATCCCGTCATGGTCCGCCAGCAGCGGAAAGCGCCCGGTACCCGCGAGCAGGGTCCGGTAGGTGGCGGGGTCGGAGGGGTAGTGCACGGTGTCGAAGCCCAGGGTGCGCAGCGCGGCGGTCAGCGAGCGGGTGCCGGTGCGCGAGAGGCCGATACCGAAGACCTTGGGACGAGGACGGGAGCGGTCCGGTGCCGCACCGGGAATACCACCGGTCACGTGGCCCCCCTCCACATGGCTCGCGGGCCGGTGCTTCCGGACTCGGGTTGACGCGCCAGATCGATGACGCTCTGGTCGGCCATCGCCGCCAGACCGTCGTCCAGCTCCGTGCGGGGACGATATCCGAACGCCCGCGCCGCCAGGGCGATGTCGGCCGCGGTGTGCCGGGCCTCGCCACGGCTGCTGGGCCGTGGATCCAGGTTCACCGGGCCGACGAGACGCTCGACGGCCGCGATGGCGTGCTTCATGGACACCGGGGCGTCACCGCCGAGGTTGGCCACGCCGGTGAAAGAGGAACAGGCCGCCTCCCGCATCGCCGTGACGACATCGTGCACGTAGGTGAAGTCGCGGGTCTGCTCGCCGCTCCCGTAGAGCGGGAAGGGCCTGCCGGTCAGGGCCGCTTCGATCAGCCGGGCCAGGGCCATGTCGGGCCTCTGCCGCGGGCCGTACACGCTGAACAGACGCAGTGACACCGCGGGCAGGCCAAGGGTGATCCGATAGACCTCGCACAGATGTTCCGCCGACAGTTTGGTCACGCCGTACGGCGTGAGCGGCCGGGGGCACACCGACTCGCCCGTGGGGATGGCCGGGGCGTCGCCGTACACGGAGGAACTGGAGGCGTAGACGAACTTGCGCAATGGTCGGTCCCTCACTGCTTCCAGGAGCCTTTGCGAGGCGAGCACATTGCGACGGGCATACAGCTCGAAGTCCTTACCCCATGAAGGCCGTACTCCTGGTTGACCGGCCAGGTGGTAGACGACGTCCGCTCCGTCGACGAGGGGTTCGAGAGCGGCTTCCAGCAGGTCCACGCGGTGGAAGGTGAAGGACGGGTGCGGGATCAGGTCGCGCAGGTTTCGTTCCTTGAGTGCCGGGTCGTAGTAGTCGGTGAGCACGTCGATACCGAGGACGGTGTCACCGGCCGCGAGCAGGTGAGCGCAGAGGTGGGAGCCGATGAAGCCGGCGGCGCCGGTCACCACGGCCCGGGTCAAGGCTGCGGCCTGGTGGTGTCGCCGAGCCCGGCCAGCACCCGGTCGGCCCGGATCCGCCAGGTGTGGCGGTCGTGGAGCTGCCGTCGTGCCTCGCCGCCCAGGGTGGCGCGCAGGTTTTCATCACCGACGAGCCTCTTGACCGCGGCCGCCCAGGCCTCGGCGGAGTCCGGCGGACAGAGAAGGCAGTTGACTCCGTCGGTCAGAATCTCCCGGAGTACCGGCAGATCAGAGGCGATGACCGCCTTGCCGTAGGACATGTACTCGAACAGCTTCATCGGCGATACCCAACGGCTGATCTCGCCCGCGCCTCCGGCACAGTACGTCCGGCGCTGGTAAGGCGCCAGGACGACGTCGAACGCCCGCTGGTAGGGGGCCAGCTCGGCAGGCGGGAGATGTCCGTGGAAGTAGACGTTGGGGCGTGTGCAGCGGCTCTGCCAGTGGGTGCGGTCGGCCGCGGTGCCGCCGACCAGATGGAAGTCGGCCTCGGGTACGCGGGCGGCGAGTTCGAGAATGACGTCGGTGCCGCGCCCCGGGTACAGATGACCGACGTAGCCGATCTTCGGTGCCTCCGGGCGGCCCGGCAGGTCTGCCACCGGCCCGTCGGCCGGGACGGGGTCGGCACAGTCATGAGCCGTCACCAGATCCGCCCACCGCGACGAGTCGAGCTCCGGAAAGACGCGACGGTAGTCGTCGGCGAGCGCCTGGGACACGAAAACCACGCGTCGCAGGTTCCTTCTGCGGAACAGGACGCCTTCGATCCTCCGGACGATCCGCCGCGGCCACATCAGATGCGTCTCGTACACCAGAGGGGTCCGGCCCGACGAGACGAGTAGGGCGCGCAGGTCTCGTCCGTACAGCAGATCGGGGGTGCCTCGTCGGTGGAGGTCGGCGCGGATCCGCCAGGCACGGATCCATACGCCGAGCCCCCGCAGGGCGGGCTGGGCGATGCTCCGCACCTCGAATCGGTTGCGGGTGCCGTAGTAGCGGTGCACGTCGCCGGCGGGCACGGTCCCCGGCAGCGCGTAGAGGACGACCTCGTGCCCCGCGTCGGTGAAGGCATCGCACATCCGCATGACGTGGACGCCGTTCGCGTAGACGGAGGGGATGCTGCCGGAGTGCAGGTAGGCGATCCGCATGACTGGATGGGCCTCCGAGATGCCGGTGAGAGACACCCATGCTCCGCAGCGGGGCGTCGGGGCACAATGCCCGCCACCGGGCGGCCGTGGCACACAGGGGCGCACGGCAGCGCACGGGCGGGCCCGACCTCACCCTTGCCAGCCAGATTTGACGGGCCGGCAGGGCCCATGGCGCCCCACACGTCACACGCGCATCGACAAGGACCGGTCACCAGAACGCCGTTCGCCTGTTCCATGCCGTAGCGGGCAGGCCGGAGCACGAAAACCAGGACCTGTCCGGTTCCCGCACCGGCCGGTCTCCCCCGATGGTGTGCCGTCCTGGTGTGCGGTACTTCTGATCGGGGCGTCACCCGACGCTTCCACCGGGCCCGCGAGCAGCCATGGAGGACATCGTGGAGAACGAGGACATCGAGCAGGTCACCGAGGAACTCCCCGAGTACGCGCTCATGATCGACATTCCGGACCAGGACTGAGCGGTCCGGACAGGTCTCACCCCGCCCGTGGTGCCGGTGCTCCTGTCGGCGAGGTTCGTTCCGTCGGAGCCCCGGCAGTCCGGCGAAGGACGGGCCCTGCCGGACATAGCACCGGCCCCTCCCCCTCAAGTCCTTGCCCCGGAGAGAGTGAACGCGTGGAGGTGAGCAGTTGCTGCGAGTAGCACCCGACACGCGCGAGGCGGTGCGAGATGAGGGAGCGGTCCATCGAGTGGTCTGTTCCGTCCTGACGGCGGCGGGGCTCCCCGCGCCGCCTCAGGCGCATCCCGCCGTGGTGGCCGCCGCGTTCACCCTTCAGGCGAAGCCAGGACTCGCTCCTTCGGCGATCTTGCGCAGCATGCGTGACACCAAGGCCCGCGAGAGCCTGGCGCCCGCGGAGCCATCCCCCCACCTCATCCGCTCGGTGACCCGCGCACTGTCCGCGCTGCCGACCGGAGCCGGCACCCCCGGGGGCTCCCGCGTGGCGTCCTGGCAGCGACCAGACCGGGCCGTGCTCGACGAGAGCGTGGCGCGGCTGGCGGCCACCTGGCCGCTGATGCTGAGCGAACTGCGCGTCGGTGTCGCGCAAGTGGCTCTCTTGGAGGGCCCGGCGATCGACGGCTTCACCGACTTCACCACTCATGGCGCGATCTACGTCAACCGGTCGCGGCTGCGCACCAGTCCCCGCGGGCTGCCCGGTCCGGTGCGGTGCGCGGAGGCACTGGTGCACGAAGGCACCCACACCCGCTGCAACGCCGCCCAGCTGAGCGCTCCTTTCCTCACCCCGTCCGCGGGCTCCGCTGGTCCCGTCCGCACTCCCCTGCGCGCCGATCCCCGGCCTGTGGCGGGGCTGTTCCAGCAAATGGTCGTCCTGACCCGGAGCAGCGCGCTCTACACGCTGCTTCTCGGCGGGGACACCACGGCCGCGGACGCGCTGGACGCCCGCCGGGCCCTGCTGGTGAAGAGGGCGCGGCAGGCGATCGGCACCCTGCGGGACCGTACATCACTGCTCACCGGACACGGGCTGACCGTGCTGGAGGAGTGTGCCGCCCTGCTGAGGACCGTCGCCGTCTGACCCGACACCCCGGAGCCACGCCGTTGCCACAGCCCGCAGCTCCCTCCTCACCGACCGCGTGGGAGCCCCAGGTCTTCGTACCGTTCCCCATCGAACCCGCGGTGTTCTTCGGGCGGGTCGCGGCCCGCAGCGCGCTGTTCGCCGCCACGGACAGCGCCGGGGGCGACCACGTCCTGATCGGCAGCGCTTCGGGGGCGCACCCCGACGACGTCGCCGTGCGGGCCCGCGGCGAACTGCTGGAGCGCCTGGGCAACGTGCTGGCGGCCCGCGCCGCCGAGCAGTCCTGCACTCTCCTCGCCGATCACGCCGAGTTGGTCCGTCGAGGCGCTCCCGCCCTGGACCCCGCGCCCTGGTCCGGGCCGGCCACCCGGAGCGTGCGCCAGCTGTGGGTCACCGGGCGTTCCCTGCTCTCCGGTTCGGAAGTATTGGTTCCGGCAGGTCTGGCCTTCCTTCAGCACCGTCCGCCCACGGGTTGCGCGGCGCCCGACCGGGCCGGCTCGACGGGCCTCGCGGCCCACCCCGACCCGGGCACCGCCGTCGAGCATGCCGCATGGGAGACACTCGAACGCGATCTGCTCCGCCTGAGCTGGCAGGATCCGGCACGGCATCCGCCCCGCCACCGTCCCGTACACGACGAACTGCCCCTCCCCCTGCGCCGCGTATGCGAGCACCTCGGACTGCGGGCCACCGCCTTCACCCTGCCCGCGCCCGGCTCCCACGCCGTCGCGGTCTGTCTGCACACGCCCGAGCACAGTGAGCAGACGTTCGGTGCTCGCTGCGGCCCTCCAGGGCAGGATGCGGAGCTGATCGCCCGCGCGGCCCACGAGGCGCTCATGGTGCGTTGGAGCATGAGCACGTCGGCGGCCCGACGGGTCCGCGGGCGGCCCTTACCCGGCGACAGACCGGTCTCCGCGGTCCAGCACGCTGTGTGGACGTATCTCGGCTGCCAGGACGCGATGGCGCGTTGGCTGCCGCACACCACGGCAGACGTGTGCCCGACAAGGCAGGGGCCGGTGGACCCGGTGCGCCTGCTCTCCGAGCACACAGGCCAGGACGTGATCGCGGTCGACACGACCCCCGCCGCGTTCGCCGCCTCCGGTACGGCCGTCGTCCGGCTGATCGCCCCCGGCGCCCTGCCGCTGCCGTCCACCTCTCCCATCGGCTCACGTATTCCGCCGCACCCCTTCGGCTGAACCACTCACAGAGGAGCAGCATGCCCCCGAGTCCCGACTATGCCGTGGACCTGGCCGACCACTACGACGACTGGTTCACCCCGCCGACGGCCACCACCGACGCGACGGTGTCCCTGCTCGACCGGTTGGCGGCGACCGCACCGGAAGGGCCCATGCTCGAACTGGGCATCGGCACAGGACGGATAGCCCTTCCGCTCGCGGCGCTCGGGCATGACCTCCACGGCATCGACGCCGCGAAGGCCATGGTCGAACAACTCCGCGCCAAGACCGGGGGAACCGAAATCGCCATCAGCATCGGCGACTTCTCCGATGTGGACCACGACGGCCGGTTCGGGATGATCTACGTGGTCAACGGCACGTTCTTCGAGCTGACCTCCCAGGAAGCGCAGATCCACTGCCTGGCCCGGGCCGCGGCGCGGTTGCTCCCAGGCGGGATCTTCGTCCTGGACGCGCATCTTCCGGAGGTCCTGGCGGCCGAAGCCGGGGCTGATGCCCAGCCTGTCCGGGCGGCCAGCGGCGACCCGGTCACGCGTATTCGCCGGATCCACCCGGCGACCCAGCGCTACACCTCCGACTACAAGGTCGTCCACAACGGCGAGGTTCGGCACATCCGGGTGGCCTTTCGCTACGCCTCTGCCGGCGAACTCGACCTGATGGCCGCCATGGCCGGCCTGCGACTGCGCCAACGGTTCGGCGGCTGGTCCGGGCGCCCGTTCACCGACAGCAGCAATTACCACGTCAGCGTGTACGAGCTGCCCTCATGAGCGCGGCGGACCTGCCCCGTGGGCCTCGTGACCCAGAGGCCTACCTGCGCAAGAATCGTGAACTGTGGCGCCTGTGGACGCCCTTGAAGGCCGCGTCGACCCAGTACGACCTGGCCGGTTTCCGGGCCGGCGGTTCACGCATGCGCGCGCTTGAACGTGCCGAGGTCGGCGAGGTGAGCGGCCGCTCGCTGCTGCACCTGCAGTGCCATGTCGGCATCGACACACTCTCGTGGGCGCGGCTGGGTGCCCGGGTGACCGGTGTCGACTTCGCCGCCGAGGGCGTGGCGACGGCACGTTCCCTGGCCGCCGACATCGACCCGTCGGCGGTCTTCGTGGAGGCGGACGTCCTGGCGCTGCCCGACCATCTGGACGGCCATTTCGACATCGTCTACACCTCTCACGGTGTGCTGGGCTGGCTGCCCGATCTGCGCCGCTGGGCCGAGGTCGTCGCCCACTTCATCGCACCGGGCGGCTTCGTCTACGTCTTCGAGTCCCATCCCGCGGCCTGGATGCTCGACAACCGCCTCGACACAGCCGAATTACGCCTCCGCTACTCGTACTTCGGTGAGCCGGAGCCCCTTTCCTTCGAGTACCGCAGTCCGACAGCTGTACCAGACCGGGAGGTTCCGGGAGTCGAATACGCCTGGGGCCACTCACTCGGCGAGATCGTCAGCGGCCTGGCGTCCGCGGGACTGACCATCGAATTCCTTCACGAATGGCCCTTCGTGGCCTGGCGAATGCTCCCCTGCATGGTGGAGCACGACGACTACTGGTGGCGGCTGCCGGATGGTCTGCCGTCCATACCCCTGTCCTTCTCTCTCCGTGCTTCCAAGCCGCCCGCCTGAAATCAGGTCTGAGACAGGGAGAAGCAGCTTGCCCGCCGTGACCTCATACCGCTCACTCGACGAGCTCGATCTCCGCCACGTCCTCGACGGCCGGATCGTGGTCGTCCGGGACGGTCTCGCACAGCTAACCCCCACAGGATCATGGACCCGGGCGGCACTGGCAGCCATCGCCTCCGCCGTCTCGCCGGAGGCCGCCCAGCAGGTGTCGGAGCGAGGGCTGGAGCACATCCACACCGTCGCCGACATCGATCAGTTGCGCGCCGTCCGCGACGACCTGGACCGTCGCCTCAGACCCGCCGCACGTCACCTGCTGCTGCGCTTCGCCGACCTGCTCCCGCCGCAGAGCCGCAAGGTATACGTCAGCGAGCACTTGGGTGTACGGATCATGCCCCCAAGGGCCATTGTCCACGGCCGGGAAGGAGAACTGGGTGGGTACACCGGCTTCATGGTCCCGACCGGCGCCCACGTGGACTCGTGGTTCAACACAGCCGTCAATTCCGTCAACCTCTGGATGGCTCTCAGCCGGGTCCGCCGGGACAACGGCCTGCTCATCTGGCCGGCGGCATATCGACGCTCGCTGCTCCACGAGGGTGTACGGCTGCTCCCCGGCCAAGCGGTCGGCGAACCGGTGGAAGTCCAGCTCGACCCGGGTGACCTACTGCTCTTCGCAGGCGACCATCTTCATGGCACTCGTCCCAACAGTGGGCCGGAGACCCGGTGGGTGGTCACCAAGCGCATCTGCCTCGGCCCGCCCCGCTACCACCCGCGCGCCACCGGCTGGGTTCCGTACCTCGACCCGCGCCTGCTCGGCACACCGCTTCGCCCCCTGGCACCGCTGCGGTCGGTTCTGACCGCCGGACGCGCCCGCCAACTCGTTCGTCAGACCCGCCGCCGTCTCAATTCGCGCGGTACTTGA
Organism: Streptomyces alboniger; assembly: GCF_008704395.1. Taxonomy (NCBI): domain Bacteria; kingdom Bacillati; phylum Actinomycetota; class Actinomycetes; order Kitasatosporales; family Streptomycetaceae; genus Streptomyces; species Streptomyces alboniger. The sequence goes on from NZ_CP023695.1 coordinate 665,285, forward strand.
CACCGGCGCAGCAGGCCGAGCGCAGGCAGATGACACACTTGGGCGCGCCAGTACCACTACCGTCTGCGAACCGTGGACTCTCCGCACGAGGCGAGGGACGCCGTACGCGCCGCCCTCACCCAGCGCTTCCCCCAGTACGCCGCATGGTGTCGGAATCTCCGAGTCAGGACGCCCCCGGCGCCGTCATGCGGCCATGGCGAAAGCGGGACGAAATGTGGCTGGCGACCAGAAGCCTCCTCCAGCCGGACCCGTCCTCCGGCTGCGGACGGCTGCGCCTCCACGTCGACAAGAAGGCAGCAGCGCAGCTCTCCGCTCCGAAGCTCTTGTCGAGAACCGGCGGCTACACCGAGGTCGGGTCGAAGAAGGCGCTGCGGGCCCGCGGCATGAAGTCGCCGGACCGCGCCGAAGCCATCCTCTTGTCCCTGTACGAGCCCGAGCCCCTGTACAGGCCGCGGCGCCGCGGCCTCCTGAACTGAAGGACACCGCCGGCGCCGCCGCACCCTGCGCACTTCCTGGCAGCCCGCGCCAAGCCCCGGCGCACTGGCCGAGGCCGCGGCCATCGGGGCCACACCGACCGGTGGCGTCGCTCCCGGCGGCGCCCTGGGTGCGAAGGCAGCGCCCGCCGAGGTCTCCACCACCGACACCGAACAACTCCGCCTGGCCCCGCGCGACTATTGCGAGACGGCCGAGCGACTTTGTGGCCCTGACAGCCCGACAGGCGGCGCGGGGGTGCCGCGGCGCGTCCGTCTACCCGGCCCGCAAAGAATCCGGCGAAGCGCCATGGTCTGCGCCCCGGCGGCCCTACCGTGTACAGAACGCGGCGCTTCTCGTGCCGGGGCGGTACCAAAGGGGGCTAAGCCATGTCCAAGGAAGAGTCCCCGCAGCGGTCCGCCCGGCCGCGCCGCCGCCCGATGGCGGTGGCGGTCGCCGTCGGTCTGGTGGTCGGCGTCGTGGGAGGCCTCGCCGCCCACCTGTGGTGGCCCGGCGAGGACGGCGGGTCCGAGCCGTCCACTGCCGCACCGGCCGGTTCCCGGGCCGAGCCCGTCCGCTCCGCGATGCTGGGCCAGCGGCGGGTCGGTGTCGACGTCCGCGCCCGCGAGCTCGGTGCCCCCGACTTCTTCCACGGCCAGGCCCGCCTCGACCTGGTCGACGCCGGCACCGCGAAGGCGGCGACCCATGTCGCCTACGACGGGGGCGAGGGCCACCCCTGGTATCCGCCGGAGGTGGTGCTGATCGGCAACCGCGCCACCATCACGCCCCACGAAGCGATGGCCGGACCCGGGTCCAGCCCGGACAACGAATACCGCACAGAGCCCCACGCAACCGCCGCAGCCGAGGACGACCCCGACGTCCACGCCGCCCTGGAGACCCGCTGGCTGGCCCAGCCCGCCCACATCGAGGCGCTCCTCGACGGCGCCACCGGCGTGCGCACCCACCGGGACGGCGGCACCCGCACCCTCACCGGCAGCACCCCGCTGCGCGCCCTGGCCGCCGACCCGGCCGTCGGCGCCCTCTACCTCCCCTACGCGACCGACCGCCCCGGCAGCGCCGTCCGCTTCACCCTGGTCGTCACCGCGCGCGACCTGCCCAAGAGCCTGAAGACCCGGGTGCCTTCGGCGGCCGACACAGCGACCGGCGACCAGTCCTTCCAGGTGAAGTACCGCGACTGGGCCGAAGGCGAGCCGATCACCGCCCGCCCCGGCCCCACACCCGCACCCCAGTGGACCGCCGCCGACTGAGGCGGGCCGACTCGTGCGGCTGCGGGCCCCAAGAGCAAGCCGTCAGCTCGGCCGGGCAGCGGTTCTCACAGCCCCCATGAGCGGGGTCCTGGCTGTAGCTGTTTGACCAGGTGGAAGACCTCCCGGGCAGCGTTGCGTTTGAGGCAACGGGCGATTTCGCGCCAGGTCTTACCCTCCTTGATCCGACGCTCGTACTCGTAGTAGTCCTGGGTGCGCGGCTCGACCCGCAGACGCGTGAACACGAAGCGATGGAGCGCTGCGTTGGCCTGACAGTCGCCGCCGCGGCTGAGGCGACGGAACTGCCGGCGTCCCGAGGAGCGCTCGACGGGGCTGACCCCGCACAGAGCGGCGAAGGACGCCTCGCTGTCCGGGCGTTCCGGGTTGTCTCCCACTGTGAGCAGCAAAGTGACGGCCGTGTCCGGACCGATCCCCACCACCTCCAGCAGCTGCGGGGCATGATCTTCCACCAACCGGGTCAGACGAGCATCCGCCTCCCGGATCTGCTCGGAGAGCTACCCGATCCGGTCAGCCAGCAGCCCCAGTGTGATCCGGGTGGCCTTCAGCACCGACTCCTCGCCGCCCTCTTCCTGGGTGCCCGCGTCGGTGAATCGCGCGCAGGCACGGAAGAGTTCGGCGTTACCCAGTCCGGCCAGCTTCTCCCGCAGGGGGGTCCGCAGTGACGAGGACGGCTTTGAGCTGGTTGATGGCCTGGGTGCGGGCTTTGACGGCCGACGCCTTCCTGAGTTTGCACATCCTGGCGATCTGCACCGGCCCGTCGCCCGATTTGGCCCGCGCGTAGGCCCTCCCGCTCAATACGGCTCGCGCCGCGTTCTGCGCATCGAGTGGATCCGATTTGCCGCGCCGACGGCGATCGGCCCGGTCCATCCAGTTCACGTCAGACACGTCCACGCCCTGAGCCAGCAGATAGCGCGACAGTGAAGCCCCCGTAGGAATCGGTCCCCTCCACCCCGGCCCGCCTCACGACTTCCGACCTTCTGACCCACCGCAGCAGAGCCCGGTAGCCGGCCGCGGTGGCCGGGAACTCGTCGATGGCCAGCACCGCCCCCGTCAAGGAGAGCACCGAAGCCACATGCGCATCCCGGTGCGTATCCACCCCCAGCACCACCTCCCCCGCAGGGCAGCGACGGCGGGGCTTCGGAGCAGGCAATGTGCTGGACATGGTCGAACTCGCCGTACCCGATTCCCTTCCCGGTCCGACGACGTGTCGCGTTGCCGGTACCGGGCCGCGTCAGGCAGTCAGAATCGCGAGGACGCCACAACGTTCGACAGGCCCCTATCGGGACACGCCCCGGCAGCCCGGTACCGACAACGCACCATTCCCGGCCAACGGCCGACACTGCGACACCGGGACACCTCGGTCAGAATTGTCATCAGTCAGACTCCCGACCCGGGACGGCACTCACCCACCCTCCCGCTCCCATGTCACCCGTGTTCGGTGACCGCAGAACATGCTCAATCCCCCTCACGCCCCACCCCGAGCCTGATCTCGACCGAGCACCACAGCGCACGAAGGCAAGCGGTACGTTCCACGTTCGGATTGTGCGACATCTCGTGAGTTCTCCTGAGATCCGCCGAGTCCTAAGCTCATGGCCAGGGGTTTCGCCCCCTCTTTGGTGGCTCTTCGCGCCCTGACGTAACTTCGGATTCCTGAAGCGTTCTCATTGTGCCTGACCGGTCGACGGTCATGGTGAAGGTGAGGGGGCTCGGGTTGGCGCTGGCTGTCGTACGGGGCCTGCGCGATGTCCGGCCGCCGGCCACGGCCGAGGAGCTGGAGCAGTTCGAGACCGACGTACTGGCGGGGTTCGTGCTGGTGCGGGCTTCGGCGGGGCTGGCGGACGGTACGATCCGCGGCGACGTTGTGCACTTGGAGCAGATGCGGTCCTGGTCAGGCCGGCCGCTGTGGGAGATGGAGCCGCCCGACGCGGACGCGTACTTCGGGAAGGTGCTGCGGGCTTCGCCGAGCTTCGTACCTCACCCGCCACGAGGCTCTTTGACGCGGGTGATTCACGCACCCGGCGCAGGCACGAAATGACGCAGGGCGGTTCCTACCCTCGTCCCTTGATCAGGCCATTCTGCGGCGGGGCCGATGGCGAGAACGGCGTACTGGCGGCTGCCGCTGGTCAGGAACGCAACGTCCATGGCCATGCGGCGTTCCCCCAACGATTGACTGTCGTACGCGTAGACCAGCTTGGCCGTGCCGTCGTTCAGCTGTTTCAGCTCGACCTCCTCATAGCCCGGCCTGTCTGCCCTGAGGCCCTCGGATGTCTGCTGCAACGCTTGGTAGGGAGTGAGCATGAGGCCCGAGGGTGTGGAGATCTGCAGCATCCGACGCTGGTCCGGGGATGTGTAGTACACCTGCACCCCGTCCTCGCTGCGTTTCCAGCCTTCCGGAACGGCGGTCGAGAACCCCTTCTCGTCCTGCACAAGTTCGTATCCCTCCGGCACCCGATCTGCCTCAGGCGCCTCGGCGGAGGGTGTCAGTTCATCGGGAGGCGGCGGTGCCTCGGTTTCGGGGGCGGAGGCACTCACCGAGGACCGGCCACCCGCCGACTGGTCCCCGTCGTCGTCCCCCAGGAGCAGCCAACCCCCGACCAGACCGCCGACCAGCAGCACCGCCACCGCGACGACGGCCGGCACGCCGACACGCGAGAAGCGCGGCAGGCTGCCCGGTGGCCCGTACCCGACGAAGTGCTCCGGAGCACTTCGGGGCCCCGCTTCGTCGGCGCGCCGCCCCGCACTCGACACCGAAGCCGGGTCGACGCCCGGCTCCCAACGTTGCGCCTCGTCGTTCCAGTACGCATCTCCTCTGTTCTTGCTCATGGTCAGCCTCCCAGCAGTGCCCGCACCGATTCGGCAACCGCAGCTCCCGATGCCAGCACCCCGGTCACAGCACTCGCGTCCGCCAGTGCCTGCCGGAGCCGCGTGAGACGGCCTGGTGCAGCCTCACCCGTTGCCACCATCTCAGCCTCGACATCTGCCAGTTCAGCGTTGAGCAGGGCAGTCTGCGGGGTCGTGACAGTACGGGCGAGATCGTCGCGCAACCGACGCACGAGGCCGAGCAGTTCTGCCTGTGCCGGATCACTCATCGGCCCGACACCTTGGTTGTACGTCACGTGGTTGCGGTCGCCTATCGCGAAGGCCCCCTGCACGCTGCCGATATGGATGTCCCTACGGTGCCCGTCAGGTGTTCGCATGGCCTCCCCCGGTCCGGCGCGTCGCGCTCAAGTGGGTGGTGTGAGTGTTGCTGGTGACGGTGTTGTGATCCCCTACGGCCACTCCATACGCACGCCCGATATATTGCGCGCCTTCGGCCAAGTTGACGATTTGGCGCTCGAACTCGCCGGTCTGCCAGCCGGCTTCGGAGAGCGCCAGTTTCACCCCTTCGGTCACTCGCTCCTGGATGGACTTGAGGTAACGGCTGACGTCCATCTCCTGGAAGAGCGAGGCTTCGTCGTCCGAGCCGAGTTCTCGTACCGACGCCCATGGACCGTCCGCGAGGGCCTTGGCGTGGCCGCCGGACGCGATCTGCCACAGCGAACGGCAGCCGTGCCACAGCGTCACCACGGCGCGCCCGGCCGAGGTCGACACCATTCCCAGTGCCCAGACCGCCCTCCCGAAGCGGTGGTTGTGCCGGTACTGATGGGCCACTCTGTCGGCATACTGATAGAGCTGTTTGACCGGACGCAGCACGTGTGGAGCAACCTCCAGCATCAGCATCCCGCCCTGCGTGTGGACGCGTACGAACACGGTCGTGACGATCTCCTCGTCCCAGCCGCCGACCCGGACGCGCAGGAAGTGCCGCCGGGTCTCGCCGCCCTCCTCGACCGAACGGGACCTGTGCTCCTCGAAGGCCTCAGCGGTGTACGGGGCACGGGACCGCTCCGGTAGCCCGTCCACCGGCAGAAACACGACCTCCTCAACCTTCAGTTCCCGCAGACGGTCCCGCACCGCGTCCGCGAGATACGGTGCCCCGTGCGGGGACGGTTCGCGCAGCGCTTCGAGGAGCGGGACGATGCGGTGCAGGATCGTGCCGTTGTCCATCGGCGTCGGTTCGGCCTCCTCTTGCGGACGCAACTCGATGGAGAACGACCATGGTTTGTACGGCGTGCCCGCACCGCAGAAGGGATCGACCGGCCGATACATCATCAGGGGTGCGTGCTGTTCCCTGCGGATGCGGCGGCTCAGCCGGCGGAAACGGATGCCCTCCGCCTGCTCCGCCGGGTCGGAGTCGATGTCGGGAAACCGGGACCTGGACAGCTCACCGGTGAGCGCCTTGGCGAACTGACCGCGCTGCCCGGCGACGGCCCAGGCCATCAAGAGGGGCAGGGTGAAGGAGATCCATGCCTGCGTCCGCGTCACGTCGGGCAGCAAGACCCGACTGCCGCTGCCGAATCCCCCGGTCGCCAGCCGCAGCAAGCCCCACAGGGTCAGGAGGAAGAGGCCCCGCCCGGCCCAGCGCAGGTGCCACGCGGCTACCCGGCGGATCCAGCCCGGCCGCTGACCTGCCCCGCGGATCCAGCCCGCGAGAACGATCAGCGCGAAGGAGAACAGATAGCAGGCGACCACCCCCTCGGTGAGTGGTACGGCCACCACCCACAGGAACAGGATGATGGCCGCCCAGGCCAGTTCGATACGCCGGGCGCGCAGGGCGTGGGCGAGCACCCGGGCGGCGTCGATCCCGAAGGACGGGGCCGCGAGGCGCTCCTCGTGAACGTACAGCTCGTCAATGACCGCTTCCCGGAATGTCCCGTCGAGGTACGTACCCGCGCACAGCAGCCGCGTGGCCTCACTCGCCTCGGGCGTCTGCCGCGGGTCAGCAGGGTGCCTGTGGGGCCGGCTGGTCTGCCCCAGGCCGTACGTCTGTGCCATGGCGTCACCTGCTGCGCTGAACTGCCGTCATCCGTAGGCCGGTTGAGACTGGCAGTGACTGCAGTCTAAGGGCAGGCGCGCCGTGCTTTCCTACGCCAAAAGGACCGCCTCCGACGGTCGGCCAGGTGCCGGGAAAACCCTCAGCCGGGGGCACGATGGCTGCCGCCAACCAAACGGCACCGAAGGACATCCTCACCGAGGGCCGCCTGGCCGCACTCCCCGCAATGATCAAATGCGGGGTCGGCAGCCCTGCCGCCTGCTACGCCGCCGGCAGAGGTGTCCACGAGCGCGCCACCGCGGCCGCCCTCACCGACCCTGCCACCGCCCGCCGCCTCATCCGCAGAACCGACCACCGAAGCCCCCGCGCCACCCAGCCGCGATCCTCAACAGCACCGGGACTTTCCCCTGCCCCCTGCGAGGCGTCCGCCACAGCGCCAACGACGTCCACCTCGCGCAACTGCCAGCCGGTACCCCCATCGACCTCGTCCGAGATCCCGGCAATGAGACCGACTCGTACGCCATCCAGGTCCAGGCGTTCGGTACTCACCGGCGTCGCCCCTCCCACATGTGTCCGGCGGCCGTTGCCTCCGGAGGGCACCGACCTGTGCCGCACTCCGCAGGTGTACGGGGAGGCAATTCGCCGGCTCCCACAGGAGAACGACGTCGTCCTGCGCACCCGCGCCACCGTCACCGCCCTCCCGCTCTACTCCTACGACGCGGACCGCGGGACCTATCGTCTCGATGAGCCCGACACGTCGCACCACCCACACCGGTAACCATTAATCTCATTCTTGCGGCAAATCGAAAAATAATCATCGATCGATCCCCAGGAATTCTCTTCCTACCCTATTGCCCGCCTGTGGACCGAGGGATAACGTATCGACCACCGGCCTCCTCGGGGGAAATATGAGGTCGGCCCTGGTATTCGGGGAGGGGACTTCATGGCTACGTACGGGGAGATTCGCAGTGCCCTAGAAGGTGCTCGTGAAGCAACATGGCAGATGGATCCGGAGGCGTCCGACAACGCTCCGGTACGCGTGTACGCGTTGGGCGTTCCCAACGAGGACCAGCTGGTGCCCGCCGGTGACGTACCGGAGATCGACCTGACGGCCCTGCTGGAGGCGCACCCCACGGGCAACCAGCTGCTGGCCGCCCGGCGGGCCGTGCTCGGGCTGCCGACGGGCGGCGTGGAGGTGGACGAGCAGCTGCTGGCCCGAGTGACGCCGAGCGCGGGCGCCGACGAGGCGGGCCTGCCCACCACGGTGGACTGGCGCAACCGCTGGGGCACCAACTGGGTCACCCAGGTCAAGGACCAGGGCGGATGCGGATCCTGCGTGGCATTTGGGACCGCTGCGGTGATCGAGAGCCGGGTCCGTATCGAGCACGCCGTGTGGTGCGTGCGCTCCGAGGGCGACTCGCACGACGGCCAGGGCATCCCCTGCGCCCAGGGGTCCTGGCCGAACACCTACTTCGACTGGATCAAGAGCAACGGCATCGCCGACCCGGCCTGCTGGCCGTACCGGCAGGACAATGCGCCGTACCGTCCCACGCCGGACCGCGCGGGGCGCACCGTCAAGATCGACGGATATACCGAGACGGGATCGGTCGCCGACCAGAAGAAATGGCTCGACACCGTGGGCCCGCTGACCTGCTGCATCGAGGTGCCGGACGACTTCTTCTCGTACCGGACCGGGGTCTACCGGAAAACCGTGTCGCATATTGCGGGACTGCACTGCATCGCCGTCGTCGGATATAACGACAGCGAAGGCTGCTGGATCATCAAGAATTCCTGGGGAACGGGTTGGGGTGAAAATGGATTCGGCCGAATCGCGTACGGACAGATTCGGATCGACGAATTCACCAAACAGGGTGTACTCTCCACCAACCCCGACCCGTGGACGAAGCGACGGCTGCACAACGGAAATTTCTACGAGGGCGGGAACGGTGCCGGGCACCGCAACTTCGAAATGCTCTCGTCCGGCGGTTCGCAGATCCAGCACTGGTGGCGTGAGGGCACCGGCGGCTTCGGCTGGGCGAAGGCCAGTGTCTTCGGCCTCGACGCGGCCGTCTGCCCGACGCTGACCAGCACGACGTTCAACCGGAACTTCGAGTGCGTCTACACCACCGGAGCGGGCCGCCTCCACCACTGGTGGCTCGACCAGAACACCGGCAAGTGGAACGACGGCGGCATTTTCGGCCCGCCCGACGCCACCGGAGTTCCGGGCTTCATCCAGTCCAACTACGGCGCCCCCGGCAATCTGGAGGTCGTCACCCGCCTGTCGGGCGGTCGGCTCCAGCACTGGTACCGCGCCGGAAGCTGGCATCCGGGCCCGGTCTTCGGAGCGAACGTCGCCTTCGCCGGCGCGACCCTCGTCCAGAGCACCTACGGCGAACAGGGCAACCTGGAGCTCGTCTGCACCCTCGGCTCTGGCCAGCTCCAGCACTGGTGGCGCGACGACGACCGCGCCGACAAGCCCTGGCATGCGGGCTCGCTCTTCGGCTCCGGCATCGCAAGCCCGGCCGTGATGATCCAGGGCCAGTACGGCATGGCGACCGAGAGGGACCACGGCAACTTCGAACTCTGCGTCGCGGCGGGCGGCCGCGTCCAGCACTGGTGGCGACACAGCGGCACGGGAGTCTGGACCTGCAGTGCCGTCTTCGGCCACGATGTCGCCACGGTGACCGGGCTCGTCGAGGGCAGCTTCGGCTTCAACCTGGAAGTCGTGGTGCTGCGCACCGACGGCCAACTCCAGCACTACTGGCGCGGCGGCGACGGCTGGCACGAGGGCCCGGTGATCGGCCGCGCCTGAACCCGGCGGACCGCCCCTGGCGAACGGACGAGACAGATGGCCGACGCGGACATCACCCTGACACCGGGTGAACGCCGGGAGATCCGCCTCCCTGCCCTGGGCACTGCCGGGTTCACCTGGACCTGGCGGCTGGACGGCGACACCGACTCCGTCGCCATCGCCCAGGGCCGGCCACCCGCCGGCGAACTCCATGACAGCCCGCCGGGGGCGTCAGCCGACATCCTCTTCACGCTCACGGCGCTGCGCCCCGGCCACGCCACGCTCCAACTCGACCACCGCCGCCCATGGGAGCAGGACACGCCCCCGAAGGAGCGGCGGTGCTACGAGATCACGGTCGAGTCGCCCCGCCTCCGGGCGTGAGAGCAGGACCTACGCGTAAGCAACGCGTCCGGAGGCCTGCGGCACTGCGGCTTCGGGGCAGGCACGGGCCACGCTCGGGTGCATGTAGAGGGCGGTCAGCCACCGCTTGCACTTGCAGCCATGCCGCACCGGTAGGCGCCGTTGACCGCCCCGGCGTTTGCTCGCCGCCCGCAATCCCTCGCCGAACCCGTTTGTGGTCCGCCGGTCTACTGCTTTCGTGCCGCCGGCGCTCTCGTGCTGGTTTCGTAGTTGCGCTGAGGGGAGTTGTGCTGGGGAGCTAGAACCATGCGGCTTTGCCTTCCTGGGTGGGCAGGGTGCCCCAGGGGGCGGCCAACTGATCCAGCAAGGTGAGTCCGCGGCCCGACTCCTCGTCAGAGCCTGCGGGCTTCGCCTGCGCCAGTATGGGGCTGCCGTCGCACACTTCGACGTGCAGCTCGTGCCGGGTGCGGCGCAGCCGCAACCGAAGCGGGTCACATGCGTGGCGCACCAATTCCTGTGTCGGCGGCGCCCCCGCCGAGCTTGCCATCGTCGAGCGCATCCTCCTCCTGCGCTCGATCCCGAGACCGGCCGCGAGCTCACCCGCTTCATCAACCCCCTGGACGGCAAGAGCCGCCCCGCCATACCTGTCCTGCTGGAGTACGTAGCGAACCGCTACCGCGTGGTCGACGGACGCCTGCACCAGGTCCGCAGGAACGGCCGCGGGGCGCGCGAACTTCCCCGTCCCGAGCGCGGCGCAGGCATGATCAGCTGGTCCGTGGACACGGCGCTCAACCTGGATCTGAGAAAGTCCCACGGCATCGACGACACCTTCGGCCTGCGCGGTGCGCGCCTGATGCAGACCGCCGATCTGACCATCACGGTCGACACCCATTCCCTGCCCCGGACGCACCGCGGCAGCCACGTCCTGCCCGCCTGCCGCACGCGCACGTTCGTCCAAACATTCCCGCCCATCGCCCGACTCCCCGCCTCCTCCCCCGCCCACCCTCGCGCTGCAACGCGTCGGTTACGCCGCGGGCCGCCCTCATGACCGTGATGTCGCCTCGGTCATGAGGGCGGCCCGCTGTCACGGGTGAAGCGCGGGGATCAGGACGGGTCGCCGTACTGGAGGCCTCGGCCGTTGGTACCGATGTAGACGCGGCCGTAGGTGTCGGGATCGCCGGTGACGACGCCCTGGCTGCCGATGGCGCCCCACTGGTGGGCGCCGTCGTTGACGCGGGTCCAGGTGGTGCCCTTGTCGGTGGAGCGGAAGACGCCGGTGACGTCCTTTACCGTGCCGATCAGGTACAACGTCTGGTACGAGGCACGCGGCGCGGCCTTGCCGAAGCCGATCGCCGAGGCGGACGTCACCGAGGCGAGCCGGGTGAACGTGCCGCCACCGTCCGTGGAGTGGAGCAGGCCCTTGCCGCCGCCCGCGATCCACAGGTCGCCGGCCCGGCCCGGGAGGGCCTTGAGGCGGCCGTCGGCGGGCAGGCCGGTCGCGCGGGCGGTGAAGGTCGCGCCGCCGTCTGTGCTGGCGTAGAGGGTGCCGCCGGTCAGGGAGTAGAAGGTGCGGGCGGAGGAGCGGTCGGCGACGACCTCCGCCCCCGTCCCGAGCCCCCGCACCTTCGTCCAGGTCGCTCCCTTGTCCGTCGAACGGTACGGGGAGTGCCCGGACTGGGTCCACACCAGCGTGGAGCCGTCCGCAGCGAGGGCGACACGGCCGCTGTGGGCGCCGGCCACCGGTTCGGCGGCGAAGCCCCGCCAGGTGACGCCCCCGTCGGTGGAGTAGGCGCCGTCCTGCTTGCCGCCCGTACCGACACGCGCCATCACCGACGGCTTCGACGCGGCGTAGTCGATGTCGGTGCTGTTGCTCATCAGCGGGTTCCTCATCCGTCCGGACGGCACCCGCGTCAGGTCGGTGTGCCGGAATCCACCCTGGTCACCCATGGCGGTCAGGACGCTCGCGCCGCCGGGCGGGGCGATGGCATCGAGGATCGCCGTCTCCTCAAGTCCCTTGGCCCCTACGGTCCAATGGCTCGTCCCGGCGTCGGCGTCCTCGCTCCGCCAGATTCCGTTGCCGGTGCCGTACAGCACATGCCCGGAGTTGAACGGATCGATCGCGAGGGCCGTCATCCAGTGACCGGTGTGGGTGCCGACGTACGGCGCGCCGGACGCGTCCCGTACGGACTTGTCCGCGAGAGCCTGCCAGGTCGAACCGCCGTCCGTGGTGCGGTAGATCTCGTCCTCGGGGTACCAGCGGCCCAGCGTCGTGACCATCACCGTGGACGGCTTGCGCGGGTCGACCGCGAGCCCCGAGAAGCCGTACGAGCCCTGCGAGGGAGATATGTCCTTCCAACTCCCGCCGCTCGGCGTGTACTTCCGGACCGAGCCGCCGGTGACGCCGTTGGGCCCGAGGTTGTCGGTGTACGTCACATACAGCGTGCCGTCGCCCGTGACGACACCGTGCTGGGGCAGCTGGCCGGTCGGCTGCCCGGCGACCGCCCGCCATGTGGCACCGCCGTCGGTCGACCGGTAGAGGGACGTGGACTTGTCGGCGACACCGGCGTACACGGTGTCGCTGCCCTTCGGCCCGTATGTCACGAACGAGATGCCGGCACCGCTGCCCGCCCCGTCCTTGACCGGGAAGGACTCGACCTGACGCCAGCTCGCACCGTAGTCGGTGGACCGCCACAGGCCGTTCTTACGGGAGCCGAGGAGCAGATTCGAGTGGTTCGACGGGTCGACGACGAGGCGTTCCCCGGCGCCGCGGCCGTCCTCATTGCCGCCGAGCTTGAAAGGCAGCTCGGTGCGCCGGAAGGTGCGGCCGCGGTCGGTGGAGCGGAGGATCGCGCCGTTGCCCGCCCAGTCGTTGGTGTACGTGCCCGCGCCGAGGTAGAGCCGGTCGGGGTCGACGGGGTCGGTGGCGAGGGAGTCGATACCGAGCAGGTTCCAGTCCTTCTCGCCGAGCCAGTCGGTCAGCGGGATCCACTTCTTGGCGCCGGCGTCCCAGCGGTACGCGCCGCCCATGTCGGTGCGGGCGTACAGCAGACCCCGCTCACGCTGGTTGAAGACGAGGCCGGAGACGTAACCGCCGCCGACGACCTGCGCGTTCTTCCACTTATACGGGGTCGCCGCGGACGTCCGGGCCTTCGCGGCCCGGGAGTCGTCCTGCGTGAGGAGCAGGTACGGCACGGCCGCGGCGGGCACCGCGAGCAGCAGGGCGATGGCGCCCCGGCGGCGACGGTGCAGACCGCGCCGCCGGGAGTTCGTGCGGGTGGGGGGTGAGGTGTTCATGGAGGGGACTTGTGCTCCTTGTACGTGATGGGCTGTCCGCGGAATTGCTCAGCGCTTCAGGGTCAGAACGCCGGGCCGGTACGGCAGCGCGTCATAGGGGGCGTCCGACTTCGGGTCCTTGCCCTGGTAGAGCAGCTGGAGGTTGCACGGGTCGACGGTCATGGTCTGGTCCGGGTTGGAGCGGATCAGGTCACCGTGGCTGATGTCGTTGGTCCAGGTCGCACCGCTGTTGGTCTTGCCCGCGAAGGGGTTGGACTCGGTGGCGGCCTGCGGGGTCCACGTGCCGTTCAGGCTGGTCGCCGTGAAGGAGCGGAAGTAGCGGTTCTCGTCGGCACCCCGCGCCTCGACGATCATCAGGTACTGGTTCTGGCCCTGGACCTTGTAGACCTGGGGTGCCTCGAAGAGGTTCTTGACCGTGTCGCTCATGACCGTCGTGTAGGACGAGCCGAAGTTGCCGGGGAAGTTCCCGATCGGCATGGACGCCCGGTAGATCTTGCCGTTGTCACCGGCGAAGAAGAGGTACATGTTCTGGTCGTCGCCGATCAGCGTCTGGTCGATCGGACCGGTCCGGGAGTCGGGCAGGCTGCCGGTGAACAGGGGCTGCGGCGCGGACCAGCCGTTGGGGTCGGTCGGGTCGGCGGAGGTGCGGTAGCTGAAGGGCGAAGCCCCCCACTGGTACGTCAGCACCCAGATCTTCTTCGGCGCGAAGTAGAAGAGGGTGGGCGCGACCGCGTTCTGGCTCATCTTCGTCTGCCTGGCCGTCCCCATGCCGGACCAGTCGGTGAACGGGGCGAACGCCATCGAGCCGTACGAGGTGCCCGTCGACATCGACCCGTAGACGAGGTGCTTGCCGTTGTACGGGACGTGGGTGAAGTCCTTCAGCGAGGCCCAGCCGTTCGCGGGCTTCGCCAGGGCGCCGGTCGAGCTCCACTTGTACGTGGACGGCAGCGCGCACGCGCCACCGGCCGAGCCGGAGGGGGCGGTCCACTTCTGGTTGCCGACGTCGGCGCACGTGTACAGCTGGATCTTGGTGCCGTTTGAGGTGCCCGCGCCGATCGCGTCCACGCACTTGCCGGACTGGATGCCGGAGATCGAACCGTTGGCGTTGATGTTCCACTGCTGGTTCGTGCCGCCGTTGCAGTCCCAGATGACCACCTCGGTGCCGTTCGCCGTGCCCTTCGCCTTCGCGTCCAGGCACTTGTCGCCGAACACCTTCAGCTGCTTGGCAGCGGTGTGCGTCCAGCTCTGGTTCGACTGCCCGGTGCAGTCCCTCAGCTGTACTTGAGTGCCGTTGGCGGTCGAGGAGCCGGGGACGTCGATGCAGCGGCCGGAGGCCACGCCCTTGATCCGGCCGGTGCCGTCACCCGGGTCGGCCGGGGTCGTACCCGACCCGGCGTCGAACGCTTGCTTGACGGCGTCGTACGCGGGCTTCGGCTTGCCGGCCGCGTCGAAGAGGAGCGGCTTCTCGTCCGCGCGCCACGAGTCGCTGTCGCGGACGCCCCACACGGTGATGCCGGTGCAACGCTGCACGCCGAGGCAGGCGTTGACCGCGCTCGCGTAGTGCGTGGGGGACGCCTGGGCGATGTCCAGTTCGGTGATCTGCACGTCGACGCCGAGGGCCGCGAAGCTGTCGAGGGTCTTCTTGAAACTGGCCGGCGGGCCGCCCGCCCCGAAGTGGCTCTGGAAGCCGACGCAGTCGATGGGGACACCGCGCGCCTTGAAGTCCTTGACCAGGCGGTACACGCCCTGGGTCTTGGCGGCCGACCAGTCCTCGATGTTGTAGTCGTTGTAGCAGAGCTTCGCGGCCGGGTCGGCCGCGCGGGCGGTGCGGAAAGCTTCCTCGATGAAGCCGCTGCCGAGCACCTTCTTGAACACCGACTCGCGCAGCGCACCGCTGCCGCCGTCCTGGAAGGCCTCGTTGACGACGTCCCAGGCGTAGATCTTGCCCTTGTAGCGGCCCATCGTCGTCCTGATGTGGTTGTTCGTGACGCCGCGCAGCGTGCTCGGGTCGTTGATCGCCTTCACCCAGTCCGGCAACTGCGAGTGCCACACCGTGGTGTGGCCGCGCAGTCGCTGGCCGCGCTCCAGGGCCCGGTTGACGATCTTGTCGGCGGCCGCGAACCGGAACGTCCCGCGGGACGGCTCGATCGCGTCCCACTTCATCTCGTTCTCCGGGGTGATCATGTTGAACTCCCGGTCGGCGATCGACGTGTACGTCGAGTCGCTCAGCCGCCCGGCGGCTATCGCGGTACCGAAGTACCGGCCCGACGAGGATGCCTCGGCCTCCAGGCTCGCGGCCCCGGCGGAGTTGGGGAGCCACGTCACGACCCCGGCCACCAGCGCCGAGGCGGTCAGGCCGACCGTCAGCGTCCTGCGGGGCCGGCGGAGGCGGTGCAGGCCTTTGCGGGGTTCGTCGGTGTGTCTGGTCATGGGGAGTGGCCTTCTTCAGGGGACAGGTCAGCGGGGATGCCTGTGAAGGGGCACCCCTGAAGAGGAGGCCGGGGAAGGCGGGACGGCGTAACGAAAAATGTGCGCGCCCGCGCAGTGAGGGATCTCGCAGCAGAAAAACGTAATGCGGGGCGCGGTTGTGAAGTCAGCGGGTTCCTGCGCTCACCCCTGCGGCGCGCGGACGACGAAAGAGGCCTGGCCGGTGAAGGTACGTGTGCCGTTGAAGCCGTCGAGGCGGATCGATCCGTCGCGGGGGCGCAGGGCGGAGCCCGGGTAGTTGTGCGCGTACAGAGTCACCGATCCGTCGACCGTCCCGGGGCGCGGGCAGAAGGTGGCGTCCTCCCGGAACAACTGACTGCCGTCGTCGGCGCTCAGGCGTAACCGCAGATAGTGATGGCGCAGATACCGGCCGTCAGCCGACCGGAACGTGACGCACCGGCTGTCTGCGAGCCCCTTGCTGACGGTGAAGGCGGCCTCACCGCTGCTGAGCGTCGCGAAGTCGCCGTCGTACGTGAGGAATTGGCCGGGCCGGTCCACGGACTCAAGGGACCGCACGCCCAGCGGAACCACGGCCGGACCCGACGGCGACGGCGTGGCCGAGGGAACCGGGGTGGCGGACGGAGCGGGGGTGGCCGACGGAGCCGGGGTGGCCGAGGGAGCCGGGGTGGTCGTACCGGTCGTCGGCGCGGCGGCGACACCGGGCGCCCGGTGCTCCGGTTCGGGCCAGGCGACGTACGTGGCGGTCCCGGTGATGAGCACCGCGCCGGTGGCGAGGGTCGCGATCGGGTGGGCGGTCACCGCGTGGAGCTTGCCGAGCAGAGTGCCGCCCCCTGCCGCCGTACCCGTGGCGCTCGCGGCTGCCGCCGTCGTCACCGTCGTACCCGACAGCAAGCCCTTCGCGGCCAGCGCCCCGAGGAGCGCCGTCGGCACGGCCAGCGGCGTGAGGCCGGACAAGAGCAGCTCGGCCGGTACCCGCTCGGCCGCCGTCGCCGTACATATCGGGCAGTCGCGCGTGTGCCGAGCGATCCGCTTGCGCCACACGGACGTTCGCGCGCCGTCCCAGCCGGAGACGGTCACGCTCAGGCCCGGACAGCGCGGGTCGGCCGCCAGCGCGGCGACGATCGTCCGGCTCAGTTCCAGCTGCTCGCGCATGCGTTGCAGACGAACCCCTGTGTGGGAGACGCCGAGGCCCGTCGCGTCGGCGATGTCCTGGCGGCTGAGCAGCCCGGCGCACTCCTGCCACCACAGTGAAAGGAGCACCCGGTGTTCCGGGTCGAGCCAACGGCTCGCTTCGGCCGCCTGTGCGCGCTCGTCCGACATGCGCAGCCGCAGGATCGTCGTGTCCTCCAGAGGGGCGGCGGCGTCCGGTACCGGGAGTGCCTCGTCGATGAGCGTGGTCCGGTCGGCGAGTGCCCGCTGCCGCTGCCAGTACGTATTGACCTGCCGGAGCGTGATCGACACCAGCCACGAACGGAAGCTCTCCGGGGCCCGCAGGGCGGGCAGGTCGCGTACCGCGCGCAGCAGCGTCTCCTGGACCACGTCGTCCACGTCGGCATGGCCGCTCAGCGCCCGTCCGACGATGTTGTACACCAACGGCAGATATGCGGCAACGAGCTCCTCCCGCGCCCGCTCGTCACCGCGCTGCGCCGCGACGACCAGCCTCACGTGGTCCGCGTCCATGAGCCCAGTCCCCTCTCTTCGGGGAAGTGATCCGCCGAGTACGGCGCCACACCCTAACCGTGTGGACCACGACGTCATCCCCCAGGGGTGACGATCATGCCAACCTGCACAACGTGCGCAACGTGCCACCACGCTCAGTGGGACCGCGTCCGCCAGGCCCGGGCGAAGAGTTCGGGCAGGGGGCCGGCGACGGGCCGGGAGTAGACCTTGCGCCCGATGACCCGGACCCCGAGCAGCTCGGCCTTCCAGGTCTCCATCGGAGGGTAGAACTTGTCCCCGCCCGCCCAGTCGCCGGGCAGGAAGACCCCCCGCCCGGCCCGGGCCCTGCGGTCGGTGACCGCTAGACCGGCCTCGACGAGTGCGGCCGCAACAGCCTTGTGGTGCGCGGCAGTCCACCGGTTGAAGCGGCGGATACGGCGGTCGGTGGGCACGGGCAGAGAGAGCAGTTGCAGATACAAGGTGGCCGCGTCCGTATCCAGACCGGTGGTGGCGACCGCCTCCTCGACCACCTCTGGTGCGGACAGCCGCGGATCGGACTCGTAGCCGCCCGGCGGCAGAGCCCCCTCGGTTATGCGCTGCACGATCCGCTCGAACTCGGGACCGCGCAGTCGGCGGACCAGCGCCAGATGCGAGTCCTCCACGTCGACCACGGCCTCCAGTCGCCGCGAGCGCTCGTCGGCCCCGTAGCGACCGGGCCGGAAGTACACGCCGGGCGCCTCGCGCTCACCGCGCCGGTCGAACCCTGCCTCGGACACGACGACCAGGCCGTCGTCCAGCGTGGGATGGGCAAGCGGCTCGGCGGCGTCCAAGTAGGGCAGGGCGCCGGGGAAGTCCGGCAGCAGGCTCGCCACGGTGCGGCCGCGCAGGCTGCGGCCCCGGGCGGAGAGCAGCAACTCCGGGTGGGCCAGGCGCTCCCGCAGCAGCCGTACGGTCTCGGGGACGCCCCGGCGTACGGGGTCTCCTTCGGGAAGCTCGGCGTACACCCAGTCGACGGCGTCGCAGACCACGGCGAGCAGCTCTCTGAAACGGAAACCCTCGTCGCCCTCCCAGCCGCCGCCGCTGATGCTGTTCACCCGCAGCCTGGTGTCGGCGTCGCGGGTCAGCCGCGGCTCGCGCGCGGGATCGGCGAACACGGCGCACACGTCTGCCGGGGCCATCCGAACGTCACTGTGCTCGGCGGCGACGGCGAGCGTAGACTCGGGCACGGCGGGGCGTACGCCCTGCTGCCTGCGCCAGGCCTCGGCGATCCGCTCGGCGAGCGCCAGCTGCCCGCCCTCCAGCCACAGCTGCTCGGGGTCTGCGGGCAGCACGTCGGCCAGCAGGTCGAGGCGCTCGGCCACCCCTAGGGTCGCCAACTCCCGCTCACCGGCCTCGACTTCGGACTGCTTGAGTCCCATCACCTTGCGTGCCTCGGCATCGAGGCCCCGGTACCCGTACTTCACATCGGGTATTCCGGCGAGCAGCAGCGCGGCACCGGCCCGGCTCAGCCCGGTCCGCTCGGCGAGAACCGCGGCCGCCGCCCGATCCCAGGGGGCGGGGCCCTTCTGCCGTACGAGGTGTATGAGGCGCCGAAGTCGGTCAGGTGTGTCCCAACCGGCCGCGGGCACCGGCTCGGTGGCCGTGATCCGACCTGGTGCCGGCGGCGTGGCGGTGCCGGTGCGCAACTCGACGAAGCGCTGCCCGTCCCGGCCGGTGCCGAGCCCGTGCAGAGCGACCACCGCACCGTCGTCGGTCCGAGCGGCATGCGTGTCCTTGTCGACGAGTTCGAGGACGCCCGTACGCATCCGGGTGCGAGCCTCCGGGTCGGCAAAGGGGGTTTCTGCCCACACCTCCAGCATCGCCAGCTGGACTGCGCGCAGATGGTCCTGCACGTGGAAGCAGCTCGCCCGCAGGGCCACGGCGCCGCACCGGCCGATGAACCGGTACCAGTTCCAGCCCCGGTATCGCGCGGGCGCCTCCTCGGCGCCCCCGGTCAAGTAGTCGCCGACCTCGGTGACCACGGTGAGCGTGCCGGGCCCCCAGTATCCGGAACCTTCGATGAAACCGTTGAGGGCCTGGGCGATCCACTTCTCGTCGAAGGGCTGTGCGGGGCGTATCGGGGTGCGGGGCATGCGGCCATCCTGCCGGATCGCGCGCCTGCCTTTCGCCGGTGCCCGGGTACGCGCTTCATCACCTTGGAAACCCGGTGTTCCGTCGGGGGGGGGCGCACACCCGCGACCGCGTCAACTCGGGCTGTTCCATATATTCGTTTGCCGTAGGCGAACCAAGTCGGATAAGAAGCCCCCATGCTAAAGGGCAGCAAGATCGGGCTGAGGGCCCGGCACGAGGACGACATCCCCACTCTTCGGACCGAGCTCTACGATGACGTGGTCGGCTCGGCGCGGGCCGAGGCCGGGCCGTGGCGTCCGATATCGCCCGGTTCGAAGGACCCGCGGCTGGTGGTGGACGACACGGCGCAGGGCAGCGTCGCGTTCTCCGTCGTGGAGCTGGACGGAGGCTCCCTGGTCGGCACCGCCTCCCTGTGGGGCATCGACAACCACCACCGGTCTGCCCACATCGGACTCGGGATGCTACCGGCGGCGCGCGGCAAGGGTTACGGCACGGACGTGGTCGCGACACTCTGCCACTACGGTTTCGTGGTCCGCGGCCTACAGCGGCTGCAGATCGAGACCCTGGCGGACAACCACGCCATGCTGCGCGCCGCCGAAAACAACGGCTTCATCCGCGAGGGCGTACTGCGCTCCTCGGCGTGGGTGCTGGGCGAGTTCCTGGACGAGGTACTCCTCGGGCTCCTCGTCCAGGAGTGGAAAGCGAACTCGCAGGGCTGAAGCCCAAGATTTCCATAGGTCTTCCAGCCGCGGCTCCGCCGTGTCAGGTAACGAGGAGTCCCTCCTGCACGAAGCCGACGGCTTCTTCGGCGACGGCTGCCCTGCCACCGCGGTCCTCGCCCGGCGGTATGAAAGCGTCGGCGCCATCGGCATCCCCGACATGCCCATCGGCATCGACCGTGATGGCTGCCGCCCGCCCCCGCGAGGTGATGAGCCAGGCCAGTACCTGCTCCGCCAGCGGCGTTCTCCTTGGGCCCTCGTCCTTCGAGTGCCCCCCCAGGCCGATGTCGGCGTGCGACGTCGCGGTACTTCGGATCATCCCCCGCGATGTTCGCGGGTGCCTACCGGGGCCCATAACCTGCCGCACCGCAACTTGACCCTGTACGGGTTGGGCGCGAGGAGGCGCACGCCGCAGCCAACCGTCTCGCCACCCAGCCCGGGATGCCGGTCGAGCGGCTGTGCGCGTACGGGGCGGACTTCGCCCGTCTGGCAACGAGATCGCCTTCCAGGTCAACTTCGTCGCTAACACAACACCTCGCCCTCGCCTGCGTCCAGGGCGTGACCGTCGACGTCACCGCCCGCGGCCGGACCGCCACCTGGAGCTGCGCCGGCGACAACCGAGCCAGCCGCCGGGTGCGCAACCTTCCTGCTCGGCCGGACCAGGCCGACTGGCGGTCCAGGAATTATGGGGCACCAAGACGGTCCGGACCGACCGGCTCACGGCAGCGGCTGCCTCGGTCGGCTGTCCCTACGCATTGATAACTTACAGAAGTTGCTTATGGTGTTCTGGGCGGCCGCCGCCGCGGCGCGCCGCGACACGCTCGGCTGCCCTCTCTTCACCGTCGAGCCCAAAAACCGTCGTGAGAGGAACACATGACTGTTCGTGTAGGCATCAACGGCTTCGGCCGCATCGGGAGGAACGTCTTCCGGGCGGTTGCCGCCCGGGGTGCGGATGTCGAGGTCGTCGCGGTCAACGACCTGGGTGACGTGCCGACCATGGCCCACCTGTTGGCCTACGACTCGGTCCTCGGCCGCTTCCCGGAGGAGATCACCGCCGAGCCCGATGCGATCCGGGTCGGCGACAGGAGGGTCAAGGTCCTCGCCGAGCGCGACCCGGCCCAACTTCCCTGGGGCGACCTGGGTGTCGACGTCGTCATCGAGTCCACGGGCATCTTCACCAAGGCCGAGAAGGCCCGCGCGCACATCGACGGCGGCGCCAGGAAGGTGATTATCGCCGCGCCCGCCGACGGCGAGGACGTCACCCTCGTCCTCGGGGTGAACGACGACGCGTACGACCCCGAGCGCCACGCGGTCATCTCCAACGCCTCCTGCACCACCAACTGCCTGGGCGTCCTCGCCAAGGTGCTGCACGACACCGTCGGCATCGAGTACGGAATGATGACCACGGTCCACGCCTACACCCAGGACCAGAACCTCCAGGACGCCCCGCACAAGGACCTGCGCCGCGCCCGCTCGGCGGCCGTCAACGTGGTGCCGACGTCCAGCGGCGCGGCCAAGGCCATCGGCCTGGTCCTGCCCGAACTCCGGGGCCGCCTCGACGCGTTCGCGCTCCGGGTTCCCGTGCCGACCGGCTCGGTCACCGACCTGACGGTCACCACGAGCCGCCGCACCACCGTCGAGGAAATCAACGAGGCATACGCGAAGGCCGCCGCCGGCGCGTACAAGGGGCTGCTCTCCTACACCGAGGCCCCCATCGTCAGCTCCGACATCGTCACCGACCCGGCCTCCTGTATCTACGACGCCGGTCTCACCCGCGTGATCGGACCGCAGGTCAAGGTCGTCGGCTGGTACGACAACGAGTGGGGCTACTCGAACCGCCTCATCGACCTGGCGCTCAAGGTCGGCACCTCGCTCTAGGGGCCGTCACGACCGGGTCTGGTTGCCGAGTTCCGCGAGGCGGGAGAGCGCGGGGAGCGCCTCGGTGATCGCCCGCTGGTCCTCGGGCGCCAGTTGGGCGACGAGGGGGACCAGGCGGCGGATCCGGTCCTCCAGACGGGACGCGCCGACCTGCCGCCCGGCGTCGGTGATGTGGACCAGGACGGCGCGCCCGTCCGTCGGGTCGGGGCGGCGTTCCACGAGGCCGTCGTGCTCCAGGCGCGTAATGAGCTGGGTGACTCCTGGCTGGCTGATCTGCTCGGTCTCGGCGAGCTTCGTGAGCCGGGTGGGCCCCCGGGAGGTCAGGGTGTCCAGCACGGACAGAGTGGTGAACGACAGTGTCTGCAAGGCGGGCAGGCGAATGTAGAAGCGGTTGAAGTTCTCGATCGCCGAGATCAGGGAGCTCACGTCCAGGTGGTCCCGTGGACTGTTGGTCTGCGAAGTGGTCACCCCAGAAAAATAGCGCACACACTTATATAGTCTCGTGATGCATTGATGGGGCACCTCGCCGGGGGCGTGCGCGGTCTGCGTCAGCTTTCCATGGCCCCATGGCGGTTCGGTCAGCGGGCGGGAAGCGAAGCTCGCCATCGATGGACACCCGCATCCAACCCACCTCCTCGCACCGCCGGTTCAACTCCGCCCTCAGCCATTCACCAGGTCGTGGTATCCAGCCGCCAGTCCGCCGCCCGCCGCCTCGGCCAGCTGGGCCACGACCGGGTGGACCAGCAGTGCGGCCACGCTGCCTGCCAGCGCCGGGAGGTTGGTGGCGAACCAGCGCCGGACATAGGCCATCGTCGTCAGGTCCGTCTGGGGGGTGGTGACGGCCTCCTCCAACTCGTCCAGAAGCTCCGCCGCGCGGTCGGTGGCCGGGTCCTCCGGGGGAATCTCCGCTCGCACGGAGGTGAAGGCGTCGTGCAGAGCGGCCAGTTGGGCCTCGGTCACGGTGGCCGTCGCCTTGGCGGCGCCGTCTCCGGCGCCGACGACGTGGTTGCCGTCCCCGACCACTGCTTGACCGGAGATGTCGCGGGCTCGAAGGGAGCGGGCCTCTGTTGGCTTGTCGGACATGGTGTCTCCTTGGTGTCGTGCGGAAGCCGGTCAGGCGGTCAGCCGGTCCGGGGGGCAAGCTGGTCCGGGGGCAGAGCGGCAGGGAGTCAGGCGGTGGGATTCACTGTTGTTTCCGACGGTGACTCTTGCGTGTAGGCGTGAATGTCCATGCCGATCGAGTCGCCATCATGGGTCACGTCCAGTTGAGCCGTGTAGGAGCCTGGGGCCTGCGGGCGGAACGTGACGATCATGGTGCAGCGGAACTGTCGGTCGCCGGTGGGTGAACACCCTCGGTGCTCCAAGGTGAAGGAGGCCGGCTGGGTTTCCGGTGTGACGGAGAAGGTGACGCTTTCGTCGCTGTCGCAGTCGTAGCCGTCGTACAAGAGTGTGCGACTGTCCTCGCTCCCCACGGGCATGGGTTGGAAGTTCGTCGAGCTGACTCCCACCAGAACGCAATTGGGCGGCTGTCGGCTCTCGGGTTTCGAGGGGGCGGGGCGGGACGGCTTGTCCGGCTGGTCGTCGCCGGGCGGCCGGGGATCGTCGCGCCGCTCGTCCTCCCGCTGGGTCGGCTTCCCGGAAGTCCTGCCCGCTCCCGGGCGCGAGGGTTCGAACGTACCGGGACGCTCCGGTGTGACGGTGGCGCCGGGAGCGGAATGAGGCGTGGCTGCGGGGCGCGCGGCGGGCGTGCTGTCGCCGCCCGACATGAGCAATCCCGCCAGCAGGCCCCCGGCTCCCAGAACCAGTACCCCGATCCCGGCCGCCAGCGGACCGCTCAGCCCTCCGTCGGAGCCGACAAACGGGCCTGTCCCGTCCTGCTGGGCGCCCTCTGCCGACGATCGGTCCGTACCGCTGATGCCCTGACCGGCTCCCACTCCGACAGCCGCCGAAGCCACCGACGCGGCCGCACTCACCAGGCCGAGCGCCTTGCGCCGTACGTCCTCCTCCCGCGCGAAGTACGTGACGTCCTCGGTGGCATCGAGCCTGACAGCGGCCGCTCCGCCGAGCGCCAGCACCTCTTTCCACGCACCCCAGCACAGGCTGCGGGCCAGTACAGGAGCGGCAGCCCGCGCCAAGTCCCGTACGGCCGTGTCATCGCCCTGTCGTGCGGCCTCCACGAGAGCGCGCCGGAGCAGTCCCGATCCGGCGG
This sequence comes from Streptomyces alboniger, assembly GCF_008704395.1. Lineage (NCBI taxonomy): Bacteria > Bacillati > Actinomycetota > Actinomycetes > Kitasatosporales > Streptomycetaceae > Streptomyces > Streptomyces alboniger. Next base: position 689,400 of record NZ_CP023695.1, read on the forward strand.
CGACCTCGCCCCGGCCGGGGCGTTGACCGATCCAGGTGGCGAGGTCGGGGGTGGCGTCGGCCGCCGCCCGCAGGGTGCCGGCCCTTTCGGTGGTCAGGACGGCGAGTCGTCCCCGGGCTCGGTAGCCGCCGCTCTCATGGGTGACCAGGCGCAAGTGTTGAAGTTCCGCTAACGCCCCCGGCACCGGAGTACCCGCACCCACTGCTCCGAGAAGGGCCACGGGGACGGGAAGAGGCTGGAAGGCGCACAGAGCACCGAGCAGCTGGGCTGCTCCCTGCCCGAGCCGTCCGGCGAGCCCCGAGGCCACCGCGGTCTCGTCCGCGGTGAAGGCCTCAGCGGTGCTGCCTCCGGTCTCCAGCAGAGCCGCTGACGCGACCAGGGCGCGCGGATGACCGTGCACCTCGGCGGCGAAGCGGGCTGCCTCTCGTGACTCCGCGTCGCTGAGGGGCCGGCCCAGTTCCCGTTCGAGCAGGGCGAGCGACGCGCTCGCCGACAGTCCGCCGAGCTGACAGGTGCGGGTGGCGGAGCCCGTTTCCGTCGGGCCGTGCTCGGCGGAGGCGACCAGTACGTCGCAGCCGGGCAGTGTGTCCCGCAGCACGGCGAGCCCGTCGGAGGCGGGGTCCGCGAAGTCGTCGATGACCACCAGTGCCTCCATGGGGGCCATGAGCCGCTTCAGCCGTGCCGAGCCCGGTTTGTAGTCCTCGGTGTCGTAACAGGCCTGGAAGATCTGCTGGAGGATGTCCTCCGTGTCCAGGCCGCCGGCCTGGATGAAGATCACCGAGCCGTCCGGTCCGCGGTCCGCGGCGACGCGGCTCAGCAGGGCCGTCCTGCCGCTGCCCGGCGGGCCGTGCAGCCGGACGGCGTATCCCTCGGCGAGCCGGTCGTCGACGCGGGCGAGTTCCTCGTCGCGCCCGAGCAGCACGGGGGCCCGCGGGGGCCGGACCCAGTCCGCCGGCCGTGGGCGGCGCTGGACGCGTGGTGGCCCCTCGGCGCTCGGCGCCACGGATGAGCCGTGGTCGAACACCACGATGTGGTTCACGACGTTGACGTCGTTGTGGTCGCCGACGACCAACTGCCCGCTGATGTCCCGCGCTTGGACGCTCGTACCCAACTGCCGCCCCGTCCCCCCGAATCAGCCCCTGGGACAGCAGTACAACAGGCCGTGATGCCCGTAAACCCCGTGGCATGACTTGGAGGTCTATTGCTTGCTTTACTACTTCTTCTAGCTGAAGTTGACCGCTTTGTGCGGGCGGGATCGTGAGCGAAGCCCTTAGCCGGACATGCCGCGGATGCCCTTGCTGCGCGTGGCCGTCACCGCCGCGACGGTCACCAGGGCGGGGAAGACCAGCATGGCCGGTGTCGGGCTGAAACGGGCCAGGAGGGCGCCGGCCAGGGCGGGGGCGAGCGCGGCGGCGGACCCCGCCGCGAGCAGCACGCAACTCACCACGCGGCCTTGCAGGCGGTCCGGTGTGACTGCGGCCTGGTGGGCGAAGAGCGCCGCGTTCGCCGTGGGCCCGAGGAAGACTGCGGCGGCGAGCGGTATGGCGGCCAGCACACTGCCCGCCAGCAGCGTGCTCACCGCCATCAGTACGGCCGTCGTCCAGCACAGCAACCGCATCAGGAGGGGCAGCCGCAACCGCCGCTGGAGCGCGGGGGCCACGAGTGCGCCGAGGAAGCCGCCCAACGCGAAGATCGTGCCGGCGAGACCCACCAGGGCCGGGGGGACGCCCGCGTCGAGCAGGGCGAGCGTCATGGCGAAGATCATGCCGGTGAAGGCCATGTTCAAGGGTGCGGCGATCACCAGCAGGGCGCGCAGAAAGGGATGTCCCAGGAGGAAGCGCAGGCCCTGCGCCGCGGAGGCGGCGGCGGTCTTGGCCGCTTCCCGCCGGACCTCCTGGAGTGGCCGCCGGATACAGGCGACGGCCACGAGGGAGAGCAGGTGGCTCAGCGCGTTGCCGAGGAAGGGCAGGGCGCGACCGAGCCCGAACAGCAGGCCGCCCAACGGCGGACCGGTCAGCGAGACGGCGTACGCGCGGGCCTCGTTGCGGGCGACGGCCGCGGTGAGCTGGTCGGGGCGGACCAGGTTGCGCACCGAGGCGTGCTCGGCGGTGCTGAAGACGGCCGTGGCGGCGGCACCGGCGATCACCACCGCGACGATCACCGGCAGGCTCGCGACGCCCGCCGCCACCGCCCAGCCGAGCAGCGCGTACCCGGCGAGCCGCAGCACATCGCAGATGATCATCAGGCGGCGCCGGTCGAGGCGGTCGGCGAGGACACCGGCCGGCAGCCGGCACACCAGGGTGGTGACGAGTCCGGCGGTGCCGACGAGCCCGGCCTGTGCGGGGGACCCGGTCTGCTGGAGCACGAGCAGCGGCAGTGCCAGTTCCAGCATGGCGCCGCCGAGATCGGACAGGCACTGCCCGCTCCACAGCAGGTTGAAGTCGCGGTTGCGCCACAGCCCCGGCGACCGGTCGCCGTCCGTCTCGGCACTGCCCTCGCCGACGGACGGCCGGTTCACAGCGGGTCCCCTGCCGACCCGGTCCCGGCCCCGCCTTCCGCGCCGGCCATGTCCGCACCTGCCGCACTCTCAGGGCCCGGGTCGGTAACGGGGATGACCAGCATTTTCGTGACGGAGCCGTCGTCGGCGACGACATCGCGGACGTGGCGGAACCCCAGTCGGCGGCACAGGGCGAGACTGGCGGTGTTCTCCGCGCCGACCATGCCGTACGCCTCGCTGAGCCCGAGGTTGTCGGCGGCGTGCCGGAGCAGGCCCCGTACGGCCTCCCCGCCCAGTCCGTGCCCCCAGTACGCGGGGGCGAGCGCGGTGATGAGTTCATGGCCGTCGACGTTGCCGGTGGGCTTCACCTCGGCGTGCCCGACGTAGTCGCCGGCCAGCCACAGGCCCCACACGTCGAACCGGCACGTGGGGTAGACATCGGTGAGGATGGCGCGGAACACCTCACGCAGTTGCGGTTCGGGCACGAGGTCCTGGCCCATCCAGCGGCACACCTCCGCGTCCCGCAGCAGTGCGACGAAGTGGTCCTCGTGTTCGGGTCGGTACGGGAGGAAGTCCAGGCGTTCGGTGTGCAGTTCGGGGGTCATGGCGGGCTCCTCGGGATTGATGCCGTGCGGTTGGTGGGCCGAGGGCGGTGGGGCGCCGGTACGGCGACGCGTGGGGGTGCCGGGCCGGCGCGGATGCGGCCGGCCCGGCGTATGGGTGCGGACGGGGTCGGTCAGGCCCGGGGGGCGTTCTCCATGCGCTCGCGCAGGCTCTTGGGCCGCATGTCGGTCCAGACCTCGTCGACGTAGGCGGAGCACTCGGCCTCGGTGCCCTCCTTCCCGACGGGCTGCCAGCCCGCGGGCACCTCGATGTCGGCGGGCCAGAGGGAGTACTGCTCCTCGTCGTTGCGCAGCACCTGGTAGCGGGTGTTCTCGTCCATGTCGCCTTCTTTCGTCATTCGGTTCAAAGGGTCATCAGGTTCACGCGGTCGATGGGCTCGGGTAGTTGTCGGGGCGCGGGGCGCGCGAGGGCCGTGCCGGGCGCTCCGCCGGGACGGTGCCTCGCGGGGCCGGAGTGGTGTCATCGGCCTCCCCGGGCGTGCCGGGCGAGGTGGCGCAGGGCCTCGGCGAAGTCCTCGGCCGCCCGGCGCACGGTCGCCGTGTCGTGCAGGCCCGGCCGGTGGTGCCAGGTGAAGGCGAGGCGGCCGTGCTGCACCGCGCCCACCACCTCCACCGGGTGCGAGCCGGGGTCGCGCGGGTCGTGGTCCTGTCCGAAGGAGCCGTGTTCGGCGCGGACGAGGCCGCTGTCCGCCGTCTCGGGGCGTGCGTCCCACTGGCCGAGGTAGTTGAACACCACCTGGCTGTGGGCCTGGGCGCCGAGGCGTTCGCGGACCTCGGGCGGTCCGAAGGTGCGCAGGGCGCCGTAGCCGATGCCGTTGGCGGGCACGGCGCGCAGCTGGCGGCGGACCGACTTCACCAGGGAGCGCCAGTCGCGGTCCGGGCCGAGGTCGCCGGGGTCGGACACCTGGAGGGCGACGGGGTAGACGGTGGTGAACCACCCGACGGTGCGCGAGAGGTCGACGCCGTCCAGCAGGTCCTCCCGGCCGTGGCCCTCCAGGTCCAGACGGACGCGGTCGTGGCCGGTCCAGCGGGCCAGTGCCAGGGCGAGCGCGGTGAGCAGGACGTCGTTGACCCGGGTGCGGTAGGCGGTGGGCGCGGAGCGCAGCAGGGCCGTGGTGTCGTCCTCGTCGAGTTCCACGCTCACCGTGGCGGTCGGCCCCTCGTGGGTTGCCGTGGCCGGGCCCGCCGGGGCGGGTTCGGCGCCCACCGTCCGCTCCCAGTGCGGCAGTTCGTGGTCGAGGCCGCCCTCGGCGACGTGCGCGGCCAGACGCAGGGACCATGCGCGGAAGCTGGTGCCGCGCTCGCCCAGCCCGACCGGGTCACCCTGGAGGGCCTGCCGGTAGGCCGTCTCCAGGTCGTCGCGCAGGACGCGCCAGGAGACGGCGTCCACCACCAGGTGGTGGACGACGAGGAGGAGGTACGCGGGCCGGTCCGGGTCCCCCGTGAACAGGGCCGCCCGCAGGTGCGGGCCGCGGGCCAGGTCGAAGCTCGCGTGGAGTTCGTCGGCGGCTTTCGCCATCGCGGCGTCGGCCTCCTCGGCGGACAGACCCGTCAGGTCGTGGCGTACGAGGATGCCGTCGCCTGCGGCGGGCGGCGGGTTGAACTGCCGCCAGCCGTGCTCGTCCTGGGTGAAGCACATGCGCAGGGCGTCGTGGTGCTCCAGCAGGGCGTCGAGCGCGGTGCTCAGTGCCCGCGGGTCGGGGCGGCCGTCGAGTTCGAGGAGCGCCGACTGGTTGAAGTGGTGGTGGGCCGCGCGGGGCGTGGCCAGGAACCACTCCTGGATCGGGGTGAGCGGTACCTCGCCGGTCACCGGGCCTTCGGCGGAGCTCCGGGGCGCGGCGCGGACCGCGGTGGCGAGTTCGGCGACGGTCTGGTGGGTGAACAGGTCCCGGGTCGCCACGTGCAGTCCGTCGCGGCGCATCCGGGAGACGACCTGCATACTCAGGATGGAGTCGCCGCCGAGCGCGAAGAAGTTGTCGTCGGCGCCGACCTCCTTGATGCCGAGCACGTCGGCCCATATACGGGCGATACGGCGTTCGGTGTCGGTGCGCGGCGCGGTCCGCGGGCCGTCCGCGGCCTGGGCGGCCCCGGGCGCGGGCAGTGCGCGCCGGTCGGTCTTGCCGTTCGGGGTGAGCGGCAGCCGGTCGAGGGGGACGAAGACCGACGGCACCATGTGCGGGGGCAGCGACCCGGCCAGGTGCAGCCGCAGTTCCCCGACGGGCAGCGCGGTTCCGGACGCCTCCGTGCCCGGGGTGCCGGCTTTGGACGGCTTTACCGGTACGACGTACGCGACGAGCCTGGTCGGTGCGCCGGGCCCCTCCCCCGCGCGGACGACCACGGCCGCGTCCCGCACCAGCGGGCTGCGGCGCAGCGCGCTCTCGATCTCCCCGGGCTCGATCCGGAAGCCGCGCAGCTTGACCTGGTCGTCGGTGCGGCCGGCGAACCGCAGTTGGCCGTCGGCGGTCCAGCGGACCAGGTCTCCGGTGCGGTACATCCGCTCCCCCGGCGTGCCGAACGGGTCGGGCAGGAACCGTTGCGCGGTGAGTCGCGGCCTGCCCAGGTAGCCGCGGGCCAGGCCGGGCCCGGCGATGTACAGCTCGCCGGTCACGCCGGGCGGTACGGGGCGCAGGGCGGCGTCGAGCACGTACACGCGCGTGGCGCCGGACGGGCGGCCGATGGTCGGGGTGCCTGTGCCCGGGGTGAGCGGGCCGGTCCAGGTGGCGACCACGGTGGCCTCGGTGGGGCCGTAGGAGTTGACCATGCGGCGGCCGGGGGCCCAGGTGTCGGCCAGGTCCGCCGGACAGGCCTCGGCGCCGACGATCAGGGTGCGCAGGCCGGGCAGGGCGGCGGCGGTCTCCGGCGGGAGCGTGGCCAGCGCCGCCGGTGGAATCAGCGTGTGGCTGACCCGCCGCTCGGCGAGGACCTCGGCGAGCCGCTCGCCGACCAGCGGCCCTTCCTCGCCCGTCACCAGCGCGGCGCCGCTGAGCAGGGAGACGCACAGTTCGAGGACGGAGGCGTCGAAGCTCGGGGAGGCGAACTGGAGGACCCGGTCGCCAGGACCCGCCGCGTACTGCTCGGCGGCCGCCGCGGCGAAGGAGGCGAGGCCCCGGTGGGTGACCACGACGCCCTTGGGCGTGCCGGTGGAACCGGAGGTGTAGATGACGTAGGCGGGGTGGGCGGGAGTGAGCGCCGTGGTGCGGTCGGCGTCCGTGAGTGCCGTGTCCGGTCCCTCGGTGGACCACACCTCGGCCGGGTCGTCGAGGACCAGGTGGGCGCCCGCGTCCCGGATCATGAACTCCCTCCGCTGCGGCGGGTAGTCGGGGTCCACGGGCAGGAAGGCCCCGCCGGCCTTGGTGACGGCGAGCTGCGCCACCACGGCCGCCGCCGAGCGCGGCAGGGCGAGGGCCACCACACGCTCCGGTCCGACGCCGTCCCCGACGAGCCGGCGGGCCAGCCGGTTGGCGGCCCGGTCCACGTCCGCGTACGTCAGCTCCCGGTCGCCCTCGAACAGTGCCACGGCGTCCGGGGTGCGGGCCACCTGCCGTTCGAACAGGGCGGGCAGGGTGGATTCGGGAACCGGGCGGAAGGTGCCCCGGCCCTGCTCCAGCAGGTTCTCCCGCTCGTCGTCGGAGGCCAGCGGCAGCGCGCCGAGCGGGCGGGAGGGGTCCTCCGCGACGGCGTGCAGCAGGGTGCCGAACTGTCCCGCCATCCGTTCGGCCGTGGCCGCGTCGAACAGGTCGGTGTTGTAGGTGAGCAGGGCGTGCAGCTCACCGGAGCCGGTCTCGGCGAACTCCAGGGTGAGGTCGAACGCGGCCTGCTCCGACTCCGGTTCGACGTCGGCGGCGTCGAGGCCGGGCAGGTCGAGGGCGACGGCCGGGGTGTTCTGGAGGACGACCATGACCTGGAAGAGCGGGCTGCGGCTGGTGTCGCGGACGGGCTGCACCTCGTCCACGACCCGTTCGAACGGCACGTCCTGATGGGCGAAGGCGTCCTGCACGGTCTGCCGTACGTCGCCGAGGAACCCGGTGAACGGCCGGTCGGCCTCGGCGCGGGAGCGCAGCACCAGGGTGTTGACGAAGAAGCCGACGAGGGCCTGTGTCTCGGGCCGGTCGCGGCCCGCGGTGACGGTGCCGACGGCTATGTCCTCGGTGCCGGAGAGCCGGGCGAGGTAGCTCTGGGCGGCGGCCACGAGCGTGGTGAACAGGGTGGTGCCGTGGTCCCGGGCGAGCCGGGTGAGGCGGCGGGCGGTCGCGGCGGGCACCACGAGCCGGGCGGTCGCGCCGGCGCTGGTGCGCACCGCGGGCCGTGGCCGGTCGGTGGGCAGCTCCAGCGGTGCGGTGTCGGCCAGTTGCTCCTTCCAGTAGGCGAGGTGTTCGTCGGCCTCGGCGGCGCCGGCCGTGCGCTGCCAGTGGGCGTAGTCGGCGTACTGCACCGGCAACGGAGCCAACTCGACTGTCCGCACGCCGAGTTCGGAGCGGTAGAAATGCGCGAGGTCGCCGACCAGGACGGAGGTGGACCAGCCGTCGGTGACGATGTGGTGCAGGGCGAGGGTGAGTACGTGGTCGTGCTCGGCCAGCCGGATCAGGCCGGCGCGCAGCAGCGGGCCCTCGCGCAGGTCGAAGGGGCGGACGCGCTCCTCGGCGAGCAGGCGGCGCACGGCCGGTTCCTGCTCCGCCGCGCCGAGTCGGCACAGGTCGTGTACGGGCAGTGGCACGTCGCGGGGCGGGTGGACGCGCTGGATGCCGTGCCCGTCGACGCTGTCGAAGGTGGTGCGCAGCGACTCGTGCCGCGCTACCACGGCGCCGAGGGCGGCGCGCAGCGCGTCGGTGTCCAGGGTGCCGCGCAGCCGCAGGGCGAGCGCGGTGACGTACTCGGCGCCGCCGGGCTCGAACTCGTGCAGGAACCACAGGCGTTGCTGGGCGTGTGACATCGGAGCGACCGCGTCGCGGGTGACCGGGACGAGCGGCGCGCGGCCGGATCCCCGCCGTTCGCCGAGCAGGCGGGCCAGGGCGGCCGGTGTCGGGTGGGTGAAGACCGCGCGCGGTGTGAGGTCGGTGTCGAAGGTCTCGGCGAGGCGGGAGGCGAGCCGGATGCTGAGGATCGAGTCGCCGCCGAGCTGGAAGAAGTCGTCCTCCACGCCGGGCGGTTCGCTGGCGAGGACCTCGCCGAAGACGTCCGCCGTGCGGCGCTCGGCCTCGGTGCGGGGCTCGACCCGCTCGGGGCCCGGCAGGGCGTCCGGCGCGGGCAGGGCGGCCCGGTCGACCTTGCCGTTGCGGCTGAGCGGCAGCGCGGTGAGCGGGACCACGGTGGTGGGTACGAGGTAGTCGGGCAGGGTGCGGGCGGCGAAGGTCCGCAGCTCCTCGGCGTCCCGGCCGGCCGGTCCGACGACGTAGGCGACGAGCCGTTTGGCGCCGGGGCGGTCCTCGCGGGCCAGGACGGCCACGTCGACGACGTCCGGGTGGGCGGCGAGGGCGGCCTCGACCTCGCCCGGCTCCACCCGGAAGCCGCGGATCTTCACCTGGTCGTCGGCGCGGCCGAGGAAGTCGACGGTGCCGTCCGGGCGCCGCCGGGCCAGGTCGCCCGTGCGGTACATGCGGGCGCCGGGAGGGCCGAGCGGGTCGGCGAGGAAGCGGCCGGCCGTGTCGCCGGGACGGCCCAGGTAGCCCCGGGCGACGCCCTCGCCGGCCAGGTACAACTCGCCCGGGCAGCCCGGCGGAACGGGCCGCAGCCGGGGGTCGAGAACCAGTGCCCGCATGTCGTCCAGCGGGCGTCCGATGGGGATCGTGCCGGGTACCGCCGCCGGGTCGGTGAGGGCGAAGGCGGTCGCGAAGGTGGTGGTCTCGGTGGGGCCGTAGCCGTCCACGACGGTCAGGCCGGGGCAGGCGTCGAGGACCCGGCGCACGGCCTGCGCCGGTACGACGTCACCGCCGGTCCACACCTGCGCGAGGCCGCGGAAGCAGTCGGGCGCGTCCTGGGCGAGGAGCCGGAACAGTCCGGCGGTCAGCCACAGCGCGGTGAGTCCGCCGTCGGCGGCGAGTCGGCGCAGCGAGGCCGCGTCGACGCCGCCCGGGGCCACGACCACGCAGCCGCCGTTGAGGAGCGGTGCCCACACCTCGAAGGTGGCGGCGTCGAACGCCACCGGCGAGTGCAGCAGCACGCGGTCGCAGACCCCGTCGGCGAACCGGCTGTCGGTGGCGAGCGCCGCCACGTCCCGGTGCCGCACGGCGACCGCCTTGGGCAGCCCGGTGGAGCCGGAGGTGAACATCACGTACGCCAGTTGGTCGGGATCGACGGACGGGGCGGGCCGACCGCCTCGCCGCGGTGTCCCGGGCCGGGCCGCCGCCACCTCCGTGGCGGTCAGTTGAAGGGTCGCGCCCGCCTGGGCGAGCATGGTGCGGCGGCGCTCCTCGGGGGCGCGGGTATCGACGGGGACGTAGGCGCCGCCGGCCAGGAGCACCGCGAGCTGGGCGACGACCAGTTCGGCGGAGCGGTCGAGGAGCAGCGCCACCCGGTCCTCGGGTGCCAGTCCGTCGGTGCGGAGCCGGTCGGCCAGTGAGCGTGCCCAGTCATGGAGTTGACGGTACGTCACCTCGCGTTCGCCGTCGTGGATCGCGGGTGCGTCCGGGGTGCGGCGCACCTGTTCGGCGAACAGGTCGACGGGGCTGCGCGGCGCGGCCCGGCGGGCGGTGGTGTTCCAGGCGGCCAGCAGTTCGCGGTCGGCTGGAGCGAGCACGTCCAGGTCGGTCAGGTCGGTGTCGAAGCCGTCGGCGAGGGCGGTGAGCAGTCCGGCAAGGCGGGCCGCGGCGCGCTGGACGGTGGCAGGGTCGAACAGGTCGGGGTCGTAGGCCAGGTCGAAGCCGAGTCGTTCACCCAGGTGAGCGCGGAGGCACCAGGGGAAGGTGGTGGCGTCGTCGGCGCGCACCTCCTCGACCCGGACCCCGGTGCGGGCCGTCGCCGACTCGTCCACGGGGTAGTTCTCGAACACCACCATGCTGTCGAACAGGGCCTCGCCGGACGGGACCTCGCTCACGGCCTGGATGCGGGGCAGGGCGAGGAAGTCGAAGCGGCGGGCGTCACTCTGCCTTTCCTGGAGGTCGCGCAGCCACGGCAGCACCGGCCCCGCGGGTATGCGGACCCGGGTCGGCACCGTGTTGATGAACATGCCGATCATGCCTTCGACGCCGGGCAGTTCGGCCGGGCGGCCGGAGACGGTGGTGCCGAAGACCACGTCGTCCCGTCCGCCGGAGCGGGCCAGGAGCAGCGCCCAGGCGCCCTCCACCACCGTGTTCACGGTGACTCCGGCACGGGCGGCACTCTCCCGCAGGCGCCGCGAGGCCCCGGCGTCCAGCTCGTGGTGGACGGCCGCGGCGGAACGGGCGCGGTGGGCCTCGGCGGGTGTGCGGTCGTACGGCAGCGGGGTCCGGGCGGTGAAGTCGGCGAGGGTTTCGGCCCAGTGCCGCTCCGCCGCCGTCTCGTCCTGCTCCCGCAGCCAGTGCAGGAAGTCCGCGAAGGGCCGCCGTACGGGAGGCGCCTGGTCGGGGCCGCCGGTGAGCGCGGCGTAGCGCTCGCAGACCTCGGTGAGCAACTGCCCGGTGCTCCAGCCGTCGAGGACGATGTGGTGGGTGGACCACACGAGGAGCACCTCGTCGCCGGGCAGGGCGGCCAGGGTGAGCCGGGTGAGCGGGGCCGTGCCGAGGTCCATGCCGGCGGCGCGGTCCTCGGCGAGCAGCCGCTCGGTCGCGTCGGCGCGCTCGGCGGGTGTGAGCGTGCGCCAGTCGAGGTGGCTGACGGGCAGTTCCGCGTGGCGGTGGACGATCTGGACCGGGTGCGGCAGGCCGTGCCAGTGGACGCTGGTGCGCAGCGCCGGGGTGCGGTCGGTGACGTGCTGCCAGGCGGCGGCGAAGGCCCCCGGGTCGGCGACGCCGGACAGCCGTACGGCCGTGCGGTCGAAGTAGGCGTGCTCGGTGTCCACGAGGCCGTGGAAGAGCATGCCGGACTGGAGCGGGGTGAGCGGCAGGACGTCCTCGACGTGGCGGCCTGTTCCGAGGAGCCGGTCGATGTGCTCCTGGTCGAGGCCGGCGAGCGGGAAGTCGGAGGGGGTGCGGCCGCCCGCCTCGGGGTCGGCGCAGTGGGCCACGATCTCCCGCAGGGCCGCGAGCATGTCATCGGCGAGCCGGTGGACGGTGCTCTGGTCGTAGACGGCGGCGGGGTAGGTCCAGCCGAGTTCGAGCCTGCCCTCCTGGACCACGCCGGTGATGTCCAGGAGGTAGGGCCGGGGTTCGTCCGGGTCGGTGTCCCGGCCGGCCGGGGGCAGGGCGCCGCCCAGCAGGCCGTCGGAGCCGCCGTCCGTGTCCCATTGGCCGTGGTAGTTGAAGCCGACCTGCGGGGCGGGGGCCCCGGCGAGCGGGCTGCCGGGCACGAGGTGGCGCAGGGCGCCGTGGCTCAGGCCGTGCAGCGGCACCGCGCGCAGTTGCTCCTTCACCGAGCGGAGCGTGTCGTGCCAGTCGGCGTCCGGGGCGACGCGCAGGGCGAGCGGGAACTCGGCGGTGAACCAGCCGACGGTCCGCGACAGGTCGACGTCCGCGAACAGTTCCTCCCTGCCGTGGCCCTCGACGCCGAGCAGGACGGTGTCGCGTCCGCACCAGCGGGCCAGGGTGCGGCCGAGGGCGCTGAGCAGGACGTCGTTGACCTGGGTGCGGTAGGTCTGCGGAACCGCGCGCAGCAGGGCTTCGGTAGTCCGCTCGTCGAGGGTGACGGAGAGGGTGGTGGCGGTTCCGTGGGTGTTGGGGCCGGGTCGGCCCGCGGGCAGGGCGGCCGGTGCCGTGCCGGTGCGTGTCCAGTACGGCAGGTCGGCGTCGAGTGCGCCGGATCGGGTGTGCCGGTCGAGCCGGGCGGCCCAGTGGCCGTAGGACGTGCCGGTGGGGGGCAGTTCCACGGGCCGGCCGAGCGCCGCCGCCCGCTGGGCGGTCTCCAGGTCCGCGAGCAGGATGCGCCAGGAGACGCCGTCGATGACCAAGTGGTGTGCGGTGATGACGAGTTGTCCGGGCCGTCCCGGGCCGCGGTCGAAGAACAGTACGCGCACGACCCGCCCGGTGGTGGGGTCGAGGGCGGATTGCGCCTCGTCCGTCAGCCGCTGGACCTCGGCCTCCAGTGCCGTGTCGTCCAGGCCTGCCGCGTCGTGCCGGGTGAAGACGCCGTCCGGTGCCTCGGGCAGGACGTTCTGGCGCCAGCCGTCGGCGGTGTGGCGGAACCGGGTGCGCAGGGCGGCGTGGTGGCGTACGAGGGCGTCGGTGGCGGCCTGGAGCGCGGGCCCGGTGGTGTCCGGGGCGAGTTCGAGGCGCTGGGTCATGGTGAACCGGAGGCGCTGCCCGGGTGTGCGGCCGTCCAGATACCAGCGCTGGATCGGGGTGAGGGGCGCCTCGGCCGGTTCCTCGGCGGTGTCCTGCTTCGGCGCCGACTCCTGTACGCACAGGGCGAGTTCGGCGACGGTCTGGTGGCGGAAGACGTCCTTGGTGGCGAGGGCGAGTCCGGCCTGTCGGGCGCGGGAGACGATCTGGATGCTCAGGATGGAGTCGCCGCCGAGCGCGAAGAAGTTGTCGCGGGCGCCGACGCGTTCGACACCGAGCACCTCCGCCCAGATCGCGGCCAGGCGTTCCTCTGTGCCGGCCCGGGGGGCGACGTAGGGCGTGCCGCTGTCGGGCTGTGCGGGCGGGGCGGGCAGGGCGCGCCGGTCCGTCTTTCCGCTGGTGGTGCGGGGGATGCGGGTCAGCGGGACGAACGCGGCGGGCACCATGTGGTCGGGCAGGGTGCGGCGCAGCGCGAGGCGCAGGGCGTCCGCGGACGGGACGCGGTCGGTGGCGGGCACGACATAGCCGACGAGCATGAGGCGGCCCGCGTTGTCGCGGGCGGCGACGGCGGCATCGGTGATGTCCGGTTGGTCCAGGAGGGTGGCCTCCACCTCACCGGGCTCGATCCGGAACCCGCGGATCTTGATCTGCTCGTCCGCCCGCCCCAGGAATTCGAGGAGCCCTTCCCGGTCCCAGCGGGCCCGGTCGCCGGTGCGGTACATCCGCTCGCCGGGCGGGCCGAACGGGTCGGCGAGGAAGCGGGCGGCGGTGAGGCCGGGCCGGTTCAGATAGCCGCGGGCCACCTGCGCCCCGGCCAGGTACAGCTCGCCGGGCGTGCCGGGCGGCACCGGGCGCAGGGCGGCGTCGAGGACGTAGGCGCGCAGATTGCCGCCGGGGCGGCCGATGACCGGGCGGTGCGGCTGGGCGGCGCAGCGGGCGTAGACGGCGTCGACGGTGGTCTCGGTCGGCCCGTACATGTTGTACACGGCGACGCCCAGGTCCTGTTCGGCGCGCACGAGGTCGCGCCAGACGGCCGGGGTGACGGCCTCGCCGCCGACGAGCAGAAGGCGCGGGTGGTGGCGGCCGGTGGCGAGTAGTCCTGCGGCGGTGAGTTCGCGCAGGTAGGACGGCGTGACGTTGACCAGGTCGAGGCGGTGTGCGGCGATGTGGGCGCAGAACGCCTGCGGGTCGAGGCGTACGTCCTCGTCGATCAGGTGGACCTCGTGGCCGAGAGCGAGGAGCAGCGGTCCTTCCCAGGAGGTGTCGAAGGAGAAGGAGGCGCTGAGTGCGGCCCGCAGCCGCCGTCCGTCGGCGGTGTGCGGGGCGAGCAGGCCCGTGCGGTGGTCGTGGCAGAGGTTGACCAGGTGCCGGTGTTCGACGGCGACGCCCTTGGGGCGGCCGGTGGAGCCGGAGGTGTAGATGAGGTAGGCGGCGTTGGCGGGCAGCAGGGGCCGGACGCGGTCGGCGTCGGTCGGGTCGTGGGCGGGCAGCCGGTCCCAGGGCACCGCGTCGAGGCCGGTCAGCAGGGTGTGCGGGCGGGCGTCGGCGAGGAGGAAGTCCTGCCGTTCGGCGGGGAGCGCGGGGTCCAGGCAGAGCAGGGTGGCGCCCGCCTTGAGGACGGCGAGCAGCGCCACCATCGACTCGGAGGTGCGCGGCAGCCGGACGGCGACCACGTCTTCGGGGCCTGCGCCCTGGGCGATGAGGTGGTGGGCGAGCCGGTTGGCGCGCTGGTTCAGCGCGGCGAAGTCCAGCGTGGTGTCGCGGGCGGCCAGGGCGGTGTGCCGCGGGATGCGGGCTGCCTGGGCCTCGAACAGGGCGGGGAAGGTGGTGTCCGGCTCGGGCAGGCGGGTGCCCTCCCCGTGGCGCAGTACGCGCTGCCGCTCGTCGTCGGTCATCAGCGGCAGCCGGTCCACGTTCCGGCCCGGGTCCTCGGCGGCGGCCTCCAGCAGGACGCGCAGCCGGGCGGCCAGGCGTTCGGCGGTGTCGGCGTCGAACAGACCGGTGTTGTACTCCAGGTGCCCGGTGAGTCCGTCCTCGCCCTCCACGAAGTCGAAGGCGAGGTCGTAGGTGGCGACGCGCACCGGCGGGGTGACCGGCTCCGCCGTCAGGCCGGGCAGTCGGAGCGGCTCGGCGCCGAGGTTGTGCAGGGCGACCATGACCTGGAACAGGGGGGTGCGGCTGGTGTCCCGCTCGGGCTGGAGGGCGTCCACCACGCGCTCGAAGGGCACCTCTTGGTGGGCGAACGCCTCCAGGGCGGTGTCGCGCACCTCGGCGAGCAGGTCCCGGAAGGGCACACCGGGGCGGACCTTGGCGCGGAGCACCAGAGTGTTGACGAACATGCCGACCAGGTCGTGCAGTTCGGACCGCTCGCGTCCCGCGGTGACGGTGCCGACGGTGACGTCCTCCTGTCCCGCCCACCGGGCGAGCAGGATCTGGCAGGCGGTCACCAGCGTCATGTAGAGGGTGGCGTCGGCCTCCCGTGACCGTTCGCGCAGCCGCTCGGTGAGTGCGGCGGGCAGGGTGAAGGTCAGCAGGGCGCCGTCGCGGGTGCGGACGGCCGGGCGCGGCCGGTCGGTGGGCAGATCCAGCGGGATCACGCCGTCCAAAGCCCGGCGCCAGTAGGCGAGTTCGTTCTCCGCGCGGTCGGCGCGGGAACGCTGCCAGGCCGCGTAGTCGCTGTAGCGGACGGGCAGCGCGGGCAGCTCGGGGCGGCGGTCCGCTAGGGCGGCCGCGTACAGCTCGCCGAGGTCCCTGGCCAGTACGCCGACGGACCAGCCGTCGGTGACGATGTGGTGGACGGCCAGGACGAGGACGTGCTCGTCGGCGGCGAAGCGCGCCAGGTGGGCCCGCAGCAGGGGGCCGGCGGCCAGGTCGAAGGGAGCGGCGGCGATCCGGTCCACGAGTGCGTCCAGGGCGGCGTCGTCCGGGAGGTCGAGCACCGGCAGGTCCACGGGCCGGGGCGGGTGGACGATCTGACGTGCCTGGCCGTCGTGTTCGGCGAACGTGGTGCGCAGGGCCTCGTGCCGGGCGACCACACCGTCCAGGGCGGTACGCAGGGCCGCGCTGTCCAGCGGGCCGCGCAGCCGCAGCACGGACAGGGTGGTGAACTCCGTGCTGCCCGGCTCGAACCGGTCGAGGAACCACAGGCGTTGCTGGGCGTACGACAGGGGCGCCGGGGCGCCGGGGGCGGTGGCCGGGATGACGTCGGCGGTGTCCGCGCCGCCCGGCTCGCCCAGGGCGACGGCGAGGGCGAGGAGCGTGGGGTGGGTGAACAGCAGCCGGGGCGAGACGTCCGTGCCGAAGGCGGCGCGCAGTCGGGAGGTGACACGGACGGCGAGGATGGAGTCGCCGCCCAGGGCGAAGAAGTCGTCGTCGACGCCGATCTCGTCGGTGTCCAGTACGTCCGTCCAGGCGGCGGCGACGAGCCGCTCGGCGGGGGTGCGCGGCGCGGTCCGCGTGCCGTCGGCGGCGAAGCCGTCGGGGCCGGGCGCGGGCAGGGCGCGCCGGTCGAGCTTGCCGTTGGCGGTGAGCGGCAGCGCGGCCATCGGCACATAGGCGGCGGGCACCATGTGCGCGGGCAGCAGGCCTTCGAGGTGGGCGCGGAGTTCGGCGGCGGGCGGGGGCGTGGCGCACTCCCCGAGGCGGGCGCCGCCGGTGCCGGTGCCGGTGCTGGTGCTGGTGCCGCCCGTGCCGGTGCCGACGACGTGGGCGACGAGGCGGCGGGTCCCGGCGGTGTCCTCGTACACGCCGACGGCGGCCGCGCCGACGCCGGGGTGGGTGTGCAGGGCGGCCTCGATCTCGCCGGGCTCGATGCGGTAGCCGCGGATCTTGACCTGCTGGTCGGCGCGGCCCAGGTACTCCAGGGTGCCGTCGGCCCGCCAGCGCGCCCGGTCCCCGGTGCGGTACATACGGGTGCCCGGACGGCCGAAGGGGTCGGCGAGAAAGCGGGTCGCGGTCAGTCCGGGCCGGTTCAGGTAACCGCGCGCCACCCCCTCACCGGCCACGAACAGTTCGCCCACGGCGCCCGGCGGTACCGGCTGGAGCGTGTCGTCGAGGACGTAGAGCCGCAGGTCGGGGATGCCGGTGCCGATGGGGCTCAGGGCACCGGAGTGGGCGGCCCGCCGGTCGAGACCGGCGTACGTCACGTGCACGGTGGTCTCGGTGATGCCGTACATGTTCACCAGGCGGGGCGCGGTGTCCGCGTGGCGGGCGTACCAGTCGGCGAGTCTGCCCACGTCCAGGGCCTCGCCGCCGAAGACGACCGTGCGCAGCGCCAACCGGGCGCCGACATCCGGGTGTTCGGCGTCCGCTCGGATCAACGGGTAGAACGCGGACGGCGTCTGGTTGAGCACGGTGACCTGCTCGTCGGCGAGCAGGCGCAGGAAGTCCTCCGGGGAGCGGGCGGTGTCCTCGGGGACGACCACGAGCCGGCCGCCGTGCAGCAGCGGGCCCCACAGCTCCCACACCGAGAAGTCGAAGGCGTAGGAGTGGAAGAGCGTCCACACGTCGTCGGCTCCGAAGCCGAACCAGTGCCGGGTGCGGGTGAAGAGCCTGACCACGTTGGCGTGCGGGACGATCACGCCCTTGGGCGTACCGGTGGAGCCGGAGGTGTAGATGGCGTAGGCGGGGCTCTCGGGCAGCGCGCGCCCCGTCGGTCCCGCGGCCGGGCGGCGGGCGAGGTCGGCGCGCACCCGCGGGTCGTCGAGCAGCAGGCGGGGCACGTCCGGGCCGGCCGTCGCGGTCTGCTCGGTGGTGACCGGGGCGACGGTCTGCCGCGTGGTGACCAGGGCGACGGGACCGGCGTCGGCGAGCATCCGCCGGACGCGCTCCCCGGGCAGCCGGGGGTCGAGGGGCAGGTAGGCGGCGCCGGTCTTGAGGACGGCGAGGACCGCGACGACGAGGTCGGCGGAGCGGGGCAGCGCGAGGGCGACGAACGTCTCGGGCCCGGCGCCGAGTTCGGCGAGCCGGTGGGCGAGACGGCTTGCCCGTGCGTCCAGGGTGGCGTAGTCGAGGCGTTCGTCGCCGCAGGTGACGGCCTCGGCGTCGGGGGTGCGGGCGGCCTGGGCGGCGAACAGCGCGTCCAGCGTGTCGGTGGGCCGGCCCTCCTCGGTGCCGTTCCAGTCGGTGAGCATCCGCCGCCGTTCCTCGGCGGTGGTCCAGGCCAGGGAGCGCACGGGCCGCTCGGGGTCGTCGGCCAGTTCCGTGAGCAGCAGGCAGAGCCGGTCGCCGAGGGCGCGTACGGTCCTCGCGTCGAACAGTTCGGGGTCGTAGGCGAGGTCGAAGCCGAACCGCTCGCCCTGGTAGGCCCGCAGCACCAGCGGGAAGTTGGTGGCGTCCCGGGAGGAGACATCGGTGAGACGTATCCCGGTCGTGGCCGAACGCGCCTCGTCGAAGGGGTAGTTCTCGAAGGCCACCATGCTGTCGAAGAGGGGGCTCCCGGCCGGCACGTCGCTCAGCGAGGTCAGTTCGGCGAGGGACACCGCCGCGAAGCGCCGTGCCTGCGCCTGTTCCTCCTGGAGGTCCCTGAGCCAGGCGGCGGCGGTGCGGCTGCCGTCCACATGGACGCGGGTGGGCAGGGTGTTGATGAACATGCCCACCATCGACTCGGCGCCGGGCAGGTCGTCGGGCCGTCCGGAGACGGTGGTCCCGAACAGCACGTCCCGTTCGGCGCTGTAGCGCGACAGGAGCAGTGCCCAGGCGCCCTGCACCACGGTGCCGAGGGTGAGTCCGGCCGACCGGGCGGACTGCGCCAGTTGGGCGGAGACCTCGTCGGACAGCGCGCTCGTGTGCACGTCGGCGGAGCGGGTCTCGTGGCCGGGGCGCCGGACGCGGTCGGCCGGCAGCGGGGTCGGGGTGGCGAACCCGTCGAGGGCGGTCCGCCAGTGCGCGTGGGCTGCCTCGGTGTCCTGGCCGGCCAGCCAGCGCACGTAGTCGCCGAACGGCCGTCGGGCCGGTGGCCGGGGTTCGGCGCCGGTGGTGAGCGCCGCGTACTCCTCGGACACCTCGGTGAGCACCTGGGCGAGGCTCCAGCCGTCCAGGATCAGGTGGTGGGAGGTCCACAGCAGGTGCAGCCGGGCGTCGGGGATCCGGACGAAAGTGAGCCGCATCAGGGGCGCCGTGCCCAGGTCGAGGCCGCAGGCGAGGTCGTCGGCGCGCAGCCGGTCGAGGCGCTCGGCCCGCTCCGCCGCGTCCACTTCGCGCCAGTCCAGCTGTGTGAGGGGGACTTCGACCCGGCGGTGTACGACCTGGAGCGGCACCGGGACGCCCTCCCACACCACCGAGGTGCGCAGGGCGGGGGTGCGGTCGGTCACCCGCTGCCAGGCCAGGGCGAGGGCGTCCGGGTCGCTCACGCCCTGGAGGAGCAGCGCGGCCTGGTCCACGTACACGTCGTCGTCTCCGCCGACAAGACGGTGGAAGAGCATGCCCTCCTGGAGCGGGGTGAGCGGCAGCAGGTCCTCGACGTCCCGGCCGTCACCGACGAGCCGGTCCACACCGGCCTGGTCCAGGCGGGCCAGCGGGAAGTCGGAGGGTGTACGCCCGCCCGCGCCGGGGCGGGCGCAGTGCTCGGCAATGGCGGCGAGCGCCCGCGCCATGCCCGCGGCCAGGCCCCGGACGGTGTCCTCGCGGTGCACCTGGTCGCTGTAGTGCCAGGTGATCTCCAGTTCGCCGTCGGTCACGAGGGCGGACACGTCGAGGAGGTGGTCCAGTGGCGCGTCGGGGTCCATGTCCCGGCCGGGGACGTCGGCGACGGGCGCGAAGTCTCCTGCGGCGGGCGCTTCCCACTGCCCGTGATAGGTGAAGCAGACGTCGGGCAGCGGCAGTCGGCCGAGCGCCCGGGCCTCGGGCCGGGGTGAGCCGAGGTGGCCGAGCGCCTGGTAGCCCAGGCCGCGGCGGGGCACGGCGCGCAGCTGTTCCTTGACGGACTTGAGGGTGGTCCCCCAGTCGTCCGGTCCGGCCGGGATCAGGGTGACCGGGTACTGGGTGGTGAACCAGCCGACCGTGCGGGACAGGTCGGCGCCCTCGTCCAGTTCCTCCTCGCGGCCGTGGCCCTCCAGGGCGACGGTCACCCGGTCGGTGCCGGACCAGTCGGCGAGCACCCGGCCCAGCGCGCTCAGCAGCACGTCGTTGACCTGGGTGCGGTACGCGCCCGGTACCCGCCGCAGGAGTGCCTCGGTGGTGTCCCGGTCCACGCGTGTGCGGACGGTGCGCACGGACCCGGCGAGCGGGGTGCCGGGCAGGTCGACGGGGAGCGGGGTGCGCGGCGTCGCCGTCTCGCGCGTCCAGTGGGGCAGGCCGTCGTCGAGGTCGCCTGCGCGGACGCGTTCGGTGAGGGTCCGCGCCCAGTCGGCGAACGGGGTGTGCTCCGGTTCCGGTCGGGGTTCCTCGCCGGCCGCCGCCTGTCGGTAGGCCTGCTCCAGGTCGGCGAGGAGCACCCGCCAGGAGACGCTGTCGACCGCCAGGTGGTGGGCAGTGAGGAACAGTTGCGGGCGTTCCCCGCCGGGCAGGAGGGCCGCGCGCAGCAGGGCGCCGGTCGCCGGGTCCAGGGCCGCGCGGGCCGCTTCCGCGGCCTCGGCGGGCGGGGTTCCGGCGTCGTGGCGGGTGAGCAGTCCGGTCGCCGGGCCGGTGCCGGGGTGCTGCCGCCAGGCGCCGTCGGTGGAGGTGAAGCGGGTGCACAGGGCCGGGTGGCGTGCCACCACGGCGTGCAGTGCCCGGTCCAGGGCCCCCTCGTCGAGGTTGTGAGGCAGGTCGAGCAGCATCGACATGGCGAAGTGCCGCAGCGGCCCGTGCGTGGCGAAGAACCACTCCTGTACGGGGGTGAGCGGCGCGGGTCCGGCATCGTGCGGGCGGCGGGGCGCGGGCACGGCGGTGGTGCGGCGGGACGCGGCGGCGGCCAGGTCGGCGACGGTCTGGTGGCGGAAGACGTCCTGCGAACCGATGTGCAGGCCCGCGGCGCGGGCCCGGGAGACGGCCTGGATGCTCAGGATCGAGTCGCCGCCCAGCTCGAAGAAGTTGTCCGTGACACCCACCCGGGCCACTCCGAGCACCTCGGCCCAGATACCGGCCAGGGTCTCCTCGCCGGGGGTGCGCGGGGCGACGAACTCCCGCTCCTGCGCGGTGTTTTCCGGCATGGGCAGGGCTCGGCGGTCCAGCTTGCCGCTGGTGGTCAGCGGCAGCGCGTCCAGCGAGGTGAAGGAGGACGGCACCAGGGCGTCGGGCAGCACCTCACGCAGGGCCGCGCGCAGGTCGGCGGGGGCGGGCCGGGGCGCGTCGGGTGCGGGGACGACGTAGGCGGCGAGGCGCGTGTGGCCGTGCGGGTCGGGCAGGGCGGCGACCGCGGCGGCGGCGACGGCGGGCAGCGCGAGCAGGGCGGCCTCGATCTCGCCGGGCTCGATTCGGTGGCCGCGCACCTTGACCTGGTCGTCGGCGCGCCCGAGGTAGTCGAGTCGGCCGTCGGTGGTCCAGCGGGCCAGGTCGCCGGTGCGGTACATCCGCTCCCCGGGTCCGCCGAACGGGTCGGGCAGGAAGCGGGCCGCGGTCAGGCCCGGCCGTCCGGCGTAACCCCGGGCGAGCTGGCCGCCCGCCAGGTACAGCTCGCCGCCGACGCCGGGCGGCACCGGCTGGAGCCGGTCGTCCAGCACATAGGCCCGTACGCCGGGCAGGGGGCGGCCCACCAGCGGGCGGTCCCCGCCGTCGATACGGCAGGACAGGGCGTCGACCGTGCACTCGGTGGGGCCGTAGAAGTTGTGGGCGGTCACGTCCGGGTGGGCGGCCAGCTCGCGCCAGAGCGCGGGGCCGACCGCCTCACCGCCGAGCATGAGGACCCGGGGGTGGTGCCGGGGGTCGGTGAGCAGTCCGGCGGGCAGCAGTTGCCGCAGGTAGGACGGGGTGACGTCGAGGAAGTCGACGCGGTGCTCGACGACGTACTCGACCAGCGCGGCCGGGTCCATCCGGGTGGTCTCGTCGACCAGGTGCAGCGGATGGCCGTCGGCCATCAGCAGCACGCCTTCGAGGGAGGTGTCGAAGGAGAAGGACGCGGTGAGCGCGACCCGCAGGGGGCCGCCGCCCGCCTCGGCGACGAAGCCGGCCCGGTGGGCGGCGAGCAGGTGCGCCGCCGCGCGGTGGGTGACGGTGACGCCCTTCGGCCGGCCGGTGGAGCCGGAGGTGTAGATGACGTACGCGGTGTGATCCGCCGCCAGTGGGGCGCGCCGGTCGGCGTCCGTGGGGTCGGTGTCCGGGGAGTCCGCGGGCACGGCGCGCAGGACCGTCTCGTCGAGGACCAGGGCCGGGCGGGCGTCGTCCAGCAGGAACCGGACCCTCTCCTCGGGCAGGGCCGGATCCAGCGGGAGATATCCCGCGCCGGACTTCCAGACGGCGAGGATCGCGACGATCATGTCGGCGGTGCGCGGGAGCCGCAGTGCGACCAGCCGTTCGGGACCTGCGCCGCGGGCGATGAGATGGTGGGCGAGCCGGTTGGCGCGGGCGTTGAGCGTGGCGTAGTCCAGCCGTTCGCCGCCCGCGACGAGCGCGAGGGCGTCGGAGGTCCGGGCCGCGCGGCGCTCGAACAGTTCGGGGTGGACGGTGTCCGTGACGGGGAGCGGGGCGGGGTTCCAGTCGTGGACGACCCGTCGGGTCTCCGCCTCGGAGAGCAGGGGCAGGCTGCCCAGCGCTCGGTCCGGCGCGGCGCAGGCGCCTTCGAGCAGACGTGTCAGCTGTCCGGCCATCCGCTCGGCGGTGGCCGCGTCGAACAGGTCGGTGCGGTACTCAAGGAGGCCGGTCAGGCCCTCACCGTCCGGCACGAACTCGACGCTCAGGTCGAAGGTGGCCGCCTGCCGGGGCACGGCGACCGGAGTGATGGTGAGCCCGCGCGGGGCGGTCGCGGCGGGCGGGTCGGGGTGCAGCAGGACCATCACGTCGAACAGCGGGTTGCGGCCGGCCTCGCGGGGCGCGCCCACCGCCTCCACGACCCGCTCGAACGGGGTGTCGCCGTGGGCGAAGGCGTCGCCCACCGTCTCGGCCGCCAGGGCGAGGAGTTCACGGAAGGACCCGGAGGCCTCCACCGGGGTGCGCAGCACGACGGTGTTCACGAAGAACCCGACGCTGCGTTCCAGGTCGGTGCGGGAGCGGCCGGGCGTGAGGGAGCCGACGGTGATGTCGTCCTGGCCCGACCAGCGGGCCAGCAGCGCCTGTGCGGTAGCGACCAGGGCGGTGTGCAGGGTGGTGTGCTGCTGCCTGGCGAGGTCGCGCAGGCGCGCGGTCAGACGGGCCGGGACGGCGAAGGAGTGGACGGCGCCCTCGCCCGCCTCCTCGCCGCGCCGCGGCCGGTCCAGGGGCAGCTCGGGCGCCACAGCCCCGGCCAGACGCTGTCTCCAGTGGGCGAGTTCGCCGTCGAGGCGGGCGCCCGAGAGCCGGGCGCGCTGCCACGCCGCGAAGTCCGGGTACTGCGTGGCCACCGGCGGCAGGGCGGGCGCGGCGCCCTGCGCGAAGGCGTCGTAGGCGGTGCACAGCTCGTCCAGGACGATGCCCGTCGACCAGCCGTCCGTGATGATGTGATGGGCCGTCAGCAGCAGGACGTGGGAGGTGGCGGACTCGCGCAGCAGCAGGGCGCGCAGCAGCGGCCCACTGCTCAGGTCGAAGGGGCGGGAGTACTCGGCCAGGAGGTCCTTGTGCAGGTCGCCCGCGTCCCGGACCGGCAGCGGCACCGGGCCCGCCGGGTGGACGCGCTGCACCGGGCGCCCTTCGGTCTCCTCGAAGGTGGTGCGCAGCGCCTCGTGCCGGGCCACGACGGCGGTCAGGGCCGCGCGCAGCGCCTCCTGGTCCGGCGCGCCGGTGAGGCGCAGGGCGACCGCGCTGTTGTAGCGGGCGTCGCCGGGCCGCAGCCGGTCCAGGAACCACAGCCGCTGCTGTGCGAAGGACAGCGGCAGGGGGCGCTCCCGGTCGGCGCGCGGGATGCCCTGCCGGGCGGCCGGGGCGGCGCCGCCGGTCCGGCCGGCGAGCCGGCGTCGCAGCGCCTCCCGCATGTCCTCGGGCAGGGCCTCGGCACGGGCCTGCCGGGAGGGGCGGGACGGCTGACGTGTGGAGTCAGCGGGATCCGAAGCAGAGTTCGAAGCGGAGTTCGAAGGGGTCGAAGACGTCATGGTCGTCGGATCCTCACCGTTCGTTGTCGTGGTCGTGGCCGCCGGACGCGGCGTCTTCGTCGTACGCGCTCTGTTCGAGTTCGCTCAGCACCTGCTCCTCCACCAGCTCCGCCAGGGCGGCCACCGTGCGGGAGAGCAGGACGTCGCGGGGGGTGAGCGTGACCGCGAACGCGTCGTTGGCGCGGGAGGCGATGAGCAGGGCGCGCAGGGAGTCGCCGCCGAGCAGGAAGTAGTCGTCCTCGGCGCCCACGGCCGTCGTCTGGAGTGCCTCCTCCCAGATGGCCGCCACCGCCTCCTCGGTGGGGGTGCGGGGTGCCACGTACTCGGGCCGTTCCCGCTCCTGCGCCGGTGCCGGGGCGGGCAGGGCGGCCCGGTCGGTCTTGCCGTTCTCGGTGAGC
Organism: Streptomyces alboniger; assembly: GCF_008704395.1. Taxonomy (NCBI): domain Bacteria; kingdom Bacillati; phylum Actinomycetota; class Actinomycetes; order Kitasatosporales; family Streptomycetaceae; genus Streptomyces; species Streptomyces alboniger. Next base: position 713,400 of record NZ_CP023695.1, read on the forward strand.
GGGAAGCGGTCGAGCGCCACGAACGCGGACGGCACCATGTACCCGGGCAGCGAGCGGGCGGCCAGTTCCCGCAGTTCCGCCGGGGCCGGCGGCTGTGTGTCGGGGGCCGTGAGCAGGTGGGCGACCAGGCGCGGCAGGCCCGGTTCGTCCTCGCGTACGGTCACCACCGCGTCCAGTACGCCCGGGTGGCGAACCAGCGTCGCCTCGACCTCGCCCGCTTCGATGCGGTGGCCGCGCAGCTTGAGCTGGTGGTCCGTGCGGCCCAGGTAGTGCAGTTCGCCGGCGCTGTCGCGGCGCACCAGGTCGCCGGTGCGGTACATGCGGGTGCCGGGCGGCCCGAACGGGTCGGCGGTGAAGCGGGCCGCGGTCAGACCGGGCCGGCCGAGGTAACCGCGCGCCAGTGCCGGTCCGCTCAGCCACAGTTCGCCGATGACGCCGTCGGGGACCGGCCGCAGCCGGGCGTCGAGGACGTAGGCGCCGGTGGCGGGCAGCGGGCGGCCGATGGGCGGCGCGCTGCCGTCCGCCGCCAGCGGCGCGGACCAGGTGGCGACGACGGTGGCCTCGGTGGGGCCGTAGGAGTTGACCATGCGGTGGTGCGGCGCCCAGCGGGCGACGAGTTCGGGGCCGCACGCGTCGGCGCCGACGATGAGGGTTTTCAGGTCCGGCAGCGTGCCGGGGGTGTCGGGCGGCAGCGTGGCGAGCGCGGCCGGCGGGAGCAGGGTGTGGGTGATGTGCCCGGCTCGCAGGACGCCGGCGAGTTCGGCGCCGAGGAGCGGTCCCGGCCGGGGCACGACGAGCCGGGCACCGTGCGGCAGGGAGGCGCACAGCTCCAGCACGGAGGCGTCGAAGCTGGGGGTGGCGAAGGCCAGCACCCGGTCCCCCGGGGCGACCTGGTAGTGGGCCGCCTCGGCGGCGCTGAACGCGGCGAGCCCGCGGTGGGTGACGACGACCCCCTTGGGCGTACCGGTGGAGCCGGAGGTGTAGATGACGTAGGCCGGGTCGTCCAGGTCGAGCGGGCGGGTCCGGTCTGCGTCGGTGGGCCGGTGTCCGGGGACACCGTCCGGCGCGGCGGCGAGCAGGTCGGCGACCTCCAGGGCGTCGAGGGTCAGGGCGGGGGCGGCGTCGCTCAGCATCAGGGCGATCCGCTCCTTCGGGTAGGCCGGGTCGACGGGCAGGAACGCGGCGCCGGCCTTCGTCACCGCCAGTTGGGCGAGGACCATGTCCGCCGAGCGGGGCAGCAGCAGCGCCACGAGGTCGCCGGGTCCGGTACCCCGGGCGATGAGCCGGTGCGCGAGGCGGTTGGCCCGGTCGTCCGTCTCCGCGAAGCTCAGGGGCGCGCCGGACGCTTCGAGTCCTTCGAGGGCGGGTGCGGTCGGCCACCGGTCGACGGCGGCCTCGACGAGGGCGGGCAAAGTGGCCGCGGGCACCGGTCCGGTCGCGGGGCGTGCCGGGCCGCGCAGCAGCCGCTCGCGCTGCGCGGGCGGCAGGACGTCGAGGTCGTCCAGGCGGGCCGTGCCGTCCGAGGCGGCCAGGGCGTCCAGGGTGTGCAGCAGCTGCCCGGCCAGCGATTCGGCGCTGGACTCCTCGAAGTACCGCGGGTCGTAGCCGAGTTCGACGGTCAGCAGGTCGCCGGGCGAGACGACCACGGTGAGCGGGTAGTTGGTGGCCTCCCGGGCGTCCAGGTCCCGCAGGGCGAGTCCGTGCGCACCCGCGGTCGCGTCGCCGACGGGGTAGTTCTCGAAGACCACCAGGCTGTCGAACAGGCCGGTGCCCGAAGGCAGTTCGCCGAGGGCGTGCAGTGTGCTGAGGGGCAGGTGGTCGTGGCGGCGGTCCTCGGCGCGCGCCTCCTGGAAGGCGCGCAGCCAGGTGGAGCAGTCGGCGTCGCCGTCGACCTCGGCGCGGGCGGGCAGGGTGGTGATGAACAGGCCGGTGATGGTGTCGGCGCCGGGCAGATCGGCGGGGCGTCCGGAGACGGTGGTGCCGAAGCAGACCTCCCGCTCCCCGCTCCACCGTGCGAGGAGCAGCGCCCAGGCGCCCTGCACGAGGGAGTTGAGGGTGAGGCGGTTGCGGCGGGCGAACTCCTGGAGCCGACTGGTCCCTTCGGCGTCGAGCCGCCGGGACAGCCAGGTGCCGGAGCGGGCCGTGGCGTCCGGCGCGGGCCGCCGGTCGTACGGCAGCGGGGTCGGGCCGGTCAGGCCGGCCAGGGCCGCACGCCAGTGCTCCCGCGCCTGGTGGGTCTCGCGGGCGGCGAGCCAGGCGGCGTAGTCCGCGAACGGCCTGCGTTCGGGCAGGTGGGGCCGCTCGCCGCGGGTGAGGGCGGCGTGCGCGGCCGTGACGTCGGACAGGACGTGGAAGACGCTCCAGCCGTCCAGCAGGACGTGGTGGAAGGTCCACACCACGCGGACCGCGTCCGGGCCGAGCCTGACCAGGGCGAGCCGCAGCAGCGGGGCGCTCTCCAGGGCGATGCCCCGGGCCCGCTCGTCGGCGAGCAGCCCTTCCAGCTCCGCGGCCTGCCGGTCCGCCGGGATGGCGCTCCAGTCGTGCTCGGTGATCGGCAGCGTCACGTCCCGGTGGACCACCTGGAGCGGTACGGGTACGCCGCGCAGTGCTACGGAGGTGCGCAGCACGGGGGTGCGGTCGAGGACGTGCTGCCAGGCGGCGGCCAGGGTCCGCGGGTCGCGGGCGCCGTCCGCCACGAACGTGATCTGCTCGACGTACAGGCCGTGTTCCGCCTCGTCCAGTCCGTGCATCACCATGCCGGTCTGGGTGGGCGTGAGCGGGTAGATGTCCACTACGTCCGCCACATCCGCTCCCGTACCGACGAGCCGGTCGACGCCCGCCTGGTCCAGCGGGGCGAGCGGGAAGTCGGCGGGGGTGCGGCCGCCGGCCCCGGGCTCGCCGCAGTGCCGGACGATGGCGCGCAGTTCGTCGGTCAGCTCGCCCGCCAGCCGGGTGACGGTCTCCCGGTCGTGCACCTCGCGGGAGTACGACCAGGTGAACTCCAGCCGTTCCGCGCCGACTTGGCCGAGGACGTCGAGGAGGTGGGGCCGCTGCGCCGAGCGGTCCATGCCACCGGACAGACCGCCGTAGGGCGTGTGCAGCAGGCCGCCCGGCGTGCCGGTGCGGTCCTGCCGGCCCAGGTAGTTGAAGCAGACCGGCGGCAGGGCGGGCAGGTCGCGGCCGGCTGTGGGGTGCAGGAAGCGCAGCGCGCCGTAGCCGAGTCCGCCGTGCGGCACGGCCCGCAGGTTCTCCTTGACGGCCTTCAGCACGTTGCCGGTGTCCGCGTCCCGGGGCACGTCCAGGGCGACGGGGTACATGGCGGTGAACCAGCCGGTGGTCCGGGCGAGGTCGGTGTCCTCGAACAGTTCCTCGCGGCCGTGTCCCTCCAGGGTCACCGCCACCCGGTCCTGTCCGGTCCAGCGGGCCAGGACCCGGCCCAGCGCGCACAGCAGGACGTCGTTGACGCGGGTGCGGTACACGTCCGGCACGTCCTGGAGCAGCCGTCGGGTCTCCTCGGCGTCGAGGCCCGCGGTCACGCTCTCCTCGTCGGCGACGGTGTTCGCGCCGCCGGGGCGGTCGGCGGGCAGCGCGGGGGCGCCGTCGAGGCCGCGCCAGTGGGCGAGTTCGCCGTCGAAGCCGCCCGCCTCGGTGTGCTCGGCGAGCCGCCGCGCCCATGCCCGGAACGACGTGCTCTTCGGGGCGAGAGCGGGCCGTGCGCCGTCCCGCAGCGCGTCGTAGGCGGCGTCCAGGTCCTCCAGGACCAGGCGCCAGGACACGGCGTCCACGACGAGGTGGTGGGCGGCGAGCAGCAGCACGGGCCGCCTGCCGTCCCCCGGTCGGCACAGCGCGGCCCGCAGCAGCGGCCCGCCGGCCAGATCGAAGCCGGCGCCGAGGGCGTCGGCCACCTCGTCGGGCGCCGTCCGGTCGTGCACCTCCAGGTGGACGTCACGGTCGTCGGGCGGGGTGCCGTACTGCCGCCACCGGCCGTCACTCGTCAGCTCGAAGCGCATCCGCAGGGCGTCGTGGTGTTCGAGTACGGCGTACAGGGCGGCGCGCAGCAGCCTCTCATCGGTATCTGCGGCCAGCTCGAAGGAGACCGTCTGGCTGAAGTGGGCGGGGTCGCCCGTGAGGGTGTCCAGGAGCCAGTGCTGTACGGGAGTGAGCGGGGCGTCGCCGGTCACCGGACCCTGCTCGGCGGTGGCTGTGGCGGTGTCGGGCATTCGCTCGGCCGCGACGGCGAGTTCGGCGAGCGTCTGGTGGGTGAACAGGTGCCGGGGGGTCAGGGCGAGTCCGGCCCTGCGGGCGGCGGAGACGATCTGGATGCCGAGGACGGAGTCGCCGCCGAGCGTGAAGTAGTTGTCGTCCGCGCCGACTTCGGGCACGCCGAGCACCTCGCACCAGATGGCGGCGAGGGTCTGCTCGGCCTCCGTACGCGGCGGCCTGCCACCCGCGCCGGTGGTCGGCGCGGCCCACTCGGGCACGGGCAGCGCCCGGCGGTCGAGCTTGCCGGTGGCACCGAGCGGGAGCCGCTCCAGCGGAACGAAGAGGGCGGGCAGCAGGTGCTCGGGAAGACTCCGGGCGAGGAAGGCGCGGAGTTCGCCGGTGTCGGGCACAGCGGCGGGGCGGTGTTGCGGGTGAGCGGCGGGGGTCGGCCGGTCCGTGTCCCCGACCGGTCCGGAGGTTCCCGCCTCGTCGGCGGACGCGGGCACGGGAGTTGAACCCCCGGCCACACCCACTCCCTCGGCCCGTGCGGGAACGGGGGCCGTGCGGGCCACCACGTAACCAATCAGGCGGCGGTGCCCTGCGTGTTCGACGACGCGGGCCGCTGCCGCCGCCACCGCCGGGTGGCGGGCCAGCGCCGCCTCCACCTCGCCGAGTTCGATGCGGAAGCCACGCACCTTGACCTGGTCGTCCCCCCGGCCGAGATAGACGAGGTCGCCGTCGGCCGTCCAGCGGACCAGGTCGCCGGTGCGGTACATGCGGCTGCCGGGCGGGCCGAACGGGTCGGGCAGGAACCGGGTGGCGGTCAGGCCGGGGCGGCGCAGGTAGCCGCGGGCGACGCCGGTTCCGGCGAGGAACAGTTCGCCGGGCGCGCCGGCGGGTACCGGGCGCAACCACTCGTCCAGGACGTAGGCGCGGGCCCCGCCGAGCGGCCGCCCGATCGGCGGATCGCGGTCGGGGTCGGCCGGGTCGCAGGTGAAGGCGGTGGCGTAGACGGTGGCCTCGGTGGGGCCGTAGATGTTGCGCACCTGGCTGCCGGGTACGGCCGCGCGGACCCGGCCGACGGTCCGGGCGGGCAGCCCCTCCCCCGCGAGGACGACGGTGTCCGCGGTGACGTCGACGGCGTCCTCGGCGAGCAGCCGGTCCAGGGCCGAGGGCACCGCGCTGAGCAGTCCGGCCCGCCAGGGCCCGGGGCGTTCGGCGAGGGCCAGCAGGTCGCGGACGACCTCCACGCAGCCGCCGGACAGGAGCGGCGAGAAGATCTCGAACACCGACACGTCGAAGTTGAGCGAGGTGGACGCGACCACGTGCTCGAGGCCGCGCCCGGTGAACTCGGCGGCCGCCCAGTCGGTCAGGGCGCGCACGGACGCGTGGCTGACGACCACTCCCTTGGGGCGTCCGGTGGAACCGGAGGTGTGGATGACGTAGGCCGGGTGGGCGGGCAGCAGCGTGGCGCGGCGCTCGGCGTCGCCGACGGGGGTGTCCGGCAGGTCGGTGCCGGGCTCCTCGTCGAGCATGATCCGGGCGTACGGCCCCTCGGGCAGCCGGCCCGCGGTCTCGGTGGCCGTGATCACGGCGTCCGGCCGTACGTCCTCGAAGAGGAACGCGACGCGCTCGGCGGGGTACTGCGGGTCGACCGGCAGGTAACCGGCGCCGCTCTTCAGCACCGCGAGGAGCGCTACGACCAGGTCGGCGGTGCGGGGCAGGCAGAGCGCGACGAAGCGTTCGGGTCCGGCGCCGGCGGCGATGAGCAGCCGGGCCAGCCTGTTGGAGCGGGCGTCGAGTTCGCGGTAGCTGAGGCAGCTGTCGGCGTGGCGGACGGCCGGGGCGTCGGGTGTGCGCTCGGCCTGCCGCCGGAACGCCTCGGGCAGGGTGTCGTGCGGGGCCTCGGCCACCCGTCCGCCGAAGCGGGCCACCAGGTCGCGTCCCTCAGCCGGGTCCAGCAGGGGCAGGTCGGCCAGGCGGCGGTCCGGCGCGTCGGCCATGGCGGCCAGCAGGGCGCACAGGCTCCCGCCGAGCGCCTCGACCGTGCCGGTGTCGAAGGCGGCCGGGTCGTAGTCCAGGTTCACGGCCAGGCTGTCGCCGGGCGCGACGACCACGCTGAGCGGGTAGTTCGTCGGTTCCAGGTCCCGCTCCTGCTCCATGGCCAGGCCGTGCCGGGCCAGGGCGCCCTCGTCGAAGGGGTAGTTCTCGAAGACCACGATGGAGTCGAACAGGGCGGTGCCGCCGGGTACGTCGCTCCACGACTGGACCTGCGCCAGCGAGACGAAGTCGTGGCGCCGGGCCTCCGCCTGGGCGTCCTGGAGTTCGCGCAGCCAGTCGAGGAGCCCGCGTCGCCCGTCGATACGGGCCCGGGTGGGCAGGGTGTTGATGAACAGGCCGACCATCGAGGTGACGCCGGGCAGGTCGGCGGGCCTGCCGGAGACGGTCGTGCCGAACACCACGTCCTCGCCACCGCCGTAACGGGACAGCAGCAGCGCCCACGCGCCCTGGACGACCGTGTTGAGGGTCAGTCCGGCCTGTTGGGCGGTCTCCCGCAGCCGTGCCGAGACGTCCGCGCCGAGGGCCGTCCGCACGGACCCGGAGGAAGAGGCGCGGTACGCCTCGGCGGGCCGCCGGTCGCGGGGCAGTTCGGTGGGCGCCTGGAAGCCGGCGAGGGTGGTGCGCCAGTACCGCTCGGCGCGGGCGGTGTCCCGCCCGGACAGCCAGCGCAGGTAGTCGGAGAAGGGCCGGCGCCCTGGCAGCTGTGGGCGGCGCCCGGCCGTCAGGGCGGCGTACCGCTCGCACACCTCGTCGAAGACCTGGGCCGCGCTCCAGCCGTCGAGCAGGACGTGGTGGAAGGTCCACACCAGCCGGACCCGGTCCGCCGTCAGCCGGATCAGCGTCAGCCGCATCAGGGGCGCGGCGCCCAGGTCGACGCCGTCCTCCCGGTCCTCGGCGAGCAGCCGGTCCAGCTCCCGCGTGCCGCGCTCGGCGGACCATCCGGTCCAGTCGTGGTGGGTGACGGGCACGGTGGCCCGGCGCCGGACGACCTGGAGGGGTTCCGCGGTCTCCTGCCACACGAGGTGGGTACGCAGCACGGGGTTGGCGTCGGCGGTGTGCTGCCACGCCTCTGCGAGCGCGTGCGGGTCGGTGACGCCGGACAGGACGAGCTGCACCTGGTTGACGTAGGTGCGGCTGTCGGCGTCGAGCAGGCTGTGGAAGAGCATGCCGGCCTGCATCGGCGTCAGCGGGTAGATGTCGTCGATGTCGCGGCCGTCGCCGACGATCCGGTCCACGGCGGTCTGGTCGAGGCGGGCCAGCGGGAAGTCCGACGGCGTACGGCCGCCCGCGTCGGGCAGGGCGCAGTGGGCGACGATGCCGCCGAGTGCCCGGAGCATGGCGTCGGCCAGCGCGGTGACGGTCTTCTCGTCGTGCCGTCCGGCGCTGTAGTACCAGGTGATCTCCAGCTGGTCGTCCTCGACCCGGGCCACGACGTCGATCAGGTGCGGGCGTTCGGTGTCCGGTGCCTCGGCGCCGCCCAGGCCGCCGGGCACGGCCGCAACCAGGGTGCCGGCGTCGGCGGACCAGTCGAAGCGGCCCAGGTAGTTGAAGCTGATGCCGGGCTCGGGAGCGCCGGTGAGCCGTTCCTCGCGGGCGAGGTGGCGCAGCACACCGTAGCCCAGTCCGCGCTCGGGCACGGCCCGCAGCTGCTCCTTCACCGATTTCAGCGCGGTGCCCCATGAGCCGCTCGGGACCGAGAGCGCGAGGGGGAAGAGCGAGGTGAACCAGCCGACCGTGCGGGACAGGTCGATGTCCTCGAACAGCTGGTCCTCGCGGCCGTGCCCCTCCAGGCCGACGGCGACGGTCTCGCGTCCGGTCCAGTCGCCGAGGACCCGGCCCAGCGCGGTGAGCAGGACGTCGTCGACGCGGGTGCGGTAGACGCCGGGGACGCGGCGCAGGAGGCCGTCGGTGTGTTCGCGGCCGAGGCGGACGGTGACCTCGCGGACGTCGGCCGTGGTGTTGCCGCCCTCGCGGTCCACGGGCAGCGGGTCGGCGCAGGCCCGGGCGGTGTGCTCCCAGTGGCCGAGCTGCGCGGCGAAGCGGTCGTCGTCGCGCAGCCGGGCGGCCCATTCCCGTACGGAGGTGGTGCGGGCGGGCAGCCGTACGGGTCCACCGCCGGCGGCCTGACGGTAGGCGGTCTCCAGGTCTTCCAGGAGGATGCGCCAGGAGACGCCGTCGACCACCAGGTGGTGGGCGACGAGCAGCAGCCGGGCGGGCCGGGGGCCGTCGGCGGTGAACAGCCGGGCGGTGAGCAACGGCCCTGTGTCGAGTCGGAGTTGACTGTGTGCCGCCGTGGTGGCGCTCTCCTCGTCCGCCGGGTCGTGGACCTGGAGCAGGTCGGGTATCTGGGCGTCGGCGGCGCCGATGTCCTGCCGCCAGGCGCCCTCGTCGTCGCGGAGGAACCGGGCGCGCAGGGCGTCGTGGTGCGTCCACAGGGCGGTGAGGGCGGCGCGCAGGGCGTCCTCGTCGACGGCGTCGGCCGTCTCGATGACGACGGACTGGTTGAAGAAAGCGGGGTGCGCCGGCCGCGGGTCGAGGAACCAGCGCTGGATCGGCAGGAGGTCCGCCGCTCCGGTGACGGGTGCGGTGCCCGCGACGGCGGGCGCGGCGCCGCCGGTGGCCGCGGCCAGTTCGGCCACGGTGGGGTGCCGGAAGAGGTCGCGGGGGCTGAGGGCGAGCCCTGCGGCGCGGGCCCGGGAGACCACCTGGATGCTGAGGATGGAGTCGCCGCCCAGCATGAAGAAGTTGTCGTCCACGCCGATCAGGGTCACGCCGAGCAGCTCGGCCCAGATCCCGGCGAGGACGCGCTCCGTCTCGGTGCGCGGGGCGCGGTGGGCCCGGTCGACGCCCGCCGACCAGTCGGGTACGGGCAGTTGCCGCCGGTCGACCTTGCCGTTGGCCGTCAAAGGCAGCTCGGGCACGGTGACGAACGCGGCGGGCAGCATGTAGTCGGGCAGCCCGGCGGCCAGGTGGGCGCGCAACTCGGCGGCGGTGGGCGGCTCGGCGGCCAGGTCAGCGCGCAACTCGGCGGCGGCCGGGACGAGGTGGGCGGCCAGCCGCTTGCGTCCGCCGTCGTCGTACAGGGAGACGACGGCCTCGGCGACGGCCGGGTGGGCGGTGAGCCTGGCCTCGATCTCGGCGGGTTCGACGCGGAAGCCGCGGATCTTGATCTGGTCGTCCGCGCGGCCGACGAAGTGCAGTTCGCCGTCGGCGCTCCAGCGGACGATGTCGCCGGTGCGGTACATGCGGGTGCCAGGCGGGCCGTAGGGGTCGGCGAGGTAGCGGGCGGCGGTCGCGCCGGGCCGCCCCGCGTAGCCCCGGGCCAGGCCGGCGCCCGCGATGTACAGCTCGCCGGGGATGCCCGGCGGTTGCGGCTGGAGGGCGTTGTCCAGGACGTACACGCGGGTGTTGTCGAGCGGGCGTCCGATGGGCAGCACCGCGGGCAGCGGGCCGCCGGAGCGGAAGACGCGGCGGGTGGCGAAGGTGGTGGTCTCGGTGGGGCCGTAGCCGTCGACGACGGTCAGGCCGGGGCAGGCGTCGAGGACCCGGCGCACCACCGCGCCCGGCACGGCCTCGCCGCCCGTCCACACCTCGCGGGCACCGCGCAGGCAGCCGGGGTCCTCCTGGGCGAGCAGGCGGAACAGGCCCGCGGTCAGCCACAGGCAGCTCACCCGTTGTTCCGTGACGGCTTGCCGGACGTGGGCGGCGTCCAGGTCGGCGGGCGGGGCGAGGACTGCCGTACCGCCGCGCAGCAGCGGCACCCACACCTCGTAGGTGGCGGCGTCGAAGGCGTGCGGCGAGTGGACGAGGACCCGGTCGTGCCCGGCGAAGGCCCGGTCGAGGGCGAGCGCGGCGACGTCCCGCTGGCGTACCGCGACGCCCTTGGGCGTGCCGGTGGAACCCGAAGTGAACATCAGGTACTGGACGTTGTCGGGGTGCACGGCCCGGTCGGGCGCGGGGCCGGTGGGCCCAAAGGTGCCGTCGGCGCGCAGGACGCGGTCGCCGGACAGCACGTCGTGGGCCGTCGCCTCCCAGGCGGCGTCGGTGAGCAGCAGGCCGGCCCCGGCCTCGGCCAGGGTCCCGCGCAGCCGCTCGGCCGGCGCCCTGCCGTCCAGGGGCACGTACACGCCGCCGGTGCGCACGAGCGCAAGCTGGGTGACGATCAGGTCGACGGAGCGGTCCATGAGGACACCGACCGGGTGCTCCGGGCACACCCCGGCCCCGGCCAGCCGGGCAGCCAACCCGGCGGCGCGGGTGTCGAGTTCGCGGTAGGTGAGGTGCTCGTCCCCGGATTCCAGGGCCACGGCGTCGGGGGTGCGGCGCGCCTGGGCGGCGAAGAGGCCGGCGACGGTGCTGTCGGGCAGGTCGGTGGCGGTGTCGTTCCAGGCGTGCAGGACCTGTTCGCGGCGGTCGGGGCCGAGCAGCGGCAGCCGGGCGGGCGGGCGCCGTGAGCCGGTGGTCATGCCGGTGAGCAGGACGGTGAGGTATTCCGCCATGCGCCCGGCCGTGTCGGCGTCGAACAGCTCGGGGTCGTAGCCGAGGCGCAGGCCCAGCTCCGTACCCGGGTAAGCGGTCAGGCTCAGTGGGTAGTTGGTGGTCTCGACGCCTTCCAGGCCGCTCAGGCGCAGTCCGTGGGTGGCGGCGAGGTCGTCGTCCACCGGGTAGTTCTCGAAGACGACGATGCTGTCGAAGAGGCCGACGCGCTCGGGGAGTTCGGTGAACGTCTTCATCCGGGTGAGCGGCAGGTGGTCGAAGCGCCGGTCCTCGCTCTGGTCGTGCTGGAGCGCGCGGAGCCAGTCGAGCAGGGTGCCGTGGCCGGGGACGGTGACCCGGGTGGGCAGGGTGGTGATGAACAGACCGGTCATGGCCTCGGCGCCGGGCAGCTCGGGTGGCCGGCCGGACACGGTGGTGCCGAACACCACGTCGTCGCGGCCCGCCTGCCGGGCGAGGAGCAGTGCCCAGGCGCCCTGCACCAGGGTGTTCAGGGTGAGTCCTGAGGTGCGGGCCAGCTCTTCCAGCGCCCGCGTGCCGGCCGCGGGCAGGGTGCCGTGGACCGCGTGCGTGGACTCGGCGCGGTGGGCCTCGCGCGGCTCGCGGTCGTAGGGCAGCGGCGTGGCCTCGCTCAGGCCGGACAGGCGGCGCCGCCAGTGCCGTTCGGCCGCTTCCCGGTCGCGCCCCCGCAGCCAGGAGACGTACTCCCGGTAGGACGGGCGGTGCGGGAGGGCGGCGTCGGGTCCCGCGTGGCGGGCGAAGACGTCCGAGAGCACCTGGAACATGCTCCAGCCGTCGAGCAGCAGGTGGTGGAAGGACCACACCACGCGCACGGCGGTGTCGGAGACGCGGGCGAGCAGCAGGCGCTGGAGCGGGGCCCGCCCGAGGTCGATGCCGTCGGCGCGGTCCCGGACGAGCAGGTCGTCGAGGCGGGCCCGGCACTCGTCCTCCGCCAGGTCGCGCCAGTCCACGTGGTCGACCGGCACGGCCACGTGGCGCTCCACCACCATCAGCGGTTCGGGTACGTCCTGCCAGACGACCCGGCCACGCAGCACCTCGGTGCGGTCGGTGACGTGCTGCCAGGCCGCGGCGAGGGCCGCCGGGTCGGGCACGCCGTCCAGGACGAACGTCAGCTGCTGGACGTAGACGCCGCGGTCGTCCTGGGACAGGCCGTGGAAGAGCATGCCCGCCTGGGTGGGCGTGAGCGGCAGGACGTCGGCCACCGCGGCCGGGTCCGCGCCGGCGATGCGGTCCACGGCGGCCTGGTCGAGCCGGACGAGCGGGAAGTCGGACGGGGTGCGCCCTGCGGCGCCCGGCCGGTTGGCGTGCCGGGCCAGGTCGGTGAGCGCGTCGCTGAAGCGCCCGGCGAGGTCCGCGACCACGTCCTCGCGGCCCGGCAGGTCGGCGTAGAACCAGGTGAACTCCAGGGCGTCGCCCACGAGTTGGCCGACGACCTCGACGGCATGCGGGCGCTCGGCCGCCGGGTCGGCGTCCAGCTCCAACGGGCGTACGGTGCCTTGGTAGAGGCTGTCGGGATCCTCCGGTGTGTCCATGCGGCCCAGGTAGTTGAAGCTGATCTGCGCGGCCTCGGTGCGCGGCGGCGCCCCGTCACCGGCCAGCCGGAGAAGCACGTCGTGGCCGAGGCCGTTGCGGGGTACGGCGCGCAGCTGCTCCTTGACCTGCTTCAGTACGGTGTCCCAGCCGGCGTCCTCGGGGACGGCGAGCGCGACGGGGTGGCGGGTCGTGAACCAGCCGACCGTGCGGCTGATGTCCAGCCCGGCGAACAGCTCCTCGCGGCCGTGTCCCTCGACGTCGACCACCACCCGCTCCCGGCCGCTCCAGCCGCACAGGGCCCGGCCGAGCGCGCCGAGCAGGACGTCGTTGGCCTGGGTGCGGTAGGTGTCGGGCAGGGTGCGCAGCAGGGCCGAGGTCGCCTCGGCGCCGAGGCGCACGGTGAGCGAACGCTGCTCGGCGTAGGTGCCGGGGCCGCCCGTCGGACCGGCGGGCAGGGCGGGCCCGGTGTCGGGTACCGCCTCGGCCCAGTACGCGCGCTCGTCGTCGAAGCCGCCGTCCGCCGCGTGGGCGCTCAGTCTGCGGGCCCACTGCCGCAGCGGCGAGGACTTCGCGGGCAGCGCCGCCACGCCGTCCCCGCCCGCGCATCGGGCCCGGTAGGCGCGGTCCAGGTCTTCGAGGAGCAGGCGCCAGGAGACTCCGTCGACCACCAGGTGGTGCACGGTGAGGTGCAGTACGGGGGGCAGGTCCGTGCCGGTGTCGTGCAACACGGCCCGCAGCAGCGGTCCTTGGGCGAGGTCGAACGGGCCGAAGTGCGGGGTGTCCGTCTCCGGGCCGGTGTGGCGGGCCAGGAGCAGGCGGGGGGTCTGCTCGTCGATGTGCCATCCGACCTGCTCGCCGGTGGTGAAGCGGGAGCGCAGGGCGTCGTGGTGGGCGACCAGGTCGTTCAGCGCGTCCTCCAGCGCCGCCGGGTCCAGGTCGGCGGGCATCCGCAGGGACAGCGCCTGGGAGAAGTGGCCTGCGCCCTCGCCGACGGCGTCGAACAGCCAGTCCTGGATGGGCGTCAGGGGGGCCGGGCCGGTGGGCGCCTCGGGCGCGGGCGCGGCTTCGCGCGGGCCGGCCGCCGCGTCCGCGCAGTGCGCGAGGGCGGCCACGGTCTGGTGCTGGTAGAGGTCCCGGGAGGTGAGCGGCAGGCCCTCCTGCCGGGCACGGGCCACCACCTGGATGCTGAGGATCGAGTCGCCGCCGAGTTCGAAGAAGTTGTCGTCGACGCCGATGCGTCGCTCCCGCAGCACCTCCGCCCAGATCGCGGCGAGGGTGCGCTCGGTGGGCGTGCGGGGCGTGACGTGGCGTACCGCGCGCACGGCGGGGCCGGGGTCGGGGAGCCGCCCCCGGTCGAGCTTGCCGTTGGGGTTGAGCGGCAGGGCGTCCAGCACGACGACGGTCGCGGGGACCATGTAGTCGGGCAGCGTACGGCCGAGGTCGCGGCGCACCGCGTCGGGCTCGGTGTGCTGCCCGGGGGCCGGGACGACGTAGCCGGCCAGACGCCGGTGACCCTCGCCGTCGGTGGCGACGACGGCCGCCGCCTCGGCCACGCCCGCGCAGCCGCGCAGCGCCTCCTCCACCTCGCCCAGCTCTATGCGGAAACCGCGCACCTTGACCTGCTGGTCCATACGGCCCACGTATTCGAGTGCGCCGTCGGACCGCCTGCGCACCAGGTCACCGGTGCGGTACATGCGCTCCCCCGGCGCGCCGAACGGGTCGGCGAGGAACCGGGCGGCGGTGAGTCCGTGCCGGTTCAGGTAGCCGCGGGCCAGGCCGCCGCCCCCGAGGTACAACTCGCCGGTGACACCGACGGGCTGCGGTCGCAGGGCGGCGTCCAGGACGTAGGTGCGGGTGAGTGCCACCGGGTCGCCGATGGGCGGGGCCTGCTCCGGCGGCCCGTCGTCGGCGAACCAGGCGGTGGCGTACACGGTGGCCTCGGTGGGGCCGTAGATGTTGGCGATCCGGCAGCCGGGCATGGCGACCCTCAGGTCCTGCACGGTCTGGGCGGGCAGGGCCTCGCCGGCGAGGACGACGGTGTCGGCGGTCAGGGGTGCCGAGCCGCCCGCGACGAGCCGGGAGACGACGGACGGCACGCCGCTGAGGAGCGTGGCGCGCCGGGGCCCCGTGCCGTCGGCGAGGGCCGGCAGGTCGGCGACCACCTCGACGGTGCCGCCGGCCACCAGGGGGCAGAACAGTTCGAACACCGAGACGTCGAAGTTGAGGGAGGTGGAGGCGATCACGTGGGACAGGCCCTCGGGCCCGAACCGCTCCCCCGCCCACGCGGCCAGCGCGGCGGCACTGCGGTGGCTGACCATGACGCCCTTGGGTCGGCCTGTGGAACCCGAGGTGTAGATGACGTACGCGGGATGGTCGGGCAGCAGCGGGCGGAGCCGGTCGGCGTCGGTCAGTGCGGTGTCGGGCACGGCGGTGTCGGGCACGTCCGGCGCGGCGCACTCCTCAAGGAGCAGCGGCGCGCACTCCGGGGGCAGCGCGGAGGCGGTCTCCCGGGTGGCGAGTACGAGGGTGGGCCGGGCGTCGTCGAGCATGAAGCGGACCCGCTCGGCGGGGTAGTCCGGGCCGACCGGGAGGTAGCCGGCACCGGAGGCGAGCACCGCCCAGAGCACGGGCACGAGGTCGGCGGAGCGCGGCAGGCAGAGCGCGACCAGGGTCTCGGGCCCGGCGCCGCGCGCGACGAGCAGCCGGGCGAGCCGGGCGGCGCGCCGGCTGACCTCGGCGTACTCCAGCCTGACCGGACCGCAGATGACGGCGGTACGGTCCGGGGTCCGGGCAGCCTGGGCGTGGAGCAGGTCGGGCAGCGTGTTGGCGCCGGTGTCCCGCGCTGTACGAGCGGGCGGGTTCCATCTGTCCACCAGCGTGCGCTGTTCCTCGGCGGAGAGCATGGGCAGTTCGGTCAGCCTGCGGCCCGGGCCGTCGGCCATGCCTTGAAGGAGCCGATGCAGATGGGCGGTCATCCGGGCCACGGTCGCCGGGTCGAACAGGTCCGTGTTGAACTCGACGGTCAGCTCGCAGCCGCCGTCCGCGTCCGGGGTGAACTCCAGGACCAGGTCGAAGCGGGCGGCCGGGCGGGGCAGCGGATGTCCGGTGACGCGCAGACCACCGGCGAGCGGCGGTGCGCAAGGTGCGGTCTGCTGTACGACGAGCACCTGCACCAGCGGGGTGCGGCTCGGGTCCCGGGGCGGGGCCAGCTCCTCCACCACCCTGTCGAACGGGGCCCCGTCGTGGGCGAAGGCGTCAAGCACCGTCGTCCGCATCGTCTCCACGAACCGGTCCACGGTGGTGCGCTCGTCCACTTCGCCGCGCAGGACCACGGTGTTGGCGAAGAAGCCCGGCACGTCCTCCAGGTCCCGGCGTCCCCGCCCGTTGGTGATGGTGCCGAAGGCGACGTCCCGCTGGCCCGAGTAGCGGGAGAACAGCAGCGCGGCGGCGCCCGCGAACAGGGTGAACACCGTGGTGCCGCGGCCCGTCGCCAGTTGCCGCAGCCGGGCCGTCAACTCGGCCGACAGCATGTGCCGGTGGGCCGCTCCGGACGTGGTGCGTACGGCGGGGCGCGGCCGGTCCGTGGGCAGCTCCAGGTGCTGGAGGTCCGCCAAGTGCCGCTTCCAGTAGGCCAGGTCGGCGGCGTCCGTGTCACCAGTCCGCTGCCGCCGCTCCCAGACCGCGAAGTCCGGGTACTGAACGGCGGGTCGCGCCAGCCCGTCCGGTTCGCCGGTGGTCTGTGCGTGGTAGAGGGCGGCGAGTTCGCGGGTCAGGATACCGACGGACCAGCCGTCGGTGACGATGTGGTGCTGGGCCAGGAGCAGCAGGTGGTCATCGGCGGCGAGACGGACGAGCAGCGCCCGGGTGAGCGGTCCGGTAGCCAGGTCGAACGGGCGGCCCAGCTCCTCGGTGAGCAGTTCTTCGGCGGCCTCGGTGCGGCGTGCGTCGGGTACGCCGGTGAGATCGGCCGTCCGCAGGGGCACGTCCGGCTCCGCCGCGACACGCTGGACGCCCTGGCCGTCGACCGTGGGGAACGTGGTGCGCAAGGAATCGTGCCGGGCCGCGAGACGGTGCAGGGAGCGGTGCAGCGCGTCCGGGTCGAGGGCGCCGCGCAGCCTGAGGGACGCGCCGGTGTTGTACTCGGCGCCGCCCGCGGTGAGGTCGTCGAGGTACCACAGGCGCCGCTGCGCGCTGGACAGCGGCAGTCCGCCCTCGCGGGGGGCCGGCGGGATCGGATCCGGGGGCGCGGCGGCCGACGGGTCGGCGAGCAGGGGTGCGAGCGCGGCGATCGTCCGCGCGGTGAACACGTCCCGCACGGTGAGCCGGACGCCCAGGTCGTCCCGGACGCGGGCGAGGATGCGGGCGGCGAGGAGCGACTCACCGCCCAGGTCGAAGAAGTCGTCGGTGACGCCGACGGTGTCGACGCCCAGGACTTCCGCCCAGATCCCGGCGAGGGCACGCTCCTGATCCGAACGCGGCGGCACATGGCCGGCCGATGCCTCCCGCTCCGGGGCGGGCAGGGCCCGCCGGTCGATCTTGTGCTGCGGGGTGAGCGGCATCCGGTCGAGCACCACCACGGCGGACGGCACCATGTGCCCGGGCAGCACGGCCGCGACGGCGGCGCGCAGGGCGGCGGGGTCGAGGGCGTGCGGGGCGGGCTTGGGGGCGGGGTCGGTGCCGGTGTCGATGTCGGTGTCGGTGGAGCGGGCGGGGTCGGCAGTGCCGGTGGAGGGAGCCCGGGTGGCGGCGGTGACGTAGGCGACGAGGCGGTGGTGGCCCGGTACGTCCTCGCGTACCACGACCACGGCCTCGCCGACGGCTCCCGCTCCGATCCGGCGCAACGCCGCCTCGATCTCGCCCGGCTCGATCCGGAAGCCACGGATCTTCACCTGCCGGTCCAGTCGGCCCAGGAACTCCAGCTCTCTCCCGGTAGTCCACCGCACCCGGTCACCGGTGCGGTACAGGCGCGCTCCGGGCGGACCGAAGGGGTCGGCGACGAAGCGTGCCGCCGTCAGTCCCGGGCGGCGCAGGTAGCCGCGGGCCACCGCGTCGCCACCCACGAACAACTCGCCGTCGGCCCCGGGTGGCACGGGCCGCATCGCGGCGTCCAGGACGTACACGCGGGTGTGCGGCAGGGCGCCGCCGATCGTCGGCGTACCGCTGCCCGCGGTGAGCGGCCCGGTCCAGGTGGCGACGATGGTGGCCTCGGTCGGGCCGTAGGAGTTGATCATCCGGCGGCCGGGTGCCCAGCGGTCCACGAGCCCGGCCGGGCAGGCCTCGGCGCCCACGATCAGCGTGCGCAGATGGCGGGCGGTGCCCCGTGCGGGGTCGGGCAGAGAGGCCAGTGCGGCGGGCGGGATGAGCGCGTGGGTGATGCGGTGCTCGTCCAGGACCTCGGCGAGTTCGTCGCCCAGCCAGGGTCCGTCGGGCGGTACGACGAGCGTCGCACCGGCCAGGACGGAGACGCACAGCTCCAGGACGGAGGCGTCGAAGCTCGGCGACGAGAACTGGAGCACTCGGTCACCGGGGCCCACCGCGTACCGCTCGGCGGCGGCCGAGGTGAAGCCGCCGATGCCGCAGTGGGTCACCGTCACACCCTTGGGAGTGCCGGTGGAACCGGAGGTGTAGATGACGTAGGCCGCGTGGTCGGCGTCGACGCCGGTGTCGGTGCTGACCGTGTGCCCCGCGGCGCGTTCGGTGTCTTCGGTGGCCTCTGCGGCTTCGGTGGCCAGGAGTTCACCCACCCGGCGCGGATCGTCCAGGGTGAGAGCGGGCGCGGCGTCGGCGAGCATCAGCGCACGGCGCTCGGCGGGGTAGGCGGGGTCCACGGGCAGGAAGGCGGCGCCCGCCCGGGTGACGGCCAGCTCCGCCGCGATCAGCTCCATGGAACGGGGCAGCACCAGGGCCACCACCCGGTCCGGTCCCGCTCCCCGGGCTATCAGGTGCGCGGCCAACCGGTCGGTACGGTCGGCCAGTTCGCGGTAGGTCCAGGTCCGTCGGCCGTCGGTGAGGGCCGGCGCGTCCGGGGTCCGGGCCACCCAGGCGGTGAACAACTCGCCGAGCGTCGGATACGCCGCAGCCGCCCCGTTCTCCTGAGCGTCGGCGGCGGGGCCGCCCTGCGGCAGGGAGGACGCCGGTGCGGGCTTGTCGTGCAGGTCCGTCATGGGTGAAGTCCTTCTGGAGAGCGGGGCGATGCGGCGCGGGCCACGCGGACGGTCCCGGCCTCGCCTGGTGGGCGGTGCGCTGGACCGGACGTGACACACGGGGTGTGCGCGGCGGTGCGGACGTGCGGGAGGTGCGGCGGAACGGGGTGGTCACCTGGTGCGGAGCGGACGGGATACGGCGGGGTGGTGCGGTGGCCGACAGGCGTGGGCCGGTGACGGAACCGTGGCTGCGACGAACGACTCGCCGGTTCCGGTGGTGGGCCACCCTGGGGAGCGGTCCACCACCGGAACCGCCGGGAGGGCCGGGGCATCCGGTGACCGCGGCCACCGGCGGCGTCCGTGTCCGCCGGGCCTGACGACCGGACCACCGAGCCCAGCGGCCGAACGGTCGAGCCCGGTGGCCGAACCACCAGCCGATCACCCGAATCACCGGGCCCGGTAGCCGGACCACAGAGCCGGTCGGGACCACGCAGCCCGGTGGCCGAACGCCGGCCGGTTGCCCGCACCACCAGGCCCGCTTCCCGAACCCTCGGCCCGAACCCGGAACGGCACAGCACGGCACGGCACGGCCCGAGTACGGGAACGCCACGACCCGAGGATCGGAACCGCCCGGCCCACGAACCGACCGGCCCACGAACCGCCCGACCCCACGCACCGACCCGCCGCCCAGGCAACCGGCCCCTGGACTCGTCCCCGACCACCTGCGGGCCCGGCCGGCGGACCGGTGTGCCGCCAACGTGGCCCGGCGGTGGCCCCGCCCGCTGCCGCCTCGCCGTGTGGCAGCGGTCCCGGCGACACGCACTGATCCCCAGGCAGCCAGGGGCACCGAGCCCGCGCACCGACCCCACGAGGAAAGCGGAACCCACGCACCCGCCAGCGCTCGGCGGAGCCGGACCCGTACCGGCCCTCGGCCGAGCCGGACCGGACGCGACCATGGCGGAAACCGTGCGCCCATGTCGGCGATGATCGTGACTCAGCCGTCGTCTGCGCGGCGCGCGGTGCGTCCGGATATCTGGACCCGGTCGATCGTGCCGGTGGCCGGATCGCGGTGGAACCGGCCACCGGGTTCGACATGCCCGGTGGCCGGATCGCGCAGATCGCAGGAGAGGTCGGCGTAGCAGACCAGGGGAAGGGGCAGGTCCCCGTCGACGGACAGGGCAGGTGCCCCGTCCGGTCCGGGCGCGACGCGGTAGGTCATGGTGCCGTTGCGGTAGGTGCCCGCGCAGTCGGGCAGGCCGACGGGGCGGCCCCGGTCCGCGGTGAGCACCTCGGCGGGTACCCGGATGCCGGTGAGCCGGGCCAGGTCCTCGGCGAGGTCGCGCCAGAGCGCGGTGGCGCCCCCGGCGTTGCCCGTGAAGGCCACCACGACCCCGCTTTCGGGGTCCGCCCGCAGGTGGCAGGAGGTGCCCTGGGCGTTGCCGTCGTGGCCGCACCACACCCGGCCGTCCCGCTGGTACAGGGCGAGTCCGGCGCCCCAGCCGTCGGCGAGCGTCCCCGGATCGGCGGCGGTGTCGGCCCGGCGCATCTCCTTGGCGACGGCGGGCGGCAGCAGGTCCGAGCGGCCGGCCAGCGCGCTGCCGAACGCGACCAGGTCCAGGGCGCTCGCGAGCAGCGCGCCGGCCGGTGCCTCCAGCGGTGCCAGGTTCTGCCGGGCGGCGACGGCCTGCCCGGTGGCGGTGTTGAGGGCGTGCCCCGCGGCCACTGGACGTACGGGCGCGGTGTCGCCGACGAACGCGGGCAGGATGCCGAGGGGTTCGAGAAGCAGCGCCCGGACCGCCTCGGGCCACGGCATGCCGGTGACGGTCTCCACGAGCCGTCCGGCGGCGACGTAACCGGCGTTGGAGTAGGAGAAGTCGCTCCCGGGCGTGAACAGCAGGTCGCGGGCGGTGCAGACGGCCGTCAGGTAGCGCGCGGGGGTGGTCGCGGCGGCGGTGTCGGAGTCGGGCCCCGTGGGCAGTCCACCGGTGTGGTTGAGGAGTTGACGGATCGTCACCTCGGGGGTGCCGGTCAGTTCGGCCAGGTGCTCGGCGGCCGGCTCGTCCAGGTCGAGGTCGCCGTCGTCGGCCAGGAGCATGACGAGCGCGGCGGTGAAGGGCTTGGTGAGCGATCCCAGCGGCACCGCGGTGTCCGCTGTGAAGGGGCTGCCGGTGGTGACGTCGGCGGTACCGGTGTGCACGGCGACGATGTCGCCGCCGGTGTCCAGGGCCAGTTGGGCGCCGGGCACCCGGTGGGTCCGGGCCAGGTCATCGAGGCGGTCTTGCAGCTCACGGCGCAAGAGAGCCGGGGCCTGTAAGGCGACCGGGGCGGTGGGGATGGCGTACGGCATGAGAAGGGGACTCCCGTTGAGTGGGTCTCATGTGCGGGTGTGCCGATCGAGCCCGGGAATGAGCGGTCCGGGCCGGCCGGGGGGCGCTGCGTGCGCCGGGACTACGGTCTGCCGACCTCTACGGGCAGATGTCTGACGCCGATGATGACGGCCGGGTTCTGGTAGACGATGTCCTCGTAGGAGGGGATCACCAGTTTGCGGAACCGTTCATGCAACATGTGAAGAGCGATCCGCGCTTCGAGCCGGGCCAGCGGCGCGCCGAAACAGAAGTGGATGCCGTGCCCGAAGGTCAAGTGGGGATTGGGGCTTCGGGTCACGTCGAGGGCATCGGGGGCGGTGAAGCGGGCCGGATCCCGGTTGGCGGCGCCGAGGTGGGCCATCAGCATCGTGTCGGCCGGGATCTCGTGACCGCCGAGGACCACGGGGCGGGTGACCCTGCGGCCCAGTTCGGGGAAGGGCGGCAGCCAGCGCAGGATTTCCTCGACGGCGGCCGGGACGCGCGTGGGGTCGGCGCGCAGGGCGGCATCCGTGTCGGGGTGACCGTCGAAGGTGACGATCGCGTTGCCCAACAGCGCGGTCGTGGTGATGTGCCCGGCGACCAGGAGCAGGGCCACGAAGCCGACCATCTCCTGGTCGCCGAGGCGGACACCGTCCACCTCGGCGGCTATGAGTCTGCTGGTGAGGTCGTCGCCGGGGTCGGCGCGGCGGGCGCGGATGTGCTCCAGCATGTAGCCGTTCATCTCGCGCACGGTGGGGGCGATGGCTTCCAGCGCCCGCTCCAGGTCGGCCATGTCGGGCGCCTCGCCGAGCTGGTCGCCGCCGAACAGGACGCTCGCCCACTCCTGGAAGAGCCGGTGCTCTTCCGCGGGGATGCCGAGGAGTTCGGCGATCACGATGATCGGCAGCGGGTAGGCCAGCGCGTCGACCAGGTCGAATCGGTCGCGGTCGGCCACGGCGTCGAGGAGCCGGGCGCAGACGGCCTCGATACGGGGTTCGAGTCCTTGGACGACGCGCGGAGTGAAGGCCTGGCTCACCAGGGCACGGAGCTTGCGGTGTTCCGGCGGGTCCATGCCGACGAAGTTGCCCTGGGTGAAGGTCTCGAAGTCGGACTGGGTGGGTGCGAGGGTGGAGAGTTCCGAGGAGTACGTCGCCGGGTCGGCGAGCACGGCGGAGACGGTCTCGTGGTCAAGCACCTGCCAGACGCGCTGGGTCTCGTCGTACCGCACCGGCCCGGTCTCGTGTAAGCCCCGCCAGCGGTCGGGTAACTCCTCCAAGAGGGGTCGCTCGCCGGTCGGTTGCTTGCTGATCACCTTGTCTCCCTTGCTAGCGGCTGGCGCGTGCGGGCACGGTGGGGTCACGCGCACAGAGGTGTGGTGGAGCGGGCCGGCCAGGGCGGGGCGGCCCCGGGCATGGCTGTGTCACTGTCGCCCGGATCCGAACGGGAACGGCACGCGCCCCGCGGGACCCTCGTACGGCGGGACAGTCGACCGGCGTCAGTCCGACACCGGGGTGGGCTCCCGGCCCTCAGTACATGCGGTGCAGGATGCCGCGGGGCCGCACGGCCGGCCACGGCCCCGCAGTCGGCCCAGTCGTGCGGCGCGCCAATCCGACATAACCCATCCCCCTCGGTGATACCTCCCGCGCACCGGATGCGCGGGACCCTCCCGGCTCCTGGACGGACGGCGGACCCCCCAGTCCCGGCCGTTCTAAACGGGTGTTCGAGTATGCGATCGCGGCGCGTGCCCTGCCATGACTGGCATGACGCACCCCCTCCGAACACCTTCGTTTCGATGGAACTCGGCCACAGTCTTCACGGCGAGTGACGCTCAAGCAACCCCCTGAGGTTGAACGGAGAGTGCTCCATCGGTGCTTTTGCGTCACCACTCGGCCACTTCGTCCAGCCAACCTCGCATCGAGGCCGGCCACCGAATGCCGCACCGCCGCGTGTGCCCCGGCACCTCATCCGCAAACCGGACTGTGCGGAAAAGAACGCGGCCAGTGCGCGGACAGACACGCCGGACGCGGCCGGACCGGACCGGACGCACTCCTCGCCGCGCCATCTGCTTTTCGGCCGGGACCTCTCCTGATCTGGAGTGATGATTTGGCCAGCGGAGGCTCAGGGTCCCGCCGACGGGGCGGTGGCGCAACACGCCGTGAGCACATCCGGCCCACGACCGAAGCACCCGGCTCGGCTACGCGCCACTCCCGCACCGCTCGCCCACCCCGCGGCCGGACGGAACCCCACCTCGCGTTCAACGCTCAGATTCGGCCAATTGGCGGTTGGTGGCCCTGGTGATGCGACCCGCGCACCGCTGGTCATGGCGTCATGTGCGAGCACCGCACACCACGGGCGGGGAAAGCGACCTCCATCTCCTCCTCCATCGCGCCGAAGAAGCGTCGCCCGTCGGACGACTGCCGTGATGTCGACCAGGTGTAGTCCCTGCACGGCTCCATGGCGGTGTGCAGGGCGTGGCGGCCGAGCCCCTGTCCCTGCCAGTGACTGGCGATGGCGATATTGACCACGTACCCGATGTGGCACGCGTGGCAGACCTGGTACTCGAGGCAGCCCACCAGGCGGCGGCCCGCGTCCAGGACGGACACGGTCTGCCGGCCCGCGGGCAGCGCGGCGAACACGCGCTCGAAGCTGACCTGGCCACTCACCGAAATCACCCCGCCTACGACACCCCGCGTGGTCCGGGCGGATGCCCTTGGCCATGCAAGTCGAAAAGCCTGGTGCGTGACCAAGAAGCCGCACAAGAGCACCCGAACGGTGCAACGACGCCGGGCCGACGGGCCGATGGACCGCGGTCAGTTCCGGTCAGTTCCAGTCACGTTCTTTGCACCGCGTCCGGCCGGGCGCCCGGCTCCGTGGCCCGCCGCCGGTCCAGGCGGGCCACCACCGGGCCGGCCGTGACACCGTGCAGCACGACCGAGACCAGCACCGTGAAGGTCACCACCGCCCACAACTCCCGTTCCGGGACCAGGAAGTCCTGCTGGCCCAGCGCGTAGGCGAGGTAGTACAGCGAACCGATGCCACGGATCCCGTAGCACGCCACCACCCAGCGCTCCTGGCCCCGCAGGCGGCCTCCCAGCAGCCCGGCCCACCCTGCCAGCGGCCGGACCACCAGCAGGAGCAGCACGGCGGTCGCAGCGCCCTGCCAGGTCAGCGGCGCCAGGCCGCCCAGCGCGATGAAGGCGCCCAGCAGGAACAGCAGCGTCGCGGTCAGCAGCCGCTCGACCTGTTCGACGAAATCGTGCAGCACGTTGTGGAAGCCGTGGGCGCGCTCGGCCGCTCTGACGGCGCAGGCGGTGGTGAACACGGCGAGGAAGCCGTAGCCTCCCGCGAGTTCGGTCGCCCCGTACGCCAGGAAGGTGGCGGCCAGCGCGACGAACCCTTCCCGGTACTCGGACAGCCGCAGCACGGAGGAGCGGGTACGGAAGAACAGCCAGGCCAGCAGCTTGCCGATCAGCAACCCGCACAGCACGCCGATGCCGCACTTGAGGACGACGTCCTGTGCCGCCCATGGGCCGGTCCACTCCGTCGACCAGCCACTGCCCGCGGCGGCGGCCAGCGCGACGGCCGCGTACGTGAGGGGGAAGGCGAGGCCGTCGTTGAGACCCGCTTCGCTGGTGAGGGCGAACCGCACCTCGTCCTCGTCGTGCTTGTCCTCGGTGGGCTCCCCCACCCGTATCTCCGAGGCGAGCACCGGGTCCGTGGGGGCGAGGACCGCCGCGAGCAGCAACGCGGCGGCCGGCGGCCAGTCCAGCAGCCACCACGCGAGCAGGGCCGTCGCCAGGACGGTCAGCGGCATCGTGACGCCGAGAAGACGCCAGGTCGAGGCCCACAGGCGTCGGCCCACGGGCCGGTTGAGCGCCAGTCCGGCGCCCATCAGGGCGATGATGACGCAGACCTCGGTGGCGTGCTCCGTCACGAGCCGCTGCTCCACCGGGTCCACCCTCGGCAACGGCAGGGGCAGCGCGTACACGATGATGCCGCTCACCATGAACACCACGGGCAAGGAGAGGGGCCGCCCGGCCACCACCCGCGGCAGCACCGCCGCGAGCAGCGCTCCCACCCCCAGCCACGCGAAGACCGCATCGGCAATGGTCACTGCGCTGAGTCCGTTCTGTTGGCGCTCCCCGGTCCCGGGGCGCTGACGTACGTCTGCCGGCCCCCGGGACGCCCGGCGGGACGAACCTGTTCCGCCGGGCGTTCCGGCAGGTAGCTTGGATAAGGAGTCCCCTCTGAGGGAGGCCGTCCCATGCCGTGGTTCGTCTGGCTGCTCACCGCCGCGGCGCTCGGTGCCGTGGAGTTCTTCACCCTGACACTCGTCTTCGGTCTGCTGGCGGGTGCCGCGCTGGTGGCCGCCGTGGTCGCCGGTGCGGGCGTCGGCATCCTCGGCCAGCTCGTGGCTCTCGCGGCGACCGGGGTAGCGGGCCTGGTGATCATCCGCCCGATCGCTCTGCGGCACATGGCGCAGCCACCCCTCACCCGCGAGGGGAGCGACGCGCTGATCGGCAAGCGGGCCGAGGTCCTACAGGAGGTCACCGCCACCCGCGGCCTGATCAAACTGTCCGGCGAGGAGTGGTCCGCCCGAGCCCTCGACGAAAGCCATGTGATCCCGGTGGGCGGGCTGGTGGACGTGATGGAGATCGAAGGCGCCACGGCCGTCGTCTACCCCCGTGATCTCCTTCCATGAACGGCTGAACTCCTAGCCCAGGAGGAAACGTGGAACCGGTACTCATCCTGATTCTCATGGCGGCGATCGTCGTCGTCTTCCTCGTAGCCTCCACCGTGCGAATCGTCCCGCAAGCGCGCCGCTACAACGTCGAGCGGTTCGGCCGGTTCCGCCGGACGTTGCAGCCCGGACTGAACTTCGTCCTGCCGGTGGCGGACCGCATCAACACCAAACTCGATGTGCGCGAGCAGGTGTACTCGTCCGAACCCAAGCCGGTGATCACCGAGGACAACCTGGTGGTGAACATCGACACCGTGCTCTATTACCAGGTCACCGACCCGCGGGCGGCGGCCTACGAGGTCGCCGACTACCTCCAGGCGATCGATCAACTGACCGTAACCACGCTGCGGAACGTCATCGGCAGCATGGACCTGGAGGGGACGCTCACCTCTCGGGAGGTGATCAACGCCCAGCTCCGTGCGGTCCTCGACGACGCCACCGGCAAGTGGGGCATCCGGGTCAACCGCGTCGAGATCAAGGCCATCGATCCGCCCCACACCATCAAAGAGGCCATGGAGAAGCAGATGCGGGCCGAGCGCGACAAGCGCGCGGCCATCCTGCACGCCGAAGGGGAGCGGCAGGCCAAGATCCTCACCGCCGAGGGCACGAAGCAGAAGGACATCCTCGAAGCGCAGGGCGCACAACAAGCCATGATCTTGCGGGCGGACGGTGAGGCGAAGGCGGTGGAGCGCGTCTTCCAGGCCGTCCACCGCAACAACGCCGACCCGAAGATCCTGGCGTACAAGTATCTCGAGACGCTCCCGCACCTGGCGAAGAGCGACAACAACACGTTCTGGGTGATCCCGGGAGAGCTGACCGAGGCGGTGCGCACCGTCACCGGCGCGTTCGGCGACCGCTCGGCGATGGGGCTGACCGACCACGCGCGGGCTGAGGCCACCACGGCCGGCACCGACTCGCTCGACGCCGCCGCGGCTGTCGACGAGGCCACGAAGCAGGCCGCCGCCGCGGTGAACGACGCCAAGGCCGAGGCCGAGGCGGCGAGTACGCCGACCGTGCCGAGTCGAGGGCTTACCTCCGGCGACTGAGAAGTTCCTGTCGTGGCTGATTCGGTCCCTATGCAGGCGGACGGCACGATCACGAGACTGATCCTCAGGAACCGGCCTGCATCAGCGGACAACGGAGGCAGATCCATGCCGTACCACGGTGGTTCGCGTGGCGAGGACGCGGCTCGTGACTACTACGAGACCAGCGACGTCGACACGTTCTACGCCTATGTCTGGGGCGGCGAGGACATCCACACCGGAATCTACGCACACGCCGGGGAGGCGGTCGCGGATGCCTCCCGCCGCACGGTGGAGCGCGTGGCCGACAAGGTGGCCGACCTCCTCACCCCCGAAGCCAGGGTGCTGGACATGGGATCCGGTTACGGCGGTCCGGCCCGCTACCTGGCCGCCACCTTCGGCTGCCCGGTCACCGCACTGAACATCAGCGAGACGCAGAACCGACACCACCGCACCGTCAACACCGAGCGGGGGCTGGACGGCCTCATCGACGTGGTCACGGAGTCGTTCCAGGACGTCCCCTTCGAGGACGGCCGCTTCGACGTCGTCTGGTCCCAGGAGGCCTTCTGTCACAGCCCGGACCGTGCGCGCACCCTGGCCGAGGCCGTGCGCGCCCTCAAGCCCGGGGGCGCCCTGGCCTTCACCGACCTGATGGCCGACGAGAGCGCCTCCGCCCAGGCGCTGCGCCCCGTCGTGTCCCGGCTGAGGGTGGACGGGCTGGCCACGCCGGACTTCTACCGCCGTTCGCTCCCCGGGCTCGGCATGTCACCTGTCGAATTCGACGATCTCAGCGACCAGGTGGGCAACCACTATGTGCGACTCATGGAGGAGACCCACCAGCGCGAACAGGAGTTGCGCACCGTCATCAGCTCCGACTACGTCGACACGCTCTTGAACAGTCTGTCCCTGTGGGTCGACGCCGCGCACCGGGGACAGCTGCGCTGGGGCATCTTTCACTGTCGTCGCCTCTGAGTCGTCGCTGACGCTGATTCGTCCCTGAGCCGTCTCTGCCCAGGACGGGTTCCAAAGTCTCTGTCCACATAGGTCCATCGGCCGATGACCGCCCCGGACACTGAAGTGATCATGAGGGCTGTCCGCTCGAACCGAGGAGGAGCCATGTGGGTGGAGCAGGTGGACTGGGTCGAGGTCCCAGCCGGATCTCTGCGTCGGGGAACGCCGGCCGACGAGGTGGCGGCAGTGGCCCGCCGCTATGCGGACACCGGGGTGCCGGTCGAGTGGTACCTGAAGGAAGCCCCGCGCGCGGAGGTCCACGTCCCGGCGTTCCGGATCGCCCGTACACCGGTCACGGTCGGCCAGTGGACGAGCTTCGCGACGGCCACCGGCCGGCCCGTCCCGCAGGCGCCGGCGGACCACCCGGTCATCGGGGTCTCCTGGGACGCGGCGACGGCCTACTGCCGGTGGCTGGGGGAACAGCTCGGCGGCCTTGCGGTACGGCTGCCCTCGGAGGACGAGTGGGAGCGCGCCGCGCGGGGCGACGACGGCCGGGAGTTCCCCTGGGGTGAGGAGTACCGCACCGGCCTGGCCAATCTGGTGGACCTCGGTATCGGCACCACGACGCCGGTCGGTTCGTTCCCCGAGGGCGCCAGCCCTTTCGGGGTGCTGGACATGGCGGGCAACGCCGACGAGTGGACCTCGACGCTCTACGCGCCCTACCCCGACGCGCCCGCCGGTGTGCCGGACGTCGAGGACTGGGCCTTCGACCGGCACGTCACCCGAGGCGGCGCGTTCCGCCACGACCGGGACCTGGCCCGGTGCGCCCGCCGGCACGGCGCCTACGAGCCGGATCTCGCGGCGATCGGCGTGGGTTTCCGCGTGGCGGCACCGGCCGCGTAGACCGGGCACCGTGGCGTCGACCGGCTCGTCCTGCGCGCGTTCACCGCCGCCGACACCGGCCACCTGCTCGCCCTGGACAACGACTCCGAGGTCATGCGCTTCATCAACGGTGGCCGCCCCGCCGACCGCGAGGCGATCGAGGGCTCCGAGCACGGTGAGGTGGAGTACGAACTCACCCGGGCCGAGTGGGAACGGATGACCCGATAGCGGCACCCGAGTAACCATTAACCCGCGTAGTTACCCCTTACGCAGCGGCTGCGGGAGCGGTGGCCCGGGGAGACGATGGTGGTCACGGTGCCGACGGTCGGGAGGAGCGGCTGGCCATGGACAAGGACCGGCGTCAGGCCGATATCGGTCCCGCGGAGGGTGCGGAGCTGAGTCGCTCACCACGGGGCGGGCTCCTGGACGTCCTGGGCGTGGCGGCCATCGTGCTGGACGCGGACGGGCGGATCGTGTTCTGGAATCCGCAGGCCGAGGCACTGACGGGCTACAGCGCCGGGGAGGCACTCGGCCGGTACGCCGCCCAGCTTCTGGTGGCGGACGAGCACGTGGACCTCGTGCTCCGGTTGTTCGCCGAGGTGATGGGCGGCGAGGGGAGCTGGGCGGGCACCTTTCCCGTGCGGCACAAGGACGGCCGGACGCGGCTGCTGGAGTTCCGCAACATGCGGCTGGAGGACGATCTCGGCGATCTGTACGCGCTGGGGCTCGCCACCGACCAGGCGGTCCTGCGGCGCGTGGAACGGGACCTGGCGTTGTCGGTGCGGCTCGTGGACCAGTCGCCGATCGGGCTGGCCGTCATGGACACCGAGCTGCGGTACGTGATGGTCAACCCGGCGCTCGAACGGATCAACGGCCTGCCCGCCGACGAGCACCTCGGCCGGCGCGTGGGCCAGGTGCTGCCGTTCCTGGACGCCGACAGCATCGA
Source organism: Streptomyces alboniger (assembly GCF_008704395.1). Lineage (NCBI taxonomy): Bacteria > Bacillati > Actinomycetota > Actinomycetes > Kitasatosporales > Streptomycetaceae > Streptomyces > Streptomyces alboniger. The sequence goes on from NZ_CP023695.1 coordinate 742,739, forward strand.
GTCCGCGATGCGCCAGGTCATGGTCACCGGGACGCCGCTGCTCGATCAGGAGACCGTCGCATGCGGCCCCGCCGACCCGGACACCGAGCATGCCTGGTCGGTGTCCTTCTACCGGCTGGAGGACCCCGGCGGGAAGGTGCTGGGGGTGGCGACCTCGGTGGTGGACGTCACCGACCGTTACCGGGCGGGCAAGGACGCGGACCGGGCCCGGCACCGGCTCGCCGTCGTCGCCGACGCCTCCGTGCGCATCGGGACGACCCTGGACCTGGAGCAGACCGCCCGGGAGCTGGCCGATGTCGCGGTACCCGAACTCGCCGACCTGGCCGCCGTGGACATCCTCGACTCCGCTCTGGCCGGCCACCGCACCCCCGTATCCGCGAGCGGACCGGCGGTGTTCAAGGCCCTGGCGGTCGCCGCCGCCTACCCCACCGACGCCGCCGCGGCGGCCGACCCTCCGGGCGAGGTGGCCCGCTACGACGCCGACCGTCTGGTGACCCGGTGTGTGAACACCAGCCGGCTGGTCATGGTGCCGCACGTCGACGAGGACGACCTGTCCCACATCGCCCGCGACCCCAGGGCCGCCGCTCTGCTGGCCCAGGCAGGGGTCCACTCCTATCTGGCCGTCCCCCTGATCGCCCGCGGCGAAGTCCTCGGCGCCCTGGATCTCGTGCGGGCCCGCAACCCCCTGGCCTTCACCGACGACGACGCCACCCTGGCCGGTGAACTGGCCGCCCGCGCCGCCGTGTGCATCGACAACGCCCGCTGGTACCAGCAGCAGCGCGATACCGCGCTCACCCTCCAGCGCAGCCTCCTGCCCCAGCCGCCGCCGCACCTGTTCGGCCTGGAGGTCGCCTCCCGCTACCAGCCCGCCAGCGCGGCCGTCGAAGTGGGCGGCGACTGGTACGACATCCTCCCCCTCAGCGGGGACCGCACCGCGCTCGTCGTCGGCGACGTCATGGGCAGCGGTATCAACGCCGCCACCACCATGGGACGGCTGCGCACCGCCACCCAGACACTCGCCGGGCTGGACCTGGCGCCCGCGGAGGTCCTGCGCAACCTGGACCGGATCACCGCTTCCCTGGCCCCCTACATCGCCACCTGCACCTACGCGCTCTACGACCCCCATCACGCGCAGTGCCACATCTCCACCGCCGGACACCTGCCCCCTGTCCGCATGCGGCCGGGGCACCCGCCCGAACTCCTCGACCTGCCGACCGGCGCCCCGCTGGGTGTCGGCGGAGTGCCCTTCCGGACGACCGCCGTCGACCTCGACCCCGGCGACCAGATCCTGCTGTACACCGACGGTCTGGTCGAGACCCGTGACGAGGACATCGACGCCCGCCTGAACGTCCTCCTCGCCCTCCTCGACGGCCCTCACCGCAGCCTCGAGTACACCTGCGACCACCTGCTGGCCGCGCTGCGGCATCCCGGCGGCCACGACGACGTGGCCCTCCTCATCGCCCGGGTCCGCCGATGAACGCACGATGGCCGCGCGTACATCCGTACGCGCGGCCATCGCCCTCGTAAAGGTGCCGGGCGTCGCTCAGACCGTCTTGCTGAGGCGGTCGGCGAGCAGGGCGGCGAAGCGTGCCGGGTCGGCCAGCTCGCCGCCTTCGGCGAGCAGGGCGGTGCCGTACAGCAGCTCGGCCGTCCCGCTCAGCTCCGGATCGTCGGGCCGCTTCTCATGAGCCGCCCTGACCGCGCTGACCAGCGGATGCTTCGGGTTCAGTTCGAGGATGCGCTTGACCGACGGAAGATCCTGGCCCATCGCCTTGTACATCTTCTCCAGGGCCGGCGTGAGGCCGTCGGTGTCGCTGACCAGGCACGCCGGTGAGCTGGTGAGCCGGGTCGTCAGACGCACCTCCTTGACGTCGTCGAGCGTGTCGTTGAGCCAGGTCAGCACGGCCGCGTAGGCCTCGGCCTGCTCCGGCGAGGGCTCCTCCTCCGAGGGCAGGTCCACCGCGCCGCGGGTGATGGACTGGAACTCCGTGCCCGCGTAGTCGTGGACCGCCTCGACCCAGATCTCGTCGACCCGGTCGGTGAGCAGCAGGACCTCGTACCCCTTGGCCCGGAACGCCTCCATGTGCGGGGAGTTCTCGATCTGTGCGCGGCTGTCGCCGGTCATGAAGTAGATCTTGTCCTGGCCCTCCGGCATCCGGGCGAGGTAGTCGGCCAGGGTGGTGGGCTCGTCGCCCGCGGTGGAGGCGAAGGAGGCGATGTCGAGGATCGCCTTGTGGTCCTCCGTCCCGTCGAGGAGCCCCTCCTTGACGGCGGGCCCGAACTCGCGCCAGAACGTGCGGTACTTCTCGGCGTCCTTGCTCATCAGGTCCTTGATGGACGCCAGGATCTTCTTCGCCAGCCGGCGGCGGATGAGCTGGATGTGCCGGTCCTGCTGGAGGATCTCGCGGGAGATGTTCAGCGACAGGTCGGCGGCGTCCACGACGCCCTTGACGAAGCGCAGGTGGTCGGGCAGGAGTTCGCGGCTGTCGTCCAGGATGAACACGCGCTTGACGTACAGCTGAAGGCCGTGGCGGGCGTCCCGCTGGTAGAGGTCGTGCGGGGCGCGCGAGGGCAGGAACAGCAGGGCCTCGTACTCGAAGGTGCCCTCGGCCCGCATCTGGATGATGTCGAGCGGGTCCGTCCAGTCGTGGCTGATGTGCCGGTAGAACTCCCGGTACTCCTCCTCGCTCACCTCGGAGCGCGGGCGGGCCCAGAGCGCCTTCATCGAGTTGAGGGTGCTCTCCCCCATCCGGACGGGGAAGGAGATGAAGTCCGAGTACCGCTTGACGATCTGCCGGATCTTCGCTTCGTCGGTGTAGTCGTAGAGCGCGTCCTCCTCGTCGGCGGGCCGCAGGTGCACGCGGATCGACGTGCCCACGGGCACGTCCTCGACGGTCTCGATCGTGTACGTGCCGTCGCCGTCCGACTCCCAGCGCACCCCCGTCGCCTCACCGGCCTTGCGGGTGAGCAGGGTGACCTTGTCGGCGACCATGAAGACGGAGTAGAAGCCGACGCCGAACTGGCCGATCAACTCGGCCGATTCCTTGTTCTCCTTGAGCCGGCGCAGCGTCTCGGCCGTGCCGGATCTGGCGATGGTGCCGATCAGCCCCACGACCTCGTCACGCGTCATGCCGATGCCGTTGTCCCGCACGGTCAGCGTGCGGGCCTCCTTGTCGGCCTCGATCTCGATGTGCGGGTCGTCCGTCTTGAGGCTGTCGTCCTTCAGGCCGGCCAGGCGCCGTTTGTCCAGGGCGTCGGAGGCGTTGGAGATGAGCTCGCGAAGGAAGATGTCCTTGTTCGAGTAGATCGAGTGGACCATCAGCTCCAGCAACTGCCGTGCCTCGGCCTGAAACTCCAGCGTCTCGGTACTCATGACTTCCCTTCTCGTCGGGTGGTCTGTGCGACGCCAACATTTTCCGACACCATCTTCCGCGATGGCGCGCGGGCCCGTCACATCCCCCGGGCTACATCCCCCCGGCTACCCGCAGCACCGCCCCCGTGGCGTACGAGGCGTCGTCGGACAGCAGCCACGCGACGGCGCCGGCGATCTCGTCCGGGTGGCCCGCACGCCGCATCGGGATGTTCTCGGCCACCTTGGCGGGCCGCTGCGGATCTTCGTGGAAGTCGGTCCACACCGTGCCGGGGGCCACGCAGTTGACCCGGATGCCGTCGGCGGCGACCTCCTTCGACAGGCCCACCGTCAAGGCGTCGACCGCGGCCTTCGCGGCGGCGTAGTGCACGTACTGCCCCGGGCTGCCGAGCGTCGCCGCGGCCGAGGAGACGTTGACGACGCAGCCGCCGCCGGACGCGGTCATCGCGCGGACGGCCTGGCGCGCGCAGAGCAGGTAGCCGAGCAGGTTGACCTCCAGGGCGGCCCGCATTCCGGCGGGGTCGGCGTCGGCGAGGCGCCCGTTGGGGCCGCTCACTCCCGCGTTGTTCACCAGGCCGGTGACCGGCCCGAGCGCGGCCGCGGCCTCGAAGAGCGCGGCGACGTCGTGTTCGTCGGCGGTGTCCACGGCGACGGCCAGGGCACGCCGGCCGGCCGACTCGACCTCGGCAGTGACGGCGCGGGCCGCCGCCTCGTCCGAGCGGTAGCCGACCACGACGTCGTGGCCCTCCACCGCGAGCCGGCGGCAGATCGCGGCACCGATGCCCCGGCTGCCACCCGTGACGACGGTGATCTTCTGGTGTCCTCGCATGTCTGTCCTTTGATCGTTCTGTGATCGGTCTGCGATCGGCCTGATGGGGCCGGGCCCGTCAGTGGCCGTGCGCAGCCGTCCGAGCGTAGTTACCGCACATCAGGCCCGGTCCTGCTGGTGGTGAGTGCCGAGAGGCCGAGGGCGATGAGCGCGAGCACCTCGAACGCGGCCGCGGTCGCGGTGAGTGCCGTCAGGGAGCCTCCTGCCAGGGCGAGCCCGCCCACGGCGCCACCGATCGCCAGACCCAGATAGGACGAGGATCCGTTGAGGGAGAGGGCCACCGTGGGTTCGGGGATGTCCAGGCTCGCGATGCGGTGGTTCTGCGCGGTGGGCAGGGCCCACGAGGCGACACTGATCACCGCGAGCAGCACGCCGAACACGCTCAGGGCGGCCCATCGGGCCTGCGGCTGTCCGAGGCTCAGGAGGACCATGGCGCACAGCCCGGCGAGGAGCACCGCCACCGCCGTGGTGTACGCGCGCTGCCCGCCCCACGCGTCCGAGGCGCGGCCGCCCGCCGTGCTGCCGGCCATGGCGGCGACGCCCCACACCAGCAGGAACGCGCTCACGCCGGCCGCGCCGACGCCGGTGAGACCCATCGCGAGGGGCGCGATGTAGATGAAGAGGACGAACTCGCCCGCGCAGGCGAGCGTGTTGGTCACCAGCGCGGAGAGCACCTGCGGGTGCGTCGCCGCCTTCAGCCGCTGTACGAGCGTCACCCCGGCCGGCGACGGCACGCGCGGCAGCCCGGGGACCAGGGCGAGTGCGGCCGCGGCCGACAGGACGGCGACCAGGACGAGCGTCATGCGCCAGTGCCCGACCGCGCCCACCAGTGTGCCGAGCGGAATGCCCAGGGCGGTCGCGGCGGACATGCCTCCGGCGACCGTGGCGATGGCCCTCCCCCGCCGCTCGGGCGAGCTGATGCCCACCGCGACCACCATGGCGCAGGGCAGGTAGAGCCCCGCCCCGAGAGCGGCCACGACCCTCGATGCCATCAACATCGGGTACGTGGGGGCCACGGCGCCAAGGAGGTTGGCGGCGACGAAGATCCACAGTGCGGCGAGCAGGAGCCGCTTGCGGTCGAACCTGGCGGTGAGCGCGGCGAGCACCGGTGCCGAGACCGCGTACAACAGGGCGAAGACGCTGATCAGCTGGCCGGCGGCGGCGGTGGAGACGTGGAGGTCGGCCACGATGTGGTCGAGCAGCCCGCTGATGATGAGGCTGTCGGTGCCGATGCTGAACGCGCCGAGCGCGAGGGTGAGCAGGAGGAATCTGTTGGCGCGGGCCGTCCGGCGGCCGGGGTCGTCGACGGTCTGTGTGCCGGTCATGACCGGGTCTCCCCTTGGCCGCGGTCGGCGGTCGCCTGCGGGAACCGGCTCAGGTAGGCGCTATTGCGGCCGTCGACGAGGTCGAGCAGTTCGCCGAGCCGCCGCAGGGCGTCGGCGTCCGGCGTCCAGGCCCAGGTCTCCCGGGGTTCCACCACCGCTCCCCTGCGGGTCTTGGCCTCGAATCCTTCGAAGCCCAGGCGCACCCCGTCGAGCCGATGGGCGATGGCGGTGCGAACGGGGTGGTAGAAGGCCGCCCAGGGGTAGGCGGCACCGCGGTCCTCGACGGCGTAGTCGCAGCCGTAGGTCATGAAGACGACGCTTTTGCGGCCCAGCAGGTGCATGGCGCAGGCGACGGTCTCGCCGTCGCGCCGGACGACGGGGACGCGGACCGCGTCGGGCAGCCGGTCGGCCAGCGTGATCCTGGCGAGGCGTATCGCCTCCGCGTCGGCGATGCCGCCGTGCTTGACGAGCGTGTTGGCCTCCAGCTCGGCGACGCGCGCCGCGTGCTGGGCGAGGTCGGCCTCCCCGGAGGTCAAGTGGTCCGATGCGGCGAGGCTCTGCTCCTCCGTGCGGTACAGACGGCGGCGTCGGCTGGGCAGCGCCGCCACATACTCCTCGTAGCTGTCAAAGCCCGCGGTCTCGATCCGCGAGGCGCCCGTCAGCGTCCCCCGGCGGAATCCGGCCGCGGTGAGGGTGGCGCGCAGCACCGTGTCCGCGGGGCTGACGTAGGGGAAGACGACGGCGCCCGCGCCCTTGTCGGCCGCGGTGGACTGGGCGGCGCGCACCAACCGCGCGGCGAGGTCGGCCTGTTGGACTTCGTCGGCTTCGGGGGCGTACAGCAGCTCGCTGCGGTCGAACTCCCGGATCACGAGGCACGGGCCGACGCGCCGGGTCAGCTCCTGCCACAACGGCAGGCGCGAGTCGGACCCGGTGCCGCGGACGAGCGCGCTCCGGGCGCGGCGCAGGGCCTTGCCGGTCTGCTCGCTGTCGTTGTCGTCCAGGCGCAGGACGGCCTCACTGCCTAGGAACTTCCAGGGGTCACTGGTCAGTCCGCTTTCCGGTACCGCCACGACGCCTCTGAGGGCCGCCGTGAGCCGGCCCGCCGAGCGGACGGTGAGCAGCAGGCTCTCGCCGGGCTCGAGGTACTCCCGGAACTGTAGGAAGCCTCGTGCGGAGTCGATGTCCGAAGCGCGGGTGAACGCGTCCCACTCGGGTGAGGGGATGTCGTCCACCGTGCGAAGAGTGTCCGTTACGAGCACTGGATGGTCCTCTGTCTTCCGGTCTGCGCCGTGCTGCCGGGGCGGCCGTCGTGTGCGGGCGAAGGGGTGACCGGCGGGACGGCCGCCCCGCCGGTCACCCCGGACCCCGTCAGATGTCGCCGTTCGACTGCTCGATGAACTGTGCGGACCACTTGCGCTTCGCCCGCAGGCTCAGCTTGTTGACCGCGTCGGGGACGAGACCCATGGGACGGCGGATGTCGATGATCAGCATCACGCGCTGGCCGTCGCTCTCGTTGTAGACCTCGTGCTCGAACGTGTCATCGATGAGGATGGCCTCGCCCTCCTTCCACGTGTGCATTTCCTTGTCCACGCGCAGCCGGGGCGGGTTGTTCTCCGGGACGGTCAGCGGCAGGTGGTAGCGCAGGATGCCGGCGTACGGGCCCTCGTGTGCCTTGAGCGTCACGCCGGGCTCCAGGATCGCGATGATCGCGTTGACCACCGACGGGGTCCGCTCCGCGAAGTCGACGAACGTGGGGCAGTCCCGGTAGGCGTTGGGGTTGGTCTCGCCGAGCATGTACGCGTAGTAGAGGCGCCACTCCTCGGAGACCTCGGCGGCACGCAGCGGGTCGATGTCGCCGTACGCGCGGACGTTGCGCGTCTCGACGAGACGGGTGACCTCGGCCTTGATCTGGTCGAACTGGAAGTCGAGCTTGCGCGCTTCCGGGAAGAGCGCGTACGGGGACATGATGCGGAAGCGGCTCTTGCCGCCGCTGTTCCGCAGGAAGTAGTTGTTGACGGCCTTGCGGACGCCGGGCTGGTTGATGCTCAGGGAGCCCTTCATCGGCTTCTCCTCATGGTCGGGCGCGTGGGGGCGGGCGCGTGGGGACGGGATTGGTCAGGGGCGGCACGTGGCGTAGAGGAAGCCGGGGTGGATCTCCTCGACCTCGCACGTCCAGCCAAGGGCGCTCAGCCGCCGCTCCAGCTCGGCCGGCTCGCGGAAGACCTTGACGATGCGGAAGGTGCGGCCGTCCTCCAGAGAGCGCTGGACGGCCACCTCCGGCGCCTCGGCGTCCAGTTGCTCCAAGTCGCGCGCCTCACCGGTCACGTCGACGAACTCGACGACGCCGTCGGGGCGGACCGCCTGGCGGACCGCGCCCCAGAACGCGTCGAAGTTCTCGTCGGGGACGTGGGCGAGCCAGTGGGCGAAGAAGACTCCGTCCCACTGCCGTTCGGGCGTCCAGTCGAAGAGGTCCTGCTGGTGGAACTCCGCGTTGGCCAGGCCGTGCCGCCGGGCCTCCTCGATCATTTCCGGCGAACCGTCGAGGCACGTGACCGTGTCGGCCACCTCGGCGAGGTGACGCGTCCAGTAGCCGGTTCCGCTGGCGAGTTCGAGGACCTCGCCGTGCAGGTTGCCCGAGCGCAGGCGTGCCATGGCGGCGGGCAGGCCCGGGTCCATGTACGGCACGAACGTGGTGTCGTACTCCGCCGCGCGGGCGCGGTAGTAGCCGAGCTGGCTGTCGATGAGGGTTCGGGAATCCACTTGTCGTCCTCAGTTCTTCTCAAGAAGGGCATGCGCAACGGGAGTGGGGCCCATCAGGGCCACCAGGTTCTGCGGGGTGAGCAGCATCTTTTCCTTGAACGTCTCGTTCAGCCGCCCGCACTCGATGGTGGCCACGTCGGTGGCCCACATGAGCTGGCAGATCTCCCACCACAGGGCGTAATAGGGGCTGAACCTCAGCTCTTCGCGGCCGCGGACGTAGCCGCCGGCCCAGGCCTGGAGCCTGCGCTCCTCCAGGAAGCAGACCGCGACGGCTAGGGTCTCCTCGTCGTGGCCGCGGATCTCCACAAGACGGACCGCGTCCCCCAGCTCCCGGAGGAACTCGGCGAACGGCCCGGGGTCGTAGTACTTCGGCGAGCCGTTGCGCGCGGCGCTTGCGGCGATCATCTCCAGGAGGCCGAGCAGCCCCGGGTAGTCGGAGCGGTGCACGAAGCAGCGCGCCTGCTCGTCGTACCGGCGCAACTGGCGTGCGTAGTCCCGCCGTACGGACCGTCGCATGGAGGCGAGGTACGTCTCGGCGTCGGGCGCCACCCGCTTGCTCAGGGTCCAGCGCGGGACCAGGTCCTCGCGCCGGAAGCCGCGCCCTTCGAGCGCCTTCACCAGCGGGGCGTCGGCGCTGAGGTTGACGAACCCCCATCGGGACGCGCCCAGTTCGGCCGCACGGTCCGCGAACGCCCGGTGCAGGCTGTCCAGTGCCCGCTCGTCGCGCGCCAGCAGGTGCGCGTCCGGGGCGTGCCACACGGGCGCCAGCAGTGCTTGCTCGCCCTCGGCCAGGCCGAGGAGTCCGAGGGGGTCGCCTTGCAGGTACGTGGGCGCCGCCGCCAGCAACCGGCCGCCCCCGTCGCGCACTTCGAGGTAACGCGGTCGTCTGATCCGCTGGATCGGGTGGTGCTCGTACGCCCGGAGGAACGCCCGCGTGTGGAAGATGGGCGCGTCCAGGTCCGCGACGAGGGCGTCCCAGTCGGGCCCGAGGTCCTGCGCCGAGGCAAGGGACCGGACACTCAGCTCACCGGCCGCGTCCGCCTCGAAGGGCGCACGTCCAGCGCTCGGTTCGGTCGCCGTACCGACTTCGGCCGCCGTACCGGCTTCGGCCGCCGCGCCGACCTCGGCCGCCGCGCCGGCTTCCCGCGCGCAGGCACCGATGGCCTCGGCGCACGCCTCGGCCTCGGCCACCGGGACGGGGCCCATGTGGCCGACCCTGAGCACCTCGCTCTTCCAGCCGCCGCGCCCCGAGGAGACCCAGACGTCGTGCCGGGTCGCCAGCTCGTCCCTGACCCGCTCGGCGTCGGGAGACGGCAGCCGTACGGCGGTGACGGTCGGGGAGCAGTGCTCCTCGGGCGGCACCACGGTCAGGCCCTGGGCCCGGACGGCTTCCCGGCAGCGGCGCGCGGTGTGCGCGTGGCGTCGCCAGACCTGTTCGAGCCCTTCGTCCTCGACGGCCCGCAGCGCGGCGTCCAGGGCGTGGACGATGGGCAGCGCGGGGGTGTACGTCGTGGTGCCAAGGCGGGCGTGTTCGGCGGCCTTGGCCAGGTCCAGGTAGTAGCTCCGCCCTCCCGGCCGCGCGGCTCGCTCCAGTGCCCGGTCGGAGACGGCGACGAGAGCGAGTCCGGGCGGACAGGCGAGGGCCTTCTGGGTCACTCCCACGGCGACGTCGAGGCCCAGCTCGTCGAAGGCGATCTCCGCGGCCCCCAGGCTGCTGACGACGTCGACGACGATCAGGCAGTCGCTCACCGCACGGATGGCGGCGGCCCACTCGCGCAGCGGGGCGATCACGCCGGTCGACGTCTCGTTGTGCGTCAACAGGACGGCGGCGTAGGCGTGTTCGGCGAGCCTCGACGCGATGTCCCGTGCGGCCACGACCTGCCCCCAGGGGGCCCGCACCACGTCGACGTGAGCGCCGTGGTGGGCGGCGATCTCGGCGAACCGCTCGCCGAAGTAGCCCAGTTCCACCACCAGTACGCGCTCGCCGGGCCGCAGGACGGACGCGACCGCCGCCTCCATGCCGCCGGTGCCCGAGCAGGTGAGCGGCAGGACGGTTCCGCTGGTCCCGAACAGGGGCTCGAGCCGCTTGACGACGTCGGTGAACAGGCCGCGGAACTCGGCCGAGCGGTGGCTGATCATCCGCCGCGTCATCGCCGCGAGTATGCCTTCGGGGACCTCGACCGGCCCCGTGACGCGGTAGTTACGCATAACAGGCATCCTCCGTCCGTGCCGGTGCGGCGCCCAGGGCCGACACCAGTCCCGCGCGCACCCGGGCGCGCTCCAGCGTGATGGGCATGCCGGCCATGCGGTTCGACGACATTCCCTCCGCCACGAGCTGGTCGACGAGTGCCGTGTCGGCGTCGGGCCTGCGCCAGGCGGTGGCAGGCATGCGCCGGGTCACCAGTTCGGTCACGAACGGGCCGAGGCCGCCGGCCGTCACCCCGCACGCCGCGCGCAGGGCCTCCAGCGCGGCCTCGACCGCTCCGGGACCGCGCGGGTCGAGGATCTCGTCCGCCCCGGCCGCCTCGACGAGGGGGGCGAGCCAGGTCAGATTGAGGGCGCACGCAAGGCCGTGGGGCACGCCCAGCCGAGAGGTCAGCGGGTAGGACAGGGCGTGCGCCGCGGTCGTCCGCGTGATGTCGATCGCTCGTCCCGCGTCCGTCGCGGCCCGGCTCAGCGCGTCGCGCTCCGCCGGGTCCGGTGCGGCGCCGGCCTGTCTCAGCACGGGCACGAGACGCTCCAGCGCGGCCACGGCATGCTCGCGCGACCGCCGGGTCGAGCGGATCGACCACAGGGACTCCACCGCGTGGGCCAGCGTGTCGAACGCGCAGCTCCAGGTGAGTTCGGCGGGACAGGAGTCGGTGAGCGCCGGGTCGACGACCGCGAGGTCGGCACGGGCGTGCGGGGTGTCCAGGGAGACCTTGCGCCCCTCCTGGTAGAGGGTGGCGAACTGGGTCACCTCGCTGCCGGTTCCCGCGGTGGTGGGGACCAGCAGGAGCGTGACCCGTTCGGCCGGATCGAGTGTCCCTGCGACGACTTGGCCGGCCGCGTCCGCGTCGCGGGGCAGCAGGCACGCCGCCTTGGCCACATCCAGCGCGGAGCCGCCTCCGATGCCGACGACGAGGTCCGCGCCCCAGGCGTGGCGCAGACGCGCCGCCTCCAGCGCCTGCTCGACCGTCGGGTTCGGGTGGAACTCGGTGAAGACCTCCGCCTCCGCGGGCAGCCAGGCGTGCACATCCGCCCGCCGGAGGGCTCGGTCGCTCGCGACGACCAGCGGGCGGCGGCCCGCGCACAGGGCGGGCAGCCCGGCGGCCGCCCCCCGGTACGCGGTGACCGACGTGGACCGCCCACCGTGCGGCACGGTCACGAGGTGCTCACGGCGGGCCGCCGCTCCCGTGCCGGTGCGCCGGTGGCCGCCGCGCGGAAACGCCGCACGATGTCCGCGGGGCCGGTCGAGGCCGTGGCCCTCGGGTGGACTTCCCCGGGGGTGGGCACGACGCGGAAGACGCACAGCACGGGGCCCTTGGCGTCCAGCGCCTGCCGGACGTCCTCGGACAGGGAGCGTGCCGAGCGCGACACGGTCACCGTGCGGTATCCGAGGCCTTCGCCCAGGGCGGCCCAGTCGATGTCTCCCGAGGTCGTGGCCTGGCAGCCGGTGGATTCGTAGCATCCGTTGTCGACGACGACGTGTACGAGGTTCGCGCCGCCCGCGGCCGCCATGGTGGATCCGGTGCCGAGGTGCATCAGGAAGGCGCCGTCGCCGTCCAGGACGACGACGCGCCGCTCGGGGTGTGCGGTCGCGAGGCCGAGCCCGATGGCGCCCGCGTGGCCCATGGAACCCTGCATGTAGAAGGTGCCGTCGCGGTCCTTCTCGTGGTGTGCCTGCCGCGACAGATAGCCGGTCGTGGTCACCATGAGGTCGTCGTCGCCGACTGCCGCCATGAGCGCCGCCACCACGCGCGGGCGGGTCAACTCGCCGTCCTCGACGGGTTGTTGGTCGACAGCCCTGGGCACCTTGCCGATGGCTCCGCGGGGCACCAGGAGGAAGAACGGCCGGTTCTGGGCGCGGGCCTCGGACGCGGCGGCCAACGCGGCCTCCAGTCCGCCCGGTTCGAGGACCGTGTGGGGTACGTCGAGGTTTTCGAGCAGGCGCACGGTGGAGGTGCCCATCGCCGCGTGCTGCGGCTCGTCCTGCGCCGGGTCGGGCCAGCCGCGCATCGTCATCACGACGAGCAGCGGGATGTCGTAGGGCAGCAGCAGCGAGGTGAGCGGATTGATCAGATTGCCGAACCCGGAGTTCTGGACCAGCAGCGCGGCCGTTTGCCCCGCCAGCTCCCAGCCGGCGGCGAGGGCCGTCGCGGCGCCCTCCGAAGCGGCCGGGACGAGCCGGCCCTCTTCCTCGAACAGTGTCCAGGGCCCGGCCAGATGGCCGCACGGCACACCGGTGACACGCTCCACGCCGTACGCGCGCAGCGCTTCGACGAACTCCTCCGCCTCGATCGGGCGCGTCACTTGTCGTCACCGAGCCAGTGGTCGATGCCGGAGAGGCTGAAGATGTCCTTCACCGTGGCGATGTGCGGCTCGACGCTCGCGGTCGACCCCTCGGCGAGCACGACGGCCCAGGTGTCGCGTACCGCCTTGACGGACGCCCGCATGCCCTGGTTCGCGTAGATCACCATGGAGATCCCCGCCTCCTGGGCCTCTTGTACGGAGAAGTCCGCGTAGGTGGTCGGGACGATCACCACGGGGGCGCGGTGCTGCCACTGCCGCATGAACGAGACGACCTCGCCCGCCTCGGCCGACTTGGAGTGGACGAGGACTGCGTCGGCGCCCGCGTCCACGTACTGGTGGCAGCGGCGCAGCGCCTCGTCGACGCCCATGCCGCAGATGAACGCCTCGGTCCGGGCGATCAGCAGGGTCTCGGGACGGGCCTGTGCCTTCTTGGCCGCTTCGAGCTTGCTGCCGAACTCGTCGGTCTCCAGCAGCTTCTGTCCGGCGTCGAGGAAGCTGTTGCGCTTGGGGAAGATCTTGTCCTCGATGCAGATGCCGGCGACGCCGGCGCCCTCGTAACGGCGCATCGTGTAGGCGGCGTTGAGGCTGCCGCCGAATCCGGTGTCGCAGTCCGCCACGACCGGGATGCTCACCGCCTGCTGCATCGCGGTGGCCCCGGCCAGGTATTCGGCCATGCCGAGCAGGCTCACGTCGGGCAGCCCCTGGGCGGCCGAGATCTCCAGGCCGGAGGCCCACACGGCGTCGAAACCGGCCTCCATGGCCAGCCGCGCGGACAGCCCGTCGTGGGCTCCCGCCACCTTGACGAGGCGGCCGCTCTCGAAGGCGTCCCGCAGGACGAGCGCGCGCGAGGAGGTCTCCACGTAACTGTTCGAAACCACTGTCATACTCCACCCCTTGCTGAGTCAGTTGCTGGATCGGTGCTTCAGTTGAAGGTCGTGAGGAAGCCGGAGAGCCGTCGGGCCGCCTCGGCGAGCGTGTCCGCCTCCTCGGCGACGCAGAGCCTGAGGTGGCCGGGCATGCCGAACGTCGATCCGGCACGCAGCCGTACGCCCGCCCGTTCCGCGAGCACGCGGCACAGCGCGACGTCGTCCCGCGCTCCGTGCGGCTGCCGGCTCAGTGCCTCGGTGGCGTCCAGGCAGAGGTAGATCCCTCCGGCCGGGGCGACGGGTTCGAGCAGCGGAATGCCCGTCATGATCCGTACCGCCGCCTCGCGACGCGCCGCGAGGCCGCCCACCCGCGCGGCCACCGCGTGCGTTTCGCGCAAGGCCGCCGCGGCGGCGAGCTGCGAGGTCCCGCACACCGGACCGGTGGTGTACTCCACGGCGTCGCGCAGCGCGGCCGACAGCTCGGGCGCACCCCACACCCAGCCGACGCGCAGCCCTGCCAGGGCGTACACCTTGGAGGCGCCGCCGACGACGATCTCGTGGGCCGAGGCCCGTACGCCGCGGTCGACGGCGTCTCCGTACGCCCAGTAGATGTCGTCCGTGATCAGGCAGATGCCGTGGGCGCCCGCCCACTCCCTGAGCGCCCGCACGCGGGACTCGTCGTAGACCGCTCCGGTGGGGTTCACCGGGCTGTTGAGCAGGAGGGCCCTGGTCCGCTCGGTGCGGGCCGCCTCCAGCTCCGCGGGGCCGACGCGCCATCCGGTGCCGGCTCCGCCGTCGACCGGGACGGGTCGTGCCCCGGCGCGCCGCACCACGGCCGGATAGTGGCTCCAGTGCGGCCTCGGCACCAGCACCTCACCGCCGTGCGCGACGGTGGAGAGGGCGACGAGCAGGCCGTGGCGCGCTCCCGCCGTGACGGTGATGTGCTCGGGGTCCACCGGGGTGCCCGTGCGCACGGCGTAGTGGTCCGCGACGGCGGTACGCAGGTCGGGGTCGCCGTACGCCGGGGCGTAGGCGCTGGTGCGGTCGGAGTCGAGCGCCTTGTCGAAGGCGGCGCGCACGGCGGGCGACAGCGGTTCGACGATCTGGCCGGACGCGAGGTCGACGACGTCGGGGTACGCGGTGCTCATGCGACGGGCTCCCGGCCCCGCAGCGGCGCGAGGCCGACCAGCTCGGCGATCCTCGCCAGATCGGCGACCACCGGGGCGAGCAGCGGAATGCCGTGGGCGGAACGCTCACCGGCCGACGTGCGGCGACGGTCGCCGGGCAGCCTGACGGGGACGCCGGGGACGGCCTGCCTGGCGGCGCGGATCTCGTCGGACATCGCCGCCACCCGCTCCCCGATCTCCCGCGCGTCACCGAGCGCGCCGATGTTCACGCACAGGACGAACTGCCCCAGGTCGGCGCCCTGTTCGCCGTAGGTGTGCTTGCTCCAGCTGGCCCCGGCCAGGGGGCCGCAGAGCAGTTCGGCGAGCAGACCGACGCCCGATCCCTTGTGTCCGCCGAAGTCCGAGCCGAGACCGCCCAGGGGAAGCAGGGCGTACCCCTCGCGGGCCTTGAGGCCGGCGACGACGCGCGGGATGTCGGTCGAGGAGGCCCCGTCGGGGCCGACGGCCCAGCCGTCGAGCATCGGCCTGCCCTCGCGGTGCAGCCGCTCCAGCTTGCCCCGGGGGACGATGCTGGTGGCCGCGTCGTAGCAGAGCGGCTCGTCCGGGGTGGGCAGCGCGTAACTGACCGGGTCCGTGCCGAACATCGGCTCGGCGGCGCCGGCCGGCGCCACCTGTGGCGTGGCGTTGGTGGTCACCAGGGCGAACGTGCCCGAGCGGGCGGCCCGTTCGGCGTACCAGCCGGCGATGCCGATGTGGTTGGACCTGCGTACGGCGACGGCGGCGACGCCGTGCTCCTTGGCCCGGGCGACGGCGTGGTCCACCGCGAAGCACAGCGCGGGCTGGCCGAGTCCGTTGTGCGCGTCGACGACGCTGACGCCGCCGTCCTCCCGGACGACCTCCGGTCGGGCGTCCTTGTCGATGGTGCCCTTGTGCAGGCCCTCCACGTAGCGGCGCAGCCGGGCGACGCCGTGGCTGTCCACTCCGGCGAGGTCGGCCGCCACGAGGACGTCCGCGGTCAGGTCCGCGTCGTCCGCGCGGGCTCCGGCCGCGACCAGCGCCTGCGTCACGAAGTCGGTGAGGGCCTTCCGGTCCACCGTGATCATGCTTGCTCCAAGAGTGCTGTGCCCTGCCATTGGTCGCAGGCCTGGTGTGCGGCCCGTGCCAGTCCTCGCCAGAGGTCGGGCCCCGTGACGGCGCCCCGCGAGGAGGTGCGGGCGATCTGATGTGTACTCATCGGCCCTTCGGGCGGAGGTGCGGTGACGCGGACCGCGACGAGTGCGGTGGGCAGTCCGGCCCCGGCGCGCCGCTGGGCGATGGCGCCGGGGAGCTTGCCCTGCCAGGTGCCCTCGTCGACGACTCCCTCCGCGGTGAGCACGAGGGGGGCCGCGCCGACGGCGTCCTCGGGGTCGGCGATCTCGAGCATGCCGGTGGCCCCGCTCTCGGCGGTCGCGCGGGCGACGGCCGTCAGGCCGAACCCCGTACCGCCGCCGGCGCCGAACCAGGGCTCCTCGAAGCGGCGTGGCGCCTCCGGGTCTCCGGCCTCGGCCAGCAGGCGCAACAGGTGGTGCAACGCCCTCACCGCCTGGGGGCGGTTGTGGGCGGTGACTCCCTTCTGCGCGCCGAAGGTCGTGAGGTTGCCGGACAGCGGGGTGCTGACGTCGGCCAGGAACCGCAGCCGGACGCCTGCGAGCCGTCGGCGTGCGGGGGCGAGGTCGACGGCGACCGCCGAGGTCAGCGTCCGGGGGCACGGGTCGACGGGGTGGCCGAAGCGGTCGACGAAGCGCGCCCCGAGAGCCGCGAGGGCGCCGGCCCCGCCGTCCACGACGGCGGTGCCGCCGAGCCCGATGACGAGGGAGGTGGCACCGGCGTCGACGGCCGCCGCGACGATCTGCCCCACTCCGCGTGAGGTCGCTTCGAGCGGGTCGAGTTCGTGCGGGCGCAGCGCTCCCAGTCCGCACACGCTCGCCGTTTCGACCACCGCCGTCGAGGGGTCGAGCGCCAGCCACTCGGTGCTCCGCGCCCTGCCCCGTGCGTCGTCCGCCTCCGCCGGCCGCCGCAGGCCGCCGCGCACCGCTTCGAGGGCGTCGAGGGTGCCGTCGCCGCCGTCCGCCAGGGGGCACAGCGCGATGTCGGCGTACGGCCGGGCGCTGCGGACCCCTTCGGCGAGGGCGGTGGCGACCTGCGACGAAGTGGCGTACCCCCGCATGCAGTTGGGGGCGATGACGACGTCGGGGCGGAGTGCGGGCAGGCCGTCGTCGCTCATGAAGCCGCGGGCAGGTCGCGTCGCACCCAGGTCCGCAGGAGGAGGCGGGTGTAGTCCGGCGCGTCCTGGAACTCGGTGCGCCCGTGCAGCACGGACAGGTTGTCGAACAGGGCGAGTTCGCCCTCGTTCAGCTTCCCGACCACGGCCTCGGCGCAGGCGTCGACGGCGGCGTCGAGCGCGTCGAGCGCCTTGAGCTGCCTCTCCGTGAGGTCCGGCACGCCGGGGTGGTCGTGTCCCTGCTCGATGTAGCTGCGCAGGTAGGTGATGGACGGGCGGTCGTGCTGGGTGAACAGGACCGGCTTGACCGTGGTCGGCCCGGCCCCGTCCCTCTGGTCGCCTCGCCGGTCGAAGTGGAAGGGCTCCCGCAGGGTGGCGAGCACGTCGTCGGAGAGCAGCCGCTCCAGGTCCCGTACGTGTACGCAGCGCAGCGCGCCGCCGTCGACGGACTGGCGCACGCAGAACAGCGTGAAGACGTCGGGGGCGGGCAGCGGGGCCTCCGCCCCGTCGGTGTGCAGGTCGCCGCCGAAGCGTGTGTCCGAGTAACGGACCCGGCCCCGCTGGCTGATGCTGGCCCCTCGGTCGCGGACCTCGCGTACGAGGGTCCCCTCGCGGTTCTGCGGCATCGGTTCGCCCAGCAGACGGGTGACGCGGACGACCGCCCGCTCGCCCCGCGCCTGTCCGGGCCGCAGTCCGGTCAGGACCAGGACGCCGGCACCGGCGTACAGATGGGTGCGGGCCAGCTCGTCCAGCTCGGCGCGCGCGGCCGTCCGGTCCGCCGACGTCACGTCGTCGGCGGTCAGGTAGTTCCTGAGCTTTTCGGACACAGACACCCTGACAGGGTCAAACCCATCGGTTGGTGAATTGACTTGCGAAGCCGAGGGGGCATCCTCGCCTTCAATTGCTGAAGGAAGCACCTGGAAAGTCTCCAAACGGAACAGATCCCCCCGGAAAATCGCGCGAAAGATAATGTGCCGCGATGCCGAGAAACAGGGATGAGTGATCCGGCGAAGCCGGATCCGCAGACCTCTGACGAATTCAGGTAAAGCCCGCTTTACACCGCCGGAGCGTCTGCGATTTCACCGGAGGCGGAGACGACCGCGCCGGAACCCGCCGGATACGGAGCGAGGGCCAGCAGCGTCAGTGACCAACATCATCTCGAGCTGGACACAGCCAAGCATGCAGGCCAGGCGACTGTCAACAATTTGTTGAAGGGTGGTTGGCGGCGAGTCCGGGCCGCGGACCCCCGTCCGCACGTCAGCTCAACTCCCGCACACCACGGGCGGATCCGCCCGGGCGCCCGCTCGCCGCACACCCCGAACCCTCCGGATTCGCCACCTCACTCTAGTTACTGACAAGTAATCATTGACCTTGATCATCACCGGCATATAGGTTCCGATCGCTTTATCCGAACCGGCACCCAAAAAGTGCGGCGGCCGACCTCAGAATTCGGGCAGGTCGCCACAGAAAGAAATCAGGTCCACCACCACGTGGCAGCCTGTCGGAACATGAAAGGCGCTCGTCTTGCCACCGAGATCTAAACCGGTACGCATCGCCGTATGGACAGGCATCGCGGCGGTCGGCGCGGCCGGCTGGTCCGTACTCGCGCTCTCCCGGGGCGAGAAGGTCTCGGCGATGTGGATCATCGCCGCGGCCGTCGGCTCGTACCTGGTCGCACACCGCTTCTACGCGCGCTTCATCGCGCGGCGCGTGCTGCGCCTGGACGACCGCAGGGCGACCCCGGCCGAGCGCCTCGACGACGGCGTCGACTTCCATCCCACGGACAAGCGGGTCCTGTTCGGACACCACTTCGCGGCGATCGCGGGCGCCGGACCGCTGGTGGGCCCGGTGCTCGCGGCACAGATGGGCTATCTGCCCGGCACCATCTGGATCATCGTCGGCGTCATCTTCGCGGGCGCCGTCCAGGACATGGTCGTGCTGTTCTTCTCGCTGCGCCGGGGCGGCAAGTCCCTCGGACAGATGGCCCACGACGAGATCGGCAAAGTCGGCGGCATCGCGGCCATGGTGGCCGTCTTCGCGATCATGATCATCATCCTGGCCGTCCTCGCGATGATCGTCGTCAACGCCCTCGCCCACTCGGCCTGGGGCACCTTCTCCATCGCGATGACCATCCCCATCGCCCTGTTCATGGGCGTCTACCTGCGCCGTCTGCGCCCGGGCAGGGTCACCGAGGTCAGCCTGATCGGCGTCGTCCTGCTGCTCGCCGCGATCGTCGGAGGCAACTGGGTCGCGAACTCCTCGTTCGCCGGCGCCTTCGTCCTCTCCCCGAAGACCCTGGTCGTCTGCCTGGTGGCGTACGGCTTCGTGGCGTCGGTCCTGCCCGTGTGGATGCTCCTGGCCCCCCGCGACTACCTCTCCACCTTCATGAAGGTGGGCACGATCGTGCTGCTCGCCGTGGGCGTCCTGGTGGCGATGCCGGACCTCGCGGTCGCCCCGGTCAGCGAGTTCGCCCACGCGGGTACCGGTCCGGTCTTCTCGGGCGGCCTGTTCCCCTTCGCCTTCATCACCATCGCCTGTGGCGCCCTGTCCGGCTTCCACTCCCTCATCTCCTCGGGAACCACGCCGAAGATGGTCGAGAAGGAATCCCACGTCGCCCTCATCGGGTACGGCTCCATGCTCCTGGAGTCCTTCGTCGCGATCATGGCGCTCGTGGCCGCGTGCGTCATCGACCCGGGCCTCTACTACGCGATGAACGCTCCCGCCGGCGTCACGGGCGACACCCTCCAGTCCGCTTCCCAGGCCGTCGCCGGCTTCGGCTTCCACATCACGCCCGACCAACTGGCCCAGGCAGCCGACTCGGTCGGCGAGGAGTCCCTCGTCTCGCGCACGGGCGGCGCGCCGACCCTCGCGGTCGGCATGGCTCAGATCCTCGCCTCGGCCTTCGGCAGTGACGGCATGATGTCGTTCTGGTACCACTTCGCGATCATGTTCGAGGCACTGTTCATCCTGACCGCCGTCGACGCCGCCACCCGCGTGGGCCGCTTCATGCTCCAGGACATGCTCGGCAACGTCGTGCCCCGCTTCCGGGACAAGGACTGGCGGCCCGGCATCTGGATCGCCTCCGCCGCGGTCGTCCTGGCCTGGGGCTACTTCCTCTGGGTCGGCGTCACCGACCCGCTGGGCGGCATCAACCAGCTCTTCCCCCTGTTCGGCACCGCCAACCAGCTCCTCGCCTGCATCGCTCTCGCCGTGTGCACGGCCCTCCTGGTCAAGTCCGGCCGCCTGAAGTGGGCCTGGGTCACCGGCGCTCCGCTCGCCTGGGCGCTGGCGGTGACCATGACGGCCTCCTGGCACAAGGTGTTCTCCGACAACCCGGCCCTGGGCTTCTTCGCCCAACGCGCCAAGTACCAGGACGCGTTGGAGGACGGCAAGGTCCTTGCGCCGGCCAAGTCCCTTGACGACATGGCCACCGTCGTCCACAACTCCACGGTCACCGGCGTCCTGTCGGTCGTCTTCGCCGTCCTGACCCTCGTGGTGGTCGCCTCCTGCGCGTGGGTGTGCGTCAAGGCCGTCCGCAACGGCGGTTCCCTGCCGCTGACCGAGACGGAGTACGTGGAGTCGCGGATCCCGGCCCCCGCCACCGGCACCGGGCGGACGTCCGAGCCCGAGCCCGAACCGGCCGGTACCGGGGCCTCCCGGTGAGGTGGATCCCGGCCGCCGCCGCGGGCCCGGCCGAAGCGCTGAGCCGCGGCGTCACCCTGCTGCGCCGCGGCCTGGCCTGGCTGCGCTGGTACGTCGCCGAACTCAATGGAGAGCACGCGTACGAGCGTTACGCGGCGCGGGCGCGCGACGCCCGTCGGCCCGTGCTGCCGCGCCGGGCCTTCGAGCGCGAACGCCTCGACCGCCGCGACCGGGACCCGCTCCAGTACGACGGCTGCTGCTGACCGCCGGCCCGTCGGCGCCACTCCCCCGTGCCGTGCCGCCCGCCTTTCCCCCTGGCACGCCCACCCTTCCCTTGGCACGCACACCTTTTCCCTTCGCAGAGGAGCCGCATGTGTCACGCGTGGACAGCCTTCGCATCCGGGAGGCCGAGGAGGCGGCACGCGCCGTGCTGTCTCCCGGCGCCCATGACTTCTATGCCGCCGGCGCGGACGAGGAACTGACCCTCGGCGAAGCCGAACGGTCCTGGCGCACCTGGCGTTTCCTGCCGAGAGTGCTGCGGGACGTCTCCCACGTGGACACCTCGCTCGACCTCCTGGGCACACGCCTGAGCGCACCGGTCCTGGCGGCGCCCACCGCCTTCCACACCATGGCCCACCCCGACGGGGAGGTCGCCACGGCCGGTGGTCTCGCGCGCGCGGGTTCGCTCCTGGTGCTGTCCTCCCGGGCCACCCGGCCGGTGGAGGAGGTAGCGGCGGTCGCGGGGCCCTGGTGGTACCAGGTCTACGTGCTGCGCGACCGCGAGCTGACCGTCCGCCAGGTGGAGCGGGCCGTGGCCGCCGGTGCCCGCGCCCTGGTCCTCACCGTCGACGCCCCGTACGTCGCCCACAAGCCGCGCGTACGGCTTCCCCTGCCCCTTCCCGCAGGGGACCCGCTCGCCCGTGCCGTCGGCGTGGACACCCGGACCCGGGACTGGGAACAGGACCCGTCCATCGGCCCGGACGCCATCGGCCGCCTGACCGGGCTGTCCGGGTTGCCCGTACTGGTCAAGGGCGTGCTCCGCGCCGACGACGCCAAGATGTGCGTCGACGCGGGCGCGGCCGGTGTGATCGTCTCCAACCACGGCGGGCGCCAGCTGGACCGCGCCGTCTCGACCGCGTCGGCCCTGCCGCACGTCGCGCGGGCGGTGGGTGACACCGTGCCCGTCCTGGTGGACGGAGGAATCCGTACGGGCACGGACATCCTGACGGCCCTGGCCCTGGGCGCACGGGCCGTCCTCGTGGGGCGCCCTGTCCTGTGGGCCCTGGCCGACGGAGGCTCCGACGCCGTACGGGAGTTGTTCACGGCCTACCGCGGTCGGCTCTCCGAGGCGATGGCCCTGGCCGGAGTCGCTTCTCTGCGCGATATCGCCCCCGACCTGCTGGCCGGGTCTCCGGCGTACTAGTCGGATCCCACCAGACCGCCAACTGGCCTTTGCATGAAGGAATATAACTCCCGCTTTGGGCCCCCATAAGGAACCCGGCGAGAAGGCCGAACGCGGGAAACTCCTTCTTCAACAATCTGTTGACACTCGTCTGAGCTGCATGGTTGGCTTCCAGGCGCCAGAGAAGAGCAGCGCCGCGCGCCTCTCTGAACAGGTGAGGGAACCGCCCCCGGAAGGGCCTTCTCCGATCTCACCTCCCGCTTCTCAACTGCCCGCATTACCTGCGGTAATCGCGGCTTATCCATTTTTCGGACAACCAAAACGCCTGCCCGGGCCCGCGTATGTGCGAGGAGGGGCAGGCAGGGGGAGGACTTCATGACTAATCCCTTCGAGGATGCCGACGGCACCTACCTCGTACTCGTCAACGACCTGCGCCAGCACTCCCTGTGGCCCGCCCTGAGCGCCGTACCCGCCGGCTGGTCGGCCGTGCACGGACCCGCGTCGCGGCAGGCCTGCCTGGATCACGTCGAGGCCGTCTGGACCGACCTGCGCCCGAAGGCCCCCCAGGACAACGGCCCGGCCTGACCGGCGAACTGGAAGAGGGACTTGTGATGCACACCAAAGGACGCCTGAAGATCGGCTCCGCCTCCCCCATCGGTACGCGGGACATGCTGTCCAGCGAAGTGGCACCCGACAGCGACGGACTGCTGAAGATCGTGCGCCCCCAGGGCCCCCAGCTGACCGCGTCCGAGATCATCCGCGACCGCCGCGAGGAGTTCGCGGCCGATCTGCACCAGCACGGCGCTCTGCTCTTCCGGGGCTTCGGCACCGCGGGACCCGACGACTTCAACGAGGCCGTCCGGGCCTTCTCCGGGGACCTGCTCGAATACTCACACCGCTCCACGCCGCGCACCCGGCTCGAAGGCGGAATCTACACCTCGACCGAATACCCCCCGGACCAGGTGATCCCGCTCCACAACGAACTGTCCTGGACGCACACGGCCCCCCGCTACCTGTGGTTCTGCTGTCTGGAGCCGGCTCGGCGCGACGGAGCGACACCGATCGCCGACACGCGCAAGATCCTGCGGCTGCTGCCGGACGGGCTCAAGGAGAAGTTCGCCCGGCACGGGATCCTGTACGTCCGCAACTACTACCCGGACATGGACCTGCCGTGGCAGGAGGTCTTCAACACCGACAGCAAGGCCGAGGTGGAGGCCTACTGCGCGCAACAGGGCATGGAGTGGGAGTGGGTCGGCGACGACCACCTGCGGACCCGCCAGCTGTGCCACGCCGTGGTGAAGAACCCGCAGACGCAGGAGCTCTCCTGGTTCAACCAGGCCCATCTGTTCCACCACACCCGCGTCGGGGCCGAGGGCGCGGCCTCGCTGATGGCGATGTTCGGCAAGGACAACCTGCCCCGCAACACCTACCTCGGCAACGGCGAGGACATCACCGACGAGGACCTCGCGGCCATCCGGGCCGCCTACGACCAGGCGCTGTACCGCTTCCCGTGGGAAGCCGGCGACATGCTCCTCGTGGACAACCTCTCCTGCGCCCACGCCCGCGACACCTACGAAGGCCCGCGCCGCGTCATCGTCGCCATGACCGACTCCGTCGACTGCCGGGCCATCCGCACCGAGGAGACCCGATGAAGCTACAGATCGGCAGGGCCACGACCACTCGCGTCTCCACCGAGAACCTGGTGCGCCGCACGTCCACCCACGAGGGACGTCTGCATGTGATCACCGCGACCGGCGCCAGCGACCTCGCCGAGTGGATCGCTCACAACAAGGCCGAGGTCGAGACGTTGCACGCACAGACCGGCGCCCTGCTCTTCCGCGGGTTCTCCGTGCCCACCGAGGCCGAATTCGCCCCCGTCGTCCAGGCGTTCAGCGGCGGCACGCCGTACATGATCGAGGATCAGAACAGTCACAACCAGTTCGTCACGGACGGCGAGGACGTCTGGTTCCACAACGACTACTGCGACCGCGCCAAGTGGCCCCGGTACCTGATCTTCTGGTGCGAGCTGACGAACGCCTCGGGCGGCGAGACACCCTTCGTCGACACCACACGCGTCTACCAGCAGCTGCCCGCGCGGATCAGGGACCGGTTCGAGGCCGAGGGATGGATCCTCCAGCGCCGCTTCCACTCCGGTATCGGCGTGGACGCCAAGGGCTACTTCAAGACGGAGGACACCGGCGAAATCCTCCGCCAGCTGGCGCTCCTCGACGCGTTCGACGTGCGGTGGGACGGAGACGTACTGACCGGCTTCTCCGTCCGCTTCGCCCCGTCGTTCGAGCATCCCGCGCTCGGCATCAAGGTGTGGGGCAACAACATCACCTTCAGCAACATCGCCATGGTCGAGCAGACCATCCGCGAGCAGCTCCTGAGCGACTACGCCACCGACGAGCTGCCGGTGAACACCTTCTGGGGCGACGGCGCGCCGATCTCGGCGCGGGACATGGCCACCCTGCGGGACATCTACCTGACCAACGAAGTCTCCTTCGAGTGGCAGGAGGGCGACGTGCTGCTCATCGACAACATCCGCTGCGTGCACGGCCGCCGGCCCATCCTCGCCCCCCAGCGCGTGAACGTCGGTGTCTGCGAGTTCTACCACCGCGTCAACGCCCTCGCCCTGAGCTGACCTCCGTCTCAGCCGACCTCCGCCTGAGCTGACTTCCGCCTGAGCAAAAGGAACCACGCACGATGACCACGCACGCCGACCCGTCCAGCTCATCCCAGGTGGACGGCTACGCCATCTCGCCCATCCAGCGCCAGATCCTGCGCCGTCACACCGGCGCCGCCGAGCTGCCGCAGGACATCACGGCCCACATCGAACTGCCCGCCCGGATCACCTCCGAAGAACTCCGGCACGCCGTCACCGCCGTAGCCCACCGCCACGACCTGTTGTGTTCGGACTTCCGTCAGCTCCCCGGCATGGCGGAACCCGCCCAGGTCGTGCGCGGCGAAGCAACGGTCCGGTTCGACTCCGACACCACCGGGACCGATACCGGGCCCGCACTGAGGATCAACGAGCCGTTCGCACTGCGCACCGTACTCGGCGGCGAGCACGGCGACGGCCCGAGGACCCTGAAGCTCGCCATGTCCGGCTTCCTCGCCGACCCGGCCTCACTGGCCCGGTTCACCGCGGAGCTGGCCGGCGCGCTCGGCATCGCCGAGGCCCCCGCGGCGGAGGAGTACCCGCGCTACGCCGACGTGGCCCAGTTCCTCGCCGGAGCCGGCGAGGACGCCGAGGCCCAGCAGTTCTGGCGCGCCCTCGCCGACCGGGCCGAGGATGCCGCCCTGCCCACGGTCGGTTACGACGAAGCAGGCGTGAGCGAGCTGCACTTCACGCTCGACGCCGGGGTGAACGCCCAGGTGCGTCACCTGGCGGAGCGCACCGGCTGGTCGTACCGGAACATCGTGTTCGGTGCGCTCCACACCCTGGTGCAACGGCTCACCGGCCGCCCCTCCACGGTCGCCCTGCACTGGTCGGCCCGCGACGCCTACCCCGAGCTGGCGGGTGTCTTCGGCCCCCTCACCTTCGACGTGCCGACCGTACTCCCGGACGTCGCCGGCCGGGACTTCACCGCGTTGCAGGGCGAACTCACGAGCCACCTCGGACAGATCGCCGAGCATGCGCTGGCCCTGCCGTCTCTGGACGGCCTACTCCCCGCCGCTCCCCGGCTCCGCGCCGACTTCGGCATCGCGGAGGCCGCCGCGACCCCCGGCGTCACGCTGCGCGTCGAGGACACCGCCACCCATGCCTACGACCTCGCGCTGTCCTGGCTCGACTACGCCCGGGGGGCCTGTGTCCTGCGGTTCAGGCCGGAACTCTTCGCCGAGCTGGACATCGAGCTGTTCTTCGAGCGCCTGGAGGCGCTGCTGGCCCGGCTGTGCTCCGAGCCCTCGGCCGACCTCACACGGGTGCCGGTCATGTCCGACGCCGAATACCGGCGCACCGTCGTGGAGTTCAACGCCACCGAGCGGTCCTACGACGCCGGCACCACGGTCGTCACGCGGTTCCTGCGACAGGCCCGCGAGACGCCCGACGCCGTGGCGCTGTGCTCCGCCCGCGAGCAGCTGACGTACGCGGAACTCGCCGACCGCGCCGGACGCATCGCCCGCTGGCTGACCGGCCGCGGCGTCGGCCCCGGTGACTTCGTCCCGCTGTACCTCGACCGCCGCCTCGACGCGGTCGCCGCGATGGTGGGCGCAGCCCTGACCGGTGCGGCCTACGTGCCGCTGAACACCGCCCTGCCGAGCGCCAGGATCACCTCCGTGGTCGGCCGCATCGAACCCTGCGCCATCATCGTCTCGGGCACCTGGGCCGACCGGCTGGTCCTGCCCGAGAACTGTACGGACGCGGCCCTGCTGCGCCTCGACACGCAGCTGGCCGCGCTGCCGGCCGCCGACGACGTCACCTCGCGCGCGGCGGCCACCGACCCCGCCTACGTGATCTTCACATCGGGGTCGACGGGTGAGCCCAAGGGCGTCGTCGTGGCTCACCGGCGGCTGGCCAACCTGGTCGACTGGGTCAACCGCACCCAGCAGGTCACGGCAGGCGACCGCGTCCTGCTGGTCACCTCCTTCAGCTTCGACCTGTCGGTGTACGACGTGTGGGGTTCCCTCACCGCGGGCGCCTGCATCCGTCTCGCCGACGAGACCGAGCTGTCCGACCCGCAGCACCTGGTGGACATCCTGCGCACCGAGCAGGTCACCGTCTGGGACTCGGCGCCCGCCGCCCTCCAGCGCCTCACCTCGCTCTTCGAGCTGTGCGGCGACGCGCTCAAGAGCAGCACACTGCGGCTGGTGATGCTCTCCGGCGACTGGATCCCGGTCACGCTCCCGGACACCATGAGGCGGTACTTCGACAACCCCACCGTGCTCGCCATGGGCGGCGCCACCGAGGCCACCATCTGGTCGAACTACCACGTCGTGGACCAGGTCTACCCCTGGTGGCCGAGCATCCCCTACGGGCGCCCGATGCAGAACTGCCGCTACTACGTGCTCGACGCCCAGGGCAACCCGCAGCCCACCGGCGTGCCGGGCGAGCTGTACATCGGCGGCGTCTGCACGGCCGACGGCTACTTCGGTGACCCCGCGACCACGGCCGACCGCTTCCTCGACGACCCGTTCGTGCCCGGCGGTGCCGACAAGCTCTACCGCACCGGCGACCTGGTCCGTCACCTCGGCCACGGCGAACTCCAGTTCCTCGGCCGCGAGGACGACCAGGTGAAGATCCGGGGCCACCGGATCGAGCTGGGCGAGGTCGCGGCGGCGGTGCGCGCCCACGAGGACGTCAAGGAGGTCATCGTCCGCAGCGTGCGCGAGGCGGACGGCAACAACGCCCTCGTCGCCTACTGGCTGCCCCGGAACGACTCGGCCGCGCTCGACCACCCCGCCCTGACGGCCTTCCTCACCGAGTTCCTGCCCGCGTACGCCATACCGGCCTACAGCGTGCGGCTCGCCGAGATCCCCGTCACCGCCAACGGCAAGGTCGACTACGCCGGGCTGCCCCAGCACCGTACGGCCGCCGCCGAGCGGGTGGAGCCTGCCACCCGGACCGAGGAGACGCTGCTCGCCCTGTGGGAGGAGCTACTCGGCCACGGCGAACTCGGCGTCACCGACAGCTTCTTCGGCGCGGGCGGCCACTCGCTGGCCGCGGTGCAGATGCTCACCCGGGTGCAGACGCTCTTCGAACGCCGCGTGCGCATGCCGCAGTTCATCGCCGACGCCACCGTCCGCGGCCTCGCCGCCCTCATCGACGCCGACGACGCCACGTCCGCCGCGCGGCGCCCCGCCCTCACGAGGAAGCAGAGTTCGGGGTATCCGCTGTCCGGCGGGCAGAAGCGCATGTGGTTCCTGAACCAGCTGGCGGGCCCGAGCCCCACGTACAACATCCAGCAGGCCGTCGTGGTGCGCGGTGCCCTCGACCACGAGGCGCTCCAGCAGGCGTTCACCGATCTGCTGACCCGGCACGAGGTGCTCCGTACGACGTACGCGGAGGTCGAGGACGCCCCCGTACAGCACGTGCTGCCCGCACACGAGGTCGGGCCCGTCCTCGACGTGGTGGAGAGTTCGGCGCAGAGCGTGGACCGGCAGGTGTCCGAGGCGTCGCGGTACTGCTTCGACCTGAGCGGCGAAGTCCCGCTCCGGGCCTGGTTGTTCACCGTGTCCGCGGACCACCACGTCCTGCTTGTCGTGACGCATCACATCGCCAGTGACGGCACCTCCGAGGGTGTGCTCCTGCGCGATCTGGCGACGGCGTACGAGGCGCGCGCGCAAGGGCGGCACCCCGGCTGGGAGCCGCTGCCGGTGCAGTACAGCGACTACGTCCTGTGGCAGCAGGAGCTGCTGGGCAGCGACGCCGACGAGACGAGCGTCCTCAGCCAGGAGCTGGCGTACTGGCGCGGTGCTCTCGACGGCGCTCCGGCCACCCTCGACCTGCCGTACGACCGCCCGGCCCCGGTGACGCCCTCCCACGAGGGCGACCAGGTGACCTTCCGCATCGACGCCGCGCGGCACGAGGCCCTGCGCAGGCTGGCACGGGACAACGACAGCACCCTTTTCATGGTGCTCCAGACGGCCCTGGCCGCGCTCCTCAAGCGGCTCGGGGCCGGTGACGACCTGCCCATCGGCACCGGTGTGGCCGGCCGCGGCGACGAGGCCCTCGACGACGTGATCGGCTTCTTCATCAACACCCTGGTCCTGCGCACCGACGCCTCCGGGAATCCGGCCTTCACCGAGCTGCTGGCGCGGGCACGCCGGACGGCTCTCAGCGCCTTCGCCCATCAGGACGTCCCCTTCGACCGCGTGGTCGAGGAGCTGGTCACTACGCGGTCCCCCGGCCGCGCCCCGCTGTTCCAGGTCATGCTGATGCTGCGGGACAACGTGGTGACGGACCTGGCGCTCGGTACGGCGTCCGGCACCGTCGAGCCGGTCAACCCCCGGGTCGCCAAGTTCGATCTTCTGGTCAACGTCAACGAGACGTACACGACCACGACCACAAGCGGCACCCGCCACCCCGGCGGCCTCGATGTCCTCCTGGAGTACGCCACCGACGTCTTCGACGCGGCGACCGTCCAGGCCATCGGGCGCCGGCTGCTCGCCGTCATCGACGCGATGGCCACCGACCCCGACACCCGGGTGCGGGACGTGGATCTCCTCGAAAGCGCCGAGCGGCAGCGCGTCCTGGCCGACTGGAACGCCACCGGTCAGCCGCTGCCGCGAAAGTCGCTGCCCGAGCTGTTCGAGGCACAGGCGGCCCGTACACCGGACGCGGTCGCGGTGTCCGCCGAGAGCGGGGAGCTGACCTACGCCCAGCTCGACGCGCGCGCCAACCGGCTGGCGCACCGCCTCGTCGGGCTCGGGGTCGGCGCCGAGACCCCCGTACCGCTGCTGATGGAGCGTTCCGCCGACGTGGTGGTGGCCACCCTGGCCGTCCTCAAGGCGGGCGGTTGCTACCTGCCGCTGCACCACGGCTATCCCGCCGAGCGGCTCGCCCTGGTGCTCGCCGACACAGGGGCCCGGGTCCTGCTCACGGATCGTGTCATGGCCGGCCGCGTGCCCGAGGGCGACCTCGACATCGTCGTGGTGGACGCGAACGAGGGCGAGGCCCCGGAGCCGGACACCGCGCCGGCGCTCGTGCACCGCGCCGACCAGCTCGCCTACGTCATGTACACCTCCGGCTCCACCGGGCAGCCCAAGGGCGTCGCCACCGAGCAGCGCGCGGTGATCGCCCTCGCCCTGGACCGCTCGTGGCGGGGCGGCGCGCACCAGCGGGTCCTGATGCACTCGCCGCACGCGTTCGACGCCTCCACGTACGAGCTGTGGGCGCCCCTCCTGAGCGGCGGACGGATCGTGGTGGCTCCGCCCGGCGAACTGACCCCGCACGGCCTGCGCACGCTGCTCACCGAGCACGAGGTCACCGGCACGTTCCTGACCAGTGGTCTGTTCAGCCTCGTGGCGGACGAACTGCCCAGTGCCTTCGCCACCCTCCAGGAGGTGTGGACCGGCGGCGACGTGGTCCCGGCGGCGTCCGTGGCCAAGGTGGTTCGGGAGTGCCCCCGGACGACGGTCGTCGACGCCTACGGACCGACGGAGACCACCACGTTCGCCACCAGCTTCCGGGTCCCACGGGACGCGGAAGTACCCCGGCCGCTGCCGATCGGCAAGCCGCTGGACAACACGCGGGTGTACGTCCTCGACGAGGGGCTCCACCCGGTCCCCGCCGGGGTCACCGGCGAGCTGTACGTGGCGGGCGCGGGTCTGGCGCGCGGCTACCTCAACCGGCCCGCGTCGACGGCGGAGCGGTTCGTCGCCGATCCGTTCGGTGATCCGGGCACCCGCATGTACCGCACCGGGGACCTGGCGCGCTGGGGAGCCGACGGCGATCTGCAGTTCGTGGGCCGCGCCGACGGCCAGGTCAAGCTCCGCGGTTTCCGCATCGAACCGGGCGAGATCGAGCATGTGCTGGCCCAGGCGGACGGGGTGGCCCGGGCGGCCGTGATCCTGCGTGAGGACAGGCCCGGCGACAAGCGCCTGGTGGCCTACGTGGTGCCCGCGGCCGACGGCACGGTGGACCCGGGCGGACTGCGGCGCCACGCGGCGCGGCAGCTTCCGGAGTACATGGTGCCCGCGGCCGTGGTGGTCCTGGACCAGCTGCCCCTGACGGGGAACGGCAAGGTCGACCGCGAGGCGCTGCCCGCCCCCGACTACCGGGCGGGTGTCGTCGACCAGGAGCCGCGCACCGAGCGGGAAACGGTCCTGTGCGGGCTGTTCGCGGACGTACTCGGCCTCGACCGGGTCGGCGTCTCCACCAGCTTCTTCGCGCTGGGCGGCAACTCCCTGCTCGCCACCAAGCTGGTGAGCAAGGCGCGCGCGGCCCTGGGCCAGGAGCTGTCCGTACGGGCCGTGTTCGAGGCCCCGACCGTCGAGGGGCTCGCGCGTCACCTCGACAGTGCCCGGCCGGGCGAGCGGCTGCCGGAGCGCCCGGCGCTGCGCCGGATGGCAAGGCCCGTCCGAACGCAGTGAGCCGGCCGGGCGCGGCCCGCCGGTGGGCGCCCTCGGTGCCCACCGGCGGGCCGGCCACGCCCGGGCCCCAGACCCCTAGGAGACGTGATGATCCCGCTGTCGTTCGCACAGCACCGGATGTGGTTCCTGAATCGGTTCGAGGAATCCCGAGCCGTCTACAACGTTCCCGTCGCGCTGCGTCTGTCCGGCGCGCTCGATGTGCACGCGCTGCGCTGCGCGCTGCGGGACGTCGTCGCGCGGCACGAGAGCCTGCGCACCCTGTTCCCCGCCGACACCCACGGCGAGCCCTACCAGCACATCGTGGCGGCGGCCGACGCCGAGTCGCCCTTCGAGGTGGTACGGACGACGCCGGCGGAACTCGACGCCGCCCTGGCCGCCTGCGCGCGGCGGGGATTCGACCTGGAGGCCGAACTGCCGCTGCGGGTACGGGTCTTCGCCCTTTCTGAGACCGACCACGTCCTGCTGGTCCTGTTGCACCACATCGTCGCGGACGGCTGGTCCATGGCCCCCTTGGCCCGCGACCTGTCGTCGGCGTACGCGGCCCGGCTCTCGGGTGGCGCCCCGCGGTGGGAAGAGCTGCCGGTGCAGTACGCGGACTACGCCCTGTGGGAGCGCGAGCTGCTCGGCAGCGCCGAGGACCCGGACAGCCGGCTGCGCGTCCAGAGCGCGTACTGGGCGCGGGCCCTGGCCGGGCTGCCCGAGCAGCTGGAGCTGCCCACCGACCGGCCCCGTCCCGCGACGGCGTCCTTCCACGGCGAAGTCGCCGCGTTCGCCTGTGACGCGTCGGTGCACCAGGCCCTGCTGGCCCTGGCCGACGCGCACCGCGTCAGCCTGCACATGGTGTTGCAGGCCGCGGTCGCGGCGCTCCTGTCCCGGCTGGGGGCGGGGGACGACATTCCCATCGGAACGCCCGTCGCGGGACGCTCCGAGGAGGCCCTCGACGACCTGGTCGGGTGCTTCATCAACACCCTGGTCCTGCGGACAGACCTGGCGGGCGACCCGAGTCCGCGCGAGCTGCTCGGGCGCGTGCGCGAGAGCGCCCTCGACGCCCACGCCCACCAGGAGGTGCCCTTCGAGCACCTGGTGGACCTGCTCAATCCGGAACGCTCCGCCGCCAGACACCCCCTGTTCCAGGTGATGCTGGTGCTCGAACAGAACGACTTGGGGGCCTGGCGCCTGCCCGGCCTCGACGTGACGGCTGTCCCCGTGGGCCTGGCCGTGGCCAAGTTCGATCTCACCTTCACGCTCGTAGAGGAACGCGACGACGCCGGGCGGCCCGCGGGCCTCTCCGGGCAGCTGGAGTACGCCACCGAACTCTTCGACCGGGAGACGGGCGAGGAACTGGCGGCGCGGCTGGTGCGGTTCCTCGGCTTGATGGCCGCGTCCCCGGACGTCCCCCTCAGCCGCATCGACATCCTCGGCCCCGCCGAACGGGAGTTGGTGCTGAACGGGTGGAACGCCACCACGACCACCCCCGCCCCGGCTCTGCTGCACGACGTCTTCACCGCGCGGGCCGCCCGTACTCCGGACGCCACCGCGCTGGTCAGCGGCGCTTCCCGGATCAGCTTCGGGACCCTGGAAGCGGCCGCCAACAGGCTCGCCAGGTATCTGATCGGCCATGGCGTCGGCCCGGAGCGCCGGGTCGCGGTGGCCCTGCCGCGCTCGGCCGACACGGTGGTGGCCCTCCTCGCGATCCTCAAGGCCGGTGGGACCTACGTGCCCGTCGACACCGCCTACCCGGCCGAGCGCATCGCCCACCTGCTCGGTGACTCCACGCCCGTACTGCTGCTGACCACGCGGGACATCGCCGCGGGGCTGCCGGAACCGGCCCGTGCCGTGCCGCGGGTCACGGTGGACGATCCCGCCCTGCGCACCCGGCTCGGCACCCATCCCGGTGGTGCGATCACCGACAGCGAGCGGGCGGCACCCCTGCGGTCCTGCCACGCGGCGTACGTCCTCTACACGTCCGGCTCGACGGGGCGGCCCAAGGGTGTGGTGGTCGAGCACGCGAGCGTGGCCAACCTGTTCCACGACCACTTCCGTGCGGAAGGCCGCTACGCCGCGGAACTCGCCGCCGCCGTACGCCCGTACCGGATGGCGCTGACCGCCTCCTTGTCCTTCGACGCCTCGTGGAACCTGCTGCTGTGGATGGTCGCCGGCCAGGAGCTGCACCTGATCGACGACACCCTCCGCAGGGAACCGGCCGCTCTGGTGCGCTATCTCACCGAGACCGGCATCGACATCGTCGACACCACTCCTTCCCACTTCGAACAGCTCCGTGAGGCCGGTCTCGGGGCGGCCGGACACCCCCTGCCGCGCGTGGTGTTCCTCGGCGGTGAGGCCGTGGGCAAGTCGCTGTGGCAGGAGCTGCGCGCGCTCCCCGACTGCGACGTGCACAACATGTACGGCCCCACCGAGTGCACGGTCGACTCGCTCGTGGCCCGGCTCGACGGCGACGCCGAGCCCGTCGTGGGCGAGCCGATAGCCAACACCCGGGCCTACGTCCTGGACGCGGCGCTGTGCCCCGTGCCCGCGGGCGTGCCCGGCGAGCTGTACCTCGCAGGGGCGGGCCTGGCGCGCGGCTATCTCGGCCGCCCGGGTCTGACGGCGGAGCGCTTCGTGGCCGACCCCTTCGGGCCCCCGGGCACCCGCATGTACCGCACCGGCGACCGGGTGCGCCGACGTCGCAACGGGCGCGTCGAGTACCTGGGGCGGGTGGACGACCAGGTGAAGCTGCGCGGCTTCAGAATCGAACTGGGCGAGGTGGAGGCGGCCCTGACCGCCCGGCCGGAGGTGGCGCAGGCCGCGGTCGTGGTCCGCCCGGCCCGCGCGGGAGCGGAGCAGCTCGTCGGCTACGTCGTGCCCGCGTCCGGCACCGATCCGGACCCGGCGGATTTGCGCCGCGCACTGGGCCGGTCCCTTCCGGAGTGGATGGTCCCGGCCGCCGTGCTCGTCCTTGACGAACTGCCCCTGACCGCGCACGGCAAGCTGGACCGGCGCGCACTGCCCGCACCGGACTTCGGCGCTCGGGAGAGCCACCGGGGGCCGCGTGACGCCCGCGAGGAAGTCCTGTGTGCCCTCTTCGCCGACATCCTCGGCATCGACCGGGTCGGGATCGACTCCGGCTTCTTCGAACTCGGCGGCAACTCGCTCAGCGCGACCCGGCTCATCGCCAGGCTGCGCACCACGCTGGGCGTCAGTCTGCCGGTGCGCGCGCTGTTCGCGGCGCCCACGGTGGAGCAGCTGGCCACGCGGATCGAGCAGGCGGACCGGGAGCCGTCGTCCGGGCACGAGGGCCTGCTGCCCTTGCGCGCCCAGGGCACACGCCCGCCCCTGTTCTGCGTGCACCCGGTCGAGGGCGTCAGCATCGGCTACGCGGGACTGCTGCCCCACCTCGGTGCCGGTCAGCCCGTGTACGGCTTTCAAGCGGCCGGCCTGGAACGTCCCGCCGACCGCCCGGCCAAGCTGGCGCAGATGGCGCGGGACTACGTCGATCAGCTCCTCGCCGTCCAGCCGGAAGGTCCCTACCAGCTCCTGGGCTGGTCCTTCGGCGGTGTGGTCGCGCACGAGATGGCCGTCCAGCTCCAGCAGACGGGCAAGGACGTCGCGCTGCTCGCCCTCATGGACAGCCACCCCGGCGAGGCCCTGGACGGCGGCTTCACGGAGGAGGACGCCCTGAGGCTCCTGCTCAAGTCGGCCGGCGTGCACACCCCGGACGACGACGTGCGGCGAACCGACCGCGTGGAGGCGCTGGCACGCGTCCGGACGGGCCGGGGCCACTTGACGCTCCTCGACGAGGAGCAACTGTCCACCGCGGTCGACATCTGTGTGAACAACGCACGCCTCATGGCCGAGTCGACGCCAGGCCTCTTCCAGGGTGACGTGCTGTTCTTCGGCGCGGCCCGCGAGCCGGCCAGGACCGGCCCGCGCCCGGCCGACAAGTGGCGGCGCTTCGTGACGGGGCGGATCGAGGAGCACCCCGTCGACTGCCGGCACCTGGAGATGGCGCAGGCCGGGCCCATGGCGGCGATCGGCCGGGTCCTGGAGAAGGTCCTGCTGCCGCAGTTCCCGCCTGCCCGCTCCGGCGCGGCGGAAGGGGTGTGGGTGTCGTGACCTCGTCCTCACCCCGGCGGATCGCGGACTTCCGCGTCCTGTTCTCCGCCACCGTGCTCAGTGAGCTGGGCACCAACGTCTCCTACGTCGCCATTCCCCTGATCGCCGTATCCGCCCTGGATGCCTCCGCGGGCCAGGTGGGTGCGCTGGCCTCGCTGAGCACGCTGGCCTTCCTCCTCATCGGCCTGCCCGCCGGCGCGTGGATGGACCGCATGCGGCAGCGCAGTGTGCTGATCGCCGCGGACTTCGCGCGGGCCGCGCTGTTCGCCTCCGTCCCCGTGGCGTGGGCGTTCGGCGTCCTCTCCCTGGGCCAGCTGTATGTGGTCGTCCTTCTGAACGGCTGTGCCACGGTGTTCTTCGACGTGGGCTCGCAGAGCATCCTGCCGAAGCTCGTCGACCGCGAGTCCCTGGTGCGGGCCAACGCCGCCGTCATCGGGCTACAGGCCGTCGGTAACGTGGCCGGCCGTGGCGCGGGCGGCGGCCTTGTCCAGCTGCTCACCGCGCCCGTGGCCATCGTGTGCGCCGCCGTGAGCTATCTGCTGTCCGCACTGCGCCTCATGGGTATCCGCAGCACTCCCCCGCCGCCTTCCGCCGCCCGGCGCCGGACGCGGCTGAGGGCGGAGATCGCCGAGGGGCTGCGGCACGTGTTCGGCAACGTCGAGCTGCGGGCGCTCGTCCTCGCCGGGGTCAGCATCAACCTCGGTACGCAGACCATCAACGTCCTGCTGCCGCTGGTCTTCGTCCGGGAACTCCAGCTGCCCGCGGGCGCCTTGGGCCTGTTCTGGGCGGTCGGCGGTCTCGGCATCTTCCTCGGTTCCCGCTGTGCCCGCCCGGTCGCCGCGCGCCTCGGCCACGGGCGCGCACTCGCCGCCTTCGGGGTGTGCCTGACCCCGGCCGGGCTTCTGGTGCCGGTCATCGACCACGGTGTGTGGCTGTGGGTCGCGGGCACCGCCTGGCTCCTGGTCATGGTCAACACGGGCACGCAGAACGTCCTCGGTGTCACCCTGCGCCAGCGCCTCACGCCCGACTCCCTCCTCGGCCGGATGAACGCCACGTTCCGTGTGCTGCTGTACGGGGCCCACGCCGTCGGGGCCGCCTTGGCCGGCCTGGTCAGCGAAGTCACCTCGCTGCACACGGCGCTGTGGACGGGCGGCTGCTATCTCGCGCTGGGCTGCGTGCCGATCCTCCTCTCCCCGGTCCGCAAGCGCCGTGAGCTGCCTGAGCAGAGCCCCGAGCCCGGGGCCAGCAGCCCGTCGGCGGCACGGCCCGCCCTCTGAGGCCCCCTGAGGCCCACTGAAGGCCCCCCACACGCGTGTCACGGCCGCGCTCCCACCTGATCCGACATCGTCATCAAAGGAACCTCGCATGCTGTACGAGACGGTCGCCCGCTACGAGCTCTCCACCGCGGAGGCCGACCACATACGCGCCGAGGCGCACACCCTCGCGACCACTCTGGCCGACCCCTGCGACCCCGCGCTCTACGACCATCACCTGTTCGCGGACACCGGGCTGCCCCCGCGCCTGCGGCGGTTCCTGCACACCTTCCGCCGTACCGAGTCGAGCGCGGGGCTCGTGATCGAGGGCTTTCCCGTGGACGACGGGGCCGTGGGGCCGACCCCGGGGCACTGGGAGGAGAGCCGGGGGATCCCGGCCACCCTGGAGCACGAACTGTTCCTCGCCATGTGCGGTACCGCGCTCGGCGAGCCCTTCACCTGGGCCACACTCCAACTCGGCCGCATGATCACGGACATTCTCCCGATCCGCGGCGACGAGCGGCGGCAGAGCGGGCACGGCAGCGAGACCCTGCTCGAGTTCCACACCGAGGACGGCTTCCACCCGGGCCGCTGCGACTATCTGCTGCTGTTCGGCATCCGCAACCACGAGCGGGCGCCGACCATCATGGCCTCGCTGCGGGACGTCAAGCTCAGCGATCGCGACCTCGACGCCCTGATGCGGCCGGACTTCGAGATCCTGCCGGACGACGAGCACATCCGGCAGCTCGAGGCCCGCTATCCGGACCACCCCGCGCTGGCCCGTACCGAGGACATGCGGGACGACCCGCCGTCCGTGCCGGTGCTCTTCGGCGACCGGGACCGCCCCTACCTGCGCGTGGATCTGCCCTTCATGCGCTGCCGGGACGACGCCCCGCGCGCCCGGCACGCCCTCGCGGCACTCATGGAGGAGCTGGAGCGGGTGCAGCACTCCGTCGTCGTCGACCAGGGCAGTCTGCTCATCATCGACAACTATCTGGCCGTACACGGCCGCAAGCCCTTCCAGGCTCGCTACGACGGCACCGACCGGTGGCTCAAGCGCATGATCGTCAGTCGTGATCTGCGCAAGGGCGCCGCCGTGAACCTGTCCGGCAACCGCCGCGTCCTCTTCTGACCGCCGCTCCCCACCCTCCTCACCGCCCCCAGAGAACACCCCACCCACCCCGCAGAGAAAAGGGAGAACGCGTCGTGCGCACCGTCGTCATCTCAGGAGCCTCCAGCGGCATCGGCCAGGCCACCGCCGAACGCTTCACCCGGGCCGGGGACCGAGTCGTGAACCTGGACGTCAAACCACCGGAGGACCCCACGGCGGCGGCCGGAACATGGCGGCACGTGGACGTGGCCGACTGGGCGCAAGTGCGGTCGGCGGTCGAGGACGTCCATCAGGAGACCGGACGCCTGGACGTGGTGATCGCGAACGCGGGCATCAGCGTCCGGCACGGGGTCCTCGAGCTGCGCGAGGCGGACGCCCGCCGGATCGTCGACGTCAACCTGCTGGGTGTGCTGGGGCTCTGGCAGTGCGCGGCGCGCGTCATGACGGCGCAGGGACACGGCACCCTGCTGGCCACGGCATCGGTCAACGGCAGCCGGGGCTACCCGCGTTACGCCGACTACAACGCCACCAAGGCGGGCATCCGCGCCCTGGCCCAGACCTTCGCCATGGAGCTGAGCCCCCGGGTGCGCGCCGTGTGCGTCAGCCCCGGCGCCGTGCTGACGCCCATGCAGCAGGCCGAGTACACCGACGAGATGTTCGCCGCGACCAACGCGCAGATCCCGGCGGGCCGGCACGCCGCCCCCGCGGAGATCGCGGCGGCGTTCTTCTACCTCGCGTCCGAGGAAGCACGGTTCATCACCGGTCAGGAGCTGGTGATCGACGGCGGCGAGACGGCCGGCGCCACCACGTCGGCGTTCGGTACGGCGCTGTAGGGCGGGCCGGACGACGAAGCAGCAGCAGCAGCAGAAGGCGAGCAACGCGTACATGAAACAAGTGCACCTGACCAAAAGTCTGTTGGAGGTCGGCGCCGCCCCGGAGCGGGAAGGGCTCCCGGTCGCCCTGATCTTCCCCTTCGCCGGCGGCGGCGGTCACTCGATGAACGAATGGGTCGTCGAGTTCGCCCCGGCATGGCGGACAGTCGTCGTGCAGTACCCGGGCAGAGGCCGACGGCAGGCCGAACCCTTCGCGCGGTCGCTGCGAGAACTGGCCTATGCGGCAGTACGCGACCTGTTGTCCCTCGGCATGTCCGCGCCCTTGCTGATCGGTCACAGCATGGGGGCCCTTATCGCGCACTGCACAGCCACGGAACTCCAGCGGCATGGCGCCTCACCCCAGCTCCTGTTGGCCTCCGCGGGTCACCCACCCCACCGGGGAGTACCTCTGAGCGACGTACCTCTGTCAGTGGACCTCACTGACGCGGAACTCATCAAAACGCTCGACGCGCGGGGCGGAATCCATCCGCAAGTCCGGCAGGAGCGCGCCCTCCTGGATCTTTTCCTGCCGCAACTCCGCGCCGACCTCGGGCTGGTGCGTGAGCACCTCAGGAGAGGGAACAGCGCCGCCGTATCCTGCCCGCTCCTGGCGATGGGGGCGAGTGGCGACGAGGTGTCTCCCCCTGCCGAACTCCCGCACTGGTCGGCGCTCACGACGGGGGAGTTCGCCCAGAGGACATGGAAGGGAGGTCACTTCTACTTCCAGCACGGCCTCGACGGCCTCGCCGAGGAAGTCCGCAACATGCTCCAGAAACACGGGTGATGAGGCTCAGGCCCAGGGGTCGGTGATCTCGCGCAGCAGCGTCAGCGCCTCCCGCAGCTGCTTCATACGCCGCTTGCCGAGGTGCGTCTCCCACTCCTGCTCGACCTCGGCGACCACCGCGTCGGCAACCCGCTTCGCCGCCCACGCCTTCTCCGCTCCCCGCACCAGCCGCGCCCGCCTGTCGGTGGGGTCCGGCACCCGCCGCACATAGCCGGACTTCTCCAACTGGTCGACCAGGAAGCCGGCCGTCTGCTTGGTGATCTGTGCCTGCGCGGCCAGCTCCGTCAGCCGGGTGCCGTGCGGGCCGACACGCTGCATGACCCGTGCCTGCGCCGGCGTGAAGTCGTCGAAACCGGCTTCTGCCAGCGCGGCGAAGATCCGGTCCTCCAAGGCCCGGTACGGAATGAACAGGAGCACGCCCGTGGTCAGCTCGCTCTCCGGAACCATCTCGCCCACTCCCTCCACCCGTCCGTCGCCCCGTGATCGGCTCACAACCTTGACTTTGGTCAGTGCCTCTGACTACTTTAGTCAGAGAACCTTACCACTTGAGTGGGTGAGCCCCATGACCGCTGTCCTCGGAACCGATGAGCGCTGGCAGATCATCGACCGCGAGCGGGAGAGTCTGGCGGAGCTGCTGGAGAGCCTGAGCCCCGAGGACTGGGAGAGGCCCACCCAGTGCGGTGACTGGCGGGTGCGGGACGTGGCCGCGCATCTGACCGTCGCGGCGCGCTCCACCTACCGCTGGGTACTGCGTGAGTTCGTGCGCGCACGCGGGAACGTCGACCGGATGATCCACGACTCCGCGGTCCGCGAGGCCGAGCGGCCCGTCGCCGAGATCGTGGCCAACCTCCGCGGGACCATCGGCTCCCGTCACCTCGCGCCCGGCACCACCCCACGCGAACCCCTCCTGGACATCCTCGTCCACGGCCAGGACATCGCCCTCGCCGTCGGACGCGACCGCCCGATGCCCGCGCACGCCGCCCGCGACGCCGCCGACCGGGTCTGGACGATGCGGTTCCCGCCCCGCCCCTGGCCACTGCCGGAGGCCCGCCTGGTCGCCACCGACACCGACTGGGACCGCGGCAGGGGCGAGGAGATCCGCGGACCGGTCTCCGCCCTGCTCCTGCTGCTCACCGGCCGGACGGCCGCGGCCGAGGAGCGGCTGCACCGGGCCGACGGGTCATGATGCCCTCGTGACAGCAGAGAAGGTCGAACACACCGAAGACGGTCGCTACATCATCGTCAAGGGGCGGCGGTGGCGGGCCACGGACCCCGGGCTGGCCGAGGATGTGAAGGAACGGCTGGTCCATCATCTGATGGCGGCCCGCCGGGCGGTTGCCGCCGCTCGCGACGACGAAGCCGCGCGCAAGGCGGCCCGAGCCCGCGTGCAGCTCGCGAAGACGGGGCTGGGGGAACGCGGCACGGCGTGGTGGGACCTGACCCTCGCCGAACGACGCGGGCGTGCGGACGACTGCCTGCGCCGACTGGAGGCGGACTGAGCAGCCCGTGGCCCGGCGCGCCGCACAGGTGAGGGCCCGAGGGGCGTCGCCGCCTCAGCTCGCGCGGCGCGCGAGGGCGCGGCGCAGCACCTTGGCGAGCACGGCCGGACGGAACAGCAGCGAGGGCGCGGCCGTCATGTTCAGCACGCGGACGAACCGTGCCCATACGCCCGGGTCGTGCACGGCGAGCGCGAAGACGTGCTGGTTGTACCAGTGGGCGAAGCGTGCGGGCAGCGGTTGCCCGGTGGGGGCCCACATGAGGTCGGAACTGGTCGCCATGGTCCATGGGACGTGGACGACACGGGCCGCGGCACGGTGGTAGGAGCGGCTGAGGCCGTCGAGGCCGGACACGCCGGCCCTGCGGCGGCGCAGCAGACGGCCGAGCAGCTCCGCTTCGAGCGCGGCGACCGTGAGCCCTTGTCCGTAGACCGGGTTGAAGACGCAGAGCGAGTCGCCGACCGCGATCAGGCGTTCGGGCCAGCGGGGGTTCTTGTGGTGGAGGCGCCATTCGTTGCCGGGGTTGGTGTAGCGGCGGATCTCTCCCTGCCGGGCGCCGCGCTTGATCTGTTCGGCGAGACGGGGGTTGCCGAGGCTGTGGGCGAAGTCGAGGTAACCCTCGTCGTCGGTGGGCGGCACCTGCTGGTCGAAGCCGAACAGTGAGCACATCCAGCGATGGTGCTCCACGGCCAGCACCACCCCGCCGCGCGGAACGCCGGGCGCGAAGGTCATCTGGTACGGACACGGGTGTGCATCCCCACGTGAGGAGCTGGCGGACGCGGGCGCGCCCGTCTTCGACTACGGCGAGCGGATGAGCTTCCTGCTGCCGACCGGCTACGCGCCGAGCGACCCGGTGGGCGTATCGATCCAGACCTTCACGCGCGACGAACTCGAACGTCGCCTGCGGCAACGGGTGTCGGCCCTCGCGGCGGTGCGACTGCTCTCGGCGACCCGCTGCGAGACGGTGACGGCGAGCGCCCCCGGCCGCCTGGACCGGGTCCGCTACCGCACCCATGGCACCTCCGAGTCCGCCGAGGTCACCGCTGATCTGGTCGTCGACGCCTCGGGCCGCTCCACGTCCGTCGACCGGTGGCTAGCCGACGCGGAGCTGCCGGTGTCCGCCAAGACCGTCATCAGAGCGAAGATCACCTACACCTCGGCGTGCTACGAACGCCCGCCGCAGGACCAGCAGGACTTCGACGTCGCGACCGCAGCGGATCGCGCTCCAGGACAAGAACCTCGTCGAAGTGATCGGCCAGGACCCGCGCGGTCACGAGCCCGGCGTAGCCGCCACCGATGACGACGGCCCGCTCCCAGCGGGCGCCGGGCGACGAGCTGTGCTGATTCTTGGCCATGACGGATCCCGTTCCCTAGTCCGCGAGTCCGCACAGGAGTATCGCCGCAGCCGTGACAGAGCCGGACCGGGCCCAGTCGTATTTCCGACCCCATGCCGTGAGGTGGGCCTCTGCGTGCGACGCCTCCGGTAGCCCCTCCACGCGCGGTCTCGCACCGCGCAAGCCAACCCGTCGCTCGCCGGGACGCGCCGCCGACTACGGCTGAATCCCGCCGGTACCCGGGCAAACATCGCGCGGGCCGGATCATCGCATCGAGCTAATGTCGTCGACTTTCCTTGGTGCGGCGGGCGAGGCGGCCCCTAGGGTTCTTCTGGATCTGGGCGGACTCTCGCCCATATACCCCCTTTCCTTTCCCCTCGTCCCTGGTGCCCGGCCGTTCCCCCGTACACGCGTCACACCCCTGCCCAAGGAGACCTCGCCCGATGACTGTTGACTCGAGCCCGGACACGCGGCTGGAGCTGCCCCGGCAGTCCAGCCTGGGCACGGCCGCTGCCCGCAACCTCACCACCACGACCAAGTCCGGCCCGCAGATGCAGGAGATCACCTCCCGCTGGCTGCTGCGGATGCTCCCCTGGGTGGAGACCAAGGGCGGCGCCTACCGCGTGAACCGGCGCCTGAGCTACACCGTCGGCGACGGGTCCGTGGAGTTCGTCCAGGACGGCGCCGACGTCCGGGTGATCCCCCGCGAACTGGGTGAACTCGCGCCGCTGCGCGGCTTCGACGACGTGGAGGTGCTGACCGCCATCGCCGACCGGTGCGTCCAACGCGACTTCCGGAGCGGTGAGAGGCTGGTGGAGCGCGGCAGGCCCGCGGATGAGCTGTACCTGATCGCCCACGGCCGCATCAGCCAGACCACCGTCGGCAGGTACGGCGGCGAGGTCGCCCTTGAGGTACTCGCCGATGGCGACCACTTCGGAGAGCACGCTCTGCTGGACGAGGACGCCAGGTGGGAGCAGACCGCGATTGCCGAGACGCCCGGCACCCTGCTGACCCTGTCACGCGCCGACCTCGC
This sequence comes from Streptomyces alboniger, assembly GCF_008704395.1. Taxonomy (NCBI): domain Bacteria; kingdom Bacillati; phylum Actinomycetota; class Actinomycetes; order Kitasatosporales; family Streptomycetaceae; genus Streptomyces; species Streptomyces alboniger. Next base: position 785,864 of record NZ_CP023695.1, read on the forward strand.
GGCCGTGCTGTCCACGGCGCCGAGCCTGCGGGACCACCTCGAAGACTTCAGGTCGCGTTCCCGCCGGCGGCAGAACCATCGCGGTGAGGCGGAGATCGCGATGTCGGCCGGGCACACCGGCGAGCACGAGTTGCCCGGCGCCTTCGTCGACTACGAACTGAAGCCGCGCGAGTACGAACTCTCCGTCGCGCAGACCATTCTGCGCGTCCACACGCGGGTCGCCGACCTCTACAACGGGCCGATGAACCAGACGGAGGAGCAGCTCAGGCTCACCATCGAGGCGCTGCGCGAGCGCCAGGAGCACGAGCTGATCAACAACCGGGAGTTCGGCCTGCTCCACAACGCCGACTTCAAGCAGCGGATCCAGCCGCACTCCGGCCCGCCGACCCCGGACGACCTCGACGATCTGCTCTGCCGCCGCCGCGGCTCGAAGTTCTTCCTGGCGCACCCCAGGACGATCGCGGCGATCGGACGTGAGTTCAACGCGCGCGGGCTCTATCCGGACCACGTCGACCTCGGCGGTCAGCAGGTCCCGGCCTGGCGAGGGGTCCCGATCCTCCCCTGCAACAAGATCCCCATCACCAAGGAGCGGACCAGCTCGATCCTCTGCATGCGTACCGGAGAGGAGAACCAGGGAGTCATCGGGCTGCACCAGACCGGCCTGCCGGAGGAGTTCGAACCGAGCCTGTCGGTCCGTTTCATGGGTCTCGACGAGAAAGCGATCACCTCCTACCTCGTCAGCGCCTACTACTCCGCCGCCATCCTCGTGCCGGACGCGGTCGGCGTACTGGAGAACGTACAGATCGCCCACTGGCCCAGCTAGCGGACCCGGCCAGCCGCCCACCCCACAAGGAGCCATGGATGCCCGCGCCCGAGCTGACACCTCCGCAGTCCAGCCTGCCAGAGGCCGCGCCCTTCGGGTCGCACGTCCTCGCTGACGCCGCGGCCCGAGTCCACGACATCAAGGCCGTCACCAGCGGCCCGACTTGCGCGTCCTCCCCGCCCGGCCCGCCCGCCCCACCCGTGCTCGACGCTCCTCCCCCCAGCGCTCCGGCGGCCGACGTGCCGGCGACGGGAACTGCCCTGGAGCGGGTCCTGCGCGGACCCAGCGGTCTGGGGACGGCGGGCCTGCGCCTGATCCGGCGCGAGGAACCGGCGCCGCCTTCAAAACCGGCGGCGGCCCCGGCGGAGGGCCCGCCCGTTCCGGGTCTCTACCACCACCCGGTGCCCGAGCCCGACCCCGCGAAGGTCGAGGAGGTCAGCCGCAGGATCAAGTCCTGGGCGTTGGACGAGGTAACCCTGTATCCAGATGAATGGGAGGAGCAGTTCGACGGCTTCTCCGTGGGCCGCTACATGGTGGCCTGCCATCCGGACGCCCCGAGCATCGACCACCTGATGGTCGCCACCCGGCTGATGGTCGCCGAGAACGCGGTGGACGACTGCTACTGCGAGGACCACGGAGGCTCACCCATCGGCCTCGGAGGGCGCCTTCTCCTCGCGCACACCGCCCTCGACCCCCTGTACACCACGCGGGAGTACCAGCCGCAGTGGGCACAGTCGCTGCACGCGGACGCACCTCGGCGGGCCTACCGCTCCGCCATGGAGTACTTCGTCCGGACGGCCAGCCCCGCTCAGGCCGACCGGTACCGGCACGACATGGCCCGACTGCACATGGGGTACCTCGCCGAAGCAGCCTGGGCCCAGACGGAGTACGCACCCGAGGTGTGGGAGTACCTGGCGATGCGCCAGTTCAACAACTTCCGCCCCTGCCCGACCATCACCGACACCGTCGGCGGCTACGAACTGCCGGCGGACCTGCACGCCCAGGCTGCCATGCAGAAGGTCATCGCGCTCGCCGGCAACGCGACGACCATCGTGAACGACCTGTACTCGTACACCAAGGAACTCGACGCTCCCGGGCGGCACTTGAACCTGCCCACCGTGCTCGCCGACCGTGAGGGCCTCTCCGAGCGGGACGCCTACCTGAAGGCCGTCGAGGTTCACAACGACCTCATGAACGACTTCGAGGCCGAAGCCGCCGCCCTGGCCGCCATGTGTCCCGTCCCGAGCGTGCTGCGCTTCCTGAAGGGCGTGGCCGCATGGGTCGACGGCAACCACTACTGGCACCGGACCAACACCTACCGATACAGCCTGCCCGACTTCTGGTAAGAGAACCTGCGGTAAGAGAATGGACTCATCTGTGACCAGCACCGAGCTCAGCGCCACCCCCACGGACACCCGCCTGCGCGTCCCCGGCCCGGCGACGCCCTACCAGAGCGACATCGCCCGCTACTGGGACGGGGAGGCCAGGCCCGTGAACCTGCGCCTCGGCGACGTCGACGGCCTCTACCACCACCACTACGGCATCGGCGAAGTCGACCACACCGCCCTGGGCGACGCCGACGACTCCGAGCACGAGAAGAAGCTGATCGCCGAACTCCACCGCCTGGAGTCGGCGCAGGCCGAGGTGCTCCTGGACCACCTCGGTGACATCGGGCGTGACGACACGCTCGTGGACGCCGGCTGCGGCCGGGGCGGTTCCATGGTCATGGCTCACCAGCGCTTCGGATGCAAGGTCGAGGGCGTCACCCTGTCGGCCAAGCAGGCCGACTTCGCCAACCGACGCGCCCAGGAACTGCGCATTCCCGACCACGTCCGCGCCCGGGTGTGCAACATGCTCGACATGCCCTTCGCTACAGGGCAGGCCGCGGGCTCGTGGAACAACGAGTCGAGCATGTACGTCGACCTGCACGACCTCTTCGCCGAGCACTCCCGGATCCTTGAGGTCGGCGGCCGCTATGTGACCATCACCGGCTGCTGGAACCCGCGTTACGGCCAGCCCTCGAAGTGGGTCTCCCAGATCAACGCCCACTTCGAGTGCAACATCCACTCACGCCGGGAGTATCTGCGAGCCATGGCCGACAACCGCCTCGTACCGCAGGCCGTCGTGGACCTGACACCCGCGACCCTGCCCTACTGGGAGCTGCGGGCCACGTCGTCCCTGGTCACCGGCATTGAAGAGGCGTTCATCGAGTCGTACAAGGACGGCTCCTTCCAGTACGTCCTGATCGCGGCCGACCGCGTCTGATCTCTTCTGCCGGGTTGCCGGTTAGGGTGACCGGAAGGGTGGACCGGACGCGACGGGGGGTCGGGGTGGATCACTTGGCCGGAGCGGACTACCGCAGGCCGACCGGGCGCGGTGAGCGTGTGACCGACCGGCCGGTGCCCGCGGTGCTCCCCCCGTCGCTGGGCGCGCGGCTCGGGCTGACTGCCCTCCTCGCTTCGCTGGTGGCCGGCGTGCTCGGCGTCCTGTACGCCGGTCACGCCGAGCCCGACGGGGTGGACCGGTGGATCAGCCGGCCGACGGCGGACAGTGTGCGGCCGCCGTGGCGGGGCGTCGCCCTGGCCGTGGACTTCTTGGCGGAGCCTGCCGGGGCGGCGATGCTCGTCGTAGTCGCCGCAACGGGCTGCCTGCTGCTGCGGCGTCCCCGCGCGGCGGTGCTCGTCGTCGTCGGCACCGGTATGACCGTGGGTACGACGTCGCTGCTCAAGCCCCTGGTGGGACGCACCATCCACGGCGAAGGAAACCTTTCCTACCCGAGCGGTCACACCGCCTTCCTCACCGCGTTCGCCCTCGTGATGGCGTTACTGGCGATCAGTCAGTTCCGCATCGGCCGGACGGCGGGTGCGTCGCTCGTGCTCGCCGCGTCGCTGGGCGCGGGCGCCGCCATGGGCTGGGCGCAGGTCGCTCTGGGCGCGCACTATCCGACCGACGTCCTCGGCGGCTGGTGCACCGCGCTGGCGGTGGTTCCGGCGACCGCGTGGCTGGTCGACCGGGTGGCGGACCGGCTGGGCGACCGCGGGGCCGGGCCGATGGTCGACGCCGGCCGGCGGGAGCGTCGCTGAACTGCCGTCGCCCCACGTCACGCCAGGCGGCGGAACACGGGCTTCACCGGTCGTCCGGCCAGCCAGGGGGTGGGATCGGCGGCGTCCAGTGCCTTCCGGTACACCGCGCATGCCTGGGCCACCACGTCGACGGTGCGGTCGATGTCGGCGTCGTCCAGTGCGCTGCTCACCACGAACGACGGGGCGAGGACACCGCCCGCGAGGAGTTGGCGCAGGAACAGGGTGCGGTACCGCTGCGACGGCTGCCGGTGCTCGTCGAGGGTGGCGAAGACCAGGTTGCTGGCCCGACCCCGGACGGTGATGTGGTCGCCGACGCCCATGGCGGCCGCGGCTTCGCGGACACCGGCGGCCAACCGCTCGCCGAGGACGTGCAGTCGCGCGGTGATGCCCTCCTCGGCGTAGGTGGCCTGTACGGCCATCGCGGCTGCCAGGGAGTGCGTCTCCGCGCCGTGCGTGGTGGACAGCAGGAAGACCCGGTCACCGGAGTGGCGCAGGCCGCCCCGCTCCATCAGGTCGCGGCGCCCGGCCAGCGCGGAGACGGCGAAGCCGTTGCCCAGCGCCTTACCGAACGTGGAGAGGTCGGGGACCACGCCGTACAGGCCCTGGGCGCCCGCCTCGGACCAGCGGAAGCCGGTGATCATCTCGTCGAAGACGAGGACGCAGCCGTGCCGGTCGGCCAGCTCGCGCAGGCCCGCGAGGTATCCCGGCGACGGTCCGACGGGTTCCAGGATCAGGCAGGCGACCTCGCCCTGGTACCGGGACAGCAGCTCCTCCGTGGCGGCCAGGTCCCCGTACGGGAAGGACACCGTGAGCTCGTTGGTCGCCGCCGGGATTCCGGCGGACATCGGCGTCGTACCGATGAACCAGTCGTCGACGGAGAAGAACGGGTGGTCGCCGCAGACGGCCACCCGTGGGCGCCCGGTGGCGGCGCGGGCGAGGCGCACCGCCGCGGTGGTGGCGTCCGAGCCGTTCTTCGCGAACTTGACCATCTCGGCGGTCGGCACCGTGGCCAGGAAGCGTTCCGCGGCCTCGACCTCCACGATGGACGGCCGGACGAAGTTGCTGCCGCGGTCGAGTTCGCGGCGCACCACTTCGAGGACGCGCGGGTGGGCGTGGCCGAGGCTGACCGACCGCAGGCCGGACCCGTACTCGATGTAGCGGTTGCCGTCGATGTCCCAGACGTGGGCACCGCGGCCGTGGCTGATGACCGGGGCCAGGTTCTCGGGGTACTGGTCGTCGCCCTTGGCGTACGTGTGCGCGCCGCCGGGGACCATGGCGTGCAGCCGCTCGTTGGCGGCCCGGGAGCGGGGCAGTCGGAACGCTTCGGTGTCCACGGCCGACCTCAGCTCTCTTTCCGGTTCATGACCTCGGCCCGCTTCAGGACCTCGGCGAGGCTCGGTGCCTCCCGGTCCCGCCGGGACATCGATGTGACCGGCAGCGGCCAGGGGATGGCGAGTTCCGGGTCGTCGAACGCGATCGTCACGTCCTCGGCCGGATCGTGCGGGCGGTCGATCCGGTAGGAGGTGTCGGCGGTCTCGGTCAGCGCCTGGAAGCCGTGCGCGCATCCCGCGGGGACGTACAGGGTCGCCTGCGTGTCGCCGGACAGCTCGAAGGAGGCCACGTTGCGGTACGTCGGCGAGTCCGCCCGCAGGTCCACGACGACGTCGAAGATCTTCCCGTACGAGCACCGCACCAGCTTGGCCTCGCCCGCTCCGGAGCGCAGGTGCAGGCCGCGCAGCACGCCCCGGACCGAGCGGGACAGGCTGTCCTGGACGAAGGCGTTTGGGTCGAGGCCCACGGAGCGGCCCACATCGGCGTCGAAGGTTCGGCAGAAGAAGCCGCGCTCGTCGGCGTACGGCTTGGGCTCGAAGAGGTGAGCGCCCTGGATCGCCGGGACTTCGGTGGCTTTCATGGTGTCTCCTGCCGGGCGGTGGCCTTGAACAGCGTCCTGGTCAAGGTGGTGAACTGGTCGTCTAGTTGTTGCGCGGCGTGCTTGTTCCGCTCGGTGAGGGTCCGCCGTAGCTCCGCCGATCGCCTCTCCAGCTCCCGGAACTGTTCCAGCAGCCGGTCGGCGTCGACCTCGTCGGCCGGATGGCAGTACGCGCCGAGGCCCATCCGCGCCATGAGCGCGTCGCTCTTCGCCGCGTAACTGAGTGCGAGCGTGGGCGTGCCGGCCTTCAGCGCGCAGACCAGGTTGTGGTACCGGGTCGCCACCACGGCGTCGGCGGCCGCCATCTCCTTCATCAGTTCGGCGAGCGAGGCCGCCTCGGCGGCGGTGACCAGCGGCGAGTCCACCGCGTCGAGGATCGCGGCGACCACCGGCGCGTCGCACGCGTCGCCGGTGAGCAGTCGGACCGGTCTGCCGCCCTCGGCGAGTGCGCGCACGAAGCGGGTCGTCCCTTCGAGGTAGCGCCGGTGGATCTCCTCGGCTCTGTCCCGGTCGTCGTCGCCGCCGTGGAAGTCCATGACGCCGACGCAGACCGTGCCCGAGGGGGCGCCCGTGGGCGGTGCCGGCAGGGCGAACGCGAGGTCGGGGTAGACCTCGTCGCGCGCGGTGTCCACACCCATCGCCCGCATCGCGTCGCGGGACAGGGTGTCCCGGTACGACCGGTACGCGGCAAGGCGTGCCGACCGGCGCACCAGGGCCCGGGTCGCCCGGTTGCCGATCGGGGCGGCGCCGACGCCGACCAGCGCGACGCGGGTGCCGAGGAGCCGCCCGGACGCGCAGAGCAGGAAGAGCGCGTACGGGAAACCCCACGGCCGCAGCGGCAGCGTGGCCTCCAGGACGCCCATGCCCGGCACGATCACCACGTCGTGTCTTCGCACCCAGGCGGCGGTGCGGAAGGCGTCGACGAGTTTGCCGAGACCCTTCCCCGCGACCGCGCCCGCCCGTGACGCGGTGCGGTACTCCCCCCGGTACCAGTGCAGCCGTGTCGCGGGAATTCCGTACCGGGCCGCGACGGTCCCGGGCCCCCCGCACAGCGCGTCGACGACGGCCTCCGGGTGCTCGGCGTGGAGGTAGCCGAGGACGGCCTCCAGCGAGCCGTCGTTGCCGAGGTTGCCGGACCCGAGCAGGCCGAAGACCCCTACCCGCACCGGCGTCACGCCCGCCTCCCCTCACGGCCCGCGACGAGGGCGTCGACGGAGACCGTCGTCTCGGCCGGGTCGGCCGGGGCGCGGTCCTCGACCCGCTCGCCGGCGCCCGGCCGGACCCTGCTGGCCATCCACGCGGCCAGGTGGCGGTAGCAGGCGCGCCGGTCGGCCGTGGACAGCGGCGCGCGCCGGATCGCCGAGGCGAAGCCCCAGACGTACTCGGCGAGCAGCCGGGGCGTCGGGTGCAGCGGGCCCGCCCGGCGCGGGTCCAGGTTGACGCAGCGGGAGCGCTTGGAGGGGTTCGCCCGTTCGGCGCGCGTGGGGTGGTCGCGGCGGAAGTACAGCAGTTCCGGCACCTGGTGGAAGGGCCCGTGCAGGGTGATCTCGGCGACGAACGTGCGGTCGGCGTGGTGGTAGCTGTCGTGCGGCTTCACCCGGCGCAGCATGTCGGCCCGCATCACCCCGTAGAAGTCGTCGCCGCCGGGCTCGAACAGCAGACTGCGGAAGCGCTCCGGTGGGTGCAGCGAGTCGGTGGCGAGCCCGTACGCGTACGGGACCTTCACCTGGCCGTCGCCGTCGATGACGGCCTGGCCGCTGTGCGCGAGGACGACGTCCGGCCGCTCGTCCAGCGCCGTCACGCAGCGCAGCAGCAGGTCACGGGCGTACAGGTCGTCGTGCGAGGCCCACTTGAACAGTTCGCCGCGGCACTCGGTGAACACGTAGTTGTGGTTCGGCGCGGCGCCGATGTTCCGGGGCAGCCTGATGTACCGGATGCGCGAGTCCCGCGCGGCGTACTCGCGGCAGATGTCCTCGGTTCCGTCGGTCGAGGCGTTGTCGGAGACGACCAGTTCGAAGTCCTCGTAGGTCTGGCCGAGCAGGGCGTCGAGCGCCTCGGCGAGGTACTCCTCGCCGTTGTACACGGGCAGGCCGATGCTCAGCCGGGGGTGGGCGGTCATGTGGTCCTCACTTCGGGGATGGGGTTCTGGTGGCGCTCGCGCAGGGCTGACCGCAGGTGCAGCCACCACACGGCCGATCCGCCGACGGTCGCGGCGGCGACGCCCCAGGCCGAGCCGACCGTGCCCGCGGCGGCGGCCCCGCCGAGCCCGCCGCCGACATAGCAGGCGGAGGCGAACAGCTGGCTGCGCAGGCTGCGGCGGGCAGCGGCGAGCGCGCGCAGCCCGGCCGCCGCGCCCGTGCCGAGGCCGGCGCCCACGACGCCGAGCGTGGCCGGGACGATGAGTTCCGATGCGGAGTTCCATACGCCGCCGAGTACGAGTTCGCCGAACCGGTCCGGCATCAGCAGCAGCGCCGCGCCCCACAGCAGCGCGGCGGCGGCCTGCCCGCCGCCGAGGAGGAGGCAGAACCTGGCGAGGCGGTGCGGGGCCCGCCGCAGTACGCGGGCCGCCTCCGCGACGGTGACCAGGGACAGGCCCATGAGTACGGCGAGGAACGGGCCGAGCAGGAGTTCGGCACCCCGCACCGCGCCCACCGCGCCGACGCCGACGATCGCGCCGAGCCCGTACGCGCGCAGTTGGCTCGCGCCGCTGACGCAGGTGTTCTCGACGAGGTACCGGTAGCCGAGGTCGCGGTGCGCGCGGAGCCACTCGCGCGCACCGGTCACCTGGGGCCGGATGCCGGACTGGAGGCAGCCGTACACCGCGGCCACCGCCGCGGACGCGCCCCAGGCGAGCACGAACGCGGCCACGCTGCCCACGTGGGCCGCCACCACCATGGCCGGGACGAGCGCGACGCCCCACACGAGGTCGTTGGTGAACGCCTTTCGCCCGGTGCCCGCGGCGAAGAACGCGAACCGCCACGCGTCCTGGAGCAGCAGTGCGGGCAGGACGGCGCCGAGGCAGACGAACGCGGGCCCCACGCGGCCGCCGAGGCCGAGGCCGACCAGCACGCACGCCGCGCCGAGCGCGGTGCCCATGCCGAGCGCGGCGCCCGAGGACCTGGCCACCGCCGTGCGCCAGGACGCGGTCGGCGCGCCGCTGAAGCGCACGACGAGCGGGTCGGTGGCGAGTCCGCGGGAGACGTTGAGCACCACGCCGTAGGTCACCCAGGCCAGGCTGAACACGCCGAACGCGGCAAGTCCCAGGGAGCGTGCCACGTAGATGCCCACCGCGAAGTTGGTCATGCTGGAGGCCGCCTGGTCGGCGAGGCCCCAGGACAGCCGGCCGGCCATGGCCCGCCCGGCGCTCCGCTTCTCCCCCTCGGCGGTCATCGGCGTCACGCCTTGAGCAGCCCGGCGCCGTGCAGGGCGTCGGCCGCTTCGGCGACGGTGTCGAAGGGCAGGCCGGACCGCTCGGCGACGTCCAGCAGACTGCGCTCGCCGTCGGAGAGGCTGAGCGTCCAGAGCAGGGCCAGCTGGGCCTGCTTGGTGTCGCTGCGGCCGCCGAGCGCGTCGTACAACCCCCGTCGGCCCAGCTGGGGTTCGCCGTAGGGGCTGAGGTTGACATACCGCCGGTTGCGGTCGAGAACGGCGAACGCCTCGCGGCAGACGGTGAGCGTGTCCGCCATGGCCTGCGGGGAGACGAAGTCGGGGTTGTCGGCCGAGGTGTGGTACTCGGGGTAGTCGGCGTAGGGGGTCCTGCTGAGCGAGCCGACGCCGAGGTCGAAGCCGGGCGAGCAGTACTGCCGCTCGTCGTAGCCGTACGGAGTGAACTCCCGTATCTCGTGCGGGCGTTCGGAGGCGGCGAGGACGTGCCGCATCACCCGGTCGATCTCGGCGTCGCCGCGTCTGCTCTGTTTGTACGTCAGGCTGCCCGAGTCCCCGGCGCATGCCAGTACCAGGCCGTGCTTGACCTTCTCGACCCGCTCCGCGTTACGGGCCAGCCACGTGATCGCCCCGATGGTGCCGGGCGCGTAGATGAACCGGTAGGTGTAGTACGGCGTTCGCTCCGCGAGGGACCGGGCCAGGAACGTCGCCACCGCGATGCCGGCGAGGTTGTCGTTGGCAAGGGACGGGTGGCAGACGTGACAGGAAACGATCACCTCGTCGGCGACCTGCCCGGGGATGACGTGCTCGGCGTAGGTGAGGTGGCCGTCGGCGAGCGTGGAGTCGACGCGCACCTCGTACTCGCCGTCAGGCATCGCGTCCAAAGTCTCCTGGGCCAGGCAGAATCCCCATTCCGGCTGGTAGTAGCTGGTGCGGTAGGGCACCCACGTCGGGTGGTCCGGCAGGGTGTGCAGGTGTTCCCGCAGCTCGGCCAGCGGCATGGTCGCCGCCACCGGGACGCTGTAGCCGAGCACGTGCAGACTGGACGCGGCGAAGTCGACGACCCGGTTGCCCGCGCTGTCGGCGATGTACGCGTCGCGGATGTTCCACTCCTGCGGCACCGTCCAGTCGAGTACCTGCGTCCCGGTCGGCACCTCGTGCACGTTCAGCGGGACGTACTCGTCGACGATCTCCAGGGTGGCGCGCACGCCGTCGCCGGTGATGCTCCGGCACAGCGGGTACAGCCGCTCCACCAGTGCGTGCATCTCCTCGCCGGGTGTGGTCATCGGCGCCACCGCAGGGTGTCGTCGACGGCTCCGGCGCCGCCCTCCTGAGAGAGCGCCGCGCGCAGCACGGCGAGCCGGGTGAAGCGTCGCTCGAAGTCCTCCCGGGTCAGGCCGAACTTCCGGTAGGCGTCGGCGAGTTCGAGGGCGCCCTGCTTCACGGTCCACTCGCAGTCGAAGCCGGGTATCGCGGCGCGGAACCGGGAGAAGTCCACCCGGTACGACCGCGGATCGGCACCGGTCTCCCCGGTGATCACCACCTTCGAGCCGGACACCGCCGCGGCGACCTGCTCGGCGATCTCGGCGACCGTGACGTTGTTGGTCTCGCTGCCGATGTTGAACGCCCGGTCGTGCACGGCCTCCCGGGGCGCGGTCAGTGCGGCCGTGAAGGCCCGCGCGATGTCGGCGGCGTGCACCAGCGGGCGCCACGGGGTGCCGTCGGACATCACGAGGACCTCGCCGGACAGGAGGGCGTGGCCCACCAGGTTGTTCAGCACGATGTCGGCGCGCAGCCGGGGTGAGTAGCCGAAGGCGGTGGCGTTGCGCATGAACACGGGGCTGAAGTCGCCGTCGGCGAGCGCGTGCAGGTCGTCCTCCACCCGCACCTTGGACTCCGCGTACGGCGTCACCGGGCGCAGCGGGGCGTCCTCCGTCACCAAGTCGCCGCCGCCCGCGGCACCGTAGACCGAGCAGGTCGACGCGTACAGGAAGCGCCGCACGCCGGCGTCGCGGGCAAGGCGGGCGAGGCGTACGGAGGCGTGGTGGTTGATGTCGTAGGTGAGTTCCGGCGCCAGCGATCCCAGGGGGTCGTTGGAGAGCGCGGCGAGGTGGATCACGGCGTCCACCCCGGCCACGTGTTCGGCCGTGAGGTCGCGAAGGTCCACCCGGTGCCCGGACGGGTCGGCGGGCGGCGGGCCGAGTACGCAGTCGGCGAACAGACCGGCGTCGAGGCCGACGACGTCGTGTCCGGCGGCCGTGAGGACCGGGGCCATCACGGTGCCCAGGTAGCCCTGGTGTCCGGTGAGCAGTACGCGCATTCATTCCCCCTGATGGAAGGTGCCGAGATCGAGCGTGAGTTTGGTGGTGGCGAACGCCTCGGCGTAGCGCGCGTGGCATTCGATACCGCGGATCCGCGCGAGGCCGAGGAAGGCCTCCCGGTCGTACCAGGGCCGGTGCCGCTGCGAGGGGTAGTGCTCCTGCAACAACCGCACCTTCTCTTCGGCGACCTCCGGGGACAGCGGCTGGTACACACCCATGCGGCCGAGATCGCCGTCCCACTTGACGATCTCGTAGCCGAGCACGAGGTGGTCGCGGAACACGGTGGGCAGCAGGCGCGCCAGGCCGCGGTGGTCCTGGTGCGCGTCATCGGTGCGCGGCGCGAGCAGGAGATCCGGTTCGGTCCGCTCGCGCAGCTCCTCGACGGCGGCCTTGGCCTCCTCCCAGTGGGCGGGCAGTCGGCCGTCCGGCAGCTTGAGCACGGTCAGCCGCAGATCGGCGCCCGGGCAGAAGGCGGCCAGCGCGGCCCGCTCCTCCCGCTCCCGCTCGCCGCCACCGCCGGAGAGCACCAGCGCGTCGACGCGGATGCCCGGCCGGGCACGGCACATCGTCAGCAGCGTGCCGCCGGCGCCGATGGCGATGTCGTCGCAGTGCGCGCCCACCGCGACGAGCCGGTCCAGACGTCCGGTGCCGAGCCGGATCACGCCCTCGCCCCCGCGCCGTCCCGCTCCCACACGGCCCAGGGGCGCTCGCCCCTGGCGTAGGCGTCGTCGAGCGCGGCCCGCTCCTTCACGGTGTCGGTCGGCTTCCAGAAACCGCGGTGCTGGTGCGCCACGAGGCGGCCGCGCTTGGCCAGTTGGGCGCATCCGTCGGCGACCAGGTCCCCGCCCTCCGGGATGTGGTCGAAGACCTCCTGGCGGAGCACGAAGTAGCCGCCGTTCTCCCACAGCGGCAGATCGCTCACCGCGGTGATGCCTCCCACCAGACCGTCCTCGCCCAGGTCCACGCAGTGGAACGAGGACTGCGGCGGCACCACCATCATCGACGCGCCGGCGTCACGCCCGGCGAACTGGTCGATCATCTGCGGCAGCGGGGCGTCGGTGAGCACGTCGGCGTAGTTGGCGAGGAACATCTCGTCGCCGTCCAGGTGGTGCCGCACCCGGCGCAGCCGCTCCCCGATCGGCGACTCGATGCCGGTCTGCGCGAACGTGATCGTCCAGTCGGCTATGTCGGTGGAGAGCAGCTCGGTGCGCCCGCCCCGCAGCACGAAGTCGTTGGACGTCGTCTCCTCGTAGGTGAGGAAGAAGTTCTTGATGTGGTGTGCGCCGTACCCGAGGCACAGGATGAACTCCGTGTGCCCGAAGTGCGCGTAGTAGCGCATGACGTGCCAGATCAGCGGGCGCGGGCCGACCATCGCCATCGGCTTGGGCACGTCGTCCGCGGCACCGCTGCGCATCCGCATCCCGTAGCCGCCGCAGAACAGTACGACCTTCATGACTTCACCTCGACGATGCTCAGTTCCGGGATGGGGAAGACGAGCCGGCCGCCCCACTCGTGCACGAACGACAGCTGCTCGACCAGTTCGGCCCGCAGGTTCCACGGGAGGACGAGGACGTAGTCGGGTCGGTCGGCGGCTATCCGCTCGGGCGGCAGGATCGGGATGCGGGTGCCCGGGGTGAACCTGCCGTGTTTGTAGGGGTTGCGGTCGACCGTGTACGGGAGCAGGTCGGGCCGGATGCCGCAGTGGTTGAGCAGGGTGTTGCCCTTGCCCGGGGCGCCGTAGCCGACGACCGTCTCGCCGCGCTCGGCCGCCTCGATGAGGAACTTCAGGAGGTCCCTGCGCACCTTGGCCACCCGGGCGGAGAACTCGGTGTACCCGGAGAGTTCCTGGAGGCCGGCGGCCTTCTCGCGGGCCAGGACGTCGGTCACGCGGCGACTCGGCTCGCCCGCCGCCTCGGCCGGCCGGGCCCACAGCCGGATGGAGCCGCCGTGCGTGGGCAGCAACTCGACGTCCACGAGCGTGAGTCCGCCGCTCGCGAGCGCCCGGGCCGCGGACGCGACCGTGTAGTACTGGAAGTGCTCGTGGTAGATCGTGTCGTACTGGTTCTCCTCGATCAGGGTCAGCAGGTGCTGCACCTCGATGGAGACCCAGCCGTCGTCGGCGACCAGGGCGCGCAACCCCTCGGTGAACCCGACGACGTCGGGGATGTGCGCGTACACGTTGTTGGCGACGACCAGGTCCGCCGCGCCGTGCTCGGCGCGGACGGCCTCGCCGGTGGCCGGGCTCAGGAACTCGGTGAGCGTGGGCACGCCCGCGTCCCGCGCCGCCGCGCCGACGTTCACCGACGGCTCGATGCCGAGGCAGCGGATCCCGCGGTCCCTCACGTGCTTCAGGAGATACCCGTCGTTGCTCGCCACCTCGACCACGAAGGCTTCCTTCTCCGCGGGGTCGAGACCGAGGCGCCGCACGGTGTCGGCGACGAACGTGCGCGCGTGCTCCACCCAGGAGGTCGAGAAGGAGGAGAAGTACGCGTACTCGCTGAACGTCTCCTCCGGCGTGATCAGCGGCGGGAGCTGCGCGAGCCAGCAGTCGGTGCAGACCCGCAGGTGCAGCGGGTACGCGGGCTCCGGTTGGTCCAGTCGGTCCGCGGCGAGAAAGCTCTCGCAAGGTGGTGTCGCCCCGAGGTCGACGACGCTCGCCATCGCTTCCGAGCCGCAGAGTCGGCATCGTGTCATGTAGTGCCCCCCATTGATGTGTTGCCCCCCATTGCTTCTGATTCGGTCCGACCCGCGATCGCGGTGCGGTACTCCTCCACCAGGCGCTCAAGGCCGACGACCGGGCTGAAGCCCTGCTCGTAACGGCGCCGGGCCGCCCGGCCCATCTTCTGGTTGCGCACCGGATCGGCCGTGATCCGGCGCAGGCAGGACGCGAGCGAGGCGGACTCGCCCGGCCTGTGCAGCAGCCCGGCCACCCCGTCCTCGACGAGTTCGACGAAGGCGCCGTGACCGGCCGCGACGGCCGGGACTCCCGCCGCCATCGCCTCCACGACCACCAGGCCGAACGCCTCCAGCCAGGTCGAGGGCGCCACCACGGCGACCGACCGCGCGATGACCTCCCGGCACCGCGCCGGGTCGTACAGGCCGACATAGCGCACGTCGTCCCTGCCCGCCGCCCAGGCGCTCACCTCCCCCTCCAGCGGCCCTCCGCCGACCACCACGAGCGGCACGCCCACACCGCCGCTCGCCGCGATCTCGTCCCACGCGGCCATGAGCAGTCGTACGCCCTTTGTCTCCGCGAGCCGGCCGAGGTAGAGCAGATGCTCGCCCGCGCCCGATCGCAGCGGACCCGAATCAGGTACGAAGTTGTGCTTCACCGCCAGCCGCCCGGCCGGCAGTCCGGCCCGCACCAGGACGTCGCGCTGCGCTGCGGAGATGCAGAGGAACCGCTCCACGCCCGACCACCACCGCCGCCGGTTGACCGCCAGGCTGACCGCGAGCGGCACGGTCGCGAGCCGGGAGCCGCGGTAGCAGCCGTGCCGGACGGCGGGCAGCGGTGTCGTCCCGACGCACTCGGCACACGGCCGGCCGTCCCGCTGGAGCGTGCCGGGCGGGCAGATCTGGGTGTAGTTGTGCAGCGTGGCGACGGCGGGTACGCCGGCGTCGGCGCAGGCGGCGAGGACCGCGGGCGACAGGAGCGGGAAGACGTTGTGGACGTGCACCACGTCCGGCCGCTCGGCGCGCAGCCGGGCGGCGAGTTCCGTGCGGACCGCCGGGTTCCACGGCACGAGCAGCGGCACCGCGGCCTTGGCCAGCAGGGACCGGGTGGCGATGTCGTCGCTGCGCCGCTCGAACATGTCGACCCGGTGGCCGGCCGCGCGCAGCAGCTCCGCCTCCTGGTCGACGACCCTGTTCTCACCGCTCGGCTGTCCCGAGGAGTAGCGGTTGTGCACCACGAGGACGTGCATGTGTGACGTCACCTCCGATCCTGGGCCCAGCGCGGGACATGTCTCCTGGGGGTTCTCGGCGTCGTGCGGGGCGCGGCCGCGGCGGGTGCCGCCAGCAGGGAGGCGGCCACGGCCAGATGCAGCAGATACGGGGAGGCGTCGCCGAGCCCGGCCTCGGTGTACGACGCGATCGCGCAGTAGCTGATCAGGAAGATCGCGCAGGCCCTCGCCAGCGACGGCGGCCGCAGCAGCGCGACGCCGCTCAGCACGAGGACGACCGCCGCCACGAGGGTGACGCCGGTCCAGCCCTGCTCGTGGTAGACGGCCAGCCAGCTGTTGTCGATCGGCAGCCCGCCGAACGACTTGTCGCCGAGACCCATGCCGAACAACTTCTCCGTGGTCGTCCGGGGCGCCGCCAGCAGCGCGTCCCACACCTTGGCCCGGCCGGTGAGGCTGGTGAGGTGCTCCTGGCTCTGCCCGCGCAGGAACCACGCCCGCAGCGCGGAGGCGAACCCCACCGCGGCCACCACGGCGCACAGCACCGCCCAGGTGAAGAACCGGCGGGCGACGGCACTGGTGAGCAGGAGCGAGCCGGTCGCCAGCGTCAGCCCGATGAGCAGGCCGAGCGTGGCCGTACGCGTGTGGGTCAGCGCCAGCAGGACGAGTGAGGGCACGATGATGACCGCCGCGCCGGCCCTGTCGGTCCTGCGGCCGAGGACGAGCAGCACGGTGAGCCCGATGATGACCGCGGCGTACTGTCCGATCTGCGGCGGGGTGAGCGGCCACAGCGCGCCGACGAGGCGACCGCCGTAGAGGTCGGGCATGGCCGCGCCCGGTGCGGCGAGCGCGCCGACGGCGACGGACCCGAGCACCGCGAAGTACATCCGGATGTGGTGCCGTACGAACGTCAGGCCGCCGTCCCACCAGCGGCTGAGCAGCCACAGCGTGCCGACGAAGAGAGCCAGCCGCGCGCAGCGGAACAGGGCGCCGAACCCGGACTCCAGGTTCGCGCTGGAGATCACGCTCGGCACCAGCAGGAGCGTGAGCAGCAGTACGAAGGCGCTGGGTCGCACGCGCAACCGGAGATTGACCGCGAGCGCCAGCGCGAACGCCGCCGCCAGCGCGCCCATGGTGACCATCTGGATGAGCGAGCGGGGCAGCGGGATGATGGTCCTCGCACCGGCGGAGCCGAGCGTGTTGAGGACCAGCAGACCCCAGACGGTACCGACGATCTTCGGCGTGTGGGTCGTGTGGGTCGTGTGGGCCGTGTGGCCCGTGTACTCCGTGTGGCCTGTGTACTCCGTGGAGTCCCGGCTCATCTCAACCACCGTCCCGTGCGCGGAAGGTGCTGCCCGCGTCCTGCCGGTACGGCGTGCCCTGCCACTGCCCGAAGTCGAGCACCCGGCTCGGGTCGTGGGCGACGAAGGTCCATGGCCCGAGGTAGACGTTGTCGTGCCAGCGGTTGTGCTGCTTGTGAGTGATCGCCTCGGCCACCCGCTCGCCCTTGTAGGGCGACCAGTCCGGGTAGGTGCCGTAGTTCGCGAGCACCGCCATGCGGTCGCACTTCACCGTGCACTTGACGACGGACTTGTCCAGCACGAAGCGGTTGTGGTGGATGTCCACCCGCTGGGTCTTCCACCGGCAGTCGGAGTAGAGGGGCGCGGTGGCGATCGCGGGCCGTTCGCAGCGGTCGTCGCGCCGCACCAGCAGCGTGCAGTCGCCGGTCGAGGTGTTGGCCGGACTGTTGCAGAACCGGTCGGCGTTCTCCCACAGGGTGATGCCGGACCAGTTGTTCTCCAGCACGTTCCGGTAGACCTCGATCTTGTCCGTGCGGGCCTTGACCCGTGGTTCGCCGCCGGACTCGGACAGGTAGACGGTCGCGAAGGGGAAGCTGTCGCCGCGCTCGGCGTACTTGCGGCCCTCGACCCAGTTGTTCCGCCGGATCGTGTTCTTCCGGATGACCGCGTTGTAGCTGGTCTCATACATCAGCGCGGCACCGTCGTTGGCCTCCAGCACGTTGTCCTCGATGCGGAAGTCGTTGTTGTTGGTGTCCGCCCACAGTCCGGCCCCGCGGTTGTCGTGCACCCAGTTGCCCCGGACGTCGGCGCCGTCGACGGCCCAGAACTTGATGCCTCCGGTGCAGCCGCAGCCCTTCCGCCGCCGCTCCCAGTCGCCGGTGTTGTTGCCCACGATCTCGTTGCCCTCGACCACGAGATCGCGGAGGGGTCCTTCGGCCTTGTAGGCGTTCATGCCGTACTGGCCGTTGGCGCGCAGGCAACTCGCGCGCACCCGCTGGCGGGCGCCGGCCATCAGCCCGGCACCGGAGTTGTGCTGGATCGTCGCGTGCTCGATCACCCACCCGTCGGCCGAGTCGTGGTTGACCACGCCCTCGTCCGGCGGCGCCACGAAACGCTGCACGGTCAGATGGCGGATGGTGACGTCGCGGGCATCGCCACCGAACGCGTACCGGTTGGATTTCCGGCCGTCGAGCACCGCGCCCGGCGCACCGAGATAGCGGTTCCCCTTCTTGGGGATGACCTGGGAGTAGCGGCCGGGTTCGAGCCGGTGCTTGCCCGGCCGGAGCCAGAACGTGGTGTTCCGGGGGTGGCGCCTGGTCTTCGCCGCCAGGTCACCGACCGTCGCGGGGTCGACCGTCACCGCGCCCGCCGGGGCCTTCGCCGGACCGGTCGCGGGGTTGGCGCACACCCGGGCCACGGGCCGGGCCCCGGACGTGGACGGCGCGCCCGTCGGTTCCGCCTCCGCGCCGGCACCGCTCGTACAGCCGGTCGCCAACAGGGCCGGCGCCGCCAGCGGCACCACCCAGTTCCGCCACTTGATCCCCACGCGTCCCCCCTAGCCGCGGAACCTGAGCACGGTGGTGAACCCCCGTGCTCCGTCGGCGAATCCGGTGCCGATGAGCGTGGTGGAGGGTTCCTTGCGGCCGAAGCCGGCGGAGTACCAGCCGAGCGGCGGATCGGTCTCGCCGCGATGCGCCCGCCAGCTCAGCTCCCCCGGCAGGTCCAGTACGGCGGAGCGCTCCTCGCCGTCCCGGGCCCAGGTGAGTACGGCCCGGTTTCCGCTCAGGTCCGCGGTGATCGCGGGCCCGAGGTGGAATGCCAGGCGCGCGGGACGCAGCGGGCCGCGCACCTCGTCGATCACCCGCAGTTCCTTGTCGGAGGCGGTCAGCTCCACCCTGCGGCGGTGCACGGAGCGCTGGTACCCGTCGTGTTCGGCGCACCAGCGGGCCACGTCCTCGTCGGCTGTGTCCGCGGCGAGGACGCGGGTGCGGGCGTGCCGGGTCCACAGGAACGGGCCGCCGGAGACGGACTGGTCGCCGCCGTCCAGTTGCAGGGTGTTGTGGGCGAGCGTCGAGCGGAAGTACTGCCGCCACAGGGGCTGCCCGTGGTAGCAGAACGTCCCCGGGTCGGCGAGCACGTCGACCCCGTCGTGCCGGACCTCCACGGACAGCGCGTCCGCGTGGGCGTGCGCGGCGATGGACAGAAAGCCGTGCGGGCCGCCGTCGCAGCGGCACCAGATCTCCTCGGGACCGCGCAGGATGGTCAGGCCCGCGTCGGCGAAGTGCGCCGGCCGGCTTGCCGGGCGGGTCACGGTTCCCTGCTGCGCGTACGGCCGGATGAGTGCGGCGAGCAGGGGGGTGCGCACATCGGTGCCGGTCACCGTCGGCCACCAGGAGAGCCGGCCGAACACGGCGTCCCCGGTGGCGAGGAGCGAGCCCCAGCGGTCGGTGCCCGCGCCGTCCACGACCAGGCCGTGTCCGTCGTCGGCGTCCCCCTGGCGCGGCGGCCGCAGCCGGTTGTCGACGACGGCCGCGAGCGCGTCGGTCATGCGCAGCAGCACCAGACGTACGGATCCGGGGACCGGTACGCCGGCGGCGTCGGCCTCGGCCACCGCGGCCAGGCCGAGTTCGAGGACGAGGCCGTGGTACTCGGTGGCCAGCTCGCGGTTGAGGCCGGAGCCGAAGGTGTTGCCGCGCAGGTGCCGCTCCAGCGACCGCAGCGCGTCGGCCCGCCAGCGCGCCGAGGAGGGGAACCATCCGAACGCGCAGGCCGCCGCGAACTGCCCGGCCGTCTCGGCGACGGCGTGGTTGTTCGCCGAGGAGCCCCGGCTGGGGAAGGCAGCGAGCCAGCGCTGGTGGTGCCAGATCTGGTTCAGCGCCACCGGGTTGTCCTCGAAGAGGCCGGGCGCGCCCGGCCAGCCGTCGAGCAGCCTGCGGATCCACACCCAGGACAGGAGACGGATCCCCAGCTCGATGCCGCTGATCCAGTGCACCCCGCGCAGCGGCGCGTTGGCCGCCCACCACAGCCGCAGGTGTTCGGCCACGCGTTCGGCGTACCGCTCGTCCCTGGTGAGCGCGTAGGCGGCGGCGAGCACGGTGAGGTACTGGTGCCGGGACAGCTCCCAGATCTGCTTGATGTCCCCGACGACCTCCTCGTCCCGGTACGGCACGTCGAAGGCGTAGCCCCACAGGGCGCGGCGCCCGGTCTTCGGGTCGTACCACCAGTCCGGGTCGGCCAGGTCGTCGCGGTCCACTCCGAAGTACGTGGCGTGCCCGGCCAGCAGCCGGTCAGCCTCGGCGACGAGCCGTTTCGCGGCGTCCGGTGGCACCGCGGCGAGCGTTCCGGCGGGCAGTACCGCGGTGAACAGGGCGCCGGTCGTGCTCGGGCAGTCGGGCGGCGCCGAACGCCACCGGCGCCTGCGCACCGCGTCCCCGATCCGGCCGCCGACCTCCCGGGGTGCCATCCGGGACAGCCGCCGCAGGTACCAGCCCGCGGTCATGGTCATCGCGCGCCCGCCAGCGTCACCGGGGCGCCGGCGACCAGGCCGGCCCGTACGGCGAGGGTGGCCGCCGTGGTGGCGGCCAGCGACGGAAGCGGTACCGGCATCGGCCCGCCGGTCCGCACGGCCTTGATGAACGCGGCCAGCTCGGCGGACTGGCCCTTGTCCCGGGCCTTGGGCAGTCGTGAACCGACCCACCGCCTGCGGCGGCCGTCGTACACGGCGGCGCGCACGAAGTCGTCGAGCCGCAGCACCTTGCCGTCCGCGATCAGATCCAGCGTCTCCTTGGGGAAGCCGGGCGGGCCGGTGGTGACGTAGGTGATGGTGGCGGTGGACCCGTCGGGGTAGCGCAGCACGACCTGGAGGTCTTCGTTGCCGGGCGCGGCGAGGGCGTACACCGAGACCGGGTCGGCCCCGAGCAGCCAGCTCGCCGTGTCGATGAAGTGCCCGCCCTCCCCGGCGAACCGCGAGCCCTCGGTGCCCTGTTGGAGGTACCAGCTGCCGTGCTGCAACCGGCCCGCGTTGACCAGGTAGCGCAGGCTCGCCGGGCCGGTCCGGGCGCCGAACCGCGCACGGGCCTCGTGCAGGAGCGGCGCGAAACGGCGGTTGAAGCCCACCTGGAGCCGGTCGTTGCCGGACTCCTCCACCGCCGCGAGCACCCCGGCCAGTTCGTCCTCGGTGAGGGCGAGGGGCTTCTCCACGAACACGGCCTTGTCGGCGAGGAGCGCTTTTCGGGTCAGTTCGGCGTGCGAGCTGTGGCGGGTGACCACGAACACGGCGTCGATGGCAGGGTCGCCGAGGACGGCGTCGAGGTCGGTGGTCGCCTCGGCGAAGCCGAACTTCCGCTTCGCGTTGGCCGCGGACAGCGCCGTCGTGGTGACGACGGTCGACAGCGTGACGCCGTCGCGCTGTGCCAGGTGGGGCAGCAGCATCGACGTGGCGTAGTTTCCCGCGCCGACGAACGCGACGCGCACCGGTGTCCTGGCGGCCCGGCCGGGGCTCCGCCGCACGTTCACGGCGGGCACGTTCACCGCGGGCACCGCCACGGCCGGGGCCGCCGCCTCCGCCGGCTGTTCGACGGGGCCAAGGTAGCGGAACAGGACGGCCACAGCCTTCAGTTCGCCGTCCTTCAGGCGCTGGTAGGTCTCGACGGCGGCGTCGAACTCGGCTACGTGGGAGACGAGGGGCTCCACGTCGACGCGGCCGCGGGCCAGGAGGTCGAGGAAGCACGCGAGGTTGCGGCGCTCGGTCCAGCGCACGTAGCCGATCGGGTAGTCCCGCCCCTCCAGCTCGTACTCCGGGTCGTAGCGGCCGGGGCCGTAGGAGCGGGAGAAGCGGACGTCCAGCTCCTTCTCGTAGTACGCGTTCCACGGCAGGTCCAGACGGCACTTGCCGATGTCGACGACCCTGCCTCGGTCCCGGCAGAGCCGGGCGGCCAGCTCCACGGGCTGGTTGCTGCCGCCGCCCGCGGCCAGGTACACCTGGTCCACGCCGTGGCCGCCGGTCAGTTCGGCGACGGCGGCCTCCACGGCGGCGGACGAGGGGTCGCCGCAGGCCGCGGCGCCCAGGCGCTCGGCCAGCTCGCAGCGCGCCGGGTCGGGGTCGGCCCCGACGACGCGGACGCCCGAGGCGGTGAGCAGTTGCGCCACCAGCTGGCCGATCAGGCCGAGGCCGATGACCAGCGCCACGTCGCCGAGCTGCGGCTCGCCGCGGCGGACGCCCTGCAACGCGATCGACCCGACGGTGCCGAAGGCCGCGTGCCGCGGAGCGAGGCCATCGGGCAGCTGGGCGTAGAGGTTCTTCGGCACCCAGTTCAGCTCGGCGTGCAGCGCGTGTTCGTTGCCGGCACACGCCACGAGGTCGCCGGCCTTCACGTCGTCGATCCCGGTGCCGACCTGCTCGACGACCCCGCACAGCGAGTAGCCCAGGGGCGTGTAGGAATCCAGCTTGCCCATCACCTTGCGGTAGGTGGCGGGCACTCCGTTGGTGGCCACGCTCTGCATGACCTTGGCCACCTGGTCCGGCCGGGAGCGGGCCTTGCCCACCATCGACATGCCGGCCTCGGACACCTTCATCAGCTCGGTCCCCGTGGATATCAGCGAGTAGACGCTGCGGACCAGTACACCGCCCGGCTTGCACCCCGGCACCGGCACGTCGAGCACCGCCAGCTCGCCGCTCTTGTAGTTCTGTACAACCTGCTTCACCCGAACTCCTCTGATTCCTAAGCCGTTAACCGAGTGCTCTGGCCGGACCCAGAGGTCGCGTCGCGATACCAGTACTCGAGGGTCAGCACATGCCACAGATGCTTGGAGAAGTCCCGCTGCCCGGCTGCGTCCTCGGCGACCATCCGCGCCAGCGCGTCGCGGCGCAGGATCCCGGAACCGACGAGCACACCGTCGTGCACCACCTCGCGCACCAGCGGTGCCAGGTCCCGGCTCATCCACGCCCGCAGCGGGGCGCTGAACAGGCCCTTGGGCCGGTACGCGATCTCCCGGGGCAGGATCGAGGTGGCCGCTTCCTTGAGGACCGCCTTGCCCTGCCGTCCGACGATCTTGCGGTCGCCGGGGACGGTGAACGCGGCCTCGACCACGTCGACGTCCACGTACGGCACCCGCACCTCGGTCGACGCCGCCATGCTGGAGCGGTCCGTGTAGGCGAGGTTCAGACCCGGCAGGAACATGCGGGCGTCGCCCAGGCACATGCGGTTGACGAAGTCGTCGAGGTCGTTGTCCTGGTAGATGTCGGCGTGCTCGGTCAGCACGTCCTGCACCGTCCCGGCCAGATCCGGATTGACCAGGGCGAGCAGTTCGTCCCGGTCGTACATGGTGTAGCTGCGGCGGAACGCGGTCTCCTCCGGCAGCTCGGCGAAGGAGAGGAACCGCTTGGCGAAGCGCACCGACCGGTAGCCCCGGCGGGAGGTGGCCACCGGCAGCCGGTCCACGCTCGCCGACAGGCCGCGCCGCAGGGGCCGCGGAATGCGCTGGTAGCGCAGGGCGAGCACATTGGCGAGGTGCTTGCGGTACCCGGCGAACAGCTCGTCGGCGCCCATTCCCGAGAGCATCACCTTGACCCCGGCCTCCCGTGCGGCCGAGCAGATCAGGTACGTGTTGATCGCGGCGGGGTCGCCGATGGGCTCGTCCAGGTGGTAGGTCATCCGCGGCAGCAGGTCGAGCACGTTCGGAGCGATCTCGATCTCGTGCAGGTCGACGCCGAACCGTTCGGCCACCTGCCGGGCATAGCGCAGATCGTCCGGCATCGCCTCGAACTTGGCGTCCTCGGCGCGGAATCCGATCGTGTAGGCGGAGATCCCGGGCCGGTGGCGGGCGGCCAGCGCGGTCAGCCAGCTGGAGTCGAGGCCACCGGACAGGAAGGTCGCCACGGGTACGTCGGAGAGCAGGTGGCGCCGGGTCGACTCCTCGACGACGGCGGCCACGTCCGGCCGCTCGCCCGCGCGGGCCCGCTCCTGGGCCTCGCCCGCGACGTCCTTGAGGTTCCAGTACCGGCCGCGTTCGATCCGCCCGTCGGGCCGGCACCGCAGCCAGCTCCCCGGCATCAGCTTCTCCGCTTCGCGGAACGCGCAGCGTGAGTCCGGCACCCAGTAGTAGAGCAGCGACGCCACCAGGGCGGCCTGGTCCACCTCCAGCGATCCGCCCGTCGCGGCGGCGAGCGCCTTGAGTTCGGAGGCGAACATCAGGCCCTCGCCACGCCGCAGCAGGAAGAGCGGCTTGATGCCGAGCTGGTCGCGGGCGAGCACCAGGTCACCGGTGCGCTCGTCGAAGATCCCGAACGCGAACATGCCGCGCAGCCGGGGCAGGCAGTCGGTGCCCCAGCGCCGCCAGGCCTCGAGGAGCACCTCGGTGTCGGAGGTACCGCGGAAGCGCACACCGGTGGCCGCCAGCTCGGCGCGCAGCTCGGGCGCGTTGTACAGCTCGCCGTTGTACGTGAGGGCGAGGCCGTCCGAGACCATCGGCTGGGCGCCGGTCTCGGACAGGTCGATGATGGACAGCCGGCGGTGCCCGAGGTGCACCTCGCCGTCACCGGTGGGGTGGCCGTAGCGGCCCGCTCCGTCCGGGCCTCGGTGGGCGAGGGTGTCGGTGAGCCGGTCGGTCACGGCCTTCCCGTCCGGCCACCGGTACGTGCCTGCGATGCCACACATGTCCTACCGCACCTCCTGGTCGCTGTACGGGGCCCGCGCGGCCGGCATCGAGGGCCGCTCCGTGCGCGACCGGCCCTCCCCCACTGCCTCGACGGCGTGGGAGATACCCCCACGGTTCTGTCGGGCCGGCCGCTCGTGCGGGCCGCGCGGCGCCGTGTGCGGTCCGTCCCACAGCGTGCCGTCGGTCGGGTCACGCGGATCGGGGTCGACCAGCACCACACCGATCACCGCGATGCCCTGGTCCGCGAGTTGGCGCGCCACGGTGTGCAGCCACGCGGCGTTGCCGTGCCCGGCACGCACGACGAGCACGGTCCGGCCGCCGAGGTGGTGGAGGTCGGTCCACGCCGTGCCGGGCGCGACCGAGCCGACGCCGAGCCGGCGCGTCTGCTGCGGCACGGCCGCGGCCTGCTCGCCGCTGACCACACTCGGCTCTCCTGGTTTCCGTCGGCCGGTGGCGAGCTGTGGGCCGGGCAGTCCATCGACGACGACCACCGGCCCCTGCGCCGCCAGTACCCTCGCGACATCGAGGGCGATCGCGCTCGTGGTGCGGGCGCAGCCCAGTTCCAGCAGCGACACCGGTTCCGCGGAGCCGCGCACGGTGCGGGCCAGGGTCGTGGTGAGCCGTTCCCGTGCCGTCCGGGTGCGTCGGCGCTGCCACGGCTCGGCCCAGCGGCGGGGTGCGCGGGGCAGCTCCGCGATGACCGAGGCTCCCAGGTTCACCGCGATCTCCCGGCGCAGCACGGGGCGGTCCGCCACCACCGTGCCGACCGCGGCCAGCACGAGCCCGAGGACGAGCCCGAGGACGAGCCCGATCGCGGCGTTGGTGCCGGCGGCCTTGGGCAGGGAGTGCCCCACCGCACGCGGGCCGTCGACGATCTGCGTACCGGCGATGAGCTTGGGCGTGCCGGTGCGTGCCTCGGCGGCGCGCTCGTCGAAATCGGCGATCCGTGAGTTGAGTTCGGCGCGGCGGGCGAAGAGCGTCTCGATGCTCGCCGAGGCTTTCGGGTCGGTGTCCGGTGAGCGGTCCCCGATCGCCTTGTTGACCTGGGCGAGTTCGTCCCGCATGCGGTCGCGCTGGTCGAGCAGGGCCTTGGCCTCGGCCTGCGCGGTCTCCCGCATCCGCCGTACGTGGTCCGCGACGAACGCGTCGGCCAGGGCCTTGGCGCGGGCCACCGCTTGGGTGTCGCTGTCACCGGTCACATCGATCTGCAACAGGTTGTTGGTCAAGCCGGTGCCCCGGTAGTCCCGCATGAAGTCTTCCGGTTCTTCCGGTGAGCCGAGGGACCGCAGGGCCTTGCCGGCGATCCGTGTGGTCCCCAGCAGCTCGACGTCGGTGCGGATGAGCGTTCCGGTGTCGTTGGGCTGGTCGTCCTGGTGCACGACCAGCACCTTGGCCACCGCGCTCGGCCGCGGTGGCAGCAGGACCGCCACCGCCGCGCCGATCAGCATGCCCAGCACCGCCATGAGGCACCACAGGCGGCGGCGCCTGCGTACGGCCACCACCAGTGCCTGGAGGTCGAGGAGCGGAACGGCCGTGGGCGGCTCGGACGTCGTACTCGTCGTCACGCTGAGCCTCCCGTCGCGTGGCCGTGGCCCGCGAGCGCCGGGGTGGCGTTCTTCGGAGGGTGGTCGGCGGTTCGTGGCGGCCGGGTACGGACCGTGGTGGCGACGACGACGCCGACGACCTCGTGTCCGGCGTCCGCGCACGCCTCGGCGACGCCGGTGAGTTCCCCCGTGGTGCAGTGGCCCGCGCTGAGCACGATCAGGGCTCCGGACTCGCTGTCGCGGTCCGGCACGATCGGCCGGGACACCGGAACCTCCACCACGCGCAGCGTGGGACAGCCCTTGCTCGAAGAGCTTCTGGAAGAGCTAGGGGCCGGGTCTCTCCCGGCCTCGGCCACGAGCTGCCCGGCGGCCCGGCGGGCGATCGCGTCGCTGTCCGGGACGACCACCAGCAGCCGCCGGGGGGCGGGCAGTTGGTCGCGGAGGCGAGCACACACCCGCCGGTAGCGGACGCGCGTGGCGGCCTCGTCGGCGTACCTCTGCGGGGTGGGGGTGTCCCACCGGGTGTCGAGGCCGAGGAGCCTGCGCGTCCAGGCCCGGGGGCCGCGGCCCCCGGGCCGGTGGGTGTGCCGTTCAACGGGGACGTCGACCGTGCCGAGGAGCGCCGCGCCCAGGGCCGCCGCGATCTCCGGTTCGGTGCGCGGCCGGCGGTTCACGCGTGCGGCGGCGAGGTGGCCGATGACCGCGAGCAGGAAGAACAGCAGCGCTCCGCCGCCGATGAGCTGCGTCCTGGTGGGCGGCGCCTCGCCGGTCGGCCGGGCCGCCGGCCCCATGACGACCATGCCGGCCTGGTCGGCCGCGGGGTCGGCCTGGTCCAGCTTCTTCATGGCCTCCTCCAGCGCGGTGCGCAGCTTTTCGAGCGAGGTGCGCGCCTGCACGCTCTCCACCGTCCGCCCCGGGTCTGCCGCCTCCGCCAGGTCGGTGATGCGGCGGTTGGTCTCCCTCACCTGCTGCCGCAGCGCGTCGGGCCCCGAAGCCGCCTCGGGGTCGGTGCCGCCGCCCGCGACGCGCGTCGCGAACGCGACGAACTGCTGGGCCAGCCGGTCGGCGAGCCGCTGCGCGCGCTCGGGGGTCTCGGCCGTGCCCGAGATCTTGATGATGTTCCCGTCGGCGGCCTCGGCGCTCACCCGGTCCCGCAACTCCTCGGCGCTGACGTCCCGCCAGCCGAGCGTGGCGGCCGTGCGGTCGACCACGGCCGAACTGGCCGCGATCTCCGCCTGGGTCAGCAGCTCGCGCTCCTCCCACTGCCCCGGCAGCAGGACCGACGCCGACGCCGTGTACCGCGGCGGGAAGAGCACGGAGGTGCCGTAGCCGACGAGCGCGCCCACCACGGCGAGGACGGCGAGCAGCCGCCAGCGCCGACGGAGCATCCGCCCGATCGTGACCAGGCGTATCGGATCGTCGCTCAAGAGCGCGGCCTCCTCCCCCGCCGGGCCGACACGCGCGCCGCCACCGGAGCGCGGTCACGGCAGGCAGCGGCGTAGGCGGCGAGCAGCGACGCCTGCGAGTTGCGCCAGGAGAGCTGCCCGCTGATCCGCTCCTGGCCGATCTTCCCCATCCGGGCCCGCTTCTGTGGATCGTCGAGGAGCTGCGCGATGAGTTCCGCGAACGCGGCCTCGTCGTTGGCGGGCGCGTAGAGGGCGGCATCCCCGGCGGAGACGCGTGCCTCCCGGAGGTCGAACGAGACGATCGGGCGGCCCATCGCCATGTACTCAAGGACTTTGTTCATGGTCGACACGTCGTTGAGGGGGTTGCGCGGGTCGGGAGAGAGGCACACGTCCGCGGTGGACAGGTAGCGCACCAGGTCGGCGTCCGGGACGCGCCCGGTGAACTGCACCTGCTCATCGAGTCCGAGCCGCCGGGCCAGCCGCACCATCGCGTCGAAGGCGTCACCGGCGCCGACGAACACCGCGTGCCAGTCGGTCCGGCCGAGTTCGTCGCGCAGCTTCGCGAGGGACCGCAAGGCGTAGTCGACGCCGTCCTGGGGTCCCATGACGCCGAGGTAGCACAGCAGATGGGGCTTGCCGCGCTTCAAGTCCGTTTCGGGCGGCACCGGTTGGAACCGGTCGGTCGCGGGCGCGCTGCGCACCACGAAGACGTCGTCCGGTCGTCGGCCGCCACGGCGCACCGCGACGTCCCGGTAGCTCTCGTTCGTGGCGAGCACGACGTCCGCGGCCCGATAGGTCAGCCGTTCCAGCGCGCACACGCCGCGGTAGAGCAGATCCTCACCGCGGTCGAAACGGGAGAGGTACAGCTCCGGTACCAGGTCGTGCTGGTCGAAGACGAACCGCGCGCCGCGCCGCTTCAGCCACAGCGCGGGCAGGAACAGCAGGTCGGGCGGGTTGCAGGCGTGGACCACGTCGACCGGTCCGACCTTGCGGGCCAGCCGGGCCGTGTGCCACAACGCCGATCCGTACTCCCGCACATAGCCGGCCGGACCTCCGGTGGCCGCGCGCAGCGGGTAGCGGTGGATCCGCACCCCGTCGATCTCCGCCTCCGGTTCCGTGTCGCGCGTACTCCCTCGGGGGCAGATGACGTGCACCTCCCAGCCCGCGTCGCGCAGCGTCGTGCACTCCTGCCACACGCGCCGGTCGAACGGCACGGACAGGTTCTCCACCAGGATCAGCGCGCGTCGGCCGGGCCCGTCGCCGCCGGATATGTCGTCGAGCGATATGTCACCAAGCAAGGCCCATGTACCCCGGTTCGGTTCGGCGCGCGTCGGCGTCGGGAAGGTGGATGAGGTCGATGAGCACCGGGCCGTCCCCGCCGTGGGGGAGGGCCGACAGCACGGCCGGGTCCCTGGTGCCGACCAGGCACACCTCGGCGTGGTCGAGCACCTCGTCGACGGAGTCCGCGAGCAGCTGTGCCAGATGTGGCAGCCGGGTCTCGATGTACTCGCGGTTCGCGCCGAGGAGCCGGGAGAGGCTCACGTTGGCGTCGTAGATCTTCAGGTCGTACCCCTTGCCGAAGAGCCGCTCCGCCAGCTCCACGAGCGGGCTCTCGCGAAGGTCGTCGGTGCCGGGTTTGAAGGACAGGCCCAACAGGCCCGCCCGTCGCTTGCCGGTGCGCTCGACCAGCTCCACCGCGCGTTGCAGATGTGCGGAGTTGGAGGGCAGCACGTGGGAGAGGATGGGCACCGAGACGTCGGCCCGCTGCGCGGCGTGGACGAGGCTGCGCAGGTCCTTGGGCAGGCAGGAGCCGCCGAAGGCGAAGCCGGGCCGTAGGTAGGCGGGGCTGATGTTGAGCTTGCGGTCGGCGAGGAACACGTCGATCACCTGGTGCGAGTCCACCCCGAGCGCGTGGCACACCGCGCCCAGCTCGTTGGCGAAGCCGATCTTGAGGCCGTGGAACGCGTTGTCCGCGTACTTGATCGCCTCGGCCGTCGGGACCGGCACCCGGAACACCTCGCCGGGCAGGCCGTCGTACAGCGCCGCCACCGCGTCGCCGCTGGCGGGGTCGAACTCGCCGATGACGGTCTTCGGCGGATCGAAGAAGTCCCGCACGCTGGTGCCCTCGCGTAGGAACTCGGGGTTGACCGCGATCCCGAAGTCCACCCCGGCCGTGCCGCCGACGTGTTTCTCCAGGATCGGGACCAGCAGGTTCAGGCAGGTGCCCGGCAGCATGGTGCTGCGGAACACGATGGTCTGACGTCCGTCGCCGCGCTGACGGCGATCCGCCAGTACGGCGCCGATCTCCTCGGTGACCCGCTCCAGGTACGTGGTGCACAGGCTGCCGTTGGGCTCCGACGGCGTGCCCACGCAGACCAGCGTCACCTCGCTGTCCATGATCGCCTCGCGGACGTCGGCGGTGGCGCGCAGCGCCCCGGTCCGCACGACCTCGGCGATGAGTTCACCGATCCGCTCCTCGACCACCGGGGCCTTGCCGTCGTTGACCAGGTCGACCTTGACCTGGTTCACGTCCACCCCGATGACCTCGTGGCCCATGCTGGCCAGGCACGCGGCCGACACGCAGCCCACATATCCGAGCCCTAGGACACTGACCCTCATAGTGCGTTCCTCCCCCCGGGCAGGCCCTTGTGGCCTGGCCTCCGCGCGCCGACCGGGCGACGCTCCCCGCGCATCAGTAGGCCCCCTGCCCCTGGAGCACCGCACGCAGCGTCTTCCACAAGATCACTGTGTCCAGGGCGAGCGACCAGTCCTCCACGTACCGCAGGTCGAGCCGGACCGCTTCCTCCCACGGCAGGTCGCTGCGCCCGCTGATCTGCCACAGGCCGGTGAGCCCGGGCTTGACGAGGAGCCGCCGCCGGATGTCCGGGCCGTACGCGGCGGACTCCTCCGGTAACGGCGGCCGCGGGCCGACGAGCGACATCGATCCGCCGAGTACGTTGAAGAGCTGCGGGAGTTCGTCGATCGAGTACCGGCGCAGCACCGCTCCCACCCGGGTCACCCGCGGGTCGCGGCGGAGCTTGAACAGCAGGCCGGCGCCTTCGTTGCGGTCGGTGAGTGCGGCGCGCGCCCCGTGGGCACCGGCGACCATGGTGCGGAACTTGAAGATGGTGAACTCCCGGCCGTCCTTGCCCACTCTGCGCTGGCGGTAGAGCGCCCCGCCCCGGCTGTCCAGCAGCACGAGCAGTCCTACGAGCACCATCAGCGGCGCGAACAGGATCAGCAGGATCGCGGCGCCCAGCCGGTCGACGACCCCCTTGACCACCCGGCGGCCCCCGCTGAAGGTCGGCATGCTGACCCGCAGCAGCGGTATCCCGAGCACCGCGTCGACGTGCAGCCGCGGTCCCGCCACCTCCATGAGGACGGGGGCCACGACCATCTCGGCATCG
Organism: Streptomyces alboniger; assembly: GCF_008704395.1. Taxonomy (NCBI): domain Bacteria; kingdom Bacillati; phylum Actinomycetota; class Actinomycetes; order Kitasatosporales; family Streptomycetaceae; genus Streptomyces; species Streptomyces alboniger. The sequence goes on from NZ_CP023695.1 coordinate 816,618, forward strand.
CTGCCTTCGAGGTTCCAGGCCAGCCGCTGCAACCGGTCCGGTGACCAGTGCGGGTCCGGTGTGACCGCGACGACGCGGTAGCCGTCACGGCGGACGTGGCCCGCGACGTCCGCCAGCCGGCCGACGACCGGTACTCCCTCCAGTTGGTCACCGTCGGGCCCGCGACCGTCCGTCGTGCACACCGCGTCCACCCGCCAGCCGAGGTGGGGGAATCTGCGGGCCCTGCTGATCAGGTCGCGCACGGTGGCCGGGCTGCCCGCGGCGAGAACCGGACGCAGACACCGTCCTTCTTTACGCTGTTTGTGCAGCCAAAGGCGCAGCAGATACCGCGCGGTCATGGTGACGAGCGCGAGCGCGGGAATCGCGACGAAGATCCATAACTTGATATTGCGTGAGGTGAGGGCGATCCCGCCGAGTGCGAGCACGACGGCCGCCGTGAACAGTGAGCGTCCCAGACGGCGGAATTCCTCCGCACCTTGGCCGAGAACAGCCGGGGCCCACGCCCGGCTCACCGCGAGCGCCGCCAGCACAAGGAGTTCGGTGCCGAAAGCGAGAATGACCCATTTCTCATGCCAATTGGCCGCGTCCCGGGCCCCGAAGAAGTTGCCGATAGCCGCCACGACGACAGTGGTGGTCACTGTATCGCTGGTGATGACGGTACGGCGGTAGCGCTGCTCCCAGTCGATCGCGGACTGGCTGATTGCCCCGTTCGTCAGACGTGCGCTTGCCGACGGAAACGGGTCGACTAATTCCCCCTGCTGCACGGGACCCCCCAGGTCACCAGTGGTTCGACGTGTTCGCCTCACACTGTTTCTCCCCCGGGAGACCCCGCCTCCCGAGCCGCGCTGTTCCTCCCCCCGAGAGGCCCCCGCCTCTCGAATACCATCCGGCTGTTTCATCGCCGTGACGGCATAAGAATCCCTCGAAATGCGTCGCCTCGCGTCCAGACCTGTCCAGACCTGTGAAGCACGGTCAATCTAGACCATCGGGGCCCGTCTGAAGAGGGGATGTGTGCAACTTGTGCTCAACCTTTGAAGCCCGCCCCATCGACCGGTGACCTGCCGCGTGTGTCCGGCCCACCAGGAAATGCCTTGTGACCTGTGATGACGGACGTTGTCCGGGGAATTCGATCACCGCTCCGCATGCCACCTCTCGGCCTTGGCGAGATACGGCCCGCTCACGTCGTCGGAGCCCGCGACGAGAGCGAGCCAGCGCAGTTCGTCGCAGGCGAAGAAGGACTCGCCCCAGGTGTCCACCCAGATCCGGGTCGTGCCGTCGTCCGCCGAGTGCGTCAGGTCCCACCACGCCCAACCCCGGGTCCCGGAGCCGGGGTCGAACTCGTAGAGCCAGGCCTGGAGTTCCCAGGAACCTCCCCGGATCTCCGCGGCGTAGCGCTCCCTGCCCCGCCGGGTGAACTCCGGTGCCTCTGCGGGCCGGGGACCGCTCACGGCGGTGAACCACTCGGGGACGGAGCCGACGGGCAGGTCGGCGTCGTCGAAGTTCTCGGAGAGAGCCAACCCGAGCACGGCGTCGAGCACGTTCCGAAGGCGGGCCGCGTACGCCTCGGCGGGCCCCGTCGGGGCGACGTCGAACCAGCACAGCACCGGGGGTGCGTCCTGGGCCGCGGGACGCCGGGCGACGCGGCGTTTCTCCTGCTCGATGTCCTCGGTCCCGTGCATCATGCGGACGCGGTTCCTCTCGTCCCTGGGCTTCGCGCGACGTCACAGGCTACGTACCGCACCAGCCCACCGAGGGCCATGGGAGTGATAATCACACCGCAACGGGGCGAGGGGGCGCGTTCCGGCCGCCGGGAAGGTGAGCGTCGTCGAGCATGGCGGCATGCGTACCCGCAGGAAGAAGGAGCGCGTGTGGCTTCTTCACCTCTCCGCACTGCTGATTCTGGTCTGCGCCGTGGCCGTACCCGGTGGAGGGCGCGCGACAGCGGACGGCGCGGGAACCGGCGGCCTGGCGCTGCAAGTGCACGTCAACTCCCGGCCGGGAACCGGGGCGCTACAGCCCGGCATCCGGGTCGGGGACCCCGTACACAAGGTCTACCGCCTGATCAATCGCACCGGGGCCGACCTCTATCACGTCCGGGTGAGCGACCCGACCCTCCCCCGCGGGACGACCGTTGACTGCGCGGGCCGCGACACGGTGGCGATGCTGCGCGGGCTCAGCTCGACCACGTGCGCGGCCGAGACACGGGCCCTTCCCGGGGTGCACGCGGGAGACGTCACCGCCGTCGGCGCGATCCCCTCCCTGAACATGCAGTCCCGAGCCCGCGCCCGGTCCGGGTACCGCGGGGTCGGGGGCGCCCTGGCCCTCGCCGAGACGGTGAGCGTCACCCAGCAGCTCGGCGTCATCCAGTACGTCGTCACCAACCGGGGGGACCTGGCGGTTCACGACGTCCGTGTCAGCGACGCACTGCCGCTGGTGAAGGCCATCGACTGCGGGGGCGGCCGTCCCGTCGTGCCGCAGATCGCCCCCGGGCGCTCCGCGGCCTGCCGTTCCGGCGTCCAGGCCGCGCCGGGCACCTATGTGAGCAGGGGCCTCGCCGAGGCCGGCGACCGCACCGCGACGCTGGGGCGCACCGGTGCGCTGGTCCCTCCTCCGCCTCTCACGGCACGCTCCTCCGCGCAGTTCACCCTGCCGGCCCCTCGGGTCCAGCCCCCGCCCCCGCCTCCTCCACCGCCTCCGCCTCCGCCTCCGCCCAGGGCCCAGGCCGGGCAGCGGGGTGCCCCTGCTCCCCCGCCGCCCAGAGCCACGGCCCGACGGAGAGTCGCCCCCGCACCCCCGCCCGCGCGGCCTGTTCCCCCTCCGGGGGCGTCCGCGCCCGGGGTCTCCCCCGTCCCCCTCATCCTCATCGCCCCGCTCACACCACCGCCCCTCCTGCGGCTGCCGGGCGGCGCGACGGCCGGTGCTCCGGTCGCGGGCGAAGCGGCCCCGCCACCGCTCCCGGCCGGCGCGGCCCCACCCCCTCTCCCGGCAGGCGCGGTCCCGCCCGCGGTCTCACCACCTCTTCCAGCCGGGGCGGCGGCCCCACCTGCCCTCCCGCCCGGAGCGGCCCCGCCACCCCTCGCCGCGGGGGCGGCCCCGGTGCCTCCCGGAGCCGGCGTAGCGCCGCCACCTCCCGTGGCCGGGATCGCCCCGCCGCCCCCCGTGGCCGGGATTGTTCCGCTGCCTCCCGGCGCCGGGGTGGCCCCGCCGCCCCTCGTGGCAGGAGCGGCCCCGCCGCCCTTCGTGGCGGGCGTCGCCCCGCCACCACCCCTCCTGGACCCGGACACCTCCCGGGTGACGCCGGTACAGCCACGACAGGCCGGCCAAGATGTACCGATCATGGACCACCTCTATCGTCCGGGACATGGCCCCACCGGGACCGGCCTGCTGGCCATCCTGTTCCTCGTCGTGCTGCCGGCCGTCCTGGCGGCGATCCTTCTCGGCACTCGCCTGAAGTGATCCGAGAGCGCCCCTCCAGCCGCCCCGGCCGCAGAAAGGGAATCGATGACGGAAACGATCGGGCTGGTCCTGGGCATGTCCCTGCTGGCCGCCGCGGGCGTCCTCCTGCGCCACCGCTACTGGCCCAACGACGACGACTGCGAACCGCGCGAGGACGTCGCCGAGTACATCGCGATGATGGTCGGCGTGCTGTACGCGCTGCTGCTCGGGCTCTCCCTGGTGTCGGTCTGGGAGAGCCGGTCCAGCGCGGAGGAGCACGTACAGATCGAGGCGGGCGCGGCCCACGAGATCTACCAGCTCGCCGACAGCCTGCCCGCGGCCGAGGCCCTGCGCCTGCGCGACAGCGTGACGCGGTACGTACGGCACACGATGCGCGTCGAACTGCCGGCCCTGGCGGAGGGGCACCCCCCGGCCCAGGAGGGCTGGCACCTGCTGCGGAACGTGCGGAGCGCCAACCAGGTGTCCCCCGACGCCAAGCCCATCGAACAGGCGACCGCTCAAGAGGTGCTGGCCCAGCTCCTGGTCCTGGACGACGCGCGTCGGGGACGGGAGGCGGACGCACGTGACGGCCTGTCGCCGGTTCTCTGGTTCGGCCTCCTGAGCGGAGGACTGCTCACCATCGCGTTCATGTTCATGTTCGGCATCCAGCGCAGCGCCAGCCATGTCGTCATGGTGATGGGCCTCACCGGTCTGATCACCCTGACCGTGCTGCTCATCTACCAACTCGACCAGCCGTTCGAGGGCCCCATGGCGGTCGACTCGTCGGCATTCGCCAGGTACTTCCCCGGGACCTAGCGGACACGTCCCTCCCGCGCCGCCCCTCCCGCACCGTCTCCCGCACTCCGTGCTGCACCCGAACGGCCGCAGCAGCCCTGCCCTTCGGCGCTCCGCCGGATGTACTACGGAAAGGACCCGCCGAGGTCCCCGGGACTCTGGAGCGAGGTGGGCACGATGACGGCCGAGACGGCGGACGGGATCGCTGAGCAGGCACCGGTCGGCGCCCCGTACGCCCCCGCGGCCACTCGGCGCACCGACCCCGGCCTGCTGATGGAGGCGTCCGTACTGCTGGCGGACGCCGCCCTGGCCGCGCGCAGGTCCGGGGCGGAGCTGACCGCCGCCTGCTCCAGCTGGCGGTTCGGGCTACGAGCCGTACGCCACCCCATGTGGGGGCTCGGCACCGCGCTGGCGGTGGGGCGTGCCGTGACGAACTCAGCGGGGCTCGGGTTCGCCGTCAACGGCGGCCCGGTCGGCGAGGTCGTGCGGTCCATGGCCACCGTCGCCCGGCGCAAGGCGGCCCCGGTGACGATGGCGGTCGACGCCTTCACCCTGCGCATCGAGGCCGCCACCGGCGAGCATCCCAACCTGGCCGTCCCGCTCGCCAAGCGACTCACCGACGCCGTCGTGGCCGGTCGCCGAGTAGAAGCGCTGTGTGCCGCACGGGAGTTGGTGAAACTGCTCGGTGTCACCCGCACACTCACCACGCTCAGCCCCGTCATCATGGAGCTGCTCGCGCTCCTCGCGCTCCTCGACGAGAACCCGACCAACGACAGCTTCGCCTGGGTGACCCTGGCCGGCGGCATGCCCACCACCGAGCCCCTCCTGGGGCTGCCCCGCGGGCTGCTCCAGCGCTTCAACCAGGGCACGGGGCAGGCCGAACGCGCCGAGCCCGACGCCCTGCTCCGCCGGGTCCTGGCCCGCTCGGGCAACGACATCGTCCGCTACATCGACGACATCTCGGCGCTCGGCAACCACGGCCTCGCGCTGCTGCGCCGCATCCACTGCGCGGACGGCGCGGAACGGTACGTCCTGCTGCTGCCGGGCACCAGCTTCGGACGCCTCAGGAACCGCGGCCCGCAGGATCTCATCGGGGCGTTCGACGGGTTGCTGCGCACAGACACCACGTACACGCGTTCCATCAAACACCTCTTCGTGCGCGCGGGGGTGCCCGAGGGTGCCGAGATGATGATCGTCGGGCACAGCCTCGGTGGCATCACCGCCATGAACTTGGCGTCCGATCTGGACTTCGTGTCCACGTACCGGCTCACTCACGTGCTCACCGTCGGGTCGCCCATCGACGCCAAGCGGGCGGTCGATCCCACCGTCCGCGTGGTCAGTCTCGTGAACAAATACGACGTCATCCCGGGCCTCGACGGGCGCGGACCGGCCTCGGCCATCGACATCCCCGCGGACTGGCTCGAACTGACATGGGTGGACGAGACGTACGACTACCCCTTGTCGCACTCGCCCCAGGCGTACGCCAACACGCTGCGCGGTGGCCGACTGCCGTACCGCACGCAGGTGAACGCGCTGATCACCACGTACGACGGAGAGATCGTCGGCAACCAGCCCTATCTGCTGCTGGACAGGTGACCCCCGCCATGACCCGCACTCGCTTCCCGGGAGGCCGGCGATGAACGCCAGCGACATCACGACCGTGCTCCGTCGGCCCACGACGGCCTGGCCTCTGGAGAACGCCCTGGTCAGTGCGGCCATGGCCGCCCAGCGCATCTCGTGGATCGACGCCCCGGCCCGAGCACTGGGCCTCAAGGTGTTCACCCGGCGGTATCTGACGCGTCAGGTCCTCGCTCAGCTGCGGCGTACCGCGCGCGGCCGGCCGATCCTGCTGCGCACGGCGTTCGGCACCTTCTTGACCCCGCTGAACGCCGAGGACGCCCGGAGCCTGATCGGCGCCGCCGAGGAGGCCGGTGCCCGCGGCGCCGTCACCGGTCTGACCTCCCACGGCCGCCGGCTTCGGCTCTCGGCTCACACCCCGCTGCCCGTCGCACTCGCGTCCCTGAGCGCGCGGGTGCGGACGGTCGCCGCCGAGGAGGCCCTGGAGATCCTCGCCGTGCGGGGCGCCAACTCCGCCCTGGACCGCGCCGACTGGTGTGCCGTCACCCGGCGTCTCGCACGGCGCGTCGTGCTCGGTGACGTGGCGGGCGACGACACCCTCGTCAACGACATCCTCGAAGCGACGCTGCATGCCGCGGACACCACCGAGTACGCCGCTCGCGTCGCCGCGCTGCTCCGCCGCCTCGGTCCGTACGTCCATGATCCGGCCCCCGACTCGGTGGCCGCGGCGGTCCCCGACGACGGTTCGAGGGACGGCGTGGTCGAGCACGTCCTGGAGACCGTCACCCGGGCGCTCACCGACACGGTGCCCCAGGCTCTGGCCCTCGCGTCGGTCCGTCCCACCGCGCCCGCCATCGACCGGGGCGAGCAGGCCGTGGGGGCGGCGCTGCGCCACTACCCGCCCCTGTCCGCCACGGTGCACGAGGTCCGCGCCCCGTTCCGGTGGCGCGGCACGGGCGTCGACGCGGGCACCGAGATCCTGTACGCGACCGCCTGGCTGCGCGACCTGGACCCCGCGCGGGGGCACGGTGACGACGCCCCGTCGGCGTCGCTGTGCGCGGCTCCCGAACCCTGCGCCGCGGCCGAACTGGCCGTGCTGGCCGCCTGTGAACTCACCCGCGCCCTGCTGCGGCACGCCGAACCCGTCGTGCTCTCCCCCCAGGTCGAGCGTGACGCGCTGCCCGCGGATCTCCACGCGGACTCCCTCGACCTCGCTCTCACGGACGTCCACCCGCACATGACCATGGCCGACGGAACGTTCACCCCCGGCGCGGGCGCCGCCGCTCCGGTCGGGGGACGCGGGAGTGCCCGCCACGCCGCCCTCGCCTCCGACAGCGCCCGCCGCCTCGAGGAGCACGCCCGACAGCTCGCCGACTGCGCGCGGCAGCCCGGCTGGAACCAGGACGCCTTCGGGGAGAAGTGCCGGATGACGCTGCTGGCCCATGCCGAACGCTGCGCCCGGGCGGCCGCGGACGTGAGCCGCGCCGCGCAGTGGTTCGCGAGGTGAGCCTCGGCCCCCTCGGGGCCGGTGCCGTCACCAGAACGGGTTCGTCCGTCGGCGTACGTCCCGGTCGACCATGCCCTGCACGGTGATCCAGACCGCGTCGCACAACCGGCGCGTCGCGGCGGACCGTTCGGCGAAGGAATCGGGGGGCTCGTAGGCCTCGGATGCCTCGGGGGCCGCGGGGGCGGAAACCGGTTCGCCCACGGTGATGCGCCACTTCGCCGGGAGCGGCAGCAGCGTGGTGACGGGAAAATAGGGGAGGTCGAACCGGCGGGCCAGCGACGTGATGCTCCCGAGTTTCGGATACGTCTCCTCGGCGCCCACGATCGACACCGGAATGACCGGCGCACCGGTCCGCATCGCCGTGACCGCGAATCCGGGGCTGAAGGGTCGCAGCCGGTAGCGCTGTGAGAACGGCTTGGCGACCCCGTCGAGCCCCTCGGGGAACACCCCGACGAGGTGGCCGTCGGTCAGCCGGTCGCGGCCCAGTGTCGGATCGTCGGCGAAGACGCCGTGGTGTCGTGCGTACGAGGCCACCGCGGGCAGCCGGAAGACGACTTGGGAGGCGTAGAAGTAGACCGGGCGGGACAGCTCCCGGAGCAGCAGGTTGTGCAGGACGAGCGCGTCGAGACCGAACGCCCCGGAGTGATTGGCGATGAGCATGGCGGGCCCGCGCTCCGGGATGTTGTCCAGTCCCGACACCTCGACCCGGAGGTAGTCGTCGGCCAACCAGCCCAGCACGCCGCTCACCGCGTCGGTGGCGATCTCGTCGAGCGACCTGGGATTCGATTCCGCCATTAGTTCTCACTTTCTAATGAAAATGGACTACCGCAAGACTGAAGAAACCAATCAGGTGGTCCCTTTAACTAACGGCCCGATTCCGGGTTCATCCCTCAGGGAAGGCGCCCATGAATTCCTCCGCGACCCCCGCTGCACCCACGACGCCCGATACGCCCACGACCTCGGCCTCGACCGCGACCGTGACCGCGGACCTGATCGCCGACCTGCTTGTCGACCACTTCCAGGTCAGTACGGCGGCCATCAGAGCGGACGCCCCCATGACCGACCTGCTCGCCGACTCGCTGATGGTGGTGGAGATGGCCATCGCGCTCAAGGACCGGTTCGGCGTCGTCGCTACCGAGGATGAGCTGCGTGAACTCACCTTCGGCGAGTTCACCGCACGCGTCGACCAGCGACGTGCCGGGTGAGCCGGGGGCCCGACGTCACCGTGACGGGTCTCGGTCTGGTCACCGCGGCGGGCGACACGGAAGCCACCTGGGCCGCCGTCCGCGAGGGCCGCGCCACCGCCCGCCGGGATCCGGAGTTGCGGGACCTTCCGGTCTCCCTGAGCTGTCGCGCCGACCTCGCGGACACGGTACCGAGGAAGGGCCTCACCCCGCGGGCCGACCCCTGTGCGCGCATGGGCCTGACCGCCGTCGCGCAGGCGCTGGAGCGAGCCAAACTCGACCCCGGCGACTGGGATCCGGCCCGCGTGGCCGTCGTCACCGGCTGCTCTCTCGGCGGAATGCACTCCGCGCGGACCGCCGCCGCGAGGTTCGCCGCCGACGGCCCGACGAGCGTCTCGCCCTACTTCCTGACCGGCTATCTGATCAACATGGTGTCCGCAACCATCGCCCTGCAGCTGGGCGTACGGGGACCGGTCCTGAACGTCGCGACCGCGTGCGCGTCCGGGGCCACCGCCCTCGGCACGGCCCGTGACCTCCTCACCGCGGACAAGTGCGACATCGCCCTCGTGTGCGGCGCCGACGCCGCGGTGACGCCGGCCATCGTGACCGGTTTCGCCCAACTGGGCGCGCTGTCCGACCAGGGGTCTCGCCCGTTCGACACCGCCCGCGACGGATTCGTCATCGCCGAGGGCGCGGGGGCCCTGATCCTGGAGCGGCCCGAGCACGCCGCCGCCCGCTCGGCGCCGCACCTGGCGCGGCTCATCGGTTACGGGGCCACGACCGACGCCCATCACCTGGTGGCTCCGCACCCCGAGGGGCGGGAGGCCGAACGGGCTCTGCGGACCGCGCTCGCGGAGGCCGGTATCGGCCTCGGGGAGGTCGGCCACGTCAACGCGCACGGCACGTCGACCCCGCGGGGCGACGCGGTCGAAGCGGGCGTGCTGGCCCGGGTCTTCCCGCACCGTCCGCCCGTCACCTCCGCCAAGGGCACCCTCGGCCACACCCTGGGCGCGGCGGGCGCCATCGAGGCGGCCCTGACCGTGCTCGCCCTGCGCGAGGACATCGTCCCGCCTGTCGCGGGACTGAGAGAGCCCGACCCGGCGTTCGCCATCGACCTCGTCACGGCATCGTCCCGCCAGCAGGAGACGAGCGTCGCCGTCAGCAACTCCTTCGGGTTCGGGGGACACAACGCGGTCGTGGTCCTGGCGAAGGCGTGACACGGGCACTCGCCGAGGCCGTCCGGCGTGAACAGAGCGCCCGGGGTACGGGAATTCGAGCGCACACCTGCAAATTCAGTTGAAACTTTCCCTCATTTCACGGCGAGAAAAGAGGGTAAAGTCTCAATCCATGAGATACCTGCGCCCGGTCGACCTCGCCCGCGAGCACGGCATTTCCACCCAGGCGGTCCGCAACTACGAGCAGGACGGGTGCCTCCCCCCTGCCGACCGCACCGAGAGCGGCTACCGGGCCTACACCGCGACCCACGCGGCGGCGCTGCGCGCCTATCTGGCACTTCTGCCGGCGCACGGATACGCGGTGAGCGGCCAGGTCATGCGCGCGCTGAACACGGGGAACGCCGACGCGGCGCTGTCGGCCATCGACCGCGGCCACGCCCAGTTGCTGCGCGACCGGGAGACGCTCGACGCGGTCGAGGTGGCCCTGGAAGACCTCGCCCAATCCGCGGGTCTCGCGCCCCAACCTCCCACCGGCGCCAAGGAGTTCAGCATCGGGGAACTCGCCCACCGCCTCGGTGTCACCGCTGCGACCCTGCGCAACTGGGAGCAGGCGGGCATCCTCGTCCCGCGGCGCGAGCCCATCTCCGGGCGCCGCTCGTACGGCGCGGACGATCTGCGCGACGCGGAGCTGACGCTGCTGCTCCGGCGGGGCGGCTATCGGCTCGACCACATCTGCACCATCGTCGAACAGATCCGGACAGCGGGTGGTACGCAGGCCCTGCACGCCGCCCTCGGCGACTGGCGGAAGGCGCTCACCACCCGGGGTCTCGCCATGCTGAGCGCGTCGGTTCAGGTCGCTCGGTACGTCGAGTTGCTCGGCATCGACGCGCCCGGAGCCGCGCGCTCCGCGCCGCGGGCGCGCTAGAACGATCTCCGAAAGGCACGCCGAGACGCCAAGCCACCCGCGAAGCCCCTCCGCCTGCCCGCTCTTTCCCGGTTCATGACTCCGTGGAGGGAAGTTCAGGCACATGGACGGTTTCAGGGCCGCGGGGTTGCCTTCCCGCGGCACCGGCGCGAGCAGGCCTCGTTAATCGGCACATGGATGACGTGAACGGCGATTTCGCCGCGTTCGCACAAGGCCAACTGCTGACTGGGGCCTACTGGTTGGAGTCCTCGGTACACGCGGGTGACGCGTGCCTGCGGTGCACGGCGCAAGAGCGTCCGGGACCGCGGGACGAGCCCCGTGACCAGGCCGGGAGAGCGGGGGCCGGGGCCGGCGCCGGGGCCCGGTGAACGCCTAGCCCCTATCGGACGACCTTGACGCCGAAACGGGTGCCGAACCCGAGGGCGAATCCGATCGCGGAATGCATGTGGGCGTACATCTCCATTCCGCGGGCCGAGACCAGCGGGCCGAGGTCCAGGACGTCGTCCCAGCCGTAGGCGGTCAGCAGGTCGGTCGCGGCCTGTTTGGCGTCGGCGTGGTCACCCGCGATGAACATGGTGTGGTCGCCGCCGCCGACGGCCTTCGGGTCGACGACGGTCTCCTGCTCCTGGGTGACGAAACCCTTGACGACCTTGCTGGCCGGAAGGGCACGCTGGATCTGTTCGGCGAGGCTGTCGCTGTCGCACGGGTCGAGTGTCGGCATCGTGCCCCAGGGGGTGGGCCAGGGGTGTTCGATGTCGGGGTTGTAGAGGAAGGGCACGGCGTAGTCGATGAGCGTCTTGCCGGCCAGCTGGTCGGCCGCGCCGGACAGGGCGGCGACGGCGTTGTGACCGTCGATGCCGTTGATCACCAGGTCGCCTTGCCCGGCGGCGTCGGCGAACGTGTGCAGTTCGATGCCGGGCCGGTCGGCGAGCCAGGAGCCGAACGGCGCCGTGCCCATCATGTCGGACTCCGTACGGGCCAGGGTGGCCCGCGGGTCGCGCGTGCCGACATGAACCTCATGACCCAGTTCGGCCAGCCGGGCGATGTGGGCCCGGGCGCCGCCGCCGGTACCGAGGACAGTGATCTTCATGGAAACCTCCTGATGTGCGCCCGGGGGCGGCACTGAATTTCTCACATTAGGTGCAATATGTGACATTTGCCGCCCCAAGCTTCTTGGGTTACGCCCACTGGCTGGTCAGGAGGTGAGCTGCGGTTCCCTGGGCTGCTGATCTCACTCGCGATCCGGTTCGGGGAGGTGGTGGGTCACGAAGGGCCTCCCTGTGGTGAACTCCCTGAACTTCAGGGCCGCTTCAGAGAGATGGGTGTCGCGGTTCCATACGAGGGTGAGCACGCGGAGGCAGTCGGGCGCGGCCACCCGCACCCAGGCCACGGGGACCCGCGAGTGCGAGCCGACCTTGCGGGACACCGCCGGGATCAGGCCGATGCCGAGACCGGCGCTGATCATGTCCTGGCTGGCGGCCGGTTCGTCGCCCTCGCAGGAGACCAGGGGTGTGAGGCCTTCGGACGCGAACAGCCGGTCGAGCAGGGCGCGTTGCCAATGGCCTACGCGCGTGGTGACGAAGGGCTCGTCGGCGATCTCCCGGATCGTCACGCTCTCCCGCCCGTCGAGCCGGTGCCCGCGCGGCACCGCGAGCAGCACCTCCTCACGGTCCAGCTCGACCGCCTCGAAATTGGCCCCGCTCAACGGCTGTGACGCCACACAGAAGTCGACCTCCCTCGCGCGCAGTTGACGGTCCATCTCCTGCACGTTCGACTGGAAGAGCCGCACGTCGGCGCGGGGGTGGGCGGTCCGGAAACTGCCGAGGAGCGGCGTGATCGTCAGCAGGGTCTCGGAGGCGACGCTGACCCTGCCGAGACCCGTGTCCCGGGCTTCACGCACAGCCCTGCGCCCGTCGTCCAGCTCGCTCAGGGCGCGGTCGACATGGCGCAGGAAGATCACGCCGTACTGGTTGAGCCGGATGCGGCGGCCCTGCCGGTCGAAGAGCGCGGCGCCCAGATCGGCCTCCAGGCGCGCGATGGCGCGGCTCAGCGAGGGCTGGGCGACCCGCAGTTCCTCGGCGGCGCGACTGATGTGTTCGTAACGGGCCACCGTCTGGAAGTAGCGCAACTGCAAAAGATCCACCCGAACCACCTTCACCCATGCCTGTCGGCTTCACTCACGCCTTCCGGCATCGCTTATGCCTTCTGCGTCATCTGCACATGACGAAACCGGTCTTGGAACGCATAAGCAATTCTCCCTACGGTCGTCTCAGCGGAGCCACCGCCCCCCACCACCATCTGTCTCCCCCGTCCGTCCCCCACAGAAGTAGGTCGCATCATGAGCACTGCGGACCTGGCCCGACTCCAGTTCGCGGCCACGACCGGCATCCACTGGCTGTTCGTGATCCTCACCATGGGGCTCGTCCCCCTCGTCGCGATCATGCACACCCGGGCCGCGTTCACCCGAGATCCCGTCACGAGAGCCGTCCGGGAGCGCATGACCCGCTTCTGGGGTCAGCTCTATGTCATCAACTACGCGGTCGGCATCGTCACCGGCCTCGTCATGGAGTTCCAGTTCGGGCTCAGCTGGAGCGGGCTGAGCAAGTTCGCGGGCAATGTCTTCGGCGCCCCGCTGGCTCTGGAAACCCTCATCGCGTTCTTCGCCGAGTCCACCTTCCTCGGCATGTGGATCTTCGGCTGGGGGCGTCTGCGCAAGGGCGTGCACGTCACGCTCATCTGGCTAGTCGCCCTGACCGCGTATGCCTCCGGGTACTGGATCATGGTCGCCAACGGCTTCATGCAGCACCCCGTCGGTTACGAAGTCCGGGGTGGCGAGGCCTACTTGACCGACTTCGGGGCGCTGCTCACGAACGACAGCGCGCTGGTCGCTCTCGGCCATATCGCGCTCGCCGCGCTGACGACGGGCGGCGTCTTCGTCGCCGGGGTCAGCGCGTGGCACTTCATCCGGGGCACCAAGGAGACCGAGCTGTTCCGCGGTTCGCTGCGGCTGGGGCTCTGGGTGAGCATGCTCGCCTCCTTCTTCGTGGTCGTCGTCGGCGAGATGCAGCGGCCCGTGATCGAGCGGACCCAGCCGATGAAGCACGCGGTCCTGGAGAACAGTGGCGTCGCGGAGGTACAGGCGCGACTCGTCGGGGAGTACGGGCCCGGCGACTACGTGCCCTGGCAGGACACGATCCGGATCTCGATGGACGTGATGACGGTCATCGGCAACACGGTGTCCACCATCACGCTCATCGCCGTCGCCCTGCTCTGGAAGGACTGGCTCATCCGCCGCCGCGTCCTCCTGTACATCCTGGTGGCGACGGTGCCCTTCCCCTTCGTCGCCGCCGTCGGCGGGTGGGTCGTCCGCGAGGTGGGGCGCCAACCCTGGCTCGTCCACGGCGAGTTGACGGTCGAGGACGCGGTCTCCCCGGTCGGCACGGCCGCGCTGGCCGTCTCGTGCGCCGCGTTCATCGCCATCTTCCTGGCGCTGGCGGTGACGAACTGGACGCTGATCACGCGCTTCGCCCTGCGCGGCCCCGACGCCACCCAGCTCGGCGCCACCGAACCGCTCCCCGGCGACTCGCCCGCCACACGCGCAGAAGTAGCGGCGTACTGAGATGAACTCCCACGGCCCCATGGAAAGTTGGACGAAATGAGTCTGGAGACCCTCTGGCTGGCCCTCCTCGGCCTGCTTCTCGCCGGGTACTTCGTGCTCGGCGGCTACGACTACGGCGTACAGATGCTTCACCCCCTCCTCGGCGACGGGGAAGGCCGCGGTCCCGAGGCCGAGGAGTCGGGCCGCAACGCCGCCCTGGACGCCATCGCGCCGTTCTTCCTGGGCAACGAGGTCTGGCTGGTCGCCTTCACCGGTGTCCTCTTCGGGGCCTTCCCGCATCTGGAGGGCAGCCTGCTGTCCGGCATGTATCCGCTGGTCGTGGCGATCCTCGTCGGCCTGGTCCTCGGCAACGCCGCCGTACAACTGCGCGGCCGTGCCCACAGCGCCCTCGGCCGCCGGTGGTGGGACGCCCTGATCGTGTTCGGCGGGGCGCTGCCCGCCGTGTGCTGGGGGCTCTTCCTGGGACTGCTGCTCCACGGCGTGCCCCGCCGGGCCGACGGGAGCTTCCACATCGGGGCCGACGACGTGCTCACGCCGTTCGTGCTCGCCTGCGGACTGACCACCGCGCTGCTCTTCGCGGCACACGGGGCGGCCTTCGTCAGCCTGCGCTCCGCCCCTCACATCGCCTTCAGGGCAAGGAACTTGGGGGCCGCGCTGGTGCGGGCGGCCGCGGCCGTGGGCTGCCTGCCGCTGCTGCTCACGCTCTTCGGCGCCGGCGCCTCGATGACCAACCGCGCGACCTCGGCGGCCCTCGCCGCCCTGTTCGCGGCGGCGCTCGCCTGCGCCTGGTGTTCCCTCACGCGGGGGCACCGCGTCCGGGCGTTCGCGGCGACCTGCTGCGCGACCGTACTGCCCGTGCCGCTCGTAGGGGCCGGTCACTACCCCTACGTCCTGGTCGACGCGGCCGGGGGCGGGATGACGATCGGGCACGCGGTCACGGACGGCGTCACGCTGAGGATCCTCACCGCGTTCGGGGTCGTGCTGATCCCGGTGATCCTCGCGTACCAGTCGTGGAGCTGGTGGGCCTTCCGCGGGCGGACGGGCCGCCGTCACCCCAGCTACTTCTGACCGGCCACCGCTCCTGAGCGACCGCCACCGAACCCCACCCGCGACGAGAGGCACCCACGATGAAGCCGGTCGAACGCCGACTGCTGCGTGAACTCCCCGTGCTGCGCCGCCATATGACGTGCTCCGTGACGCTGGCTCTCCTCGGCGCCGGGCTCGTCATCGCCCAGGCGGGCCTGCTGGCCGCGGTCCTCGCGGACGGCTTCGCCGGGCACGGGTCACCCACCGTGCCGCTCGCCGCGCTGGGTACCGTCATGGCGCTGCGCGCGCTGCTGACCTGGGCGCACGGAGGGCTCGCGCAGCGCGCCGCGGCCGACGCCAAGCACGCGCTGCGGGACCGGATCACCGGCCGGCTGCGGCACACCGGTCCGCTGCGGCTCGCGGCCCGCCGCCACGGCGAGACCGCCACGCTGCTCACCCGCGGCCTCGACGCCCTGGACCCGTACGTCATCGGCTACCTGCCCACGATGACGGCCACCGCCGTGGTGCCCCTCACGGTCGTCGCCTGGCTGGCGTGGACCGACTGGACGTCGGCCCTCATCGTCGCCGTGACGCTGCCGTTGATACCGGTGTTCGGTGCGCTCGTCGGCATGCACACAGCGCGGCGCACCGCCCGGCAGTGGGCGCTGCTCTCGCGCCTCGGCGGGCACTTCCTCGACGTGGTGGCGGGGCTGCCGACACTGCGCGCGTTCGGCCGCGAGCGGCACCAGGCCCGGGTGGTCGGCGAGATGGCGGACGCCCATCGGCGTGCCGCCATGCGGACGTTGCGCGTGGCGTTCCTCTCCTCCTTCGTCCTGGAGACGGTCGCCACCCTCTCCGTGGCGCTGGTGGCCGTCCCGGTCGGACTGCGGCTGCTCGGGGGCGAGTTGGAGCTTCGTACGGCACTGACCGTGCTGTTCCTGGCCCCCGAGGCGTATCTGCCACTGCGCGCCGCGGGCGCCGCCTTCCACGACAGCGCCGAGGGCGTCGCGGTGGCCGAGCGGGTTTTCGCCATCCTCGACGAGCCCGGTG
Organism: Streptomyces alboniger; assembly: GCF_008704395.1. Lineage (NCBI taxonomy): Bacteria > Bacillati > Actinomycetota > Actinomycetes > Kitasatosporales > Streptomycetaceae > Streptomyces > Streptomyces alboniger. The sequence continues at coordinate 832,912 of NZ_CP023695.1, forward strand.
ACCGCGTCGACGACGGCGACGACGACGCTCGAAGCGCCCACCGGGATGCGCGCCCGCCGCGCTCCACCGGCCGGCCGCACCTGTCCCTCGACGAGGTCACCGTCCGGTACGCCGGTCGCGCCGCGCCCGCCCTCCACAACGTCTCCCTCGCTGTACGCCCCGGCGAGCACGTGGCCCTGGTCGGACCGAGCGGGGCGGGCAAGTCCACCCTGCTGGCGCTGCTCCTCGGCTTCGTGCCCCCCGGGGAGGGCCGGGTCACGGTCGGCGGCACGGACCTCGCGGACCTCGACGCCGACGCGTGGCGCGCCCAGGTGGCGTGGGTACCGCAACGCCCCCATCTGTTCGCGGCGTCCGTCGCGGACAACATCCGTCTCGGGCGCCCCGACGCGGGCGACGACGAGGTGCGGGAGGCGGCGCGGGCGGCCTTCGCCGACCACTTCGTCGAGGCGCTGCCGCAGGCGTACGACACGGTGCTCGGAGAGCGTGGCGCGGGGCTCTCCGCGGGCCAGCGCCAACGGATCGCGCTGGCCCGCGCGTTCCTCAAGGACGCCCCTGTGCTGCTGCTCGACGAACCGACCGCCCACCTCGACCCCGGCAGCGAGGCCGCCGTCACGCGTGCCACGGTCGCCCTGATGCGGGGCAGGACCTCGCTCGTGGTCGCTCACCGGACGAGCCTGTTGCCCCACGCCGACCGGGTCGTCACCGTACGCGCGGGTCGCCTCACCGCCCCCCAACCACCGCTCGTAGAAGGGCTGGTGGCCTCATGACGCCGCTCACGGCCACGGCAGCCGCCCCCCGGCACACCCCCCGCCCCACCCTCCGGCTCCTTCGCCGTCTCCTGCCGTACTGGCGCAGGCTGCTGCCCGCCGCGCTCGCCGCGGCGGGCAGTGAACTCGCCGCCGCCGCGCTGACGGCGACCGCCGCCTGGCTGATCACCCGCGCCGCACAGCAGCCGCCGCTCGCGTCCGTGAGCCTCGCGATCGTCGCCGTACGCGCGCTGGCCCTGGGCCGGGGCGCGCTGCGCTACACCGACCGGCTCCTCGGCCACGACAGCGTCCTGCGGGCCGTCGCGGGCTTCCGCACCCGGGTGTACGAAGCGCTGGTACCCCTCACCCCGGCGGGCACGCCCGCCTTCCGCGGCGGCGACCTGCTGACCCGGCTCGTCGATGACGTCGACGCCGCGCAGGACCTGTTGCTCCGGGTGCTCATCCCGGCCACGGCCGCCTGCGTGGTGGCCGTGGCCGCCACCGGGACGGCCGCGGTGCTGCTGCCCCCGGCGGGCTTACCGCTCGGTCTGCTGCTGGCCGTGGCGGGACTCCTCGTACCCGCCCTGGTGCTCGCGCTGTCCCGCCGCGCGGGCCACGCGGAGAAGGCCGCGCGCGGCGAACTGGCCGTTCTCACACTGGACTTGACCGAGGGCGCGGCGGACCTCGCCGCGTACGGCGCACGGGACCGGGCCCACGCGCGCGTCCGCCACGCCTGTGCCCGGATCGCCGCGCTGGAGCGCCGCAAGGCACTGACCACGTCACTCGCCTCGGCCGCGGTGTTGCTGCTCCAGGGCGGGGCGACGGTCGGTGTCGCCTGGTACGCGCTGCGCGCGCACGCGGACGGTGCGCTGCCCGCCGCGCACCTGACCGTCCTCGTGGTCCTCGCGCTGGTCTCCTTCGAGGCCCTCGCGCCGCTGCCCGCCGCAGCCCGCCGCCTGTCGGAGGTACGGGCCTCAGCGGGGAGGCTGGCGGTTCTCTTCGACACCCCGCCGCCCGTCGCCGACCCGCCCCGCCCTGCCCCGCTCCCCCTCGACGGCCCGCTCGGCGTCGACATCACCGACCTGCGGGTGCGCCACCGCCCCGGCGGGCCGCCGGCCCTGGACGGGGTGAGCCTACGGCTCCCGCCCGGCCGCCGGGTCGTGCTCCTCGGCGCGAGCGGCTCGGGGAAGTCGACGCTGATCGCGGCGCTGATGCGCTTCGTCCCGTACGAAGCGGGGAGCATCCGCGTCGGCGGGCGCGAGCTGCGCGAGGTCTCGGGAGCCGACGCCCGACGCGCGATCACCGGCATGACGCAGGACGCGCACGTCTTCCACGCGACGGTGCGCGCCAACCTCCTGCTGGCCCGCCCCGACGCCACGGACGCCGACCTGCGCGAAGCGGCCCGCAGGGCCCGGCTCCTGGAGTGGATCGAGTCACTGCCCGACGGCTGGGACACGCACCTCGGCGGGGACGGCTCCGCGATGTCGGGCGGCCAGCGCAGCCGCCTGCTGCTGGCCCGCGCGCTGCTCGCCGACCCGCCGGTGCTGGTGCTGGACGAACCCACCGAGGGGCTGGATCCGGAGACGGCGGCCGCCGTGCTCGCCGACATTCTCGACGCCACGCGCGGCCGCACCACGCTCCTGGCCACCCACGAGCGGGCGGGGCTCGCCGCCGCCGACCACGTCGTGACCCTGCCGGGCGGGCCCCACCCGGCCCCCCAGGTGATGTGCCAGTAATACGGCCGGTAATCCGAAGGATGTACCGGAATGTCGTTCCCGGCGGCGATTCGCCGCGGCGCACCGCCGCCCAGCCTGGAAGGAGATCCCGGACGAAGGCGGTGGCACCATGCTGCACGACACGCTTCACGCCCTGCTCACCGAGCTGGCGCGGATCTCCGCACTCCCCCTGGAGCGCGGCGAGACCCTGCCCGCCCGCGCCTACACCGACGAGGCATTCCACCGGCTCGAACACGACCGCGTCTTCCGCGGCGACTGGCTCTGCGTGGGCCACGTCGACCAGGTCGCCCGGCCGGGCGACTACCTGCGTACCGACGCGGCCGGTGAGCCGCTGGTCGTCACGCGCGACGAGGACGGGCACCTGCACGCGCTGTCCCGGGTGTGCAGGCATCGCTTCATGGACATCCTGCCGCCCGAGACGGCCCCCGAGCAGGGGTCCCTGGAGCGCCTCATGTGTCCGTACCACACCTGGACGTACCGGCTGAACGGCGAGTACGCCGGTCAGCTGGCCGGCGCCCCCATGATGAGCAAGGTCGACTTCGACCGCGCCGCGTGCCGCCTGCCCCGCTACCGCCTGGAGGTGTGGAACGGCCTGCTCATGGTCTGCGCCGCCCCCGAGGCGCCGCCACTCGCACCGCAGTTGACGGGGCTTGCCGAACGGCTCGCGCCGTACGGCCTCGCGGACCTGGTGGTCGCGTACACGGACCGGTGGGACGGGGTGCCCGCCAACTGGAAGGTGGCCTTCGAGAACGGCTCGGAGAACTACCACCACATGGGCACGCACGCCGGCACGCTCGATGTCCTCGTTCCCGGCAAGGACACCGTCGTCGACGAGAGCGACGGACGGTGGTTCAGCATGTACACCCCCTTCGCGGCCGACGCCGCCGACGCGGCGGGGGAGGACGGCGCGCCCATGGTCGGCACGCTCATCCCCGGGCTCGGCGCCCGGCAGCTGTCCGGCATGACGGTCGCGGGTGTCTTCCCGAACCTGGTGATGGCCCTGCTGCCCGACAGCGTCACGTTCGTGCGCTGGGTGCCGACAGGACCGGTCACGCACGATGCGCTCGTGACGGTGCTGGTACCCGCTCACGCCAAGCGGCAGCCCCTTTTCGAGGCGTACGTGGAGGCGTCGAGGCGCCAGTTCGAGGTGATCCAGAACGAGGATCTGGTCGCCGTGCGGGGCGTGCAGCGCGGCCTGGCCACCGACCCCGCCCCGTCGGGCGGGCGCTTCTCCCATCTGGAGCGCCCTCTGTGGCAGTTCCAGCGGTATCTGGCGGGCCGCCTGACGGGAGCCGGGAGCGCGGCCTGAGCCGTGCCGGGCCGCCCACGGCGGGTACGGCTTCCCACAGCGCCTGCGTGGTACTCCTCCGGTACGCCAACAAGGAGGCCAGCACCGTATGAACGACGACGTGAACGAGGACCGTACCCCCACAGCCTGCGGCCGGCCCGGACCCGGCGACCAGCCCACCGTCGCCGACCGGGCCTGGCTGGCCATCGCCTGCCGGCTCGCCACCCAGTGCCCGCCCTCGGACAGCGCGTTCAGCGTGGGGGCGGTCGTCGTCGCCGACGACGGCACAGAGCTGGCCCGCGCCCACTCCCGCGAGCGGGACACGGACGCCCACGCCGAGGAGAGCGTCCTCGCCAAGGTCGACGCCGGCGATCCGCGGCTGTCCGACGCGACGCTGTACAGCTCGCTCGGGCCGTGCGCGGAACCCTCCTCGCGGCCCCGGCCCCGGCCCCTGCCCCGCACCCGGCTGATCGGCGAATCCGGGCTCCGCCGTGTGGTCACCGCCTGCGCGTGGGGCGCGGAGTCCCTGGAGGCCGCGGGCGTCACCGTCCTCGAACTGCCCGAGTACGCCGACGCGGCGAAGGCGCCCAACGCCCACCTGCTGTAGGCGGGCCGCGCCGCGTCAGGCCTGGTACTCGGTGAGGTCGATGCCGTGGACACGCAGCGCGTGGCCGGACACCGGGTGCGTCGTCTCGCGCTCCAGTGCCATGCCGAGCTTGCGGACGACGTTCTCGGAGGCCTGGTCCTCCGCCCGGTGGATGGCGACGACCCGTTCGAGGCCGCGGTCCTGGAGGGCGAACTCCAATGTGGCCTGGGCGGCTTCGGAGGCGTACCCCTGGCCCCAGAACTGCGCGCCGAGCCGCCAGCCGATGGCCGCGTCGGACGCCGCTTCCGGCAGGAACTCGGGGACGAAGAGACCCGTGAAGCCGGCCAGCTCGCCCGAGGCGAGGAGTTCGACGGCGAAGAGGCCGAAACCCTCGTCGTCCCACTCCTCCTCCCACCGCTCGATCTCCTCCGCCGTCTGTTCGAGGTCGCGGACGCGGCCGTCGTCGACGAGGCGCATGACCCGCGGGTCCGCGTTGATCTCCGCCATGGGCGCGAGGTCGCCGTCGTGCCAGCGGCGGAGGAGGAGGCGGGGGGTGCGGATCTCGGTCATGGCCCCATCCTGCCCAAGGGGAGAGCTTCACCGGTAATCGGCGCCGGGCCGGGCCGCGCGCCTTGTGAAGGGGATCACAGGTGCCGGGTGTCACGGTCCGGGCGTGCGACGTGTCTCGATGAACACCCGAGAGCCGATCCGCACCACCCGCGCCGCGGGCATGCCGTCGCAGATGATGTGCTCGACGGGCCACGCCGAGGGCGAACCGGGCGACGTCGTCGCGGCCGACGACCGGGCGGCGGAGTCCGGTTCGAACCGGCGTCGCTGTTCCTCGCGGACGGTCAGCCGGAGTGGCTGCTCGCCTTCGAGATCCGCGACGGGCGGATCACCGGCCTGTACGGCATCCGCAACCCCGACAAGCCGCACCGTGCCGACACCTCTGGCTGATCGGCCGGCTCCGGGAGCGCAGCACCCGCTACGACCCGCCGTACGCCACCGAGTACGTCGTCGACCGCAGCCTGCCGCCGTCCAGGCACGAGATCGGCCGTATGACGTTCACCGAGGTCGACGGCGGCACGCGGGTGTCACCTCCCGACGTACGCCGCGAGGTGCTCCCCGGTGACGGTGGAGCGCGCGGCCACCAGCTGCTCGGGGGTGCCCTCGAAGACGATTCTGCCGCCGTCGTGGCCGGCGCCGGGGCCGAGGTCGATGATCCAGTCGGCGTGCGCCATAACGGCCTGGTGGTGCTCCACGACGATGACCGACTTCCCGGAGTCGACGAGCCGGTCCAGCAGGCCGAGCAACTGCTCGACGTCGGCGAGGTGCAGTCCGGTGGTCGGCTCGTCGAGGATGTAGACGCCGCCCTTGTCGCCCATGTGCGTGGCCAGCTTGAGCCGCTGTCGCTCGCCGCCGGAGAGCGTGGTCAGCGGCTGGCCGATGGTGAGGTAGCCGAGCCCGACGTCGACGAGCCGCTCCAGGATCTTGTGGGCGGCCGGGGTGTGCGCCTCCCCGGAGCCGAAGAACTCCTCGGCCTCGGCCACCGGCATCGCGAGCACCTCGCTGATGTCGCGGCCGCCGAGGCGGTAGTCGAGCACCGACGCGTCGAACCGCTTGCCCTCGCAGTCCTCGCAGGTCGTGGAGACACCGGCCATCATCCCGAGGTCGGTGTAGATGACGCCCGCGCCGTTGCAAGTGGGGCAGGCGCCCTCGGAGTTGGCGCTGAACAGCGCCGGCTTGACGCCGTTGGCCTTGGCGAACGCCTTGCGGATGGGGTCGAGCAGCCCGGTGTACGTCGCGGGGTTGCTGCGCCGCGAGCCCTTGATCGGGCTCTGGTCGACCGAGATCACCCCCGCGTCGGTGGGAACCGACCCGTGCACGAGCGAGCTCTTGCCGGAACCGGCCACCCCGGTGATGACGGTGAGCACCCCGAGCGGGATGTCGACGTCGACCTTCCGCAGGTTGTTCGCCGTCGCGCCGCGGATCTCCAGCGCGCCCGTGGACTTCCGTACGGTCTCCTTGACCGCGGCCCGGTCGTCGAGGTGCCGGCCGGTGATCGTGCCGGAGGCCCGCAGCCCCTCCAGGGGGCCCTCGAAGCAGACGGTGCCGCCGGCCTGTCCCGCGCCGGGACCGAGGTCCACGACGTGGTCGGCGATCGCGATCATCTCCGGCTTGTGTTCCACGACGAGGACCGTGTTGCCCTTGTCGCGCAGGCGCAGCAGCAGGTCGTTCATGCGCTGGATGTCGTGGGGGTGCAGGCCCGCGGTGGGCTCGTCGAAGACGTAGGTGACGTCGGTGAGCGAGGAGCCGAGGTGGCGGATCATCTTGACGCGCTGCGCCTCACCGCCCGACAGCGTGCCGGCGGGCCGGTCGAGGGCGAGGTAGCCGAGGCCGATCTCCACGAACGAGTCGAGGGTCTGCCGCAGCGAGGCGAGCAGCGGGGCCACCGACGCCTCTTCGAGGTCCCGCACCCACTCGGCCAGGTCCCTGATCTCCATCGCGCACAGGTCGGCGATGCTCTTCCGCTTGATCTTCGACGATCTGGCGCCCTCGCTGAGGCGGGTGCCGTCGCACTCCGGGCAGGTGGTGAAGGTGACCGCCCGTTCCACGAACGCCCGGATGTGCGGCTGGAGCGCCTCCTTGTCCTTGGAGAGGAACGACTTCTGGATCTTCGGGATCAGGCCCTCGTAGGTGAGGTTGATGCCGTTGACCTTGACCTTGACCGGCTCCCCGTAGAGGAAGGCCTGCATCTCCTTCTTGGTGTACTGCCGGATCGGCTTGTCCGGGTCGACGAAGCCGGACTGGGCGTAGGTCTGCACGGTCCACTGGCTGTCCGACTTCCAGCCGGGGATGGTGAACGCGCCCTCGGCGAGCGACTTGGAGTCGTCGTAGAGCTGGGTGAGGTCGATGTCGGAGACCGTGCCCCGGCCCTCGCAGCGCGTGCACATACCGCCGGTGCGCTGGTAGGTCGCCTTGACGGTCTTGGTCTTCGCGGAGCCGCGTTCGACGGTGATCCCGCCGCTCGCCCGGACCGAGGCGGTGTTGAAGGAGTACGCACTGGGCGGACCGATGTGCGGCTTGGCCAGGCGGCTGAAGAGGATGCGCAGCATCGCGTGGGCGTCGGTGGCGGTGCCGACCGTGGAGCGCGGGTCGGCGCCCATCCGGCTCTGGTCGACGGTGATGACCGTCGTCAGACCGTCGAGCACGTCGACGTCGGGCCGCGCCATGGTCGGCATGAAGCCCTGCACGAAGGCGCTGTAGGTTTCGTTGATCATCCGCTGCGACTCGGCGGCGATCGTGTTGAACACCAGCGAACTCTTGCCGGAACCGGACACCCCGGTGAACACCGTCAACCTGCGTTTGGGGATCTCGATGCTGATGTCCCTGAGGTTGTTCTCCCGTGCGCCGTGCACCCGGATCAGGTCGTGGCTGTCGGCGGCGTGCGACGCGGGCGACCGCGGGTCCGTCCTCTTGGCCTTGCTCATCGTGTCTCCATCGGTAGGGCAAAGGAGCCGCCTGCGCGGCCTCCGTCGTCGTCGCCCGGCGCGATCCGGCCGGTGCCGAGCGGCTGGGGCGTCAGGCCAGCCAGCGGCCGTCGCGCATCAGTTCGCGGCCGGACATCTCGTTCACCTCGCGCCAGGCCTGGACGCGGCGCGGGGTGACACGGAACCAGCGGTACTGGGGGCCCGACCGGCGCGGGTCGAAGCCGGTGCGCGCGGCGAACCGGTCGCCCCGCTCCCGCGGCAGCGCGTCCATCTCCAGGACCTCGACGTCGCCCTCGATCGTCGTCACGTCGCGGGTGCGGCCCAGCGCGAGCCGGGCGGTGCGGGTGGCGGTGAGGTTCCCGCCGGTGGGACTGTCCAGCGGCGTGGCCAGGAGCAGCGTCTCGCCGTCCCAGTCGAAGGAGAGCGGCACCAGATGAGGCGCGCCGCCGGGCGAGGCGCTGGCCACCCACACGTCGATGTCGTGGGTCAGCCGGTGCTCGGTGTCGTGACGGCGCTCGGCGCGGGGGCGCGGGCCGGCGGTCCTCGGCTCCCGGAGCACCGCGGGGGCGCTTCTGTCGGGGTCGGCTGCTTCGGGGTTGTCCATGGCGGTCACGCTAGCCGTGGCCCGGCGGCCACGCTTCTCCATTACTGATCTGTACGTGAAGAAGCCCCAGTGCCCGGCGGAAGCTACCGGGCACGGGGGCTGTTTCCTGGCCGAACGACCCGAACTACCCGAACTGGCCGACCTCGTAGTCGCCGGCGGGCTGCTGGACCATGACGTTCAGCCGGTTGAAGGCGTTGATGAGGGCGATCAGGGACACCAGTGCGGTGAGCTGCTCCTCGTCGTAGTGCTTGGCCGCGTCCGCCCAGACCTCGTCCGTGACACCACCGGCCGCGTCCGCGATGCGGGTGCCCTGTTCCGTCAGTTCCAGCGCGGCCCGCTCGGCGTCGGTGAAGACCTTGGCCTCGCGCCAGGCGGCGATCATGTTGAGGCGCAGCGGGGTCTCCCCCGCGGCGGCGGCCTCCTTGGTGTGCATGTCGAGGCAGAATCCGCAGCCGTTGATCTGGCTGGCGCGGATCTTCACGAGTTCCTGTGTCGAGGCCGGCAGCGTCGAGTCCGCGAGCGCCTTGCCCGCGGAGGTGAAGTGCTTGAGGGCCTTGCCCGCGATCGGGCTGGTGAAGAAGTTCAGGCGTGCGTCCATGGTGGGTGCTGCTCCTCTGCCGTTGTGGTGGCTACACCCCTTTGACGGACCGGCCGGCGGCGGATGTGACACCCCTCGATGTGACGTGCGTCTCCCCGCCTTGGGCCCGTCGGCCGCCCCCGCGCCTCGCTAGTCTGCGCACCGTGACCGACTCGATCATCGCCCGGGACAGCACCGACGACACCGAAGTCGCCATAGCCGCGGCCCGCGCGGGCGCGGACGTGGTGCGCGACCTCTACGGACGACGGCTCGCCCGCATCGACAAGGGAGCCGGAGACTTCGCCACCGCCGCCGACGTGGCGGCCGAGAAGGCGATCCTCGGCAGCCTCCGCGCCGCGCGGCCCGAGGACGGGGTGTTCGGTGAGGAGGGCGGGCAGCAGGGCGCGGCCGGTGCCGCGCGCCAATGGCGTGTCGACCCGCTGTGCGGCACGCTGAACTACGCCGCGGGCACCATGGTGGTGGCCGTGAACGTGGCGCTGAGGGGCGGCGCGGCGGCGGTGGCGGATCCGTTCAGCGGCGAGGTCTTCTGCACCGACGGCGAGACCGCGTGGGTCCGGGACGACGACGGTGACACGCGGCTGGCGCCCACGTCCGCCACGCGGTTGGTGGACGTCAACCTGGATCCGCCGTTCCCGAGCGCCCCGGGGTTCCGGGCGGTCGATCTGCTGGCCCGGCCGCGGTTCGCCGAGCACTTCCGCCCGCGGGTCGTCTCATCGACGCTGGCGCTGGCCTGGGTCGCGGCCGGTAAGCGTGCCGCGTACGTCACCGACGGCCAAGACCTGTCGGAGAGCGTCCACTTCGCCGCAGGCATCGCCCTGTGCCGGGCCGCTGGATGCGTGGTCACCGGAGTCGACGGCGCTCCGGTCGGCCCTGGGGTGCGGGGGCTGGTGGCGGCCGCGGACGCCGGGACGCATGAACTGTTGATGTCGGTGATCCGCGGCTGAGCGCGAGGGCTCGACCCGAGAAGCGTGCGGCCGCGTGAGCGGCCGGGGGCGCCGGCCGTCGCCACGCGCCTTTCGGCGGTCGCCAGGAGCGCGGTCGACCCTCAGGAGCACGGCCCTCCCCGCCCTCACGCGATGCCGCTCGGGGGCGGGCCGAAGCAATGGAGGGTCCTGTCAGGGGACGGCCTTTGAGGAACGCGTCCTGCCAGGCCTGTCCGACCCTGGCCCCTGAGATGGCGACGCGGCCCCTGAGATGGCGACGGCGGCGGCGTCACGGCTGAGGCCGGTGAAGTTCCGCCACACAGCGCTCTCTTGACGCATCATGACAGGTGAGCAGCCCGACCCCACGACCGCCACAGACCACACCGCCGAGGTGACACCCGTGAACGACGGATCCGCGCGGAGGGCCGCGCCCGGCCCCGACTCAGCGGCGGACTCGCCCCGCCTTCAAAAGACCATCACCTACCTGGAGATGACGGACCCGGGAGACCTTCGTCCCGCACCGGCCGCCCCCGGCCTCGGCCTGCGCCTCCTGGACCGTGACTCACCCCTGGTCCGGAGCGTCCAGGGGCAGGTCGGCGAGGCCCACGGCTGGAGCGCGGCCTCCCGCACCGAGGAGGAGTGGGACGCACACCAGGCGGCCCGGCCACTGCGCCAGTACTGGCTGATCACCTTCGAGGGCGAACCCGCCGGCGTCGCCTACCTCGAACCGCAGCCGGGCGGCGACGTGGAAGTCACCGCTTTCGGGCTGCTGCCCCCGTACGTGGGCAGAGGTCTCGGCGGCTTCGCGCTGACCCTCGCGCTGCGGCAGGCGTGGGCGACCGAGCCGGTCGGCGCGCGGAACGTGCGCCGGGTGTGGCTCCACACGTCCACCACCGACCACCCCCGCGCCCTCGGCAACTACCGGGCACGCGGCCTGCGTCCCTACCGGGTCGAAAGGGAGCAGTAGGAGCAGGTCCATGCCTCCGCCGCACGGGGGAAGCGGATCATGCTCCGGCCCGATCTCCGCGCGCCGTGGTTCCACAACGGTGGACACATGGCAATCAGCGAAACGCACACCCTGCGTGTGGCCGGGCGAACCGAGCGGCCCGTGCCGCTCTGGGCCGAGCGCGCCGCGCGCCTGATCCCCCTCATCGGCCTGCCCGTATGTCTGTGGCGGCTGCCCATCGGGTTCGACTTCATGATGGGCATCGACGGCCCCCCGATGACGTGGGGGCGGTGGGCCAACGTGTCCTACGTCGTCGCGCTCAGCCTCCTGTCCGAGACGTTCGCCCTGCTGTGCCGCGGCCTGGTGCGCCCGTGGAGCGAGACCATGCCGAAGTGGGTACCGATGCTCCGCGGCAAACGTGTCCCGCCCTTCGTGGTGATCATCCCCGGGACCCTCGCAGGTCTGCTCTTCACCGCGCTGCTCGTCGACTGGGCTCTCTGCACCTTCCGTATCGCCGGGTTCGCGGACGGCCCCTACGTCAACGTGTGGTGGCACATCCTGGCTGCCACGGTCAGCGGCCTGATCACCCTGTGGGGTCCGCTGGTGCTCGCCCTGACGTACGCCTACTACCAGCGCCGTTGCCGGAGTCGGCAGAGCGCCTGAGCCCGTCACTCCCGGGTGAGCAGGCCCGTCCTCAGTTCGGCCAGGGTCCGCGAGAGCAGCCGCGACACGTGCATCTGCGAGATGCCGAGGGCGGCGCCGATCTCGGCCTGGGTCATCTCCTGGCCGAAGCGCATCTCGATGATGCGCCGCTCCCGCTCGCCGAGTTCCGCGAGCAGCGGGGCCAGGGCGTGGACGTGCTCGAAGACCTCGATGGCGGGGTCCGGCGCGCCCATGACGTCGGCGAGCGAGCGGCCGCTCCGGTACGTCTCGCCCTCGTCGGCCGAGCCGTGCGGGGCGTCCAGGGACCCGGCCAGGTAGCCGTTGGCGGCCACGATCGCCTCCAGCGCCTGTTCCTCGGTCACCTCCAGGTCGGCCGCCAGCTCCTTGACCGTGGGCTCGCGGCCGAGCACGGTGCTGAGCCGCTCCTGGGACCTGGACAGTCGCGTACGCAGCTCCTGCAATCTGCGCGGAACGTGCACCGCCCAGCTGGTGTCGCGGAAGTAGCGCTTGATCTCGCCGAGGATGCAAGGCACCGCGAACGACACGAACTCGAAGCCGCGGCTCACGTCGAACCGGTCGATCGCCTTGATCAGGCCCACGGTTCCGACCTGGACGATGTCCTCCAGCTGACCGTTGCCACGGTTGCGGAACCGGCCCGCCACGTAGTGCACGAGGGAGAGGTTCATCTCGATGAGGGTGTTGCGGGTGTACGCGTAGTCGGGCGAGCCGTCCTCCAGCGTCGCGAGCCGGTCGAAGAAGAGCTTCGACAGTTCCCTGGCGTCCTTCGGCGCCACTTGGTGGGCTTCCTCGATCCATGGCAGAGGGGCGGCCTCACCCTGTGTCCCCTCGGTCGGATCAGCGGCCAGTTCCGCCTCGATGGTTCGAACGAGCATCCTTTGATTCCCCAAAGTCGTGACGTGCGCGGTTCAGCTCTTGAGGACCGTGAAGGCGACGCCCTCGCGGTCCCCCAGCACGGCCTCCCGCCGGGTGCCCGACCCGCGCGGTGGTGCGATGACGCGTCCGCCCTCGCGCACGGCCGCCGCGGCGGCCGCGTCGACGTCGTCCACCCGGAACGACGTGTGCCAGCGGTACTGGTCCTCGGTGCCGGGAGCGACTCCCTGCGTGAGCGCTGCGACCCTGCGCGCCCCGTCCCGCACCGCGATCTGGTCGTTGACGTACTCCACGGCGCAGCTCTCGCCGGGGTCGCCGGCCCAGCCGAGTACGCCGCCGTAGAAGAGCGCCGCGGCGAAGATGTCCCGCGTGTGCAGCTCAAGTCGGCCGACCGGGCCCTCCCCCACCGCCCACAGGCTGTCGGGGGCGCGGTGGCGCAGCCCGAACACCGCGCCTTCCGGGCACGCGGCCACGGCGGCCCGCCCGGCGTGGGTGGCCAGCGGGCCGACCGCCACGGTGGCGCCCCGGTCGCGCAGCCGCCCGGCGGCGGCGTCCACGTCGTCGACGGCGAAGTACGGCATCCAGCCCGCGTGGACGCCCGACTCGCAGGTGGTCCGGCCGATGGTGCCGACCGGCACCCCCGCCTTCAGCATCAGGGATCGCGCCTTGCCCGGCGGGCCGAGCAGCGGCACGTGGCACCAGCCGAGGACCCGGCCGTAGAACTCCTCGGCGGCCCGGACGTCCCGCGCGGCCAGGCTCAGCCAGCAGGGCGCACCGCGCGCCTCCCGCCTCACGCCCGGCGGCGGGCTTCCTGCGCCGGGCGCGGCGACCCGCCGCCGGCCCGACGCACCGGGGGCGGAAGCCGGGGCCGGGCCCGGCTGCCGTTCGCCCGCCCGGACGGCGGTGGCGGGCCACCGCCGTCCGGGCGGGACGAGACGGAGCCTCCCGGACTCGCGCACGGAATCCCCTGCGGACTGCCGTGCGGGCCGCCCGGCAGACTTCCGTGACAGCCTGCCGCCCACCCACACCCTGCGCCCGCTCTCGTCGCTCACACCGATGTCCCTTGGCACAGTCTTCTCCTCGGCCCGTCACTGCTGTCTGTGGTGTGGTTCCGCGAACAGAAGGCCGCATACCGGGACCTTGTTCACTCGCCCGCGGGACCAAGGGCACCTCCCGGCCGGACCTCGACGCCTTGAATTCGGGCAGGATCCGGGCCCCGGTGTGAGACTGCCTGTGAGGCGGTGATCACAGATGGCGAGCCAATCCAGCGTTCCCGGCCCCGGAGAGCAACTACTCGAACAACTGCTCGCCTCGGCACATGCGGCGACCCCGATGGAGCTGCCCGCCCTGGTGCAGCGCTTCGCCGACGCCGCGGGGCTCGACCGGATCGACGTATATCTGGTGGATCTGCAACAGCGTCATCTGGTGCCGCTGGCCGAGGGGCCGCCCGCCCTCGGAGTGGACTCCTCCGTAGCCGGTTCGGCCTACCGGGCCCACACGCTGCGCGTCGAGGAACTGGCGCACGGCCGCATCACCACCTGGCTGCCGCTGATCGACGGGGTCGAACGCCTCGGCGTCATCGGCGCCACGGCCTCGGCCATCGACGGGGTGCTGCTGCGGCGCTGCCGCACGCTCGCCTCCATCCTGGCCATGGTGATCACCTCCAAGCGCACCGCCAGCGACACCTTCGCGCGCCGGACACGCTCCGAGGTCATGCAGCTGCCCGCCGAGATGCTCCGCGCCTTTCTGCCGCCCCGGACGATCGGCAACTCCGACGTCATCTCGACCGCCGTCCTCGAACCGGCGTACGACATCGGCGGCGATGTCTTCGACCACTCCCTGACGCGTTCCACCCTGTACGTGACGATCCTCGACGCCATGGGCCACAACCTCATGTCGGGCCTGACCACCGCCGTGGCCATGGCCGGCTGCCGCAACGCCCGCCGCGCGGAGGCCGAGCTGCCCGAACTGGTCGACAGCGTCCAGCAGGCGCTCGCCCGGTGGCTGCCCGAGCAGTTCTGCACGGGGATCCTCGCCCAGCTGGACCTGGCGGGGGGCGTCCTGCGGTGGTGCAACTGCGGCCATCCCCCGCCCCTGCTGATCCGGGACCACCGCGTGCTCGACCGGGCGCTGGAGCGGCCCGCCCAGCCACCTCTGGGCACGCCCGCGCTGCTCGCCGGCGTCGAGTGGGAGGTGCACGAGGAGGCGCTCCAGCCGGGCGACCGCGTCCTGATGTACACCGACGGCGTCACGGAGCTGCGGACGGGAGGCGACTCCGAGTTCGGCCTCGACCGCTTCACCGACAGCATCATCCGGGCCACGGCCGCGGGCGAACCGGCCCCGGAGGCGCTGCGCCAGCTCATCCACTCCATCCTCGACCGGCAGGACAACCAGCTGCGGGACGACGCGACGCTGCTGCTGCTCGAATGGCGCCCGCCCGGCACCCGCTGATCCACGGCGCGCACCCCGGGGGACTCCCCACATGCCTGAACGTGTGTTCTGGATCAGGGTGGATACACGCATGACATCGGCACCACGCCGCGCATGAAGGAGTACGAGCACCATGGACAACGACGACGTCATGGGCGACGAGGTCTACCAGCCCGACGCGGAAGAGGTCCGCGAGGACGAGGGCATCCTCGACCCCGAGGACACGCTCAACGACCGCGCGTCCGATCCCTACGACGAAGGCTGGTCGCCTCCCGAGCGCCCTCTCGGGGTGAACCACACCGGGACCACCGCCGAGGAGCAGCAAGAGGGCGAGACGCTGGACGAGCGGCTCTCCGAGGAGGTGCCCGACCCCGCCCTGGAGGTCCCCGCGCCCGGTGAGGACGACGACGGCATCGGCGACACGACCGACACCGACGGCGAACCGATCGACGAGGCGGAGATGGGAGACGCCCGCGCCGGACGCCTGTTCGCCCCGGACGAGGGGGCCACGGAGGACCCGGAGGACGCCGCGGAACAGGACATGGTCGGCGAGGACATGGGCGTCGACGGCGGGGCGGCCTCCGCCGAGGAGGCGGCGGTGCACATCATCCCCGCGGAGGGCGAGGATCCGGCGGACTCCAGGGGTGCGGGCGGCTGACCACCCGGGTGACGCACCTGGGTGGTCAGCCGGGTGGGGCACCGGGGTGACCACTTCGGGTGGCGGTGCGCGTCAGGGCATGTCATTCCGGAGAAATTGGGATGAATCGTCTTAACTTACTGCGGTCCCCTCCCTCTGGCCCCTCTGGAGATCGCATGAATCCTGCCCTGACGCGTGCCGTCACTTTCGGCGCCGGCCTGCTGCTGTGCGCCGCCCCCCTCACGGCGGCGCACGCGCTCGACACCCCCTCCGACGGCACCGGCAAGGGGGCCGCGCACGAGTCGGCGCCGCGGCCCACACTGAACGCGAAGGCGACGGTGAAGTCCGTCAAGGCGTGGCAGCAGTTCCGCGTCCACGGCTCCTCCACTCGCCTTCGTGCGGGCACGCGCGTGACGTTGCAGCAGCTCCAGCACAAGAAGTGGGTCTCCCTGCCGATCCGCATGAACACCGCCCGCAACCACACGTACAACCTGCGCGTGAAGCTCGGCATCAAGGGACTCAACAAGGTCCGCGTCGTCGGTGGCGGCGCCGTCTCCAACGTCGTCCAGGTCACCGTCCGCTGACGCGCGAGGGCCGGTTCCGGTCTCCGCCTGCCGTCACTCCGGGCGCAGCCACACCGTGGCCAGCGGCGGCAGGGTGACGCGCAGGCGGGCCGGGCGGCCGTGGGCGCCCTCGGGTTCGGGCTTCAGCGGCTGCGGGTTGCGCACGTCCCCGCCGCCATAGCAGGCCGCGTCGGTGTTGAGGACCTCCCGCCAGGCGTGCGGCTCCTCGGGAACACCGAGCGGGTAGGCGTCGCGGACGACCGGCGAGAAGTTGCACACCGCGAGGAGCGGCGCCCCGTCCGCGGCATGACGCAGGAACGCCAGGACGTTGTCCTGGGCCGCGTCCGTCACGATCCACGAGAATCCGGCCGGTTCGCTGTCCCGCTCCCAGAGGGCGGGCGTCGCGCGGTACTGGTGGTTGAGGTCCCGTACCAGCCGCAGGACGCCATGGTGGTCCGGCCGCGCCGGATAGGAGCGGTCGAGCAGCCCCCAGTCCAGGCCGCCTTCCTGTGACCACTCGGCGCCCTGCGCGAACTCCTGCCCCATGAAGAGGAGTTGCTTGCCGGGGTGGGCCCACATGAAGCCGAGGTAGGCACGGTGGTTGGCGCGCCGCTGCCACCAGTCGCCGGGCATCTTGGAGACCAGCGACTGCTTTCCGTGGACCACCTCGTCGTGCGAGAGAGGCAGGACGTAGTTCTCGCTGTACGCGTACACCATCGCGAACGTCATCTCGTTGTGGTGGTACTCGCGGTACACCGGGTCGCGGCTGATGTACTCCAGCGAATCGTGCGACCAGCCCATGTTCCACTTCAGGCCGAAGCCGAGGCCGCCGCGTGCCGGACTGCTGGGGGCGCCCGGCCCGCTGTCGTGCGTGGCGCGCGTGACCCCGTCCCACGCCGTCGACTCCTCGGCGATGGTGACCACTCCGGGAGAGCGCCGGTAGACCGTCGCGTTCATCTCCTGGAGGAACGCGACCGCGTCCAGGTTCTCCCGGCCGCCGGACTCGTTGGGGGCCCACTGCCCCTCGTCGCGCGAGTAGTCGAGGTAGAGCATGGAGGCGACCGCGTCGACGCGCAGCCCGTCGATGTGGAACTCCTCGCACCAGTAACTGGCGTTGGCGACGAGGAAGTTGCGCACTTCCCTGCGGCCGTAGTCGAAGGTGAGGGTGCCCCAGTCGGGGTGTTCGGCCCGCCGCGGGTCCTGCGGCTCGTAGAGGTGCTCCCCGTCGAAGGCCGCCAGCGCCCAGTCGTCCTTGGGGAAGTGGGCGGGCACCCAGTCGAGGATCACGCCGATGCCCGCCTGGTGCAGCGTGTCGACCAGGTGGCGGAAGTCGTCGGGCGTGCCCATGCGGGATGTCGGGGCGTAGAAGCCGGTGACCTGGTAGCCCCAGGACCCGCTGAAGGGATGTTCGGCCACCGGCATGAACTCCACATGGGTGAAGCCCGCTTCGGCGACGTAGGCCGTGAGCTGCTCGGCCAGCTGGCGGTAGGTCAGCCCCGGTCGCCACGAGGCCAGATGGACTTCGTACACGGAGAAGGGCGCCTGGCAGACGGGGCGCTCGGCGCGGTGTTCCATCCACGCGTCGTCTCCCCACACGTACGTGGAGCGCGTGACGACGGACGCGGTCGCCGGGGGCACCTCGGCGCGGCGGGCCATCGGGTCCGCGCGCAGGGTGTGCGAGCCGTCGGGGCGGGCGATGTCGAACTTGTAGAGCGCCCCCTCCTCCATCCCGGGTACGAACAACTCCCACACGCCGGTCGAGCCGAGCGAGCGCATCGGGTAGGCGGCGGACCCGTCCCAGTGGCAGAAGTCCCCGCAGACCCTCACCCCTCGCGCGTTCGGCGCCCACACGGTGAAACGCGTGCCGGCGACGCCCTGGTGGATCATCGGGTGCGCGCCCAGCGCCTTCCACAGTTCCTCGTGCCGGCCCTCACCGATCAGGTGCAGGTCGAGTTCGCCCAGTGCGGGCAGGAAGCGGTAGGGGTCCTCGCACTCGATCCCGGCGCCCTGGTCGTCGTAGGCCACGCGCAGCCGGTACTCGGGGATCGCGGCGAGGGGCAGCACACCGGAGAACAGGCCGTCGCCCATGTCGGTCAGCCCGGCCGTCCCCTCCTCGGTGACGAGCGTGACCGACCGGGCGTGCGGGCGCAGGGCCATGAACGCGACGCCGCCGGGCACCGGGTGCGCGCCGAGCAGCGCGTGCGGGTCGTGGTGCGTGCCCGACAGGAGGCGCTGCCGGTCCCGCGCGTCGAGCGGGGCGGCGGGAACGCGGTCCGGGGCTGCTGCTGTCGCTGCCGTTGCTGACATTGCTGCCGTTGCTGTCATCGCGGTCGTTTGCATGGCGTCAGCTCTCCTCTGCGAGGCGGGCGATCGCCGCCATGGGGACGGGCAGCCAGTCGGGGCGGTGGCGGGCCTCGTAGAGCGCCTCGTACACCGCTCGGTCCGTCTCGTAGGCCCGCAGAAGCTCGGCCTCCGTACGCGGATCCCACGTCGACTCCGCCGCGTACCCCGCGCAGTAGGCCTCCCGGCAGCGCTTCACCCACTGGGAGCGCCATGGGCGGCGGCTGTGGGCGGCGTAGTCGAAGGAGCGGAGCATGCCCGCGATATCCCGTATCGGGGCCTGGGCCCGCCGGCGTTCGTCGAGCGGGCGCGCGGGTTCGCCCTCGAAGTCGATGATGAACCACTCCTGCCGGGCCTTGAGCACCTGACCGAGGTGCAGGTCGCCGTGGACGCGCTGGGCCTCTCGGCCGGGGCCGCGGCCCGCCACGGCGCCGTACGCGGTCTTCAGCCGGGACACGTAGGGGACCAGCGCCTCCATCTGCCGGGCCGCGGTCTCCAGGCGCCCGGTCATGGCGGCGGCCAGCGGGCTGCCCCCGTACGGGTCCGGGGGCTCGGAGCCGAAGGCCTGGGCCAGCGCGAGATGCACCTCGGCGGTGGCGCGCCCAAGTTCGTAGGACTCGTCGGTGAAGTCCTCGCCCGTGGAGAGGGAGCGCAGCGCGAGGGTCCAGCCGTCGGTCGCCTCGGGCAGGAACGGCTGGAGCACGCCGAGCGTCGCCGTGCGCGGCTCGGTCGTCCAGAACCAGGCCACGGGGGCGGGTACCCGGGCGCAGCCACGGCGGGCCAGGGCCCACGGCACCTCCAGGTCCGGGTTGACGCCGTACTGCACGCGGCGGAACAGCTTCAGGATGAACGCGTCCCCGTACACCAGCGAGGTGTTGGACTGCTCCCCGCCGAGGAGCCGGGGCGGCAGCCCCTCCGGCACGACGGTCCGCGCGTCCCGCTCGAAGCGCAGGGGGCCCATCTCGCCGGGGACCCGCAGGCGTTCGAGGAGCAGCCCCGCCGACCAGGGGTCCAGGAGGGCGTCGTAGACGGTGAGGCCGGCGAGCGGACCCGCTTCGGGGCGGCCGACGACCGCGTGGTGGAGCCGGTGCGGCAGGTGTTCCCGTACGCCGAGGATCAGTTGGTAGCAGTCTTCGGGAGGCCCGGCGGGCCCCGTGCGGATCAGCAGGTGCAGACACCCGGGGTGCAGCTCGGTCATGGACAGGACGGCCAGGTCGGCGACGGGCCGGCCCTTGCCGGCGAACCAGCGCTGCTCGGGCAGCCACGCGCGAAGTATTCCGGCCAATGAGGTCAGCAGCCGCGGCGGGCTGAGGCTTCCGGGCGACTGCGTTGCGGTCTTCAGCATGCGACACGTCCCTTCAAAAGCGCACCGTGCGTGCGGCCGGACGTCGTGGCTGTTCGGTAAGGCGGAACCAGTAGAAGCCGTGGCCCGCCAGCGTGAGGAGATAAGGCAGTTCGCCGATGGCCGGGAAGCGCACCCCGCCGATCAGCTCCACCGGGTGACGTCCGTCGTAGGCCCGCAGATTCAGCTCGGTCGGCTGGGCGAAGCGGGAGAAGTTGTGCACGCACAGTGCCAGGTCGTTCTCGTGCTCCCTGAGGAAGGCGAGGACGGCGGGGTTGGTGGAGGGGAGTTCGGTGTAGGTGCCCAGGCCGAAGGCGGGGTTCTGTTTGCGGATCTCGATCATCCTGCGGGTCCAGTGCAGGAGGGAGGAGGGGGAGGACATGGAGGCTTCGACGTTGGTGACCTGGTAGCCGTAGACGGGGTCCATGATCGTGGGGAGGAAGAGGCGGCCGGGGTCGCAGGAGGAGAAGCCGGCGTTGCGGTCGGGTGTCCACTGCATGGGGGTGCGCACGGCGTCGCGGTCGCCGAGCCAGATGTTGTCGCCCATGCCGATCTCGTCGCCGTAGTAGAGGATCGGGGATCCGGGCAGGGAGAGCAGGAGTGCGGTGAACAGTTCGATCTGGTTGCGGTCGTTGTCCAGGAGGGGGGCCAGGCGTCGGCGGATGCCGATGTTGGCGCGCATGCGGGGGTCTTTGGCGTATTCGGCGTACATGTAGTCGCGTTCTTCGTCGGTGACCATCTCCAGGGTGAGTTCGTCGTGGTTGCGCAGGAAGATGCCCCACTGGCAGTTGGAGGGGATCGCGGGGGTCTTGGCGAGGATTTCGGAGACGGGGTAGCGCGATTCACGGCGTACGGCCATGAAGATGCGCGGCATGACGGGGAAGTGGAACGCCATGTGGCATTCGTCGCCGCCCTTGGCGTAGTCCCCGAAGTAGTCGACGACGTCCTCGGGCCATTGGTTGGCCTCGGCGAGCAGGACGGTGTCGGGGTAGAGGGCGTCGATCTCGGCGCGGACGCGCTTCAGGAACTCATGTGTCTGGGAGAGGTTCTCGCAGTTGGTGCCCTCTTCGGCGTAGAGGTAGGGCACGGCGTCGAGGCGGTATCCGTCGATGCCCAGGTCGAGCCAGAAACGCAGAGCGGCGATGATTTCTTCCTGGACTGCCGGATTCTCATAGTTGAGGTCGGGTTGGTGGGAGAAGAAGCGGTGCCAGTAGTACTGCTTGCGGACGGGGTCGAAGGTCCAGTTGGAGGCTTCGGTGTCGACGAAGATGATGCGGGCGTCGCTGTAGGCCTTGTCGTCGTCCGCCCAGACGTAGTAGTCGCCGTAGGGGCCTTCGGGGTCGGTGCGTGAGGCCTGGAACCACGGGTGCTGGTCGCTGGTGTGGTTCATGACGAAGTCGATGATGACGCGCATGCCGCGCTGGTGGGCGGAGTCGACGAATTCCACGAAGTCGGCGAGGTCGCCGAATTCGGGGAGGACGGCGGTGTAGTCGGAGACGTCGTAGCCGCCGTCGCGCAGGGGGATTTGAAGAAGGGGGGCAGCCAGAGGCAGTCCACGCCGAGCCATTGGAGGTAGTCGAGCTTGGCGGTGATGCCTTTCAGGTCACCGACGCCGTCGCCGTTGCTGTCCTGGAAGGAACGCACGAGTACTTCGTAGAACACGGCGCGTTTGAACCAGTCGGGATGCCGGTTGCTGGCGGGCGTGTCCTCGAAGGTGTCCTGGACGGGCTCGTTGACGATCATGATGTGGGTGACCCTCCGTTCTCCCCCGGCTCCGGCCGGACGAGCACATGGGCGCCGCCCGGACCGAGACGCACGTAGTTGGCGTCACCCCATTGGTAGGTCTCGCCGCTCAACTCGTCGCGCACCGGCACCGTCTCGTGCCGGTCGAGACCGAGGTGCGGCAGGTCCAGACGGACCGTGCCCTCCTGGGTGTGGTGGGGGTCGAGGTTGACGACCACCAGGACCAGGTCCTGGCCCTCGCGCTTGCTGTAGACGATGAGCGCGTCGTTGTCGGCGTGGTGGAAACGGAGGTTCCTGAGCTGGTGCAGGGCGCGGTGGCGTCGGCGGATCCCGTTGAGAGTGGTGATGAGCGGCGCGATGGTGCGGCCCTCCCGCTCGGCCGCCGCCCAGTCCCGCGGGCGCAGTTCGTACTTCTCCGAGTGCAGGTACTCCTCACTGCCCGGTCCGGCCGCGGTGTTCTCGCACAGTTCGAAGCCCGCGTAGACGCCCCAGCTCGGCGCGAGCGTGGCGGCCAGCACCGCCCGCGCCTCGAAGGCGGGGCGACCGCCGTCCTGGAGGTACCCGGACAGGATGTCGGGTGTGTTCACGAAGAAGTTCGGGCGTAGGAAGTGCACGGTCTCCCGAGACAACTCGGTGACGTACTCGGTCAGTTCGGGCTTGGTGTTCCGCCAGGTGAAATACGTGTAGGACTGCTGGAACCCGGCCTGCGCCAGCGCCCGCATGACGGCGGGGCGGGTGAAGGCCTCGGCGAGGAAGATGACGTCCGGGTCGGTGCCGTTGATCCGGGCGATCACCTCCTCCCAGAACACGACCGGCTTGGTGTGGGGATTGTCGACGCGGAAGATCCGTACGCCGTGCCCCATCCAGAACCGCAGCAGCCGAACCGTCTCAGCGATCAGCCCCGGCAAGTCCCGGTCGAAGGCGAGCGGGTAGATGTCCTGGTACTTCTTCGGCGGGTTCTCCGCGTAGGCGATGGAGCCGTCCGCCCGGTGCCGGAACCACTCCGGGTGCTTGTCCACCCACGGATGATCCGGCGAACACTGCAACGCGAAGTCCAGCGCGACTTCCAGACCCAGCTCCCCCGCACGCCGCACGAAGGCGTCGAAGTCCTCCAGGGCCCCCAAGTCCGCGTGTACGGCGTCGTGTCCGCCCTCCGGAGAGCCGATCGCCCACGGCACACCGACGTCCTGGGGGCCCGAGGAGAGCGAGTTGTTGGGGCCCTTGCGGAAGGTCGTGCCGATCGGGTGGATCGGCGGCAGGTACACCACGTCGAAGCCCATCGCGGCGACCGCCGGCAGCCGCTCGGCAGCTGTGCGGAACGTCCCCGACACCGGCGGCTCCCCCTCCCGGACCACAGCCCCCTCCGAACGCGGGAAGAACTCGTACCAGGAACCGAACAGAGCCCGCCGCCGTTCCACCACGAGGGGCAACGCGCGCGAGCGGGTGACCCGTTCACGCAGCGGGTGCCGGGCGAGCACCGCGTCCACCTCCGGGGCGAGCGCTGCCGCGAGGCGGCCGTCAGGCGGCCGCAGTTCGTCGCGCAGCGCGTCCACGGCGGCCCGCAGCGTCCGGCGTCCGGGGCCGTCCGGCACTCCGTCGGCGGCACGCTCGTACAGCAGCGCCCCTTCTTCGAGCGTCACCTCGGTGTCGAGACCGGCCGGGATCTTGACCTCGGCGGCGCGGCGCCAGCCGGTCACCGGGTCCGCCCACGCCTCGACGGCGTACGTCCAGCGGCCTTCCGCGTCCGGCGTCACCCGCGCACCCCAGCGATCGCTGCCCGGGGCCAGTTCGCGCATGGGGGTCCAGGGGCCGGCCCGCCCGTCGGGGCCGAGCAGCACGACATTGGCGCCGACCGGCTCGTGTCCCTCGCCGAAGAGCGTGGCCGTGACCTGGAAGGTTTCGCCGGGGACGGCCTTCACCGGGCGGCGGCCGCAGTCGATCACGGGACGGACGTCGGAGACGGGCACGCCGAGAAGGACCGGGCCCGTGGGCGCCGATGAGGTCGTCGGGGCGGCCGGGCCCGACTGCGGAGCTCGGGTCATCGCTCTCTCCTCTGCCAGGCTCTGGCGCGCGGGGCGCGGACGGCGGCGGCGCACGACCGGGCGGACGCCGGACGCCTGCTGCTGACGGCGCGCCGGCCGCAGCCCCAGGTAGTGCTCGGCCGCCTCGGCGGCGAGCCGGGCCGTGCTCTCGCCCATCAGTACGCACAGCGTGTACGCGGTGTTCTCGAAGTGCATCCGCACGGCGCGGTCCGCGGGGTCGGCGAGCAACAAGCGCTCCCACGCCCGGTACTGGTCCAGATGCCGCGCGACCTCAGCCTTCGTAGGCAGCAGCAACACGCTGGTCACCTTCTCGTTCTCCGGACGGTCACGCCCTCGACCCATGTCGGTCAAGCTTCCAACCCATGGTGCACGCGTGACCACGCAGCGTCCTGTTGGATCTTCAACGACCGGGTCTGACCTGCTCGTGTTGCACGAATGGAGCAGTGCTCCCACCCTGAGACTGACTCAGAAGCGATCAGTGTTCACGCTTCGTGCTCGGGGCTCGGCTCACAGAGCCGATGAAACCGGGGCTTCGCTGAGAGGAGCCAAGCGCGATGAAGACTGCAATCCCCTGTTACTACCACCTCGAGGTGGAGATCAGCCCGGAGAGGATCGATCAGGTCAGGCGCATTCTGGCCGCACATCTCCGGCACTGGGGTCTGGGGATTCTCGTCGAGCCCGTGTGCCACTGCGCCGGTGTGCTGCTCCGGGCGGTCGAGGAACACGGAACGGACAAGAACGCCGTGGTCGAGATGTGGTGGAACGGACAGCACCTCATCACCGCCGTGTCGGACAACGAGCGGGACCTTCCGCACCCGCACTACGGCCCGCAGGGCTACCTGGCGCAGATCGCCGCGATGAGCGACGGCTGGGGCAACTACCCGGCGACCAACGGCAAGATCATCTGGTTCTCGCACCGCGCCCGGTGTCCCGAACGCGCCCCGCTGGCGCCCCCTTCGCCCGCACCCGCACTGCGGGTGGCGCGCCCGCTGCCGCGGGAGGTGCCCGTCGCCGCGCTCGCGACTCCGGCGGAGGAGGAGCCGGTGGTCGTCGGAGCCGCCCCGGGTGCCCACACCCAGCGCGCCGAGGCATCTTGGCCCAGGATGGTGGAGCGATCCACGGCGTCGTCCCCCGAGCCGCGCACGGCGACCACCATGTGAGCGCCCTGCTTCCTCGGCAGCGCCCGCGGCCGCGGCGACCCCGCTGGGGAAGCCGCGGCGCCGGCGTCCTCGGGCGTTCACCGGCGCCGCGGACAGACCGAGACCACGCTCACCCGTACGGAGGCAGCAGCGTGCGCACCTGGACCGGACGCCCTTTCCCCCTGGGCTCCACCTACGACGGCGAAGGAACCAACTTCGCCCTGTTCAGCGAGGTCGCCGACCGCGTCGACCTCGTCCTCGTCCACGAGGACGGCACCCACCGGAACATCACGCTCCCGGAGGTCGACGGCTTCATCTGGCACTGCTACCTGCCCGGCGTCGGCCCGGGTCAGCGCTACGGCTACCGGGTGCACGGCCCCTGGGACCCCGCGGCGGGCCACCGGTGCAATCCGGCGAAGCTCCTCCTCGACCCCTACGCCAAGGCGTTCGAGGGGCAGGTGGACAACGACGCCGCTCTCTACGAACGCGCGGCGGACGGGCCCGAGCCCGCCGACAGCGCCGCCCACACCCTGCTCTCGGTGGTGACGGACCCGTCCTTCCCCTGGGAGGGCGACCGGCCGCTGCGGCGGCCCTACGCCGAGACCGTGATCTACGAGACGCATGTGCGCGGCCTGACCCTCACGCACCCGGGCGTCCCCGACGAGCTGCGGGGCACCTACGCGGGCCTCGCCACGGAGGCGGTCATCGACCACCTCGTCGCGCTGGGGGTGACCGCCGTCGAGCTGATGCCGGTGCACCAGTACGTGCAGGACGGCTTCCTGCGCGACCGCGGCCTGTCCAACTACTGGGGGTACACCTCCATCGGCTTCTTCGCCCCGCACAACGCCTACGCGGCGCGCGGCTCCCGCGGCCAGCAGGTCACCGAGTTCAAGTCGATGGTCAAGAAGCTCCACGCGGCGGGGCTCGAGGTGATCCTGGACGTGGTCTACAACCACACCGCCGAGGGCAACGAGAACGGCCCGACCCTCGCCTTCCGCGGCATCGACAACGCCTCGTACTACCGCCTGGCCCAGGACGACCCGGCGCACTACTTCGACACCACCGGCACCGGCAACAGCCTGCTGATGCGGCACCCCAACGTCCTCCAGCTGGTCATGGACTCGCTGCGGTACTGGGTCACCGAAATGCACGTGGACGGCTTCCGCTTCGATCTGGCCGCCACCCTCGCACGCCAGTTCCACGACGTGGACCGGCTCTCGGCCTTCTTCGACCTGGTGCAGCAGGACCCGGTGGTGGGCCGCGTCAAGCTCATCGCCGAGCCCTGGGACGTCGGCGAGGGGGGATATCAGGTCGGCAACTTCCCGCCCCTGTGGTCGGAGTGGAACGGCAAGTACCGGGATTGCGTACGGGACTTCTGGCGCGGCGAGGACCACTCGCTCGCCGAGTTCGCCTCACGCCTGACCGGCTCCTCCGATCTCTACCAGCACGACCGCCGCCGCCCGCGCGCCAGCGTCAACTTCGTGACCGCGCACGACGGCTTCACGCTGCGCGACCTCGTCTCGTACAACGACAAGCACAACGAGGACAACGGCGAGGACAACCGGGACGGCGAGAGCGCGAACCGGTCGTGGAACTGCGGCGTCGAGGGCCCCACCACCGACGAGGGCATCCTGGAGCTGCGCGCGCGCCAGCAGCGCAACTTCCTCGCCACCCTCATGCTCTCGCAGGGCATCCCGATGCTCGCCCACGGCGACGAGCTGGGCCGCACCCAGCGGGGCAACAACAACGCCTACTGCCAGGACAACGAGATCTCCTGGATCGACTGGGACCTCGACGACGACCAGCGCGACCTCGTCGACTTCACCCGGCGGGCCATCGCGCTGCGTGCCGCGCACCCGGTGCTGCGGCGGCGCCGCTTCTTCCGCGGGGAGACCGCCACGCACGAGGGCCAGCCGCTGCCGGACCTCGTGTGGCTGCGGCCCGACGCGCGGGAGATGACGGAGGGCGACTGGCAGCGGCCCGACGCCCATGCCGTGGCCGCCTTCCTCAACGGCGACGCGATCGCGGAGCCCGACTCCCGCGGCAGGCCCGTGGTGGACGACTCCTTCCTGCTCCTGCTGAACAGCCACCGCGAGCAGGTCGTCTTCCGGCTCCCGGACGCCTCGTACGGGGAACGCTGGACGGCACGCATCGACACCTCGGACCCGCTGGGCCTCTCGGACGAGGCCGAGCACAAGGCGGACGGCGAGGTCGTCCTCCAGGCACACAGTCTGCTGCTGCTCTCGCGGTCGTCCCTGGCCCGGAGCCGCACGAAGAGGCCGACGCGACCGGCACGGTGAGGCGCCCGGCCGAGTGGCGCGGCGCCCGTCCTCTTGCCCACACTGGAGGGCGGCAGGGCGCCGAGCCTCCCGCTGAGCCCGAAAGCACAGGTGCCAGACTGATCTTTCAGGGCGCCTCGATTCCAGGACGGGTTGCACATGCACCACGACAACAGGACGCCTCCGGGTCCGGACGCGACGACGGCCCCGGGCGGGAACGGCCGGAGTACCAGGACCGGGTCGGTGCTGAGCGAGTCGGCGGTCGGCGCCCCCTGCTGGGTCAGCCTGACGGCACGCGACCTCTCCACCGCACAAAGGTTCTACGGAGCGGTGATGGGGTGGCAGTTCCGCCCGGCCAAGCTCGGCGAGCAGTTCTCCGTCGCCACGGCCCACGGCGACCCCGTGGCCGGGGTCGGCGCCATCGCCTCGTCCCTCCAGATCGCGGTGGCCTGGACGCCCTACTTCGCGGTGCTGAGCGCCGACGAGACGGTCAGCCGCGTGCGGGAGCGCGGCGGCACGACGGCGGTGGGCCCGATCCCCTTCCCCAACGGGCGCGCGGCCCTGCTCTCCGATCGCGACGGCGCCGTCTTCGGCATCTGGGAGGGCGAGATCCTCACCAGTTGGCGCAGCGAACTCCACTCGGCGCCCGCGTGGCTGCGGCTGCGCACGCGCGACGCCTTCGACGCCGCCATCTTCTACGGCGAGGTCCTCGACTGGGCGTGCGGGCGGCCCGAGTGCTGCGAGGTGCGCTACCAACAGGAAGAAGTGGTGGTCTACAGCGCGGGCCGCCCCACGGCCCGGCTGAGTTCGGGCGCCGTCGAGGCCGATCCGGACCCGGCGGTCCGCCCGCACTGGCAGGTCCACTTCACTGTCGCGGACGTCGAGGCGTGTGTGCGGGCCACGGCCGAGAACGGCGGGCACGTGGTCGACCAGGACCTCTCGGCCCAGCCGCCGCTGGCCACGCTGCGGGACCCCGACGGCGCGCAGTTCAGGGTGGTCGCCGGGGACCCGGGGCAGCCGCCGGTCTGATTGACCCGGGCAGCCGCGGGCCTGCTTCAGGGCCGCCCCGGCTCCCTGCCGTTGCGGTCGCGGCGGCCCAGCGCGCGCTGGGCCGCGAAGAAGACGCCCGCCCCGTAGCGGGCGCGCAGGGCGGCCCGCGCGGCGTTGGCGCCCGGGGCGCCGTGCACCCCGCCGCCCGGATGCGCCGAGGCGGACGCGAGATAGAGACCGGGCACCGGGGTCTCCGGTCGGCCGGCCCCGGGGAACGGCCGGAACACGAGCTGCTGGTGCAGGCTGGTCGTACCGGAGTTGATGGCCCCGCCCCGCAGATTCGCGTTCAGCGCTTCCAGGGTGGGCGGTGCCAGGACGCGCCGGGCGATGATCCGCTCGCGGAAGCCGGGCGCGAGCCGTTCGATCCGCGCCTCCACGCGGTCGGCCATCGCCTCGCTCTCCCGCTCGTCCCACCTGCCCGTCAGAGAGTCCGCCCCCGCGTCGCCCTTGATGTGCTGCGGAGTGTGCGTGTAGGCCCAGGCCGACTCGGTCCCGGCCGGTGAGCGGGTGGCGTCGGCCGTGGTCATCTGCCCGACGAGGGCGAACGGCCGGTCCGGCACGAGGCCCCGCGCGATCTGGGCGGCGAACCGCGTCAACTCGTCCACGCCCTCGGCCACATGGACCGTCCCGGCCCGCCGGGCGTCCTGTGCCGTCCAGGGGATGGGCCGGGACAGCGCCCAGTCGACCTTGAACGTGGCGAAGTCCCACTGGAAGCGCCGCAGGTCCCCGAGGAGGCGCGGCGGCAGATGAGCGGCGTCGACCAGCTGCCCGTACAGGGCGGGAGCGGCCACGTCGGCCAGTACCGCCCGGCGTGCCACGACCCCCTCCCCCGCCGCGGTGCGCACCCCGACCGCGCGCCCGCCCCGCACCACCACTTCCGTGACGCGCTCGCCGCAGTGCACGCTCCCTCCGCGGCGTTCGAGCCTGCGGACGAGAGCGGCCGTCAGCGCGCCCGCTCCGCCCACCGGCACGGGGAAGCCGTGGGTCTGTCCCAGCATGGACATCAGCCAGCCGAAGCCGCCGCTCCCCGCTGCCTCGGGCGCCAGATCCGCGTGCAGGGCGTTGCCCGCGAGCAGCAGCCGCCCGCCCTCGCCCTCGAACTCCTCCTCGCCCAGCCGGCGCACCGGGAGCAGGAGCGAGCGGGCCAGCCGCAGACCGCCGCCCGCCCGGACCCGCGCGGCCAGGCCCAGGGCGGGGCGCACCGGCGGGAACGGCGTGAACAGCGCCTGCATCAGCGGCTCCCGCAGGCGCTCCCACATGTCGTACAGGCGGTCCCAGCCGCGGCCGTCACCCGGGGCGAACGCGTCCAGCGACGCGCGGGTCAGGGCGCGGTCACGGTCCAGCACGGCGCAGCGTCCGTCGGCCAGCGGATGTGCCAGGACGTGCCCGGCGTGCGACCACCGCAGGCCTTCGCGTTCCAGGTGCATGGCGCCGAGGACCGGCGAGGCGGCCGCCAGCGGGTAGAAGGCGCTGAACATGTCGCTGACGTAGTGCGGGTGTACGCCATGGTCACTGCGTACGGCGCCGCCGGGCTCCTCCTGGGCCTCCAGGACCACGACGCTCCAGCCCGCGTCGGCCAGTACGTTCGCCGCCACGAGGCCGTTGGGCCCCGCGCCGATCACCACCGCGTCCGGCATGTCCGCTCTCCTTCAGCTCGCGTGAGCCGGGGCGCCGTCGCCTTCGACGAGCCGCGCCAGGCGGCTCAGCATGCTGCGGTGCCGGACCTGGATGAGGGCGTCGACCACGGCGTTGTGCAGCACCCCGCCGGGGCCCTGGAGCGGATGCTCGTCGACGATCACCAGCGTGTGCGCGCCCCACTGCCGCACCTCGATGGCGATACGGGCGGTGCCGAGCGCCCCGCTGTACGCCTCCAGCTCAAGCCGGTCCGGCTTGTCGAGGTGGCGCACCACGGTGTGTCCCGTGACCTTCCGGGGGCCGAGCTTGACGGTGTACTCGATCCGCGAGCCGACCGCCGGCCACCGCGTGTCGAGCGGTCGGGAATCGTGCGTCCCGACCACCCAGTCGGCGTACCGGTGCCCGTCTTCCAGCACCTCCCACACCTGGGAGGGCGGCCTCTTGACCAACTGGTGGCGTACGGCCACGTCCTGCCTCCTCGTCCCGTGCCGACCCCTTGCGGCCGGCGCTCTTGCGTATCCGGACACTCCTTGTGCATCAGCCCACAGCACTCTCGTGCGGCCCGCCACATGTGCGGCCCCGGGTCCTACGCTTCCGCGCTGTCGGTCTGCGGGTCCCCCGCGAGGGTCGTGAGGTCGCTCAGAAGGCGTTGCGTGTCGGCGGTCAGGCCGCCGAGGGCGGGGGTGACCCGGTAGCGGCTGTCCGTCAGCAGGTGGGTCAGCCGCTGGTGGGCCTCCTGCGCCGTGCGCAGCGCGCTGTGGCGGTCCTGCGCCGTCTCCGGGCGGTCCCGCCGCTCGGACCCGGGAGCGTCGCTCACGTCGAGGGCGCACACGTCCCCTGCCGCCCGCAGCAGCTCGGCGAGGATGTCCGACGCGCCTTCCGGCAGGTCGGCGAGGTTCGGGCGGTCCTCGCCGGTCTCGGCGAGAGTGCGCACGGTCGTCCTGATGTGTTCCGTGATCCTGTCCCAGGCGAAGTCCCAGTCGGACGCGGGGGCGCGGGAGACGGACCGGCGCAGTTTGCGGGCAGGGTTGAAGCGGTGGCTCTCGTACGACCAGCGCCGCGCGGTGCGCAGATCCGTCACGAGGTCGGTCAGCCGCTGTGCCCTGTCGTACCAGCCCTGGGCCTTCTTCGTGTCGAACGGCTCCTCCTGGATCCCGTCCGCGACCGCGTGCAGCAGGTCACCGCTCTCCTGGGGCAGCCGGCTCCGCAGGTGCAGGACGTCACGCTCGTGTACCGGCGGCAGGATCAGGGCGTTCACCGCGATGCCGATCACGGCGCCGACCGCGGTCTCGAAGAGGCGGTGCAGGATGTCGTAGCCCGAGTACGTGCCGTACGCGAGGACGAACAGTGCCGCCGTCGGGGCGTACATCCCCTGGGTGCCGAAGCGGGCGTAGGTGCTCAGGAGCACGGTGACGGGCAGGACGAGCGCCATCGCGGCCAGCGTGTTGTTCCCCGTGAGGACGGCAGCGCCCGCGGCCAGCAGCGTGCCGACCATGACGACCGCGATCTGCTGCATCGCCGAGCGCAGCGAGCGGTAGACGGTGCTCTGCACGAGGAACAGTGCCGTCCAGGGGGCGAGGAGGGCCATCGGCGCGCTCCACCACCACCCGGCCACCGCCCAGGCGAGCACTCCGGCGCCCGCCGCCTTGAGCGACTGGACGGTCGTGTCGCGTTCCGGCCCCGGGGTCCTGACCGCCCTGCGCGCGGATTGCCACAGGGCCGAGACCTCCCGGGTCAGCGCGTTCCACCGAATACTGGTCACCTCTTTCCTTCCGTATGCCGCGTCCGGGCGGGCCGCCTCAGGGCAGCGGGGTGCCACCGGTGGCGTTCATGATCTCGGCGGTGATGAAGCTCGCGTGCTCGGACGCGAGGAAGACGTAGGCGGGTGCCATCTCGGCGGGTTGCGCGGGCCGTCCGATCGGCGCCTGCTTGCCGAACTCCTTGGTGTCCGGCAGCGTCGCGGGGATCAGCGGCGTCCACACCGGGCCCGGGGCCACCGCGTTGACGCGGATGCCGTCGTCGACCAGCATCTGCGCGAGTCCCTGGGTGAAGGTGACGATCGCGCCCTTGGTCATGGCGTAGTCGAGGAGGTGCGGGCTCGGCTTGTAGGCCTGCACGGACGTGGTGTTGATGATCGATCCGCCGCGCGGGATGTGGGGCACGGCCATCTTGCAGAGCCAGAACATCCCGTACAGGTTCGTCCGTACGACCTGGTCGAACTGTTCGGTGGAGATGTCACCGATGCCTTCGGGCTGGGACATCTGGTAGGCCGCGTTGTTGACCAGGATGTCGATCCGTCCGAACTCCGTCACCGCGCGCTCCACGAGTCTGCGGCACTGCTCCTCCTCGCGGATGTCGCACGGCACGGCGAACACCTGCCGCCCGGCGTCCTCGACGAGCCGCGCCGTCTCCCGGGCGTCGCCCGCCTCCGAGGGGAGATGGGTGAAGACGATGTCCGCGCCCTCGCGTGCGAAGGCGAGGGCGACCGCCCGGCCGATGCCTGAGTCGCCGCCGGTCAGCAGCACCTTGCGGTCCTTCAGCAGGCCGCTGCCCCGGTACGACTCCTCGCCGTGGTCGGGCGGCGGGTCCATGGCGCCGGTCCAGCCGGGCGGCTCCTGGTCCTGCTGCGGGAACTCGGGCCGGGGATGACGTGTGGTCGGGTCCTGCCGGCCTTCTGCACCGGGGGTGTCGTTCATCTGTCTGCGCCTTCCTGTTCGTCCCTTCCCACCCTCCGCCGCGGGGGCGGCTCCCACCACTTGGGAGGTGGCGGGGCCGCGTGCCGGCCGACTGGTGCCGCCGCCCGCGCGGGGGTCCGTCGGGTGCCCGGGCGGGCCAGCGTGAAACAGGGAGGTGCAGGTCAGTCGCTTCCGGTGAGTTCGCCGCTGAGCTTGTCGTGGAGGTGTGCGCTCGGCTGGTTCAGGCCGATGATCTCGACGGTCTTGCCGCGCCGCGCGTACTTGGTCTCGATCGCGTCCAGGGCCGCGACGGAGGAGGCGTCCCAGATGTGGGCGGCGGTGAGGTCGATGACGATCTTGTCGAGGTCGACGGTGTAGTCGAACTGACTTACGAGGTCGTTGGAGGAGGCGAAGAACAGCTCGCCGGTGACGGAGTAGACCACGCTGTCGCCGTCGGGGCCGGTGGCGGAGGTGACGTGGACGAGGTGGGCGACGCGTCTGGCGAAGATCACCATCGCGGTGAGGGAGCCGGCGACCACACCGACGGCGAGGTTGTGGGTGGCGACCACGCACACGACCGTGACGACCATGACGGTGATCTCGCCGGCGGGCATCCGCTTCAGCGTGCTCGGGGCGACGGAGTGCCAGTCGAAGGTCGCGAAGCAGACCATGACCATGACGGCGACCAGGGCGGCCATGGGGATCTCGGAGACGACGGGGCCGAAGACGATGCAGAGCACCAGCAGGAACGAACCGGCCAGGAAGGTGGAGAGGCGGGTGCGGGCGCCGGACACCTTTACGTTGATCATCGTCTGGCCGATCACGGCGCAGCCGCCCATGCCGCCGAGGAAGCCGGTCACGATGTTGGCGATGCCCTGGCCGATCGACTCGCGGGTCTTGGAGGAGTGCGTGTCGGTGAGGTCGTCGACCAGCTTCGCGGTCATCAGGGACTCCATCAGGCCGACGAGCGCCATGGCGAGCGCGTAGGGCGCGATGGTCGTCAGGGTCTCCACGGTGAACGGCACGTCGGGGATCCCCGGCACCGGCAGGGAGGACGGAAGGTCGCCCCGGTCGCCCACGGTCGGCACGGCGATTCCCGCGCCCACCGTGAGGGAGGTGAGGATCACGATGGAGACGAGGGGCGCCGGGACCACCTTGGTGACCTTCGGGAGGAACACCATGAGCGCCAGGCCGCCGATGATCAGCGGGTAGACCGCCCAGGGCACGTCGCGCATCTCGGGAACCTGCGCCATGAAGACCAGGATGGCGAGGGCGTTGACGAAGCCGACCATCACGCTGCGCGGCACGAACCGCATCAGCCTGGCGACGCCGAGCACGCCGAGGACGATCTGGAAGACGCCGGCCAGGATCACGCAGGCGATCAGATGGCCGAGGCCGTGCTCGCGGTTGAGCGGGCCGATGACGAGGGCGACGGCGCCGGTCGCCGCGGAGATCATGGCGCGGCGCCCGCCGACGACCGAGAGGGTCACGGCCATGGTGAAGGAGGCGAACAGGCCGATCGCAGGGTCGACTCCGGCGATGATCGAGAACGAGATCGCCTCGGGGATCAGCGCGAGGGCGACGACGAGGCCCGCCAGGACCTCGGTGCGCCACACCTTCGGATCGGACAGCCAGTCGGGGCGAAGACCCCGCAGCCGGTCGGCCGGGGAGAGGGTGGAGGAGGACAAAAGTGCGGGAACCTGTCGTGCTCGGGCACACCGGGGGTCACTAGGGGGTGTGCGGGGGGCCTGAACGGCAAACACTTGACTGTACCCGTCTGCCCCGCATGCTCCACATGATCTCCATGCGAACCCCTGCCCAACGGTTGATCACTGCACTAACTCGCAGGCCAGTGACGGTTATTACTCATTCTTTGGCAAGAATTTTCTCTGCTGCCGAACCTTAATGTGATGGTAAAGTAGTGGACATGACAGCCGATCAGGCTGTGTCCGGGGCGACGCGAAGTCCGCTGCCACAGCGGCCCGCGCCGCCCCACTGTCACCATCGACCCGACCACACCGCGTCCCGGCACCAGCCGAGGAGACGCAGGAGGCAGGCCACCACCATGAAGTCCCTGATCGACAACGCCCGTTCGTTCGCCGCGACGCACGTCGCGGATCCCCGGAACGCCGCATCCTTCGAGGCCCTCGGGGCCGGGCAGTCCCCCGAAGCACTGTTCGTCACATGCTCCGACTCGCGCGTCGTCCCGTCCCTCATCACCGGAGCGCGCCCCGGCGAACTCTTCGAACTCCGTACGGCGGGCAACGTCGTACCCCCTTACCCCTCCGAGGGTCACCCGGACCGCGCAGGCCACCCCATGAGCGAGGCGGCCACCATCGAGTACGCGGTCCGCGTGCTCGGCGTCCGCGACATCGTCGTCTGCGGACACTCGCACTGCGGCGCGGTGGGCGCCCTGGTGCGGGGCGAAGACCTGTCGGCCGTCCCGGCCGTACGCGACTGGCTGGAGCACTCCGTCGCTCCCGACGCCGCCCTGCGCACCCTCGCCCCGGCCACGCCGGACGTGGCGGAGGCCGTACAGACGCATGTGCTCGCCCAGTTGGAGAGGCTCCGGGAGTACCCCTGCGTCAGCGAGCGGACAGCCGACGGCTCGCTCACCCTGCACGCCTGGTACTACGAAGTGCACACCGGCGTCGTCTCCGCCCACCGTCCGTCGTCCGACGGCCGCGCGGCGTTCGGTCCGCTGTGAGGACCGTCGCGCTCCTCCGCCCGGCCCGCTCCGACGACAGGACTCCCCACCCTCATGTCCTCCTTCCTCTCTTCCTCCCTCGCTCATTTCCGCCCGCTGCGTGAGCCCGGCGTCCTGCGCCAGGACATCCTCGCCTCGCTCGTCGTCTTCCTGGTCGCCTTGCCGTTGTGCGTCGGCGTGGCGGTCGCCTCGGGTGTGCCGGCCGAACTGGGCCTGGTCACCGGCATCGTCGGCGGTCTCGTCGTCGGCTTCCTGCCGGGCAGCGCCCTCCAGGTCAGCGGGCCCGCGGCCGGCCTGACCGTGCTCGTCTTCGAGGCGGTACAGGAGTTCGGGCTCGGCATGCTCGGCGCGATCGTGCTGCTGACCGGCGCGCTCCAGATCACCCTCGGCCTGCTGCGCTGCGGCCGGTGGTTCCGTGCGATATCCGTCTCCGTCGTCCAGGGCATGCTGGCGGGCATCGGACTCGTACTGATCCTCGGTCAGCTGTACACCATGGCCGGGGCCAAGCAGCCCCGCTCCGGGATCGACAAGATCGCCGGACTGCCCGGACTGTTCGCCGACATCGCGAGCGACAGCGCTTCGCTGACCGCCGCGGCCGTCGGCCTCGGCACCATCGCGGTCCTCGTGCTCTGGCCGAAGCTGCCCGCCGCCGTGCGTGTGGTGCCCGCCCCGCTGGCCGCCGTCGCGCTGGCCACCGCCGTCGTCGCCGGGTTCGGCCTGGACGTGGCGAACGTCTCGGTACGGGGCCTGGTCGACGCCGTGCAGCCGCCGGGGCTCGGTGACCTGGCGGAGCTGGGCAGCGTGGCGGT
This sequence comes from Streptomyces alboniger, assembly GCF_008704395.1. Lineage (NCBI taxonomy): Bacteria > Bacillati > Actinomycetota > Actinomycetes > Kitasatosporales > Streptomycetaceae > Streptomyces > Streptomyces alboniger. The sequence continues at coordinate 868,775 of NZ_CP023695.1, forward strand.
GCTCGGCACCGTCCTCGCGTTCACCCTGATCGCGTCCGCCGAGTCGCTGTTCAGCGCGGCGGCCGTGGACCGTATGCACGACGGGCCCCGCACGCACTACGACAAGGAGCTCGTCGCCCAGGGCGTCGGCAACACGGTGTGCGGCGTGCTCGGCGCACTGCCGATGACCGCGGTCATCGTCCGCAGCTCCGCCAACGTCGCGGCGGGGGCCCGCACCCCGCTCTCGCGCATCCTGCACGGCGCGTGGCTGCTGCTGTTCGCCGTGCTGCTGCCCACCGCGCTCGGCATCATCCCGCTGGCCGCGCTCGCCGGCGTCCTGGTGCACGCGGGCTGCAAGCTGATCCCCGTCAAGGAGATCGTCCCGCTCGCCCGCGCCCACCGCGGCGAGGCCTTCGTGCTGGCCGCCACGGCGATCGCCATCCTGGTGACCAACATGTTCGAGGGCGTGGTGCTCGGCCTGATCCTCGCCGTGGTCAAGTCCGCCTGGGAGACCTCCCATGTGCACGTGGACGTACGGGAACTGCCCGGCGGCCGGCAGATCGTGACCCTCACCGGCAACGCCACGTTCCTGCGGCTGCCCCGCATCCTGGAGACGCTGGAGGCCCTGCCCAAGGACCGGCCCATAGAGCTGGACCTGACCGTGGTGCGCCACCTGGACCACGCCTGCCGCACGACGCTGGAGAACTGGGCGTTGCGGCACAACGACAGCGGCACGGAAGCGGTCCGGATGCGGACGCTGCCAGTGGCGGTCGCCCCGGCCGCCGGGCCTGCCGCGGCCGAGGAGCCCGAGCGCGCCGAGGCCCAGGCACGGAGCTGACGCTCCTGCCGTTCCCCCATCCGTCCGGGCACGGCGTTCTGCCTCGCCGTGCCCGGATGTGCTGCATACCCACCACCTATGGAGGTTCACCATGGAACAGCTCATCAAGCGCATGACGCAGGAGTCCGTCTGGCAGAAGTGGGTCGCCGCCAACTCGGCCGGCGGCGCCACGCAGGCCGCGAAGGACGGCTGCATCAGCGCGACGCCGAAGAGCGGGTGCATCAGCGCCGCCGGCAAGACCGGCTGCATCTCCTGACCGGATGAGCCCCGCGGGGCCGCCGCCACGGCCGTACACGCCGTGGCGGCGGCCCCGCTCCTTCCAGAGCCCGCGTCGAGAAACCCCTGCCACTCCCCGACCCCGCACCGGAGCCCCCTTGAACCCCGTGCCGAGCGCCGACGTCCTGGACCGCATCCGGGACATCCCCCTCTACCGCGCGTCCGTCGAGCGCGGTGACTTCCCGATCCTGGAGAAGCCGGAGATCGCCCGGGACTTTCCCGACAACTGGATGACCCCCGAGCTGGCCCGCGCCCTGGAGACGGGCGACGCCGAGTTCGTGCTGTCCACCGGCACCAACCACGCCCGGATGCAGCTGATTCGGCCTCCGTACTTCCTGCTCCGCTCCTACTACCGCCTGTGGAGCGAGCACCCCGACCTCGGGCCCCTCTGGCACGCCGGTGCGCGGCGGATCTCGCTGACCACCGTCCTCGCCACCGAGCACGTCGCCCGCGTCAACTCCCGCAAGCCGGGCGGCACACCGGGCGAACGCTGGCTCGACGACCGGACGCTGTACCTCAACCGCCGCCTGGACCCGGCCGACTGGGACCGCGCGGAGGTCGAGCGCATGCTCGTGGAGATCCGGGAGGTCGCCGCCGCCCACCCGCAAGGCTCCTATCTCCTGGACTGTTCCGGCTACCACCTGGCTCACCTCGTCCGCAAAGTCACCGAATGGGAGCTGTGGGACGACTTCCCGCGGCCCTCGGGCATCGTGCACGCCTACGAGTACACGCCGCTGAATGTCCGCGCCTACCTGCGCGCCCACTTCGACTGCCCCGTGATCGACCTCTTCGGCAGTACGGAACTGGGCTATCTGTTCTACAGCGACGCCGACGGCTCCTACCGGCCCTACCTGCACGGGATGAGCGTGGAGTTGATCCCCGTGGAGCCCGGCAGCGGCATCCACAGCCTCATCGTCACCAGCATCCGCAACCCGTACATGCCGCTGGTGCGCTACCGCTCCGGTGACTGCGTGCGCACCAGCGACGGCAGCGCCGACCCGGAGCGGATCGTCTCCTTCTGCGGCCGCGAGAAGGAACTCCTCGCGACGCCCGAGGGCCCGGTGGCCCAGGCCGACCTCGACGCCCGCGTCGCAGCCGTCAGCCCCCGCGTGTTCCTGCACCAGCTGCGTCTGACCGGTGACGGCCGGTGCCGCCTGTCGTACACGACGTTCGACGGCGAGCCCCTCGCCGCCGAGGCGGAGGCCGAACTGGCTGCGTCCGTAGGCGCGTTGACGGGCCGCACCTGCGGCGTGGAGCACCGCGCGCACGTGCCGATCGGCCGGTCCGGCAAGTACGCGTGGCTCACCGCACCGGAAAGCACCCCGGACAGCGCCCCGGACACCACGCCTCCCACCGCCGAAGCGCTGCTGGGCCATGACCTGCACGACGAGGTGGTGCGCCACTTCGCCGAGAAGCCCGGCGCACCCGAGGCCGACCAGGTCAGGCATCAGGTCCGCGAGTGCCTCCGCTACCTCTACCTGGTCTCCCGTCACCCCGACCGGCTCGGCGGCCTCTTCCTCCCCGTCGAGCAGGACATCGACGAGATCTGGCACTACCTCATTCTCCAGACCCGCGAATACCGGGAGCTGTGCGAGCAACGGCTCCCCGGCGGCTACTTCATCCACCACCGGAGCGTTTCCTACGACACCTACCAGGCGGCCCCGGGGCGTGAGGCGGCCGCCGAGGAGGCGCTGCGCTGGATCCCCCTCTACACCGCCGCGTTCGGGCCGTTCGACGAGGACGCCCTGCCGCACTGGACGGTCGTACGGTTCCTGCACGACGAACTGGGCATGACCCTGGCGGAGATCGCGGCCCTGGAGGCGGGGGTGGCAGCGAGCCCGGCGGACATGCGCTAAGGTTGATCTTGTGCTCGTCGCCGAAACACCGGTGACAGGCCCGGCGTTGGTGGTCCAAGGAAAGGCGCCCTACTTCCTGTAGGGAGATGCAGGTGCAAGGCCTGCCCAGCGCTCGTGAAAGGCCCCGGTATCCGTCATGGACACCGGGGCCTTCTTGTTGTCGCCCGGCGGTCCAGCGCTCGGTAGTCGACCTTTCCGTTGGGCAGGCGGGGCAGCGCGGGCACGGCGACGACGCGGGCGGGCAGGGCGGTGGTGGGGAGGCTGCTCAGGAGTTGCGTGCGGATGCGCCGCTCGTCGAGCGCGCCGCCGTCGGTGACCACGAAGCCGATCGGGCGCGGCCTGGCCGTGCCGGTGACTCCGACGCCCGCCTCCGTGATGCCGTCGCAGGACGTGAGGGCCTGCTCGATCTCGGCCCGTTCGACGCGCATGCCGCCCAGTTTGAGCTGGTGGTCGGTGCGGCCGTGGAAGAGCAGCTCCCCGTCGTCCCTGACCGTCACCAGGTCGCCCGTACGGAAACAGCGCATGCCGTCGCGGATCACGAAGCGGTCCGCTCTGCCACCTTCCACGGCCAGGCCGGGGCCGGCGAGGTACAGCTCCCCGGGGGCGCCCTCCTCGCTGGGCTCGATGTGCGCGGTGACTCCGGTGACGGGCCTGCCGATGGGTACCGTGCGTGCCGCCGCGTCGGCGGGTGTGCAGGTATGGACGGTGGCCCATACCGTGCACTCGGTCGGCCCGTATTCGTTGTACAGCGCCGCCCGTGGCAGGTCCGCGAGGTGGCGGGCGACCAGCGCGGGTGGGCACGTCTCACCGGCCACGATCACGGTCGTGAGGGTACGCAGCCGGGGCGCGAGGCCGCCGCGCAGCGCGGCGCCGTACAGCGAGGGGACCATCAACACGTGGGTGGCATCGTGCAGTTCGGCGGCGCGGGCCAGGGCGAGCAGGTCGCCGGGGCGGCCGTCGGGGACGACGAGCAGACCGCCGGTGGCGAGGGTCCACCAGATGCCCGCCATGGAGCTGTCGAAGGAGATCGACGAGCAGAGCAGGAAGGCTCCGACCGGCGCCGGGTAGTGCGTCAGGCGTGCGGCGGTGGACCAGCCGAGCGCGGTCGCGGAGATGGTCACCGGTTCGGGCAGGCCCGTCGAGCCACTGGTGAAGCACGTGTAGGCGTGGCTGCCCCGGCGGAGCGGGAACCGGTCGTCCCGCGGGGCGTCCGAGAACGCAGAACCGCAGGGGACGGGCTCGGGCCCGCCGGGCAGGGCGAGGGCGTGCCCGTCCGGTGCGAGGAGGAAGCGGGCGCCGCTGCGGCGGACCATCAGGCGCCGGCGCTCCCCGGGGAAGCCCGCGTCGACGGGGACGAAGCGGCAGCCCGCGCGCACCACGCCGAGCAGCGCGGCGACGGTCCCTCGGGAGGCGGTGGCGTGCACCACGACCGGCTCGTCGCGCCGTGCGCCGCGTGCGAGCAGCAGGCGGGCCACCGCCCGGGAGGCCGCGTCCAGTTCGCGGTAGCCGAAGGTCCCCTCGCTGTCGGCGACGGCCGGTCCGGGCGCGTGCAGGCGGGGCTCGACGAGGTCGAGGATGTGGGGTGGTCCGCTTGCGCCCATGTCAGCGGACCAGTTCGCTCAGGACGCCCAGGTAGGTGTCGACGGCGCGCTCCATCCACGCTGTGCTGAACAGGTGCGCGTCGTAGGTGACGTATCCGCCCGGCTCGTCGTCCCAGCGCATGGTCCACAGGAACGGCAGCGGGATCGGCAGCGGCGGCTGGGCGTCCAGGGGCAGGCGGTCGAGACGGAGGTCGGATGTCTCGTGCGAGGGGCGCTCGGGCCGGCGGACGATCATCTGGAAGACGGGGGCGACGCGGTCGCGTGCGGTCATGCGCTCCAGGAGGTGCGGGTTCTCCCGCAGGACGGGCAGGAGCGGGATGTCGTTCGCGTACGCCTCGCGGCACCGCCGGTCGACGCGCGGGAGCAGGTCGTGCAGGCCGTCGCGGCCGGTGTGCTCGACGCGGATCTGGAGGACGTTGAGCAGGAATCCGACGGTGTTCCACTCGGAGGGGATGCGCCCCGCGGTGATCACCGGCACCATCGCGTCGCCGGGCGGCAGCAGCGCGCCGACGAACGCGGTCAGGAGCAGCGTGAAGGGGGTGGTGCGCCCGCGCCGGGCGGCGTCGCGCACCGCGCGGCGCAGCGCGCCGTCGACGCGGAAGGCGTGTACGGCGCTCGGTCCGGGCGCGGCGTCCGGTGTCTCGGCGGGCAGGCCGAGCCCCTGCGCGTCGGCGAGGCGGTCGCGCCAGTACGGCAGTGCCTCGGCGATGCGGGCCTGCCACTCGTCGCTGCGGTCCTCCGCGGCGATGTCGGCGTACTGCATGACATCGGCAGGGAGGGGTTCCTCGCCGCGCAGCCGGGCGGTGTAGGCGGTGGCGAGGTCGTGGGCGATCACGTCCTGCGACCAGGCGTCGGACGCGATGTGGTGGGCGACGAGGGCGAGGAGCGTCACACCCTCGTCGCGGTGGGCCACGTAGGCGTAGAGCAGGGGGAGTTCGTCGTGGGGGTGGGGCCGGGTGGTGACGTCGGCGATCCAGTCGTCGGCCGATTCGTCCGGGCCGAGGCGGGTGACGGTCAGGGGGACGGACTTCGGCGGGAGCACCCGCTGGCGCAGGGTTTCGCCGTCGCGCAGGAGCAGGGTGCGCAGCGCCCCGTGCCGGGCGACCACGTCGTCGAGCGCCTGGCGCAGGGTCTTCTCGTCCACCGGCCCCGACAGGCGGTAGGCCGCGCGGACCAGGAATCCCGGTTGGAGGACGGTGCCCGGCAGGAGCGTCTCCACCAGGTTCAGCAGGTCCTGCGCGTACGTCGCTTCATACGTGCCCTCTGTCGCGCTGGGCGTGGCCGCGGTCACCGCGCCACCTCCTTGTGCCTCGGCTGTACGTGTACGGGCAGGTGTGTGATGCCGGCGAGGAACGTCGAACGGGCCCGCAGGGGCGCGCCGGTCACCTCGATCCGCGCATACCGGTCGAACAGTTCCGCGAAGAACAGGCGGAGCGTCACCCGGGCGACGCTCGCCCCCGCGCAGTAGTGCGGTCCCGCGCCGAACGCCAGATGGCGGTTGGGGCGGCGGGCCGGGTCGAACACCTCGGGCCGGCCGAAGGCCGCGGCGTCGCGGTTGGCGGAGCCGAGCCAGGCCACGACCGCGTCACCGCGCGCCACCCGAACGCCCGCCAGGTCGAGAGGGCGGCGCGCGTGCCGCATGAAGTGGCCGGCGGGCGACGCCCACCGCAGCGCCTCCTCCACGCCGCTGCCGAGGAGTTCGGGGCGGGCGGCCCAGTGGGCGTAGCCGCCGGTGCGGGCCAGTTCGAGGACGGCGGCCGGGGGGACGTGGGCGAGTGTCACGCCGGCGCCGAGGAGCAGGCTGTAGCAGTTGGACAGGACCTCGCCGGGTGTCAGGCGCTCCCCGTCGACCTCCATCGTCAGGAGTACGTCGACCAGGTCCTCCGCGCTCTTGCCGGGCCGTTCCGCCAGTCGGCGCCGCCGGTCCCGCACCAGGTCGGAGAAGTACGCGAACAGTTCGCGGTGGGCCTGCCGCAAGGTGGCCTCGGGGCCACCGGGCAGCTGGTGTCCGGGGTCGTCCTCGGCCGCGCACATCATCGCCAGACGCACCAGGCGGGGGCGGTCCCGGGCGGGCAGTCCGAGCAGCGGTCCGAGGACCACCAGGGGGAGCTGCGCGCAGGCCTCGGCGAAGTCGAAGGAGCACCCGGTGCCGGGCGGGGCCTCGGGCAGCAGCGCTCGGATGCCCGCCCGGATCTCGTCGGCGTGGGCCTCCGCGGACCGCAGGCGCAGCGCCCGGTGCAGCGGGGCCCGCATCCGGCCGTGGCGGGGCGGGTCGGTGACCGCCATCTGACGGCCCCCCGCCGGGTCGTGGCGGCCGAGGAGGCTGAGCAGGGTGCCGCGCTCGGAGGTGAAGCTCGCGTGATCCTCCAGGACCCGTTCGACGTCCGGGTAGCGGGTCACGGACCAGAAGCCGAGGGAGTCGCCGACCGGCTGCCAGTGGACGGGGTCGCGTTCGCGCAGCGTGCGCCAGACCGCGTGCGGGTCGCCGACGGCGTACAGGTCCGGGTCGGCGAGGTTCACCTGCGGGGAGCGCGTGTTCATGGCCTCGGCTCCGGGCGCGCGGCCCGCCGGGCCGCCTGCGCCTCCTCGGCCGCCGCTGCCAGGGCCTGCGCGAGGGCGGCGACGGTGGGTGTCAGGAACAGTGCGGCGGCGGGCACTTCGACACCGAACTCCTGGTCGATGGCCAGTTGCAGCTCGGCGGCGAGCAAGGAGTCACCGCCGAGTTCGAAGAAGTCGTCCGCCACCCCGATGGGCGCGACCTCCAGACCGGCGCTCCAGAGGGCGACGAGGCGGTGCTCGGTGGGGGTGCGGGGGGCGAGGTAGGCGGAACTCATGCCGAGTAACTCCCGCTGCTTCACCGTTTGTTCACGTCCCGCATCGGTCGCGGACGCGTTACCTCGCGGTAAGTCTTCATACGCGGAACACACACTCTGCACGTCCTTGCCTCCCGATCTTCCGTTCTCTTACGTGTGCTTGCTTTCTCTTGCGTTCTCTCTGAAGGAGCCCCGCGTGGTCATGAACCGCGATGCCCGATCGACGACGCTCGCCCTCGCCACGGCGGTCGTGGCGCTCGCCGCGGCCGCCCTGCCCGGCGAGGCCCTGGCCGCCCCGGCCGCCCCGGCCGCCCTGCCCGCTGTCGCTCCGCGGGCCGAGACCCCGCCGCTGCACGATGACGAGGCGGGCGGTGACGCCGACGCGGACGACCCGGCGATCTGGCGCGATGCCGCCGCCCCGGGCCGCAGCCTGGTGATCGCCACCGCCAAGCAGGGCGGCCTGCGCGTCTACGACCTGGAAGCCCGCGAGGTGCAGTCCGTGCCCGCACCCCCCGCGCCGGGCCCGGACCACGCGCCCGGCCGCTTCAACAACGTCGACCTGGTGCACGGTCTGCGCCTTTCCTCGGGCCGCGCCGACCTCGCCGTGACCAGCGACCGGGGCGGGGACCGGCTCCGCTTCTACCGCGTCGACCGCGACCGCGCGGGCGGCCCCCTCACCGACGTCACGGACCCGGCCGCGCCGCCCGTGTTCTCCGCCTCCCAGGAGGAGATCGACGAGCAGCGCACCGCGTACGGGCTCGCCACCTGGACGGACAAGTCCACGGGCCGCTCCTACGCGCTGGTCAGCCGCCGGGAGCGGACGAGCGTCGCCCTGCTGGAGATCACACCCGGAGCCGGCGGCAAGGTCGGCTACCGCAAGGTCCGCTCCCTCGACCTGCCCGCGACGTTCCGCCTCCCCAACGGCACTTCGTGGACCCCCTGCGGCGAGCCCGGCGAACTCCCCCAGGTCGAGGGCATGGTGGTCGACCCGGCCAATGGCACGCTGTACGCGGGTCAGGAGGACGTCGGCATCTGGCGGATGCGCGCCGACCTGACCGGAGCACCGGAACTCGTCGACAGGGTCCGCGAGTTCGGCGTACCCGGCACCTACGACGAGGAGACCGAGGAGTGCGAGGCGGGCGCCGACCCCGGCTACGGCGGCACCCGCCTCAGTGCCGATGTCGAAGGACTGACGCTGCTCACCGAGCCGGACGGCGACGGCCACCTGCTGGCGTCCAGCCAGGGCGACAACACGTTCGCCGCCTATGACCGCGAGCTGTCCGACGCCAACGAGTACGAGGGCGGCTTCCGCGTCACCTCTGCCTCCTCCGCCCTCGACGGTTCGGAGGAGTGCGACGGGGCCGCCGCGCTCGCCGCGCCGCTCGGCCGCAGGTACCCGAACGGCCTGCTCGTCGTGCAGGACGGCCACGACGCTCCCGGGGACGGCGAACGCCCCTCCACCAACTTCAAGTTCGTGGACCTCGGGGACGTCCGGGAAGCCCTGGAGGACTGAAGCCGGCAGGTCACGTCAGCGGTGTCGGCGCCCGCCGTCAGTAGATGTTGACGAAGCCCCACCATGTCGTGCCGCTCCGCTGGCAGTAGCCCTCGTTCGCGGGCGTGGCAATGATGTGCTGGAGGACACCGGCGTCACACCGCGGCTCCGTCGAGTAGGGCGACAGGCAACGGAAGCCCGCTCTGGGCCTCGGCGCGCCGGGCGGACAGGACAGGATTCCCACGTCGGACGCCGATGCCTGTGCCGGGGCGGACCGCGTGGGCGCGGACTGGGCCGGGGCGGCCTGTGCGGGGGCCGCCACGGCTCCCAGGGCCAGCGCGGCGCCCAGCCCCGCGCTCGCGAGCAACGTACGAACAGCCATGGTGTTTCCCCTCCGAGGACGCCGACTGGTTTCCACGCCCCACTGTGCGGCGCGGGCCTGCGGCAGACCTTGGAGATACCTTGAATCGGCAGCGTACGGACCTCGCGGCGGCCAGCACACTCAGCGCGCCGCCCCCGCCCGCCGCCGCCCTCGACCGCGGCGGGCGCGGCCGCGCGCCAGGCGGTGGAAGGCGCGGGAGGCCCGCGTCGGTGTGGGCAGGGTCCCGGCGACCGCGTCGGCCAGCAGGGTCGAGACCGTTTCGGCGGCGCAGGTGCGGTTGGCCCCGATGCCGCCGGTGGGGCCGCGTTTGATCCAGCCCACGACGTAGGTGCCCGGATGTCCGGTGACCCGGCCGCCCTCGTGCGGGACCGTGCCGGTGCTCTCGTCGAAGGGAAGTCCCGGCACCGGCAGACCGCGGTAGCCGATCGCACGGAGCATCATGCCCGCGCGCAGGGTCCGCTCCCCCGCGTCCGAGGTGACGCGCACGGCCTCCACCCGGCCCTCGCCGAGGACTTCGGTGGGACGGCTGTGGAAGCGCAGGACGATACGCCGCCCGGGCGCGGGCGGCTCGTCCCAGTCGAGGTGCCTGCGCGTGACGCCGCGCAGGAGGGCCGCCTTGCTCCCCGGGCCGGCCGCCTCGACGGCGGCGGCTGTCCGCGGGTCGTGGTCGTCGACGACCAGCTCCACACCGGGCAGGTGCGTGAGGGCGAGCAGTTCGGAGGTGGTGTACGCGGCGTGTTCGGGTCCGCGGCGCGCGAGCAGGACCACCTCGCGGACCGCACTGCCGCGCAGCGCCGCCAGGGCGCATTCGGCGATGTCGGTGCGGGCCAGGGCGTCCGGGTCGGCGAGCAGGATGCGGGCCACGTCGAGGGCGACGTTGCCGTTGCCGACCACGACGACGCGCTCCGCCGACAGGTCGAAGCCCTCCGGCGCCGCTTCGGGGTGGCCGTTGTACCAGGCGACGAACGCGCTCGCGGCGACGCTGCCGGGCAGGTCCTCGCCGGGTACGGACAGCCGGCGGTCGGCGGACGCCCCCACGGCGTAGATCACCGCGTCGTGGTGCGCGGCCAGCTCCGCCGTGGTGACGTCGGTGCCCACGTCGAGTCCCAGGTGCATCCGCACCCGGGGATGCGTGCGGAAGCGGGCGAAGGCGTCGCCCACCTTCTTGGTGGCGGGATGGTCGGGCGCGACGCCGTAGCGCACGAGTCCGCCGGCCACCGGCAGCCGGTCGACCAGTGTCACCTCGGCGCTGGTGTGCAGCAGAAGATCCTGCGCGGCGTACATGCCGGCCGGGCCGGTACCGACGACGGCGACCTTGAGCGGCGCGAAGTCCGCGGGCAGGACGCGCGGGAAGTCCGGCTCGCCCCAAGGGTGGAAGTTCGGCCCGTCCGGGTCCTGTCGGGGTGCCTCGGCTTCTTCGAAGTACGCCGCGTTGATCGCGGCGTACTCCTTCTGGGCCGCGGGCAGGCGGTCCACCGGGAAGATCGCGTCGACCGGGCAGGCGTCGGCGCACGCGCCGCAGCCTATGCAGGTGGCGGGGTCGATGTGCAGCATCTCCGTGCTGCCGAACGCCCGCTCCTGCGGTGTGGGGTGGATGCAGTTGACGGGGCACACGGCCACGCAGGCGGCGTCGCCGCAACAGGTCTGGGTGATGGCGTAGGTCATGTTCCTGGACTCGGCTCGGCGAAGGCGACGGTGACAGTGACGGTTACGGCGTCAGATGAGGTGGGCGCGCTTGTAGAAGGCCAGCGCGGGCTTGGTGAGCAGGCCGCACGAGGCCAGGAACTCCATGAGGCCCGCACAGCTGGAACGCATCATGGACTTGTGGTGTTCGTTGGTCCTCGCCTCCGCGAGGGCACGCGCCTCGTCGAGCCCGGCGTTCGCGTAGACCTGGCGGTTCACCATGCTGGTGACGATGACGTACGACGCGATGGCGATCACGAGGGCGTTGACCTGGCGGCGCACCCGGCCCGCGCCGGCCAGCCGCTTGCGCGTCTGGTCGCGGGCGAACTTCATGTGCCGCGACTCCTCGACGACATGGATGTTGTTGATGGTGCGGACGAAGGGCACGACCCTCTCGTCCCGCATCCAGTCGCGCTGCATGACGTCGAGCACCTCTTCGGCGACGAGGATCGCGGCGTACGCCGCCTCCCCGAAGGCGACCGTCTTGAAGACCCTGCCCAGCTCGACCGCGCTCCGGCGCGGCCGGTACGGGGGCGCGCCCAGCTTCTCGGCTCCGCGCGCGAACATGATCGAGTGGCGGCACTCCTCGGCGATCTCCGTGAGCGCCCACTGGACTTCGGCGCTGGTGGGGTCCTTCGCGTAGACATCGCGCAGCACCATCTGCTGGAGGATCATCTCGAACCAGATGCCGGTGCTGGCCACCGACGCCGCCTCCTGCCGGGTCAGCTCCTTGCGCTGCTCCTCGGTCAACTCCTGCCAGTACGCGGTGCCGTAGAGCGTGCTCCACTCCGGGCTCGCGCCGTGGCAGTCGCGGTCCAGCGGGGTCTCCCAGTCGACCTCGGTGGCGGGGTCGTACGCGAGGACCGCGGCCGAGTCGAGCAGCCGCCGGGAGATGTCGCCCTCCGGGGAATCCTCCTGCGCGCTCGGCCGGACAGTGCTGCTCGCCATGGTGCGGCTCCTTGACTCGGACGTCAGGGCAAGGACCGCGACGCCCGCCTCGCGGCACGCCACGACCCCCTTGTTAGACAGACCGTATAACAAGGGGGTCGGGTAGGCCTACCCTCAAGTAGGCACGAGTGAGGCGGGATGCGGGAGTTACGTGCGGGTCAGCTGCTCGGGCTCGGCGGCCGTCCACGTGATCCGCGTACTGCACGCGCAGACGACGAGCGCCGACGCGGCGACCGCCGCGAAGCCCCAGACCAGGCTGCTCGCGCCCGCGATGAAGCCGATCAGCGGTGGCCCGGCCAGCAGACCCGTGGTCCCCATGGCGGCGACGAGCGTCAGCGAGTCGGAGCCCTGCCCGGCCGCGGCCACGTAGACGCACGGGGTGACGGCCGCGATGCCGAGGCCCACGCAGGCGAAGCCGAGCAGCGCGGGGACCAGACCGCCGCTGAGCAGGGCGAGGAGCAGGCCCACGCCCGCCAGCGCGCTGCCGGCCAGGACGACGCGGCCGTCGCCCCAGCGGCCGCGCCATCCGTCGGCGAAGAGCCGGGCCACGACCATCATTCCGGAGACGACGGCGATGCCCAGGGGCGCCAGCTCGGCGGAGGCGTCGGTGACGTCCTCCAGATAGAGCGCCGACCAGTCGTTCATCGCACCTTCGGTCACGGTGCCGAACGCCATCGCGACACACATCCACAGCGTCACGCGGGAGGGCGCGGTCCACTTCCCGGCGCGCTTCTTCTTCTTCTGCCCTGTCTCCGCCGGGAGTTGATCGTCCGTCAGCAGCCCGGTACGCGCGTACGCCACCAGCAGGAGCAGGATCGCGGCGGCCGCGGTGAAGTGGACGGCCACCGCCGACGTGACCGCGTTCATGCCGGAGGCGAGCAGCGCCGCGAGCAGGGAGCCGCCGCTGAACGTGGCGTGCAGCCGGGCCATGGTGTTGCGCTCGAATCTGGTTTCGAGGGCAGCGCCTTGGGCGTTCATGGCGACGTTGAGGCAGCCCACGAGGACGCCGTCGACGCACATGACCAGCAGGGCGACGGGGTAGTTCGGCGCCGCGGCGAGGGCCGGGAGCAGCAGGGCCAGGCAGAGCGCCGACAGGAGCGCGAGGCGCTGGGAGCCGAGGTGCCGCATCAGCGCCGCGACCACGGGGAAGGACACCGCGGCGCCGACGCCCGCGGCCATCAGCAGGACGCCGACCTCCGCCGCGCTCAGACCGAGGCCGCTCTTGAGAGCGGGGATCCGGGATGCCCAGGTGGCGTACTGGAAGCCGAGCGAGCAGAACAGGGCGGCGATCGCCAATTGGCCCCGATGGAAAGGATCACGTACGCGGAGCACCGACATCAGCCCACTTCTCTGTTTCTCTGCGCGGTGCCGGTCCGGCCGGCACCGTCATGGACATGTACACAGCGGTCGGGCCGTATCCGGCCGGCGGCACGGCCCCGCGCCCGGTGGTGAAGCCGCGGGCCGACCAGAACGTCTCGCTGCCGCCGACAGCCACCAGGGAGATCTGCTCGTAGCCGTGCGAACGGGCCGTCGCGGTCAGGTGGTTGAGGAGGTGGCGCGCGAGGCCCCGGTGCCGCAGGTCCTCCGCGACGACGATGTCGTGCAGATGGAGATTGCGCGAGGTGGGCGTCGGCTCGTCGTCGGTGGCGCCCAGCTGCGGGTAGGCGGATTCCGGGTAGGGCAGGGCCAGCAGGTAGCCCGCGAGGCGCCCGCTCAGGTCCAGCGCGAAGCAGGTGGCCGGCGACGCGTGCGCCTTGGCCTCCAGCGCGGCCCGCCCCTCCGACAGGCCGAGGCGGTGGTAGGCGCGGTGTTCGAGGAGGGCGATGCCGTCCCAGTCGCCGTCGGCGACGGGGCGTGTCCGTATCTCGTGGTTCACGCGTCGCCGCCGTCTATCCAGGTGTACGGGAGCGGGCTGAAGCCGTTGAAGCCCCGCGTCATGTAGCTGGTCGCGTACGCGCCGCAGGACAGCACCCATACGGGGTCGCCGGAGGCCAGCGCCTTGGGCACCTGGATCAGGCCGTGTTCGTGCGAGAAGGCGTCGTCGCTGTCGCAGGTGGGGCCGGCCACTACGGCCGGCACCGACTCGGCATCGCGGTGCGAGGGGAAGACCAGGCGGTACTGCACCTGGTCCATCTCGTACAGGCCGTTGAACTTGCCGCAGCTCAGATACAGCCAGTACTGGCGCTCGCCGCCGGGGCCGCGCCGCGCGGAGAGCCGGGAGACGTGCGCGCGGATGGCGCCCTGGTCGGCGACGAGATAGCGGCCGGGTTCGACGACGTAGCCGAGCCGGTGGCCGCGGATCCCGCTCAGGCGTGCCATGCCGTCGCGGATCACGGCGAAGATCTTGTCCATCGGGGGATCGAGGGCTCTGCCCCGCTGATCGCGGTAGCCGAGGGCGGGCAGGCCGCCGCCGAGGTTGACGTGGTCCAGGCAGATGCCGCGCCGGCCGAGGGCGACGAGGACGTCCGCGATGCGGTCGAACGCCTCGTGCCAGGCGTCGGCCGACATCTGCTGGGAGCCGACGTGCACGGACAGACCGGCGGGGGTCAGCCCCAGCTCGCGCGCCCTGTCCAGCACGGCGACGGCGTCGGCGGGCGAACATCCGTACTTGTGACTGAGCCCCCAGAGCGCGCCCTCGCCGGTGGTGGCGATGCGGCAGAACACCCGGGCGCCCGGGGCGTGTTCCGCGATGGCGGTGACGTCCTCCAGGCTGTCGGTCGCGAAGTCCCCGATGCCGAGGCGGTGTGCGTCGGCGATGTTGTCGTCGGACTTGACGGTGTTGCCGTAGTGCATCCTGGCGGGCGGCACCCCGGCGCGCAGGGCCTGTGCCACTTCGTGGGGGCTCGCCGCGTCGACGCCGCAGCCCCGCCGGGCCAGGCGGGCGAGGACCTCGTCCACCGGGCAGGCCTTCATGGCGAAGCGGACGGCGACGCCGGGCAGTTCGCGGCGCAGGGTGTCGTAGCGCTCCTCGATGCCGGGGAGGTCGAAGACGATCTGGTCCTCGGCCGCGTTCGCCAGGGCGTCGAGGAGCGGGACGGTGTCGTGCGTCATCGTGGCACTCAAGTGGGCCGCCCCGCCGACAGGAGCGGACCGGTGTCCTTGCTCGCCCGCACCAGGGGCTCCCAGGCCTCGGTCAGCAGCGCGAAGTCCTCGATGTCGCCGCGCGCCTCGTCCAGGAGGCGTTCGCGGCGGGTGGCGAGGAGGTCGGCGAACCGGGCGTATCTGCCGCCGAGTCTGCGGTAGGCGGCGTCGACGCGGTCCAGGCGGTGCACGTTCTCGGCGCGGTCGAGCGTGGCGCTCTGCCGGGCGAGGGCGCTGATGACGGCCCCGCGCACCTGGCCCCCGTCGTCGAGGAGCGCCTCACCGGCCGCGGCCATCCGCTCGTAGACGTGGTTGAAGTAGAGCATCGACAGGAAGAACTTGACGAAGCGCGTCTGGTACGCGACGAAGCCGGCGTCGGTCCTGCGTTCCGCGGTGTAGAAGTTGACGATGTTGCGGTTGTGCAGGACACCGGGAAGCGCCGCGTCGTGGACCAGGTGGATGAGGAAGTAGTCGCTGCCGATGGTGTCGGTGGCGGGCGGCAGCGGTACGCGTTCGTGGACGCCGTGGAAGCTGATGTTGCACATGTCCACGCGCATCGGGTCGACCAGCGTCAGGGTCGCCCGGTCGCCCGTGAACGCCTCCGTACCGGCGCCCCTGAAGGAGTCGTCGACGAGGTCCCGCTTCTGCTCGTCCGACCAGTGGCCGGGTGCCCAGAGGCTGACCACGTCGTAGTAGGCCTCGGGGTCGAGATCCCGTATCTCGCCGATGTCCACGGACAGCTCCCCGACGAAGGAGCTGGCGACCATCGCGACGCGCTTGTGGGCGTGCCGCTGGTCGAGGGCGGTCTCGACGGCGCCGTGCGCGGCGTCGGCGGCGCGCTTGCCGAGCGAGGTCAGTTCGTGGTGGACGGGGTAGACGGGCTCCCCGTCGGCGAGTTGGTAGCGGCTGTCGGAGTCCCTGCGGTGGACGGACTCGCAGCCGAGCGCGGCGGCGATCAGGAACGCGCGGTTGGTGCAGGCGCCGTAGGAGAGCCCGGCCGGGAGCATCAGCTCCAGCATCAGCTCGGGCTTGGCGACCTCGGCCCGGTCGATGACCCGGCGCAGGAAGGCTCGCTGCGCCGCCTCGCCGAGGTGGTGGGTGATGACGTGCGGGACCTCGCCCAGGGCGTGGACGGCCCGGGTGTGGGCGGCGAAGGTGTCCGCGTCGGAGGAGTCGAGGATCAGCAGGTGGACCTCGACGTCGAAGTGCGCGGCGGCGTAGGCCGCTTCCCCGCCGATCGCCGCGATCGTCTCCGGGCAGGCCCGGTTGGTGGGGAGGGTCAGACAGACACGGCGCATGCGGCTTCCCCGATCGGCTGGTCGGAGTGGACGCCGGGGGAAGCGGCGTCGGCGGACTGTCCGGTCCAGGACGTGAGGCCCAGCAGCTTCTCGCCGAGGTCGTTCAGCGTGGCGGTGCCGTAGCGCAGGGACTCGTGCTTGTCGGCGTCGCCGAGGAGCGTGGCGTTCCAGTCCGGGGTGGTGAGGTGACGCCAGGAGTCGACGCGGGAGCGGCGCAGCTCCTCGTGGGTCTCCAGCGCGGGCATCATCGACAGGTACTGGACGGCGCGCACCCCGTTCGCCGAGGTGTTGGGGGCCACGCCGTGCGCGAGGAGACCGTTCCAGATCAGCAGGTCGCCGGCCTCCAGTTCGGGCCGGACGACGGGCATGTCGTCCTGGTCGATCGCCGGGCGGATCGGGTCGCGGTCGTCCGGCTGGAGGGCCTTCCACCGGTCGAAGCGGCGGAACAGTTCGGGGCAGCACTGGAAGCCGCCGTGCTCGTGCCGGGTGTCGTCCAGGGCGATGATGCCCTGCACCCGCTGGGGCAGCACGCCGAGGGTGGTGTCGACGTCCCAGTGGAGGTTGATGTCGAACCCGCGCTCGGTGGGGGCGATCAGGGAGCGGGAGCGGTTCTTGACGTTGGGGGGATTGAGGTTGAGCCGGTCCAGGGTGACCCACAGCTCGTCGCAGTCCCATACGTCGGTGAACGCCTCGTAGACCCGCCGCGTCTGCCGGCTGTCCCAGATGAGCTGGTGGTGGTAGGCCTCGACGAAGCCGTAGACGTGCAGCTCGCGGTCGAGGTCGGAACGGAACGCGCGCTCCTCGTACCAGGTCTCCGGGCGGCCCCGGTCGAGCCCCTGGAACTCCCAGGCGAAGTCCAGCAGGTCCTTGGCCGCCCCGGTGGGGATCGCCTGCTTCACGACGACGTAGCCGTACGTCTGCCAGAAGGCGAAGTCCTCCTCGGACAGCACCTTGAGCGGCTGTGTCTTGGTCAGGTCCCGCAGCTGTGTCCGCGCCAGGTACGTCTCGCCGTCGGCGCTGAAGTACGGGACGGCGGAGGGGGCTCGGTGGAGGTAGGGGTCGGAAGCTGGCATGGGGGCTCCAAGGATCGGTTTCGTCTGAAGGCGGGCGCGGCGGCGCCTGTCACATCCGCCCCTCGTCGAACTTACGTGCCACCAAAATGGACTAGACCAACTCGCGCTGTCAACAATTGACTTGGGCGCCTTGTCGAGCAAAACACCGATATTCGCCCCCGGTTCACGCGCCCGCCATATGAGGGTGGAGCGAAAATTCTGTCTTCAACTGCCGTGCCTACCACAGCAGTTGTCGTCGAGAGTCGGTACGAACGTGCATTGACGCGTTGCGGTGCCCGGTTCAGGGTGTTGCCCACATCGAACCCGCGCACCCGAAGAAGGTTTCTCATGCGAAGACGTGCTTTTGTCCAAGGACTCGCCACCGCCGGAGCGGGACTGGCCCTTCCCGCATCCCTGGCGGGCCGGGCCGCGGCCCGGCCCGCGCCGGCCGCCGCGTCCTGGCGGGAAGTCCCCGCCCCCGCCGGGACACCGGCCGCGCGCCTCTACGGCGTGGCCGCCGCGGGACCCGGCCTGGCCTGGGCCGTCGGCCAGGAGGACATCGACAACACCAAGCGGGGTGCCGCCGTCGCCCGGCACTGGGACGGCACGGCCTGGTTACCGACCGACCTGTCCCACCTGACGTACACCACTTTGCGGGCCGTCGCCGTCAGCCCCTCGGGCGGGGCGGCCTGGGCCGTGGGCACCGACGCCGCGGGCCACGACCAGCTCCTCGCCTGGGACGGCACGACCTGGCGGGAGACCTCCTTTCCCGGACGCGGCGAGGCGGGAACGCGGCTGACGGATGTCGCCGCCGCGCCCGACGGCCGGTTCTGGGTGTCCGGGCGGCACGGCGACCGCGCGGGGCTGCTGCGCGGCGACGGCAAGACGTGGCGCTGGTGCCGGCCGCTGCCGGACGAGGCCGCGCCCACCCCGGACGGCGTGCACGTCACGCCCGGCGGGGAGGTGTGGGTCTTCGGCGACGTCATCGCCCGCTACGACGGCGCCTGGACGGTGATACCCCGCCTGCTCGGCATCCGCGCCTCGGTGTCCGGCCTGCTGCCCGTCGCCCACGACGACATCTGGCTGACCGGCTGGGCCTACGGCATCGGCGGGCCGCCCGGAAAGCCGCCGGGGGTCCGCCTCGAACACTGGGACGGCACGCAGTGGAACGGCGTGAAGGGGCCCTTCGGCGTCGGGATGCTGACCTCGATCGTGGGGGACGCGGACGGCAAGCCGGACCGGATCTCGGGCTGGGACTTCTGGGACGACAAGCGCGCGCACTACCTGCGCTGGGACGGCACGGCCTGGGCGAGTGAGCGGGGCCCGCAGTCGAACTCCACGGTGCTGCCCGTGGCGCTCGCGCGGATCCCCGGCACGGACGGCGGCCTCTGGTCGGTCGGCACGACCTCCTTCTACCCGAACCCACCGGCCCAGATCCGCGTCGAACGCTTCGGCTGACGGCGTCCCGGGCCGGCCGGACCCTGGCCCGGACCCGGCCGGCCCGCTAGGGCGTGTCCGCAAAGTCCCGCCTGCGCCGCGACGCCCGCCCTGCGGGCGAACGACGGCACTTTACGGACACGCCCTAGCCGCGCGGTGTGATGCTGAAGTCGAACGCGACCGTTCCGGGATCGATCGCCGTCACGCCGCCGTCCACGGTCAGCGCCGCGCCGTTGACGAACGACGCCGCGGGCGACAGCAGCCAGCTGATCGCCTCGGACACCTCCTCCGGCCGCCCGGGGCGGCCGGCGGGGATCAGCCGCGCCGCCTCCTCGTACGCCGCGTCGCTGCCGCCCTCCCCGAGACCGGCCTCCTCGGCGAACCGCGTCATCCGGCGGTCGGCCATCTCGGTCCGCACCCAGCTGGGGCACACCGTGTTGGCGCGCAGCCCGTCCTTGCCGTAGTCGACGGCGAGGGAGCGGCACAGCTGGAGGAGCGCCGCCTTCGACGTCGCGTACGCCGCGTTCGCCACGCCGTTGCGCAGCGCGGCCACCGAGGCGACCGCGACGACCGAGCCGCGCGCCGCAAGCAGGTGCGGCAGCGCGGCCCGCAGCAGGAGGAACGGGCCGGTGAGGTTGGTGCGCATCACCAGCTCCCAGTCCTCGTCGGTGATGTCGCCGACCGCGCCGCTGCGCCCGACCCCGGCGTTGAGCACGAGCCCGTCGATCCGGCCGTACGCCGCCACGGTCGCGTCGACGAGACCGGCGACGCCCTCGGGGTCGCCCGCGTCCGCGGGGTGGGCGAGCGCCCCGGTCTCCTCGGCGATGCGGCGCAGCGGTTCGGGGCGGCGTCCCGAGACCACCACCTGGTGCCCCTCGGCCCGCAGTTGGCGGGCGGTGGCGGCACCGATGCCGGTCCCGCCGCCCGTGACGATGACAACTCGGCTCCCTGTCATGCCTGTTCAGCCTCCGAACGCAGTCGTGAGCACGTGGCGCGATCCCCCCGTGACATCGCCATGATCTTACGGAGAGGTCCGCTCACGACCGCGGCCGGATGGCCTGTTCGGGCCCGTCCGACGGGCAGGCCCTACGCCCCGCTCACTCGTCGATCGCCGCGCCGAACGCCGCCCCCGTGCCCGGCGCGCCCAGCGACGAACCGCCGTACGTCCAGGACCCCGTGGCGGTGACGCCGCCGGTGCCGGCCGACAGGACCCACACCACGCCGTCCCCGGCGTTCTCACCGGGCGCGGCCGCGAGGAGGCCGAAGCGGCCGTCGTTGTTCGGGTCCGAGAGCCGCACCTGCGCGCCCCACTTGTCACCCTTCTCGGGCACGCCCGGGATGTCCGCGGAGTCCTGGTCCCACGACGTGGCACCGGTCGCCGTCATGCCGTTCTCGGAACCGCGCAGCACCCACACCGCGCCCGCGTCGGCGACGGTGCCGATGTCCTCGCCGGGCGCGCCGATCGCCACGTCCGCGTAGCCGTCGCCGTTGGTGTCCGCGACGGACAGGTCGGCGCCCCAGCCGTCACCGCGCTCGGGGTTGCCGGGCACGCCCGTGGAGCCCTGCGTCCACCACTTGGCCTCCTCGCCGAGGCCCTCCGCGGTGCCGTAGCGCACGCCGACCAGGCCGCCGGTCATCGTCTCGCCGCCGTCGTCCGGGGAGGCGGGCTCGCCGGTCACCAGGTCGTCGTAGCCGTCGTTGTTGATGTCACCGGACGCGGCCGCGGGGCCGCCGCGCAGTTCGCCCTCGTACGTGAGCCCTTCGGCGCGCCCCGAGAAGTGCAGGGACCAGCCGTGGCCCGGCTCCTCCTCGCCCACGGTCACGCCCGAGACGACGAGGTCGGCGTAGCCGTTGTCGTCGTAGTCGCCGGTGGTGAGGGACTTCGGCCGGATGGCCCGCTCCTCGGCGGCCGCGGCGAGCCGCTGGGTGTCCTGGCGGCGCAGCGGTGCCTGGCCGGGCTGCGGCGAGGCGTCGTACACGAACAGTTCCAGCCCGTCGCGGTCCAGTACGGCGAGCACGTCGCCCGGCGTGTCGCCGGTGAGGTGCGCCGCGGCGAGGCTCGCGCCGAACTGCTCGCCCGCGGTGGGTTCCTGGGACTGGAGCCAGTCGCTGGCCGAGCCGGTGAGCCCGGCCTTGGAGCCCCACAGGATCGCGACGCCACCGGCGTCCGCCCGGCCGTCGAGGTCCTCGCCGGGGATGCCGACGATCGCGTCGTCGAAGCCGTCGCCGTCCAGGTCGCCCGTGGCGACGGCCTTGCCGAAGCCGTCGCCCGCCTCGGCGGCGCCCGCGACCCCGGACGTGGACTGGCTGAACCGGCCGACGTCGGTCGTGCCGATGCCTCTGGTCGAGCCGTACTGGACCGTGACGAGCCCCGCGCCCTTGTGGCCGCTGACGGTGGCGCCCGGGGCGCCGACCAGCACGTCTTCGTACCCGTCGCCGTTGAAGTCGCTGTTGCGGTCGTCGGCGTGCGTACCCCCGGGGGTGCCGGCGAAGGCGGCGGGGGCGGTGGCGATGCCGGCCCCGGTCAGCAGAAGGAACGAGGCCGCGGCGAGGGCGGCCGAACGGTTCTTGCGCACGAGCGGCTCCTGTCAAGGAAGGTGGCCGGGCAGGCGCGGGGGTGTGCCGGAAAGGGCCCGTTCCTTGTCCGGCGCCCTGTTCGACACGGGATGGGGGACAAGGGTTGTACGAGAGTTCACTTCCAGCCGTACGCGTAGGCCGCGACCCAGGTGATCTCCAGCTGCGCGCTGCTGCCGGGCGCCGCCCCGGGCCCTTCCAGCGCGCTCTCGTTCTGCATGACCCAGGACAGGGGCCGGTCCGGCACGTCCCTCGTGTCGTGCCCGATCTCCCGGCCGTCGACGAAGAACCGCACGTGGCCGGGGGTCCACTCGGTCGACACGGTGTGCCATTCGGTCCAGTCGTCGGCGCCGCGGAACGAGCCCTGGCCGCCTCCCCCGCAGGGGTGGTGGAAGGCGCTGAGCGCCCCGGTCCACTCGCCCTCGGGGTGGTCCATCTCGCAGCCCCCGCCGTAGTGCAGCCAGGCCGACTTGTAGCCGGGGGCCTGCTTGGTCACCTTGATGCGGGCGCTGTACTTGCCGTACTTCATCTGCATGACGGCGCGCGGTACGACCGCCGCGGCGTGGACGGGCCCTCCGTCGGCGGGCCGCCACATCCGGATACGCATCCGGCCGTCGCCGTTCTCCGCGGGGCCCACGCTCACGGTGTCCTCGGGGTGGTAGACACCGGCGACGGCACGGGCCCGGTCATTCGCCGTGTCGCGCCAACCGGTCGGGTACGCCCACCAGTTGTCGCGGTACTCACCCTTCAGGCCCGCGCAGTACGCGGCGGAGGTGTCCGCGTGGTGGTCGCAGTCGCTGAACGCGCCCAGCGGCATCCGGTCGCCGTTGAAGTCCTCGGCCATGACCTGCCAGAAGGGCCCGCAGTCGCCGCGCGGCAGCGAGGTGCCCATGTCGCGGCAGGCGTCGGCCGACACCGGTGCGCCTCCCGCGCCCGGTATGGACAGCAGGGCGACGAGCAGCGTCACGCCGAGCGCACCGAGCACGAGCGGCCTGCGCCGTCCCGCCGCCGCGTGTGATCCCATCGCGCTGCCTCCGCTCCACGGACGCCCCCAGAGAGGGGCCATCCTGGCGGAGCGCGCACCGCTCCGCCAGCTTTTCCGGGGAACCCGGCGCACAGCCCGGACACCCCCCGAACGCGCCCCGCGGAGCCGACGACTCGTCCTTTGCGGTGTTCTTCGTATGGATGAACGGATCGGTTCAACGGCACCGGCCCTCCCCCGTGCGAGCCTCCTCCACGTCTCTTTGACCCCATGAGGAGCTGATGTGCACGTGACCTCCCCTTCCTTCATCCAGTCCGGGATGAGGTATCTCTGTCTCCTCGGCCTCGTGGCCGGAAGCGGCCTGTCGGCCGTGCCCGCCGCGCACGCCAAGCCGGGCCCCGCGCCGGACAGGGCCGCCGCGGCCGCCGCAGCGAAGCCCCTGCCCGGGGGGCTCGGCCCGTGTGTGCCGGGCAACTGCCCGCCCGACGGCTACCCGCCCGTCCACAACGGGGCGATCCGGTGGCGCGACGCCGGCATCAACATGTACGTGGGCAAGGACTTCCTCGTCCGCGAGCGGGCCGCGGAGGCCGAGGGGCGTGTCGTCGTCCTCGGCGACTTCGACCAGGACAAGGCGACGGGCTTCAGCGCCGTCTACAACGTCGGCGAGGCCGGTGTCGGCTCCCGCGTGGCGCCTCCGGTGGGCTCGGACTGGCTCACCACCGGAGGGGACGTGAGGGTCGGCGCCGGGGAGCGGCTGCTCGCCGAGGGCGGTGTCGTGCGCCATGCCGGCGACGCCTCCGGCAGGATCCTCGGCACCCTGCGCAAGGACCCCGACGCGGCCGCCCCGTACGCTCCGCTGCGGGACGAACTGACGGAGGCCAGCCAGTGCTACGCCCACCCCGGGGGCGGTACGCGCACGCCCACCGGCACGGTCGTGCACGCGGGCGGCGAGACGCTGTTCACCGGTGACGGCATCTCCGCGCTCCAGGTCTTCAACGTCGACTTCGACCTGATGAGCGGCAGCGGCGGCCAGGAGGGCATCCGCTTCGCGGGCATCCCGGACGGCGCCACCGTACTGGTCAATGTGCTCGGCACGGCCCGTACCATCAACACCTACAGCGGCACCATCGACGACAGCAGCCCGTTCAACCAGCTGCGCGGCCGTCTGCTGTGGAACTTCCCCGACGCCACGTCCGTCGAGTTCAAGGGCACCGGCCAGTTCCAGGGCAGCGTCCTGGTCGGAAACCAGCGCTCCATGACGACGGTCAGCGTGCCGGGCATGAACGGCCGCTTCTTCACCACCGGCTCGCTCACCCACACCAGTTCGGCGTCGGGTGGCGGGGGCCAGGAGTTCCACAACTACCCCTTCGACGGGGACCTGCCCGACTGCGGCGACCCCGTCACCACCGGCCAGGTCGAGGTCGTCAAGAAGGACGAGGACGACGGGGACCGGCTCGCGGGCGCCGAGTTCGAGCTGTGGCGGGAGTCCAACGGCGTCGACGGCTTGCAGACCCGCGGCGACGACGCCGACACGAAGGTCGGCGGCGACTGCGTCACCGAGGCGGCCGGCACGTGCGCACGCACGGTGCCGCTCGGCACGTACTACTGGCGCGAGACCAAGGCCCCGAGCGGCTACGAGCTTCCCGCGCCGAACGTGTTCGGCCCGCTGGAGCTGACCGCGGCGAACGCCTCCGACGGCGTGTCGGTCACGGCGACGAACGAGAAGGAGGACGACGACGTCACGGAGGGCGACGTCACCGTCGTGAAGAAGGACAAGAAGACGGGCCTGCCGCTCGCCGGTGCCGTCTTCCAGCTGTGGCGCGAGACCAACGGCACCCCGGGCCTCCAGCGGCGCGGCACGGACCCCGACACCGCGACGGGCGCGCCGTGCACGACGGGCTCCGCGGGCCGGTGCCGCACGAGCGTCCCCCTCGGGACGTACTACTGGGTCGAGACGAAGGCGCCGGACGGCTATGTCCTTCCCGACCCGGCGGTCTTCGGTCCGCTGGTCCTGACCGAGGCGAGCGCCTCGGGCGGCGTGTCCGTCGAGGCGTTCAACGCCACGCGGGACGAGCCCACCACGACGGGCAGGCTCACGGTCCTGAAGAAGGACAAGAAGACGAACAAGCCGCTGGCCGGTGCCGTCTTCCAGCTGTGGCGCGAGACCAACGGCACCCCGGGCCTCCAGACGACGGGCGGTCGCCGGGACAGCCTCGTCGACCGGGGCTGTGCGACGGACGGCCGGGGCCGGTGCGAGTTCCAGGGGCTCGACCTCGGCTCGTACTACCTCAAGGAGACCGCCGTTCCCGACGGTTACGTGCTGCCCCGCAAGACGGTGAGCGGACCGCACGAAGTCACCAGGGGCAATGCCGCCACGGGCGTCACGGTGAAGCTCACCAACGAGCGCGGCGGAGGCAAGAAGGGCAAGTAGGAGCATGCGAGGCGTGACGGAACCGGGTACGGGTGGTGTCAGCCGCCCGTACCCGGTTTCGTCCCCCAGATGAACAGGTGGTCGTCCTTCTTCAGGAGCCGGTACAGCCGCTCGGCGTCGCCCAGCGCGAGGTTCACGCAGCCGCCCGAGCCGGAGGAGAAGAGGTCCGAGCGGGTGCCGTGCAGGGCCTGGCCGCCGTTGAAGAACTGCGCGAACGGCATGGGGACGTTGTAGAGGGTGGAGAAGTGGTCGCGGTTCTTCCAGTAGACGCGATGCCATCCGCGCCGGGTCTCCAGTCCGTCGCGGCCGCTGCGGACCGGCACGGGGTCGAAGACCAGTCGGCGTCCGGTCTGTGTCCACAGGATCTGCCGGGTCAGGTCCACGCAGGTGACCCGGTACGACCTGATGGGGCAGTTGCGCCGCTCGGCGGGGTCGCGCCGGATCCGGTCCGCGACGACGAACCGGTAGGTGCGCAGGGAGGCACGCCCGTCCGCGGGGCTGATGCCGAGGCGCTGTTGCAGACGGCGGATGGCCACGCAGTCGGCCGCGGACTGCCTCCCGTCGACCGGCAGCCCCAGTTCACTCTCCAGTTCGCGCTGGTAGGGGGCGGTGCCCGCGTCGCACGGCGGTTCGGGAGCCGGGGCTCCCACCGCGGCCGAGGGCGGGACGGCCGCGAGGGAGGCGGCCAAGGACAGGGCGGCGATCGACGAGGTGACCCAGCGCATCGCCCCAGCTTCACCGCTGCGCGGCCGTACGAGCGGCGACACGACCCGACAATCCCACGATTGGTCCACGTGTACCCCCGTGCAACCCTGTCGCAACGTGCCGAGAGGGAGGGTCGTGTCATGGACCGTCAGGAGAGCCCCGAGAGCAAGAACGCGCCCCGCGTGGAGCTGACCCCCGCCGCCGCCGGCCTGCTGCGACGGCTGCGGGAGGCGCACGGGCCGCTGATGTTCCATCAGTCCGGCGGCTGCTGCGACGGCAGCGCACCCATGTGCTACCCCGAGGGGGAGTTCCGTACCGGTGACTCCGACGTACTTCTCGCGTCGCTGACCGTGGATGGGGTGGCGGAGCCCATAACCTTCTGGATGTCGAGGAGCCAGTACGAATTGTGGAGCCACACCCGGCTGATCGTGGATGTCGTGCCGGGGCGCGGCAGCGGCTTCTCGCTGGAGGCGCCGGAAGGCGTACGTTTTCTGATCCGTTCCCGGATGGTGGGGGCATAGCCGCCGACCTCTGGTGAACTCCGCTGACCGCTGGGACAGTTGGGTGGCCCGGCCGACCCCAGGGGGAATCTGTGACACGGCAGACGCAGCACGGCGGACGGTTCAGAGCGGCGCTCGCCCTCGTCTCCACGCTCGGCGCGCTGGCCGGTGCGGCTCTCACGGGAGCGGCACCGGCCAGCGGCGCTGTGGAGAAGGAGCGGCAGCCGGCGGCCACGAGGATCGCGCCGGGTGTCGAGTACCGCTCCTTCGACATCCCGGCCTCGCGCGGCACCGCACGCGCCCATGTGCTCGACGTCGACCTGCGCGATCCGCGCACCCGTGTCGGCCTGCTCTACCCGGGCAAGGTCGCGGCGCGCTCGCCCGTCTCCGCGCTCGCGGACGGGGCCGGCGCGGTCGGCGGGATCAACGGCGACTTCTTCAACATCACCGAGACCCAGCATCCCGGTGTCGAGGCGACCGGCGCGCCGGTCGGCCCGATGATCGCGAACGGTCGTGCGCTGAAGGCCGCCGTCCCCGACGGGCAGCGCTTCGGTCCCGCCATGCCGCCGGGCGTCACCACCCGGGCCGTGCTGGGGGTGGGGACCGACCGCAGAGCGCGTCTTGGCGACCTCGCGCTGGACGGGGAGGTACGCACCCGGGGCTCCCGCCTCCCGCTGGGCGGGCTCAACCAGTACGCCCTGCCGGTGGGTTCCGTCGGCGCGTTCACCAGCGACTGGGGTGCCGTCTCGCGGGTGCGTGCGACGTGCGGCACGGACACGAGCCGCGGTGCGCCCTGTAGCACGGACACACACGAGGTGACGGTCCGCCACGGGCGTGTCGTGGCCTCGGCCGACACGCCGGGCACCGGCCCGATCGCCCCCGGCAGCACGGTCCTGGTCGGCCGCGAGGCGGGCGCGCAGGAGCTTCGCAAGCTGTCGGAGGGTGACCGGGTGGGGGTCAGGCACCGCCTGGTGGCCGCCGATTCGCGTGTTCCCTTCCGCTTCGCGCTCGGCGGCTACCCCGTGCTGCGGGGCGGCGCGCCACTGCCCGGCCTGGACACGACCGCGTCGGCGGTGCGCACCGCGGCCGGGATCTCCGACGGCGGCCGGCGTCTGGTGCTGCTCTCGCTCGACGGCTCGCCGGAGTTCCGTACGGGCCTGACGATCGCCGAGGTGGCGCGGACCTTGCGGGAGCTGGGCGCGAGCGACGGCTTCAGCCTGGACGGCGGCGGCTCGTCCACCCTGGTCTCCGCCACGTCCACGCTGGTCGCGCGGGCCCCGGGGGCCGATGCCGTGACCGTGCGCAACAACCCGAGCGGCGGGGTGGAGCGTCCGGTGCCGAACGGCATCGGCGTCTTCTCCGGGAAGTGAAGGCCGCGCCCCGCGGGCTCACTCCGTGTCCCGCACCGCCACCAGGCCGTTGAAGACGCCCACGTAGGCCGTGCCGTCGGGGCCCAGTGTCACGGGCGCCCAGTTGTTGTCGTACGCGACGCCCGTACCGGCGAGCCGCTTCCATCTGGTGTCGCCGGTGCGGAAGTCGACAGCGGTGAGGTACCAGGCGTCGACACCGAGGCTGTTGGGCTCCTTGGTGTAGAAGTACAGCAGGCCGTTGCCGGTGGAGAGTTTGGGCACGGTGGAGGGGGCGCGCACGTCGCTCTCCCAGACCGTGTCGCAGCCGCTGCCGTCCTCGCGCACGTCGATCCGGCTGACACCGCCGACGACGCTGCGGCCGAGGGTGAGCGAGGTGATGTTCTCGTAGCCGTAGTTGTTCTCGACGACGAGGCTGTCTCCCCAGGTGATCAGCGAGTTGTCGGTGGTGGAGGCGCCGGAGCCGAAGACGGGGACCTTGCAGACGAGCCGCTTGCCGGCCGGTACGCCGGCGCCGCGCCGATAGACGAGGACGTTCATCCGGTCGTCGGCGTTGTCGGTGATCGCCACGTACTCGTCGCGGGCACCGAAGAGGTCGGGCGTGGTGCCCGAGCCCTGGTTCACCGAGCCGGGTTTGGTGCCGGTGCCGCGGTCGTACGTCTCGCGCCAGAGGACCTTCGGCGTCCCGTCGGGGGCGGCACGGAAGCTGTAGAGGGCGTGGTCGGAGACGATGGAGACGCCGTCCTCGGCGACGGAGAAGGAGTTCTGGATCTCCTCGCCGTCGAGGCGCACGGCCCTGATGTCACCGGAGGCGGGGTCGACGGTCCCGACGCGGCCCTGCCGTGTCACCCACCAGATGCGCCCGTCCCAGTCCGGCATCACGGACGTGACCGGGTCACATTCGCCACTGGGGTAGAGATTTGACCAGGTAACGCAGTCGTGCGGGACGTGTGCCGTGAGGTCCCACTCCTTGTCGACGACGAAGCGCCACCCGCCGTCGGCGGTCCGCTCGTGCGCGAGCCGGACGATGTGCTGCCGGGAGTCGGCGAGGACGAGCCGGTCCCTGTCGTCGAGGTAGGAATAGGCGCCCCCCGAGGTGTCCTTGAAGATCTTGGAGAAGTCCAGCCGGGTGATGGCCTCGACAGTGGAGGGGCGCTGGGGCAGCTTGTACTCGGCGAGCGTGTCCAGCGTCCTGGGGTCGAGCAGCTTGACCAGGAAGCCGGTGAAGGTGCCGCAGACGGTGATGATCCGGCCGTCCCGGTCGAAGGTGACGGTCGCGCACTCGCCGCCGAGCGCCGCCATCTTCTCGCTGTCGACCTCCGGCCGCCTCCCGAGCGGGCCGCTCCAGGGGTACGTACCGCTGCCCGCCGCGTCGGCGTGCATGCCGCTGCGGCCGTTCGCGGCGAGGTGGGGGTGCTGGGGCAGCGGGGTGCCGGGCAGCGGGCGGGCGGCGGCGGGCGCCCCCTCGTAGCTCTTGACGAGCCGGTGCCCGGGCGCTTTGGGGATGTCGTCGGCGTACGCGGGGACGGCGAGGGACACGGACAGGGCGAGGACACTGGCGAGGACGAGGCGGCGCGGTCTGCTGGACATGCGCCGAAGCTAGAGCGAGCCCCTTGAAGTGTCCATGAAACGGCGTCAGTTGTTCATGAACCCGCAAGGAAGGGCACGGTCACGGCTGGATTCCGCTGACGATGTCGGCGGTGGCCGTCAGACCGTCCTGGATGGTCGGCGCCATGCTCGTGCTCGCGAGGTAGAAACCGAGCAGCAGGCAGACGATGGCGTGCGAGAGCTTGAGTGCTCCGTTGCGCAGAAAGACCACCGCAAGGATCACGAGCAGCAGTACGACAGAGATCGAAACGGCCATGGGAAGTACCTCCTCCGCCACGCGGGACCGCGGCTTCCGGCCGTCAGTGTGGCGCAGCGGAGGGGGCGTCCGGGTCTCTGACCTGTGCTCCGAACGGGTTCTACTTGCGCGGAGGTTGATCCGTGGAGATCAGCCGCGACGGGCGTCGAGGAAGGCTTCGAGCCCCGCGAGGTCATCGGTGTTGAGGTGATCGACACCGGCGGCGAGCAGTTCGCCCCAGACCGCGTCACGCTGCGGGCCCGGCAGGTCCGGCGTCGCCCAGAACCGGACGCGCTGCCCGCGCTTGTGGGCGGAGGAGACGATGCCGCGCAGCTTGTCGCGCTCGGCCGCGGGGATCGGGCCCGTGCCCTGCCAGCTGAAGTTGAGCGACCAGTTGTCGCTGATCAGCGGGATGAGCGAGGCGGGTGCCGCGGTGCCGAGGTCGGCGAGGCGGCCGTCGTAGAAGGCGTACCGCACCTGCTGCGCCTCCATCGGGGCGCGCGCGGCGCGGTGGCCGGAGACGACGGCCGTGACCGCGGAACGGCGCACCTTTCCGTGGACGTACGACGTGAACAGGTGGCGGTAGGGCCGCAGATGGCGGTGGAGCTCGGCGTACGTCGAGGCGCCTTCGGTCTTGATGTCGATGAGGAGCTGGAAGGGCGGGTGGTGACAGCCCCGGTAGACAGAGCCGTGCTGGGCGCGTATGCGGGCCGCGAGCGGCTCCAGGTAGAGGGATTCGAGGGTGCGGGAGGGGTCGAGGTCCACCGGGTCGTGGGCGACCAGGAGCTGTCCGTCGACGAGGAAGATGTCGGCCTCGACGCTGCCGAAGCGGTGGTCGAGGGCGTCGAGGAGGGGCCGTGGGTGTTCGTAGTCGTTGTGGGCGTGGGCGCGGATCAGGGGGCGGGGACGCGGGCGCGGGTGGCGGCCGCGTTCGCCCGCCTGCGCGTGGGTGGAGAGCACGGCACTGCCCGCGAGGGCGGCGCCGAGGGTGGTGAGGGCTCTGCGACGGGTGGTGAGGGCCATGTCTGCCTCCCGGGGACGGATGAGCGGGGCGCTGGGGGCGCCTCGGAGTACGACGATGAGCGGAGCCTAGGGCGTGTCCGCGAAGTCCCGTCGTCCGCCCGCAGGGCGGGCGTCGCGGCGCAGGCGGGACTCTGCGGACACGCCCTGGTGAGTATGCGGCCGCGCTCTCGTCAGGACACCTGCTCCGTCCGGGAGTTGGCGTGCTCGACGCCGGGCGTTCACGGCGGCGCGGGTCGCGCCCCGATCGGGGGTGTGTGCCTTCAGGGGCGCGGGGAACTGCGCGACCAGCCACAAACGGCCCGCACCCCGCGAACGCCCCTCCGAGGCTCCCCTACCCGGCCAACTCCTCCCACCGCACGGTGCGATCACACCACCGCTCGAGCAACACCCGGTCATGGCCCACGGCCAGCATCCCCGCACCGGACTCCCGCCGGTACTCCTCCACGACGTGGACGAGTGCCGCCGTCGTCGACGCGTCGAGCATCGCCGTCATCTCGTCGCAGATGAGCCAACGCGGCCGCAGCACCAGCGCACGCGCCAGACACGCCCGCTGCAACTGGCCGTCGCTGACCTCGTGCGGCCGCCGCCCCAGCAGGTCCTTGCCGAGGCCGACACGGGCAGTCAGTTCCGGGACGAGGTCCGCGGCCTCCGAGGACCGGCCGACCGCCCGCAACGGCTCCGCGACGAGGTCCCTCAGTGCCAGCCGGGGGTCGGCGGACAGCCGCGGCTGCTGGAAGACCACGCCGAAGGCGGTGCGCTGCCGGCGCGGTGCGCGGTGCCGCCAGCCCTGCGCGGCCTCGCCGTCGATGACGACCTGCCCGGCGTCGGGCCGGTGCAACAGCGCCGCGACCCGCGCCAGCGTCGACTTGCCGCAGCCGCTGGGGCCGAGGAGCCCGACGGACTCGCCGGGGGCGATGGTGAGATCCACGGACCGGACGACGGGGGCGCGCCGGTCGTATCCGGCGCTGATGGCACGCAGTTCAAGCACGGGGTGCCTCCAGCACGTCCACGTGGGGGTGGTGGCAGGCGGCCCCGCCGGTGAGCGCGGGCACGGTGGCGCACGCCGTGTCGGCCCGGTCGCAGCGCGCCGCGAACGCACAGCCCTCGGGGAGCGCGGTCAGCTCGGGCGGCATGCCGGGGATGGGCGTGAACTCCCGCTCGGGCAGGGCGTTGAGGAGCCCCCGGGCGTAGGGGTGCCGCGGCCCGCGCGCGCCGAAGAAGTCGGCGGCGTCGGCGATCTCGACGACACGGCTCGCGTACATGACGGCGACCCGGTCCGCGATGCGCTCGGCGGCGGCCAGGTCGTGGGTGATCAGGAGCAGCGCGCGGTCCTCCCCGACGTGCCGGCGCAGTTCGTCGACGGTGCGGTCGACGAGGTCGCGGTCGAGGCCGGTGGTGGGCTCGTCGGCGAGCAGCAGCGGTGCGTCGCCGATGAGGGCGAGCGCGGTGGCGGCGCGCTGGGCGAGGCCGCCGGACAGTTCGTGGGGGTAGCGGTCGAGGTGGCCCGCGGGGAACGCGGCCCGCTCGGCGGCGGCCCGCAGCCGCGGCCCGCGCACGCCTGCCAGCTCGCGCAGGGTCTCCTCCAGCTGGGAGCGCACGGTGCGGACCGGCGTCAGGTGCGCGGCGGGGCTCTGCGGTACGAGGCCGACGCGCCGCCCGCGGACGGTGCGGGCGAGGGTGCGCTCGTCGGCGGTGAGCAGATCGGTGTCGCCGAGCAGCGCCGACCCGGCCGTCTCCGCGTTCCCGGGAAGCAGCCCGAGCAGCGCGGAGGCCAGCACGGACTTGCCGCAGCCGCTCTCGCCGACCAGGGCGAGGCACTCCCCCGCCGCGAGGTCGAAGGTGGCGTCGGTGACGGCGGAGACGTGGGTGCCGCCCCGCATGCGGAAGCGTACGGACAGGCCCTTGACGGAGAGGACGGGGACCGTCACAGCATCAGCTCCGATCGGCGCCGGGGGTTGATCCGTTCCCGCCAGGCGCCCGCGAGGCCCGCGATGGCCAGGGTGGGCACGATGATGAACAGGCCGGGAAAGAGCGTCGGCCACCAGTCGCCCGCGAGGAGCGAGCCGCGCGCGCTCTGCACGAGCGTGCCGAGGCTGGCCTGGTGGGTGGGCAGGCCGAGGCCGAGGAAGGACAGCGCGGACTCGTGCCAGATGGCGTGCGGCACCATCAGGACGGCGGCGAGTCCGGCCTGCGGCAGGACGCCGGGCAGCAGGTGCCGCACGGCGACGCGCAGCCGTGAGGCGCCGCCGGAGATCGCCGCGTCGACGTAGGGCCGCGAGCGCAGGGACAGCACCTCGGCGCGCACGATGCGGGCGGTGGAGAGCCAGTGCGTGAGCGCCACGGAGACGACGACGGGCCAGACCCCGGGCCGGAACATCGCGACGATGAAGATGCCGAGCAGTAGGTGGGGCACGGACGAGAAGACGTCCACGAGCCGCATCACGACCCGGTCCACCCATCCCCCGGAGGCGGCCGCGAGGGCGCCCACGGCGGTGCCGATGACGGTGGCGACGACGGCCGCCACGACGCCGACCAGCAGGGAGACGCGCAGGCCGTAGACGCAGCGCAGGAGCAGGTCGCGGCCGACGTCGTCGGTGCCGAAGGGGTGCGCGAGCGAGGGCGGCCGCAGCTTGGCCGCCAGGTCGACGGCCTGCTCGTCGAGGTTGACGAGCGGGGGCACGACGAGGACGGCGAGGACGACCGCGGCGACGATCACCGCGGAGGTGCGGACCCGCCACGCGCGCGTGGAGCGCCGCACGCCCCCATGGGCGCGCCAGACGATGTCGGCCGTGTCAGCCATCGAAACCCACCCTCGGATCGGCGAGGCCGTACAGGAGGTCGGCCACGAGGTTGCCGAGCAGCACCGCGGCCGTGGCGAGCGCGGTCAGCGCGGCGAGCAGCGGGAAGTCGACGGAGGTCGCGGCCTGCACGGTGGCCGCGGCGATGCCGGGCCAGCTGAAGACGGTCTCCACCAGAAGCGCCCCGGTGATCAGTTCGGGCACGCGGGAGCCGATGAGCGTGAGCACGGGGAGCATGCCGGAGCGCAGGGCGTGCCCGAGCAGGACGGTGCGTTCGGCGAGGCCACGCGCGCGTGCCCCGCGCACGGGGTCGTCGCCGAGGGCGTCACCGACGCCTTGACGGACGTAGAGGACGAACCAGGGGAGCTGCGAGATCGCCAGCACCCCGGCGGGCAGCACCAGGTGGGTCGCGACCTGCCCGGCGGTCACGGCAGAACTGGCCGTGTCGGTCAGGCCGCCCGAGGGCAGCACACCCAGCTTCAGTGCGAAGAGCCAGACGGCGAGCAGTCCGAGCCAGAACGGCGGCGCGGCCTCCAGGGTGTACGCGAGTGAGGTCACCGCCCGGTCGAGCCAGCCGCCGGGGCGGCGCGCGGCGAGGACGCCGAGTGCCGTGCCGAGGAGGATCGCGACGAGGAACGCGGTCGCGGCGAGGAGCACGGACCAGCCGACGCGCTCGCCGATGACGTCGGCGACGGGCTGGCGGAGCGTGCTGGAGTCCCCGAGGTCCCCGGTGAGGGCCGAGGTCAGCCACTCCCACCAGCGGGCGGCCAGCGGCCGGTCGACGCCGAGGTTGGCGCGCAGCTGGTCGAGGTTGTCCTGCGAGGCGGTGAGTCCGGCCGTGCCCGCGTACGCCTTGACGGGGTCGAAGGGCGAGGCGGCGGCGATGGCGAAGACGCCGAAGGTGACGACGAGCAGCACGGGCACGGCGAACAGGGCCCGCCGTCCCACCAGGCGCGCCATCGGCGCCCAGGGAAGCCGGCGCGCGGCGCGCTTCCCCGGGGCCTTGGATATCGCGGAGGTCACTTGGCGGGCTGCCAGTCCTCGACGTTCCACCAGGGGCCGGACGCGAGGCCGTGGTCGTGCGGCTCGACCTGGGTGCTCAGGTCACCGAAGCGCTTGTCGACGACGTAGAGGTGGTCGATGTGGGTGAGGAAGGTGTAGCCGGGGTTCTTCACCAGCTCGCGCTGGATGGTGTCGTAGGCCACCTGGCGCTTGGCGTGGTCGCCGCTCTTGCGGGCGTCCTCCAGGGCCTCGTCGACCTTCTTGTTGTCGTAGTGCGCCATGTTGTTGAAGCCGTCGCCCGCGAGGGAGGACTTCAGAAGCGTGTACTGGTCGAAGTCGGGGTCGGCTGGGCTGCCGCCGCCGGCGAGGACGGCGTCCTTCGGCATGCGGGGCTCGATGACCTCCCACGTGCCGGACTGCACCTCGACCTTGATGCCGAGCTTCTTGGCGTCGGAGGCGTAGGCGAGGGCGTGGTCCTGGCGGAGCTTGTCGCCGGAGAGGTACCAGAGCGGGAACGCGGCGCGGACGCCGTCCTTCTCGCGGATCCCGTCCTTGCCCGGCTTCCACCCGGCCTGGTCGAGGATCTTCTTGGCCTTGCCCGCGTCGAACTTGCGCTCGGTGCCCTTGGTGAACCAGGGGCTGTCGGTCGGGACGGGCCCGTAGGCCTCCTTGCCGGCGCCGTCGAGGATCGAGTCGACCATGGCCTTGCGGTTCACGCCGACGTCGAGGGCGCGGCGGATGTCGGTGTCCCCGGCGACCTTGTTTCCGGTGGGCAGCGTGACGACGCGGTAGTCGAAGGTCTTGGCGGCGTACGTCTTCTTCCCGCCGTCGTCCTCGTACTTCTTCGCGAGGTTCGGCGGCAGGATCGCGCCGTCCAGCTCACCGGCGTCGAGCCGGGTCGCGCGCACGTCGTCGTCCTTGATGATCGCCATCGTGAAGTTCTTGATCTTCGGCGCGCCGCCCCAGTAGCCGGGGTTGGCCTTGAAGGTCAGCTTCTCGCCCCTGGACCACTTCACGAGTTCGTAGGGGCCCGTGCCGACCGGCTTGGTCGTGAAGGCGCCGGTGTTCACATCCTGCTTGCCCGCGATGTGCTCGGGGGCGATGGGCAGGACGGTCCGCTCGGCGAACGGCGCGTAGGGGTACTTCAGGTGGAAGACGACCGTGTCGTCGCCCTTGGCCTCGACGCTCTTGACGGCGTCCAGCTCGGTCTTGGAGGCGTTGTTCGTCTTCTTGTCGAGGATCGTCTCGTAGGTGAAGACGACGTCCTTGGCGGAGAAGGGCTTGCCGTCGCTGAACTTGACGCCCTCGCGCAGCTTGTACGTGTACGTCTTGCCGTCGTCGGCGACCTTGGGCAGGTCGGCGGCGAGCGCAGGCCGCAGCTTCATGTCGGCGTCGTGCGTGAGCAGCCCGTCGAAGATCTTCGAGTTGCCGTCCTTGCCGTAGCCGAGGAGCGGGCTGAGGGTGTCGGGCTCGTACGCGATGCCGACCACCGCCGAGTCCTTGGCGCCCCCGGCACTGCCGTCGCCCGGCGCCGAGCAGGCGGAGGCCGCCACCGCTATCGCGATGGCCGCCGCCGCGCCGCCCGTGCCCCGTATCGATCGGGCCCTCATGCTCCACACCCCTACTGAAGATCAAGCGTTGTTGCGAACGGGTCGCAATTATGCCTTACGCAGTAGGGGCCGCAGGTCGGGGTGGAGTCGGGGCCGCAGGTCAGGGCGCCGGAAGCTCGACAAGACCGGCCAGCGCCTCGCGGTGGGCGCCCGCCGTGCCATAGGCGATCGAGTCGGCCTTGGCGCGCTTCAGATAGAGGTGGACGGGGTGCTCCCAGGTCATGCCGATGCCGCCGTGCAGCTGCACGGCCTCCTCTGCGGCGCGCACCGCGACGGGCGACGCGTATGCCTGGGCGAGGGCTGACGTGAGGTCGGTGTCCGCGCTGCCGGTGGCCAGGGCGTCGGCCGCGGCCCGGGCGGCGGCGCGGGTGCCCACGACCTCCAGCCAGAGCTGGGCGAGGCGGTGCTTGAGCGCCTGGAAGGAGCCGACGGGGCGATTGAACTGGTGCCGTTCCTTGGTGTAGCGGACGGTTTCGGTCAGGCACCATTCGGCGACGCCCAGCTGTTCGGAGGCGAGCAGCGCGGCCCCGGCCCGCAGGGCCCGTCGCACCGCCGCGTCCGCGTCCTGCGTGAGGGCACGCGCGCGTGCCCCTTCGAAGGTGACCGTGGCGAGCGGGCGGGTGAGGTCGAGGGAGGTCCGCGGGGTGACGGTGACACCGTCCTGGGCCGTGTGGACAGCGAAGAGCCCGCCGCCCGCCGGGACGAGCAGCACGTCGGCGCCGACCGCGTCCGCGATGCCGGTCAACTCCCCGTGCAGGGCGCCGCCTTGATCGCCTACTTCTTCATGACGTACACCGTTGAAGGGAGCGCCCGGGGCGGTGGCGAGGCTCACGGCGAGCGCGCCGACCGTGCGTCCGGCGGCGAGCGCGGCGAGCAGCTCGGTCGCTTCGGGCCCCTCGCAGGCGAGCAGCGCCTCCGTGGCGACGACGGCGCTCGTGAGGTAGGGCGTGGGCGCCACCGCGCGGCCCAGCTCCTCCAGGACCACGGCGGCCTCGCGGTGCGTGGCGCCCTGGCCGCCCAGCTCCTCGGGCACGAGGAGGCCCGCGAGGCCCATGCCCTCGGCGAGCGCCTTCCACAGTTCCCGGTCGTGCGGGGTGTCGGTCTCGGCGCGGGCGAGGACGGCCGCGGCGTCGCAGCGGTCGGTGAGCAGGTCGCGCACCGCCGAGCGCAGTGCCTCTTCCTCTTCGGAGTAGAGCAGGTCAGTCATCGCGCGAGGTCCTTCCAGGCGACGTCCTTGTCGGTGCGCGGCTCGGACGGCAGGCCCAGGACGCGCTCGGCGACGATGTTCAGCAGGACCTCGCTGGTCCCGCCCTCGATGCTGTTGCCCTTGGACCGCAGATAGCGGTAGCCCGCCTCGCGGCCCGTGAAGTCGACCAGTTCGGGCCTGCGCATCGTCCAGTCGTCGTACAACAGCCCCTCCTCACCGAGGAGTTCCACCTCCAAGCCGCTGATCTCCTGGTTGAGGCGGGCGAAGCCGAGCTTCATGCCGGAGCCCTCGGGGCCGGGCTGGCCCGCGACGAGCTGCTGGCGCAGCCGCTCGCCGGTGAGCCGGGCCACCTCGGCGTCGACCCACAGCTTCATCAGCCGCTGGTGGAGGTCGTGGGTGCGCAGCTCGGGTCGCTCGCGCCAGGCCTTGGCGACGGGGCCGATCATGCCGCCCTCGCGCGGGATGCGCATGCCGCCGATGGAGACGCGCTCGTTCATAAGCGTGGTCTGGGCGACCTTCCAGCCCTCGCCGACCGCGCCGAGGCGGTGCGCGTCGGGGATGCGCACGTCGGTCAGGAACACCTCGTTGAACTCCGCCTCGCCGGTGATCTGGCGCAGCGGCCGCACGTCGACGCCCGGGTCGGTCATGTCGCACACGAAGTACGTGATGCCGCGGTGCTTGGGCTGCTCCGGGTCGGTGCGGGCGATGAGGATGGCCCAGCGGGCGCTGTGGGCACTGGACGTCCACACCTTCTGGCCGTTGACGATCCAGTCGCCGCTCGCCTCGTCACGGACGGCGCGCGTGCCGAGCGCGGCGAGGTCGGATCCGGCACCCGGCTCGCTGAAGAGCTGGCACCACACCTCCTCGCCGGTCCACAGTGGCCGCAGGAAGCGGCGCTTCTGCTCCTCGGTGCCGAAGCCGAGGACGGTCGGCGCCGCCATGCCGAGGCCGATCCCGATCCGGCGCGGGTCGTTGTCGGGTGCGCCCGCGGCCTCCAGCTCGGCGTCCACGACGGCTTGCAGGGAGCGGGGTGCGCCGAGGCCGCCGAGGCCCTCGGGGTAGTGCACCCAGGCGAGTCCGGCGTCGAAGCGGGCCTTGAGGAAGTCGCCGCGGTCGGTGCTCGCGGGCGGATGCGCGGCGAGGAACTCCTCGGTGCGCAGGCGCAGTTCGGTGGCGTCGGTCATGCGGCACCGTCCTGGGGGAGGACGGCCACACGGCCGGTGGTGACGCCGTCGGCGACGCGCTGCACGGCCTGCGCGGCGCCGGCCATCGGCACTCGCTCGCTGACCAGCGGCTTGATGGCGCCCCTCGTGGCGAGTTCGGTCAGTTCCTCGTGGCAACGGGCGATCGAGCGTGGGTCCTTGGTGTTGTAGAGGCCCCAGTGCAGGCCCATGATCGCGTAGTTCTTCACCAGGGCGTGGTTGAGCGCGGGCGAGGGGATGGTGCCGCTCGCGAAGCCGACGACGACGATCCGGCCCTCGAAGGCCACGCACTTGGCGGACTTGGTGTACGCGTCGCCACCGACGGGGTCGTAGACGACGTCGGCGCCGCGGCCGCCGGTGGCCTCCTTCACGGCGGCGGCGACGTCGTCCGCGCGCCGGTCGAGGACGAGGTCGCAGCCGAGTTCGCGCGCGACCCGCGCCTTGTCCGCGCCGCCGACGACTCCGATGACCTTGGCGCCCGCGGCCTTGCCGAGCTGTACGGCGGCGCTGCCGACGCCGCCCGCGGCCGCGTGCACGAGCAGGGTCTCGCCCTCCTGGAGGTGGGCGCGGCGGTGCAGGCCGAACCATCCCGTCTGGTAGCCGATGTGCAGCGCGGCGGCCTCGGCGTCGTCCAGCGCGTCGGGCGCGGGCAGCAGGGCGGCGGCGTCCGCGACGGCGTACTCGGCGAAGCCGCCGTGGGGCAGTGCCGGGTTGGCGATCACGCGCCGCCCGTCCTCGGTCTCGCCGCAGATCTCCACGCCCGGCGTGAACGGCAGCGGGGGCCTGACCTGGTACTGGCCGCGGCAGAGCAGCGCGTCCGGGAAGTTGATGTTCGCGGCACGGACCTTCAGCAGCACCTGCCCGTCGCCTGGCTCCGGGCGGTCCACCTCCGCGAGGCACATCACCTCGCCCGGCTCGCCGTTCTCGTGCACTTGCCATGCCTGCATGCGGGGCCTCCACGGGGCTGTCGTAGACCGTGCTCGTCGACCGTGCTCATCAACCGTGCTCGTCCGCATACTAAGCGGTCGCTTGCCGGGAGGGAACCGTCAGCCGCCGCTCTCCTTGCGGGTGGGCCGTGCTCGTACGTGCATCCGCTCGCCCTGCGGCCCGAAGAGGCTGAGGAACTCGGCTCCCCCCTCACCCGCGGCCCCGAACCAGTGCGGGACCCGGGTGTCGAACTCCGCGGCCTCGCCGGGGCCGAGCACTACGTCGTGGTCGCCGAGGACCAGCCGCAGCTTCCCCGAGAGGACGTACAGCCACTCGTATCCCTCGTGCGTCCGCGGGTCGGGCACCTGCGAGGCGCGGGCGGGCTCGATGACCTTGTACGCCTGGAGGCCGCCGGGCTGCCGGGTGAGCGGCAGCATCGTGCGGCCGTGCCGGACGATCGGCTTGGCCCGCACGCGCGGGTCGCCCACGGGCGGGGCGCCCACCAGTTCGTCCAGGGGGACCTGGTGGGCACGGGCGATGGGGAGCAGCAGTTCGAGGCTGGGCTTGCGGTTGCCGGACTCCAGGCGGGACAGGGTGCTGACCGAGATGCCGGTGGCGGCGGAGAGAGCCGCGAGGGTGGCGCCGCGCTCCTTTCGGATGCGGCGCAGCCGGGGGCCGACCTCGGTGAGGACCTGGTCCATCTCTTGCGGTACGTCCGTCTCTTCGCTCATGGCTCCATCATGGCGCACTTATTGCGGTACCGGCAAAGGCATTTGTCGCTTTCGCACAACCGGGGCGATGCTCTGAAGGAAAGGAACGGAACGGACACACGCAACGCAAGGGGAAGCGGATGTACGACGTAGTAGTCATCGGAGGCGGCGCGGCGGGTCTGAGCGCGGCACTCGTGCTCGGCAGGTCGCGGCGGCGGGTCCTCGTCGTCGACGCCGGCGAACCCCGCAACGCGCCCGCCGCGCACATGCAGGGCTATCTGTCGCGCGACGGCATGCCGCCTGCGGAGTTCCTCGCCGAGGGGCGGCGTGAGCTGGAGCGGTACGGGGTCGAGGTGGTCCGGGGCCGGGTCGCGGAGGTGGTGCCGGACGGCGGCGGCGAGTTCGATGTGCGGCTCGCGGACGGCGGGGCGGCGCACGCGCGCCGGGTCGTCATGGCCACGGGCCTGGTGGACGAGCCGCCCGCAGTGCCGGGGGTGGCCGAGCGCTGGGGCCGCGATGTGCTGCACTGCCCGTACTGCCACGCCTGGGAGGTGCGGGACCAGGCGTTCGGCGCCCTCGCTTCGGAGCCGTTCAACAGCCACCAGGCGCTGCTCGTCACCCAGTGGTCCAAGGACGTGACGCTCTTCCTGCACACCGTGCGGGACCTTCCGGACGCGGAGTGGGAGCGCCTCGCGGCCGCCGGTGTCTCGGTGGTGCGGGGCGAGGTCGCGGGCCTGGAGGTCGCGGACGACCGGCTGACGGGCGTACGGCTCGCCGACGGCCGGGTCTTCCCCCGCTCGGTCCTGTTCGTCGCCGCGAAGCCGGTCCCCCGGGACGGTCTGCTCACCGCGCTCGGCGCCGGGACCAGGGACACCCCGGCCGGCCCGTACCCGGCGGTCGACGAGGTGGGCCGCACCACCGTCCCCGGCGTCTGGGCGGTCGGCAACGCGGCGGGCCCCACGGAGCAGGTGATCAACGCGGCCTCGGCGGGCTACCGGGCCGGCCTCATGATCAACGCCGAGCTGCTGATGACCGACATCGACGCGGAGGCCGCCCGCCGCCGGGCGGGAGCCTTCTCACCCGAAACGGAAGCGGCGGTGGCACGGGGGGCGGCGGGTGGTCGGGGACACGGCCTCTAGAACCGCGGGAACGCACGGGGCGGCGTCACGTGGGCCTGGGTTGGCCGGTCCTCCCCCCCCCAACTGGGCACCGCCCGGCGGGAGCCTTCCCGCCCGCCGACGGGCTGGGTCAAAGTGGCCGCCATGGCGGATTCACCCCGTACGCGATATCGATGCGCACATGACTGACGAGAACGCACGAGACTGCGTCGGGCCGCCGGGGCTGCCCGGGCCTCCCCCGGTGGGGGCGAGCGCGTTGCCCTCGGGTACCTACGACGGCACGGTGGTTCTGGTCACGGGTGGGGGGACGGGGCTCGGCAGGGCGATCGCGGCGGAGTTCGCCCGGCTCGGCGCGGATCTGGTGATCGCGAGCCGTAACGCGGACCGGCTGAAGGCGGCTCGGGACGAACTGGCGGCGCTGGGCGGTCGCGTGACGGCCGCGGTGTGTGACATCCGGGACCCCCGGCGCGTCCGCGAGGTCTTCGACACGGCGGGCGAGGCGTACGGCCTGCCCGACGTCCTGGTGAACAACGCGGCCGCGAACTTCCCCGTACCCGCCGAGGACATGTCACCGGGCGCCTGGAGCGCGGTCGTCGACATCACCCTCACCGGCACGTTC
Organism: Streptomyces alboniger; assembly: GCF_008704395.1. Taxonomy (NCBI): domain Bacteria; kingdom Bacillati; phylum Actinomycetota; class Actinomycetes; order Kitasatosporales; family Streptomycetaceae; genus Streptomyces; species Streptomyces alboniger. The sequence goes on from NZ_CP023695.1 coordinate 910,129, forward strand.
CTCATGACCCGCGAGTTCGGCCGCCGCCACCTGGCCGCGGGCACCCCCGGCTCGATCATCGACGTCGGGGCGTCGTACGCGTGGACGGGCGGCCCCGGTTTCGCGCACAGCGCGGCCGCCAAGGCGGGCGTGAAGAGCCTGGTGGAGACCCTGGCCGTGGAGTGGGGCCCGTACGGCATCCAGGTCAACGGCCTGGTACCGGGGCTGATGCCGCACGGCGACATGACGGCGGAGATCCGCGGCAACCTCGAACGGGCAGAGGACACAGGCGGTCACCGCGTGCACGACCAGCACCGGCCACCGGACGACAAGGCCTCCCGCCAGCCCGCCCTGCGCGTCGGCCTGCCCCGCGAACTGGGCTGGGCCGCCACCTTCCTGGCCTCTCCCTACGCCCGCTTCATCACGGGTCACACGCTGGTGGTCGACGGCGCCAACTGGCAACGGCGAGACCTCGTCAGTCCGCCGGTGGTGACGGTCCGGGAGCAGTTGGGGAGAGCGGCGTTCGAGGGCTGACCGCAGCCTCACTTCCCCTCGAACGTCGGCGTGCGCCCCGCCCCCTTCGCCCCGTACCCCTCCCGGGAGTCCTCCGAGGTGAGGGTGATCGCCGCGTTCATCGCCACGCGGTCGAGCGCCCCGGCCAGCCCCGCGTCGGCGTACGCGTCGATGCCGCGCTTGATGCCCCGCACGGCGAGCGGGGCGTTCGCGGCGATCTCGGCCGCCAGGGCGTGTGCCGTACCCGCCAACTCGCCTGGCGGTACGACCTGTTGGAGCAGACGCAGCCGTTCGGCCGTCGCGGCGTCGATGCGGCGTCCGGTGAGCGCGAGGAGCTTGGCCCATCCCGCACCAGCCTCGCGCGCGACGCGCAGGTCGCCGCCCGCGTCGACGGCGACGCCCACCTGCGCCTCGGGGAAGGCGAACACCGCGTCGTCAGCGGCGACCCGCACGTCCGCCATGAGCGCCAGCTCGAAGCCGAAGCCCAGGCAGTACCCCTGCACCGCCGCGACCACCGGCTGCGGAAGCCCGGCGAAGGCCCGGAAGCGCTCGTGGGCCCAGCGCACGCCCTCGTACGTGTGGTGGGCGCGTTCGGCACCGGAGCGGCCCGTGATCGCGCCGCCCGGCGCCGTGATGTCGATGCCCGCGCAGAACGCCCGGCCCTCGGCCCGCAGCAGGACCGCCCTGATCGAGTCGTCGAAGCGGATCCGGTCGGCGAACAGGCCCAGTTGGCGCGTCGACTCCCAGCTCCACGCGTTGAGCTTGCCGGGGCGGCAGAGGGTGAGGATTCCGACCCCGTCCTCGACGTCCAGGCGTAGCCGCTCCTCGCCCGCCGGGATGTCCCCGCCGACGGTGTCGATCATCCGCACCCCCCCACGCCGCGACTTATCTGATGGGCCGTCAGGGTAGGGGTGCGGCTCCTTCTTCTGAAGCCTCAGCGGCTGAAGACCTCGAAGCCGACGGCCGGCCTGCCGCCGAAGCGCGGCGCAAGCGCCTCGGCGTTGCCGGTCAGGAACGTACGGCAGTACTTCTCGGGGTCCTCGTCCGTCAATGCCTCGATGTAGGTGCGGTGTTCGAGGAGCGAGGCCACCGAGCGGTCCAGCCCCGCCGACGCGTCCACCGCGTGCGTGGGCGTCGACGAACCGGCGACGGCGACCCACCGCACGCCGTCCCACGGCTCAAGGCCCTGCTCGGCGATCAGCTCGGGGAAGATCCAGCGGTTGCCCGCGTCCGCCGCGGCGTCGAGCGTGGCCCGGCCCACCGCCACGTGATCGGGGGTGTTCCAGGCGACGCCGCCCCACGTGTCGCGGTAGTTGAGCGTGATGACCAGCTCGGGCCGGTGCCTGCGGATCGCGGCGGCGATGTCGCGGCGCAGCGCCGTGCCGTACTCGATGACGCCGTCCCTGTGGTCGAGGAACTCCACCGTGTCCACGCCGACGACGGCCGCGCTCGCCCGCTGCTCCCGCTCGCGCAGCGGGGCGCAGGTGGCGGGGTCGATCGTGTCGATGCCCGCCTCGCCGCGGCTCGCCAGGAGGTACGCGACCTCACGGCCGCCGTCCGTCCAGCCCGCGATCGCCGCCGCGCACCCGTACTCCAGGTCGTCGGGGTGCGCGACGACGGCGAGCGCGCGCCGCCAGTCCTCGGGCATGGGGGTGAGCTGGGCGGGCGCTGCGGCCTCGGCTGCGGTGTGCGACTCGGTCATGACCGCAGCCTAACCGGGCCCCGTGTCGACGAGTTGACCGCAGCCTGACCAGGGCCTGTGTCAACGAGTTGACCGCGCCTCACGCCTCCCCGTGCCTCACGCCTCCCCGGGCCCCCTACCTCACGCCTCCCCGCGCACCATCGCGAGCAGCCGGTCGAGCACCCTCGGGCCGCCCGCCCGCAGCCCGTCGTGCTCGAACTCGTCCGTGACCCAGGTGCGCAGCCCGCGGATGGCACGGGCGGTGCGCAGCGAGTGTCCGGCGTCCACGTACATGTCGTCGTGGTAGACGGCCGCGGCCACGGGCACCTCGTTCGCCGCGAGGCGGTCCGCGTCGTACAGGCGCGGCCAGTCGGTGCGCGCGGCGAGCAGGTCGGCGGTCTCGCGCAGCGGGCGCAGCGCCGGGTCGGTGTCGAACATCCAGCGCTGCACGGCCTCCCCGGTGAACAGCACCGGCTCGTCGCCCGCCAGGGCCTTGCCCGCGTCGAACCGCGGGAACTCGGCCCGCACCCGCTCGGCCGCCCAGGCCGTGGGCCGCTCGTCCTGGCCGTAGATCGCCTCGTGCAGCACGGCGAAGAGCGGGTTGCCCGCGTGCGAGAGGGCGGCCTGCACGTTCTCCTGGAACGCGTCGGAGAGCACGGTCCCCGACGGCGTACGGACGAAGGCGTCCTCCAGGAGGTAGTGCAGGCGGTCGCTTCCGTCGCCCATGCCGAGCAGCATGCCGAGGGACTGGAAGGCGGGGACGGTGAGTTTGTAGCCGCCGTTCAGGACCGGCTCGTGCTCGGCGAGGTGGGCGGCGACGCGGCGGGCGCGCTCGACGTCCTGCGGGTAGCGGGCGTAGTGGGCGGCGCTCTTGCGCGCCATGTGCGGATAGGTCGCGCGGTACACGTCGTCGGCGTGGCCGTCGAGGGGCGGCAGGCCGCCGGTGACGATCGCGGCGGCCAGGCCCTCGGGCGCCGCCGACAGGTAGTGCGTGACGCAGAAGCCGCCGAAGCTCTGGCCGAGGACGGTCCAGGGGGCTCCGCCGGTCACCTCGGGGCGGATCGCCTCGCAGTCGCGCACGATGGAGTCGGCGCGGAAGTGCGTGAGGTAGTCGGCCTGTTCGCGGGGTCCGCCGCGCAGCGGGAGCGTCTGGCGGTTGGCGGGCGAGGAGTTGCCGGTGCCGCGCTGGTCCAGCAGGAGCACGCGGAAGTCCCGCAGGGCGCGGGCGAGCCAGGACTCCTTGCCGTGGAAGCGGGGGGCCGCGCAGCCCGGACCGCCCTGGAGGTAGACCAGCCAGGGCAGGTCCGCGCCGCCGCGCGACGCGGAGACCACTTCGCGGGCGTAGATCTCGATCCGCTCCCCCGCCGGATCGTCGTGGTCGAGCGGCACGCTGAAGCGGCGGTCGGTGAGGACGACTCCCGGCTGGCGGTACGTGAGGGTCAAGGCTGCTCCTGGGCGCTTGTTCGAGGGCTGATCTCGGGCCCAGTCCAGCACACCCGCGGGCGCGTACGAACGACTCCCGCGGTGCTCCGCCGCCACGTACGCTGCATCCATCCGATGACCCACGAGGAGGAACCCGCGATGCGTGTCGCCCTGTTCCTGACCTGTGTCAACGACACGCTCTACCCGGATACGGGCCGCGCGGTGGTGAAACTCCTGACCAGACTGGGCGTCGAGGTCGACTTCCCGATGGCGCAGACCTGTTGCGGGCAGGCGCACTACAACACCGGCTACCGGCATCAGGCGGAGCCGCTCGCCCGGCATTTCTCCGATGTCTTCGGGGCGGATGCGTATGACGCGATCGTGACACCGTCCGGTTCGTGCGGGGCGATGGTCCGCGAGGCGTATCCCCGCATGGGCGAGCGGGCGCGGGCCGAGGGACGCGGAGGCGGCCTCGCGCGGCACCTCGCGCCGGTGGTCCCGAAGACGTACGAACTGACCGAGTTCCTGGTGGACGTCCTCGGCGTCACGGACGTCGGGGCGTACTACCCGCACAAGGTCACCTACCACCCGACCTGCCACGGTCTTCGCAGCCTCGGACTCGGTGAGCGGCCCGCCCGGCTGCTCCGGGCGGTCAAGGGGCTCGAACTGGTGGAACTGCCCGGCGCCGAGGAGTGCTGCGGCTTCGGCGGCACCTTCGCCGTGAAGAACTCCGACGTATCCGCGGCGATGGGCGTGGACAAGGTCCGCCACGCCGAGTCGACCGGCGCCGACGTGCTGTGCGCGGCGGACAACTCCTGTCTGGCGCACATCGGCGGCACGATGGCACGGCTCAGGAGCGGCGTACGTCCCGTCCACATCGCGGAGATCCTGGCCAGCACGGAGATCTCGGCGAGCACGAGCATCTCGGCGAGCGCGGAGATCTCGGCGAGCACGGACGAAGAGGAGTCCCCGTCATGAGCGGCGGCACATTCGTGGGCATGCCCGCCTTCCCCGAAGCCGCCCGTGAGGCGGTGGGCGACACGACGCTGCGCGCCAACCTGCGCCACGCGACCCGCACCATCCGCGACAAGCGCGCGAAGGCCGTCGCCGAGCTGGCCGACTGGGCGGAGCTGCGCGAGGCGGGCAAGCGCGTCAAGGACCACACACTGCGCCATCTCGACCACTACTTGGTGCGGTTGGAGGAGTCCGTCGTCCGCGCCGGGGGCACCGTGCACTGGGCGGCGGACGCCGAAGAGGCGAACCGCGTCGTCGCGAGCCTGGTCAAGGCGACCGGCGAGACGGAGGTGGTCAAGGTCAAGTCGATGGCCACCCAGGAGATCGGCCTCAACGAAGCGCTCGCCGCCGAAGGCATCCGCGCCTACGAGACGGACCTCGCCGAACTCATCGTGCAGCTCGGCGACGACCGCCCCTCGCACATCCTGGTGCCCGCCATCCACCGCAACCGCGGCGAGATCCGTGACATCTTCGAGCGGGAGATGGGCAGTTGGGGCCGCCCGGCACCCGAGGGCCTCACCGACTCCCCCGGCGAACTCGCCGAGGCGGCCCGCCGTCACCTGCGGGAGAAGTTCCTGCGCGCGAAGGTGGGGATCTCCGGGGCGAACTTCATGGTCGCGGAGACCGGCACCATGGTCGTCGTGGAGTCGGAGGGCAACGGCCGGATGTGCCTCACCCTTCCCGAGACGCTGATCTCCGTCGTCGGCGTCGAGAAGGTCGTCCCGGCCTGGCGCGACCTGGAGATCTTCCTCCAGACGCTCCCCCGCTCCTCGACGGCCGAGCGCATGAACCCGTACACCTCGATGTGGACCGGAACCACCGACGAGGACGGCCCGAGCGCCTTTCACCTGGTCCTGCTCGACAACGGCCGCACCGACACCCTCGCCGACGAGGTGGGCCGCCAGGCCCTGCGCTGTATCCGCTGCTCGGCGTGCCTGAACGTGTGCCCGGTCTACGAGCGGGCGGGCGGGCACGCGTACGGCTCGGTGTATCCGGGCCCGATCGGCGCGATCCTCAGCCCGCAGCTGCGGGGCACCCGGAGCGAGATCGACGCCTCCCTGCCGTACGCCTCCTCGCTCTGCGGGGCCTGCTACGAGGTGTGTCCGGTCGCCATCGACATCCCCGAGGTCCTCGTACATCTGCGAGAGCGCGTCGTACAGGGCGGCGCGGTCACCCGGCACGGCAACAGGGTGACGCTGAAGCCCGCGAAGGGGCACGCGGCGGAGCGGGCGGCGATGCGCGCGGCGGGTCTGGCGTTCGCCCGGCCCGGGGTGTTGCGTCTCGGCCAGCGCCTCGCGTCACGCACCCGGCGGCTCCACCCGCGCACGCTGCCGGGACCGGGGCGGGCCTGGAGTGCGGCCCGGGAGCTGCCGAAGGTCCCCGCGGAGCCGTTCCGCGACTGGTGGCAGCGCACGCGCGGCGGAACGACCGAAGGGAACGGAAAGTGAGCAGCAGGGACCGGATCCTCGGCCGGGTGCGGCGGGCACTGGCCGATGTGGCGGACGACGACACCCCGTACGAGCAGGCGGTGGGCCGCGCATATCTGCGGGAGCACGGTGAGCGCACGGCCGGACAGACCGTCGACCTGCTCGCGGAGAACCTGGCGGACTACCGCGCGCTCGTGCACCGCTGCGCCGACGAGGAGCTGCCCGAGCTGCTGGCGCGGCTGCTCGCCGAACGCGGCTCCAGGACCGTGCTCGTGCCGCCCGGCCTGCCCCCGCATTGGCTGGCGGCCGCCGCTGCCACGCGCGTCCCCGACCGGGCCACGAGCACCGCGCGCGATCTCGACCGGGTGGACAGCGTCCTGACCGGCTGCGCGGTCGCGGTCGCCGAGACCGGCACGCTGGTCCTCGACGGCTCCCCCGACCAGGGCCGCCGCCGCATCACCCTCGTCCCCGACCACCACATCTGTGTCGTACGCGTTCCCGGCCAGGTCGTCCCGTCCGTGCCGGGGGCCCTCGGACGGCTCGACCCGGAACGGCCGCTGACCTGGATCTCGGGACCGTCCGCCACCAGCGACATCGAGCTGGACCGGGTCGAGGGGGTGCACGGGCCGCGCACCCTGGAGGTGGTGCTGGTGAGCGGCGGGTGACGGGCGCGGCTAGCGTGAGGGCATGATCCGGTTCGAGCAGGTGACGAAGCGCTATCCGGACGGCACGACGGCCGTGGACGACCTCTCCTTCGAGGTGGCCGAGGGCGAACTGGTCACGCTCGTCGGCCCTTCCGGCTGCGGCAAGACCACGACGATGATGATGGTGAACCGTCTCATCGAGCCCACGTCGGGCCGCATTTTCGTGAACGGCGAGGACATCGCCGGCGTGGACCCGGTACACCTGCGCCGCCGCATCGGCTACGTCATCCAGCAGGTCGGCCTCTTCCCGCACCGCACGGTCCTCGACAACACGGCGACGGTGCCCGCGCTCATCGGCTGGAAGAAGGCCAGGGCCAGGGCCCGTGCGGCCGAACTGCTCGACCTGGTGGGCCTGGACCCGAAGACGTTCGGCTCCCGCTACCCCGAGCAGCTCTCCGGCGGCCAGCGCCAGCGCGTCGGCGTGGCGCGCGCCCTGGCGGCCGACCCTCCCGTCCTCCTCATGGACGAGCCGTTCGGCGCGGTGGACCCGGTAGTGCGCGAGCAGTTGCAGGACGAGTTCCTGCGGATGCAGGCGGCCGTCCGCAAGACGGTCCTCCTCGTCACGCACGACATCGAGGAGGCCGTCCGCCTCGGCGACCGCATCGCGGTGTACGGACAGGGACGCATCGAACAGTTCGACACTCCGGGGGCGGTGCTCGGGGCGCCCGCGACGCCGTACGTCGCCGAGTTCGTGGGCGCCGACCGCGGTCTGAAGCGGCTCTCGGTGACCGAGATCCAGACGGACGACCTGGAGGAGCCGCCGATCGCCCGCCTCGACGAGCCGGCCGCGCAGGCCGCGGCCCGGCTGCGCGCGGAGGAGGCGCGCTGGGCCGTCGTCCTGGACGCGGGCGGCGATCTGCACGGCTGGGTGGGCGTCGACGAGGTGGCGCTGGCCGGCACCGGCGGAACGGTCGGCGACCTGGCGCACCGCATGAACTCCTGGGTGCCGGTCGGCGCCCCGCTCAAGCAGGCGTTCGGCGTGATGCTCCAGCACGACGCGGGCTGGGTCGCGGTCCTCGACGGGGCGCGCTTCCTCGGCGTCCTGACCCCGGCGAAGCTGCACGAGGCGCTGCGCCGCTCGGTGGACGCGGACGCGCAGGGCGTGGCACGGGACGAGGTGGAGTTCGACTCGGTGGCGGACGCGTGACGCTCCGCTGGTGAGGCGGTTCTTCGCCTGCGGGCCGTCCGTGGCCGGTCGCGGGGTTCCCCGCGCCCCTGATGGGGCGCTACAGCAGGCCCTTGTCCTCCAGGTACGTCCGTGCCACGTCCTGCGGCAGCCGCCGCCAACTGTCCACCTGCTCATTCATAGACGCGAGGTCGGCCGTCGTCAGCACGGAGTTGAGCCGCCCCAGCGCAGCCGCGACCCCCTCACTGCCCGCCTGCGAGCGGTTGACGACGGGCACGATGTAGTCGGCGTTCTGCAACCGCTTGTCGTCCTTGAGGAGTACGAGCCCGAAGTCGTCGAGCGTCGCGTCCGTGGACGTCGTGAGCACCATCTGGTCCTGTCCGCTCTGCACGGCCTTCTTGGCCTGCGTCGTGCCGACGCCCTTCGGGTCGACGCCCGCGATGTCGATGCCGTAGACCTTCTTCAGGCCCGGCGCGCAGTAGGGGCGCCGTACGCATTCGTCGCCCGCCGCGAGCCGTACCCTCAGGCCCGACCTGCCCAGGTCGCCGAGGGTCTTCAGCCGGTGCTGCCGGGCGTACGACGCGGCGACGGCGAAGGCGTTCTGGTCGACCGCCCTGCCGGGGTCGAGGACGGTCAGGCCGCGCGGGGCGGCGAGGCGGCGCAGGGCCTTCATGGTCGTGTCGAGGTCGGGCGAGCCGACGGGCGGCGCGTCGGCGCCGTTCTTCTTGGCGTTGAGCCAGTCCGCGAAGGTCGCCGCGTACTCGGGTACCACGTCGATCTGACCGGCCTCCAGGGCGGGTTCATAGAGCTCGCGATTGGCCACGGAGAGGATCCGCGTACCGTATCCGGCCTTCTTCAGGAGCAGCACGTACATCTGGGCGAGCAGGTCGGACTCGGTGAAGCCCGCGGAGCCGACGACGAGGTTCTTGCTGTCGCCGGGGGGTGCGGTGACCTCGCCCCGGTTCTCCAGCGCGGGCCCGGACGCGCAGCCCGTGACCAGGACGAGGAGGGCCGCGGCCGGGGCGGTGTGCCGTCTCATCCGGCGCTCCCCCGCCCCCGCGCCCACCTCGGCGCGACCCGCTCGGCCACCTCGAAGACGCCCTCGACGAGCAGCGCGAACACGGCGACGAGCACGGCGCCCGCCACGACCTGCGGGGTGCTCGCCAGGTTGAAGCCCGCGGTGATGATCCGGCCGAGCCCGCCGCCGCCCGCGAGCGCGGCGATGGTGGCGGTGGCGACGAGTTGCACGGCGGCGATGCGCACGCCGCTGAGCACCAGGGGAAGCGCGAGCGGCAGTTCGACCCGCCAGAGCATCTGGCGCCCGGTCATCCCCATGCCGCGCGCCGCCTGCACCACACCGCGGTCGACCCCGCGCATCCCCACGTACGCGTTGGTGAGCAGCGGCGGCACGGCGAACAGCACGAGGGCTACGACGGTCGGGCCGTCGCCCCACTTGCCGAGCGGGGTGAGGAGCAGCAGGACGAGCACCGCGAAGGTGGGGACCGCGCGGCCCACGTTGGAGATGTTCACCGCGAGGGCGCCGCCCTTGCCGAGGTGGCCGAGGACGAGCGCGACGGGCAGGGCGATCATGCAGCTGATGAGCAGGCAGACGACGGTCAGTACGAGGTGCTGGGTGAGCCGGTGCCAGATGCCGTCGTCACCGGCCCAGTGGGCGGAGTCCGCGAGCCACGCCCAGGCGTCGCCGAGTGTCTTCATGGGCGGGCCGCCCCCGACGCTCTTTCCCAGGGGGTGAGGAGGCGCTGTACGCCGAGGAGCAGCATGTCGGCGGCGACGGCGATGACGACACAGAGCACGGAGGCGGTGAGCACCTGTGCCTTGAAGTAGGTGTTCATGCCCGCGTAGATGAGGTTGCCGAGCCCGCCGAAGCCGACGATCGCGCCGACGGTGACCAGGGAGACCGCGGAGACCGTGGCGATGCGGAGGCCCGCCATGGCGGCGGGCAGCGCGAGCGGCAGTTCGACGGCGAGGAGGAGACGGACCGGGCCGTAGCCCATGCCACGGGCGGCCTGCCGGGTGTCCTCGGGGACCGCTCGGAGCCCGGCGAGGATGTTACGGACGAGCAGGGTGAGCGAGTAGAGGACGAGGCCCGCGACGACGAGGGACGCGGAGAGGCCGTACACCGGGAGCAGCAGCGAGAACATCGCGAGCGAGGGGATGGTGTACAGGATCGTGGTGAGCGCGAGGACCGGGCCCGCCGCCCATCCCCAGCGGCGGGCGAGCACGGCGAGGGGCACGGCGATGACCAGCGCGATCAGTACGGACAGGGCGGTCAGCTGGAGGTGCTGGACGACCGCGTCGAGCAGGATCTGGCGGCGGGTGCTCAGATACTCGCCGCAGATCCACTCGTTGCGCGCGAGGCAGTCGTCGGGAGGCGCGGTCACCTGTCCATTCAAGGCCGGGGCGGCGGACGCGGCTCGTTCTGGTGACCCGTACGGGCGCGCCCCTGCACGGCACCGGGGTGGGCTTCGGCACCGCCGGACCCGGACTCAGCGCGAGACGAGCAGTGCCACCAGCCGTTCCGTCTGCTCGCGGGGGTCGGGCATGCCCGCCCAGCCGGTCATCAGGAGATGGTGGACGGTACCGACGAGGGCGAGCGCCATCGCGGCGGTGTCGGCACCGTCCGTCAGGCGGCCGAGGCGCAGTTCGGCGTCCAGGTAGTCGGTGAGCGCGCCCTGGATCGCGGTGAAGCCCGGCGCGCCCGCCGCCAGCGCCTCGCGGATGGCCCGGGAGGTGGCGTGGCTGGCCATGGCCAGGCCCACGACCCCGGGGTCGAGGGAGTTCAGGAGCGACAGCGCGACGCCTACGAGGTTGTCCGCGACGGTGTCCTGGCCCGCGCGGGCGGGCAGCTTCGCGGCCTCTGTCGCGGTGCGCGCGAACCGGTCGAGCACCAACTCGGCGACGAACGCGTCCACTCCCCCGAAGTGCGTGTGCAACACCCCCTTGGCGCAGCCCGCTTCGCCCGTGATCGCCCTGCTGGTCAGGGCCGACGCGCCGTCCCGGGCGACGATCCGCTCGGCGGCGTCGAAGAGCCGCTCCCGTAGGCCGGGGATCGCTACTCCGCGCGGTGACATGGATTCTCCTCCTGTGGCACGGGCACCCCTTGCCAGTATGGGCGCTCGCCCATACTGTTTGGGCGAGCGCCCATACTAGTCGAGTGGGGCGCCTCGGCCACCAGGGGGCGGACAGCGTGCGGGACATCGTCAACACCGAGCAGGCGCAGGCGTGGAACGGATACGAGGGCGACCACTGGGCGCGCAACCAGGACCGCTGGGACGCGGTGAACGGGGGCTTCGACGCCCCGCTCCTGGCGGCCGCCTCGATCGACGAGCACGACCGCGTCCTGGACATCGGCTGCGGGGCGGGCCGGACGACCAGGCTCGCCGCGCGCCGGGCGAGCCGCGGCCATGCCCTCGGCCTCGACCTGTCGGCGCCGATGCTGGAGCGCGCGCGCCCGACCGCGCGGCACGAGGGCCTCGACAACGTCACCTTCGAACAGGGGGACGCCCAGGTCCACGCCCTGGCGGAAGGCGCGTACGACGTCGCGATCAGCCGTTACGGCGTGCTGTTCTTCGCGGACCCCGTGGCCGCGTTCGCCAACATCGGCCGGGCGCTGCGCCCCGGCGGTCGCGCGGCGTTCATCTGCGGCGCGCACCCCGAGGACAACGAATGGCTGCGGGCGTTCGACGCGCTGCGCGGCATCCTTCCCGTCGGCGGTTTCGGCGCGCCCGGAGGCCCCGGCATGTTCTCCCTCGCGGACGCGGGCCGGACACGCGGTCTGCTGTCGGACGCCGGGTTCGAGCGGATCGGGACGGAGCGCGTGGAGGCGTACGGAATCTGGGGGCGGGACGCGGCGGACGCCGCAGGCTTCCTCCTCGGCTCCGGCCCCGGACGCCATCTGATGAGCCAGGTCGCGCCCGAGGTCCAGGACCGCGCCCGGCACAGGCTCACGGAGATCCTGCGCCCCTACGAGCGTGGCGGCGCCGTGCGTCTGCTCAGCACCGCCCTCCTGGTGACCGCCGTCCACCCCGGCCGGGACCGGCACCCGGCGGACTCCGCGAACTCATCTACGGGGCCACAGGGCTGCGGGAGGACCGTCAGGTCAGCAGGTCTGTGACGAACTTCCTCAGCCGGCCGCCGCGTACGGGCCGTACCCCGTGGATGACCTGGGCGCCGTAGGCGACGGCGACGCCCGCGCCGGCGTCCGTGAGCCAGCGGGTGCGGTCGGCGGCGGCCAGCCATCCCGGGACGCTGTGGTGAGGGTTGCTGTCGGGGCCGGGGGCGTGGGGCACGCTTCTGGTCAGCGGTGTCCCGGCCAGGAAGTTCTCCTTCTCGCCGACGACTCGCCCGCTCCAGATGCCGTCGTCGGCGGTGGTCTCGACGTAGAACTCCCCTCCGCTGTCCGCCTCCTCCAGCACGACGCCGATCCTGCCGAGACGGCAGTGCTCGGTCCCCGGGTCCGGTATGCCGTCCACGTGTGTCGGGATGCGCTGCCCGGCCGTCAGGACGGTGTAGGCCCAGGGTGCGGCGTACCGCAGGGACGGGATGGCGCGCCGGAGCGCGGGCATGGCCCTGGTGGTGGCCTGCTGGAGAATTTCCTGGGCCTGCGGCGGAGCGGTGACGACCTCCGCCTCGAAGCGCGGGGCCCAGTCGGCGAGTTGCGGGTCGGCGTCCATGATCTTGCGCAGGGTGGTCAGCTCGTCGGGGGTGAGGAAGCTCTCGACGGTCTGGAGCACGAGGGATTCGCTGATGTGGATCACGGGCATCTCCTCTGTCGCAGGTGCCGGACGTGATGCTGCGTCAACCGTCGGGGGATGGGCGGGCCCGGTCCATGGTTCCCGCACGTCGCGCGGGAGCACGAGGGGCGGTCGGCGGAGCGGGCGCGAGGCCCCTGTGCGCCGGTGAGCGCCCGGCACTTCAAGCCGGAAGCCGAGAGCCGAACCGGAGAACGCCCGGCGCCCGCGGGGTGGCCGCGTCCGGCCGCCCCGCGCCGCAGCGGACCGCGCCGCGCCGCACCCGCGTATACCGTTTGAAGCAGCCGCCCTCTCACCAGGAGGTCCCCCGTGAAGATGCTCATCAATGTCGCCGAGACGGTCGTCGCCGACGCACTGCGGGGCATGGCCGCCGCGCACCCCGAGCTGACGGTCGACGTCGAGAACCGCGTGATCGTCCGCAGGGACGCCCCCGTCGCCGGGAAGGTCGCCCTCGTCTCGGGCGGCGGGTCCGGGCACGAGCCGCTGCACGGCGGGTTCGTGGGGCCGGGGATGCTCTCCGCCGCCTGCCCCGGGGAGGTGTTCACCTCGCCCGTGCCGGATCAGATGGTGCGGGCCGCGGCCGCCGTGGACAGTGGCGCCGGCGTGCTGTTCGTCGTGAAGAACTACACCGGTGACGTGCTCAACTTCGACATGGCGACGGAGCTGGCCGAGGACGAGGGCATCCAGGTGGCGAAGGTGCTCGTCAACGACGACGTGGCGGTCACCGACAGCCTCTACACCGCCGGGCGCCGCGGTACCGGCGCCACGCTCTTCGTCGAGAAACTGGCGGGCGCCGCGGCCGACGCGGGCATGCCGCTGGAGCGGGTCGAGGCGGTCGCCCGTCGGGTCAACGAGAACGCGCGCAGCTTCGGCGTGGCCCTGACCGCGTGCACCACCCCGGCCAAGGGCGGCCCCACCTTCGAACTGCCTTCCGGGCAGTTGGAGTTGGGCGTCGGTATCCATGGCGAGCCGGGGCGTGAGCGGCGCCCGATGATGACCTCCCGCGAGATCGCCGACTTCGCCGTGAACGCCGCACTGGAGGACCTGCGCCCGCGCAATCCGGTGCTGGTGCTCGTCAACGGCATGGGAGGCACGCCGCTCCTGGAGCTGTACGGCTTCAACGCCGAGGTGCAGCGCGTACTCGTCGAGCGGGGCGTGCCCGTGGCGCGCACGCTCGTCGGCAACTACGTGACCTCGCTGGACATGGCCGGAGCGTCCGTCACGCTCTGCCAGGTCGACGAGGAACTGCTGCGGCTCTGGGACGCGCCGGTCAGGACCGCGGCGCTCCGCTGGGGCGTCTGACACCCGGCCCAAGCCCGCTCGACCGATCACGCAAAGCCGATCATGCAAGACCGATCACGCAAGACCGTTCACGCAAAGGAGAACCCGTGCTCGACGCCGACTTCTTCCGCCGCTGGCTGACGGCCGCCGCCGCGGCCGTCGACCGTGAGGCCGCGCGGCTCACGGAGCTGGACTCGCCCATCGGTGACGCCGACCACGGCAGCAACCTCCAGCGCGGGTTCACCGCCGTCGCGGCCGCCCTGGAGAAGGAGGCGCCCACCACCCCGGGGGCCGTCCTCACCCTGGCGGGGCGGCAGTTGATCTCCACCGTGGGCGGCGCGTCCGGGCCGCTCTACGGCACGCTGCTGCGCCGCACCGGCAAGGCGCTCGGCGACGACGCCGAGGTCGACGAGGCGAGCTTCGCCGAGGCGCTGCGTACCGGCGTCGACGCCGTGGCCGCGCTCGGCGGTGCCGCGCCCGGCGACAAGACGATGCTGGACGCCCTCGTCCCCGGGGTGGACGCGCTCAGCACGTCGTTCGCCGCGGCGCGCGACGCCGCGCGGGAGGGCGCGCTCGCGACAACGCCGTTGCTGGCGCGCAAGGGCCGGGCCAGCTATCTGGGCGAGCGAAGCATCGGGCACCAGGACCCGGGTGCGACCTCGTCGGCGCTGCTCTTCGAGGCGCTCGCCTACACGGCGGTGGGCACGGGCGGGCGGGCGGCGGGCGATGACTGACGGTCCGTTGGCCGGCCCGCTGGTCGGCATCGTCCTCGTATCGCACAGCGGCCCCGTCGCCGAGGCGGTGGCCGCCCTCGCCACGGGGCTCGCCGGGGGCGCCACCACGGCCCCGGTGGCCGCCGCCGGCGGGACGGAGGACGGGGGCCTCGGTACGAGCGCGGAGCTGATCTCGGCGGCCGCGGCGCGGGTGGACCGGGGCGCGGGCGTCGCGATCCTCGCCGACATCGGCAGCGCCGTCCTCACCGTGAAGGCGCTCATCGCCGAGGGCGACGAACTCCCGGACGGCGCCCGCCTGGTGGACGCGCCGTTCGTGGAGGGAGCGGTGGCGGCCGTGGTGACCGCGTCGGCCGGCGCCGACCTCGCCGCTGTCGAGTCGGCGGCCCGGGAGGCGTACGACTACCGGAAGGTGTGACCCGCCCTCGGAGGCGAGCGCTGGCAGCGGCGGCCCCCGGGGCCCGCCGACCGGAACGGGACACGCACGACCTCTTGATGTGGCCCGCTCACCCCTGTCCAATAGGTCCGGACCAATGGCGTCGAGTGGAAGGCGGCACCGTGCGACGGACCCCCCACCTGTCCACCCCGTCGGCCCTGCTGAGCGTCGTCGTCGCAGTGGCGCTGAGCGGTTGCGCGGGGGGCGGCCGGGACGACCGGCAGGACACCGCGCCCCCGGCGGCGCCCCGGGGCCTCACCGTGGAGGCGGGCAGCGCCACCACCGCCCACGTCATGTGGAACCAAGCCACCGACGACACCGAGGTCACCGGCTACGAGGTCTACCGCGACGCCAAGAAGGTCAAGGACGTGCCCGGCAGGAAGCACATGGTGGACATCGTCGGCCTGAAACCGTCGACTACGTACGCCTTCACCGTGCGCGCCCGCGACGCCGAGGGGAACGTCAGCCCGGACAGCAGGAGACTCACCGTCACGACGCCCGCCGCGGCCGCCGCCGACCGCAGGCCGCCGACCCGTCCCGCACGGCTTCGGGCGCGGGCCGAGGGGAGCCGGTCGGCGATGCTGTCCTGGGGGAGGTCGACGGACAACCGGGCCGTGGCCTCGTACGAGATCTACCAGGGCACCTCGAAGATCCACAGCGTGGGCGGCGGGCAGACCGCGACGCTGGTCACCGGGTTGCGGCCCGGCACCGACTACACCTTCACGGTCAAGGCCCGCGACGCCGCCGACAACTTCTCGGCCGCGAGCCCGGAGGTCCGGCTCACCACCGCGACCGGAAAGGACGCGGGGCGCGCGACGGCACCCACCGGGTTCCGTGCCGCGACACACCGCGCCGACGGGGCGTACTACATCGATCTGTCCTGGACGCCGCCGCGCACGGGCGGCGCGGTGACGGAGTATCAGATCGAGCTGGACGACCGCACCGCCACCTCGCTCGTCTTCGGCGGAACGGCGCCGCGCGGCAAGGCCGAGCACAGCTTCTACATCGGCAGGAAGGCCGGGGAACGGCACCAGGTGCGGATCCGCCCCAAGCTGCCCGACGGAACGTGGGGCGCCTACTCACCCGAGCGGACGGTCACCACGGGCTGAGGCCGCCCCTCGGCCTCGCCCGCGCTCGACGGCGGCCCGCTCGCTCAGCAGGGCCGCCGCGCGCCGGCACCAGTCACGGGACTCGCGTTCGAAGGCAAGCCCGCGCAGACAGGTCAGATAGGGGCCGACGCGCTCGCCGGTGCGCAGGAACTCGTCCTCGCCCGCGCCGCCGCGCAGCTTCACCAGGAGCTTCTCGAGAAGCTCGATCTTGGCGTCGGCCATGTCGGCGCGCTCGGTGAGCTGCTCGATCACCGGTCCGGCGGCGACGCCGTCGACGGCCTGCACCTTGACGAGCAGGTCGTCGCGGATGAAGGACGGCTTGGCGGCGCGTGCCACGAACCGCTCCATCTCGGCGAGGCCCTCGTCGGTGACGCGGAACAACCGCTTGTTCGGACGGCCCTCCTGGACCACCTCCCGGCCGGTGATCAGGCCTTCCGTCTCCAGCTTGGCCAGTTCGGCGTAGAGCTGCTGGGGCAGGGCGTGCCAGAAGTTGGCCACGCCGATATCGAAGCCCTTGGCCAGCTGGTAGCCGCTGTACTCGCCGTCCAGCAGTGCCGCGAGCACCGCGTGCCGCAGAGCCATCGCCCGGCTCCCTTCCCTTTGGCTGCCTCGCACTCCATCATAGTCATCAATCTGAATAGTCAGATTGATGACTATGCCCTGGAGGACCGCCATGCATCCCACCACCGCCACGCATCCCACCGCCGAGCGTTTCCGCTCCCTCGTCGAGAAGCGTGACCTCGACGCGCTGGAGGATCTGTTCACGCCGGACATCCGCTTCTACAGCCCGGTGAAGTTCACCCCCTTCGAGGGCAGGCCGATGGTGCTCGGGCTCTTCGGCGTGCTGCTGCGGACGTTCGAGGACTTCCGGTACGTCGGGTCGCACACCGGAGAGGCGCGGACGAGCGCCGACGGCGGCGAGGCCGAGTCGGCCGTACTGCTGTTCCGCGCGACCGTGCACGGCAAGGAGATCCACGGCATCGACCTGCTGCACTTCGACGCGGAGGGCCGGATCAAGGAATTCACGGTGATGGTGCGCCCGCAGTCCGCGGTGCAGGCGCTCGGTCAGGCCGTGTACGAGGGCCTGGTCGCGGACGGGCTCGTGCTGGCCCCCGGTGAGGCCCACAGCGGGTGACGGCGGGTCAGCTCTGCGCCGGACGAAGGATTCCGTCACCTGCCCGGAGGCAGTCCGCATGCGGTCCTCGCCCACGGCACGTTGGCTCTTCGTCAGGTAGCACGGGCGTTCCCCGATCCGCGGCGGCGCATGGGTTGTACCGCCTCCCGTGCCACCGGAGGGCAGACTCATGCGTACTAGTCAGATATATGTCCGTGCCGGCCTGACCGTAGCCGCCGCCGCGCTGCCGCTGGCGCTGGCCGCTCCGTCGGCGTTCGCGGGCGGCGGGATCTCCGTGACCGCCACCGGGTCCACTGTGCAGGTCACCACCGCCGCGTGTGCCACCGGCGGAACGGCCTCACTGATGGGCGCCGGCAACGCGAGCTTCGCCGGCGGCCAGCAGATGCCGCTGACGAATGGCAGCGCCACCTGGCGGAATGTCAGTGCCGGCTCCTACACGGTCCTGGTCGCTTGTCAGGACGGCTCGCAGGCCGGGCCTCAGACCGTCACCGTCGGCGGCACGCCGACGGCCTCCTCGACGGCCACGCCATCGCGCGGCGTCCGGGGTGGACTCGGGGGCGGTTCGGAGGACCGGGGCTCGCTCACGCTCGTCACCGGCGGGGCCCTGGTGGCCACGGCGGCCGCGGGCGGCGGCCTCTGGTACCTGCGGCGACGCGCCGCGGGCAACCGGATCTGACACCGGCCCCATCTCAACAGCGGCACCCACGGCTGCCGCCCACCCGTCATCACACCGGGTGGGCGGCAGCCGCCGCGCGGGGACCACCACTCAGGACGGCTCATCACCCCCTGGCCCGGCACGCCCTTTCCCGCCGCCCACCACCCGGACGGCCCGCCGCCCCCGCACCTTTGCCCTCCCGCGTACGCGTCGCCCCGGGAGGGGCCGCGCCTGTCGGGCATCCGGGGCGCGCGCCCCGGCGCCGACCCCGGGCCGCGGGGACCCTCCGGGACTACCCGTCGCCCCCACGGCTTTGCCCCTCGGGCGTACGCGCCATCTCCGGGAGGGGCCGCGCCCATCCGGCATCCGACACGCACGCTCGCCCCGGCCCCCGCCGGCCCCGGGCCGCGTACCTCGGCCAGCGCCCCGTCGTCAGGGCGCGTCCAGTTCCTCGATCGTCCGTGTGAGCCACTGCGTCCAGAACGTCTCCAGGTCGATGCCCGCGCGCAGCACCACATGCCGCAGCCGGTCCTCGACCGCGTCCCTCTCCGGGGGGAAGTCCCGCCGCTCGATCTCCTCGTACTCCGCCAACTGGCGTCGGTGCAGGTCGAGATGGCGGTGCAGGTCCGCCTGGATGCCGTCCATGCCGACGACCGCCGCCGCCCGCAGGCGCAGCAGAAGGGTGTCGCGCATCGGCTTCGGGTCCTGGCCGGCCGCGGTCCAGCGGGCCAGTTCGGCGCGGCCCGCCGGCAGGACCTCGTACTCCTTCTTCTGGCCGCGCGCCGCCCCCTGCCGCGGCAGCGCGCGGATCGACCCCTCGCGCTCCAGCCTGCCCAGCTCGCGGTAGATCTGCTGGTGCGTGGCCGACCAGAAGTAGCCGATCGACTTGTCGAACCTGCGGGTCAGTTCGAGCCCCGACGACGGCTTCTCGAGGAGAGCGGTGAGGATCGCGTGCGGGAGTGACATGGGGGCAATCCTAGGGACGGGCGGCCCCTCGGCGGGGGGCCGGGCTCACAGCGCCGCGGCCAGCTCCGTGCCCTGCTTGATGGCGCGCTTGGCGTCCAGCTCGGCGGCCACGTCGGCGCCGCCGATGAGGTGCGCGCCGCACCCGGCGGCGAGCAGCTCGTCGTACAGACCGCGGCGGGGTTCCTGGCCGGTGCACAGGACGACGGTGTCGACGGGGATGACGGAGGACTCGCCGTCGACCGTGATGTGCAGGCCCGCGTCGTCGATGAGGTCGTAGCTCGCGCCCGCCACCATCGTGACGCCGCGGTGGCGCAGCTCGGTGCGGTGGATCCAGCCCGTGGTCTTGCCGAGGCCCTGGCCGACCTTGGACGTCTTGCGCTGGAGCAGGTGGACCGTGCGGGGCGGGGCGGGCCGCTCGGGCCTGGTGAGCCCGCCGCGCTCGCGGTAGTCCATGTCGACGCCCCACTGACGGAAGTACGTCGCCGGGTCCAGGCTCGCCTTCTCACCGCCGTCGGTGAGGTACTCGGCGACGTCGAAGCCGATGCCGCCCGCGCCGATGATCGCGACCCGCTCCCCCACGGGCGCGCCGTCGCGCAGCACGTCGAGGTAGCCGACGACGCTGGGGTGGTCGATGCCGGGGATCTCCGGGGTGCGGGGGGTCACGCCGGTGGCGACGACGACCTCGTCGTAGGCCGCCTCCTTGAGCTGCTCGGCGGTCACGACGGTGTTCAACTCGACGCTCACGCCGCGCAGTTCGAGCTGCGTGCGGTAGTAGCGCAGGGTCTCGTCGAACTCCTCCTTGCCGGGGACCTTGCGGGCGACGTTGAGCTGCCCGCCGATCTCGGAGGCGGCGTCGAAGAGGGTCACGTCGTGGCCGCGCTCGGCCGCCGAGACGGCGAAGGCGAGTCCGGCGGGGCCCGCGCCGACGACGGCGAGGCGCTTCTTCGTGCGGGTCGGCGCGAGCACCAGTTCGGTCTCGTGGCAGGCGCGCGGGTTCACCAGGCAGGAGGTGATCTGGAGGTTGAAGGTGTGGTCGAGGCAGGCCTGGTTGCAGCCGATGCAGGTGTTGATCGCCTCGGACCGCTCGGCCTCGGCCTTGGCGACGAAGTCGGGGTCGGCGAGGAGCGGGCGGGCCAGGGACACCATGTCGGCGGCGCCGTCGGCGAGCAACTGCTCGGCGATCTCCGGGGTGTTGATGCGGTTGGTGGTGACGAGCGGCACGGAGACCTCGCCCATCAGCTTCTTGGTGACGAAGGCGTAGGCGCCACGCGGCACCGAGGTCGCGATGGTGGGGATGCGCGCCTCGTGCCAGCCGATGCCGGTGTTGATGATCGTGGCGCCCGCGGCCTCGATCTCCTTGGCGAGCTGGACGACCTCGTCGAGGGTGGAGCCGCCGGGGACCAGGTCGAGCATGGAGAGGCGGTAGATGATGATGAAGTCCGCGCCGACGCGCTCGCGGGTGCGGCGGACGATCTCGACGGGGAAGCGGATGCGGTTCTCGTAGGCGCCGCCCCAGCGGTCGGTGCGCTGGTTGGTGGGGGCCGCGATGAACTCGTTGATCAGGTAGCCCTCGGAGCCCATGATCTCGACGCCGTCGTACCCCGCGAGCTTGGCGAGGCCTGCGGCGCGGACGAAGTCCTCGATGGTCTGCTCGACCTCGTTGTCGGTGAGGGCGCGCGGCACCGAGGGACTGATCGGCGCCTGGATGGCGCTGGGCGCGACGAGGTCGGGGTGGTAGGCGTACCGCCCGAAGTGGAGGATCTGCATCGCGATCCTGCCGCCCTCGGCGTGTACGGCCGCGGTGACGCCCGCGTGCTGCGCCGCCTCCGCCTCGGTCGTCATCCTGGCGCCGCCGGGGTAGGGGCGTCCCGCGTCGTTCGGGGCGATGCCGCCGGTGACGATGAGGCCGACGCCGCCGCGCGCGCGGGTCGCGTAGAACTCCGCCATGCGCGCGAAGCCGTTCGGCGCCTCCTCCAGGCCCACGTGCATGGAGCCCATCAGAACCCGGTTGGGCAGGGTGGTGAAGCCCAGGTCCAGCGGGTTGAGCAGGTTCGGGTAACGGCTCATGCGGGCCCCTCCGTACGCGGTGTCTACAGGACAGTTGTAGACGACGCGCGAAGCGTTGTGCAACTAGTTGCATAAAGCGTGAGCGGCATCTCACGGCACGGGCTGGTTCGGGCGGACTGGGGCTGGCTCGGGCTGGCAGGGGCCGGCTCGGGCGGGCGAACGCCATGTCCGAATCCCGCCAGCCGCCGCCTCGCGCGGGACGCAGACTGGACTCCAGTCACCCAGCGCACCCAAGGAGAGTCCGATGACCGTCTACACGACGACAGACAGCCCGCTGGGCGAGTTGCTGCTGGTGGGCGAGGCATCGGCCACCGCCAAGGGCGGCACCGCGCTCGCCTCGCTGTCCATGCCGGGCCAGAAGGGCGCGGCCGTCGTCCTGGACGGCTGGACCCGCGACGACGACGCGTTCGAGGCGATCGCCGCCCAGCTGCGTTCGTACTTCGCCGGGAGCCTGACCCACTTCGACATCGAGTACGCCGCCGGGGCGGGCACCGCCTTCCAGCGCAAGGTCTGGGACGCCCTGGACACGGTCCCCTACGGCACCACGACCACCTACGGGCGCCTCGCGGAACAGCTGGGCCTGTCCCGGGCCGCGGTCCGGGCCCTGGGCACGGCCATCGGCCGCAACCCGCTGCTCGTCGTGCGCCCCTGCCACCGGGTGATCGGCGCCGACGGCTCCCTGACCGGGTACGCGGGCGGCCTGGAGCGCAAGCGCCACCTGCTCGACCTGGAAGCGGCATGACCAGCGCGCGGGCGATCACGGCGGCGGTCGACGCGGCCGACTGGACCGCGCTCGCCACCGAGCTGGACACGCACGGCTGCGCGCTCACACCGCGGCTCATCGACCCCGCCGAGTGCCGCCGGATCGCGGGGCTCTACGACGACGCGGCCCGGTTCCGCTCCACGGTCGACATGGCACGCCACCGCTTCGGCTCCGGCCGGTACCGCTACTTCACCCATGACCTCCCCCGCCCGGTGGCCGCACTGCGGGCGGCCCTCTACCCCCACCTGCTGACCGTGGCGCGCGACTGGGCGGCCCGCCTGGGCCGCCCGGCGCCCTGGCCCGACTCCCTCGACGAGTGGCTGGCGCGGTGCCACGCGGCCGGCCAGGCCAAGTCCGCGCAGATCCTGCTGCGCTACGAGGAGGGCGACTGGAACGCCCTGCACCGCGACCTCTTCGGCGACCTGGTCTTCCCGCTCCAGGTCGTCATCGGCCTGGACGAGCAGGGCGCCGACTACACGGGCGGCGAGTTCCTGCTGGTCGAGCAGCGCCCTCGGGCACAGTCACGCGGCACGTCGACCGTCCTGAAGCAGGGTCACGGCCTGGTCTTCACCACCCGCGACCGCCCCGTCCGCTCGGCGCGCGGCTGGTCGGCGGGCCCGGTGCGCCACGGCGTCAGCGTGGTGCGCTCGGGCCTGCGCAGGTCGCTCGGGCTGGTCTTCCACGAAGCTGCCTAGGCCCCTGCCCAGGCCCTTGGCCAGACGTCGGCAGCACCGGCTGGCTGACGCGCGGCCGTGTCCTACAGCGGGGGGCGTCTGGTGAGGCGGACGCGGAGACGCTGGACACGGCGGGCCACGAAGCCGCATCCATAGGTCACCCGGTCCTCGGCCAGCTCGGGTCGGCCGCGCAACAGGGCGGGGAGCATGAGCTGTGCTTCCAGCCGGGCAAGAGGCGCCCCCAGACAGAAGTGGGGTCCGAGGCCGAACGCGAGGTGTCTGCCGGTGCGCCGAAGGTCCAGGCGGTGGGGATCGGCGTAGACGCCGGGGTCCCGGTTGGCGGCGTTGAGCATCAAGGTGAGGATCGTCCCTCGGGGGACTCGGGTGTCACCCACCTCGGCCTCGGTGAGCGCGGTGCGCACCGCGATGTGAACGGGCGGGTCATAGCGCAGCAGCTCCTCCACGGCCGTGGCCATGGGAGCGGCGTCGCAGCCGGTGGCCTCCAGGCGGTCGCGCTCCTCGGGATGGCGGAACAGGGCGTACAGGCCGTTCGCGATCAGCCCCACCGTCGTTTCGTACCCCGCGGCGATGATCTGTCCACACGTGGCGACCGCCTCGCTCAGCGGTACGGGACCCTCTCCCCGCGCGCCACCGTGGGCCAGGGAGCTGATGACGCTGGCACCGCAGTCCTCGGGAGGACGGCGCAGCACCTGGGTGAAGATCCGGACGAAGTCGGTGCGGGCCCGGGCGATGCGCGACCGGGTAGCGGGATCGGTGGGCTGTTGCGGCTCGGTGCCCCGCACGAGGAGTTCCGCGATCTCCTCGAAGCGGCGCTCGTATCCAGGTGGCAGGCCCAGCACCTCCGAGAGCACCGAGGCCGCCAGCGGTCTCGCGAGGTCGGCGACGACGTCCGCCTCACCTCGTCGCCAGGCCTGGTCGATCAGCTCGGCGACACGCTGTTCCGTCCTGGGACGGAGCTGGTCGGTGGCCCGGGCGGTGAAGGCGTTGCTGACCTGGCCCCGCTGGCGGTCGTGAGCGGGCGGGTCGGTGAGCAGGAAGGAGCGCGCGGGCACGCCGTAGCCCGTGATGTCGCGAGCCGTGGCTGCCCCGTGCCCGAACCGTGGATCACGCAGCACGGCGGCGCACTCGGCGTAACCGAGGAGCACCAGCGCACCCGAGGGAAGTCGGTAGACGGGGCCGTGCCGGCTGCGCAGGCGTTCAGTGAAGTGGTTCGGGTCGTCGCGATAGGCCTCACTGAAAATATCGAAGGGTGCTTGCTCCGCGATGCGGTCGGCCCAGGAGACAGGGACGGCGGCGGTGCGCGTGTTCTCCATAGCGAGGACAGTAGGGGCTGCTCACCGGCCCCGGTCGTCATCACGGGGCCCTGGCTGCCGCCGGGCAGCCGCAGTGATTCACCCCATCGCGGGGATTGTCGCCGGCCCGAGGGTGTGTTTGGCCGCAGGGCTCCGACGAGGCCGGTACCAAGGTGGCCACCTCATGATCCTCACGATCACCGGAAGGCCGACGTGACCACCTCGGAAGCACCCTTCACCGAAGAATCGCTGAAGACGATCGTCGTCGAACAGTTCGAGATCCCCGCAGACCGACTGGCGGAGGACGCCACCCTTGAGGCTCTGGGCCTCGATTCCCTGGGACTTCTGGAACTCCTGGTGGCCATCGAAGCCCAGACGCACAAGGAGATCTCCACCCTCGACCTGCCGATCACCCCCGGTATGCCGTACAGCGAGGCAGCGCGGGTCGTGATCCAGGCCGTGGCGGACGCCCCCGTCGTCGGCGCCGGTGACCTGGTCCCCGAATGAACGCGTCGGCGGAGATCGCTGTCACCGGCATCGGTCTGGTCACCGCAGCCGGGGTGGGCGTCCCCGACACGTGGCGGCGTCTGTGCGAAGGCACCTCGACCGCGGCGCCGGACCCCGGACTCACGGGCCTGCCCGTTCCCTTCGCCTGCCGTGTCCCCGCCGCACCCGTCAAGGCGGCCGCACCCGGTCTTGCCTGGCGAGCGGACCCGTTCATCAGCTTCGCGGTGGCGGCCGCCCGGGAAGCCGTCACCGACGCGGGCCTGGATCAGGACGCCTGGGACGCGCCCCGCGTGGCGGTCGTCATCGGCGTGGGCGGCACGACCCACGACCACTCACCGGCCACGTGTACTGCCATGGACAAGGGCCGCTTCCAGGCCATCCCGCCCACACTCGTGCCGCGCAGCGCGCCCAACATGGCCGCCGGATACGTCGGCATGCTGCTGAGCGCCCAGGGCCCCACCTTCTGCACCAGCACGGCATGCGCGTCGGGAGCGACCGCCATCGGGACCGCCGCCCTGCTCCTGCGCGCGGGGATGTGCGACATCGCCATCGCCGGCGGGAGTGAGAGCGCGAGTCCGGTCACCTCGGCGGCCTTCTGGCGCATGGGGGCGCTGTCCACCCGAACCCACGACCCGGCCGGCGCCTCCCGCCCCTTCGACTCCGAACGCGACGGATTCGTTCTGGGCGAGGGCGCGGGCGTCCTCGTCCTCGAACGCGCCTCCCACGCCCGCGCCCGCCGGGCCCGCCCCTACGCGCTGCTGACCGGGTACGGCGCGACCGGCGACGCCTACCACGCCACGGCACCGCACCCGGAGGGCGTGGGCGCGCAGCGTGCGGTGCGCGCCGCCCTCGCCGACGCCGGCCTCTCCCCGCAGGACATCGACCACGTCAACGCGCACGCCACCTCGACGACGCTCAACGATCGCGTGGAAGCCCGCGCGCTGCACGGCGTTTTCGGCACGCCGCCGCCGGTCACCGCCACGAAGAGCGTCCTCGGGCATTCCCTGGGCGCGGCCGGAGCCATCGAGGCGGCGGTCAGCGCGCTCACGCTGAGGCACCAGCTGATCCATCCGACCGCCAACCTCGACCAGCCCGAGACCGGCATCGACTTGGACGTGGTGACCAAGGTTCCCCGGCCGCAGCGCATGCGAGCGGTGGCCACCACGTCATTCGGCTTCGGGGGGCAGAACGCCGCCCTGGTCTTCCAGGGCTGCTGAACCAGCCGCCCGCGCCAAGGAGCTGCCGCGATGTCCCTCCCCACGCCACGCCCCCACACCCGTGGCCAGATCGACATCCTCACCGAACTCGAACCCGGCGTCGAGCGTCGCCTCGACAGGCATCTGGCCACGGCTCGTGAATGGTTCCCGCACACCTACATTCCGTGGTCGCAGGCCCGCGACTTCGACGGCCCGCTGGACGGATCCCCCTGGCGTCCGGCCGACTCCCCCCTTCCGGATGCCGTACGTGACGCGCTGGTCGTCAACCTCCTGACCGAGGACAACCTGCCCAGCTATCACCACGAGATCCACGGCCAGTTCGGACGCGAGGGAGCCTGGCTCAGCTGGCTGCACCGGTGGACGGCCGAGGAGGCCCGCCACGCCGACGCTCTCCGCACGTACCTGCACGCGCGCCGGGCCGTCGACCCCGTACGTCTGGAACGCGACCGCATGCACCACGTCTCGGCCGGCTATCGGAGCGAACACTCCGACGTTCCGCACGCGCTGGCCTACGTGATGGTGCAGGAGATGGCCACCCGGCAGGCCCACCGCAACACCGGCCGTGCCTGCGGCGATCCACTGGGCGAGCAGCTCATGAGCCGCATCGCCGCCGACGAGAACCTGCACATGCTCTTCTACCGTGATCTGTGCGCCGACGGTCTCGACCTCGCACCCGACCTCTTCACCCAGGCTGTCACCGACGTCATCTGCGACTTCACCATGCCGGGTCACGGCATCCCCGGCTTCCGCACCCGTGCCGCCCGCATCGCCGTCTCCGGTATCTACGACCTCGCCACCCACCGCGACCAGGTCCTGCGTCCCCTGCTGCACTCCCTCCGCCTGATGGAACGGACCGGCCTCGGCCCGCGGGGAGAGCAAGCGCTCGACCGTCTCGGCCGCCATCTCGAACAGCTCGACGCACAAGCGGAACGCTTCCGTCAACGCAGCAGCGCCGTCCGGCTCCCACCGCGCACCTGACGGGCTCCGCGCCGACGCGGTGAGCGGCACGCTCAGGGCCCGCCCGGCCCGTCCTCCCCGAGGCCGCTCACCCGCAGCGTGATGTTCAGCCGCCCGGTCAGGCCCAACTCCGGCGGCGCCGTGCCGGGCAGCACCCGCGGTACCCCGTGGTACGCCAGACGGGACGGCCCCCCGAAGACCACGAGATCACCGCTGCGCAGCTCGATGTCCGTATACGGCTTCGTCCGCGTCCGCGGGTTCCCGAAGCGGAAGACGCACGTATCGCCGAGGCTCAGCGACACCACGGGGGCGCCGGACTTCTCGTCGCTGTCGCGGTGCATGCCCATGCGGGCGTCGGCGTCGTAGAAGTTGACCAACGCGATGTCGTACGCCTCCTCACCTTCGAACCCGGCCGCCTCGGCCGCCGAACGGCCCAGTGCGGCGAGCCACGACGGCATCGGTTTCACCGGCGCCCCGTCCCCGTCGACGGCTTCGCGCGCGTACCCGTACGGAAACCAGTGCCAGCCGAGGCCGAACTGCCGCGCCGTCATCGTGCCGCCCCCGGGCGTCCTGACCAGCCGCAGCCCCGCGGGCGGCTTCGCCCACCGCCGGCACGCCTCGACCAGCCGCAGCTGCGCCGGCGGTGTCAGCCAGTCCGGTAGGTGCACGGCCCCCGGGCCGATGTCGGTGCGGGCCCGGGGGAACAGCTCATCCGCCACTGGTGTGCGGCCACGTCCAGTCGGCCACCTCGGGCAGGTCGGTGCCGTGCTCGCGGATCCAGGCGTGGTGGCGCGTACGGGCGTCGGTCATCGCCTGCCGCACGGCCGTGGCACGGACGGCGAGGCCCGGCACGCGGTCGATGACGTCCATGACGAGGCGGTACCGGTCGAGGTCGTTGCGGACGACCATGTCGAACGGCGTGGTCGTCGTGCCCGCCTCCTTGTACCCGCGTACGTGCAGGTTCGCGTGCCCGGTGCGGCGGTAGGCGAGCCGGTGGATCAGCCACGGATAGCCGTGGTAGGCGAAGATCACGGGCCGGTCCCTGGTGAACAGCGCGTCGAACTCGGAGTCGGGCATGCCGTGCGGATGCTCCTCGCGGGGCATCAGGCGGGCGATGTCGACGACGTTGACGACGCGGACGGCCAGCTCGGGCAGCAGCTCCCGCAGCAGCCCCGCGGCGGCCAGGACCTCCTGCGTCGGCACATCACCCGCGCATGCCAGGACCACGTCGGGATCGCGCGTGCCGTCGTCCGTGCCCGCCCACTCCCAGACGCCCGCGCCGCGCGCGCAGTGGGCGCGGGCCGCGTCGAGGGAGAGCCAGTCGAAGCAGGGCTGCTTCCCCGCGACGACCACGTTCACGTAGTCGCGGCTGTCCAGGACGTGCTCGGTCACCGAGAGCAGGGTGTTGGCGTCCGGCGGCAGATAGACGCGTACGACGTCGGGACTCTTGTTGAGCACGTGGTCCACGAAGCCGGGATCCTGGTGCGAGAAGCCGTTGTGGTCCTGGCGCCACACGTGCGAGGTGAGCAGGTAGTTGAGGGACGGCACCGGCGCGCGCCACGGCAGGGACCGCGAGGTCTTCAGCCACTTGATGTGCTGGTTGACCATCGAGTCGACGATGTGGACGAACGCCTCGTAGCAGGAGAACAGGCCGTGGCGGCCGGTGAGCGTGTAGCCCTCCAGCCAGCCCTGGCACAGGTGTTCGGAGAGGACCTCCATGACGCGGCCGTCGCGGGCGAGGTGCTCGTCGGTGTCGAGGGTCCGCTCCTGCCAGGCCTTGCCCGTG
Organism: Streptomyces alboniger; assembly: GCF_008704395.1. NCBI lineage: Bacteria > Bacillati > Actinomycetota > Actinomycetes > Kitasatosporales > Streptomycetaceae > Streptomyces > Streptomyces alboniger. The sequence continues at coordinate 938,364 of NZ_CP023695.1, forward strand.
GCGCCGTACAGCGCGCCGAGCCGGTTGGACTCGGTCTCGTCGGGGCCCACGACACGGAAGTCGCGGCGCCGCGCCGTGTCGGCCATGACCTGGGCGAGCAGCTCGCCGGCGACCCGGGTCGGCTCGTGCGAGGTCGCGCCGGGCTCGTCGACCGTGACGGCGAAGCGCTCCAGCGGCGGCAGGGGGAGCGGGCGGCTGAGCAGGCCGCCGTTGGCGCGCGGGGTGGCGCCGAGGCGGCGCTCGCCCTCGGGCACGCACGTCAGGACATCCTCCGTGGGGCCGCCCTCCGCGTCGAAGAGTTCGTCGGGGCGGTAGGAGCGCAGCCACTGCTCCAGCTGCCGCAGGTGGCCCGGGTTCTCGCGGACTTCGGAGAGCGGCACCTGGTGGGAGCGCCAGGTGTTCTCGACGGGCACTCCGTCCACGGTCCGGGGGCCGGTCCAGCCCTTGGGGGTGCGCAGCACGATCACGGGCCAGCGGTGCCGGGTGTGCGCGCCGCCGCTGCGGGCCGCCCGCTGGAGGGCGGCGATCCGGTCCAGCGCCTGGTCCATGGCCTCGGCCATCGTGTGGTGGACCGTGAGGGGGTCGTCGCCCGCGACGTACAGGGGCTCGTGGCCGTAGCCCTTGAGCAGCGCGTCCAGTTCGGCGTCGGGGAGCCGGGCGAGCAGCGTCGGGTTGGCGATCTTGTAACCGTTGAGGTGGAGGATCGGCAGGACCGCGCCGTCGTGCACGGGGTCGAGGAACTTGTTGGAGTGCCAGGAGCCCGCCAGCGGCCCCGTCTCGGCCTCGCCGTCGCCGATCACGCAGGCCACGACCAGGCCGGGGTTGTCGAAGGCGGCTCCGTACGCGTGCGCGAGGGAGTAGCCCAGCTCGCCGCCCTCGTGGATCGAGCCGGGCGTCTCGGGCGCGACGTGGCTCGGCACACCGCCGGGGAACGAGAACTGACGGAACAGCCGCGCCATGCCCTCCGCGTCCCGGGTCACGGCCGGATACCTCTGCGTGTAGCTGCCCTCCAGCCACGCGTTGGCAAGCACGGCGGGCCCGCCGTGGCCGGGCCCCCACACGCACAGCGCGTCCAGGTCGCGCTCCTTGATGACGCGGTTGAGGTGGGTGTGCACGAGGTTGAGGCCGGGTGAGGTGCCCCAGTGGCCCAGCAGGCGCGGCTTGATGTGCTCGGGCCGCAGGGGCTCGGTCAGCAGAGGGTTGCCCATCAGATAGATCTGGCCGACGGACAAGTAGTTGGCGGCACGCCAGTGTGCGTCGAGTGCCGCCAGGTCCTCCTTCGCCATGGGCGCCATGAGGTCTCCTCGCGAGGGTCGGGGGTGCCGCGGGATCCGCGGGTACGTGGCTGGGGCGCGGGTTCCACGGGAGCGCCGGGTCAGTCGTGCGGAACGGACCGGCCTCGGTTCTCCTCCCCCGACGCTGCCATCGCCCCGGCGCCGCCGCGAACGCTGGGCGGCCCCGAGAGGGACCGTCCGGCCCCGGGCCTGCGGGCCCGCGCGGCACGGGCGGGCCTCAGCGGCGGCCCCTCACCGCCCGCAGCACGACGAACTTCGGGTCGCTCGCCACGACTTCCGCGTTGCCGAAGAGCTTGCGGAGTTTCACGTGGTAGCCGAGGTGGCGGTTGCCGATGACCCACAGCTCACCGCCGGGGCGCAGCGCGGCGCGCGCACCGCTGAACATGCGCCGGGCGGTCGCGCCGGTCGTGGCCTGGTGGCTGTGGAACGGCGGGTTGTTCAGGACGAGGTCCACGGTCCCGGCGGGTACGGCGGCGAGCGCGTCACCCGCTACGAAACCGGCCTCGGCGCCCTCGGCCGCGTTGGCCCGGAAGGTGGCCTCGGCGGAGGCGACGGCCTGGAAAGACTCGTCGATGAAGGTGACCGTGGCGTCGGGTGCGGCCACGGAGGCGGCGGTGCCGAGCACGCCGTTGCCGCAGCCGAGGTCCACGACGTGCGCGCCGGGGCGGGCGCGTGGCAGGTGCTTCAGGAAGAAGCGGGTGCCGATGTCGAGCCGGTCCGCGCAGAAGATCCCCGCGTGGTTGACGACGGTCAGGCCCGCGCCCGCACCGGAGTCGGCGGGCAGCACATAACGGCCGGGCCACGGGCTGGGCCCCGGTGTGCGTGCCGGGTCCGGGGTGCTGAGGATGAGCCGCGCCTTCTGCCGGGCCAGCGTGGTCCTCGTCGGCCCGACGAGCCGCTCGAAGAGCTCCAGGGTCGACGTGTGGATCTCGGTGACCATGCCGGTGCCGATGACGACGGTGTCTTCGTGCAGGGCGGGCGCCAGCCGGTGGAGCTGGTCCTCCAGGAGCGCGAGGCTCTTCGGTACGCGGATCAGGAGTACGTCGATGCGCGGGGGCGGAGTGTCCCTGGTCGTCAGGAGCCGCGCGGCGTCCGGTGCGTGTCCCGCTCGGGCCAGGTTGGCCCGGGTGGCCTGCTGCGCGAGGAAGGAGTCGGTGATCTGCACCAGCACGCGCGCGTGGCCCGCGAGGGCGGTGGTGAGGGCTCCCCACCGGTCGCCGACGACGGCCACGGTGCCGCTGAGGTCGACGGCCGCCGCCCCCTCCTCACCCGCGAGGTGCCGCAGCAGATAGGCGTCGGCCGCCGACCAGGCGCGCAGCTGGTCGCGGGGGTCCTCCGGGAAGCGGGTGAGGTCGTACGCGCCCCATGACGTGCTCAAACGGTTCATCGTGCCCTCAGGCTAACGGAGGGCTCACGGGGCGCGGGGGTCAGCCCGCGGGCCTCATCGCTGGTGGGCCGGCTCGAACCACGTGGGGCCGTCGGCGAGCGCCAGCTTGATGCGGGACATCGAGTACTCGTGCAGGTCCGGCAGCGCGTCGACGTAGAACCACGCCACCTCCAGGGACTCGTCGTCGTTGACGCGCGCCTCGCCGCCGACGGCACGGCAGCGCAGGGTGGTGTCCATGTACTGGCACGTGTCGCCGTTGGGATAGGTGACCGGTTCGAGTGCCTGCACGAGGACGACGCGTTCGGGTACGCAGTGCACCGCCGTCTCCTCGTACACCTCGCGCACCGCGCACTCCGCGGGCTGCTCCCCCGGGTCCGGGATCCCGCCGATCACCGACCACCTGCCGTTGTCGGTGCGCCGCCCGAGCAGCACTCTGCCCTCGTCGTCGAAGACGATGGCGGTGACTCCGGGGAGCCAGAGGAGTTGCCGGCCGGCGTCGGCCCTAAGGGTGCGGATGAAATCAGGAGTGGCCATAAACCGACCCTAACGGCGTCCCGCCACCGCTCTGCGCCGACGAGGGGTCACTCTCCCCCCGCCGCGGCTACTCCGCCGCTGCCCGCCGGGTCCGCGCCGATGCCACGGCCCAGCCGAGGCCGCCGAGAGCGACCAGGACGAGGATGCCCTCGGGCAGCACGCCGAGGCGGGTGGCGGGGGTCCGCGAGGAACGCAGCGGCACGTCCTCGACGAGCGAGGCGGCGGTGAACCACTTGGTCTTCGCCTTCACCGTGCCGTCCGGCATGATCACCGCGCTGACGCCGCTGGTCACCGGGACCGTGACGGCGCGGCTGTGTTCGACCGCGCGGACGCGGGACATCGCGAGCTGCTGGTAGGTCATCTCGCTGCGGTCGAAGGTGGCGTTGTTGCTGGGCACCGAGAGGAGCTGGGCGCCGCCGGTCACGGTGTCGCGCACGGCCCAGTCGAAGGCGGCCTCGTAGCAGGTCGCGATGCCCACCTTGGTGCCCGCCATGGTGAAGACGCCGGGCTCGGAACCGCGGCTGAAGTCCTGGCGGACCATGTCGACGTCACTGCTGAAGACGCCGATGAGGCCCCGCAGCGGGATGTACTCGCCGAACGGCTGGATCTGCCGCTTGTCGTAGGTGTCGGTGGGGCCCTTCTCGGGGTCCCACAGGATCTGCTCGTTGTAAAGCTTGCCGTCCTTCCCCTCGACGACGCCGCCCACGGAGAGGGGCACCCCGATCGCCTTGACGGCGGCCTCGATCTCCTGGCGCGCGTCGGGGTTGGTGAACGGGTCGATGTCGGAGGAGTTCTCCGGCCACAGCACGAGGTCCGGGCGCTTGACCGTGCCTGCCTTCACCGCGGCGGCCAGGCGTTCGGTCTCCCGCACATGGTGGTCGAGGACCGCGCGGCGCTGGGCGTTGAAGGCGAGTCCCGCGCGCGGGACGTTGCCCTGGATCGCGGCGACGGTCGCGGTGCCGTCCTCGGCCTCGTCGCTGACGAGCGGGCGGGCGGCGAAGGCGCCGGCGAGCGGGACGAGCACGCTGAGTACGGCAGCGGCCGCCGCGCCGCGCCGCAGGACCCGGGTGGTGCGTACGTCACGGAGCCGGCGCACGATCTCGTACAGCCCGAAGCCGCTCAGGACGACCGCGAACCCGAGCACGGGGGTGCCGCCGAGCGCGGCGAGCGGCAGGAAGACGCCGTCCGCCTGACCGAAGGCGACCTTCCCCCAGGGAAAACCGCTGAACGGCACGCGCGCGCGTGCCGCCTCTCCCGCGATCCACAGGGCCGCGGCCCAGAGCGGGTAGCCCGGCAGCCGGGAGACGGCCGCGACGCCCGCGCCCACCAGGGCGACGAAGACGGCCTCGATGGCGGCAAGCGCCAGCCACGGGCCGGGGCCGACCTCGACGCCGGTCCACACCAGGAGCGGCAGCAGGAAGCCGAGGCCGAAGAGGTAGCCGAGGCCGAGGCCCGCCTTCCAGGTGCGGCCGTGCAGACACCGGGCGAGCACGGCGAAGGCCGGGAGCGCGAGCCACCACAGTGTGCGGGGCGGGAAGCTGACGTAGAGCAGTACCCCGGAGAGAGCCGCCGCGGCGGCGGGCACGAGCCCCCGCCGGACACGCTCGGCACGAGAGCCCCGCACGGGCTGCGGATCGAGCTGGTCCGGCTCGTCTACGGGAGTGGTGGTGGCGGTCACTCCGGGAGTGTACGGCGCGTCATCCGGGCGCCGACAGCGCGGTCGCGGGCGCCCTCGCCGCATCGCGTTCCCGGGCGGGGACAGGTCGGCGGGCGGTCAGCCCGAGGTGCCCGGCGTGCCCCTGACCCGCAGCCGGTCCCGGATCGCGCGGACCGCCGATTCGGCGTCGTCGACGGTCACCGTGAACTTGTGGCCGTCGCCCAGCCTGATGACCACGCCCTCGCCGCGCCGCACCACGACCGCCGTGCCCTTCTCGGGACGCCAGCGGTAGCCCCAGCCGCCCCACTGACGGGGCGTGACCGTGGGCGCGAAGTCCGCTCCCACGACATGGGAGAGGGGGATGTGGCGGCGCGGCAGGCCCAGATGGCCGCAGCGCACCTCCAGGAAGTCCTTGTCGATCTTCACGGCCACGTGGACGAAGGCGAGGGTCCCGAAGAGCATCAGAAGGCCTGCGGCGATGCAGCCCACGACGGACATGAGCAGCGGGGCGAAGCCCGAGGTCCACATGGAGCCGACCGCCAGGGCGATGCCGAGCGCCAGACAGGCGGCGCCGGCGCTGGCCAGCAGCCACTGGACGCGGTTGGTCGCGCGGCCGGTCCAGACCTCGGGCCGGCCGTCGGTCACGGCGCGCTCGCCGTGTTCCTCACGGGCTGGGTCCTTCATGCCTCCGAGCCTACTCAGGTTCCAGCGCGAAGGCACCGCGTCGCGGAGAGTGACCGCCACCCCGGCGACCTGGGGAGATCAGAGCGCGGGGCTGACCGCCGCGAGCATGCGCCCCTCGGCGTACGTGAGCGCTTCTCGCGGCAACTGCTCCGCGCGCCCGCTGAGCAGCACGGTGAGGCCGGGAGCCGCGGCGTCCGAATCGGCGACGGCCGCGGGGGCGGCGCCGGGCCGCTCTCCGGTCCTGCGCAGCGCCTGGGCCGCGACGGCGCCGGCCGAGCCGTGCAGCACGAGGGGCGGCAGCTGGGGCTGCTGCACAGCGGCGCGAATACGCTCAGCGACCAGCTCGTAATGGGTGCAGCCCAGGACGACGGCTCTTACATCGGGCGGGGTGAGGGCGGCCGCGGCGGCGATCGTCTCGTCGATGGCCTTCTCGTCCGCGTACTGCACGGCGTCGGCGAGACCCGGGCAGGGCACCTCCGTGACGGCGACGTCGCTCGCGAACTGCTCGATGAGGCCCCGCTGGTAGGGGCTCCCGGTGGTGGCGGGCGTGGCCCAGATGGCCACGGGTCCGCCGCCCGCGGCGGCGGGCTTGATCGCCGGGACGGTCCCGATGACCGGGATGCCGGGCTCCAGGCGGGCCCTGAGCGCGGGCAGCGCGTGCACGGACGCGGTGTTGCAGGCCACGATCAGCGCGTCGGGCCGGTGCGCGGCGGCGGCCTCGGCGACGGCGAGCGCCCGCGCGGTGAGGTCTTCCGTGGTGCGCGGCCCCCACGGCATCCCGTCGGGATCCGAGGAGAGTACGAGATCGGCGTCGGGCCGCAGGCGACGCACCGCGGCCGCCGCGGCGAGCAGTCCGATACCGGAGTCCATGAGCGCGATCTTCACCCGGTCACCATAGTCGATGGGCCCCACGGGCCCCGTCCCATGGGGCAGACTTCGGCGGATGAGCGCCGTTGCGTGGACCGCCGCCGGATCGCTTGCCGCGTGGCTGTGGCTGCTGTGGGGACAGGGCTTCTTCTGGCGTACGGACGTGCGTCTGCCACCGCGAAGGGACCCCGCGCGCTGGCCTTCGGTCTGTGTTGTCGTGCCCGCGAGGGACGAGGCCGCCATGCTGCCCAAGAGCCTGCCGTCGCTGCTGGCGCAGGAGTACCCGGGCCGGGCCGAGGTCTTCCTCGTCGACGACGGCAGCTCGGACGGCACGGGCGAGCTGGCCCGCGCGCTGGCCGGGCGGCACGGCGGCCTGCCGCTGACCGTCGGCTCCCCCGGTGAGCCGCCCCACGGGTGGACGGGCAAGCTCTGGGCGGTGCGCCACGGAATGGGTCTCGCCCGCGCGCGGGACCCCGAGTATCTGCTCCTGACCGACGCGGACATCGCCCATGCGCCGGACAGCCTGCGGCAGTTGGTGGCCGCCGCGGACGCGGGCGGTTTCGACCTGGTCTCCCAGATGGCCCGGCTGCGGGTGCGGAGCCTGTGGGAGCGGCTGGTGGTCCCCGCGTTCGTGTACTTCTTCGCCCAGCTCTATCCCTTCCGCCGGATCGGGCGGAAGGGGGCGCGGACGACCGCCGCGGCGGGCGGTTGCGTCCTGCTGCGCGCCGACACCGCCGAGCGGGCGCGGATCCCCGACGCCATCCGGCACGCGGTGATCGACGACGTCGCGCTCGCGCGGGAGGTGCGGCGCGCGGGCGGTCACATCTGGCTCGGACTGGCCGAGCGTGTCGACAGCGTCCGCCCCTATCCCCGCCTCGCGGACCTGTGGCGCATGGTCTCGCGGAGCGCGTACGCCCAGCTGCGGCACAACCCGCTCCTGCTCGTCGGCACGGTCGCCGGACTCGCGGTGGTGTATCTGGCTCCCCCGGTGACCCTGTTCGCGGGCCTGGCCGCCGGCAGCGCACCGGCCGCGACGGCCGGCGGCCTGGCCTGGCTGGTGATGACCGGGACGTATCTGCCGATGCTCCGCTACTACCGGCAGCCGCTCTGGCTCGCTCCCCTGTTGCCCGCCACCGCCTTCCTGTACCTCCTGATGACCGTGGACTCGGCGGTGCAGCACTACAGGGGGCGGGGCGCGGCGTGGAAGGGACGTACGTACGCGCGTCCGGACACCGTCGCGGAGCCCGCGCCGGAGCGGCGCTGAGCCGTCACTTCCTGCCGGGGGTCCAGTTCATGCCCCAGCCGTAGGCGTGGTCGATGGTGCGCTGCGGGCTCACGCCGCGCTCCGGCACGAGGTAACGGGCCTCTCGCTGTACGACGAGGTCGCCGCCGTTGTTGGTGAGGAGGGCCAGTGCGCACACCGTCGAGGGGACCGTGCACTCGTCGAGCGAGAAGTCGACCGGGGCGCCGTGCTGGGGCATGAGGGTGACCGTGGCGTTGAGGTCGGCGAAGCTGCGCGCGCCCTCGTAGATCGTCACGAAGATGACGATGCGGCGGAAGTCCTTGATGTGATCGAGGTTGATGGTGAGGTTCTCCCCGCTGTCGACGGCGCCCGTGCGGTCGTCGCCGTCGAGCAGCATGTAGGGAGGCTGGTGCAGGGCTCCGAAGGCATTGCCGAGGGCCTGGACGACTCCCTTGCGGCCGTCGGTGAGTTCGTAGAGCGCGCAGAGGTCCAGGTCGAGGTCGGCGTGCATGGCGACGGCTCTGCCGAGCTTCGCGCCCCAGCCCTTGAACTGCTTGCGCGTCTGCCAGTTGAGGTTCACGCGCATGCCGCCCGACGTGCCGCCCTGTTTCGTCAAGGAGACCGACGGGGCGTCCTTCGTGAGGGTGACCTTGGCGAGGCGCACGGGCTCGGGCGCGGGCGGGGCGGCAGCGGGCGTTCGCTGCTGCGGCTCGTCCACCGTGATCCCGTAATCCGTCGCGAGCCCCTCAAGGCCGCTGCCGTACCCCTGGCCGACGGCGCGGAACTTCCACGCGCCCTGGCGCCGGTACAGCTCGCCGAGGACGAACGCCGTCTCCACGGTCGCGTCCGCGCTGTCGTAGCGTGCGAGTTCGGCGCCGCTCGCCGCGTCGAGCACCCGGATGTACAGACCGGGGATCCGACCGAACGTGCCGCCGTCGGCCGACGCGGCGACCACCACTCTCTCGATCGCGGGCTCCACGCGCGCGAGGTCGACCGTCAGCACATCGCGGACGCCGCCGTCGGAGCGCTGCTTGCCCTCGTACCGCACCGCTCCGGAGGAGTGCGCGGGCTGGTTGTAAAAGACGAAGTCCGCGTCCGAGCGCACCTTTCCGGAGGAGGCCAGCAAGAGGGCGGACGCGTCGGCGTCGGGCACCCCGGCGCCGGAGCCCCATCCCAATTCGACCCGCACGGCGGGCGCCGGCACGGGAACATTCGATCCTTTAGGCATTGTCATGTCCGCCCCCATCGCAAGTCGCCGCGTCCGGCAGGGCCGCCGATTCCGTTCGCGGCCAACCTATTACCCCGATCACCGGGAGGCCCACGATCGCGTCTGGAGGATCCTCCTGTCCGCGCTCCCGCCAACCCTGGGTAACCCGCCAGGAACTCGGCCTTTACACGATCCGTACGCCGTTCGGCGACCGATTTTCCCAAGTTCGCTCGCATTGGGGGTCCGTCATCACTGCCGACACGGAAAACAACCCTCTTATCGGTCTCCCCAACCAACACATCTAGGGCTTAACTTATGGAGCATGACCTCCCCCCGCTCCACCTATGGCGGCGGTTACTACTCCGCGCCGTCCTTCACGGACACTCCGATCTACGACTCCCTCGTCGCAGAGCGGGGCACTCCTCAGATCGCCCCGATCCGGGTTCCTTCCGCGTACGACACAGGTAGTCACCTGCCCGCCCTCCCGGCCGCGCTGCCCGCCCTGCCGGCCGCCCCTTCCCCTCACCAGCCGTCGTACGGCTACGCCCAGGCCCAGCAGCACGCCCCGCTGCAACAGGCCCCCGCGCCGTACATCCCGCAGCAGGCCGCGGGCCCGCGCGGATACCCGGGCGCCCAGCCCCAGCGGCCCGCCGCCGGTACGGGGTACGAGGCGATGCGCCCCGCGGCGCCGCGCCCCGCCCCCGCGCCGTACGAGGATCCGTACAACCGCCCCTATCGCGGGTACTGATCGCCGGGGGCGCGGGGGCTGAACGTCCGGGGACATCACTGTCAGTGACTGCTGGCAGGATGTCCCCATGTCGAATCCAGCGCTTCTGTCGATCCATGTCCACCCGCTCAAGGCGGCGCAGGGGCACGCCCCCCGCGAAGCCGTCGTGGAGCCCTGGGGGCTCGCGGGTGACCGGCGGTGGATGCTGGTGGACACAGACGGCCGGTTCGTCTCCCAACGGCCGCATCCGCGCATGGCGCTCGTCGCCGCCGAGCCTCTGCCCGGCGGCGGCCTTCGTGTGTCCGCGCCCGGCAGGAGAGCCCTGACCATCGCGGTGCCCGACCCCGTCGAGACGGTGCCCGTGGAGGTCTGGAAGGACAAGGTCGAGGCGGTGCCCGCGAGCGCCGATGCGCATGCCTGGTTCAGTGCCCATCTCGACACGGACGTGCGGCTCGTCCACCTCGACGACCCCGCGAAGCGCCGCCCCGTCGACCTCGCGTACGGCAGGGAGGGCGAGACGGTCAGCTTCGCGGACGGCTTCCCGCTGCTGCTCACGACGCTCTCCTCGCTCGACGCCCTCAACTCCCTGATCGCCCAGGGTGATCACGCGGACGAGGGCCCGCTGCCGATGAACCGCTTCCGGCCCAACGTCGTCGTGGACGGCACCCCGCCCTGGGCCGAGGACGACTGGAAGCGCGTGGCCATAGGCGACGTCGTCCTCCGCGTCGTCAAGAAGTGCGGGCGCTGCGTCGTGACGACCACCGACCAGAACACCGCGGAGCGCGGCAAGGAGCCGTTGCGCACGCTCGCCCGCCACCGCCGTGTCGGCGACCAGCTCGTCTTCGGGCAGAATCTGGTGCCCGAATCCACCGGCGTCATCCGCGTCGGTGACGCATTCAAGATCCTCGAATGACCGGTGCCCGAATGGGGAACTCAATGGCGGAGCAAGGACGTTGAGTTTCGGGGACGCGAAGGGAGCGCGACTTCACCGGCGGACTTCGCGGGGCGGCCGCGCACGGTGATTTCGCTCTCTCTTCTCGCCATCCGCGCGCGAGCCGTGCCGTTCCTGATCAAGACGGACGCGGAAGGGGGTGCAGGTCTGTGCGGGCAATCGTCGGGCTCTGGCGCTGGCGGCACAATCCGCTGCGCCGCGGCACCGACCTCGCCGAGGCGTGGGTGGCCCTTGTCGCCCTGATGCTGATCCTCGTCGCCGTCCCCGTCATCGGCACGCTCACCACCGACCTCTCGCGAGAAGCCCTGCTCACCTCGGTGCGCGAGCAGCGCGAGGCCCGCCACGCGATCGTCGGCACGGTCCTGCGGAAGGTCTCCGCTCCCCCGCTCGACCCCGACCCCGAGACCTCGTCGGCGCGCGACGCCCACAGCCGCGTGCTCGCGCGCTGGTCGGCCCCGGACGGCACCGACCGCTCGGGGGTCGTCGTGGCCCAGCTCGACGCCCCGCGGCCCGGCGACCGCTTCAGACTGTGGACGGACGAGCGCGGCCGTGTCGTCGGCCGCCCGCTGGACAGCGCGACGGCGAGCGCGCACGCCGCCCTCGCCGGGCTCGGCGCGGCCACGGCGAGCGTCGCGCTGATCGAGGGCGCCCGCAGGCTCGTCGTGTGGCACCTCGTGCGGGGGCGTCATGCCCGCCTGGACCAGGCATGGGCCAAGGCCGGCCCCGACTGGGGCAGGACCGGCGCCGGTTCCTGACCGCCCGTTGACCGGACCCTGCGGGCGGGAGCCTGGCGATCGGGTCAACTCGCCCTGCTCACCCGCGCTACGGTGGACCGGCCGAACTCTTCGGCTCCTTGCGCATCGACGCAGCACATCGGGGCGAGATCCCGCATACGACTGAGGTGGGGGCAGAGCAACTCCATGGCACAGGGCACGGTCCAGGTGACGCACACCGGCACGTCGCGGTGGCGGCGCCGCACCGGCGAGTACGCATCGCTCGCCGCTGCCTTGGAGGCCGCGAGCGACGGCGACGTACTGACCGTCGCCGCGGGCACCTACCGCGAGAACCTCGTCGTCCAGCGTGCGGTGACCTTGCGCGGCCCCGAGGGCTCCGCCGGTTCCGTGCGCATCGCCCCGTCCGAGGGGGTGCCGCTCACGGTGCGCGCCTCCGCCGTCGTACAGGATCTGCACGTCGAGGGCCAGGACTCGTCCGCGCCCGCGCTGCTCGTCGAGGACGGCGCCCCGGAGCTGGCCGGCATCCGGGTCGTGACCCGCTCCTCGGCCGGCATAGAGGTACGGGGCGGCGCGCGCCCCACGGTGCGCCGCTGCACCGTCGACAACCCCGGCGGAATCGGCATCGCGGTGCTCGACGGTGGCGGCGGTGTCTTCGAGGAGTGCGAGATCGTCGCGGCAGGCCAGTCCGGCGTCGCGGTGCGCGGGGGTGCGCACCCCCGCCTGGAGCGCTGCCGGGTGCACCACGCCTCGGGCGCCGGTCTCTCGGTGACCGGCGAGCACACCGGCCTGGAGGCGATCGGCTGCGAGGTGTACGAGATCAAGGGCTCGGGCGTCCAGGTCACCGGGCGGGCGTCGGCGCATCTGACCGACTGCGACGTGCACCGGACCACCTCCGACGGCGTCACGCTCGACACGGACGCCGTTCTGACGCTGGCCGACTGCCGCATCCACGACATCCCGGAGAACGCGATCGACCTGCGCTCGCGCTCCGTTCTCACGCTGACGCGCTCCACGGTCCACCGCTTCGGGCGCAACGGCCTGTCGGTGTGGGACCCGGGCACGCGTGTGGACGCCAACCAGTGCGAGATCCACGACAGTACGGGCGACTATCCGGCGGTGTGGGTCAGCGACGGTGCGACGGCCGTCCTGGAGTCGTGCCGGGTGCGCGACGTGCCGGACGCGCTGTTCGTCCTGGACCGCGGCTCGCGCGTCGACGTCGTCGACAGCGACCTCTCCCAGGTGCGCAACACGGCGGTGTCGGTGAGCGACGGCGCGACCGCGCAGCTCGACGACTGCCGCATCCGCGAGGCGGCCACGGGCGCGTGGTTCCGTGACCACGGCAGCGGCGGCACGCTCGCCAACTGCACGGTCGACGCCGTCCAGACCGGTGTGATCGTCACCAAGGGCGCCGACCCCACCATCGAGCGCTGCACGGTCACCTCACCCGCCGAGGCCGGTTTCTACGTCTCCGCGGGCGGCCGCGGCAGCTTCCACGGCTGCCGGGTCAGCGGCAGCGGCGGCTACGGCTTCCATGTCATCGACGGCTGCCGTACGACGCTGAAGAAGTGCCGCACGGAGCGGTGCGCGCGCGGCGGCTTCGAGTTCTCGGAGGAGGGTCCGCTCGTCGAGGACTGCGCGAGCGACCAGAGCGGTGGCGTGCCCGCACCGGGGTCGGCGCCGCTGGAGACGCCCGCCGCGCAGACGCTCACGCAGACCGTCGGGCTGCTCGGCTCCGTCCCCGTCCAGCAGGCCCAGCAGCCGACAGCTCCTGAGAAGAGCGCCCGTGCCTCCAAGGAGGTCCTCGGCGAACTCGACGCGCTGGTCGGCCTGGACAGCGTCAAGCGGGAGGTGCGCGCCCTCACCGACATGATCGAGGTGGGCCGCCGCAGGCAGCAGGCCGGGCTCAAGGCCGCGTCCGTCCGCCGCCACCTGGTCTTCACGGGTTCGCCGGGTACGGGCAAGACGACCGTCGCGCGGCTCTACGGCGAGATCCTCGCCTCGCTCGGCGTCCTGGAGAGCGGTCACCTCGTCGAGGTCTCGCGCGTCGACCTGGTCGGGGAGCACATCGGCTCGACGGCGATCCGCACCCAGGAGGCCTTCGACCGGGCGCGGGGCGGCGTGCTGTTCATCGACGAGGCCTACGCCCTCTCCCCCGAGGACTCCGGGCGTGACTTCGGCCGTGAGGCCATCGACACGCTGGTGAAACTGATGGAGGACCATCGCGAGGCCGTCGTGGTGATCGTCGCGGGCTACACCGAGGAGATGCGGCGCTTCCTCTCCGTCAATCCGGGTGTGGCGTCCCGCTTCTCGCGGACCATCACCTTCAGCGACTACGTTCCCGAGGAGTTGCTGCGGATCGTGGAGCAGCAGGCCGAGGAGCACGAGTACCGGCTGGGCACGGGCGCGGGCGAGGCGCTGTTGAAGTACTTCACGGCGCTCCCGAAGGGGCCGGCGTTCGGCAACGGCCGCACCGCGCGGCAGACGTTCGAGGCGATGGTGGAGCGGCACGCGGGCCGGGTCGCCCAGCTGCCCGAGCCGAGCACGGACGATCTCACCCTGCTGTATCCGGAGGATCTGCCGGAGCTGGTGTGACCGCTTCCGGCGCCGCCGGCCTCGGGGACGGCACGACCGCCTTGAGGCGCGCGAGGAGCCGTGCGCGCTCCTCGGCGAAGGCGGGGTCGGCCTGGTAGCCGCCGTGGCCGTGGATGGGTGCCGGGAGCGGGTGGGTCTCCGTACGGCCGTAGGCCAGGGGGTCCTTGAGGGCGGCGCGGTCGACCTGGGGGCCGCAGGCGCCGCGGAGGTTGATGGGGCCGCCGATCGGGTCGGTGGGGCGGTGCAGATTGCGCCAGCAGTCGACCTCGCGGTGCAGGGAGGTGAGCGCCGCCGGGCCGAAGTGGGCGGGGAACCAGCGGCCGTAGAGACGCTCCAGGGGTGAGCCGTAGGTCAGCAGGGCGACGCGCCTGCGGACCGAGGGGCGCAGCTGCCAGGCGGCGGCCGCCGCGAGGACGCTGCCCTGGGAGTGCCCGGAGATGACGAGGCGTCCGCCCGTGGCGCTGGTGGCGCGGGTCCAGGCCGCCATGCGCCAGGTCAGGTCGGGGACCGCGCGCTCGGCGTAGCAGGGCGGCGCGAAGGGGTGGGCGGCGCGCGGCCAGAACGTACCGACGTCCCAGAGGATGCCGATGGTGCGGCGGGCCGAGGCGTCCTTGTAGGCGCGGCGGCCCCAGGTGACGAACAGTATGAAGCCGAAGCCGATCAGCCAGGAGCCGAGCGCCTGGGACGTCTCCCCCGCGCCCTCGACGACATCGGGCGCGCCCTGGGCCGCTTGTGCGGGGACCTTCTCCGTCAGCCACGCGCCGATGAGGGCTCCGGCGCCGAACAGCAGTGTGACGGCGGAGATGATGCCGACGAGCAGGGGGGCGCGGTCGGTGAGGGCGGCACGCGCGCGTGTGCCCGCGATGCGGCGGGTGCGCGCGGAGTCCTTGGGCTCGCCGGGGTAGTCGAGCGTCACCTTCGTCATCTCGCGGCGCTTGCGCTGGAGGGTGCGCAGGCCCAGCCAGGCACACAGTACGGCGACGACGACGAGGAGCGGCGGGATCACGGACGCCTGCCAGGTGAGCAGCACGGGCGGTCCGTCGATCGAGCCGTGGGTGCCGTCCAGCCAGTCGGCCACGCGCTGTGCGCCGCCGCCGGACATCACCCCGCCCAGCGCGCAGGACAGCATGGCGACGGCGGGGCCGCCGAGGCCGCGGATGGCGGTGCGGGCGTCGGGCGAGGTGCGGTACAGGGAGTGCGCCACCACCGCGAGGGCGACAACCAGCAGGCCCTGGGCGATCGCGATGCCGCCGAAGGTGGCGTCGCCCGGCAGCCTGCCCTCGGAGCGCCAGCCGGGGCGCGTCCAGCCCGCGTACAGGAAGGTCAGGACGAGCAGGGCGAGCGCGGCCAGGGGGAGGCCGCGCACGAGGGCCCGGTCCAGCTTGCGGTCGAGCTTGTGTTCGCTGCGCCCTCTGCGGCACACCACCCATACGACGGCTCCCCCGCCCAGGACGAGCGTCATGACGAGGGCCCAGCCGAGGATGTCGAGGAGCGCGGGGCCGCCGGGGCGCCGGTCGTGCCGCGCGGCCGAGGCGCCGACCGCCGCGGCGACGGTGAGCAACCCGGCGGCGGTGTGGGCGGCGCGCAGCCGGGCGACAAGGCGGCGGCCGTACCAGAATCCGGGCCTGCTGAGTGCGGTGCGGGTCGCCTCCTCCTCCTCGACCTCGGGCTTGTGGGGCAGCGGCTGCTGGGATTCGTACGCGCTCCAGGTGCGGTGGGAGAGGTACCAGAGCAGGCCGGTGAGGGCGGCGGGCAGCAGGGCGGCGAGGGCGAGCCGTCGGCCGGGCTGCGACCACCAGCCGCCCCGGCCCGCGTCGTCGGTCGCGAGGAAGCCGAGCCAGGCGCGGTCGGCGGCGCACCGGGGGGTGCCCGCGCACTGCCAGGCCGTGAGGTCGAGCGCGACCTCGCAGGCGGCGGCGACGAGCAGCACGGTGAGGGTGAGCCCGGTCAGCCGTACCAGGAGGCCGTAGGTGCGCACGAGGGGGCGGCGGTGGCGCGAGGTGGGGCGCATCCAGTGGGCGAGGTTCACGACCATGAAGGGCAGCAGCAGGAGCCACAGGGCGCGTGAGCCGTTGCCGGAGGTCAGGTTGCACCAGACGTAGGCTTCGGGGACCGGTTTGCCGCGGTAGTCGTCGGGGCGCTGCTCCGCGTCGGCGTCCTCGGTGCGGCGGAAGACGGCCGCCGTGTTGTCGCCGGAGATCCGCACGGTCCGCGGATCGCCCAGCATCTCTTCCGGTGTGGTGCCCCCGACTCCATGGACCAGGAGTTCCAGGGCGGTCTCGTCCTGCGTCGCACGCTCCACTGTTCCGCTTCCCCCGACATGTGCGTGGTGTGGGCACAAGGATCCCGGCTCGCGGATCCCGGCGCACCCCTCGTCACGTAATCTCCCCCTTCCGGGGCGGGCGTGAACCGCGCGCGGGGGGTGGCACCGGTGTCAGTGGCACATGCGAGGATGAGGCCCTGCGCGCCGGTCGGGCGCGGTCGGTGGACGAGGCAGAAGGGCCGGGCCGGGCGTGAGTGAGAATCAGAACCTCCTCGCCGAGCAGCGTCGTGCCCTGATCCTCGACGAAGTGCGCCGCAGGGGCGGGGTCCGTGTCAATGAACTGACCCGGAAGCTGGGCGTGTCCGACATGACCGTCCGCCGCGATCTCGACGCGCTGGCCCGTCAGGGCGTGCTGGAGAAGGTGCACGGCGGGGCGGTGCCGGTCGTCGAGGCGAGCACGCACGAGCCGGGGTTCGAGGCGAAGTCGGGCCTGGAGCCGACCGCCAAGGAGGACATCGCGCGGACGGCGGCGTCGCTGGCCGTCCCGGGCTCGGCGATCGCGCTGTCCGGTGGCACGACGACGTACGCGCTGGCGCACCACCTCCTGGACGTGCCGGACCTGACGGTGGTGACGAACTCGGTGCGGGTCGCGGATGTCTTCCACTCCGCGCAGCGCAGCTCCGGGCAGCGGCAGGGCATGGCGACGGT
This sequence comes from Streptomyces alboniger, assembly GCF_008704395.1. Taxonomy (NCBI): domain Bacteria; kingdom Bacillati; phylum Actinomycetota; class Actinomycetes; order Kitasatosporales; family Streptomycetaceae; genus Streptomyces; species Streptomyces alboniger. The sequence goes on from NZ_CP023695.1 coordinate 955,214, forward strand.
CGTGCTGACCGGCGGGGTGCGCACTCCGTCGGACTCGCTGGTGGGGCCGGTCGCGGATCAGGCGATCGCGTCGCTCCACTTCGACGTGCTCTTCCTGGGTGTGCACGGCATATCGCCGGAGGCGGGCCTGTCGACGCCGAATCTGGCCGAGGCGGAGACGAACCGCCGCCTGGTGCAGTCGGCGCGGCGCGTGGTCGTGGTCGCGGACCACACCAAGTGGGGCACGGTGGGCCTGAGTTCGTTCGCGGAGCTGTCGCAGGTCGACACGCTGGTGACCGACGCGGGGCTGCCCGCGGAGGCCCGTGCGGAGATCTCCGAGCGTCTGAACCGGCTCGTGGTGGCGGGCGAGCGCGAGGACGGCGGCGACGCGGAGGCTCTCCGCGCCGGGCACTCCGAGGGCGTCGAGGTCACCGCGGACGCTGAGGGCCCTGAGGGCACTTACGACCCCGGCGTCACTGAGCGGCACGAGGACTCCGCAGACATCTGACGAACCGCCAGCTATGGTGACCTTTCCCGGTCAACTACTCCGCTGGGGGGCAGAGTTCGATGACGCGCCGACTGAGCCCTGTGGGGCTCGAGTTCATCGAGTCCGCCGCGCTGCGCCTGGTGTTCACCCGCGAGCTGAGCGCCCCGCCCGAGGCGGTCTACCACGCCCTCGCCGTCGATGTGATGGCCTGGCCCACGTGGTTCTCGTCGGTCACGCGGTGCCGCCCGACCGACGGCGGCAAGGGACGCGAGGTCCTGCTCAAGGGTGGTACGCGCTTCCGGGAGACGATCCTCGCGGCCGAGGCGCCGGAGCGGTACGCCTACCGCGTCGACGAGACGAACGTGCCGGGTCCGCGGGCGCTCGTGGAGGAGTGGCGGCTCGTCCCGGCCGGGGCGGGCACCCGCGTGCGGTGGACGTTCGCCGCCGACGGTCCCGCCCCCTTCCGCCTCTCGCTCAGGATCGGCCGCGCGGGCCTGGGCCGGGCCTTCCGCGACGCGGTCACCGCGCTGGACCGCAGGCTCACGCAGAGCGAGGCGTAGCGTGTGCCCGCCGCTGCGTGGCTTGCTGAGCCTGCTTGCCGTGCCGGCGCGGCCCGACTCGGCCTACTTGGGCCACGCTCCCGTCGTCAGGAGCGTGTCGATGGCCTCGGCGTACGGCGTGATGTCCAGGCCCTGTTCGGCCAGCCACGCGTCCGAGTAGTACTTGTCCAGATAACGGTCGCCCGGGTCGCAGAGGAGGGTGACCACGCTGCCCGTGCGGCCCGCGGCCACCATCTCGGCGACGATCCTCAGGGCGCTCCACAGACCGGTGCCGGTCGAGCCGCCCGCCTTGCGGCCGATGGCCAGTTCCAGGGCGCGCACGGCGGCGACGGACGCCGCGTCCGGCACCTTCATCATGCGGTCGATCGCCCCGGGCACGAAGCTCGGTTCCATGCGGGGGCGGCCGATGCCCTCGATGCGGGAGCCGCAGTCGCTCGTGGCGTGCGGGTCGTGTTTCGTCCAGCCGTCGAAGAAGCAGGAGTTCTCCGGGTCGGCGACGCAGATGCGGGTGTCGTGCTGCATGTAGTGGACGTAGCGCGCGATGGTCGCCGAGGTGCCGCCGGTGCCGGCCGTGGCGACGATCCACGCGGGCTCGGGGTAGCGCTCCAACCTCAGCTGCTGGTAGATCGATTCGGCGATGTTGTTGTTCCCCCGCCAGTCGGTGGCCCGCTCCGCGTACGTGAACTGGTCCATGTAGTGGCCGCCGGTCTCGACGGCGAGGGCGGCCGACTCGGCGTACATCGTGCGCGAGTCGTCCACGAAGTGGCACTGCCCTCCGTGGAATTCGATCAGCCGGATCTTCTCGGCGCTCGTCGTGCGCGGCATGACCGCGACGAAGGGCACCCCGATCAGCTTCGCGAAGTACGCCTCGGAGAGGGCCGTGGAGCCGCTGGAGGCCTCGATGACCGGGCGGCCCGGCCTGATCCAGCCGTTGCACAGGCCGTAGAGGAAGAGCGAGCGCGCCAGGCGGTGCTTGAGGCTGCCGGTCGGGTGCGTCGACTCGTCCTTGAGGTACAGGTCGATGCCCCACTGCTCGGGCAGCGGGAAGCGCAGCAGATGGGTGTCGGCCGAGCGGTTGGCGTCGGCCTGGACCTTGCGGACGGCTTCTTTGAGCCAGGCGCGGTACTCCTCGTCGCTGTGGTCGACGTCGAGTGTGGGCATCGGCTCGTCGGCTCGATCCTGTCGGGGGGTGCTCACGGCGGGACTCCTTCGCGTCGTGCCGGACGCGATTCGGCGCGGCCGTACCCCTCGATCTTAAACACCCTTCACACGCTCCCCACCTGCATAAACACACCTTTGGGCGCCTCAAAGACACTGCTGGCGCAGCGGGCGGGCAGGCTCTGCGGGGAGGGGTGCGGGAGGGCGTCGACGGCCTGTCCGGACATCTCCGTGCGTACTGGTGCTCGACGCCGCGTGCGTGCAGACTGCCCCGCACGGGGCACCTGTCCCGGCAGGAGCAAATTCACCGGAGCCCATAGGTTCTGTGGAACCCATAGGTTCACCGAAGCCGAAGCGCACAAGGGGGCGGAACGTCATGGCGGAGCCGGAGTTCACGGCCACGGGCGTGCGGATCGGGCGGCGCTTGCGCTCCCTCACCCGAGCGGGGCAGGTCCGTATCGCCGACGGCAGGCTGGAGTTGCTCACCAGCTACGGCAAGGAGATCGACAGCGCGCCGGTGCAGGCGGTGCGCACGGGCAAGCCGTGGTTCGCCGCGGACGACCACGCGCTGGCCGAAGTGAACGGCAGGCGCTACCGGCTGACCCTCGGCGAGCGTGAACCGGGTCCGGGGCAGGGCGGGCCGCCGACCGTACGCCGGTTCATGGAGGCGGTACGCAGGGCCGCGGAGCGGTGTCGGCGAGGTTGAGCGCAGGGGCAGCGGAGCGGCGTCGGCGGGGCTGAGCGACAGGCAGCGGAGCGGCGTCGGCGAGGTTGAGCGGCGGTCGCGCGGCGCCACGCGCGAGTTGCACGCCCGCACCCCCTGAGTCACTCTGGTCTCACATCACTCTGGGTTTACCGGCGATGACGCTGAAGAACCAGCCCGCCGCCGGCCACGCAGCAGGCGGCAGACCACGCGGCCCCCTGCTCCGATCCGAACGTCGTCTTCTTCCGGACCTCAATTCGGGGAGTCGCAGCCGTGATCAGCCAACCAAGCAGGCATTGCACGGTAGAGCTCCAAGCTCTGCCATCGCGGATCCGCCAGGTCCGCAGAATCGTCTCTGCGCAGTTGCGCTACTGGCATCTCGATCCCTTGATAGACCAGGCAGCCCTCGGCGTGACCGAGTTGCTCAGCAACGTCCACCGGCACGCCGAGCCCGACAAGGAGTGCACCGTGGAGATCGAGCTGCTGCTCGACCGCCTCACGGTCTCCGTCCACGACCACGATCCACGGCTGCCCGAGGTCCACGAAGCCGACCCCTTCGACACCTGTGGCCGCGGCCTCGCGATGGTGGCGGCGGTGAGCGAGTCCTGGGGCGTGTGCCCGCAGGGTGACGCGGGAAAGACCGTGTGGTTCACGCTCCCCGCGCCGTGCCCCTCGGCGGTGGCGACCGTGCCGTCGTACCCCCTGTACGGGGCGGCCGGGTCGGCCGCGAAGACTCCCGCCCGGTCGGCCGTTGCCGGCTGACCGGGCGGTGACAGGCTCGCCGCGAGCGGCGGGATGGGGTTCGCCTTGTCGCGCCGGGAGCAGCGGGGCGGGCGGGGTTGTGTCCCCCCTGCTGTGCCAGGAATGGCGGGCCGCCGACTTGAGCCTCCTCCCCATGAACCTCGTATCTCACGGGACAGGGCATGCCACCCCGGCCCCCGCAGCACATCGAGGCGTGCCGCCCGCCGAGCGGGGCGCGGGCCCGCCGCGGCTCCCGCGGCCGGGCCCACCGGCGCGGCCACCGCGAGCCGCCCCGGCGGAACGGCGAACGCGAAGGCGCTGAGCCGATCTCACCGGAGGCGAAGCGGCGGAGCGGGGTCGCGGCGCCGATCACGACGGGCGTCCGGATCAGCGGGAAGACCAGGATCCACGGGCCACAGGCCCGCCGTCCTCGTGCGCCACGGTCTCCAGCCGACGCACTTCCTTCAGCCGACGCCATTCTGTACCTACTAGTATGTACACTGGCTCCATGAGCACTCCGGAGCGCCTGATCGAGTCCACGCGCGAGCTGCTGTGGGAGCGGGGCTATGTCGGTACGAGCCCCAAGGCCATCCAGCAGCACGCGGGCGCGGGGCAAGGCAGTATGTACCACCACTTCGCGGGCAAACCCGACCTCGCGCTCGCCGCGATCCGGCGTACGGCCGAGGAGATGCGAGCCACCGCCGAGGCGGCCCTCGGCGGCTCCGGCTCGGCGTACGCGCGCGTCGAGGCGTATCTGCTGCGTGAGCGCGACGTGTTGAGGGGCTGCCCGGTCGGGCGGCTCACGATGGATCCGGACGTCATCGCGAGCGACGAATTGCGCGCGCCCGTGACCGAGACCCTCGACTGGCTGCGCGACCGGCTCGCGGGGATCCTCGAAGAGGGGGTGGCCCAGGGCGAGTTCACCGATGCGCTCGTGCCCCGGGAGATCGCGTCCACGGTCGTCGCGACCGTGCAGGGCGGCTATGTCCTCGCCCGCTCGTCCGGCGCGCCGGCCGCTTTCGACGCGGCGGTACGCGGCCTGCTCGCGCTACTCGGCGCCTGCGCCGCCCCTTCCGGCACCACCCGTCACTAGGGCGTGTCCGGCTACTGCCGCCCCTACCACCACTACCGCCCACGGAGTCGTACGTTGCACATCACCCGCAATCGGCCCGACAGCCGGCGAGGGCCCGCCGAGCACTTCACCGGTACGGTCTGGCTCGACGAGCTGGCCGCACCCCCGCCCCCCTCCCGGCTGCGCATGTTCAGCGTCCACTTCGCCCCGGGCGCCCGCACCGCCTGGCACCGCCACCCGCACGGCCAGGTCCTGCACGTCACGGAGGGCGAGGGTCTCGTGCAGCGCGAGTCGGGTCCCGTCGAGGCGATCCGGGCGGGCGACACGGTCTGGATCGAACCGGGTGAGGCGCACTGGCACGGCGCGGGGCCGCGCACGTTCATGACGCACCTCGCCGTGGTCGAGGCCGCCGAGGACGGCACGACCGCCGACTGGGGCGCCCTGGCCGGCGCCGACACCTACCCCAACTGCTGCTGAAACCACGGGAGTACGCGTTGCACGCGATGCAGTACGAGATCACCCTGCCCGCCGACTACGACATGGGCATCATCCGTCACCGCGTCGAGACGAAGGGGCACCTCCTGGACGCCTTCGCGGGGCTCGGATTCAAGGCCTACCTGATGCGCGAACGCGGCAGGGACGGCTCGCCCGTCAACCAGTACGCGCCGTTCTACCTCTGGAACACCGCGGCGGGCATGAATTCCTTCCTCTGGGGGCCGGGCTTCCAGGGGCTCATCGACGATTTCGGGCGACCGGTGGTGCAGCACTGGTCGGCTGTCGCCTACGAGGATTCGGCTCCGTCCGCGGTTGCGCCGAGGGCGGCGGTGCGCCACCGCCGGCGGATCCCCGAGTCCACGCGGCTCCCTGAGCTGGCCGATCAACTCACCCATGAGGTCGAGACATTGGTCAGGGTGGACGGCGCGGTGAGCGCGATCGCCGCCGTTGACCCCCGGACCTGGGAAGTAGTGCACTTCTCACTCTGGGAGCACGAGGCGCCCGAGGGGACGGGGGACGTCTTCCAGGTACTGCACCTGTCGACGCCCGAGCGCGGGAAACTGGCGACAGGGCGGCAGTGGTGACCTCCGCCCCCGGAAAGGTCCGTACGGTTCTCGGTGACATCGCCCCGGCGGACCTCGGGGTCTGCGACGCCCACGACCATCTCTTTCTGCGCAGCCCCCAACTGCCCGGCCAGGAGCTGGAGTCGGCCGGAGCGGCCGCCGAGGAGCTGGCCGAGTTCCGGGCGGCGGGGGGACGCGGCCTCGTGCAGTGGACACCACACGGGATGGGGCGGCGCGCTGAGCTGCTTCCGGAGCTGTCCAGGGCGACGGGCGTGCGTATCGTCGCCGCGACGGGGTTGCATCAAGCCGTCCACTACGTACCGGAGTCGCTGGAGCGGCTGCGCACGGGGGGTCTCGCGGAGCTGTTCTTCCGCGAACTCACCGAAGGCATCGCGGACTCCGGGGTGCGGGCCGGGCTGATCAAGGTCGCGGGCGGCTTCCACGGGCTCGACGACCACGCCCGCTGGACGATGACCGCCGCGGCCGAGGCCCATCACGCGACGGGCGCGCCGATCGCCGTCCACCTGGAGCTGGGCACCGCCGCGCTGGACGTACTCGACCTGCTCTGCGGCGAGTTGGCGGTTCCTCCGCACCGGGTGATCCTCGGCCACCTCAACCGCTTCCCCGACCTCGGCCTCCACCAGCAAGCCGCCGAGGCGGGCGTCTTCCTGGCTTTCGACGGCCCCTCCCGGACCCACCACGCCACGGACTGGCGCATGCCGGACGCGGTGCGCTCCCTGGCCGACGCGGGCTTCGGGGACCGCCTGCTTCTGGGCGGCGACACGACCACGGCGGGGGCGCGGTCAGTGCGCGGCGGGCCCGGAATGCCGTACCTGCTGCGCGGGATGCGACCCCGGCTCGAAAGCGCCGTGGGCGAGGAGCTGACGCAGCGGATCCTCACGCTCAACGCGGCGCGCGCCTTCGGGGTCGAGTGGGCTTAGCCCCGGGCGCGGAGACCACGTATTGCACTGACTGTTCCAAAATCGTGCTTGCTGTGGAACGTGTTGTAGATGCTGCTGCGGCCCAGGCCGGTCGCTTCGCACAGGTCCTGGGTCGAGGTGTCTGCTCCGGCGCGCCCTGGCCCGCTACATGGAGACCATGAACGCCGGGCAGATCGAGATCCTGGAGGACGTGGAGCGCCCGGGCATCGAGCGCGTCCGCGCCCTGCTCGCCCGGGTGATCGAGGGCGAGTTCGAGCACCGGGAGGACGGACACAGCATCGGCTGCCTCACCGTCAACACGACCGTCGAACTCGCCGCGCGCGACCCCGAGGCCGCCGCGCTGCTGGAGCGGGACCTCGCGACGCGGCTCGCCATGCTGCGCACCGCGATCCGGTCCGGACAGCAGGACGGCGACATCACGACGCGGCGGAGTGCGGACGCCCTCGCCCGGTACGTCAACGCCGTCATCGGCGGCATGCGGATCTCCGCGCAGGGCGGCGCCGACCGGGCCACCCTGGAGTCCATCGCGGAGACCGCGCTCGACGCGCTGACGGTCCGCTAGCCACAGGCACCCCACCCGCCCACTCACTTCTCCACGCCCTTGTTTTGTACTCACCTATCTAAACCCTGCCCGACAGGAGTACACCGCCATGCCCCCCGCCGTATACGTCCTGGCCCTCGGCATCTTCGCCCTGGTGACCAGCGAATTCGTGGTCGCCGGCCTGATGCCGCAGATGGCCGAGGGACCGAACGCCACGATCCCTGAGATCGGCTATCTCATCACCGCCTTCGCCGCCGCGATGGCACTCGGCGGCCCCTTCCTGACGGTCGCCCTGCTGAGGATGCGTCAGAACTCGTCCCTGCTCCTGCTCTTCGGCATCTTCCTCGCCGGCAACGTGCTCGCGGCGCTCGCGCCCGACTACCGGACCATGCTGGCGGCCCGCGTACTCACCGCATCGCGTCACAGGCCTTCTTCGGCGTCTCCATCTGCCTGGCCTCCCGCATCACCGCGCCCGCGGTGCGCGGGCGCGCCGTCGCCGTGGCACTCAACGGGCTGATGCTGGGCACGCTGCTCGGCCTGCCGCTCTCCACCGTCATCGGTGAGCACCTGGGCTGGCGCGCCGCGTTCTGGGCCATCACCGCCCTGACCACGCTCGCCGGGGTGCCGAGCGCCGACGGCGAGTCCGACGAGGGCGGCGGCCTCCGTCAGGAACTGGGCGCCTTCCGCAATCCACGACTCTGGCTCACCCTCACCACCAGCACGTTCGTCATCGGCGCCACCTTCTCCGCCTTCAGCTACCTGAACCCGATCCTCACCGAGATCACCGGCTTCTCCGCCGGGACCGTTCCGCTGCTGCTCATCGCGTACGGCGCTGCCACCGTCGTCGGCAACACGGTCGTCGGACGGCTCGCCGACCGCCGCACCGTCCCCGTGCTCGTCGTCGGCCTCGCGCTGAACCTCGCCTTCCTCACCGGGTTCGCCCTTTTCGCCCAACTGACCGTCCCGGCTGTCGTGTTGCTGATGGGCATCGGCCTGGTCGGGGTCACCATGAACCCGGCGCTCGTGACCCGCGTCCAGCGCACCGGCAACGCACGGCCACTGGTGAACACGGTCCACTCCTCGTTCATCACGCTCGGCATCATCATCGCCACATCCGTAGGAGGCCCCGCCATCGACACCTTCGGTCTGCGCGCACCGCTGTGGATCGGCGCGGGGCTCGCGGTGCTCGGGCTCGGCACGCTGCTGCCGGACGTACTGCGCCGCCGCACCGAAGCGCGTACAGCCACAGCCGTGGTCGCGACTCCGGCAACGGAGGCAGCCACCGCCGCCGGATAGGAATCAGCCCAGCGCGCGCAGGGGGTCGTCCAGCACCGGCTGCCAAGCCAACTCCGCGGCCCCGACCAGGCTGTTGTGGTCCAGCGTGCAGGCGAGGATCGGTACGCTGCCGCTGCGCCCCCACAGGCTGCGGTCCGCGACGACGGCGCGCAGCCGCTCCGGGTCCGCCTCCAGGAGGGCGCGGTGCAGGCCGCCCAGGATGATCCGGTCCGGGTTGAGGAGGTTGACCAACCCCGCGAGGCCGAGCCCCAGCCGGTCGATCAGCGCCTCGGCGGCCGAGCGCACGGACGGGTCGTCGTACGCCTCGCGGAGCAGGGCGCGGGCCTGCACGAGCAGCCCCTCGGGCCCGGGCTCGCGGCCCGACTCCGTCAGGAAGGCGAGGGGATCCGTCTCGACGTCCAGGCAGCCCCGGCTCCCGCAGTAACACGGCCGCCCCTCGGGGTTCACGGTGAGGTGGCCGACCTCCAGGGCGAGACCCGAACTCCCGGTGTGCAGGCGGCCGTCGAGGACGAGGGCCCCGCCCACGCCACGGTGGCCGGTCGCCACGCACAGCAGGTCCCTGGCGCCGCGCCCCGCGCCGTGGCGGTGCTCGGCGAGCGCGGCGAGGTTCACGTCGTTCCCGGCGAAGGCCGGCCCCTCGATGCCCGCCGCGCGGACGCACTCGGTGAAGATCTCACGGACCTGCGCGCCCGCGGGCCAGGCCAGGTGCAGCGGATTGAGGGCGGTGCCCTCCGGCTCGGCCACCGCGGACGGCACCGCGAGGCCCGCCCCCACACAGCGCCTGCCGGTCTCCCGCAGCAGCCGCGCGCCCGCGTCGACCACGGAACCGAGGACCTGCGCGGGGTCGGCGTCGATGGTCTCGCAGCCGGGTGCGGTCGCGACCGTACGCCCGCCGAGCCCGACCAGCGCGGCCCGGAAGCCGTCGGCATGCACCTGCGCCGCCAGCACGACGGGCCCCTCGTCCGCGACCGCGAGGCGGTGCGAGGGCCTGCCCTGCGAGCCCGCGGCCGCGCTCGGCCTGGCGTCGATCCGGATCAGACCGAGCGCTTCGAGCTCGGCGGCGACGGCACCCGCCGTAGCGCGCGTGACGCCCAGCTCGGACGTGAGCACGGCACGGGTGGGAGCGCGCCCGGTGTGCACCAGTTCGAGCGCGGGACCCAGCGCGCCGCGCCCTCGCTCCAGGCGGGTACGCGTGGTCACTTCCCCCTCGGCACGGGGGTCAGCCTTGCCGTTCATGAGGGCGAGTCTCCCATGATCCGTACACGGCCTCGCCGTTCGCGCGCCATCCGTCGTTCCTCCATGAAGCCGCCCGCCTCCCCGAGACGGCCTTGTACGCCGTCGGTCCGCGCCCCTACCCTGATTTTGTGCCGCTACTAAACAAACTAGGAACCGCAGCGCCGCGGCCCACCGCCCCCGGTCTCCGCCGTCTGCGCGTGGCGCTCACCGTCTTCTTCGCCCTCGACGGCTTCGTGTTCGCCGGGTGGGTCGTCCGCATCCCCGCCATCAAGGAATAGACCGGGGCCTCCGCGAGCGGGCTCGGGCTCGCCCTGCTCGCCGTCTCCGCAGGCGCGGTCGTCACGATGACCCTGACGGGACAGCTGTGCCGTCGCTACGGCAGCCTGCCCGTGACGGTCGCCTGCGGAGTACTGCTCCCGCTGAGCGTGGTGCTGCCTCCGCTCACGGATTCGGTCCTCGTCCTCGGGCTCGTCCTGCTCGTCTTCGGAGCCGCGTACGGCGGTATCAGCGTCGCGATGAACAGCGCCGCCGTCGACCTGGTGAGCACGCTGCGGCGGCCCGTGATGCCCAGCTTCCACGCGGCCTTCAGCCTCGGCGGCATGCTCGGCGCGGGCCTCGGCGGCCTGGTCGCGGGGCACCTCTCCCCCACCCCTCACCTGCTCGGCGTCACCGTCCTCGGCCTCGCGGTCACCGCCGCGGCGGCGCCGACGCTGCTGCGGCGCGGGGCGGCGGACCTCCTGCGTGAGCACACTCCCGCCCGGCCACACGTCCCGTCCGGGGCAGGCGGTTCGCGCCGCATGGACCGTCGTACCCGCGGCCTCGTCCTGGTCTTCGGGCTCATCGCCCTGTGCACCGCGTACGGCGAGGGCGCCGTCGCGGACTGGGGCCCGCTCCACCTGGAGCAGGATCTGCACGCGCACCCGGGAGTCGCCGCCGCGGCCTACGCGTGCTTCGCCTTCGCCATGACCATCGGCAGGCTCTCGGGCACCACCCTCCTGGAACGGCTCGGGCGGACCCGCACGGTCGTCGGCGGCGGCGCGACGGCGTGCGCCGGGATGCTGCTCGGGGCCCTCGCCCCCTCCACGGGCCTCGCCTTCGTGGGCTTCGCGGTCACCGGGCTCGGCCTCGCCAACATCTTCCCCGTGGCGGTCGAACGAGCCGGAGCGCTCGCGGGCCCCGGCGGGGTCGCCGCCGCGTCGACGCTCGGCTACGGCGGCATGCTCGTCGGGCCGCCCCTCATCGGGTTCATGGCGGACCGGTACTCCCTGCCCGCCGCCCTGACGAGCGTGGCCGTGCTGGCCGGGGTCGCCGCGTGCGTCGGGTTCGCGACGCGGCAGACAGAGCGCACGGAGCGTACTGATCGTTCGGAGTACATGGAGCGCACGGGGCGCATGGAACGTACGGAGCACACAGCACATCCGGAGCGCAAGCGATCCACGGAAACGGTCTGACATATTCCGGAGGCTTCCGTTCGAGCGCGCTCCATCCGACACAATCCCCGCATGGACATTTCCCGGCACGTTCAAGTAGTCAGCGAGGAAGGGCGGTTGCTGGCCCGGGCCGCCGAGGAGGCCGGGCCCGACGCCAAGGTGCCCACCTGTCCGGACTGGGAGGTACGGGACCTGCTGCGGCACACCGGCATGGTGCACCGCTGGGCCGCGGCGTTCATCACGGAGCGGCGCACCGAGTTCCGGCTCGGCGGGCAGCTGCCCGACCTGGACGGCGCGGCACTCCTCGACTGGTTCCGCGAGGGGCACGCCACCCTGGTGGACACGCTCACCACCGCGCCGCCGGACGTCGAGTGCTGGGCGTTCCTGCCCTCCCCCTCGCCGCTGGCCTTCTGGGCGCGGCGACAGGCGAACGAGACGACCGTCCACCGGGTCGACGCCGAGGCCGCGCGCGGCGGCACGCCGTCGCCGGTGGGCGTCGAGTTCGCCGTGGACGGGATCGAGGAGCTGCTGCTGGGCTTCCACGCCCGCGAGAAGAGCCAGGTGCGCAGCGCCATCCCCCGGGTACTGCGGGTGCGGGCCACGGACGCGGCCGCCGAGTGGAGTTGGACCGTACACCTGTCCGAGGGGTCGCCGATCGCGGAGCGCGGCGCGACGGCCGCCGCCGACTGCGAGGTGTCCGGGCAGGCGGCGCGCCTCTATCTGGCGCTGTGGAACCGGCTGCCGTTCCCCGAGGTGACCGGCGATCGCTCGCTCGCGGCGCTGTGGCGGCAGAAGTCCGGCATCGTCATGCGGTGAGGGCGGGCGTCGGGGCCGGCCCGGTGGGTGCCCCGCTCAGCCGCCGCATTCGGCGCCTGCGGCACCTTCCGCGAGCATCCGCCTGAGGACCGCCCGTTGCAGCGGCCGCACCTCGCGGTGGAGTTCGCGCCCCTTGGCGGTCAGGGAGACCCGGACGCCTCGCCGGTCCTCACTGCACATGCCGCGCTCGACGAGCCCGTCCTTGTCCAGCCGGCCGATGAGGCGGGAGAGGGCGCTCTGGCTCAGATGGACCTGTGCGGAGATCTCCTGCACGCGGAACGTACAGCCGCCGTCGTCCGACGACCCTTCGGCCAGCACGTCGAGGACCTCGAAGTCGCTCGCCCCGAGGCCGTGCGGATGAAGCTCACGGTCCAGTTCGCACTGGGTGCGCGCATGTACCGCGAGGATGCCCCGCCATTGATCCACGAGCTCCTGCTCGGCCGTTTTCGCCGCCATGACATCGCACGGTAGCAGAGAAGACCCTCATTGTTGCATCGTAATTAAATGCACTTGCAGTCAATGCATGTGCATGTAAGTTACTCCGCATGACTTCTCCGCTCACGCCGGTCTCCGCGTCCCCGGAGCGCTGGACCCCCCGTCTGTGGGGCACGCTGCTGGTGCTCTGCGCCGCGATGTTCCTCGACGCACTCGACGTATCGATGGTGGGCGTCGCCCTGCCCTCCATCGGCTCCGAACTGAACCTGTCCACCTCGACCCTCCAGTGGGTCGTCAGCGGCTACATCCTCGGCTACGGGGGGCTGCTGCTCCTCGGCGGACGCGCCGCCGACCTGCTCGGCCGCCGCCGCGTCTTCCTCATCGCGCTCGGCGTCTTCGCGCTCGCCTCGCTGCTCGGCGGCTTCGTCGACTCGGGCCCGCTGCTGATCGCCAGCCGCTTCATCAAGGGCCTGAGCGCCGCGTTCACCGCGCCCGCCGGCCTGTCCATCATCACCACCACGTTCGCCGAGGGCCCGGTCCGCAACCGCGCCCTCACCATCTACACCACCTGCGCCGCCACGGGCTTCTCCATGGGACTCGTCCTGTCCGGACTGCTCACCGAGGCCAGCTGGCGCCTGACCATGCTGCTGCCCGCGCCCATCGCGCTGCTCGCGCTGCTCGCCGGGCTCAAACTGATCCCCCGTAGCGCCCGCGAGCAGAACAAGGGCGGCTACGACGTGCCGGGCGCCGTCACCGGCACGGCCGCCATGCTGCTTCTCGTCTTCACCGTCGTGGAGGCCCCCGAGGTGGGCTGGGCCTCGGCCCGCACACTCCTGTCGTTCCTCGCCGCGGCCGTCCTGCTCGCCGTCTTCGTCCGCATCGAACTGCGCACCGCGAGCCCGCTCGTCCGGCTCGGCGTGCTGCGCTCGGGGCCGCAACTGCGGGCGCAGCTGGGTGCGATGACGTTCTTCGGCGGCTATGTGTCCTTCCAGTTCCTCGCCACGCAGTACTTCCAGTCGCTGCTCGGCTGGTCCGCGCTGGAGACGGCGCTCGCCTTCCTGCCCGCGGGCGCGCTGGTCGCCCTGTCGTCGACGAAGGTCGGCTCGGTGATAGACCGGTTCGGCACGCCGCGCGTGATCGTCGCCGGGTTCGTGCTGCTCGTCGCCTCGTACGTGCTGTTCCTGCGGATCAGCCTCACCCCCTCGTACGCCGCCGTGGTACTGCCGTCGATGATCCTGCTCGGCTTCGCGTGCGCCCTGGTCTTCCCCTCGCTCAACATCCAGGCCACCAACGGCGTGGACGACGACGAGCAGGGCATGGTCTCCGGGCTGCTCAACACCTCGATCCAGGTTGGCGGCGCGATCTTCCTCGCGATCGTCACCGCCGTGGTCACGGCGTCGTCCCACGCCGACGACTCCTCGCCGCAGGCCGTCCTCGACAGCTTCCGGCCGGGCCTGATCGTGGTGACCGTCATCGCGGTCGCCGGGCTTCTCATCACCCTCACCGGCCTGCGCACCCCGCGTAGGCGGGGATCGCTCGTCGTCACGAAGTCGGTCCCGCTGGAGGCCGGGCGGGAGGAGGCCGAGCGGGAGCACGTGGCCGTACGCGACTGAGGCGCGCCCCGAGGTGAGCCGGATGCCCGGCGGCGGTCACTTGCCCGCCGGGCACCCGGATGTGACACTTCCTCCCATGGCGGCGACGGGATATTCGGGGCGGCGGTCGGCCGCCGAGCGGGACGCGATCACCATCGAGATCGGATACGCGCTCGTCAGCGGGTTCGTCGTCGCCCTCGCCGTCATCGGCGTGGTGATCGCCGGTCCGCTCCTGGCCTTCGACCCGCCGCGCGCCGTCGTGAGCGCGCTCAAGGTGACCGGGGTCTCGCTGGCGGCGGTGGCGTTCGTCGTACGGGTGGCCACCGTGCTGTGGAAGTTCCACGACCGGCGTCCTGGGGCGTCTCAGCCCAGCCAGCCGGGGCGGACCAGGCCCGACTCGTAGGCGAGGACGACCTGTTGGGCGCGGTCGCGGGCGCCCGGTTTCACCATCGTCCTGCTCACGTGCGTCTTGGCGGTGAGCGGGCCTCCCTCTCCCGCTCGGTCAGCCCGAGCGTCGTCGGCCAGAGCAGTCGGCGTCGCGCTCCCTCCGCGGGGTTCCACCAGGACGGCCCGTGGCGGGACGCTCCGGCCGCCGGGACCGGAAGCGGGCCACCGAAGTCGCGTTCGCGCTGCTCGTCCATGCCGCGCACGCTGTGCCGCACGCGGGTCGACGGGCGTCCGCCGGGCGTGGTGATCACGTGTACTCCCGCGGGAGTATCCGCGCCCGGCCCGGCGGCGCGGTCGCCTGACTAGCGGTCCATCGTGCTCAGCGCTCGGCCCGCCAGGGGGTGCGTCCGCACCAGTTCACCCAGGGTCGTCGAGCCGCGGGTGATCTTCGCGAAGGCGTTCCACGCGGGGCGGAAGCCCGTGATCGCCGCGTGGAACATGCCGGGGCGGCGCTCGAAGATCTGGAGCATGCGGCGGCCGACGCTCATCTCGACGCCGAGGCCCGCCTTGATGGCGAACGCGTAGTTCAGGGCCTGGCGGCGGGCGTCGACCGCGTCGTGCGCCTCCGCGATCCGCACCGCCCACTCCCCCGCGAGCCGTCCGGAGCGCAGCGCGAAGGAGATGCCCTCGCGGGTCCACGGCTCCAGGAGTCCCGCCGCGTCGCCGCAGACCAGGACCCGCCCACGGGACAGCGGCGAGTCGTCACTGCGGCAGCGGGTGAGGTGCCCGGAGGAGATGCTGGGCTCGAACCCGGCGAGGCCGAGCCGGGCGATGAAGTCCTCCAAGTACCGCTTGGTGGCGGCGCCTTCGCCGCGCGCGGAGATGACACCGACGGTGAGCGTGTCGCCCTTGGGGAAGACCCAGCCGTAACTGCCCGGCATGGGGCCCCAGTCGATGAGGACGCGCCCCGCCCAGTCCTCGGCGACGGTCGCGGGCACCGGGATCTCGGCCTCCAGACCGAGGTCGACCTGGTCGAGCTTGACCCCGACATGCGCCCCTATGCGGCTGGCGCTGCCGTCGGCGCCGACCACGGCGCGGGCGAGGACGGTCTCGCCGCCTTGCAGCACGACGGCGACGGTCCGCCGGTCGGGCACCTCGGACCCGTGCTGCTCCACGCGCGCGACGGTGACGCCCGTGCGCAACTCGGCACCCGCCTTCTGCGCGTGCTCGACGAGCTGCTGGTCGAACTCCGGGCGGTTGATGAGCCCGAAGAGCATCTGCCGGGAACGGCGGGTGCGCGTGAACTTGCCGTCCAGGGAGAACGTCACCGCGTGCACCCGGTCGCGCAGGGGCAGCTCGAAGCCGGGCGGCAGGGAGTCGCGCGAGGGGCCGATGATGCCGCCGCCACACGTCTTGTAGCGCGGCAGTTCGGCTTTCTCCAGCAGCAGCACGCTGCGTCCCGCGACGGCCGCCGCGTAGGCCGCCGAGGCCCCCGCGGGGCCGGCTCCGACCACGACCACGTCCCACACGTACCGGGCGTCGTCCGCTGAGTTCTCGCTGCTCACGTTGGTCTACCGCTCCTGATCCCGCTGTTGGCCGCGCTGTCCCCAGGCATCCTACGGCCGAGGCCCCGGGAACCCTCCTGTGGGAGGATCACCTGTATCCACACATACAACGTCGCACCCACGAGGAGCGTGCCCATGTCGCCGGATCCGATCGCCGGGACCATCGCCTCACTCATGCCGAAGGCGAAGGCGGAGCTGACCGAACTGGTGGCCTTCAAGTCGGTGGCGGACTTCGCGCAATACCCGAAGAGCGAGAGCGAGGCCGCCGCGAACTGGGTGGCCGACGCGCTGCGCGCGGAGGGTTTCCAGGACGTCGCACTGCTCGACACCCCGGACGGCACGCAGTCGGTGTACGGCTTCCTGCCGGGGCCTGAGGGCGCTCCGACCGTCCTGCTGTACGCGCACTACGACGTGCAGCCGCCGCTGGACGAGGCCGGGTGGGCCACCCCGCCGTTCGAACTGACCGAGCGGAACGGCCGCTGGTACGGCCGCGGCAGCGCCGACTGCAAGGGCGGCATCATCATGCACCTGCTCGCGCTGCGCGCCCTGAAGGCGAACGGCGGCGTCCCGGTGCACGTCAAGGTGATCGCGGAGGGCTCGGAGGAGCAGGGCACGGGCGGCCTTGAGCGGTACGCGGAGGAGCACCCCGAGCTGCTCGCGGCCGACACGATCGTCATCGGTGACGCGGGCAACTTCCGGGTCGGCCTGCCGACGGTGACGGCGACGCTCCGCGGCATGACCCTCGTACGCGTCAGGGTGGACACCCTTGAGGGGAACCTGCACTCGGGGCAGTTCGGCGGCGCCGCCCCGGACGCGCTCGCCGCGCTGATCCGCGTCCTCGACTCGCTGCGCGCCGAGGACGGCTCCACGACGATCGACGGACTGGAGGGCGAGGCCGTCTGGGACGGGCTTCAGTACGAAGAGGACACCTTCCGCAAGGACGCCAAGGTTCTCGACGGGGTGCGGCTGATCGGCGAGGGCACGGTCGCCGACCGGATCTGGGCGCGGCCCGCCGTCACCGTCCTCGGCATCGACTGCCCGCCGGTGGTCGGCGCGACGCCGTCCGTGCAGGCGGGCGCACGGGCACTGATCAGCCTGCGGGTGCCGCCGGGCGTGGACGCCGCCGAAGCGACGAAGCTGCTCCAGGCCCATCTGGAGGCGCGCACGCCGTGGGGCGCGCGGGTGCACACCGAGCAGATCGGGCAGGGCCAGGCGTTCCGCGCGGACACCACGAGCCCGGCGTACACGGCGATGGCCGAGGCGATGGGCGAGGCCTACCCGGGCCAGCAGATGCAGTTCGCGGGCCACGGCGGCTCGATCCCCCTGTGCAACACCCTCGCCTCGCTCTATCCGGACGCGGAGATCCTGCTGATCGGCCTGAGCGAGCCCGAGGCGCAGATCCACGCGGTCAACGAAAGCGTGTCGCCCGAGGAGCTGGAGCGGCTCTCGTTCGCCGAGGCACTGTTCCTGCGGAAGTACGCGAAGAGCTGACCGCCCGCGAGTCGTCCTCCCTCCGCAGGGGCGGCTAGCCGTCGATCGGGGCGCCCGCCTCCAGATAGAGCGCGGCGCCCCGCTCGCGTGCGCGCAGCGCCCAGCGCAGCCGTTCGTAGCGCACCGACGGCAGCAGGTCGGCGGCTTCCCGTTCGGTGACGAAGCGCCAGTCGCGCAGCTCGGGTCCTGGCAGCAGCAGGCGATGGGCCTCGGTGCTGTCGAGCCGGCCGCCGTCGAAGAGGAACCGCATCCCTCCGTAGCCGGGCGGTTTCGGTGGCTCCCAGTCGGCGACCAGCAGGCGCAGGTCGTCGGGGAGTCGGATGCCGGTCTCCTCGGCGACCTCGCGTACGCCCGCGCGCGCCGGTGCCTCGCCGGGTTCGACGACACCGCCGGGGAACTCCCAGCCCGCCTTGTACGTCGGGTCGACGAGCAGCACCCGGTCCTGCTCGTCGAAGAGCAGCACACCGGCGGCGAGGGTCTCGGCGGTGGGCTCGGGGGTCTGCACGATGTCGCAGGCGGACGCGGCGCCGGTGCGCACGGCGTCGGCGACGCGTTCGGCGGTCTCGTAGGGGGTGAGGGCGCTGGTGTCGACGCGGTGGGCGTCCGCGCCGAGCCAGCCGGCGAGGGCCGCGCGGTACGGCTCGATGTGGTCGGACGACCACTGCCGTACGCGCAGGTCGCCGTCGGGCAGGTCCGGGGGTACCTCACGGCCGGATATTCGGCCTCGCAGGATCGTTTCATCCGGGGCGAGCACGATGTGACGTACGGGAATCCTGCGCGAGGCGAGACCGCCGAAGATCTCGTCGCGGTACTCCTGGCGCAGCAGTGTCATCGGCACCACGAGGACGCCGCCCACTTCGGCGAGGAGCGCGGCCGCCGTGTCGACGACGAGACGGCGCCAGATCGGCAGGTCCTGGTAGTCGCTCACCTCGGCGAGGCGCTTGGGCGGCAGCAGACAGGGCAGTGCGCCGCCGATGACTTCCGGGTCGAAGAGCGTGCTGTTCGGGATCAGCTCGATCAGTTCCCGTGCGGCGCTGGTCTTGCCCGCACCGAACGCGCCGTTGATCCAGACGATCACGGTTCCCCCTCTTCCGTCGGCCCCCTGTGGCTTGCCCGCAACACCCTGTCACGGAAACCAGGCACTGATGGGTGAGGAAGTCTCGCGTTACCGGACGTAATGTCAAGCGGTTTGTTTAGATTTCACCCGATCGCATGATGCTGGGTTTCCGCGAATCGTTCCCGCACTCCAGAGTGCGCCGGTCCCGGCTAGCGTGGCCTTCCGGGCGCCCCGGTCCCCGGTGCTCCAAGAGAACTGGCATGCACGGCGCGCCGCCCCCTCCTCGTAGAGAGACGGCGCAAGCACTGGGGGATTGATGCGGCAGGAAGAACTGAGCGGATACGCGCGCGAGAACCTCGATCAACCGCGCGTCTACGGGCTCGACCGTACGATCGTGATCGAGTTGCACGGCGAGATCGACCTCGTGGCCTATCAGCGGATGGCCCCGCTGTTCGATGCCGTGGCCGCGGGGCCGGAGCCGGTCGTGGTCGTCGACCTGAGTAAGGTCGGCTTCTTCGACTGTTCCGGCATCTCCTTGCTGATGCGGGCCCATCGGCGGGTGAGCGACAGAGGCGGTGTGCTGCGTGTCGTCTGCACCCACCCACTGACCCTGCGCATGCTGCGCCTCACGGAGCTGACCGGGGTCCTCTCCCCGGCGCCGACCGTGGCGGCGGCGCGGGCCTCTCTCGGTGATGTCACGCAGCGCGACGCTTGAGCGAGCGCGCCGCGCCTCCTCGTCTTACGTTGGCCGGGTAAGTCCCCCAGCGGAAAGCAGAGGAGTGACCATGGGTGACAAAGGCGGCATGGACAAGCTGAAGGGCAAGGCCAAGGAGATGGCCGGCAAGGCCACCGGCGACGACCGTCGCGAGGCCGAGGGCAGGACGGACCGGGCCAAGGGCGAGGCCAAGGACGCGATGGCATCCGCCCGTGACAAGGCCAAGGGCATGAAGGACTCGATGAAGCGGGACGATTCCTAAAGACCTTTTCGGCCTTGTGCGTGCCGCGCCCCCCGCCCTGTGCGGGGGGCGCGGGCGTGTTTCCCGCCCGGGGCCGGGCGGGGTCCGGTACTCGTGGTACTGGTGGTAGTGGTGGGGGTCCGTACTCGTCGGTTCGGCTCGGTGTGACTGGCCTGTTCGTGCCGCTGTTTCTCAAAGCGACTCTTGCGGTGGCAAACGGCCCGCGGATAGTAGGAGTGCGGCTCCGGCGGCCGCGCATCCAGCAACACGCCATCTTCCGCGAGTACGGAGGAACGTAACGATGCGTCACCTTGCCTCCCGCACCCCCCATCGAAGAGCGGCCGGATCGCTCGCCGCCGCCGTGTTGTGCGCCGGTGTCCTCGCCGCCCCCGCCGTCGCACATGACGCGACCGAGCGGCCCGCCGCCGAACCCGCCGCGAAGCTCCCCGACGGTCTGGCGGCCACGCCGCCCATGGGCTTCAACAACTGGAACTCCACGCACTGTAGAGCTGAGTTCGACGAGGCGATGGTCAAGGGGATCGCGGACATCTTCGTCGAGAAGGGCCTGAAGGAAGCCGGTTATCAGTACGTCAACATCGACGACTGCTGGGCGCTGCCGGAGCGTGACGCCCACGGCAAGCTGGTGCCCGACCCCAAGCGCTTCCCCCAGGGGATCAAGGCGGTCGCCGACTATGTCCACTCCAAGGGTCTCAAGTTCGGCATCTACACCAGTGCGGGCACGAAGACCTGCAACGCGGCCGGGTTCCCCGGCGCGCTCGGCCACGAGCGCAGCGATGCCCAGCAGTTCGCGGAGTGGGGCGTCGACTACCTCAAGTACGACAACTGCAACAACCAGGGCGTGGACGCCAAGAAGCGGTACATCGCGATGCGCGACGCGCTGAAGGCCGCTTCCGAGACCACCGGCAGGCCCATCGTCTACAGCATCTGCGAGTGGGGCGAGAACAAGCCGTGGGAGTGGGCGGCGGACGTCGGCCATCTGTGGCGCACCACCGGTGACATCAGCGACAACTGGAACTCGATGTTGTCGATCATGAAGCAGAATCTGCCGCTCGACGCGTACGCGGGGCCCGGGCACTGGAACGACCCCGACATGCTGGAGGTCGGCAACGGCGGCATGACGGACACCGAGTACCGCACCCACTTCTCGATGTGGTCGATCATGGCCGCGCCGCTGCTCATCGGCTCCGACCTGCGCAAGGCCTCCCCCGAGACCTTCGAGATCCTCGGCAACCGGGAGGTCATCGCCGTCGACCAGGATCCGCTCGGCAAGCAGGGCGAGGTCGTCTCGTCGCGGGACGGCCGGTGGGTCGTCGCCAAGGAGATGAAGGACGGCAGCCGGGCCGTCGCCCTCTTCAACGAGACCGGCACCGCGCGGTCCGTCTCCACGACCGCGAAGGCCGTCGGGCTCCCCGACGCCCCCGCGTACACGCTGCGCGACCTGTGGCGGCACAAGAGCTACCACACGGCGGGCAGGATCTCCGCGACCGTTCCCGCGCACGGCACGGTCCTGCTGCGCGTGTCGGCCGACGGCAAGTGGTCCACGCACCCGCCCGCCGTCGAACTCGGCGTGGACGGCGGCGACTTCTTCGAGGCCGGCAAGCGCACGCCGCTCACCACGTCGGTCACCAACCTCGGCCGCGTACCGGCCCGCCAGGTGACCGCCGAGGTCGAGGCGCCCGGCGGCTGGCGGACCGAGGCGACCTCGCCCACCACCGCCCGGTCGCTGGCGCCCGGCAAGACCTTGCGCACCTCGTGGCAGCTCACCGCGCCACCGGACGCCACCCCAGGCTCGTACGACGTGAAGGTCGCGGCGGCGTACCGCTCCCCCACGGGAACGCGCGCCGAGAACGTCCTGCCCCTGACCGCGCGGGTGGTCCTCGCGCCGCCCTCGGGCGCCTCGGCGCTCGGCGATCTGCCGTGGCTCTCGATGAGCAACGGCTGGGGGCCCGTGGAGCGGAACACCAGCAACGGCGAGGGCGCGGCCGGCGACGGCAGGCCCATCACCATCGGTGGAAAGGTGTACGACAAGGGGCTCGGCGTGCACGCCGCGAGCGACCTCGCCTTCTACACCGGCAGGGCCTGCGAGAAGGTCACCGCGGATGTCGGGGTCGACGACGAGACACGCACCGACGGCACGGTCGCCTTCGAGATCTGGGCCGACGACAAGAAGGTGGCGTCGACGGGCACCCTCACCAACGCGATGCCGGCCCAGCCGCTCACCGCGGACGTGACCGGCGCCCAGGTCGTACGCCTGGTCGTCACGGACGGCGGCGACGGAATCTACGCCGATCACGGCGACTGGGCCGGGGCGACGCTCAACTGCTGACAACTGCGGGGCGGTCGGCTCGCGCGAGGGGCTTGGGTTCGCCGCGAGCCGCTCGGGGCTAGCGGGCACGCGTACGGGTACGGGTACGCACGGGTACGAGGGCGGGCCTCCGAAGCGGGCACGCGCCGCGGCCCCGCCCCGCACGCTGATCAGCCCACCCCGCGCGGCCGGTGCGCGGGTCAGCTGCGGGGTCGCGCCGCGACCGCGGGTACGTGTGATCGGCTCACGTAAGCCGCTCGGGGCCATCGGCAGGGGCGCGCTCGTCAAGCGCGGCTGGGCGCGACCCTCGTAAGCGGAACACGCAACACGGCTGGGCTCACGTGCCTGTTCCGGTCGGCTCCTCGTGCACTGGGTAGGCACTCCATCCGCGCACGCGTACGCCGCTCAGCTCCGCGCATCCGGCGTCGGCGCCCGCACCGGGCGGCCTCAGCCGCCCACCGCGGAACGCGAGGCGACCTCCGCGCTCGGCGTGCCGCTGAGCGCGGCCGCCGCCGCTCCCACCAGGCCCGCGTCCGTGCCCGTCACGGCGGGGGCCACGGTCAGCCGGCGTACGAAGGACAGCGTGGCGTACTCGCGCAGGGCCCGGCGCAGCGGTGTGAAGAGGATGTCGCCCGCCTTCGCCACTCCCCCGCCGATCACCGCGATGTCGATCTCGACGAGCGTGGCCGTGGCGGCGATCCCGGCGGCCAGCGCCTGGGCGGCGCGTTCGAAGGAGGCGAGCGCGACGGGGTCCCCCGCGCGGGCGGCGCTCGCCACGGCGGCCGCGGACGTGTCGCCGTCGGGGCCCGGACGCCAGCCGCCCTCCACGGCGCGGCGGGCGATGTTCGGGCCGCTGGCTATGCGCTCGACACAGCCGCGCGCCCCGCACGGGCAGGGGTCGCCGTCCAGGTCCACGCTGATGTGGCCGATGTGGCCCGCGTTCCCCGTGGGACCCGGGTGGAGCTTGCCGCCGAGGACGAGGCCGCCGCCGACGCCGGTGGAGACCACCATGCACAGCGCGTTGTCGTGGCCGCGGGCCGCGCCCTGCCAGTGCTCGGCCGCGGTCATCGCCACGCCGTCGCCGACCAGGTGGACCGGCAGCCCGTCCGTCGCCGCGCGGACCCGGTCCACCAGCGGATAGCCCCGCCAGCCGGGGACGTTGACGGGGCTGACCGTGCCCGCCGACGCGTCCACCGGGCCCGCGCTGCCGATGCCGACGGCGGTGACCTCACGCCAGAGATCGCCCGCGGTCAGCTCTGCGAGGACCTGCTCGACCGCCCGCATCACCGTGTCGCCGTCCTCACGCGCGGGCGTGGGCCGCTGGGCGCGCAGCAGGATGCGGCCCCGCCCGTCCACCAGGGCGCCGGCGATCTTGGTGCCGCCGATGTCGAGTGCGGCGACGAGGTCCATGTGCATCTGTGTCGGGTCTCCTGGTGTAAGGGCAGGCCGGAGAGTGCGAAGGTCAGTCTCCCTTGCATCTGACAACGTTGTCCAGGCCCTATGCTCGACGCCACGGGCCCAGGGACCCCCTCATGCCCCAAGCGAGTCCCCAAGAGAGCAAGGGTCCGAGAAGGCTCGTAGGCAAGACCCCGTGACCGTTCGTCGACGACAGGACAGGACAGCGCACCGTGGCCGAGACCGCCGCCCGACGACCCGACAACCGCTACGGCAACCGTCCGACCATGAAGAACGTCGCCGCCCGCGCCGGAGTCGGCCTGAAGACGGTCTCGCGGGTCGTGAACGGCGAGCCCGGCGTCACCCCCGACACCGAACGCCGCGTCCAGGAGGCCATCGAGGCCCTGGGATTTCGCCGCAACGACAGCGCGCGCGTCCTGCGCAAGGGCCGCACCGCCAGCATCGGCCTCGTCCTGGAGGATCTCGCGGACCCGTTCTACGGTCCGCTGAGCCGCGCCGTCGAGGAGGTCGCGCGTGCGCACGGCGCGCTGCTCATCAACGGGTCGAGCGCCGAGGACCCG
Source organism: Streptomyces alboniger (assembly GCF_008704395.1). Taxonomy (NCBI): domain Bacteria; kingdom Bacillati; phylum Actinomycetota; class Actinomycetes; order Kitasatosporales; family Streptomycetaceae; genus Streptomyces; species Streptomyces alboniger. The sequence goes on from NZ_CP023695.1 coordinate 979,017, forward strand.
GACCGCGAGCAGGAGTTGGTGCTCGCGCTGTGTGCGCGCCGGGTCGACGGACTCGTCATCATCCCGGCCGGTGACGACCACCGCTATCTGGAGCCGGAGATCGCCGCCGGGGTGGCGACCGTCTTCGTCGACCGGCCCGCCGGGAAGATCGACGCCGACGTGGTGCTCTCCGACAGCTTCGGCGGGGCGCGGGACGGCGTGGCGCACCTGATCGCGCACGGCCACCGCCGCATCGGCTTCATCGGCGACCAGCCGCGCATCCACACCGCCATAGAGCGGCTGCGCGGCTACCGTGCCGCGATGGAGGACGCGGACATCCCCGTCGACGAGACGTGGGTGTCGCTGGGCGTCACCGACCCGGAGCGGGTGCGCGCGGCGGCGGAGGCGATGCTCCGCGGTCCCGAGCCGGTCACGGCGGTCTTCGCGGGCAACAACCGCGTGACCGTGACGGTCGTACGGGTCCTTGCCGCTCTCGACCGCCCCGTGGCGCTGGTGGGGTTCGACGACATCGAGCTGGCCGATCTGCTGAACCCCGGTGTGAGTGTCGTGGCGCAGGACGCGGCTCAGCTGGGCAGGACGGCGGCTGAGCGGCTCTTCCGGCAGCTCGACGGCGCGTCCGTTGCTCCGGAGCGGGTCGAGCTGCCGACGCGCCTCATCACACGCGGGTCGGGCGAACTGCCGCCCGCCGACTGAGCGGACGCCGCGGAAGGTGAGCCCTCAGTTCAGCGGGCGGCTGCCGCCGGCGTCGGACAGCGCGGTGAGCGGGGTCAGCGGCGCCTGACGTCCGTCGGTCACGCCGTTGTTGGTGAGGTCCTTGGTGCCGGGGTCCTGTGCCACCGGTCCGACGAGGCCTCCGAGCAGACCGGTGACGAGGTTGAGGAGAGAGCCGAGGACACCGCCGAGCGGTTCCTGGCCGGGAGGTGTGGGGGCGGCCGTGGCCTGGCCGGGTGCCACCGCAGCGGCGGCGGGGGGACGGTCGGGGAGGGAGGTGGCGGCTGCTGCCGGGACGGTGGCGGCCAGGAAGCCGGCGGCGGTCAGGCCGAGGGCGGTCACGACGGTGGGCACACGCATGGTTGCTCCTGAGGTTCCTCGCTTCGGGGAAACAGCGGTTATTGACCGAGCTTCGTGTGCGGTCGGAGCGCGCGCACCAGGGGTGCCTCCGAATGCGCGACGGCCCGCGAGGCCGTGTCCCCCCGAGCGCCTGTCCGATCAGGGCCAGAAGACCACCGCGAGAGCGACCAGCGTGCCGACGGCGATGAGTCCGCCGAGGGCGCCCGCGACGAGTGCGGCCTTCTCGGTGGCCGGCCTGGTCTCGCGCCAGCCCAGCTCCTGCGCCACGCCCCGGATCAGGCGGTGTCCCTCGGCCGAGGAGAAGGAGTGCCGCTCGGTGCCGTCCAGTGAGCGGCTCCATGTGCGGTACCGCGCCCGGCCGCTCTCCACGGTCTTCTGCGTGGTTCCGAACGGCCCCCGCTCGTGGGTGCGGACCACGTCCGTCAGCGTGAAGGTCCCCTCGGCCGGACGCAGTCGGACGCGGTAGGTGTGCACCTGGGTGACCCGGCCGCTCGGCTGCGGGACGTCGACGACCAGGTCGAATCCCGGCTCCGTCCACCGATAGCGGTACGGCGTGCCGGTGGTCGCGGCCTCGGCGCGGGCGCGCAGCGCCTCGGCGCCGCGCGGGCCGGCGGCGTCGTTCCGGCCCGAGCGGTCGTCCGGGCCCGAGGCGTCGTTCATGAGGGCGTCGTCCGATCTCGCCGCGTCAGCAGGTGGGCAGCCCGGGCAGCGGCTTGTCGTTGTCGCCGCCCTTGATGTAGACGTCGCTGACGAAGACGCCGGTGTTGCCGCTGTCGTCGTCCGTCTTCGCCCACCAGACGTTCGTCCACTCGCCGTGCGTCTCGCGGCGGCCCAGGTTCTGCTGGCAGTAGAAGTAGTTCGTCCCCGCGTTCAGGACGCCCACCTCGGTGCCCGAGGCGGTGTAGGACTTCGCGGTCGTCCACACCGAGCAGTTGTACTTGCCGCCGCCGACGGGGTGGCAGACGGGCTCCTCGGCGGAGCCGCCGCCGTCGCCCGGCCTGCTCGCGTCGCTCGGCTTGGCGGTGGGGTCGGGGCGCGAGACCGGCTCGTCGCGGTCCTCGGCCTTGTCCCCCGCCTTGCCCTTGTCGCGCTCCGCGCCGCCGGTGTCGTCCTTGTCGCCGCCCTTGGAGCGCTTCGCGTCCGGCTCGCGGGACTTCCCTTCGTCCTGCTTGTCCGGTCGGGGGCGCTTCGACTCGCCTCCCAGCGAGCCGCGGCTGCCGTCGTCCGCGGTCGAGCCGGACCCGGCCGGGGCCGCGTCCTGCCGCGACTGGCCGCCGCGGTCGTCCTTGCCGTTCAGGAAGACGACGGTCGCGCCGGTCGCCACGAGGACCACGGCCACGGCGACGGCGGCGGGCAACGCCCGGCCTCGGCGCGGGCGTTGCGTGGAGCGCGTCTCCCCGATGGTGACGGGCGGCCCCTGCGGCGACAGGTGCGCGGGCGACGGCGCCTGCGGCGAGGGATGCGTCACCGAAGGCACTGAAGGCACCGGCATCCGGGGTGCCGGCTGGGCCACCGAAGGCGGCGGTCCGAAGCCCGGTGGCGGCGTGCTCGGGATACTGCGCTCGGTGCCGCCGCGCGGCCCGAAGCCGGCACCGGACCCGGTTCCTGCTCCCGCTCCCGCTCCGGCGACCGCGTCGAGCAGCTGCCGCGCCGACTCCGCGTCGGGGCGCGCCTGCGGGTCCTTGTCCATGAGCCGGTGCAGTACGGGTGTCAGCGCGCCCGAGCGGCGCGGCTCGGGCATCGGGTCGGTGACGATCGCGGTGAGCGTGGACCACGTCGACGTACGGCGGAAGGGCGAGGAGCCCTCGACCGCGGCGTACAGCGTGGCGCCGAGGGCCCAGACGTCGGAGGCGGGACCCGGGTCGTGGCCCTGGGCGCGCTCGGGCGCCAGGTAGTCGAGCGAGCCGACCAGTTCGCCGCTGCGGGTGAGGTGTGTGGCCGAGCCGTCGCCGGGGTCCTCCATGGTGGCGATGCCGAAGTCGGTGAGGACGACCCGGCCGCCGCTCTCCAGGAGGATGTTGCCGGGCTTCACGTCGCGGTGCAGGACGCCCACGCGGTGCGCGGCGGCGAGGGCCTCCATCACCTTGGCGCCGATGGCCGCTGCCTCGCGGGGGTCGAGGGCGCCGCTCTCGCGCAGCACGTCGTCGAGGGAGGGGCCGTCGACCAGCTCCATGACGATGAGGGGCCGTCCGTCGACCTCCGCCACGTCGTGCACGGCGACGACTCCCGGGTGGCGTACGCGGGCGGCCGCGCGGGCCTCGCGCTGCATCCGCAGGCGCAGGTCGGCCAGCTCAGGTCCGCCCGCGTCCGTGAACGTCCGCAGTTCCTTCACCGCGACCTCGCGGTGCAGCACCTCGTCGACCGCGCGCCATACGACGCCCATGCCGCCCCGGCCGAGCTGCGCCACCACGCGGTAGCGCCCCGCGAGGAGTCTGCCCGACTCGCCCGTCTGTTCCTGGTCCCCCGAAGACACCGCTACCCCGTTCCTGCGACACCGCGTTCCGTGGCGTACAGACTAAGGCTCGGCACCGCCCGGTTCCCCCGCGCCTCCGCTAGTCGCGCGCCCGCGGAGTTCGCCCCGCGCCGGGCGTTACTTGCCCGAGCCCGTGAGGTCGCCGCGGCGCGGGCCCGCGAAGCCCTGGAGGCGGGCCAGGGTCAGGCCGGTGAGCCGGGTGACCTCGCCGGCGTCGAGGGCGCCGCAGTCCAGCCCGCGCAGCAGATAGCCGGCGAGCGCCTTGGCGGTGGCGGGCTCGTCGGCCACGCCGCCGCCCTCGTGGTGACCGGCGTAGGCGGCCAGGCGCTTGGCGGCGGCCCCGAAGCCCTCGCGGTAGAAGGCGAACACGGCGGCGTAGCGCGTGGGGATGTGACCGGGGTGCATGTCCCAGCCCTGGTAGTAGGCGCGGGCCAGGGCGCGCCGGGTGAGGCCGTAGTGCAGCCGCCAGGCATCGTGAACCTGCTCGGTGGTGCCGACGGGCAGGACGTTGGTGGAGCCGTCGGAGACGCGGACCCCGGTGCCGGCGGCGGCGACCTGCATGACGGCCTTGGCGTGGTCGGCGGCGGGGTGGTCGCTGGCTTGGTAGGCGGCGCTCACGTGGAGGCAGGCGCTGTAGTCGAAGGTGCCGTAGTGCAGGCCGGTGGCGCGGCCCTCGGCGGCCTGGATCATGCGGGCGACGGCGGCGGTGCCGTCGGTGGCGAGGATGGACTGGCTGGTCTCGATCTGGATCTCGAAGCCGATGCGGCCCCGCTCGATACCGCGCGCCTTCTCGAACTCCTCCAGGAGGCGCACCATCGCGGTCACCTGCTCGGGGTAGGTCACCTTCGGCAGTGTCAGGACGAGTCCGTCGGGCAGGCCGCCCGCCTCCATGAGGCCGGACAGGAAGATGTCGAGGGTGCGGATGCCGCGGTCGCGTACCGCCTCTTCCATGCACTTCATGCGGATGCCCATGTACGGGGCGGCGGTGCCGTTCCCGTACGCCTCGGCGATCAGGCGCGCCGCGCGGGCGGCGTCCTGGTCCTCGTCGGCGCCCTTGTAGCCGTCCTCGAAGTCGACGCGCAGGTCCTCGACGGGCTCGCGCTCCAACTTGGTGCGTACGCGCGTGTAGACGGCCTCGGCGAGGTCGTCGCCCAGGCCGAGGACCGCGGCGAAGGAGGCGGCGTCCGGGGCGTGCTCGTCGAGCATCTCCAGGGCCTTGTCGCCCCAGGTGCGGATGGTGTCGGCGGCGAACCTCTCACCGGGCACGTACACGGTGTGGACGGGCTGGCGGGTGCCGGGGTCTCCGGGGTAGCGGCGCTCCAGCTCCGCGTCCACGGGGGCGAGGGAAGCGCTGATGCCCTCGCTGACCGCGCCGGCGAGGCTCGTTGCCACCTTCTCTTGCTGACCCATTCCTGCATCCTCCACACGCTCGGTGCCGCGCCCGGCAATTCCGCTCCACGGAATCAACAATCCGTATAGCGAAGTTATCCGTGACCTTCGTGCTGGTCAACACCTTCCCGTGTCCTGCATCCGTAGCCGACCGCGCGCCTTCACGCGTGTCCCGGGCCCGGTCGGCGGCCGATGCGGACAGTCTGTGGCCCATATCCTCCCCGCGCCCCCGGTGCCGACCGCGCGGACCGACCCCAAGGAGCCTGAGTGCCGATCGACTCCCCCTTCACGCGCCGCTCCGGCCTGCGGGCCGCGCTCGCCGCGGCCGTGGCGCTCCCCACGCTCGGCACCGCGCTGTCCCCCCGGCGGGCCCATGCCGCCGAGGGGGAGGCCCGCCTGGAGGTCATGTCGTACAACGTCCGCTTCGCGAGCAACAACCCGCCGCACACCTGGGCCGAACGCCGCCCGGCGACAAAGGAGATGCTCCTGCGCGCCCAGCCGCACATCATCGGCACCCAGGAGGGCCTCTACTACCAGTTGCAGGACATCGAGAGCGACATCGGCGCGAACTACGACTGGGTCGGCACGGGGGTCGGCGGCGGCAGCCGCGACGAGTTCATGGCCGTCTTTTATGACAACCGCCGACTGTTCCCGCTCGAATACGAGCACTTCTGGCTCTCGGACACCCCGTACACCATCGCCTCGAACACCTGGGGCGCCAACTCGCCCCGCATGGCCACCTGGGTGCGCTTCCTCGACCTGGTCACCAACACCCAGCTCTACGTCCTCAACACGCACCTCGACCACGTCAGCCAGAACGCGCGCGAGCGTTCGGCGACCCTCATGGCCGAACGCATCGCCCTCATGAAGACGAGCACGCCGCTCATCGTGACGGGCGACTTCAACGCGACGGCGCACAACAGCGCCGTCTACACCACGATGCTGGGCGCTGGTCTCGTCGACACCTGGGACGCCGCGAAGGAACGCGGCCCGGCGTACGGCACGTTCGGCGGCTACAAGCCGCCCGTCCTGGGCGGCGGCCGCATCGACTGGATCCTGACGCGGCCGACGGCGCAGGTCCACTCCGCGAAGATGAACACGTTCTCGCTCGGCGGGCAGTACCCGAGCGACCATCTGCCGGTGCAGGCGACGCTGACGCTGTGACGCGCGAAGGCCCCCGCCCCGCGTGCGCGGGGCGGGGGCCTCAGGAGCGGAGGGATCAGCCCTTGCGGGACTTGACCTCTTCGGTGAGGGCCGGCACGACCTCGAAGAGGTCGCCGACCACGCCGTAGTCGACGAGGTCGAAGATCGGGGCCTCGGCGTCCTTGTTGATGGCCACGATGGTCTTCGAGGTCTGCATGCCCGCGCGGTGCTGGATCGCGCCGGAGATGCCGGAGGCGATGTACAGCTGCGGGGAGACCGACTTGCCGGTCTGGCCGACCTGGTTGGAGTGCGGGTACCAGCCGGCGTCGACGGCGGCGCGCGAGGCGCCGACGGCGGCACCGAGCGAGTCGGCGAGCGCCTCGATGACCGAGAAGTTCTCGGCGCCGTTGACGCCGCGGCCGCCGGAGACCACGATCGCGGCCTCGGTCAGCTCGGGGCGGCCCGTCGACTCGCGCGGGGTGCGCGAGACGACCTTGGTGCCGGTGGCCTTCTCGGAGAAGGAGACCGAGAGGGCCTCGACGGCGCCCGCGGCCGGGGCGGCCTCCACGGGGGCCGAGTTCGGCTTGACCGTGATGACCGGGGTGCCCTGGGTGATGCGGGACTTGGTGGTGTACGAGGCGGCGAACGCGGACTGCGTGGCCACCGGGCCCTCGTCGCCGGCCTCCAGGTCGATGGCGTCGGTGATGATGCCGGACTTGATGCGTACCGCGAGACGGGCGGCGATCTCCTTGGCCTCGGCGGAGGACGGCAGCAGCACGGCGGCCGGGGAGACGGCCTCGTACGCGGCCTGGAGCGCGTCCACCTTCGGTACGACGAGGTAGTCGGCGAACTCGGGGGCGTCGGCGGTGAGGACCTTCACCGCGCCGTGCTCGGCGAGCGTGGCGGCGGTGTCGGCGGCGCCGTTGCCCAGCGCGACGGCGACGGGCTCGCCGACGCGGCGGGCCAGGGTCAGCAGCTCAAGGGTGGGCTTGCGGACGGCACCGTCCACGTGGTCGACGTAGACGAGAACTTCAGCCATGGGACTTCAATCTCCTGCGAGTGCGAAGAATCTGGGGGCGGTGGGAAAGGTGACCGAAGCTCAGATGAACTTCTGGCCCGCGAGGAACTCCGCGAGCTGCTTGCCGCCCTCGCCCTCGTCCTTGACGATCGTGCCGGCGGTGCGGGCCGGACGCTCGGCGGCGGAGTCGACCTTGGTCCAGGCGCCCGCGAGGCCGACCTCGTCGGCGTCGATGTCCAGGTCGTCCAGCTCCAGGGCCTCCACCGGCTTCTTCTTGGCGGCCATGATGCCCTTGAAGGACGGGTAGCGGGCCTCGCCCGACTGGTCCGTCACGGACACGACGGCCGGCAGCGAGGCCTCCAGCTGCTCGGAGGCGGCGTCGCCGTCGCGGCGGCCCTTTACTGTTCCGTCGGCGCCACCCTCGACAGAGACCTCGGAGAGCAGCGTGACCTGCGGGACGCCCAGGCGCTCGGCGAGAATGGCCGGGAGCACGCCCATGACGCCGTCCGTCGACGCCATGCCGCAGATGACCAGGTCGTAACCGGTCTTCTCGATGGCCTTGGCGAGCACCAGCGAGGTGCCCATGACGTCGCTGCCGTGCAGGTCGTCGTCCTCGACGTGGACGGCCTTGTCGGCGCCCATGGAGAGCGCCTTGCGCAGCGCGTCCTTGGCGTCCTCGGGGCCGACGGTCAGCACGGTGATCTCCGCGTCGTCCGCCTCGTCGGCGATCTGGAGCGCCTGCTCGACCGCGTACTCATCCAGCTCCGACAGCAGGCCGTCGACGTCGTCGCGGTCGACGGTCAGGTCATCGGCGAAGTGCCGGTCGCCGGTGGCGTCGGGCACGTACTTCACACAGACAACGATCCTCAAGCTCACGCCGGCTCTCCTACTGCATCGTCTTTACTGGGCTGCTGCCTTGGCTTGGCTACTGCCTTCTTGCAGGCAGCATAGGCGCCTGAAGCGGCGGATCCCGGTCGGGGCGGCCCGCGCTCCGACCGAAATATTACTCATGAGTACACCCAGTTCATTCCCGCTGAGCAAGCGCTTTGAACTGTGACGTTCCCAACGCTCCGTAATCGGGCCGCGCACCCGTCGGACGGGAACCCTCCGTCGCGCGGGAACTCTCAGTCGCGCAGGGCGTTGAACCGCCCCTGGTGATACAGGAGCGGGCGGCCCTCGCCCGCGGGATCGCCGGTGACCACCTCCGCGAGCACCAGGCGGTGGTCGCCCGCGGGCACGCGCGCCACGACCCGGCAGACCAGCCAGGCGAGCGCGCCGTCGAGCACGGGCACCCCCTCGGGCCCCTCGTGCCAGCTGGTGGGCGCGCCGAAGCGGTCCGCGCCGCTGCGCGCGAAGGTGGCGGCGAGATCCCGCTGGTGCTCGCCGAGTATGTGGACGCCGACGTGCTCCGCCTCGGAGACCGCGGGCCAGCTGGAGGCGCCGGTGCCGATACCGAACGAGATCATCGGGGGCTCGGCCGAGACCGAGGTGAGCGAGGTGGCGGTGAAGCCCACGGGGCGGGAGCCGTGCGCCGCGGTGATCACGGCGACCCCGGCGGCGTGCCGGCGGAAGACCGAGCGCAGCAGATCGGGGGTGGCGGTCGTGGGGGTGCCGAGGGCGGGCGATGCCGTCATCGAGTGGTCCTTCTGCCGGAGGTGCGAGCGAAGACGTCGGTGCTCAGCGGTGCGGACAGCGCGCACTGGCGTGGCGGGCGAGGTCGAGGTGGACACGCTCGTACAGCAGGAGGTCCCGGGGCATGGCAGCAGGCTCGCGACAGGTGTGGCATGCAGTCAAGTCCGTGACCGCATATGAAAGACACGTCACTGGCGGGCAGCCGGCCGGGGAGCGGACGGTCACACGGCCTCCCCCAGCGCGGCGATCACATCGGCCTTGCGGGGCTGTCCGGCGGCGCGGCGCACCACGCGGCCGTGCGCGTCCAGGACGAGCACCGTCGGCGTCTTGAGGACGCGCAGCTCCCGGACCAGCTCCAGGTGGTCCTCGGCGTCGATCTCCACATGGGCCACGCCGGGGATCATCGAGGCCACGTCCGCGAGGACTCTGCGGGTCGCGCGGCAGGGCTGGCAGAAGGCGCTGGAGAACTGTACGAGCGTCGCCCGCTCCCCCAGCCCCTGTCCGATGTCCGTCGCGCCGAGCCTTCGCCCGGTGTCGCGTCCTGCCACGTACGCCTCCCGCCCCTCGTCCTTGTTGTGGTCGCCTCCCCCGTTCAGCGCTCGCGTACCCGCGAAAGATTCCGACGTGACGAGAATCTCCCGGATTGAGGGCACCAAGGCTGGTCACTCGTCCGTTCTTGGGGCACGATCTGCGCAACGCCGAAAAACCTACGGCTGCGTAACCTCCCGCCCGGAGCCCCCTCCCCAGGCAGAAACGAAGGGCCCTCCCCACCCATGGCAGAGCTTGTCTACCGTCCGGTCATCGGTGCCGCGAAAACGCTGTTCAAGGCGTGGGACCTGAAGATCGACTGCAAAGGCTCGGAGAACATCCCACGGTCCGGCGGCGCGGTCCTCGTCAGCAACCACATCAGCTACCTCGACTTCATCTTCGACGGGCTCGCAGCGCTGCCGCAGAAGCGCCTCGTGCGCTTCATGGCCAAGGAGTCGGTCTTCCGGCACAAGATCTCCGGGCCGCTGATGCGCGGGATGAAGCACATCCCCGTGGACCGCAAGCAGGGCGAGACGGCCTACGCGCACGCGCTGGACTCGCTGCGCTCCGGGGAGATCATCGGCGTCTTCCCCGAGGCGACGATCTCGCAGTCCTTCACGCTCAAGACCTTCAAGTCGGGCGCCGCGCGCCTGGCCCAAGAGGCCGGGGTGCCGATCATCCCGATGGCCCTGTGGGGCACGCAGCGGCTGTGGACCAAGGGGCACCCGCGCAACTTCAGACGCAGCCACCTGCCGATCACGATCCGTGTCGGCGAGCCGGTCGAGGCGCCCAAGGACCAGTACGCAGGCGCGATCACCCGGCGGGTCCGGGAGCGCTGCCAGGAGCTGCTGGAGGCCGCTCAGCGCGCCTACCCGGTGCGCCCCAAGGGCCCGGACGACACCTGGTGGATGCCGGCCCACCTCGGCGGGACGGCGCCGACCCCGGCCGAGGTGAAGGCCGCCGAGGCCGGCTGACCGGCCCTCGCCCTACCGCGGCGCGTGGACGGTGACGTGCGCGCCGGGGCTGAACTTCTCCAGGAGTCCGGCGAGTTCGGCGCCCGCCGCCTCAAGACCGGCGTCCGGCCCCACGCCCTCCAACAGGAAGATCGCGTTCACCGACTCCTCGGTGAGACGGGTGCGCGGCCCCTGGCGCCAGTTCCAGCGCCGGCAGGTGACGCCCTCGTCGTCACACCAGACGACCTCACCGGCCTCGGGGTGCTCGACGACCCCCTCCCCCGCCGCGGCGGTCACGAAGTCCTCGGTGCCGGTGGCCCGCACCAGGCGCATACCGCCCTTGATCAGGTCCAGGTCCTCGCCACCGACCGGGATCAGATGGGCCACGCTGATCGCGTTGTAGACGTCGACGAGGGTGTTGATCCTGGGCAGTCCGCCGTCGGCGAGCGCCCGCTTGGCCAGCGCCTCGGCGGAGTTGCGAGTCCGCGAGGGCTTCGCGCCGAAGGCCGTGTAGGCGGCGCGCCAGGCGGCCATGTGCGGGTCCTCGTGCGGTGCGCGGCCGTCGAGTCGTACGGCGAGACGCCGCGCCGCGTCGTCGAGGAGGGCCGAGCTGTCGTCGGTGCTCGGGCCGTTGACGAGGCCGTGGGCCTCGATGGCGAGGTGGGTGAAGCCGGGCGCGAGGGTGCGCACCTCGTCGGAGACGGTGAGTGTCAGGGGTGCTCGGGGCGCTACTGGCGGGACTGTCATGTGGCGGGCCTTGCTGTGTCGGGGCTCGTCAGAGCGCGTCGGGGAGGTTCTCCCACAGGTGCGGCCGGTCCGGCGCGCTCTTCATGGCGCTCAGGACCACCGGATGTGGTGCAGCATAGAGTACTGGATAGTCCATCTCATTGGACTCGCCGTCGGGCGAAAAGGCCAGCCGCTCCCCGGCCAGTGAGAACCGGGCGTCGACGCCCGGTTTGTTGCCGCGGCAGTCCTGCCGGTGCCACTTCCCGTCGAAGCGCACGGCGACGAGGCCGTGGACGCAGTGACCGCTTCCCGCGTCATGGGTCAGCCGCTGGTAGCAGAGCGCGGTCGGGATGCCCTCGGCACGCAGCAGCGCGGCCAGCGCGTGGGCCTTCGCGTGACAGATGCCGGTGCCCTGCTCCAGGACGTCCGAGGCGCGCCACGTGACGCGCATGTCGCCGCTGTCGGCGGAGTGCGGGATGGCGTCCCGCACGAACTCGTACGCGGCCTGCGCGTATACGTATGAATCGACGGCCTGCGCGGCCAGGCGCCCAGCGATCTCGCGTACGAGGGGATGCTGATGGTCGACGACCTCATCGGCAGCCAGATAGGCGGGCAGGTCAGGGTTTTCCTGGATCAGCTGCATGAGACGGGAGCATAGAAATGCGGCCGACCGCAAGTCAATGACTTTCCGGTCGACCGCATATTCATGCAAGGAGCGAAGGGGATGCGATCAGCGCGCCATCTCCTCCTTGAGCGCCGCGAGGAACCCGTCGACGTCCTCCGCACGGGTGTCGAACGCGCACATCCAGCGCACGACGCCCGCCGCCTCGTCCCAGAAGTAGAAGCGGTACCGCTTCTGAAGCCGCTCGCTCACATCGTGCGGCAGGCGCGCGAAGACGGCGTTGGCCTGCACCGGGTAGAGGATCTCCACGCCGTGCACCGAGCGGACACCGTCCGCGAGGCGCTGGGCCATCTCGTTGGCGTGCCGGGCGTTGCGCAGCCACAGGTCCTTGGCGAGCAGCGCCTCCAGCTGCACGGAGACGAAACGCATCTTCGAGGCGAGCTGCATCGACATCTTGCGCAGGTGCTTCATGTGGCGCACGGCGTCCTGGTTGATCACCACGACGGCCTCGCCGAACAGCGCGCCGTTCTTGGTGCCGCCGAGCGAGAGGATGTCGACGCCGACCGCGTTCGTGAACGTGCGCATCGGCACGTCCAGCGCGGCCGCCGCGTTGGCTATCCGCGAGCCGTCGAGGTGCACCTTCATGCCGAGCCGGTGCGCGTGGTCGCAGATCGCGCGGATCTCCTCGGGCGTGTACAGCGTGCCCAGCTCGGTGTTCTGCGCGATCGAGACGACCTGCGGCATCGCGCGGTGCTCGTCGTCCCAGCCGAACGCCTGCTTGTCGATCAGCTCGGGGGTGAGCTTGCCGTCCGGCGTCGGCACCGTGAGCAGCTTGATGCCGGCCATGCGCTCGGGGGCGCCGCCCTCGTCGACGTTGATGTGCGCGGACTCGGCGCAGATCACCGCGCCCCAGCGGTCGGTGACCGCCTGGAGCGCGACGACGTTGGCACCCGTGCCGTTGAACACCGGGAACGCCTCGGCGGTGGGGCCGAAGTGTCCTCGGATCACCTGCTGGAGGTTGGCCGTGTAGTCGTCCTCGCCGTACGCGATCTGGTGGCCGCCGTTGGCCAGGGCCAGGGCGGCCATGACCTCGGGGTGCGCGCCCGCGTAGTTGTCGCTCGCGAAGCCCCGCACGTCCGGGTCGTGGTGGCGCCGGGCGTCGGTCTTCGGCGGGTTCACGGCGTCTTTGGCGGCAGTGGTCACGGCTTCTCGGTCAGCCACAGGCGGTTTCCGTTCACTTCCCCGGCGGGCCGCTCCCAGACGCCGGCGATGGCCTCGGCCAGCTCCTTGACGTCCGTGAAGCCCGCGAACTTCGCGTTGGGCCGCTCCGCGCGCATCGCGTCGTGCACCAGCGCCTTGACCACCAGGATGGCAGCCGCCGCGCGCGGCCCCTCCTCGCCCCCCGCCTTGCGGAAGGCGTCCGCGAGGGCGAGCGTCCAGGCCTCGGCCGCCGCCTTGGAGGCCGCGTACGCCGCGTTGCCCGCGGTCGGCTTGGACGCGCCCGCCGCGCTGATCAGCAGGTAACGTCCCCGGTCGCTGCGCCGCAGACCGTCCTCGAAGGCGAGGGTGGTGTGCTGCACGGTGCGGATCAGGAGCTTCTCCAGGAAGTCCCAGTCGGCGAGGTCGGTCTCGGCGAAGCTCTTGCTGCCGCGCCAGCCGCCCACGAGGTGGACGAGACCGTCGATCCGCCCGAACTCCTTCTCCGTGCGCGTCGCCCACTCACGGGCGGCGTCCAGGTCCAGGAGATCGACCGTGTCACCGATGACGGTGGCCCCGCCATGCGCGTACCGCGCGGCGTCCACGGCCTCGGCGAGGCGCGCGGGATCGGCGTCCGACGCCACGACCGTGGCCCCTGCCTCGGCCAGCCTCAGCAGCGTGGCGCGCCCGGCGGCCCCGGCGGCGCCGGCCACCGCGATCACGGCTCCATCGAGTACGGACATGGTCCTCGCCTCCTCCTGGCGGCCGCTCACGCGGCGACCCTCTCGGCGCCCGAGGCGGTGATCCCCTTGGTGGAGGCGATCACGTTCTTCAGCTTCTTGGAGAGCGCCTCATAGAACATGCTGAGCGGAAACTCGTCCGGAAGCACCTCGTCGACGAGCTTGCGCGGCGGCAGCGAGGTGTCCAGGGCGTCCGGGCCCTTGGCCCAGCGCGATCCGGGGTGCGGGGCGAGGTAGGTGGAGACCAGGTCGTAGGCGGCGAACCAGTGGACCAGCTTCGGGCGGTCGATGCCCGCGCGGTAGAGGTCCTCGATCTCGCCGCACAGCTGGTTGGTGACCTGCGGCGCGCGCTCCCAGTCGATGCGGAGCTTGTTGTCGGTCCAGCGGATCACGTCGTGCTTGTGCAGGTAGGCGAAGAGGAGCTGGCCGCCGAGCCCGTCGTAGTTGCGGGTGCGGTCCCCGGTGACGGGGAAGCGGAACATGCGGTCGAAGAGGACGGCGTACTGGACGTCCCGGCCGTGCCGGTTGCCCTCGGCCTCCAGCTTCACGGCCTCCTTGAAGGCGGTGAGGTCGCAGCGCAGCTCCTCCAGGCCGTACATCCAGAACGGCTGGCGCTGCTTGATCATGAACGGGTCGAAGGGCAGGTCGCCGTGGCTGTGGGTGCGGTCGTGGACCATGTCCCAGAGCACGAAGGCCTGCTGGCAGCGGTCCTGGTCGCCGACCATCTCACGGATGTCGTCAGGCAGTTCGAGCCCCAGGATGTCCACGGCGGCGTCGGTGACCCGGCGGAAGCGGGCCGCCTCGCGGTCGCAGAAGATGCCGCCCCAGGAGAAGCGCTCGGGGGCCTCGCGCACCGCGATCGTCTCAGGGAAGAGGACGGCCGAGTTGGTGTCGTACCCGGTGGTGAAGTCCTCGAAGGTGATGCCGCAGAACAAGGGGTTGTCGTAGCGCGTGCGCTCCAGCTCGGCCAGCCACTCGGGCCAGACCATGCGCAGCACGACCGCTTCGAGGTTGCGGTCGGGGTTGCCGTTCTGCGTGTACATCGGGAAGACGACCAGGTGCTGGAGGCCGTCCCGGCGGTCGGCCGCGGGCTGGAAGGCGAGCAGCGAGTCCAGGAAGTCCGGGACCGTGAAGCCGTCCTCCGCCCAGCGGCGCAGGTCCGCGACGAGCGCGTGGTGGTAGGCGGCGTCGTGCGGCAGCAGCGGGCTGATCTGCTCGACCGAGGAGACCACGCGGTCCACGGCCAGCTCGGCGGCAGCCTTCGCCGGGGCGCCCTCCGCCGCGAAGTCGATGGAGCCGTCCGCGGACTGCCAGGGCCTGATCTCCTCCACGGCCTCCTTGAGCACCGGCCACGCCGGGTGGTCCACCACCCGCACTTCAGCGGGAGGAACCGCGCCCTCCGTACCCGCCTGCACAAGAATTTCCGTCATGTCCCACCTTCCACGGGAGAACCTCGCGTATGGACACCGTATGTGTGCAAGGTTCTCCGGGACAAGGGGCACCTCCGGAAATTATCCTGCGCCACCCCCTCCTTCGCCGCGTTTTTTCCCGTCCCTCAGGAGTGAGCCGCTCGCTTCAGCGGCGGGGCAGGTCCGCCCGTACGGTCTTCCCCTGCGGGCCCGTGCTCACCTCGACCGCCAGGGCCAGGCTCCGCACCATCGGCCAGCCGAAGCCGCCGGTCCCTCCCGCGAGATCCGGCGTCCGCTCGCGCGGCGGGCGGGGGTCGGCGTCGGTGACGGCGACCGTGAGGGCGTCACGATGCGCCACCAGACGCAGCGAGCAGGCGTCGCCGCGTGCGTGTCGTATGGAATTGGTGACGAGCTCGGACACGGTCAGCTCGACGCTCGCCGCGGCCTGTACGTCCATGGCCGGACTGAGCCCGCTCATGAAGGCGCGGGCGAAATCCCTTGCCTGCGCGACGACTTCCGGCCGCTTGTCGAAGACCGTTCGGTCCAGGATCTTGCTACCGCACCGCGAATGATCCGTCCTCATACGCCCCTCCTCGATCAGGGGTGGACTGTACGAATGGGTCTCTTGCCCCCGAAGCCGACTTCTTAACGCCCGCCGCCGCGGCCGACACGGCCCGCCACCCCGCCCTGACGCGGCGTCACGAGGCCCACCAAGATCAAGCCGTGTGGTCGGCGTCACGCAACCTCTTCGCATTGATGGGGACATGAAGCGCGAGGAGGCGGGTAGTCGCTGGCTCACCAGCCCACAGGGGACGAGGGGGGCTGGCGGACAGGGAGGTAGACATGACGATGGCCACCAGAACGCAGATGGACACCGGCATCACGGAGCTGCCGGAGGTGGTGGATCCGCAGGCGGTGACGCCGAAGGACTCCCGCGCCTTGTCCCAGTTGTTCTTCGATCAGCTCGCGGTGCTCGAAGAGGGCACGGCCCAATACCAGTACGTACGCAACACCCTGATCGAATTGAACATGTCGCTGGTCCGGTATGCGGCCGGGCGTTTCCGTAACCGCGGCGACGAGATGGAAGACATCGTCCAGGTCGGCATGATCGGCCTGATCAAGGCCATCGACCGGTTCGAGCTGTCCCGCGAGGTGCAGTTCGCCACCTTCGCGGTCCCTTATATCGTTGGAGAGATCAAGCGTTTCTTCCGTGACACGTCCTGGGCGGTGCACGTCCCGCGCCGTCTTCAGGAGGCCCGTGTCGAACTCGCCAAGGCCACCGAGGAGCTGAGCAGCCGCCTGGGGCGCTCCCCCACGGTGGACGAGCTGGCCGCGCTGATGAACCTGACGCCTGAGGAGGTCATCGAGGCCCGCCTCGCCTCCAACGGCTACAACTCCGCGTCCCTGGACGCCGTCCTGCACGGCGACGGCAACGACGAGACGCCCCTGGCCGACTTCATCGGCGAGGAGGACCCCTCCCTGGAGCTGGTGGAGGACTTCCACGCGCTGGCTCCCCTGGTCGCCGAACTCCCCGAGCGCGACCGGGAGCTCCTGCATCTGCGCTTCGTGGAGGAGCTGACCCAGTCGCAGATCGGCGAACGCCTCGGGGTGTCCCAGATGCAGGTCTCGCGGCTGCTCTCGCGCACCCTGGCGAGCCTGCGCAAGGGAATGCTCCCGGCCGCCGGCTGAGACCGGGCCCCGGAGATCAGCTCCTGCCGTGCCAGTCGAGACAGACGATCATGGCGTCGTCCTCCGCGTCGATGGGACCCCGATGACCCGCCAGCTCGTGGAGCATGGCCCGCGGCACCTGCGAGGGAGGCAGCAGGCGCGTGCTGGCCATGGCGCGGGTGAGCGCTCGTTCGCTGTAGCGCTCACCCGCGGGCGAGGCCACGTTGTAGACGCCGTCGCTGACGAACAGCAGCCGGTCCCCGGGCTCCACGTGGAAGCGCTGGGTGGCGTACAGGGTGTCCTCGAACATGCCGAGCGGGAGCTGTGCCTCGAGCTCGATAGCCTCCGCCCTGCCCTGCCGCATGCGCCACATCTTGGGGGAACCGGCGTCGATGACCTCCGCCTCCCCCGTCTCCAGGTCGAACCGGAGCAGCAGCATGGAAAGGTGGACGTCGCCGCGGTAGTGGCCGTAGACCGCCTGGTCCGCGAGGCACGCCTGGTCGGGCAGCGACAGGCCGGCCCGGCGGGCGTTGCGCAGCGCGTTGATCGCCAGGTTGGTCAGGAGGGCGGCCTCGATCCCCTCCCCCATGCCGTTGGTGACCGTGAGCGTGAGGTGGTCGGCCGAGGTCGACCAGTCGAAGTTGTCACCGTAGATCGCGTACGCGGGTTCGAGCTGGGCCCCCAGTTCGTACTCGGGGCGCGAGCAGGAGCGGCCGGGCAGCAGCTGCCACTGCATCTCGGCGGCGAGGGTGAGCCGGTCGGCGCGGCGGGCCTGGAGGTAGAGGTCCGTGTCCCGCTCCGCGACGACGATCTCGTGGCCGAGGACTTCCGCGACATCCTCCAGCTCACGCGCGGTGACGCTGTCGTAGGCGTCGGCGGGGAGCCGGACGGTGAGGATGCCGAGGCGGTCGCCGCGCACGCTGACGGGCAGGTGCACGGTCACGGCACCGGCCGCCTCGTCCGTCTCGACATGGGCTTCCTGGGCGCCGAAGGCCCGGCCCGGGGCGCTGGTGTGGACGGAGATGGGGTCGGCGGTATAAGGGAGCGCGTCGACCGGCTGGAGTATGGTCATCGCGTAATCCGCCACCAGAAGGTCGACGGACACCGCGTCGTAATGGACGGTGAGTGTGTCCCGCACCGCTTCGAGGAGATCGTGCGGCGCGGCCCCGCGCAGTGCGCGTTCCACCACCCTGAATCTGTCCACCTGCCGGTTACCGCCTATCTGGAATGTCACAGTAAGAAGGAGCGAACGGCCCCGCATGTCTCAGCGACTGACAAGGCCATTGCGAAGTGTCACAGTTGAGGGCATGAATCCCGTCCCCGCCCGCAACGGCGATCGAGAAACCGCCGCCCACGCGGTCCGGGATGTCATCGAACTGCTCGAAGTGCTGTGGAACAAAGGCCGGGACATCACCACGACCGCCCCGGTGTCCTCGTCACAACTGCGAGTGCTGTACGTCCTGCACGGCGCCCAGGGGATCAACCTCCGCACGCTCGGTGAGGTGCTCGGGTCCGCCCCCTCGTCGGTGAGCCGTATGTGTGACCGCCTTCACGCGTTGGGCTTCATCGAGCGCTCTCTCAGTTCCGCCAGCCGGCGCGAGCTTGAGCTGCGCTTGTCCGGCAAGGGAGAAAGCTACCTCAAAGAATTGCGGGCACGTCGTGAAAGTGCCCTGCTCGAGGTCATCTCCGGAATGACCCGGACAGACCGGGCAGCACTCGAAACAGGTCTGAGCGGGTTCCGCACGGCCGTCGAGGAGACCTCCCCGCGGAGCGAGCCCGCGGCCGGCGACGCGGTGGAGACCGCCTGACCCCCGCCCGGCCGACGCGCTCGCCTCGCCGTACGCGATCACGTCGTCACGCACCCTCACCTCGTCGTGCGCCCCGGCCCCGCGCCCGCCGCACGCCGGTCCGCGGGATCTGTGCGCTTCCGCCTCGTTGTCCCAGTGGGGCGGGCGAGTTGACGACAGGTCACCGATGGGCGGCCTTTCGATGATCGACATCGTCGACTAACGTTTGTCGTGCGACAACAATTGCTAAGGTGGATGTAATGAACGCCAGTGAACCCGAGGCCCGGCTCAGCGTCAGTGCGGCGCTGCGCGAGCAGGGGGAGAAAGTGGCCGACCGCTGGGTGCAGCTCCAGCTGGAACGATCCGTTCTGGGAGCGGGCCTCACCGAAGCCGAGCTTCGCGAGGAGGCGGACGCCTTCGTCGACGCCCTGCGCGCGGGACTGGAGACCGGACATCCGGTCGACCGGGTGGCGACCGCCCACCCCGAACTGCGCCAGGCGATCGCCGACCTCTCGCTGCGCAGAGCGCGGGGCGGCGCCACCCCCACCGCGACCTCGCTGGCCGTCCTGGCCCTCAAGGAAGCGGTGCTCGAAGCGGTGCAGGAGCAGGCGCACGACACCCACGCCCTGTACCACGCGGCCGTGTTCGTCAACCGCCTCCTCGACACCGCGGGCGCCCTGTCCTTCGCCACCTACGTGGAGGGCCGCGAGGAGATCATCCGTCGGCAGAGCCGGCAGCTCCTGGAGATCTCCACACCAGTGGTCCGGCTGTGGGACCGGGTCCTGGCCGTCCCGCTGATCGGCACGCTCGACACCACCCGCACCCAGGTGGTGATGGAGAACCTCCTCCAGGCCATCGAGCGCGACGAGGCGCAGGTGGCGATCATCGACATCACGGGCGTCCCCACCGTGGACACGGCCGTCGCGCACCACCTCATGCAGACCGTCAACGCCGTACGCCTCATGGGCACCGACTGTGTGATCAGCGGCATCCGCCCGCCGATCGCCCAGATCATCGCCCAGCTCGGCATCGACCTGTCCGCCATCCTGACCCGCGCGACCCTCGCCGACGCCCTGGCCGCGGCCATCACCCTCACCGACCGGCCGCTGCGCTCGGCGGACCCCGTGGGCCCGCGATGACCGGCGGCCCCCGCGGCGGTGTGCCGATCCTGCGTCTGGGCGACGTACTCGTCACCGGACTGCTCAACGAACTCGACGACAAGAGCGTCATCGCCTTCACCGAGGAACTCACCGAGCGCATCGTCGACGACCGCGCCCACGGGGTGCTCATCGACATCTCCCGCCTCGAGCTGATCGACTCCTTCGTCGCCCGCACCCTGATGGAGCTCACCACGACGGCGCGCCTGTTGGGTGCGCGAGTCGTCGTGGCGGGTATGCGTCCCGCCGTGGCCATCACCCTCGTCGAACTGGGCCTGCAACTGTCAGGCGTGGAGACCACGTTGAACGCGGAGCAGGGCATGCGGGCGCTGGGCTGGGAGAAGGCGCCGGCGCCACCGACCGGGAGGGGGATCAGTTGACCCTCTACGGCGACCTCGACGAGATCCCCACGATCCCGCCCCCCACATCCGCGGACCGCCGTCCCGAGCCCGACAGCTCCCGTGTGACCCATGAGATCCGTGCCGAGGAGGACCTTCTCTCCGCGCGGCACGCCGTGCGCGAGGCCACCCTGCACGCCGGTTTCGGCCTGGTGGACCAGACCCGTATCGTCACCGCGGCCAGCGAACTCGCCCGCAACGCCTACGTGCACGGCGGAGGCGGCACGCTGGTCATCGAATCCGTCCGGCGGAGCGGCCGTCAGGGGCTGCGGCTCTCGGTGAGCGACGACGGGCCGGGCATCGCCGACCTCGACGCGGCGTTCACCGACGGCTACACCACCGGCGCGGGCCTTGGGCACGGGCTCGGTGGGGCGCGCCGCCTCATGGACGAGTTCGACGTGACCAGCGCGCCGGGTCGCGGGACGACCGTCACCGCCGTCCGCTGGAACGGGCCGCGGTGAACGCGATGAACGCCGTGGGCGGCGTGGGTGGCGTGGGTGGCGTGGGTGCCATGAACGCCTTGGTGACCCCCACCACACTGCACGTTCCCATCGATCACCACAGCGCCGTGCAGACCGCGGCGAACCGCGCCCGCGCCCTCGCCCACACCTGCCGTATGCCGGGAGCGCTGCCGGACCAGGCGGCCGTGCTGGCCAGTGAACTCGCCAGCAACATCAGCAAGCACGCCAGCAACGGAGCGCTCTTCCTCCAGCCTTCGCCCCTGAGCGGGCGCTCCCCGCTGGACACCGCGCTGGACATCGTCGCCGTGGACAACGGCCCCGGCATCCCCGACATCGGCCTCAGCCTCACCGACGGCTACAGCACCACCAAGACCATGGGCGCGGGTCTTGGCGCGGTGCGGCGCATCGCCACGGACTTCGCCCTGCGCTCCGCGGCCGGTGGCGGCACCCTCGCCCACGCGCGGCTCGCGGTCCCGCAGGGGCGGCGGCCAGGAGCCGACATCGGCGCCCTGTGCCTGCCGGCCGCCGGGGAGCAGATCTGCGGGGACGGATACGCGGTCGTCGAGGGCGACGGGAACTGGACGGGCCTGGTCATCGACGGGCTCGGCCACGGCCCCGAAGCGGCGGCGGCCAGTCAGCGGGCCGTGCGCACCTTCCTGTCCTGCGCGGACGCCCCGCTGCCCGAGGTGCTCAGCGCCCTGCACAGCGCCCTGCGGCACACGCGCGGCGCCGCCGCGGCGGCGGTCAGGGTGGGTTCCGGTCGCGCCGAGTACTGCGGGGTGGGCAACATCCGCGCGGCGGCCGTGTCCGTACACGGCGTCCACCGGCAGCTCACCGGGCACGCGGGCATCGTCGGCTACAACCTGCCCACGCCGCGGAGCCGGGTTTTCGACCTGCCCGACCGTACGGCCGTGGTCCTGTACACCGACGGGATCGACCACCGATGGACGCAGGATCCGCCCCCCGGCCGACTGAGCCTGCCGCCGGCCCTGCTCGCGGCTTCCCTGGCCCACACCCACCGGCGTCACCGCGACGACGCCACCGTCCTCGCCCTCGGCAGCCCTCTGGGGATCGGATGACCACCGCCACCTTCCGCACACCCGCCGCCCTGCGCCGCACCGTACGCGGCATCGCCCTCACCTACCGGCTGCCCGCCGAGGACAGGGCCCGGATCGTGCTGTCCCTCAGCGAGACGGCCGCCACCGCGCTGAACGCCGGACGGCCGGTCACGCTGACCGCCACCGACGACGCGGGCGACGACGGAGCCGGCCGGCTGACCCTCGCGCTGGGCCTGCCCCGCCGTGAGGACGTCCAGGTGATGACCGATCAGCTTCCGCTGCCCGGCGAGGCGACCGCCGACGGCACGGTGGTGTGGCGGGTCCCCCTGCCCCAGGTCACGGCCCCGGCGGCCGCGCCGGTCACCGCCGTACTGCCGTGTCCTGCCGCGGCGCCCGTGGGCGCCGCCGCTCGCCGCAACGGCGACGCCGACCTCGCGCTGCTGGAGGAGGAACTGCGCGCCGCGCTCGCTCGCGCCGATCTCCTCGCCGACGAGCACCGCAAGCTCAAGCACGAACTGGCCGAGACCAACAGCGGGGTGCTCGCCCTCTACGTACAACTGGAGGAGCGGGACGAGGAGCTGCGCAAGGCGCACGGGCGGACCCTGCGCGCCCTGGAGGACGCGCTGCGGCCGCGTCCGCTGCACGTCGACGGCCTCGACCTCGCCGTCCACTACGCTCCCGCGAGCGACGACACCCCCACCGGCGGCGACCTCTACGACTGGTTCACCCTCCCGGACGGGACGGTGCACATCACCATCGTCGACGCCCTCGGCCACGGCATCACGAGCACGCGCACCGCGCTGACCGTCACCCACGCCGTGCGCACGCTCGCGCTCGAAGGCCACCCGCTGGAGAGCATCGTGGCGCGCACGGACGACATCCTGGCCCCCTTCGACCAGAACGTGATGGCCACGCTGCTGCTCGCCCACCTCGACCCCGCGAGCGGGCGGCTCTCGCTGGCCAACGGAAGCCATCCGCCGGCCCTGCTGATGCGCGCCGACGGGGAGGCCGACTTCCTCGAAGTCCGCGGCCGGGGCGTCGGCTTCCCCCTGCCGGGGAGCGAGCGGATCCTCACCACCACGCTCCGCCCCGACGACCTGCTGATCCTGTACACCGACGGCCTCACCGAGAGCCGCAGGGACCCGCGCGAAGGCGAGCGGCGCCTGGTGTCGACCGCCCGCCGTTACCGCGCGCGGCCCACGCAGGACGTCCCGGGCTCCATAGCGCGCGACATGCTGACCGACGTCCTCCACGAGGACGACACACTCGCCATGGCCGTCCGCTTCCGCTCCCCCACCGGCTGACGGCGTCCGGCTATCCCCTGCGCCGCAAGCGCGCCGAGAGGTGGTGCCGCAGCGACTGGCCGACGGCCGCGAGGTCGTGGGTGAAGGTGAGGGCGCCGGGGTCGGTCAGGGTGTAGCGGCGGCGGGTGGCGTCGACCTTCTTGGCAGTGGGCGTCAGGGCCACCTCGTGAGTGGCGAGGTCCACCGTGTCGCCGGCCGCGTGGCCGACCGCGATCTCAGCGATGCCGGTGGGCTGGGTGATCAGCGCCTCGACCCGGCCGTCGGGCTGGAGCCGCCACCAGCCGCTCTCCCTGGCCGAGGGGCGCAGGGGCCGGTCGTCGGCGTCCAGGAGCCAGGCGCGTGCCTCGTAGTGGAGGAAGGGGCGGCCGTCGTGGCTGAAGGTGACCTCCTGCGCGTAGGCGAAGTCCCCGTCGAGCGTCGGGTAGCCGCCGCTGCCCCGGCCGTGCCAGGTGCCCAGGAGGCCGAGCACCGGCGTGAGCAGCGGGTGCGGGGCCGGTGTCTCGTCGGGGCCGTGGGCGTCGGGGTACGGGTGCTGCGGTGCGGGGTCGAACACGGTTTCGGGCTCCTGGGGGTTGGGGGCGGCCGTCGGCGGTGACGGTGGCAGCCTAGGGCGTGTCCGGGACGGTGGGCCGCAGGAGTGACAAGGAGCGCGCTAACCGGCGGTTACGGGGTACTCATCGCAGCGAGCCCCACCCACCGGCCGAGAAGGAGCACTGGCATGGCGAGCAAGGACACGGCGAAGGACGTCGTCGAGCTGATCCTCGACGACCACCGGCGTATGGAGGACCTCTTCCGCGAGATGCGCAGCGTGGAGGGCGAGCGGGCCGCGGCCCTGCGGGAGTTCGCGGACCTGCTCATCGCACACGCGCTCGCCGAGGAGGCCGAGGTCTACCCCGCGCTCAAGCGCTACCGGGACATCGAGAACGACGAAGTCGAACACGGTGTCGAGGAGCACGAAGAGGGCAACAAGGCGCTCCTCGCTCTCCTGGAGGTCGACGAGATCGGCTCCGACGACTGGGACGAGAAGCTGGAGGAGCTGGTCGAGGCGGTGACCCACCACGCCGACGAGGAGGAGCGGACGATCCTCAACGGCGCTCGCGAGAACGTCGCGATGGAACGCCGCGAGGAGCTGGGCGCCGCCTTCACCGAGGAGCGCGCCAGGCAGCTCAAGGCGGAGTGCGGAAGCGTCGAGAACGTCCGTCGCATCGTGAAGTCCTGAGCGGCCCGCCCCGATCAGTCCTGGGTGGGCGGCCAGACCGGGCGGTGCGGTTCCGGCAGTTCGGCCAGGGCGTGGGCGACGGTCCTGTGGCTGGGGAGCAGTTCGTCGCTGCGGGTCTGCGCCAGCAGCTCCGTCAGCCGGCGGCCCGCCCCCGCCAGGAGGAGCCTGCCCTCACGGCGGTCCAGCAGCCACCGCATGGCCAGCAGACAGTTGAGCCCGCGCGAGTCGCAGAAGGTCAGGGCGGTGGCGTCCAGAACCAGGTGCCGGTGGCCCGAGTCGACGTACGCGCCGAGCGTACCCAGGAAGTGCGCCTCGCCGCTCTGGTCCAGCTCGCCGGTGACACGCAGCACCGCGCACGCGTCACAGCTCGCCAGCTCGGTGATGGCCAGACGACGGATCTGCGTGGACATCGGCGCCTCCATCTCTACGCGGCGCCACCCTACGCCCGCGACGCTCGGTGATCGGCACTCTTATGGGGGAGTGTGCCCCGCATCTCGCCGGGCATCCGACGCGGGCGGCCGACCGTCGCGGGCGCCGAGGCCCTTGGCGGGGAGCGGACACTCCCGGAGATACTCCTGGAGATGCTCCTGGAGACAGCGGTGCCCAACTGCCCTGACATAGAGGTGTTTTCGGTGGTTCGGGCCGGGCCCGCGGCTACCCTTGTCGGGTCACCACCCCGCAGGCGGGGGCGGCTCGGCAGAGGGAGGGTGCGTGGATGGGGGCACTGTAGGGCTGCGTATCGCGTCGGCGGTGATCGCGCCGCTGCTCAAGCGGTTGCTGCTGCCTCCCGCCAAGGCGCCGGGCGCACAGTTCCAGGACCGGCCGATCCCGGTCCGGCGCCTCATGGCCTTCTCCCGCGAGCACCGCACCCTCACCGAGGACGACCTGCACCGGATCGCCCGCGAACTGGTGCGGCGCGCGGTGCGGGCGGCGGGTCCCTACGACCCGCCGGTCGGCGCCGACGAGAAGGACGCGGTGGGGCTGGCGCTGACCCGGACCCTGCACGCGCTCGGCGACCTCGACATGGACGACGTCCAGGCGTTCGCGCTGGGTCCCGAGCAGCTGGCCGCCGAGCTGTCGAGGCGGGCGGGGCCCGAGACCCGCAGGCTCCTCAGCGACGACGCCGCCCGCTTCCACGACCGGCTCCTGGAGACGGCCTGTGTGCACGTGGTGCGGTTCTTCAGCGAGCAGCCGGGGTTCGCGGCCCGCACGCAGATCGAGCAGAGCCGCGAGGTCCGTGAGCAGAGCGAGCGGCTCGACCGGATCCTGGAGCGCCTTCCCGACATCTCCGCGCAGGACGCCCGGTTCGAGGAGGAGTACGCGCGCTACGTCGTCCGGAGCCACGGCAGGCTCACCATCCACGGCGTCGACCTGCGGGAGCCCGCGGGCCAGGAATGGCCCCTTGAGGCGGCCTACTTGAGCCTGGAGGCCACCCCCTACCGCAGCGGCCCGTCGGAGGCCGCCCCGCTGGCGGACGGCGAGTCGCCCGAGCGTGCGGCGGCGCCGGTGGAGACCACCCTCGCCACCCACGACCGAGTCCTGCTGCGCGGCGTGGCGGGCACCGGCAAGACGACGCTCGTGCAGTGGCTGGCCCTGACCACGGCACGGCAGGACCGGGTGCCCGGCTCGCTCTCCCAGCTCCTGGGCCGCGTGCCCTTCGTACTGCCGCTGCGCGCCCTGGCCCGCAAGGGCGCCGAGCTGCCGATGCCCCAGGACTTCCTGCGCTGGATCGACTGCCCGCTGCTGGGCACCGACCCCGAGGGGTGGGCCACGCGCGTGTTGCAGAACGGCCGCGCGGTGATGCTGATCGACGGGGCTGACGAGATCCCGAAGGGTGAGCGCGGCCGCGTCAAGACGTGGCTCAAGAAGCTCCTCGCCGTCTTCCCCGGCAACCTGTGGCTGCTCACCTCGCGTCCCTCCGCCCTGGAGCAGGGCTGGCTCGGCCAGGAGGGCTTCCACGAGTTCGTGCTCAGCGAGATGCGGCCCGCCGACATGCGGCGTTTCATCGAACGCTGGCACTCGGCGGCGGGGGCGCCCGCCCGGCTCGGCGAGTCGTTGACGCTCGCGCTGCGCAGCAGGCCGGAGCTGAGCCGCCTCGCGACCAATCCGCTGATGTGCGGGCTGATCTGCGCCCTGCACCGGGAGCGCCGCGGTTTCCTGCCGCGCGGGCGCGCCTCGCTCTACGAGGCCGCGCTCGCCATGCTCCTGGAGCGGCGCGACGTGGAGCGCGAGGTGTACGGCGGCGGCAACGGCACCCCGCAGCTCGACCAGAGGTCCGCCACCGAGCCCCTGCGGCGCCTCGCGTACTGGCTGATCCGCAACGAACGGACCCAGCTGGACCGCGCGGACGCCGTGGACGTCGTACGCCGTCTGATGCCGTCGGTGGAACGCCTCGCGGAGATCGGAGAGGCGGAGGACGTCCTCCAGCTCCTCCTGGAGCGCTCGGGACTGCTGCGCGAGCCCGCCCAGGGCGCCGTCGACTTCATCCACCGCACCTTCCAGGACTTCCTCGGCGCCCAGGCGGTGCTCGAGGAGCGGGACATGGGCATGCTGGTGAACAACGCCCACCTGGAGCAGTGGGAGGACGTGGTGCAGATGGTCGTCGCCCAGGCCCGCCATCACGAGCGGGGCGAACTGCTCACCCGGCTGCGCGAGCGCGGCGAGCGCGAGAGGGACCCCGGCGTCCAGGCGCGGCTGCGGCTGCTCGCGCTCGCCTCCCTGGAGCAGGCCACCAGCGTCGCCCCGGCGGTGCGCGAGGCCATCGAGGACCAGGCGGCGCGCATGGTGCCGCCGCGCAGTCTGCGCGAGGCGAGGTCCCTGGCACGGACGGGGCCGCTGCTGCTCGGCCTGCTGCCCGGCGCCGACGCCTTGACGGGCGACGAGGAACTGGCCACCGTCCACGCGATCTGCCAGATCGGCGGGGACGCCGCCATCCCGCGCCTGCGACAGTTCCTGCACACCGGCCAGAGCGCCGTACGCGCCCAGCTGCTGCACCACTGGGACCGCTTCGACCCCGAGGTGTACGCGGAGGAGATCGTCCGGCCGCTCCTGGACATCGCGCCCGAGGAGATGGTCACCGTGCGCTCGCGCGCCGAGCTGGACGCGCTGCGCACGATGTCCGGCTACCAACGCGTCAGCCTGCGGGGCGACTTCACGCCCGACGACGTCCGTTCGGCGTTCGACGCACGCCATCTGCGGGAGCTTCGGCTGCGCGACATCCTGTCGCTGGACTCCCTGGAGGTGCTGTCCGGCTACACCGAGCTGGAGTCGCTCGGGCTGCGCGGCTGCCGCAACCTCCAGGATCCGCTGCCGCTCACCCGGCTCCCGCGGCTGCGGCGGCTCGCGCTGCGGGACCTGCCCCGCTTCGAGCCGCTGCACGAGCTGGCCGGCTGCGCGCGGCTCGACACACTCCTGATCGGCGCGGACGTTCCCTGGCGCGGCCTCACCGACCTGCCCTGCCCCGAGCGGCTCCAGGTCCTCTCGCTGCCGCCGACCGCCACCCGCCTCACGGACATCGCGGCCTGCGAACGCCTCGCCGAGCTGCACCTCCAGGAGGCGAGCGAGCGGCTGACGCCGGATTCCTGGGGAGCGGAACTGGGCAAGCTCACCGGACTGCGTACGCTCACGCTGACCTCGGCGCAGCTGAGCATGCTGCTGTTCGCGCCGCGTACGCAGCTTCCCCATGTCACCCGGCTGAGCGTGCACGCCGGGGCGGGCGCCGCCGTGCCACTGCGCCGGATCGCCCTGCGCCTGCCCGGGCTTGAGGAGATCCAGCTCCTGGAGGCGGCCGAGGTCGACCTCGCCTCGCTCGGCTCGCTGCACCGGCTGCGCCGGGTGCGGCTGGCGTATCCCGGTGAGGTACGCGGTTCGGAGGCTCTCGCGGGCGACGTGGAGCTGTCCGTCTACCCGCAGCCTTGATATCTGACCGCGGATATCCGCCCGCGGCCTTGATTCTGTCCGCGGCCTTGATCGACGGACTGACACCGGCTGTGCGCAAAGGGTAAGTTCTATGGCCCCAAGCACGGTTGACAAGGAGCGGTACCACGGAGACGGGGGATCCAGTCGGATGGACAGTGCGGAAGACGTGCCGCTGTACGGCAGGGACCCTCTCCTGCGCGCGCTCGTCCCGCGGCTGACCGGCCTCAAGTACGACGAACGCGCGCGCACCGCACGCGAGTTCCAGCACGACCTGCCCGTCGTCCTGGTGACGGGGCGGCACGGCATGGGGCGCAGCGCCGTGCTGCGAGAGCTGGCCGCGCACTACCGCGACCGGCTTCCTCTCGCCCATGTCAGGATCGCGCCCGCCGGTTACACGTCGTTCTCGCCGGCCGCATCCGACGCCGACGGTGACGTCGCCACCGATCTGGTCGGCGTCCTCATGGAGCTGGCGCGTCAGCTGGCGCCTTCCTACCGGCGCCCCTTCCCCGTTCTGCTGCCCGGCCTGTTCGCCGTCTCCAGCTGGGACCCGGGAGACGACGCCGACCGGGACGCGGCCTGTCTGCGGCTGGCCCGGCTGCTGATCGCCTGCCACCTGGCCGACGGGCCCGAACAGGAGCTGCGCCAGGCGTGGGCCGGCGCGGTCGAGGCCCGTGTCGAACCGGTCGTCCCCCGGGCGCCCGGGGGGCCGGGGAGCGGAGCCGCGAGCATCTCCCGCGCGCTGCACCGCGAGTACGCGCACCGGTACCGCGCGGGCGCCGAGCGGGACTGGTACCGCGGCCGCTTCCCCCAGCTCACCGAGGACGCCGACCCCGTGGAGCTGCTCGGTGACTGGTACCACCAGGGCGGGGACTACCGGCGGTCGGTCGAGCGGACGCTCGTGGCCGCTTTCCGGCACGATGTCGCCGGTTCCTACGGCCGGTTGCAGCGCTGGAACCGCGAGCCGTGGCCCCTGGTGCTCCTCGACGACGTGCATCTGCCCGCCGGGCGGCGCTTCCTCGACCTGCTCCTCGAACACCGGGCGATGCCCGAGTCCCCGGAGCGCGAGGAACTGGTCGTCGTGGCCACCCGGCTCGGCGAACCGCCGGGCAACGACCCCGGCCCGGTCCGGCGCCAACTGGCCGATCTGGTGCGCACGTCCGGCTGGGAGCGCCGCGGCACCACGCCGTCCGCGGGCCTGCTCACCGTCCCCCTCACCCCGTTGAGCCGCGACGACGTCCTGCCGCTTCTGGAAGCCGGTTCGGCGGGCGCTCCCCTCCACCCCTATCTCGCCTCCGCCCTGCACACGCTGACCGGCGGCCATCCCGCGGCGACGACCATGCTCTGCTCCGCGGTGCGCGCCGCGACCCGCGCGGGTCTGGCCGTGGCGCCGCGGGACCTCCTCGAACTGTCCGCGAAGGACGGCCGCCCCGTCGGCGAGGCGCTGCTGGAGCGGCTGCTCCCGGACCGGCGCCAGCGTGACCGGCTGACGCTCCTGTCCCTGGCGAGGGACAGCACGGCCGCCGAGGAGCTGGCGACCCGGCTGCGTCTTGAGGGCCCGGAGCAGCTGCCCGCGAACGCGGTCACCGACTACCTCGAACAGCAGCACTGGCAGCGCCTGACGCCGCCCGAGAGCCCGCTGGTGACGGACCCGCTCCTCCAGAAACTCCTGGTGCACGAGGCCCGTCGGCTCTCCCCGGGGCCCGACGACAGCCGGGGCTGGCAGGAGATCCACCGTTTCCTGCACGACCACCACGCCCGGCGCGCCGACGAGGGCGAGGCCGACGCCCTGCGGCACATGCTCGCCGCGGGCGGCGTCGAGACGGTGGTGGCCTCGCTGGCGGAGTCGTTCCAGTCCGAGCGGGACGAGCGGGGCGCGGGGCACTGGCTGCGCTGTCTGCGGCATGCCGCGACCGCGCCCACACCGCCCGCGCGGGACTGGGAGGACGACCGTCTGCGGATCGCGCTCGGGGCGCACGACGGCCGCCGCTACGCCCATCTCGACGACACCGAGCGGTGCGTCAACCGACTGCTGCACGCCTTGTGGTACCTGTCCGAGCCGCACACGGAGCCGGATCCCGACACGTGCACGGCCATCGAGCAGGAGCTGGCCTATCTCTCCCTGCGCCATCCTTCCTGGCGCGTCACGCTCGGCCAGGCGGCCCGCCGATGGCCCGCCGCCGCCCGGGACAAGCGCCCCCTCCCCATACCAGGACAGTGAGGAAGCATGCTGTTCCGTCGCCATCCCCGCGAGTGGGGACCGATCGAGTGGGCCGCCGTTCTGGGTCTGGCCCTGGTGGCCGGGGTCGCCGTCGTCGTCGTCACCCTCGGCGCGCGCGGGCCCGGCAAGTGCGGTGACGACCTGCGCGAGCTGGGCGGGGACTGTGTCGGGGTGACCGAGAGCGCCTTCCACGCCGACCCGCGCCTCAAGAGCCTCATCGCGGCGGTGGCCGAGGAGAACGCGGAGGTGAGGCGGGACGCCGAGTCGCCCGCGGACAACGGCGCCAAGATCCCGTACGTGCGGATCGCGCTGATGATGCCGTACACCTCGGACGAGTCCAGCGCGATGACCACCGACATGATCCGCCGCGCTCTGGCCGGGGCGCTGGCCGCTCAGCAGGAGGCCAACAGCGGTAGCGGGCCCCACTACCAGCTGCTCCTGGCTCCCGACGGCCGCAACCTCGACCACTGGGAGCCCGTGGTCGAGCGGCTCAGCGAGCTGGCCAAGGACAAGAGCGCCCCGCTGGTCGGCGTGACGGGGATTCCCAGCAGCACTCCGGAGACACGGCGGACGATCGCCGCGCTCAGCGAGCACGGCATCCCCACCGTCGGGCCCGTCATCACCGCGGCCGACATGAACGCCGGCCACTTCTTCAAGACGTCCCCGAACAACGACCAGTTCGCCCGCGCCCTGAAGCAGTACCTCGAGAAGCGGCCCGAGCGGGGCAAGGGCTTCCTGGTCTGGGACAACCGCAGCGAGGACGTGTACTCGCGGAATTTGCGGCGGGTCTTCGAGAAGCACTTCGACGACGCGTACGACTTCAAGGGCCACAACTCCAACTTCACGGGCTCCTCCGGCGCCGACAAGGGCATCCCCCAGCGGTTCACCGACGCCGTGCAGAAGATCTGCACGGCCCGGTCCGACACCGTCTTCTTCGCCGGACGCGACCAGGACCTGCCGGCCTTCGTCAAACGCCTGGCGCAGGAGGGCGATTGCGGCCGCGGCTCGGTCCTGCGCCTGCTCAAGGTGGGCATCGGCCTCGAACCGACCCTCACCACGGACGAGACCACGCGCTGGCTCAAGGAGGCGCGGGCCACGATCGTCGACGCGTCGTCCGTGGATCCGGCCTGGTGGGACGGTAAGAACGATCCGCCGCGGGCGCTCGGCCGCTTCCTCGACCGCTTCGGCAAGCTGGACAGGCAGCACGAGTTGGGGACCGCGCCGCTCAACGACGGGTACGCGGTGATGTACCACGACGCGTTCACGCTGCTCGCCGACGCCGTGGACCGCACGTACAGCGAGATCAACGAAGGCGCGGGGAAGCCGAAGGGGAAGGGTGCTCCGCTGATCCCGACGAAGAACGACGTCTACAACACCCTGATCATGCCGAGCATCTCCGCGAACGGGTGCAGCAACTGCCTGCGGGGCGCCGCGGGCAGTTACGGCTTCGAGGGTCCGGGGGCGAACGACCAGTGGGCGGTCTGCAAGCCGGTGCCGATCGTCGAGTACCCGGCCGCCAGGAGCGGTAGGGCGTCGAAGGAACCTCTGCCGCTGTACCGGACGTTCAGGGACGGCGACAAGGGCGGCAAGAAGGCCTGCCCGGACTGAGCACTTCGTACGGCACGGGCCGTGCCGTTGTCAGTGGCGGCTGGCAGCCTGGGCGGCATGGAGAGCGACGACGAGCAGTTGCTGCGCGGCCGGGTCTACGGCCAGGATCACGACAGTCCGGGCCCGCGGCCGGGGCAGCGCTACGCCGAGCTGGTCGGCGGCCCGCTGGACGGCCTGCTCCTGGACGTCACCGCGTGGACGAGCGCGGACTGGGTGCGGGCCGAGTCGGACACGGGGATCGCGCTGCCCACCGAGTTGGGGCGGTTCGGCGCCGGGGGCCGGGCGATGTACCGCCCCCGGCGGGGCGATCCGCGCCGCTTCGACTGGTCCGAGGACATTTTTTGAAGCGTGCGCGCCGGGCCTCGGCGGTAATATGACTGTCATGGCACGAGGTATCTGGTCGCAGAAGGTCCGCTCCGCCCGCTGACGGCGGCGCCCCTTCCCTGCTGAATGCGCGCTCGCCGTCCCGGTTCCCGCCGGGCGGCCCCTTCTTGCTGCCCGGCTCCACTGCGAGCTGCGGAGCATCCGTTGAACCTCAACCCGACCCCCGAAGCCCTGTCCCTGCCCGTCCGGGCAGGCGGCGGCGCGCACGTCCGTGCCGAGGGCGTCACCGTCAGCCGCGGGTTCCGGCGCGTCCTGGACGACGTCTCCCTCACCGTCTCCGCCCGGTCCCGGGTCGCCGTCGTCGGCGAGAACGGCCGCGGCAAGACGACGTTGCTGCACGTCCTCGCCGGAGTGCTCACGCCCGACGAGGGCAGCGTGCACCGGGCCGGCACGATCGGCCTGGCCCGCCAGGAGCTGTCCGCGCGGGACGGTGAGACCGTCGGCACCCTGACCTCCGAGGCGCTCGCCGCCTCGCTCACGGCACTCGCCGCGCTGGACGAGGCGACCCTCGCGCTGGCCGCGGGCGAGCCCACCGCCGACGACCGCTACGCCCTCGCGCTCGACGCCGCCACCCGGCTCGACGCGTGGGACGCCGAACGCCGCGTCGATGTCGCCCTGGAAGCCCTCGGCGCCTGCACCGACCGCGACCGCCCGCTGTCGACGCTGTCGGTCGGGCAGCGCTACCGGGTCCGCCTCGCGTGCCTGCTCGGCGCGCGCCACGACGTCCTGCTCCTGGACGAGCCGACCAATCACCTCGACGCCGGCGGCCTCGACTTCCTGACCCGCAGGCTGCGCGAGCACGACGGCGGCCTCGCCGTCGTCAGCCACGACCGGGCGTTGCTGCGCGATGTCGCCGACCGGTTCCTCGACCTGGATCCGGCCCGCGACGGGAAGCCGCGCCTGTACGCGGGTGGCTACGACGCCTGGCAGGACGCCCGGCGCCGCGAGCGTGAACGCTGGGAGCAGGACCACGAGGAGCAGCAGGCCGAGCACCGGCGGCTGAAGGACTCCGTGGCGAGGGCCCGCGACCGGCTCTCCACCGGCTGGCGTCCTGACAAGGGGACCGGCAAGCACCAGCGCCAGTCCCGCGCGCCGGGCGTCGTACAGGCCCTGAAGCGGCAGCAGGACGCCCTGGAGGCGCACCGGATCGACGTACCGGAGCCGCCGCCCGCACTGCGCTGGCCGGATCCGGGTGTCCGGCCCGGCGCCCCGCAGGTGCGGGCGCACGGCGTCGCGGTCGGCGGACGGCTCGCGGGACCCGTCGACCTCGCCGTCGACGGCGGCGACCGGCTGCTCGTCACCGGGCCGAACGGCGCCGGGAAGTCCACGCTGCTCGCGGTCCTCGCCGGGGCGATCAGGCCGACGGACGGGCACGTCCGTGCGGCGCGCGGGGCGCGGATCGTCCGGGTGACCCAGGAGACCGCCGCGTACGACCCCGGCCTCACCGCCCGCGAGGTGCACGCCCGCCACGTGGGACGGCTGGTGGCGCGTGGCGTGCTCCGCGACGCCGACGCGGTCCCGCTCGGGGCGCTCGGCCTGCTGGACTCCGACGCGGTGCGCACGCCGGTCGGGCGCATGTCGCAGGGGCAGCGGCGGCGCCTCGACCTGGCGCTCGCGCTGGCCGGCCGGCCCGGTCTCATCCTGCTCGACGAGCCGACCAACCATCTGTCGTCGACGCTCGTGGACGAGGTGACGGAGGCGATCCGCGCCACGAGCGCCGCGGTCGTCGTCGCGACGCACGACCGGCAGTTGCTGCGGGACCTCGCGCACTGGCCGCGTCTGGAGGTCGGTGCCTCTGCCGGGGTCAGGGCACGGTGATGTACCCCGGGGCGGGCAGGCGCGTGGCCGTGGTGGGCTCGTGGATGTCGGCCAGGGCCATGAAGAGCAGGGCCACGGCGAGGGCGCCGGGGTCCGGGACGCCGAGGGCGTGGTCCCCCACGTAGCTGGCCCGGCCGCGGCGGGGCCGCAGGGAGGCGGTGGCGAGCGCCCCGCGGATGGCCGCCTGGGCCGCTTCGGTGAGAGGCGCCTCGGCGGCCTCGTCCCGCGCGGAGGCGGCCAGCGACTGTGCGGCGGGGGCGAGGGCGTCGACCAGCGTGCAGTCGCCGGGGCTCGCGCCGCCGACCCGGTGGATGGCGGCGAATCCGGCCTCGGCGGCCTGCGCGAGCTCGGCTGCCGACGGTGCCCGGCCGTCCGCGGGCGAGGCCGAGGCCAGGTGCTGGAAGAGGAGGCCGAACAGCGGGCCGCTGGTGCCGCCGACGTCGTTGAGGAAGGCCTCGGCGAGGGCCGCCGTGCCGTCCAGGCCGCGCTCGTCGGCCAGCTTCACCGCCCGCCGTACGCCGCCCGCGAGGTTGTCGCCGAAGTCGCCGTCGCCGACGAGCTGATCGAGCTTGGTCAGGTTGTCGCGGACCTGCGTGACCGTCTGGGCGTAGCGGTCGAGGAGGGCCCGGTCGCCGCTCGGGTCCGACGCGGGGGCGGTGTCCCCCGGCGAGGCCGACGGGGCCGCGGACTCCTGCGGGGACCGCTCCAGGCCTTCGGCGGTGAGGGTGGGGCGCGGCAGGACGAGCGGGGTGCGGGTCGGGGCGGTCCACAGCTCGGCCCAGCCCTCGTCGAGCCGCGTCAGGGTGAGGGAGAAGCCCGCCATGTCCAGGGCGGCGGTGTAGGTGCCGGGCACGATGAGGACCGGCCGGACGCCGCGGGCGATCAGCTCGTCGTTGAGCAGGACGCCGATGGCGTTCAGCTCCAGCTCCGTGGTGGCGCCGAGGCCGTTGACGAGGGCGAGGACCTCGCTGGGGCCCTCGGGGAGCGCGTCGAGGAGGTCGTCGGTCATCCGCCGGACGAGGTCGCCGATGGCGGGGCGGGCGATGGTGCGGGTGCCGCGTTCGCCGTGGATGCCGACGCCGTAGTCGAGGGTGCCCTCGTCCAGGGTGAAGGCCGGGCCGGCGGTGGTGGGCGAGGTCTGGGCGCGGGCGGCGACCGCGATGCTGCGGGACGCGGCCACGATCCGCCGTCCCAGACCGGCCAGTTCTTCCAGCGTGGCGCCCCGGTCGGCGGCGGCGCCCAGCAGCTTCTCGACGACCACCGTGGCGGCGGTGCCCCGGCGGCCGGTCGCGCTGTCCACGCTGTCGGTCGCGAGGTCGTCGTCGACCAGCACCGTGGCGACCGGGATCCCGTCGTGCCGCAGGCGCTCCGCCGCGATCTGAAAGTTGATCACGTCGCCCGTGTAGTTCTTGATGATGAGCAGGACGCCGCCGCTCTTGGCCGCGGCCGCGCTCGCCTCGTAGATCTGCCGGTTGTGCGGGGAGGCGAAGATCTCGCCGGGACAGACGGCGTCCAGTCCCCCGCGCCCCAGGAGCCCGGTGTGCAGGGGCTCGTGGCCCGAGCCGCCGCCCGAGACCAGCGCGACGACGCGGTCGGGGTGCGGGTCGCGCGCCCGCAGGTACAGGGGGGAGCTGTGCACCTCGATCATCCCGGAGTGGGCGAGGGCCAGACCGCGGGCGGCGGTCAGCACGGGGTGGGTCTCCGGCAGGAAGTAGCTCATCGGTGAGTCTCTCCGTACGTGTGCGGGGCCTGCGGCGGGTGTGCGGTGGCGCAGGGTGTGCGGCCCTTGGGGGGCGTGGCCTTTCGGTGGGGCGGGTGCGGCCTCTCGGTGCGGCTGGTGCGGCCTCTCGGTGTGGCTGGTGCGGCCTCTCGGTGTGGCTGGTGCGGCCTTTGGGGCGCGGCGCCCACCATGGACCTCCTCCCGCCGTGAAGAACGGCACGCTCCGCTACCGGCATTCTCCCGTTCCGGTCCTCGGTTTTCTGTGCGACGCTGTCAACCTGCCTCGGCCCGGGCGCGCGATCGCGCAGGCCACGCGCTCCCGCCCGTCCGACAGCCCCCTCATCGGCCCCATCTTTGCGAGGTCTTTACCCTTGCCCGACGCACGACGCGAAGACCTCGGGCGGATGCTGCGCGCCTGGCGGATGGCGCGGGACCCGCGACTGCTGCCGGACCCCGTCCCGTTCCGCGGCCACCGCAGCTATCTCACGCAGCTCGACATGGCCCTGCTCCTCGGCGTGTCCGAGCGCTGGTACCGCGCGCTGGAGCGGGGCGAGGACCGCGGGTACGCGCCGGAGATGATCGCCGGGGTGGCCCGGATCCTGGACCTCTCCCCCGCGCGGGCGGACGCCCTGTACCGCGGCACGGGGCACCGGCCGCCACGCCGCCCGGCCGGCGACGCGGGGTCCGCGGGGTCCGGTCCCGACGAGGCGATGCTCGATCTGCTGCACCAGCAGCGCCGCGTGAGCTGGATCTGCGACCAGGCCTGGGACGTGGTCGCGGCCAACGCCGTGGCCGCGCGCCACTGCCCCTGGCTGGTCCACCCGGACGCGAACGTCATGACCTGGGCCTTCTCGCCGCAGGCCCGCTATCAGCTGCGGGACTGGGAGACCCGCTGGGCCGGTCCGCTGCTCGCCCGGCTGCGCCTGGCCTGGCAGCGCTGGCCGGACAACGAACGCCTGGACGAGGTGGTGCGGGCCGTGCGCGGCGAGCCGGGCGTCGCCGCGCTGTGGGACGGCGCGGCCGACGTCCCGGACCCGGATGACGCGCGGGCCCGCCCGATGTACTTCCCGCTGGTCTCGCCCGACCCGGTCGACGTACGCGTCATGGCCTACGGCCGTTTCGACGACACCGCGCTGCGCTGGATCGTCCTGACGCCCCTGGACACGGGCGTCACCTTCCCCTGACCCGGGGATGTCAGTCGACCATCGGGCGGTACACCGTCAGGGCCTCGGGGAGCTTGTCGATCAGGAGCGCGGTGGGGGCGTCCGCCACCTCGCCGTCGAACGCCATCTGGGTGCCCTCGGGCAGGCCGGAGATGAGGAGCCGCTGGGGCCGGGCGGCGGCGTAGACGCGGGTCCGGGTCAGCTGGCCCGCGAGCGCGGCGGCCAGCAGCCTGCTGCGCGCGAAGCGTCCGCCGTGCGCGATACGGACGTCCAGCAGGCCGTCGGCCAGGTCGTGGCGGCGGACCGGGGCGATGCCCACGCTGCGGTAGGCGCCGTTGCCCGCGAAGAGAAGCCATATGGAGCGGCGGCGGCCGTTCACCACGGCCCGCAGCGGGCGGCCCGTGCGCAGGATCTGGACGACGCCGAGCAGCGTGGCGGGCGGGCCGCCGATCTTCGGGGACCAGTGCTCCCTGCTGCGGACGAGGTCGGGGTAGCTGCCGAGGCTGAAGGTGTTGAGGAAGTAGGACGGTTCGGCGTGGGTCCTGCCGGCCGGACCGATACCGGCCAGCGGCTTGATGCGCCCGACATCGGCGCGCACCGCGCTGCCCTCGGCGACGGCGGCGCAGGCGTCCGCGACCGTGTCGACCCCGAGGTCGGCGGCGAAGTGGTTGAACGTGCCGCCGGGCAGCACCATCAGCGGCACCTTGAACCGCAGGGCGGGCGCCACGGCGGCGTTCACCGTGCCGTCGCCGCCGCACACCCCGAGCACGCCGCCGCGCCGGGCGGCCTCCCTCGCCGCCTCTTCGAGGACCTTGGGCAGGGCCCCCGCCTCCTCCTCGTACAGCACCACCTCGGCACGCGGCAGAGCGGTCCTCAACTGGCGTACGGGATCGGCGAGCTGAGGCTGCGCCCCGGAGGACGGATTGACCACCACGACCAGGCCCTCGCCCTCAGGCAGCGCGGGCGCGTCGACGCGCGGCCGTGCGGGCGGCGGGAGTTGGGCACGCGTGGGCACCATGCCGCGCACCGCGTAGGCGGCGCCGACGCCGAGGGCCGCGCCGACCAGGACGTCCCGGGGGCCGCGCATGCCGCCGCGGGCCTCGGCGTACGCGAGCGACGCGGCGACCGGGGCCACGGTCGCGCCCCAGCCCGGCGACTCCAGCGCCGCGCCCGCCGCGAAGGCGGCCGCCGAGGCGGAGGGGCCGGAGGGGTAAGGGCCTGTCAGCGGCTGCCGGGGCAGGCGCCGCAGCAAGGGGGCCGCGCCCTTGGCCGGGCGCGACTGGCCCACCGTGTGCTTGCCGAGGGCGTTGACCGTGGCCGAGGCCAGTGCCAGGGACGTGACGCCGCGCACCGCCGCGCGCCGCCCCCGCACCCCGCCGAACGCCCACATCCCGGCGGCGATCCCGCAGAACAGAAGTCGGTGGTCGGCGCCGAGCAGGCGCTGGGCACGGTGCGTCAAGAGATCTTTCATGCCCCCCGTATACCCCGCTTGTCGCCGGCGAGGCCAGAACGGCCGAGCCGGGTGATGTCGGCATTGTCATCCCGATGGGAGGTGGCCGCGCGCGTGACCCGTTCGGGCGAGCAGCGCGGGCCGCGGGCCCCGGGCCCTGTTGCAGTGAGGCCATGACAGGACGCATCGGCAGGATCGACCGGCGGTGGTTCGAACGGGTGGCGGCGGCGCGGCTGGCCGGGGCGGAGCAGGTGCTGCCGCCGCTGAGTTCCGCGGCGAACCGCGGGCGGCTGTGGTTCGGCGCGGCCGCGCTGCTCGCGGCCGCCGGCGGGCCCGCGGCCCGGCGCGCCGCGCGCCGTGGCGTGGGGGCCCTGGCGCTGGCCTCGCTGACCACCAACGCGGTCGCCAAGTACGCCGTACGCCGCAGCCGTCCCGTGCACGACGCGGTGCCCCTGGTACGGCGGCTGGCGAAGGCGCCGTGGACGTCGTCGTTCCCGTCCGGGCACGCGGCGTCGGCGGCCGCGTTCGCGACGGGGGTGGCCCTGGAGTCACCCCCCTACGGCGCCGTCGTCGCGCCGGTCGCCGCGGCCGTGGCCTTCTCGCGGGTGTACGTGGGGGTCCACTACCCCGGTGACGTGCTCGCCGGAATCGCGCTGGGCGCGGCCGCCGCGGCGGTCACCTGCTACTGGTGGCCGCCCCGTCCCGCGCCCGCGCGGATCGAGCGGACCCGGGTCCCGGCGCCCGCGCTGCCGGACGGCGAGGGACTGGTGGTGGTCGTCAACTCCGGCTCCGGCAAGGGGGTTCCGGGACGTCCGCCGGCCCGGGGGTATGTGGAGCTGCTGCTGCCCGGGGCCGAGGTCCTGGAGTGCGGCTCGGGCGACGACCTGGGCAAGGTCCTGGACAAGGCGGTCGCGCGGGCCGCCGAGTCGGGCGGGGCGCTCGGGGTGTGCGGCGGCGACGGCACGGTCAACGCCGCAGCGCGCCGGGCCGTCGCGGCCGGGCTTGCGCTGGCGGTGTTCCCGGGCGGCACCCTCAACCACTTCGCGCTGGACGCGGGCACGGCCACCTTCGAGGACACCGCGCACGCCGTGCGGCGCGGCGAGGCCGTGCGGGTGGACCTGGCGCGGGTCCGCGACGGCGCGGGCGCGGACGTCACGGGCTTCGTGAACACCTTCAGCATCGGGCTCTATCCGGAACTGGTGCGCAGGCGCGAGCGGTTGGAGGGCCGCATCGGCAAGTGGCCCGCCGCGACAGTGTCGTTGCTGGGCGTGCTGCGCGATGCGACGCCGCTGCGGGTCCGCCTCGACGGCCACGACCGCGTCCTGTGGCTGCTCTTCGCGGGCAACGGCCGCTATCTGCCCGACGGTCTCGCCCCTTCGCACCGGCCCCACTTGGACGAGGGGCTGCTGGACGTCCGTACGGTCGACGCCGAGGCGCCGCTGGCCCGCACCCGGCTGGCCCTCTCCGCGCTGGCCGGGGCGCTGCGGCGCTCCCACGTCTACCGGGCCGAACGCGTCGAGCAGCTGCGGATCAGCGGTCTGGAGTCCGTGGCCGACCTGGCGTACGACGGCGAGAGGGCGCCGGCGCCGGACGCCCTGCTCCTCGACAAGCGGCGGGGGGCGCTGACGGTCTACAGCCCGGCCGATCCGGAGGACGAGATCACCCAGCTGGCCCGGACTGCCTCGCTGGCGGCGGCCCGGCGCCGCCCGGTCAACCCGTGACGGACTCGCCCACCTGCGGGTGAAGCGGCTCGCCCCGGTGGCCCCGCTGCCGGTAGGACGGGCGGGGTCACCTTCCCCGCCCGTAGGGAGCAGCGCACCCGTGAGCACCCGTGCCGTCCTTGTCGCCGCCCTCGTCACCGGACTGGTCCTCGGCATCGTGGGAACGAGAGCGGAGGACTCCGTTCACCCTCGTCCGGCCGGTTCCGTCGCCGAGGCGGGCCGTTAGGCTGCGACATTGCCGCGTGGCTTCCTCCGTCCTCGCCCCGCGGTCGCCGAGCCGCCGTCGACGGAAGCGAGTGAACCTTGAACTTCCTCACCATCGGTCATCGCGGGGTCATGGGTGTCGAGCCCGAGAACACCCTCCGTTCCTTCATCGCCGCGCAAGCCGCGGGCCTCGATCTCATCGAGCTCGATCTGCATCTGAGCAAGGACGGCGCCCTCGTCGTCATGCACGACGCCGACGTGGCCCGTACGACCGACGGCAAGGGACCGATCGCCGAGAAGACCCTCGCCGAACTCCGGGAACTCGACGCGGGCCGCGGTGAGCGCGTCCCCGTGTTCGAAGAGGTCCTGGACGCCGTGCGGGCACCGCTCCAGGCCGAGATCAAGGACGTCGCGGCCGCGCGCGCCCTGGCCGAGGTCATGCACCGCCGCGACCTGGTCTCGCGCGTGGAGGTGATCTCCTTCCACGACGAGGCGATCGCGGAGATCGCCCGCCTGGTCCCCGGGGTGCGCACCGCGCTCGTCGCCAGCCGCTACGGCACCGACGTCGTGGAGCGTGCCACCGCCGTCGGCGCCACCACGCTCGTCCTCAACATCCGCCGGCTGACGCTGGAGATCGTCGAGCACGCCAGGAAGGCCGGCCTGCGGATCATCGGCTGGGTGGTGAACACGCAGGACGACCTGCGTCTGGTGCGCGCGCTCCAGCTGGACGGCGCGACCACCGACTATCCGGAGATCAAGCGGACGGGCCGCTTCACGGCCTGAGGTCCTTGACCAGGAGTTCGAACTCCAAGTCGGGGCGGCGGGGGATGCCGAAGCGCTCGTCGCCGTACGGGAAGGGGCTCATCCGTCCCGTACGGCGGTAGCCGCGCCGCTCGTACCAGGCGATGAGGTCATCGCGTACGGAGATCACGGTCATGTGCATCTCACGGGCGTCCCACTCCTCGCGCGCGATGCGTTCCGCCTCGGCGAGGACCAGCCTGCCGAGGCCCGCGCCCTGCTGGGACACGCTCACCGCGAACATGCCGAAGTAGGCGTGGTCGCCGCGGTGTTCGAGCCGGCAGCAGGAGACGATCCCGCCGTCCCGTTCGACGGTGAGCAGACGGCCGCCGGGTGACTCGATGGCCTCGAGGACACCCCGCGGGTCGGTGCGCTGCCCGTCCAGGATGTCCGCCTCGGAGGTCCACCCGGCGCGGCTCGTCTCTCCGCGGTACGCCGACTCGATGAGGGCGACGAGCGCGTCGGCGTCACGGGGCGCCGCGTCGCGGAAGGTGAGTTCACCGGCGGGGGGACGCGGGGCGGGGTCCATCGGTCTCTTTCTCCGATCTGGGCGCGGCTTGCTGCTCCGCCGAGCCTAACGCGCCACTAAGGTGCGGCTGCATGGTGCATGTACTGAGCAGCAGGACCCTCCTCCACCCCACCGACCCGGAGCGTTCCCGCGCGTTCTACGGCGACGCGCTGGGCCTCGCCGTCTACCGCGAGTTCGGCACGGGACCCGAGCGCGGCACGGTCTACTTCCTCGGCGGCGGCTTCCTCGAACTCTCCGGGCGCTCCGACAGCCCGCCCTCGCCCGAGGTCCGGCTGTGGCTCCAGGTCCCGGACGTCCACGCGGCGCACGCGGAGCTGGCCGGGCGGGGGGTGGAGGTGGTGCGGCCGCCGGTCAAGGAGCCGTGGGGCCTGATCGAGATGTGGATCGAGGACCCGGACGGCCTCCGGATCGTCCTCGTCGAGGTCCCGCACGACCACCCCGTCCGCTACCGGCCGGGCATCTGACGGGCCCCGCGCCGCGGGGGGCGCGGCGCGCTGTGAAGCACGTCACACGATTCATCCATCCGGGATGCAGGGGTACAAGGCCACAGGTACGGTCCCGAGAAGGTCCAGCAAGACGATCTCCCACAGTCTTGGAGTGACATCACATGGCAGCTCCCCGGATCCTCATCGTCGGCGGCGGCTTCGCCGGCATGGAGTGCGCGCACAAGCTCGAGAGGAAACTCGCGCCCCACGAGGCGGAGCTGCGGCTGATCAGTCCGATGGACCATCAGCTCTATCTGCCCCTTCTGCCACACGTCGCCTCCGGGGTGCTGACCCCGCAGTCGGTCGCGGTGCCCCTGCGCCGGATGCTGCGCCGCACGGCCATCGTGCCGGGCGGCGCCATCGGCGTCGACACCAAGGCGAAGGCCGTGATCGTGCGGAAGATCAACGGCGAGGAGGTCGTGGAGCGTTACGACTACCTGGTCCTGACGCCGGGCAGTGTGACGCGGCAGTTCGACATCCCGGGCGTCGACAAGTACGCGGTCGGCGTCAAGACGCTCGCCGAGGCCGCCTGGATCCGCGACCACGTCATCTCCCAGCTGGACCTGGCCGCGGCCAGCTCGCACCGCGAGGAGCGCGAGCAGCGGTTGCAGTTCGTCGTGGTCGGCGGCGGGTACGCGGGCGTGGAGACGGCCGCGTACCTCCAGCGGCTGACGTGCGCCGCCGTCAAGCGCTATCCGGGTCTGGACGTGTCGCAGATCAAGTGGCATGTGGTGGATGTCGCCCCGAAGCTGATGCCCGAGCTGGGCGACCGGCTCGGCGAGAAGGCGATGGAGATCATGCAGCGCCGCGGCGTGAACGTCTCGCTCGGGGTGTCCGTGGCCAAGGCCACCGAGGACACCGTCACGCTCACCGACGACCGCGTCCTGCCGTGCCGCACCCTGATCTGGACCGCCGGCGTCGCGCCCAGCCCGCTCATCGCCACGCTCGGCGCCGACACCAACAAGGGCCGTCTGGTCGTGCGGCCCGATCTGACGGTGCCGGGTCTGGACGGCGTGTTCGCGCTCGGCGACGCGGCGGCCGTGCCGGACCTCGCCAAGGGCGGCGACGCCATCTGCCCGCCGACCGCGCAGCACGCCATGCGCCAGGGCTGGGCCGCCGCGAAGAACGTCCTCGCGGCGCTGCGCGGCTTCCCGCTCACCGACTACCGGCACAAGGACATGGGCCTGGTCGTGGACCT
This sequence comes from Streptomyces alboniger, assembly GCF_008704395.1. Taxonomy (NCBI): domain Bacteria; kingdom Bacillati; phylum Actinomycetota; class Actinomycetes; order Kitasatosporales; family Streptomycetaceae; genus Streptomyces; species Streptomyces alboniger. Next base: position 1,022,184 of record NZ_CP023695.1, read on the forward strand.
CGGCGGCATCCAGGCGGTGTCCAAGCCGCTGGGCGTGCAGCTGACCGGGCTGCCCGCCCAGGTGGTGGCGCGCGGCTACCACCTGGGGGCGCTGCGCACGCTGACCGCCCGCTTCCGCACGGCCGCCAACTGGGGGCTCAACGCGGTCGCGGGCGACGACTACGTCCGCACCGGCTTCCAGGCGCAACGCCCCGCCACGCTCAAGGACTTCGAGATGACGGACGCGTATCTGTCACGGGAGGAGATCAGCGCGCGGGTGGCCTCAGCCGGGCTGTGACCGTCCCGCGGGCCGCAGCCTGAGGGTGCGGACCGTGTGCTTCTCCACCTCCTGCCGGGAGTAGAGCAGCGGGAAGGAGCCGTCGGCCGCCCAGGCGTCGAACAGGTCGGCGTAGTGCGGGTCGCGCGGGTCGCCGGACTGGCCCGGGGAGTTCATCGCCACCGAGTTGTCCCAGGCGCCGACGTCCACGACCAGGCGGAAGGTGGCGCCCGTCGTCTGCCGGAAGCCCGGTCCGTAGGCTGCGGCGCCGACCGTGTCGCCGCTGCCGCCGCGCGGAGCGGGCCCGACAGAGGCCCACGGCGGGGCGGGGCGGCCGTCGAGCAGGGCGGCGACGGGGTGGTGCGGATGGGCGTGGAGGAGGGCGCCCCAGGCCCAGTGGGCCGGGTCGGGGCCGAGCAGCGCGGAGACCTCACCGACCGCGGCGGCCAGGGTGGCGCGCAGCAGGGCGGGGTCCGGGTCCGCGGTCAGCAGGGGCAGGTCGACGCGGGGGTCGGCGGCGGCGTCCTCCGCGGGCAGGATCCGCGCCAGGGCCCCGGGGCCGATCCCCGCGGCCCCGAGCGCCCGCTTCAGCAGGGCGGGGCGCAGATGCCGCCTGTACCAGACCTCGAAGAGCGCGGCCGCCGCGGAGCCCGGCGTCAGGCGGGTGTCCCAGTCACGGAGCAGGTCCAGCGCGGCGGCCACGGTGGCGTCCTGGGCGCCGAGGCCGGTGAGCTGTGCCTGGACGCGGCGCGCGGGGAGACTGACGTAGTCCGTCTGGAGGCGTACGCAGTCCCGCACCGTCCAGTCGTCGCGCGCGGCGAGTTCCTCGCGGATCCGGTCGTGGCGCGTCGGGGCGTACCAGTCGTACGTGATGGTCGTGGCGTCGCCGGGACGGCCGGGCGGCAGGTTCATCTGGTTGGCCGTGGCGAACCAGCCCTGCTCGGGGTCGCGCGCCGAGGGCAGTTCCTCGCTGTCGAGGAAGCCGTCCCATTCGTAACGCCCGTCGCCCGGCACTGGGAGCGTGCCGTCCCAGCCGCGGCGCACCGGGACGCGGCCCGCGGGGCGCCAGCCGATCGTGCCGTCGGGGGCGGCGTAGACCTGGTTCTCGCCTGGCGCGCCCCAGCGGCGCATGGCGGCGACGAAGGCGTCGGGGTCGCGTGCCCGCAGGTACTCCATGCTGCCGAGGTAGGGGGCCATGCCGGGGCCGAGCCAGGCGGCACGGACCGCGAACGCCGCGTGGCGCTCGGGGCGTTCGCGGATCACCGGGCCGTGCCGGGTGAACCACAGCTCTGCGGTGACCGGTTCGCCGCCGCGCACCGGGATCTCCTCGGTGACCAGGGTCATCGGCTCCCACCGGTCCTGGTACCAGTACTCGTGCGGGTTCGCGGGGTTGGTGCGGTAGACGTACAGGTCCTCCTGGTCGATCGGGAAGATGGTCAGGCCGAACGCGAGGTGGCCGTTGTGGCCGATGGAGATGCCGGGCAGTGCGGGCTCCCCCGCCCCGATGACGTCGATGCCGGGGGCGCTCAGATGGGCGAGGTAGCGCAGGGCGGGCAGGGTGATGCCGCGGTGCGGGTCGTTGGCGAGCAGGGGGCGTCCGGTGGCGGTGCGGGCGGGGGCGATGACCCAGTTGTTGGAGCCGTCGAGGCCTTGGCGCGGTGCTGTGCCGGCGGCCCAGGGCGGGATGGTCGCGAGGGTGTACACGCGCAGGACGTCGTCGGGGATGACGGACAGGTCGAGGCCTTCGGGGACGCGCAGCCGGTGCGGCTCCGGTTCGCGGCGCCTGCGCAGCTCCTCGGCCTCGGGCCCGTGGTCGCGCAGGGTGAGGGCGCGGGCGACTTCGTCGTGGAGGTTGTACTGGAGGCCGTGGCTGCGGACGCGGGCCACGTCGGAGGGCTCCCAGTACGCCGGTTCGTACCCCAGCAGGGCGAATTCCGGGGGGCTTTGGGCGGGGTCTCGGCGGCAGAGTGCGACGTAGGCGTTGATGCCGTTCACGAACGCCGTCGTGACGCGCTCGGTGTCGTCGCCGTAGGCCCGCCACTCCTCGGCCATGTCGCCGCGGTAGAGGAAGAGGCGGGCGGCGCGGTCGTGTTCGGTGTAGGCGTCGCCCAGCACCTCGCCGAGCAGGCCGAGTCCGCGCCGCCGCCACAGGTCCAGCTGGAAGAGCCGGTCGCGGGCGGCGTTGAAGCCCTGGGCGAGGAACAGGTCGTCCGGCGAGGCGGCGTACAGGTGCGGGACGCCCCACCGGTCGATGAGGATCTCCACCGGCTCGGCGAGCCCCGGGACCTCGAACTCCGTCGCTTCGGTACCGGTACTGCTGTCCGCATCGGTATGGGTCATCGTCCTGCCTCCACCTTGACGTGCTCGGCCGATGGGCGCGCGGGGGCCGGGCCCGGGGCGAGCCGGGTGACCGCCACCGTCACCGCGAGGTTGGCGGCGAGCGCGATGATGCCGCCGTTGATCCCGTGCCACGGATCGTTCTCCGTGCCCCACAGCCCCAGCATCACCGCGAGGCCCACCAGCATCCCCGCGACGGCCGCACGCGCGGTCAGCCGGCGCCAGAACAGGGCGAGGAGCACGACGGGCACCAGCTGCGCGAGACCCTCGTACGACAGGACGGACAGCTCCACCAGGGTGTTCGGGTAGAAGAGGCTGCCCGCGAGTGCCACGAGTCCGGCGAGGACGCACACGGCCTGGGAGAGCCGCTTGGCGCGGATGTCGCGTGCCTCGGCGCGGCCGTCGGCGGCGGGAGGCCGGCGCGGGTCGGATCCGTTTCCGCCGCCCAGGACGGTGCGCCCCCAGAGCGTGCCGATGGACAGCATGAAGACGCTCATCGGCACGATGGCCGACAGTGCGCCCGCGACCCCGATGACGGCGACGACGGGCGCGGGCAGCGAGTCGGTGACGAGGCTGAACAGGGCGAGGTCGGGGTTGCCGAGGGCCGGCATCACGAAGAGGGCGGTGGCGCCGACGACCATCGGCACGAAGAGCAGCAGCTGGTACCAGGGCAGCAACAGGGCGTTGCGCCGAAGGGCGTTGGGGCTCTTGGCGCTCAGATAGCCGGCGACCGTCGTGGGGAAGACGGTGATGGTCACGGCGTTGAGGACGACGGTGCTCAGGAACCACACCGAGTCCCGTCCGCCCGACGCGTGCCCGGGGAAGGTCAGCCACTCGGGCTTCTCGGTCACCATGCGCTGCATGAGGTCGCCGACACCGCCGAGGTAGTGCGTCGGGATGTACACGGCGAGGAAGACGACGGCGAGGATCACCAGGACGTCCTTGAAGGCGCTCACCCAGGCGGAACCCCGCAGTCCGGAGACGAGGACGAACACCTCGGCCACGACGAAGGAGATGACGGCGGCCACCTTCAGGTCGACGCCGCCGTACGTCATGGCGTTGACGACGACGCCCATGCCCTGGATCTGCACCTGGATGTACGGAACGATGAAGATCGTCGCGACGACGGCCACGAGGATTCCCACCGGCCGTGACCTGAAGCGGAATTCGGCGATGTCGGCGATCGAGATGAGCCCGTGCCGGGAGGCGTACGTCCACAGGGCGGGGCCCACGACGTAGGCGACGGCGAAGCCGACCGTCAGATACGCGACGAGGTAGAGGATCGGCGCGCCGAAGGAGTACGACCAGCCGGCCGTCCCCAGGAACGAGAAGCTGGTGTACGTCTCACCCGCCATCAGCAGCCAGATGAACAGCACGCCGAGTCCGCGGCTGGACACGGACCACTCGGTGAGGCCCTTGGAGCGGCCGCGCGCGCTGAGCACGCCGATGGCGATGGTGGCGACCATGGCGAGCCCGAAGACGGTGGTCGCGATCGCGGCGGACCCGCTCATCGGCCCTCTCCCCGGGGCCGGTCGAGTGCGTCGTCGTCCGCGGGGATCGGCTCGACCGCGTTCAGCCGGTACGCCGGGTCGAGGCGGGCCGCGAGCCAGATGGCGAGCGGGCTGACGATCGTCGCGGCGATGACCCAGGCGAGCAGGAAGGGGACGCCGAGGACGCGCGGCTCGACGCGGTTGGCGACCAGCGGGGCGGCGCCGTAGAGCAGGACGGGCACGAGCAGCAGCCACAGGGAGGGGCGGGCGGCGCCGCGGAGGCTCGGCAGGCCGTCGAGGGGGTCCGCCGGGGGCGGGCCTGGGTTCTCCGGGCGGGACATCGTGCTCCTTCTCGGTCGTGCGGTGGTGCGTGGGGCGGGGGCGTCACAGCGAGGGGTCGTACCGCCCGTCGACCGCTGTCCAGCCGCCGTCGACGGTCAGGACGCTGCCGGTGACGAAGGTAGCCGCGTCGGATACGAGGTAGACCACGGCCCCCGCGATCTCCTCGGGCCGCGCCCACCGCTTCAGCGCGGAGGCCTCGGCGTACGCCGCGAACCAGGCTGGGTCGGCGGCGATCTGATCGGTCAGCGGGGTGCGGACGACGCCGGGCGCGACGGCGTTGAACCGCACCCCGCGCGGCCCCCACTCGGCGGCGGCCGTCCGCAGGAGCTGGATGAGCCCGGCCTTCGACGCGGCGTACGCGCCCTGCCCCGGTTCGACCTGGAAGGCCCGCATGGACGCGAACCCGACGACACTCCCCCGCCCGCGTGCGGCCATGCCGGGGGCGACGGCCTGGAGGAGCGTGAGATAGGCCCGCAGGTTGAGCCCGATGACCCGGTCGAACTCCTGGAGACTGTAATCGGCGACGCGCTTGCGGACGTTGACGCCGACGGTGACGACGAGGCCGTCCAGCGGGCCCCACGCGGCGGCCGCGTCCCGTACGGCCTCGGGGTCCAGGACGTCGAGGGGGTAGGGGGTCGCACCGGGGGCCTGCCGTGCCGTCTCCGCCGCGCCCGCCTCGTCACGGTCGGCGACGATGACATGCGCGCCCTGCGCGGCCAGCGCGCGCACCGCCTCGCGGCCGATGCCGCTCGCGCCGCCGACGACCGCGACGCGGCGCCCGTCGAGCCGGAACAGACTGGCGTACTCCATTGTGTCGCTGCCTCTCTCACTCGCCGGGTGTCACTGGTGGCGGGGGCGGGCCGGCGGTGGCGGGGGCGGGCCGGCCGGTCAGGGCCGGACGACCGTCATCCGCGTCACCGTCAGCTCCTCGATCGCGAAGCGCGGGCCCTCGCGGCCGATGCCCGAGGCCTTGACGCCGCCGTAGGGCGCAATGTCACTGCGGTAGCCGGGCACTTCGTTGATCACGACGCCGCCCGCCTCCAGTTCCTCGACCGCGCGGAAGGCGGCGCCCAGGTCGCGGGTGAAGAGCGCCGCGTGCAGGCCGTAGCGGCTCGCGTTGACGACGTCGTACGCCGTCTCCAGATCGGGCACCGTGCGCAGGCAGACCACCGGGCCGAAGATCTCCTCGTCCCAGGCGGGCTCCCCGTCCGGCACGCCCGCGAGCAGCGTCGGCGTGAGGCAGCGGCCCTCCCGCGTGCCCCCGGCGACCACGCGGGCGCCCGCCGCGCGGGCCCGCCGGATCCAGTCGGCGACCCGCTCGGTGGCCGCCTCGTCGATGAGGGCGGAGACCCGGGTGGCCGGATCGCGCGGGTCGCCCACGACCACCGCCCGCAGCCGCTCGGCGATCTTCCTCTCCAAGGTCTCGGCGACCGCGTCGACGGCGACGACCCGCTGCACGGAGACGCAGGCCTGCCCGGACGCGTAGTACCCGCCGCGCACCACCGCGTCCGCCGCCGCGTCGAGATCGGCGTCCGCGGCGACGACGAGCGCGGCGTTGGAGCCCAGCTCCAGGACGACCTTGCGGGGCGCGGCGTCGCGCGCGATGCGGTGGCCGACGGCCGCGGAGCCGGTGAAGGAGACCGCGGCGACGTCCGGGTGGGTCGTGAGGGTGCGGCCCACCTCCGCCCCTCCGGTGACCAGTTGGACGGCTCCGACGGGCACGCCCGCCGCGGCGAGGCGCTCGCGGACGAGGTGGACGAGGCGCAGGGTGGCCAGGGGGGTCGCCGGGGCCGGTTTGACGATGACCGGGCAGCCCGCGGCGAGCGCGGGCGCGATCTTGTGGGAGGCCAGCAGCAGGGGGTAGTTGAAGCCCGCGATGCCGACCACGACGCCGACGGGGCGCCGCGTCCAGAATCCGAAGAGCCCCTCGCCGGACGGCTGGACGTCCAACGGCACGGTCTCGCCGTGCAGATGGCCCACCTCGTCGGCGGCGGCCTGCCAGGTGGCGACGGTCCGCAGCATCTCGATGTCGCAGTCCACGCGCGGCTTGCCGGTCTCCAGGACCAGTTGGTCCACGAGGCCCGGCAGCTCGTCGGTGAGCGCCGTCGCGACGTCGGCGAGCACCTGCCGCCGGGTGTGGGCGGGCAGCGCGCCGACCGTCCTGCGCAGCTGGGCCGCGTGCTCGACGGCCTGCCGCGCGAGCGCCGCGTCGCCGACGGGCGCGTGGGCGATCTCGCTGCCGTCGTAGGGGAAGGTGACGGCCCGGCGGCCCGGCGCGGGGACCCAGGCGTCCCCGATGGGCAGCCCGTCCAAGGGCGGGGTGTACGTCGTGGTGTACGTCGTCACCGGGCGCCCCCGGTGAGGAAGGTGCGCGCCGCGGCGGCGTACACGCGCGCGTACTCGCCGATCTCGCGCACCTCGACGTACTCGTCCTTCTGGTGCGCGATCCACTTGCCGCCGGGGCCGTAGACGACGGTGGGCAGTCCGGCGTCGCGGGTGAGGATCGTGCCGTCCGTGGTGCCGGGGACGGCGCCGAACGGTGGTGCTGCGCCGTGGACTTGGCGGTGCCCGGCCACCAGCGCGCTCACCACGGGGTGATCCTCGGCGATCTCGACGGCGGGCCGGTCGTCGACCACGGTGAGACCGACGTCCACGCCCACCGCGGCAGCCGCCTCGCACGCCGACTTCCCTACCCGGTCGATGAGTTCGGTGTGGTCCGTCCCCGGAACGGTGCGCACGTCGACGCCGACGACGCCGTGCGCGGGGATGACGTTGAGCTGGTCGGGGTCGCCGCCGAGCAGCACGGTCGGCGTGACGGTCACGCGCCCCGCGTGCGGATGCGTGCCGTAGCGCTCCTCGGCCCAGGTCTGGACGGCGGCCAGCGCGTCGACGACACGGGCACCCGCCACGATCGGGCTCCTGGCCTCCTGCGGCATCGCGCCGTGCGCCATGACGCCGTGCAGGTCCAGCCGCAGCCGGATGCCGCCGCGGGCGGACGTGCACACCTCGTACCCCTCGGGTTCGCACACGATGACGGCGTCCACGGACCGTGCGAGCGGCGACGCGGCGAACGCCTTCGCGCCCAGCATCAGCCCTTCCTCGTCGCACAGCACGCCCACGACGATCCGGCCGGGGAAGGGCCCGGCGAGCTGGAGGGCGCGTACGGCGTAGATCATGGCGGCGACGCCGGACTTCATGTCGGCGGCGCCGCGGCCCCAGAGCCTGCCGTCGCGGATCAGCGCCGCGTACGGGTCGACGCTCCAGTCGGCCGGATCGCCCTCGGTGACGACGTCGATGTGCCCCTCGAACATCAGGGTCGGCCCTTCGCCACCCCCGCCCTCGACGACGGCCACGGTGTTGGGCCGGCCCGGGGCGACCTCCACGACGTCGTACGTCCATCCGAACGCGGTGAAGAGGCGCTGGACGAGGAGCGCCGCCGGCCGCTCGACCTCGGCGGCTCCGGCGGCGTTGACGGTGCGCAGCCGCACCAGGTCCTGGGTGAAGGCGACGGCGGCATCGATGTCGACGGCGGGGACGGTGGGGGGTGCGGTGGCCATGGAGAACCTCCAAGTCGTCCGGCTGACCGCGTGATCGACCGCGGGCGCCGTTCGGGACGCGCCGTCCGGTCAGCTGGTCAGACCAGTTGAACTCCCGTACTCTGCCGCCACGTTCAGGCCCGGGTCAACCATCGGATCCTGGGCGGCGCGTGCCGATCAGCCACCGTGGAGGGGGACATGGCCGCCGACGAGGATCTCTTCAGGCCCGTGCGGCCCGTACGTGCCTACCAGCGCGTGGCGGAGCAGATCGAGGAGCGCGTCCTCAGCGGTGAACTCCCGCCGGGGGCCCGGCTCCCCGGGGAGCGTGAGCTGGCCCAGCGCTTCGGTGTCGGGCGCTCCACGGTCCGCGAGGCGCTGCGTGTACTCCAGTCGGCGGGGCTGATCCGCTCACGTCCCGGTGACCCGCTGGGCGCGGAGGTACTCGGCGTCTCGACCGGCGGCCTGAGCCAGGCGCTCGGCCGCCTCACCCGCTCCGGTGCCTGCTCGGTCGGTGAACTCGTGCGGTTCCGCATGGTGCTGGACGCCGAGAGCAACCGTCTCGCCGCGCGCCTGCGCACCGAGGACGACCTCGTACGGATGCGGGAGCAGATCACCCGTATGGAGGCGCTGGGCGCGTCGCCCTCGGGACTGCGCGCCTTCAGCGAGGCGGACGCGCTGTTCCACCGGGCGATAGCGGAGGCGGGCGGCAACGCGCTGCTCGGGCTGTGCGCCGGTGCGGTGCACGACGCGGTCGTCGAAATCACCGAAATCACCGAGGTCACCGAGGTCACCGAGGTCACCGAGGTCACCGAGAAGCAGATCGCGGGGGCGGCGGACCCGGTCCCCTGGATGCGGCGCTCGGTCGCCCACCACCGCGAGATCCTCGCCGCGATCGAGACGAGCGACAGCGCACGGGCGGCCCGCCTCGGCCGGGCGGCCCTGCACGAGTACTACGCGGGGCATGCCGAGCCGGAGACCCGCCGGTTGCCGGCGGCGGAGGTAGCGGATGGCTGAGACGGGGCCGCTTCCCCTCCCAGGACCGCCCGGCCCGCCTCAGCCCCGTCGCACCCCGAGTCGGCCCTCCAACTGCGCCAGCAACTCCCCGAGCAGGCCGCTCAGTTCGCGTTGTCCGGTGCCGTCGAGTACGGACAGGACCACCGTCTCGTAGGCGAGTTGTTCCGGCAGGATCGCGTCGACCAGGTCGCGGCCCGCGTCCGTGAGGCGGACGTGCGCGACGCGGCGGTCGCGGGCGTCGGGGCGGCGGTCGACCAGTTCGCGCTCCTGGAGCTGCTTGAGCCGCTTGGTGACCGCGGCCCCGGAGGAGAAGGTCTCGCGGGCCAGTTCCCCGGGCGTCAGCTCGTGGCCGGTGCGGCGCAACGCGCCGAGCAGGTCGAACTCGGCGCGGGTCAGGCCCGCCCTGCGCAGCGGGGCGTCCTCGGCCTGCCGGAGGAGGGCCGCGCAGCGGTTGATGCGGCCGATCACCTCCATCGGCCCGGTGTCGATGTCGGGGCGCACCGCCTGCCACTGCCGCACCACCGCGGCCACGGTGTCCCCACCGAGGCCCGCCACCGGACCGTTCTCTGCACTCATGCTCGTGCGCCCTCCCAGGCGTCGGCCGCCTCCGCGCGAGGCCGCGTCCCCTGACCGTTCTCGTCACTCCGTCGTCGGACCGTCGCCGCGAGCGTACGGTGTCCGGCGCGCTCGGCCGTGATGACCCGCTCTTCGGGCAGGGCCCCCGGCCACCATTCCCCGGCGGCCGCGTCGGCTGCGGCTCGCAGGTCGACGAGGGCCGCGGTGAGCGCGCGCCGGGCCGGTTCGACCGCGCCCGCCCCGGCGAGTCCGGCCTCGGCCCGCTCCCTGGCCCGGTCCACGGCATCGACGGCCTGTTCGATCTGGTCGACGGCCCGCCGGTTGGTGACGAGGACGGCGGCCGCGACGCCGAGCACGGCGCCGAGCAGGGTGTCGACGACGCGGTCGAGGATCAGCTCGCCGGGCTGCTGGAACCGCGCGAACTCGGTGACGAGCAGCGCCATCGGCGTCACGCACACGGTGCCGAGCCAGTAGTTGCGGCTGATCAGCGCCTCCGCGCCGAAGGCGAGCGCGAGGCAGCTCACGACGAGTTCCGCGTGGCCGAGGTGGGCGAACGGCGCGATGGCGGCGAAGGCGAGTACGCCGACGAGGTTGCCGACCACCCGCTGCACGCCCCGGTTCCAGGTGAGCGTCACGTTGGCCTGGTAGAGGGCGGCGGCGGTGACCAGGGCCCAGTAGGGGCGGCCGACGCCGAGCGCGAGCGAGCCGTATCCGGCGAGCGCGCAGCCCACGGCGGTGCGCAGCGCGATGGGCAGCAGGGGGGACCCGGGCGCGAGCCGACGCCACGGCGGCACCTTGGGCCCGGCCAGTTCGGCGGCGACGCCGAGGAGTTCGTCGCGCTCACCGGGGCGTACGCCGCCGGGGCGCGGGACGGCGCCCGTGCCGCGCAGGCCGGCCGCCCAGGCGCGCAGCGCCGCGGGGTCGGCGGTGGCGGGCGCGGCCAGGGCCTCCTCGGCGCGGATGACGAGGCGGGCCAGGGCGCGCCGGGCCTCGGCGGTCCGGGCGCCGGTGGTCCGCGCGCCGGTGGCGAGCAGCGACTGCCAGGCGGCGTGCACGGCACCGGCCGCGGCGGCACGGGCCCGCTCGACAGCAGGCGCGCGGTCCTGGTGGTCAGCGGGCCCGGAGTCCCCTCGATCGGCGGGCCCCGAGTCCCTGCGGTCAGCGGACGCGGCCTGAGCGCTCTCGGCGTACGCCGCGACCGCGTTCAGGGCGCGTGCCGTGGCCCGGCGCTCGGGTCCGTGCGGCCGTACGACGGCGGGCGCCATGCCGACCAGCCAGGCGAGGGCCCCTCCGGCGAGGGTGAGCGCGAGGTGGCCCGGGACCTGCCCGAGGCTCTGCGGGGCGAAGAGGGTGGCCGAGCTGATGAAGGTGAGGATCAGATGGCCGGGCGGCCCGATGCGGGCCGCGTCGCACAACGCCTTCTGCGCGGCGGCGAGGACCGCGCCGACGGCGACGAGGGCCACGGCGGAACCGGTCAGCGAGGCCGTGACCAGCGCGACGGCCACGCTCGCCGACATCCCGGCGACGACCCCCGCCAGGGCGCGCGCCCGGGCGGCGTACGGGAGGTTGTGGGCGTACAGCGCGCAGAACGAACCGGCCATCGTGTACATCACGAGGTCGAGCCGCCCGAGGGCCAGCAGCGTCAGGTTCGGTATCGCGGTGGCCACGACCACGCTGCACGCGGGCTTGAACCAGATGTCGGACGGCTTGCCCGGACGCAGCACCCCGGCGATCGGGAACCGACGCGGACGGGTGGAACGAGGGGACGGCGGCGATGACGGGGGCGGGGGCAAGGGTGGCGTACTGCTCATGCCTAAAACATTAGCAAGTGTTTTACCTGGAAAATATACCTGCCCCGGCGGACGGCGTCTCGCTCCCCCTGTGCTCCCCGTGCTCCCCGTGCACCCCCATGCGCTCGCGTACGGCTCCGCGGGCCTGGGCATCGACCCGACGACACCGTCGACAGGGGGAGGTGCGCGGTGCACGGACCGACGCAGGCCGCCTGGCTGCTCGTCGCGCTGTGCGCGGCGACCGGGGCCTACTGTCTGCTGCGGATGCGCAGCCGGATCGAGGAACAGCGCCGTACCGCGGGCGGCGAGGCGCTCATGGGGTTCGGGATGGCGGTGATGGCCGTGCCCGCCGCGGTGGTCGCGCTGCCGCGCTGGGCCTGGCTCGGCTACGCCGCGGTGTTCGGGGCGGCCGCGCTGCACGCGCTGTGGGCGGCCCGCACGAGCCGTCACCACCTGCACCATCTCGTCGGCGCGTGCGCCATGGTCTACATGTCGCTCGCGATGATCACGACCCCCGGCGCGCACGCGGGACACGGGGGCGCGGGCCTGCCCGTACTGACCGGCGCCCTCCTGCTCTACTTCGCCGGATACGTCCTGTGGTCCGGCGCGCGCCTGGCCCCCGCGGGCACCGTGACGGCGGTCCGGGGTGGCAGCGGCGGCCCGCCCGCCCTCGGCTGGGGCGACCGGCCGGAGCTGGCGCTGGCGTGCAGGCTGTCGATGGGGATCGGCATGCTGGCGATGCTGCTGACGCTCTGACCGCGCCCCGACCGGCCCCGTCGCGCGCTCCCCGGCCGGGGCCTCAGTGCCCGATCAGCGCGGCCAGCGCCGTGAGGCTGTCGATCTGCCAGTCCGCCGCCTCGGCCACGGCCGCGTCGTCCGCCCACAGATGGCCCCACGGGCCGCGGCGGATGTGCGCGGTGCGCAGTCCCGCCTGCTTGGCGGGGAAGACGTCGTGCGCGGGGTGATCGCCGACGTAGAGCGTCTCGCGGGGCCCGGCCTGGGCGACTTCGAGCACCCGCGCGAAGAAGGCGGGGTCCGGTTTCGCCACGCCCCAGTCCCCCGAGGTGACGACGAGGTCGGCGGGCAGATCGAGGTCGCGCAGGAGTTCGGCGGCGCGCGATGTCGCGTTGCCCGCGACGATGACGCGGACGCCGAGCTTGTGGAGACCGCCGAGGGCGGGCCGCACATCCGGATAGAGGTCGCTCTCGGCCAGATGCTCACCGCGGCCCGCCGACTCGCGCGCGTGGTAGGCGGAGGCGATGTCCATGTCCGGGCTGATGAGCCGCAGCGCGTCCAGGCCGTCCCCGCCCTGCGCGACGACGGCGCCGACGAGCGCGGACACCGTGTGCCTCGGCATCTTCAGCCAGTCCGCCCACGATGCCCAGTAGCGGTCGTCTTTGGTGAGGGTCTCCCCCACGTCGAACACGATGGTCTCGATCATCTTCCGACACTACGGCGTCCGCCCGCGCGTACGGCGGCCGCCACTCGGCGGCGGAACGGAGCGATCCGATCGGAGCCCATTTCGTATGCGAGGTGCGCACATCGGCCGTGGCGTCCATCACTTGAGGAGACAGCCCATACCCCTCGGTAGCCCGGCCCTCATAGGCTGGGCGGCATGATGGTCCCCGTCGCACTGTTGCTGCTGGGCGCCCTGACGGCAGTCGTCGCCCCCCGGATGCTCGCGCGGGCCGACTGGCCGGAGCGCGAACCGGTGGTCGCGCTATGGGCCTGGCAGTGCGTGGTGGCGGGCGTCCTGCTCTGCTGCGCGCTGTCGATGACGCTCAGCGCGGCCGCCGCGTGGCAGGCCGTGCGCGGCCACGTCTTCGCGCCCGCCCCGCACGCCGTGGTCGAGGCGTACGCTCTCCAGGCGCCGGGTCCCTGGGCGGCCGCCACCGCCGTGGCGCTGGCCTGCGGCGGCGTGTGGACCGCGGCGATGCTGACCCGGGAGATCGCACTGGCGCGAGCCCGCCGGGCCGGGCGCCGGGCCGAGCTGCTCGTGCGTGCCCCGCTGTTGCCCGGGGAGGAGCCGGGCGCCGACCGCCTCGTCGTCCTGGAGGGCGAGCGCCCGGACGCCTGGTGGCTGCCGGGTCAGGCGCCTCAACTGGTCATCACCACCGCCGCGTTGCGTCGCCTGAAGGGCCGTCAGCTCGATGCCGTGCTCGCGCACGAGCAGGGGCACGCGCAGGCCAGGCACGACTGGCTGCTGCACTGCTCGGGCGCGCTGGCCGCCGGCTTCCCGCAGGTACGGGTGTTCGCCGCGTTCCGCGACCAGATGCACCGCCTGGTGGAGCTGGCCGCCGACGACGTGGCGTCACGCCGCTTCGGGCGGCTGACGATCGCGCTCGCCCTCGTCGAACTGAACGAGGACCGCGGCGTGTTCGGCCCCTGCCCGACGCCGCACGCACACGTCCCGCACCGCGTGCACCGGCTGCTCTCCGCCCACCCGCGCCTCACCACCGCCCGCAGACTGCGCCTGACGGCCACCGCGGCGCTGGTCCCGGTGATCCCCGTCCTCGTCACCTTCGTACCGGGTCTGCGGGCGCTGGGCTAGGCCACGTCCCGCGGGCCGGGGTGCGTGCGCCCGGAAGCCTTCCGCGAGGCGGGCGCGGGGCGCCGTGGGCACCCCGCGCGATCGCGGGTACCCGCACCGGGCCGTCCCGGGCGACGCCGCGCCGCCGGCCCGGAGATGGTTTCCATCCCATTCCGTCGGCGAGGATCCCCTTATGCACCCCGCGTCACTGGACTCCCCCACCCGACCGCCCGCCCACCGGGCCGCGCGCGCCGCGGCGCTGTTCTGCGTCCCCTCCCTCCTGCTGCTCCTGCTGGTGGCGCTGGAGTGGAAGCCGCTGATCTCGCTCGACGAGGGCATCGCCCGCACCACGCACCGCTGGGCGGTGGCCGACCCGGGTCTCACCCGGGCGAGCCGGATCCTCACCGACTGGGTGTGGGACCCATGGACGATGCGCGCGCTGTGCGCGGTGACCGTCCTCTGGCTCGCGGCACGCGGCGCCCGCCGGCTCGCGCTCTGGTTCGCGGGCACCTGTGTGGCGGCCTCGGTGGTGCAGCAGGCGCTGAAGGCCGCGGTGGACCGCCCTCGTCCGGTGTGGTCGGACCCCGTCGACTCCGCGCACTACGCGGCGTTCCCCTCCGGCCACGCGATGACGGCGGCGGTCGTCTGCGGAATGCTGCTGTGGCTGCTGCGTCTGTACGGGGTGGGCCGCACCGCGTGGCGCGCGGCCGTGACCCTCGCCGTGCTCTCGGTGACCGGGGTGGGGGTGACCCGCGTCTGGCTCGGCGTCCACTGGCCCACGGACGTCCTCGGCGGCTGGCTGCTCGGCGCACTGACGGTGGCGCTGGCCGTCACGACGTACGCGTACGGGCCCGGCAGGCATGGCGCGAGCGGCTCTTGACCGGTCGTCGGGCACCCCCGGAGGATCCTGGCTATGACGATCAAGGGCGCACTCTTCGACTTCTCCGGAACCCTCTTCCGCATCGAACCCACCGAAGCCTGGCTGCGCGCCGTGGCCGACGATCTCGGAGTGCCGTTCGCCGAAGACGAGTTGGCGCGGGCCGCGGCCGGCCTGGAGCGGGTGGGAGCGATGCCCGGCGGGGCCGTACCGGTCGCGGTGCCCGCGCGTCTGGCCGGGCTGTGGGCGCAGCGCGACCGGAGCGCCGAGCAGCACCGCGCCGCCTACACGGGGGTCGCCCGGGAGGTGGCGCTGCCGGATCCCCGGCTGTACGACGCGCTGTACGAGCGGCACATGACACCCGAGGCGTGGCGTCCCTACGGTGACGCGGCGGAGGTCCTGGCCGGACTGCGCGACCGGGGTGTCCGGGTAGCGGTGGTCAGCAACATCGGGTGGGATCTGCGGCCCGTCTTCCGCGCCCATGGGTTCGACGCGTATGTGGACGCGTACGTCCTGTCGTACGAGCACGGCATCCAGAAGCCGGACCCGCGCCTGTTCGCGCTGGCCTGCGAGGCGCTGGGAGCCGATCCCCGGGACACGCTGATGGTGGGTGACGACCGACGGGCCGACGGCGGGGCGGCGGCGCTCGGGTGCGCGCTGCACTTCGTCGACCATCTGCCGGCCGACCGGCGCCCGGACGCGCTGCGGCCGGTGCTCGACCTGGCCGGGTGAGGCGTCGAAGACCTCGTCGAACCACCGGTGGGCCCTGTGGAACCACCTGGGAGCAGGCAACACTCCCCCGCGGTGCTGCCTGCCCCAGGCTGGTTCGACCCACGCGTGGCCTGATGAAGGCCTCGGTGCGGGACACGCCGAGTATACTGGCTCAGAGCCAGTCAACGCAGGAGTTACGGAATGTCCCCGCGTAGCCCGTCGGTCAATGAAGAGTTGCGCAGGCGTTCGCGCGAGCGGTTGCTCCAGGCCACGGTGGAGCTGGTGGGCGAGCGGGGTTACGAGGCGACGACGCTCGGGGACATCGCCGACCGGGCGGGCGCGGCCCGCGGTCTGGTGTCGTACTACTTCCCGGGGAAGCGCCAGCTCCTCCAGTCGGCGGTGCACCGGCTGATGCACCGCACTCTGGAAGCCGCCCTGGAGCGGGAGCCGATCCCCGAAGACGGCACAGACAGCACGGGCGGCGCGGAGGGTGCGGAGCGGCTGGCGCGCGCCATCGACGCGATCCTGGGCCTGGCCCGGGACGAACCGCTGCTCATGCGCACGCACATGGCGGGCATTCTCCAGGCGGAGGGGTTCGTGCAGTGCCCCGAGCAGCAGCGTCTGGCGGAGCTGCTGCGGGACACCGTCGTGCGGTACGGATCGGATGACGTCGACAGGGACTATCCGCTGCTGCGCGCTCTGCTCATGGGCGCGGTCTTCGCCCTGCTCATCCCGGGCGCGCCGATGCCGCTCGCGACGCTGCGGGCCGAGCTGTTCCAGCGGTACGGCCTGGACTGGGCGCTCGGCGTCCCGCCCAGCGGCGCTCCACCCGATGCCGACGGCGGCGGCGCGGAACGGCTGGGCCGCGCACCCTGACAGCGGGCACCCCGAGTGCGATCCTGAAACCGTCCCGGGGTCGCCTCGCGGAGGGAGCACCAGCGTGCTGCACGTCGCCGTCGTCGGTTCGGGTCCCAGCGGGGTGTACGCCGCGCAGTCCCTCGTCCAGCAGGACCTGGTGCCGCGGGTGCGGGTCGATGTGCTCGACCGGCTGCCCTGCCCGTACGGCCTCGTGCGCTACGGCGTCGCGCCGGACCACGAGAAGATCAAGTCGCTCCAGAACAATCTGCGGACGGTCCTGGAGCACGAGCGCGTGCGCTTCCTCGGGTCCGTCGAGATCGGCCCCGGCGCCCTGCCCCCGGCCAGGCTCCTCGATCTGTACCACGCGGTGGTGTACTGCGTGGGCGCGGCGGCGGACCGCAGGCTCGGGGTGCCCGGCGAGGATCTGCCGGGCAGTCATTCGGCGACCGAGTTCGTCTCCTGGTACAGCGCGCATCCGGACGTGCTGACGGACGGTTTCGAGCAGGACGGTTTCGTACGGGGCGTGGAGTCGGCCGTCGTCATCGGCGTGGGGAACGTCGCGGTGGACGTCGCCCGGATCCTCGTCCGCGGCGTGGCCGAGCTGCTGCCCACGGACATGCCGGACGCGGCGCTCGGCGTCCTCGCGGGGAGCCGGGTGCGCGAGGTGCACATGGTGGGGCGGCGCGGGCCCTCGCAGGCGCGGTTCACCACCAAGGAGCTGCGGGAGCTGGGCGCGCTCCCGGACACCGAAGTCGTCGTGGATCCGGCGGAGTTGGCGCTGGACCCCGCGTACGCCGACCCGTCCGGGCTGCCCGCCGCGAGCCGTCGCAACATCGAGGTGCTGCGCGGCTGGGCCGAGCGCCCGCCACGCGGTCTGCCCCGGCGGATCCGCCTGCGCTTCTTCCTGCGTCCTGTCGCCCTGACGGCCGGGGCCGCGGGCCGCGTCGCCGGGGCGCGCTTCGAGCGCACGCTGCCGGACGGCCGGGGCGGGGTGAGCGGTTCGGGGCAGTACGAGGACATCCCGGCGCAGTTGGTCCTGCGCTCGGTCGGTTACCGCGGGGTGCCACTGGACGGGCTGCCGTTCGACCCCGAGCGGGGCACGGTCCCGCACGCGGCCGGGCGGGTGCTGCGCGACGGGGCGCCGTCGCCGGGCGAGTACGTTGCCGGGTGGATCAAGCGGGGCCCGACCGGCGTCATCGGCACCAACCGCCCCTGTGCCAAGGAGACGGTGCAGTCCCTGCTGGACGACGCCCCCGATCTCGTACGCAGGGGCGTTCCGGAGGATCCGCTGGCGGGGCTGCGCGCGGCGGGTGTGCGGCCGGTGGAGTGGCCGGGGTGGCTGGCGATCGAGCGCGCGGAGGCCGAGCTGGGGCGCTCGCTCGGCCGGGGCGTGGTGAAGATCCCGGACTGGGCGGGGCTGCGGCGGGCGGCGCAGGGGCAATAGGCGGCGGGCGGGCTTTCTCGCGGCTCCCGGTCAGCCGTCGGCGCCGAGCCTCTCCGCCTCGCGGGCGGCCGCGGCGAGGACGCTGTCGAGGAGGCCGGGGAAGAGCGCGTCCAGGTCGTCGCGGCGCAGCACGCTCAGCTTGGCCGTACCCCGGTAGATCTGCCGGATCACACCGCTCTCGCGCAGCACCCGGAAGTGGTGCGTGCTCGTCGACTTGGTGACGGGCAGGCCGAAGTGCGAGCAGGCCAGCTCCGCTCCCTCTTCCCTGGCGAGGTCCCGGACGATCCGCATCCGCATGGGGTCGGCGAGGGCGTGCAGCACCGCGTCGAGCCGGATCTCCTCGGGCTCGGGGTGGGCGAGCGTCCTGCTGCTGGCGGCGGTCGTCATGGCGTCATCGTACGACAGTCACCGTAGTTCGGCATTCACCGTAGTTTGATGTTCGCCGTAGTTTGACATTCACCGTACTACGAGGTCTATCGTACGACTAGAAGACCAGCCGCGAGTAATGGAGTCCGCCGTGAGCGCCCTGTTCGAGCCGTACACCCTGCGATCGCTGACCGTCCCGAACCGGGTCTGGATGCCCCCGATGTGCCAGTACTCGGCGCTCCCGGAGGGGCCCGAAGCAGGTGTCCCGCAGGACTGGCACTTCGCGCACTACGCGGCGCGTGCCGCCGGCGGTACGGGCCTGATCATCGTCGAGGCGACCGCCGTCAGCCCCGAGGGCCGCATCAGCCCGTACGACCTCGGCATATGGAACGACACCCAGGTGGAGGCGTTCCGCCGCACGACGGCGTTCCTCAAGAGCCAGGGCACCGTCCCCGGCATCCAGATCGCGCACTCCGGACGCAAGGGGTCCACGGGGCGCACCTGGACGGGCGGCGGCCCGGTGGGTCCGGAGGAGTACGGCTGGCAGCCCGTCGCGCCCAGCCCGGTCGCCTTCGACGAGCGCCACCCCGTGCCGGCGGAGCTGACCGTCGAGCAGATCCGCGAGGTCGTCGGGCAGTTCGCCGACGCGGCGCGGCGCTCGCTCGACGCCGGTTTCGAGGTCGCCGAGATCCATGGCGCACACGGCTATCTGATCGGCGAGTTCCTCTCCCCGCACAGCAACAAGCGCACCGACGCGTACGGCGGTTCGTACGAGAACCGCACGCGTTTCGCCCTGGAAGTGGTCGATGCCGTACGGGCCGTGTGGCCCGAGGACAAGCCGCTGTTCTTCCGCATCTCGGCCACCGACTGGCTGGAGGAGGCGGGCTGGACGGCCGACGACACCGTGCGCTTCGCGACCGGACTCAAGGAGCACGGGATCGATCTGCTCGACGTGTCCACGGGCGGCAACGCGGCGGGCGTCCGCATCCCCGTCGAGCCCGGCTATCAGGTGCCGTTCGCCGCGCGGGTGAAGGCCGAGACGGATCTCGCGGTCGCCGCGGTCGGCCTCATCACCGACGTGGAGCAGGCCGAGAAGATCCTCGCGGGCGGCGAGGCGGACGCGGTCCTGCTGGGCCGGGAGCTGCTGCGCAACCCGTCGTGGGCGCGGCACGCGGCACGCGAAGTCGGCGCCGAGGTGCACGTGCCGGACCAGTACCACCGGTCCGTCTGAGCACGCCCCGGCCGTTCACGCGGGTCATTCGGGGATGGCCGCCAGGGTGAAGGAGTGGCCCGCCGGGTCGGAGTAGGTGCGGGTGTCCCGCGGACCGCTGTTGTTCTTCGTGTCCACGGGGCGCGCGCCATGGCCGACCGCCTCGCGCTCCGCCTCGTCCATGTCGTGCCGGGCCACCATGATCCTCAGGTGCGCCTGCTGCGAGTCCTCGGGGCGGGGCCAGCTCGGCGGGATGTAGTCGCGCTCCCGGTGGACGGCCAGGCAGACCCCGTTCTCGTTGGTGATCTCGACGTAGTCGGGGTCCTTGCTCAGCCGGACCTCCGCGCCGAGCAGCCCGGCGTAGAACTCGGCGAGCTGCTCGGGCTCCGAACAGTCCAGGACAAGCACGGCGTTCTTGTGAACGGTCATGACGGCCGGGTCCCCCCGCGATTCCCGGCCAAACGGGGGTGACGGGTTACTTCATCCACTCCGCCTCGTACTTCGCGTACGTCCCGTCGTGCGTGGCGAGGTGCACGAACTGGTCGACGTACGCCTTGAACTCGTCGTCGCCGCGCGGGATCGCGTACGCCTTCTCCGAGAAGGTGAACGGCTTCTCCGGGTGGAGGGAGCAGAGTTCGGGGTGGATCCTCGACTGGTAGCGGGTCTCGCTCGCGTCCGTCATCATCACGTCCGCCCGGCCGTCGATGATCTCCTGGAAGATCGTGGTGTTCTCCGGGTGGAGCGTGATCGTCGCCCGCTTGATGTGGGCGCGCGCGAACTCTTCGTTGGTGCCGCCGGGGTTGACGATGACCCTGGTGCCCGGTTTGTCGATGTCCTTCAGCGTCCCCGCGCCGAACCTGCCCTTGTCGGCGCACCGCACGATCGGCGTCTTGCCGTCCTCGCGCGTGGGCTCGCCGAAGTAGACCTGGCGGGCGCGCGGCAGGGTGATCGAGACGCCGCCGACGCCGATGTCACAGCGGCGCGCGGCGACGTCCTTGGTGAGGTTCGCCCAGGTCGTCGCCACGAACTTCGTTTTGGCTCCGAGGCTCTTCGCGAGGTCGCGCGCCATCTCGATGTCCACGCCGCTGTACTTCTTGCCGGCGGGGTCCAGCTTGGTGAACGGCGCGTAGTCGCCGGTCGTGCAGACCTTCAGGACGCCCTTCCTCGGCACGGAGTCCAGCAGGCTGCCGTAGTGGCGGTCCGGGCGCGCGCCCGCGTCGGGCAGAGCGGGCGCGGCGGCGGTGGCGGCCAGCAGGCAGACGAGGGCGGCCAGGGTGGCGGCACGCTTCACGGAGGGCTCCTTCGCGCTACGGACGACGGCTCGTAGGGATCACCCTCGCAGACCCGTTCCCGCCGGTGGACCTTCTTCTCACCCGTCGAGCGGCGCAAGCCGCACGGCGGTCAGATCGGGGCCCCCGCCGGCGTACGCGTCCTCGTCGAACGGGTACAGGGGCCGCTCCACGCGGTGGTGCCCGAGGCGGAGGAGATCCTGGTCGACGCCGCCCGGAGTGAGCGCGAGCAGCCAGTCCGCCGCCATGTCGTACAGCTCGGGCTCCAGGTAGCCGATCTTCACGGCCACGATGTCGTACGTACGAGGGTCGATGCCGAGTCCGCCGTCCCGCGGGCCCATGAAGTCGGCCAGGGTGTGGAACGGCTTGCGCCGCTCGACGAGGATCACGGTGAGGCCGCCGGTGCGGACGGCCGCCATGTCGACCCCGCGGTCGTAGGCGCCGCCCTCCGCGCGGTCCTTCTGATCGGTGGCGTGCTGCAACGCGACGACGGTGCCGGTGAGTTCGTACGGCCCGCCGTGGTGCGCGTCGACCTTGCCGCCGACGCTCAGCGTGACCTCCGCGCCCACGCCCGCCTCGAAGCAGCGGGCTACGGCGGCCGGGTCGGTGATGCCGGGGTGGACGGCGGTGACCCGCCCGGAGCGGATCGCGTCGTTCTCGAGGAGCTTGCCCAGCATGTACGCGAGGTCACCCGCGCCGCCCGCCGTCGGGTTGTCGCCCGAGTCGCTGATCAGGAAGGGGCGCCGGGACGAGACGACCGCCCGCTCGACGCACTCCTCGGCGCTGCCCGTCGGTCCGACGAAGACGAAGTCGCGGCGGGCGTCCCAGTAGCGGCGGGCCAGCTTCTCGGCCTCGGCCGCGGCCAGTCCGGCGTCCTCGCCGGTGACGACGACGGCGGCCTTGCAGCGCGGCTCGTCGGCCCAGGCGTAGCCGACCCACAGCGCGGCGTCGAGGATGCCGGGCAGCTTCTCGATCTCGGCGAGCGAGGCGTAGAGGGACTTGGCGGGCTCCAGGCGGGTGCTGGTCTTCTCGCCGGGCAGGAGCACCGGCACCTGTACCCAGGCGCGGTGCGGGCGGACGCCGTCGCGCAGACAGCGGACGAGGTTGCGGGCCGCGCGCTCGCGGGTCTCCCAGGCGTCCTCGTGCGGGGCGAGACGGTGGGTGGTGAGCAGGTCGACGGGCTCGGCGAAACGGCGCGAGACGTTGCCGTGCAGGTCCATGGCGGCGGAGATCATCGGTCGGCCGGTGCCGTCCGGGGTGCCGACGGAGTCGAGAGCGGCGCGCACCGCCTCGGTGAGGTCGGCCTCGGCGTCGGTGAGCCCGACGACGCTCATCGCGCCGTGGATGTCGTAAACGAGGCCGTCGAGCGGGCCCGCTCGCCGTATGCGCGTGACCAGTTCGTCCTTGAGGGTCAGATACGACGCGGCCTCGACCGGGCCGCCGGGCAGCGAGGTCGCGTGCAGCAGCGGCACCCACTCGACGGCCGCGGCGAGGTCGGAGCCGGGGCGCGTCCAGGTGTAGCGGTCGAGGAGGTCCTGGCCGCGGGTCTGCCGGAAGTCGTCCGTGGTGGAGCGGTGCGGGCAGAAGGTGGACGACTCGATGCCGATGCCGCCGATGCCGATGCGCAGGCGGCGGTTCGTGGTGGGCGTCATGCGGGGGCACTCGCTTCCTGGGGGGCGGGGGCGGCCGGCGAGGTCGGCAGGTGGTGCCGCAGGGCGGTGAGGCCGGCGCCGAGGAGGCCGGCGTCGACGCCGGTGACGGTGGTGGTGATCTCCAGGTCGGCCGTGGCCAGCGGCAGGCACCGTTCGTAGAGCACGCCCCGCACGGCGGCCACCAGGGGTTCGGCGGTCGCGAGGACGCCGCCGAGCGCCACGGCCTGCGGGTTGAAGAAGTTGACGACGACGGACAGGACGGTGCCGATGTGCCGCCCCGCGGTGCGGACGAGGGTGGTGGCCTGCGGGTCGCCGTCCGCGACGAGGCGCAGCAGGTCGCCGGTGTCGGCGGCCTCGACGCCCTGGCGGGCGAGTTCGCGGATGAGGGCGGCGCCGCTGGCGACGGTCTCCAGGCAGCCGATGTTGCCGCAGCTGCACGGGCGGTCGCCCGCGGCGTCGACGCGGACGTGGCTGATGTCGCCCGCGCTGCCGTTGGCGCCGCCGTGCGGGCGCCCCGCGGAGATGATGCCGCTGCCGATGCCGCGTCCGGCCTTGACGACGACGAGGTGGTCGAGTCCGGGGCGGGCGACGCGGTGCTCCCCCACGGCCATCATCGTGGCGTCGTTGTCGACGGTGACGGGGATGCCGAGCCGCTCGGCGAGGACGTCCCTGAGCGGGTAGCGGTGCCAGCCGGGCATGCGGGACGGGCTCAGGACGCGGCCCGTATCCGGTTGCACCGGGCCGGGGAACGCCACACCGAACGCGCGTACGGCACGGCCCTCCTCGCACTGGCGGGCGATGAGGCGGTCGACCTGGCCGCAGAGCCAGTCCACGGCGGACTCGGGTCCCGCGGTGATGTCATGGGGCAGATCGACGGCGTCCGTGACGGTGCCGCCCAGGTCGACCACGCCGAGCCGCGCGTGGTGGCTGCCGAGGTCGGCTGCGACCGCGACGCCTCCGTGCGCGGCGACCCGCAGGAGACGTGGCCTGCGACCGCCGCGCGAGGCTCCCTCTCCGGACTCGCTCAGGAGCCCCGCGTCGACCAGTTCCTGCACGCGCAGAGAGACCGTCGAGGGGGCGAGGCCCAACTCGCGTACGAGATCCGCCCGGGAAGTGGCCGCCCCCGATGAGACCAGGTGGACGATGTGCTGCGCCGACCCCGGTTCGCCGAGTGGTGTTCCGGCCATGCCGCCCCCCGTTGTTGCCTGTTGCTTCGAGTTTCTACTTCGACCGCGGCACGAAGACTAGGTCTCCTCGAATCAAGTCCGCTACCCCCGCCGGGTTTTCGGGTCTCTTCCGAACGAAGCTATTGACTTGTTTTTCGCGTGCGGCCTAGCGTTCGGGCGCCGCCCCGTCGTTCTCCGGCACGGGGCCGCCCCCGTCCCCCTGGGAGGCCCATCGCCATGCGTTCACATCGTTCCGCGGCGGCAGCTCTGCTCGTCCTCGCGATGGTCCTCACCGGCTGCGTCCGCGAGGGCGGCCGCATCGACATGGGCCCCACCGGCGGCACCCCCGTCGAGGGCGGCACGGCGACGATGGCCCTGCCCCCGGCCGCGACACCCAACTGGATCTTCCCGATCGGCGCACCCGGCTACGGCGCCTCGTACAACAGCGGCATCTACTCACTGCTGTTCACGCCGGTGTACGACGCCGTGCAGGACAAGGCGAAGGGCGAGCTGAGCACACACGGCCCCGGCACGCTCGGTCTCACCCCCAGGTACGGCGACGGGAACAAGACGGTGACGGTGCCGCTGCGCGAGGGCGTCAAGTGGTCCGACGGGAAGCCCGTCACCGCGCGCGACGTGGAGTTCTGGTTCCGTCTCGTCAAGGCCAACAAGGCGGAGTGGGGCGGCTATTCGGTGGGCGCGATGCCGGACAACGTCAAGCGGTTCGAGACGCTCGACGACCACACCGTGCGCCTTCACCTGGCGCGCGCGTACAACCCGGACTGGTTCACCGCCAACCAGCTCACGCTGATGAGGGCCCTGCCCCAGCACGCCTGGGACGCGAGGACCGACGGCGGGCGGATCGGCGACTGGGACCGCACGACCGAGGGCGCCAGGGCGGTTTTCGCGCGGCTCACGAAACACGCGAAGAGCCTCGGCTCGTACGGCTCCGACCCGCTGTGGAAGACCGTCAACGGGCCCTGGAGGCTCGCGGGCTGGCGGGACAGCGGTCAGGTCACGATCGTGCCGAACGAGAGGTACACCGGCCCGGCGTCGGAACGCCCCCACCTGGACAAGGTCGTCTTCAAGCCGTTCACGACGGCCGACTCCGAGTTCAACGTGCTGCGTTCGGGCGGCGTCGACTACGGCTACATCCCGCCGTCGGTGATGGCGCAGAAGGAGAAGTTCGAGGACAAGGGCTACCGCGTCGATCCGTGGGAGGGGTGGGCGGCGACGTACATCGTCTACAACTTCAACTCCACGCACGGCGGCCCGATGATGGACCAGCTCTACATCCGGCAGGCCATGCAGCACCTCGTCGACCAGAAGGCGATGAGCGACGTCATCTGGCAGGGCAGCGCCACCCCGACGCTCGGCCCCGTACCGACGACACCGAAGAGCCAGTACCTGTCCGAGGCCATGGAGCGGAACCGGTACCCGTACGACGTACGCGAGGCCCGGCGTCTCCTCGCCGCGCACGGCTGGCGCACCAAGAACGGCACGGCCCGCTGCGTACGCCCGGGGACGGGCGAGGACCAGTGCGGCAAGGGCATCGAGAAGGACGCGCCGCTGGAGCTGACCCTGCTCTCCCAGTCCGGCTCCACCGAGACGACGAACATGATGCAGGAGCTGAAGTCGTCGCTGTCCAAGGCCGGCATCGAGCTGACCGTACGTCAGCAGCCGCTGAACTCCGTCCTCGGCAACTCCGTCCCGTGCGGGGCGAAGGACCCGGGCTGCGACTGGGACATGTCCTTCTTCGGGACGGCCGGCAGCTGGTACTACCCGCTCAACCCCAGCGGCGAGCAGCTCTTCTCGACCGGGGCCTCCGCCAACTTCGGCAACTACAGCGACAAACGGGCCGACCGCGTCATCCGGGGCGTGCAGTACTCCCCCGACATGAAGGCCGTGCACGAGTACGGCGAGTACCTCGCCGAGCAGCTGCCCGTGATGTGGATGCCCAACCCGGCGTACCAGGTCTCGGTGATCCGCAACGACCTGCGCGGCGTCGCGCAGAACCCGACGGTCAGCTTCGCGCCCCAGCACTGGTACTACGTCAAGAAGAAGGGGGCCGGGAAGTGACCGGCAGCAAGGGCTCCACCGGCTTCACCGGCTTTCTGGTCAAACGCTTCCTCCAGGCGATCGTCGTGCTCTTCCTGGTGTCGGTCATCGTCTTCGTGCTGCTGCACCTGCTGCCGGGCGGCCCCGCGCGCGCCATCCTCGGCCCGAAGGGCACGCCGCAGCAGATCGAGCACTTCAACCACCAGCAGGGGTACGACCGTTCACTGCCCACGCAGTACGCGATGTATCTGAAGCGGCTGCTCACGGGCGACCTCGGCGAGTCCTTCAAACTCAACTCGCCCGTCCTCGACCTGCTCAGGCAGCGCCTGCCGAAGACGCTGCTCCTCACCGTCCTGTCCACCACCCTCGCGGTGATCATCGCGGTCCCGCTCGGCCTGCTCCAGGCCGTGCGGCGCGGCAAGGCGTCGGACTACGCGCTGACGGGGCTCGCCTTCCTGATGTACGCGACGCCGGTGTTCTTCCTCGGTCTCATCATGATCATCCTGTTCGCGCAGGTCATGCCGGTCCTCCCGGCGGAGGCACCCCAGGGCGAGACGGTCGGCGAACTCCTCGGCGACCTCTCCGGTCTGGTGCTCCCTGTGGTCACCATGGCCTTCGGCATCATCGCGATGTTCAGCCGCTACATGCGCTCGGCGGTGCTCGACAACCTCACCGAGGAATACGTCCGCACGGCGATGGCCAAGGGCCAGTCGAGCCGCCGGATCATGGTCAGGCACGTCCTGCGCAACGCGCTGATCCCCCTCGCGACGCTCCTCGGCCTCTACCTCCCGACCCTCTTCAGCGGCGCCCTCGTCGTCGAGTCGATGTTCAACTACCCGGGCATGGGGCTGCTGTTCTGGAACGCGGCCCAGGGCTCCGACTTCCCCGTCCTGCTCGGCGTGACGCTCGTCGTCGGTGTCGCCACCGTCGTCGGCTCGCTGCTCACCGACGTCCTGTACGCCGTTCTCGACCCCCGGATACGGAGCGTGGCATGAGTACCACGGCAGCCCCTGTCACCGCCCCCGGCCATGAGGAGGCGGCGCGCGCAACACCCTCGCTGGCACGCCGCACGCTCCAGGTCTTCACCGGCAACAAGCTCGCGTTGACGGGCGTGGTGGTGCTGCTCCTGCTGCTCGCGCTCAGCTATCTGGGCCCGCTCCTGTACTCCACCGAGCAGGTCCACACCGACCTCTCCCGGGCGAACCTCCCGCCCGGCAGCCCGGGCCATCTCCTCGGCACCACCGACCTCGGCTACGACATGATCGGCCGGCTGATGGTGGCCGGGCGGACGTCGCTCGAGATCGGCCTGGCGGCAGGCCTGCTGGCCACGCTCTTCGGCACCGTCTACGGCGCGGTCGCCGGCTACTTCGGCGGCTGGGCCGATGCCGTGATGATGCGGATCACGGACGCGGCGCTCGCCATCCCGGCGATGTTCCTGCTCGTCGTCGTCGCCGCGATCGTCACACCGAGCAAGGGCGTCCTCATCATGATCATCGCGGCGGTGGCGTGGCTGTCCCCCGCCCGCCTGGTGCGCGGCGAGGCCCTGGCGCTGCGCGACCGCGAGTACGTCCAGGCCATGCGGATGATGGGCGGCAGCGGCGCGCGGGCCGTCTTCAAGCACATCGTGCCGAACGCGATCGGCACGGTCATCGTCAACTGCACGTTCCAGATCGCCGACGCGATCCTCTACGTCAGCTACCTCGCCTTCCTCGGGCTGAGCATCCCGCCGCCCTCGGCCGACTGGGGATCGATGCTGTCCGCCGGCATCACCTACACGCAGAACGGTTACTGGTGGCTGATCTTCCCGCCGGGCATCGCGATCGTGCTGGTCGTCGCCGCGTTCAACTTCATCGGTGACGGGCTGCGGGACGCCTTCGAAGTGCGGCTGCGGAAGTAACGGGAGACACGACAGATGACCGAGCCCCAGTGCGCGGCCGAGCCCCGGCCCACGACCGAGCAGCTGCTCACCATCGAGGACCTGCGCGTCGACATCATCTCGCGCGAGCGCACCGTCCACGCCCTCGACGGCGTCCGCCTGACCCTCGCCCCCGGCGAGGCCCTGGGCATCGTCGGCGAGTCCGGCTGCGGCAAGACAATGACCGCGCTCAGCGTCCTCGGCCTGCTGCCACCGGGCGGCGCGATCACCGGTGGCCGCGTCCTGTTCGACGGCCAGGACCTCGCCACCGCTCCCGAGCCGGTCCTGCGGGACGTACGGGGCGACACCATCGGCATGGTCTTCCAGGACCCGCTCACCTCCCTCAACCCGACGATGACCATCGGCGCGCAGGTGGCCGAGCCGCTGCTGCTGCACCGCCCCGGCATCGGCGGGAAGGAGGCCCGGGCGCGCGCCCAGGAGATGCTGCGCCTGGTCGGCATGGACCAGCCCGCCGAGCGCATGAAGGCCTACCCGCACCAGCTGTCCGGCGGCATGCGCCAGCGCGTGGCGATCGCCATGGCCCTGGTCTGCGAGCCGAAGCTGCTGATCGCGGACGAACCGACCACCGCGCTGGACGTGACGACGCAGCACCAGATCCTGGAGCTGGTCGACGACCTGCGCTCCCGGCTTGGCATGGCGATGATCCTGGTCACCCACGACCTGGGCGTCATCGCCAACCGCGTGGACCGGGTCGCGGTGATGTACGCGGGCAAGGTCGCCGAGGAGTCGGACGTACGCGACCTGTTCGCCCGCCCGCGCCACCGCTACACCGAGGCGCTGTTCGCCGCACTGCCCGAGCGGGCGGCGGGCAGCGGCACCGAACTGCACACCATCCCGGGCCTGCCGCCGAACCTCGCGGCGCGCCCCACGGGCTGCCGCTTCGCGCCGCGCTGCACCTTCGCCACCGACGAGTGCCGCACCGGGGAGCCACCGCTCGCCGACGACGAGGTCCGCGGCGTGGAGCACCGGTTCGCGTGCTTCCACCCGGTGCCGGACAAGGCCGTCACGCCGGAGGAGGTCGTGGTCCCACCGCCCGTACCGCCCACCGCCGGCCCCGGGGGCGTACTCCTCGAACTGGACGCCCTGGTCAAGGAGTTCCCGCTCAAGGGCGGCCCGTTCTCGCGCGGTCGGGGCGCGGTCAGCGCGGTCGGCGGGGTGTCGCTCAGGATCCGCGAGGGCGAGACGTACGGCATGGTCGGCGAGTCCGGGTGCGGCAAGACCACGCTCGGGCGGATCGTCGCGGGCCTGGAGGAGCCGACCGCCGGGGCGGTGCGCTTCAGGGGCGCCGATCCGGCGCGGATGTCGCGGGCCGAGCGGCGCGCGCACCGGCGCCGCGTGCAGCTGATGTTCCAGGACTCCACCGCCGCGATGGATCCACGCATGCGGGTCGGCGAGATCCTGCGCGAGCCCCTGGTGATCCAGGGCGTCGGCAGCCGCGCCGAGCGGGAGAAGCTGGTCGCCGGACTCCTCGACGCCGTCGGTCTGCCGCGCGGCGCGGTGCACCGCTACCCCCACGAGTTCTCCGGCGGTCAGCGTCAACGCCTGGGCCTGGCTCGGGCGTTGACGCTCTCGCCCGATCTGGTGGTCGCCGACGAGCCGGTCTCCGCCCTGGACGTGTCCGTGCAGGCGCAGATCCTGAACCTGATGCGGGACCTCCAGCGCGAGCGCGGCCTGACCTATCTGTTCATCTCGCACGACCTGGCCGTCGTACGCCATCTGGCGGACACCGTCGGCGTCATGTACCTCGGCAAGCTGGTGGAGTCGGGCCCGGCCGAACAGGTCTACGCGCACCCCCTGCACCCCTACACACGCGGTCTGCTCGACACGGTCAACCTCCCCGACCCCGAGGCCGCCTCCGATACGGAACGCGCGCCGCTGAAGGGCGAGACCCCCTCGGCGGCGAAGCCCCCGTCGGGCTGCCGCTTCCGCACCCGGTGCACCCTCGCCCAGGACGTGTGCGCCACGGCCGAGCCGCCCGTGAGCACACCGAACGGGCAGGGCCACCAGGTGGCCTGCCACTTCCCGCCGGCCGCGCCTTCGCTAGCGTCGACGGTGTGAGATTCGCCGATGTCCTTTCGCGTCGCCCGGTCGTGCTCGACGGCGGCCTCTCCAACCAGCTGGAGGCCGCAGGTCACGACCTGGGTGACGCGCTGTGGTCGGCGCGGCTGCTCGCCGACGAGCCCGGGGCGATCGAGGCCGCCCACCGCGCGTACTACCGGGCGGGCGCCGAGGTCGCCATCACCGCGAGCTACCAGGCGACGTACGAGGGGTTCGCCCGGCACGGCATCGACGCGCGCCGCACCACGGAACTGCTCCGCCTGAGCGTGGAGTTGGCGCGGGCCGCCGGATCCGGGCTCGGGCGCGAGGTGTGGGTGGCCGCGTCGGTAGGCCCCTATGGGGCGATGCTCGCCGACGGCTCCGAGTACCGGGGGCGGTACGGCCTCACCGTGGACGAGCTGGAGCGCTTCCACCGGCCCCGCCTCGAAACCCTCGCCGCGGCGGAACCGGACGTGCTCGCTCTGGAGACGGTCCCCGACACCGACGAGGCGCGGGCCCTGCTGCGGGCGGTGCGCGGCCTCGGGGTGCCGGCCTGGCTGTCGTACAGCGTGGCGGGCGCCCGCACGCGCGCGGGCCAGCCCCTCGACGAGGCCTTCGCGCTCGCCGCCGACGTGGACGAGGTCATCGCGGTCGGCGTGAACTGCTGCGATCCGCGAGACGTCGACGCGGCCGTGGCGCTGTCCGCGCGCGTCACCGGCAAACCCGTGGTCGTCTACCCGAACAGCGGCGAGACGTGGGACGCCGGGGCCCGGTCCTGGCGCGGTCCCGCGCGGTTCGCGGCGGGTCAGGTGGCGGGCTGGCGGGCGGCGGGGGCACGGCTGGTCGGCGGGTGCTGCCGGGTGGGCCCCGCGGTCATCGCGCAGGTGGCCGCGGAGCTGGCGTCGCCGGGGCGGCCGACGGGCTGAGGCCCGCGGCCGACGGGCTGAGGACACGGCGTCTACCTGCGGGAACGTCGCGTCGGAGGGTGACTGTCAGTGGTCGGGTGCAGACTGACGAGTACCTGAGACAACGACGTCGCGGAGGTGGCCGCCATGGCCGATGTACTGCTGACCGTAGGCACGCGCAAGGGCCTGTTCATCGGCCGAAGGCGCGCCGGCGCCTGGGAGTTCGACGACAGCCCGTACTTCAACGCGCAGGCGGTGTATTCCGTCGCCATCGACACCCGGGGCCCCGCCCCCCACCTCCTCGTGGGCGGAGACAGCGCGCACTGGGGCCCCTCCGTCTTCCACTCCGACGACCTCGGCCGGAATTGGACGGAGCCCGCGAAGCCCGCCGTGAAGTTCCCCAAGGACACCGGGGCGTCGCTGGAGCGGGTGTGGCAGCTGCACCCCTCGGCCGCCGAGCCGGACGTGGTGTACGCGGGCACGGAGCCCGCCGCGCTGTACCGCTCGGAGGACCGCGGCGAGAGCTTCGCGCTCGTACGTCCGCTGTGGGAGCACCCCACCCGCTCCCAGTGGATGCCGGGCGGCGGCGGGGAGGGCCTGCACACCGTGCTGACCGACGCCCGCGACGCCGGCGCGGTGACGGTCGCGGTGTCCGCCGCCGGGGTGTTCCGCACCCTGGACGGCGGCACGAGCTGGGCCCCTTCGAACAAGGGCGTCTCCGCGGTGTTCCTCCCGGACCCGAAACCGGAGTTCGGCCAGTGCGTGCACAAGGTCGCGCGGGACGCGGCCGATCCGGACCGGCTGTATCTACAGAACCACTGGGGGGTGTACCGCAGCGACGACGCGGGCGCGCACTGGACGGACATCGGCGGCGGCCTGCCCTCCGACTTCGGCTTCGCGGTGGTCGCGCACCCCCACCGGGCCGACACGGCGTACGTCTTCCCGATCACCGCGGACAGCGACCGGGTCCCCGCCGACCACCGCTGCCGCGTCTACCGCACGGCCGACGCGGGCAAGAGCTGGGAGCCACTGAGCGCGGGCCTGCCCCAGGAGGACCACTACGGCACGGTGCTGCGCGACGCCATGTGCAGCGACGACAACGACCCGGCGGGCCTCTACTTCGGCAATCGCAACGGCGAGGTGTACGCCTCGGCGGACGACGGCGACAGCTGGCGGCTGCTCGCCTCGCACCTGCCGGACGTGCTCTGCGTGCGGGCGGCGGCCATCGATTGATCGGCGCGCGCGTTACGGCAGTAGGGTGACGCCGTGGCACCACGACCCTTGCATGAAATCGTCGAATCCGGCTGGGCCAAGGCCCTGGAGCCGGTGGCCGAACGGATCGCCGGGATGGGCGACTTCCTGCGCGCGGAGATCGCCGCGGGACGCACCTACCTCCCCGCGGGAGCGAACGTGCTGCGCGCGTTCCAGCAGCCCTTCGACGACGTCCGCGTCCTGATCGTCGGCCAGGACCCCTACCCCACGCCCGGCCACGCGGTGGGGCTGTCGTTCTCGGTCGCGCCCGACGTGCGGCCACTGCCCGGCAGCCTCCTCAACATCTACCGCGAGCTGAACACGGACCTGGGCCTGCCCCCGCCGTCCAACGGCGACCTCACCCCCTGGACCCAGCAGGGTGTCCTGCTCCTCAACAGAGCGCTCACCACGGCCCCGCGCAAACCCGCGGCGCACCGCGGCAAGGGCTGGGAAGAGGTCACCGAGCAGGCGATCCGGGCGCTGGCCGCGCGCGGGAAGCCGCTGGTGTCGATCCTGTGGGGGCGTGACGCGCGCAATCTGCGGCCGCTGCTCGGGCAGTTGCCGTCGGTGGAGTCCTCGCACCCCTCCCCCATGTCGGCGGACCGCGGCTTCTTCGGCTCGCGCCCCTTCAGCCGGGCCAACGACCTGCTGGTGCGGCAGGGGGCGGAGCCGGTGGACTGGCGGCTGCCGTGACCGGCCCGGCGTGGGTGCTGGGCGTGGACTCGGGGGGCTCCGGGCTGCGGGCCGCCCTCGCCCCGCCGGACGGCACGCCCCGCCGGGACCCGGCGCACTCCAAGGGGCCTGTGCACTCCGTGGAACCCGTGCGCTCCACGGACCCGGTGCGCACCGGGTCGCGCGGCATCGACGCCGGGCACTTCATGGAGCGGTTGCTGCCCATGGCACGGACGCTGCTGGAGCGGGCGGGCGGCGGGCGGATCACGGCTGTCGCGGTCGGCGCCGCGGGGATGGCGGCCCTCGGTGAGGACCTGCGCGCCGAGCTGCCGTCCGCGCTCCGGGAGACCTTGGGCGTACGGCGCCTGGCGCTCGCGGCGGACGCCGTCACCGCCTACGCGGGCGCGCTCGGGGAGCGCCCGGGAGCGGTCGTCGCCGCGGGCACCGGGATGATCGCGATCGGCACCGACCTCACCGCCTGGCGGCGCGCCGACGGCTGGGGCCACCTGCTCGGGGACTGCGGCGGCGGGGCCTGGATCGGCCGCGCGGGGCTCGAAGCGGCGATGCGGGCGCACGACGGCAGGCGGGGCGGCTCCCCGGTGCTCCTCGCACGCGCAGAGAGGATGTTCGGCCCCCTGGCGGGCCTGCCGGGCCAGCTCTACCCCCGCGCGGACCGGCCCGCGGTCCTCGCCTCCTTCGCGCCCGAAGTGGCCCGCTGCGCGGCGGACGACGCCGTGGCGTGCGGCATCCTGCGGGACGCGGCCCGCCACATCGCCGAGGCCGCTGCGGCGGTCTGCCCGGCGGCCGGGGCAGGTGAAGTCGCCTTCACGGGCGGCCTGTTCAAGCTGGGCGAGCCGCTGCTCGCCCCACTGCGCGAGGAACTGGCCGGCCAACTGCCGTACGCGCGAACGGTTCCCGCGGTCGGCGACCCGCTGGACGGCGCCCTGCGCATAGCGGTCGAAATCGCCCGGGGCGGGCTGCGGCTGCCGCTCGACGCGCGCATGCTCTCCGTCCATCAGGAAGGCGACAGTTGACCTCTACGTAATTCATCAGACAAAAACGGACTTATACCGCCCACCTGCACCCTCCCCGAACAGGGAGGTCCCGCAAGCCAGTAGCATGCGGGCGCATGAGCTCCTCCACTGGGCCCGCATCCGGCCTGCCCGTACGAATGCCGCGCCCCCGTCAGCCGGGCCGGCACCGCCGTCCGGAGCCCGTCGCGGCTCCTGAGGGCGCGCCCGCACTGGTCCTCGCCGTGCCGGGCGCCCCCAGCACCACCACGCGCAGCCTCGCCGAGGAAGTCGTGAGCATCGCCCGCTCCGAGCTGCCCGGCCTCGACGCCAGAATCGGTTACGTCGACGGTGAGGAGGATGCCACCGTCACGTCCTTCCCCGAGTTCCCCTCGCTCCAGTCCGTGCTCGCGCACGCGTCCGCCGAGCGTGCCGCCCGCGTCGAGCGGGCGCGGGCCGCCGGTGCCGAGGTGGCCGAGCCCGACGGTCCCGTCGCGGTCGTCGTACCGCTCCTCGCGGGCCCCGACAGCGCGCTGATGCGCCGCATCCGGCAAGCCGTCGTGGAGAGCCGCGCCGCCGCCGAGCTGACCGACGTGCTCGGCCCGCACCCGCTGCTCGCCGAGGCCCTGCACGTGCGCCTCTCGGAGGCCGGGCTCGCCCGCGCCGACCGCGCCCGCCTGTTCACCGTGGCCACCGCGGCGGACGGCATCGTCCTCGCCACGGTCGGCGGCGAGGAGGCCGTCCAGGCCGCCGGGATCACCGGCATGCTGCTCGCCGCGCGCCTCGCGGTGCCGGTGATGGCCGCCGCGCTCGACCAGGAGGGCTCCATCGCGGCGATCGCGGAGCAGCTGCGCGGCTCGGGCTCGGCCCAGCTGGCGCTCGCCCCGTACCTGATCGGCCCCGAGCTCGACCCGGGTCTGCTCGACGTGGCCGCGAAGGACGCGGGCTGCTCGGTCGCCGAGCCGCTCGGCCCCTACCCGGCCATCGGCAAGCTGGCGCTCTCCAAGTACACGACGACGCTCGGCATCACCCCGCAGCAGCCGTCGGGCACGCCGGTGCACTGAGCCCCGCGCACGTACGCCGATGGGCCCGCCCCGATGTGGGGGCGGGCCCATCGGCGTACGCACCGGAGGGGCCGCCTCAGTTGAAGATCACGCAGGAGGCGGCCGGTGCCTCGATCGAGCCGGACTTGCGGGGGATACCCGTAGCGGCGTCGATCGTGAACCAGGTGACGTCGCCGGACCGCTCGTTGGCGGCGTACAGTCGCCGCCCCGAGGGGTCGATGGCCAGGTCGCGCGGCCAGTGCCCGCCGCACGGCACCGTGGCCGTCAGCCGCGGCGCCTCGCCCGCCTCGTCGAGCGCGAGGACCGAGATGAGGTCCGCGCCGCGCGTGGCGGCCCACAGGAAGCGCCCGTCGGGCGCGATGACGACCTCCGAGGGGTAGACGTCGCCGTCCGGGACGTCGACGAGGACGGACACCTCGCCGAGCGGCTTGAGCGTGCCGCCCTCGGCGTCCCAGGCGCAGACGGTGAGCGTGGGGGTCAGCTCGTTGAGGACGTACGCGCGGTCGCCGCGCGGGTGGAAGACCAGGTGCCGCGGCCCCGAGCCGGGACGCAGCGCCACCTCGCGGTGCAGCGTGAGCCCGTTCTCCCCGAGGGCGCACACGCGTACGGAGTCCGTGCCGAGGTCGACGCTGACGGCCCAGCGGCCGCTCGGGTCGGCGAGGACCTGATGGGCGTGCGGGCCCTGCTGGCGGTGCGGGTGCGGCCCGGAGCCCGTGTGCCGCAGCTCGCCCGCCGGGGCGGCGAGGCTGCCGTCGGCGCGCAGCGGGACGGCGGTGACGCTGCCCGAGCGGTAGTTGGCGGTGAGGACGTGGCCGTCGTACAGGGCGAGGTGGGTGGGCGCCGAGCCGACCGGCACGGGGCGGCCGGCGAGCTGCGGCTTGTCCCCTTCGAGCCGGTACGCGGCGAGGGCGCCGTCGGAGGTCTCGCTCACCGCGTAGAGCGTGTCGCCGGTGGGCGAGAGGGCGAGGTAGGACGGGTCGGCGACCGCGTCGGTGGCGCCGAGGACGGTGAGCGCTCCGGTGTCCTCGTCGACGGCCGCGGTGAGGACACCGAGGCCTCCCGCGGCGGTGAAGGATCCGATGTACGCCCGTCCGGCGTGCTTGCCGTCGCCCACTGCTGTCCCCTCTCGGCCGGGGCGCCGCGTCCCTGGCGCCGCCCGTGCGGCCGACGCTAGCAGGCGGTCTAGACCAGGCGGTCTCCCCCGCGCCGGTCGGACCGCCGTACCGGCCCGCCTGCTTGCACGTGTCACAGGTCACGCGGGCGCCGGGCGGCCGGCCGGAACAACGCGGTGTGGTCCGCCGTTCTTACCCATGTGGCTGCGGAGGGGACAGTGTCCCCGGGCCTCACCTATAGCCCATGGGGACGATCGTTCGGCTGAAGCCCCATGGAGCCTTTCGCCGAGAGGCGACCGCCCTCCGCACGTCACCATCGACGACCCCGGCTGGTCTCCCCCGTCCAGCCGGGGTCTTCTCATGTCCGGCGGGGCGTCCGGGTCCGGCGCGACGTCCGGGTCCGGCGCGATGTCCGGGTCCGGCGGGGCGTCGCCGGCTCTCAGGCCCCGATCAGCGGCGTGCGGGTGGGGCTGTGCAGGGGGTCGGCAAGCTCCGCGAGCGCCTTCTCCAGGCCGTGCAGGTGGGCCAGCGCGGGTTCGGCCACGGCACCGTGCGGCACGGTGGCGGGCCCGAGCGCCCGGCCGCGCGCGCCCTCCGCCGGGGCCGTCAGCGCCTCCACTGCGGCCTCCACCCGCCAGCAGGCGGCGGCGAGGCGGTCGTCGTGGGAGGCCTCGGGGTCGGCGGCGATGGAGGCCAGGCCGCGGACCTGGCGGGCGCAGTCGTCGAGCAGCAGGAGCACCTGGCGCGCGCGTTCCTTGCGGGCGCGCAGCGGGCTGAGCGGGTGGACGAGCGGCGCGAGCGAGAGCCGTACCTTCCCGAGGAGCTGTTCCAGTTCGGCGACGCGCGGCGCCGGGTCGGCCGACTCGGACCCGGCGAGGCGTGCGGCGGCCTCCGCCGTGCAGGCGTGCACGCACCGCAGGGCCCGCTGGATCCAGGCGTTGGTGGTGGCGTGGGTGGTGACGGGCAGGACGAGGAGCACCGCGAGGGCGGCCCCGAGCGCCCCGACTCCGGTCTCGGCGACGCGCAGGGCGAGGAGGGCCGGGTTCAGCACGCCGAGCAGGCCGTAGAGGACCCCGGCCATCACCGTGACGGCGAGCATCATCCACGTATAGGAGACGGCAGCCGTGTAGAAGATCCCGAAGACGCTGAGGGCGACGATGATCGCCGAGGGGACGGGCGCGCCGTTCAGCGGGACCGCGACGACGAGGCCGAGGGCGATGCCGAGCACGGTCCCGAGCACCCTGCGGAAGCCGCGGACGAGGGTCTCGCCACTGGACGCGGTGTTCACGAAGACCCACCAGGTGGCGCCGACGGCCCAGTACCACCGCTCGTCGGACAGCACCTGGCCGACGGCGAGCGCGAAGGCGCCGCCGGTGACCGCCTGGATCGCCTGGCGCGTGGTGGTCCGGGCGAGGCCGGTCCCGGCGGGCGCCGCGGGAAGGACGGGGGGCGGCAGCCGGCGTTCGTAGCACCACGCGCCGAACCGCACGGCCGACGAGGCGCACAGTGACAGCAGTACGGCGGCGTACAGCTCGGGGAGCTGCGCGGGGACGGTGTGCAGGAACTGCGTCGCGAAGAACATCATGAACGCGAACACGCCGAGCGAGTGCCCGCGCGGTCCCCACCGCCGCGCGTAGACCCCGGCACCCATCACGGCCAGGAACGCGGCATCCCGCGCGACGGGGACGTCGTGCAGAGCGGCGGCGAGAGCGAGTACCGGAAAGCCGACGGCCGGCAGCAGCGCGGTGGTGGCCGCCTGCGCCCGCACGGTCGAGTCGGTCACCGTGAACAGGGCGAGCAGCGCGGCGAGACCGCCGGTGATCGCGGCCACCAGCGAATGACCGAGCAGACCGCACACGGCCACGGCCAGCGCGATGCCGAGGACGGCCCGCGACGCGAAACGCAACCGCGCCCGCCCCGGATCCGGCGCCACGAACACCCTCTTCAGCACAGCTCTTCCGCCCCTTTCGGTTGTCGCTCGGTACGCCCGCGATATGTCCGCATGAAAAAGGCGCCACGGGGATCCGCAGCGCCATCGACAGACCCATCAGACCATTAACCCACCACCCGGCTCAACCGAAGCCCCTTGAGGTGGGCCAATGGCTCAGTCAACGCGCCACTGGCGTCGGTGGCGCCAGGCCAACGGATCACAGCGTCCGGGGCCCGGCGGGGGCCTCCGTCTCGCGGGTGGTCTTCGTCCAGCCGGTCCGGCCGCGCAGCATGCGGAAGAGCGCGCGCCAGGCGCAGAGGAAGGAGAGGTAGTTCATGAGGACGAAGGAGTGGCCGAGGAGGAGGGCTCTGGCCGGGCCCACCTCTTTGTCGCGCCGCAGGTAGGTGAAGGACGTGGCGAGCGCGGGCGCGAAGGTGAGGAGGTACCAGGCGAGGAGGTTGGCCGGCCACTTGAGCCAGGTGGCGTTGAAGGCCGAGGCCCGTCTGCCGCGCAGGACCAGGACGTTGGGGCTGCGGAGGAACCAGATGAGGCAGTACTGGAAGAGCAGGGACCAGGGGAGGTCGAGGACCCAGGGGACGAGGAGGTAGGCGGCCATCTCCAGGGCGGCGAGGTGGCGCATGCGGGGCGCCCGCCAGATCTCGCCCATGCGGGTGATCGCGGTCATGTGGCCCTGGTACCAGCGGGTGCGCTGGCGGATGAGGCGCCGCAGGTCGCTCACCCCTTGCTGGTCCACGGAGGCGTGGGCGGTCGTGCGCAGCCGCCAGCCGCGCACGGCCAGGCTGATGGCCAGGTCCAGGTCCTCGGTCAGCGACTGGGACCACGGGCGCTCGCCCAGGGCGTCCAGCGCCGTCAGGCGGGTGAACTGGCCGTTGCCGCCGAGGCTGACGGTGGAGGTGAGGTTGCGGCCGAACTGGGTGACGGCGGCCATCGCCCAGAACTGGTAGTCCTGGAACCAGGTCAGGAAGTTGCCGCGGCGGTTGCGGATGCGTACGCCCAGCTGTACGCCGCCGACCCGGGCGTCGTCGAAGAGCGGCAGGATGTGCCGCAGCGCCCGGTCGGAGAGGCGGCCGTCGGCGTCCATGACGCAGACGATCGTCTCCGCGGGGTCCTGGCCGCGGGCCGCGACGCGCTCGCGGATCAGCCGGATGCCGTGGTTGAGCGCCTCACCCTTGCCCTGGCGGGCGTCGGGAGGCTCCCGGCGCAGCACCGTCGCCTCCCCCTCCCGGCCGGCCGCCCGCGCCTCCTCCCCCGCCTGCCGGGCGACCTCGCCGGTGGCGTCGTCCGAGCCGTCGTCGATCACCACGACGGTGGTACGGGGTCCGAGCAGCCCGGTGACGGTGGTGCCGATCACCGACTCCTCGTTGAGGCAGGGGACCAGGACGTAGAGATGACGGCGGTCGCGTCGCCCCGCGTGCGGGCTGCCGTAGGCGGTGTCGCCCTGGACCCGTAACGCGGCTTTCTGGCGCCGCAGTTCGAGCAGCCCGGCGCCCATGGCGAGGGCCAGGTAGCCCGCGGACATGCCGATGACGGTGTAGCCGATGGTGTCAACGGCCTTGAGCAGAGCGCGTCTCACCGGTGGACCTCCCACTTCCGCCGCTGCCGGTGTCCCGGTGCCGGCACCTGCCGATGCCCGCCCGCCGGCACCGCCACGGGAACGGCGGGCAGTGGCTCTCCACGGGCGGGCGGCAGCGGTTCGTTACCGGTCTCCCGGGCCGGTGCCGGGCGCCCTATTCCGGTCAGCCTGCGCTGCGTCTCCCGCCCCAGGACGAAGCCGACGGGCACCACCGACGCGCCGATCAGCGCCAGCAGGGCGCCTCTGCCGGGCCCCGTGCCGCCCATGGCACGGGCCGCCGCCATACCGCCCACCAGCGGCCAGGTGAATCCCGTGTACATCGTGCGGCGGCACCTCCGGGCAGCAGGGAGCACGTCATGTGCGGAGCGTGGGAGCCGGTTCACTCTCGCTCAGAAAACCGCCGGTGACCAGACCCCGATGCGGAACGAATACGACATCGGCAGTTAGTTTCACGCCGACTCCGGAGGAACCGGACTCCGTTATCCGCCAGGCACAGCAGGGAATTTCCGCCCAGGAAATGCGCATGCGGCACCGATCCGGCCATTCACCCGGGAACCACCATTGCACGACGCACACACAGGGAGTTAGCTTCAGCAGCGGCCCTCGCCCCGACCCCGCGAGAGGCCAGTATCCCTTTCAACTTCCGCGCCCTTTCCCGATCTTCCGCACTACTAAGTGAGGGACGGTGATCCAGTGCGCCACCATTCCCTGTTCGACGCCATCGAAATAGTGTTCTAATTTCCGGCGCGACGGATGGAGATAAGAGAACGTTGAATGTCCGACAGCGCATCGCAATGGTCGTGGGCACCCGCCCGGAAGCCATCAAACTCGCGCCGGTGGTCCAGGAGTTGAGCCGACAGGACTGGGCGGAGCCGGTCGTGGTCACCACCGGGCAGCACGGCGAGGTGGTCCGCGAAACCCTCGCCTGCTTCGGGTTGCGCGCCCAGGTCGAGCTGACCCTGCCGCCCGGCGGCACCTCGGTCACCGACCTGACCGCCGGGCTGCTGAGCGGGCTCGGCACCCAGTTGCGGTCCTCGGCCGCCGACGCGGTCATGGTGCAGGGCGACACCTCGTCGGCGCTGGCCGGCGCCTTGGCCGGGTTCTTCGCCCGCCTTCCCGTCGTCCACGTGGAGGCGGGGCTGCGCTCAGGGGACCTGCGCAGCCCGTTCCCCGAGGAAGCCCACCGCCGGATGATCGCCGAGCTGAGCGATCTCCATCTGGCGCCCACCCACACCGCGCACCGGAACCTGCTCGCCGAGAGCATGGCACCGGATCGGATCGTGGTGACCGGAAATACCGTCATCGACGCGGTGATCGCGGCGAGCCGACGGCCCGTCAAGGGCCGAGATCCGCTGGTGCGCGGAATCGAGCTGTCCGGGGCGCCGCTCGTCCTGGTCACCGCGCACCGCAGGGAGAACTGGGGGGAACCCATCCGCCGGATCGGCAGGGCCGTGGCCGATATCGGCCGTCGGTATCCGGAAGTGGTGTTCGTAGTGGCCGCGCACATGAACCCCTCCGTCCGGTCCGCACTTGAGCATTCATTGCGCGGGCTGCCCAATGTCCACCTTCCCGGGCCGATTCCGTACGGCTCCTTCGCCCGGTTACTGGCACGTTCGGCGCTCGCCATTACCGACTCCGGCGGGATACAGGAAGAGGCGGCCGCGTTCGGTGTTCCGGTTCTGGTGACCCGCGATCACACCGAACGTACCGAAGGGATTGATTCCGGTCTGGCCAGGCTGGTGGGTACCGAGGAATCCGAGATCGTGGCGGCCGCGGAAAAGGAATTCGCCCGGGAGGGCGTTCTTTCGGGCGGCGCCATTCGGCCACGCACCACGCCGCGCGGAAATCCGTACGGCGACGGGCGGGCCGCGGCCCGCTGCGCGGCGGCCTGCGGCTGGCTGCTCGGCGCCCGGCCCCGGCCCGACGACCTTCCGAAGGACACCGAGGAGCAGCTGTGAGCACACCCCAGCAGATGGCGGACGGAACGATCGCGACGGTGGCGGGCACCGGCCGGGCCGAGTCCGCGGGCGACGGCGGGCCCGCGGTCGACGCCCGCATCAACACGCCCTTCGGGGTGGCGGCCGACCGGAGAGGCACGCTGTACATCACTGAGCGGGGCAGCCGACGGATACGCAAGGTCAGCTCCGACGGCACCATATCGGCCTTCGCGGGGACCGGGCAACCCGGGTACTCCGGGGACGGCGGCCCGGCCACCGCCGCCCAGATCAACGGCCCCAGCCAGCTCTCGGTGGACGACTCCGGGACCGTCTACTTCGCGGACACGCTCAACCACCGGGTCCGCAGGATCACCCCGGACGGGAGCATCAGCACCGTCGCGGGCACCGGGCAGGCCGGGCACGACGGCGACGGCGGCCCGGCCGCCAAGGCGCGGCTCAGCCATCCGATGTCGGTCGTGACGGACGGGGCGGGGAACATCTTCATCGGGGAGTTCTCGGGCCACCGCGTCCGCAAGGTCACCCCGGACGGGATCATCCGTACGGTGGCGGGCACCGGGCAGGCCGGCTACTCCGGGGACGGCGGCCCGGCCACCAAGGCGCAGCTCAACTTCCACGAGGGCATCGCGCTGGGCCGGGACGGCAGCCTCTACATCGCCGACCGCGAGAACCACCGCGTCCGCAAGGTCGCCGCCGACGGCACCATCACCACCGTCGCGGGAACAGGACAGGCCGGTTACGACTCCGACGGGCAGCCGGCGGTCCGGGCCAAGCTCAACATGCCCCTCGCGGTGGCGGTGGACGAGGACGGCAATCTCTACATCGCCGACCTCGCCAACCAGCGCGTCCGCAAGGTCACCCCGGACGGGATCATCCACACCGTCGCGGGCAACGGCCTCGGCGGCTACGACTCCGATGGCGGCCCGGCCCACGAGACGAAGCTGTACCAGCCCAACGCCCTGGCCCTGGACGCGGCCGGGAACCTGTACATCAGCGACCGCGGCAACCACCGCGTCCGCATGGTGGCCAGGGCGGGCGCCGAGATGCCGCTGAAGCCGTACGAGGCGGACCTGTACGGGAAGGCGGTGGCCCCGCACACGGTCCAGCGCGGCCAGGAGTTCGACCTGGGCGCGTACGTCGAGAGTCGCCTAGGGGGTGCCGACGGCGCGAAGGTGACCGTCGTGCTGACGCTCGCAGACGGTCTCGTCGACGCGACCGGCACCTCGGGGCGGCGGCTCAGCCGCACCTTCCCCGGCACCTCCCTCGTCCCGTACTCGGGGATTCGCGCGCCGGGGCCGACGTCCTACTCGCTGAACGGGGTGTTCCGCGTCACCGCCCCCCGGACCACCCCGCCGGGCACGTACGTATCGACGCTGGAGATCCAGTACGCCGGTGAACTCAACCTCAAGGACAACGTCTTCACGCTCCCCGTGGCGGTCGTCGTGCCGTCCCTCGTACAGGACGAGACGGCCCTGGAGATCCGGCAGGAGACCGTGCCCGAGGTGGCTGCCGGTCAGGGGGCGAAGTTCAACGTCATCCTCAACTCGCCCACGGGGCAGCCGGTCAACCCCGGTGTCATCGCCCAGCGGTTCACCGCGCCCACCGGCTTCGTCTTCACCGG
This sequence comes from Streptomyces alboniger, assembly GCF_008704395.1. Taxonomy (NCBI): domain Bacteria; kingdom Bacillati; phylum Actinomycetota; class Actinomycetes; order Kitasatosporales; family Streptomycetaceae; genus Streptomyces; species Streptomyces alboniger. The sequence continues at coordinate 1,064,773 of NZ_CP023695.1, forward strand.
CCAGCCGTCCTACGGCTACTACGACACCGTCCACGGCGTGATCACCGGCAACCTCGTCCACCGCATCGAGGACGACGGCCGGACGCTGATCGTCACCGACAACCCGCACGTCAACACCACGACCAGCGACACCGGGCCACTCGTCTACACCATCGGCGTGCGGGCCCTCCCGGGCGCCCACCCCGGCACCGTCGCCGACGGCAGCGCCAGCGTCGGCAAACACGTCCCCGTCCAGCTGTCCGCGAAGGTCACCGGACCCGTCGGGGACGAGACCCCGCTGCGCTACGCACAGGAGAGCGTGCCCGAGCTGGAGCCCGGCGGGAGCACCACCTTCAACATCGAGATCCGCTCGCTGGACAACCAGCCGGTCAACCCCGGCACCTTCCCCCAGCGGTTCACCGCGCCCACTGGATTCGCCTTCGACCCCGGTGCCTCGTACGGCTATTACTACGTCAAGCCCGCCGTCACCGGGAACCTCTCCACCCGCGTCGAGGACGGCGGCAAGACCCTGGTCGTCGAGTCCAACCCGCACCTCAACACGGGCACGACGGACACGACCGCGCTTCTGTACACCCTCTCGCTGCGCGCGCTCCCCGACGCCGGGCCCGGCACGTACGACGACGGAAGGATCAGCGTCGGCCGCTTGGCGCCGACGCCCATCACGGCACGCGTCAAGTAGCAGACGAGGAGCACCAGTCATGGCCACCCCGCCCGGCGACGGACAGGCCGCCGTCGGACGGCTCATCCCGATGTCCCCATCCGCGCACGTCCGCTGATCTCAGACAGGAGTGCTCTCATGACCACCTCCACCAGCACCGGAACCGGTCCGCAGCCCGCGGGCCTGATGGAAGGCGCCATCGCGACGGTCGCGGGCAACGGCGTGGCCGGGTTCATGTCCGACGGCGGGCCGGGGGCGCTGACCCGGCTCTACCACCCGATGGGGGTGGCCGTGGACAAGAACGGCAATCTCTTCATCGCCGACCGGTACAACCACCGGATCCGCAAGGTCACCCCCAACGGCAACATCACCACCGTCGCGGGCGACGGCACCGCCGGATACATCTCCGACGGCGGACCCGCGGTCGCCACCCGGCTCCACTACCCCGCGGACGTGGCCGTGGACGACGCGGGCAATCTCTTCATCGCGGACACCAACAACCACCGCGTCCGCAAGGTCACCCCCAACGGCAACATCACGACCGTGGCGGGCAACGGCGAGGCCGGATACGTGTCCGACGGCGGACCCGCCATCGCCACCAGGCTTCACTACCCCCACGCGCTGACCGTGGACCGCGCCGGAAACCTCTACATCGCCGACCACCACAACCACCGGATCCGCAAGGTCACCCCCAACGGCAACATCACGACCGTGGCGGGCAACGGCACCGCCGGATACGTCTCCGACGGCGGACCGGCGATCTCGACACGGCTCTACCACCCCATGGGGCTGGTCGTGGACGCGGAAGGAAACCTGTACATCGCCGACCGGTACAACCACCGGATCCGCAAGGTCACCCCCAACGGCATCATCACCACGGTGGCGGGCAACGGCACCGCCGGATACATCTCCGACGGCGGGCCCGCGATCGGCACCCGGCTCCACTACCCCTGGGGGCTGGCGCTCGACGAGGCCGGCAGCCTCTACATCGGCGACGGGCACAACCACCGCATCCGCAAGGTCACTTCGGACGGGATCATCACGACCGTGGCGGGCAACGGCACCGCCGGGTACGTGGACGACGGCGGCCCCGCCGCGGGCACCCGCCTGTACCACCCCTGGGGGATAGCGCTGGACCGGTCCGGCAACCTCTACATCGCCGACAGCCACAACCATCGGGTCCGGGGCGTCACGGCCGTCGCCCAGATGACCCCGCCGCCCCCGCCCGCCGCCGACCTGTACGGCGAGGTCGTCAGCCCCTACCGGGTGCAGCGCGGCCAGGAGTTCGACCTCGGCGCCCGGATCCGCAACCGCGGCCCCAACTCCGCCGACGGACGGTACGTGACCGTCGTACTGACCCTCGCCGACGGCCTGGAAGGTGGGCCCGGCACCACGGGCCGACGGCTCACCCGCACCTTCACCGGGCAGCAGCTGGCGGCCCACCAGAGCGCTTTGGACGGGGTGTTCCGGATCAGCGCACCGGAGAGCACTCCTCCGGGCACGTACACCTCCACACTGGAGATCCAGTACGGCGGCGACCTCAACCTGAAGGACAACGCCTTCGTCCTCCCCGTGACCGTCGTCGTACCCGCCCCCATAGCGGACGAGACGGCGCTGACGATCTTCCAGGACACCATCCCCGACGTCGCGCCGGGCCAGTCCACCGCCTTCAACCTGAAGTACACCGCGCCAGCGGGCCAGCCGGTCAACCCCGGCACGATCACCCAGCGCTTCGCCGCCCCCAGCGGCTTCATCTTCACCGGCCAGCCCACCTACGCGTACTACGAGACCATCCACGGAGTCATCTCCGGGAATCTCAGCCACCGCATCGAGGACGGCGGGCGCACGCTGCTCATCACGGCCAACCCGCACCTCAACACCACCACCAGCGACACCGGTTCACTCATCTACACCATCCCGGTACAAGCCCGGGCCGACGCCGCCCCCGGACGGTACGACAACGGTTCGGCCAGCGTCGGCAGGCACACACCCGTCCAGCTCTCCGGAAAGATCACCGGCAGCGCACAGAACGAGACCGCCCTGCGCGTGGTGCAGGAATCCATCCCCGAAGCCGCACCGGGCCAGACCACCACCTTCAACCTGGAGATCCGCTCCCTCAACAACCAGCCGGTCAACCCCGGCACCATCGAGCAGCGCTTCACCGCCCCCACCGGCTTCGCCTTCACCGGCGGCGCCTCCTACGGCTACTACTTCGTCACCCCGTACGTGACAGGCAATCTGGAGACCCGGCTGGAGGACGGCGGCAAGACCCTCGTCATCTCCTCCAACCCGCACCTCAACACCGGGACCACCGACAAGACCGCCCTGATCTACACCCTCGGCATCCGCGCACTGCCCGACGCCGAATCCGGCACCCGGCCGGCCGACGGACAGGCCGTCATCGGACGGCTGGCTCCCGTACCGCTGAGCGCCCACGTCCTGTGAGGTGAACTCGTGGCGGCCGCCCCGGTGTTGGCCGGGACGGCCGCCGCTCCCCCGTTTCCCCCTTCCCCCGTGTTCCCCCGTGTTCCCCCGTGTCCCCCGTGTCTGTGGTCGCGTCGTGAGACGTCGTGTGAGTGTCAGGGCTTGGCCGCGTCGGCCGCCTCGCAGTGGTAGAGGGTCGGCGAGCGACGGTCGCCGTCGTCACCGGCGCCACGGCCGCCGTACGTTTTCGGATCGACCTCGGCGCAGGCCGACCTGACCCAGGAGCCGATCCTCGACCTCTTCGCGCCGTCCTCGGTGACCAGCGCGAACCTGACGTCACCGGCGGCTATGAGTTCCTGGTACTCGGCGAGAGACAAGGCGTCGCCGCCGTGCATGGCGGCGACGGGCAGGACGGGCACCGCCTCGGCGTAGATGTACGGGGCCGCGAACATCGTCTTCTCGGCGGACATGGTGTATTCGGCGTCGCCGTTGTGCTTCTGGACGTAGGCGAGGAGCTTGCTTTCCTCGGCGGTCAGCGAGGTGCGCGTGTCCTGGGTCGTGGTCACAAGTCCTGCGCCGTCGCCCGTACCAGCGCCACCGCCCGTACCAGTGCCGTCACCCGCGCCGCTCGCACTGCCCGCGTCGCTCGGACTGCCGACGACCCTCCCGGGCCCCGCCCCCGCGCCCTCGGGAGGCGGACCGGCTGACGCGTCGAACGCGGACCCCGCATACCGCTCGTTCAGCACGGACAGGGACCACGCCGTCGGCGCGGCGAACATGGCCACGCACCCGGCAAGCAGCCCGACGAGCCCGGCCCTGCGGACGTTCCCCCGCGGGAAGCCGAGGGCCAGGACGGCGATGAGCGTGGCCACCACGAGCGCGGGGATGAGCCAGGGCGCGAAACTCGTGTAGTCGTAGGCCAGATACACCGTCCAGCAGGCTTCGGTGGCGATGACCGCGGGCAGCACCCAGGACCGTCGGCCACCGGGCGAGGCTCGGTACGCGCGCCACAGGGCGACGGTCCCGGCGGCGGACAGGGCGGCGAGCGGGGGCGCGAGGATGGCCAGGTAGGCGGTGTGGAAGAGGTTGCCGATGGCGCTGAGCACGAAGGCCGCGGTGACCAGCCATACGCCCCACATCAGAAAGCCCGCGCGGGCCGGATGGGTGCGGGCCGCCCCGCGGTACTTCGCCAGCCCCATGGCGAGGGCGATCACGGCGAGCGGATACAGCCAGCCGATCTGGGGTGCCAGAGGCTCGCGCACCAGCTTGAGCCAGAGGGCGGCATCGGAGAGCTTCGGAGGCTCACGGGTGCCGTCAGATGCCCCGCCGGAAGGCGCGCCGGACGGTTGGGCCGTGGACGGCTGCCGTCCGGCGCCTCCCTTCTCTGCGTCCCCCTTCTGGCCGCTCCCGGGCTGCCCCGGCCCGCTGCTCGCGGGCGGGGCCGTCGGTGCGCTCCCCGCACCGTTCTTGTCGCCGGCGTCGCCGGCGTTCCCGCGTCCGTCGCCGGGCACCGTGCGCCCGGACGCGGGCGCGCCGCCTTCGATCAGTCCGGCATGCAGACGGTTGAAGCCGTTGTAGCCGAAGACCATCGCGACGGCGCTGTTGTTGGTCGAGCCGTCCACGTAGGGCCGGTCGTCCTCTGGAGTGAAGGTCAGCAGGGCCACCCACGACAGCGACACCGCGAAGAGCACCACGCCCGCCGCCGCGAGCCTGCCAAGGCGCCGCCCGAGCCGCGCCGGGGCCGCCACGAGGTAGCCGACGAAGAAGGCGGGGACGACGATCCAGGCCTCCATCATCTTCGTCTGGAAGCCGAGGCCGACCCACAGGGCGCTCAGCAGCAGCGGCCGGAGCCGGGCGGTGTCGACCGCCTTCTGGTACTGGTCGGCAGCCAGCACGAGGCACATGATGAGCGAGCCGTCCATCATCGCGTGGCCGAACATCGAGGCCGCGACGGGCGTGACCGTCAGCAGGCCCGCGGCGAGCAGCCCGGCGGCGGGCCCCCGCCAGCGGCGCACCACCCGGTACATCACCAGCACGGAGACCACGCCCATGACGCACTGCGGCAGCGTCAGGGCCCAGTCGTGGAAGCCGAGGACCCGCGCCGACAGGGCCTGCGGCCACAGGAAGCCGCCGATCTTGTCCATGGTGAGGGTCGCCGCCGGATCGACTGTGGTGAACAGGAACGCCTTCCAGCTCTCGGACATACTGCGGGCGGCCAGCGAGTAGTAAGGGGCGAGCCCGCTGCTGGTGATGTTCCAGGCGTAGAGCAGGGCCGCGAGGGCGGCGATCCCGAGGAGTCCGGGCCTCGCCCAGCGCGGCTGGTCGGGCGGCGAGCGCCAGAACCGCCCCCGGCGCGGCGTTGGCGGGCCAACCGAGGGCGCAGTCGTGCTCGACGTACTGGTCAGAGACGTCATGGTCGCAGCTGGCTCCTTGTTCCCGGGCGTGGCCGCCAAGTGGTCGACGTCTCGCTTCTACCGGTGCGGGATTGTCCGGCGCCGGGGGCCGGGCACCGGACAACAAGCGCCGGACAACGCTCCACGAGCCGGACGGCTCGCACCGGCCGTGTCAGCGCGCGCACGCCCGGCGGGGCGACTGCTGGTAGGGATCGTGCAGATAGCGGGCGCGTTCCTGCGGACTGAGGTCCCTGCGCAGGGACCGGCAGATCCTGCTGATCGCCTCGTCGGCACTGAGGAGCACGTTCCACAGCCGCAGCGCGCCGTCGTCGCCGCCGCTGGCGACGGTGCGGCCGTCCGGGCTGAACGCCACCGTCCGCACCGGGCCGGCGTGCCCGGGCAGCACGGCCTTCTGCATGCTGGTGGACGCGTCCCACAGGCGTACCGTCCCTTCGCGGCCGCTGCTGGCCACCGTGCGGCCGTCGGGGCTGAAGTCCACCGTCTCGGCGCCGCGCCGGACTCCGGTCAGCTCGCCGCGGGCCCGTCCCGACTCCGCGTCCCACAGCCGCACGATGCCGTCGTCGCTGCCGCCGGCCACGGTGTACCCGGCCGGGGCGAACGACACCGAGCGGATGGGGGAGCCGCCCCCGCCGCGGACGCTCCGGGCCCTGCCGGTGCCCGTATCCCACAGGCGCAGGGTCCCGTCGAGCCCCCCGCTGGCGAGAATGCGACCGTCGGGGCTGAACGCGACGGACCCCACGCCTCCTTGATGGCCCGTCAGCACTTTTCGCCGCCTGCCGGTAGCGGTGTCCCAGAGCCGTACGGTCCCGTCGCTTCCCGCGCCGGCGACGGTACGGCCGTCCGGGGAGAACGCGACGGACAGCACACCGCCCCGATGGCCGGTCAGTACGTCCTGTTGCTCACCGCTGGCCGTGTCCCACAGCCGTACGGTCCCGTCGCCTCCCGCACCGGCGACCGTGCCGCCGTCCGGGCCGAACGCCACCGACCGCACGGGCCCCTCGTGACCGTCGAGTGTGGCGCGCGGCCTGCCGGTCGCCGCGTCCCGCAGCCGTATCGTGCCGTCGTCCCCGCCGTCCGCGACCCTGCGGCCGTCCGGGCTGAACGCCACCGAGTTCACCGCCCCCCGGGGCCCGGACACCGTGATGCGCGCCTTGCCGGTGGCCACGGCCCACAGTCGGACGGTCCCGTCGCGGCGGCCGCCGACGATCGTGCTGCCGTCCCTGCTGAACGCCACGGACCGCACGCCGCCCCCCGGCCCGCTCAGCACGGCACGCCGTGCCCCGCTCGCCGCGTCCCACAGCCGTACGGTCCCGTCGCGGCCGCCGCTGACGACCGTGCGCCCGTCGGGGCTGAACGCCACCGACTCGACGTCACGGCCGTGTCCGGTCAGCGTGAGGCCGTCCTCGCCGGTCGTCCGGTTCCACAGTTTCACCGAGCCGTCGTGGCCCGCGGTGGCGGCGGTGCGGCCGTCCGGGCTGAACGCCACTGATTTCACCGCCCCCTCGTGTCCGTCGAGCGCGGTGCGTGTCCCGCCGGTGCGCGTGTTCCAGAGCCGGACGCCTCCGCCCTCGCCCGCGCCGGCGACCGTGCCGCCGTCCGGGCTGAACGCGACTGACAGCACCGCGCCCTGATGCCCCGTCAGCGGCTTGCGCAGTTCGCCGGTCACCGTGTTCCAGAGGCGTACGGTGCCGTTGCGTCCACCGCTCGCCACCGTGCGGCCGTCCGGGCTGAACGCCACCGACCGCACCATGCCCTGATGCTCCGCCAGCAAGGCTCGCTGTTGGCCTGTTCGCGTGTCCCACAGCCGTACGGTCCCGTCGCGGCCGCCGCTCACCACCGTGCGGCCGTCGGGGCTCAACGCCACCGAGTGCACCGCCCCCTCGTGCCCCTCGAGTGTGATGCGCGCGCTGCTGGTGGCCGTGTTCCACAGCCGTACCGTGCCGTCCTGGCCGCCGCTCGCCACCGTGCGGCCGTCCGTGCTGATGGCCACCGACCCCACTTCCCCCTTGTGGCCGGTGAGCCTCTGCTGGAGAGGGCGCGAGGCCGCGGCCAGGAGACTGGTAGTGGCCTCGGCGGTGGGGCGGATGCGGTAGGCGTAGACGGCCAGGAGCGAGGCCAGGTCGGACTCGTCGGCGAGCAGGACGGACGCCTGGGCGGCAAGCTCCCGCGACAGGGCGCTGCGCTGTTCGGCGACGGCCTCGCGCCGGTGGCTCTCGCTGGTCCGGTACTGGTCCCAGGCGATCAGGCCCGCCACGAGCGCGATGACCAGCAGCACGGACAGGGTGACGGTGAGCCGGCGCAGACGCCGCGTGGTGCGGACCGCGGCGCGCCGCTCGCGGTCGCGGGCCGAGGTGCTCGCGGCCAGGAAGTCCCGCTCCAGTGCGCTCAGGGCGCCCTCGGGCGTGGCGGAATACTCCTCGGCCGCCGCCAGCCGTGTGCCGCGGTACAGCGCCCCCGGGTCGCGGCCCTCGCGGTCCCAGGCGGTGGCCGCCTCGCTCAGCCTCTGGTGCAGCAGCAGTCCCGCCCGGTCCTCGTCGATCCAGTGCCGCAGCCGCGGCCAGGCGTGCAGCAACGCCTCGTGGGTGAGTTCGACGGTGTCGGTGTCCAGCGTGATCAGGCGGGCGCGAGCCAGCGCGTCGACGACCGCCCCGACGCACGCCCGGTCCTCGCCGAGGGAGTCCAGGTCGGCACGGGGCAGGCGGCGTCCGGTGGCGTCCGCGTCCTCGCCGATCGCGACGAGGCGCAGCAGGACGGTGCGGGCCAGGCGGCGCTGTTCGCCGGTGAGCCCGGCGTGGACCGCCTCGGCCGTCTGGGCGAGGGCGTGCCGGATGCCGCCCGCGGCCTCGTACCCGGACAGGGTGAGGGCGCTGCCGCGTCGACGGCGCCAGGTCTCGCGCAGCGCGTGGGAGACCAGCGGCAGCACCGTGGCCCGGCCGGTGGCGTCGGCGATCACGCGGGCGAGGAGCGCCCCCTCCACGGTGCAGTCCGCGCGGGCGGCGGGCCGGCTGATCGCCCGGCGCAGTTCGTCGGTCGTCATCGGCCCCACGAGCAACTGGGCGTCGCGCAGCGCCTGGACGAGGTCGGGGTACTGGGCGCAGCGCGCGTAGAAGTCGGCCCGCACGCCGAGGACGACGCGGGTCCGGCTGTTGGCCGCCTGGGCCGCGGTGAGCAGGGCGGTGATGAACCGGGTGCGTTCCGCGGCGTCGGCGCAGAGGGTGAACACCTCCTCGAACTGGTCGACGACCAGGAGGAGTTCGGCGTCGGGCGGCCGGTCGGCCAGCGCTTTGAGCACGGTCAGATGCAGGGCCCGGGGGTCCGCCGCCAGCTCCCGGCGCAGGGCGGTGGCCGAGTCCGCGCCGACGGCGGCGAGCCGGGCGGCGCACTCCTCCAGGGGGTGGGCGCCGGCCGCGAACAGGACGGTGGTCCACTCGGCGTGGGGCCCTTCGCGCAGGCGCGGCAGCAGGCCCGCCCGCAGCAGCGAGGACTTTCCCGCCCCCGAGGCGCCGAACACGGCGAGGAAGCGGCGCTCGCGGATCCGGCGGACCAGGTCGTCGGTCAGCTGCTCCCGCCCGAAGAACCAGGCGGCGTCCTCCTGCTGGAACGCGGCGAGCCCCACATAGGGTCCGCGGCGCTCGCCGTCACCGGCGGCCGGGGCCTCGTCGGCTGCCTCGTCGGCGGCGAGCCGGGCGCTGAGCGCGTGCCAGCGCGCCTCCCAGGCGGTCGCGTCCCCGCCGCAGGCCCGGACGTAGGCGAGGGTGACCGGCAGGCTCGGCAGTCTGCGGCCGCCCGCCGCGTCGGCCAGCGTCGTCGACGAGTAGTGGGCGTCGCGCGCCAGCTGGCGGTACGGCGGGCCGCCCGCCTTCTCCCGCAGCTTGCGCAGGTCGGCCGCGAACGCGGTCAGCTCGCTCCCGTCGTCCTCCAGCGGACGCTCTCCGCGCGGCACAGCTACCACCCCCGGCCCACCGTGGCTCCGAACGTCATTGTCCGCGCCGGTCGGCGGGGCTCGCGCCACCTGATCCGGACAACGGTCGAGGCGATTCCTGCGAGGTTGCCGCTCGATATGGGGGTAGACAGTGTTACTCGGCGGTGAGGTGATGTAGCGATGAGAGGAGACGCCATGGCATCGGACGACGCTGGGGCCGAGGAGGAGGGTGAGCGCCTGCTCGACGGGCTGCGGGTGGACGAGGCCCGGCCGGAGCGTCCGGTGCTGCTCGACGAGCAGGGCGAGCCGTTGCGGACCTGGCAGGAGAACTACCCCTACCGGGAGAAGATGCGGCGGAAGACCTACGAGCGCCGGAAGCGTTTCCTCCAGATCGAGCTGCTGAAGTTGCAGAAGACGGTCCGCGAGCAGGGGCAGCGCATCGTGGTCGTCTGCGAGGGGCGGGACGCCGCGGGCAAGGGCGGCACCATCAAGCGCTTCACCGAACGCCTCAACCCGCGAGGCGCTCGCGTCGTGGCCCTGGACAAGCCCACCGAGCGCGAGGCGGGCCAGTGGTACTTCCAGCGTTACGTGGCGCAGCTCCCGTCGGCCGGGGAGATCGTCTTCTTCGACCGCTCCTGGTACAACCGCGCCGGCGTCGAGCCCGTGATGGGCTTCTGCACCCCGCAGGAGCACCGGCAGTTCCTCCAGCAGGCCCCGCTGTTCGAGAAGATGCTCACCGACGACGGGATCGTGCTGATCAAGTTCTGGCTCTCCGTCTCGCAGGCGGAGCAGCGTACGCGCTTCGCGATCCGTCAGGTGGATCCCGTACGGCAGTGGAAGCTGTCCCCGACGGACCTGGCCTCGCTCGACCTCTGGGACGCGTACACCAAGGCCAAGGTGGAGATGTTCCGGGCGACGGACACGGTTCACGCCCCGTGGTCGGTGATCAAGTTCAACGACAAGCGCCGGGGGCGTCTTGAGGCGATCCGGCACCTGTTGCTGCGTATGGACTACGAGGCGAAGGACAAGGACGCCGTGGGCGAGGCGGATCCGCTGATCATCGGCCCGGCCGACACGCTTCTGGAAGCGGGTGAGGACCCCACGGACCTGTCCCCCAGCAGGATCGCCCACTACGAGCAGGGGCCGGGCCAGCATCCCTGACGCGCCGCTCGGCCCCGGCGGGCGTCACGGCGCGTGCGCCGGGATCCGGCGGTGGACGTCCTCCAGCAGGTTCCGCATGGCGGCGCGGAAGATCTCGGCCTGATGGTCGCCGGTGAAGGAGGTGTGGCCGAAGACTTCGAGGACCACGAGGCCGTGCAGATGTCCCCACGCGCTCAGGAGCAGCGTGGTCGCGGATGGCGGCAGGTCCCCCAGGCCGTCAGGGGGCAGCTGTTCCAGGTGTGCCCGGAGTGCGGGCGAGAGCGCGGGGGTGTCGGCCGCTGCGAGCTGCGCCGTGGTGAACCCGGCGAACATCTCGCGTTCGAAGATCGTGCTCATCCGGCGCATGGCCCGGGTCGTCGGGCCGTCGGCGGGCGCCTCGTACTCCCGCAGTGGCGTGCCGTAGAGGAGCTGGAAGTGCTCGGGGTGGGCGATGGCCCATCGGCGGTAGCCCTCGGCCGCGACGACCAGGCGCGGCGGGTCCGCGCCGTCCGCAGCGGTGTCGACGGCCGTCTGCACGGCGTCGGCCAGGTCGTCGTACGCCTTGGTGATGAGCGCCGTGACGAGGGCGTCCCGGTTCGGGAAGTAGTGGTAGAGGGCCTGGACGGTCATGCCGAGGCTGCGGGCGACGGCGCGCAGGGACAGAGCCGCGGGCCCGTGTGCGGTGATGTGCTGCTCGGCGGCGTCCAGGATCTCCTGAGTGGCTGCGGCCCTTCGGCGCTGGCGCAGGGTGGGCGGGGCGGCGGCTTCTCGGTCGGCGAGCATGCGGCGACGGTACGACGGTAACGCCCGCACCGCCAGGGCCAGTTGCCTGCCGTGAAGAAAATCTGACACTGCCAAATCTTCCGTGTCCTCACTAGCGTCACTCGCGGCGGCGAAGCGTGCGACCCCCGTTTCATCCGCCTTCATCCGTAGGAAACGCGGGGACACCAAAGGAGAACGTGCGTGTTTGAACGCATAGCCGAACTGGCGATCCGCCGGTCCCGGCTGGTACTCGTCATCGCCGTCGTGGCCGTGGCCCTCATGGGCGCCCTGGGCGCCGGCGCGTTCGGGAAGCTGCTCGGCGGCGGTTTCGACGACCCGTCCTCCCAGTCCTCGCGGGCCAGGGAGGTCATCGACGAGAAGTTCGGCGGAGAGACGAACCTGGTGCTGCTGGTCCGTTCCTCCGAGGGCCGCGTCGACAGTCCTGAAGCCGAACGGAACGGCCGGGCCCTGGTGGCCGAGCTGAAGGAGGAGCAGGACCTCGACAACGTGGTCTCGTACTGGGACACGAACAGTCCCGGCCTGCGCTCCGAGGACGGCCGCGAGGCCCTCGTCCTCGCCCGGGTGAAGGGACACGACACGGAGCGGCAGGAGAACGCCAAGGGCGTCATCGACGTCTACGCCGGAACGTACAAGGACGCGCTCACGGTGAAGGCCGGTGGCAGCGCCGGCGTGAGTTACGAGATGGGGCCGCAGACCGGCGAGGACCTCGTCCTCGCGGAGTCCATCGCCGTACCGCTCGTCCTGCTGCTGCTCCTGGTCGTCTTCGGCACCGTGGTCTCCGCGCTGCTGCCACTGGCCATCGCGCTCATCGCCATCGTGGGGGTGTTCGCCGAGCTGTACCTCGTCGGCAGCGTCACCGACGTGTCCGTCTTCGCGGTCAATCTGACCACGGCCCTCGGTCTGGGCCTGGGCGTCGACTACGCCCTGCTGATGGTCAGCCGGTTCCGGGAGCAGCTCGCGGCGGGGGTGGGCGTGGAGGACGCCGTCCGCGCGACGATGAGCACCGCGGGGCGTACGGTCGCGTTCTCCGCCGCGACCGTGGCCGCCGCGCTCGCGGCGCTCATGGTGTTCCCGCAGTACTTCCTGCGCTCGTTCGGCTACTCCGGCGTCGGTGTCGTCGTCATCGCGGCCCTCGCCACCCTGTTCGTGATGCCGGCGCTGCTCAACGTCCTCGGCCACCGGGTCAACCGCGGCCGGATGCCGTGGGCGCAGCCGGGGCGCTCCGGATCCGGGGCGTCCTTGTGGGGGCGTCTTGCCAGGACCGTCATGCGCCGGCCCGCGCTCACCGCGCTGCCCGTGCTCGCGGTGCTGGTCGCGGCGGCGAGCCCGCTGCTCGGCATCACCTTCGGCACGGCGGACGAACGCGTGCTGCCCGAGGGCGCCGAGAGCCGCCAGGTCTCGGTGTCGCTGCGGGAGAACTTCAACGGCAACGACGCCGCGGCCCTGCGCGTCGTCATCGACGAGTCCGTGGACAGGGCCCCCTTGGAGGCGTACGCGGCCGGACTGTCCCGGCTCGACGGCGTCACCCGCGTCGAGGCCAGCACGGGGGTCTACGCCGAGGGGCGGGCCACGGCGGCCGGCCCCGGCAACGCGGCGCTCGGCCGCCCCGGCGCGCAGCAGCTCAACGTGGTGAGCGCCCTGACGCCGAAGTCGGACGCGGCCAAGGAGCTGGTCGAGGAGGTCAGGTCGGCCGCCCCGCCCTCGGGGACCGAGCCGCTGGTGGGCGGCGGCGACGCCGAACTGGTCGATTCCAACGACTCGATCGGCGGCAGGCTCCCGCTCGCCGTGGGCCTGATCGTGGTCACCACCTTCCTGCTGCTCTTCCTGTTCACCGGCAGCGTCGTCCAGCCGCTGCGTGCGCTGGTCCTCAACGCGGTCGGCCTGGGAGCGACCGTCGGCGTCATGACCTGGATCTTCCAGGACGGCCACCTCTCCGGTCTGCTCGGCTTCACGCCGCAGCCGATGGAGACGTCGATGACCGTGCTGATGTTCTGCGTCGCCTTCGGCCTCTCGATGGACTACGAGGTGTTCGTCACCAGCCGGATCAAGGAGCTGCACGAGCTGGGCGAGGACAACGAGTCGGCCGTGGTGAACGGCCTCGGACACACCGGGCGCGTCGTCAGCGCGGCGGCGGCGCTGATCGCGGTGAGCTTCTTCGCGTTCGGGACGGCCGAGATCAGCTTCATGCAGCTGTTCGGTCTGGGCAGCGGCCTCGCCATCCTCATCGACGCCATCGCCGTACGCGGTGTCCTCGTCCCCGCGTCGATGCGGCTGCTCGGCCGCTCGGCCTGGTACGCGCCCGGTTTCCTGCGCGCGTTCCACGGGCGCTTCGGCCTCTCGGAGGCCTGACCGGGTGTCAGGCGTCCTGCGGGTACCAGCGCAGCTCCACGGTGTTGCCGTCGGGGTCCCGCACGTAGAGGGAGAGGGCGGTGCCCCGGGCGCCGAAACGCTCGCCGGGGCCGTCCAGGACCGTGAAGACGCCGGAGTCGATGACCTGCTGCCAGTCGAGCGGCTCGACCGCCAAGCAGATGTGGTCGACGCTGGAGCCCGCCGGCTGCCCTTCGGGGGCCTCGACGAGGTCGATGATGGTGGTGGGGCTGACCCGCACGGACGGGAAGGGGGCCTTGCCGGCCCGCCACTCCTCGACGCGCAACGGCTCAAGGCCCAACGGGCCGGTGTAGAAGGCGAGTGAACGCTCGATGTCGGCGACGTTCAGGACGAGGTGGTCGAAGGCGAGCACACGCATGGTCTCTCCGCGGGTCGCGGCGCCTGGGCGCCGGGGGTGTACGACGGTCTCGCCGTCGCGCTTCGGCTGCGCCCCATGATCGCCGAGCGGAGATCCATCGGTCCACCACGTGGTTACGGATGCAGCGCCGCCCAGGTGTTGGGCCCGACGAACCCGTCCGCGCTCAGGCCGACGCTCTGCTGGAAGTTCTTGACCGCGGCCAGGGTGGCGTCGCCGAAGATCTTGTCCATGGTGACGCTCTTGTAGCCGTAGACCTTGTTCAGGACGCACTGAAGGTGCCCGACGGCGTCGTTCGCGTGGCCCTTGCCCAGTTCCGGGTGGGTTCCGGTGTACGGGCAGTGGCGCCACTCCCCGTTGGTGGCCTGCTGGACGCGCACGTCGTCCGCGGCCCCGTCCAGTGCCACGGCGGGTCCCGCCAGCAGCGCGCAGCCGAGCAGCGCGGCGGCGAGCGTACGGACGCGGTCGCGTCGGTTGGGTCGTGACGTCACGGTGAACTCTCCCGAACGGTGTGGTGGGGTATGCGGATCAGAACCACGGGCAGCGGGGCAGCCCGGGGTAGGGGTGCTTCTGGGTCTCCACGACCCTGGCCGGCACCATGCCCCAGCCCTTGATGCCGGGCAGGCTGACGACCTCGTCGCCCTGCGTGTAGTACCAGACCTTGTTTCCGTCGGGCGCGGGGTCGCCCTCGGTCCAGCACACGAACCAGCTCGGCGTGTACTTGAGGCGGCCGGTGACCGGCGCGTTGAAGGCGGGGCGGCCGAACGTGTCGGAGATCAGGTTGTCGCAGTACAAATCGAGGCTGAAGACGTTGCCCAGGGTGTCCCTGTGCGGCTGGTTCTGCCGCAGCGAGCAGGTCGCCGACGCGTCGGCCGCACCGGCGCGGGGCGCTGCCTGGCTCGCCTGTGCGGCCGGCACCGGCCCGGCGGCCAGCGTCAGACAGAGCGCGGCTCCCGCGAGGGCGGCACGGCGCTTCCGGGGGTGCTGTGCGAGTGCGGGGCTCATGCGCGTACTCCAGAGAACGGCACTGGTCCTCACGACCAAGTGCACTGCTTCAGGCCCGGCACCGGGTGCGTGGCCGAGGCGAGTTCGGCGGCCGGGAGGTACCCCCAGCCCTTCGCGGTCCTGGCGCCGGAGACCGTGTCGCCCTGCGTGTAGTACCAGATGTCCCCTCCCTGGTACGGGCTGCCGCGCTTCCAGCACACGAACCAGCTGGGAGAGAAGGCGATCTGGCCGTTGACGGAACTCTCGGTCGTGGACTGCACCCGGATCGAACCGGTGTTGTGCGGACAGACCACGTCCCCGAGGAAGTGCATCCCGGTCCAGTCGGTGTGCCGTGCGTCGGCGCGCGCCTGGCAGCCCGCGGTGGTGGCGGACCTCGTGACGGCGGTGGCCTGCGAGGCCGGTGAGACGGCCAGGGCCGCGGCGCAGGCGACGGCGCCCGCGAGGGCGGCCCGCAGGCCTCGCCCGCCCCGGCGGCGGCACGCGCCGGGCGTGTTCCCGTTCCGGTCGGCTGCGTGGTGTGCGACGGCCATGTCAGCTGCCTCCTGGCGGCTTGGTTCCGTGTCGTCGCGATCCTCGCCGGGAGCGCTGACGTGCCCCTGACGCCGCCGTGATCGGCGTACGCCGCACGGGACGGCGCGGGTCGCACGAGTACGCGCCTTTTGGCCACCGCCGTACGTCCTCTCCCCGGCGGTGACCGCGCGTGCCATGGTGGCGGCCGTGGCGGACGGCGTAGGGATGAGGAGCGTACGCAATGCGCACAACGGTCTTGCCCGGCGAGGGGAACAGCGGGGAGCCGACCGGGGACGGCATGCCGACGCACCGCCTGGAGGTGCCGATGCCCAACGCGCTGCCGTTCGCCATCGGCACGTTCGACGTCTTCGGGCCGATGGCGCGCGCGCCGTTCCCGCACCGGCACACCTTCCACGAGATCGTCCACGTCACCGGCGGCACCGGCAGGCATGTCGTCGACCTCACGGGCTTCACGCTGCGGCCGCCCAACCTGTGTTTCATCGCCCCCGGCCAGGTCCACCACTGGGAGGGCGTGACCGGCCTTGAGGGTCACGTCGTCCTCTTCACCGACGACTTCCTCCTGGACCACCCCGCCGACCGCGCCCTGCTGCGGGGGCTCGCGCGGCGCTCCTGGCTCGAACTGTCCGACGAGGCGGCGGAGTGGACCGCTCGCCTCGTCGCCGAACTGGACGGCGAGTACCGCACGGGTGCCGCGGGGTTTCCCGGCGTGCTGCGGGCCCTGCTGCACGTCCTGGTGGTGCGGGCGGCGCGGCAGCCCGCACAGCAGCCCGCGGTCCTGCCGCCGCCCTCGCGACCCGGTTCGGTGGCCGCGGAGTTCGTGGCGCTGCTGGGCACTCCCGAGGGCGTCCCGCACTCGGTACGGACGTGCGCGGAGCACCTGGGCGTCTCGGTGAGCTATCTCAGCGAGGCGGTGAAGACGTCCACCGGCCGTACGCCCGGCGAACTGATCCGGCAGG
Organism: Streptomyces alboniger; assembly: GCF_008704395.1. Classification (NCBI taxonomy): domain Bacteria; kingdom Bacillati; phylum Actinomycetota; class Actinomycetes; order Kitasatosporales; family Streptomycetaceae; genus Streptomyces; species Streptomyces alboniger. The sequence continues at coordinate 1,081,349 of NZ_CP023695.1, forward strand.
CCCGGGTGCACGAGGCCAAACGCCTGCTGCTGCGCACGGAGTTGTCGGTACGTCAGATAGCCGGGCGGGTCGGGTTCGGGGACCCGGCGTACTTCTGCCGCTTCTTCCGCCGCGAGACCGGCGCGAGCCCCGGGGACTTCCGCCGCGGCACCGGCGATATTCACCACGACCACCGGGTCCAGTCCATCGCCCGGCCCCGCTCCCCCGCATAGCTTCTTAGCCGATCCGGAATCCACCCCGCCCTTCTGGAGGAGCGATGGACGACAAGACCGGCAAGGGACCCAGCCGCAAGACGGTTCTGCGAGCCGCGGCCGCGGTCGGCATGGCCGTTCCCGTGAGCCTCATGGGCGTGCCCGCCCTGGCCCGCACCGCGGGTGAGCGGGGCGAGGCACCGGCGCTGACGCCGTCGTGCGACGACGGCGACGATCCGACGCCGCCGCAGACGGAGGGCCCCTACTTCAAGCCCAACTCCCCGCGGCGCACCTCGCTCCTCCAGCCGGGGACGCCAGGGGTGAGGTTGACCGTCACCGGGTACGTCTTCGGGCGTGCCTGCCGGGCGATACCCCAGGTCCTCCTGGACTTCTGGCAGGCCGACACCTACGGGACGTACGACAACGTCGGGTTCCGCTTCCGCGGGCACCAGTACACGGACGCGTCCGGCGCGTTCAGGCTCACCACGGTCGTACCGGGCCTCTACCCCGGCCGCACCCGCCATCTGCACGTCAAGGTGCAGGCCCCGGGCCGCCCGGTGCTCACGACACAGCTGTACTTCCCCGGTGAGCCGCGCAACAACACGGACCCGATCTTCGACTCCCGGCTGCTGATGAACGTCCGTACCGTCGGAAACGCGAAGGAGGCCGACTTCGACTTCGTCCTGAACGTGCCGCAGTAGTCGCGCGGTTGCCGGGGAGTACCGGGCCGGGGCGCCGTACAACCTTCGGGAATGGTCGCGGGTCGTCTCAGAGGCACAGCCGATCTTTGACCAAGGGAAGTCGTATGCCGCGCAGCAGTCGCACCGTCCGTCTCACCATGCCTCTGATAGCCGCGTCGCTGCTGGTGGGCGGCGGTCTCTCGGCCCTCACCCTCGGGCAGGGAAGCGCCCGGGCCGCCGCCCCCGCCACCTCGCCGGCCGAATCGGCCGGCGCCGCGGCGAAGGCGACGGACGACTTCAACGGCGACGGCTACGGCGACCTGGTCGTCGGCGCCCCCGGCGGCACGGTCTCCGGCAAGGCCAAGGCCGGGTACGTGGTGGTGACGTACGGGTCGAAGAACGGCCTCGACCCGGCCCGCAAGAAGGTCATCAGCCGCTCCACCGGCGGCGTGCCCGGCGCGGCCACGGCGAAGGAGGAGTTCGGTGGGACGTTCACCAAGGGCGACCTCGACCGCGACGGTTTCGCGGACCTGGTCATCGGTGTGAGCGGCAGGAGCGCGTCGGAGGGCTCGGTGATCCTGTGGGGTTCCGCCTCCGGTCTGACCGGCGGCACCAGGATCGCTACCTTCGGCCGGTCCCCGCAGGCGGGGGACTTCGACGGCGACGGCACGACCGACCTCGCCCTGTTCGCCGGGGTGGAGTCCTACGGCGACGACCCGGTCGGCCAGCAGGCCCGCCTGTGGAAGGGCCCTCTCCAGCGCACCGGCACGCCCGCCAAGACCCTCGACTTCATGGACAGGTCGGAGTGGTGGGACTACGGCAGCCGTCGCCCGGACCCCACCTGCGCCGACCGGGACTGCGTCGACGGCCCCAGGAGCCTGTCGGGGCCGTCCTCGCCGCAGGCCGTCGGTGACCTCAACGGCGACAGCTACGACGACCTCGCCATGGTCCGTTACAGCGGCGACGGCGAGGCGTCCAACGGCGTCCTGTACGGCTCGCCCACCGGTTTCACGAGGGGCGACGCGCCGGGCGCGGGCGGCGACATGGCTGTCGGTGACATCAACGGCGACGGTTACGACGACCTGGCGCTCGGAAACGTCTACAGGTCGACGGTCAGGGTCGCCTACGGCTCGGCGAGCGGCCTCAAGGACGACACCCAGGTGATCAACCAGGACCTGCCGGGCGTTCCCGGCGCCGAGGAGAGCGGGGACGCCTTCGGCGCCTCGGTGGCCGTCGGCGATGTGACGGGCGACGGATACGCCGACCTCGCCGTGGGTGTCACGGGTGAGGACGTGGGCTCCGTCGCCGACGCGGGCGCGGTCGTCCTGGTGCACGGCAGCGCCGACGGCGTGACCGGGGCCGGGGCCGGGGCGCAGGTCTTCCACCAGAACACGGCGGGTGTTCCCGGCGTCGCCGAGAAGGACGACACCTTCGGGTCGGCCACCGCGCTGCTCGACGTCACCGGCGACGGCCACCGCGACCTCGCCGTTTCCTCCGTCCGGGAGAACGCGCAGGCCGGCGCGCTCTGGTCGCTGCGCGGCACGGCCACGGGCGTGACCGCCACCGGCTCGGCCGCCTTCGGCCCCAAGGACGTCGCGGCCCCCGCCGCGGCGGCACTCTTCGGCAGCGAGCTGCGCTAGTACCAGGCGCGGGCCCGGTCCGAGACCACCCCCGTGGGCCTCAGACCGGGCAGATCAGTTCCCACGTGTCGACCGCGTGGTCAAGTGCCATGCCGTGCCGCTCGTACAGGGCGAGCGCGCCGCTGCTGTTGTCTGTGTCGACGCCGAGGCCGATCCGGTCGCGGCCCCGCGCCGCGTAGTGGCCGAAGGCGTGGCGCAGGAGATGGCTGCCGAGGCCGCGACCGCGGGCCTCGGGCAGAACGCCGAGGTTGCCGACCCAGGCCATCGACGGGCGGTCGTCGTGGGTGCGCAGCACGCCCGCGTCACCGACGCCGTCGACGTGGGCGATCCAGATCAGCGACCAGTCCGCGCGCTCGGCGCCGATGTCGTCGAGCCACTGCGGGTAGCTGCGCGGCTGGAAGTCGAAGTGCTCGGTGAAGCACTCCTGGAGCAGTCCGTGGGCGTGCCTGCGGTCCTCTTCCGCCGAGCAGTCCCGCAGCGTCACGCCGGGCACGGGCTTCGGCGGCTCGTCGGCGTGGACGCTGATGTGGCGGGCCATCACGTTGTAGCGGCGCACGGTGCGCCAGCCCCGCGCGGCCAGCGCCGACAGGTCCATGGTGGGCGTGCTGTTGAGGTGCAGGTGCAGCACGGCGCGCGCCGCTCCGCCCGCCGCCGCGCGCTGTGCGGCGCGGGCCTCCATCAGGTCGAACAGGTACAGGGCGCCCCGCGGCCGGCCGGGGAGCACGTAGTGGTCGACGTCGATCCGCTCACCGCCCGACTCGTCCCACAGCAGGGCGTACCCGACCAGGCGCTCCCCCTCGAACAGCAGCCAGGAGTCACGCTCCAGGTCCACCTCGGGGTGCTTCAAGTCGGCCTGCACCTCGGCCAGTTCGGTGTCGGCGCGGCCGATCTCCAGCAGGTCGACCTCGTTGAGCAGGGCGCACACCGCCGCCGCGTCGCCGAGCGTCGCGGCCCGCACGGTCAGGCCGGGCGGCGGCGTGAGAGACGTCGTCATGCGCCCACTGTCCGCCGCCACGCCCTGTGCCCGCAACGGACTTTTTCCAGGCGCCCCCGGGCTCCGTCAGGCCAGCACCGCCCGCACCGTCTTGCCGCCGCGGCGCGCGGTCACGACCTCCAGGCGGTGGGTGAGCTGGCGGACCATCGCAAGCCCCCGGCCGTTCTCCCGCTCACTGCTCGGTTTGCGCACGCGTGGGCGCACCGGGCTCGTGTCGTAGACCTCGACGGTCACCCGGTCACCGGAGACCTCCACGCGCAGGCGGCAGCCGCCATGCGCGTGCTGGACGGCGTTGGATACCAGCTCGGAGACGACCAGCGCGGCGTCGTCCACGCGCTCGGCGGTCAGTTCGGTCTTACGGTGGTGCGCTCTGACGAGGAACGCGCAGGTCAGCCTCCGTGCCCGCCCCGCCGAAGCGGCTTCCTGCGGCAATGCGTACTCCACCCTGGTGGTGGGCCGATGGGCGCGCTGGTGCGCACGCATGGCAACTCACTTCCCCTCCCGTGGACAACCGGTACACCCGCGATCACTGTCGCCACCGGGGCCGCGGCGTGTCTTGCGCGACCGGTCCTGCCTCACGGTGATGCCCCCCTCGACTGATCGCCAATCCGCCCGTCCAGTGCGCCCTACAGCACCAGGCGGATACGCCCTCAACAACCACCCTGGTGGTCCTTGTCCTTGTCACGTGCCCCAGTGCCGCGACGGCGCTCACCTGGGCGAAGATCCCCTAGGGCCTGCGCCCGCGTCCGGAGCGGCGCCGCCCCACGGCGCCCAACTGACGTCACCCGCACCGCACTTCACGCCTATCATCTGTTCGACCCCGGGACGTCCCAGCGGCGAGTCCCGGGGCGGCACATGCTCTTCAGCGAGAGGACGGCGGGGACTTGAGTTCGATACGGAAGCGCGTCGCCCGCAGGCGCCGTAGGACCGTGGCCGCCGTCGGCGCCGCGGCGGCGGTCGTCGCCGGGCTCCAGCTGTCACCCAGCGCGTTCGGCACCGACGACGCCGATGCCACCGATGACAGAGCGCCCGCATCCTCGCGCCCGGCCACGGCGCCCACGCGCGCGGAGGCGAGCCACGCGGGGCGGCAGGACTTCGGCTCCTCCGGATCCGACGGGACACGCTTCAGGGACGGCGTGATGTCCCTCACGCCGGCGCCCCCGGCGGCCTCCGCCCGGCGCGCCGCGCCCGCCGCCCCGCACGGCGAGGGCTGGACGTCGGCCGGCGCGGCCAGGCTCCTCGGCACCGGCTACACCGTCAGGTTCTACGACAAGAGGGCCGCCGACTGGCTCGGCCCCTACGTCAAGCGGTCGGTCGCCGACCTGCGGCGCGTCACGAACCTGCCGGTCACCGTCGACTCCCGGCCGGTCGGCTGGGACCACGTCAGGACCAGGGGCGAGGTCGTCATCGGGCTGCTGCGGCGTCCGTGCGTACCGCCAGCCGACGGCGGCGGCTCGGGCTGGAAGGTCGTCCGTGACGGATCCGGCAGCAAGAACCTGAGCTGCGGCTTCTACGCCTCCTCCCTCCCCGCCACGGTGACCAGCGGGCACGCGTACATCAACGACGAGTTCTTCACCGCCGACGGAAAGCCCGCGCCCTCCATGGGCGAGACCTATCTGCGCAACCACATCAGCCACGAGCTGGGGCACACGATGGGCCTCGCGCACGCCAACCGCGGCGCGGCGCCCGGCGACTGCGTCAAGGGCACCGACTCGGGCCAGGCGCCGGTGATGTGCACGCCGGGCAAGGCCGCGCAGGACGACCGGAAGGACGCCCGCGCCGTCCTGGCGGCTGCGGCGAGGAAGACCGCGGCGCAGTCCTCGTACAAGACGGTCCAGACGGGGCAGGGCGGCACCGACCGCTCCGAGATGCTGTACCAGAAGAAGCCCGCGGCCTCGGTCATCAAGGCGGAGGTGTCGAAGTCCGCGGCCAACCCGACGGGCGTGAGCCACATGCTCTCCATGGGCGGCTCGACGTACGTGAAGACGGACAAGGTGCCGGGCAAGAGCTGGTACAGCATGGATCTCGGCGGCGGTGCGGACGGGGGCGGTGGCGCTCCGCGCGCGGCCGGGTACGTCGCCGAGTTCGCGGGCGCGCTCGCCGCGACGAAGTCCACCGCTTGGGTCGCCGAGGAGAAGACCGGCGGCCGGGCCGCCGACCACTACCGCGGCAAGGTCGTCCTCGACGAGCTGGCGGAGTACACCGGTCCCGCGCTGTCGAAGGATCTGAGGGACCTCTACGTCTCGGTGGCGAAGAAGCAGGGGTTGGAGTCGGTCGTCATCGACATGTGGGTCGGCAAGGACGACCTCGTCCTCAAGTCGCGGGAGACCGGCGAGGGCAAGAAGGGCCGCGAGGTGATCAACGAGGAGTACTCGGACTTCGGCGCCGTGCCGACGATCTCCGCGCCGCCCGCCGGGTCGGTCGCCACGTGGGACGAGTTCATCGCGGCCCAGGCGCGGCCGTAGCGGACCGCCCAGCGGCTACAGTCACCAGCGATCAGCCTCGCTCACCTGGGAGTACCTCGGACCATGGCCGTCGACGAACTCGACACCCGCATCCTGCGCCTGCTCCTCGAACAGCCCCGCACCAGCCTGCGCGAGTACGCGCGCGTGCTCGGCATCGCGCGGGGCACGCTCCAGGCCAGGCTCGACCGCCTGGAGCGGGACGGCGTGATCACGGGCACGGGTCCGTTCCTCTCCCCCGCGGCGCTCGGCCACCCGGTGCTGGCGTTCGTCCACATCGAGGTGACGCAGGGGCACCTGGACGAGGTGGGTGACGCGCTCGCGGCCGTGCCCGAGATCATCGAGGCGCACTCGATCACGGGCGGCGGCGACCTGCTGACGCGCGTCGCGGCACGGGACAACGGCCATCTGGAAGACGTCATCCAGCAGTTGATCAAGTTGCCGGGCGTGGTGCGTACGCGGACCGAGATGGCTCTGCGGGAGCGGGTCCCGCACCGGCTGCTCCCCCTCGTCGAGTCGGTCGGCAGGGCGGCCTCCGGGCAGCGCTGAGGCCCTCCCCGCGGCGACGACCTGCGCCTTTGGCATCCTGGTCGGCATGAGCAGCTTCGGCAGGACCTCGGTCATCTTCGATCTCGACGGCACTCTCGTGGACAGCGAGCCCAACTACTACGAAGCCTCACGGGCCCTGCTCGCCGAGTTCACCGGCCGGGAGTACACCTGGGCCGACAACGAGCGGTACGTGGGCATCAGCTCCCACGAGACGCTGGCGCAGTGGCGAACCGAGTACGGGATCGACGCATCGGTGGCCGAGCTGATCGCCGACCTCGACCGCCGCTATCTGGAGCTGGCGCGGGCCGGGACGCATGTCTTCCCCGAGATGCGGGGGCTCGTGGAGCGGCTGCACGAGGCGGGCGTGCCGATGGCCGTGGCGTCGGGCTCCTCCCGCGCGGCGATCGAGGCGATCCTGGCCGGTACGGGCCTGGACGCCCAGCTGACCACGTTCGTCTCCGCCGAGGAGGTGCCGCGCGGCAAGCCGGCGCCGGACGTGTTCCTCGCCGCGGCCGCGCTGCTGGGCGCGGAGCCCGCGGACTGCGTGGTCTTCGAGGACGCCGCACCCGGCGCGATGGCGGCGCGGGCGGCCGGGATGCGGTGCGTGGCGATCCCTTACGTCGCCGCCCACGCCGACGACCAGGCGTTCGCGGAGGCGGAGCTGCTGGTCCGGGGAGGCCAGAGCGAGTTCACGGCGCAGGCAGCGCTGAACGTACTGGCATCCGCGAAGGCGCCCCGTTAGGGGCGCGGGGAACTGCGCGACCAGCCACACCCGGCTCGCACGGAAAGGGCTCAGGCCGCCCCGGCCACCCGCTCCGGGGTCAACAGCTCCGCAAGCCGCTCCGGCGGCAACAGCCCCTTCTCCAGGACGAGTTCGGCGACCCCCCGCCCCGTGGCGAGCGCCTCCCGCGCGATCTCCGTAGCGGCCGTGTAGCCGATGTGCGGATTGAGCGCGGTGACGAGCCCGATGGACGTCTCCACGGAGTGGCGCAGCACCTCGGTGTTGGCGGTGATGCCCTCTACGCACCGCTCGGCGAGGGTCAGGCACGCCGCACGCAGCGAGGTGATGCTCTTGGCGAGCGAGTGCAGGATGACCGGCTCGAAGGCGTTGAGCTGGAGCTGGCCCGCCTCGGCGGCCATGGTGATGGTGACGTCGTTGCCGATGACCTCGAAGCAGACCTGGTTGACGACCTCCGGGATCACCGGGTTGACCTTGCCCGGCATGATGCTCGAACCGGCCTGCACGGGCGGCAGGTTGATCTCGTTGAGTCCGGCGCGCGGGCCGGACGACAGCAGCCGCAGGTCGTTGCAGCTCTTGGAGAGTTTGACGGCGATCCGCTTCAGGACGCCGGACAGATGGACGAAGGCACCGCAGTCCTGGGTCGCCTCGACCAGGTTGGCGGCCGTCACCAGCGGCATGCCGGTGATCTCGGCGAGGTGGCGGCGCGCGGTCTCGGCGTACCCGGCGGGGGCGTTGAGTCCCGTGCCGATCGCGGTGGCGCCGAGGTTGATCTCGTGGATCAGCTCGACGGCCTCGGCGAGGCGCATGCGGTCCTCGTCGAGCATCACGGCGTACGCGGAGAACTCCTGGCCGAGCGTCATCGGCACCGCGTCCTGGAGCTGCGTGCGCCCCATCTTCAGGACGTCACGGAACTCCAGGGCCTTCGCGGCGAACGCGTCCTGCACGACCGACATGGCGCGCAGCAGCCCGTGCACGGCGCTGATCGCCGCGACCTTCACGGCGGTCGGGTAGACGTCGTTGGTGGACTGGCTGAGGTTGACGTCCTCGTTGGGGTGCAGGTGCTCGTACGCGCCCTTGGGGTGGCCGAGGAGTTCGAGCGCGCGGTTGGCGACGACCTCGTTGGCGTTCATGTTGGTGGAGGTGCCCGCGCCGCCCTGGATGACGTCGACGACGAACTGGTCGTGCAGGTGCCCGGCCCGGATCTCCCGGCAGGCGGCGACGATCGCGTCGGCCTTGGCCTTGGGGAGCAGGCCCAGTTCCTCGTTGGCGCGGGCCGCGGCCTCCTTGACGGCGGCGAGCGCGTCGATGAGCTGCGGATAGACGGAGATGGGGATGCCCGTGATGGGGAAGTTCTCCGTGGCGCGCAGGGAGTGGATGCCCCAGTAGGCATCGGCGGGGACGTCACGGTCACCGAGCAGGTCGTGTTCGCGACGGAGGGCGGGGGCGGCGGTCATGGTGTTGTTCTCTTCCGGGGCCGAAGCGCCCCCGACGGGGCGCGAGGAACTGCGCGACCAGCCACATACGGCCCGCAGACTGATACGTGTTCCAGCGTGCCGCTCAGGCAGCCGCAGCCTCGTCCAAGGCCGCCGCCCCCTCACCGACGACTTGGCGCAGAAGAGCCTCGCGCTCCCCCGGCCGGGAGGCCGAGAGCAGCGCCGCGAGCACCGCGCTCCGAGCCTGCCCGGCGCGCAGGGTACCGGTCAGGACCGCCCCGGCCCCCGCGAGGTCGACCGCGCCGCCATGGGTGTAGATCTCGGTGACGGGCCCGGCCTGTACCCGGGTGGTGAGGGCGACCAGGACCCCGCGCTCGATCGCGGCGGAGATGGCGGCGACGAACTCCGGCGTCGCGTTGCCCGCGCCGGTGGCGACGAGCACGATGCCCTGGGCGCCCGCCTCGACCGCCGTCTCCACGAACAGCGCGTCGGCGTCGACGTGGTGCATGACCATGTCGACGCGGGGCAGCGTGGCGGTGGGCTCGGGCAGGGGCAGCGGTTCGGGGCGCTCCGGGCGGTGTTCGATGGAGACCTTGCCGAAGCCGACCTTGCCGACGCGCGGCCCGGACGGGTCGGCGAAGGCGTCGGCGGCGAGGGTCTGGGTCTTCACGGTGCCGCGCGCGGCGTGCACCTTGCCGTCGAAGACGACCAGCACACCGAGGTCGCGCACGGTCGCGGCGGTGAGCAGGGCGTCGTAGAGGTTGCCGGGCCCGTCGCCGCCCTCGGCGCCGAGCGGCTTCTGGGCGCCGGTGAAGACCACCGGGCGGGGGTCGTGGTGGTGCAGGTCGAGCAGGAAGGCGGACTCCTCCAGGGTGTCCGTGCCGTGGGTGACGACGATGCCGTCGACGCCGGGGTCGGCCAGCACCTCGTGCACGGTGCGCAGCAGGGTGAGCTGCTGGGCGGAGGTCAGCCGCGGGCTGTTCACGTTGAACAGGTCGATGATCTCGGAGGTGATGCCGTGGGGTATCGCGGCCGTGGCCATGACCTCGCGGCCGGGGGCGTCGGCGGCGAAGCCGGTTCCCTGCCAGCGGCTGGCGATCGTCCCGCCGGTGCTGATGACGACGATCCGTCGCGCCTGCGTTTCCACGTCCGCGTACCTCCCAGGAATCCAGAGGATCAACGGCCCCCCGAGTGGTGGCCGACCTCGGCGCAACGATAGATCGAACACCGCGCAATGTGCTTGCCTGTATCCGCTCGGTCAATCGATCACAGGGGTGGATAATTGCGTCATGGACGCGATCGATCGCAATATTTTGCGCGAGCTTCAGAACGACGGACGGCTGACCAATCAGGAGCTGGCCCAGCGGGTCGGCCTCAGTGCCTCCCCGTGCATGCGGCGCGTGCGCCAGCTGGAGCTGGACGGCGTGATCCAGGGGTACCGCGCGGTCGTCGACCCGGAGGCGCTCGGCCGGGGCTTCGAGGTGCTGGTCTCGATCGAGGTGCGGCGCGACCGCGAGACGGTCGAGGCGTTCGAGGCGGCGCTCCAGGACATCCCGGACGTCATCGAGGCGTATCGCCTCTTCGGGAGCCCCGGCTGCCTGCTGCGCATCGCCGTCGCGGACCTTGCCGCGTACGAGCGTCTGTGGATCGAGCGACTCACCGCGCTCGCGGGTGTCACGGAGGTCAACTCCCAGATCATCATGAAGCGGATCAAGGAGTCCAAGGGCCTGCCGGTGGGCGGCTAGCCCTCCCGGGGGCACCTTCCCCCACTCCTCTTTGGTACAGACCTATTGACGGCTGGTCCGGTCCTTCCTACCGTGACGCTTCGCACCACGCACGTCTCCTCCCCCCTCGCACGCAAGGAGCACAGTGTGATCGGTCGGACGTTACGCCTGCTGGGGACCGCCCTGGCGATGGTCTGTGTCGCACAACTGCCGGCCGCCGCGGCGGCCCCCTCCGCCCGCCCGGCCCCTTCCACCCCCGCCGCCGACACCTGCGCGGTCAAGTCGAAGCCCGCGGGCAAGGTGCTCCAGGGCTACTGGGAGAACTGGGACGGAGCGGCCAACGGCGTCCATCCGCCCTTCGGCTGGACCCCGATCACCGACTCCCGCATCCGCCAGCACGGCTACAACGTGATCAACGCGGCTTTCCCCGTGATCCGCTCCGACGGCACCGTCCTGTGGGAGGACGGGATGGACTCGACGGTCAAGGTCGCGACCCCGGCCGAGATGTGCCAGGCCAAGGCGGACGGCGCCACGATCCTCATGTCCATCGGCGGAGCGACGGCCGGCATCGACCTCAGCTCGAGCCGGGTCGCCGACCGCTTCGTCGAGACGATCGTGCCGATCCTGAAGAAGTACAACTTCGACGGGATCGACATCGACATCGAGACCGGACTCGTGGGCAGCGGCAACATCAACCAGCTCTCCCCCTCCCAGTCCAACCTCGTCCGCATCATCGACGGCGTCCTCGCCCGGATGCCCGCGAACTTCGGCCTGACCATGGCCCCGGAGACGGCGTACGTCACCGGAGGCAGCGTCACGTACGGCTCGATCTGGGGCGCGTATCTGCCGATCGTCAAGAAGTACGCGGACAACGGCCGGCTGTGGTGGCTCAACATGCAGTACTACAACGGCAGCATGTACGGCTGCGCCGGCGACTCCTACCCGGCGGGCACCGTCCAGGGCTTCACGAAACAGACCGACTGCCTCGACAAGGGCCTGGTCATCCAGGGCACCACCATCAAGGTCCCCTACGACAAACAGGTCCCCGGCCTGCCCGCCCAGCCGGGCGCGGGCGGCGGCTACATGTCACCGAGCCTCGTGGCCCAGGCCTGGAACCACTACAACGGCGCCCTGAAGGGCCTGATGACGTGGTCCATCAACTGGGACGGGTCGAAGGGGTGGACGTTCGGGGACAACTTCAAGCGATTGACGTAGGCCTCACGGGCCGGAGCGGGCCGCGGCCTGCCGTCGGTGGTGTGCGGGCCGCGCCCGTGACCGACCGGTGCGCGGCGGCCGCCAGCGCCCGCCGGTCCGTCCCCCACAGCGGCGGATGCGCCGTGATCCGTACGGTGAGATCGCGGGCCGCGGCCACACGGCGCAGTGAGGTGGTGAAGTCCTCGGCTCCGAGGAAGGCCGCCGCCGTGGTGGCTGCGCCGCCCTCGCGGTAGGCGACCGTCACCGGGCGCACCGGAGCGCCCGCGTCGGCCGCAGCCTGGAACGCGGCCCGGCGGAAGCGCCCGGCCGCAGCGGAGCACCACGTCGTCGCCTGGGGGAAGACGGCGATCGACGTGCCGGCGCGCAACCCGCACGCCAACTGCGCTACGACCGCGGGGAGTTCGCGCGGGCTTCCGCCCCTGTCGATGAATCGAGTGCCCGCGCGCCGGGCCAGCGCGCCGATCACCGGCCACTGGCCCACCTCGCGTTTGGCGAGGACGCACACCGGCTCGACGGCGAGCAGCGCGACGACATCGAGCCAGGAGATGTGGTTGGCCACGACGAGGGTGCCCGCGCCGCCGCCATCCGCACCCAGCCGCACGGCGGACCCCGCCTCCAGCCGCACCCCGAGCGCGTCGAGCACCGCACGCGCCTCGCTCCGCAGGATCCGGGGTGCGGCGAGCCGGTCGCCCCGCGCGGCGGCCCGGGTCAGCACGTACGTCAACGCGGCGTACCGTCGCGCCAGTTCACCCGGCGGTACGCGCCCCACCGGGTCGGCTGCGCAGCTCGCCGGGCAGCCGGGGTCCAGCGCCCAGGGGCTCACCGCGCCTCCTCGCCCAGGAAGAAGCGGCGGTGCCGCGCGCTGAGCCGTTCCATGTCGAGCAGTACGAAGAAGTCGGCGACGTCGAACTCCGGGTCGTGCGCCGGGGCCCCGCACATCCACGCGCCGAGCCGGAGGTAGCCGCGCAGCAAGGGCGGCAGGTCGGGGTAGGCGGGGCGCTCCGGGGCGGGTCCCGTCGGCGTCCAGGGGCGCCGGGGGTGCACGCGCAGTTCGGGCGGCGCCGCGTGCTTGGCGGTGCCGAGCAGCCAGGCGCTGGACGCGGCCCGCCCGCCGTCGGCCAGCGGCACGGAGGCGCAGCCCGCCAGGTGGCGGTGGCCGGAGAGCAGGACGTAACGGGCGAGCGCGGACCACATGAGGTTGATGACGGCACCCGAGCGGTGATCGGGGTGCACGCAGGAGCGGCCCGCCTCGACGGTGGAGGAGCGCAGGCCGTCGAGGGCGCGCAGATCGAACTCCCGGTCGGAGTAGGACCGTTCGGTCCGGCCCGGCGGCAGCAGCCGGTAGGTGCCGACGACGTCGCCGGTCGCGGTGTCGGTGACGATGAGGTGGTCGGCGAGGTCGTCGTAGTCGTCGACGTCGTGCCCGGGCAGGGGCGTGTCGAGCGCCGCGCCCAGTTCCTCGCCGAACACGTGGTGGCGCAGCCGCTGGGCGGCCCTGATCTGTTCGGTGGTGTCCGCGATGGAGGTGACGTACGAACTGGTGACCGTCGAAACGAGTGATGTCGAGGGCATGACACTTCCGTTCTCGGTTCGGTGGGGACGTGCAAGCGCGGATGCGCGCCACCCGCGAGCCCCTACTCGCGAGCGGCACGTTCAGCACGGTGGCGGCCCAGCCTGAACTTCGCACTTCGGACGCGCGTCCGCGGAACGTCCGGCGCACGTCGGGAACACGTTCCTGAGGGCGCCGGCGGGCCCGTCACGGTGACCGTACGGCCGTAGCCGGGCCGGGCGGCGGGCCGGGCGGCGGTCACCGGTTCCGCGACCCTTCTCGGCCGCCCGGCGCGGGGCCCCATTGACCGGCCCCCGGCCAACGCCGTACAAACGCCGCATGCCACCTCCCCTCCCCCTCGCCGGTATCACCGTCGTCAGCCTTGAGCAGGCCGTCGCCGCGCCCTTCGCCACCCGGCAGCTCGCCGATCTGGGGGCCCGCGTCATCAAGGTCGAGCGGCCCGGCGGCGGTGACTTCGCGCGGCGGTACGACACCACCGTGCACGGGCAGGCCAGCTATTTCGTCTGGCTCAACCGCTCCAAGGAGTCCCTCACCCTCGACCTCAAGTCGGAGCGCGGCAGGGAGATCCTGGACGAGCTGCTCGCGGGGGCGGACGTCTTCGTGCAGAACCTGGCCCCGGGCGCAGCCGTCCGCATGGGTCTTGGCGCGGACGAGCTCCAGGCCCGCCACCCCTCCCTCATTCCCTGCACCATCAGCGGCTACGGCACGGACGGGCCCTGGGCCGACCGCAAGGCGTACGACCTGCTCGTGCAGTGCCAGACAGGACTCCTCCAGCTCACCGGCACCCCCGACGAGGCGGTGCGCGTCGGCATCTCGGTGGCCGACATCGCGGGCGGGATGTACGCGTACAGCGGCGTCCTGTCGGCCCTGTTCACACGGGCGACGACCGGCCGCGCACCGGCCGTCGAGGTCTCCCTCTTCGACGCGCTCGCCGAGTGGATGAGCCAGCCCGCCTACTACACGCGGTACGGCGGCACCCAGCCGCCCCGCGTCGGCGCCCGGCACGCGACGGTCGCCCCCTACGGCCCGTTCACCGCGTCCGACGGCAAGGACGTGCTGCTGTCCGTGCAGAACGAGCGCGAATGGGTGGCGCTGTGCACGGAGTTCCTCGGCCGTCCCGAGCTGGCGGCCGACCCGCGGTTCGCCACCGGGTCCGACCGCGTGGCGCACCGTGAGGCCCTCGACGCGATCATCTCCGTACGCTTCGCAGAACTCGGCAGCGAGGAGGCGATGAAGCTGCTCGACCGGGCCGGCATCGCCAACGCGGGCGTCAATTCGGTCCATGAGTTCCTCAACCACCCCGTGCTGACCGAGCGCGGGCGCTGGCAGGAGGTGAAGGTGCCGGGAGCGCCGACTCCCGTGGAGGCGCTGCTGCCGCCCGCCGCTCTCTCCGGGGTCGCGCCGCGCATGGACCCGGTCCCCGCAGCGGGCGAGCACACCGAGGCGATCCTCGCCGAGCTGGGGCGCGACCCCGACGCCATCGCGCGGCTGCTCGCGGAGGGGGTCTGCCGGTGAGCGCCCTCGACAGTCTCTCCCCTGACGAGCAGTTGGTCATCAAGACCGTGCGGGACTTCGTCGAACGCCACGTCAGGCCCGTAGCAAGGGAGTTGGAGCGCGCCGACGCCCATCCCGAGGCGCTCATCGAGACGATGAAGGAACTCGGCGTCTTCGGGCTCGCCGTGCCGGAGGAGTTCGGCGGCACCGCCGTCTCCACCCCCTGCTACGTCCTGGTCACCGAGGAGCTGGCGCGCGGCTGGATGAGCCTGGCGGGCGCGATGGGCGGGCACTCGGTGGTCGCGAAGCTGCTCCAGCACTTCGGCACCGACGCGCAGAAACGCCGCTGGCTCCCCCGCATGGCCACCGGCGAGGTCCGCGCCACGATGGCGCTGACCGAACCGGGCGGCGGCTCCGACCTCCAGGCGCTGCGCACGATCGCCCGCCGCGACGAGGACGGCGGCGGCTACGTGGTCGACGGAGCGAAGACCTGGATCACCAACGCCCGCCGCTCCCAGCTGATCGCGCTGCTCTGCAAGACCGACCCGGACGCCGAACCCCGCCACCGCGGCATCTCCGTCCTGCTCGTCGAGCACGGCCCCGGCCTGACCGTCTCGCGCGATCTGCCCAAGCTCGGCTACAAGGGCGTGGAGAGCTGTGAGCTGTCCTTCTTCGGCTACCGCGCCCCGGCCGAGGCGCTGCTCGGCGGTGTCGAGGGCAGGGGGTTCGGGCAGATGATGAAGGGCCTGGAGACGGGGCGGCTCCAGGTCGCGGCCCGCGCGCTCGGCGTGGGGCGGGCCGCCTTCGAGGACGCGCTGCGCTACGCCCAGCAGCGCGAGTCGTTCGGCGTACCGATCTGGCAGCACCAGTCCATCGGCAACTACCTGGCGGACATGGCGACTTCGCTCTCCGCGGCCCGGCAGCTCACCCTGCACGCGGCCCGGGAGGCCGACGCGGGCCGGCGCGTCGACATGGAGGCGGGGATGGCCAAGCTCTTCGCGTCGGAGGCGGCCATGCGGATCACCCTGGACGCGGTCCGCATCCACGGCGGCCACGGCTACTCCACGGAGTTCGACGCCGAACGCTACTTCCGTGACGCGCCGTTGATGATCGTCGGCGAGGGCACGAACGAGATCCAGCGCAATGTGATCGCGCGTCAACTCGTCGCGCGCGGCGGGCTGGACGCCTGAGCCATCCCTCAGGCGGCGGTGCCGAGCCCCTCGATGACCACCGCGTTCGGCAGCCCGGCGAAGACCTTGCCGGGCACGATGAGCTTGCCGCGGCGGCTTCCGCTGCCCACGAGGACGTACGGCAGATCGGCGACGACGGCGTCGACGAGCAGCGGCCACGCGGCGGGCAGCCCGATCGGCGTGATGCCGCCGTACTCCATGCCGGTCTCGCCCGTGGCCGTCTCCATCGGAGCGAACGACGCCTTGCGGGCGCCGAGTTGGCGCCGCACTACGCCGTTCACGTCCACTCGCGTCCCGGACGGCACGACGCACGCGGCGAGCGTGGTCTCCCCACCGCGCTTGCCCGCGACGACGACGCAGTTCGCGGACTGATCGAGCAGTTCGGGGCCGTAGTGCTCAAGGAAGGTCGCGGTGTCGGCCCACCGCGGGTCGCTGTCGACATGGATCAACTCGTCGGCGGGGACGGGCCCGTTCCAGCCTCGTACGGCTTCCGCGACGGGCGCGACCAGCAGGTCGAGGACTTCGGGGGCGGGGTGGACGACGTCGAAACCACCAAGAGGAGCACGCATGGCGGCACGCTAACAGCCGTCGATCGGTCGGGCCGGCGGCGGTCAGTAGGCGGACGCGTGGGCGGGCGGCACCGAGACCGACATCGTCATCTCGACGGGCTCGGCACCCTTGTTGTGGTAGCCGTGCGGCACGTTGGCCTCGAAGGTGGCGCCCGTTCCCGCCGTGACGAGGTGCTCGGCGCCGTCCACGACGAGCGTCAGTTCACCCCGCGACACGTGCAGCAGCTCGACGGTGCCCGGCGGATGTCCGTCGGAGTCGCTGCCCTCGCCCGGCATCAGATGCCAGGACCACAGCTCGAAGGGGCCGCGCGCCTCGGCTCCGACCAGGAGCGTGGTGCTGCTGCCCGCCTCCGTCGACCACATGCGCACCGCCTGCTCCGCCGGCACGAGCCGGACGTGGGAGCCCTGTTCGTAGTCGAGCAGCGTGGTGATGCTGACGCCCAGCGCGTCCGCGAGCTTCACCGTGATGCCGACGCTGGGGTTGGTCCTGGCCTGCTCGATCTGAATGATCATGCCGCGGCTCACGCCCGCGCGGGCCGCCAGGGCGTCGAGGGTGAAGCCCCTTTCATTGCGCCAGCGCTTGAGGTTGCGTGCGAGCGACTGGGTCAGCTGGTCGAGGTCCGACACATTCCGTCCACTGTGTTGGCCGTCCAATATTTTGGATGACAGAGTTCACGATAGTGCACTACGGTGTGGTGCACCTGATGCTTCCCGATGGTTCAACACACTGTACTGCGAGGCCCCTCCATGACCGTACTGTTCGCCTTGGCCACCAGCCTTCTGTGGGGCCTCGCCGACTTCGGCGGCGGACTGCTGACCCGGCGCGTCCCCGCCCTCACGGTGGTCATGGCCTCGCAGACGATCGCCGTGGTCGTGCTCGGCGTGATCGTGGCGGCGACCGGCGGCTGGACGGAGTGGGGACCGCAGCTGTGGTTCGCGGTGGGCGCGGGCCTGGTCGGCCCGGTCGCGATGCTCGCGTTCTACAAGGCTCTCGCCCTCGGCCCGATGGGCGTCGTCTCGCCGCTCGGCTCGCTGGGCGTCGCCGTGCCCGTCGGCGTCGGGCTGCTGCTCGGTGAGCGGCCCGGGGTGGCGCAGTTCGCGGGCATCGCCGTGGCGGTGGCGGGCATCGTGCTCGCGGGCGGCCCCGAGCTGCGCGGCGCGCCCGTCCAGCGGCAGGCCGTCCTGCTCACGCTGGTCGCGGCCTTCGGCTTCGGCGGCGTCATGGCGCTGATCGCCGAGGCCTCCAGCAGCCTGACCGGCCTGTTCCTCGCCCTCTTCGTGCAGCGCGTGACGAATGTGATGGCGGGCGGTACCGCGCTGTACGTCTCGGTGAGGCGCGGCGGCAGGGCGCTGCCCGAGGGCTCCGGAGTGGGCGTCCTGTGGGCGCTGGTCCCCGCCCTCGCCTTCGTGGGCCTGGCGGACGTGGCGGCCAACGGCACGTACTCGGTGGCGGCCCAGAACGGCCCGGTCACGGTCGCCGCGGTGCTCTCCTCCGTCTACCCGGTGGTCACGGCCCTCGCCGCCATGGCGGTACTCAAGGAACGGCTGCGCGGAATCCAGGCCGCGGGCGCGGGCCTGGCCCTGGTCGGCACGGTCCTCCTGGCAAGCTGAATCCCCTGGGCCCGCGCGGCGGAGCGCCCGGCTCAGCCCTCCCTCAGCTCGCCCAGCTCGCCCAACTCCCCGAGGGCGATCAACTGTTCCGGCGTGATCCCGTCAGGAATCGGCACCGGCGCGGGCGTCCGCAGGGGCGGCTGCCACCCCAGATCGGCGTCCCACGTACGCACGACCCGCGCCGGCGCCCCCGCCACCACCGCGTGATCGGGCACCTCGCCGCGCACGACCGCCCCCGCGGCGACCACGACGTTCCGCCCGATCCGGGCCCCCGGCAGGATGACCGCGCCCGTCCCCACCCAGCACCCCGGGCCGATCTCCACCGGATCCATCCGGGGCCACTGCTTGCCGATGGGCGTGTGCGGATCGTCGTACGAGTGGTTGGTGGACGTCACGTACACATAGGGGCCGAAGTAGCAGTCGTCGCCGATGGTGACCGTGGTGTCCGCGATGACGTGGCTGCCGCGGCCGAGTACGACGCCGTTGCCGATGCTCAGTATCGGCTCGGGACCGAGGTCGAGGTCCGGCATCATCCCGGCGGTCAGCGTGACGTGCTCGCCGACGACGCAGTGGTCGCCGAGCCGGATCCACGGCTCCCCGAAGACCGTGCCCTGCGGGAAGGCGAGCTTCGTGCCCTCGCCGATCGCGGCGAAGCGCAGCCGTCCGGGGTGCGCGGCGGTCACCGCGCCCGTGCGCTGCACCCACGCCCAGCCCGCGTGGACCGCGCGCTGCGCGAGGCGGCGCTGCGCGGCGGCAAAGGACGAGAACGTGTTCCTGTTCTTGGGCACGCGCTCACGTTACTCAGTGCCACCGGACCCCGCAGGCCCACGGCCTGTGATCTTCACCCCACACGGCCGCGTCCCGTACGGTGCCGTCAGCAACGACGCATAGGGACGTACCGAAGAGGGAGCGAGTCGATGGGCCACGAGGCACTCATCACCGGCATCGGCGGCAAGGACCCGAAGATCGACCAGGACGCCTTCACCGCGCCGACATCGGTCGTGCTCGGCGAGGTGACGCTGCACGCGGGGGCGAGCGCCTGGTACGGCGCGGTGCTGCGCGCCGACTGCGGGCCCATCGTCGTGGGCGCCGACAGCAACATCCAGGACAACTGCACCCTCCACGTCGACCCCGGCTTCCCCATCACCATCGGCGAGCGCGTCTCGGTGGGGCACAACGCCGTGCTGCACGGCTGCACCGTCGAGGACGACTGCCTGATCGGGATGGGCGCGACGGTCCTCAACGGCGCGGTGATCGGCGCCGGTTCGCTGGTCGCCGCGCAGGCCCTGGTGCCGCAGGGCATGCGGGTGCCCCCGGGCTCACTGGTCGCGGGCGTGCCCGCCAAGGTGCGCAGGCCGCTCACCGACGAGGAGCGCGAGGGCATCTCCTACAACGGAACGATGTACGTCGAGCTGGCCAGGGCCCACCGCGAGGCGCACACCACCGAGTGACTCGGTCGCTGGGTGACTCAGTCGCCGAATGACTCAGTCACCGACGGAGACGGGCTCCCGCTCGGGCACCGCCGTCCCGGCGGCCTCCGCCTCGGCCGCCGCCTTCTTCGCCCTGCGCTTGACGAACAGCATCGAGCCGACGCCGATCAGGACGGCGATGGCGAGGCCCAGGTAGGAGAAGCGCTTCAGCCAGTCCTCGGCGACCACGCCGATGTAGTAGATGACGGCGGTGGTGCCGCCGGCCCAGACGATGCCGCCGAGGACGTTGGCGACGAGGAACTTCCAGTACGGCATGCGCAGCACGCCCGCGAGCGGGCCCGCGAAGATGCGGAGCAGGGCGACGAAGCGGCCGAAGAAGACCGCCCACATGCCCCACTTCTGGAAGGACCGCTCGCAGGTCGCGACGTTGGCCGCGCTGAAGTGCTTGGGGAACTTCCGCTCCAGCCAGGCCAGCAGCGGCCGACCGCCCTTGCGCCCGATGGCGTACCCGATGGAGTCGCCGATGATGGCGCCCGCTGTGGCGCACACGCCCAGGATCACCGGGTCGATGTCACCGTGCTGGGAGGAGAGGAGGGCCGCGGAGACCAGGACGATCTCACCGGGCAGCGGAATGCCCAGGCTCTCCAGACCGATGACGATTCCCACCAGCGCGTAGATGCTGACGGCTGGCACCTGCTCCAGCCACTCCTGGACGTGCAACGCCGGTTCCTCCCGTAGTCCAAGTACCTGCCCGGCGTACGCGCCACACGGCCGCGCACGCCGGGCAGCCTACCCGTCCGGGATCACCGGGGGCGGCTCGGGCGGGGCGCCGCCGTCAGCTCGGGTCGTTGGGCCGCAGGGTCCACAGGACCGTCATCTCGCCGGTCACCGCGCCGTCCGCGCGCTGGATCTCGATCGCGACCGGGAACTCCGGGCGCTGTCCCGCGTCGAGCTCGGCGACCACGTCGGCGGCGGGGCGGCCGAGAGTGGCCGTGGCCGTCACGGGGCCCATGGCCAGCTTCTTGTACGCGATCTCGGCACTGACGGCGAGCGGCACGGCGCGGGAGAGCTGCGCGCCGAACGCGGCGAGGACGATGGCCCCGCTCGCGGACTCGCCCAGCGTGAACATGGCGCCGGCGTGCGGGCCGCCGACGTGGTTGTGGTAGTCGCTCTGGTCCGGCAGGGCCACCACGGCCTTGTCCGGCGTGGTCTCCCGGAACTCGAGGTTCAGGGTCCTGGCCATCGGCACCGTGGCGGCGAGCATCTCGCCGATCGACATCTGGTCTGCGCTCATGGCCGCGATGTTACCCATGGGTAGCCTCGCTTGACCAGGGCCCTCCATCCCGGTGGTCCCCGGGATCGCCGGGGATCACCGTCACCTATCGTTGACGCCCATGTGGCATGGACAGCAGCCGCCCGGGGGCGAACAGAACCCGCGGGTCCAGGAAGAGAACCCGTACCGGCGGCCCGGGTACCAACAGCCCAACCCCTATCAGCAGCAAGCCCCTTGGGACGCTCCGACCATGCCCGGCGACCCGCGGGGCGCGGCGCCCGAGCCCCCGCCGGGCAACGGCAGGCGGACCAAGGTGATCGCCCTGTCCGCGGCCGCGGCCGTCGTCGTGGCCGCCGGCGTCACCGGGTTCCTGCTGCTCGGCGGCGACCAGGACGACACCGCGAAGCCGGACCCGACGCGGTCCGCCGCCTCCGCGAGCCCGTCCGGCTCCGCCGACAACCCCCGCGCCGGGGGCGGCGACCCCGAACCGACCGTGCCCGGCTGGAAGGTCGTGGTGAACCCGCGGCGCGGCATCGCGTTCGACGTGCCTCCCGAGTGGTCCCTGGGCGCCAGGGACTGGGCCGGCGGGATCGTGGAGGAGAAGGACGCCGACGACGAATCGGCCCCGCTCATCGCCGCCTTCGCCGCTCCCGCCTACTTCAAGGAGAAGTGGTGCGCGAGCGACGACGACAGGGACGGCGTCAAGGACCACACCGCGCTGGCGGCCGCGGGCACCCGGGGCAACAGGGGCGTCAGGAGCACCGAGGAAGCCGCGCGGCACGACGCCACCATGTGGGTCTACGGCGCGTACACGCAGCCCGACAAGAAGAAGGTCACGACCGGCGCCGTGGAGTCGTACACCACGAAGTCGGGTCTCAGCGGCAGTCTGGTGAGCGCCAGTTCGGCGGGCGTCGAGAAGCAGGACACGTGCGACTCCGACGGCAAGGCCACGGTGTTCGCCTTCAAGGGCTCGGGCGGGGAGTTCGCCTCCTGGTCCTTCCACGGTGCCAAGGGGGTCGCGGGCGAGCTTCCCGACGCGACCGTGAAGAAGATCCTCTCGACCGTGCGCGAGTACGAGATGCCCGAGGACTGAGCGGCGCCGATGCCCTCCGGGGCGACCCGACGGAATCCTGACGCTTTTCCCCGCTATCTCCGTACGTACCGCCCGCGCTCCGCGCCCGCGTTCCCCCGTCGGCGGACGCCCGACGGGGACGCCCGTGGCAACCGACGCCCCGGCACCTCTATGGTTACTGGCCATGTGGCCAGAACAGCAGCCGCCCGGGGGCGAGCAGAACCCGCAGGACCAGAATCCGAACCCGTACCAGCAGCCGGGGTACCAGGCGCCGAACCCCTATCAGCAGCCGGGGTACCAGCAGCAGCCCATGGGGGGTTACCCGCAGCAACCGCCGGCCGGTGGCTACCAGCAGCACCAGCCGGGCGCGTTCTCGCAGCCCGAGCAGCCGCAGTGGGCCGCTCCGACGCCGCCGCCCGGGATTCCGCAGCAGAGCGCCGGCGGCCAGGGTGGCGGTGGCCTGGGCGGTGGCGGCAACAAGACGAAGATCACGGCCATCGTCGCCTCGCTGGCCGTGGTGGTGGCGGCCGGCGTCACCGGCTTCCTCGTCCTCGGCGGTGACAAGGACGAGAAGGACGACAAGGCGGGCCCGGCGAAGCCCTCGAAGTCCGTCACCGAGAAGCCGAGCCCGACGGCCACCGATGGTGGCAACGAGCGCGGTGAGGGCGGCGAGGACAAGCCGACGGTCCCCGGCTGGCAGGTCGTGGTGAACCCCAAGTGGGGCACCGCCTTCGACGTCCCGGCGGACTGGGAGGTCAAGACGCCGGGCACGTTCATCGGTTTCGACGACCGCAAGGACAACGGCACCAAGGCGATCATCGGCATGTCCGCGCCCGCGTACTACAAAGAGAAGTGGTGCACGTCCGACAGCGACGACGACGGCAAGCCCGACGACACCTCGCTCGCCGCGGTCGGCACCAAGGGCCAGAACGGCGCCAAGAACACCAAGGACGTCGCGCGCAACGACTCGGCCTGGTGGGTCTTCGGCGGCTACACCGAGCAGACCAAGGCCGACAAGAAGAAGATCAAGATCGGCAAGGTGGAGGAGTACACCACCAAGTCGGGCGTCAAGGGCAGCGTCGCCACCTCGACGACGTCCGGCGCGGCCACCTCCGCCAAGTGCGACTCCGAGGGCAAGGCCACCACGTTCGCCTTCAAGAACGAGGCCGGCGAGTACGTGGCCTGGACCCTCTACTCCGCCAAGGGCGTCAAGGACGAGGTCTCCGACGCCACGGTCAAGAAGATCCTCGCCACCGTGCGATGGAGCGAGGCGGCTTCCGAGGAGTCCTGAGCGGGGCACGTTCTGAGTCACTGCACGTTCTGAATCACTGCGCGTTCCGAGTCATCGCAGAAACGGTTTGGCAAGTTGGCCGACCACCGGGGATAGTCCCTGGGTGACGACGACTCCCGCCTCCGCGCCACGCCGCCGCCCCTCCTGGGCGGGGCGGAATTACACGCTGCTGACCGCCGCCGCGATCGTGACGAACCTCGGAAGCCACGGGGCGTTGATCGCGGCGGCGTTCGCGGTTCTCGACGCCGGGGGCGACGGCGGGGACGTCGGGCTCGTGGCGGCCGCGCGGACGCTGCCGCTCGTGTTGTTCCTGCTCATAGGCGGGGCGGTCGCCGACCGGCTGCCGCGTCACCATGTGATGGTCGCCGCCAACGCCCTCAACTGCGTGTCGCAGGCGGCGTTCGCGGGGCTCGTCATCGCGGGCGAGCCACAGCTGTGGCAGATGATGCTGCTCACCGGTCTCGGCGGCGTCGGCCAGGCCTTCTTCGGGCCCGCGGCCGAGGGCATGCTGATGTCCTCGGTCAGCGGGGAGCAGGTCAGCAGGGCCTTCGCGATGTACCGGCTCGCGATGCAGGGCGCGGGGCTCGGCGGAGCCGCGCTCGGCGGGCTGATGGTCGCGGCGATGGGCCCCGGCTGGGTGCTCGCCGTGGACGCGGTGGCGTTCGCGGCCGCGGGGGCGCTGCGTTCGTTCCTCGACGTCAGCCACATCCCGGAGCGCGCGCCGGGCGGCGGGCTCCTCTCCGATTTGCGGGACGGCTGGCGGGAGTTCACCGGCCGCCCCTGGCTCTGGTCGATCGTGGCGCAGTTCTCCGTGGTGGTGGCGGTGGTCGGCGCCGCCGAATCGGTGTTCGGGCCGCTGGTCGCCCGCGACGAGCTGGGCGGCGCGGGGCCCTGGGGCCTCGCGCTCGGCGCGTTCGGCGCGGGCACGGTCGGCGGCGCGTTCCTGATGATGCGGTGGAAGCCGCGGCGGCTGCTCTTCGCGGGCACCCTCTGCGTCTTCCCGCTGGCCGCGCCCTCGGCGGCGCTGGCCGTGCCGCTGCCGGTGGCCGGGCTCGCCGCGGTGATGTTCGTCAGCGGGGTGGCGATCGAGGTGTTCGGCGTCTCCTGGATGACCGCGATGCACCAGGAGATCCCCGAGGAGAAGCTGTCGCGCGTGGCCGCCTACGACTGGTTCGGCTCGATCGCGATGGTCCCGCTGGCTACGGCCCTCGCCGGCCCCGCGGAGTCCGCGTTCGGGCGCTCCTCGTCGCTGTGGGGATGCGCGGCGCTCGTGGTGCTGGTGACTGCGGCCGTCCTGTTCGTCCCCGACGTACGCAACCTGACACGGCGTACGAAGGAGGTGACGAGGGTGCCCGCGCCCCGCGCCGTCGGCTCCGCGGACGCCGTCGCCGCGACCTCAGCCGATGCTGAAGGCCCCGCCGGGCGGCTCGGGTGAGGGGACCGCGTCCTCGTCGCGTACGGCCTTCGCGTCGCCGATGAGGCGCCGCAGCGGCTCGCCGTGTTCGACGCGGGCGGGGAAGGCGTCGCACGCCGTGCGCCGGGCCAGTGCCGCGATGTCGATGGGGGCGTGCGAGGCGATGAGGACCGCGTTCCCGAAGCGGCGGCCGCGCAGCACGGCCGGTTCCGCGATCAGGGCCAGTTCCTCGAAGACCTCGGCGAAGGTGGCCAGCTGGGAGCGGAGGAAGGCGAAGGGCGCGCCGTCGGCGAGGTTCGCGGCGTATTGGCCGTCCGGGCGCAGCACGCGGTCGGCGGCCCTCGCGTAGGCGACCGTGGTGAGGTGCGCGGGCACGCGGGAGCCGCCGAAGACGTCGGCGACGAGGAGGTCGGCGCTGTCGTCGGGCGCGGCGTCGAGCCACTGCCGCGCGTCCGCGCCGTGCACGGTGATCCCCGAGTCCGCGGGCAACGGCAGTCGCTCGGCGACCAGTCGGAGCAGCCCGCGGTCGGCCTCGACGACGTCCTGCCGGGAACCGGGCCGGGTGGCGGCGACATAGCGGGGCAGGGTGAGGGCGCCGCCACCGAGGTGGGTGACGTCGAGCGGAAAGCCCGGTCCGGCCGCGGTGTCCAGGACGTGGGCGACGCGGCGCGCGTACTCGAACTCCACATGGGTGGGCGCGTCCAGGTCCACGTACGACTGGGGCGCCCCGTCGACGGTGAGCAGCCAGGCCCGCTCCCGGTCGACGTCGGGCATCAGCTTGGCGGTGCCGTGATCGACCTCCCGGATCACCGGAATCGCCTCGTCCGGAGGCCCGGCCCCGGCGGCGGTCTCGAACTCGTGCTCGTGCTCGTCCACGTGCTCCATTGTGCCCGCCCGCCCCGGGGGCCCGATGCTCCCGGGGCGGGCGGTGCGGGGTCATGGCCCGTCAGACGACCTCCGTGACGGTGCCCGCGCCGACGGTGCGGCCGCCCTCGCGGATCGCGAATCCGAGACCCGTCTCCAGCGGGACGTCGCGGCCCAGTTCGACCGTCATCGTGACCGTCTCGCCGGGCCGGGCCACGGCCGCCCCGCCGAGGTCGACGTCGCCGACCACGTCCGCGGTACGGATGTAGAACTGCGGCCGGTACCCCGTGGCGATCGGCGTCGTACGGCCGCCCTCGCGGGTCGACAGGACGTACACCTGCGCGGTGAAGCGCCGCTTCGGGCTGACGCTGCCGGGCGCCGCGACCACGTGGCCGCGGCGGACCGCGTCGCGTGGCAGGCCGCGCAGCAGCAGCGCCACGTTGTCCCCGGCCTGCGCCTCCTCCATGGGCTTGCCGAAGGTCTCCAGGCCGGTGACCACCGTCTCCGTGTCGGCGCCGAGGACCTCCACGCGGTCGCCGACGCGGACGGTGCCGCGCTCGACGGCGCCGGTGACGACGGTGCCGCGCCCGGTGATGGTGAGCACGTTCTCGACGGGCAGCAGGAAGGGCGCGTCGACATAGCGCTCGGGCATCGGCACGTACGTGTCCACCGCGTCGAGGAGCGCCTCGATCGCGGCGGTCCAACGCGGCTCGCCCGCCAGCGCCTTGAGCCCGGAGACCCGTACGACAGGGACGGAGTCCCCGCCGTACCCGTGCGCGGAGAGCAGGTCGCGGACCTCCAGCTCGACGAGGTCGGTCAGCTCCTCGTCCCCGGCGTCGGCCTTGTTGAGGGCGACGACGATGTGGTCGACGCCGACCTGACGGGCGAGCAGGACGTGCTCGGCGGTCTGCGGCATGATCCCGTCGAGCGCCGAGACGACGAGGATCGCCCCGTCGAGCTGGGCGGCGCCGGTCACCATGTTCTTGACGTAGTCCGCGTGGCCCGGCATGTCCACGTGCGCGTAGTGCCGGGTGTCCGTCTCGTACTCGACGTGCGCGATGTTGATGGTGATGCCGCGCTGCGCCTCCTCCGGCGCGCGGTCGATGCGGTCGAAGGGCACGAACGTGCCGGTGCCGCGCTCGCTGAGGACCTTGGTGATGGCGGCGGTCAACGTGGTCTTGCCGTGGTCGACGTGGCCCATGGTGCCGATGTTCAGGTGCGGTTTGGTGCGGACATAAGCCGTCTTGGGCATGGTGGTTCCTTCTCCGGAACTCGAAGCTGTTGCCCCGGCCCCGCGGCGTGCGCGCGGGCGGGACGGGGACCCCGGGGCCGGACCGACCCTCCCCCTGCGGGGTCCGCCGGAGTGTCCGGGGAGGGTCAGCTTCGGGCGCCGTCGAAGGCGTCGGGGGCGACAGGGGCGAGGTCGGCAGCCTTCGCAGCGCCCGCGACTGCGGGCGTGGCTGCGAGGAAGGCGTACCGGAACATGCGTCTGATCCTCACCGAAGGGGGCGCCCGCGTCGAACGATTTTCGCTCGCACCCGGTTCAGAGGTTCTTCAGCGCTTCCCGCACCGAAAGCGGGGAGAGCCGGTCCCGTTGGCGCCCGACGAAGGCGCGTACCGCTTCCGGATCGGTCTTGGCGTACTCCCGAAGGGACCAGCCGATGGCTTTCCTGATGAAGAAGTCGGGGTGCCCGGACTGCCGTACGCAGTAGGCGAAGAGACGCTCCGCGTCCGTCGCCGACTTGTGGCGCAGCTGATGGAGGAGAGCCGTGCGGGCCACCCAGAGGTCCTCGTCCTCGATCCACTCGTCCATGGCCGCGCGCAGCCCGGGGTCGGCTGCGACCAGGCCGCCGACGACGTGCGCGGCGAGCAGATCGACGGTGTCCCACCAGGAGCGCGTCGTCACGAGGTGACGCGCGACGGGCAGGAAGGCGGACGAACAGCGCTTCACGTGACTGCGCAGGTAGTCCACGGCGAAGTAGGCGTACTCCCGTTCGGGCAGTGCCCAGCAGCGCAGCGCGATCGCCGCGCAGTCCGCCTCGTCGGGGCGCGGCGTCCCGGCGAGCACGGCGCGGGCCAGCTCGCGGCGCACGGGCGAGGTCAG
This sequence comes from Streptomyces alboniger, assembly GCF_008704395.1. NCBI lineage: Bacteria > Bacillati > Actinomycetota > Actinomycetes > Kitasatosporales > Streptomycetaceae > Streptomyces > Streptomyces alboniger. Next base: position 1,108,861 of record NZ_CP023695.1, read on the forward strand.
CCCCAGGAAGGGGGCGATGTCCTTCATATACGCGCGCATCCGAGCGGCCTGCGGCCGGTCGGCCGCCGCGGAGTAGCTCTCGACGAGCCGGTCGAGAACCGCGTCGGCCAGGTCACTTCTCGGGACTGTGACGCTCATGAGACGCACCATACGGCGATCAGACACATCAGCCCGTTAGTCTTCCCAAATGTTCGAGACCGCAACCGCCCGACCCCAGGGCTTCGCCGTGCGCTGCACCAGGGCGCTGCTGTCTCCGTGGTCACGGCTGTCGCTGCTCGTGGTGCTGCTCGCGGCGGCGGGGACGTGCGTGCTGCTGTTCGAACCGCAGCGGCTCCTCTCCGACGGGTGGCCGGCGCAGCTGGGCGGCGCCACGGCGGTGGCCCTGTTCGCGGTGGCGTACGGGGCGTGCACCGCCGCGTTCGTGCCGCGGCCGCTGCTCAATCTGGCGGCCGGCGCGCTCTTCGGCTCGCAGGCGGGTCTCGTCGCGGCGGTCGCGGGCACGGTGTTCGGTGCCGGGATCGCCTTCGGGCTCGGCCGGATGCTGGGCCAGGACGCGCTGCGGCCGCTGCTGCGGGGCCGCTGGCTGAAGGCCGCGGACGGCCAGCTCAGCCGGCACGGCTTCCGGTCGATGCTGGCCGCGCGGCTCTTCCCCGGCGTGCCGTTCGCCGCGGCGAACTACTGCGCGGCGGTCTCCCGCATGGGCTGGCTGCCGTTCCTGATCGCCACGGGCCTCGGGTCGATTCCGAACACGGCGGCGTACGTCGTCGCCGGTGCCCGCGCCTCGACGCCGACGTCGCCGGTCTTCCTGATCGCGATGGGCTTCATCGCGGTGACGGGTCTGGCCGGGGCCACGGTCGCCTGGTTCAAGCGCCACCACTTCCGCAGCGGCCGCTGACGCCCACTGGCCCCGCGGGCTTCGGGGCCCTTCAGAGCGCTTCGAGGATCGTCGCGTTGGCGAGCCCGCCGGCCTCGCACATGGTCTGTAGGCCGTACCGGGAGCCGCGCAGGCGCATCGCGTGTACGAGCGTGGTCATCAGACGGGTGCCGCTGGCGCCGAGCGGGTGGCCGAGGGCGATGGCCCCGCCGTGGACGTTGACCTTCTCATGGTCGGCGCCGGTCTCCTGCAACCAGGCCAGAACTACGCTCGCGAAGGCCTCGTTGACCTCGAACAGGTCGATGTCGTCGAGGCTGAGCGACGCCTTGCGCAGCACCTTCTCGGTGGCGGGCAGGATGCCGGTGAGCATCATGAGCGGGTCGGAGCCGGTGACGGCGAAGCTGTGCAGCCGGGCGAGCGGGCGCAGGCCGAGCCGGGCCGCGTGCTCGCTGGTGGTGATGAGGACGGCGGACGCGCCGTCGTTGACGGGGCTGGAGTTGCCCGCCGTCACGGACCAGTCGATCTGCGGGAAGCGTTCGCCGAACTGGGGGTCGTAGTAGGCGGGCTTGAGACCGGCGAGGACCTCGGGGGTGGTGGCGGGGCGCACCGACTCGTCGCGGGTGAGGCCCGCGACCGGCGCGGTCTCGGCGTCGAAGAGGCCCGTGTCCCAGGCGCGCGCGGCCCGCTGGTGGGAGGCCGTGGCGAAGGCGTCCATCCGGTCGCGCCCGATGGACCACTTGGCGGCGATCAGCTCGGCGCTGATGCCCTGCGGGACCAGGCCGTCGGGGTAGCGCTCGGCGATGCCGGGCCCGAACGGGTCGGCTCCCGCGGGCACGTTCGACCACATCGGTACGCGGCTCATCGACTCCACGCCGCAGGCCACGACCATGTCGTACGCCCCCGACATGACGCCTTGCGCCGCGAAGTGCACGGCCTGCTGCGAGGAGCCGCACTGCCGGTCGACGGTGGTCGCCGGCACGGACTCGGGGAAGCCCGCCGACAGGACGGCGTAGCGGGTGGTGTTCATGGCCTGCTCGCCGACCTGGTCGACGGTGCCGCCGATCACGTCGTCGACCAGGGCGGGGTCGATTCCGCTGCGCTCGACGAGGGCGCGCAGGGTGTGGGCGAGGAGTTCGACGGGGTGGACGCCGGCGAGGGCGCCGTTGGGCTTGCCCTTGCCGACGGGGGTGCGTACGGCTTCGACGATGACGGCGTCACGCATGGTGCGGCCTCTTTCGACTACCGAGGGAGATACCAGTGAGTAGGAAATCTGGACTCACCATAACTTCGTGAGTTGGAAAATCAAACCCTCTCGGACGCGCCCCCTAGACTGCCCCGCATGAAGGATCCGCGTCCCTGCTCCATCGCCGATGCCCTCGCCCTGGTCGGCGAGAAGTACTCCCTGCTCGTATTGCGCGAGGTGTGCCTCGGCAACGAACGCTTCGACCAGCTCGTACGCAACATCGGCGCGCCCCGCGACGTCCTCGCCGCACGCCTTCGCCGACTGGTGGAGGCCGGCGTCCTGGAGAAGGTCGTCTACAGCGAGCGTCCGCAGCGCTTCCGGTACCGGCCGACGCGGGCGGGCCTCGAACTGGAGCCGGTCCTGATGACCCTGATGGCGTGGGGTGACCGGCATCTGCGCGGGGACGACGGCCGCCCGATGATCCTTGAGCACGTGTGCGGTCATGAACTGGTCCCCGTGGTGACCTGCGCGGCCTGCGGCGACGCGGTCCGCCACGAGGACCTCACCGCGCATCCCCAGACCCCGGGCTGGACGACGACGGGGCCCTCGGCCGCCTGAACGGCGGCCCGACGCGGGGCCGGGACGCGGCCTGCGACACGGTCGGCGCCGGGCGGCCCGGCGCAGACGAGGCGGCCCTCCCGGCGGTCCCGTAACCCAAGGCCGCTACGCTGCCCCACGACGAGGGGCACGATCACCCCTCGCGTCCCGGCATTCCGCCTCCCGCACGCTCTTCCCCGCACGGCTCCCGCACGCTTCTTCCCGCACGCCCCAGCCACGCTCCTCTACGACCTTGATGACCTCGATGACCGCTGTGACCGCTCGCGCGGTCTGATGATCAGTACTTGGACGGCGCAGTTCTCATGTCTTGGCTTGAATCCTTCATCCTCGGGCTCGTCCAGGGACTGACCGAGTTCCTTCCGATCTCCTCCAGCGCGCACCTGCGGCTGACGGCGGCGTTCGCGGGCTGGCACGATCCCGGCGCGGCCTTCACGGCGATCACGCAGATCGGCACCGAGACCGCCGTGCTGATCTACTTCCGCAAGGACATCGCGCGGATCCTGTCGGCGTGGTTCGGCTCGCTCCTCGGGAAGGTGCCGCGCTCGGACCACGACGCGCAGATGGGCTGGCTGGTCATCGTGGGCTCGATCCCGATCGGCGTCCTCGGCGTGACGTTCAAGGACCAGATCGAGGGCCCCTTCCGCGACCTGCGCCTGATCGCCACCACGCTGATCGTCATGGGCATCGTCCTCGGCATCGCCGACCGCCTCGCGGCCCGTGTCGAGACGGGCGGAAAGCACCGCGCCGTACGCCACCGCAAGGGGCTCAAGGAGCTGGGCGTCAAGGACGGCCTGATCTTCGGCCTCTGCCAGGCGATGGCGCTGATCCCGGGCGTCTCCCGCTCCGGCGCCACGATCAGCGGCGGCCTCCTCATGGGCTACACCCGCGAGGCGGCGGCCCGCTACTCCTTCCTCCTGGCCATCCCCGCCGTGCTCGCCTCGGGCGTCTTCGAGCTGAAGGACGCGGGCGAGGGGCACGTCTCCTGGGGGCCGACGATCTTCGCGACGGTCGTGGCGTTCGTGGTCGGCTACGCGGTCATCGCCTGGTTCATGAAGTTCATCACCACCAAGAGCTTCATGCCGTTCGTCTACTACCGGATCCTGCTCGGCATCGTGCTCGTCGTGCTGGTCAGCATGGGTGTGCTGAGCCCGCACGCGGGCGAGTCGGCGGGCTGAGCGGCGCGTCGTCCGCTTCTGCGCCCCTCGCCGGCCTGCGCTAGGCCTCCGCCCCCTTTACGTACTCCTGGGCCATGCCCCCCGCGAAGTCGTACAGCACGACCGGCTCGTCGCCGACGACCCAGGCGTCGTGACCGGGCGAGCACACGAAGACATCGCCCGGTCCGACTTCGCTTTCGCCTCCGTCGTCCATGCGGATGTGCATCCGCCCCTGGATGACGCAGCCGTTGTGGTGGATCTGGCAACTCTCGGTACCGGTGAGCGGCGCCACGGACTCGGACCAGCGCCAGCCGGGCTCGAAGGTGGCCACGGCGAAGTCCAGTCCTGTGAGATGGACGGCTTCGAGGTGGCCATGGGGGAACTCGAGCTGTTCGTCCGGCTTCTCGACCGTCTTGACCTCCATCATGATGACTTCCTCCGTTCGGGCCATACCCTGCCCATGCTCCGGGAGTCAGTCGTCGCCGCCGCGGGGTCCACGGCCGACATCACCAGCCGACCCCTTTCACTCCATCCTCTGCCTGTCAACCGGAGGATGCCAACCGGGGTCTCGCCCCGGCTCCAGGGGCTCGGGGCCCTCGGAACCTCAGGACTGAGGGCGGCTGCCGTGGTTGGCCGCGTGCTTGCGGCGGGCCTTCTTCTTGCGGCGTCGCTTCGAGGACATGTCGCCACCTCTTCCGGTAGGGACCGATGGGTCGTTTTCCACCGTTCCATACGGATATGGGCGTGGCGACCCGGGAGCCGGTGACGTGATTGATCACGGGGTGGAGGTGTGTGGTAGCTGACAGTTCCGATTGTCGTAGGTATCCCCTAGGCTTGGCGCCATGCCCTTAACCCCACCACCCCGTGGTTCCGTGCGGTCTTCTGTCGAACTGAACGAGAGGATCCGCGGCCTGTGGCTGCGCGCCGGCGGCCGCCTCAGCGCCGAGCAGCGCAGAGAGTACGAGCAGTTGGTGACGGAGTGGGCGGCCGCGGTCCGCGAAGAGATCGTCAAAGCGGCCTGAGGTGCCGCCGTTCACCCTCGCCCCCGGGGTCCGGGTGCCCGTTCCCGCCGCCGGGGAGACCTGGGCCGTCGGCGCGGTCATCCTCAATGAGCGCGGCGAGGCCTTCGCCCAGAAGCGGGGGCCCGGCCGTCGCCTCTTCCCCGACAGCTGGGACATCGTCGGCGGTCATGTCGAGCCCGGCGAGGCGCTTCTCGACGCTCTCGCGCGCGAGATCGAGGAAGAGACCGGCTGGCTGCTGCGGCATGTGCGGCTGTTCCTCGGCGTTGCCGAGTGGACCGGGGACGATGGCGGTGGCGTGCGGCGTGAGGCCGACTACGTCGTCGAGGTCAAGGGGGACCTGAACCGCCCCGCTCTTGAGTGGTCCAAGCACAGCGCGTACGGCTGGTTCGGCCCCGGGCAGCTGCAACGGCTGAAGGAGAACCGTTCCCCCGGGGAGTTCCTGATCCACGACCTCGTCAGCCGCGCGCTCCAGGATCGCTCATCGGCGCGGTGACGTCGGGGCCGCCGTCCGTCCACTCCCGGCCGCCACGCCGACTCCTCTTCATTGCAAGCCCCTTGGCTCGGCACCGCCCGTGCCCAACACTGAGCCGATGACGCAGCGCGTGGAACTCGCCGCCGTGATCGACCGGTTGGCCATCGATGCCCTCATCACCGAGTACGCGGTGACCGTCGACGACGGTGACTGGGACGCCTACCAGCAACTGTTCACCCCGGAAGGACGCGCCGACTACCGCTCGGCCGGCGGCATCGAGGGCGGGTACGCCGAGGTAGCCGCGTGGCTGGCCGGGACGATGCGGATGTTCCCGATGCGCCAGCATCTGATCGTCAACCGCAGGCTTGAGTTCGGCGCGCTGGACCAGGACATCGGTGACACCGCGCGCCTTCAGGCCGACTATGTGAACCCCATGCGGTTCGCCGCCGGCCCCGGCGACCCCGATGCCCCCGGCGCCTCCACGGCCCCCGACTTCATCTGCGGCGGGCGCTACGCCTTCTCGCTCGTGCGTACGTCCAGCGGCTGGCGGATGCGGGCGGTGGCCGTGCGGGAGAAGTGGCGCCGGGGCGGCGACCGGCCGCGCTCGACGCCTGTCGACGACTGACGCCTCCCGCACGGCAGTTCGCCCGCCGCGACCCGCCACGCCACGCCCGCCATGCCACAGCCCGCCACGCCCCTCAGCAGCCCGTGCCACCCGAACAAATGCCCACTGTTCTAGATCGTCAGCGGCACGCACACTGGGTACACGACCGGGCGTCGGGGACCGAGGGAGGCGCTGCATGGATCTGTTCGGCGACGACCGGCGGGGGCGGCCCGCGCTCCGCGCCGAGCCGCTGCTCACCTCACGTTGGTGGCGGGGCGGCATCGCGGTCCTGACCGGGGCGCTGCCGGCCCTCGCGTTCCCCGCCGCGTCACTGTGGTGGTTCGCGTACGTGGCGCTGGTGCCGTGGATCCTCCTGGTCCGTACGGCCGCGACCGGGCGGCGGGCCATGCTCGACGGCTGGCTCGGCGGCCTCGGCTTCATGGTCGCCGTGCATCACTGGCTGCTGCCGAGCCTGCATGTGTTCACGGTCGTCATCGCCGCGTTGCTCGGCCTGTTGTGGGCCCCGTGGGGCCGGCTGGTGCGCAGGTTCCTCGGTGGCGTACCCACGCCGGGGCGCGCCGCGGCCGCGCTGGTGGTGCTCCCCTCGGCCTGGCTGATGGTCGAACTGGTCAGGTCCTGGGAGGGCTTGGGCGGGCCCTGGGGCCTGCTCGGCTCCAGCCAATGGCAACTGCCCCCGGCCCTGCGGCTGGCCTCGGTGGGTGGGGTGTGGCTGCTGAGCGCGCTGGTGGTGGCCGTCAACACGGCCATCACGCTGCTGGCCGTCGCGTGGATGGCGCGCGGGGTGCCGACTGCGAGGCGCCTGCGCCGGCCGGCTTCCCGAGAGGGCGGGGCGCCGGGGCTCGGCGAGCGGAAGACGGTCGGTGCCGGTGTGTCGGGGACGCCCGCGACGGCGCGGCCGGAAACGTCCGTGGCCACCGTGCCGAAGGCACAACGGACCACTGGCCTCCGGATATCCGGTACAGCGGAACTGCCGTCGCCCCGGGCCCGAGGCGCCGAGGAATCCGGCGCCGCCGGGCCGGAAATACCCCTCGCCTCAGCCCCCGAGGCATCCATCACCGCCGGGCCAAGGGCGCCCCAGGCCTCAGCCCCCGAGGCCTCCGGCACCCACGGACCGTCCGCACCCCACCCGACGCCCGCTACATCCGGCCCCACCGCACCCCACCCGACGCCCACTACACCCGGACCGACAGCAGCCCACCCCTCACCCCTCACACCCGCACCAACCCCTCTGCACAAAGGCCCCGCCGCCCCCGCCCTGGCCGGGCTCGTCGCCGTCGCCGTCACCGCCGTCGCGGCCTGGGCCTGGGCGCCCCGGCCCGAAGTCGCGGGGCACGTTCGGGTCGCCGTCGTGCAGCCCGGTGTCATCGACGGCGCCGGGAAGCGGCTGGAGCGCGAGGAAGCGCTGACCCGCTCGCTCGCGGGGCGGGACCTCGACCTGGTCGTGTGGGGCGAGAGCAGCGTCGGTTTCGACCTGGCGGACCGGCCCGACGTGGCGCGCCGCATCACCGCGCTCTCCCGCGACATCGGCGCGGACATCCTGGTGAACGTGGACGCTCGCCGCTCCGACCGGCCCGGCATATTCAAGAGTTCCGTGCTCGTGGGCCAGGACGGCCCGACCGGCGACCGCTACGACAAGATGCGTCTCGTGCCCTTCGGCGAGTACATACCGGCGCGTTCCCTGCTCGGCTGGGCCACCTCCGTCGGCAAGGCGGCCGGCGAGGACCGCAGGCGCGGCGACCGCCAGGTGGTGATGGACGCGGGGCACGGCCTGCGGGTCGGGCCGCTGGTCTGCTTCGAGTCGGCGTTCCCCGACATGAGCCGTCAACTGACCCGTGACGGCGCACAGTTGCTGCTCGCCCAGTCCGCCACCTCGTCGTTCCAGGCCAGCTGGGCCCCCGAGCAGCACGCCTCGCTCGCCGCGGTCCGCGCCGCCGAGACCGGCCGCCCGATGGTGCACGCCACCCTCACCGGCGTCTCCGCGGTGCACGCCCCGGACGGCTCACGCCTCGGCACCCCGCTCGGCACCTCGGCGAGCGCCGCCGCGGTGTACGACGTACCGCTGGGCAAGGGCACCACCGCGTACGTCAGATGGGGCGACTGGCCCGTGCACGGCGCGCTCGTGGTGCTCGGGGCGCTCTGCGCGGCCGAGGGTGCGCGAGCCCTCAGGCGGCGCCCTGTCCCTGAGCGGCGCGGACCACGCGCTCGCACAGCTCATGGGTCGCCAGTGCGTCCCGGGCGCTGAGCACCTTCCCCGCGCGTACGGCGTCGAGGAAGGCGAGGACGGCCTGCTCGATGCCGCGCTGCCGGGCCACCGGAACCCAGTCGCCGCGCCGCCGCACACTGGGCTGGCCCTTGTGGTCGATGACGTCGGCGAGGTTGACCACCTGCCGTTTGGTGTCCTGCCCGGAGACCTCCAGGACCTCCTCGGTGGAGCCGCTCAGCCGGTTCATCACGCCGAGCGCGGTGAAGCCGTCACCCGCCAGTTGCAGCACGACGTGCTCCATGAGCCCCTCGACGACCCGGGCGCGCACCCCGACGTGGTCGATCGGCCCCGGCGCCAGGAAGCGCAGCGTGTCCACGACGTGGATGAAGTCGTCGAGCACGAGGGTGCGCGGGTCCTCGGGCAGCCCGACGCGGTTCTTCTGCATCAGGATCAGCTCGCGCGGGTGGTCGGCGCACTGGGCGTATCCGGGCGCGTAGCGGCGGTTGAAGCCGACGGCGAGGCTGACACCGCGGTCCTCGGCGAGGTGCACGAGGCGCTCGGATTCGGCGAGTTCGTACGCGAGGGGCTTGTCGACGTACGTCGGCACGCCCGCCTCGATGAGCCGGGTGACGATCTCCGGGTGCGCGGCGGTCGGCGCGTGCACGAACGCGGCGTCCAGGCCCTGCGCGAGCAGCGCGTCCAGGTCGGTGTGGCAGTGGGCGTCGGGGATGTGGTGGACGCCCGCGACCCGCGCGAGCGTGGCGGGCGTGCGCGTCTGAAGGTGCAGCTCGACGCCGGCCTGGGTGGTGAGAACCGGCAGATACGCCTTTTGGGCGATGTCCCCGAGTCCGATGCAGCCGATCTTCACCACTGTCTCCCTACCGTCCACTGCTCGCCTACCGCTGTGCTGGCTCGCGACCCGGGGCCCGCGCGGTGCGCGCGGCGGCTCCGGTCGCCGTTCCCGCAGCATACGGGGCCTGCGGCGGGCTCCAGTCGGCGATGGAGGCGAAGCCGCGCATGATGAGGTTCGGCCCGAGCCGCGAGGCCGTCGCGGCCAGGGCGTCGCGCATGGCGATGAGGGGGCCGCTCGTGAGGTGGGTGACGCGGGAGGCGCGCGCGGCCCGCCGGACGATCTCCGTGGTGCGGGGGATCCGCGCCGCGCTGTAGGCGGCGAGGCCTGCCGCGAGGTCGCCGCCGGGCGCCGCGTGGTGGGCCAGCACGACACCGTCCTCGATGGCTTGGTTGCCGCCCTGACCGAGGCTCGGTGTCATGGCGTGCGCGGCATCGCCGACGAGGGCGACGCGGCCCCGGTGGAAGGCGGCGAGCGGCGTCGCGAGGTAGCGGACGTCGTTGCGCAGGATGGCCTCGGGCCTGACAGCGGCGATCAGGCCGGGGATCGGGTCGTGCCAGTCGGCGAAGCGGCGCAGCAGTTCGGCCTTCTCGTCGTCGGGCGCCCTGCCGCCTTCGGGGAGCCGGGCCGTGGCGTACGCGTACACCCGGCCGTCCTTGAGCGGATGCGTGCCCCAGACGCCGCCACGGCCCCAGGTCTCGTGCGGCGTGAAGGGCTTCTCGGGCGCGGGAATGACGAAACGCCACGCGGTGAATCCGGCGTACGCGGGCCCTGGGTGTGCCGGGAAGAGAGCCGCTCGCACGGCGGAGTCGATGCCGTCCGCGCCGACGACGAGGTCCGCCTCGATGTCCCCGTCGTCGGTGGCGACGACGGCCCGGCGGTGGGCGGCGCCGGGATCCGCGAGGCGGGCGCCCGTGCCGGTCCGCAGGGCGTCGTCCGGCAACGCCGAGGCCAGCAGGTCGACGAGGGTCGCGCGGTGCAGCGTCACGAGCGTGCCGCCGTACGTCTTCTCGGCCTCGGCCGCGCTCGTGCGCACCAGCCAGCGGCCGTTCGGGGCACGCATGCCGCCCTGGCCCTGCCAGGAGGCCAGGGCGCGGACCCGGTCCCCGAGGCCGAGGACGTCCAGGGCGCGCTGGGCGTTGGGAGCGAGCCCGATGCCGGCGCCCACGGGCTCCAGGGAGGCGGCGCGTTCCAGGACGCTCACGCTCCAACCGGACTCGTGCAGACCGATGGCCGCGGTGAGGCCGCCGATGCCGCCGCCGATGACGACTGCGTGGGGCTGCTCGTTCATGGCTCCTCCTCCGTGGTGCCGTACCCGGTGGCCGCGTACGTGGCATCCACCTCGTGTCACCCAGCTCGCCACTACAGCTGTAGTGACCGATAGGGAGACCGTACTACACCTGTAGTGAACGGGGTAGTGTTTCCGCCATGTCCGTACGCAGCGCGGGGGCGCCCCGCACCGAACTGATCGCCGACACCGCTCTGGCCCTGCTCGCCGAGCGGGGCATGCGCGGCCTCACGCACCGGGCCGTCGACGAGGCGGCGGGGCTGCCGCAGGGCTCGACCTCCAACCACGCACGCACCCGCCTCGCGCTCCTGGAGGCGGCGGTACGACGGCAGGCGGAGCGGGAGGCGGACGTACTCGTCCCCGCCGGGCTGCCCGACCCGGCGGCCGGCCGGGACCACCTCGCCGCGGGCCTGGCGCTGGCCCTGCACCGCTTCCTGGCCGGCGAACACCGCCGCCTGCTCGTCTCCCGCTACGAGTTGGCCCTCGAAGCGACCCGCAGACCGGAACTGCGTACGTACTACGACGCCGCGGGCGCCCAGTTCAGAGAGCCGCTCACGGCCGTCCTTCGAGCAGCGGGCTCACCTACCCCCGAACGCCACACGCTCTCCCTGGTGGCCTGGTGCGACGGCCTGATGTTCTCGTGCGTGGCGGGCTCGTACCACGCCACGACGCCGACAGAGGAAGATCTGCGCGTGGCGGTGGGTGAACTCCTGCGCGGGATGCTCCCCGCCTGATCGGGCTGTCCGAACGGGGCCGCTCCCCCCACGGTCCTGCCGCGCCGTGCACGAACCACCCCGTCACCCGTGTGGGGCAATCCCACCTCGTCCCGGCCCCAACGTCCGCTGGAACCCCGAGAGTTGTGCGGATGCCTCGACCGACCGCCTCCGCCACCACCGCCCTCCTCCTCTCCCTGGCCGTCTCGGTCACCGCCTCCGGTTGCGTGGGCGTCGATCGGCCGGCCGGGCCCGGGCCTGCCGTGACCACCCCGTCGCCGACCCCACCCCGCACGGACGGGAGAAGCCGGCCGCAGATCGAGGAGCCCCCGGCGCGGGAGGTGTTACAGCGCGTGGACCCGCCCCGCCGTCCCGCCCCCCGGATCCCCGCCGCCGAGACCCGCGCCGCTCTCCCGCCACCCCGCTCCGAGCAGCCGAAGCCGCCGCCGGTGCCGGAGCGCAGGCCCCCGGCGACGCGGCCCGACGCCGGAGCCACTCGGCCCGCACCGTCCCCCAGGCCGCCCGTCGCCGACGTGTGCGCGCTCGGCGAGGCCTACGGAGGGTGGCAACCGGGCAGCCCCCAGTCAGTCATCTGCCGGAAGACGTACGGCCGCTGAGGCGACGCGCCAGGCCTCCGGGCGAGTACCGGCCCCGGGCGGGCGGGGTTCAGCCCCTCGGCGAGGCCTCGAGCCCAGCGGCGAGGCTCCGAGCCCAGCGGTGGGGCCCGGAGGCCTTCGGCGAGGCCCCCGAGCCCCTCGGGGGCCTTGGGCCCAGCGGCGACACCCCCGTGTCCGCCGCTGAGCGACCTCACCCCCGAGCCCTCCCCTGCACCCCGCCCCTCCCGGCCGCTCCCCCACTCCTCCCCACTCCCCCCTCCTCCTCACTCCTCCTCGCTCCCCTCCCCCACCTCCCGCTCCAGCCTCGCGATGGCCGCCTTGATGCCGTTGCCGTACCCGTCGTCCTCCAGCGCGCCCACCGCGCCGCGCGCCCGGCGCAGATGGCTGCGGGCCGCTTCGGGGCGGCCCAGTTTCATGTAGTCCGCCGCCAGGTTGAGGTGCAGGGAGGGGTAGAAGCCGCGCACCGCGAGCGACTGGTGGTGTGCGTTCAGACGCTCGTCCGTCAGTTCGTCCGCCGCCGACAACGCCCGCAGGTCCCACGCCAGTTCGGCCGACGGGTCCTCCTGTGTGTCCGCCATGTAGTGCGCGAGGGTGCATCTGTGCAGCGCGTCGCCGTCCTCGCCGATCTCCCCCCACAGACCCAGGAAGCGGCCCTGCGCCTCCTCGCGGTCGCCGCCGTGGTGCAGCATGACCGCCTGCCCGATCCGCGTCATCATGGCGTCCTCCGCCGTCTGCTCCTGCTGCTCCGTCACCGGGTCCTCCATGGTCGTACGGCCATCGCCCCCATCCCTCACGACGCTAGCGGCCACCACTGACAATCATGGTCAGGCACGTTCACCGGCGGCGGCGCTCACGCGTACCGCTGGGCCAGCCCGGTGACTCTCCTGGCCACCGCGGCGCGCAGTTCGGGCGGCGCGAGCACCTCGGCCTCCAGGCCGAGCCTGAGCATGTCGCTCACGGCCACCGGCAGCGACTCCACTTCGAGCTCGGTCTCGGCCCAGCCGTCCGCGGCGCCGCGCCCGCCCGCTCCACGGCCCGCTCCCCCGCCGCGCCGAACATCACGGGCAGCAGCCGCAGCCCCGTCCGGGTCACCCTCAGCCGCGCGGTCCCCCGCAGGATCCGAGCCTCAAGCCCGCGCGACGCCTCTTGCCAGTACGCCGCCAGATCGAATCCGGCGGGGCGTCTGCCCGCCTCCTCCGCCACCGTCACCGCCAGGAACCGCGACACCCGATACGTACGTACGTCGCCGTCGGCGGCCGCCACCAGGTACCAGTTGCCCGCCTTGAGGACGAGCCCCAAAGGATGCAGGTCCCGCCGGACTTCGCCGCTCCAGCGCCGGTAGCGCGCCCGCAGCACCCGCTGGCGCCACACGGCTTCGGCGACCACCGCCAGCTGCGGCGCGGGCTCGGCGGTGCGGAACCACGCCGCCGCGTCGAGGTGGAAGCGCTCCTGGATGCGCCGGGAACGCTCCCCGAGGCCGGCGGGCAGTGCCGCACTCAACTTCAGCTGGGCGGTGGCCAGTTCCGCGCCGAGGCCGAGGTCGGCCGCGGCCCCGGGCATCCCGGCCAGGGCCAGGGAGTCGGCCTCGTCGTCGGTGAGGCCCGTCAGCCGGGTGCGGTAACCGTCGACGAGCCGGAAGCCGCCCGCCGGGCCCCGCTCCGCGTACACGGGCACTCCGGAGGCGGCGAGCGCCTCGACGTCCCGATAGACGGTCCTGACCGAGACCTCCAGTTCCTCGGCGAGTTCGGGCGCCGTCATGCGCCCGCGGTTCTGGAGCAGCAGAAGGAGGGCGAGAAGCCGGTCGGCGCGCATGGGCCCCAAGTCTGCCCGTACCTGACAGAAGATGTCAGGTACCCGCGGCAGAGTCCTCCCGACGGCGAAAGCCCCGTCCAGCCGCTCGGCGGCCGGCACTTCCAGGAGGACTACTCACGTGACCAGGACGACGACCACGCCCACGACCGCCACCGCGACCAGCGCCGAGACCACGCCCGCCACCGCGACTACCACCGAGACCACCGCCGCCACCGGGAGCTTCACCTTCGCCGCCTGGGACGAGCAGCCCGTCGCGGGCGCGGAAGGCGGCCCCCGCATCGCCCACGCCGCCGTCGCCAACGACTACAGCGGCGCCATCGAGGCCGCGGGCACCTCGTGCGAGTACACCATCGCGTACACCAGCGAGACGACCGGCGGATACGTGGGCTACGAGTTCATCGAGGGCACGCTCGACGGCCACAAGGGGTCGTTCGTCATCGAGCAGCACGGGTCGTTCGTCGCCGACGGCATCGAGTGCGCCTTCACCGTCGTGCCCGGCTCGGGCACCGGTGAGCTGGCGGGGCTCACCGGGACCGGCACGTTCACCGCGCGGCACGGGGAGAAGTCCACCCCGTACACGTTCGACTACGCGATCCGCGGCTGAGTGGCCGAGCGGCCGCGCAGTCACACGGTCGCGCGGGCGCGCGGGCGCGCGGTCGCGTCACGGACCTGCTCAGCCGATGTCCGGGATCCGCCAGTCGATCGGCTCGTGCCCCTGCGCCGCCACCGCTTCGTCGATCTGCGTGAAGGGACGCGAGCCGAAGAACCTCTTCGCGGAGAGCGGCGAGGGGTGGGCGCCCTTCACCACGACGTGCCGCTCCTCGTCGATGAGCGGGAGCTTCTTCTGGGCGTAGTTCCCCCAGAGCACGAAGACGGCGGGGTCGGGGCGGTCGGCCACCGCGCGGATCACCGCGTCCGTGAACTTCTCCCAGCCCTTGCCCTTGTGGGAGTTGGCCTCACCCGCGCGGACGGTGAGCACCGCGTTCAGCAGCAGGACGCCCTGCTCGGCCCATGGCATCAGATAGCCGTTGTCCGGCACGGGGTGGCCGAGTTCCTCCCGCATCTCCTTGTAGATGTTCCGCAGCGAGGGCGGGGTCTTCACTCCGGGGCGCACGGAGAAGCACAGCCCGTGGCCCTGGCCCTCGCCGTGGTAGGGGTCCTGGCCGAGGATCAGGACCTTCACCCGGTCGTACGGCGTCGCGTCGAGGGCGGCGAAGACCTCCTCGCGCGGCGGGTAGACGGGACCCCTCGCCCGCTCCTGCTCGACGAACTCGGTCAGCTCCTTGAAGTAGGGCTTCTGCAGCTCCTCGCCGAGGACTCCGCGCCAGGACGCGGGCAGCATGGCGATGTCGGTCACGTCAACAACCTCCGGTGTGCGATCACTTCCTCGAAGAACCTACCGGCGGCCACTGACAATCGGCCCCGCGCCCGCCGGGCCCGGCCCCGGTCGCCCGCTACCAGCTGGTCTTGCGCTGCAACTCCCACATCATCATGATCGACGAGGGGTCCAGGGCCCGCTCGCCGCCCGCGATCTCCTCGCTCGCCATGATGTACTGCTTGCCCTGCCAGAGCGGCAGCAGCCTGACGTCGTCGACCAGGATCTCCTGGGCCCGCTCGAAGTCGTCGATCACCGCGCCCCGGTCGGTCTCCCTGCGCTGGCGCGGCAGCAGCTCGTCGGTGATCTCCTTGGAGACGTACGGCGTGTTGAGCACGTTCTTCGGGCCGACGAACGGCGCGATGAAGTTGTCCGCGTCGGGGAAGTCGGGGAACCAGCCGCGCCCGAAGACCGGGTACTCGCCGTTGCTGTAGCCCTCCTGGAACTCGGTCCACGGACGGCTCTTGATCGTGATCTTGAAGAGCCCCGACGCCTCCAGCTGCCGCTTGAGCTCCGCGAACTCCGGGGCGGTGGCCGATCCGTAGCGGTCGGAGGTGTGCCAGAGGGTGAGCGGCACGGGCTCGTTGATGCCGGCGTCGGTCAGGATCTTCCTGGCCTTGGCCGTGCTGGGGTTCCCGTAGTCGTCGAAGAAGCCGGTGGCGTGGCCCGTCAGGCCGCGCGGCACCATCGAGTACAGCGGCTCGACGGTGTCCTTGTAGATCTTGTGGGCGATGGCGCCGCGGTCGATGATCTGCGCGAAGGCCCGCCGGACCGGCAGTTTCCGCGCCCAGGGGTCCTTGGTGTTGAACACCAGGTAGCGGATCTCGGTGCCCGCCCCCTCCACCAGTTCGATGTCCTGCTCGCGCCGGCCCTTGCCCTGCATGGCGACGATGTCCTCGGAGTCGAGGCCGCGGAAGGTCACGTCGATCTGCTTGTCCTTCAGGGCGTCGACCATCGCCGACGACTTCTTGAAGTAGCGGATGGTGACGCCTTCGTTCTTGACGTCGGCCGCGCCCTGGTAGTGACTGTTCTTGACCAGCTCGGCCTTCTGGTTGGGTGTGTACGCCTCCAGGACGTACGGCCCCGAACCGGTGATCTCGTTGCCCTCGCGGAGCTTGTCCGCCGGATAGTCCTGAGGGTCGACGATCGACATGGCGGGCGTTGTGAGTACGAACGGGAAGGTGGCGTCCGCCTTCTTGAGCTTGAAGACCACAGTCCGCTCGCCCTTGGTGCGGACCGTGTCGAGCGAGCCGAGCAGCCCCATCGGTCCGCCCTTCACCACGCCCTTGGCCTCGAGCGTCCGCATCCGGTCGAAGGAGTACTTGACGGCGGCCGCGTCCAGTTCGTCGCCGTCGGAGAACTTCAGCCCCTCGCGCAGCTCACAGCTGAAGACCGTGCTGGTGGCGTCCGTGAACTTGCAGGACTCCGCGGCGTCCGGCTCGGGCTCGGTGGCCCCCGAGGGGAAGCTGAGCAGCGTCTGGAAGACGTTCCTGTACAGCTCCCAGGAGCTGTCCCAGGCCTTGGCCGGATCCAGGGTGCTGGGGGCGCTCATCGTGCCGACGGTTATCCGCTGTTCCTCGTCCGGTCCTTCGGAGGACAGCACCCCGCAGCCTGCGAGCAGGGACATGGACGCGAGCGCCGCGAGCTGGCGCCGACCCCTCATACGCTTCGCGGGGGGAACTTCACTGAACACGCGCACGCTCCTCGATCGGCCATGCCATGGGATCGGCAGACAATATCGCAGCACCCCGCCGTGCCAACTGCTGGCGCCGACGGGGCACTTGATGAGCGTGTACGTCTCTTTTGACCGCGTACCCGACGGTTGTACGTCCTACGTCAGCCGACGCCCGCATTGAGGAAGATGCCGCCATCGACCACGAGTGTCTGCCCGGTGATCCAGTCGGACTGGCTGGAGGTGAGGAAGGCGGCCGCGCCGCCGATGTCCTCGGGCACGCCGAGCCTGCCGAGCGGGTAGGAGGCGGCCGCCTCGGCCTCGCGGCCCTCGTAGAGCGCCTGGGCGAACTTGGTCTTGACGACGGCGGGCGCGATGGAGTTCACGCGCACCTTCGGCGCGAACTCGTGCGCCAGCTGGAGGCTGAGGTTGACCATGGCGGCCTTGCTCATCCCGTACGCCCCGATGAAGGGCGAGGCGGAGACGCCGGCGACGGAGGCGATGTTCACGATCGCGCCGCCGTTCTCGCTCTGCCAGGCCTTCCAGGTCTGCTGGGCGAAGCCGAGCGCCGAGATGACGTTGGTCTCGTACACCTTGCGTGCCACGTCCAGGTCCAGCTCGGCCAGCGGGCCGAAGACCGGGTTCGTACCGGCGTTGTTGATGAGGAAGTCGACGCGGCCGAACGCCTCCATCATGCGCTCGACGACGACTGCCTGGTGGGCCACGTCGTGGGCCTTGCCCGCGACGCCGATGACCCGGTCGGAGCCGAGCTTCTCGACGGCGTCCTTGAGAGCGTCCTCGTTGCGTCCGGTGATGCAGACGCGGTCGCCCCGGGCGACCAGTGCCTCGGCGATGCCGTAGCCGATGCCGCGGCTCGCGCCCGTGATGAGCGCGGCCTTCCCGCTGTCCCGTCCAGTCATGGTCTTAGCCTTCCCGGTCAGTTGAGGGGGCCGCCGGCGACGTACATGACCTGCCCCGAGACGAAGCCCGCGGCGTCGCCCGTGAAGAAGGCGATGGCGTTGGCGATGTCCTCGGGGCGGCCGACGCGCTGCACCGGGATCTGGGTGGCGGCCGCCGCCTGGAACTCCTCGAAGTCCATGCCGACGCGGTCGGCCGTGGCCTTGGTCATCTCGGTGACGATGAAGCCGGGGGCGACGGAGTTGGCGGTGACGCCGAACTTGCCCAGCTCCTTGGCCAGGGTCTTGGTGAGGCCCTGGAGTCCGGCCTTGGCGGCGGAGTAGTTGACCTGTCCGCGGTTGCCGAGGGCGGAGGACGAGGAGAGGTTCACGATCCGGCCGAACTTGGCGTCCACCATGTGCTTCTGGACGGCGCGGGACATCAGGAACGCGCCGCGCAGGTGCACGTTCATGACCGTGTCCCAGTCGCTCGCGCTCATCTTGAAGAGGAGGTTGTCGCGCAGCACTCCGGCGTTGTTGACGAGGATCGTCGGCGCGCCCAGCTCCTCGGCGATGCGGGCGATCGCCGCCTCGACCTGTGCCTCGTCGGACACGTCGCAGCCGACGGCGAGCGCCTTGCCACCGGCCGCGGTGATCTGCGCGACGGTGTCCTTGCAGGCGGCCTCGTCGAGGTCGATGACGGCGACGGCGCGGCCCTCGGCGGCGAGCCGGAGGGCCGTCGCCGCGCCGATGCCCCGCGCCCCTCCGGTCACGACCGCGACGCGCTGCTCAGTGGTGGACATGCTGGTTCTCCTCGCCCTTGGGATGCGGCTCCACGGTACGCCCGACAGATGAGCGACCGCTTAGTACCTTCAGCTGGACGAGACGCTAGAAGCCCTGGCACCGGGTGTCAACGGCCCGCAGGGCAGCTGTGACGCGTTACCTCACCAACAGGTCGAGAAGTCGGTTCACCTCGGCCTCGGGGTCCGCCGTGAGACCTGTGTGGACCGGCCCCGGCTGGACGACCGTGGAACGGGGCGCGATGAGCCAGCGAAAGCGCCGCCCGGCGTCGTCGCGCTCGGCCTGGCCCGCGGCTTCCCCGCCCTCGCAGATCCGCTCGACGGCGCCGAGCGCGGCCTTGACGCCGTCGACGTCGGCCGCCGGGTCGAGCGCGAGCAGCTTGTTCTCGTCGAGGTGCGTGCGGGCGGCCACGAAGCTCTTGGCGCGGCAGTAGACCACGACGCCCGCGTTGAACTGCTCGCCGCGCTCCACGCGCGGCACCACGCGCACCAGCGCGTACTCGAAGACGTCCCGCTCGGTCACTTCGTGGCACCCTTCGGCCGCGGCTCGCCGAGGGCGATCCGGTCGTGAATGGTCTTGGCACGCGGCAGCAGGGCCGCCACGTAGGCGCGGCGCACGTCGTCCGGGTCCTCGAAGCCGGGCTCGTCGACGAGCCACGCGTCGGGCACCTGTGCGGTGACCTCGGTGAGCAGTTCCTCGGTGACGAGCGGGGCGAGTTCCGCGGCGGCGGACGCCACATCGGGCCCGAAGGGGGCGAGGACGTGGTCCGAGGCGTCGTACGGCTTGGCGGCCGCGGTCCCGGCGGTGCGCCAGTTGTGGTGCCAGATCATGCTCGCCCCGTGGTCGATCAGCCACAGGTCCCCCTGCCACAGGAGCAGGTTCGGATTGCGCCAGGACCGGTCCACGTTGTTGATCAGGGCGTCGAACCAGACGACGCGCCCCGCCTCGGCCGGGTCCACGCCGTAGGCGAGGGGGTCGAAGCCGAGCGCGCCCGAGAGGAAGTCCATGCCGAGGTTGAGGCCGCCGCTCGACTTCAGGAGTTCCTGCACCTCCTGGTCGGGCTCGCCGAGGCCGATCACCGGGTCCAGCAGGATCTGGACCAGCCGGGGCATCCGCAGCCCGAGGCGCCGAGCCAACTCCCCGCAGATCACCTCGGCTACGAGTGTCTTGCGGCCCTGGCCGGCGCCGGTGAACTTCATGACGTACGTGGCGTTCACGCCGTCGCTGTCGGCGGCCTCCACAACGCCGGGCAGCGATCCGCCCTCCCGCAAGGGGGTGACGTATCGGACCGCGGTGACTTCGGTGAGCATGGACCCAGGTTATAAGTCCTCGTTCCGGTGAACGCGGCGGCCCGGGCACCCGTACCCCAGGGCATGACGACTACCGAAGAAACCGTCTCCGGGCCCCGCCGCCGCACCGTCGTGGCCACGTTGGGCGCCGCGGGGATCGCCGCCGCCCTGACCGCGTGCGGCAGCGATGACAAGGACGCTTCCGAACCGGCGGGCGCACAGGCTCCCGAGGGCGGCGGCGGGGCCGCCGGGACCGTGCTGGCCAGGACGTCGGACATCCCCGTGGGCGGCGGCAAGATCTTCAAGGACGAGGGCGTGGTGGTCACCCAGCCCGCCAAGGGCGAGTTCAAGGCGTTCTCGAATCTGTGCACCCACAAGAAGTGTCCGGTGACGAGTGTCGAGGGAGGCACCATCAACTGCACGTGCCACGGAAGCAAGTTCGACATCACCGACGGCAGCGTCAAACAGGCCCCCGCGCCCGGCCCGCTGCCCGCGGCCGAGATCTCCGTGGACGGTGACTCGATCAAGCTCGCCTAGGGGTTCCAGACGCCGAGTACGTCTTCCGTGCGGGTGATGGTGGCGACCAGGGCGAGGGTGTTGCGGACCATCGCGGGGGTGTAGTCGGCGGGCACCCCCGCGATGGCGTCGGCGGGTACGACGGCGGTGTAGCCGAGGTTCACCGCGTCGAACACGGCGTTGGGTATCGCGACGTTGGCCGAGACCCCGGTGACCAGGAGCGTGCGGCAGCCGATGTTGCGCAGCAGCGGGTCGACGTCGGTCCCCGCGAGGGGTGACAGGCCGTGCAGACGCCGTACGACGAAGTCCTCCTCGGCGACGTCGACCGGCGGCGCGATCCGCACGGCCCGGGTGCCCGACAGCTGCTGTACGGGCAGCCGTTCGGCGGCGCGGAAGAGCCGGGCGTTGTGGCTGGCCCCGCGGCCGTCGGGCCGCCGTTCGGCGACGGCGTGCAGGACCTGGACGCCACTGCGGTGGGCCGCGGACACCAGCCGCGCGACGTTGGCGAGGGCACCGGACGACCGTGCCTCCTCGGCGAGTTCGGGCAGCGCGCTCCCGGTGCCCACCACTCCCTGCTGGCACTCGACGGTCAGCAGGGCCGTGGTGGCGGGGTCGAGTAGCTCCCTGAGCTGTGCGTACGACGGCATGGCTCCCCTTGTCGCGGACGTGCCGGACGTCGGGCCCCCGGCGGCGGGCGGTCGGCGCCCACACAGGGCCGGCGCCCGGAATCCGCGGGAGGCTAACGGCCATTGCGTCACGAGGGAAGAGCCTCCATCCTTTCCTGACGCGTAGTCAGTCGAGCGCCACTGGGGAGGACGTATGGCCGTCACACAGCGCCGGGGTCAAAGGATCCTGATGACGCCGGAGGAGCTCGACGCGTTCCTGGCCACTGAGCGCACCTGCCGGGTGGCGACGGTCTCGGCCGAAGGCGCCCCGCACGTCAGCACGCTCTGGTTCGCCTGGGACGGCACCTCGCTGTGGCTCTACTCGATCACCCGCAGCAAGCGCTGGGCCGATCTGCGCCGGGATCAGCGGATCGCGGTGGTGGTGGACACGGGCGAGGAGTACGGAGAGCTGCGCGGCGTCGAGCTGTCGGGGATCGTCGAGTTCGTCGGTGAGTCCCCGCGTACGGGCGAACCGTGCCCTGAACTCGACGTTCCCGAGCGCCTGTTCGCCCGCAAGCTGTTCGGCCTGGACGAGATGCCGCATGACGGGCGCCACGCGTGGATCCGGCTGACGCCGGACGCGATCGCCTCGTGGGACTTCCGCAAGCTGGCGGGGCTGTAGCCGGCCACCTCTCCCCGCGGCGACGAGCCCCGCCCCCCGGCTCCGCGCCGCCACTCGCCGCCCCACCGCCCTCGGCCTCCACCTGCGGGCTGCGGGACTCGCCCCCTACCGAAGCCCCGCCCCGGCCGCCCGCAGCGCCTCCACCGCCGCCCTGATCGACGGCCGCCGGTCCGCGTCCGCGCGCCACACCACGTACACATGGCGCCGCACCCGCTGCCGCACCGGGACCATGCGCACCCCGGCGGGCATCGGGTCCCGGCCCAACCGCGGGGCCACGCAGACGCCGAGGCCCGCCGCGACCAGCGCGAGCTGGGTGTGGTGCTCCTCGGCACGGTGTGCGACGCGCGGCTCGATGCCCTTGTCGCGCAGCGTGAACATCAGCCACTCGTGGCAGAACTCGCCCTCCCCCCAGGTGATCCACTCGTCGTCCGCGAAGTCCTCCAGGTCCACTTCGGCGCGGTCCGCGAGCGGATGCGCGGCGGGCATCGCGACATCGGCGGGGTCGTCGAGCAGGGGCGCTTTGGCCAGGACGTCCGGGATCGGCAGCGGCTTGTTGTACCAGTCGAGGACGACCGCCAGGTCGATGTCGCCGCGCACCACGGCCGTCACCGCCGGCGCCGGCTCCAGCTCGTGGCAGCCGACCCGCAGCCCGGGGTGGTCCGCGCGGAGTGCGGAGAGCGTGGCGGGCAGCAGGCCGCGCATGGCGGTGGGGAAGGCGGAGACGCGCAGTTCACCGACGGCCTTCCCGCGCTGCTCCTCCAGGTCGGCCTGGGCCAGCTCGACCTGCGAGAGGATCCGCGCGGCGTGGTCGGCGAGCAGCCGCCCCGCGTCGGTCAGGCGCACGCCCCTGCCGTTCTTCGCGAGCAGTTGCTGGCCGACCTCCCGCTCCAGTTTCGCCATCTGTTGCGAGACCGCCGACGTCGTGACGTGCAGGCCCGCGGCAGCGCCGCTGACCGAGCCGTGCCGGGCGAGGGCGTCGAGCGTACGCAGGCGCTCCAGGTTCAACATATAAGCGATGCTACGGCGTACAGCCCAATAAAACTTGCTTGTGCTAAGAGATCATCGAGGCCCATCGTGAGACGCATGAGCACCTCGCCCTCCCCCACGGCATCCACACCGGCACCCTCCGCTGCCCCCGCCCCTTCGGCCACACGCACCGCCGCCACCCCTGTGGTCACACCTTCGGTCGCGCCCCCCACGAAGGCTCCCGGCCGCCCCGCCCTCGGCTGGCGCGTCCGCTTCGGCGTCCTCTCACTGATCTGGGGCTTCAGCTTTCTGCTGATCAAGGTGGGCACGGAAGCGTACGCCCCCTTTCAAGTCACCCTGGGGCGACTCGTGTTCGGCACGGTGGTGGTCGCCGCCGTACTCGTGGTGAAGCGGGAACGGCTGCCGCGCGGGACGCGCACCTGGCTGCACCTGACGGTGGCGGCGCTCCTGCTCAACGCCCTGCCGTTCTCCCTGTTCGCGTACGCGGAGCTGACGATCCCCTCCACCCTCGCCGGGATCTGCAACGCGACATCGCCCCTGTGGGGCATGGCCCTCTCGCTCGTCGCGCTCTCGGAGGACCGCCCGACCAGGCGCCGCGTCGCGGGCCTCGGCATCGGCTTCCTGGGGGTCCTCACGGTCCTCGGCGCCTGGCAGGGCTTCAGCGGCCTGGACTTCACGGGCACGGCGATGGCGCTGCTCGCCTCGCTCAGCTACCCGGTCGGCTGGATCTACGTCCGTCGCACCCTGGCCGGTTCCGGGCACTCGAACCTCTCCCTGACCGGAGCGCAACTGCTGCTCGCGACCGCCGAACTGGCCGTGGTGACCCCGCTGTTCACCTCGTTCCCCGACAGCTTCCCGGTCGTGCCGCTGCTGGCGATCGTGGCGCTCGGCGCCCTTGGTACGGGGCTCGCGTTCCTTCTCCAGTACTCCCTGGTTTCCGACGTCGGTCCGACCACCGCCCAGATGGTCACGTATTTCGTCCCTGTCATCGCCACGGCCGCGGGGGTCGCCGTGCTCGGTGAGTCCCTGAGCTGGTCGACGCCGGTCGGCGCGGTGATCGTGCTGGCGGGCGCGGCCCTCGCACAGTCCCGGACGCGCGTGAGGGCGGCCCGGCCCGCGGCATCCGGCCGCCCGTAGCCCCTCCCCGCGCCCGCGGCCCGCCCCGTCACCCGTAGCGCCGCGCCGGGGCGGGCCCGACGGCCGAGGCGACCGCGTCCGCCACCGGCACGATGTCCTCGTCGGCGAGCGCCGCCACGGTGATGCGCACCCCGGGCCGCGCGCTCAGCCGGAACCGCGCCCCCGGAGCGACCGCCCACCCGGCGTGCAGCAGCCGAGCCACCGCCCCGGTCTCGTCCGGAACGGGCACCCATACGTTCATGCCACTGCGCCCGTGTGCCGGTACCCCCCGCTCGGCGAGCGCCGCGATCAGCGCGTCGCGCCGTCGCCCGTAGGACGCCGCCACGACAGCCGGATCGACCGCGCCGTCGGCCCAGAGCCGAACCACAGCACGCTGGAGCACCCGGCTCACCCAGCCGGGACCGAGCCGCTGCCGCCCTTGGACCCGGTCGACGGTGACGGGGTCGCCCGTGAGGACGGCGAGGCGCAGGTCGGGGCCGTACGCCTTGGCGGTCGAACGCACCAGCGCCCAGCTGCGGGTCGCCCCGGCGAGCGGGTGCAGCGGCACGTCGACGAAGCCGTGGCCGTGGTCGTCCTCGATGAGCAGCGCCTCCTTGTGCGCCGCGAGCGCTTTCCGCAGGGCACGCGCGCGTGGAGCGCTGATGGCGGCACCCGTGGGGTTCTGCGCGCGGTCCGTCACGATGACCGCGCGGGCACCGCCCGACAGGGCGCGCTCCACATCGGCGGGCAGCGGCCCCTCGTCGTCCAGGCCCACCGGGACCGCGCGCAGCCCGAGAGCGGAGACGAGGTCGAGCAGGCTGCCCCACCCCGGGTCCTCGACAGCCACTGCGTCGCCGGGCTTGAGGTGCGCGGCGAGCACTCTCTCGATGGCGTCGAGCGAACCGGAGCTGACGGCGACTGGTCCGTCCGGGACCCCGTCCGCGTCGAACGCCACGCGCGCGTGGCCTTCGAGTTCCGGGTCGACGGCCACTTCTCCATAGAGGACCGGCGCCTCGTCGCCCTGGGCCGCGGCCGCCGCGAACGCCCCGGCCAGCGGGGGCAGCAGCCGAGGATCGGGGTTGCCCTGGGAGACGTTCCGCACCCCGGGCGGCGCGTCCGCGCGGATCAGCTCGCGGGCGGTCGTGGCGGGCTTCGGCCGTACGCGGCTGCCGCGCCGCCCCGCGGTCTCGATCACCCCGCGCTCGCGCAGCGTGCGATAGGCGGCCGCCACCGTATTGGGATTCACGCCCAGGCTGGCCGCCAACTCCCGCATCGAAGGAAGGAGTTGACCCGGCTCCAGGCCTCCGTCCCCCACCGCGCGCTCCACGCTGGCCGCGATATCGGCTGCGCGTCTACCTTCGATCCGATACTCTCCTAGCACAAAACAGATTATGCACTAGTGCAATCCCGTCGACAAATGCACGGCGACGGCACATGCACAGCAAGGACAGGGAGAGGCCATGCAGACGACGCCGACCACCACCGACACCGCTTCACCGGGCAGCGCCGCCTACGCACCGACCGACCGCACCGTTCCCACCCGCGCGCGGGAGCGCGCTTCGTACGACCGCGAGTCCGTGCACGCGATACTCGACGAGGCCTACGTCTGCCATCTCGGTTTCATACGGGACGGCTCCCCTGTGGTGCTGCCGACGCTCTACGGCCGCGTGGGTGAACGCCTGTACGTGCACGGCTCCACGGGCTCCCGGCCCCTGCGCATGGCGGGCACCCCCCAGGAGGGGCAGGAGGACCCGGGGCTCCAGGTGTGCCTGACCGTCACCCATGTCGACGGCCTCGTCCTGGCCCGCTCCGCCTTCCACCACTCGCTCAACTACCGCTCGGTGATGATCCACGGCATTGCCCGCCAGGTCACGGACCCCGAGGAGAAGCGGACCGCCCTGGACGCGCTCGTCGACCACGTCGTGCCGGGCCGCTCCACCGACTCGCGTCCCGCCAACGCCAAGGAGCTGGCCGCGACCGCCGTGCTCAGCCTCGACCTCAACGAGGTGTCGGCGAAGGCCCGCACCGGCGCCCCGAACGACGAGCCGGAGGACATGGACCTCCCCTACTGGTCGGGCGTGGTCCCGCTGCGCAAGGGATACGACGCCCTGGTCCCCTCCCCCGACCTCGCGCCCGGCATCGAGGTCCCCGACTACCTCGCCGAGCGCTGACGCCGACCCATCCAGCCGGCCCACGCAGCTGACCCGCCCAGTTGCCCACCCAGCTGACCCACCCCTGGGACGCCACGCGGGGCGGGCGCGCGACGCCGCACACCCGCCCCGCAACTCCCGGTACTGGTATCGGGACCGGTACCAGTACGAGCACTCACCCGGCGACAGCTACACCGGCGCCGCCTCCCTGCGCGCCGCCACCACGCCCCGCGCCTCCGCGACCGCGAGTCCCGTCACCGCGGCCAGCATCAGTACCGTGCCCGCGACCGTCGCCACGGTGAGCGCCTCGCCGAGCAGGCCGACCGCGATGACGGCGGCGCTGACCGGTTCCAGGAGCGTGATCACGGAAACGGTCGCGGACCGCACGACGGCCGCGCCGGCGAAGTACAGGGTGTACGCGACCGCGGTCGGCACGGCCGCTATGTAGAGCAGGTAGACGCCCACGCGCGCGGGTTCGACGGTGTGCGGCACCAGTCCCTCCGCACCGGCGAGCGGCAGCAGGCAGAGCGCGACGACGGCGAACGACCAGACCGTGGTGTCGGCCGAGTCGGCGCCGCCGTCCCGTCCCCACCGCCGGGTGAGCAGCGTCATCGCGGCGTACGCGGCGGCGGAGACGAGCCCCCAGAGGACGCCCGCCGGCCGCACGGTGGCGCCACCGTGACCGCCACCGCCACCACCATCGCCACCGAGGACGAGCACCACGAGTCCGGCCAGGGCGCCCACGACGGCGACGACCCCGCCGCGCCCGAGCCGCTCCCCGAGGGTGAGCCGCGCCCCGAGGGCGATGAGGACGGGCCCGGCGCCCATGGTGACGACGGTGCCCACCGCGAGGCCGGTCGCCTCGACGGAGGCGAAGTAGGCGGTCTGGAACACCGAGAGGGCCACGCCCGTCACGACGATCCGCCGGACCCGGCGGACCCTGTGAGCCCTGCGGACCCCGCGAGTCCTGTCGGCCCCGCGAACCCGGCTGCCCCGGCGGTCTGCGCCACCCGACTGCGCGGGATGCGACCCGTAGGGCTTCGACCGGCGCGGCCGCACCAGGCGCACGACGAGCAGCAGCACGAAACCGCCCGCGCACCGCCAGAAGGAGAGACTGACCGGCCCCATGTCGCTGGCCTGGAAGACCAGCGCGGCGGCGGCACCCGCGGTGCCCCAGGCGATTCCGGCGACGATCAAATAGAAGAGGCCTCGCCCGACGGGCAGGCCGAGTACGGCATTCGACACGTGAGTTCTCCGCAGCAGAGAGGGATGTTCTGACTCCGTCTGCGGGCAGCACCGTTCCGCCCGGCCACCGGCCCGGGCGTGATCCGAGAGCGCCCCGCGCTAGGCGGGGGGCGGAAGAACGAGTGCTCGTGGCTTCATGATCGGCACACTAGGCCGCGCTGCCGCTGCGCGACAACTCCGTTTCCGAATCCGGGACACCGGCCTTCACGGCCCGCTCGGCGGGCGCGGAGGACTGGGCGATGAACGCGCCCGCGAGGACGACCGCGCCCCCGATGATCTGCGGCGCGGAGAGGTGCTCGCCGAGGATCACCCAGGCCAGGGCGGTCGCGATGACGGCCTCGAGACAGGCCACGACGCCGGCGACCGGGGGCGAGAGTCTGCGTACCGACAGCACCCCGGTGACGTACGCGACGACCGTGGCGACCAGCACGATCCACCCCAGCAGGATCCAGGCGGGCACGGTCGAGCCGTTCAGGTCCGCCCCGCCCGCGAGCACCGACCAGTCCATGCCCCACGGGCGCGCGACGAGGCTCAGCACGGCGGTGCCGACGAGCAGGCCGTACGCGATGACACCGAGGGGGTGGGGCGCGTCGGCACCCGCGTCGCTGCCCTGGTCGGACAGGACGAAGTAGCCGACCTGACAGCACGCCGCGCCGAGGGCGAGCAAGAGGCCGACGGCGTCGAAGCTCAGCCCGGCCCAGACCTCGACGACGCAGGCGAGCCCGCCGACGGCGAGCACCACGCCGAGCGCGGCCGCACGCGTCACCGACCGCCGCTGCACGAAGCGCACCCAGCCGAGGACCAGCGCGGGAGCGAGGTACTCGACGAGGAGCGCGACGCCGACGGGGATGCGGGAGAGCGCGGCGAAGTAACAGGCCTGGACGCCCGCCACGGCGAGCAGGCCGAAACCGGCGAGAAGCGCCGGCCTGCTCCGCGGCAGACTGCGGTGCCGCCAGGCCACGGGCAGCATCACCAGCGCGGCGCCCGCCACCCTGAGCCACACCACGTGCAGGGGGTCGAGGCCCGCTTCGATCAGCGGTTTCGCCGCGACGCCGGAACCGCCGAAGGCGACCGCCGACAGCAGGGCGAGCCCCAGCCCGAGGCCTCGGCCCCGGTGCTCCTGGCTTCTGCGACCTGTCTGGCCTGCCTGGCCTGCCCGGCCTTCCTGAATCCCCTGAGACGCATGCACCGGCACATCATGGCAGGCCGCGTAATGACCGTCACCCCACTTGACGCCTGTCTCAATCGGCGGACGCCATACGGACTTCGGGCCGTTCCGGGGGGCGTTTCGTACGCCCTACCGGCGCCGGTCAGCCCACCGAGCCGTGCCCGCCCGCGAAACGGTGGCCTCCGGAGACGTACTGCCGGCAGCCGGCCTCCACGCGGCGCAGCAGCACCTCGACGTCGACACCGGCCCGCCCCAGGACCTCGACCGCCCGGCACTCGGGGTCGGCGGTGAGACCGGCGAGCAGGTCCATGCCGAGGGCCCGCGGGTCCCCGCGTACCTCGGCACGCTCCAGTGCCACGTCCATCGCCGAGACGGCCGCGGGCGACCAGCCCGTCTCCTTGTGGGACGTCACCACCGGCACGGCCCCGGAGTCCTCGACGGTGCCCCGCCACTGGAGGCCGTACCCGATGCTGCGCTGTACGAGGTAGCCGAGGAGGCGCACCACCTGCGCGCCGTTCTCGAAGACGGCGCGGACCTCGGGGTCGGTCTCCAGGAGGGAGTGCAGCAGATGAGCGGTGTCGATCTGCCGGTCGCCGTCCCGCACGGCCCGGCGGCGCGCGCCGGCCACGACCGATGCCAGCTCGGCGCTGAGTCGGGAGTCGAGTTCTGCTCGGATGGGGTCGGGCTCGGCGCCCGGCGAGGTACGGCTTTGCACACTCCCACCCCATCAACCCCCGGTGGCATATGCATCGGCGGCGGGAAGCATCTTCCCGTCCGACACAGGTTGGGCATGCCTGCGGTGGTTGTCCTCCTTACGGATGAGATCCACCCGGACCGTCCCGGGCGGCGCGCGCCGCCTTGCCACCGGGCTTGCTTCCCGGCTTCCTTCCGGGCGCGCGCCGCCCCGCTCCGCGTCCGGAGGGCAACCACAGCACGGTCTCGGGCGTCTCACTTGCATGGAGAGCAGGTTCTGGATGGTCGCCCTGCCGGCGGTCGACGGCAGGCAGTACGTGTACCGGGTGTACGCACCCGACGACGCAGTGCCCGCCGACCTGTTCTGGGACGCCTGGCACTGTCATGACGAGAGCCCGTTCCCCAGGGCCTCCGATCTCTTCGACGCGGCGGTGATACGACGGGTGGGCTGACCGGGGCCCGTGCTCACGCCCGTCGCGTGCCGATGACGACGGTGGCGTACAGCTCCTCGTCCTCCACGACCCGCGCCACCAGTCCGGCCCGCTCGACGGCGGTGACGGCGGCGGGCACCTGCGCCTCGCTCGTCTCGAACAGCAGATGGCCGTCGGCCGCCAGCCACCGCGGGGCCTCCGCGGTCACCCGGCGCAGTACGTCGAGCCCGTCGCTGCCGCCGTCGAGCGCCACCCGCGCCTCGTGGACGCGGGCCTCGGCGGGCAGCAGGCCGACCTCGCCGGTGGGGACGTAGGGGACGTTGGCGAGCAGGACGCCGACGCGGCCCCTGAGGGTGCGGGGCAGCGGGTCATAGAGGTCACCTTCATAGACCTCGCCCCCGACGGCGACGACATTGCGGCGGGCGCAGCGGACCGCGGCGGGGTCGATGTCGGCGGCGTGCAGTTCGACCCGGTCGAGGCCCGCGGCGAGCGCGGCGCCGAGGGCACCGGACCCGCAGCACAGGTCGACGACGACGGCCTCGCGCCCGGCGAGCGCGGCGGCCTGGGCGACGAGGAACTCGGTCCGGCGGCGCGGCACGAAGACCCCCGGGTCGACGGCGATCCGAAGCCCGCTGAACTCGGCCCAGCCGACGACGTGTTCGAGGGGCAGCCCACCGGCCCGGCGCTCCACCATGGAGCGGACCTCGGCGGGGTTGCGCGCGGCGGAGAGGATCAACTCCGCCTCGTCCTCGGCGAAGACGCACCCCGCGGCGCGCAGCGCCGTGACCACGGCGGCGGGGTCCGCGGGCGACAGGCGCGAGGGGGAGGTCTGCGAAGAGGAGGGCGACTGCGAGGTGGAGAAAGACGAAACCGACATAAGAAAAACCTTCCGGGATCCCGATGGGGCTCCCTCGGATCACCTATGCCGGGCGAACCGCGCGGTCGCGAGGAGGAAGCACCCGACCTGCTACTGCGGTAATGGGTCTCACCTCCAAGGCGTGTCCCCTGCGTCCGTCACAGGGCAGGAGAACAGTACCCCACCCCCGTCGAGGTTGGCGTAGTCCGGCCGCTCCACCAGGCCTGACGGTTCATCCAGCAGAGCTGACGGTTCATCAGTATTGAATGTTCAGGACCCTGCGGCTACGTTCCGCGCCACCGTAGCTGCGGCTGCCGCAGCGCCCGACGAGAAGGGGTGGCCGCATGGCCGAAGTCAGCGCGGAGGCACGGATGGAGGCACCCGCGGAGAAGGTCTGGGCCCAGCTCACCGACTTCTCCACGTACGGCGAGTGGAACGCCACCCACACCAGCTTCCCCGAGGGCGCCCCGGCGACCCTGGGGACCGGTGACACCTTCCTGGAGAACATGAAGTTGATGGGCTTCCCTGCCGAGGTCGACTGGGCCGTCGAAGAACTCGTCCACGCCCGCACCCTGGCCATCGCGGGAAAGGGCCCGATGGGCGTCCACGTGGCGACCCGCTACACCGTGACTCCCGACGGCACCGGCACGCTGGTCCGCATCGACGGGGAGTTCACCGGCGCGGCCGTCTCCCTGATGGCGGGCAAGCTGAAGGACTCGGCGACGGCAGCCCTCAACGAGTCACTGCGCAAGCTGACCGCCCTGGTGTCCTGAAGCGCGCGGGCTCCCGCACACGAACGAGGCGCCCCGCACACACAGTGCGGGGCGCCTCATCGGTGACGGGGGCCGTGGCCCCCGGCCGCCTCAGTCCTCATCGGCGAGGATCAGATACAGCTTCTTGCGGGCGTCGTTGATGACGGAGACCGCCTTCTCGCGCTGCTCCTTGCTGCCGGTCTTCCAGACCTGGCCGAACGCCTCCATCAGGCCGAAGCCGGCCTGCCGGATCTCGTTCAGCGTCTCCCAGTCGACCCCGCGCCCAGCCTCTTCCCAAGGGGCTTCGGGCCCTTCACCGGCCGCTTCACGACCGGCGTCGGTGAGCGAGAAGAGCTTCTTGCCGCCCTCGCTGGCGCTGCTGATCAGCCCCTCGTCCTCCAGGAGCTGGAGGGTCGGGTACACCGAGCCGGGGCTGGGCTTCCACGCCCCGCCGCTGCGCTCGGCGATCTCCTGGATCATCTCGTAGCCGTGCATGGGGCGGTCCTTGAGAAGGGCCAGGATCGACGCGCGTACGTCACCACGCCGCGCCCTGCCCCGCGGGCCACCCCGCCCGCCGCGACCACCCCAGGGGCCACCGGGCCCACCGGGGCCTCCGAAGCCGGGACCGAACGGGCCGAACGCGCCGCGCCGCCCCTCGAATCCGCCGAGGCCTTCCCGTCCCTGACGGCCGCCGCGACGGCCACCTCCGTGCTCGTGTTCAAAACCGTGGGAACGCATAGCGATCACTCCTTGTGCCGTTCGTCGAATCGCTCATCGAGTCGTTCATAGAAACGATCATCGATCAATCGCGTATCGATCGCGATGCGTCAACGATATATCGGAACAGTTCGCCTGGCAAGAGGAAGGCCACCAGCCAGTCCAGCTCCCTCGGATTGGCCTTACCGCGACCGCTCCGCGGCGCTCTACCGTCGGCGGTATGCCGACTTCCCACCGCATCCGCGTCGTCGACGCCTTCACCGACCGCCCCTTCGCCGGCAACCCGGCGGGGGTCCTGCTCCTGGACGCCTTCCCCGACGACACCTGGCTCCAGCACGTGGCCAGGGAGGTCAACCACGCCGAGACGGCATTCGCCCATCGCCTCCCCGAGGGCGGCGAGGCGGACTGGGCGCTGCGCTGGTTCACCCCCACCACCGAGGTCGACCTCTGCGGCCACGCCACTTTGGCCACCGCACACGTCCTGCACACCACCGGCGCCGCCACCGGCCCCGTCCGCTTCGCCACGCGCGGCGGCATCCTCACGGCGACCGCGCACGAGGACGGCACCCTCACCCTCGACTTCCCGACCGCCCCGTCCACCGTGACCGACATCCCCGACGGCCTCACCGAAGCCCTGGGCGCCCAGCCGCTCGCCGCGTACCGCACCGGCGGGCACGTCGGCGACCTGCTGGTCGAGTTCACCGACGAGAAGACGGTGCGGGCGCTGGCCCCCGACCACAAGGCGCTCGTCCCGCACGCCCGGCGCGGCGTCATCGCCACAGCCGTCGCCGAAGGCCCCTCGCGCGGCTACGACTTCGTCTCGCGCTGCTTCTTCCCCGGCCTCGGCATCGACGAGGACCCCGTGACGGGCAGCGCGCACACGGCTCTCGCCCCCTTCTGGTCCGAGCGCCTCGGCCGAACCGGGCTGACGGGACTTCAGGCCTCGGCCCGCACCGGCCTGGTCCGCACCGAGCTGCGCGGCGACCGCACCCTCCTCACGGGCCGCGCGGTCACGGTCATCGAGGGCGAGCTGTCCGCCTGACGGCGCGCCCCTTCCCGTACAGCGCTGTGGGGACGTACGAGAAATCCGTACGTCCCCACAGCACCACCGCGCACACCTAAGGCGTAGGCAGCCACCCCACCTTGCCCGCGAGCAGCGCGTACCCGACGAACGCCCCGATATCCAGCAGCGAGTGGGCCACGACCAGCGGCCCCACCCGCCCCCACCTGCGGTAGAGCAGAACGAACACCACGCCCATCGCCACGTTCCCGAGGAAACCGCCGATGCCCTGATACAGGTGGTACGAGCCGCGCAGCACGGAACCGCCCACCAGCGCGGCCATCGGCGTCCACCCCAACTGCCCGAGCCTGCGCAGCAGATAGCCGACGACGATCACTTCCTCCAGAACCGCGTTCTGCACCGCGGACAGCACGAGGACCGGGTACTTCCACCACACGTCGGGCAGCGCCTCCGGCACCACAGTGAGATTGAAGCCGAGCCCGCGGGCGGCGAGGTAGAAGGCGATCCCCGTGCTGCCGATCACCACGGCGATCACCGTGCCGCGCCCCAGATCGAACCACGGGCGCGTCCGGTCGAAACCGATCGCCCGAAATCCCGCCCCCTCCCTCAGCAGGAGGTGCGCGACGAGCGCGACCGGCACCAGCGCGCTCGCGATTCCGAACAGCTGCCACGCGAGATCGAGCCACGGCCGTCCCGGCGCCGCCGACGCGTTCATCGTGGCCGCCTGGTCCTTCAGACCGCCCGGTCTGGTGACCGAGCCGACAAAGCTGATCAGCGCGGACACGCCGCTCGCCCCGAGTGAGAGAGCCAGGACGAGCAACGTCTCGTCCCGCAGGGTCCGCCGCGATGACCCATCCGCTGGAAAAGAACCGGCCATGGGCCCCGGCTCCGCTTGCACTGACGCCTCCAGTTGAGTAATCCCGCCTCATCCCCACGCTCGCCCCGCTAGGGTCTCGAAAGAACTTACGAAAATCGTGCGCGACAGGCCGAGGGGGAAGGCCGCCGATCCCGGGCGTACCGCCCCTTCTTTCCTTGCTTCATCACTCAAGGAGGGGCACCACCGCCATGGGACGTCACAGCTTGCCCGATGAGCGCGGGACGGATGTGCCCGACCCCCGCCCTCGCGCCCGTGGCCGCACGGTCGCCCTCACCACGGCTCTCGTTCTCGTGGTCGCGGGGGGCGCGGCGGCAGCGGTCGGCGGCGGGGTGCTCTCCTTCGGCGGTTCGTGCGAAGACGACGCCGTGCGCCTGGACGTCGTCGCCGCACCCGATGTGACGCCCGCGCTGCGCGCCGCCGCCGACCACGCCCGGGAGAAGGAGGTCACCTCGGACGGCCACTGCATCGACGTACACGTCACCGCGCGCGACTCGTACAAGGTGGCCGACGAACTCCGGGCCGGCAAGGGCGATCCGGAGTACGACGTGTGGGTCCCGGACTCGGACCTGTGGGTGCGGCGCGTCGGCCTCGGCACCGAGCGGACGAAGGTCTCCCCCGCGGGCAACATCGCCTCGTCACCTGTCGGCATCGCCGTGCTGCCGTCCGCCGCCAAGTCCCTGGGCTGGCCCAAGAAGACCTACGACTGGCAGCAGTTGGCCACCGCCACCCTGAAGGGCGACCAAGTGCGCCTGGGCGCCGCCGACCCGGCGCGCAGCGCGACGGGCCTGCTCGCCCTCGCCAAGCTCGGCGCGTCCGCGAGGAAGCAGGGCGGCGAGGAGGGCGACACGCGAACAGCAGCCCTGGCCAAGGCACTGTCCACGCGCACCACCGACACCGACGGCCGGCTCCTGGACACCCTTGCCCGCGACGGATCCGCCGCCGAACAGGGCGGACCCCGCCGCAACGAGGCGCTGATCCTCTCCGAACAGGCGGCGTTCGAGCACAACGCCTCGGCGGCCCGCAAGAACAGCCTCGGCCTGTTCTACCCCAAGGACGGCTCGCCCCGGCTCGACTACCCGTACACGCTGGTCGCCGACGACGAGATGTCCACCGACACCAGCCGCGCGGCGCTGCGCTTCATGGCGATGGTCAGCGACGAGGACGGCCGGAAGATCCTCGCGGAGCGCGGTTTCAGAACCGATCCCGACCGGCCCTCCGCCCGGCTCCTCACCGCCGCGGGCGCCCGCTCCCCGCAGCCGTACGCGCGCGAGGCCTCCGAGCCGCCCTCCGACAAGGAGGTCCAGGAGATCCTCGGCATGTGGACGATCACGGTGCAGAGCGCCCGGCTCAGCACGGTCGTCGACGCGTCGGAGTCCATGAGCCAACTGGTCCCGGGCCGCGCCCAGTCCCGTATGGAGGTCACCAAGTCGTCCCTGGCGCGGGCCCTAGAGGGCTTCACGGACGAGGACGAGATCGGCCTGTGGGAGTTCGCCACCCGCCTCGACGGCGCGCGTGACTACCGCGAGCTGGAACCGACCGAGCGGCTCGGGGAGCACAGGGGCGGTGCCACCCACCGCGACAGGCTGACGAAGGCCTTCAGGGCTCTGCAACCCGTGCCCGGCGGCGCCACCGGCCTGTACGACACCACGCTCGCCGCCTATAAGGAAGCCCGGTCGACGTACGTGAGCGGCAAGTTCAACGCCCTCGTGATCCTGACCGACGGCGCGAACCAGGACCCGGCCGGCATCTCGCGCAGCTCCCTCATCGCACAGCTGAAGGAGCTGTCCGAACCCGAGCGGCCGCTGCCGGTCATCGCGATCGCCGTCGGCCCCGACGCGGACAAGGACGAGGTCCAGCAGATCGCCGCGGCCACCGGAGGCTCCGGCCACCAGGTCGACGACCCGGCGCAGATCCACGCGGTCATCCTGGAGGCCATCATGAAGGCGGGCAGCAACCGGCCCTGACCTCGTCGACGCGCCGCCGCGCCACCCTCAGCCCATCGGCACCGCCGGTTCGCGCAGCCCCACCGGCCAGGTGTGCACCGGCTCGCCCTCGTGCATCAGCTCGCAGTACCGCTTGGTGGTCGCGGCCAGCGCCGCCTCCCTGCCGAGCCCGCTCTCCAGGGCCCGGTGGTACGTCGCCGCCTGCCATGACGCGCCGTTGACGCGCAGCCGGCACCGCTTCTCGATCACCCCGAGGTACAGGTCCCTGTCGGCGGGCTCCACGCCCCACGCGTCGAGCCCGGCGGCCGCCAGCGGCAGCAGCTCATCGCGTACGAGGTCGACGGCTGGCACCTCGACGGTGCCGCCGAGCCTGCCACGCCGCGGCCACCGCAGCCTGGCGTCGATGCCGTGGCGGCACGCGACGTCGAAGTTCTGGGCGGCGGCCTCGAAGGGCAGCCGGGTCCACACGGGCCTGGCCTCCTCGGCGAGCGCCCGCACCAGCCCGTAGTAGAACGCCACGTTGGCGATGACATCGGTGACGGTGGGGCCCGCGGGCAGCACGCGGTTCTCGACCCTCAGATGCGGGACGCCGTCGGCGATGCCGTACACCGGGCGGTTCCAGCGGTACACGGTGCCGTTGTGCAGGACGAGTTCGCCGAGCCTCGGCACCCCGCCCGCGTCGAGGACGCCCAGCGGGTCCTCGGCGTCCATCAGCGGCAGCAGCGCGGGGAAGTACCGCAGATTCTCCTCGAACAGCTCCAGCGGCCCGGTGATCCACCGCTCCCCGAACCAGGTCCGCGGCCGCACCCCCTGGACCTGTAGCTCGGGCGGGCGCGTGTCGGTGGACTGCAGGAACAACGGCGGCCGCGACTCGCGCCACAGCTCACGGCCGAACAGGAACGGCGCGTTGGCACCCACGGCGACCTGCGCCGCGGCGACGGCCTGGGCCGCGTTCCACACATCGGCGAACCGGCCCGGGGTGACCTGGAGGTGCAACTGCACGGAGGTGCAGGCCGCTTCGGGCGCTATCGACGCCGATGTGCAGGTGAGCCGCTCGACGCCTTCGATGTCGAGAGCGAAATGCTCACCGCGCGCCGCCACGATCTGCTCGTTCAGGAGGGCGTAGCGGTCCACGTCGGAGAGGTTCGCGGAGACCAGATCGGCCTTGTTCAGCGTCGGCAGAATGCCGATCATGACGATGCCCGCGTCCAGCTCGCCCGCTTTCCTGTGGGCGTAGTTGAGCCCCGTACGCACTTCTTCGGCGAGCCCGTCGAGGACGCGTCCGCCGAGCCGGTGCGGGGCAATGTTCACTTCCAGGTTGAACATTCCGAGTTCCGTCTGGAAATCCCGGCTCGCGATGCGCTCGAGAACCTGCGCATTCAACATTCTCGGCAGCCCGTCGGGCCCGGCGAGATTCAGCTCGATCTCCATGCCCATCAGATTCCTCGGGCGATCGAACCGCTCCTCCTCCAACAGCCGCTCCAGCCCCGTGAGGCACGCGCGGAGCTTCCTGCGGTACTGGTTCCGATCGGACAGGTCGAACGCGCCTGCCACGACCTTCTCCCCCATCGGAGTGTCCCTCCTCGAATGGGCAGCCAAGGACCCGGCCGCTGTGTACGGGGGATGATGCCCAGGCAATGTGATCGATAACGCCCCGCGCGGAACCGCCGGGCGGTAGGCTCGACGCGGATGGCACACGGCACATTCGCCGGGCATGCGGCACAGTGAAGATTCCCTTCCGAAGAGCCTGGTCAAAAGAGCCGACGGGAATCGGCCGACCGCTCACCTCGTGAAATGCGAGGTCACGGAAGTAGCACCCACGGGAAACCTGGATAAATCCCTCACGAGGACGTCCTGATAAGCCCTTGACCGCAATATCGACCACGCCTAGAGGAAACACCGTTCGAACACGGCTCGTATAAACTCCGCAATCTAGGCAGAGAGTTGGCGCTCGCGGTCCCCCGGCCCCCGCCCCTCTGACCCAGAGCCTGACAGCGCCGTCACGCACCTGCCCCCGCTCCACCGTGCCTGTCGAACGAGAGAGGCGACCCACCATGCCGCTCCATGTCCTCCCGGCCCCCGCGCCCGCCCTGCGCAGCGTCCTCACGGCACTCGGTTCCCCCACCGCCGTACGCGAGGCCCGCACCCCGGCACTCCGTGCCGCCCAGGGTTCCGTCAGTCCCGAACTCCCGCTTCCCGTCCATGTGCTGGACCGCATCACCCCCGAAGGCACCTCCCCCACCCGCCTCGCGGGCTGGCGCTTCATGATGCGCTGCGGAGAGCGCGCCCTCGCCGCGGCCGACACGATGCTCACCCCCGACGGCTGGGCCTTCTCGCACTTCTTCGAGGGCCCCTACATCGCCTCCACCGAACGGGCCCTGCGGCACGCCGAGGCCATGCCGATGCCCTGCCAGCCCCGGCTGCTCTCCGTACCCGAGCTGTACATGCTCACCCTCTGGCTGCACCGCGACTGCACGGACGACGGCGCCGAGGCCCCGCTCGCCGCCACCGACCTGCTCGTGCCCCTCGCCCCGGCCCCGCCCGGCATCGCGGCCCACCGCCCGCACCGCGTCGCCGAGTTGCTGCCGGTCCTCACCCACCGCCTGACACCCGCGCCGCTGCTGGGCTCACCCGCCTGACGTCACCACGCCCCTCTCGTCGCACGTGCCCCGCCGCCCCTGGCCGCGGGGCACGGCGCTGCCCCCACCCATGTGGGCTAGTCCACTTGGGCCACCTCGAACCACCCGAAGAGACAACGGAGTTGGGCTGAACCGTCCGGGCGGGTGATACGTCATTAAGCAATAGGAACCGCTGCCGCAAAATCCCTGCGGATTGACGTCCGTAGGGCAACACTGGGAGCGGACCGACTACAAACGGGGGGGCGGTCATGAACACCGCATCGAGCCGCAGGACAGACGTCACAGCCACTTCATCGCAGCGAAAGAACCCTTCCATGTGCCAGCACCAACCACCGTGCCCGACAGCCGACTCCGCCGACCGGGAAGCCGCGCTCCTCATGGCGAGCCACCCGGAGCAGGGCTGGAGCCTGCTGTGCAACGGCGTCCTGCTCTTCGAGGACACCGGTGAGCTGCTGCCGGACGGCCAGATCATCGCCCCGCACCGACCGCTGGGCACCGACCAGATCATGACTGCCGCCTGAACCAACTGTCGACCTGATTGACCTGATCGACAAAGAGAATCGACAAAGAGAGGGGCCGGCCCGGAGAGGACTCTCCGAACCGGCCCCGACGCATGCCCGTGGCTCACGGGCGCCGCCGTCAGTCCTCGTATGCATCCAGCGGCGGGCACGAGCAGACCAGGTTCCGGTCGCCGTACGCCTGGTCGATGCGGCGGACCGGCGGCCAGTACTTGTCCGCCGCATCGACACCCTCCGGGAAGACGGCCTCCTCGCGGCTGTAACCGTGCTCCCAGTCACCGCCCAGCGCGGTCGCGGTGTGCGGCGCGTTCCGCAGCGGGTTGTCGTCGGCGGCCCACTCGCCGGAGCCGACCTTCTCGATCTCCTGACGTATGGCGATCATCGCGTCACAGAACCGGTCGATCTCGACCAGGTCCTCGCTCTCCGTCGGCTCGATCATCAGCGTCCCCGCCACCGGGAACGACATGGTCGGCGCGTGGAAGCCGTAGTCGATGAGCCGCTTGGCGATGTCGTCGACGCTGACACCGGTCGCCTTGCTGATCGGCCGCAGATCGACGATGCACTCGTGCGCGACGAGCCCGGCCGGCCCGGTGTAGAGCACCGGGTAGTGCGGCTCCAGGCGCTTGGCGATGTAGTTGGCCGAGAGCACCGCGACCTGCGTGGCCCGCTTGAGGCCCTCGCCGCCCATCAGACGTACGTACGACCACGAGATCGGCAGGATCCCGGCGGAACCCCACGGCGCGGCGGAGATCGGACCCACTCCGCTCGCGGGGCCCGCGGCGGGCTGCAACGGGTGGTTGGGCAGATAGGGCGCGAGGTGCTCGCGCACTCCGACCGGGCCGACGCCGGGGCCGCCGCCGCCGTGCGGGATGCAGAAGGTCTTGTGCAGGTTCAGGTGCGAGACGTCGCCGCCGAAGTGCCCCGGCTTGGCGAGCCCCACCAGTGCGTTGAGGTTGGCCCCGTCGACGTACACCTGGCCGCCGGCCTCGTGCACCGACGCGCAGATGTCGGCGACGTGCTCCTCGAAGACACCGTGCGTGGAGGGGTACGTGATCATGAGCACCGCCAGCTCGTCGCGGTGCTTCTCGATCTTGGCCCGCAGGTCCTCGACGTCGATCTCACCGTCGTCGGCGGTCTTCACGACGACGACCTTCATGCCGGCCATGACGGCGCTCGCGGCGTTCGTACCGTGCGCGGAGGACGGGATGAGGCAGACGGTGCGCTGCTCGTCGCCGTTGGCGCGGTGGTACCCGCGTACGGCGAGCAGTCCGGCCAGCTCGCCCTGCGACCCGGCGTTGGGCTGGAGGGAGACCTTGTCGTAGCCGGTGACCTCGGCCAGCCGCTCCTCCAGCTCCCTGATGAGGGTGAGGTACCCCTGCGCCTGCCGGGCGGGCGCGAAGGGATGCAGCTGCCCGAACTCGGGCCAGGTGACCGGCTCCATCTCGGTGGTCGCGTTGAGCTTCATGGTGCAGGAGCCCAGCGGGATCATGCCGCGGTCGAGCGCGTAGTCACGGTCGGCCAGCTTGCGCAGGTAGCGCAGCATCGAGGTCTCGGAGCGGTACTGGTGGAAGACCGGGTGCGTGAGGTACTCGTCCGTGCGCAGCAGGTCCGCGGGCAGCGTGTCCGAGACAGCGGCGTCGAGCGCGTCGACGTCGGCCTCGACGCCGAAGGCGCCCCACACGGCGGTCAGCTGCTGGCGCGTGGTGGTCTCGTCGCAGGCGAGCGAGACGTGATCGGCGTCGATCAGGTGGATGTTGACGCCGCCTTCGCGGGCGGCCGCGACGAACTCCTCGGCCTTGCCGGGCACGCGCACGGTCAGCGTGTCGAAGTACGCGCCGTGGACGACCTCGACGCCACCGGCCGTGAGACCCGCGGCGAGCAGCGTCGCGTACCGGTGGGTGCGTCGCGCGATGGACTTGAGCCCGTCGGGGCCGTGGTAGACGGCGTACATACCGGCCATGACGGCCAGCAGCACCTGAGCGGTACAGATGTTGCTGGTGGCCTTCTCGCGGCGGATGTGCTGCTCGCGGGTCTGCAACGCCAACCGGTACGCCTTGTTGCCGTCGGCGTCGACGGAGACGCCGACGAGCCGCCCGGGCAGGCTGCGCGCGAACTTCTCGCGGACCGCCATGTAGCCGGCGTGCGGGCCGCCGAAGCCCATCGGCACGCCGAAGCGCTGCGTCGTGCCGACCGCGATGTCCGCGCCGAGCTCACCGGGCGAGGTGAGCAGCGTCAGGGCGAGCAGGTCGGCGGCGACGGTGACGACGGCGCCCAGCTCATGGGCCTGGTCGATGACCGGCTTGATGTCGCGTACGGCACCGGAGGCGCCGGGGTACTGCACCAGCACCCCCACGACACCGCGCTCGGCGACCTCAGCCGGGATGCCCTCGCTCAGGTCGGCGACGACGATCTCGACGCCGGTCGGCTCGGCGCGGGTCCGGATGACGGCGATGGTCTGCGGCAGCGCGTCGGCGTCGACGACGAAGACGCCGTCCTTGACCTTGCCCATGCGCCGCGAGAGCGCCATGGCCTCGGCGGCGGCCGTGCCCTCGTCGAGCAGCGAGGCCCCGGAAGTGGGCAGTCCGGTCAGCTCGGCGACCATGGTCTGGAAGTTCAGCAGCGCCTCGAGCCGCCCCTGGGAGATCTCGGGCTGGTACGGCGTGTACGCGGTGTACCAGGCGGGGTTCTCCATCACGTTCCGCAGGATGACCGGCGGGGTGAAGGTCCCGTAGTACCCGAGCCCGATCATGGAGTCGAGGACCTGGTTGCGGTCCGCGAGGGAGCGCAGTTCGGCGAGGACCTCGGCCTCGCTGCGCGCGCCGGGCAGGTCCAGCGCCTCGGCGTTCTTGATCACATCCGGCACCGCGGCGGACGTCAGCTCGTCCAGCGAGCCGTACCCGACCTGGGCGAGCATCTTGGCCCGCGCTTCCGCATCGGGCCCGATGTGCCGCTGCTCGAAGGGAATGCCCTGTTCGAGCTCGGAGAGCGGGATGCGATTGGTGGCAGTCAT
Organism: Streptomyces alboniger; assembly: GCF_008704395.1. Lineage (NCBI taxonomy): Bacteria > Bacillati > Actinomycetota > Actinomycetes > Kitasatosporales > Streptomycetaceae > Streptomyces > Streptomyces alboniger. The sequence continues at coordinate 1,150,251 of NZ_CP023695.1, forward strand.
TGCGGAGGCCTCCTGGTCTGCGCGACCTACGAGGGGTACCACGGCGCGGGTACCCGGACGGCCTCCCCCTCTGTCATCTCAACCTGAGAGCTTCACCGGGGAACGCCCGCGAAGGCGCCGTCCCGGCTTTCACCGTCGGTGAGGAAGGGTTTCGAACGTGCCCGCCCGTACGCCCGCCCTGCTTTCCAGAGTGACCTCATCCGTGCGGTACGGGTGCCTGAGAGATTCCGGGGAGGATTTGCTCCTTCGGCGCCTCCGGAATCGTGACCCGGAGAGCTCTCCCGCACGGGGTCAGCAGCCAGTCGCCAGCCTACCAGCGAGGACCACGGGCGTTCCCTCGAGTGGCCGCCTGCCCCGAAGTGCTCTTACGTAGTGAGTACGAGCGGACAAAGATGAGTTATGCCCACATCCGAGACCCCGCGACCAGCTGGAGGGCCCGTGCAGACCGATATCGATCCGCGCAACCTGATCGGCCGCAAGGCGTTCGACCGGAACGGGGCCAAGATCGGCACGATCGACGAGATCTACATCGACGACGCCACCGGCGCACCGGAGTGGGCGGCCATACGGACCGGCCTGTTCAGCCGCGACGCCTTCGTCCCGCTCGAACCGAGCGAACTGGTCGACGACGGCACTCTCCACATCCCCTTCGAGCGCGCCCTGATCAAGGAGGCCCCCGACTTCGGCGTGGGCCGCCATTTGTCTCCCGCCCAGGAGCTCCAGCTCTACCACCACTACGGCCTGGACACCACGCCCCCACAGCCCCCGCCTCCCGACCACGACTTCGGCAACCTGGCAGACCGAGACCCCACCTGACCCACGCCCACCCCCGCAGCAAACCCCGGGCCCTTCATCCCGGCCCCGCACTCGCCCCCACCCACGGCGCCCAGCCGAGCAGACCCCGCGAGCCCGCCCGTCGCCCCTCAAAGCCACGCGGCACGTGTCGCCTCCGCCTCCTCTGGCGCGCCGAAACACCCCCCCCCACCGCGCCCAGCCGCCGCTGCATCAACCACCCCCATGCCCTCGCGGTCAGCCCGGCCAGCCCTCTGCACGGCCGCCCAGCGCACCCGCCCGCCCGCCGGAACCGCACGGGCCGACCCCAGCCCCTCAGGCTCCCTCAGCTCAACTCCACCACCCCGGCCCCCGCCGCTGCCTCACTCCGCGTCCCCACCCCCACCAGCGGCAACGGCTCCGCGGGCTCCAGCTTCGGATCGTCGGTCCTGAACGTCCGTACCCGCCCCGGCTCCGACCCCGGCGTCTCGAACCGCACGGTCACCCGGCCCAGGCCGCTCCCCTGCACCCACCCGTGCCCGTACTCGGCATGGCGGACATCGATCCCGGCGGCCCACCTCCGCTCCACAGGCACCGCCGGCTCCTCGGCCTGCGAGACGGCCTCCGGCTCCCCGGACACAGCCTCCCCGGGCGCGGGGGCATCCACCTCGCCTCCCGTCTCCCCCTGCGCCGCCTCCCCCTGCGCCGCCTCGGCCTGCGCCTGGGCGAAGAGGTCCTCCTGCGTGTAGTCGGCGAGCCCCGAAACACCCACACCGAGCAGCCGCACCCCGCCCGTGGTGTCCACGGACTCCAGCAGCCGCGCCGCGGCCTCCCGCACCACTCCGGGATCGTCCGTGGGCCCCCGCAGCGTCTCGGACCGCGTCAGCGTCGAGAAGTCGAACCGCCGCACCTTCAGCACGATGGTCCGCCCGGAGTGCCCCGCCGCACGCAACCGCTGCACGCACCGGTCGGCGAGCCGCGCGACCTCCGCCCTGACCCGCACCCGGTCGTGGATGTCCACGTCGTACGTGTCCTCGACGCTGACCGACTTGCTCTCCCGCTCGGCCACCACGGGCCGCTCGTCGAGCGCCAGCGCCATCGCGTACAACGATCCTCCGTGCGCCTTGCCCAGCAGCCGTACGAGCTCGTCCTGCCCGGCCTCCGCGATCTCCTCGACAGTGGTGATCCCGGCCCGCCGCAGATGATCGCCGGTGGCCGGCCCCACGCCGGGCAACGTCCGCACCGACATCGGCCCCAGCAGCGCCCGCTCCGTCCCCGGTGCTATCAGCCTGAGCCCATCCGGCTTGGCCTCCTCCGAGGCGATCTTCGCCAGCATCTTGGACGCGGCGAGCCCCACCGACCCGGTCAGCCCCGTCACCGCCCTGATGTCCGCCCGCAGCCGCTCCCCCACCGCCCTGGCCGACGCCTCGTCATCGGCGACACCACCCGCCTCCAGGTCCACGAAGGCCTCGTCCAGGCTCAGCGGCTCCACCAGCGGCGACAGCTCCCGCAGCAGGCCCATCACCTGCTCGCTGATCTCGCGGTAGAGCCCGAAGCGCGGCACGAGATACGCGGCGTTCGGCGCAAGCCGCCGGGCCTGCCCCATCGGCATCGCGGAGTGCACACCGAACCGCCGCGCCTCATACGAGGCAGTGGCCACGACCCCTCGGGGCCCGAGGCCGCCCACCACGACGGCCTTCCCACGCAGACTCGGCTTCGCGGCCTGCTCGGCGGACGCGTAGAAGGCATCCATGTCCAGATGCAGAATCGTCGGCGCGCTTCTCACATCTCCGATGCTGCCCTACGCCACTGACAATGCCCCGCCGATGCCGCTCTTCCGGAGTCGGGCCGCTCGGGACGGCCCGGGGACTTCAGACCGCTCTGTTGCGCCGCCTGGCAAGTTCGTCGCCGGGGTTGTTCCCGATGAGCGTCTCCCCGGTGTCGATCCGCTCCCCGTGCAGCTGGGACAGCGCGGCCTCGACATCACGCCACACCACACCCACGGCGATCCCGAAGATCCCCTGACCGCCTTGGAGGAGGTCGTGCACCTCGCTGGGCGAGGTGCACTCGTAGACCGTCGCCCCGTCGCTCATCAGGGTCATCCGCTCAAGATCACAGAATCCGCGCTCCCGCAGATGCTGGACCGTCGTACGGATGTTCTGTAGCGATACCCCGGTATCGAGGAACCTCTTGACGACCTTCAGGACGACGACGTCACGGAAGCTGTAGAGCCGCTGGGTCCCGGAGCCCCCGGCGGCGCGCACGCTGGGCTCGACCAGACCCGTCCGGGCCCAGTAGTCGAGCTGTCGGTACGTGATGCCCGCGGCCGCGCACGCGGTCGGCCCGCGGTACCCGATCTGCTCGGAATTCTCGAACGTCGCGTCCCCGCTCCCCTGGACCGCCATCGGTTTCGGAGAGTGATCGGTCGCGCTGCTGTGAAGCGGGTACGGACCGCCCACCGCCGTACCGTCGCCGCTGCTTCTCACGCCGACCTCCGTCCTTGACCTGCCTTCTCGACGGTAGGCAGTCACCAGGGGCTCGTCAACGATCGCCACACTCGCCACGCCGAGTGATAATCACCCTGAGAGTGGTTTCCCGCACCTTGCCGCGGGGAAAGGCTAGTCGAATGGTCTGATTCGAGCCCCCGGAGAAGGCTCACTGGCTGTTGGTGCCGAAGTCCTCGGGCGAGATCTGGTCGAGGAACTCGCGGAACTTCTCCACCTCGTCCTCCTGCTCGTCCGGGATCGCGATGCCGGCGTCGTCCAGGACACCGTCACTACCGTAGATCGGCGTCCCGGTGCGCAGCGCCAGCGCTATGGCGTCGGACGGCCGTGCGCTCACCTCCACACCACTGGCGAAGACCAGTTCGGCGTAGAAGACGCCTTCACGGAGGTCCGTGATGCGCACTTCGGAGAGCTCCTGGCCCACGGCCTCCAGCACGTCCTTGAACAGGTCGTGGGTCAGCGGCCGTGCGGGTGCCATGCCCTGCTGCGCGAAGGCGATGGCGGTCGCCTCACCTGGTCCGATCCAGATGGGGAGGTACCGGTCGCCTCCCACTTCACGCAGGAGCACGATCGGCTGGTTGGAGGGCATTTCGACCCGGACACCTACGACGTCGAGCTCGTTCACACAGCAACCCTAGGACGTCGCTGGCAGGTTTGGGTAGTCGGGCACCCGCCGAGTACCAGCCAGTAAGACCCCGAGTGCCCTGCGGGTCCCACTGATTCAGGGCGGTCTTTCCCCTGAATCAGGGCACTCTGACGCCGAGAGCGGTCTGCACGAGGGCCGAATGCAGCTTCCCCGTGAGGCCCGCCAGTTCTTTGGTACGGGCCTCCGCATGGGCCCTGGTCTGCGGATTGCGGTGCCGCCGCAAAGGCGCCACGACCTGGTCGACGAGCCCCGCCTCCCGGTCGGCGGCGGCCTTCATGGCCCGCAGATGGCGTGGCTCGATACCGAACCGGCCGAGTTCGACGACGAGCGAGGCGACTGTGACGGCCTCCGCGTCGTAACCGCCGTCCGGCAGCCGCGCGACAAGGCCGTACGTCTCCCATTCGTCGAGCTGCCGCTCATCGATCTCGGCGACGGCCAGCAGCTCCTCACGGCCCACACGGGCGGCCGTAGGCTCCTCGGCCTCGTCCAGGCCCTCGGCGCCGCCGCCGTCCCGCTGGCGCCCCAGAGTGGGCAGTGAAGGCCTCTCGCCGCGCTCCAGCGCCTCCAGGTGCTCCCTGATGACCTTGAGCGGCAGATAGTGGTCGCGCTGCATCCGTAGGACGTGAGCGAGCCGCTCGACGTCCTCCGGACTGAACTTCCGGTAGCCGGAAGGGGTGCGCTGCGGCTCGATGAGCCCCTCGGCCTCCAGGAAACGAATCTTGGAGATCGTGACCTCGGGAAACTCATCGCGCAGTGCGTTCAGCACGGCGCCGATGCTCATCAGCCGATGATCCGCGGAGGCGGTGCCGTTTCCGGCACCGCCCCTCGGTGTTTGAAGCATGGACCTTCCTGACAGGTCAGATGCCGACGCTGCGCTGGCTCGCGTAGAAGACCAGTCGGTACTTACCGATCTGCACCTCGTCGCCGTTCGACAGCGCGACGGAGTCGATGCGCTCCCGGTTGACGTACGTGCCGTTGAGGCTGCCCACGTCGGCGACGGTGAAGGAACCGTCCTGGACGCGACGGAACTCCACGTGGCGACGCGACACCGTCACGTCGTCCAGGAAGATGTCGCTCTGCGGGTGACGCCCCGCCGTGGTCAGCTCTCCGTCGAGCAGGAAACGACTGCCCGAGTTCGGCCCGCGACGCACGACGAGGAGCGCCGAGCCGAGCGGCAGCGCGTCGACGGCGGCCTGCGCCTCCGGGGAGAGCGCGGGGGACGGCGTCTGCCCCGTGACCTCCGAGTCATAGGCCTCAAGGCCCGAGATGGAGATCGTCGAGGTCGTCTCGGACGCGCGCTCGGGCGCCGCCCCGGCGCGCAGCGGCGCACCGCAGTTGGAGCAGAACCGGCTCGCCTCGGCGTTGCGGTTCCCGCACCTCGTACACACCAGGGCCATGGACGGGTCCTCCTGCCGCGGCTGCCCCGAGGGGGCATGGGATGCGTGCGGGCCGGGGGTAAACCCTCCACCCGTACCTGAGGTTGACGGTTCCCCGAAACCTATGCGGCCGGGACCGGCAGGGTCAACAGATGACGCGCCCTGTCCGCCCGAAATGTCACCACCTGGACCAGTCACCTGATCCCGGAACATGGGGCGCTCGCCCCCCTGCCCCTCGGCATCTCCATGGCGTGGGGCACGGTGTCGGGCAGTGGCGGGGTTGCCGCTGTCCTCACGTGCACTCTTGCCGAACAACTTCGCAAACAACTTCACGGGCGATTCCCCTTGACCGAAACAGACCCGCCCGTGGGGCAGGACGAACCCTGATTGCACACACCGGCATTCATCGGTGAACCAGACATCCTCACAACGTCCGTATCCACCAAACAGTTTCCACCACGCACCACGCTTCCGGTGCGCCGACCCCCCGCAACCTCATGCCCTGGCTTGACGACCCCCATGCGCCCGCCCCTCACTGGGAGGACGACCGAGCGTAGTCAGGCCGCTTCGCAGGTCGCAAGGCACTTACGACGATCTTCTCCGAGCGGGTCACGGCGACCGTGGCCTGCTCCTTCTCCAGAGTCTGCACCACACCGCCCGGGATGTTCAGCGCAGGTTCCAGATCCTGCGGCTTGCCGATCACCTTGAAGAGGTACGGTTCGCCGACCTCGCGGCCGTCCACCCGGACGCCACCGCCGTCGGCGTCCGAAAGATGGGTGCTGGCCACCACGCGTACGTTGTTGATCTGGATCGCCTCGGCGCCGGCGGCGCGCAGCTCCTGAATGGCGTCGAGCAGCATGTCCGCCTCGATCGCCCCCTTCTTGTCCTCGATGGCGAGCGTGATGCCGGGCCCTTGGGCCGCCACCGTGCCTGCCAGGATGCCGAGTTGCCTTTCGCGCTCGGCCGTCTGCTTGCGCGCCTCTTCGGCCTGGTCCGAGCTGTTCTCAAGACCGGTCCGCTGCTCCTCGAGGCGCCGCTTCTCCTCTTCCAGACGCTGAGTACGGTCATCCAGTTCATCGAGGATGCGTACGAGATCTTCCTGACGCGCGCCGCGCAGGGCGCTGCTGTCGTTGTTGGACCGCACCTGGATGGCCAGGCCGAGGCCGAGCACGAACAGCAGCAGGGCCACGATGAGTTGGGGCCTGGTCACCCGCGGCGGCCACAGGCCCTTGGCCAGCCGCTGGCGGCCGGTGAGGCTCTTCGGCCCCTGGACGGGCGCGGCGGGGGTCTCGGGCTCGGCCGGGACCTCGGCGGGGAGTTCCTCGCGGCGGCGGTACTGGGGCGTCTCGTCGGCGCTCATCGGCGTCACGCCCTGAAGATGTGCCGACGGATCGCGGCGGCGTTGGAGAAGATCCGGATACCGAGGACCACGACCACGCCGGTGGACAGCTGGGCGCCGACGCCCAACTTGTCGCCCAGGAAGACGATCAGCGCGGCCACCACCACGTTCGACAGGAACGACACCACGAAGACCTTGTCGTCGAAGATGCCGTCGAGCATCGCGCGCAACCCGCCGAACACGGCGTCGAGAGCCGCGACCACGGCGATGGGAAGGTACGGCTCGACCACCGCCGGAACCTCGGGCCGAACCAACAATCCGGCCACGACTCCCACGACGAGGCCCAGTACGGCGATCACGATGTGCCCTTTCCTGCCTTCGGCTCTGCTGTACGTACGGTCACACTGGGCGCTGCGGGCAGCTGGAGCTCGTCCGACACGGAGATGCTGGTCCGGATGCCGAAGTTCTCCTGCAGAGCGTGCAGGTACTGACCGTCGGGGCTGTTCTGGAACCGGGTGCTCAGGCGTTTCCCCGCCCCTACCGCCAGCACCGTATACGGCGGCACCAGCGGCCTGTTGTCGACCAGTATCGCGTCACCCGCGGCCCTGATCGCCGACAGGGCGGTGAGCCGCTGGTCGTTGATGGAGATCGCCTCTGCGCCGGACTGCCACAGGCCGTTGACGACGCGCTGCATGTCTCGGTCGCGCACCCGCCCGGTGTCGGAGAAGCCGGCGCTCTCGCGCGGGCCGCCACCGCCCTGGTCGGCTTCCTTCTTGTCGTCCACCACGAGCTTCACGCCGGGCCCGGTGACTTCCGTGGCACCGGACAGGAGGCCGACGAGTTCGCCCTGGCTGCCGCCGTGCTTCTTCAGCGCGGCCCGCTGCCGCTCGCCCACGTCGTCGCGTAGTTCGTCCACGTCGTCCTCGAGCTTGTCGGCTCCGGTCGTGGCCTCCTCGACGCGGTCGATGAGTTCCTCGCGCTCCTTGGCGAGCACCGGCGCCGCCACCCGCGCCTGCGCGGCTCCCACGGTCACCACAAGGGCGGCGAGGACGAGCCCTGCGGCGAGCCCGAGTTTGGCCCTGAGCGGGCGAGGGACGCCACTGTTCCCCCGGGCCTTCTTTCTGGCCGCCGCCTCCGCGTATCCCTCGTCCAGGCTGTGGTCCATGACGGTGGTGAGCAGCGACATGGACGCGTCCGGACGCCTGGGGCGGGAGGGGGTGCTCCGAACGGGGGGCTGCTGCGGCATGCCGCACATCGTCGCACGTCGTGGGCGCTTCCTCCGAATGGCCCCACCGGCGTGCCGGGCAGCACCTGTTGCTGGTACTGCCCGGCATCAGCAGACGGTCAGCGGCCGGCGCTGTCCACCACCGCGGCCCACTCGTCGAGCAGCGCCTGGGCGGACGCGTCGTCGGGCCCCTCGGCCCACAGGTGGGTGACGGCCTCGGCGGGGTCGGGCAGCACCAGCACCCAACGCCCATCGGCCTCGACAACCCGCACGCCGTCGGTGGTGTCGACGAACCGGTCTCCGGCCTCCTCGACCACGCGCCGCATCACGAGTCCCTTGACGGCCCACGGCGTCGCGAGGTCACGCCGCAGCACATGGGCACGTGGAATGCGCGCGTCGATCTGGCTGAGGGTGAGCTGCGTACGCGCCACAAGACCGATGAGCCGCACGAACGCTGCGGTTCCGTCGAAGACGCTGCTGAACTCGGGCACGATGAACCCGCCACGCCCGTCGCCGCCGAAGATCGTCGACTCTCCGCGCCCCACCCTCGTCAGGTCGTCCGGCGACGTGGTCGTCCAGTCCACCTGGGTGCCGTGGTAAGCGGCCACCTGCTCGGCGATGCGCGTCGTCGTCACCGGCAGCGCCACACGCCCGCTGCGCCGCTCGGCGGCCACCAGGTCCAGCATGACCAGCAGGGCCCGGTCGTCCTCGACGATCCGCCCCTTCTCGTCAACGAGCGACAGCCGCTCGCCCACGGGGTCGAACCGCACGCCGAAGGCCGCCCGCGCCGATGCCACGATCTCGCCGAGCCGCACCAAGCCGGACCTGCGCGTATCGGCGGTCTCGGTAGGCCGCGACTCGTCGAGCCCGGGGTTGATCGTCAACGCGTCCACGCCGAGCTTCCCCAGCAGGCTCGGCAGCACGAGGCCGGCGCTACCGTTGGACGCGTCGACGACGACCTTCAGCTCCGACTCGGCGATACCCGTGGTGTCGACGTTCCGCAGCAGCGAACCGGTGTACGAGTCGAACACGCTGGACGGGAAGTGCAGGTCCCCGATCTCCCCGGGGAAGGCCCGCCGGTACTCCTGGCGCGCGTAGACCCGGTCCAGCTTCCGCTGGCTGGCCTGCGACAGGTCCGCTCCCTCCCCGTCGAAGAACATGATGTCGACGGAGTCCGGCACCCCGGGTGTCGTCCGGATCATGATTCCGCCGGCGCTGCCCCGGGCCGTCTGCTGCCGCGCGACGGGCAGTGGCACGTTCTCCAGGTCGCGTACGTCGATGGCGCTGGCCTGCAACGCCGAGATCACCGCCCGCTTGAGCGCACGGGCGCCTCGCGAGTGGTCACGCGCGGTGGTGACGGTCGACCCCTTCTTCAGAGTCGTCGCATACGCTCCCGCGAGCCGCACGGCGAGTTCCGGCGTGATCTCCACGTTCAGGATCCCGGACACCCCGCGGGCGCCGAACAGGTGCGCCTGACCGCGGGACTCCCAGATGACGGACGTGTTGACGAACGCGCCGGCCTCGATCGTCTTGAACGGATAGACCCGTACATTGCCCTGGATGATCGATTCTTCACCGACGAGGCACTCGTCGCCGATCACCGCACCGTCCTCGATGCGGGCGGCACGCATGATGTCGGTGTTCTTCCCGATGACACAGCCGCGCAGATTGCTGTGCTGGCCGATATAGACGTTGTCGTGGACGACGGCCTTGTGCAGGAACGCCCCGTCCTTCACCACGACGTTCGAGCCCACCACCGTGTGCTCACGGATCTCGACGTTCGCCTCGACCTTGGCGTAGTCCCCGATGTACAGGGGCCCGCGCAGCACGGCGTCAGGGTGCACCTCGGCGCCCTCCGCGACCCACACTCCGGGCGAGATCTCGAAGCCGTCGATCTCGACGTCGACCTTGCCCTCAAGGACGTCGGCCTGCGCCTTGCCATAGCTCTCGTGGGTGCCGACGTCTTCCCAGTAGCCCTCGGCGATGTAGCCGTAGACGGGCTTGCCTTCCTTCATGAGCTGCGGGAAGACATCTCCGGACCAGTCGACCGGCACATCGGCCTCGACGTAGTCGAACACCTCGGGCTCCATCACGTAGATGCCCGTGTTCACCGTGTCGGAGAAGACCTGCCCCCAGGTCGGCTTCTCGAGGAAGCGCTCGACCTTGCCTTCCTCGTCGACGATGGTGATGCCGAATTCCAGCGGATTGGGTACGCGCGTCAAGCAGACGGTGACCAGCGCACCCTTTTCCTTGTGGAAGTTAATCAGCTCGGTGAGGTCGAAATCGGTCAGCGCGTCACCGGAGATCACGAGGAAGGCGTCGTCCTTCAGCGCTTCCTCGGCGTTCTTGACGCTGCCGGCGGTTCCGAGCGGCTTCTCCTCGTTGGCATAGGTGAGCTCCATCCCGAGCTCTTCGCCGTCGCCGAAGTAGTTCTTGACGAGCGATGCCAAGAACTGCACTGTTACCACGGTCTCGGTCAGACCATGCCTCTTCAGCAGGCGCAGCACATGCTCCATGATCGGCCGGTTGGCCACGGGCAGGAGCGGCTTGGGCATGCTAGAGGTCATGGGGCGAAGGCGAGTGCCTTCGCCGCCGGCCATTACGACGGCCTTCATGTCGGAAACGTCCTCCTCAATAGACGACGATCTAGCCGACTCAGCCCGCCGAGTTGGTCCCGTATATGTCAGCCACGGGCCTACGCGCCTCTACGGTCACCGAATCAGCAAGCTCAATCGGCCATGTTGTCCACCTTGACAAGTCGGCGGACCTGAACCACATACAGGATCCCTGCCCACCAGTACAGCGTTGTACCCCATCCGGCGAACGCCCATCCGAAAATAGCAGCGATCGATGCAAGCCAGTCGCTGCCATCGCTCAGCAGCAGTAGTGGAAAGGCGTACATCAGGTTGAAGGTGGCGGCCTTGCCCAGGAAGTTCACCTGCGGAGGGGGATAGCCGTGGCGCCTGAGGATCCAGACCATCACCAGCAGGACCAACTCGCGCAGCAGGAGCACCGCGGTCAGCCAGAGCGGAAGAATCTCCCGCCACGTCAGACCGAGCAGCGTCGAGAGGATATAGAGCCGGTCCGCCGCGGGATCGAGCAGCCTGCCGAGGTTGCTGATCTGGTTCCAGCGCCGCGCGAGCTTCCCGTCGAGGTAATCACTGATCCCACTGAGCGCGAGCACCAGGAGCGCCCACCCATCGCTGTTGGGACCTCCGAACTCCGGCCTGAGGATCAACCACAGGAAGAGGGGCACGCCGGCGAGACGCGCCATGCTGAGGATGTTCGGGATGGTGAGGACACGGTCCGTCTGGACGCGCGTCTCCTGGACCTCCACCCGGGGGCCTCCTGTGGGAAAAGAACCGATGATGCCCCCTGACCTTACCCTCAGTTGACGCAGGGTGGTGCGGAGGGGTGGCTGGGCACTACGCCCGGAAAACAAAAAAGCCGTGGCCCCTGGAATTGAATCCAGGGACCACGGCTATAAAAGAAGTTCGGCGGCGTCCTACTCTCCCACAGGGTCCCCCCTGCAGTACCATCGGCGCTATGAGGCTTAGCTTCCGGGTTCGGAATGTAACCGGGCGTTTCCCTCATGCTATGACCACCGAAACACTATGAAACTGTCAACCGCACCGCACGTGACCATGTACGGGGTTGTTCGTGGTTTCAGAACCAACACAGTGGACGCGAGCAACTGAGGACAAGCCCTCGGCCTATTAGTACCAGTCACCTCCACCCGTTACCGGGCTTCCAGATCTGGCCTATCAACCCAGTCGTCTACTGGGAGCCTTAACCCCTCAAAGGGGGTGGGAATACTCATCTCGAAGCAGGCTTCCCGCTTAGATGCTTTCAGCGGTTATCCTTTCCGAACGTAGCCAACCAGCCATGCCCTTGGCAGGACAACTGGCACACCAGAGGTTCGTCCGTCCCGGTCCTCTCGTACTAGGGACAGCCCTTCTCAATATTCCTACGCGCACAGAGGATAGGGACCGAACTGTCTCACGACGTTCTAAACCCAGCTCGCGTACCGCTTTAATGGGCGAACAGCCCAACCCTTGGGACCGACTCCAGCCCCAGGATGCGACGAGCCGACATCGAGGTGCCAAACCATCCCGTCGATATGGACTCTTGGGGAAGATCAGCCTGTTATCCCCGGGGTACCTTTTATCCGTTGAGCGACGGCGCTTCCACAAGCCACCGCCGGATCACTAGTCCCGACTTTCGTCCCTGCTCGACCCGTCGGTCTCACAGTCAAGCTCCCTTGTGCACTTACACTCAACACCTGATTACCAACCAGGCTGAGGGAACCTTTGGGCGCCTCCGTTACTCTTTGGGAGGCAACCGCCCCAGTTAAACTACCCATCAGACACTGTCCCTGATCCGGATCACGGACCGAGGTTAGACATCCAGCACGACCAGAGTGGTATTTCAACGGCGACTCCACGAACACTGGCGTGCCCGCTTCAAAGTCTCCCACCTATCCTACACAAGCCGAACCGAACACCAATATCAAACTGTAGTAAAGGTCCCGGGGTCTTTCCGTCCTTCTGCGCGAAACGAGCATCTTTACTCGTAGTGCAATTTCACCGGGCCTATGGTTGAGACAGTCGAGAAGTCGTTACGCCATTCGTGCAGGTCGGAACTTACCCGACAAGGAATTTCGCTACCTTAGGATGGTTATAGTTACCACCGCCGTTTACTGGCGCTTAAGTTCTCAGCTTCGCACACCCGAAAGTGCACTAACCGGTCCCCTTAACGTTCCAGCACCGGGCAGGCGTCAGTCCGTATACATCGCCTTACGGCTTCGCACGGACCTGTGTTTTTAGTAAACAGTCGCTTCTCGCTGGTCTCTGCGGCCACCCCCAGCTCACGGAGTAAATCCGATCACCAGTGATGGCCCCCCTTCTCCCGAAGTTACGGGGGCATTTTGCCGAGTTCCTTAACCATAGTTCACCCGAACGCCTCGGTATTCTCTACCTGACCACCTGAGTCGGTTTAGGGTACGGGCCGCCATGAAACTCGCTAGAGGCTTTTCTCGACAGCATAGGATCATCCACTTCACCACAATCGGCTCGGCATCAGGTCTCAGCCTTAATGTGCGACGGATTTACCTATCACACGGCCTACACCCTTACCCCGGGACAACCACCGCCCGGGCTGGACTACCTTCCTGCGTCACCCCATCACTCACCTACTACCACCTTGGGTCAGCGGCTCCACCACTTCCCTCAACTCCGAAGAGATCAGGACGGCTTCACGGCCTTAGCATTAATGGGCTCGATGTTTGACGCTTCACAGCGGGTACCGGAATATCAACCGGTTATCCATCGACTACGCCTGTCGGCCTCGCCTTAGGTCCCGACTTACCCTGGGCAGATCAGCTTGACCCAGGAACCCTTAGTCAATCGGCGCACACGTTTCTCACGTATGTATCGCTACTCATGCCTGCATTCTCACTCGTGAACCGTCCACCACTGCCTTCCGGCGCAGCTTCACCCGGCACACGACGCTCCCCTACCCATCCCAGCAGGCGTTGGCCCTATATGCTGGAATGACACGACTTCGGCGGTACGCTTGAGCCCCGCTACATTGTCGGCGCGGAATCACTAGACCAGTGAGCTATTACGCACTCTTTCAAGGGTGGCTGCTTCTAAGCCAACCTCCTGGTTGTCTCTGCGACTCCACATCCTTTCCCACTTAGCGTACGCTTAGGGGCCTTAGTCGATGCTCTGGGCTGTTTCCCTCTCGACCATGGAGCTTATCCCCCACAGTCTCACTGCCGTGCTCTCACTTACCGGCATTCGGAGTTTGGCTAAGGTCAGTAACCCGGTAGGGCCCATCGCCTATCCAGTGCTCTACCTCCGGCAAGAAACACACGACGCTGCACCTAAATGCATTTCGGGGAGAACCAGCTATCACGGAGTTTGATTGGCCTTTCACCCCTAACCACAGGTCATCCCCCAGGTTTTCAACCCTGGTGGGTTCGGTCCTCCACGACCTCTTACAGCCGCTTCAACCTGCCCATGGCTAGATCACTCCGCTTCGGGTCTTGAGCGCGCTACTAAACCGCCCTATTCGGACTCGCTTTCGCTACGGCTTCCCCACACGGGTTAACCTCGCAACACACCGCAAACTCGCAGGCTCATTCTTCAAAAGGCACGCAGTCACGAGACACCAAGCAAGCTTGATGTCCGACGCTCCCACGGCTTGTAGGCACACGGTTTCAGGTACTATTTCACTCCGCTCCCGCGGTACTTTTCACCATTCCCTCACGGTACTATCCGCTATCGGTCACCAGGGAATATTTAGGCTTAACGGGTGGTCCCGCCAGATTCACACGGGATTTCTCGGGCCCCGTGCTACTTGGGTGTCTCTCAAACGAGCCGCTGATGTTTCGACTACGGGGGTCTTACCCTCTACGCCGGACCTTTCGCATGTCCTTCGCCTACATCAACGGTTTCTGACTCGTCTCACAGCCGGCAGACTGTGAAAGAGAGATCCCACAACCCCGCATACGCAACCCCTGCCGGGTCTCACACGTATACGGTTTGGCCTCATCCGGTTTCGCTCGCCACTACTCCCGGAATCACGGTTGTTTTCTCTTCCTGCGGGTACTGAGATGTTTCACTTCCCCGCGTTCCCTCCACACTGCCTATGTGTTCAGCAGCGGGTGACAGCCCATGACGACTGCCGGGTTTCCCCATTCGGAAACCCCCGGATCAAAGCCTGGTTGACGACTCCCCGGGGACTATCGTGGCCTCCCACGTCCTTCATCGGTTCCTGGTGCCAAGGCATCCACCGTGCGCCCTTAAAAACTTGGCCACAGATGCTCGCGTCCACTGTGCAGTTCTCAAACAACGACCAACCACCCATCACCCCACCAGCAAAACCAGTGAGTGTACTGGGGTCGGCATCCCGAAGGACAGGCTTGACAGCCCGTACCTTCAGATACCCAACAGCGTGCCCGACCGAGTCCCGTCCGAAGATCATGCTTTCCACGCCCCGAAGAGCAGTACTTGCAGCCTCCGACCCGTGAACCAGGCCGAGTAGTCAACGTTCCACCCATGAGCAACCACCGTCGATCGTTTGCCGACGTAGTGGCCTCTGAACCAAGCAAGCTTGGCTTAGAAGTGCTCCTTAGAAAGGAGGTGATCCAGCCGCACCTTCCGGTACGGCTACCTTGTTACGACTTCGTCCCAATCGCCAGTCCCACCTTCGACAGCTCCCTCCCACAAGGGGTTGGGCCACCGGCTTCGGGTGTTACCGACTTTCGTGACGTGACGGGCGGTGTGTACAAGGCCCGGGAACGTATTCACCGCAGCAATGCTGATCTGCGATTACTAGCAACTCCGACTTCATGGGGTCGAGTTGCAGACCCCAATCCGAACTGAGACAGGCTTTTTGAGATTCGCTCCACCTCACGGTATCGCAGCTCATTGTACCTGCCATTGTAGCACGTGTGCAGCCCAAGACATAAGGGGCATGATGACTTGACGTCGTCCCCACCTTCCTCCGAGTTGACCCCGGCGGTCTTCTGTGAGTCCCCATCACCCCGAAGGGCATGCTGGCAACACAGAACAAGGGTTGCGCTCGTTGCGGGACTTAACCCAACATCTCACGACACGAGCTGACGACAGCCATGCACCACCTGTACACCGACCACAAGGGGGGCACCATCTCTGATGCTTTCCGGTGTATGTCAAGCCTTGGTAAGGTTCTTCGCGTTGCGTCGAATTAAGCCACATGCTCCGCTGCTTGTGCGGGCCCCCGTCAATTCCTTTGAGTTTTAGCCTTGCGGCCGTACTCCCCAGGCGGGGAACTTAATGCGTTAGCTGCGGCACCGACGACGTGGAATGTCGCCAACACCTAGTTCCCACCGTTTACGGCGTGGACTACCAGGGTATCTAATCCTGTTCGCTCCCCACGCTTTCGCTCCTCAGCGTCAGTAATGGCCCAGAGATCCGCCTTCGCCACCGGTGTTCCTCCTGATATCTGCGCATTTCACCGCTACACCAGGAATTCCGATCTCCCCTACCACACTCTAGCTAGCCCGTATCGAATGCAGACCCGGGGTTAAGCCCCGGGCTTTCACACCCGACGTGACAAGCCGCCTACGAGCTCTTTACGCCCAATAATTCCGGACAACGCTTGCGCCCTACGTATTACCGCGGCTGCTGGCACGTAGTTAGCCGGCGCTTCTTCTGCAGGTACCGTCACTTTCGCTTCTTCCCTGCTGAAAGAGGTTTACAACCCGAAGGCCGTCATCCCTCACGCGGCGTCGCTGCATCAGGCTTTCGCCCATTGTGCAATATTCCCCACTGCTGCCTCCCGTAGGAGTCTGGGCCGTGTCTCAGTCCCAGTGTGGCCGGTCGCCCTCTCAGGCCGGCTACCCGTCGTCGCCTTGGTGAGCCATTACCTCACCAACAAGCTGATAGGCCGCGGGCTCATCCTTCACCGCCGGAGCTTTTAACCTCCACCCAGGAGAGTGGAGGTGTTATCCGGTATTAGACCCCGTTTCCAGGGCTTGTCCCAGAGTGAAGGGCAGATTGCCCACGTGTTACTCACCCGTTCGCCACTAATCCACCCCGAAGGGCTTCATCGTTCGACTTGCATGTGTTAAGCACGCCGCCAGCGTTCGTCCTGAGCCAGGATCAAACTCTCCGTGAATGTTCTCCCGTAATCGGGATGACACCACGAGAGCGGAACGGTCGGGAGGAATAATCCCGTCCGTTCACAGCGTCCTCGCTGTGTTTCTTCAAAGGAACCGCGTCCCAGCTGATGCTGGAGACGGGGTTATCAACATATCTGGCGTTGACTTTTGGCACGCTGTTGAGTTCTCAAGGAACGGACGCTTCCTTTGTACTCACCCTCTCGGGCTTTCCTCCGGGCGCTTCCCTTCGGTGTTTCTTTTGTTCTTGCGTTTCCGACTCTATCAGACTCTTTCGTGTCCGATTTCCCCGGTGCCTTTCCGGTTCCCGCTCCGGCCTTTCGGCTTTCGCGTTTCCCTTTCCGGCGGCTCCGACTTTATCAGGTCTCATTCGACTCTCTGACCACGGCCACCGCAAACATGCGGAACCAGACTCAGGGATACGATCTGATCGTGAAGGAGGTCGCCGAGCCAGGACGCTTGGCTGCGTCCCACGGCCTCAGGCAGGTTCCGACTCTACATCTGCTGCCGGGCAGGCGCAAATCGTTTGTGCTGTGCTCCTACGTCCGTCAACCGGGATCTCTCGTGCGGAACCGGGACTTCTTATGACTTACGCTTCTGAGCAGTGCGTCGTCCAGGACAGGTAGCGACGGCGGCTACACATCTCCACCCCCTGGGAGGCATGCCATGACCAGTGTTTCGTCCCCGCTCGCCGGACGCGCCATTGGGCTCTCCGCAGTACCGGATCCCGTGTTCTCAGGTGCCATGGTCGGCCCTGGCACGGCCATCGATCCCGTGCGTGAGGCCTCCGTCGCCGTCTCGCCCGTGGACGGCATCGTCGTCTCTCTTCACCCCCACGCGTTCGTAGTGGTCGACGATCAGGGTCACGGCGTCCTGACGCATCTTGGCATCGACACCGTTCAGCTGAATGGCGAGGGCTTCGAGCTGCTCGTCAACAAGGGTGACACCGTGCAGCGCGGCCAGTCCGTGGTGCGCTGGGACCCGGCCGCCGTCGAGGCCGCCGGCAAGTCCCCGGTGTGCCCTGTCGTGGCGCTCGAGGCCACGGCCGAGTCCCTCTCCGAGTTGGTCGAGGACGGCGACGTGAAGGCCGGCGACGCGCTCTTCGGCTGGAAGTGACGTCATCGCCGTCGTTGACGGCAGGTAGGACAACCATCGCGGCGGCCGGGTCCGCCGCACTATCGGAGACGGGTGAGATGGAGACAACGCTGCGAGGCGTCGGTGTGAGCCACGGTGTGGCGATCGGCGAGGTTCGGCACATGGGCACGGCGGTTCTCGAGCCGCCGGCCAAGCAGATTCCCGCGGAGGAGGCGGAGCGCGAACAGGGGCGCGCCCGCCAGGCCGTGGAAGCTGTGGCGGCCGACCTGATTGCGCGCGGCAATCTGGCCGGTGGCGAGGCTCAGGCGGTGCTCGAGGCGCAGGCCATGATCGCCCAGGACCCGGAGCTGATGTCCGACGTCGACCGTCGCGTCACCGTCGGCAGCACGGCCGAGCGCGCCATCTACGACGCGTTCTCCCACTACCGCGAACTGCTGGCCGGTGCCGGTGAGTACATGGCCGGCCGCGTGGCGGACCTCGACGACGTGCGGAATCGTATCGTCGCGCGGCTGCTGGGCGTTCCGATGCCGGGTGTCCCGGACAGCGACGAGCCGTACGTACTGATCGCGCGGGACTTGGCGCCCGCCGACACCGCGCTGCTCGACCCGGCTCTGGTCCTCGGCTTCGTCACCGAAGAGGGCGGGCCCACCAGCCACAGCGCGATTCTCGCCCGTGCGCTCGGCGTGCCGGCCGTGGTCGCGCTGCCGGGTGCCGGGGAGCTTGCCGAGGGCACTGTCGTGGCCGTCGACGGCAGCACCGGTGAGATCTTCGTCGACCCGAGTGTCGAGAAGCGGGAGCAGCTCGAGGCCGCCGCTGCCGAGCGCAAGGCGGCGCTGGCGGCGTCGACCGGGCCCGGTGCGACGTCCGACGGGCACAAGGTGCCGCTCCTTGCCAACGTCGGCGGCCCTGCCGACGTGCCCGCTGCCGTCGAGGCGGGGGCCGAGGGCGTCGGTCTGTTCCGTACCGAGTTCCTCTTCCTGGACGACAGCACCCAGGCGCCGTCCGAGGAGAAGCAGGTCGAGGCGTACCGCAAGGTGCTCGAGGCCTTCCCCGAGGGCCGTGTCGTCGTACGCGTGCTGGACGCCGGTGCCGACAAGCCGCTGGACTTCCTGACGCCGGGCGACGAGCCGAACCCGGCGCTCGGCGTGCGGGGCCTGCGGACGCTGCTCGACCACCCGGAGGTGCTGCGGACGCAGCTGACCGCGCTGGCCAAGGCCGCCGAGGGGCTGCCGGTCTACCTCGAGGTCATGGCTCCCATGGTCGCGGACCGCACCGACGCCAGGGCGTTCGCGGACGCGTGCCGCGAGGCCGGCTTGCAGGCGAAGTTCGGCGCGATGGTCGAGATTCCGTCGGCCGCTCTGCGTGCGCGCTCGATCCTTCAAGAGGTCGAGTTCCTCTCGCTGGGCACCAACGACCTCGCGCAGTACGCGTTCGCCGCCGACCGGCAGGTGGGCGCCGTGTCCCGGCTCCAGGACCCGTGGCAGCCCGCGCTGCTCGACCTGGTCTCGCTGTCCGCCGAGGCGGCGAGGGCCGAGGGCAAGAGCTGTGGCGTGTGTGGCGAGGCGGCGTCGGACCCGCTGCTCGCCTGTGTGCTGACCGGTCTGGGTGTCACCTCTCTGTCGATGGGTGCCGCGTCGATTCCTTACGTGCGGGCGACGCTCGGCAAGTACACGCTTGCCCAGTGCGAGCGTGCCGCGTCGGCTGCCCGTGCCGCGGACACGGCCGAGGAGGCCCGCAAGGCCGCGCAGGCTGTGCTGTCCGGCGAGTAGCCGTACGGTCGTCGTTCCGAGGGGCGTCCCGCCGATGTGGTGGGGCGCCCCTCGGGCGTTCAGTGGGTGTGGCCCCTTTCCTGGTCGTCGCCTTCGAGGTGGGGCGCCGCGCAGTAGTCCACGCCGGATTCCGGGGCGACGAGGTCTCCCGAGATGGCGTCGGTGCAGTACGCGTCGAAGACCTCGGCCGCGGTGAGGGGCTGGAGCAGGCCGCCGTCCATGCGCCAGCCCTGGACGCGATCGCGGGCGCCGTCCGCACTGGAGCGCAGCACCATGCCCACCGCGCGGTGGGTGGCGATGCCTACGGCGAGGACCGTGGCGAATTCCAGGGCCTCGGTCTCGTCGAGCAGCGCGCTGCCGTCGGCGTCGACTTCCACGTGCAGGGCGGCGAGGAGGGTCTGTGCGTCGGCGGGCACGCTGCACACCAGGTGCCGGGTGCCGGGCCCCGGGGCGTCGAGGGCCCGGGTGATCAGTTCGGAGGCGCGGGCGAACGCCGCTCGTCCGAGGTCCTCGCCGCAGGTCGCGCAGGTCCCGGTGCGGGCGAGCACCGTCGTCGCGTACTCCCAGGTGGCCTGTCGGACCGCCTCGTCGACGAGGTCGGGCAGGAGATCGGCGAGGGGCTGGCCCTCGTAGGGAAGCGTGGGGCCGTCCGACGCCAGTTCGGCGGTGAAGCGGGTGCGGCTGCTCGGAGTGTCGGGGTCGAGGCCCGTGTCCTCGCAGTACGCCTCGTACTCCTCGGGGTCGAAGAGGGCGATCGTGGTGTGCCTGCCTTGGGACGCGAGGGTCCTGAGCAGGGATTCGACCTGCTGGAGGTACGTCTCGTGGTCGTCGAAGGTGAAGGTGCGGTAGCGACGCATCGCCGCGAAGTCCTCCTCGTCGGCCAGCAGGCCGATGATTCCGGCGACTTCGCGGCGCAAGGCGCGTCGCATCGTGTCGGGTCGGGTGTGCGCCATGATTCCCCCTGCGCTCGGTCGATCAATGCTCACTCAGAGTAACCACGGGCACTGACAACGGGCGCTGAGCTGCGGGGATGGGGGTCAGGAGCGCGCGCGGAAGAGGTTCTCGTAGAAGCGGAGGAGGTCGAGGTTGTCGACCGAGCCAGGGTTGACCGCCTTGTTCAGCGGGGTGCCCTGGAGGAGGCGCTTGACCGGGACCTCGATGCGCTTGCCGGTGAGGGTGTGGGGGACGCCGGGGACCTCGATGATCTCGTCGGGGACGTGGCGCGGGGACAACTGCTCGCGGATGGTCCGCTTGATGCGGTCGCGCAGGGCGTCGTCGAGGGCCGCGCCGGGGGCGAGGTGGACGAAGAGCGGCATCCAGTAGCCGCCGTCCGGTTGTTCGACGCCGATGACGAGGGACTCACGGATTTCGGGCAGGCGCTCGACGGCTTCGTAGATGTCGGCGGAGCCCATGCGGACGCCTTGGCGGTTGAGCGTGGAGTCGGAGCGGCCGTGGATGATCACCGAGCCGCGTGAGGTGAGGGTGATCCAGTCGCCGTGGCGCCAGACGCCCGGGTAGGTGTCGAAGTAGCTGTCGTGGTAGCGCGTGCCGTCCGGGTCGTTCCAGAAGTGGACGGGCATGGACGGCATGGGGTTGGTGACGACCAGTTCCCCGACCTCGTCGGTGAGGGGTTTGCCCTGGTGGTCCCAGGACTGGAGGTCCGTGCCGAGGCAGGGTGCCTGGAGTTCGCCGATGTGGACGGGGAGGGTGGGTACCGCGCCGGCGAAGCAGGAGCAGACGTCCGTGCCGCCGCTGACCGATGCCATCCACAGGCCGCCGGGGGCGGCCGGGCTCTCGGCGAATTCGTCGTGCAGCCAGCGGAAGCCGTCGGGGGGCAGCGGGGAACCGGTGGTCGCAACGCACCTGACGCGGGAGAGGTCGAAGTCGCGGGCCGGGTGGACGTCGGCCTTGCGGCAGGCCATGACGTACGCGGCGGAGGTGCCGTAGAGGGTGGCGCCGGTGCGTTCGGCGATGCGCCACTGGGCGGCGGTGTCGGGATAGCCGGGGCTGCCGTCGTACAGGACGATCGTGGTGCCCGTCAGGAGGCCGGAGACGAGGAAGTTCCACATCATCCAGCCGGTCGAGGTGTACCAGAAGAAGCGGTCGGCGGGGCCGAGGTCGCAGTGCAGGCCGAGCTGCTTGAGGTGCTCGACGAGGATGCCCCCCTGGGACTGGACGATCGCCTTGGGCAGGCCGGTGGTACCGGAGGAGTACAGCACCCACAGGGGGTGGTCGAAGGGCACCGCTTCGTAGACGGGCGCGATGTCGGCCGAGGTGAGGGCCGACCATTCCAGGGCGCCTTCGGGGGCGTCGGTGCCGAGCAGCGGGATGTGGACGACCGCGCGGAGGCTGGGCAGTTCGGAGCGGAGTTCGGCGACGGTCTCGCGGCGGTCGTGTTCCTTGCCGCCGTAGCGGTAGCCGTCGACGGTGAAGAGCACGACGGGCTCGACCTGCTGGAAGCGGTCCAGGACGCTGCGGGCCCCGAAGTCGGGGGCGCAGGAGGTCCAGACGGCTCCGACGGCGGCGGTGGCGAGGAGGGCGACGACGGCTTGGGGGATGTTCGGCAGGTAGCCGCTGACGCGGTCTCCCGGGCGTACCCCCAGGGTCCGCAGCTCCGCGGTCAGGGAGCCGACTTGGCGGCGCAGCTCGGCCCAGGTGACGGGCTGGGGGTCGTGGCTCTCGTCGACATGGAGGAGGGCGGGGGCGTCCGCGCGCGTGGGGTCGTCGGCGGCGCGCAGCGCGTGCTGCGCGTAGTTGAGGGTCGATCCGGGGAACCACTGGGCTCCCGGCATCGAGCGCTCGCCCAGTACGCGCGCGTAAGGCGTGGAGAACTCGACGTCGAACCAGTCGGTGATGGCCTTCCAGAACGTTTCGAGTTCGGTCACCGACCAGTGGTGCAGCGTTGCGTAGCCGCCCTCGGCCGGGGCGCCGTAATGCTCGGCGGCCCAGGCCTGGAACCGTGTGATCTGCGCTTCGGCGATCCTCTCCGGGCTCGGCTGCCAGAGCGGCGCAGGGTTCGCTGAGGACGTCATGGGGCGGCTCCCGGACTGTACGCGTCGTATGCGTGCGGAAGTGCGCACGTGCTGGGTGTGCGCGTGGACACGGCTGCTAGGGACGATGCCACGTGATCGACTTCCGCACCAGGGTGTGCCCCGCAGAGTGGGCCCGGTGGTGATGTGCCGTAGCCCCAGGTGAACGGCAGTTGAACGGACCACACGTGCGGCGTTTTCGGTGGCAGGGTGAGCAGCATGAACGGTCGTGACCTGGTGCGTTCGGTGAAGGCGGTGGGCGTGGTCGGCACGGCGCAGGGGTTGCGCACGGTGCGTTCCTCCTGGCGCAGGTGGCGGGCCGACGCGGTGGGGCTGGCTCCTCGGCGTGCCGAGCGGGCCCGGGTGCCCGGCCCTGTGGCGGGAGTGGAGCCGGGGCCCGGTGGTGGGGTGGTGCGGTTCGCCCGCTCCGCACTGCGGGTGCGGGTGACGGCCGGCGGGGCGGTCTTCTGGGGGTGGGACGGTGCGGAGCCCGAGCCCTCGTACGCGCTGTGGTGCGGGAGTCCTGAGCCGGATCCGCGGGCGGTCCTGGAGCCAGACAAGGAGGGCGGCTGGCGGGTGGTGTCGGAGCGCGCGACGGTGGTGGTGTCGCGTCAGGGCGCCGTCGAGCTGCGCACGCCCGGTGGCGTGATGCTGCGGCGTGATCTGCCGCCGCGCTGGTGGGAGCCCGCCGAGGGAGGCGCGGCGCGCTGGGTGCAGCGGTCGGAGGTGCCGGCGGACGCGCGGCTCTTCGGGCTCGGTGGGCGTGCTCGTGGGCCTCGGCTGCGGAAGGGGACGTACCGGCTGTGGAACACCGATCCCGGCGGGTCCTTCGGGCCCGGGGACGATCCGCTGTACATCACCATGCCGGTGCAGATGGTGGTGTCCGACGCCGGTACGCATCTGGTCTTCCACGACAACACGTGGGAGGGCGAGGTCTCGGTGCGTGAGGGCGAGGAGGGGGCGGGGTCGGGCCACGACCGGGCCGGCTCGTGCGAGGTGCGGATGGAGGGGGGCCCGCTGCGGTGCTGGGCGATGGTCGGCACTCCCGCGCGCGTGCTGCACACCTGGGCGTCGCTGACGGGTCCCCCCGCGGTGCCGCCCGCGTGGGCGCTCGGGCACCATCACGCGCGGTGGGGGTTCGGCAGCGAGGAGGAGGTGCGGCGGATCGTCGCGGGCTATCGGGAGCACGGCCTGCCGCTCGATGCCGTACATCTGGACATCGATCACTACGAAGCGCATCAGGTGTTCACCGTCGACAAGGAGCGCTTCCCTAAACTGCCGCAGTTCTCGGACGAGTTGCGCCGGGAGGGAATCCGGCTCGTCTCGATCGTGGATCCAGGGGTGAAGGCCGAGGCGGGCGTCGAGCTGTACGGCAGCGGGGCGGCGGTCGACGCTTTTGTGCGGGACGCGGCGGGGCGGCTGGTGCGCGGTGTCGTGTGGCCCGGTGAGGCGGTGTATCCGGATTTCACCGACCCCCGCACGCGGGAGTGGTGGGGCCGCCTGTACGAGGAGCGGCTCGACCAGGGTTTCGCGGGGTTCTGGCACGACATGAACGAGCCGGTGTCGTTCGCGGCGTTCGGTGAGGCGACGCTACCCCGTTCGGCGCGGCACTGTCTGGAGGGGCGCGGCGGCGACCACCGGGAGGCCCACAACGTATACGGGCTGGCGATGGCCCGTGCCGGGTACGAGGGGTTGCGTGAACTGCTCCCCGAGGAGCGGCCCTTCTTGTTCTCGCGTTCCGGGTGGGCGGGGATGCAGCGCTACGGAGGGACGTGGTCCGGCGATGTGTCCTCGGACTGGCCGGGGTTGCGGGCGTCGCTCTCGCTGGTGTTGGGGCTCGGGCTGTGCGGTGTGCCGTATTCGGGTCCCGATGTGGGCGGGTTCGACGGCAGTCCCTCTCCGGAGCTGTATCTGCGCTGGTTCCAACTCGGTTCGTATCTGCCGCTGTTCCGTACGCATGCGGCGATCGACGCGGGGCGGCGCGAGCCCTGGGAGTTCGGTGCGGAGGTGCTGGGGCACGCGCGCGTGGCGCTCGTCGAGCGCAGGCGGTTGCTGCCGTACTTCGTGACGCTCGCCCAGCTGGCCAGGCGCACGGGTGCGCCTTATGTGCGGCCCGTGTGGTGGGGCAGTCCCGAGGACAGGGCGCTGCGCGACTGTGAGGACGCGTTCTTGCTCGGGGACTCCTTGCTGGTGGCGCCGGTTCTGGAGAGCGGGGCGCGGGAGCGGTCGGTACGGCTGCCGCCGGGGCGCTGGTACGACACGGCGACCGAGCAGGCGTACGAGGGGCCGGGGCAGGTGCTCCTGGACGCGCCGTTGTCGCGCGTTCCCGTACTCGCGCGGGCGGGCACGGTACTGCCCGTGCTGGGGCGCGACGGCGCCCTTGAGCTTGAGGTGTGGGCGCCGGCGGTGGGGCGTACGGGCGGGGGCCCGGTGATCGCCGATGCCGGTGACGGGTGGGAGGAGCCGGTGGTCGAGCGGTTCACCACGCGGTGGAGCGGGGGGCATGTGGTCGTCGAGAGGGACGGGGGCGGAGCCGTGCCGTGGCCGGTGCGGGTGCGGGGCCTCACCGCGTGAGGCGTACGTACGGCTCTGGGGCGGGGGCCCGGGGCTCGCCGCGGCCTCTGGAGGGCCGCTGGACGTCTCGCTCCGGTGTGACTGAGCGGCCTGCCCCGGTGTCGTCTGGGCGGCCGCCACTGGCAGCCCTCTCGGGGCCCCGGCCGGGGTTCGGCCGGGGCGGTGACGTGTGTCAGATGTAGCGGCCCTCGAACCACGCGCGTGCCGCCAGGGTGTGGAGCGGGAAGGCGAGTTCTTCGGGGCGGCGCAGCAGGTGCCAGCCTTCGGTCTCGTCTGTCGGCGCGGAGGCCGGCAGGTCGGCGGCAGGGCGTTCGGGGAGGAGGCCGAAGAGCAGGAGGTAGCCGTCGGGGGCGCTCAGCGCGTCGATGAGGCGGACGTCGCGGCTCTGGGCGCCGATGCCGGTCTCCTCCTTCAGTTCGCGTACGACCGCGTGCCGCCAGTCCTCCCTGTCGTCGATGAAGCCGCCGGGGAGGGCGATGCCTCCGGGGGCGGGAGCGATGCTGCGGGTCACGACGACCAGGCCGGTGCCTTGCGTGTCGTAGACGGGCTGGAGGGCCACCGCTACGGGGAGCGGGTTGCGGTAGGCCACGGCTCCGCAGGCGGCGCAGGTGCGGGGCCCGGCGGAAGGCTGGTCTTCGTAGGACGCTCCGCAGCTCGAACAGTGGGAGCCCGGGGCGGAGTTGGCGAGGTGTGGGGATGCGGACACGCCGCGGACTGTATCCGATCTCCGCGGCGTCGGTCTTCCCTGGTGGGCGGTGATCCTGATAGACGCAGGGAGCATGACAGCTTTTGCCCCCGCTCTACGGAATCTCACCGTCTCCGCCGCTGCCCTGCTGGCGGTGGTGGGCGTCCCCTCCCCCGCGCACGCGAAGCCCGAGCCGAAGGCTCCCGAGGAGTTCGTGGCGTTGCGTGACGTCGATCCGACGATCATCCAGGAGATCCGGTACGTCACGCCGCACAACTTCGTGGGCGAGCCCATCGACGGCTACAAGAAGCCGATGTGCATCCTTACCGAACCCGCCGCGAAGGCGCTGCACAAGGCGCAGCGCGGGCTGTTGCGCAAGGGCTACTCCCTGAAGGTGTACGACTGCTACCGGCCGCAGCGGGCCGTGGACCACTTCGTGCGCTGGGCCGAGGATCTCGGTGACGAGCGCATGAAGGCGGAGTTCTACCCCCGTGTCGACAAGTCGCGGTTGTTCGCGGACGGCTACATCGCGGAGAAGTCCGGGCACAGCCGGGGTTCCACGGTGGATCTGACCGTCGTGAAGCTTCCGCCGGTGCCGACGCGTCCGTATGTGCCTGGGGAGCCGCTGAAGCCCTGTTACGGCCCGCAGGGTGAGCGTTTCCCGGACAACTCCGTGGACATGGGGACAGGGTTCGACTGCTTCGACACGCTGTCGCACACGGATGATCCGCGCGTCACGGGAAAGCAGCGGGCCCACCGCGAGCTCCTGAGGGGAGCGCTGGCCAAGGAGGGCTTCGTCAATCTGCCCGAGGAGTGGTGGCACTTCACGCACAAGCCCGAGCTGTTTCCCGACACCTACTTCGACTTCCCGGTGTCCCGGAGGTCGCTGGCGGGCCGCTGACGGACGGATCGTGCCCCTCGGAGCGCGACCGGGGCCACCCCCGTCGACCCCGGTCGCGCTCTCCGTAGTCTCCGGCTTTTCCTCCCTCTGACGAAATCCGGTTGCCCGTGGCACACTTCTGACAGGCCGTCAGGTTCGGTGAAGCCCGCGCCCTTGGAGGAGCCTTGTCCCGTACGCGCACCCCTGTAGTGGCCGACTGGTTCGCCGGGGAGGGGAAGAGCTTCCGCCTTCTGGGCACGCGCTGTTCGGCGTGTACGTGTGTCTTCTTCCCGCGCGAGGACCGCTTCTGCCGCAATCCCGGATGCGAGGGCGGCGCCCTGGTCGAGGTGGCGCTGTCGCGGCGCGGGCGCGTCTGGTCGTACACCGACGGACGCTATCGCCCGCCCGCGCCCTATGCCTCCGATCCGGAACTTCCCTGGGAGCCCTACACGTTGATCGCTGTGGAGCTGGAAGCGGAGCGCATGGTGGTGCTGGGCCAGGGGGCTCCCGGCGTGTCGGTCCGCGACCTGGAGGTCGGCATGGAGGTCGAGGTCGTCCCCGGCGTGCTCGACGAGGACGGCGAGACGACGTGGACCACATGGCACTGGCGGCCCGTGGGGGTGAGCGCATGAGCGGTGAGGTGGCGGTGCTCGGTGCGGGCATGCACCCCTGGGGCAAGTGGGGGCGCGGCTTCGTGGAGTACGGAGTGGTGGCGGCGCGCGAGGCGCTCGCGGACGCCGGGGTCGACTGGCGTGACGTGGGCTCGATCGTCGGCGCGGACACGGTCCGGGGCGGCTATCCCGGGTTCGTCGCCGGGGCCACGTTCGCCAGGGCACTCGGCTGGCAGGGGGCGCGGGTCGCGAGCGTGTACGCGGCGTGCGCGTCCGGCGCCCAGGCCATCGCCGCCGCGCGTGCGCAGATCCTCGCGGGGCTGGCCGACGTCGTCCTGGTGGTGGGTGCCGACGCGGCGCCCAAGGGGTTCTTCCGGCCCGCCGGCGGGGATCGGCCCGATGATCCCGACTGGCTGCGGTTCCGCGTCCTCGGGGCGACCAATCCCGCGTACTTCGGGCTCTACGCGCGCCGCCGGATGGCCGTGCACGGCGACACCCTGGAGGACTTCGCCCAGGTCAAGGTGAAGAACGCGGCGGCGGGCGCGCTCAATACCAACGCCCGGTACCGCAAGGCCGTCACCGCCGAGGAGGTGGCCGCCTCCGCCGTCGTCGCCGACCCGTTGCGGCTGCTCGACATCTGCGCCACCTCCGACGGGGCCGCGGCCCTGGTGCTCTCCAGCATGGAGTTCGCGCGGCGGCACGGCGCGGCGGATCCGGTGCGCATCCGCGCGGTGTCCACGGTGACGCCGACGTATCCGACGACGGTGCTGGACCTGCCCGACATCGCCACGGACTCCGCGTCGGCCGTGGCCCCGGCCGACGGGACGTTCCGTGCGTCCATCGCGCGTGCGGCGTACGAAGAGGCGGGCATAGGCCCCGAGGACGTATCCCTGGCGGAGGTGTACGACCTGTCCACCGCTCTCGAACTCCAGTGGTACGAGGATCTGGGGCTCTGCGCCGAGGGCGAGGGAGCCAAGCTGCTGCACGACGGGGCGACGTCCGCGGGCGGTCGGGTGCCGGTGAACACCAGTGGCGGGCTCGCCTCCTTCGGAGAGGCCGTGCCGGCGCAGGCGATCGCCCAAGTGTGCGAGATAACGTGGCAGTTGAGGGGGGCGGCAGGGGCCCGGCAGGTGGCGGGGGCGCGCGTGGGGGTCACCGCGAACCAGGGCCTTTTCGGCCACGGCTCATCAGTCGTCGCGGTTCGCTGATCCACTTCGGGGGCGCTCCGGAGGAAGGTGCCACACCGGTTAAGCAGTGCCGTCCGCGACCTTGACGCTCCATCACCGCCGGTGAACACTTCCGGGTGTCAGTCGGCGTCGCCGCACCTCGGCTCCACGCGCGCGCAGAGCCTCTGTGCGCTGGAAAGGCCCCTGTGAAGGGCCTGGTCAACGGGTCATCCCCCATGGGCGATACGACTGCGACGGCACGCTCGTCATGGACGCCGGGCGGGGCGCGGGAGACTCCCCGCTCTCGGCTGCACCAGACGGGCGCATTCAGCCAGTAGTCGTGGAAACGCACCCTGCACGGAGTACCGGGGCGCACCGCCCCGGGCGAGGGCCTAGGAGCCGCCATGTACTCGAATGGGGACATCTTCGTCGGTGAGGTCATCGGCACCGCGATTCTGATTCTGCTCGGCGCCGGTGTGTGCGCCGCCGTCACGCTCAGCCACTCGAAGGCGAAGGCCTCCGGATGGGTCGTCATCGCCTTCGGGTGGGGCTTCGGGGTGCTCGCGGGCGCGTACACCGCCGGCCCGCTCTCCGGTGGCCACCTCAATCCCGCCGTCACGCTCGGCATCTCCATCGACACCGGCGACTGGGGCGAGGTGTGGGTCTATCTGCTCGGCCAGATGGTCGGCGCGATGCTCGGCGCCGTCCTCGCGTACCTCGTATATCTCGCGCAGTTCAACGCCAATGTCACGCGGAGCGTCAAGGACAAGGTGGCCGGCGCGCACGAGCCGACGCCGACGCTCGGCATCTTCTCCACCATCCCGGAGATCAGGAACCCGGTCGCCAACCTCATCACGGAGGTCATCGCGACGCTCGCGCTGGTGCTGCCGATCCTCGCCTTCGGGCTCACCGAGGGGCTCGGCGAGTCCGGTACGCAGACGCTGATCGTGGCGTTCCTCGTCGTCGGCATCGGGCTCTCTCTGGGAGGCCCCACGGGCTACGCCATCAATCCTGCGCGCGACCTCGGCCCACGCATCGTGCACGCGTTCCTGCCGATCCCCAACAAGGGCACGTCCGACTGGAGTTACGCCTGGGTTCCGGTGGCCGGACCGCTGATCGGCGGTGCCCTCGCGGGCCTCATCTACAACGCAGCCTTCTGAGTCGTCTCATCAAGGGGTAGCCATGCCGGACAGCTCCGAGAAATTCGTCGCCGCGATCGACCAGGGCACCACCTCCAGCCGCTGCATCATCTTCGACCGGGGCGGCGCGATCGTCGCCGTGGACCAGCGCGAGCACCGCCAGATCTTCCCCAAGCCCGGCTGGGTGGAGCACGACGCCACCGAGATCTGGTCCAAGGTGCAGGCGGTGGTCGCGGGGGCGATCGCGAAGGCCGGCCTGCGTGCCGACCAGGTGAGCGCGCTCGGTATCACCAACCAGCGCGAGACGACGGTCCTGTGGGACCGCGCCACGGGCAAGCCCGTGCACAACGCCATCGTCTGGCAGGACACCCGCACGTCGGCACTCTGCAACGAACTGGGCGGCACGGACGGGCAGGACCGTTTCCGCGAACAGACCGGGCTGCCGCTCGCGAGCTACTTCTCCGGGCCCAAGGCCGCCTGGCTGCTCGACAACGTGCCGGGGCTCAGGGCGCGCGCCGAGCGGGGCGAGATCGCCTTCGGGACCATCGACTCCTGGTTGATCTGGAACCTCACGGGCGGCACCGACGGCGGCAAGCACGTCACCGACGTCACCAACGCGGGCCGCACCATGCTGATGAACCTCCAGACGCTCCAGTGGGACCCGTCGATCCTGTCGGCGATGAACATCCCCGAGGCGGTCCTGCCGGAGATCAGGTCGTCGTCGGAGGTGTACGGCACGGCGGTGGGGCAGCTCTCCGGAGTGCCCGTCGCGTCCGCACTCGGCGACCAGCAGGCGGCCGTGTTCGGGCAGGCCTGCTACGACACGGGGACCGCCAAGAACACCTACGGAACGGGCAGCTTCCTGCTGCTCAACACCGGCAACCGGCCCGTGCCTTCGAAGAACGGGCTGCTCACGACCATGGGATACAAGATCGGCTCCGAGGCGCCCGTGTACTGCCTGGAGGGGTCCATCGCGATCACCGGCGCCCTGGTGCAGTGGTTCCGCGACCAGCTCGGCATCATCCGCAGCGCGGACGAGATCGAGACCCTCGCGGCCGGCGTGGACGACAACGGCGGGGCGTACATCGTGCCCGCCTTCTCCGGTCTGTACGCGCCGTACTGGCGCTCGGACGCGCGCGGCGTCGTCACCGGGCTCACCCGGTACGTCACCAAGGCGCACCTGGCGCGCGCGGTCCTGGAGGCCACCAGTTGGCAGACTCGTGAGGTCGTCGACGCCATGTACCAGGACTCGGGGGTGCGGATCACGACCCTCAAGGTGGACGGCGGCATGACCAAGAACAATCTGCTGATGCAGCATCAGGCGGATGTCCTCGGGGTGCCGGTGATCCGGCCGAAGGTCTCCGAGACGACGTGCCTGGGCGCGGCGTACGCGGCCGGGCTCGCGACCGGCGTGTGGAGCGACCTCGACGAGCTGAAGGCGCACTGGCAGCAGGACGTCGAGTGGTCGCCGCGGATGGACGCGGCCACACGCGACAAGGAGTTCCACAACTGGCACAAGGCGGTGGAGCGGAGCTTCGGCTGGCTGGAGGACGGCGAGGGCTGAGCCGAGCGGAGCTGCGGCCCGTACCCCGGTCGGCGGGGGTACGGGCCGTACCGGCGCACGCGCAGGTCAGGTGGTCGCGGGCTCCCTGGCCGCGGCGGCCGCCTGCATCGCGTGTTCGACGACGCCGATGAGGACGTCCTTGACGGACTCGCGGTCGCGCGCGTCGCACAGCACGACGGGTACCGACTCGTCGAGGTCGAGCGCCTGGCGGACGGCGTCGGCGGGATAACGGGACGCGCCTTCGAAGCAGTTGACGCCCACCACGAACGGTATGGAGCGCCGCTCGAAGTAGTCGACGGCGGCGAAGCAGTCCTCAAGGCGCCGGGTGTCGGCGAGGACCACGGCACCGAGGGCTCCCGTCGCCAGTTCGTCCCAGAGGAACCAGAAGCGGTCCTGGCCGGGGGTGCCGAAGAGGTACAGGACCAGGTCCTCGCGCAGGGTGATGCGCCCGAAGTCCATCGCCACTGTGGTGGTGTGCTTGCCCGATACGCCGCGGGTGTCGTCGAAGGGGCGCCCCGCCTCGCTGAGGGCCTCCTCCGTGCGCAGCGGCCTGATCTCGCTGACCGCGCCGACCAGGGTCGTCTTGCCGACGCCGAAGCCTCCCGCCACCAGGATCTTCAGCGTGACCGGCTCGACGGGGGCCTTGCCGCGCTCAGAACGCCTGAAGATCATCGCTCACTTCTCCTGGATCAGTACCTGCATCAGTGGTGTCGCGGGGGGCCGGTCCGTATCCGCCGCCGCCGGGGGTTTCGATCACGAGTACGTCGTCGGGGCCCAGGTCGGCCGAGTCGCTGCCGCCCAGCTCCGTCACGGTGCCGTCCGCACGCTCCACCCGGCCCGCGCCGGGAGCGCCGCCCGCCATGCCGTACGGCGGGACCCTGCGGTGCTGAGCCAGGGTGGACACCGTCATCGGCTCGCGGAAGCGGATGCGGCGCACTGCCCCGTCGCCGCCGCGCCACCTCCCGCTGCCGCCGCTGCCGCGCCGCACGGCGAACTCCTCCAGGATGACGGGCAGCCGCCACTCCAGGACCTCGGGGTCGGTGAGGCGCGAGTTGGTCATGTGGGTCTGTACGACGGATGCCCCCGCGAAGCCGTCGCCCGCTCCGGAGCCGGAGGCCACCGTCTCGTAGTACTGGTGACGGGCGTTGCCGAAGGTGACGTTGTTCATCGTGCCCGAGCCCTCGGCCTGCACGCCGAGGGCGGCGTAGAGCGCGCCCGTGATGGCCTGTGAGGTCTCCACGTTCCCCGCGACGACCGCCGCGGGCGGCTCGGGGGCGAGCAGGGAGCCGGGCGGCACGATGATGCGCAGGGGGCGCAGGCAGCCGTCGTTGAGCGGGATGTCGTCGTCGACGAGGGTGCGGAAAACGTACAGGACCGCCGCGTTGACGACCGCGAAGGGTGCGTTGAAGTTCGTGGCGAGCTGAGGGGACGTACCGGTGAAGTCGACGGTCGCGGAGCGTTCTTCGCGGTCCACGGTGACGCGGAGTGGGAGGGTGGCGCCCGAGTCGGTTTGATAAGCGAACTCGCCCTCTTCGAGGACGTCGATGACGCGGCGGACGGATTCTTCGGCGTTGTCCTGGACGTGTTTCATGTACGCCTGGACGACGTCGAGTCCGAAGTTGTCGATCATTCGGGCGACTTCGTCGACGCCCTTCTGGTTGGCCGCGATCTGGGCGCGCAGGTCGGCGAGGTTGGTGTCGGGGTTACGGGAGGGGTAGGGGGCGTCGGTGAGCAGGCGCCGGGTCTCGGCCTCGCGGAAGCGGCCCTCTTCTACAAGAAGCCAGTTGTCGAAGAGGATGCCCTCCTCGTCGATGGTGCGGCTGTCGGCGGGCATGGAGCCCGGGGCGATGCCGCCGATCTCGGCGTGATGGCCGCGCGAGGCCACGTAGAAGAGGATCTTCGGGGGTTTCGTCGTGGTGCCGTGCTCGAAGACCGGCGTGATGACCGTGACGTCAGGCAGGTGGGTGCCGCCGTGGTACGGGTCGTTGACGGCGTAGGTGTCGCCCGGCCGCATTCCGCTGCCGCGGCGTTCGATGACCTCCTTCACGCTCGTGCCCATCGAGCCCAGGTGGACGGGGATGTGCGGGGCGTTGGCGACGAGGTTGCCGTCGGGGTCGAACAGGGCGCACGAGAAGTCGAGCCGCTCCTTGATGTTCACCGACTGGGCGGTGGACTCCAGGCGGGCGCCCATCTGTTCGGCGATGGACATGAAGAGGTTGTTGAAGACTTCGAGGAGAACGGGGTCGGCGGCGGTGCTCGCGGTGGAACTCTCCGGCTTCGCGACACGTTCCATAAGCAGGTGTCCGGTGTCCGTCGTGACCGCCTGCCAGCCGTCGTCCACGACGGTCGTCGCGCCTGTCTCGGTGATGATCGCGGGCCCGGTGACGATGTCCCCGGGGGGCAGCTGTTCGCGGCAGTGCAGGAGTACGTCACGCCAGGCGCCCCCGGTGTGCAGCCGGACGCTCCGCGGGGCGCCGGCTGTCACCTCGCCCGCGAGGGTGGAGAGGTCGGGTGGCTCGGTGAGCCCGGTGGCCTCCACGGAGAGGGCCTCCACGACGACTGGGCGGTCCAGGGTGAAGGAGTAGGTGGCGCGGTGGCGGTCCTCGAAGGCGCGGATCATGGTGTCCGGCTCCGTGAGTTCCACGGTGAGGGCGGTGTCGGTGCCGTCGTAGCGCAGTTGGGCGCGGCGCGTGACGCGTACGCGGTCGAGGGGAACGTCCTCGGCCAGGAGTTCGGCGCGTGCGGTGTTCTCCAGGTCGTCCGCGGTCTTGCGGATGTGCGGCATGGCGGCGGCGTCCAAGGGGGTTTCCACGGACTGTTCCCGCATCGACGTGGTGTCTGCCAGGCCGATGCCGAGGGCGGAGAGGACACCGGCCATCGGGGGGACGAGGACGGTCCGGATGCCGAGCGAGTCGGCGACCATGCACGCGTGCTGGCCGCCCGCGCCGCCGAACGTGGTCAGGGCGTAGCGCGTGACGTCGTGGCCCTTCTGGACCGAGATGCGCTTGACGGCGCCCGCGATGTTGGCGACCGCGATGCTCAGATAGCCCTCGGCGACCTGCTCTGGCGTGCGGTCGTCGCCCGTCGCGTCGTGGATCTCGCGGGCGAGGGCGGCGAAGCGGTCGCGTACGAGCGCCTCGTCCAGGGGCTGGTCACCGTCCGGGCCGAATACCGCGGGGAAGTGGGCGGGCTGGACACGGCCGAGAGCGATGTTGGCGTCGGTCACGGTGAGCGGGCCGCCGCCCCGGTAGCTCGCGGGGCCGGGATCGGCGCCCGCCGAGTCCGGCCCCACGCGGTAGCGGCTGCCGTCGAAGTGGAGCACGGAACCGCCGCCCGCGGCGACGGTGTGGATGTCGAGCATCGGGGCGCGCAGGCGGACCCCGGCGATCCGCGTGGTGAAGACGCGCTCGTACTCACCCGCGTAGTGCGACACGTCCGTCGACGTGCCGCCCATGTCGAAGCCGATGACGCGGTCGAATCCGGCGAGCCGCGACATGCGTGCCATGCCGACGATGCCGCCGGCCGGGCCGGACAGGATCGCGTCCTTGCCGCGGAACTGGCCCGCTTCGGTGAGCCCGCCGTTCGACTGCATGAACATGAGCCGTACGCCGTGGAGTTCCTCGGCGACGTGCTGGACGTAGCGGTGCAGGACCGGCGAGAGGTAGGCGTCCACGACCGCGGTGTCTCCGCGCGGGACGAGCTTCATGAGGGGGCTGACCTCGCTGGAGAGCGAGACCTGCGGGAAGCCGGTGCGGGTGGCGAGTTCGCCGATGGCCCGTTCGTGGGCGGGGTGGAGGTGGCTGTGCACGCAGATGACGGCCAGGGAGCGGATCCCGTCGTCGTACGCCTTCTGTAAGGCCCCGCTCAGGCCCTCCAGGTCGGGGGCGCGCAGGACCTCGCCGTCGGCGGTGACGCGCTCGTCGACCTCGATGACACGTTCGTAGAGGAGTTCGGGGAGGACGATCTCGCGGGCGAAGATCCGCGGCCGGTTCTGGTAGGCGATGCGCAGGGCGTCGCCGAAGCCGCGGGTGATGACCAGGGCGGTGGGCTCGCCCTTGCGCTCCAGGAGGGCGTTGGTGGCGACGGTGGTGCCCATGCGGACGGCGTCGACGGTCGCGTTCTCGGCGCCGCCCGTGCGGTCGAGCAGTTCGCGGATGCCCGCGACAGCCGCGTCGCGGTAGCGGCCCGGGTGGTCCGACAGGAGCTTGTGCGTGAGGAGCCGGCCGTCGGGGCGGCGCGCGACGATGTCGGTGAAGGTGCCGCCCCTGTCGACCCAGAACTGCCAGCCAGCCACGTTCACACTCCCGCTTCCGCGCTGTTCAGAGCGCCCGGAGGCCGCTGATCACGTCGCGCAGAATACTCTCGTCCGGTAGCTCGGCGGGGGGCACAGGACGCGTCACGTGCACCAGTTCGTCGTCCACCAGGTCCCCGATGAGAACGCGGATCACGCCGATGGGCAGATCGAGTTCGGCCGCCAGTTCGGCGACGGATTGCGGCGTGTCGCGGCACAGCTCGACGATGTCCACGTGCTCCGGGGACAGCGTCTGGTCCGCCTCCCGGGCGCCGGCGGCCCCGGGCTCGGCGATGACGACCGCGATCAGGTCGAGGCGGTGCTGGGCGGGGCTGGTGGTGCGGCCGCGCGTCATGGCGTACGGGCGCACCACGGGGCCGGCGTCGTCGTCGAACCAGCGGGGCGTCTCCTGTGGCCCCGCCGCCCCCACCGCCCCGGGTGTCGCGGGTATCCCCCGCCGTGCCTGCGTCCTGTGCGTCCCTCGACCTTCGTCGCTCATGACCTCCCACTACCCTCCCGCGGGCAGGTCCGTGCGTGGTGCCGTACCCAGATGCACACCCACCCTCTTGACCAGCAGTGTCATCTCGTACGCCACGAGGCCGACATCGGAGTCGGCGTCGGACAGGACGGCGAGGCAGCTGCCGTCGCCCGCGGCCGTGACGAAGAGGAACGCGTCGTCCAGCTCGACCACGGTCTGGCGGACCCGGCCCGCCTCGAAGTGCCGGCCCACGCCCTTGGCGAGGCTGTGGAACCCGGAGGCGACAGCGGCGAGGTGCTCGCTGTCCTCCCTGGTCAGGTCCTTGGACACGCCGGTGGGCAGGCCGTCTCCGGAGAGTACGAGCGCCTTGCGGATGCTGGCGACGCGCTGCACCAGGTCGTCGAGGAGCCAGTTCAGCTCACCCTGCCCCCCGGTCGTGGCGGTGCGTGCGTCGGCCTTCGGTGCGGTCATCGACCGTTCCCCTCAGATGTCGTTCCTGGTGCTGTGCCGCCCGTGGCGTCGTCGCCCGCGGCATTCTCGTCGCGGCCGCGCTGCCAGCCCCGCTGGAGCGAGGCCATGCGGCTGCGTACCTCGTCCGCGTCACGCTCCTCCGGCCGGGACCCGGCACGGTCGGAGCAGCGGTCGGGGCCGTCCTTCAACTGGGGGGCGAGACTGGCCTGCCGGACCCGGCGGGGCAGTCCGCCACCCAGGGCGGTCGTCGTGGTGGTGGTGCGGTCGTGGCCGACGTCCGCGGAGGGCGCCGGGGCGGGGCGGGGGCCGGGCACGGCTCCGGACGGGGTGGTGCGGCCCTGCCCTGTGCGGGCGGGATCGCGTTCCTGGCTGATGGCGTCCGGGCCGGTGCGGGCGGGCCCGCGCCGCTGGTTGATGCGGTCCGGGGCGGCACCGCCCTGGGGGCCTGTACGGCGGGTGCGGCGGGGCAGTTCCGGGGCCGCGTCGGCGGCGGTGACGTCCCGGTGCGGCGGGGACAGATCGGGCCAGCCGGAGCGCCGGCGGGGCTGCGTGGGTGCCGGGACCTCGTCCTCGGCCGCCGGGGCCAGGGGCCTGTCCTGCGACCTGGTGTGCGGCACGGGGCGGCCGTGGGAGCTGACCAGCTTCGGGGCCCCGCGGCGCGGCAGCGGCACGAGTCCGCCGGAGCGGGCGTCCTCGGCCGGCTCGTCGTCGGGGCGGTCCTGCGGCGCGTCTCGGCGGGTGGGCTCGGCGCGGCCGGCCTCGCGGTCGTCGCGGGCCTGCTGGTGCTGCTCGCCGGGGGTGCCGGCGGCGCGGCGGCGGGGGCGGAAGAGACCGCCCTGCTCACTGTCGTCGTCGCCGAGCGCGCCGGGGAAGGCGTCGAGGTCCGCGAGGCCGACGGGCGCCTCCAGCTCCACGGGGCCGTCGAGCACGGAGGCGGGCAGTCCGGGCAGTTGCACGGGCACCTGCGCCAGGGCCGCCGCACGGTCCGCCGCCTTGTCGGTGCGCGCCGCGTGCTCCTTGCCCTGCGGCCGGTCGAGGCGGAAACCGACACCGCCGGTGTCGGGGACATCGTCGGTGAGCAGGGCCTCGGGGATGAAGACGACGGCGGTCGTGCCGCCGTACGGAGAGGGTTGCAGGGAGACGCGGACCCGCTGGCGCTGCGCGAGCCTGCTGACGACGAAGAGGCCGAGCCTGTCGGTGTCGGACAGCTCGAACTCAGGGGTCTCCGCGAGCCGGAGGTTGGCGTCCAGGAGCGCGTCGGCGGCCATGCCGAGCCCCCGGTCGTGGATCTCCAGGGTGAAGCCGTTGGCGACGTGCTCGCCCAGGACCTGCACGGCGGTGTGCGGGGGCGAGAACACCGTGGCGTTCTCCAGGAGTTCGGCCATCAGATGGGTGAGGTCGGCGACGGCGGGGCCGGTGACCGCGATGCGGGGCAGGCGGCGTACCTCGATGCGTTCGTAGTCCTCGACCTCGGCGACGGCGGCGCGTACGACGTCCATGAGCTGGACGGGCTTGCGCCACTGCCGCGAGGGGGCGGCTCCGGAGAGGATCACCAGGCCCTCGGCGTGCCGTCGCATGCGGGTGGTCAGGTGGTCGAGGCGGAAGAGGTCGGCCAGTTCGTCGGTGTCCTCGGTCCTGCGCTCCATGGTGTCCAGGAGGGTGAGCTGCTTGTGCAGCAGGACCTGGCTGCGGCGGGCGAGGTTGACGAAGACCTCGGAGACGCCGCGGCGCAGGTCGGCCTGTTTGACGGTGGCCTCGACCGCGGCGCGCTGGAGGGTGTTGAGGGCCTGCCCGACCTGCCCGATCTCGTCCTTGTCGTAGGTGAGGCGGGGCGCCTCGGTCTCCACGTCCACCTGTTCGCCGGCCGCCAGTCGGCGCAGTACGCCGGGCAGTCGCACGCCGGATGCCTCGTGGGCCTCCAGTCGCAGACGGCGCAGGTCGCGGATGAGGCCTCGTCCGATGCGTATGGACATGAAGAGGGAGACCAGCAGCGCGACCAGGCCGAGGACGCCGGCCAGGACGGCGCGCACGATCACGTCGACGGCGGCCGGTTCGACGCGGTCCCTGAGGCGGTCGCTCGCTTCGACGTCCCGCTCGGCGAGCTGCTTGAGGACCCGGCCCGCGGTGTCGTTCCAGTGTCCGGACGTCACCGCGCGCGGGGTGCCGGGCGCGGACTCGATGACGTCCTTCTCCGCCCTGCGCAGCTGTGTGGTCTCGGCGCCGTTCCAATAGCGCTCGTAGCGGCCGCGGTCCTCCTCGGGCAGGGGCGCGAGGTTCACTTCGTACAGAAGGGTTCGCTGCGCCCTGAGTTCGGCGACCTGGCGGATCTCGGCCCGGGTGACGCGCCGTGCGACGAGCGCGGAGCCGAGCAGGGCGTCCTCGCGGGAGAGCAGTTCACGCGCGCGTGTCACGCCGACGAGTGCGCGGCCCTGCTCGTCGAGGTCCACGTCGTCGAGGCCTGCGAAGTTGTTGAGGGTGGTGAGGAGTACGAAGCAGGGGTCGATCAGCTTGGTGTACATCTTCAGGGCGCCGGCGCGGGTGATCGTGCCCTCTTCGACCGTGCGGCGCAGCGACTCGATGCCGTCGAAGGCTTCGAGGAGTGAGGTGAGACGCTTGCGCGAGTTGCCGTCGACGCTGTCGCGGACGTCCGGATCCCCGGCGTTCCTACGGACCTCGGCGATCATGTCGTCGGTCGCGTCGCGGCTGCGGCGCAGGGCCGCGAGGGCGTCGGACGCCCGGGGGTCGGCGAGGTAGACGAGGGTCTGGCGGCGCTCCTGCTGGACCACGCGGACGGTGTCCTCGATGGGGTAGCCGATCTTGTCGACGACGGTGGTGGTGTCGAGCAGTCTGCCGGCCTCGCGGCCGGTGATGACGGTGGCGAAACCCCAGATCGCGGTGAGGGAAACGAGCGGCACGAGCAGCAGCGCCACGATCTTCCGGCGGATGGACTTCCCGCGAAAGCGCATGGCCTCCCCCAGATCGGCCCCCTGCGACCGTTGCACGGGCCAGGGGCACACATGTGCGTCAACAAACGGCGCGAGCCTACTACTGACCCATGGACAACTCGAAGGCCCATCCGAACGCTTTTCGGCCGTGACGCGAAAGAGACGCCCCTAGTTGTCCCTTCATTACGGGAGATTGCGTCCCAGCATGTGGCGCATGCACCCCGGGCCCATCACCCGTGCCGCATACGCCAGTTGGCCGGATCTCTTCGCTTCGAGGAAGCGGGACGGGAATCTTTCCGATCTCCCGTTCGTCGGTCAGGGTGCGGCGGTGAAGGCCCTCGGTCCAGGGGGCGCGCCGTGGGACGGGCGGCATAAAGGGCAGTAAACCGGGCAGCCACAGGTGACGGGCAGCCACAGGTGAGTTGGGACAAAGGGTGTCCCCAGAGGGTGTTCGTGAACGGCCGCGAAGCGGCGGGGGAGTGACGAAATGATGGGCACGGCAGAGCGCCACAAGGCGTCAGGGAGCGGTGAGGCCGTCGAGGCAGCGGCGCGCGGTGTCGCGCCGCGGGAGGTCGGTGCCGTCCGGCGGGAGACCGGTGTCGCCCCACGCGAGGTCGGTGTCACCCCGAGGGAGGAAGCACGCCCGGGTCCCCGCCCGCCGTTGTGGGTCGAGGAGCCCGCCCGTAGAAGGCGGTTGCCCGATCCGGTGCGGACGGCGGCCGTGCGGGCCGTGATCATCGTGGCCGTCACGCTGGTGCAGGCGATGGTCGCCTTCCTCGCCGCGCTCGCGGGGTCCTGGCTCTCCTTCCCCATGGTGCTGAGCAGCGTGGCCAGTACGGTCGTGGCCACCTGGGGCGTGCTCGACGTGTGGGTGACCCGCCAGGTGTGGAACCAACGGCACGGAGTGGTGTCGATGCCGAGCAGCACGGCGCGCCGGCTGCGACGCGAGCGGCGCCGGGCCCGCCGTCAGGCGCGGGTGGCGGCGCGCGGCAAGGAAGAACGCATACGGAGGCGGCCGGGTCAGTTGTCGCACCCCTAGGACGCCCTGGCCGCATCCTCCATGTACTCCCCCTCCCGTTCCGCCTCCCGGTCCGTGGCGGCAGCGGCCATGAGCGCCCTGCGCACCTTCGTGAAGGGTCGGGCGCGATCGAGTGCGAGTACCGCGGTCGTGCGGCCCGCGCGCTCGTAGACGGCGAGGAAACCGCCCCCGCCCAAAGCGTCCGGGGAGCCCTCGACGATGCGTACGGTGTCGCCTTCGCCGCGCCGCCCGGCGAACTGGAGGCGTGAGCCGTACTGGTCCGACCAGAAGTACGGCAGCGGGCGCGCCGTCTCCACCGTGTGACGCGCGAGCAAGTTCCGTACCGCCACGCGGGGTTGTTCCGTAGCACTCGTCCAGTGCTCGGCGCGGTCCCCGCCGACGCGGGCGACATCGCCGACCGCGACGACCTGGGGCAGCGTGGTGACACAGCCGTCGTCGCACAGCACACCGTCGTCCAGGGCCAGGGGCGATCCCGTGAGCCAGCCGGTGTTGGGGGCCGCGCCGATACCGACGACGACCACGTCGGCGGGCAGCAGCCGGCCGTCGGACAGTTCGACGGCGGTGACGGCTCCCCCGCCGAGGGTGGTC
Organism: Streptomyces alboniger; assembly: GCF_008704395.1. Lineage (NCBI taxonomy): Bacteria > Bacillati > Actinomycetota > Actinomycetes > Kitasatosporales > Streptomycetaceae > Streptomyces > Streptomyces alboniger. The sequence goes on from NZ_CP023695.1 coordinate 1,191,104, forward strand.
GGCCCGGCGCCTCGCAGCGCGGTGACCCCGGCGCCCGTCAGCAGCCGCGCCCCGCCCCGCGCGTGCAGTCCCGCGCACACGAATGCCATCTCGGCCCCGAGTTGGGCGGCGAGCGGCAGCTGCGCGGCCTCGACGACCGTGACGTCATGCCCGAGCGCCACGCACGAGGACGCGGTCTCGGCACCGATGAAGCCACCGCCGATCACGACCACGCGCCGCGGGCCATGGACGAGGGCTCGACGCAGCGCGCGGGCGTCGTCCAGCGTGCGCAGCGTGTGCACGCCTGTGAGCGCGGGCCCCGGCAGGTGTCGCGCGAAGGCCCCGGTGGCGATGACCACGCCGTCGCTCGCCAGCGTCCGGCCGTCGTCGAGGACCACCGTGCGGCCGCGCGCGTCGAGGGCATGCGCGCGGGCCCCTAAGATCCACTCGGCGTCGAGCTCCGCCGCCTCCTCGGCGTCGGACAGGGCGAGTTGGGGCTCGGCGCAGTCGCCGGTGAGGAACCCCTTGGACAAGGGCGGCCGGTCGTAGGGGTGGTGCGGCTCGGCGCCGACGACGACCAGGCGCCCGTCGAATCCCTGGGCGCGCAGTTCTCGTGCCGCGTACAGGCCGGCGAGCGAGGCGCCGACCACGGTGACGGCCCTCATGCCGCCTGTGGTGACAGCCTTCATGCGGCGGACCCCTCCTCCGCGGTGGCCAGACGCACGTGGATCACGCCGTCCTCGACGTATACCTGGTGGGTACGGACGGGCCTGCGCGCCGGAAGGCAGGTGGGGCGCCCGGTACGGAGGTCGAACGAGGCGGCGTGGAGCGGGCATTCGACCACGCAGCCCTCAAGCCACCCCTCCGACAGGGACGCGTCCTGGTGACTGCATGTGTCGTCGATGGCGAAGAGCTCACCATCGGCGTTGAACACCGCGACGGGCGGGGCGGTGTCGAGGCGGACGGACTCGCCCGCGGGGAGGTCTTCGAGGCGGCATACGGCAATCATGGGCCCCCCTCCGGTTCGTTCGGCCCGGTCCTCGCCCCTTCTGGGGCCAAGACCCTTCGATAACATGATGTTTCACATGGCGCACGAGGGAGCGCTATGCGCAACAGAATCCGGTCGGGGAGCCCGTCGCGTCAAGGGCTTCCCGCAGACGCGGCTTCAACCGGCCGCCAGGTGGTGAGAGTTGAGTTATGACCGGCACGCGGAAACAGGCTGATCAGAAGCGGAAACAGACTGATCGGAACAGGGAGCCGCACGGCGGGCCACGGGAGAGGCAGCCGAAGACGGCCGCCGGCTCCGTCCAGTCCGTGGACCGCGCGGTGAGCGTTCTGGAGATCCTCGCGCGGCACGGCGAGGCCGGAGTGACCGAGATCGCCGACGAGTTGGGCGTCCACAAGTCGACGGCCTTCCGACTCCTCGGGGTGCTCGAGAACCGCGGTCTGGTGGGCCAGGCCAAGGATCGCGGGAAGTACTTCCTGGGTGCGGGCGTACTCCGCCTCGCGGGGGCGGCGGCAGTGCGCATGGACATCTCCCAGGAGGGCGGCCCGGTCTGCCGCGAACTCGCGGACGAGCTGGGCGAGACCGTCAACATCGCGGTCCTCGACGACGACGCGGCGGTCAACATCATGCAGGCGCGCGGCCCGGCCTCCGTGACCGCGCAGAACTGGCTCGGCAGGCGCACCCCGCTGCACGCCACATCCAGCGGCAAGGTGCTGCTCGCCCATCTGCCGACGACGCTGCGCGAGGGCCTGATCGCCCGCACACTCCCCCGCATGACCGAGCACACGGTCACCGGCACCGTGGCGCTGCGCGGCGAGCTGGAGACCGTCGTGGAGCGGGGCTTCGCCATCGCCGTCGAGGAGTTGGAGGTGGGGCTCGCCGCCGTCGCCGCGCCCGTGCGCGCCCACGACGGCAAGGTGATCGGGGCGCTCAGCGCGTCGGGGCCGGTGTACCGGCTGACCGAGGACCGCCTGACCGAGCTGGCCAAGCGCACGGTCGCGGCGTCGGTGGAGCTGTCCCGGCGGATGGGGTACGGCTTCTGACAGCGCGCTCCCTGCGAACCGCCGTGGGCGGGACCGGTCTCCCCGGTCCCGCCCACGCGCGTACCGGCGAGGTCTCGCCACGTCCCCGCTTGTTTCACGAAGGGACAACTCCGCCGTTTCGCGAAGGGTTAACTCCGCCCCCTTGACGGCCTCTTGATGGCGTTCCCACTATGTCTCTCATAGCGCAACCCATCGTGTAGTACGCAACAGCAGAGGAGTCTGGCCGTGCCCCACGAGGTCCGCGCCGTCGTCGCCGTGAAGAAGGGCGCACCCGTCGAGGTGCAGACGATCGTCGTGCCAGATCCCGGTCCGGGAGAGGTGCGTGTCTCCGTACAGGCCTGCGGGGTCTGCCACACGGATCTGCACTACCGGGAGGGCGCGATCAACGACGACTTCCCGTTCCTGCTCGGCCATGAGGCGGCGGGCACCGTCGAAGCGGTCGGCGCGGACGTCGTCGATCTCGCCCCCGGCGACTATGTGGTGATCGCCTGGCGCGCACCCTGCGGGGCCTGCCGATCCTGTCTGCGCGGCCGCCCCTGGTACTGCTTCGACTCGCGCAACGCCGCCCAGGCCATGACGCTCCTCGACGGCACGCCGCTGAGCCCCGCCCTCGGCATCGGTGCCTTCGCGGACGAGACGCTGGTCGCCGCGGGGCAGGCGGTGAAGGTCGACCCCGCGGCGCGCCCCGAGGCCGTGGGTCTGATCGGCTGCGGCGTGATGGCGGGGTACGGAGCCGCCGTGTACACCGGCGGGGTGGGCCGCGGCGACACCGTCGCCGTGATCGGCTGCGGCGGCGTCGGCAACGCCGCGATCGCCGGGGCGTCTTTGGCTGGCGCGCGCCGCGTCATCGCCGTCGACATCGACGACGCGAAGCTGGACGGGGCGACCCGGTTCGGCGCCACGCACACCGTCAACTCCCGGGGCACCGAGCCCGTTTCGGCCGTCCGTGAGCTGACCGGCGGCCATGGGGTCGACGTCGCGATCGACGCGGTCGGCATCCCCTCGACGTACCAGCAGGCCTTCTACATGCGCGATCACGCGGGCGTGCTGGTCCAGGTCGGGGTGCCCGATCCGGGGATGACGGTCGAGCTGCCGCTGATCGACCTCTTCTCGCGCGGCGGCGCCCTGAAGTCGTCCTGGTACGGGGACTGCCTGCCCACCCGGGACTTCCCGATCCTCGTCGACCAGTACCTCGACCGCCGTCTCGACCTGGGCGGCTTCGTCTCCGAGACGATCTCCCTGGACGAGGTGGAGGAGGCCTTCGCCCGGATGCGGCGCGGCGAGGTGCTGCGATCGGTGGTGGTCCTGTGAGCCGCCCTGCCGCTCCTGTGAACCACCCCGCCAGTCCCGCGAGCCGCCCCGCCGGCCCAGCGACCCGCCTTGCCGGAAAAAGCCCCCGCGTCGTCGTCATCGGCGCCGGGATCGTCGGCTGCTCGCTCGCCGACGAGTTGACCGCCCGCGGCTGGACCGATGTCACCGTGCTCGACCAGGGGCCGCTGCCCGCGCCCGGCGGCTCCACCTCGCACGCCCCGGGACTGGTCTTCCAGACGGGGCCGTCCAAAACCCTCACCGCGTTCGCGAAGTACACGGTGGAGAAGTTCGGCTCCCTTGAGGTGGACGGGCTCCCGTGCTTCAACCCCGTCGGCGGTCTCGAACTGGCGACCACTCCCGAGCGCTGGGCCGATCTGCACCGCAGGGCGGGTTTCGCCGCCTCCTGGGGTGTGCGCGCCGAGCTGGTCGGGCCCGGACGCTGCAAGGAGCTGTGGCCGCTCCTCGACGAGAGCCGGCTGTACGGCGGTCTGCACACGCCCGACGACGGCCTGGCCCGCGCCGTGCTCGCCTGCCAGGCGCAGAGGGAACGGGCACGCGCGCGTGGAGCACGTTTTCTGGACCGGCACACCGTGACGGGCATCGAGCGGGACGGTACCCACGTCACCGCCGTCGTCACCGACCGCGGCACCTTCCCCGCCGACCACGTCGTCTCGGCGGCCGGTTTCTGGGGCCCGGTGATCGGGCGGATGGCCGGTGTCGACGTGCCCCTGCTGCCGCTCGCCCACCAGTACGCGCGGACCGGGCCGCTGCCCGAACTGGCGGGCGTCAACGACCCGCGCACCGAGGCGTCGCGTCCCATCCTCCGCCACCAGGACCGCGATCTGTACTTCCGGGAGCACACCGACCGCATCGGCATCGGCTCGTACGCCCACCGGCCGCTGCCCGTCGATCCGTTCGCGGTCCCCGCCTACGACGACGCCGAGGTGATGCCGTCCTCGTACCCCTTCACCGAGGAGGACTTCGCGCCCAGCTGGGACGACTGCCGCCGACTGCTCCCCGCCCTTGAGCGTGCCGAGATCGAGGAGGGGTTCAACGGCGTCTTCTCCTTCACGCCCGACGGAATGCCGCTGCTCGGCGAGTCCCGGGCGCTGCGCGGGTTCTGGCTGGCCGAGGCGGTGTGGGTGACGCACTCCGCGGGGGTCGCCGCGGCCGTCGCCGAGTGGATGGTCGACGGGCGCCCCTCGCTCGACCTGCACGAGTGCGAGCTGACGCGGTTCGAGGACGCCCAGCGCTCGCCCGCGTACGTCGCCGGGCGCGGCGCCCGGCAGTTCGTCGAGGTCTACGACGTCCTCCACCCGCTCCAGCCCCCGGACGAGCCGCGCCCCCTACGGGTCAGCCCCTTCCACACCCGGCAGGAGGCGCTGGGCGCCGTCTTCCTGGAGGGCGGCGGCTGGGAGCGCCCTCACTGGTACGAGTCGAACGCATCCCTGACCTTCGGCGCGAACGCATCCCTGACCTTCGATGCGGACGCGTCCTTGGCCGCGGACATCCAGCCGCCCCCGCGCGACGCCTGGGCGGCACGCCACTGGTCCCCGATCGCGGCGGCCGAGGCGCGCGCCACCCGCGAGAGGGTCGCCCTCTACGACATGACGCCGTTGCGCCGTCTGGAGGTCACGGGCCCCGGCTCGCTCGCCTTCCTCCAGCGTATGACCAGCAACAACCTCGCCAAGAAGCCCGGTGCGGTCACCTACACCCTGCTCCTCGACGAGGCGGGCGGTATCCGCTCCGACCTGACCGTTGCCCGCCTCGGTCCCGACCGCTTCCAGGTGGGCGCCAACTCCCCCGCCGACCTGGACTGGCTGCTGCGGCACGCCCCCGACGACGTCCACCTCAGGGACATCACCTCGGGGACCTGCTGCATCGGCGTCTGGGGCCCGCTGGCCCGCGCACTCGTGCAGCCGCTCACCCGCGACGACTTCTCGCACGAGGCGTTCGGCTACTTCAAGGCCAAGGAGACGTACATCGGGCACGTCCCGGTCACCGCGATGCGCCTGTCCTACGTCGGTGAACTGGGCTGGGAGCTGTACACCACCGCCGACCTGGGGCTCCGCCTCTGGGACACGCTGTGGGAGGCGGGGCGCGCGCACGGCGTGATCGCGGCCGGACGTTCCGCGTTCAACAGCCTGCGCCTGGAGAAGGGCTACCGCGCCTGGGGCCACGACATGACCACCGAACACAACCCCTACGAGGCGGGCGTCGGCTTCGCGGTCCGTATGAACAAGGGGGACTTCGTGGGCCGTGCGGCGTTGGAGGCCCTGGGGGCGCCCACGCGGAAGCTCACCGCCCTCCTCCTCGACGACCCCGCCGCCGTCGTCCTCGGCAAGGAGCCCGTGTATGCCGACGGCGCCCCGGCCGGGTACGTCACCAGTGCCTCGTACGGGTACACGCTGGGCCGGTGCGTCGCGTACGCCTGGCTGCCGCCTCTGGAGGCGGGCACGGGCGTCCACGTGGAGTACTTCGGTGAGAAGGTTCCCGCGACGGTCGCCGAAGAGCCCTTGTTCGACCCGGAGATGACCCGCATCCGCCGCTAGCCGCAGGAGGCACAGGTGTCCCCCACCTACGACGTGATCGTGATCGGCCTCGGCGGCATGGGCAGCGCCGCCGCCCACCACCTGTCCGCGCGCGGCGCCCGCGTCCTCGGCCTGGAGAAGTTCGGCCCGGTGCACCACCACGGCTCCAGCCACGGCGGTTCCCGCATCACCCGGCAGTCCTACTTCGAGGATCCCGCGTACGTCCCGCTGCTCCTGCGCGCCTACGAGCTCTACGACCGCCTCGAACAGGACACCGGCCGCGAGATCGCCACCCTGTGCGGCGGCGTGATGCTCGGCCGCCCCGACAGCCGCCCGGTGTCCGGCTCACTGCTCTCCGCCGAGCGGTGGGGGCTGCCGCACGAGATGCTCGACGCGAAGGAGATACGCCGCCGCTTCCCGACCCTCACCCCGCGCGCGGACGAAGTGGCGCTGTACGAGGCGCGGGCGGGTCTCGTCCGCCCCGAGAACACCGTGGCCGCTCACCTCCAGCTCGCCACGCGCGACGGCGCCGACCTGCACTTCGAGGAGCCGATGACGCGCTGGGAGCCCTACCGGGACGGCGTGCGCGTCCACACCGCCGAGGACACCTACACGGCGGGCCAGTTGGTGATCTGTCCCGGCGCCTGGGCGCCGCGGCTGCTCACCGATCTGGGGGTGGCGTTCAGCATCGAGCGACAGGTCATGTACTGGTTCCAGCCGACCGGAGGGGTCCGGCCCTTCCTTCCGGAGAACCACCCGATCTACATCTGGGAGGACGCACAGGGCGTACAGGTGTACGGCTTCCCATCCATCGACGGGCCCGAGCTGGGTGCCAAGGTGGCCTTCTTCCGCAAGGGCACGCCCTGCACCCCGGAGACCATCGAGCGCACGGTCCACGACGACGAGGTCGCCGCGATGGCCGACCAGGTGGGCCGGTTGATCCCGTCCCTCCCCGGCCGCTTCCTCAAGGCCGCGACCTGCATGTACTCCAACACGCCCGACGAGCACTTCGTCATCGCGCGCCATCCGGCCCACCCCGAGGCGGTCACCGTCGCGGCCGGATTCTCCGGCCACGGCTTCAAGTTCGTACCCGTGGTCGGCGAGATCGTCGCCGACCTGGCACTGGACGGCACCACCGGACACCCCATCGACCTCTTCGACCCCAGCCGTCTCACCGCCGCGCCCGCCTGAGGAGCGCCCGCCCGAGGAGTACGACCGTGACGACGACCCCCTTGCCCCCCAGTCTCATCGCCACCCTCCCCGGCCGCTACTACACCGACCCGGAACTCTTCCGGCGGGAACAGGAGCGCGTCTTCGAGGCCCTCTGGTTCTGCGCGGTCCGCAGCGCCGACCTCGACAAGCCGGGCGCCTTCCGCACGGTCCAGGTCGGCCGGGAGAGCGTCCTGGTCACCCGCTCGCGCACCGGGGCGCCGCGCGCCTTCCTCAACGTCTGCCGGCACCGCGGCGCCCGCCTGTGCACCGAGGAGTCCGGGCAGGTCCGCCGCGCCCTCCAATGCCCGTACCACGCCTGGACGTACGACCTCGACGGCAAGCTGATCGCCGCGCCCGACCTGATGAAGATGCCGGACGTCGACCGCTCCGCCTACGGCCTGGTCGAGGTGGCCCTGCGGGAGTGGCTCGGCTACACCTGGGTGTGTCTGGCGGACGAACCGCCCTCCTTCGAAGAGACCGTCATCGGCGCCGCGGCCGAACGTCTGGGTGACGCGGCGTCCATCGAGCGCTACGGCACCGAGCGGCTGGCACTCGGCAAACGCGTCACGTACGACGTACGCGCCAACTGGAAGCTGATCGTCGAGAACTTCATGGAGTGCTACCACTGCGCGACCATTCATCCCGAACTGACCGACGTCCTGCCGGAGTTCGCGGGCGGATTCGCCGCGCAGTACTACGTCGGGCACGGCGCGGCGTTCGGCGAGGAGGTCGGCGGCTTCACGGTCGACGGCAGCGCGGGCTTCGGCCGCCTCCCCGAGGTCGGGGACCACCAGGACCGCCGCTATTACGCGGTCACCGTGAAACCGACCGTGTTCCTCAACCTCGTCCCCGACCACGTGATCCTGCACCGCATGTTCCCGCTGGCCGAGGACCGCACGGTCGTCGAGTGCGACTGGCTGTACGCACCCGACGTCGTCGCGTCCGGCGCCGACCTGTCGAAGTCCGTGGAGCTCTTCCACCGGGTCAACGCCCAGGACTTCGCGGCCTGCGAGCGCACCCAGCCCGCGATGGCGTCACGTGCCTACCGCGAGGGCGGGGTGCTGGTGCCGACCGAGCACCACATCGGGATCTTCCACGAGTGGCTGAGGAGACAACTCGATTCGTAGCAACGCCCCTTACGCCGTGGCGGCCGGGCGCTTGTACATCCGCGTCGCCGTGATCTCCCCGTGCACCGTCTCGCCGTCGGGGTCGTCGGGGTCGCGCTGCGGCAGGCCAGGGCGCAGGTGCTCCTCGACGCTGATGTACTTCAGGCCCGCTCGCAGGTCCGCGTCATTGCGCAAGCGGATGACCAGCGGGAACTCCGCGAGCGCCGTGGTGTCGAACAGGCCGGTCGTGTAGAGCAGCTGCACACCGAGCGCGTCGGAGACGGCCCGCTGGAGCTCCAGGAGGTACGTGGCGTTGGCGCGGCCGATGGGGTTGTCGAGGAAGAGCGTGCCCGCGTGGCGGTGCTTGTCGCGGCCCCGGTCGTTGCTGCGCAGGGCGGCCATCGTGCAGTACAGGGCGATGGCCGCGGTGAGCAGCTGGCCGCCGGAGAAGACGTCGCCCATCTGTCCGACGGGCACCCGCTCGGCGCGCAGCACGGCGTCCGGCTTCAGGATCTCGACGGCGACACCGCGCGGCTCCAGGGCGGCCTGGACACCGCGCAGCAGCAGGGACATGCCGTCGCGCCGCATGTCCGAGTTCTTCTTCACGGCCGCGCGCGTGGCCTCGTCGATGACCTCGCCGAGGCGCTCGACGAGGGTGGCCTGGTCGGGCTCCTCGAAGCGGACCCGCAGGAACTCCTGGCCCGACCACTCCCCGAGCCCCTCGGGCAGGCGGGACAGCCGCTGGGCGGACCTGAGCGTCGCGAGGGCGGACTCGACCAGGCCGCGCAGGCGGTCGACGATGCTGTCGCGGTTGCGCTCCAGCTGCTCCAGCTCGTCGGTCAGCACCCGCAGCCGGGGCGCGAAGGCGTCGGCCCACTTCTTGGCGTGCTCGGGCAGCGCGGAGGCGGGCAGCTCGCGGATCTGCTGGCGAGCGGGGGTGCGGACCTGCTCGTACCGCGTGGAGTTCGCGTGGCGTACGAGGATGTCGCTCGCCTCGCGGACGGCGGACTCCGCCGTCGACAGGTCGGCGGCGCAGCCCCGCAGCGAACGCCGGGTCTCGGCGGCTGCCTGGCGGGCCTCTTCGAGGGTTCCGGGATAGGCCTCGGGGTCCTCCTCGGGCTCCTCGTGGTGTTCGCGCAGGAGGTCCCGCAGGAGGGCGGCCGTCTCGTCGAAGCCGCCCGCGGCGTCCTCCGTGGCGCGGTGGGCCTGGAGCAGCGCGGCGTGGGCCTCCTTGGCACGGCCCAGCGCCTCGGTGTGCGCGGCCAGTTCGCCGGTGGCGGTGCGCAGCAGCGCCTGGGCCTGCTCGGCGTCGGCGGGCACCAGCTCGTCGGGCAGCTCGGTGTGTGCCTCACCGTCCTCGGGGGCGTGCCGCTCGGCCTCGCCACGCAGCCGGCCCAGCTGCTCGCTCGCGGCGGCGGCGCGGGCCTCGATGAGCTGGACCTGCGCCTCCGCGCGTGCGGCGGCGGCCTGGCGGGAGGGGCCGTCGGAACCGTCGGTGCCTTCGAGGAGCAGGGCCGCGCGGGTACGGACCTTGTTGCTGAGGCGGTCGAGCTCGGCGAGGGCGGCGCTCTCGTCGCTCTCCGCGCGGGCCTGTTCGGCCCGCAGGTCGGCGCCGACGCCCACCTTCTCGTAGAGCTGCGATGCCGCGCGGTAGGCCTCGCGGAGGGCGGGCAGCGACGTCTTGGGAGGCTCCGCGTCCTGCGGTACGTCCTCGGGGGCGCCGGCGATCTCGGCGCGCTCGGCGCGCAGCGCGCGGGCGGTGCGGCGGGCGTCGTCGGCGGCGCGCTGGGCGGCGCGGCGGTCCTCGTCGGCAGCACGGGCGCGGTCCAGGCAGGTCTGGGCACGGGCCTCGTACTCGACGGCGTCGTCGGCCAGTTCGCGCAGCTTGGCCTGCCAGCCGGCCCGCTCACGGAGCCGGAAGGCGAGGCCCGCGAGGGCGTCGGCGGCACGGCGGGCGCGCTGCGCGGCCTCTTGGCGCTCGTCCCGCACGCGTGCCGCCTCCGCGGCGGCCTCGTCGGCCTCGGCGCGCGCGGTGCGGGCCTCGGCCAGCTCCGCTTCGGCTTCCTCGGCGAAGGCGCGGGCCTCCCGCGCGGCGGTGGCGAGTTCGGCGAGGCGCCCGCTCGGGCAGCCGGTCCGCCAGGAGGCGAGACGCGCGGCCAGCTCGCGGTCCTTGGCGAGCCGGACGGCGAGCGCGCGGATCTCCTCGTCCCGCTGGGCGGCCCGCGCGCGCAGCGCCTGCCGCTCCTCGTCGGCGGCGTGCTCGTCGTGCATGGCCGGGTTCGGCGGTACGAGAAACACGCCGCTGTCCGTGGCCTGCTCGCCCGGTGTGGGGGCGAGGAGGGCGGCGGCGGTGCCTACGGCGACGGCCGAGCGGGGCAGCAGGGCGGCGTCCGCGAGGGCTTCGCGGGCGCGGGCGTGGGTGTCGGGGTCGGTGATGACCACGCCGTCGACCAGCTCGGGCCTGGCGGCGAGCACGCGCGCGTGGTCGGCGGGGTCGACGGCCTGGGCGAGGTAGCGCCAGCCGGGCAGGGCGGGGATGCCGTGCTCGCCGAGGAACTCGACGGTGGCGAGGACGTCCGGGCCGGGCGGCAGCAGTCCGCCGTCACCCAGTGCCCCGAGGATGCGGGAGTCGTCGGCGGCCGCGGTGCGCAGGTCGAAGAGCTGCCGCTCGGCGGAGGCGACGCCCTCGTCGAGCAGTGCCCGCAGGTCGTCGGCCGAGCGGTCCAACGCCTCTACGGAGAGGGTGTTCTCCGTGAGGGCCTCGGCTCCCTGGCGGGGCTGTGGCACGCCGCTGCCGCCGTTCTTGGCGGGCAGGCTGAGGAGTTCGGCGAGCCGCTCGTCCCCGGCGATGGACTCGGCGGCGCGGCGCTCCGCGTCGTGGGCGGCCTCGGCGGCGGTCGCGGCGTCCGAGGCGCGGGCGGCGGTCAGCTCGGCACGGGCCTCGGCGGCGGCCGTCTCCTTGGCGTGGTCCGCGGCCCGGCGGGCGGCCTCGCGCGCGGTGTCCCACGCGGCGACGGTGGTCTTCTCGGCGTCACTCGCGGCGAGGGCGGCACGGGCGGGGTCGGCGTCGGGGGCGGTGTCGTCGAGCCAGCCCGCGCGGACGGCCTCCGCGGTCTCCTGCTCGACCTCGGTGAGGCGCTGCTTCAGGTGCCCCGCCTCGCTGCGGGCCCGCTGGGCCTCGGTGGCGGCGGCGGTGGCGTCGCGGTGCGCGGTCTCGCCGGTCTCCTGGAGGGCGGCGGAGCGCTCCTCCTCTTCGTTGGCGAGGTTCTCGGCGCCTTCGGCGGCCGTGTGCAGGGCGCGGACGAGGTCGGACGCGGCCTGCGCGCGGGCGGCGAGCGCGGGCGCGGCGTCGCGCTCGGCCTCGCGGATCGCGGCGGCCACGCGCGCGGAGCGGTCGGCTGCCGCGCGGTGGCGCAGCACGGCCTCGGCGGCCTGCCAGGCGGCGTGCAGCGTACGGGCGTCGGCAAGCTCGCGGCGCTGGGCCGCGGCGGCCTTCTCGGCGACGGTGAGCGCCAAGGAGGCGTGGCGGTAGGCCAGTTCGGCGGAGATCAGGGCGCTCTTGCCGCGGGCCTGCTCGGCCTGGGTGACGGTGTGGGCTGCGGCGGTGACCTGCTCGGCCAGCGTGGCGGCGCGGCCCCGCTCCTCTACGGCGCGCGCGGAGAGGCGGCGGGCCAGGGTGCGGGTCCTGCGCTCGGCGGCCGCGTGGACGTCACGCGCGCGTGAGCGGGTCTCGGCGGCGTCGACGATGCGTCCGAGCAGGTCGACGGAGCCCGCGGTGAAGTCCCGCTCGGCCATCAGCTCGGACCGTCGGCCCAGCTTGTTGCCGAAGCCGTGGACGAGGTCGGCGAGGCCGTCCGTGTCGCGCGTGTCGGTGACGGCGCGCAGCAGCAGGTCGGTGAAGTCGGAGTCCTTCTTGACGGCGAAGAGGCCGGCGGCCTCGCCCTCGTCGGCGTTCATCTCCCGCTGGTAGCGGAAGAGTTCGGGGTCGAGGCCGAGGTCGCCGAGGTGTTCGTTCCAGCGGTCGTGGATCTCTTCCCAGTGCACTTCGAGGTGGGGGTACGCCTTGCCGGCCTCGGTCAGTGCGTCGCGGAAGCCCTTCATGGTGCGCCGCCGGCCCTGCGCGCCCGAGGCGCCCTCCGCGGGGGGGCGTACGGCGGTGGACTCGGCGACCGGCAGCGAGTCCAGGCTCATGCCGGGTCCGGGCCGGAAGGAGTACCAGGCCTCGGCGAACTTCCGCGGGTCGTTCGAGACCTGCCGCCCCCGCCACTCGCTGACCTTGCCGGCGACCACGCACTCGCCGGTGAGGGTGTGCTGCCACTCCAGGGCGACGTGCCCGCAGTCGTCGGCGAGCAGGAACTTGCGCAGCACGCCGGAGCTGGCGCCGCCGAGGGTGTTCCGGTGGCCCGGCAGCATCACCGAGAAGATCAGCTTGAGCAGGACGGACTTGCCGCCGCCGTTCTCCAGGAAGAGCACGCCCGCGGGGGCGGGGCGGCGCGGCGGTCCTGTCGGCTCGTCCTCGAAGAACTCCGCCTGGGTGGGCGCGGGGTCGGGCACCTCGGCGCCCACGCCGCGCAGGTCGAGCACGGTGTCGGCGTAGCGCGCACCGGCCGGACCGATGGAGTAGAGGCGGATCCGGGACAGCTCGTACATGGCGGCGGACTCTCGTCGTAAGTCGTGGGGAACGGCGGGGAGGTGGGGGGGGCGGGGTCTGCGGAGTCAGGAGTGGAAGGGCAGCCCCGCGTCGGCGGCCAGCTCCAGGTCGTCGGTGTCTTCGGGGGGCAGCAGCGTCGCCGAGCCGTCCGTGACCGGGACGACGCCGAGTTCGAGGAGTTCGGCCATGGCCGCGCTGCCCGCCATGTCGCGGACCTGGAGCTGGTAGCGCGCGGTGGTGCGGTACGTGCCTCCGGAGTCGTCGCCCGTGCGCTGGAGGAAACCGGAGTCGGTGAGGAAGGCGACGGCCTTGCCGACGATGCCGGTGGTCGAACCGGCGAGGCGGCGGGCGTCCTTGGTGGCTCCGGTCGAGCTGCGCCGCGCCCAGATCCGCCAGGCGGCCTCCAGGCCGGGGGCGTCGGTGGCCGGGTCGGTGTTCTCGCCCTGTTCCTCGGCGCGCTCCTCCAGGCGGTGGCAGGCCTGGCGCACGAAGGCGTCGACGCCGTTGACCGTGACGCGGCCGATGTATCCGTCGTCGGCGAGGTCCTCGGGGCGCGGGAAGGCCATGGCGGCGACGGCGAGGTGGGCGAGGCCGTGCAGGAAGCGGTCGGTGGAGTCGGTCGCGGCGCGGCGGGCGTAGTCGCCCATGCGGACGGCGAAGACGGAGTCCTCGGCGGCGGTCACGGCCATGCCCGCGCGCGGGGACACCTCCAGGACGACGAGTCCGAGTCCGGTGGCGACGGCGTCGGCGAGCCGCGCGAAGGGCGGGTCCTCGCGGTAGCGGCGGAGCAGTTCGCCGTACTCCTGGTCGCGGGCGGGCTGGAGCTTGGGCTGGAGGCCGAAGGAGACGAGCCGAGCGGCGTCGGCGGCGTCCGCCGGGGTGACGGGTGCGGGGGCGGCGGGCGCCGTGACGGGGTCCGGCTCGCCCCACGCGGCGTGCTCTGCGGGGTGGTCGGTCACGGCGTGTGCTCCTTGCGGCGGTGAATCGGTCGTACGGCTCCGGGGGTGCCCGGCGGCGTGGCGTGCGGTCTCGTCGTGGCGTGCGGTCTCGCTGTGATGTGCGGTCTCGTCGTGATGTGCCGGCGCGTCGCGGCGTGCTGTCCCGTGGCCATCAGGCGGCCTCCTTGCGGTCGGCGGCCATGCCGACCGCGTCCAGGAGGGCGGTGCCGACGATGAGGTCGGCGCCGCCGAACTCCTCGTCGTCCAGCTCGGTGCCGTCGTCCACGGCGAAGAGGAGCTTCTCCTCGCCCTGGCGGTAAGCGGTGCCGACCGGCGGGCTGGCCGCGTGGACGGCCAGCAGGATGACCAGGTACGGCAGTTCGCGGTCCCGCAGGCGGGCCTCGGCGAGCAGTCCCGAGAGGCGGCGCGGCGCGTCGGCGGGCAGGTCGAGCAGTTCCATCGCGCTCGCGAGCTGTTCCTCGCTGAAGCGGCTGTCGTCCGGGGTGGCGATCAGGTCCGGCTCGGGCATCTCCGCGCCGAGGTGCTCTCGCTCCATGGGAGGGGTGAGCAGTATGTCGACGAGGTCGCCGACCCGTACGGACACGGGGGTGCGCAGGCCGGTTCCCCGCGCGAAGAAGGCGTCCGTGACGCGGATCGCCTGCTCGGCGGGGAGCGGCAGGACCGGCGCGACGAGCTGGCCGTAGAGGTCGAGTCCCGCGCGCGCGGTGGGCGTCGCGAAGGCCTGCCTGTCCTGCTCGGCGCGGAACAGCGGGCCCGCTTCGAGGAGGCGGGACTGGAGCTGGGTGTGGCGGCGGATGCAGTCCTTGACGATGTCGACCAGCTCGGCGGCGCGGCGCTTCTGCTCGGGGTCCTCGGACTCGTCGCGGGCCTTGCGGATGTTGGTCAGGATGGCGTTCTCGTGGCGGTAGCGGTCGGCGACGTGGTCGAGCGCCTCCGCGATCATGTCGGGGACGGCTTGGAGCCAGTCCACCGCGCGGACGTTGCGCCGGGTCGCGTCGAGGGCTTTGCGCAGCGTTTCCGAGTACTGCACGGTCCGGTAGCGGGCCTGCTCGGCGGCGAGCTGGGCGTCGGCGAGCCTGCCGCGGCTGATCAGCACCTCCAGCTTCACCTCGGCGGCGATCTGGGCGCTGGTGACGTCGGTGTCGAGGGCGCCCACCAGGACGTTCACGGCCTCGTCGGTCGTGCGCAGGTAGACGCTGCCGCCGTACCCGGAGACCTCTTCGAGGAGCTTGAAGTCGTAGTCCCTGCGGACGTACGTCCCGTCGGGCGCGAAGGTGCCGTACACCGCGCGGAACCCGCGGTCGACGCTGCCGACGTTGATCAGGTTCTCCAGGACCCAGCGGGCGACGCGCTCGTGCTCGGCGGCGGGCCGGGCCGGGGCCTGCGCGGCGACGCGCGGGAGCAGCCTGGCGACGATCTGCTCGTGGTCGGCGCCGGTGTCGAAGTCCATGTTGAGCGTGACGAGGTCGATGGCGGACAGGGCCACCTCGGCCATCGCGTACACCGAGTACTCGCCCGCGAGGTTGGCCTTGCGCACGTCGAGGTCGTGCAGCGGGGCCGTGCAGGCCAGGGCGCGCAGGCGGCGCGCCAGGCCCTCGTCGGCGGCCGGGCCCAGAGCGGGCCTCGGCCCCGCGCTGAGCTGGGGCGGAGCGGTGTCCGTGGTGGCAGGCGAAGTCACGGTGCACAGACTAGGTCCTCGGTCTGACAACGGTCGAAACGGCGCAGAAGCGACCGGCCCGGCCGGGACGGGGACTGGCCCGCGCCTGTGCGGCAGCGGCCGGCTCAGCCGTCCGCGCCCACGCGTCGCCGGTACACCTCGACCAGGTTGGCGAGGGAGTCCTCCAGGTAGGCGGCGAGGAGGCGTTCGGCCTGGGCGGCGCGGCCCTCGCGCAGGGTGTCCAGGATCCGCTGGTTGCGTTCGAGGTACGGCTCGTGGAGGCGGCGCGGGTCGGCCACGATGTGGAAGGCCAGGCGCAGTTCGGCGAAGACGCTGCGCATCAGCTCGTCGGTGCGGGCGCTGCCGGCGAGGGCGACGAGTTCCCGGTGGAAGTGGATGTTGGCGGTGGAGACGCCTTTCCAGTCCTTCCCGGCGGCGGCCCGCACGCCGTCCTCGACGGCGCCCGCCACCGCGTCGAGGGCGAACGGCGGCTCGTCGAGTGCGAGGCCGCGCACGACGGCGCACTCCACGAGGCGGCGCGTGCGGTAGATGTCCTCGACGTCCTCGACCGTGAGGACCCGCACGAAGACGCCGCGGTTGAGCTGGTGGACGAGGAGCCGCTCGTGCGTGAGCAGCCGGAAGGCCTCCCGGAGCGTGTTGCGTGAGACCCCGAGCGCCCCGCCGATGCTGTCCTCGGACAGGCGTGTGCCGGGCGGGAAGTAGCCCTCGGCGATGCGGCTCCTGAGGATGTCCGAGACCCTCTCCGCCGTACTGGTGCGCCCGAGAAGCACACGGTCGTCGGCCAGTCCGCTCACTTCAGCCATCCCCTCAGCCATGCCCGGATTCAATCGCAGTCGCAAGAACGAAACAACATGGGTATTGAGGGATCGTTCAACGATCCTCTACCTTGTCGGCACGGCGGTCCCCCACGGCCCCGCACGGCACCGCCCCCGAACCGCCCCGCACCGCTCCAGAACCGCACCGCCCCGCACCGCTCCAGCACCCGACCGTCCCTCTCCTGCGAGGTGCCCATGAGCACGACCCCACCGCCCCCGGCCGCACCGGCCGGCCTACAGCCCGACAAGGGTGAACAGCCCGACGACAGCGGAGCGTTCGGCTGGCTGCGGGCGCTCGGCCCGCGCGGCCGCCGCGCCTTCGCCGGGGCCTTCGGGGGCTACGCCCTCGACTCCTACGACTACTTCACGCTGCCGCTGAGCATGGTGGCCCTCTCCGCGTACTTCGGTCTCAACAGCGGGCAGACCGGCCTCTTCACCACCGTCACCCTGGTCGTCTCCGCTGTGGGCGGCGCCGTCGCGGGCGTGGTCGCCGACCGGATCGGACGCGTCAAGGCGCTGATGATCACGGTGGTCACGTACGCGGTCTTCACCGTCGCCTGCGGCTTCGCGCCCAACTACGAGACGCTGCTGGTCTTCCGCGCCCTCCAGGGCCTCGGCTTCGGCGGGGAGTGGGCGGTCGGCGCGATCCTCGTCGCCGAGTACGCCACCGCCAAGAACCGCGGCCGTACGCTCGGCGCGATCCAGAGCTCCTGGGCCGTGGGCTGGGGCCTCGCCGCGATCGTCTACACCGTGGTGTTCCAGTTCCTGGACGACGATCTCGCCTGGCGCGTGATGTTCTGGACCGGCGCGCTGCCCGCTCTCCTGGTGATCTATGTGCGGCGCAATGTGCACGACGCCCCGGAGGCGGCCGCGGAGCGCCGAAAGAGCGCCTACAAAGGGTCGTTCACGGCCATCTTCAAACCGGGGCTGCTGCGCGTCACCTGCTTCGCGGTGCTCCTGTCCACGGGCGTACAGGGCGGCTACTACACCCTGGCCACCTGGGTGCCGACCTATCTCAAGACCGAGCGCGGCCTGACCGTCGTCAACACCGGCGGCTACCTCATCTTCCTGATCTCCGGCGCCTTCATCGGCTATCTGACCGGTGGCTACCTCACCGACAAGCTCGGCCGGAAGCGGAACATCACGCTCTTCGCGTTCCTCTCCGCGGCCAGCATCCTCGCGTACACGAACATCCCTGAAGGGGCCAACGGCCTTCTCCTCGTGCTCGGTTTCCCGCTGGGCTTCTGCATGTCGGCGATCTTCAGCGGCTTCGGTTCCTTCCTCAGCGAGCTGTACCCGACGGCCGTACGCGGCACGGGCCAGGGCTTCACGTACAACACCGGGCGGGCGGTCGGCGCGGTGTTTCCCACCATGGTCGGCTTCCTCGCCGACAGCTGGGGCGTGGGCGGAGCGCTGATCTTCGGAGCGCTCGGGTACGGCCTCGCCGTCATCGCGCTGTTCGGCCTCCCGGAGACGCGGGGGAGGGAGCTGCTGTGAACGGGCACGCGGGGGAGGCGGCTGCTGTGAACGGGCACGCGCGCGTGGGTGCCCCGGTGATCCGTACCGCCAAGGAGGCCCGTGCGGCGTTCCGGGCGGGCGAGACGGGTCCGACCGCGGGCTGGGCGGCGGGCTTCACCCAGGCCAACCTCATCTCCGTCCCCGCCGACTGGGCGTACGAGATGCTGCTGTTCTGCCAGCGGAACCCGAAGCCCTGTCCGGTGCTCGACGTCACGGACGCGGGCTCCTACGTCACACCGCTGGCCCCGGGCGCCGATCTGCGGACGGATCTGCCGCGCTACCGCGTATGGGAGCACGGGGAGTTGGCGGGCGAGCCCACGGACGTCGTCGACCGCTGGCGGGACGACCTGGTGTCGTTCCTCATCGGGTGCAGCTTCACCTTCGAGTGGGCGCTCGCCGACGCCGGGGTACCGCTGCGCCATATCGAGCAGGGCCGCAACGTCCCGATGTATGTGACCGCGCGCCCCTGCCGCCCGGCCGGGCGGCTGCACGGCCCCATGGTGGTGTCGATGCGGCCGGTCCCGCCCCGTTCTCTCGCCGACGCCATCAGGGAGAGCGCCCTGATGCCGTCGGTGCACGGCAGTCCGGTGCACTGCGGTGAACCCTCGGGGCTCGGCATCGAGGATCTGGGCCGGCCCGACTTCGGCGATCCGGTGGCCGCCGAACCGGACGACATCCCGGTGTTCTGGGCGTGCGGGGTGACGCCGCGGGCCGCGGTGATGGCGTCGAGGCCGCCCTTCGCGATCACGCACGCGCCGGGCCGCATGTTCCTCACCGACGCCCGCGACGAGCAGTACCGCGTGGCGTGACCACCGAGAACCGCGGCGCCACCGGGACCAGAAGTACGTGGCCGCCGAGAAGGACGAGCACCACGTGGCCGCCGAGAAACAGGAGACTCCGCAGATGAGCACCGCCTCCATCGATCTCAACGCCGACCTCGGCGAGGGCTTCGGCCGCTGGCACCTCACCGACGACGAGCAGCTGCTGTCCGTCGTCACCAGCGCCAATGTGGCCTGCGGCTTCCACGCGGGGGACGCGGTCACCATGCGCAGGGTGTGCGACCTGGCCGCCGAGCGCGGGGTGCGGATCGGCGCGCAGGTCTCCTACCGCGACCTGGCGGGCTTCGGGCGGCGCGCGATGGACGTGCCGCCCGAGGAGCTGGCGGCCGAGGTGGCCTACCAGATCGGCGCCCTGGAGGTCTTCGCGCGCGCGGCGGGCACCCGCGTGTCGTACGTGAAGCCGCACGGCGCGCTGTACAACCGGGTCGTCCACGACGAGGGCCAGGCCCGCGCGGTCGTCGAGGGCGTCCTGCTCGCGGGCGCCTCGCTGCCTCTCCTCGGGCTGCCCGGTTCGCGCCTCCTGGAGACGGCGGACGAGGCGGGGCTCCCTGTCGTCACCGAGGCGTTCGCGGACCGCGCCTACAGCGAAGAGGGCACGTTGGTGCCGCGGGGCAGCGAGGGAGCCGTCGTCACGGATGCGGACGCCGTCGTCGAACGGTCCCTCGGGATGGCCCGCTCGGGCGTCGTCACGTCCCGCGGGGGCCGCGAGATCGCGGTCCGCGCGCGGTCGCTGTGCCTGCACGGCGACACGCCGGGGGCGGTGGGGCTGGCCCGGCGGGTCCGGGCCCGCCTGGAGTCGGCGGGCGTGCGCGTGGAGGCCTTCGCGTGAGGGCGCTGCCGATGGGCGAGCGGGCCCTGCTCGTCGAACTCGCCGACGGCATCGAGGCCCAGGCGCTCCACGCGGAGCTGCTGCGCCGCCGCGCGGCGGGGTCGCTGCGGGTACGGGAGATCGTCCCCGCTGCCCGCACCGTGCTCCTGGACGGCCTCGACGAGCCCGCCCGGGTCCGCGCCGAGCTGCCCGGCTGGGAGGTCCTGCCGCTGCCCGAGCGGGCGGGGGCCGTCCTGGAGATCCCGGTCCGGTACGACGGGCCGGACCTGGCGGACGTCGCCGCGCACTGGGGCGTGAGCGTGCCCGAGGTGGCGCGGATCCACGCGGCGGCCGAATTCCGCGTCGCCTTCTGCGGGTTCGCGCCGGGCTTCGGATATCTGACAGGGCTGCCCGAACGCTACGGGGTGCCGCGCCGGGCCACGCCCCGCACCTCCGTCCCCGAGGGCAGTGTCGCCCTGGCGGGCCCGTACACGGGCATCTATCCGCGTACCTCGCCCGGCGGCTGGCAGCTGATCGGCTCGACGGACGCCGTGCTGTGGGACCACGCGCGCGTGCCGGCCGCGCTGCTCTCCCCCGGCGTACGCGTCCGCTTCGTGCCGCACGGTACGCCCGTGAACCCCACGGAGGCCGCGCCGGGCCTCGCACCGGAGGGCCGATGACCGACCGTGCCGTCGCCGTCGTGCGGGCCGGGGCGCTGACGACCGTCCAGGACCTCGGGCGTCCCGGTCACGCCCATCTCGGGGTGCCCCGTTCCGGTGCCCTGGACCAGCCCGCGGCCCGCCTCGTCAACCGGCTGGTCGGCAACGCGCCCGGCGCGGCCGTCCTGGAGACCACCCTCAACGGCTGCGCCGTGCGCCCCCGCCGTCCCGTGACCATCGCGGTCGGCGGAGCCCCCTGCCCGGTGACCGTGGACGGCCGCCCCGCCCCCTGGGGAGCGCCGGTGCGTGTCCCGGCGGGAGCGCTCGTGGACATCGGGGCGGCTGTCTCCGGAGTACGCGGCTACCTCGCCGTCGACGGTGGGGTGGCCGTCGACCCGGTGCTCGGCAGCCGCTCCACCGACCTGCTCTCCGGCCTCGGCCCGCCCCCGCTCGCGGACGGGGCCGTGCTGCCGCTCGGCACCCCGAGCGGCCCGCACGCGCGCGTGGACACCGTCCCGCAGCCCGCCCCGCCCGGGGAGCTGGTGCTGCGGGTGACGCTCGGGCCGCGCGCCGACTGGTTCACGGGGGCGGCGCTGGAGACGCTGACCACGCGCGCGTACCGGGTGTCCTCGGCGAGCAACCGCATCGGTCTGCGTACCGAGGGCCCCGCCCTGGAGCGGGCGCTCACCGGCGAACTGCCCAGCGAGGGAATGGTGCTGGGTGCCGTACAAGTGCCGCCGGACGGCAGGCCGGTCGTCTTCCTCGCCGATCACCCGACCACCGGCGGCTACCCGGTGGTGGCGGTGGTCAGGGAAGCGGACCTGGCCGCGGCGGCCCAGGCACCACCGGGCACGCCGGTGCGCTTCGTCCGGGCGGGCCGCGCGTGACGCTCACCGCGCTCACCCGGCACCGGCTCCGCCTCCCGAGACCGGCTCCCACCGGACTCCGAGCCTCACCCGGCGCCGGGTCACACGGCGGGCGCGTCCGCGTCGGGTCCGATCCTGCTGCGTACCGCCGTCTGCACCTCGTCCTCCTCGGCGGGGTCCGCGGCGAGCCTCCGAAGGCGGTTGACCACGCGGGCGTCGCCGGTCTCGGCGTGCCGTGCGGCGACCCCGCGGGTGGTCTCCTCGCAGTCCCACAGGCACTCGACGGCGAAGCCCGAGGCGAAGGTCGGGTCGGTGGCGGCGAGGGCACGGGCGGCACGGCCGCGCAGGTGGGACGAGGCGGTCTCCCGGTAGACGTGCCGCAGGACGGGGGCCGCGCAGGCGATGCCGAGGCGTCCCGCGCCGTCGACGAGGGTCCACAGCGTCGGCGCGTCGGGCCCCTCGCCGCGGACCGCCTCACGCAGTGCGGCGAGGACGAGCTTGCTGTCCTGGGCGCCGCCCCGGCAGGCGAGCACACGTCCCGCGGCGGCGCCGAGGGCGTCGGGACGGTAGGCCCAGCGCCGGGCCCGCTCGACGGCGGCGACACTGCCCATCCGTTCGAACGCCTCCGTCGCCGCGTCGACCACGACAGCGGAGTGGTCCTCCACCGCGTACTCGATGAGGTCGAAGACGGCGGGGTCGTGGGCGTCGGCGAGATAGCGCAGGGCGGTGGCGCGCGCCCCGTCGGAGCCGTTGCGGGCGGCCTCGACGATCTCGGGCCGGTCCTCGGGGCCCGCGACGGCGCCCAGGCAGCGTGCGGCGGGCACGTGCAGCACGGCGCCGCGTTCAAGGCCCTCCTGCGCCCAGTCGAAGACGGCCTGGACGCTCCATCCGGGGCGGGGTCCCGCGGGACGCATCTGGCGCTGCCAGCGGTCGAAGGAGCCCTGTTCCCGCGCGGCTCGCACGCGGGCGCCGACACCGGCGCGGGGGTCTTCCTCCCACAGCCGCCAGGGCCGTGGTTCGTAGGCGTCGCGGACGGCGGCGGCCAGCTCGGCCTCGCCCTCCGCGTCGGCGGGGAATCTGGCGAGCACGGGGACGGCGAGCGCGCGCAGCCCCGCGTCGTCGTCGCGCAGGGCCAGCTCGTCGAGGGCCCACGCCCAGTTCGCGCCGAACGCCGCGTACCTGCGCAGGAGTTCGAGGGCGTCGTGCCTGCCGTAGGAGGCGAGGTGCCCGAGGACGGCGAGGGCGAGCCCGGTGCGCGAGTCGTCCGTGTCCAGGACGTCCTCGGCATCGAAGAGGTGCCGCTCGATCTCGCCGAGCCCGCCGTGCAGGTCGAGGTAGAGCCGGGCGTAGTACAGCGAGCGGTTCTCCACCTGCCAGTCGTGGCGGGGATCGTTGAGCACACAGAGGTCGAGGGCGGCGAGCGCCTCGGACCGTGGTGCCGTGAGTGCGTGCAGCGTGCCGTCGCCGCGGCCCCGCTGAAGCAGGCCGAGCAGCGTACCGCTGGGCGCTATGACCGGATCGAACATGGGAAACAGCCTCACATCAAGCGTCGACGCAACCGGGAATCACGCATTACCTGGCCGCGCGCCAACACGTCGGGCCGCCCGCCGTCTTTTGCTTGTCGAAGACCATCTTCCTCTGCCTCTCGTCCGTGGCCCCAAGGGATCCCGGACGGAGGTCCGGGGGCGGGCCGCTCACGGCCCACGCGGTGCGGCAAGACCTGCCCCACCGTCGCGTCCGTGAATCACGTCGTCATGATGACCCGGCGGTGACACCCGCCGCGACCACATTTCCAGCGCCCCCGTAGCTGCTGGACGGGTACCCGCTCAGGCGGCCCCGAACAGCTCCAGCAACTCCGTCTTCTGGAACATCCGGGCGGTGTCCACCGCCGACGGCGTCCCGGCGGCCGGATCGGCCCCGCCGTCCAGGAGGGCCCGGATCACCGCGTCCGCGCCCTTGAAGACGGCTCCGGCGAGCGGTGTCTGCCCCCGGTCGTTGGCGCGGTTCGCGTCGCCGCCGCGCTCCAGGAGGGCCCGGACCGCGTCGGCGTGCCCGTGGTAGGCCGCCAGCATCACGAGCGAGTCACCGCTGTCGTTGGTGAGGTTGGCCGGGACCCCCGCGTCGACGTATGCCGCGAGCGCCGCGGCGTCGCCCTGGCGGGCCAGATCGAAGATCTTGGTCGCCAGCTCCACGACCTCGGGGTCGGGGGCTTCGCTCATGGGGGCGTCCGCCTTTCTGGGATGCGCTGCGCGTGCAGCCGTACGAGTGAATCGACAGGGTACTGCCCCGGCGGACACATGACCGTGCCCGCCCGAGGCAAAGATCACGGCGGGCACGGAAGACGCCCCGACCTGCTCCCCGACGCCCCGAAGGGGCTCTGCCATTCGAGGGAAATTCAGAGAATTTCACTCATTTGCACCTTTTGTCGTATGGATACATGCTGTGAACCTGGAAGAACTCATGGTGACTGTCCCCACAAACCAGGAGAACCGTCATGGTCCTTTCCATCTCGGGCGTCGTACTGCTCGGAATCATCGTCTTCCTCTTCTTCCGCAAGGACGGCCTCAAGGCCTCCCACGCGGTGGTCTGCGCGCTCTTCGGCTTCTTCATGGCGGGCACCGCCATCGCCCCGAGCATCAAGGCCGGCAGCGCGAGCCTCGCGAGCCTCCTCGGCGGGATCAAGTTCTGACCCCCCTGCCTTCGTACGCACCTCCAGGAGACTGACGTGGCCAGGCGCCCACTCCCCCGCATCCTGAGTAACGGCACCGCGTCCATCGCGCGGAGCCGGGAGCTGGCACGGTCGGCCGCCGACAGCGCCACCGACGTTCTCCACCCGCTGATCACGATTTCTCGTGGACTGCGCCGGCTGGCTGCCGCCGGGCGGCGCAAGTGGGCGGGCACGCCCAAGGACAAGCGTGGGCCGCTGCTGTTCCTGGTCGCCTCCGTGGTCCTGGTCGTCGCCCTCGTCCCCTACGGGCCGATGCTCGCCCTCATCTCCCTGATGGCGGCCGCCGGGTGGACGGGCCGCGAGCGCACCGCCCCGGCGCCGAGCGGCCCCGACGAGGCCCAGGCACAGCGGTTGCAGACCCTCTACGAAGCGCTCGTCCCGTACTTCTCGGCCCCCGAGGACCCCGCCCCGCTCTACGCCCACGGCGGCGCGTGGGACAAGGCCTTCACCACCTACGAGTTCGACGAGACCGGGCGGATCTCCCGTCTGGTGGTGCAGTACCCCGCGTACTTCACGGACGGCGAGGCCGAGTCCCGCGCGCGGATCGAACAGCTGCTGCACGCGAAGTCGGGCCGCGGACGCGAATACCACTTCGCGTGGGACGAGGAGGGCAACGAACTCACCGTCACCGTCCTGCCCGCGCTCCCCACCGACATCGCCGCCCAGCGTTTCGTCACCGCCCCCGGGGAGACGGTCCTCGGCTTCACCGACGAGACCGGCGTGCAGCGCACCCTGCCGGTGACCGACGGCGAGGAGCGCCGCGACGTACCCCCCGTCGTCTGGCGCACCGGCGTCCGCTCCACGGAACCCCACCTGCTGATCGCGGGCCGGCCGGGCAGCGGCACGACGACGCTGCTGCGCTCCATCGCCCTCCAGGCGCTCCAGTACGGCGACGTACTCATCGTCGAGGGCAGCGGCGCCGGCGACTACGCGTGCCTGACCGGCCGCGAAGGGGTCCTGGCCATCGAGTGCGGGCTCGCCGGGGCGCTCGCGAGCCTGGAATGGGCCGCGCACGAGACCGAGCGCAGGCTCATCGCCGCCAACCGGGCCCGGCAGGCGGGCCATCCGCCGCCGGAGGACACCAAGCGCCCCCTGTGGATCCTCCTGGACCGGCCGAGCGCGCTCGGCCACCTCGCCGCCGCCGACGGGCGCAACGACCCCCAGTCGCTGCTCCACGTCCCACTGCGGCACGGCAGGGCGGCGAACGTGACAGTGGCCGTCGCGGATCAGCTGGACTGCCTGGACTTCTTGAGCGACGCCGTACGCCAGCACACGCGCGCGCGTGTGGTCCTCGGGCCCGCCACGCCCGACCAGCTGGAGGAGGTCCTCGGTACGCCGCCCCATACGACGCCCACCGCGGAGGTCCCGCCCGGCCGGGGCTACGCGCGGCTCGGCACGGGTCCGGTGCACCGCCTCCAGGTTCCTGCCACGCCCGATCCCTACGACGACGCCACCAGTGAGTCGCACCGCAGGGCGGTCCTGGAACTGCTGCCGGAGTACAGCACCCCGGCGGACACGCTCCCCGTCGAGGAACCGGAGGAGGCCGAAGTGGCCGAAGTGGCCGAAGAGGTCCCCCGAGAGGTCACCGGGGCGCAGCCGGTCCCCGCGGAGAGCTGAACCGCCACCCGGGCCCGGACTCGACCTCGGGCCACGAAGCTCAGGCCACGAAGGGATGCGTGATCTCCGCCCCCGTGCCGGCGCCCGTCTCCACCAGGCGGGCGGCGGCGGCCAGACGCACCGCCGCCTCCTCGGCCACCGCGCCGCCCACGGTGAACGGCAGCCGCACATACCCCTCGAAGGCCCCGTCGACACCGAAGCGCGGCCCTGACGGAACCCGCACTCCCACGCGCTCGCCCACCTCGGCGAGCCGCGACCCCGACAACCCGCCGGTGCGCACCCACAGCGTCAGACCACCGCGCGGCACCTCGAACTCCCATTCGGGCAGCTCGCGGCGTACGGCGGCGACCAGCGCGTCGCGGTTCTCCCTGGCCTGCTCCCTGCGGATGTCCACGGCGGCCTCCCAGCCTCCGGTGTTCAGCAGCCAGTTCACGGCGAGCTGTTCGAGGACGGGGGTGCCCAGATCGGCGTACGCGCGTGCCGCGACGAGGCTGCGGATCACGTCCGGGGCGGCCCGCACCCAGCCGATGCGCATGCCCGCCCAGAACGCCTTGCTCGCCGAACCGACGGTGATGACGGTGGAGCCCGCGGGGTCGAACCCGCAGACGGGGCGCGGCATGTCGAGGTCCGGGGCGAGGCCCAGCTCGCTCATCGTCTCGTCGACGACGAGGACCGTGCCCGCCGAGCGGGCCGCCTCGACCAGTTGCCTTCGCTGGTCCTCCCCCGCGAGCGCGCCCGTGGGGTTGTGGAAGTCCGCGACCACGTACGCGAGCCGGGGCGCCGCGTCCCGCAGGACCTGCCGCCAGCGGTCCATGTCCCAGCCCTGAAGCCCCTCGGCCATGGCGACGGGGACCAGCCGGGCGCCCGCCTCGCGCATCAGCTGGAGGATGTTGGCGTACGAGGGGGACTCGACGGCGATGCGCTCGCCGCGCCCCGCGAAGAGGTGGCAGATCGCGTCGATGGCGCCCATCGCGCCGGTGGTGACCATGATCTGCTCGGGCATGGTCGGGATCCCGCGCGCGGTGTAGCGCTCGGCGAGCATCTCGCGCAGCGCGGGCAGGCCCGCGGGGTAGTCGCCGTGCGTGTGCGCGTAGGGCGGGAGCGCTTCGAGGGCGCCCTGGACGGAGCGGGTGAGCCAGGGCTCGGGCGCGGGCAGCGCGGCACAGCCCAGGTCGATCATGGAACCGAGCGCCTCCGGGGGCAGCGGTTCGAGCCCGCGCGCGGGGAGGGGGTTTCCGGCGGGGACTGCGGTCCAGCTGCCCGCTCCCCTGCGGGACTCCAGGAAGCCCTCGGCGCGCAACGCCTCGTAGGCGGCCGCCACGGTGGTGCGGCTGACGGCGAGCGCCACCGCCAGTTCGCGTTCGGCGGGCAGTCTCGCGGCGACCGGGACGCGGCCCTCCAGGACGAGCAGTCTGATGCCGTCGGCGAGGGCGCGGTAGGCGGGCGGGCGGCGGGCGCCCGTGCCGGTGGGGCGCGCCTGCTGGGAGGCGAGGAGCCGGGCGAGCTGAGTCGAGCCCATCGCCGAAGTCCACTGAGCCATGATTCCCAGTCCACCTTCCCCGAATTGGCCATGGTTGCGCTCTGCTTCCAAGCCACAGGGTGACATGCGTCGGGCCACTACCACCAGCAGGGGGCACCACTTGTCCGGGACGAAGCCACATCTCGCACGACGGCTGGCGCGGTTGTACGCCGGTCTGACGCTGTACGGCGCCAGCTCCGCGCTGATCGTGGCCGCGGGGCTCGGCTCCGAGCCGTGGAACGTGCTCCACCAAGGCCTGTCCGCACTGACGGGCCTGTCCATCGGCATCGTCTCGATCATCGTCGGCGCGGCCGTCCTGCTGCTGTGGATTCCCCTGCGCCAGCGCCCGGGGCTCGGCACCGTCTCGAACGTCTTCGTCTGCGGGCTGGCGATGGACGCCACCCTGGCGCTGCTGCCGGACGCGGACTCACTCGCCGTCCGCGTCCCTCTGCTGCTGGCCGGTGTGGTCCTCAACGGCGCGGCGACCGGCCTGTACATCGCCGCCTCGTTCGGCCCCGGGCCGCGCGACGGCCTGATGACCGGCCTGCACGGGCGCACCGGCCGCTCGATCCGCCTGACGCGCACGCTCGTCGAGGTGACGGTCGTCGCCACCGGCTTCGCGCTCGGCGGCACGGCGGGCTTCGGCACCGTCCTGTACGCGCTCGCCATCGGCCCGCTCGCCCAGTTCTTCCTGCGTCACCTCGCCCTCCCCGCGTCCGCCGCGGAGCAGGTCGCGGCCTCCGGCGGTCCTCCGGAGCGCGCGATACTTCAGCGGTGACCACGCGCGTACGCCACCCCTACCTCGATCACCCGGGTCCGCTCGCCCTCGCCCACCGCGGGGGCGCGGCGGACGGCCTGGAGAACACCGCAGCGGCCTTCCGGCGCGCCGTCGGCCTCGGCTACCGATACATCGAGACCGATGTGCACGCCACGGCCGACGGCCGACTCGTCGCCTTCCACGACGCGACGCTGGACCGCGTGACGGACGCGGCGGGACGCATCGCCGACCTCCCTTGGAGCGAGGTGCGCCACGCGCGCGTGGCAGGCAGTGAGCCGGTGCCCCTCTTCGAAGAGCTGCTGGAGACCTTCCCCGAGGTGCGCTGGAACGTGGACGTGAAGGCGGAGTCCGCGCTTCTGCCGCTCCTGGACCTGATCCGCCGCACCGGCTCCTGGGACCGGATCTGCGTCGGCTCGTTCTCCGAGGCGCGCGTGGCGAGGGCCCAGCGCATCGCGGGCCCCCGCCTCGCCACCTCCCTCGGCACCCGCGGCGTGGCAGCCCTGCGTCTTTGGTCGTACGGCGTCCCGGCGGCGCCGCGCCCTTCGGCGGTCTGCGCGCAGGTACCCGAGACGCACGGCGGGATCCGGGTGGTCGACCACCGCTTCGTGCGCGCCGCCCACGCGCGCGGGCTCCAGGTCCACGTGTGGACCGTCAACGACGCCGAGCGGATGGCCGCCCTTTTGGACCTGGGCGTGGATGGCGTAGTTTCCGATCACATCGAGACGCTGCGCGAGGTGCTGACGGACCGGGGGAGCTGGGTCTGACCGCCCGAGGGCGGCTTCGCACCACGGGGAACAGCGAGGTCACGGGTGGGCACCGACACCCCGCGCACGGCGGCCGGCGAGGCCGCCGAACGGCGGCGCGAGCAACGAGGCTGGTACTTCTACGACTGGGCGTGCTCGGTCTACTCGACGAGCGTCCTGACCGTATTCCTGGGGCCCTACCTCACGGAGATCGCCAAGGCGGCGGCCGACCCGGAGGGGTATGTGCACCCGCTGGGCATCCCGGTCCGCGCGGGGTCGTTCTTCGCGTACACGGTGTCCGCCTCCGTGCTCGTGTCGGTCTTCGTGATGCCGCTGGCGGCCGCGGCCGCCGACCGTACGGGCCGCAAGAAGCCCCTGCTCGCCGTGGCCGCGTACCTGGGGGCGGCCGCGACCGCGGGCATGTTCTTCCTGGACGGCGAGCGCTATCTCCTCGGCGGTCTCCTGCTGGTCGTCGCCAATGCCTCGCTCGCCGTCTCGATGGTGCTCTACAACTCCTATCTGCCGCAGATCGCCCCTCCGGAGGAGCGCGACGCGGTCTCCTCGCGCGGCTGGGCCTTCGGTTACGCCTCGGGGGCCCTGGTCCTGGTGGCGAACCTCGTGCTGTTCCTCGCCCACGACTCCTTCGGCGTCTCCGAGTCGACGGCGGTCCGCATCTGCCTGGCGTCGGCCGGTGTGTGGTGGGGCGCCTTCACCCTCGTACCCCTGAAGCGGCTGCGCGACCGGCGGACCGCGCACTCCGCGGGCGGCGGGCGGGGCGGCCTGCGGCAGCTGGCGGCGACGGTGCGCGACATGCGCCGCCACCCCCACACGCTCGCCTTCCTGCTGGCCTACCTCGTCTACAACGACGGGGTCCAGACGGTGATCTCGCAGGCGTCCGTGTACGGCTCCGAGGAGCTGGGGCTCGAACAGTCCACGCTGATCGTCGCGGTGCTGCTGGTGCAGCTGCTCGCGGTGGCCGGGGCCCTCGGGATGGGCAGGCTGGCCCGGACGTACGGCGCCAAGCGCACCATCCTCGGCTCCCTCGTCGCCTGGACGGTGACGATCGGGGCGGGCTACTTCCTGCCCGCGGGGGCGCCCGCGTGGTTCTTCGTCCTCGCGGCGGGAATCGGCCTGGTCCTCGGCGGCACCCAGGCCCTGTCCCGCTCGCTCTTCTCGCACCTGGTGCCGCGCGGCAAGGAGGCGGAGTACTTCTCCGCGTACGAGATCAGCGACCGCGGCATGGCCTGGCTCGGACCGCTGATCTTCGGCCTCACCTACCAGCTGACGGGGAGCTACCGGGACGCGATCGTCTCCCTCGTGGCCTTCTTCCTGCTCGGATTCGCGCTGCTCGCGAGGGTGCCGGTGAGGCGTGCGGTACGCGACGCGGGCAATCCCGTACCCGACCGGATTTAGCAACTGAGGGCAAAGGCCGGTAGTGTACGCGTTTGGCCTGCCAGGCGGACCGTTACTGCGAGCTGAAGTTTCAGAAACGCTGGGTGACATCTACTGTCAGATGTGACAAACCGGGCGCTGGTGGGTACTACAAGTGGGCGGCATACGACGGCGACGCATGACCCTGAACGGGAATCTTTACCGCCGACCGGACGTTGACCGGATGACGACGACAGCGACACCTGTCCTGTGGGCGACAAGCCCGGGAGGCACGATTCATGAGTGAGCGAGCTCTTCGCGGCACGCGTCTCGTGGTGACAAGCTACGAGACCGACCGCGGCATCGACCTGGCTCCGCGCCAGGCCGTGGAGTACGCATGCCAGAACGGACATCGTTTCGAGATGCCGTTCTCGGTCGAGGCGGAGATCCCGCCGGAGTGGGAGTGCAAGGTCTGCGGGGCCCAGGCACTCCTGGTAGACGGCGACGGACCTGAGGAGAAGAAGGGCAAGCCGGCGCGTACGCACTGGGACATGCTCATGGAGCGCCGTACTCGAGAGGAACTCGAAGAGGTCCTGGAGGAGCGCCTTGCGGTCCTTCGGTCCGGCGCCATGAACATCGCGGTGCATCCGCGGGACAGCCGCAAGTCCGCCTGACGACGGACCCGGCACACAACCGCACAGCACAAGTACGAGGGCCGGGGCCACTGCTCAGCAGTGGCCCCGGCCCTCGTGCGCGTGCGTGCGTGCGGGAGGCTCGTGCGCCGTCAGCGCGGCAGCTGCGGGTCGTCCGGGCGCGGGCCGCGCGCCGGCGGCTCGTCCCTGATGACCTCGCCCTGGACGACCTTGCCGTCGGGGCGGTGCATGCGCGCCTGCTGGAAGGCGTCGCCGAGGCCGCCGGGGGACGCCTCGCGCACCTTGCGCTCGAACGTCCGCTCCGCATACCGCCCGAGGGCCTTCTGGACCGGCGGGATCAGCAGGATCAGGCCCAGGGCGTCCGAGACGAGCCCGGGCAGGATGATCAGCAGGCCGCCCAGCATCGTCAGGGCCCCGCCGCCGCCCGCGGCCTCCGGCTCGGGCGCCACTCCGCTCTGCTGCTGTTGCACGGCCTCGCTGAGCTTGCGGAACGCCCTGCGCCCCGCCCGCTTGATCACCGCGGAGCCGAGCACGAGGCCGCCCACCAGGAGCAGCAGGACCACGAACCCGCTCGTGGCACCCGCCACGACGGTGAGCAGCCAGATCTCCAGGACGAGCCACGCGGCGATGCCGAGCGGCAGGAACCTCAGGGGTCCCGAGCGTCTGGTCTTGGTGGGGCGGATGGGAGGCGGTGCGCCGGTCGTCATGCTCCCAGTGTGCCTGGGTCCGTCTCAGGCCGGGATAAGGGGGATGATCAACAAGGCCGGGTCCGGGGCCGCTCAGGACGGCGTGCGGCCCCGCGGCCGGGTCCGCTCAGGGCTGCTTGCGGCCGATGACCCGGCCGACGCGCTCCCCGACGCCCCAGGCGGTGACCCGCCACAGCGCCTCGACGACGATGTTCTGGCTCATCTTGCTGTCCCCGAGCTCCCGCTCGACGAACGTGATGGGCACCTCGACCACGTGGTAGCCCGCCTTGATCGCGCGGCGCGCGAGGTCGACCTGGAAGCAGTAGCCCTGCGACTCGACCTCGGCGAGGCCGAGGCCCTCCAGGGTCTCGCGGCGGAAGGCGCGGTAGCCGCCCGTCACGTCGCGGATGGGCACGTCCAGCAGGAGGCGCGAGTAGGTGCTGCCGCCGCGGGAGATGAACTCGCGGTGCTTGGGCCAGTTCACGACCCGGCCGCCGGGCACCCAGCGCGAGCCGAGCACGAGGTCGGCGCCCTTCAGCGCGGTCAGCAGCCGGGGCAGCTCCTCGGGCTGGTGGGAGCCGTCGGCGTCCATCTCGATGAGCACGCCGTAGTCGTTGTCGAGCCCCCAGCGGAAGCCCGCGAGGTAGGCGGCGCCGAGGCCCTCCTTGCCCTTGCGGTGCAGTACGTGGACCTGGTCGTCCTCGGCCGCCAGCTCGTCGGCGAGCTTGCCGGTGCCGTCGGGGCTGTTGTCGTCGGCGATCAGGACGTGCGCGTCCGGCACGGAAGCCCGCACCCGGCCGACGATGGCCTGGATGTTCTCCGCCTCGTCGTAGGTCGGAATGATCACCAAGGCCGTGCCGAGCGAGCCGAACTGTCTCCCCTGGTCCCCTGCTTCGGAGACTCGACCGCCGTCGTTCACTACTGCCCCTTCGTTCGTACGCAGAGGACCACCATAGTGGCCGCGGCCTGCGCCGCAGCGGCGGCTCGGGGGTCGGCAGGTCCAGGACTGCGGATCGGGGCCCGGCGCCCTTCGGGCCGGCCCGGGACCCGCTGGCTGCGGATCGACCGAAAGCCGTTGTCTACTGAGCGTCCGGGCCCGACCCGGGTCACACCAGCCGACCGGCTGATACGTTCCCTCGCCTCCGCGTCGCGGACGCTGGATCTGGCTCCCAGCGGAGGTGCGCCGGTGCGGCACACCACCCATGACCCAGCGGCGTTCGACGACTGCGTGGAGGTTCGCCGGTCGGACGTCCTGTGGTGGACCCGGCCGAACCTACCGGCCCACGGCGGCTCTCTGTCAATAGCCTTGTGAGCTGCGGTGTTGATAAATACCGCCAGGTCAGTGCCGAGGATTCGCAGGTCGTACGGAGCCCCGGCGGGCCGCGATCGGCGCCGCGCACCGCCGGGACATCACTCGTCCGGCCCCACATGGACCGGCCGACCGGCCACCACGGTGCGCAGACAGACGGGGAGTTCGGCCCCCGGCGACAGGTCGGGCAGGCCGGGCGTGCCCGAGCGCGGGTCGGTCGACCAGCGGGCCACGCGGTCGTCCGGGGCCTGCACCACCAGATTGGCGGTGCGCCACACGGCGTAGTCCGCGGGCGCGCCCGGCACCAGGACGCCCGCGTCGTCGCGGCCGACGGCCCGCCAGCCGCCCCGGGTGTGGGCCGTGAACGCGGCGCGCACGGAGACGCGGTGCTCGGGCGTGCGGTGGAAGGCGGCGGCGCGGACCGTGCCCCAGGGGTCGAGGGGCGTGACGGGGCTGTCGGAGCCGAAGGCGAGGGGGACGCCGGTGCGCAGGAGGGCCGCGAACGGATTGAGGGTGCGGGCCCGCTCGGCGCCGAGGCGCTCGGCGTACATGCCGTGGTCGCCGCCCCACAGGGCGTCGAAGGCGGGCTGGACGGACGCGGTGAGGCCGAACTCGGCGAATCCCGCGATGGTCTCGGGGGTGAGCATCTCGGCGTGCTCCACGCGGTGCCTGGCGGCCCTGACGCGGGCCAGGCCGACCTTCTCCGCGGCCAGCCGCAGTCCATCGACCACGGAACCCACCGCGGCGTCCCCGATGGCGTGGAAGCCCGCCTGGAGGCCCGCCTCGGTGCATGCCACGACGTGGGCGGCGACGTCGGCGGCGTCCAGGTAGGCCGTGCCGGTGTGGGCGCCGTCGGCGTACGGCTCGTGCAGGCAGGCGGTGTGCGAGCCGAGGGCTCCGTCCACGAAGAGGTCACCGGCGGCGCCGGCCGCGCCCAACTCCCGGGCGCGCGCCACGCCTTCGGGGCCGTGCTCGGCCCAGTAGCCGACGACGCGGGGCCCGGCCTCCTCGGCGGCGAGCCGCAGCAGCCCGGTGAAGTCGTCCTCGTCGGAGATCTCCGGGCCCGCGCACTCGTGGACGGAGCCGATGCCGAGCGAGGCGGCGCGCTTCAGGGCGGCTCGCTGGGCCTCGGCGCGCTGGGCGGGCGTGACCGCTGCCAGGGCGGCGGCGCGCACTCCGTGGTGGGCGTCGGCGGTCAGCGGGGCGTCCGGGTGGAAGCCGGTGCGCTCGGTGATGCCGGGCACGAGGTCGAGCAGAGCGGTGGTGGCGACAGCCGAGTGGACGTCGATGCGGGAGAGGTAGAGCGGCCGGCCGCCGGTGGCCTCGTCCAGCTCCGCGCGCGTGGGCGGGCGGCCGCCGGGCCAGCGGGCGGCGTCCCAGCCGTGGCCGAGCAGAACGGGGTCGTGCGGTCGCGCGGCGGCGTGTTCGCGTACGGACACGAGCGCCTCGTCCAGCGAACGAGCCCCCGACAGGTCGAGTCCCGTCAGGGCGAGGCCGGTGGCCGTGGTGTGCACGTGGGCGTCCGTGAACGCCGGGGTGACCAGGGCACCTTCGAGGTCGACGACCTCGTCGACGCCGTCCGCGAAGGCGTCCGCGGCGCCTTCGGAGCCGACCCAGGCGACATGGCCGCGCTCGACGACCATCGCGG
This sequence comes from Streptomyces alboniger, assembly GCF_008704395.1. Classification (NCBI taxonomy): domain Bacteria; kingdom Bacillati; phylum Actinomycetota; class Actinomycetes; order Kitasatosporales; family Streptomycetaceae; genus Streptomyces; species Streptomyces alboniger. The sequence continues at coordinate 1,225,137 of NZ_CP023695.1, forward strand.
TGGCGAACGGGTCGGCGGGGCTGTGGACGTCGCCGCCGCGCAGCAGCACGGTGCGGTGGTTCTGGGGGTCCCGGACGTCGTCGGGGGCGGTGCTCTGGCTCATGGGTCCAGTCTCGCCCCTGCGGGCGCGCGCCTCGCGCGCGGGTCACACCTGGGGCGGGCGCGCCTCGTACGGAGTGGAGAGCACCACGGTCGTCCGCGTGGAGACCCCGGCGAGGGCGCGCAGACGGCTCAGCAGGTGTTCCAGTTCCAGCGGAGTGGCGACGCGGACCTTGAGGATGTAGTTCTCGTCGCCCGCGACGCTGTGGCACGCCTCGATCTCCGGGACGCCCGCGAGGCGTTCGGCGATGTCGTCGGGCGCGCTGGGGTCGAACGGCTTCACCGAGATGAAGGCCGTGAGCGGCAGCCCGACGGCCTCCGGGTCCACGACCGCGGCGTAGCCGCGGATGACTCCCCGCTGCTCCAGGCGGCGTACCCGCTGGTGCACGGCCGATGTGGACAGGCCCGTGGCCTTGCCCAGGTCGGTGTAGCTCATCCGCCCGTCCTTGACGAGCAGCTGCACGATCTGTCGGTCCAGCTCCTCCATGCGCCGAACCTACAGGGCTCTTGATCCCTGCGGATACCCGAGCGCCCGCCGGGTTCGCCCGGCGGGGCAACTCCCGTCGGCATGTGACGAACGCCACACCTCGTTGACCCTGTCCGACGGGATGCCACGATTACCCCTACGACGGGACGGGAAGTGCTTGCTGTGGTCGAGGCCGCAGTGCCTTGTCGGCCCACCCAAGGGGGAGAGTCCCATGCAGAATCTGAAGCGCCCCGGCAGGCCCACTCGCGCCAAGCAGCAGCAGGCCGCCGAGCCCGAGCCGGAGGGCGTCGAACCGGCTGACGCCCTTCTCGACGCGTACGACACCTTCGAGATGTACCGCGTGAACTGCCCCGACTGCGGGCAGCCGATCGCGCTCCTGGCCGACGAGGACGTCCTGCCCGAGCACGCCCTGTGCCCCACTCCGTGGAACCCGTTCGGGCTCACGGTCTGTGCCGGTACGGGCCGTGCGGCCGAGGACGCCACACCCGTCGACGACACGATGGAGGCTCAGGAGCAGGACACCGCCCTGCTGTTGACGCTCCCTCAGGGCCTCGACTGGCGGAAACAGCCGTTCTCGCACGTGGGCGGACCGGGCTCGCAGCCCTTCCGCGTACCGCGGCAGCAGCGGCCCGCCGCCTGAGTCACCAGTAGCTGCCCTGCACCATGGCGGCGAGGCTGTCGTGGTGCAGGATCAGCGCGTCCGCGTCCCCGGCCGCTCCGGGTGCCGCGGCCTCGCCGAAGTGGACCTGGCGGTAGGCGACGCGCAGCATGACGATCGCGTGCCGCAGCGCCGCGTACAGCGTGTAGAAGTCCATGGCGCGCGGGGTGTGCCCGGTGAGCCTGGCATAGGCCGCCTCGATACGGTCGCGGCGCAGGAAGTCCGGCAGCCCTGGTTGGCCGAAACTCACCGTCAGATCCTGAAAGAAGCGGTGGAGGTAGACCATCCAGCCGAGGTCGACCTCGCGGGGCGCGAGGGCCGCCATCTCCCAGTCGAGGACGGCCGCGGGCTCGAAGCCGGCGTAGACGATGTTCCCGATGCGCGCGTCGCCCCAGTTGAGGACGGGCGCGCCCTCGGTGTGCGGCCACAGCTCTTCGAGGCGGTCGAAGGCGCTCTCGATGAGGGGTGAGCGGGGCAGCCCCCTCACCACCCATGTGTAGTAGGCGTGTTGGGCCGTGACATGGCGGCGCAGCGGGCTCCCCTCGCCGGGCAGTGCGAGGAATCGCGCCTCATGCAGCGGGACTTGGTCGTGCAGCCGGGCGACGAGCCGGACCGAGGCCTCCTCCAGGTGCGCGCGTTCGGTGTCGGTGGCGGCGTGCAGCCAGTTTCCCTCGTACGTGTAGGGCATGACGTCCGGCGGGACGCGGCCCTCGACCCGCTCCATGACGAAGAAGGGCGCGCCGAGCGGTCGGGGGTCCTCTTCCAGCCACAGGACGCGCGGCACCGGCAGGTCGGTGCGCTCGGCGACGAGCCGCATCGTGCGGTACTGACGCGGCATGTCGTAGACGGGGAAGATCGTGTACGCCGCCGGGTCGGCCGCCAGCCGCAACGCGCAGGAGCGCAGGGGCGGTTCGGGGTGCCGGACGGTGAAGAGCAGGGTCTCGCTGGACATGCCGTTGGACTCGGGGACGGTCACGTCGACCGCTTCGGCGCCGGGCAGGCGGGTGTCGAGCCAGGCGGTGAGGCGGCGGGCCAGCTCTTCCGGTTCGCGCGTGGTCGTGCGGGGGCGGGGTGCCGATGCCATGTCCGTGCTCCTTCGCCGGGCCCCTTAGGGCGCCACGGAGTCGAATCCGGTGAAGCCGCTCGGGTCGTGGCGGCCGAAGCTGCCGTGCTCGAAAATGCCGTACCCCGTCTGTCCGTCGAGGGTGAAGCGGGCGGCGTGGTCGATGACTCCGTAGGCGGCCAGGGGGTGTGCGGCGGGGTCCGAGAGGTCGTAGGTGCGGCGGTCGGTCCAGTCGCGGCCGCGCCAGGTGCCGTGCTGCCAGTCGTCGGCGGGCGGATATCCGGCGCCCACGGCCAGGGGCAGCGAGGCGAGGACCTCCGCGCCCAGTTCGAGGGGCTTGTGGCCGTCGGGGCCGATGAGGTGGATGACGGCGCGCTCCGGGTGCCGGGTGCCGGGCCGGTAGGTGATGTCGGCACGGGGCCAGCCGAGTTGGCGGTCGCGCAGGCCGGGGCGGACGAGGGTGGCGTCGTTGAGGGTGCGGTATCCGTCCGCGTCCTCCTGGGCGACGACCATCAGGAAGCGGTCGTCGAAACGCACGGGGCACCAGATCCAGTGGAAGCCCTCGGTGGCGAACTCCTCCTCCAGGCGTCCGCGTTCCTCGCCCGGGATGGGCCGCACGCCCCAGCTTCGGTCGCGGGTCGCGGTCCACTCCCCCGCCGCCACGGGAATCTCCTCGCCGCCCGCGCGGATCACTCCACAGGGGCGGCCCGCCTGGACGAAACGGCGACCTTCGAGGGTGAGCCGGGCACCGCGGCGCTGGGTGTGGTGCGGTTCCCAGAGGGCGGGGAAGTCGGCGGTCCAGGTCAGGTCGTACGAAAGGGACGCCGGGTCGTCCGGGTCGGCGGCGCACTCCAGGCGCAGGCGGCGCAGCGGCTGGTCGACGGTGATGCGCAGCGGGCCGACGGAGAGGTCCGTCCGGTCGTCGCCGAGGGCGTCACCGGCGCGTACGGCGTGGAGCGTGTCGCCGATGCGGAGGGTGGCGTACGCGTCGATAACACCGGTGTTCGGATAGACGCCGAGGCCGAGGATGAGCAGGGCGCGGCCCGCGTGGTCGAAGAGGTGGAAGATGCACCGGTCGTAGGCGTTGCGGTCGCCCGTCGCGACGTGCTTCATCGACAGGGCTACCTGGTGCACGGGATACTCGTCGAGCGGTACCGGACGGTCGTCCTCCACGGCAAACCTCCCTCGGCGTGCGGCAGTTCAGGGTGGCGGGAGGCGGCGGGGCCTCCGGCGCTCAGCTGACGGTACGTCAGTTGGCGGGACGGAGCCAGACGCGTGGCGGGCCGCTCTCCCTGACCCCGGGCCGGGCCCGCGATATCGCGCCCCGCGGCGGACCCCGGCTTCGCCCCCGAGGCACGCCGCCGCGCCCCCGGCACGCGCCGCCTCCCCTGCCGCCATGCCCCGGCGTGCGCTGCCTCGACACGCGGATGCCGTGAACTGACGGCCTAATCCGCGCGGCGGTGACCTCGGCGGCGCGGGAGGCGTTGGCCCGGTATGACCCCCACGGACATGGGCCCCACCCACGCCCCCAGCGGCCGCCGACGGCGCACCCTGGTGACGGTGCCCGCCTCCGCAGAATCGGTTCCCCCACGGCCTCAGCAGGCCGATCCGCGCGAGCAGCCCTATCCGCAGCCCTATCCGCAGCCGCACCGGCAGTCCTACCAGCAGCCGCGCCGGCCCTCCGTGTACCAGCCGCCCCAGCAGCAGGCCTACCAGCAGCCTCAGCAGGCGTATCCACCACCACCGCAGACGTACCAGCAGCCCCAGCAGGCCTACCAGCCGCAGCAGCCCCCGCCCCCGGACCCGCCGATCTACCTGGCCCTGATCCGCTCCTGGGCCGACCGGGGCCGGACGCTGCCCGGGCGGCACGACCCGGAGTGGGTCCGCCTCATGGCGCCGCCCGTGCCCCGCGGGCCGTTCAGCGCGTCTCGGGACCCGCGAGGTGACGGGCGATGACCATGCGCTGGATCTGATTGGTGCCCTCGACGATCTGGAGCACCTTGGCCTCGCGCATGAGGCGCTCCACGGGGAAGTCCGCCGTGTAGCCGTAACCGCCGAGGATCTGCACGGCGTCGGTCGTCACCTTCATCGCCGCGTCCGTGCACAGCAGCTTGGCCATGGCCGCCTGCTTGGCGAACGGCCGCCCCGCGTCGCGCAGCCTGGCAGCCGACAAATAGAGCGCCCGGCCGGCCTCGATCTGCGTCGCCATGTCCGCGAGCATGAACCGAAGGCCCTGGAAGTCCGCGATCGGCCGGCCGAACTGCCGCCGTTCGGTGGCGTACGCGAGCGCCTCGTCCAGGGCCGCCTGGGCCACGCCGATGGCGCAGGCCGCGATGCCGAGCCGCCCCGAGTCGAGTGCGGAGAGCGCGATGGCGAAGCCCTGGCCCTCTTCGCCGATGCGGCGGGAGTCCGGGACGCGTACGCCGTCGAAGTGGACCTGGGCGGTGGGCGACCCCTTCATGCCCATCTTCTTCTCGGGCGCCGCGGCGCTCAGCCCCTCGGCGTCGCCCGGCACCAGGAAGGCCGTGACGCCCCGGGCGCCCTCGCCGCCGGTGCGGGCGAGCACGGTGTAGAAGTCGGCGACTCCGCCGTGGGTGATCCAGGCCTTGGTGCCGTCGATGACCCAGTGGTCGCCGTCGCGCACGGCCTTCGTGCGCAGGGACGCGGCGTCCGAGCCGGACGCGGGCTCCGAGAGGCAGTACGCGCCGAGGAGACCGCCGCCCAGCATGGGGGGCAGGTGTTCGGCCTGCTGCTCCTTGGTGCCGTATCCGGCGAGCGCGTGGCAGGACAGGGTGTGGACGCTGACGCCGAGGCCGACGGTCAGGCGCGCGGCGGCGAGCTCCTCGAGGACCTGGAGGTAGACCTCGTAGGGCTGGTCGCCGCCGCCGAACTCGGAGTCGTACACGAGGCCGAGCAGGCCCGCGTCGGAGAGCAGGGTGAAGATCTCGCGCGGGAAGCGCCCGGCCTCCTCTTCCTCGGCCGCCTTCGGGGCGATCTCGCGGTGGACGATGTCCCGGACGAGCGAGAGCAGATCCCTGGCCTCATCCGTGGGCAGCTGACGGTCCACCAGCTGCGGGGCGTGGTCGGGCATGACGCTCTCCTCCCTGTCGGGCTACGGCGGACGCCCGCGCAGGGTGAGGCGGCGACGCCGGAAACGATGCCGAGCCAGGGTCTCCTTCCGGGTCACGGAAGCGGCTGACCAGCGGCTGCGGCGCGTTGAGTATGCCCGATCGGCGGCACCCCGTCACTAGTTAACGACCGCTTACTCGAAAGATGTACCGAGATCGTCACCGGTCGCAGGATTGGTACGAACCATTGACCGTACTGGTCTAGTCCTCCTACTGTTCCCCCGAACGGGTTACCGCGTTCATGCCAAACGCATCTCCCCGGCACCCCCGCAGGTCCACAGCACCCCTTCCCCCTCCCTGTTTCCCCCCACGAGGAGACACGATGCTCAGACCGCACTCCCCCCGCACCGGCCTCCGGGCCGTCATCGCCGTCGCCTGTTGCGCCGCCCTCGGCGCGGGTCTGCTCGCGGGCGCCGGCAGCGCCGCCGCCGAGCAGGCCGCCGCCGAGCAGGACAGGGCCGCCGCCACGAAGGCCGCCGCAGGCTCCAAGGTCGTCGGATACTTCACCGAGTGGGGCGTCTACGACCGGAATTACCACGTCAAGAACATCGAGACGTCCGGCTCCGCCAACAAGCTCACGCACATCAACTACGCCTTCGGCAACGTCCAGGGCGGCAAGTGCGCGATGGGCGACGCCTACGCGGCCACCGACAAGGCCTACACCGCCGAGCAGTCCGTGGACGGCGTGGCCGACACCTGGGACCAGCCCCTGCGCGGCAACTTCAACCAGCTGCGCAAGCTGAAGAAGAAGCACCCGGACCTCAAGGTGCTGTGGTCCTTCGGCGGCTGGACCTGGTCGAGCGGGTTCACCGAAGCCGCGAAGAACCCCGAGGCCTTCGCCAAGTCCTGCTACGACCTGGTCGAGAACTCCAAGTGGGCCGATGTCTTCGACGGCATCGACATCGACTGGGAGTACCCCAACGCCTGCGGTCTGACCTGTGACACCAGCGGGCGTGCGGCGTACAAGAACCTGATGGCCGCGGTCCGTTCGAAGTTCGGCAGCGGCAATCTGGTGACCGCGGCCATCCCGGCGGACGCCTCGGCGGGCGGCAAGATCGACGCCGCCGACTACGCGGGCGCCGCCCAGTACGTCAACTGGTACAACCCCATGACGTACGACTACTTCGGCGCCTGGGACGCGAAGGGCCCGACGGCCCCGCACTCGCCGCTCACCTCCTACAGCGGCATCCCGAAGCCCTCGTACCACTCCGACGCCACCATCAAGAAGCTCAAGGGCCTCGGCATCCCGTCCCAGAAGCTGCTGCTCGGCATCGGCTTCTACGGCCGCGGCTGGACGGGTGTCACGCAGAAGGCGCCCGGAGGCACGGCGACCGGGCCCGCCGCGGGCAAGTACGAGCAGGGCATCGACGACTACAAGGTGCTGAAGGCCAAGTGCCCGGCGAACGGCACGGTCGGCGGCACCGCGTACGCGCACTGCGGCACCAACTGGTGGAGCTATGACACCCCGGCCACCATCGCGGGGAAGATGGACTACAAGAACCAGGCGGGCCTCGGCGGCACGTTCTTCTGGGAGCTGAGCGGCGACACGTCGAACGGTGAGCTGATCAAGGCCATCAACTGACGTCGCGTACGCGGAACTCGGGGCGGGAGTCGGTCGGCTCCCGCCCCTTTTCGCGCAGGAACGCCTCAGGGCCGCGACGGCGCCGGGTACGACGGCTCGAAGTCCTCGATGACGCGCAGCGTGTCCCCGAGCGTGCGCACGAGCAGGTCCCTGACCGTCTCGCGCGGCAGGCCGCGGTGGCCGATCCAGTCGAGCGTGACGCCCTCGACGCTGCACACCCAGCCGAGCAGTGCGGTGCGGGCGAGGCAGGGGATGTCCTTGCGGCCGTATATCCCCTCGGCGATCGTCCCGATCACCGCCTCGCGCACGCCGTCCCGTATCGCCAGCACCTCGGCGTCGAAGCCGACGCCGCCGCTGATGATCGCGCGGTAGGCCGCCTGGTGGTGCTCGGCGTAGCGCAGATAGCCGTCGATGGTGCGCTGTACGCGGTCCACGGGCGGGAGGTCGTCATGGCGCCCGGCGCGCGCGACGAGGTCGGCGACGGAGTCCTCGATGATCGCGAGGTAGTAGCCGCGCTTGGACTTGAAGTAGTAGTAGATCAGCCCTTTGGCGACGCCCGCCTGCTTCGCGATGTCGTCCATCGACAGGGCGTCGTAGGACGTGTCGGCGAACAACTTCCGGCCGATGCTGATGAGTTCGGCGCGCCGTGCCGCGGAGCGGTCGGTGCCGCGCTGTTGACTATTATTCAATTTCGGCCCTAGTCTCCAACTGCCTCGGACTGTCCGCAGTATGGCAGAACCGTGCCGTCGGCCGACTCTGCTGCCGAGGCGCTTCACGCACTCCCCTTACGCACGCTTGACGACGTGGAACGACGTACGGGAGGAAGACAGTGAGCGCAGCACGCGACGCGTTACGCGAGGGCAGAACCTCCTGGAGGAAGACGGCCGTGGTGGCCATGCCGGCGGTGCTCGCCGTCGGCGTGATGGCCTCCGTGATGGCCGAGGGCGCGCTCGCCGCGTCCTTCGCCGTATCGGGCACCAGCTTCCAGGTCTCCTCGGGCAAGCTGACCAGCGAGGGTCTGTCCTCGTACGTCCAGACGGACCGGGACATCGACGGCAAGGGGCACCCGGTGGCGCTCCTCGGCATCGGCGACGCGACCCTGACCGACATCTGCCAGGCCGCCGAGGTCAAGACCCCGCTCGGCAAGGTGGTGTTCAAGCTGACCGCGGGCGGCGACGCGGGGAACGTCACCGCGAGCAACCTCGTCATCGACGGCGAGGACCTCGTCGGCGACGCCCGCTTCGGGACCGCGCAGATCGGCCGGGACGCCTCGACGCTGGACGAGGTGCCCGGGGTCAAGGGCGAGCGGGGCAAGTTCGGGCTCCAGGCCGGGGACATCACCGTCTCCGGGGTGAAGTCGAACGCCTGGTCGGCGACCGGCGGCAACTTCCGGCTCAAGGGCATGCGGGTCGACGTCAGCCTCGGCGGCAAGAAGTGCTTCTGACGGGCGGTGGCAGAGGCGGCGTCAGACCCTTCCGCAAGGACGGCGGCGGCCCGCTCGACCGGCGGCTCCCCTGGCCCGAGCAGCGGCGGGTCGTCCGCAGGTGGCGGCGCACGCGGCCGTTCTGGGGCGGGCTGCTGCTGATCCTCGGCGGCGCCGAGCTGCTGCTCGTGCCGCTCTCGCCGCTGACGGTCCTCGTGAGCCTCGGGCTCGGCGGGATCGCGGCGGTCGGCATCGGGATCGCGCTGGTCGTGGCGGGGCTCTTCCTGTGGTTCCTGCCGCACACCCGCCACTATGTGAGCCTCAACGCCCTGATCCTCTCGGTGCTCTCGTTCGCGGCCACGAACCTCGGCGGCTTCCTCGTCGGCATGCTCCTCGGGATCGCGGGCAGCGCCATGGGCTTCGGCTGGACGCCCGTGCCCGAGGACGCCGAGGAGGACCCTGCGCGGCCGAAGGTACGGGACGGGCAGGGCACGCGGACGCTCGCCGTGCTGCTGCCCGTGGTGATCGTCGCGGGGATCGTGAACGGGAGCCCCGCGAAGGCGTCACCGCTCGCCGCCCCCGCCGAGCCGGTCGTGGCGGCCGGGACCCCGCCGACGATCACCACCACGCTCTTCGCCCCGCAGGGCTTCATCGTGGCGGGCGTCACGGAGGTCCCGACCGCGGAAGGACCGCTGAAGGTGATGGTCCTGCGGATGAAGGCCGCCTCCCTCACCGACTACGAGCTGAGGACACGGGACGGAGGAGACGAACTCGCCCTGGGGGCCGACACGTTGGACCTGAGCGGATCGGTCACGCTCTATCTGACCAAGTTCAAGGGGTGCATCGAGGGGCTCCTGTGTCTGACCTTCACGCCCGACAAGCTGCCGGTGCCGCCCCTCGTGCCGCCGTTCGTCTTCATGACGGACGTGAGCGCCGAACAGGCCCTGGTCAGCTCGGACTCGATCGTGGCGGGCGGTCTGTCGCTGAAGGCCTCGGCATGAGGGGGCCCGCGTGATCCAGATCCAGGCAGCCCTGTTCTGGGCGTACGCGATCGGCGCGACGTTCGCGCTCTCCGCGGGGCGGCAGTTGCAGGTGTGGGAGCGGATCAACGCGGGCGAGGGGCCGCGCACGCGCAGCCGGGCCGCCAACCCGTATCTGGCGCTGACCGCGCTCTTCGCCGCCGTCCTGATGGTGCCGACGGGACTCTTCCTGCTGTGGCAGAACCCGGCCTGGGCGACCATGCACGTCGCGGACGGCCACGAGGGCGTGTGGGCGGGGTTCGTGCTCCTCTACGCGGGCGGGATACCGGTCGCCGCGATCCTCGGGTTCCTCGTGGCGCAGTCGCTGGTCCTCGTGGGGGCGGGCTATTGGGCGTACCTCCAGAGCGTGGGCGGGTACTTCCTGCTCTTCGGGACGCTGATCCACGGCTGGGACGGCCGGGGGTACGAGCGTTTCCTCTCCCAGGGCGCCGAGGACCTCGCCGGCTGGCGCGGGGACAGCGTCGTCAATCACGTACTGGACTTCGTGACGTCGGGGACGTTCCTGGCGCTGCTGCTCTTCGGGGCCGCCGTGATCGGCACCATGCTGATGACCGAGATCGGCTGGCTCATGGAGGGCTGGTCGCTGCCGGGTGCCGACGAGGAGCGCGGGGTGCCGAGGATCCTCGGCATCGCGATCGCGGCCGCGGGGGTCTACGGCCTGCCGTTCGTGGGCGCCCTCTTCGCGAGCGTGCTGGTGCGCCTGGCCGGCGGGTGGCTCGGCCTGCCGCTGTTCGCGGTGGTGGCGGGACTCACGCTGCTGCACGGGCGCTCGCCGGTGCGCCGGCTGTACGGCCTGGTCGGCGTCCCGCACCGGCACTGGCGGGCGGGCCCCGACGACGGGGGCGACGAGGGCGGTACGGGCGGCGACGGCGGCGCGGGTGGTTATGCGAGCGGGGTCACAGCAGACCGGCCTGGGTGACGAGCATCGCGAGGACGACGACCAGGGTCCAGCCCGCGAGGTGTTCCAGGAGCTTCGGCTCGTCTTCCTTGGGGCCGCCGGTACGGGCCCGCACGCGGACGGCGGTGGCAGAGGTCGCGGTCATGTCTTCTCGCTGACGTTCGTCTGGCAGTGGCATCCCCCCACTGAGAACCCCTCCACCATGCCAGCCGGACGCGGCCTTGTGGGAGAGAGCTTGGTCACCCCGCAACTCGGACGGAGAGCCGTGCGTCTAGGACGGGACACCACGTACGTCCGCGCAGCATCCGACCGAGAGGTTCCCGATGAGCACGAACCGGACGACCCGCCGCCGAGCGCGGCTCGCCCTCGCGGCCACGATCACCGCGGCGGCCGCCCTCACCGCACCGGCCTCACAGGCCGCGCAGGCCCCCACCGGGAAGCCCTCACCTGGCGCTTCCGGCCTCGGCGACCCGATGTTCCCGCTGGACGGGAACGGCGGATACCGGGTGGACCGCTACTACCTGGACTTCGACTGGCAGGCGCCGAGGACGCCGTTCGAGGCGACGACGACCATCAGAGCCACCTCCACGCAGGCGCTGTCCCGCTTCAATCTGGACTTCGCGGGCAACACCCTGCACACCGTGACGGTGAACGGCTCGAAGGCGGGCGCGTCCCGCGAGGGCGACGAGCTGACCGTGACGCCCAAGTCCCCCCTGCATGCGGGACGTTCCTTCACGGTCAAGGTCACCTACACCGCCGACCCGGCCCAGACCCGGCACCGCGACGACGCGATCGAGGACTACGGCTGGATACCCACGCCCGACGGCACCGTGGTCTACCCCCAGCCGAACGGCGCCCGGCTGATCTTCCCGGCCAACGACCACCCGAGCCTGCGCGCGCCGATCACGTTCCGCATCACCACGCCGAAGGACCGTACGGCCGTCGCCAACGGCAAGCTGGTCTCGCGCACCTCGGCCCCCGGCGACCGGGTGCGCTGGACCTACGACTCCGAGCAGCCGCTCTCCACCCAGCTGGTGCAGCTGGCCGTCGGCGACTTCCGGCTGGTCGACAGCGAGGGGCCCGGCGGTCTGCCGCTGCGGGACGTCGTCCCGAGCGCACTGGTCGAGCCGACGGCGGAGTACCGGGGGCTCACCCCCGGCCATCTGAAGTGGCTGGAGGAGAAGCTCGGCCCGTACCCCTTCAACCGCTACGGCATCCTCGTCGGCGACACCGACCTGGGGGTGGCCCTGGAGACCCAGACGCTCTCCCTCGTCCCCAAGGCCGACCTGCTCGGCACGAAGGTGGACGCCGAGCGGAACATGGTGCACGAGCTGGCCCACCAGTGGTTCGGCGACAGCGTGGCCCTGGAGAGCTGGTCCGACCTGTGGGTGAGCGAGGGCCACGCCCGGTTCTACGAGCGGCTGTACTCCGAGGCCCACGGCGGCGACAGCTTCGAGGCCGCGATGAGGGCCGCGTACGCGGCACATGACCAGTGGCGCAAGGACTTCGGCGCCCCCGCCGAGCCGACCGAGCCGAACCTCTTCAAGCGCATGCGGTACGACGGCTCGGCGCTCGTCCTGTACGCGCTGCGCGAGCGGGTCGGCGAGGAGACGTTCCAGAGGATCGAGCGGGCCTGGGTGAGCGGCTTCAAGGGGAGCACGGCCGGCACCCAGGACTTCATCGACCTGGCGTCGAAGGTCGCGGGCGAGGATCTGGAGGGCTTCCTGCGCCCGTGGCTGTACGGCTCGAAGACCCCGCCGATGCCCGGACACCCGGACTGGGTGGTGAATCCGGTGACGTGACCCTCGCCGGGGATGCGGGCAGCACGGCCCGCATCCCCCAAGCCGGTCACTGGACGCGGGTCACCGGACGCGGCGCTGGACCCGGGTCACCGGACGCCGACCGCCGCCAGCGCCCGCCTCTGCGCGGTGGACAGCTTGGTGGGGAAGTACAGATAGCAGACGCCGCCGGTGCCGGAGACGACCTTGCCGGTGGCGTTGTAGCGCTTGGTGCGCAGCCAGATGTTCTCCCACTCGCGCCGCTTGTAGACGCGGCGCACCGCCGGGTTGCTCGGCGAGGCCGGGTCGTTGGCGATCACGTCGCCGGCCGCGGTGAAGCCGATGACCGTCATCAGATGGCCCGCCGTGCCGTACCCGGCGCCCGTCAGCTCCTCCTTGAGGAACGACTGGGACGTTATGGCCGGGATGCCCGCGGCGATCAGCGACTCCAGCTCGGTCAGCGAGGCGAGGCGGGTCACGACGCCCTGGAGATCCCGGTACGTGGCCGCGTACGCCGCGTTGAAGGGCCAGTTGCCGCAGCCGTTGTACTGGTAGTCGAACGTGAAGCGGGCCGCGTGGCACACCTGCGGGTCGGCGTAGGAGGGATCCACCCAGGCCAGGTCCTCGGGCGTCGGCTTCCGCCCCCAGTACTCGATGATCATCTGCGAGGAGGTGGGGCTGCACCAGGCCTCGCCGCCGTTGTCGTACTCCGGGTACTGGCCGATGTGGATCTCCTGCGAGTAGCGCGGGACCTCCAGTTCCCTGGCGAGGCCCGGGTCCGAGGCGGGGACCGTGAAGCGGTCGGGCACCGCGGACACCATCGCGCCGAGCCGCCACACCGTGGGCGTCACGGTGGTGCCCGGCCTGCGGTACAGCGTCAGGCGCAGCTGGTACGCGGTGACGCGCGGGCCCGAGACTGCGTCGTCCAGGGAGAGCGTGTCCGTCCAGACCGTCGACTTGCCGTCGGTCTGGTCGTCGACGGAGGTCCGCCGGATGTCGGTCTCCTTGTCGTCGCCCGAGGCCCAGCGGCCCATCACGTACCAGGGGCTCCGCGTGCCGTCCGCGTAGGTGGCGCACAGCTCGACCTGGAGCCAGGTGCCGGCCGGGGTGCGCGCGTTCCAGGAGGCGATGAGTTCCGTCGCGGGGACGGTGGAGCTGTGCGTGGGCGAGGTCCACCGGGCGTACTCCCAGGTGGCGGTCCTGCCGGTGTGCGGGTCGGTGTAGTCGGTGCGGCCCACGGGCTTCGCGACGCGCAGGCCGGGGCGGGCCGCGGAGACGACGGCGGTGCCCTCGGCGGTACCGGTGCGCCAGTCCGCGTACGAGGTCCAGAAGCGGTTGTCCACGAAGCGGTCCGCGCGCGGCGTGCGGCGGGGGACGGACGGGCTTCCCGCGGCCAGGGAGGGGCCCGTGGTCGCCGCGAGAGCCGCCACCGCGGCGGCCGTACCGAGCACGGTTCTGCGGGACATGCCGTCTGCTCTGCCTGCTCTCTCTGCTCGCTCTGCTCTGTCGGAACGGTCGGGTCGGTCAGCTCGGTCCATCAGGGGGACCCCCAGTCGACGTGGTTTCCGGCGTGATCCGGAAAGGGTCGGGACGGATGCGCGGAAGTGGGCCAACTATGGCCGGTCCCGGCCGACTTCTGCCAGCGCTTCGGACACCGCCGCGCGCGTCAATATTGGCCTCAACCACTGGCATGACCAGCGTCGGCGCGCGGAACACCTGCTTCCGCGGTCGTACGCTTGCCGATGATGACCCCTGACCCGCGCGCCCCGCACACCCCGCTCCCCCGCCTCGCCGGCGCCCTGCGCCGGCTGCCGCCCTCCTGCGGCCCCGTCCGGCTGATCGCCGTGGACGGGCACGCGGGCTCGGGGAAGTCGACGTTCGCGCGGCGCCTGGCCGAGGCGCTGGGCGGCGCGCCGGTCCTGCGGCTCGACGACATCGCGAGCCACGAGGAGCTGTTCGACTGGACGGAGCGGCTGGGACGGCAGATCGTCGGCCCGCTCTCCCGCGGGGAGACGGCGCGCTATGCCACGTACGACTGGACCGAGCGCCGCTTCGGCCCGGCCGAGGAGAGCCTGCCGCCCGCGCCCGTGGTGATCGTCGAAGGGGTCGGCGCGGGCCGCCGCGCGCTGCGGGCGCGCCTCGCGGCCGTGCTGTGGATGGACGTGCCGCGCGAGGAGGCATGGCGGCGGGGGCGCCATCGGGACGGGGCGGTCCAGAGGGATTTCTGGGACGGGTGGGAGCCGGCGGAACTGCGGCACTTCGCCGAGGACCCCTCGCGGCCCTTCGCCGACCTTCTGGTGCGACAGTGCCCAGAGGGGTACGAGGTGCTGCCGGGGCCCAGTGGGACACCAGTCGGGACCCAGATCGTCACGCAGGGTGATGGGTCGTCGGCGGTCCGCTGAACCTCCGGAAAGCGCCTTCCACTTGACCCGGCGAGTTTTCAAGAGTGCCCCAACTCCGCTTGACCCAGGGGCCTTACAGGACTTACGTTCTGAATGTGCGGCCTTTCGAGGCCGCCCGCAGACGCGAAGCCCCCGGTTGTTCCCCCGTGATCGGGGGCTTCGTTCTGCCCTCAGAGTCCGATTTCCGGCCGCCGTTGACCGCCATTCGCTCACCCTCGGTCACCATCGGGCCCGTTCCTCGATGCTCCATTTCCGGCCGATCCGCCGGTGCGGCACCCTACGGCCGACCGCTCCCCCGCAGGTACGATGCCTAACGGTGCGCCTTTTTCGGACGGCTGCTCTGCGCGCCGGAACAACTCCCGTCCACAGCACGGCGGTTCAGCGCAGTGGCCGACGGGCACCGGCCCGGTGGTACGCAAACGGGGGCACGGTTTGTGGGGGACGTGATGGACTTCGACGCGGTGGGCTCACCCGCCCCGGCCGACCTCGCCTGGCTGAGGGGCGTCGACGCCTACACGATGGGCGCCTACCCGCAGGCGGAGGAGGAGTTCCGCACGGCGGTACGGCTGGATCCGGGGATGGCCGACGGCTGGCTCGGGCTGCACGCGCTGCGCGTCGAGACGACGACGGCGCTGCTGCGGATGTTCCAGCACCGGGACCGGTTCGGGGACCAGCGCATACGGCACGCGCGCGCCCTCAACTCCTGGTATTGGCTGGGCTGGTGGGTGCAGCCCGTCCTGGAGAGCACCCGCGATCTGCTGCTCGCGCACGCCTCGCACTGGCTGGACGGCCGCCACGTCCCCGAACTCGACCGGGCGCTCGCGGGCCTGCCGCCCGTCGACGCCGATCCGCAGGTGCGCTTCCTGCACGCCTGCCGCTCCTACCTGGTCAAGGACTGGGAGCAGCTCGTGCGGCACACGGACCCGCTGATCGACGACCCGATGCTCGGCATCGAGGCCGGCCTCTTCGGCGGCATGGCCCGCGTGCGCCTGGAGATGTACGGGCAGGCCGAGCCGCTGCTGTCCGCCGCCCTGATGCGCTGCCGCAGCGAGCAGCCCCAGCGCAAGGAGCTGCGCTACTGGCTGGCCCGCGCGCACGAGGGCACCGGACGCTCGGCGGCCGCCCTGCCGCTGTACCGGGCGGTGCACCGGGTCGACTCCTCGTTCATGGACACCTCGGCGCGGCTCGCTGCGATCGCCGAGGGCGACGGCTACGACGAAGCGGCCGACCTGGCCGCCGCGATCAGCATGGCGGGCGGGGGCCAGGACGCGCTGGAGGGGCCCGACGGCATCGACGTGCTCTTCGGCACCGAGGGCCGCGACGTGAAGGTCACCGACCCCGAACCGCCACCGGGCGGCGGCCCTCCGGGGCCCGGCGCACCGCAGGGGCAGAAGGGCACAGCGGGCCGCTCCGAGGCCGACGCCGTCCGCGAGAAGGCGATCATCCCGGTCAAGCCGGGCCGCGCGCAGCTGCCACCGGGCCCCACCGACCCCGCGCTCCTGGAGGCCGCGCTCTCCGAGCTGGAGTGCATGGTGGGCCTGGAGCCGGTGAAACGCCAAGTCAAGGCGCTCTCCGCACAGTTGAACATGGCACGCCTGCGGGCCGCGCAAGGCCTTCCCGTGCAGCCGCCGAAACGACACTTCGTCTTCTCGGGCCCCTCGGGCACCGGCAAGACCACCGTGGCCCGCATCCTCGGCCGGGTCTTCTACGCGCTCGGGCTGCTCGGCGGCGACCACCTCGTCGAGGCGCAGCGCGCCGATCTCGTCGGTGAGTACCTGGGCCAGACGGCCGTGAAGGCCAATGAGCTGATCGACTCGGCGATCGGCGGTGTCCTCTTCGTCGACGAGGCATACTCCCTGTCCAACTCCGGCTACGGCAAGGGCGACGCGTACGGGGACGAGGCCCTCCAGGTCCTCCTCAAGCGCGCCGAGGACAACCGCGACCATCTCGTCGTGATCCTCGCGGGCTACCCCGAGGGCATGGACCGGCTGCTCGCCGCCAACCCCGGGCTGTCCTCGCGCTTCACGACCCGCGTCGACTTCCCCTCGTACCGCCCCCTCGAACTGACCGCGATCGGCGAGGTGCTGGCCGCCGACAACGGCGACGTGTGGGATGAGGAGGCTCTGGAGGAGCTGCGTTCCATCAGCGGGCACGTCGTCGACCAGGCCTGGATCGACGAGCTGGGCAACGGCCGCTTCCTGCGCACGCTCTACGAGAAGAGCTGCGCCTACCGCGATCTGCGGCTGTCCGGCTACCCCGGCGAGCCGGGGCGCGACGACCTGTCGACGCTGCGGCTGCCGGATCTGATGCAGGCGTACGGAGAGGTGCTCTCGGGGCGGGGGCCGCGGGACGCGCCGGAGTTCTGACGCGGGCTCCGAGCCCGGTCCCGCTCCCGCGGCCCGCCCGTCATCCGACGAGGGCGTCGTCCAGGCTGCCGTTCAGGCTCTGACGGGCGCTCGTCGCTCGCTCGGCCTCCTGGGCCCTGCGCGGTACCGCGACGCGGTGCGCCGGGTCGCGGACCTCGCCCACGAGGAGTTCGAGGACGTCCTCCAGGGCGACCAGGCCGAGCACCTTCCCCGACGCGTCGGCGACCTGCGCCAGGTGCGTCGCGGCGCGGCGCATCACGGTCAGCGCGTCGTCCAGCGGCAGTTCCGCCCGCAGCGTGGTCATCGGCCGCCACACCTGCTGCGGCACGGCGCGGTCGGTCTCCTCCAGATCCAGGACGTCCTTCACGTGGAGGTAGCCCATGAAGGCGCCGTTCTCCGCGCGGACCGGGAAGCGGGAGTAGCCGGTGCGTCCGGTCAGTTCGACGATCTGGCCCGGGGTGACCGAGGCGGCCACTGTCACCAGCGCGGCGCGGTCCAGGAGCACGTCCGTGACCGGGCGCGAGCCCAGCTCCAGGGCGTCCTCCAGGCGCTCCTGCTCCTCGGGGCCGAGCAGCCCCGCCTGGCCGGAGTCCTCGACGAGGCGGTTGAGCTGCTCGCTGGTGAAGACCGCCTCGACCTCGTCCTTGGGCTCGACCCGAAAGAGTTTCAGGACGACCCGCGCGCACGCCCCGAGCGCGACCGTCACCGGCCGGCACAGCCGGGCGAAGGCGACCAGGCCCGGACTGAACCAGAGCGCCGTCTTCTCGGGGGCCGCCATCGCGAGGTTCTTCGGAAGCATCTCGCCGACGACGAGGTGCAGGAAGACGACGACGGCGAGCGCGATCACATAACCGAGGGGGTGGATCATGCCCTCGGGGAGGTGGACCGCGTGGAACACCGGCTCCAGGAGGTGCGCGACGGTCGGCTCGGCGACGGCGCCGAGCGTCAACGAGCAGACGGTGATGCCGAACTGGGCGGCTGCCATCATCTGCGGCAGGTGTTCGAGGCCGTAGAGGACCTGGCGGGCCCGCTTGGTCTCCAGGGGCTCGATCTGGCTGCGGCGCACCGACACGAGCGCGAACTCGGCGCCGACGAAGAAGCCGTTGGCGAGCACCAGCAGGAGAGCGAAGAGGAGTTGGAGCAGGCTCATCGGAGTGCCTCCGCGGCGGCTACGGGGGCCGGGGCGTCCGCCGTCATGGCGATCCTGACCCGTTCGGCGCGGTTGTGCCCGACCTGGCGCACCGAGAGGCGCCAGCCCGGGAGTTCGGCCCGGTCGCCGGGGGCCGGGATGCGGCCGAGGAGATCGGCGACGAGGCCCGCGACGGTTTCGTAGGGCCCCTCGGGTACGTCGAGTCCTATGCGGCGGAGGCTGTCGACGCGGCAGCCGCCGTCGGCGTCCCACGCGGGCCTGCCGTCCTCGGGCGGCGCCGCGCACAGCTCGGGCACGTCCAGCAGGTCGTGCTCGTCGCGCACTTCGCCGACGAGTTCCTCGACGATGTCCTCCAGGGTGACGACCCCCGCCGTGCCGCCGTACTCGTCGACGACGACGGCGATCGGCTGCTCGCTGCGCAGCCGCCCCAGGAGGGGCTGCACGGGGAGCGTCTGGGGGACCAGGAGCGGGGACTGCGCGATGCGGCCGACGGGGGTGCGCAGCCGGTCGTGGGCGGGCACGGCGAGGGCGTCCTTGAGATGGACCATGCCGACGATCTCGTCGATCCGCTCGCGGTAGACCGGGAAGCGGGACAGGCCGGTGGCGCGGGTCAGGTTCACCACGTCCTCGGCGGTCGCCGACGACTGGAGCGCGCTGACCTTCACGCGCGGCGTCATGACGTGCTGCGCGGTCAGCTCGCCGAGGGAGAGGGTGCGCACGAACAGCTCGGCGGTGTGCTGCTCCAGGGCGCCGGCCTGGGCCGAGTGCCGGGCCAGGGAGACCAGTTCGCCGGGGGTGCGGGCCGAGGCCAGCTCCTCGGCTGGCTCGACGCCGAGGGCGCGCACCAGGCGGTTGGCCACCGCGTTCAGGAGGGCGATCACGGGCCGGAAGAGCCGCGAGAAGGCGTGCTGCGGGCCCGCGACGAACCGCGCGACCTGGAGCGGCCTGGACACCGCCCAGTTCTTGGGGACCAGTTCGCCGATGACCATCTGCACGGCGGACGCGAGCAGCATGCCGACCACGACGGAGACACCGCCGACGGCGCCTTCGGGGACGCCGATCGCCGTGAACGGGCCCGCGAGCAGGTGCGCGAGGGCCGGTTCGGCGAGCATGCCGACGACGAGCGAGGTGATGGTGATGCCGAGTTGGGTGCCGGAAAGCTGGAAGGACAGCTCCTTGAGGGCACTGACGACCGTGCGGGCGCGGCGGTCGCCGTCGGCCGCGGCCTTCTCCGCGTCGGGCCGCTCGACGGTGACGAGGCCGAACTCGGCCGCCACGAAGAAGCCGTTGGCGAGAATCAGCAGGAATGCCGCCGCGAGGAGCAGGAGGGGGACTGTCATGCCGCCGCCTCCCAGGTCGTACGGGTCCCGGAATGCCGGGAGGGGGCGGCGCAGGTACTACAGGACGATCCGTCCATCGCCGGAGGGAGTCACTCCTCGGATAGCAGGGGCCCCCGGGGGCCGGGCGGGCCCGTCAGGGGCGGGGGCACACCTTGCGTGCCCCGCCACCAGATTAATCAGAACGTCAAGGCGCTGCGTGGAACGTCAGTCCCCGAGCGGCGTGCGGGCGTCGACGAGCGCGCGCAGTGCCTGGGAGTCGGCGACGGCCTGCTGCCTGGCGATGCCCGGCTGGATGCCCAGGGCGGGCAGGCTGGTGCCGTCGCTGAGGTTCAGGAACACCCACGGGTCGCCGGGGCGGAGGGTGACCTGGACGATCTCGGCCCAGGCCAGACGCCGGCTGGTCGCGATGTTGACGACGGTCACGCCGGACTCCTCGGCGACGACCTTGGGCCTGCTGAGCAGCATGAGGACGCCGAAGAGCAGCGCGCCGGTGAAGACGAAGCTGGTCCGCTCCCCCGGGCTGAGCTTGGGCAGCATCAGGGCGATCACCGTGAGGACCACGAACATCGCGGCGCCCGCGGTGAGCATGACGACCCGGGTCCGCTGGGGGCGGAAGGTGACGGGCAGGGCGGGAAGGTCAGACATGAGGTGCGGGCTCCGGCCGGTTCAGAGACGGCAGGCGTGGATGGCGGTGGTCAGGATGGCCCGCGCGCCGAGGGCGTACAGGTCGTCCATGACGCGCTGCGCCTCCTTGGCGGGAACCATGGAGCGCACGGCCACCCAGCCTTCGTTGTGCAGCGGGGAGATCGTCGGCGATTCGAGGCCCGGGGTGAGGGCGACGGCCCGCTCCAGGTGCTCGGCGCGGCAGTCGTAGTCCATCATCACGTACGACCTGGCGACCAGGACGCCCTGGAGGCGGCGCAGGAACTGCTGCACCTTCGGGTCGTCGCCGTCGGCGCCGGTGCGCCGGATGACGACCGCCTCGGACTTCATGATCGGCTCGCCGAAGACCTCCAGGCCCGCGTTGCGCAGGGAGGTGCCGGTCTCCACGACGTCCGCGATGACCTGGGCGACGCCGAGTTCGATGGCGGTCTCGACGGCGCCGTCGAGGTGGACCACGGAGGCGTCGACGCCGCTGTTCGCGAGGTGCTTGGCGACGATGCCCTCGTAGGAGGTCGCGACGGTCTTGCCCGCGAGGTCCTCGATGCCGGTGGCCGTGCCCGGCTTGGCGGCGAAGCGGAAGGTGGAGCGTGCGAAGCCGAGCGGCAGGATCACCTCGGCGTCGGCACCGGAGTCGACCAGCAGGTCCTGGCCGGTGATGCCGATGTCGAGCCGGCCGGCCGAGACGTAGATCGCGATGTCCTTGGGGCGCAGGTAGAAGAACTCGACCTCGTTCTCGGGGTCGACGAGGACGAGTTCCTTGGACTCCTTGCGCTGCTG
This sequence comes from Streptomyces alboniger, assembly GCF_008704395.1. Lineage (NCBI taxonomy): Bacteria > Bacillati > Actinomycetota > Actinomycetes > Kitasatosporales > Streptomycetaceae > Streptomyces > Streptomyces alboniger. The sequence goes on from NZ_CP023695.1 coordinate 1,245,991, forward strand.
GTATCCGGCCTCATGGAGCATCGCCGACGCAGGTCCGGACAGTGAACCCTTGTTGGGGACGGCGATGCGCAGCATGAGGTCGGATTCCTTTGCGTGAAGTGCGTGAAGGGGGGTGAGCCGGCTTGGCTGACGTACGGCTCAGAGGTGGGCGTACACGTCGTCGAGGGAGATGCCGCGGGCGACCATCATCACCTGCACGTGGTACAGGAGCTGCGAGATCTCCTCGGCGGCGGCTTCCTTGCCCTCGTACTCGGCGGCCATCCAGACTTCGGCGGCCTCCTCGACGACCTTCTTGCCGATGGCATGGACGCCCTTGCCGACCAGCTCGGCGGTGCGGGAGGTCGCTGGGTCGCCGTTGGCGGCCTTGTGCTGGAGCTCGGTGAAGAGCTCCTCGAAAGTCTTATTGGACATGATGCCGTTCACTCTACGCGGCCGGGCGGCGCCGCTCAGCGCCAGGGTTCGGAGACGGTACGGAGCGTGGTCGCGGTGGCCACGGCCGCGGTGACCGCTTCGTGCCCCTTGTCCTCGCTGGAGCCCTCGATGCCGGCGCGGTCCAGGGCCTGCTCCTCGGTGTCGCAGGTCAGCACGCCGAAGCCGACCGGCACCCCGGTGTCCACGGAGACCTGGGTGAGGCCCTGGGTGACGCCCTGGCACACGTAGTCGAAGTGCGGGGTGCCGCCGCGGATCACGACGCCGAGCGCCACGATCGCGTCGTAGCCGCGGCCCGCGAGGACCTTGGCGACGACCGGCAGCTCGAAGCTGCCCGGCACGCGCAGGACGGTCGGCTCGCTGATGCCCAGCTCGCCCAGGGCGCGCAGGGCGCCGTCGACGAGGCCGTCCATGACCTTCTCGTGCCACTGCGCGGCGATCACCGCGACCCGCAGGTCGCCGCAGTTCTTCACGCTCAGTTCGGGTGCGCCCTTGCCGCTCACGCGCTTCTCCTTCGGTCCGTTGACAGGGGTGGGTGCTTACTGGTTGCCGCAGGCGGAGACGCCGGGGGCGTCGAGCCAGGGCAGGTCGTGGCCCATCCGGTCCCGCTTGGTTCGCAGGTAGCGGAGGTTGTGCTCGCCCGCCTGGACGGGCATGGGCTCGCGTGCGCTGACCCGCAGGCCGTGCCGCAGGACCGCGTCGACCTTGTCGGGGTTGTTGGTCATCAGCCGGACGCTGCGGACGCCGAGGTCGTCCAGGATCCGGGCGCCCGCGCCGTAGTCCCGCGCGTCGGCGGGCAGGCCCAGCTCCAGGTTGGCGTCGAGGGTGTCGCTGCCGCGCTCCTGGAGTTCGTACGCGCGCAGCTTGGAGAGCAGGCCGATGCCGCGCCCCTCGTGGCCGCGGAGGTAGACGACGACGCCACGCCCCTCCTCGGTGATGCGCCGCATGGACTCCTCCAGCTGCGGGCCGCAGTCGCAGCGCAGCGAGTGGAAGACGTCACCGGTCAGGCACTCCGAGTGGAGCCGGGCCAGGACCTCTTCGCCCGCGCCGATGTCACCGTGGACGAGGGCGACGTGCTCGACGCCGTCGACGGTCGAGCGGTAGCCGTACGCGGTGAAGTCGCCGAAGGCCGTGGGCAGCCGCACCTCGGCCTCGCGGCGGACGGTGGGCTCCGCGGAGCGGCGGTAGGCGATCAGGTCCTCGATGGAGATGATCGTCAGGCCGTGCTTGCGGGCGAAGGGGATCAGTTCCGGCAGGCGGAGCATCTTGCCGTCCTCACCGGCGATCTCCACGATGGCGCCGGCCGGGCGCAGACCCGCGAGGCGGGCGAGGTCGACGGCGGCCTCGGTGTGGCCGTTGCGGGCGAGCACGCCGCCGGTGCGGGCGCGCAGCGGGAAGATGTGCCCGGGCCGCACGAAGTCGTCGGCCGTGGCCGCGCCGCCCGCGAGGAGCTGGAGGGTGGTGGCGCGGTCGGCGGCGGAGATGCCGGTGCTCACGCCGTGCGCGGCACAGGCGTCGACGGAGACGGTGAAGGCCGTGCTCATCGACTCGGTGTTGTGCTCGACCATCTGCGGGAGCCGCAGCCGGTCGAGCTCGTCGGCCTCCATGGGCGCGCAGATCAGGCCGCGGCACTCGCTCATCATGAAGGCGACGATCTCGGGGGTGGCCTTCTCGGCGGCGATGACGAGGTCGCCCTCGTTCTCGCGGTCCTCGTCGTCGACGACCACGACGGGGCGGCCGGCCGCGATGTCGCGGACGGCCTGCTCGACGGGGTCGAGGGAGAGGTCCTCGGCGTTGTCGGTGCTGTACCAGAGCCGGGGGCCCGAGGGGGCGGCGGACAGCGCCTCGTTCAGGGCGGTGGCGGGAGACGGGTGGGCAGTCATGCCGGGGCTCCTTCCATGACGGGCTGAGAGGCCGCCGCGCGGGAGCGCAGCCACCAGTCGCGCATGCCCCACAGGACGAGGGCGAGGTAGACGACGTACACGAGGCCGGAGAAGGCGAGGCCGCTGCTGAAGGCGAGCGGTACGCCGACCACGTCGACGAGCAGCCAGGCGAACCAGAACTCGACGAGGCCACGGGCCTGGGCGACCATCGCGGCGAGGGTGCCGACGAAGATGTAGGCGTCCGGCCAGGGGTTCCAGGACAGCGAGGGGACGGCGGTGAACAGGGCGCCGACGGCGAGGGTGCCGACGGCGGTGCCCGCGAGCAGGATCCACCGCTCCTTCCAGCTCGCGAACCGGATGGCGATGGAGCCGTCCTGCGCCTGCTGCCTGCCGCGCGTCCACTGCCGCCAGCCCCACAGCGCGACGCCGATGACGAGGAGCTGCTTGCCGACGCCGCCGGACAGCTGCGCGGAGGCGTACGCGGCGACGAGGATGACGCCGGACAGGAACTGGGCGGGCCAGGTCCATATCGAACGCCGCCAGCCGAGGGCGAGGGCGACGAGGCCGACGGTGTTGCCGATCATGTCGGACCACATGATGTGCTGGTCGAAGGTGGTGAAGGCCTCGGCGTTGAGCCAGTTCACTGGGTGGCCTCCTGAGCCTGGACGGAACCGGTGGCGCGGCCGCCGAGGAGGCGCTCCACGTACTTGGCGATGATGTCGACCTCGAGGTTGACCGGGTCGCCGGGCTGCTTGATGCCGAGCGTGGTCAGCGCGAGCGTGGTGGGGATCAGGCTGATGGTGAAGTAGTCGGGGCCCGCGTCGACGACGGTCAGGCTGACGCCGTCGACGGTGATGGAGCCCTTCTCCACGACGTAGCGGGAGAGGCCTGCGGGGAGGGAGACCTTGACGATCTCCCAGTTCTCTGAGGGCTCGCGCGCGACGACGGTGCCGACGGCGTCCACATGCCCCTGCACGATGTGTCCGCCGAGGCGCGCGCCGACCGAGGTGGGGCGCTCCAGGTTGACGCGGGAGCCGACCGTGAGCGCACCGAGGCTGGAGCGGTTCAGGGTCTCGGCCATCACGTCGGCGGTGAACTCGTCGCCCTCGTGCTCCACGACCGTCAGACAGACGCCGTTGACGGCGATGGAGTCGCCGTGCCCCACGCCCTCGGTGACCACGGGGCCGCGCAGGCGGAACCGGGACGCGTCGGGGAGGTTCTCGACGGCGGTGATCTCGCCCAGCTCTTCGACGATTCCGGTGAACACTTCAGTGCTCCTTCGCTACGAGGGTCGCGGTGACGCGCAGATCGGGTCCGATGCGGACGGTCTCGCTCACGTCGAGCCGCAACGCTTCGGTGATGGTCGTGATTCCGCCACCGGTCAGGGCGGCGGGGCCCGCGCCCAGCAGGGCGGGGGCGAGGTAGGCGATGACGCGGTCGACGGCGTCGGCGGCGACGAAGGCCCCGGCCAGCGTCGGGCCGCCTTCGAGGAGGACGGAGCGCACCCCGCGCGCGTGGAGCACATCGAGCAGGGTTGGAATGTCCAACCCTCCCTCGGCGCGCGGGAGTCGGACGATCTCTGCGGCTTGGGCTCGCGCTTCGGCTCCCGCGTCGACTGCGGCTTCGTACGCGGGCGTGACGCCGTCCGCGAGCGCGATCAGCGTCGGCGCCGCGGCGTCCAGGACGCGGGCGCCGGGCGCGACGGCGGTTCCGTTCGTGTCGACGACGACCCGCAACGGCTGGACGGCACCCTCGATGCCCCGCACGGCGAGGTGCGGGTCGTCGGCGCGCTGGGTGCCGGAGCCGACGACGACGGCGTCGCACTCGGCGCGGAGCCTGTGGACGTCGGCGCGGGACTCGGCGGAGGTGATCCAGCGGCTCGTGCCGTCGGCGGCGGCGATCCGGCCGTCGAGCGTGGCGGCGTACTTCCAGGTGACGTGGGGGCGGCCGAGCCGTACGGAGGTCAGCCAGGCGGCGTTCCCCTCGGCCGCCGCCGCCTCCAGCAGGCCCGCTTCGACGGAGATCCCGGCCGTGCGGAGGGTCTGCGCGCCGCCGGTCGCGGTGGGGTTCGGGTCGCCGACCGCGTAGACGACACGGGCGATGCCGGCGTCGATGAGGGCCTGTGCGCACGGGCCGGTGCGGCCGGTGTGGTTGCAGGGTTCCAGAGTGACGAGGGCGGTGCCGCCGCGCGCCTTGTCGCCCGCCGCGCGCAGGGCGTTGACCTCGGCGTGCGGGCCGCCGGCGCGCTGGTGCCAGCCCTCGCCGACGACCTCGCCGGACGCGTCGAGCACGACACAGCCGACGACGGGGTTGGGGCTCGTGGCTCCGAGACCGAGCGCGGCCAGCGTGATGGCGCGCCGCATGGCGGCTGCTTCGGCTACGGCGGTGGCCACCGGGTCCTCCTGCCTCTTCGGGCACGGACTCCGGGGCTGTCGATGGCGACGACACGTACGGGCAACGACACCTGGAGACACGTCGACGCCGAATGAGACCTGTCCCCGGGAAAGCCCGAGAACCACTCCTGGCCGAAACCAGGAACCACTCCTGACCTGAGCCAGGAACAAGCCAAGACGGCGGCGTGCAGAGATGCCCGCCCGCCGCGCACTGCCTCCCATCCGGACTTTCACCGTCGGTCCAGGAATTTCACCTGGTCAACCGGCCGCTGGAGGCGGCCGGGTCGCGGACTGTAACCGCCGGTTCGGAATTACACCGACCCCGGAGTGCGCTGCTTCTGGTACGAGGCCAGTCTGCCACGCCGGATCGACGGCCATGCGGGCGATCTCCTGTGGGCTGGCTCACAGCGTCATCGTTCAATCATCTCTTCAACAACTTGGTCCAGACCTATTGACCGACTGGTCTAGTCCTCTTAATCTCTGCGTCACCTCGGAGGAACCGGAGCCGGACGGTGTGCGCACGCCGGGCCCCGGAACGATTCACATCTGTGCCAGCTGTGTTGTGTTCCGCCCCGTCCGCGTCCCACCCCGCCCCTGGAGGCTCCCTTGCCGTCCCTTAGCCGCGCGAGAACCACTCTGTTCGCGACCGGCGCCGCCGTCGCCGGAATGCTGCTCAGCATGGTCTCCCCAGGCGCCTCGCACGCCGCCGACAACGCGTCCTGCCGCCCCGACGGTCTCTACCGCACGCCCGGGGTCGACGTTCCCTACTGTTCGGTCTACGACAGCGAGGGCCGCGAGAAGATGGGCGCCGACCACCAGCGGCGCGTCATCGGCTACTTCACCGGCTGGCGCACCGGAAAGAACGGCGAGCCCGCCTACCTCGCTTCCGACATCCCGTGGGAGAAGGTCACCCACGTCAACTACGCCTTCGCGCACATCGACAAGGGCAACAAGCTCTCCGTGGGCTCCGACGGCGAGAAGAACGCCGCCACCGGGATGACCTGGCCGGGCGTCAAGGGCGCCGAGATGGATCCCGCGCTGCCCTACAAGGGCCACTTCAACCTGCTCAACAAGTTCAAGAAGAAGCACCCGGACGTCAAAACGCTGGTCTCCGTGGGCGGTTGGGCCGAGACGGGCGGCTACTTCGACGACGACGGCAAGCGGGTCGGCTCCGGCGGTTTCTACTCGATGGCGACCAACGCCGACGGCTCGGTGAACCAGGCGGGCATCGACACCTTCGCGGACTCGGCGGTCACCTTCATAAAAAAGTACGGCTTCAACGGCGTCGACATCGACTACGAGTACCCGACCTCGATGAAGGACGCGGGCCACCCGGCCGACTTCCCGGTCTCCAACGCCCGGCGCGGCGGCCTGGTCAAGGGCTACGCGGCCCTGATGAAGACCCTGCGCGAGAAGCTCGACAAGGCGGGTGCGGCCGACGGCAGGCACTACATGCTCACCGTGGCGGCGCCCTCGTCCGGCTATCTGCTGCGCGGCATGGAGACCTTCCAGGTCCAGAGGTACCTGGACTACGTCAACATCATGTCGTACGACCTGCACGGCGCCTGGAACGAGTACGTCGGTCCGAACGCCTCGCTCTTCGACGACGGCAAGGACGCCGAACTGGCCGCGGCGGGCGTCTACGGAAGCCAGCAGTACGGCGGCATCGGCTATCTGAACACCGACTGGGCGTACCACTACTTCCGCGGTTCCATGCCCGCCGGGCGCATCAACATCGGCCTGCCGTATTACACGCGCGGCCACAAGAACGTGCAGGGCGGCACGGACGGGCTGTGGGGGAAGGCCGCGGCGGCCACCTGTCCGGCCGGTTCCGGGCTGACCAAGTGCGGTGACGGCGCGGTCGGCATCGACAACCTCTGGCACGACAAGGACGACAACGGCAAGGAGTCCCCGGCGGGCTCCAACCCGATGTGGCACGCCAAGAACCTGGAGAAGGGCGTCGTCGGCGACTACGTCACCAAGTACGGCTTCCCCGCGGACACCAAGCTGACCGGCACCTACGCCCGCAAGTACAGCTCCTCGCTGGTCGCGCCGTGGCTGTGGAACGCCGACAAGAAGGTCTTCCTGTCCACGGAGGACGAGGAGTCGGTGGCGAAGAAGGCCGACTACGTGGTCGACCGGGGCATCGGCGGCACGATGGTCTGGGAGATGGCGGGCGACTACCGCTGGAACGCGGCCAAGGGCCAGTACGAGATCGGCGACACGCTCACCTCGCTGATGTACGACAAGTTCAAGACCGCCAAGCCGTACGGCGCGAAGGTGTCGAACAAGGAGCTGCCCGCCAAGGCCGTCGACATCGGCGTGGAGTTCGGTGACTTCAAGCTCGGCGACTCCAACTACCCGATCACGCCCAAGGTGAAGATCACCAACAGGACGAAGGCGGCGCTGCCGGGCGGCACGGAGTTCCAGTTCGACTACTCCACCTCGGCCCCGGGCAACGCCTCCGACCAGTCCGGTTTCGGCACGAAGGTCATCAGCAGCGACCACACCGGCAGCAATGTGGGCGGTCTGAAGGGCGACTTCCACCGGGTCTCGCTGAAGCTGCCCGCCTGGCAGTCGCTGGCGCCGGGCGCCTCCGTGGATCTCTCCTTCAACTACTACCTGCCGGTGTCGACCCCGTCGAACTGGACGGTGAACATCAGCGGTACGACGTACGCGCTCGCCGGTGACCTGGCGCGCGGCACCACGGTCGTCGAGCCGGGCACGGGCACCGGTCCGACGGACCCGCCGGAGCCGACGGACCCGCCGACACCGGGCAAGTGCACGGCGCCCGCCTGGAGTTCGGCCACCGAGTACGGCAGCGGGTCGACCGTGTCCCACAAGTCGCACACCTACAAGGCCAAGTGGTGGACGAAGGGCGACGAGCCCGGCGCCGGCGGCCAGTGGGGCGTGTGGCAGGACCTCGGCGCCTGCTGACGCTTGCTCCTGTGCGCTCACCGATAGCTCACGCCCAGGGGATGCGGCGGCATCCTCTGGGCGTGACCGCGTCACTCGTCCTCGTGGCGGGCTCGACGGACCGGTGTCACGTCTGCGGGCGACCGATCCGTCTCTTGCGGTGACGGACACGATCATGGTGTTTTCGACCGCACTACGAAGGAGCCTGTGATGACGACGATGTTGGTGACCGGCGGCACCGGGACCCTCGGCCGCCTCGTGACCGAGCGGCTGAGGGCTGACGGCCACGAGGTGCGGGTGCTCAGCCGCCACAGCCGGCCGTACGCCGTGGATCTGCGCGAGGGGACCGGCCTGGACGCGGCGGTGGCGGGCGTGGACGTGATCGTGCACTGCGCGAGTACGCCGCGCGGCGGGGACGAGCGGGCCGCCCGGAACCTGATCCGGGCGGCGCGGAAGGCCGGCGTCGCCCATCTGGTCTACATCTCGATCGTCGGCGTCGACCGGGTGCCACTCGGCTACTACAAGGCGAAGCTCGCCGTGGAGCGGCTGATCGAGGAGTCGGGGCTCGGCTGGACGATCCTGCGGACCACGCAGTTCCACGATCTGGTCCTGCGCGTCCTGGAGGGCTCGGCGAAGCTCCCCGTCATGCTGCTGCCCGCAGGGGTCGACGACCAGCCGATCGAGGTCGCCGAAGTGGCGGAGCGGCTGGCCGAGCTGGCGGCGGCGCCGCCGGCGGGACGCGTCGACGACATGGGAGGCCCCGAGGTCCGCGGCTTCCCCGACCTGGCACGCGCCTACCTGCGCGCGAGCGGCAAGCGGCGCGCGCTGCTGCCGGTGCGGCTCGCGGGACGCACGTACCGAGCGGCCCGCGCCGGCGGCCATCTGACCCCCGGCCGAGCCGTGGGCAAGACCACGTTCGAGGAGTACCTGAGCACCCGAACGGCCACCCGCCCCTAGAAGCGGCCCCCGCCTTCCCGCCGCATCTCAGCGGCCCGCCGGAGGGCCGAACAGTTCGTCCTGGGCCGCGTCTCGCGCGGCGAGGAGGGCGCCCCGGAGCACCGCGGCGCCGCCGAGCGTACCGGCGCGGACCTCCGTACGCAGGGGCGACATGGCGGTGACGCGGTCCGTGACGCGGTCGGCGAGCGCGGCGCCGCCCGCACGCCCCACCTCGCCGCCGAGGACGACACACCCCGGGTCCAGGATCGCGGCCATCGCAGCGGCACCGACGGCGACACGGTCCGCGACGGCGTCCAGGAAGGCGCCCTCCCCCGCCTCCACCGCGTGCCGGACCACGTCGGCAGCGGACATGTCCGGTTTCAGCAGCCCGTGCTCCGCGCCGAGTTCACGGAGCGCGGCGGCGCAGGCCAGCGAGTGGAAGCCGCCCTCGCAGCCGGTGGCGGAGGGCAGCGCGCCGGTCCCCGGCACCGGCAGGAAGCCGATCTCCCCGGTGCCTCCCGAAGCGCCCCTGCGCAGCACCCCGTCGAGTACGACGGCCGCCCCCACGCCCTCGCCGAGCCAGAGCAGCACGAACGTGTCCCGGTCGTGCGCGGCACCGTCCCGCTGTTCGGCGCGGGCGGCGAGGTTGGTCTCGTTCTCCACCAGGACACGCGCGCCGAGCCGCTGTTGGAGGGCGCCCGCGAGACGGCGGTGCCAGGCCGGCAGCGAGGACGTGTCGTGCAGGTCGCCGGTCGCGGGGTCGATGAGGCCGGGGGCGCCGATGCCGACGGTGTGCAGCCGCTGGGCGCTGCCTTCCCGCGCGGCGCGCTCGACGAGCGTGAGGGCGCGCTCGACGGCGGTCCCGGTGTCGCCGCCGATGGGCGCGCAGTCCTCGGCGAGGACCGCGCCGAGCAGATCGGTCACCACCACACGGACGCTGTCGGTCCGTACGTCGAGCGCGGCGAGGTGCGCCCGGCCCGCGACGATGCCGTAGAGCCGGGCGTTCGGGCCGCGCCGCTGGGCACCCGCCTCGCCGACGACGGTGATGAGCCCGGCGCCCTGGAGGCGCTCGACGAGGTCGGCCACCGAGGGCCGGGAGAGGCCGGTGAGCTGCTTCAACTGGTTGGCGGTCAGGGGCCCTTCGCTCAGGAGGCCCAGCGCGAGCCGGTCGTTGATGGCCCGAGCGGTACTCGGTGAGGCAGGCATGCCGCGATCCTTCCACAGAGCGCTTCTATTTATCAGGCAGGGTTCCTGATAGTTTACGTCGCCGTACCGGGCACCTGTCGGGAGGGGCGGAGCGGAATGAGTGAAGTGGTCTACGACAAGAGGCGGTTGCGGCGCGCGCGGATCGCCGTGGCGGCCGTCTTCTGTGTGCACGGCGCGGTCACCGGCTCCTTCGCGACCCGGGTGCCCTGGATCCAGGAGCACGCCTCGGTCGGCGCGGGCATGCTCGGTCTCGCCCTCGCCTTCCCGGCGATCGGCGCCTCCGTGGCGATGCCGCTGGCGAGCCGGATCAGCCACCGCCTCGGTGCGCGCAACGCGCTGCGCGGGCTGCTCGCGCTGTGGACGCTCTCCCTCGTCCTGCCCTCGCTCGCCCCGAACCTGCTCACGCTCTGCCTGGCGCTCTTCGTGTACGGCGCGACCTCGGGCATGTCGGACGTGGCGATGAACGCGCTCGGCGTGGAGACCGAGACCCGGATGCGGAAGTCGATCATGTCCGGTCTGCACGGCATGTGGAGCGTCGGTGCCCTGATCGGTTCGGCCGCGGGCACGGTGGCCGCCCACCTCGGCTCGGACGCCCGGCTGCACCACGCCCTCGCCGCCGCGGCGCTCACCGCGCTCGGCCTGATCGCCTGCCAGGGAGTCCTCGACCTCCAGGCGGCGCCCGAGGAGGAGGCGCCGCCGCGGTTCTCGCTGCCGCCCAAGTCGGCGCTGCTGATCGGCGCGGTCGGCTTCTGCGCGGTCTTCGCGGAGGGCGCGAGCCTGGACTGGTCGGCGGTCTATCTGCGGGACGTCCTGGACTCGTCGGCCGGGGTGGCGGCCGCGTCCACCACCGGCTTCACGCTCACCATGGCGGTCGCGCGGCTCGCGGGGGACGCGGTGGTCAACCGGTTCGGCGCGGTGCGCACCGTGCGCGCGGGCGGTGTGCTCGCAGCGCTCGGCGGGCTCCTCGTGGTCCTCGCCTCCCACCCGGCCCTGGCCATGGGCGGCTTCGCCCTGCTCGGCCTCGGCATCGCGGTCGTGGTTCCGCTCGCCTTCGCCGCGGCGGGGCGCAGCGGCCCGAACCCGAGCCAGGCCATCGCGGGCGTCGCCACCATCACGTACACCTCGGGCCTGATCGCCCCGTCGGCGATCGGCACGCTGGCGGACGCGACGAGCCTCGTGACCTCGTTCGGCCTGGTGACGCTGCTCGCCTGCGGCCTCGCGGTCTTCGCGGGCGTGCTGCGCACGGACGGGCGCGGGGGCGGGCGCCAGGGCGCGCGGGCCGGGAGCACCCAGCCGACCGGAGAGAAGTCGCACTGACGTCGCACTAACATGGCGTCGATCATTTCGGGCCACGCACACCCGCGAGAGCGGCCCGGCTCAGCGCACAGAAAGCGATACTCACCATGGATCTCGGCGTGCGCTGGAAACTGCACGGCGACGGCCGTACCCCCGCCCCCGGGGCCGTCGTCCGGCCCGATGAGCGGCTCTCCTGGCCGCGGACCTTCGGGCTCGGCGCGCAGCACGTGGTGGCCATGTTCGGCGCGTCCTTCGTGGCTCCCGTCCTGATGGGCCTCGACCCGAATCTCGCCATCATGATGTCGGGCGTCGCGACCGTCATCTTCCTGCTCGCCACGCGCGGCCGGGTGCCCAGCTACCTCGGCTGCTCGCTCTCCTTCGTGGGCGTCGCCGCCGTCATCCGGGCGCAGGGCGGCTCCAGCGCGACGGTGACCGGCGCCGTCCTGGTGGTCGGCGCCGCACTGTTCCTGGTGGGGCTCGCGGTGCAGAAGTTCGGGGCGCGGATCATCCACGCCGCGATGCCGCCGATCGTGACCGGCGCGGTCGTCATGCTGATCGGCTTCAACCTGGCACCGGTCACCGCGTCGACGTACTGGCCCCAGGACCAGTGGACGGCCCTGCTGGTGATGCTCTTCACCGGGTTGGCCGTGGTGTGTCTGCGCGGCTTCTGGTCACGCGTCGCGATCTTCCTCGGCCTGATCTTCGGCTACGGCATCTCCTGGCTCCTCGACCAGGTCTTCGGCAAGATCCACTCGGCGGACGGCTCCGGCAAGGTCGTCGACCACTGGCGTCTGGACCTCTCCGCCGTGGGCAACGCCGACTGGATCGGCCTGCCCTCCTTCCACGCGCCGAGCTTCGAGTGGTCGGCGATCCTCGTCGCGCTGCCCGTCGTCATCGCCCTGGTCGCGGAGAACGCGGGCCACGTCAAGGCCGTCGGCGAGATGACCGGCGACAACCTCGACGACAAGCTCGGCACGGCGATCTCCGCCGACGGTGCCGCCTCCATGCTGTCCACCGCCGTCGGCGGCCCGCCCAACACGACGTACTCCGAGAACATCGGCGTGATGGCGGCCACCCGCGTCTACTCCACGGCCGCGTACTGGGCGGCGGCCGCCTTCGCGCTGCTCTTCGGCCTGTGCCCCAAGTTCGGCGCGGTCGTCGCGGCGATCCCGGGCGGCGTGCTCGGCGGCATCACCGTCATCCTGTACGGCATGATCGGTCTGCTCGGCGCGCAGATCTGGATCAACGCCAAGGTGGACCTGCGCAATCCGCTGAACCTCGTACCGGCCGCGGCGGGCATCATCATCGGCGTCGGCGGTGTCTCGCTGAAGTTCACCGACAACTTCGAACTGAGCGGCATCGCGCTCGGCACGATCGTCGTCATCACGGGCTACCACGTGCTGCGCGCCTTCGCCCCGCCGCACCTCAAGTCCCAGGAACCGCTGCTCGATTCGGGCACCTCGAAGTACGGCGAGGGTGACGAGGCCCGCTAGGGCCTGTTGACCCAGTGGACATGGTGCGCGTCGGCTGACTACCGTGCGCACCATGTCAAGCCCCGAGTCCGACAGACTCCGGCCACCGGTCGTCCGGTGGCTTCCTGCGCCGTCGCACTGACGCTTCCGTCGCCTTCGCACGACCGTCACGTCCGCCTTCCGCGCTCTCCCAGAGCCCCCGGACCACCGCTCCCGTGTCCTGATCGTTTCGATCCACACCGTGGTTGCGGAGTTTCGCTGTGCCCTTTGCCCTCTACCTGCTCGGACTCGCCGTCTTCGCGGCCCCTTCCCCTGCTGGTGTTCGGCTCACTCGCGCTGCTGGCCGGCTGGGTCCTCTTCGCGGTGACCGCGGCCCACCCGGTGGCCGCGGTCGTGCTCAACATGGGCGCCGCGCTCGGCCCTTGGTCCGGCGGACTCGCGCTCTCCGCGGGGCTCGGCTACCGCTCGCCGCTGTGGGTCAGCGCCCTCTTCGTGGCGCTGGCCCTGGCGCTCGGGGGCGCGGCACTCGTCCCGCGGCGCGGGGAGCGTGCGGCCGGGTCCCTCTTTTCGGGGAAGCGGCCGGTGCGCTGACGTCCGGGACGGCCCGGTACTGGGACCCTGCCCCCATGGCGCAGTTGGAGCGGTTCGCAGAGACCAGGGCCCCGCGGCGCGGGGTCGACGGCGTGGTGGAACGGATGCGCGCGCTCGGCGACGACTGGCCGCCGCGCGACGGGGTGGCCGTCTTCAACCGGGTCTATCTTTCGGTCACCGAGGAGGTGCACCGGAGCATCGGCCTCGGCGCCTTCGCCGACACCCGCGCCGCGACCACGCTGGGCGTCCGGTTCGCCGAGCGCTATCTGGCGGCCGTCGACGCCGCGGCGGACGGGTGCAGGCCGCCCGCGTGCTGGCGCCCGCTCTTCCAGTACCGGCGCCATCCCGGCGTACGCCCCCTACAGTTCGCCCTCGCGGGCATCAACGCGCACATCGGCCACGATCTGGCGCTCGCCCTCGTGGACGCCTGCCGCACGCTCGGCTGCGAACCGGCCGATCTGGAGGACGAGTTCGACCGCGTGGGAGACATCCTCGTCACGCTGGAGGAGCGCATCCGCGAGGAGCTGATGCCCGGCCCCGACCTCCTCCAGATCGGCGAACCGCTGACGCACCTGGCGGGTTCCTGGAGCCTGGAGCGGGCCCGGGACGGCGCGTGGGCGGCGGCCCGCACCCTGTGGGCGCTACGCGAACTCCCCGGCGTGGCCGGGGAGTTCGGGGAGCGGCTGGACGGGGCGGTGGGCCTGGTGAGCCGGATCCTGCTCACCCCGCTCCCGGACTGAGCGCGAGCGCCCGGGGTCAGTCCTCCGGCAGCTCGACCGGCGCGATCTCGTCGTACACGTCCCCCGGGCCGGGGTTCGTGGTGTCCGAGGCGCCGCCGAAGTGGTGCATCACGCCCCACACGGCGTTCAGCGCGGTCTGGATCGCGCCCTCGGCCCAGCCCGCCGTCCAGGAGATGTCGTCGCCCGCGAGGAAGATGCCCCGCTTGTCCTCGGGCAGACGGTCCTGCATGAAGTGGGTGAACAGGCGCCGCTGGTAGCGGTAGTGGCCCGGCAGGTTCGCCTTGAAGGCGCCCATGAAGTAGGGCTCGTTCTCCCACGAGACGGTCACCGGGTTGCCGATGATGTGGCTGCGGATGTCGACCTTCGGGTAGATCTCGCCGAGCGACTTGAGCATGACCTCCATGCGCTCGTTCGCCGACAGGGGCAGCCACTTCAGGCTGTCGTCGCACCAGGTGTAGGAGAGGCAGATGACGGCGGGCTTGTCCGGACCGTCGTCCAGCAGGTAGGTGCCGCGCGTCATCCGGTCGGTGAGCGTCATCGACATGACGTCACGGCCGGTCTCCTCGTCCTTGTCCAGCCAGAACGGGCGGTCCACCGGCACGAACAGCTTCGAGCTCTCCATGTAGTGGGTGCGCTCCATCGCCGTCCAGTGGTCGATGGGGAAGAGCGAGTCGTCGCACTCGATCTTGGAGAGCAGCATCCACGACTGGGCGGTGAAGATCGCCGCCTGGTAGGTGCGGATGTCCCCGGAGGCGTCCGTGACGGTGACGCGGTTCCCGGCGGTACGGGTCAGGCGGGTCACGGCGGGCTTGGGCTCGCCCTCGTGCAGCGACTTCAGGGACGTACCGGGTGCCCAGTGCACGATCTTCTGCGGCTCGCGCTCCCACAGCCGCAGGGGCAGCTGCTGGCTGCCGCCGACGATGCCGCGGTGGTGGTCGTCGGCCTCGGTGTAGACGACGCGCAGGATCTCCAGGATGGAGTTGGGGAAGTCGGTGTCCCAGCCGCCGGTGCCGAAGCCGACCTGGCCGAAGATCTCGCGGTGGCGGAAGGACTTGAAGGCCTCGGAGTCGCAGAGGAAGCCGTAGAAGGTCTGGTTGTCGAGCTTCTCGACGAGCTTCGACCAGATCTCGCGGATCTTCGGCACGTCCCGCTCGCGCAGGGCGCGGTTCATGTCGGAGAAGTCGGCGCCCTCCTCCAGGCAGTCGGCCCACGCCTTGGCCACGTCGCGGTAGACCTGCGGCAGGTCCGCCACGGTCTCGGCGTAGTGCGACTCGCCCTTGAGGTCCACGACCGTCGAGGGGGTCGTCTCGGCGAGCGGGTTCGGGAACGCCCTGGTCTTCAGGCCCACCAGGTCGATGTAGTGCTGGAGCGCCGTCGAGGACGGCGGGAAGCGCATCGCGCCCATCTCGGCGGTCAGGTCGCCGTCACAGCCCTCGAACCCGACGGTGCGCAGCCGGCCGCCGATCTGGTCGGCCTCGTAGACGACGGGCTTGAGGCCCATCTTCATCAGCTCGTACGCGGCCACGATGCCGGACAGCCCACCGCCGATGACGGCGACCTCGGTGCCGTGCTCGGTCGCGGGTATCTGGCCGAGGCCCGCGGGGTGCGCGAGGTAGTCGTCGTACGCGTAGGGGAAGTCCGGGCCGAACATGGTGATCGGCGGCTGCGCGTCGGTGTGCTGGATGGCGGTGGGCACCGTGGACGTCATGGGGTACGGACTCCTTGCACGGAACTGAAAAGTCAGGTGGGGGGCGGGGCTCAGACGAGGGACGCGTACAGGCCGGGGCGGCGGTCGCGCAGGTAGGGGTTGGTCTCGCGGGACGCGCTCAGGAAGTCCGGGTCGACGTCGCCGATGACCAGCTCGGTGCCGCGGCCGGCGCGGGCGCGCGTCACGCCGTCGGGACCGGCCAGCGTGGAGAGCCCCACGAACTCGAACTCCCCTTCGGGGCCGACGCGGTTGACGTACGCGACGTACATCTGGTTCTCGAAGGCGCGCACCGGCACGACCGACTCGGCGACGAACTGGAAGGGGTGCATCTGCGCGGTGGGGACGACCAGGAGGTCGGTACCCGCGAGGCCGTGCGCGCGGACGTTCTCCGGGAACTCCACGTCGTAGCAGATCATGAGGCCGATGCGTACGCCGCCCAGCTCGGCCTGGACGACGGGCTGCTCACCGGGGGTGAAGGCGTCGCGCTCGAAGCAGCCGAAGAGGTGGGTCTTGCGGTAGTTCGCGAGGCGGGTCCCGTCGGGGCCGATCAGCTGCACGGAGTTGTAGACCACCTCGCCCTCGCGCTCGGGGTAGCCGTAGGCGACGCCGACCTGGTGGCGGACCGCGATCTCGGCGATGGCCTGCGCGGAGGCCCCGTCGGCGGGCTCCGCCAGGCGGGCCACATCGTCGCCGATGGCGTAGCCGGTGAGGAACAGCTCGGGCGCCACGAGCAGACCGGCGCCCGCGGCGGCGGCACGGCCCGCGGCCTCGTCGAGCGCCGTGAGGTTCTCGGCGACGGATCCGAGCTGCCCGGAACTCTGGAGCAGGGCGGTGCGCAGCGCAGGCATGGCTGATCCTCAGGGCGTACGAAGGGGCAGGTGGGGTCCGTTAGACCGTACGGTCGGCGACCTCACCGGGACAAGGCTCGACCGTTGCGGGCAGCCGCACGATCTGTTGCGCGTGGCGGGCTCGGAGCGGCGATTCATTGCGCACGGGCCGGACGCCTCGCGTATCGGGGGCCGTGAGCCTCATCATCCGGGCCCGCGCGCCTCACGTATCAGGCGCGTCAGCCCACAGGCGCAGGCCCGCGCGGCTTCCCCCGCCGTGCGGCGGAGACAGGGTGACGCCCGTGGCCGGACGTGCCGGACCCCGCTTCCGCGAGAGCGTGATCCCACCCGGAGAGACCGGGTGCCCGGGAAGACCGGGTGAACGCCTCGCAGACGGAGGGCTTGCCATGAGCCGTACGACCACCGACCGCTCCCTCAGCCGCCACCGCGCCCTCGCGGTGGGCGCCGCGCTCCTGATGACCGCGGGGGCGGCCGGTGCGGCCGTCGCGTCCGACGGAGACGCCGCCCGCACCGGCAGCTCGGCCTCCGCGCCGCACAGCGCGGAGCGGGCCGAGAAGCGCGAGGCCGCGGCGCTGACCGGCTCGGCGAAGATGTACCGCAAGACCACCGAGGACGTGACGTTCACCTTCGACGCGCATCTGGCGGCGAGGAACAACGGCGACCCGTCGAAGGCGACCGGCACCTTCCGCTTCGTCCACCTCGACAGGCCGGGCGGCAAGGGCGGCTGGGCGAAGGGCCGCATCGACTGCCTGATGACGGGCGGCAAGGTCGCCACGACGACCGGCATCATCACCGACACGAACATCAGGGAGATCAAGGGCGGCCGGGTGGGCTTCACGGTCCACGACCGGGGCATAACGGACCGCGTGGGCTACAGCTGGGCGGGCGTGGGCGGGCCCGACGGCACGAAGAACCTCCCCAAGTGCACCAGCTCGGCCCCGCACGAGAAGGTGCGGACGGGCACGGGCGACTTCCAGGTGCTCCCGTGGAAGGTCCCGTACCCGACGGGCGACTGACACCGCACCGGGAACTGGACAGTCCCACCGGAACCTAGGCGGGGGACCCCGAGGAGAACCGTCGCATCAACGGCGAGAGAACCAGAACGGACTTCGTCCGCTCGACGAACGGCTCCCCCGCGATCCGTTCGAGCACCCGCTCGAAATGCCGCATGTCCGCGGCGAAGATCTGGACGATCGCGTCCGCGTCCCCGGTGACGGTGGACGCGGACGCGACCTCCGGATAGCGCTCAAGCCCTCGCTTGATCGCCTCCGGCGAGGTGTTGCGGCGACAGTAGATCTCGATGAACCCCTCGGTCTCCCAGCCGAGAGCCGCGGGGTCCACCCGCACGGTGAACCCGGTGATGGCGCCCGTCGCCCGCAGCCTGTCCACGCGCCGCTTCACGGCGGGCGCGGAGAGTCCGACCAGCTGGCCGATGTCGGCGTAGGAGCGGCGGGCGTCCTCGGCGAGGGCGTGCACGATGCGTTCGTCGAGATCGTTCAGTCGCACGGGGGGTGGATCACTTCTCTGCTGTGGCCAATCGGGAGCGGCTCATGCCGTACAGGAAGTAGAACACGAGGCCGACGGCCATCCAGACACCGAAGACCGTCCAGGTGATGGAGTCGAGGCTGAACATGTTGTACGCGCAGAAGCCGAAGCCGAGCACCGGGAAGAGCCAGCCGAGCGGCACCCGGAAGGTGCGCGGCATGTCGGGGCGGGTGCGGCGCAGCACGATCACGGCGATGTTGACCAGGCCGAACGCGAAGAGCGTGCCGATGCTGGTGGCGTCGACGAGCTTGCCGAGCGGGACGACCGACGCGAGCGCGGCGCAGAACAGCGAGACGATGACGGTGTTCACGCGGGGCGTGCCGGTCTTCTTGCTGACCTTGCCGAACGCCTTGGGCACGAGGCCGTCGCGGGACATGGCGAACAGCACGCGGGTCTGGCCGTAGAGGACGGTCAGGACGACGGACGCGATGGAGATGACGGCGCCGGCGGCGAGCAGCGTGCCCCAGAAGCTCTGACCGCTGACGTCGTTCATGATCGCGGCGAGCGTGGCCTCGGAGCCCTCGAAGTCCTTCCAGTTCCAGGCGCCGACGGCGACCGCGGCGACCAGGACGTACAGCGCCGTGACGATGATCAGCGACAGCATGATGGCGCGGGGCAGGTCGCGCTGCGGGTTCTTGGCCTCCTCACCGGCGGTGGAGGCGGCGTCGAAGCCGATGTACGAGAAGAAGAGGCTCGCGGCGGCGGCGCTGACGCCGGCCGTGCCGAGCGGCATGAAGTCGGAGTAGTTGCCGGACTTGAAGCCTATGAAGCCGATGGTGCAGAAGAGCACGAGCGCGGCGATCTTCACGATGACCATGACCGTGTTGGCCGTCGCCGACTCCTTGGCCCCGCCGAGCAGGAAGACCATGGCGAGCAGCACGACGATCAGGCCGGGCAGGTTGATGATCGCGCCGTCGACCTCGCCGGGCGCCGCGGAGAGCGCGTCGGGGATGGTGACGCCGATGGTCCCGTCGAGCAGTTCGTTGAGGTATTCGCCCCAGCCGACCGCGACCGCGGCGACCGATACGCCGTACTCCAGGACCAGGCACCAGCCGCAGACCCAGGCGATGAGTTCACCCATCGTTGCGTACGCGTATGAGTACGAGGATCCCGCGACCGGTATGGAACCGGCCAGCTCGGCGTAGGAGAGGGCGGAGAAGAGGGCGGTGAGGCCGGCGATCACGAACGAGATGGTGACGGCGGGCCCGGCCTTGGGGACGCTCTCGCCGAGGACGACGAAGATGCCGGTGCCGAGCGTGGCCCCGATGCTGATCATGGTCAGCTGCCACATGCCGAGAGAGCGCCGGAGCGAGCCACCCTCGCCCTGGCCACCCTCCGCGACCAGGGCTTCGACGGGCTTGCGGCGCATGAGACGGCTGCCGAGGCCAGGGGCGCCCGGGGGGCTGGGGCGGTTCTGCGGGGGTGCGCCTTGGTCGAGCACGCGCTGGCTCCTTCATCGCTGCCGGTGAGGGCGGCGAGGGACCCGTGGCACCCGTGTCTGAAGACGGGACCCACCGAGCAGGCAGTCCCCGCCACACCACGTACAGCGCCTGACTCTAGAGTCCACAGTTCCCGACCGTAATGCAGCAACCTTGCGCACTCGCGGCCGATCATTGCGCACTTCCAGCCCAGACGTCCGATCGTTGCGCGGTCCGTTTCGTCCATTGCGCTCCACCCCGGAAAACACGAAAAGGCGGGATGCGCCCTCAAGGGGCGCGTCCCGCCTTTCAGGGGCGTGACGGACTAGCTCCAGCTGGCGTGCAGCGGCTTGCCCTCGGCGTATCCCGCGGCGCTCTGGACGCCGACCGTGGCCTTCTCGGCGAACTCCTCCAGGGAGGCCGCGCCCGCGTAGGTGCAGGAGGAGCGGACGCCCGCGATGATCGAGTCGATCAGGTCCTCGACGCCGGGCCGGGCCGGGTCGAGGAACATGCGGGAGGTCGAGATGCCCTCCTCGAAGAGCGCCTTGCGCGCACGGTCGTACGCGGACTCCTCGCTGGTGCGGTTGCGCACGGCACGCGCCGACGCCATGCCGAACGACTCCTTGTACAGGCGGCCGTTGGCGTCCTGCTGGAGGTCGCCCGGGGACTCGTACGTGCCCGCGAACCAGGAGCCGACCATCACGTTCGAAGCGCCGGCGGCCAGCGCCATGGCGACGTCACGCGGGTGGCGGACACCGCCGTCGGCCCAGACGTGCTTGCCGAACTTCTTGGCCTCGGCGGCGCATTCGAGCACCGCGGAGAACTGCGGGCGGCCGACGCCGGTCATCATGCGCGTGGTGCACATGGCGCCGGGACCGACACCCACCTTGATGATGTCGGCACCGGCCTCGATGAGGTCCCTGACCCCCTCGGCGGCGACGATGTTGCCCGCGACGATCGGGACCTGCGGGTCGAGCGCGCGCACGGCCTTGACCGCGCTGATCATCGACTCCTGGTGGCCGTGGGCGGTGTCCACGACGAGCGTGTCGACGCCCGCGTCGAGGAGCTGCTTGGCCTTGCCCGCCACGTCGCCGTTGATGCCCACGGCGGCGGCGATGCGCAGGCCGCCGTTGGCGTCCACGGCCGGGGTGTAGAGGGTCGCGCGCAGGGCGCCCGTGCGGGTCAGGATGCCGGCGAGGCGGCCGTCCTTGTCCACGGCGGGGGCGTACCGGCGGTTGGCGTGGTCCAGCTTGTTGAACGCGTCGCGCGGGTCGATGTCCGCGTCCAGGAGAAGCAGGTCCTTGGACATGACCTCGGAGAGCTGCGTGAAGCGGTCCACACCGGTCAGGTCGGTGTCGGTGACGACGCCCACGGGCTTCTGGTCGGCGTCGACCACGACGCCGGCGTTGTGCGCGCGCTTGGGCAGCAGGGCGAGCGCGTCCGCGACGGTCTGCGAGGGGGCCAGGACGATCGGGGTGTCCAGGACGTGGTGGCGCGTCTTGACCCAGGAGACGACCTCGGTGACGACCTCGATCGGGATGTCCTGGGGGATGACGACGAGGCCGCCGCGGCGGGCGACGGTCTCGGCCATGCGGCGCCCGGCGATGGCGGTCATGTTGGCGACGACCAGCGGGATCGTGGTACCGGTGCCGTCGGGCGAGGCGAGGTCGACGCCCTGGCGGGAGCCGACGGCGGAACGCCTCGGGACCATGAAGACGTCGTCGTACGTCAGGTCGTACGCAGGCTGGATGTCATTGAGGAAACGCACGTGCTGCTCATCCCAGTCGATCAGAGGTGGCCCCCGGACAGTTAGGCCGAGGGAAAAGCACGTACTTCATTCTCCCATGCCGCCGGGGTTGTGCCGCCTGGGACGATCACCCAGGCAGATCACGGGGGCGATGGTCGGATCCTCCAAGAATCATCCAGGAGGGGACGCGAGCGGAGCACTCGGTTCAGCCCTCGCCACGCTCCGTGCCGACGGGCCCGAGCGCGAGGACGACCTCCAGGCCGGTCTCCGCGCCCCGCCAGTGCTCGACCGCCGAGGAGAACACCTCCTGGGCGGCCTCCCACTCCCCCGGCGCCTCCCGCGCGAACTCCTGCCACCCGGAGACGACGAGCAGCCGTCCACGCGCGCGTGGCGCCCACGACAGGTCGGTGAGGCAGTCGGCGAGGGCGTCCCAGTTCTGCCCGAACCAGTCGGGCAGCGCGAGGTCACGGGCGCACCGCTCCATGAAGGCGGCCTTGTCCCGCACCCCGGCCAGGGAGAGCGCCGCGGTGGTCCAGCCGGCGCCGCGCGCGGCGTCGAGCACGGGTGCGAGGGGGTCGGGTGCGCTGTCTGCTCGGCCGGGCATTACCTCAGCACCGCCTTGAAGGACGCGTAGTGGTCGTCGGTGTAGTAGATCTCGCCGCCGCTCCCGGTGACGATCCGCCGGGCCCCGCGGTCCCGCTCGCCGGGGGTGCGGACGGTGTACTCCCGGTAGTAGCCGCGCTTCTGCCGAGGCAGTTCCCGCTCGAAGTTGCTGAAGACGCTGCCGTCCTTCTCGTACGGGAACGGGCCCCCGTCATCAATGCGCCGCAACGTCCGCCGCGCCTCGCCGGGTAACGCACTGACCTTGACGGTGTCCATGCTGCGGGCCCAGCCGGGGACATCCCTCCCGGCATCCGACGAACACCCGCTCACCAGTACGACAAGACAGACCAGTACCGCCCCTACCACACGGGACACAAACCGGTTCACCATGCATCAGACCCTGCCATAGCACCCCGTCAGGGGCGCGGGACTGCGGCAAATGCGGCTCCGCCGCGTGGGCGCGACCAGCCCCCACCGTCCCGCAGGGACTCAGCTACCGTCCGGGTCCGCCCGGTTCAGCGCGGGCCGAGGCGCAGCCCCGGCCACGAGCAGCTGATCGGCGGCCGCCGTGTCCGTCACCAGGCTGGTGACAAGCCCGGACCGAAGCACCGCGTCAATCGCCGCAGCCTTCCGCTGCCCGCCCGCGATGGCGACCACCTCGGGAATACGTCGAAGCCGGTCCGCTTCGACGGTGATGCACCGCTCCCCGAGATCCCGCCCCACCCGACGCCCCTCGGCGTCGAACAGATGCGCGGACATCTCCGCCGCCACTCCCAGCGAGGCGTAGTGCGCACGCTCCTCGTCGCTGAGCATGTCGTGGACGGTGGAGATACCCGGCTCCCAGGAGCCGATGGAGACCGCCGCTACCGTGACCTTGTCGAAGTACTCGAAGGCACGGGCGATGCCGGTCTGGTTCCGCAGCGCCGCCGCGGTGGCCGGGTCGGGCAGCAGCATCGGCGCGTAGATGGGGTGGGCCTCGCCACCGGAGACCTGGGCGGCGCGGCGCACGGCCTCGACCGAGCCGCGCTCGGCGGTCCCCGCGTCGTAGACACCGGTCAACTGCACGACCGTGCACGGCGGCAGCTGGTCGAGCGCGGCCGCCATGTGGATCGTGGAGCGGCCCCAGGCGAGGCCGAGCACATCGCCCTCGGTGACCAGCTCGCCGAGCAGATCCGCCGCGACCTCGCCGAGGTTCTCGGGGTCGGGCGAGTCCTCGATCTCGTCGGTGGGCGCCGGCGACTCGACGACGACGGCGTGCCGCAGGCCGTAGCGGGCGCGCAGTGCGTCCGAGCGCTCGGCGTCCAGCTCGGCCGGGACTCGGATCTCGATGCGTACGAGATCCCGCTCCAGGGCGGTCTCCAGGACCCGGGCCACCTTGAAGCGGCTCACGCCGAACTCCTCGGCGATCTGGATCTTGGACTTGCCCTCGAGGTAGAAGCGGCGGGCCATGGCCGCCGCCTGCACCAGCTCCGCGGGTCCCATCCGCATGGCTGACCGACCCGCCGACATGGCCGACACGGCGCTCTCCTCACTGCTGTTCACAAACTGGGTTCGCCGTTCATCCTTGCAGATCCGGCCTAGTTGATCAGCCCTGAGGGACTGCGTTCACGTTCCCGTGGCTCAGTGGTCGCACGCCCAGGCACTTGACGCGGTCTTTGCCGCCGCTTGGGCACGCAATGAACGTACCGCCTCCGCCGGATCCTCGGCGCCGTAGACCGCGGAACCGGCGACGAACACATCGGCGCCGGCCTCGGCGCAGCGCTCGATGGTGGAGGCCGAGACGCCGCCGTCGACCTGGAGCCACAGCTGGAGTCCGTGCTTGCCGATCAGCTCGCGGGTGCGGCGGATCTTGGGCAGCATGATGTCCAGGAACGCCTGGCCGCCGAAGCCCGGCTCGACCGTCATGATCAGCAGCATGTCCAGCTCGGGGAGCAGGTCCTCGTACGGCTCGATGGGCGTCGCCGGCTTCAGCGCCATGGATGCGCGGGCGCCCTTGGCACGGATCTCGCGGGCGAGGCGCACCGGGGCGGCGGCGGCCTCCGCGTGGAAGGTGACGGACCCCGCGCCCGCTTCGACGTACTGCGGAGCCCAGCGGTCGGGGTCCTCGATCATCAGGTGGCAGTCCAGCGGCGTGTCCGTCGCGCGGGCCAGCGACTCCACGATCGGCACGCCGAGGGTGAGGTTCGGGACGAAGTGGTTGTCCATCACGTCGACATGGAGCCAGTCGGCGCCCTCGACGGCCTTTGCCTCATCGGCAAGACGGGCGAAGTCCGCGGACAGGATGCTGGGGTTGATCTGCACGGCCATGCCCCAAGACTGCCATGCCCGGCGCGGATCGCCGACCGCGGTCCGGGCCACGGCCGCGGCGCCTCCCGCGACAGTACGCCGCGCGCCGGGCGCCGGGGGGCGCCACACCCTCCGACACACCCCCACCCGGCTCCCCCGGCATCTAACAACTCCATTGCCACGCCGCCGAGTTCAGGATTCGGGCACGGCGGACGCGCGCGGGCGGATCAGGCGGTCCGCCTGATCAACGCCAGATACATCGCGTCCGTCCCGTGCAGATGCGGCCACAGCTGTACGTCGGGACCCTCGCCCAACGCCGGGACGTCCGGCAGCAGGGGTCGCGCGTCGAGCAGTTCGGCGCCCCCGGTGTGCTTGAGGACGTCGTCGACGACCGCGCGGGTCTCGGCGAGGTGCGGTGAGCAGGTGGCGTAGCCGACGACGCCGCCGACGCGCACGGACTCCAACGCCGTGCGCAGCAGGCCGCGTTGGAGCGGGGCGAAACCTTCCAGGTCCTGCGGGCGGCGGCGCCAGCGGGCCTCCGGGCGGCGCCGCAGCGCGCCGAGCCCCGTGCAGGGCACGTCCATCAGGACCCGGTCGAAGGTGCCGGGGCGCCACGGCGGGCGGGTGCCGTCAGCGGCGATGACCTGGTACGGGCCGGGGTTTCCGTCGAGCGCCTGTGCGACCAGGCCGGCCCGGTGCGGCTGCTTCTCGGCGGCGAGCAGCACGGCGCCCCGCTGAGCGGCGAGCCCGGCGAGCATGGCCGCCTTGCCGCCCGGTCCCGCGCAGCCGTCGAGCCACTTCTCGTCGGGTCCTTCGACCGGAGCGTTCGCCAGGGCGAGTGCGACGAGCTGGCTGCCCTCGTCCTGCACCCCCGCGCGACCCTCGCGCACCGCGTCGACAAGGCCGGGCTCACCGCCCTCACTGAGCCGCACGGCATACGGCGACCAGCGGCCCGGCAGCGCCGAGTCCTCCCCCACGGAGGCGAGCAGCTCGTCGGCGGTGGCGCGGCCGGGCCGCGCCACCAGCGTGACCTCGGGGCGTTCGTTGTCGGCCTCCAGGAGATCCTCGATCCCGGCGCGACCGCCGCCGAGGGCGTCCCACAACGCCGAGACGACCCAGCGCGGGTGCGAGTGCACGATGGCGAGGTGGTCCTCGGGGTCCTCGTCGTAGGGCGGCGCGACCTTCTCCACCCACCCGTCGAGGTCGTCCTGCGCCACCTTGCGCAGCACGGCGTTCACGAACTTGGCCCGCCCGTCGCCGAGCACCACGCGCGCCAGCTCGACCGAGGCGGAGACGGCGGCGTGCGTGGGGATGCGCGTGCCGAGCAGCTGGTGCACGCCCAGATTGAGCACGTCGAGCACCGGCGGGTCGACCTCGCGCAGCGGCCGGTCGATGCAGGCCGCCACGATCGCGTCGTACGTGCCCTGGCGGCGCAGCGTGCCGTAGACCAGCTCGGTCGCGAGCGCCGCGTCCCGCGCGTCGAACTTCTCGGGTCCCTCCTTCTCCCTGGCCTTGCGCAGCAGGGGCGGCAGGACGAGGTTGGCGTACGCGTCACGCTCGTCCACCGCCCGCAGCGCCTCGAAGGCGAGGAAGCGGACGGGGTCCTTCTGGGGCCGGCGATAGGGCTTGCCGGACTTCCCGGGCTTGCCTGACTTCACCGGCTTGCCGGAGGGCTTACGGGGAGGCCGGTTCGGCTGGTCGTTCAAAGGTGCTCCGCGGCTGGAATGAGTCGAACCCAATCAGCGTACGTCGCCGTCCCCCACGCGCTCGCCGGGGGCGATCCGCACCCCGCGCGCCCAGTCGGCGCCCCGCATCGGCTTCTTGCCCTGCGGCTGGACCCAGAGCAGTTCCACGGCGTGCGAGCCGGAGCCGACGTACACGTTGTTCTTGGCGGCGGACAGCTCGCCGGGCGCGAGGTCGGTGCGGTCGGGCACGAGCGCCGCCTGGATGATCTTCAGCCGCTCGCCGCGGAAGACGGTCCACGCGCCGGGCGCGGGGGTGCAGCCGCGCACCACGCGGTCGACGCGCAGGGCGGGCGCGGCCCAGTCCACCTGGGCGTCCTCGACGGTGATCTTCGGGGCGAGGGTGACGCCGTCGGCGGGCTGCGGCACCGCCTCCAGGCTGCCGTCCTCGATGCCGTCCATGGTCGCGACGAGCAGCCCGGAGCCCGCGAAGGCGAGCCGGGTCAGCAGGTCACCGCTGGTGTCGGTGGGCCGCACCTCCTCCGTGACCGTGCCGTACACCGGCCCGGAGTCCAGCCCCTGCTCGATCAGGAACGTCGAGGCGCCGGTGATCTCGTCGCCCGCCATCACCGCGTGCTGCACGGGCGCCGCGCCGCGCCAGGCGGGCAGCAGCGAGAAGTGCAGATTGACCCAGCCGCGGGCCGGGACGTCGAGCGCGGCCCTGGGGAGCAGCGCGCCGTAGGCGACGACGGGGCAGCAGTCCGGCCCGATCTCCCGCAGCCGCGCCAGGAACTCCTCATCGCGCGGCTTCGCGGGCTTCAGCACCTCGATGCCGGCCTCCTGCGCGCGCTCCGCGACCGGGCTCGCCACGAGCCTGCGGCCACGGCCCGCGGGCGCGTCCGGACGGGTGACGACGGCGGCCACCTCGTGCCGGCCGGAGGCGATCAGGGCGTCCAGGGCGGGAACGGCGACCTCAGGAGTGCCTGCGAAGACGAGCTTCACTGGGTGGTACCTCGGATCTCTGGTGGGAGCGACGGCAGCGCACCAGTCTATGGGCCGCTTCCGGGCCCCGCCCAGGACGGCCTTGCCGGTGACTCGCGTTGACGGCCCTGGGGGCGTACGAACTGGCGCGCGCCCCGTGCATATGCGCATACGCCCCTGCACCGTGACCCCACACGAGCTAGCGCGTTGGTCAAGAAAGAGTTGACCACAATGGGCCGCCGATGCGGCCCGATCCTTTTCACGCCGGTTCGAGAGGCTTGTTCATGGCCGACCACGCAACCCACGACGCCCAGGCACGGGCCAGCCTGCACCTCCTGGTGCGGGACATCGAGCGGGTCCGCCGGCAGGTGGACGCGCTGCGTACCCTCACCGCCCAGCTCGGCAACGTCTACCGCCCGCGCCGCTCCAGCCCCTCGGCGGGCTTCGTCGTGTACGGGCGGGCTCCCGCCCCGACCGTCCGCCTTGCCCAGGAACTGCGGGACAGCGTCGAGACGCTGGTCACCGCCGCGGTGGACTTCGACCGCTCGCTCGGGTTCTCGTGGGACGCGGTGGGCTCGGCCCTCGGGGTCACCAAGCAGGCAGTCCACCGCCGTTACGGCGCACGGCGGGCCACCACCCAGGCGGCGGCCGAGGCGGAGCGCGCGACGGAGGCCCCGGTGCCGACCGCGACCACCACGGCCACCCGCCCGGTCCCGGTCGGCGTCCCCCTGCCGTCCGTCCCCGCCGCCCGTGCGATGCCGACCCAGCCGACCGCGGGCAGCCCCGCCCTCCGCGACGACCCCAGGCCGCCCGCCCTGCCGGGCCCCCGCAACGGCTGAGAGCCCGTGTCCCGACACGGGCTCCGATCCGCGCCGCTCCCTGCGACTGCCCCCTTCCGCCGCTCAGCTGCCCGCGGCCAGGGGGCAGTCGCATGCCGGAAGGGCGAGCCGGGCCCGGCCCCCGCCCGGCGACGTCAGCCGATGTCCGGCGGATCCACGCGGATCCGCACCGCCTCCGCGCCGCCCTCCCTGGCCCCCTTGGCCCCGCGGGCCATCCGCGCGGCCTGCGCCGTCTTCAGGGACGCGGCCAGCGCGGCGCCGCTGCCCGGGGGCACCCGGATCAGCACCCGCTCCCACTGCTCGCCGACAGGTGCCGCGCCGGGACGTCGTGCGGGCCCCGGGCCCGCGTCCCGCACCGGCACGGGGCCCAGTACCACCGCGTCCGGCGGCAGTTCGGCACCGGCGAGGAACCCCGCGAGCGCTTCGGGCGGCCCGGAGACCGCCGCCATCCGCGACACCGGCGGGAACCCCAGCTCGGCCCGCTCGGCCAGCTCCCGCACCGCGTGCCCCACGGGGTCCCACCGCACGAGAGCCTGCACGGGCCTCAGCGTCGGCTCGGCGACGACCACCACGGTGCCGCCCACCCCTTGCGGACGTACGAGCGAGGCGGCCGCTATCCACCGACGCAGCGCGTCCTCCCCCGCCCGCAGATCGGGCCGGCCGAGCATCGCCCACCCGTCGAGCAGCAGCGCCGCGGCGTAACCGCCCTCCGCGACGGGCTCCGCCCCCGGCGTGCTCACCACCAGCGCGGGCGCCCCCGGCACCGTGTCCAGCACCTGCTCGCGCCCCGAAGTACGCACCGGAACGGCCGGAAACGCCCGCCCCAGCTCCTCGGCGGTCCGCCGCGCCCCCACCACCTGCGCCCGCAGCCGGAAACCACCACAGGAGCCGCAGTGCCACTCGGCCTCCGCCACCCCGCACCAGCCGCACCGCAGGGCCGCGCCGCCCTCCTGCGCCTCCAGCGGCCCGGCACACCTGCGGCACCGCGCGGGCTCCCTGCACCGCTCGCACGCCAGTCTCGGCACATACCCGCGCCGCGGCACCTGCACCAGGACGGGCCCGTGCTTCAGCCCCTCCCTGACGACCCGCCAGGCCAGCGTCGGCAGCCGTGCGGCCCGTGCCGCCTCGTCCCGCGCGAGATCCCCGTCGCCCACCGTGCGCACGAGCGGCGCGGCACCCCGCACCTGCTCGCGGTCGGCGACGAGGGGAGCTGCCCAGCCGGTCTCGACGAGCTGCGCGGCCTCGACCGTGCAGCTCCAACCGCCCAGCAGGAACCCGCACTTGTCCCGCGCGGCCCGCAGCTCAAGAACCTCCCGCACATGCGGGAAGGGAGCATGGTCGTCGCTGTGGTTGGGGTCCCCGTCGTCCCAGATGACGACGAGCCCCAGATCCCGTACCGGCGCGAACATGGCGGCCCGCGTCCCGACGACGGCCCGCACCGCCCCGCGCCGCACGGACAGCCACTCGCGGTAGCGCCGCTCCTGCCCGGCGTCGGCGGTCAGCAGTGCGTGCTGCCCCTCGCCGAGGAGCGCGGTGAGCGCGGCGTCCACGCGCGCGGCGGGCCGCCCGGTCGGTACGACGACGAGCGCGCCCCGCCCGGAGGCGAGCGTGGCCTGCACGGCGCGGGCGATCTCCTCGGCCCACTGAGGGCCGGGCAGCGCGGTCCACACCGCGCGGGGCGACCCTCCCGCCGCGAGCGCCCCGACGAAGTCGGCCCCGTGCCCGTACCGCCGCCAGGACCCGGGATCGGGCGCGGCCGGTGGCGGCGGAGGGGTGGACGCCGCCCGGGACTCGGCGCGGCCGTGCCGGGGCGGGATCGCCAGCTGCAACACGTCGGCGAGGCTTCCCGCGTACCGGTCGGCGACCGCGCGAGCCAGCTCAAGCAGCCCGGAGTCGAGCACCGGCTCCGGGGACACGACCTGGGCCAGGGCGGCGAGAGGGCCGGTGTAGTCGGTCTCGGCGCACCGCTCGACGATGAAACCGTCGATCAGCCCGCCGCCCTCGCGCCGCCCCTCCCGCACATTGCGCGACCCGGCCCCGAACCGCACCCGGACCCGCACCCCGGGCTGGGCCACTTCGTCCAGCTCCTCGGGAACGGCGTAGTCGAAGTACCGGTCGAGGTGCAGCACGCCCTTGTCGACGAGGACCCGCGCCACCGGCAGCTCCTTGGCCAGCGCGGCGCCACGCCACGTCCGCGGTTTGGCCCGCGGCACCTTGGCCTTGCGCACACTGTCCCGAATCAGCGCGAGCTGCTCGGGCTCGGGCACCCCGCCCCCGGCACCCTCGCCCGCACCCGACCCGTTCTCCCTGCTCACAGCAGCATTCCTACCAGACCGCTCTGACACCGCCGCGGAGTCGGCCGAGGCCCGGCACCCCGCGAGGGGTACCGGGCCTCATGAGCCGAAGCGCCGGGGAACTACAGCCCCGCGGCCTTCCGCAGCGCCTCCACGCGGTCCGTGCGCTCCCACGTGAAGTCGGGGATCGCCCGGCCGAAGTGGCCGTATGCGGCGGTCTGCGCGTAGATCGGACGCAGCAGGTCGAGATCGCGGATGATCGCGGCCGGGCGCAGGTCGAAGACCTCGCCGATGGCCGTCTCGATCTTGTCCGTGTCGACCGTGGCCGTACCGAAGGTCTCCACGAACAGGCCGACCGGCTCGGCCTTGCCGATGGCGTACGCCACCTGGACCTCGCAGCGGGCCGCGAGACCGGCCGCCACGACGTTCTTGGCGACCCAGCGCATCGCGTACGCCGCGGAGCGGTCCACCTTCGACGGGTCCTTGCCCGAGAAGGCGCCGCCGCCGTGGCGGGCCATGCCGCCGTAGGTGTCGATGATGATCTTGCGGCCGGTCAGGCCGGCGTCGCCCATCGGGCCGCCGATCTCGAAGCGGCCGGTGGGGTTGACCAGCAGGCGGTAGCCCTCGGTGTCCAGCTTGATGCCGTCGTCGAGGAGCGCCTTCAGCTCGGCCTCGACCACGAACTCGCGGATGTCGGGGGCGAGCAGCGAGTCCAGGTCGATGTCGCTGGCGTGCTGCGAGGAGACCACCACGGTGTCGAGGCGGACGGCCTTGTCGCCGTCGTACTCGATGGTGACCTGGGTCTTGCCGTCGGGGCGCAGGTACGGAATGGTCCCGTTCTTGCGCACCTCGGACAGGCGCCGCGAGAGGCGGTGCGCGAGGTGGATCGGGAGCGGCATCAGCTCCGGCGTCTCGTCGCAGGCGTAGCCGAACATCAGGCCCTGGTCGCCCGCGCCCTGCTTGTCCAGCTCGTCCTCATCGCCCTCGACACGCTTCTCGTAGGCGGTGTCGACGCCCTGCGCGATGTCGGGCGACTGCGCGCCGATGGACACCGAGACACCGCAGGAGGCGCCGTCGAAGCCCTTCTTCGAGGAGTCGTAACCGATCTCGAGGATCTTGTCGCGCACGAGCTGCGCGATCGGCGCGTACGCCTTGGTCGTGACCTCGCCGGCCACGTGGACGAGGCCGGTGGTGATCAGCGTCTCCACGGCGACCCGGGACGTCGGGTCCTCCCGCAGAAGCGCGTCGAGAATGGTGTCGCTGATCTGGTCAGCGATCTTGTCGGGGTGACCTTCGGTCACAGACTCCGAGGTAAAGAGGCGCCGGGACACATCGCTCCCTGTGGTTGCAGCGGCTGCTGGCTGATCATTGGTGGACTGCCGGGGGCTGCGCCCGGCGTGGTCCGAGACCAGTTTATCGGTCACACTCGTCCGCCGGACCACATGTCTCGCCACTTGGGAGCCCTGTGACCTGCGGCACTGCATTGTGCGGTACGACGATCAGTCTCCACCAGAGGCTCTCGCACCCGTTTTTCCCAGGTTTCCCCAGGTTTCCCGGGTTTGAGGCCCCTGATGGGACGAAGATGACATTGAGCCCCGTCGATAGAGACCCGGTCAAGTAACGCATCGCATTCTGGCCGAGTTCCGCCAGGAGACGAAAGGTGAAGTGAAAAAAGACGGAAGAAGACGGAAGGAGACGGAACGGGACAGGCCGCCCGTGATCAGGAGAGCCGCGCCGCGACCAGGTCCCAGACCGTGTCCGCGAGCGCTTCCTTCGGGCCGTACGGCACCGGCGTCTCGCTGCCGTCCGCTCCCAGCACCACGGCCTCGTTCTCCTCGGAGCCGAAGGTCTTGCGCTCACCGACCTCGTTGACGACCAGGAGGTCGCATCCCTTGCGTGCGAGCTTGGCCCGGCCGTTGGCGAGGACGTCGTCCGTCTCGGCCGCGAAACCGACGACCACCTGGGCCGGACGCCGCCTGTCCCCCGCGACCTCGGCGAGGATGTCGGGGTTGCGGACCAGCGCGATGGGCGCCGGTTCCTGGCCGTCCTTCTTCTTGATCTTCCCTGCCGCGTACGTCTCCGGGCGGAAATCGGCCACGGCGGCCGCCATCACGACGGCGTCGGCGTCGGCGGCGGCCTTCAGGACGGCCTCGCGCAGCTGCACGGCGGTACCGACCGGCACGACGTCGACACCGGCCGGGTCGGGCAGCGCGGCGTTCGCCGCGACGAGCGTGACGCGGGCGCCCCGCGCCGCCGCGCTGCGGGCGAGCGCGTAGCCCTGCTTGCCGGACGAGCGGTTGCCGAGGAAGCGGACCGGGTCCAGGGGCTCACGGGTCCCGCCGGCGCTGATCACGACGTGGCGCCCCGCGAGGTCCTGGGCCAGGCCGCCGCGCGCGAGGACACGGCGTACGACCTCGAAGAGCTCGGCGGGGTCCGGGAAGCGGCCCTTGCCGGTGTCGACGCCGGTGAGCCGGCCGACGGCGGGCTCGATGACGAGCGCGCCGCGACGGCGCAGCGTGGCGACGTTCTCCTGGGTGGCCGGGTGCTCCCACATCTCCGTGTGCATGGCCGGGGCGAACACCACCGGACAGCGTGCCGTCAAGAGCGTGTTGGTGAGCAGGTCGTCGGCGAGGCCGTGGGCGGCCTTGGCGAGCATGTCGGCGGTGGCGGGGGCGACGATCACGAGGTCGGCCTCCTGGCCGATCCGGACGTGCGGCACCTCGTGGACGTCGGACCAGACCTCGGCCGAGACGGGGTGTCCGGACAGCGCGGACCAGGTCGCTGCGCCGACGAAGTGCAGCGCCGACGCGGTCGGCACGACGCGCACGTCGTGGCCCGACTCGGTCAGCCGCCTCAGCAGCTCGCACGCCTTGTAGGCGGCGATGCCACCGCTGACCCCCAGGACTACCTTCGGCTTCTCGGCCACTGCCTCTGTCTCCCCGCACTCGGATGCGTACGACTCCATGACACACCACAGGCCCGGCAGCCGTGCTGCCGGGCCTGTGGTGAAGGTACGAACCGCTTACTGGGCCGGGCCCTCGATGGCCTCGGACGTCAGCAGGCCGGCGTTGATCTCGCGGAGCGCGATCGAGAGCGGCTTCTCGTGGACGTGGGTGTCCACCAGGGGGCCGACGTACTCCAGGAGGCCCTCACCGAGCTGCGAGTAGTACGCGTTGATCTGGCGCGCGCGCTTGGCGGCGTAGATCACGAGGCTGTACTTCGAGTCGGTGGCTTCGAGCAGCTCATCAATCGGCGGGTTGATGATGCCCTCGGGCGCGGTGATGGAAGAGGACACTCTTCGCCTTCCGATGGGGTCAAGACCAGAAGGGTCAAGACAGGGGTAAAGATCAAAGAACCTTCATCAAGGCTAGCAGCTCACGGGCCACGTCCTCGACGGAGGTGTTGACAAGGGTCGTATCGAACTCGGCCTCGGCGGCCAGCTCGACCTTGGCGGCGGCCAGCCTGCGCTCGATCACCTCGGGCGCCTCGGTCCCCCGGCCGGTGAGCCGGCGGACCAGCTCCTCCCAGCTCGGCGGGGCGAGGAAGACCAGCTGCGCCTCGGGCATCGACTCGCGCACCAGGCGCGCGCCCTGGAGATCGATCTCCAGGAGGACGGGCTCGCCCGCCTCCAGACGCTCGATGACGGCGCGCCGCGGGGTGCCGTAGCGGTTGCCTGCGAACTCGGCCCACTCCAGCAGCTCGCCGTTGGCGATCAGCTTGTCCATCTCGTCGTCGGAGACGAAGAAGTACTGGACACCGTGCTTCTCACCGGGGCGCGGCTTGCGCGTGGTGGCCGAGACCGAGAGCCAGACCTCGGGGTGTTCCTTGCGCATATGGGCGACGACCGTGCTCTTGCCGACCCCGGAGGGGCCGGAGAGCACGGTCAGCCGCGGACGTACGTCCGGGGGTACGGGGGTCGTCCCCCGGGATGTTGCAGCCATGCAGCGATTATCCAGGTTCTCAGGAGTGCCTGAGAACGTCAGGCAGCGCCACCGCCGAACTCGCGCTCAAGAGACGCGATCTGGTTGGAGCCGAGGCCGCGCACGCGGCGGCTCTCGGAGATGCCAAGACGCTCCATGATCTGCTTGGCGCGGACCTTGCCCACGCCCGGCAGGGACTCCAGGAGGGCGGAGACCTTCATCTTGCCGATGACATCGTTCTCCTGGCCCTGCTTGATGACCTCGTGAAGCGAGGCGCCGGAGTGCTTGAGTCGATTCTTGACCTCGGCCCGCTCCCGGCGAGCCGCGGCGGCCTTTTCGAGCGCGGCTGCGCGCTGTTCAGGGGTAAGGGGCGGAAGAGCCACGCCTACGTCACCTCGGATGTCGAACTGTCGGATACGGACCGGTGAGGAACCTAATCGCCCCACACCTGGGGAGCAACGTGCAACGCGCTTGCCCGTTGGCTCTCGTCGGAGACTAGCGGCCATGGCCGCTGGAGTCAGCGAGAACAGACGAAAAGTCCTGGTCAGCCTCTGTCGAGCCGTACATATCGGACAATTCGGCCTCGATTTTGGCTGGTGAGTGATCGGTGGGACCCGCGTGCGGGTCCCACCGATCACTCAGGCCGCTCCGACCGCCGCCCGGATCTCGTCCGCGAAGCGCTCCGCGGCACCCCGCAGGCCCGCGATGTCCGGTCCGTACCGCAGCACGCCCCGGCTGACGCTCGGCACGACATTGCGCACCGCCGCGCCGAAGACGCCCGGCAGATCGGCCGGCGTCGCGCCCTGCGCGCCGATGCCGGGGGCGAGCAGCGGGCCGTTGATCCCGAGGTCGTACGACGACAGGTCGCCCAGGGTCGCGCCGACGACCGCACCGAAGGACCCCAGGGGCTCCTGTCCGGCGTTCTCGGCGGCGAGGTGACCGAGGACGGTGGCCGCGACCGTACGGCCGTCCTCACGCAGCGCGTGCTGCACCTCGGCGCCCTCGGGGTTGGAGGTGAGGGCGAGCACGAAGAGCCCTGCGCCGTTCTCGCGCGCCAGCTCCACGGCCGGCTTGAGCGAGCCGTATCCGAGGTAGGGCGAGACCGTGAGCGCGTCGCTGAACAGCGGCGAGTCCTTGTGCAGGAAGGTCTCGGCGTACGCGGCCATGGTCGAGCCGATGTCGCCGCGCTTGGCGTCCATGACGACCAGGGCGCCCGCCTCGCGCAACTCCGCGACGGCCTTCTCCAGTACGGCGATGCCCCGCGACCCGAAGCGCTCGAAGAACGCGCTCTGCGGCTTGAAGACGGCGACGGTCCCGGCGAGCGCCTCGACGACGGTCCGCGTGAAGCGCTCCAGGCCCGCGATGTCGTCGTCGAGGTCCCAGGCGGACAGCAGCGAGGCGTGCGGGTCGATGCCGACGCAGAGCGGTCCGCGCTCGTCCATGGCGTGGCGCAGGCGCGCGCCGAACGGCTCCGGGGCACTCATGCGGACTTCCTCACGTCGGCGCCGACGGCGTCGGCGAGGGTGGCGTACGGGCTCGTGCGCAGGCGCGCGGCGAGGCCCTTGTGGATCGCGCGGCCCCAGAACGGGCCTTCGTAGATGAAGGCGCTGTAGCCCTGGACCAGCGTGGCGCCCGCGAGGATGCGCTGCCAGGCGTCCTCGGCGTTCTCGATGCCGCCGACGCCCACGAGCGTGATGCGGTCGCCCACGCGCGCGTAGAGGCGGCGCAGGACCTCCAGGGAGCGCTCCTTGAGGGGCGCTCCGGAGAGCCCGCCGACCTCCTCGATCAGCAGGGGCGGGGACGTCAGACCGAGGCTCTCGCGCGCGATGGTCGTGTTCGTGGCGATGATGCCGTCCAGGCCCAGCTCGACGGCGAGGTCCGCGACGGCGTCGATGTCCTCGTCCGCGAGGTCGGGGGCGATCTTCACCAGGAGCGGTACGCGACGGCCCTCGACGCTGCGGTCGGCGGCCTCGCGCACGGCGGTCAGCAGCGGCCGCAGCGACTCGGTCGCCTGGAGGTTGCGCAGGCCCGGCGTGTTCGGGGACGAGACGTTGACGACCAGGTAGTCGGCGTGGCGGGCGAGCCGCTCGGTCGACTTCACGTAGTCGGCGGCGGCCTCCTCCTCGGGGACCACCTTGGTCTTGCCGATGTTCACGCCCACGACGGTCTTGAAGACAGGCGTACGGGAGGCGAGCCGCTCGGCGACCGCGGCCGAGCCCTCGTTGTTGAAGCCCATGCGGTTGATCAGCGCGCGGTCGGGGACCAGGCGGAAGAGGCGCTTCTTGGGGTTGCCGGGCTGCGGCTCCCCCGTGACCGTGCCGATCTCGATGTGGTCGAAGCCGAGCATCGACATGCCGTCGATCGCGACGGCGTTCTTGTCGAAGCCCGCGGCGAGCCCGAAGGGGCCGTGCATCCGCAGCCCGAACGCCTCGGTGCGCAGTTCCTTGTAGCGGGGCGCGAGGGCGGCCGCGACGAACGTGCGCAGGACCGGGACGCGGGCCGCGAGGCGGATCCAGCGGAAGGCCAGGTGGTGGGCCTGCTCGGGGTCCAAGCGCCGGAAGACGAGGTTGAAGAAGAGCTTGTACATGTTCGATGTCCTCAGAAAGAGCCTCACGAAGAGGGGGACACCGTTTCCGGTGTCCCCCTCAGGGCTGCTAGTCGCGGGCCGCGGTCAGGCGTTCGGCGTGTTCCTGGAGTGAACGCACGCCCACATCGCCGCGGCCCAGCGCGTCGATGCCCTGCACGGCGGCGGCGAGCGCCTGGACCGTCGTGAGGCACGGCACGGAGCGCGCCACGGCCGCCGTACGGATCTCGTAGCCGTCGAGGCGGCCGCCGGTGCCGTAGGGGGTGTTGACGATGAGGTCGACGCCGCCGTCGTGGATGAGCTGGACGATCGTCTTC
This sequence comes from Streptomyces alboniger, assembly GCF_008704395.1. Classification (NCBI taxonomy): domain Bacteria; kingdom Bacillati; phylum Actinomycetota; class Actinomycetes; order Kitasatosporales; family Streptomycetaceae; genus Streptomyces; species Streptomyces alboniger. The sequence goes on from NZ_CP023695.1 coordinate 1,282,625, forward strand.
TCGCCGTTCGGCCCCTCGCCCTCGGACTGCTTGCGCACGACCGTGGCGTTCAGGCCGTTGCGCTTGAGCACCTCGGCCGTGCCGGACGTGGCGAACAACTCGAAGCCGTGCGCGACCAGTTCGCGCGCAGGGAAGATCATCGAGCGCTTGTCGCGGTTGGCGACGGAGATGAAGGCACGGCCCTTGGTCGGCAGCGGACCGTACGCGCCCGCCTGCGACTTGGCGTACGCGGTCCCGAACACCGAGTCGATGCCCATGACTTCACCGGTCGAGCGCATCTCCGGGCCGAGGACGGTGTCCACGCCGCGCCCGTGGATGTCGCGGAAGCGCGACCACGGCATGACGGCCTCCTTGACGGAGATCGGCGCGTCCATGGGCAGCGTGCCGCCGTCGCCCTGCTTGGGCAGCAGGCCCTCCGCGCGCAGCTCGGCGACGGTCGCGCCCAGCGAGATCCGGGCGGCGGCCTTGGCCAGCGGCACCGCGGTCGCCTTCGAGGTGAAGGGGACCGTCCGCGAGGCGCGCGGGTTGGCCTCCAAAACGTAGAGGATGTCACCGGCCATCGCGAACTGGATGTTGATGAGTCCGCGGACGCCGACGCCCTTGGCGATGGCCTCCGTGGAGGCGCGCAGGCGCTTGATGTCGAAGCCGCCGAGCGTGATCGGGGGCAGCGCGCACGCCGAGTCGCCGGAGTGGATGCCGGCCTCCTCGATGTGCTCCATGACACCGCCGAGGTACAGCTCCTGGCCGTCGTAGAGCGCGTCCACGTCGATCTCGATCGCGTCGTCCAGGAAGCGGTCCACGAGGACCGGCCTGGAGGGGCTGATCTCGGTCGACTCCGCGATGTACGAGGCGAGGCGGACCTCGTCGTACACGATCTCCATGCCCCGGCCGCCGAGCACGTACGAGGGGCGTACGAGGACGGGGTAGCCGATCTCGTCGGCGATGGCCTTGGCCTCGGCGAAGGTGGTGGCGGTGCCGTGCTTGGGCGCGGGCAGCCCGGCCTCCGCGAGCACCTGGCCGAAGGCGCCGCGGTCCTCGGCTGCGTGGATGGCCTCGGGCGGGGTGCCCACGACGGGCACGCCGTTGTTCTTGAGCGCCTGCGCCAGGCCGAGCGGGGTCTGGCCGCCGAGCTGGACGATGACGCCCGCGATCGGCCCGGCCTGCGCCTCGGCGTGCACGATCTCCAGGACGTCCTCCAGGGTGAGCGGCTCGAAGTAGAGCCGGTCGGAGGTGTCGTAGTCCGTGGAGACGGTCTCGGGGTTGCAGTTGACCATCACGGTCTCGTAGCCCGCCTCGCTCAGCGCGAAGGAGGCGTGGACGCAGGAGTAGTCGAACTCGATGCCCTGGCCGATGCGGTTCGGGCCCGAGCCCAGGATGATCACCGCGGGCTTCTCGCGCTTGGCGACCTCGGTCTCCTCGTCGTACGAGGAGTAGAAGTACGGCGTCTTCGCGGCGAACTCGGCGGCGCAGGTGTCGACCGTCTTGTAGACCGGGCGCACGCCGAGGGCCTGGCGCACCTCGCGGACGACGTCCTCGCGCAGACCGCGGATCTCGGCGATCTGGGCGTCGGAGAAGCCGTGCCGCTTGGCCTCGGCGAGCAGGTCGGCGTCCAGGCGCTCGGTGGCGGCAAGCTCGTCCGCGATCTCCTTGATCAGGAAGAGCTGGTCGACGAACCACGGGTCGATCTTCGTGTAGTCGAAGACCTCCTCGGGGGTCGCGCCCGCGCGGATGGCCTGCATGACGGAGTTGATGCGCCCGTCGGTCGGCCGGACGGCCTCTTCCAGAAGAAGGGCCTTGTCGCCGGGGTCGCCCACGAACGTGAACTGCGAGCCCTTCTTCTCCAGGGACCGCAGCGCCTTCTGGAGGGCCTCGGTGAAGTTGCGGCCGATGGCCATGGCCTCGCCGACCGACTTCATGGTGGTCGTCAGGGTCGAGTCCGCCGAAGGGAACTTCTCGAAGGCGAAGCGCGGGGCCTTGACGACCACGTAGTCGAGGGTCGGCTCGAAGGAGGCCGGCGTCTTCTCGGTGATGTCGTTGGGGATCTCGTCCAGCGTGTAGCCGACGGCCAGCTTGGCGGCGATCTTCGCGATCGGGAAGCCGGTGGCCTTCGACGCCAGCGCGGACGAGCGGGACACGCGCGGGTTCATCTCGATGACGATGACCCGGCCGTCCTCGGGGTTCACCGCGAACTGGATGTTGCAGCCGCCGGTGTCGACGCCGACCTCACGGATGATCGCGATGCCGACGTCCCGCAGGATCTGGTACTCGCGGTCGGTCAGCGTCATCGCGGGCGCGACGGTGATCGAGTCGCCGGTGTGCACGCCCATCGGGTCGAAGTTCTCGATGGAGCAGACGACCACGACGTTGTCGTTCTTGTCGCGCATCAGCTCCAGCTCGTACTCCTTCCAGCCGAGGATGGACTCCTCCAGGAGCACCTCGGTGGTCGGCGAGAGGGTCAGGCCCTGCCCGGCGATGCGGCGCAGCTCCTCCTCGTCGTGCGCGAAGCCGGAGCCGGCGCCGCCCATGGTGAAGGAGGGGCGCACGACGACGGGGTAGCCGCCCAGCTCCTCGACGCCCTTGAGGACGTCGTCCATGGAGTGGCAGATGTAGGAGCGGGCGGACTCGCCGTGCCCGATCTTCTTGTTGACCTCTTCGACGACGCCCTTGAAGAGGTCGCGGTCCTCCCCCTTGTTGATCGCCTCGACGTTGGCTCCGATGAGCTCGACGCCGTACTTCTCCAGGACGCCCTGCTCGTGCATGGAGATCGCCGTGTTGAGGGCCGTCTGGCCGCCCAGCGTCGGCAGCAGCGCGTCGGGGCGCTCCTTGGCGATGATCTTCTCGACGAACTCCGGGGTGATCGGCTCGACGTAGGTGGCGTCGGCGATCTCCGGGTCGGTCATGATCGTCGCCGGGTTGGAGTTGACGAGGATGACGCGCAGGCCCTCGGCCTTGAGGACCCGGCACGCCTGGGTGCCGGAGTAGTCGAACTCTGCGGCCTGGCCGATGACGATCGGACCGGAGCCGATGACCAGGACGGACTGGATATCGGTGCGCTTAGGCACGCTGGGCTCCTTCTGCGGTCATCAGGGATACGAAACGGTCGAAGAGGTACGCGGCGTCGTGCGGGCCCGCGGCCGCCTCCGGGTGGTACTGGACGCTGAACGCGGGGGCGTCGAGGCACTGGAGGCCCTCGACCACGTCGTCGTTGAGGCCGACGTGCGCCACGCGGACGCGCCCGTAGGGCGTGTCGATGTCCTGGTCGAGCGGGGCGTCCACGGCGAAGCCGTGGTTCTGCGCGGTGATCTCGACCTTGCCCGTGGAGCGGTCCTGGACCGGCTGGTTGATGCCCCGGTGGCCGTACTTCAGTTTGTACGTGCCGAGGCCGAGGGCGCGGCCGAGGATCTGGTTGCCGAAGCAGATGCCGAACAGCGGGGTCCGGCGCTCCAGGACGCCCTGGGCGAGGGCGGTCTCGTGGTCGGCGGTGGCGGGGTCGCCGGGTCCGTTGGAGAAGAAGACTCCGTCGGGGTTGACGGCGTAGACGTCCTCCAGGGAGGCCGTGTTCGGCAGGACGTGCACCTCGATGCCGCGCTCGGCCATCCGCTGCGGGGTCATGGCCTTGATGCCCAGGTCGATCGCGGCGACGGTGAACTTCTTCTCGCCGACGGCCGGGACGACGTACGCCTCCTTGGTGGAGACCTCGCCGACGAGGTTGGCGCCGGCCATCTCCGGGGAGGACGTCACCTTCGCGAGGAGTTCGGCGTCCGTGGCGGCCGCGGCCTCTCCGGAGAAGACGCCGCAGCGCATCGCGCCGCGCTCGCGCAGATGGCGGGTGAGGGCGCGGGTGTCGATGCCGCGGATCCCGACGACGCCCTGGTCGGCGAGCTGCTCGTCGAGCGAGCGCTTGGAGCGCCAGTTGGACGGCACGCGCGCGGGGTCGCGCACGACGTATCCGGAGACCCAGATGCGGCGGGACTCGTCGTCCTCGTCGTTCACGCCGGTGTTGCCGACGTGCGGGGCCGTCATGACGACGATCTGGCGGTGGTACGAGGGATCGGTGAGGGTCTCCTGGTAGCCGGTCATGCCGGTGGAGAACACCGCTTCGCCGAAGGTCTCCCCCACGGCCCCGTAGGCACGGCCGCGGAAGATGCGGCCGTCCTCCAGGACAAGTACGGCGGGAACCTTGCTGGCTCCCCTGGTGGAGGTCGTCATCGTGCGGTGCCTTCCGTAGTACTGGTCGTATTGATCATGCTGTTGATGGCCTCGACCCACTGGGCCTGCTCGGCCGCCTGGTCCGAGCGGAAGCCGGAGTCGATGAGCTTCCCGCCGTGCTCCCATGTGACGATCAGCAGACCGCCCTCGGCGAGCACCTTCCCCGCGATGCCCTTGTCGAGGCGGGCCTCGCGCAGCTGGGCCGCCGGGACGAAGAAGTCGGCGGCGCCGGGGCGTACGACGTCCAGGCCCGCGTCCGTGAGGGTCAGCTCCACGCGGCTGCGGGTGCCCAGGCCGTGCGCCACGATGCGGTCGAGCCACTGCCCTGCCGTGGTGGAGCCGTGGTAGCGGCCGGTCAGCTCCAGTTTCGCCGGGCCCGGGTCATCCGGCGCGGCGGGCAGCTCCGGCAGGTCGCCCTGGAGGGTGCCGCGCCACTTCCAGCCCTCGCGCATCAGCCAGTAGACGAGCGCGATGAAGAGCAGCAGTCCGACGACCCAGCCGAGCCGTGCGGCCCAGTCGGTCACGTCCGCCGATTCCTTCTCGGCGGCCAGTTCCACAAGAGTTGTCACGCGAGGTTCCCGTCGACGAGCGTGGCCCGACCCCTCAGCCACGTGTGCGTGACGCGGCCCGGCAGCTCACGGCCCTCGTAGGGAGTGTTGCGGCTGCGCGAGGCGAAGCTCGCGGGGTCCACTGCCCCACGGTAATCGGCGTCCACGAGGACGAGGTTCGCGGGCTCACCTGCCGAGACGGGGCGGCCGTGCCCGGTGGCCCGGCCGATCCTCGCCGGCTTGAAGGACATGCGGTCGGCGACCGCCTCCCAGGTCAGCAGCCCGGTCTCGACCATCGTCTGCTGGACGACCGACAGGGCGGTCTCCAGGCCGACCATTCCCATGGCGGCCGCGGCCCACTCGCAGTCCTTGTCCTCGTGCGGGTGCGGGGCGTGGTCGGTGGCGACGATGTCGATGGTGCCGTCGGCGAGGGCCTCGCGCAGCGCCATGACGTCGCGCTCGGTGCGCAGCGGCGGGTTGACCTTGTAGACGGGGTTGTACGAGCGGACCAGCTCGTCGGTGAGGAGGAGGTGGTGCGGGGTGACCTCGGCGGTGACGTCGATGCCGCGGGACTTGGCCCAGCGCACGATCTCCACGGACCCGGCCGTCGACAGGTGGCAGATGTGGACGCGGGATCCGACGTGCTCGGCGAGCAGCACGTCACGGGCGATGATCGACTCCTCTGCGACGGCGGGCCAGCCGCCGAGGCCCAGCTCGGCGGAGACGACGCCCTCGTTCATCTGGGCGCCTTCGGTGAGCCGCGGCTCCTGCGCGTGCTGGGCGACGACACCGCCGAAGGCCTTCACGTACTCCAGGGCGCGGCGCATCATCACGGCGTCGTCGACGCACTTGCCGTCGTCGGAGAAGACGGTGACCCCGGCGGCGGACTCGTGCATGGCGCCCAGCTCGGCGAGCTTCTTGCCCTCCAGGCCGACGGTGACGGCGCCGATGGGCTGTACGTCGCAGTAGCCGGACTCCTTGCCGAGCCGGTAGACCTGCTCGACGACGCCGGCGGTGTCGGCGACGGGGAAGGTGTTGGCCATGGCGAACACGGCGGTGAAGCCACCGGAGGCGGCGGCGCGGGTGCCGGTGAGGACGGTCTCGGAGTCCTCGCGGCCCGGCTCGCGCAGATGGGTGTGGAGGTCGACGAGGCCCGGCAGGAGGATCTTGCCCCCGGCCTCCACGACGGTCGCGCCCTCGGCGGAGAGCCCGCTGCCGACGGCCTCGATCGTCTCGCCGTCGATGAGGACGTCCCGCGCCTCGCCGCCGAGCACCTTCGCACCGCGGATCAGGATCTTGCTCATGGTTACTTGCTCTCCGAATCGATGGGCCGGGTGTGCGTGCCGGCGGGTTCGTTGCCGCCCAGAAGCAGGTAGAGGACGGCCATGCGGATGGACACGCCGTTGGCGACCTGTTCGACGACCGTGCAGCGGTCGGAGTCGGCGACCTCGGCGGTGATCTCCATCCCGCGGACCATGGGCCCGGGGTGCATGACGATGGCGTGCTCGGGCATCTTCGCCATGCGCTCGCCGTCCAGGCCGTAGCGCCGGGAGTACTCGCGCTCGGTGGGGAAGAACGCGGCGTTCATCCGCTCGCGCTGCACCCGCAGCATCATCACGGCGTCGGACTTCGACAGCACGCCGTCCAGGTCGTAGCTGACCTCGCAGGGCCACCGCTCGACGCCGACCGGCACCAGCGTGGGCGGCGCGACCAGGGTGACCTCGGCGCCGAGGGTGTGCAGCAGGTCGACGTTGGAGCGGGCCACGCGGCTGTGCAGGACGTCGCCGACGATGGTGATGCGCTTGCCCTCCAGGTCCCTGCCGAGGCCCGTGTCGCGCCCGACGAGGCGGCGCCGCATGGTGAAGGCGTCGAGCAGCGCCTGGGTGGGGTGCTGGTGGGTGCCGTCACCGGCGTTGATGACGGCGGCGTCGATCCAGCCGGAGGTGGCGAGCCGGTAGGGCGCCCCGGAGGCGCCGTGCCGGATGACGACGGCGTCGACGCCCATCGCCTCCAGCGTCTGGGCGGTGTCCTTGAGGGACTCGCCCTTGGAGACCGAGGAGCCCTTGGCGGCGAAGTTGATGACGTCGGCGGAGAGGCGCTTCTCGGCGGCCTCGAAGGAGATCCGGGTCCGGGTCGAGTCCTCGAAGAAGAGGTTGACCACGGTGCGGCCGCGCAGGGCGGGCAGTTTCTTGATCGGCCGGTCGGCCACCCGCGCCATCTCCTCGGCCGTGTCGAGGATGAGGACGGCGTCGTCGCGGGAGAGGTCGGCGGCCGAGATGAGGTGTCGCATCATCGGGGAGTACTCCGGTGTGTGGAGGTCTGCGGGCACGCGGGCGCGCAGGGTCGTGCCCTGGAGCCCGTGAGAGGGAAGCCGGTCCTTAGGAAGCGGGCTTGGCGCCGAGCAGTACGGCGTCGCGGCCGTCCTCCTCGGTGAGCTGGACCTTGACCGTCTCCCGCAGCGACGTGGGGAGGTTCTTGCCGACGTAGTCGGCGCGGATGGGCAGTTCGCGGTGGCCTCGGTCGACGAGCACGGCGAGCTGCACCGCGCGCGGGCGCCCGATGTCGTTCAGCGCGTCGAGGGCGGCCCGGATGGTGCGGCCGGAGAAGAGGACGTCGTCGACGAGGACGACCAGGCGGCCGTCGATGCCGTCACCGGGGATCTCGGTGCGGGCGAGTGCGCGCGGCGGGTGCATGCGCAGGTCGTCGCGGTACATGGTGATGTCGAGGGAGCCGACCGGGATCTTGCGGCCGGTGATCTCTTCGAGCTTGACGGCGAGCCGCCGGGCGAGGAAGACGCCACGGGTGGGAATGCCGAGGAGAACCACGTCGTCGGCGCCCTTGGCGCGCTCGACGATCTCGTGGGCGATGCGGGTCAGCACCCGCGCGATGTCGGGCCCTTCGAGTACGGGGCGGGCGACAGCGGAGTCTTTGGAGCCTTGCGTGTCCATATGAAACGGACCTCCTTCTCCGCCTCACGGGACGGACATTAAAGGACGTCGAAATTGCGCCAGTCACACTACCAGCACCGATGGCGGAACACGTCATCGGCCTCCACCGAAGGGGCGGTACGGACCATTCGGCTTGACGCAGGCAAGTAACGCTGCGTAACCTCACAGTGAGTTACCAGCCACGCGGCGGAGCCGCATGATTGTCGCAGCGTCCGGGGAGCTATATGTCCAGCGAATACGCCAAGCAGCTCGGGGCCAAGCTCCGCGCGATCCGTACCCAGCAGGGCCTTTCCCTCCACGGCGTCGAGGAGAAGTCCCAGGGACGCTGGAAGGCGGTCGTCGTGGGGTCGTACGAGCGCGGCGACCGTGCCGTGACCGTGCAGCGCCTCGCCGAGCTGGCGGACTTCTACGGCGTCCCCGTGCAGGAGCTTCTGCCTGGTACGGCTCCTGGCGGCGCCGCCGAGCCGCCGCCGAAGCTCGTCCTCGACCTCGAGCGTCTTGCCCACGTCCCGCAGGAGAAGGCGGGCCCGCTCCAGCGCTATGCCGCCACGATCCAGTCCCAGCGCGGTGACTACAACGGCAAGGTGCTCTCGATCCGCCAGGACGACCTGCGCACCCTCGCCGTGATCTACGACCAGTCCCCCTCGGTCCTGACCGAGCAGCTCATCAGCTGGGGCGTCCTGGACGCGGACGCGCGCCGCGCCGTCGCCCATGAAGAGGTCTGATCCCACCGCCTGACACTTCAGCAGAAACGTGCCGCCGGGGCGGCCGCAGCCGAAAGGCCGCGGCCGCTCCGGCGGTTTTCTGCTTTTCTCCCGCAATTACCCCGTGCAAAAACCGGGCGCGCAAAAACCGGGGCCGGGCGCGCGGCGGGAAAACCGGAGGGCCCGCAGCAATCCGCTGCGGGCCCTCCGGGGTGTCGTAGGAAGACGGCTTACGCCTCGTCCCGTCGCAGGGACGGCTTCAGGTCCTTGAAGCGTCCGAGCAGGCCGTTGACGAAGGACGGCGACTCGTCCGTGGAGAACTCCTTGGCGAGCTGGACCGCCTCGTCGAGGACCACCGCGTCGGGCGTCCCGTCGACCCAGACCAGTTCGTAGGCGCCGAGCCGCAGGATGTTCCGGTCGACGACCGGCATGCGGTCCAGGGTCCATCCGACGGCGTACTGCGAGATGAGCTCGTCGATGCGGCGCTCGTGCTCCGCGTACCCCTCGACGAGTTCCATCGTGTACTCGCTCACCGGCGGCTGCCGGGTGTCGGACCGCGAGTGGCGCACCCAGTCGGCGAGGACCGTCAGGACGTCCGTTCCGCGCTGGTCCGCCTCGAAGAGGATCTGGAAGGCGCGCTTGCGGGCCGTGTTACGAGCAGCCACGGTTAGCTGTTCACCCGGCCGAGGTAGTCGCTGGTGCGGGTGTCGACCTTGATCTTCTCGCCGGTGGTGATGAAGAGCGGCACCTGGATCTGGTGGCCGGTCTCCAGCGTGGCGGGCTTGGTGCCACCGGTGGAGCGGTCGCCCTGGACGCCCGGCTCGGTCTCCTGGATGACCAGCTCGACGGCCGCGGGCAGCTCGACGAAGAGCACCGCGCCCTCGTGCTGCGCCACGGTGGCGGTGAAGCCCTCGATCAGGAAGTTGGCGGCGTCGCCGACGGCCTTGCGGTCGACGTGCAGCTGGTCGTACGTCTCCATGTCCATGAAGACGAAGTAGTCGCCGTCCATGTAGGAGAACTGCATGTCGCGCTTGTCGATCGTGGCCGTGTCGACCTTGACGCCGGCGTTGAACGTCTTGTCGACGACCTTCCCGGAGAGCACGTTCTTGAGCTTGGTGCGCACGAAGGCCGGGCCCTTGCCGGGCTTGACGTGCTGGAACTCGACGACGGACCAGAGCTGGCCGCCTTCGAGCTTGAGCACCAGGCCGTTCTTGAGGTCGTTCGTGGAAGCCACGGTTGCGGAATCTCCTGCACTGACTGACTGGTGGACGACCCCGGTCGGGCACGCGCGCTAGAGCGCGAGCAGTTCCTTGGTCGTGATGGTGAGTAGCTCGGGTCCGCCGTCCGCCTCGGGGCGCACGACGAGCGTGTCATCGATCCGGACACCACCCCGGCCAGGGAGGTGAACCCCCGGTTCGACGGTGACCGGCACGCAAGCGTCCAGTTTACCCATGGCCGAGGGCGCCAGCTGCGGGTCCTCGTCGATTTCGAGCCCCACACCGTGTCCAGTCAGCGGAGGGAGGCCGTCCGCATAGCCCGCCGAGTCCAGTACGTGGCGTGCCGCGTGGTCCACGTCGCGGCACGCTGCGCCGGGTAGGAGGGCCTCCCTGCCGGCCCTCTGAGCGGCGAAGACGAGGTCGTGCAGCTCGATCTGCCAGTCCGCGGGCGAGGTCCCGATGACGAACGTACGCCCGATCTCGCAGCGGTATCCGCGGTAGCTCGCCCCGAGGCAGACGGAGAGGAAGTCGCCCTCCTCCACGCGCCGGTCCGAGGGTCGGTGGGCGCCCTTGCCGGAATTCGGGCCGGTGCCGACCGAGGTGGGGAAGGCGGGGCCGTCCGCGCCGTGGTCCACGAGGCGCCGCTCCAGCTCCAGCGCGAGATGCCGCTCGGTGCGCCCGACCAGAATGGACTCGAGCAGCTCCCCCAGCGCCTGGTCGGCGATCTCCGCGGCGACCCGCAGACAGGAGATCTCCTCCTCGTCCTTGACGTACCGCAGCTGCTCCACCGCTCCGCCGAGGTCCACGAGCCGCAGCCCCGGGGCGACGGAGCCGAGCGCCCGGTGCCGGGCGACCGTCAGATGATGCTCCTCCACGGCCAGCGACTCGACTCCCTGCGCGGCGGCGAGTCCGGCGGCCGCGACGGCCGGGTCGGCGCCCGCAGCGGGCAGCAGCCGCGTCCTCAGCGCCTCGTCGGGCCGCCCCTCCTCCGCCTGTTCACCGGGCGGCCGCCCGCACAGAAGCACGTCCTCGTCGCCGCCCACCAGGAGCACGGCGCCCTGGGGCGCCGTCCCGGCGAGATAGCGGACATTGACGGGCCGGGAGATCAGCGCCACCGCGCCACCACCCGCGGCGCACCGCTCCTTCACCCGCTCCCTGCGGACCGCATACACCTCTGACATGGGGCGAGCCTACGAGCGCCGTCCCGAACCGGCCCGGTCAGCGCGTCCGACCGGGCGGCGGCCCCCCGTGCGTGACCGAGGGCACTACCACTGCGGCGGGCTGGCGATGGCGCGGGCCAGGGCGTCGTCCAGGACGCGGGCCGTGGCGGGGACGTCCAGCTGGGAGTTGTCGATGATGGGCAGGCCCGAGCCGTACCAGCCGGCCATGCGGCCGTGGATGCGGGCGACTTCCTCGTCCGTGAGGCGGCGGTTGCCGCTGCGCAGGGCGTTGCGCTCCAGGACGACCTCCAGGCCCGGCAGGAGCACGACGGGCAGCAGGCCGGGGCCTACGTGGCGCTTCCAGCCGCCGAGGCCCACGACCGGGCGGTCGGGGAAGACCGCGTCGTCGAGGATGCACGATATGCCGTTCGCCAGGAAGTTCCGCGCCGCGAAGCCGCAGGTGCGGCGGGCCAGGCGGTACTGCGCCTCGGAGTGGTCGTTCCAGCCCGACTGGGGGTCGGCGAATCCCGAGCGCACCCATTCGCGTACGTCGTCGAGGCTGATGTGGGCCGTCGGCACGCGGCGGTGCTCGGCCCAGAACTTGGCGACGCTCGTCTTGCCCGCGCCCGCGGGGCCGATGAGCAGCACGGCGAGCGTCGTCGCGCCGGTGTCGGCCTGGGCCGTGCCCAGCGGGGGGCTCGGCATCGCGACGGGGCCGCCGGGCGGGAGCTGGATGTGCCCTGTGGTGTCCGGGTTCGGAGACACGGGGCCGTGCCCCAGCTGAAGGGTCGCGGGGCCCTGCCCCTGGCCCCGCGGATGAGGCGACTGGCTCTGCTGGTGCGGGGGCTGGCCCTGCTGGTGCGGGGGCTGCCCCTGTGCGCGCGGAGGCGGCTGTCCGGGGGCGTGCGGCATCTGCCCCGGCGCGTGCGGCGCCGGGCCGCCCACGAAGCCCGGGGCAGGCGGCTGCGGGCCCCCCGGGGGGACGGCGCCCGGCGGCGGAGCGCTCGGGTGATGTGCGGCCGGGGACCAGCCGGTGGCCGGTCCGTGCCCCGGCTGAGGGGGCGGCGGCAGCGGAGACCCCACTGCGTGCTGCATCCGGTGCCACTCCGTCTCGTGCGACTGACGCTGGTCGGGCGGCGGCCGGGCCGCCCGTTACCGAACGGTACCGTCCCCGGCCGCTGTTGTGTGAACGGCCGGGGAGGCCGTGAGGTGCCCGTGGCCGGACAGAAGGGCCACGGAAGCGCGCTACTGGCCGACTTCGCCGTACGCGGCGAGCAGCACCGCCGGGTCGGGTCCCTCCAGGACGGTCGGCTTGCCGAGGCCGTCCAGGACGATGAAGCGCAGCAGGTCCCCGCGGGACTTCTTGTCGACCTTCATGGTCTCCAGGAGCTTGGGCCACTGGTCGTAGCGGTAGGTCAGCGGCAGCCCCACCGATTCGAGGACCGTGCGGTGCCGATCGGCCGTGGCGTCGTCCAGCCGGCCCGCCAGGCGGCCGAGTTCGGCGGCGAAGAGCATGCCGACGGAGACCGCGGCGCCGTGCCGCCACTTGTAGCGCTCGTTCTTCTCGATGGCGTGCGCGAGGGTGTGCCCGTAGTTGAGGATCTCGCGCAGGCCCGCCTCCTTGAGGTCCCCGGACACGACCTCGGCCTTGACCTTGATGGAGCGCTCGATCAGCTCGGCGGTGTGCGGCCCGGCGGGCGTGCGTGCCGCCTGCGGGTCGGCCTCGATCAGCTCCAGGATCGCCGGGTCGGCGATGAAACCGGCCTTGATGATCTCCGCGAGCCCGGAGACGTAGTCGTTCACCGGGAGCGAGTCGAGCGCCGCGAGGTCGCACAGGACCCCGGCCGGCGGGTGGAAGGCGCCCACGAGGTTCTTGCCCTCGGCGGTGTTGATGCCGGTCTTGCCGCCGACCGCCGCGTCCACCATGCCGAGCACCGTGGTCGGTACGGCGATCCACCGCACCCCGCGCAGCCAGGTCGCGGCGACGAACCCGGCGAGGTCGGTGGTCGCTCCGCCGCCGACGCCGACGATGAGGTCGCTGCGCGTGAAGCCGGACTGGCCAAGGGCCTTCCAGCAGTACGCCGCGACCTCCGCCGTCTTGGCCTCCTCGGCGTTCGGTACCTGGATGGCGACGACCTCGTACCCCTGGTCGGCGAGGTCCTGGCGGAGCGCGTCACCGGTCTCGGCGAGCGCCTCGGGGTGGATCACAGCGACGCGCTTGGTCTGACCGCCGATGAGTCCGGGCAGCTCACCGAGGAGCTGCCGACCGACCAGGACCTCGTACGGATCCGTGCCGGCGGCGCCGCCGACGCGGATACGGGTGGGGGTCTGCTCCGTCGTCATGCTTCCTTCAACTCCAGTGCGTCGAGGACCGCCTGGGCGACCTCTTCGGGGGTACGGCCGTCGGTGGCGACGACCGCGCGGGCGACTTCGGCGTACAGATGGCGGCGGGCGTCCATCAGCTCGCGCCACTGCTTGCGCGGGTTGACGGCGAGCAGTGGGCGCGCCTGGTTGAGGCCGGTGCGCTTGACGGCCTCCTCGACGTCCATCGAGAGGTAGACGACCGGCTGCGCGGTGAGCAGGGCGCGCGTCGACTCGTCGAGGATCGCGCCCCCGCCGAGCGCGAGGACGCCGCTGTGCTCCTCGACGGCGGCGCGCACGGCCTGCCGCTCCAGGTCGCGGAAGTACGGCTCGCCCTCGTCGACGAAGATGTCGGCGATCTCGCGGCCCTGGGCGGCGACGATGTCGGCGTCGGTGTCCCGGAAGGCGCTGCCGAGCCGGTCGGCGAGCAGCCCGCCGACCGTCGTCTTGCCCACGCCCATGGGGCCGATGAGGACGATCTGCGGACCGGTCACCGGATCTGGAGGTTGTCGAGGTACGACGTCACGTTGCGCCGGGTCTCGGGGACGCTGTCGCCGCCGAACTTCTCGGCGACGGCGTCGGCGAGGACGAGCGCGACCATGGCCTCGGCGACGATGCCGGCGGCCGGGACGGCACAGACGTCGGAGCGCTGGTGGTGAGCCTTGGCGGCCTCGCCGGTGGCCACGTCGATGGTGGCGAGGGCGCGCGGGACGGTCGCGATGGGCTTCATCGCGGCGCGCACGCGCAGCAGTTCGCCGGTGGTCAGGCCGCCCTCGGTGCCGCCGGAGCGGCCGGAGGTGCGCTTGATGCCGTCCTCGGTGGCGACGATCTCGTCGTGCGCCTTGGAGCCGGGCACGCGCGCGAGGTCGAAGCCGTCGCCGACCTCGACGCCCTTGATGGCCTGGATGCCCATGAGCGCGGCGGCGAGCCGTGCGTCGAGACGACGGTCCCAGTGGACGTGCGAGCCGAGGCCGACGGGTACGCCGTAGGCGAGCACCTCGACGACGCCGCCGAGGGTGTCGCCGTCCTTGTGGGCCTGGTCGATCTCGGCGACCATCGCCTTCGACGCGTCGGCGTCCAGGCAGCGCACGGGGTCGGCGTCGAGCTGCTCGACGTCGGCGGGGGTCGGGTAGACGCCGTAGGGGGCCTTGGCGGCCGCCAGTTCGGTGACGTGGCTGACGATCTCGATCCCGGCCGTCTCCTTGAGGTAGGAGCGGGCGACCGCGCCGAGCGCGACGCGGGCCGCGGTCTCGCGGGCGGAGGCACGCTCCAGGATCGGCCGGGCCTCGTCGAATCCGTACTTCTGCATGCCCGCGAGGTCGGCGTGGCCGGGGCGGGGGCGGGTCAGCGGGGCGTTGCGGGCCAGCTCGGCGAGTACGGCGGGGTCGACCGGGTCGGCCGCCATGACCTGCTCCCACTTGGGCCACTCGGTGTTGCCCACCATGATCGCCACTGGCGAGCCCATGGTCAGGCCGTGCCGGACGCCGCCGAGGAAGGTGACCTCGTCACGCTCGAACTTCATACGAGCGCCGCGTCCATAGCCGAGTCGCCGCCGGGCCAGATGGTCCGCCACCATGTCCGTAGTGATCGGCACGCCGGCGGGAAGCCCCTCCAGCGTGGCGACGAGTGCGGGTCCGTGGGACTCCCCAGCGGTCAGCCAGCGCAACCTGCTCAACGGTGCTCCTCATCCTCGCGCCTGGAACTGCGGTCATCGACGGCGCGGCCGGGTGCGCGGCCCTGGCCCGCCATCCCCGATCCTCCCACGTCCCCAGGGCGGCCCCGGCCTCCGGTCCATCAGGCGGACGCCGGGCCCGACTTCCGGACACGGTGTCGGCAGGCTCACCGCGCCGGGGGTCACCGCTCCGCGATCGCGTGCTCCCCGGCCTTGCGCATCGCGTCCAGCGGGGCGGGTCCGCGGCCCGTCATCTGCTCGACCTGGAGCACGGCCTGGTGCACGAGCAGGTCGAGCCCGCTGACGACCGCCCCGCCGTACGCCGACCAGCGGGCCGCGAGCGCGGTGGGCCACGGGTCGTACAACACGTCGAAGAGGGTCGCCGGACGCTCCGGCACCAGGGCCGAGAGCGCGTCCGTGGTGCCCGCGGGGGTCGTCGCGATCACCAGCGGCGCGGTCAGCGCCTCGCGGGCGTCCTCCCAGGCCTCGGTCCTGACCTCCACGTCGAGCCGCTCGCCCCACTGCCGCATCTCGGCCGCGCGGGCGTCACTGCGCACGTAGGCGACGACCTCGCCCGTGCAGATCCTGGCGAGGGCGGCGAGCGCCGAGGACGCGGTGGCGCCCGCCCCGAGGATCGCGGCGGAGTCCACCTGCTCGATGCCGCGTTCGCGGAGCGCGGCGACCATGCCGGGAACGTCGGTGTTGTCCCCGACCTTGCGGCCGTCCTCGGTGAACACCACGGTGTTCACCGCCTCGACGGCCGCGGCGGTCCCACTGACCTCGTCGAGCAGCGGAATCACCGCCCGCTTCAACGGCATCGTCAGCGAAAGCCCGGCCCATTCCGGACCGAGTTCCGCGACGAAACCCGGCAGCGCCGCCTCATCGATCTCGAAACGGTCGTACGTCCAGTCACTCAGCCCCAGTTCCTCGTACGCGGCGCGGTGCAGCACCGGGGAGAGGGAGTGGGCGATCGGGGAGCCGAGGACGGCGGCTCGACGCTTGTGCGCGCTCATTGCCCCTTCAGGTATTTCTCGCGGTTGCGGTTCTGCTCTTCGTTGGTCTCGGCGAAGAGCGTCTTGTCCTCGCTGACCGAGACGAAGTAGTACCAATTCCCCTCGGCCGGGTGCAGCGCCGAATTCAGCGCCACCTCGCCGGGGTTCCCGATCGGCCCGGGCGGCAGGCCCTTGATCTTGTAGGTGTTGTACGGGTCCTTGAGCTTGCGCAGATCGTCGACCGTACCCGTGCCGAGCTTGGACTCGCCCCTGAGGTAGTTCACCGTGGAGTCGAAGTCCAACAGGCCGTACGTCTCGGTGTTGTTGGGCTTCAGACGGTTGTAGACGACCGTCGCGACCTTCTCGAAGTCGTGCTTGTACTTGCCCTCCGCCTGGACCAGGCTCGCCACCGTGAGAACTTCCAGCGGGTTCTTCAGGTTCAGCTCGGCGGCCTTCGACTTGAGACCGAGTTCCTCATACTTCTCGTTGGCGTGGGCGACCATCTTCCTGAGGACGTCCGCGGGCTTCTGGCCCTTGGCGACCGGATAGCTGGAGGGGAAGAGGAAGCCTTCCAGCGGGTCCTTGATGTCCTTGTTGGTATTCGCCCAGTCAGGCAGACCGAGGGTCTTCCATTCCTTCTTGGCGACGTTTTCCGTGGTGCCCTTCGCCAATTTCAGACGGGCGTCAATCTTTTCGTAGACCCATGCGTTCCGCTTGCCCTCGGGAATGATGAGGTTGCTGCGGCTCTTGGGGTTGAGCATCAATTCGACGGCGCTCGCCGCGGACATGTGCTTCTTGAGCACATAGACGCCCGCCTGAATGGTCTGCCCGTCCGGGTGCTTCCCCTGGGCGGAGACGAACGCGTCGACGCTCTTGACGACGCCGGCTTCCTTGAGCTTCTGCCCGATCACATAGCCGCCGGAGTCCTTGGGGATGTCGACCGTGGCCTCGCCCGACCCGTCGCCCGCGTAGTCCGGAGCCGTGCCGAAACGGTCCTGGTAGAACTGGTAGCCGAAGTAGCCGACTCCGCCGAGGCCGCCCGCGAAGACCAGCGTGACGATCAGACAGGCGCAGCCGCTGCGGCGCTTCTTCGGCTTCTTGCCGGCCCGGCCACCGCGCCGGTCGCCGCGGCCGGCCCTGCGGCCGTGCTCGTCATCGTCGTCATCGTCGCCGCCCGCGAAGAACGCGTGCTCGCCCCGGTCGGGGCCGGGGTCCCAGTCCGTCTCGGATCCGGCCTCCTGCTCGGGGACCGTGGCCCGGCGGCGGCCCGGGGGTTCCGGCGGCTCGTAGGCGTCGGGCGTGGAGTAGTAGTCGGGGCTCTCCTGGCCGTAGCCGGCCTGCTGCCCGGCGTAGGGGTCCATCGGATCGCCGCTGTACGGGACCTGCCCCTGCCCGCCGGTGTCCCAGCCGCCGTCGCGGGCGCCGTGCCCGCCGTCCTGGGCGCCGTCGTGGCCCTGGCCGGGGCCGCCGTTGTACTGCTGGGCGGGGTCACCCTCGTAACCCTGAGCGGGCCCGCCGTTGTAGGCCCGCGCCGGGTCGCCCTCGTACTGCTGCTGTCCGCCGTACGCCGACTGGTCATAGGCGGACTGCTGCTGCCCGGTGTTCCAGTCCCCGCCGTACTGCGGCTGGTGCTGCTGCGGCTGCTGATGCTGATGCGGCTGGTGGTACTGCTCCTGGCCGCCGTAGGGGGACTGACCGCCCGCGGGCTGCTGTCCTCCCCATCCGCTGTCCCCGTACAACGGGTCCTCCGGATGCCACGGTTCGGAGCCTGGGCCCCGGCCATACTCAGTCATCGATCCCCTACATGCCGCGAGGCGGGGCCGCCGTCGGGATGGCCGGGCAGCCGTTCCGCCTCTTGATGCTGTGCGGCAGCTGTTCGAACACCGCCGCATCGCGCGGAACGTTACCGTATCGCGATCAGATGACCACTTCGACGCCCTCGCCGGGAGCTTTACCTGACGCCCGTTCGGACTCCAAGGCCTGCTGAAGGATGATCACGGCGGCCGCCTGATCGATGACGGACCTGCCCTTTTTGGACTTCACGCCCGAGGCGCGCAGGCCCTGACTGGCCGTCACTGTGGTCATCCTCTCGTCCACGAGCCTCACCGAAATGGGGGCGACCATGCGGGCGAGGTCCTGTGTGAACACGCGGATCTTGGCGGCGGCGGGGCCCTCGCCCCCGTTGAGGGAGCGAGGGAGGCCGACGACGATCTCGATCGGTTCGTACTCCTCGACAAGCTGCTTCAACCGGCGCTGCGCGGCCGGGACATCGCGCCCCGGCACCGTCTCCACCGGCGTGGCGAGGATCCCGTCGGGGTCGCACGAGGCGACCCCGATCCGGGCGTCACCGACGTCGATGGCAAGACGTCGGCCCCTGCGCATGCCCTGGGCAGGCTCGGTCATCGGGCCGTCTCGGTGACGAGGCGCTCGACGGCGGCGATGGCGTCGCCGACGGCGGCCGCGTTCTGGCCGCCGCCCTGGGCGACGTCCGGCTTGCCGCCGCCACCGCCACCGAGGGTCTTGGCGGCCGTACGGACCAGGTCACCGGCCTTGAGGCCGCGCTCGCGGGCGGCTTCGTTGGTGGCGATGACCGTCAGCGGCTTGCCGTTGGCCGTCGTGAAGAGAGCGACCACGGCGGGGCGGTCGCCAGGGATGCGGCCGCGCACGTCGAGGACGAGCCTGCGCAGGTCGTCGGCGCCCGTGCCGTCCGGCACCTGGCCGGTGACGACGGCGACACCGCGTACGTCCTTGGCGCCCTGGACGAGACCGGCGGCGGCCTGGAGGACCTTCTCCGCGCGGAACTTCTCGATCTCCTTCTCGGCGTCCTTCAGCTTGCCGAGCATGGCGGAGACCTTCTCGGGCAGCTCCTCGGGACGGCCCTTGACCAGCTCCTGGAGCTGGGCGACGACCGTGTGCTCCTTGGCGAGGAAGTTGTACGCGTCGACGCCGACCAGGGCCTCGATGCGGCGCACTCCGGATCCGATGGAGGACTCGCCGAGCAGCTTCACCAGGCCGAGCTGGGCGGTGTTGTGGACGTGCGTACCGCCGCACAGCTCCTTGGAGAAGTCGCCGATGGTGACGACGCGCACGCGCTCGCCGTACTTCTCGCCGAACTCGGCGATGGCACCCTGCTTCTTCGCCTCGTCGATCGACATGACCTCGGCCTGGACGTCCAGCTCGTGGGCGAGGACCTCGTTGATCTTCTGCTCGACGTCCGTCATCACGGCCGTCGGCACGGCGGACGGCGAACCGAAGTCGAAGCGGAAGCGGCCGGGCTGGTTCTCCGAACCGGCCTGGGCGGCCGTGGGGCCGAGCGCGTCACGCAGCGCCTGGTGCGTGAGGTGCGTGGCGGAGTGGGCGCGGGCGATGGCGCGGCGGCGGTGCGCGTCGATCGAGGCCCACACCTGGGCGCCGACGGTGATCTCGCCGACCTGGACGACGCCCTTGTGGACGTGGACGCCGGGGACCGGCTTCTGCACGTCGCGGATCTCGACGATGGCGCCGCTGTCCAGGCGGATGCGGCCGGTGTCGCCGATCTGGCCGCCGCCCTCGGCGTAGAACGGGGTGCGGTCGAGGACGATCTCGACGTCGTCGCCCTCGGTGGCGGCGGGCGAGGAGACGCCGTTGACCAGGAGGCCGACGATCCGGGCCTCGTTCTCGGTGAGGGAGTACCCGGTGAAGTCGGTGGCGCCCGAGGCGTCGGCGATCTCGCGGTAGGCGTGCAGATCGGCGTGGCCGGTCTTCTTGGCCTTGGCGTCGGCCTTGGCGCGGTCCCGCTGCTCCTTCATGAGGCGGCGGAAGCCGTCCTCGTCCACGGAGAGGCCCTGCTCGGCGGCCATCTCCAGGGTGAGGTCGATCGGGAAGCCCCACGTGTCGTGCAGCAGGAACGCCTTGTCACCGGAGAGGACCTGGCCACCGGCGGCCTTGGTCTCGGTGACGGCGGTGTCGAGGATGTTCGTGCCGCCCTTGAGGGCCTTGAGGAAGGCGGCCTCTTCGGCGAGGGCGACGGTCTCGATGCGCTTGCGGTCGGTGATCAGCTCGGGGTACTGCTGCCCCATCGTGTCGATCACGACGTCGACGAGGTCCTTGACGACCGGGCCGGTGGCGCCGAGCAGGCGCATGTTGCGGATGGCGCGGCGCATGATGCGGCGCAGGACGTATCCCCGGCCCTCGTTGCCGGGCGTGACGCCGTCGCCGATGAGCATGGCGGACGTACGGATGTGGTCGGCGACCACGCGCAGGGAGACGTCCGAGCCGTGCTCGGCGCCGTAGCGCACGCCGGTCAGCTCGGTGGCCTTGTCCATGACGACGCGCAGGGTGTCGGTCTCGTACATGTTCTGTACGCCCTGGAGGATCATCGCCAGGCGTTCGAGGCCGAGGCCCGTGTCGATGTTCTTCGACGGCAGCTCGCCGAGGATCGGGAAGTCCTCCTTGCCGTCGCCCGCGCCGCGCTCGTACTGCATGAAGACCAGGTTCCAGATCTCCACGTACCGCTCGTCGTTGACGGCAGGGCCGCCCTCGGCGCCGAACTCGGGGCCGCGGTCGTAGTTGATCTCGGAGCAGGGGCCGCACGGGCCCGGGACGCCCATGGACCAGAAGTTGTCCTTCTTGCCCAGGCGCTGGATGCGCTCGGCCGGGACGCCGACCTTCTCCCGCCAGATCTGCTCGGCCTCGTCGTCGTCGAGGTAGACCGTGATCCACAGGCGCTCGGGGTCGAGGCCGAAGCCGCCCTTCTCCACGGGGCTGGTCAGCAGCTCCCAGGAGAGCGTGATGGCGCCCTCCTTGAAGTAGTCCCCGAAGGAGAAGTTGCCGCACATCTGGAAGAACGTGCCGTGCCGTGTGGTCTTGCCGACCTCTTCGATGTCGGGCGTACGCACGCACTTCTGCACGCTGGTGACGCGCGGCGCGGGCGGCTTGACCTCGCCGAGGAAGTAGGGCTTGAAGGGCACCATGCCCGCGGGGACGAGGAGCAGAGTCGGGTCGTCGGCGATGAGCGACGCCGAAGGGACGACGGTGTGCCCGCGCTCCTCG
Organism: Streptomyces alboniger; assembly: GCF_008704395.1. NCBI lineage: Bacteria > Bacillati > Actinomycetota > Actinomycetes > Kitasatosporales > Streptomycetaceae > Streptomyces > Streptomyces alboniger. The sequence goes on from NZ_CP023695.1 coordinate 1,303,467, forward strand.
AAGAAGCTCAGCCAGCGGCGGCGGATTTCAGCCGACTCCATCAGTGGTCCTCATTCCGGTTGTACGAGTACCGCGTGTTGTCGAGGTACTTCGTCTTCTTGTTGGTGCTGTTGTTCGTGTCGGGCTTGTCGGGGCTGCGGTTCTCGATGACCGCGAAGCGGCGCCCGGGGGGCAGTTCGGCGTCGGGGTGGTCGTTGAGGCCGAGCGCTTCGCCCAGTTCGGCCTCGCGCTGGACCATGCCGTCGCGGACGTCGAGCGCGAAGTCCTTCAGCTTGTGGCCCGCCTCGATCGCCTTGTTCGCCGCCTGCGCGGCCAGGCTCTCGGGCGTCAGCTGCTTGAGCTTGCGGTTGACCTTGGTGGTGGCCCATACGCCGGCGGCTGCGCCCGCGGTGAACCAGAACGTACGTCGGAACATCGCTGCGTCAGTCCCTCTTATTCCGGTTGGCCCGCTTCCTCTGCCGTGCGGACGGGACGGTGCGGCCCACGATCACGGTACGACGGGACGGCTTGGCGGGCATTTCCTTCGCCTCGGGGTCGGCCTTGCGGCTGATGGCCCGACGTACGCCGTAACCGAACGCGGCCACCTTGACGAGCGGGCCGCCGAAGGTGGAGGCGACCGTCGAGGAGAGCGCGGAGGCGTTGGACGTGACCTCCTGGACGTCGGAGGCGATGGCGTCGACGCGGTCGATCTGCGTCTGGGCGGAGCGCACCGCGCTGGAGGCGTCTGCCAGGAGGGGAACCGCCTGCTCGGTCACGTCCGCGACGAGCTTGGTGGTCGCCCTGAGCGTCTGGGCCAGCCTCGCCAGTGCCACCGCGAGGAAGGAGACCAGGATCGCCCAGAAGACGGCCACCAAGACCCCGGCAACCTCTCCACCGGACACTTGGCACCGCTCCCTGAGACATCGTCCCTGAACATCGAAAAGTCGTCCTCCGACCCTATCGCGCCGGGGCCGCCGGTCCGTACCGCATTCCCGCTCGCTGTGACAGGAGTTGCCTCAAGTGTTTGTACGGTACGCATGCGGATGAGTACCCTCCGTGTCCCATGCGACCCTCTCAGCCCGGCAATCTCCCCCTGGAACTGAACGCCTTCATCGGGCGTACCGGCGAACTGGCCGAGCTGACCGCGGCGTTGGAGACCGGACGGCTGGTCACCGTGACCGGGACCGGCGGGGTCGGCAAGACGCGTCTCGCGCTGCGGGACGCGGATCTGGTCGAGTACGCCGTCGCCGAGGCCCTGGGGCTGACCGACCACACGACCAGGCCGCCGCGCCAGGTGCTGCGCGAGCATCTCGCCGAGCGGGAACTGCTCCTTGTCGTCGACGGATTCGAGCACCTGGTGGACGCGTGCGCCCCGCTGCTGCGCGACCTGCTCGTGCACTCCCCCGGGCTGCGGGTGCTCGCGGCGGGCCGCAGGCCGCTGGAGACCGGCGGCGAGCGGCTGCTGCCGCTCGCGCCGCTGCCCGAGGCGGACGCGGCCGACCTCCTCACCGACCGGGCGGCGGCCGCCCTGCCCCGCTGCGCCCTCGACGACGGATGCCGCGAGGACGTCGTGGAGCTGTGCCGGCGCCTGGACGGCATCCCCCTCGCCGTCGAGCTGGCGGCGGGCCGGCTGCGGACGCTCTCTCCCGCGCAGCTGCTGTCGCGGCTCGACGACCGGTTCCGGCTGCTGACCGGCGCCCGCCGCGATGTGCCGCCCCGGCATCAGGCCCTGCGGACGGCCATCGGCTGGAGCCACGAGCTGTGCACCCCCAGGGAGCGGCTGCTCTGGTCGCGGCTCTCGGTGTTCGCCGGGCAGTTCGATCTGGAGGCGGTCGAGTACGTCTGCGCCGGGGAGGGGCTGCCCGCCGACGACATCCTCGACGTGCTGGGCGAGCTGCTCGCGCAGTCCGTGGTGAGCCGCGCGGAAGGGCCGGCGGGCGTGCGGTACCGCATGCTGGAGACGGTCAGGGCGTACGGCGCCGACTGGCTGGAGGCGGCGGGTGATGTCACGCGGCTGCGGCGCAGGCACCGCGACTGGTACATGGGGCTCGCCACCTGGTGCGAGCTGGACTGGTTCTCGCCGCGCCAGGCGGAGGTGGCGACCCTCGTCGAGGCCGAACTGCCCAATCTGCGGGCCGCGTTGGAGTTCTGTCTGACCGAGCCGGGTGAGGCGCATCTGGGACAGTACCTCGCGGGCTCGCTGTGGTTCCACTGGGTCGGCTGCGGGCGTCTCGCGGAGGGCAGGCACTGGCTCGACCGGGCGCTCGGGCTGGACGGCGACCATGGGGACGCGCGGCTCAAGGCGCTGTGGGTGCTCGGTTACGTGGCGGTGCTCCAGGGTGACACGGTCGCCGCCCTGGCCGCGCTGCACGAGTGCCGCGACGGGGCCGAGGAGGCGGGCAGCGCGATCGCGGCGGCCTACGCCGAGCACCGCATCGGCTGCCTCGCCCTGGTCACGGACGACATCCCGCGCGCGGAGAAGCTGCTGCGCTCGGCGCTCGCGCGCTACCAGGAGATCGGCGAGCTGAACAGCAATGTCCTGATGGGCCAGGTCGAGCTGGCGATGGCCCTCGCGTTCCGAGGCGACCTCGCGCACGCCGTGGAGCTGTGCGAGGACGTGCGCCGGATCTGCGAGGACCACGGCGAGCGCTGGACCCTCGCGTACGCCCTGTACGTCCTCGGCTACGCGGCCTGGACCCGCGGCGAGCCGGAACGGGCGCGCGAACTGCTCAGCGAGTCACTCGCACTGGACCATTGCTTCCACGATCTGCTGGGCACGGTCCTGTCCCTCGAACTGCTCGCACTGTTCACGGCGGCGGAGGGCGATCCGGCGGAGGCCGCGGTGCTCCAGGGGGCCGCTGCCCGCATCTGGCCGTCGGTGGGGCTGCCCCTGTTCGGCTCGGCCAACTTCGGCGGGCCGCACGCCGTGTGCGAGGAGCGGGCCCGCGAGGCACTGGGCGACGAGCGGTACGAGGAGTGCGTGCGGGCGGGGGCGGGGCTCGGTCTGGACGCGGCGGTGTCCCGGGCGCTGCGCACCGGCCCCGTGAACGAGCGAACCCGCCGCCCGCCCCGCCAGGAAGGGCGGGGAGGCGACGGGCTGAAGCAGGGTGAGCTACGTCCGGGTCAGCGGGCGTAGTACTCGACGACGAGCTGCTCGTCGCAGATCACGGGGATCTCCTTGCGGTTCGGGTCGCGGTCCAGGCGGAAGGCCAGGGCCTTCAGGTTCACCTGGAGGTAGCGCGGGGTCTCGCCGTCGGGGGCGAAGCCACCCTCACGCGCGACCTGGAACAGCGGCTTCTCGCGGCTGCGCTCGCGGACCATGACGACGTCGTCCGGCTTGACGCGGAAGGACGGCTTGTCGACCTTCCCGCCGTTGACCTCGATGTGGCCGTGCACGACCATCTGGCGGGCCTGGTAGATCGTGCGGGCGATGCCCGAACGCAGAACCAGGGCGTCGAGACGACGCTCCAGCTCGATGACCAGGGCCTCACCGGTCTTGCCCTGCGTCTTGGCGGCACGCTCGTAGGCGCGGACGAGCTGGCGCTCGGACACGTCGTACTGCGCGCGCAGACGCTGCTTCTCGAGCAGACGGACCTTGTAGTCCGAGTTCTGCTTGCGCCCACGGCCGTGCTCGCCCGGCGGGTAGGGGCGGGCCTCGAAGTACTTGACGGCCTTCGGGGTCAGCGCGATGCCAAGAGCACGCGACTTCTTGACCTTGGGGCGGGACTGGTTCGGCATGAACCAACCTCTCTGTTCTTAAGTGAATTCGGCTTCACCAGTGGTTAGGGGAGGTCGCATCCGCAGCCTGGGAAACCTCATGGGCCGTGGACTCGTAAGTCGTGGCCCGCGAGGCAGCCGCTCCCTGGTCTGGGCACTATGTGCAGCACGCGAGTGGCCCACCGACCGATTCCCGGGGCTCCGGGGTGGTGGTGGGCTGCCCGCGACACCTTCGACGGTGCGCGACGCTCCTGGATCCCCTCTGCCTTGCGGCGCGGGGGTTCCGGCTGGATGTCCCGTTCTGGTGGTGCCGGTACGAGACCGGGCACGGGACGCAGCACTTCGGGCCAGTGTACCGGGTGCGGCGGGGTGCCTCAGCCGGAGCCCGGTCCGGCCGACCTAGCTCTCGGGCTGCTCCCCCTTGAGCCGGGCGCGGACCCGCTCGACCACGTCCGCGTACCGCGCCTCGGCGCCGTATCGCGTGGGCTGGTAGTAGCGCTTTCCCTCGATGGTGTCCGGGGCGTACTGCTGGGCCGCGATGCCGCCGGGGACGTCGTGCGGGTACACGTACCCCTGGGCGTGGCCGAGCTTGGCCGCTCCCTTGTAGTGACCGTCGCGCAGGTGGGGCGGGACGGGTCCGGCGAGGCCGCCGCGGATGTCCGCCTGGGCCTGCTGGATCGCGATCGTCGCCGCGTTCGACTTCGGGGCCAGGGCGAGGGCGATCGTGGCGTGGCTGAGGGTGAGCGCGGCCTCCGGGAAGCCGATCATGGCGACGGCCTGCGCGGCGGCGACCGCCGTGGGCAGGGCCGTCGGATCGGCGAGGCCGATGTCCTCGCTGGCGGAGATCATCAGGCGGCGCGCGATGAAGCGGGGGTCCTCGCCCGCCTCGATCATGCGGGCCAGGTAGTGCAGGGCCGCGTCCACGTCCGAACCGCGGATGGACTTGATGAGGGCGCTCGCCACGTCGTAGTGCTGGTCGCCGTCGCGGTCGTACTTCACCGCGGCCCGGTCGACCGACTCCTCCAGGGTCTGGAGGGTGATCTCCTTCTCGCCCTTGGCGAGGGCCGAGCCCGCGCCCGCCTCCAGGGCGGTGAGCGCACGCCGGGCGTCGCCGCCGGCGATCCGCAGCAGGTGCTCCTCGGCCTCCGCGGGCAGCTCGACCGCGCCGCCGAGCCCCCGCTCGTCGCTGACGGCCCGGCGCAGCAGGCCGCGCAGGTCGTCGTCCGTCAGCGGTTCGAGGGTGAGCAGCAGGGAGCGGGAGAGGAGCGGGGAGATGATCGAGAAGTAGGGGTTCTCGGTGGTCGCCGCGATCAGCGTCACCCAGCGGTTCTCGACGGCGGGCAGGAGGGAGTCCTGCTGGGCCTTGCTGAAGCGGTGGATCTCGTCGAGGAAGAGGACGGTCTCCTTGCCGTGGCCGCCCATGGCCCGGCGGGCTCCGTCGATGACCGCGCGCACTTCCTTCACGCCCGCGGTGATCGCGGAGAGCTCGACGAAGCGCTTGTTCGTGGCCTTGGAGACGACATACGCGAGGGTCGTCTTGCCGATGCCGGGCGGGCCCCACAGGAACACCGAGGACGGCCCGGCGGGCCCCCCGCCGCCCTCGCCGACGAGGCGGCGCAGGGGGGAGCCCGGCTTCAGCAGATGCTGCTGGCCGACGACTTCGTCGAGGGTGCGCGGGCGCATCCGGACGGCCAGGGGACTGCTGGACGGGTCCTTCTCCTGGCGGTCTTCGGCTGCGGCGGTGAACAGGTCGGGCTCCACGTCAAGAACCCTATGTCACCCCACTGACAATCCGTCCGGCTCAGGCCCAGAGGTCCGCGCCCCAGCGCGTGAGGATCAGCATCACGACGACGCCGAGGTGCATCACCGGCAGCGCCCAGGTGAAATCCTCCAGGAAGCCCTTGGCCCAGCGGGGCGCGGGCAGGAAGCCGTTGCGGATGTTGAAGGACGTGACGTACCAGAACATCACGATCGTGGCGGCCCAGGCCAGGCAGCACCACAGGCAGAGCGCGTTGATGTGGTACAGCGACTGGATCATCAGCCAGGTGCAGAATCCGACGCCGAACAGCGTGCCCGCGTTGAACGTCAGCCAGTACCAGCGCGGGAAGCGGGCCCGGCCGAGCAGGCTCATGCCGACGCAGATCACGATGGCGTAGGTGGCGAGACCGAGCATCGGGTTGGGGAAGCCGAAGGCCTCCGCCTGCTCGCTCTTCATGATGCTGCCGCAGGACACGACGGGGTTGATGCTGCACCCCGGCGTGTAGCCCGGGTTCTTCAGGAGTTCCAGCTTGTCGAGCGTGATCACCCAGGAGGCGAGCAGACCGGCCGCGCCCGTGATCACCAGGAGCAGGGCGAGCGCGCGGCTTCCGCCGACGGCACCGGGAGCTTCCGTCCGCTCCTCGTGGTCCAAGGCGTCGTCCTTCGCTGACATCGTTTTGGTCATCACGCCGTTCCGTCGCTTGAGGTGGCCTGCGGGCACGGACATTGTGCCGCACGTGTCTGTGTGTCCACCGTTCGATGGACATAAGGAGGCACGCACGGGGGAACCGGGGCGGGCGCCGCGGCGGGACGCTCGACGGCATGACGGCACACACTGACGAACTCGCCGTGGACGTACGGGGACTTCGCAAGAGGTACGACGAGGTGACCGCGGTCGACGGGGTCGACCTGGCCATCCGCCCCGGAGAGGTCTTCGGCATCCTCGGCCCCAACGGCGCCGGCAAGAGCACCACCGTGGAGATCCTCCAGGGCAACCGCGCGCGGGACGGCGGCGACGTCACCGTGCTCGGCACCGATCCCGCGGCGGCCGGGCGTGCGTGGCGCTCGCGCGTGGGCATCGTATGGCAGGACGAGTCGGCGCCCGCCGAGCTGACGGTGCGTGAGACCGTGCGGCACTTCGCGCGCTACTACCCGCGGCCGCGCGACCCCGAAGAGGTGATCGCGCTGGTGGGCCTCGAAGAGAAGGCGGCACGTCGCGTCAAGGGGCTCTCGGGCGGTCAGCGGCGGCGGCTCGACGTGGCCCTCGGGGTGATCGGCGGCCCGGAGCTGCTGCTCCTCGACGAGCCGACGACGGGCTTCGACCCGGCCGCGCGACGGCAGTTCTGGGACCTGATCCGCGCGCTCGCCGACGAGGGCACCACCATCGTGCTCACCACGCACTACCTGGAGGAGGCCGAAGCCCTCGCCCACCGGCTCGCCGTGATCGCGAAGGGCAAGGTGGTCGCCGAGGGCGAACCCGCCGCCCTGCGCCGCCGGTACGGCTCCGGGGCCACCGTCGAGTGGACCGACCGGGACGGGACGCCGCGCGGCGAGCACACCGAGACGCCGACCCGCACGGTCGCCGACCTCACGCGCCGTTTCGGCGGCGAGATCCCGGACCTGCGGATCACCCGCCCCACGCTGGAGGACGTCTACCTCCGGCTGACCGGACAGGAGGACACCCGATGACCTCGGCGACCACCACAGGCGTACGTTCCACCGCCACCGCCACCGCACGGCTGCCCGGCGCCTGGGGACTCGGCCTGGCGCAGGGCGTCCTGGAGCTGAGGCAGTTCTTCCGCCAGCGCGAGCAGGTCGTCTTCACGTTCGCCTTCCCGATCGTCTTCCTCTTCCTCTTCGCGTCGATCTTCAGCAACGACGTGGAGGGCGCCGGCATCACCGCCTCACAGCTTTACGTCGCCGCGATGATCGCCGCGGGCGTCATGTCGACCAGCTTCCAGTCCCTCGGCATCTCGATCGCGATCGAGCGGGACGAGAAGGTCCTGCGCCGGCTGCGCGGAACGCCAATGCCCCCGGCCGCGTACTTTCTCGGGAAAATCTGGCTCGTTCTGGTCACCGGGCTCCTGGAGACGGCGCTCCTGCTGCTCGCCGGTGTGAGCCTTTTCGATGTCGACCTGCCCACGCGCGTGGGCGAGTGGTTCACCTTCGGCTGGATCTTCGTGCTCGGCCTCACCGGCTGCGCGCTGCTCGGCATCGCGATCAGCAGCGTCCCGAGGTCGGGCCGGAGCGCGACCTCCGTCGTCGTACTGCCGTTCCTGGTACTTCAGTTCATCTCCGGCGTCTACATCGCCATCGACACCATCCCCGAGTGGATGCTGAACATCAGCGCCCTCTTCCCCCTGAAATGGATGTGCCAGGGCTTTCGCGGGGTGTTCCTGCCGGAGTCGGCCGCCGTCCTGGAACAGGCGGGAAGTTGGGAGTACGGGCGGATCGCCCTGGTGCTCGGCGCCTGGTGCGTCGGAGGATTGGTGCTGTGTCTGCTGACCTTCCGGTGGAAGAACCGGCGCGACGGATGAGCGAGGGGGTGGGCCTCGGCGGCGTCGAGCCCGCCCCGCCCCGCGACTCCGAGGTCTGGGCGCGCACCTTCCGGCTCTGGGACTCCTATTTCGCCGTGGTGTGGGTGGCCACCGTGATCTTCGTGCTCGGCACGGCCCGCCCGGAGTGGCCCGTGCGGCTGACGGCCCTGGTGCTGCTCGTCCTGCTCGTGCCCTGGTACGTCGCCTTCGGGCGCTCCGTCCTGATGAGCGAGGGCGCCGACGAGCGGCGGGCGCTCGGCTACGTCGCGGGGACGGTTCTGCTGTTCCTGCCGTCGGGCGTGCTGGTCGGCGAGACCCGGCTGATGACCTTCGCGCTGATCCCGCAGTGCTTCATGGCGCTGCGGATGCGGCGGGCGCTGGCCGTGGTCGCCATCATCAACCTCGCGCCGGTGGCGGGCTGGGCGGTGCTCTGGCGGCCCCTGCCTCGGGACGTCTTCTACAACTCCGTGTTCGCCGTGGTCACCCTGGTCTTCTCGGCCGCCATCGGCATCTGGGTCATCCGCGTCATCGAGCAGAGCGACGAACGGGCCGAGCTGATCGCCCAGTTGGACGCCAGCCGCGAGGAGGTAGCCCGGCTCTCCGCGGACCGGGGCGCGCTCGCCGAGCGGGAGCGGATGTCACGGGAGATCCATGACACCCTCGCGCAGGGCTTCACGAGCGTGCTGATGCTCGTCCAGGCCGTCGACGCCGAGCTGGAGCGGGACGTCCCCGCCGCCCGCCGCCATCTGGGCCTGATGGAGGCCACGGCGCGGCAGAACCTGGCCGAGGCGCGGGCCCTGGTCGCCGGGGGCGCCCCCGCGGACCTCGACGGCGGCGGGCCGCTGCCGGACGCGCTGCGCCGCCTGGCCGCCCGCCACGACGCAGCGTTCTCGGTCACCGGTGACGTACGACCGCTGCCGCCGGGCCTGGAGGTGGTCGCCCTGCGCTCCTGCCAGGAGGCCCTCGCCAACGTCCGCAAGCACGCGGGTCCGGGCGCCACGGCCACCGTCGGCCTTGCGTACGCGCGGGACGCGCTCAGCCTGGAGGTGCGCGACGGGGGGCGCGGCTTCGACCCCGGCGTTCCGCATCGGGGGTACGGCCTGCGAGGGTTGCGGGCGCGGGCCGCGGAGGTCAGGGGCACCGCCGAGGTCGTCAGCGGCCCCGGCGAGGGCACCACCGTCACCGTCCTGCTCCCCGCCCCCGAGAGGAGCCTGCGATGAGCGGCCCCATCCGCGTCGTCCTCGCAGACGACCACCCCGTCGTGCGCGAGGGCCTGCGTGCCATGCTCAGCGCCGAGGCCGACGTGGAGGTCGTCGCGGAGGCGTCGAGCGGCCCGCGCGCGGAGGCCCTTGCGGCCGAACTGCGCCCCGACATCGTCCTGATGGACCTGCGGATGCCGGGTGGGGGCGGCGCCGACTCGATCGAGCGGATGGCGGCCGCGGGGCTGGTGTGCCGGGTCATCGTGCTCACGACGTACGAGACGGACCGCGACATCCTGCGTGCCGTGGAGGCGGGCGCCGCGGGCTATCTCCTGAAGGATCTGGCCCGCGGCGAACTCGCCGAAGCGGTGCGGGCGGCGGCCCGCGGCGAGACCGTTCTCGCGCCGTCCGTCGCCGCCCGCCTCGTGGACCAGCTGCGCACCAGGCCCGAGCGGCCTCGGCTGTCCGAGCGCGAGGTGGCGGTCCTCCGGCTGGTCGCCGACGGCTGTACGAACGTGGAGATCGGGCGCCGACTCCATGTCGCCGAGTCGACGGTGAAGACGCATCTGCTGCGCATCTTCGGGAAGCTGGGGGTGTCGGACCGCACGGCGGCGGTGACGCACGCGTTGCGCCTTGGCCTACTGGACTGAGCCCCCCGGGGGAGGGCGGGGCCGCGGGGCTCTGCCTCGGGCCCCCGCTCCTCGATCGCCGGGGGAGCGATCAGCTGATCAGGGCGCCAGCTTGCCCGTCAGGACGGCGACGATCTCGTCGACCGCGACCGGCTCCTGCTCTCCGGTCCCCATGTCCTTGAGCTGCACGACGCCCTCGGCGAGATCCCGCTCACCGGCGACGACGGTGAACCGCGCGCCGCTGCGGTTGGCGTTCTTCATCGCTCCCTTGAGCCCCTTCCCGCCGTACGAGAAGTCCGCCGCGATCCCCGCCCTGCGCAGCTCCGTCACCTTGGCGAAGAGCACGCGGCGCGCCTCGTCGCCGAGCGGGACCGCGAAGACGCTGGTGAGCGAGGGCAGTTCGAGCTCGACGCCCTCCGCCTCCAGGGCGAGCACCGTGCGGTCCACGCCGAGCGCCCAGCCGACCGACGGCAGCGAGGGGCCGCCGATCATCTCGGACAGGCCGTCGTAGCGACCGCCGCCGCCGACCGCGGACTGCGAGCCGAGGCCGTCGTGGACGAACTCGAAGGTCGTGCGGGTGTAGTAGTCCAGACCGCGGACCAGCTTCTGGTCGTCCTCGAAGGCGACGCCCGCCGCCGTGATCAGCTCGCGGACCTGCTCGTGGTACGCCTTGCACGCGTCGCACAGGTAGTCGCGCAGCGAGGGCGCGCCCACGAGCTGCTTCTGGACGTCGGCGCGCTTGTCGTCGAGGACCCGCAGCGGATTGATGTCGATACGTCGACGAGTCTCCTCGTCCAGGTCGAGGCCGCGCAGGAAGTCCTGGAGCGCGGCCCGGTAGACGGGACGGCACTCCTTGTCACCCAGCGAGTTCAGCAGGATGCGGAAGTTCCGCAGGCCCAGCGCGCGGTACGCCTGGTCGGCCAGGATGATCAGCTCGGCGTCGAGCGCCGGGTCCTCGGCACCGATCGCCTCGGCGCCCACCTGCGAGAAGTGCCTGTAGCGGCCCTTCTGGGGGCGCTCGTAGCGGTAGTACGAGCCGGAGTACCAGAGCTTGACCGGGAGGTTGCCCGCCTTGTGCAGGCTGCCCTCCAGCGCGGCGCGCAGTACGGAGGCGGTGCCTTCGGGGCGCAGCGCGAGCTTGTCGCCGCCCTTGGTCTCGAAGGCGTACATCTCCTTGGTGACGATGTCGGTGGACTCACCGACACCGCGCGCGAACAGCTCGACGTTCTCAAAACCGGGCGTCTCGACGTAGCCGTAGCCGGAGTTGCGCAGCGGCGCGGCGATCGCCTCGCGGACCGCGAGGTACTTCGCGGAGTCGGGCGGAAGCAGGTCGTAGGTGCCCTTGGGGGCCTTGAAGGTGCTCACGGGAGTTCTCTCGTCACATTCCTCGTCGCGGGGCGGACATGGGGTCCGCGCCCAGGCCGGAGGCCACCTGCCGCAGATACGGGTTGGTGGCGCGCTCCTGGCCGATGGATGTCTGGGGGCCGTGGCCGGACAGCACCACGGTCGAGTCGTCGAGCGGCAGGCACACGCGGGCCAGCGACTGGAGGATCTCGGTGTGGCTGCCGCCGGGCAGGTCGGTGCGTCCGATGGAGCCGGCGAAGAGCAGATCGCCCGAGAAGAAGACCGAGGGGATCTCGGCCGTCTCGGGCATCTGGAAGGTCACCGACCCCTTCGTATGGCCCGGCGCGTGCGCGACGGAGAAGTCGAGGCCGGCCAGCTTCAGCTCGGCGCCGTCGGTCAGCTCCCGCATGTCGTCGGGCTCCCCCACCGTCAGCTCGCCCATGAGCGGCATCCCGATGGAGCGGCCGAGGGCCTTCTCCGGGTCGCTCATCATGTACCGGTCGGAGGGGTGGATCCACGCGGGTACGTCGTGCGCTCCGCAGACCGGGACGACCGAGGCGACGTGGTCGATGTGGCCGTGGGTGAGGATGACGGCGACGGGCTTGAGCCGATGCTTCTTGAGTGCGTCCTCGACTCCCTGGGCCGCCTGGTGGCCCGGGTCGATGATCACGCACTCCTCGCCTGCGGCGGGGGCGACCAGATAGCAATTGGTCCCCCAGGCCCCGGCGGGGAACCCGGCAATGAGCACGATCGTCCTTCGTTCGTCGTCCGGCGGGAGGGCCGCAGCCCCCCGGCGGGGGATCGCGGCAGATCAGAGCCTACCGGCGCTGCCGATTCCACAGGTAACCCATATACGGTACGGGGCACCTTCAGGCGGTCCCGGAAAAGGTCCGGGGCATGTCCGGGGGAACAGGAGAAGGGGAGAAAACCCGGTGGTCAGCAACGATCAGCGGCGGCGGCAGCTCGCCCGGGAGAAGTTCGAGCGTCAGCAGCAGCGGCGGGAGGCGGCGCGGCGCAAGGCCCGGCTGCGCAACGGCGTGATCGCGGGGACGCTCGCGGTGGTGGTGGCGGGCGGCGCGGTGTCGTACGCGGCGGGCGCCTTCGACGGCGACGGCACGACGAAGGACGACGCGGCCGCGCGGCCCACCAGCACGCCGAAGGACCCCTGCGAGAAGGCGGCGCCCGGCAAGGTGAAGCCGCTGAGCTTCAAGAAGGAGCCGGCGCTCACCATCGACAAGTCGGCCGATTACGCGATGAACCTGAAGACGACGTGCGGCGAGATCGGCCTCGACCTGGACGCGGCGAAGGCCCCGCGCACCGTCAACTCGTTCAACTTCCTGGTGAACAAGGGCTACCTGGACCACACCACGTGCCACCGCCTCACCACCGGCGGCATCTACGTCCTCCAGTGCGGCGACCCGAAGGGCACCGGCGAGGGCGGGCCCGGCTACTCGATCCCGGACGAGAACCTGAAGGACAAGCGCCTGAAGGGGAACGTGTATCCGGCGGGGACGGTCGCCATGGCGAACCAGTACAACGCCCGGAAGAAGAAGGGCCGCGACACCGGCGGCAGCCAGTTCTTCCTCGTCTACCAGGACAGTCAGCTCCCACCCGACTACACACCGTTCGGGACCATTTCCGATTCCGGGATGAAGGTGCTCAAGAAGATCGCGGCCGCCGGGGAGAGCTCCGGGCAGGGCGACGGCGCCCCGAACGCGACCGTCGTCATCGACAAGGCCACCGTGACCAAAACCTGAGCCCGCCAGGCAAACTTCGGTCGTGCGGGATGCGGACAGCCGCCCCGCCGGTCGCCTATGTTGGCGGTGACGAAACTGTGGACGATGCCGGGGGCCCGACGGCCCTGCGCAGGCATCATGTGGAGGAGGCGCTGTGAGCAGCGACCCGTGGGGCCGCGTCGACGAGACGGGGACCGTGTACGTGCGAACGGCCGACGGCGGCGAGCGAGTGGTCGGTTCGTGGCAGGCAGGATCTCCTGACGAGGCCCTCGCCTACTTCGAGCGCAAGTACGACGGTCTGGTCGTCGAGATCGGACTTCTCGAGCGCCGGGTGAAGACGACGGATCTGTCGGCCAAGGACGCGATGACGGCCGTCGACCACCTGCGCCAGCAGGTCGACGAGGCGCACGCGGTCGGCGATCTGGACGCCCTGAGCAAGCGGCTCGACAAGCTGGTGGAGACCGTCGAGGCCCGCCGCGAGGAGCGCAAGGCCCAGAAGGCCAAGCAGTCCGACGAGGCGCGGCACGCCAAGGAGGCCCTGGTCGTCGAGGCAGAGGAGCTGGCCCAGAGCGAGCAGTGGCGCGTGGCCGGTGAGCGGCTGCGGGCCCTGGTGGACACCTGGAAGGGTCTGCCACGCCTGGACCGCAAGTCGGACGACGAGCTGTGGCACCGCTTCTCGCACGCCCGCTCGGCGTTCTCCAAGCGCCGCAAGGCGCACTTCGCCTCGCTGGACGCGCAGCGCGAGGAGGCCCGCAAGGCCAAGGAGAAGCTGGTCGCCGAGGCCGAGGCGCTGTCGAACTCGACGGACTGGGGCCCGACGTCCGCGCGGTACCGCGAGCTGATGGCCGACTGGAGGGCCGCGGGCCGCGCCCAGCGCGAGCACGAGGACGACCTGTGGAACCGCTTCCGCGGCGCGCAGGACGTCTTCTTCGCCGCGCGCAGCTCGGTCTTCGCGGAGCGCGACGCCGAGCAGGGGGAGAACCTCAAGCTCAAGGAGGAGCTGGCCGACGAGGCCGAGAAGCTCGTCCCGGTGACGGACCTGAAGGCGGCCCGTGCCGCGTTCCGCTCCATCAACGAACGCTGGGAGGCCATCGGCCACGTCCCGCGTGACGCGCGCCCCAAGGTCGAGGGCCGCATGCAGGCCGTGGAGCGGGCGCTCCAGGAGTCCGAGGAAGCCGAGTGGCGCCGCACCAACCCGGAGGCACGGGCTCGGGCCGAAGGCCTGACGGGGCAACTGCAGGCGGCGGTGGACAAGCTGACGGAGCAGATCGAGAAGGCTCGCGCCGCGGGCAACAACGCCAAGGCCGACAAGCTCCAGAAGGAACTTGACGGCCGCCAGGCGCTGCTCGACCAGGCGCTGAAGGGGCTGCACGAGTTCGGCGGCTGAGGTTAGGTTTTCGCTGTCTACGTAGAGGGGCTCCCGTACACCGCGTACGGGAGCCCCTCTACGTAGAAGACCAATTTACGGCCTGCGCGCCGACGTCACCCGGTAGACGTCGTACACCCCTTCCACTCCCCTGACCGCCTTGAGTACATGCCCCAGATGCTTGGGGTCGCCCATCTCGAAGGTGAAGCGGGAGGTGGCGACGCGGTCACGGGAGGTCTGGACCGCCGCCGACAGGATGTTCACGTGCTGGTCCGACAGGATGCGCGTGACGTCCGACAGGAGCCGGGAGCGGTCCAGCGCCTCCACCTGGATGGCGACCAGGAAGACGGAGGACTGGGTGGGCGCCCACTCGACCTCCAGGATCCGCTCGGGCTCGCGCGAGAGCGAGTCGACGTTCACGCAGTCGCTGCGGTGCACCGATACGCCGCTGCCGCGCGTGACGAAGCCGATGATGGGGTCGCCGGGGACGGGTGTACAGCAGCGGGCCAGCTTGACCCACACGTCCTCGACGCCCTTGACCACGACACCCGGGTCGGTGTTGGAGCGGCGCTTGCTGCGCCCGCGCGAGGGCGGCGCGCTCTCGGCGATGTCCTCGTTGGCCGCCTCCTCGCCGCCGAGGGCCTGGACGAGCTTCTGCACGACCGACTGCGCGGTGACGTGGCCCTCGCCGATCGCCGCGTAGAGGGACGAGATGTCGGGGTAGCGCATCTCGTGGGCGAGCGTGACCAGGGAGTCGCCGGTGAGGATCCGCTGGATCGGCAGGTTCTGCTTGCGCATGGCGCGCGCGATGGCGTCCTTGCCCTGCTCGATGGCCTCGTCGCGGCGCTCCTTGGAGAACCACGCGCGGATCTTGTTACGTGCCCGCGGCGACTTGACGAAGCCTAGCCAGTCGCGGGACGGGCCCGCGCCCGCGGCCTTGGAGGTGAAGACCTCCACCAGGTCGCCGTTGTCCAGGGTCGATTCGAGCGGTACGAGCCGGCCGTTGACCCGCGCGCCTATGGTGCGGTGGCCGACCTCGGTGTGCACCGCGTAGGAGAAGTCGACGGGGGTGGCGCCCGCCGGGAGCGCTATGACGTCGCCCTTCGGCGTGAACACGAAGACTTCGTTGCGCGACAGGTCGAAGCGCAGCGATTCCAGGAACTCGCTGGGGTCCTCGGTCTCCTTCTGCCAGTCCAGGAGCTGGCGCAGCCACGCCATGTCGTTGAGGTGGTCGTCCTTGCCGCCGGCCTTCCTCGGCACGTCGGTGCGCACCTTGGAGGCGCCGGCGACGGCCTCCTGCTTGTACTTCCAGTGCGCGGCGATGCCGTACTCGGCGCGGCGGTGCATGTCGAACGTACGGATCTGGAGCTCGACGGGCTTGCCGTTGGGGCCGATGACCGTCGTGTGCAGCGACTGGTACATGTTGAACTTGGGCATCGCGATGTAGTCCTTGAACCGGCCGGGGACCGGGTTCCATCGCGCGTGGACCGTGCCGAGGGCGGCGTAGCAGTCGCGGACCGTGTCGACCAGGACGCGGATGCCCACCAGGTCGTAGATCTCCGCGAAGTCACGGCCGCGGACGATCATCTTCTGGTAGACGCTGTAGTAGTGCTTCGGGCGTCCGGTGACGGTCGCCTTGATGCGGGCGGCCCGCAGGTCGGCCTGGACCTCGTCGGTCACTATGGCGAGGTACTCGTCGCGCTTGGGGGCGCGCTCGGCGACCAGCCGCACGATCTCGTCGTACATCTTGGGGTAGAGGATCGCGAAGGCGAGGTCCTCCAGCTCCCACTTGATGGTGTTCATGCCCAGGCGGTGGGCGAGCGGCGCGTAGATCTCCAGGGTCTCGCGCGCCTTCTTCTCCTGCTTCTCGCGCTTGAGATAGCGCATGGTGCGCATGTTGTGCAGGCGGTCGGCGAGCTTGATGACCAGGACGCGGGGATCCTTGGCCATCGCGACGACCATCTTGCGCACGGTCTCGGCCTGCGCGGCCTCGCCGAACTTGACCTTGTCGAGCTTGGTGACGCCGTCGACGAGCAGGGCGACCTGGTCGCCGAAGTCGCGCTTGAGGGTGTCCAGGCCGTATTCGGTGTCCTCGACCGTGTCGTGCAGGAGACCGGCCATCAGGGTGGCCGGATCCATGCCCAGCTCGGCGAGGATGGTCGTCACGGCGAGCGGGTGCGTGATGTACGGATCGCCGCTCTTGCGCTTCTGGCCGCGGTGCCAGCGCTCGGCGACCTGGTAGGCCCGCTCGATCTGGCGGAGCGTGGACGTCTCGATCTTCGGGTCGTTGCTGCGCACTATCCGCAGCAGGGGCTCCAGGACCGGGTTGTACGGGTTCGATCGCTGGACGCCGAGCCGGGCGAGGCGGGCCCGCACACGGTTGGAGGAGCCGGAGCGTCCCGGCTGGCCCGTGGCGGGGCGGATCGCGGGAGCCGTCGGGTGGTGGTCCGCGGGCGGCACGGGGCGGGGCTGCTCGGCCGGTTTGTCGCCCCGGGAGACCTCCCCCTGGGCGCGCTGCGCGGACGTGCCGCCCTGCGCGGCCGCTGCCTTCTTCGCGGGCGCGGCGGAGCCCGCCGAGGCCTGCTGAGCCTGCTGGGCGGCCTTGGCGGCGGTGAGTGGCTGGGACTCGTCTGGCAAGAGCGCTCCCTGTGCGCGATCGGGGTCCCCCGGACAGGCCCCGAAGTACCCATGGTATCGATCCTGGGGCCTGGGCTCGCCTGCGGCCGG
This sequence comes from Streptomyces alboniger, assembly GCF_008704395.1. Taxonomy (NCBI): domain Bacteria; kingdom Bacillati; phylum Actinomycetota; class Actinomycetes; order Kitasatosporales; family Streptomycetaceae; genus Streptomyces; species Streptomyces alboniger. The sequence goes on from NZ_CP023695.1 coordinate 1,320,459, forward strand.
TGGGACGCCTCTGTACTGGAGAAACGCGAGGGGCGGCGCGTCGATTCCCCCGCGCGTCCCCCGCTTGCCCTCCGCATGCCCTCCGCGTGTCCTGAAGACGGCGACGGGCGCCCCGGCCGGTGCCGGGACGCCCGTCGTCCTGTCCTGCGAGCCGTCTCAGACGGTGATCAGCGCCTCGAGCGGCGCCCCGTCCAGGGCCTGCTCCAGCTTCCGCCGGCCCCCCAGGAAGCCCAGCTCCATGAGGACCGCGACCCCGGCGACCTCGGCGCCCGAGCGCCGGATCAGGTCCAGCGAGGCCCCGGCGGTGCCGCCGGTGGCGAGGACGTCGTCGATGACCATGACGCGGTCGCCCGCGGCCAGGTCCTCGGCGTGCACCTCGATCTCGGCGCTGCCGTACTCCAGGTCGTAGCTCTGCCGCAGCGTCGCCCCGGGTAGCTTGCCCGCCTTGCGTACGGGAATGAAGCCGAGCCCGGCGCGGAGCGCGACCGGGGCGCCGAGGATGAAGCCGCGGGCCTCCAGGCCGACGATCTTCGTGGCGCCGTGCCGCGTGCTGAGGGCGGCCAGCGTGTCCGTGAGCGCCGCGAACGCGGCCGGGTCGGCCAGAAGCGGGGTGATGTCCTTGAACATCACACCCGGCTTCGGGTAGTCCGGCACGTCACGGATGCGGCTGAGCAGTAGCTCGGAGACGCCTGCGACCTCGGTCATCGGCGCTTCCCCGAAGGCCGGCCCTTGCCGCGGCTGCGGGAGGCGGGCTGGGCTCGCGGGCCGACGACAGCCGGTGTGGCGTCCTCGTCGGGAACGCTGCCCCGCGGCTCGTCCTCACCACGGAAGTCCCCGTCCTCCACCACGTTCCCCCTGGCCGCGGCCGACGCGCGCTTGGCGAGCACCCGCTTCTTGAGGGCCTTCAGCTGCGGCTCGCGCTCCTTGAAGTCGGCGACGAGCGGCGTGGCGATGAAGATCGAGGAGTACGCGCCGGCCGCGAGGCCGACGAACAGCGACAGCGAGATGTCGTTGAGCATGCCGGCGCCCAGGACGCCGCCACCGATGAACAGCAGGCCCGCCACCGGGAGCAGCGCGACGACCGTGGTGTTGATGGAGCGCACCAGGGTGCCGTTGATGCTGCGGTTGGCGACCTCGCTGTAGGTGAAGCGGGTCTGCTTGGTGAGGTCCTTCGACTGCTCCTTCAAGCTGTCGAAGACCACGACCGTGTCGTACAGCGAGTAACCGAGGATGGTCAGCAGACCGATCACCGTGCCCGGCGTGACCTCGAAGCCGACCAGCGCGTACACACCCACGGTGATGGTGATGTCGTGGATGAGCGCGATCAGCGCCGCCAGCGCCATGCGCCACTCGAAGGCGATGGCCAGGTAGATCACCACGAGGACCATGAAGATCGCCAGGCCCTGCCAGGCCTTGTTGGCGATCTGCTCGCCCCAGCTGGGACCGACCAGGTCGGCGTTGATGTCGGCGGCCTTGACGTCGAGGTCCTTGGCCAGCGCCGCCTTGATCCGGTCGGACTTGTCGATGTCCACGCCCGCGATCTGGATGCGCATCGCGTCGTCGCCCAGCTTCTGGACGATCGCGTCATGGCCGGAGGCCTTCTCCGCGGACTCCTCGGCCTGTGCGACCGAGACGCTCGTCTTCGGGGTGTTGAAGACGGCGCCGCCCTCGAACTCGATGCCCATGTTCAGGCCGCGCACCGCCAGGCCGAGGATGGCCGTGATGGTGATCAGTATCGAGACGGCGTACCAGATCTTGCGCTTGCCGACGAAGTCGTAGCCGACCTCGCCGCGGTAGAGCCTGGCGCCGAGATTGCCGAGTTTCGACACCTCAGGCCTCCTTCGGGTCGACAGGGCCAACGGAGGAGCCGGGGGCGCGGCGGGACCGGCGGATCGGGGGCTTGATGCCGAGCCGCTTGGGGTCGAAGCCGGACCACGGGTGACCGCTCGCGAAGAACTTCTTGCGTGCCATGAGCGTCATCAGGGGCTTGGTGAAGAAGAACACCACCACGACGTCGAGCAGCGTGGTCAGGCCGAGCGTGAACGCGAAGCCCTGCACCTTGCCGACCGTGACGACGAAGAGCACGGCGGCGGCGAGGAACGACACGAAGTCGGAGACCAGGATGGTGCGCCGGGCGCGCGGCCAGGCCCGCTCGACGGCGGGGCGCAGCGTGCGTCCCTCGCGGACCTCGTCACGGACGCGTTCGAAGAAGACGATGAACGAGTCCGCCGTGATGCCGATCGCGACGATGGCACCGCAGACCGCGGGCAGGTTCAGCGCGAAGTGAATGGTCGGGCCGAGCAGCGTCATGATCGTGTACGTCAGGGCCGCCGAGACCAGGAGGCTCGCGATGGCGATGAGCGACAGGCCGCGGTAGTACACCACGAGGTAGATCACGACGAGCGCGAGGCCGATGGCGCCCGCGATCAGGCCCGCTTCCAGCTGCTCGCCACCGAGGGCCGGGCTGACCGTGGTGACGCTCTGCTCGTGGAAGGTGAGCGGCAGGGCGCCGTACGACAGGACGTTCGCGAGGTCCTTGGCGGAGTCCTGGGTGAAGCTGCCGGAGATCTCGGCGTTGGAGTTCAGGGTCGTGTTGACGCTGGGAGCCGAGACGACCTCGCCGTCCAGGACGATCGCGAACTGGTTCTGCGGGGGCTGCTGCTGCGAGAGCTTGCCCGTCGTCGCCGCGAACTTCTTCGAGCCGCCCTTGGTGAATTCCATGTTGACGACCCAGGCACCGGTCTGCTGGTTGATCGTCGCCTTGGCCTCGTCGACGTCCTTGCCGTTGACCTCGGCCGGGGCAAGGATGAACTTGTCCCACGTCTTGCCGTCGGGGCTCTTGCCGCAGGCGATGGTGGGCTCGGACGGCTTGACGCCCTTGCCGGCCGCGGCGCGCGCCTTCTTGTCCGTGCAGTCCAGCTTGGTGAACTGCTCCTGGAGCTTGGCGGTGGCCGGGTCCGGGGCGGGCGTCTCGTCCTTCTTCTTGCCGTCCTCACCGTCCTTGGCCTTGCCGGACGGCGTCGGGTCCGCCTTCAGGGCCTCACTGACGGCGCGGCCCTGGGGCGACGCGGAGGAGCTGGGGGAGTTCGCGGCGTCCTTGTCGGTGGGCTTGTCCGTCGCCTTGTCGGTGGCCTTGTCCTTGTCGGTGGACTTGTCCTTGTCCTTCTCCTTGTCCGTCCCGGACGAGGGGGTGTCGGACGGAGTCGGCTCGCCGGGGGCCTGAGTGATCACCGGACGGAAGTAGAGCTGAGCGGTCGTGCCGACCTGATCGCGCGCCTGCTTCTCGTTCGTCCCCTTGGGGATGTTGACGATGATGTTGCGATCGCCCTGGGTCTGGACCTCGGCCTCGGAGACACCCAGGCCGTTGACACGGTTGTTGATGATGTCAACGGCGGTGTTCATGTTGGTCGGGTTGATCGCGTTCTTCTGGCCCGGCTCGTTCCTCGCCTCGAGCGTGATGCTCGTACCACCCGCGAGGTCGATGCCCAGGCGCGGTGTGGTGTGTCCGGAAAGGAACATCCCCCCGGTCAGCGCCACGAGGGCGATCAGGATGAAGACCAGTGCGCGGCCCGGCTTGCCCGGTGCGCTCTGCCTTCGGCCCTTCTTCGGTGCTGCCACCTTCTCGTTCTCCCTGTCCAACCGCCCGGCATCCGGTCCGGCCCCGAACGGTGCGGGGAGGTTCCGGGCGGGCGGCCATGAAGTGGTGTCGAGATTCGGCGCGAAATGCACGTGATCCGGGGCCCGTGGTGCGCGAGCGGCGCGCCCCACGGGCCCCGGCCGTGGCTACTTCGCGTCGGACTCGCCGTCGGTCTTCTTCGGCTGCGCGTCGTCGGCCTCGGCGGCCGCGTCCTTCTTGCCGAGGTCGATGCGCGAGTCGTCGGAGGCGGCGGGCTCGTCGGTCTCGGTCAGGGAGGAGGCGTCGTCCGGAACGACGGGGGTGTCCTCGTCCTCGTTCAGGTCGGCCTCGGTGCCGTGCACGATGCGGTTGTACTCGTCGTCCGCGAGGACGGCACCGATCGCGTTCTTCGCGTAAACCGCGTGGACACCGGGGGCCACCTCAAGGAGGACGGCGTCGTCGTGGACCTCCTTGACGGTGGCGTACATGCCCCCGATCGTGCGGATGCCGGTGCCGGGCTGCATCTCGTTACGCATCTGCGCGGCGGCCTGCTGCTTCTTCTTGGCCGACCGGGTCATCAGGAACATGGCCCCGATGAGCACGATGAACGGGAGGAGGGTCACGATATTCACGGGACGGAGTTTCCTTCGCACGACCGCGCGGGTAAGCGGCCTGATGGATGGGGGTGGGCACGCCGCCCGCAAAGGCGGCGTCGGCGGAGTCTAAGCGAGTCCGCACCTAACGAACAACGCTCAGCATGGCACCGCAGTTCCTGAGCAGGCGAGTATCCGCGCCGTTCTCCCCCCGCTCGCGGCGCTGTCCCGCCGCCATCACGTCCCGAACAGGTCCTGCTGACCCTTACCACCCGTGCGGCTCGGCGGCACCAGGTCCAGATGCGCCCAGGCCGCGGGCGTCGCGACGCGGCCGCGGGGAGTGCGGGCGAGCAGTCCCTCCCGTACGAGGAAGGGCTCGGCGACCTCCTCGACGGTCTCGCGCTCCTCCCCCACGGCGACCGCGAGGGTCGACAGGCCGACGGGCCCGCCGCCGAACAGCTTCAGCAGGGCCTCCAGGACGGCACGGTCGAGGCGGTCGAGGCCGCGTCCGTCGACCTCGTAGACCGCGAGGGCCGCGCCCGCGATGTCGCGGTCGATCACACCGTCGGCCTTGACCTGAGCGTAGTCCCGCACGCGGCGCAGCAGGCGGTTGGCGATACGGGGCGTGCCGCGCGAGCGGCCCGCGATTTCGGCGGCGCCGGCCGGGTCGATCTCCACGTCGAGCAGCTGGGCGGAGCGGTGGACGACGCGCTCCAGCTCCGCGGGTTCGTAGAACTCCATGTGCGCGGTGAAGCCGAAGCGGTCGCGCAGCGGCGGCGGCAGCAGGCCCGCGCGCGTGGTGGCGCCGACCAGGGTGAAGGGCGGCAGTTCGAGCGGGATGGCGGTGGCGCCGGGGCCCTTGCCGACGATGACGTCGACACGGAAGTCCTCCATCGCCATGTACAGCATCTCCTCGGCGGGCCGCGACATGCGGTGGATCTCGTCGAGGAAGAGGACCTCGCCCTCCTGGAGGGAGGAGAGGATCGCCGCGAGGTCGCCCGCGTGCTGGATGGCGGGGCCGCTGGTGATGCGGATGGGGGCGCCCATCTCGGCGGCGATGATCATCGAGAGGGTCGTCTTGCCGAGGCCGGGGGCCCCGGAGAGCAGGACGTGGTCGGCGGTGGCGCCCCGCGCGCGGGCCGCCCGCAGGACGAGGTCGAGCTGTTCGCGGACCTTCTCCTGGCCGATGAACTCGCCCAGGTCCTTGGGGCGCAGGGCGGCCTCGACGGCCTGGTCCTCGCCGTCGGCGCCGGAGTCCACCAGCCGCTCCGTGGCGGGTCCGACGAGCCGCTCGGCCGCGCCGTCGGCGTCGTCGGTCGTGTCGTCCCAGTTCATGCGGTGTGCCTCGCGATGCGGTTCAGGGGGGCGGCGGGTGTGTGCGGGTGCTAGCGGGTGCGGTTCAGGGTCTGGAGCGCCGCCTTGAGGAGCCGGCCCACCTGCGGGGTCCCCTCGGTCGCCTCGGCCTGCGGGGCGACGGCGGCGACGGCCTCGTCGGCCTCGCGCGTGGCGTACCCGAGGCCGATCAGCGCGGCGTGCAACTGGTCGCGCCAGCCGGAGGTGACGGCCGTGCCGATGGCGGGGCCGCCGGTGCCGAGCGGCTCGCCGAGGCGGTCCTTGTACTCCAGGAGCAGCTTCTGGGCGCCCTTCTTGCCGATGCCCGGAACGGCGGTCAGCGCCTTCTCGTCGCCGGTGGAGACAGCGCGGCGCAGGGCGTCGGGGCTGTGTACCGCGAGCATGGCCTGGGCCAGTCGCGGACCGACGCCGCTGGCGGTCTGGAGCAGTTCGAAGGTCTGCCGCTCGTCGTCGTCCGCGAAGCCGTAGAGCGTCAGGGAGTCCTCGCGGACGACCAGGGAGGTGGCGAGCTTGGTCTGCTGGCCGACGCGGAGGGTGGACAGGGTGTTCGGCGTGCACTGGACGGCCATGCCGATGCCGCCGACCTCGACCACCGCGGTATCGGGGGCGAGGGCGGCGACGGGGCCGCTGACGAAGGCGATCATGCGGTACGGCCTTTCTGCGCTGTGGGGGTTCGTGCGGCGTGCGGGGCCGCTGCCTGCTGGAGGCGGTTCTGGGACGCTGCCTGCTGGAGGCGGTTCTGGGCGACGGCCTGCTGGAGGCGGTTCTGCGCGGGGGCGCGCCAGATGTGGCAGATGGCGAGCGCGAGGGCGTCCGCGGCGTCGGCGGGCCTGGGCGGCGCGTCGAGCCGCAGCAGACGGGTCACCATGGCGCCCACCTGCGCCTTGTCGGCGCGGCCGCTGCCGGTGACGGCGGCCTTGACCTCGCTCGGGGTGTGCAGGGCGACAGGGATGCCGCGGCGGGAGGCGCAGAGCATGGCGACGGCGCTGGCCTGGGCGGTGCCCATGACCGTACGCACGTTGTGCTGGCTGAACACCCGCTCCACGGCGAGGACTTCGGGGCTGTGCTCGTCGAGCCACTGCTCGATGCCCTGCTCGATGGCGACCAGCCGGTGGCCCAACTCGGCGTCGGCCGGGGTCCGTACGACACCGACGCCGCGCATGGTCAAAGGGCGTCCGGCGACTCCGTCGACGACCCCCACACCGCACCGGGTCAGCCCCGGGTCGACCCCCAGCACCCGCACGACAGCCCCCACTTCTTCGCTCACCTGTTTGTGCAGGCTATCGGCTCGCACTGACAACGCGACGGGCCGACAGGGGCGTGTCCCCGTCGGCCCGTCGTCGCATACGCGTCACATCCGCGTGTGTCAGGCGTCCACCTTGGCCATGACCTCGTCGGAGACGTCGAAGTTGGCGAAGACGTTCTGCACGTCGTCGCTGTCCTCCAGGGCGTCGATCAGCTTGAAGATCTTCCGGGCACCCTCTTCGTCCAGCTCGACCTGCATGGTCGGGACGAAGTTGGCGTCGGCCGAGTCGTAGTCGATGCCGGCGTCCTGGAGGGCGGTGCGGACCGCGACCAGGTCGGTGGCCTCGCTGAGGACCTCGAAGGTCTCGCCGAGGTCGTTGACCTCTTCGGCGCCCGCGTCGAGGACCGCGCCGAGCACGTCGTCCTCGGTCAGCTCACCCTTGGGGACGATGACGACGCCCTTGCGGTTGAAGAGGTACGAGACGGAGCCCGGGTCGGCCATCGAGCCGCCGTTGCGCGTCATGGCGACGCGGACGTCGGACGCGGCGCGGTTGCGGTTGTCGGTGAGGCACTCGATGAGCACCGCGACGCCGTTCGGGCCGTAACCCTCGTACATGATCGTCTCGTAGTCGGCGCCACCGGCTTCGAGGCCGGCGCCGCGCTTGACCGCGGAGTCGATGTTCTTGTTCGGGACCGAGCTCTTCTTGGCCTTCTGGATGGCGTCGAAGAGCGTCGGGTTGCCGGACACGTCGGCGCCGCCCGTGCGGGCCGCGACCTCGATGTTCTTGATCATCTTCGCGAAGAGCTTGCCGCGCTTGGCGTCGATCACGGCCTTCTTGTGCTTCGTCGTAGCCCATTTAGAGTGGCCGGACATCTGCCTGTCTCCTTCGCGTTACCCAACAACCAGTACGAACTCTCCCAGACCTCAAGGCTCCGGGGATCCCCGCAGATCCTACAAGGATCCCGCGCGGGGGTTACCCCGCGCCATCTCCACGAACAGAGCGTGGACCCGGTGGTCGCCGGTCAGCTCCGGGTGGAACGACGTGGCGAGCGCGTTGCCCTGGCGCACGGCGACGATGTGGCCCGCGTGCTCGGCCAGCACCTCGACCTGCGCGCCGACCGACTCGACCCAGGGCGCCCGGATGAAGACGCCCTCGACCGGGTCGCCCTCGATGCCCTTGATGTCGACGGCCGCCTCGAAGGATTCGTTCTGCCGTCCGAAGGCGTTGCGCCGCACGATCATGTCGATGCCGCCCACCGTCTCCTGCCCCGAGCGCGGGTCGAGGATCTTGTCGGCGAGCATGATCATGCCCGCGCAGGTGCCGTAGACCGGCATGCCGTCGCGCACACGCGCGCGGAGGGGCTCGAGAAGGCCGAAGAGAGCGGCCAGCTTGGAGATCGTGGTGGACTCGCCACCGGGGATGACCAGGCCGTCGACCTCGGCGAGTTCTTCGGGGCGCCGCACCGGCCTGGCCACGGCGTCCGCCGAGGCCAGGGCGATCAGGTGCTCCCGTACGTCCCCCTGGAGGGCGAGGACGCCCACTACGGGAGTGGTCATTACCAGCCTCGGTTCGCGTAGCGCTCGGTCTCCGGCAGGGTGTCGCAGTTGATGCCGACCATGGCCTCGCCGAGGTTGCGGGAGGCGTCCGCGATGATCTTCGGGTCGTCGTAGAACGTGGTGGCCTTCACGATGGCCGCGGCGCGCTTGGCCGGGTCGCCGGACTTGAAGATGCCGGAGCCGACGAAGACGCCCTCGGCGCCGAGCTGACGCATCAGGGCGGCGTCGGCCGGGGTGGCGACGCCACCGGCGGAGAAGAGCACGACCGGCAGCTTGCCCAGCTCGGCGGTCTCCTTGACCAGCTCGTAGGGGGCGCGCAGGTCCTTGGCGGCGGCGTACAGCTCGTTGTTGTCGAAGCCGCGCAGCTTGGCGATCTCGTTCTTGATCTGGCGCAGGTGGCGGACGGCCTCGACGACGTTGCCGGTGCCGGCCTCGCCCTTGGAGCGGATCATGGCCGCGCCCTCGGCGATGCGGCGCAGGGCCTCGCCCAGGTTGGTGGCGCCGCACACGAACGGGGTCGTGAAGGCGAACTTGTCGCTGTGGTTGACCTCGTCGGCCGGGGTCAGGACCTCGGACTCGTCGATGTAGTCGACGCCGAGGGACTGGAGGACCTGGGCCTCGACGAAGTGGCCGATGCGGGACTTTGCCATGACCGGGATGGAGACGGCCTCGATGATCTCTTCGATCATGTTCGGGTCGGACATCCGCGCCACGCCGCCGTCCTTGCGGATGTCGGCGGGCACCCGCTCCAGCGCCATGACGGCGACGGCGCCGGCGTCCTCGGCTATCTTCGCCTGCTCGGCGTTGACGACGTCCATGATCACGCCGCCCTTGAGCTGCTCGGCCATGCCGCGCTTCACGCGCGCGGTGCCGGTCTCGGGCGACGGGTTGCTGCTGGAGAGGGTGCTGGACACGGAGTTGACCTCACTCGCTGAAGAAGGTTTCTACAGCTCCGAGGAAACTCCCGACTACCAGGCCACAGCAAGGGCCAATGGTTGACCGGTGGCTCATTTTCCGGGACGCGCCTGGTCCGTGCCGGGCTCGGCGGCCAGGCGCGGACGCGCAGGTCACACCGCTGACCGGCGCCGGATCGCCCGGCCCCGCTAAGAACCGGCCCGGTCGGCCAGCGCCACCGGCGGCTCGTCGTCCATCTCGAAGGCCATCGGGAACGGCGCGTGTCCCGCGAGGCGGAACCAGCGGACCTTGCGGTGCCTGCGCAGGGCACGGGCCGCGCGTACGGAGTCGTTGTGGAAGCGGCGGGCCATCGGCACCCGGCGCACGGACGCCGCCAGTTCGGTGGCCGCCTCGTCCCCGCCCGGAGCTTCGCGTACCGCCTCGACCTGCTGGATCTCACCGAAGATGGCCCGCAGCGCCTGGCTCAGCTCGCTCTCCGCGACCTCGCGCTGCTCCTCCTCCGCCTGCCGGGCCGCGTGCGCCGCCTCGTAGAGCACGATCGAGGCGGCGGGGTCGAGCACCCCCGAGGTGGCCAGCTCCTGGGCGACCGAGGCGCGGCGCAGCAGCTGCGCGTCGAGAGCGGCGCGCGAGGCGTCGATCCGCGCGTGCAGCCGGTCGAGCCGCCCGGCGGTCCAGCTCAGATAGAGGCCGATCGCCAGGAGGGCTACCGCGATCCAGATCAAGGTGGAGGTCACGGACGCTCAGGCTAGTCGCCCCGCGCCCACCGGTTCACCACCGGGCACCCCGATGCGGCCCGAGGCGCCCCAGGGCCCCCGTCCGCGGCGGACCCTCAGGTACGAGTGAGCCCGAACCGCGCCCGAAGACCCGACCGCTCGTCCTCCGCGACCGAGGCCGCGCCGTCCGTCACCGTCTCGTACACCGCGAGGATGTCCGCGCCGACGGTCGACCAGTCGAAGCGCCGCACGTGCGCGCTGCCGCGCTCCCGCAGCCCCTCACGGCGCTCGGGGTCGGCGAGGAGGCGTACCGCCGCCTTGGCGAGGGACTCCGCGTCCTCGTTGCCGAACAGCTCGCCCGCCGCACCCTGGTCGAGCACCTGCGCGAAGGCGTCCAGGTCGCTGGCGAGCACGGGCGCGCCGGCGGACATCGCCTCGACGAGGATGATCCCGAAGCTCTCGCCGCCGGTGTTCGGAGCGACGTACAGGTCGACGCTCCTCAGCAGCCGCGCCTTGTCCTCGTCGCTGACCATGCCGAGGAACTCCACGCGGGAGCGCAGCTCGTCCGGGAGCGAGGCCACCGCCTCCTCCTCGTCGCCGCGCCCGGCGACGAGGAGACGGGCGTTCGGCCGCTCGGCGAAGATCTGCGGCAGCGCCTTCATCAGGACCGGGAGTCCCTTGCGGGGCTCGTCGATGCGGCCGATGAAGCCGATGGTCTCCCCCTGCCACTCGGGCTTGGGCTCGGCCTTGGCGAAGAAGTCGACGTCGACGCCGTTGGGGATGACGACCGCGTCGCCGCCCAGGTGCTCCACGAGGGTCCGGCGCGCGTACTCGCTGACGGCGATGCGGGCGCTGATCTTCTCCAGGGCGGGCTGGAGGATCGGGTACGCGGCGATCATGGCCCGGGAGCGCGGGTTGGACGTGTGGAACGTCGCGACGATCGGGCCCTGCGCCGCCCAGCAGGTGAGCAGCCCGAGCGACGGCGACGTCGGCTCGTGGATGTGGATGACGTCGAAGGTGCCGTCGTGCAGCCAGCGGCGGACCCGCGCGGCCGACAGGAAGCCGAAGTTGAGCCGGGCGACCGAGCCGTTGTACGGCACGGGGACGGCCCGGCCCGCCGAGACGACGTACGGCGGGAGGGGGGTCTCGTCGTCGGCCGGGGCCAGGACGGAGACCTCGTGTCCGAGGCGGATCAGGTGCTCCGCCAGATCGCGGATGTGGAACTGGACGCCGCCCGGCACGTCCCAGGAGTACGGGCAGACGATGCCGATCTTCACGAGGGCTCCCCCGCCGCGGGGCCGCCGGGGCGGGGCTCCAGGTCGGCGAGCCACAGTCGCTGGAGCATGTGCCAGTCCTCCGGGTGGTCGGCGATGCCGGTGGCGAAGGCGTCTGCCAGCGCCTGCGTCATGACAGACGTCTTCTCGGCGCGGGTGCCTGTCTCGGGAACGTCGACGGGCGGGTGGATCCGGCCCTTCATGACGGGCGTGCCGTCGTACCAGAGCGTCACGGGCAGGAGCACGGCGCCGGTCTGCTGGGCCAGCATCGCGGGTCCCGCGGGCATCCGGGCCGTGTCTCCGAAGAACTTCACCTCGACTCCGGAGGCCGACAGATCGCGGTCCGCGACGAGACAGATGAGACCACCCGCGCGCAGCCGCCGGGCCAGCGTGCCGAAGGCGGAGCCCCCGGTGTGCGGGAGGACCTCCATGCCGAGGCTCTCGCGGTAGGCGACGAAACGGTCGTAGAGCGTCTCGGGCTTGAGCCTCTCGGCGACGGTCGTGAAGGGGATGTCGAGCTTCGTGGTGACCCAGGCGCCCGCGAGGTCCCAGTTACCGAGATGCGGCAGGGCGACGATGACGCCCTTGCCGGCGGCGAGCCCGTCGGTGAGGTGGTGCTGGCCCGTGACGTCGACGCCGTCCCTGACGCGCTCCCGGCTCCAGGAGGGCAGCCGGAAGGACTCCATCCAGTAGCGCAGGTACGACCGCATGCCCGCCCTGGACAGCTGGGCGAGCCGCTCCGGGGTGGCGTCGGGCACCACGCGCGCGAGGTTCGACTCCAGGCGCAGCACGCCCTTGCCGCGGCGCCTCCAGACCGCGTCGGCGATGGTCGTGCCGAGTCGCTGGGCGACCGGCTCGGGGAGCTTCTTGACGGTGCTCCAGCCGAGGCCGTACAGCGCGTCGGTGAGTCGGTCCTTCACTGCGCCGTCTCACTCTCCTGGTCCGGGGCGGCGTCGGCCTCGGCGGCCTCGCGGCGCACGGTCACGACGCGCTGCACGAGGGTGACCAGGCTGCCGACCGCGACGATCCACAGGGCGATGGGCAGCAGGACGTCGATGCCCGGGACGCCGAACTTGTGCAGCCCGGCGAGGCCCGCGGCGACCAGCGAGATCACCAGCCGCTCGGCGCGCTCCACCAGGCCGTTGACGGCCACGGGCAGGCCGATCGCCTCGCCGCGCGCCTTGGTGTACGACACCACCTGGCCGCTCGCCAGACAGAAGATGGAGACGGCGCAGAGGATGTTGTCGTCCCCGGATCCCGCGTACCAGAGGGCGAGGCCGCCGAAGATCGCGCTGTCGGCCACCCGGTCGAGCGTGGAGTCCAGGAAGGCGCCCCAGCGGCTGGAGCGGCCGAGCTGGCGGGCCATGTTGCCGTCGACGAGGTCGGAGAAGACGAACAGGGTGATGACGATCGTGCCCCAGAAGAACTCGCCACGGGGGAAGAAGACCAGCGCTCCCGCCACCACACCGGCCGTGCCGATGAAGGTGACCGCGTCGGGGCTGACCCCGCGGCGGATGAGAAACGCGGCGAACGGTGTGAGGACACGCGTGAAGAATGCACGCGCGTACTTGTTCAGCATGGCCTTCCCGAGGGGTCGGTGCGCCGCGTGGCCCCGTTGGCCACCGGCCGACCCATCGTAGTCACGCCCTTGACGCACCGGCTCGCCCCCTCACGATCGCGTACGACGTATGGACGCACCGTGACGCGAGTGGAAAGCTCGAAAGCACCACGGGCGCCGTCGGAGCCGCCCCGCACTGGGCCCCGCGCGTCCGCGAGCAGCCAGCATCCCCGAGGGGGCTGAGCCTCCTCATCGTGCACGTGACCGGGAGGCAAGGCATGGGCGACAAGGCGAACGCACACCCCGGAGCCGCCGGCAGGGCAGCGACGGCCGACCACCCCGCGTCCGTACGGAATGTGGTGCTGGTCGGCCACAGCGGATCGGGCAAGACGACCCTGGTGGAGGCCCTCGCGCTGACCGCGGGAGCGGTGAACCGCGCGGGCCGCGTCGAGGACGGCACCGCCGTCTCCGACTACGACGAGATCGAGCACCGGCAGCAGCGCTCGGTGCAGCTGTCCCTGGTCCCCGTCGAATGGGACGGCATCAAGATCAATCTGCTGGACACCCCTGGATACGCCGACTTCGTCGGTGAGCTGAGGGCCGGTCTGCGCGCCGCGGACGCGGCCCTCTTCGTCGTCTCGGCGGCGGAGGGCGCCGAGGGCGTCACCGGCGCGACCCGCATGGTGTGGGAGGAGTGCGCGGCGGTCGGCATGCCGCGGGCCATCGTGGTGACGCACCTGGAGTCGGCCCGCGCGGACTTCACCGTGATGACGCGCAACTGCGCCGAGGCGTTCGGCGCCGACGACCCGGACGCCGTACTGCCGCTGTACCTGCCCCTCCACGGTGAGCAGGGCCCGGACGGGCACGCGCCGGTGACCGGCCTGATCGGGCTGCTCTCCCGGCGGGTCTACGACTACGCGTCGGGTGAGCGCAAGGAATCCGAGCCGGGCGACGACCAGCTGCCGCTGATCGAGGAGGCCCGCAACAAACTGATCGAGGGGATCATCGCCGAGAGCGAGGACGAGTCCCTCATGGACCGCTATCTCAGCGGCGAGGACATCGACTTCAAGACACTCGTGGACGACCTGGAACGGGCCGTCGCGCGCGGCATCTTCCACCCCGTGCTCGCCGCCGCCCCGGCCGCGGAGGGCGCCCGCCAGGGCATCGGCACGGTCGAGCTCCTCGAACTGATCACGGGCGGCTTCCCCACCCCGCTGGAACACCCCGCGCCGACGGTGACGACGCCGGGTGGCAAGGCGCGGCCCGCCCTGTCCTGCGATCCCGACGGCCCCCTGGCGGCCGAGGTCGTCAAGACCGCCTCCGACCCCTACGTCGGCCGGATCTCGCTCGTACGCGTCTTCTCCGGCACCCTGCGCCCCGACGAGACGGTGCACGTCTCCGGCCACGGCCTGGCGGACCGGGGCCACGAGGACCACGACGTCGACGAGCGCGTCGGCGCGCTGTCCTCCCCCTTCGGCAAGCAGCAGCGCGTTCTCACCCGGTGTGTGGCGGGCGACATGGCGTGCGTGGCCAAACTGCACCGCGCGGAGACCGGCGACACGCTGTCGAGCAAGGACGACCCGCTCCTGATGGAGCCCTGGGACATGCCGGACCCGCTCCTTCCGCTCGCCATCCAGGCGCACAGCAAGGCGGACGAGGACAAGCTCTCGCAAGGGCTCTCGCGCTTGGTGGCCGAGGATCCGACGATGCGCCTTGAGCAGAACCAGGACACGCACCAGGTGGTCCTGTGGTGCCTGGGCGAGGCGCACGCCGACGTGGCCCTGGAGCGGCTGCGCAGCCGGTACGGCGTACAGGTCGACGTCGTACCGCACCGGGTCACCCTGCGGGAGACGTTCGCGGACAGGTCCGCGGGGCGCGGACGCCATGTGAAGCAGTCCGGCGGGCACGGCCAGTACGCGATCTGCGAGATCGAGGTGGAGCCGCTGCCCGGCGGCAGCGGCATCGAGTTCGTCGACAAGGTGGTCGGCGGCGCGGTCCCCCGCCAGTTCATCCCCTCCGTCGAGAAGGGTGTCCGCGCGCAGGCGGCGAAGGGCGTCGCGGCCGGGTACGCCCTCATCGACATACGCGTCACGCTCCTCGACGGCAAGGCGCACTCGGTGGACTCCTCCGACGCCGCGTTCCAGACGGCGGGCGCGCTCGCGCTGCGCGAGGCGGCGGCCGGGGCCAGGATCCACCTGCTCGAACCGGTCGCCGAGGTACGGGTGCTGGTCGGCGACGACTATGTCGGCGCGGTCATGAGCGATCTGTCCGGGCGCCGCGGCCGGGTGGTCGGCACCGAGCAGGCGCCCGGCGGACGCACGCTCGTACGGGCGGAGGTCCCCGAGATCGAGATCGGCCGGTACGCGGTGGACCTGCGGTCACTCTCCCAGGGCACCGGGCGCTTCAGCCGGGCGTACGCCCGCCACGAGCCGATGCCCCCGCAGTTGTCGGAGCGGATCCGCGAACAAGCGCGGGCCGCCTCGTAGTTGAAGGAGCCGAACCGGCGCACGATCGCCGCCCGCCCGGCCCGCGCGGGCGGGCGGCACCCCGGGCGCCCCCTGCCGGATGTCGGTGCTCCCCGATACGCTGATGACCTGATCAACGGATGCGCCGGTCGGCAACAGGTGTGCCGGACAAGGAAGTCGGGAAGAGCCGCAGCAGCGAAGGCGTCGCGGCGAGGGGGCGGCAGTGGCGGACGATGGATTCGACTTCAGGCCCGGGGCCCAGGTCCCGCTCTCGGGCGCCGCGGGACAGACCGTGGCGACACATGCCCTGGCGTCGGCCGCGTATCGCGACGGAGACGTCGACGAGATCCTGAAGGCCGACAGCGAGTGGCACAAGTCCGTGGTGAAGCCCGGCATGTGGTCCCTGTTCAAGCCGAGCCTCGGCGAGGCCTTCGCGCGGACCGTGCAGGTGCGGATGCTCGGCGGCGGCCGCAAGCCGCTCATCCAGTCCTTCGGTATCGAGCCGCAGTCCGTCGTGGAGCACTGCCTCGCGGCGAGCCGCATCCGCAAGGAGCGCGACAGCTGGCTCACGGCCGTGATGGTCCTGTGCGGCGTGCTCTTCCTGCCCGGCCTGCTCGTCTGGCTGCTCGTCTTCACCATCAGACGCCAGGTCGCCAAGAACGAGAACAAGCGCGCGGGCGCGCTGGCCACCGCCGTCCTGGTCGCCATGGGCGTGCTGGCCGCCCTCGCCCTCCTCAAGCTGCCGTTCGACGGCTTCTGGGCGTGGTACCTGCGGGCGGCGATCGTGCTGCCCGTGGTGGGCTGGTTCTGGGCCAAGCAGATCGCCGAGCGCACGGCCAGGGACATGCGCGAGCGCTGGGCGAGCCTGCTCTCGGGCGGCGGCATCGGGGCCAAGATCCCCGAGGCGGTGCCGGGCAGCCCCGGCGAGACGGCCGCCGAACGGCTGCGCCAGAGCCTGGCCAGGCTCTCCGCGGAGCAGCAGAGCAACTCCGTCTTCTACGCCGGGCCCAAGGGCATATTGGGCATGGGCACGCGCTGGGGCAGCTGGCAGCTGGCCGAGGAGCTGGTGCCCGCCGAGGACGGCAAGGAGATCCACCCCTTCCGCAGCTGGGACGTCATACGGGCGGTGCACGACCAGCTCCGCATGCTGGAGCGTGGCCCGCTGCACACCGGCGGCTTCCCCACCCCGTCGATAAACCACTGGATCGTGTCCCCCATCGGGGAGAACGCCAAGGCGGTGGCCCGCCCCACCGGCACGGACGTCGACGCCTTCCAGATCCGCGGCCATGAGATACAGCGGATCTGTAATGAACAGCAGTTCGGCAGCGGCGACCGGCACTATTTGGGCGTGCAGTTCACGCTCTGGGACGGCCAGTTGGTCATCACGATGCTCATCACGGTGACCGTGCTGCACGAGACGCTGCGCATCGAGGTCACCGGCCACGCGCTGGGCCCGGTCAACTCCCTGTTCACCACCAAGCCCGAGCCCAAGACGAAGACGGTCAGCAAGCCCATCAAGTTCTGGGAGACCGTCGACCGCCAGCTGCCGCTGGTCGACGCCGACGAGGTGGTACGCCTCGCGGTCCGTGCCCCCTTCACGTGGTATCCGCCACTGCTTGACCACCTCGGCGGCAAGCTGGTCCTGCCCGAGCCCTTCGGCCTGCGCCACGCCTGGGCCGACAAGCCGTGGCGGCACCGCTTCATGGCCGACGACGCGCTGCGCGCCGCCACGCCCGTGCTGCGCGTGGTGCACCAGGCGGCGATCAAGGTCCTCGCGGAGAACGGCGTCAACACCGAGAAGTTCGGCGCCCGTTCCGGCTTCCTCAGCGGGGCGATCCAGGACCCGATGCCGAGGAAGGCGGACGTGTACGACGCGTAAGGGCTCCGCCGGCGCTAGCTCGCGGGCCAGACGTCGGCGAGCATCTTGCGGGTGTCGGCGAGCAGCTGCGGCAGCACCTTCGTATGGCCGACGACCGGCATGAAGTTGGTGTCGCCGCCCCAGCGCGGGACGACGTGCTGGTGCAGATGCGCGGCGATGCCGGCGCCCGCGACGGCGCCCTGGTTCATGCCGATGTTGAAGCCGTGCGCGCCGGACGCGGTGCGCAGGGCCGTCATCGCCTGCTTGGTCAGCTCGCCCAGCTCGGCGGTCTCGGGGCCCGTCAGGTCGGTGTAGTCGGCGACGTGGCGGTAGGGGACGACCATCAGGTGGCCGCCGTTGTACGGGTAGAGGTTCAGCACCGCGTACACCTGCTCGCCGCGCGCGATCACCAGGCCGTCCTCGTCGGACTTGGCCGGGATGGAGCAGAAGGGGCAGCCGTCGTCGGCTCCCGGGCCCGTGGGCTTGTTCTCGCCCTGGATGTACGCCATCCGGTGGGGCGTCCACAGGCGCTGGAACGCGTCCTGCGTACCCACTCCGATCTGCTGCTCCGGCTCACTCGTCATGGTGGTCAGCATATTCCCCGGGGAGTACGCGACGAGGGGCGGCCCCGAACGGGACCGCCCCTTACCTCCCCGCGCCCGCGGGGGCCACGTCACACCTGCACGCGACGCTCCACCACGTCGACGAGCTTCGCGATCGCCTCGTCACGGGCGATCCCGTTCTCCTGCGACCCGTCCCGGTAGCGGAACGACACCGAGCCCGCGTTCATGTCGTCGTCACCGACGATGACCATGAACGGCACCTTGCCGCGCTGAGCGTTGCGGATCTTCTTCTGCATACGGTCCGACGAGGCGTCCACCTCGACCCGCAGCCCGCGCTTCCTGGCCTCCTCGGCGAACTCCTGGAGGTAGGGCACGTGCGCGTCGCCGACCGGGATCCCGATCGCCTGCACCGGGGCGAGCCACGCCGGGAACGCGCCCGCGTAGTGCTCGAGAAGCACGCCGAAGAACCGCTCGATCGAGCCGAACAGCGCGCGGTGCAGCATGACGGGCTGCTGCTTGGAGCCGTCCGCCGCCGTGTACTCCAGGCCGAACCGCTTCGGCTGGTTGAAGTCCACCTGGAGGGTCGACATCTGCCAGGACCGGCCGATCGCGTCCTTCGCCTGCACCGAGATCTTCGGGCCGTAGTACGCGGCGCCGCCCGGGTCCGGCACCAGCGGAAGGCCCTGCTTCTCGGCCGCCTGGCGCAGCGCCTCGGTGGCCTCCGCCCAGTCCTCGTCGGAGCCGATGAACTTGTCGGAGTCGTCGCGGGTGGACAGCTCCAGCTCGAACTCGTTCAGGCCGTAGTCGCGCAGCAGGTCCAGGACGAAGGTGAGGAGCTTGTCCAGCTCCTCGGCCATCTGCTCCCTGGTGCAGTAGATGTGCGAGTCGTCCTGCGTGAAGCCGCGCGAGCGGGTCAGGCCGTGCACGACGCCCGACTTCTCGTAGCGGTACACCGTGCCGAACTCGAAGAGCCGCAGGGGCAGTTCGCGGTAGGAGCGGCCCCGCGACTTGAAGATGAGGTTGTGCATCGGGCAGTTCATCGCCTTCAGGCGGTAGTTCTGCCCGTCGAACTCGATCGGCGGGAACATGCCCTCGGCGTAGTGCGGAAGGTGCCCGGAGATCTCGAAGAGCTGCTCCTTCGAGATGTGCGGGGTGTTCACGAACTCGTAGCCCGAGTCCTCGTGCCGCTTGCGGGAGTAGTCCTCCATCACCTTGCGGATCACGCCGCCCTTGGGGTGGAAGACCGCGAGACCCGGGCCGATCTCCTCCGGGAAGGAGAAGAGGTCCAGCTCGGAGCCGAGCTTGCGGTGGTCGCGCTTCTCGGCCTCGGCGAGGAACTCCAGGTGCGCCTTCAGCTCGTCCTTCGACGGCCACGCGGTGCCGTAGATGCGCTGGAGCTGGGGGTTCTTCTCGCTGCCGCGCCAGTAGGCGGCGGCGGAACGCATCAGCTTGAACGCGGGGATGTTCCGGGTGGTGGGCAGGTGCGGGCCTCGGCAGAGGTCCTTCCAGCACAGCTCGCCGGTCTTGGCGTCGATGTTGTCGTAGATCGTCAGCTCGCCGGCGCCGACCTCGGCGTCCGCGCCGTCGGCGGCGTTCGCCGCGTTGCCCTTGAGGCCGATCAGCTCCAGCTTGTACGGCTCGTCGGCCAGCTCGACGCGGGCGTCGTCGTCGTTGGTGACGCGGCGCGAGAAGCGCTGGCCCCGCTTCTGGATCTCCTGCATCTTCTTCTCGATGCGCTTGAGGTCCTCGGGGGTGAAGGGCTCCTTGACGTCGAAGTCGTAGTAGAAGCCGTCCCGGATGGGCGGGCCGATGCCCAGCTTGGCGTCGGGGTACAGCTCCTGCACGGCCTGCGCCATGACGTGCGCGGTCGAGTGGCGCAGGATGTCCAGGCCGTCCTCGGAGGAGATCTCGACGGGCTCGATCTCGTCGCCGTCGGCCACGGCGTACGCCAGGTCCTTCAGCTCGCCGGCCACGCGGGCGGCGACGATGGTGCGCTCACCGGCGAAGAGCTCGGCCGCCGTAGTGCCCGTCGTCACCACGCGCTCTTCCCGCTCGGAATCGCGTTGGATGATCACACGGACGTCTGACACCGGTCTCTCCTTGCAGAAGGGGGTGCGGCGCTTTCTGATGCGCGCGCACTAGGGATCGTACCGAGCCGGGGGTGTCCGCCGCGAAACGGTTATCCCCGGCCGCCCGGAAGCGGGCCCTGCGCCCCGCCGTCCGCCCTGTCCCGCACCCCGCCCCCGCTCAGTCGGTCCCGCACCCCTCCTCGAAGAAGTCGAGGTTCTCCTGGAGCGACTTCATCAGCCGGTCCCGGTCCGCCTCGTCCACCTGCACCGGCACGACCCCGGTCGCCCCGGTGAGCCTGCGGAACCCGCCCCGGCTCTCCAGCCTCCCGTGCACCCGGATCGGCAGACCGACCAGATGCGCGTGGCCCGCGACACGGTAGGAGTCCTCGTCCAGGGCCATCCGCACCTGCGGGATCTCCGCCCCGGCGATCACCCGCAGCCGCACCACGCCCTCGCCCCGGGGCGAGGAGCGCCGCATCCGCACCACGGTGCCGGTGATCCGCACCGGCACCGACGGCTCGTCGCGCAGGTAGCGGGCGCCCGCCTCGCGCAGCACGGTGAGGTCACCGGGCGAGAACTCGACGGGCTCGGCGTGCGCCGCGCACCCCTCGGGCACCCCCGCGCCGGGCGCCCACTCCACGGCGACGCGCGCCCCTTCCGTGCCGCGCACCAGGGCCACGATCGCCTCGGTCAGCTCGTGGCTGACGCCCGCCTCGACCGCGCCGTCGAAGGCGTCCATGCCGCCGGTGGCGCGCTGGTAGTCGACGGCTTCCCGGGCGGCGTACAGCGCCTGGTGCAGTCGGACCGCGAGCGGCCGCCCGTTCGTCACGGGCACGAAGGCGGTGAGCCTGCGCCCGCCGGGCGCGGGTCCGACCAGGACGTCCTCCAGGGCCGCGGTGGCGGGCCCGCGGTGCCGCGCCCCGTAGTACCCGGCGCGGCCGCGCGCGGCGAGCGCCCCGGCGAGCAGCATCTGCCGGGCCGCCGAGCGCAGCCGCTCCTCCACCGGCCAGGTCGCCGCCCCGGCGGGTCCCGTCGGCACGTCGCGCCACCAGCGGATCTCGTCGCTGGGCACGGCGAGCCCGACGAGCACGTCGCGGGCGGCCGGGGAGGCGCTGCGGGAGAGGGCGACGAGGACCTCGCCGATCAGGTCGTCGCAGTCGGGGAAGGCGCGGCTCTCGGGTACGAGGAGGCTGGTGCCGTTGCCGCCGGGTCCGGGCGGCGTCCACCGGGCGTAGCGGCCGGGGGCTCCCCCGCGCCGCTGCCAGCCGTGCCGGGCGAGCAGTGCGCCGAGCACCGCGGGGTCGACCGTGCCGGGCTCGGGCGGCCGCGCCCACGGGCTCGCCGAGGGGGCGGGGTGCGGACGGACGGGAGGCGCGGGCTCGTCGTGGGGGCGGTGCATCTCAGGGTCTCCCTCCCGTTCCGACCCGCGTCATGATCTCGCAGAGCGCGCGGTCGTCGAAGATCCGCGAGGTCGGGATGCGCACGGTGGTCCTGCGTCGGCCGGTCACCGGGTGTCCGGCGAGGTTGGTCCAGTAGCAGCAGTGCCGCAGGTCGAGCCGGTCGTGGCCGGCGCGCAGCCAGTCGTCCTGCGACCGGGGCACGAGCATCACGACGAGGATCTTGTGGACCGAGACCGGTGTGCGGGCGAGCTTCTCCAGGTGCGCGTTGTCGAGCGTGAAGGAGAAGGTGGGCGCCGCCGGATTCGGCGGTATCTGGTACGTGCACTTCAGCTGGACCTTGATGGTGACCTCGTCGTCGACCGTGTGCCCGGGGGCGCTGTGGCTGACGTGCCAGTCGATGCCGTTGTCCGGAAAGGGCTGGGAGAGGGAGCATCCCGCGGCGGCCGCCACGGCGTGCAGGTAGCCCACCTGGAGGGTCTCCATACAGGCGGTGGTGGCGAGTGTGCCGCGCGGCGGTGCGATCCGCTCGGGCAGCAGCCCACCCTGTTCGGGCCGCGCGAGCGCCATGTCCAACTAGCCTTCCGAACCCGGTAGTTCCCCGCTCGGGCCGTCAATGCCAAGGCCCCGTACCTCTGTTGTCTCCGAGCCGCGTACAGCGCAAACGGCCCGGGTATCACCAGCGTGGGCAGGGACCGACGTCATCTGCCGGAACTGATCGAGGAGTTGCGTCACCATGACGTGCTGGTACGAGGGGCCCTTGGCCGCATTCGATACGGAGACCACAGGCGTCGACGTCGAGACCGACCGGATCGTGTCGGCCGCCGTCGTCGTCCAGCAGGGCGCGGGGACCCGTCCGCGCATCACCCGCTGGCTGGTGAACCCGGGCGTTCCGGTGCCCGAGGAGGCCACCGCGGTACACGGGCTGACGGAGGATCACCTTCAGCGCAACGGCCGCTGGCCCGCGCCGGTGATGGAGGAGATAGCGCGCGATCTGGCCGAACAGGGCGCGGCGGGACGGCCGATCGTGGTGATGAACGCGCCGTTCGACCTGACCCTCCTGGACCGGGAGCTGCGCAGGCACCGCGCCTCGTCGCTGAGCCGCTACATGGAGGGCTCGTCCCTCTGTGTGATCGATCCGCGGGTCCTGGACAAGCAGCTCGACCGCTACCGCAAGGGGCGCCGCACGCTCACCGACCTGTGCGCGCACTACGAGGTGGAGCTGGCGGAGGCCCATGACGCGGCGGCGGACGCGCAGGCCGCGCTCGATGTCGTACGTGCGGTGGGGCGCCGTTTCGCGGCCCGCCTGGAGCGGCTCTCGCCGGCCGAGCTGCATACGTTGCAGGCCGTGTGGCACGCGGCGCAGGCGCGCGGCCTCCAGGCATGGTTCGCGAAGAGCGGCGCACCGGAGGCGGTGGACCCGGCGTGGCCGCTGCGTCCCGAACTGCGGGCGGCCGCCTGAGCGTCGGCGGCGCGCGGGCAGCGGCGGGGTGGCGCGCGGGCTCGGGCAGTTGGCGCGCGGCCAAGAAAAAACCGGTCCGTCTGCTGACGGACCGGCATTCTCCGGGTGGGCGATACTGGGTTCGAACCAGTGACCTCTTCGGTGTGAACGAAGCGCTCTCCCACTGAGCTAATCGCCCGGGAACGCACTGAACAATACAGGTCCGGGCGCCCTTCCTTCAAACCGCTTCCAGATACGCCGTGAGGCCTCGGCGCCCCGCGCGCATCATCAGGGCGTGGTTGAGCAGGAACACGGGTCTGCCGGGGACGGCGAGGCGCCGCAGCAGGGGCCGTCGCACCTCGACCTCCTGGTCGTAGCGGGCCAGCGTCCCTCTCGGCCCGGGTCCGACCGTCCAGCGGGCCCAGCCGTCCAGGTCGCCGGTCATGGCGATCTCCAGGACGCCTGCCCCGGGATCGCGGCGGCGCTCGTGTGCGGTGACGTGAAGGTCGTACGGAAGGAAGGACCGGAAGCGGGCGATGCCGCTGCGGCCGCCGGCCGGTGTCGCCTCGCGCACCTGCGGCCACCACAACGGATAGTCCTCGACGCGCTCCAGGACGGCATAGACCTCGGCGGGTGTGCCGGGGAGGTCCCAGAGACTGCGGAAGCGGTAGTGGCACCAGTTCATGGGACGAGTCTGCCCGGTGTGCGTCGGGCGCACCGGATCTGAGTACGTCCTGAGTATCCGCGCCGATGCCGTACGGGGTGGCGCGGACCACACTCCTGAGGCATGACGAACATTCCGCCACCGGCCGAGGAGCTGCGCCTCCTCGACTGGGAGCTGCGCCAACTGGAGTCGCGCCGGACGCAGTTGCTGCGGCGCCGTGCCTGGCTGCTCGGGGTCCTGCACGCGGCGGGCCCGGCCGGGCCGCCCCCTCGCCCGGCCGGGCCGCCCGGCCCCGGTGCCGCGCCGCCGAGCGCGCAGAACGTCCTGCTGACACTGGGCGGCGTCCTGCTGACCATCGCGGCGATCGCCTTCACGGTGGTGAGCTGGGGCCACTTGGGCATCGGCGGACGCGGCGCGGCCCTCGGGGCGGTGACCCTGGTGGCGCTGGGCGCCCCCGCGCTCCTGCTGCGGCGCTCGTTGCGCTCGACGGCGGAGGCGGTGGCGGGCCTGGCGCTCGCGCTGACCGTCCTCGACGCGTACGCGCTGCGCTACCTGGCGCTGCCGGACATGGACGCCCTCGCCTACGCGGCCGGCACGTCGGCGGTTCTCGCCACCCTGTGGGCGGGGTACGGCCTGCTCCTCGGCGGACTGCGTCTGCCGCTGCCGACGGCGGTGGCCACGGCCCAACTCCCTCTGGTCCTCTGGGCGGGAGCCGTGCAGGCGGGTGATCACGCGATGACGGCCGCGCTGCTCGTGACGGCGGCGTTCGACACCGCGCTCGCGCTGTGGACGACCGTCAGGTCCGTGCGGTTCGTGGCGCTGGTGGGCGGTTGCGCGCTGGGCCTCTGGGGTGCGGCGAGCGCCGGTTGGCTCTCCTCTCTGGCGACGGATCCGACAGCGGCGGCACGCGCGGGCGCCCTCCTCCTGTTCGCGGCGCTGATCGCGCTCGTAGCGGCGTGGCGGGCGAAGGAGCCCCAGGTCGCCACCGGCGCCGCGTGCGCGGGGGGTCTGCTCACGGTGGCCGCGGTCGGCGGAGTACTGCGGTCCGCCCTGCCCGCGGCATGGGCAGTGCCGGGCTACCTGGTGTGCGGCATCGTGCTCCTGGCGGCTGTGCGCCTCGCGTTGCCGCGGCCGGTGCGACGGGGTCTCGTCGCCGCGTCGGCCGCGGCGCAGGGCCTCGCGGCGCTGTGGGCGCTGCCGGTGACCGCCATGGCCCTGCTCGCCCCGGTCGGGTGGGCCACCCGCCCCTGGTCGACCGCTCCGCAGGACACCCGCGCCGCCTTGCTCACCGAACTGCCCCTGCCCCACCCGCTCCTGGCCCCTCTGGCCCTCGCCCTGGTCGCGGGGACGCTGCTTGTGGCTCCCGGCCTGCTCGGAGTGCCGGTCGGCGGGCCCGGCCCGGCGGCCAGCAGGCTCGGTGCGGTCACCGATCCGCTCGGTGCGGCGTCGGGCCAACTCGGCGGCGCGGTCCGGAATCTCGCCCGTTATGGCGCACCCGCCCTCGTCTGGGCCGCCGTCGTCGCCCTGCCGGCCGGGCTCGGGCTTCCGTACGCCGTCGGGGTGTCGGCCCACGTCATGGTGGTCGCCGCTCTGCTCGCCGTCGTCGGCCGTGCCGTGTCCGGTGGGCAAGCCCTGCTGGCGGCGGTCCTGGCCCTTGTCTCCTCGGTGAGCGTCGCGTTCCTCGCCCTGGCCACCGAGACCGCGACTCTCGCCGCCCTCGGCGCGCTCACGGCCCTGTTCCTGGCGGTCTGCGTCCAGCTGACCCTCCGCCCGCGCGGGGCACCCGCGGGCGCCGCCGTACTCACGGCCTGCGCGGCCCTCACGTACGCCACCGCGTTCGCCTGCGCCGCGGGTGCCGCCGGTGGGCTGCGTCCGGGGCACGTCGGACTGGTCAGCCTGGCCGTCCCCGCGCTGGCCGCGTGCGCCGCGGCGCGCCTGGGGCGGCACCATCTGACCCTGCCCGTGGAGATCATGGCGGCCGCTTCCGGCACTCTCGCCGTCACCCTCACCGTGGGCCACGCCCCCACCTTCGCGCTCGCGCTGGCCCTCGCCGGGCTCATCGCGGCGGGTACCGCGCTCCGCCCCGACCGCCACGCCGTGGCATACGCGTCGGGCGCCCTGTTCCTCCTGGCGAGCTGGGTCCGCCTCGCCGCCTGGGAAGTCACGGCACCGGAGGCGTACACCCTGCCGGCCACCGTCCCCGCGCTGCTCATCGGCCTGCTGCGCAGGCGCCGCGATCCCGAGGTCTCCTCCTGGACGGCGTACGGCCCCGGCCTCGCCGCGACGCTGCTGCCGAGCCTCGCCGCCGCCTGGGGCGACCCGCACTGGCAGCGCCCGCTGCTGCTCGGCGTCGCGGCCCTCGCGCTGACCCTGGCGGGCGCCCGGCACCGGCTGCGCGCTCCGCTGGTCCTCGGCGGCGTGGTGCTCGCCCTGGACGCGCTGCACGAACTGGCCCCGTACATCGTGCAGGTGACCGGCGCGCTGCCCCGCTGGCTGCCGCCGGCCCTCGCGGGTCTGCTGCTCCTCGCCGTCGGGGCGACGTACGAGCAACGGCTGCGCGACGCACGCCGGTTCCGGAATGCGCTCGGCCGAATGCACTGACAACAGGCCGTCACGAGATATGTGGACCCGTCAATTCCCTTGAAAGGCACGGGAATACGAGAACGGCCCGGAGGCTGAAAAGCCTCCGGGCCGCAATCCGGGGTGGGCGATACTGGGTTCGAACCAGTGACCTCTTCGGTGTGAACGAAGCGCTCTCCCACTGAGCTAATCGCCCGGGCGCACAGAGAACATTACCGCATGTCAGCGGGTGCTCCCGACCGCCTCGGAGTCACCTCTCGGTCACTCCTCGATCTTCCACGGCATCGTGATGCCGAACTTCCAGACGTAGATGGCGACCAGCACCGCGACGATGACCAGACCGATGGTCGTCAGGATGATGTTCCGGCGGCGCACCTTGGGGTCGAGGGCGCGCTGCGCGGCCTCCGTGACCTTGCGCTTCGTCCAGCGCAGCACCAGCTGGGCCCAGACGAACTCGGTCGCCCAGATCGCCATGCCGCCGAAGATCACCAGCCAGCCGGGGCCCGGCAGCGGCAGCATGATGATGCCCGCGACGACGACCGCGAGCCCCACGACGAAGACGCCCACCTGCCAGCTGAGGTGCAGCGCCTTGCGGGCCTGGATGTACTGCGGCGCTCGTGATCCGAGCGGCTGCTCGGCGTCTGCCGCGACGGTCGGTTCCGCGACCCCCGCGGGTTCGTTACTCCCCGTATTCATACGGCCAAACCCTACCGGACGGAAACCCGTCACCGGAATGGCCGCATGAACGGAAGGGAGAACCCGCCAATCGAGCTACCTAAAGACACGCAAAACCCTCAGAGGGGTTTACAACGGCACCGTAGGTGGCATGTCGATTTCGCCGACGTGCGAATCCCCGAGCGCACACTGAGCGAAAGGCCCTGGCGCTTATGAACACCACGGTCAGCTGCGAGCTGCACCTGCGCCTCGTTGTGTCGAGCGAGTCCTCACTGCCTGTACCCGCAGGACTGCGGTATGACACGGCCGATCCCTATGCCGTGCACGCCACCTTCCACACCGGAGCCGAGGAGACGGTCGAGTGGGTGTTCGCCCGCGATCTCCTCGCCGAGGGCCTGCACCGGCCCACCGGAACCGGCGACGTCCGAGTCTGGCCGTCCCGGAGCCACGGTCAGGGCGTTGTCTGCATCGCCCTGAGCTCCCCGGAGGGGGAGGCTCTGCTCGAGGCCCCGGCGCGGGCCCTGGAGTCCTTCCTGAAGAGAACAGACGCGGCCGTGCCTCCCGGCACGGAACACCGTCACTTCGATCTCGACACGGAGCTGTCACACATCCTGGCCGAAAGTTAACGGCGCAGGAGCGTCGGGATCCCCTCACGCCGTCCGACTCGGGGCGACGGCGCAGGCAGTCACGACACGACACGGCGACACAAGGCGGACAGAAATCAGTGACCGGCGCCGTCGCCGCGGGAAGCCCGCGGCGACGGCGCCGGTGCGTCCTGCGGGGAAGCCGCTAGCATCGGCCAGCACCGGCGGGCACCGTTCCCCAAGCTCTCGATGAGCGGGGAGGCCCACTACCCCCAGGCCAGGGAGCGCATCGTGCTGATCACCCATGACACCCGGTGTTCTCTCGACTCCGTGGTCGATCTGGTGAACACCGCACCGGAGGACGACGGAGCCGACGGACTCGGCGACCTGGCGGCGCTCGCCGAATTCGTACGATCCCACGACGTGAGCGACGTCGGGGTGCTCTCGGAGCGTGACCTCGCCGATGTGCGGCGGATCCGCGGCCGCTTCGCGGAGGTCTTCGCGAACCCCGAGCCCCGGGCCGCGTCCACGATCATCAACGAACTGATCGCGGCGGCGGGCACCACGCCCCGGCTCACCGACCACGACGGCTACGACTGGCACATCCACTACTTCGCGCCCGGGGCGTCCGTCGCGGACCACCTGGCGGCCGACTGCGGGATGGCACTGGCCTTCTTCGTGGTCGCCGGCGAGCAGGAGCGCCTGCGACGCTGCGAGGCGCCGGACTGCCGGCGCGCCTTCGTCGACCTCTCCCGCAACCGCTCGCGCCGCTACTGCGACAGCCGCACCTGCGGGAACCGCCTGCACGTCGCCGCATACCGCGCCCGCCGCAAGGAAGCCGCGGGCTAGGGCGCCAGGCACTAGAGCAGCAGCAGGTCGTGCAGGGACGCCAGCAGGATCAGCGTGCCGACCACCGTCAGGAAGATCATCAGGGGTGGCTGGGAGAGGGCGAAGAGGCAGCCTCGCGGTTCTTCGTCAGGGGCGGGCCGCTCTCCGCCAGGGGCGTGCCGCGCTTCGTCGGCAGGTCGTCGCTCAGGGGCCGGTGCCGCTTGCCGTCCGTCGTCCGGCGGGGCCGCATCGCCCGGTGTGGTGGTGTCAAGCATCTCGCGGTGATGATGACGCAGCCGACCGGTGGCCGATGACCAACACGCCCGAGCGAAAGGGCAGTTCGCGGGAGCCCGTGAACAGGGATAAGTCCAGCGCCCGGCGCGTTCCGCCGCTTCTGCGCGGCCCCGCGCCGCCGCGACACCCGGCGGAAGATCCCGCACTCGAACGAGGGATTATCCCGCCGTTCTGCTGCCGGATGCCGTGCTTCCGTGCCTCCGTCCCCCCGCTTCCGCGCTTCCGTCAGATGCCGTGCTTCTTCAAGATCGCCTCGATGTCGCTGAAGTCGTCCGCGGGTGCGGCCGCCTTCGGCTTGGCGGCGGGCTTCGCGGCGGCCGGGCCCGCGCCCTGGCCGAGCGAGGGCGCCGAGGCGGCGGGGGCCACCGCGTCGCGCCGGGCGGCCTTCGCGGCCTTGCGCTCCTTGCGGGTGCCGCCCGTGCGGCGCTCCACCGCGCGCGTGGCGAGGAACATCAGCCAGGCCGCGCCGAGCACACCGAAGCCGATCCACGCCTTGAGGCTGAACGCGGTGTCGGCGGCCCATCCGACGACGCCCGTAAGCACGAGACCCACCGGCACCAGCGAGTACGCGGCAAGGCGGGCCGCGGTCAGGAAACGCTTTCGATAGGCCGTGACCGCGGCGATGCCGAGCCCGGCCGCGGATACGGCGGAACAGACGGTCTCGGCAATCATCCGGTCCTCCAGGGGTCATAACGCGGGTTGTCCCTTCCATCCTGCCCCGGGTGGATGGCGCGTAGCCACGGCCAGGGCGGACCTCAGGGACATATCAGGGTCATCCAGGAGTGGGAGACTGTGCCCATGAGCGACTCCCCTCCTGATCACCCCGCCCGCCCCGTCGTCCTCGACGTCTGGTGCGAGTTGCAGTGCCCCGACTGCGGTACCGCCCTGGACGACGTGCGCGCCCTGCGAGCCCGCTACGGCGACCGCGTCGAGCTGCGCCTGCGCCACTTCCCCCTGGAGAAGCACAAGCACTCCTTCGCCGCCGCCCAGGCCGCCGAGGAGGCCTTCGAGCAGGGCTCGGGCTGGCCGTACGTCGAAGCGGTGCTCGCCGGGGTCCAGGAGCTGGACCGCCGGGGCGAGCCCTTCCTGGTCGACACCGCGCGCCAACTGGGCCTGGACGCGGAGGAGTTCGACACCGCCCTGATCGACGGCCGGCACATCCTGATCGTCGACGCCGATCAGGCCGAGGGCAAGGCCATCGGCGTCACCGGCACGCCGACGTACGTCATCGACGGCGAGCGTCTGGACGGCGGCAAGAGCCAGGAGGGGCTGCGGGAGCGCGTCGAGGCGATCATCGACCGCCTCCTTGCCGCCGAGGGCTCCTAGGGCGGCTGTCTGAAGCGAGGGCTCCTAGAGCAACGGCTTGTAGAGGGAGTACCTGACCGGCTCGTAGCCGAGCGAGTCGTACAGACACAGGGCCGGGGCGTTGCCCGCGAAGACGTTGAGGCCGATGCGGTCGCGTCCGGCCGCGCGGGTCCGCGCCTCGGCCAGGAGCATCAGGGAACGGCCGTGGCCGCGCCCGCGGTACCGCTGGTCGACCGCGACGTCGTGGACGAACGCGTCACCGTCGCCCAGCGTGAGCCACAGGACGCCGACGCTCTCGCCGTCCTCGGTGAGCACGTCGAGCACGACATCGGGCGTGGCCACGCCTTGCGGCAGACCCGCGGCGTGGTCGGCCTCGGACTTGGCGTACGCCTCCGGCTCGGGCACACCGCGGTCGATCCAGCTCCGCGCGTACTCCCGCTTCGCCCGCGCCAGCCAGGCCCCGTACTCGTCCTCGGTCATCGGCCGGCCCTCGACGCCGACCGGGAGCGCGGCGGGCTCGTCCGGCACCGGCTTCGTCATCCGGCGGTTGCGCTCCACGTAGCCGAGGGCCGTCGCGAGGCGCAGCGCCCCGGTCGCCCCGGCGGGGACGTCCGCCTCGATGCGCCGGCAGCCCCAGCCGCGCGCGACCTCCTCCGCCGCCAGCGCCGCCACGGTGGCGCGGCCGCGCCTGCGGTCGGGCTCGGCGATCCGCAGGTCGCGCACGCGGCAGACGGCGGGGCCGAAGACCTCGTCGGTGGCGAGCGCTATGGAACCGACGGGGCGGCTGTTCACACAGACGTCGTACGTGCGCGCCTTGCCGCCGTCGGCACTCCGCTGAAGCGGCCCGGTCGGCCGCAGGGTCGTGGTCATCACGGGTGTTCTACCCGTGATGACGCTCACGGATCCAGGTCGTCCGCGGCTCGCTCGTCGAAGGCCCGCATCGCCTTGGTGGTCATCGGCCCCGGGGCTCCGGGCAGTTGACGCCCGTCGACGCGGTGGACGCCCTGCACGTCACGCAGCGTCGACGTCAGGAAGACCTCGTCGGCGCGCTCCAGGA
This sequence comes from Streptomyces alboniger, assembly GCF_008704395.1. Lineage (NCBI taxonomy): Bacteria > Bacillati > Actinomycetota > Actinomycetes > Kitasatosporales > Streptomycetaceae > Streptomyces > Streptomyces alboniger. The sequence goes on from NZ_CP023695.1 coordinate 1,351,064, forward strand.
CGTCCAGCGGCAGGTCGGCCTCCCGGGCGCCCGTCCACTCGACGGCCAGCGCGCGCGTGATGCCGTCGAGGCACCCGGAGGCGACGGGCGGGGTGAGGATCTCGCCGTCGAGCACGACGAACACGTTGGAGCCGGTGCCCTCGCAGAGCTGCCCGACGGTGTTGGCGAACAGTGCCTCCGAGGCGCCGTGCTCGTGGGCGCGGGCCAGGGCGACGACGTTCTCCGCGTACGACGTGGTCTTCAGGCCGGTCAGCGCGCCCCGTTCGTTGCGGGTCCAGGGCACCGTGATCACGGCGGTGGAGTCGGGCCGCCGCGCGGCCTCGCCGAGGGCGACGACCAGTGTGGTGCCCTGGTCGCCGCGGTCCGAGTCGAGTGGCGACAGGCCCCCGGTGTAGGTGATCCGCAGCCGTCCGAGCGGCAGCGGGTTGGCCTCCAGGACGGCGGCGCAGGCGTGGCGCACCTCGTCGAGGTCGGGCTCGGGCAGCCCCAGGCCGCGCGCCGACCGGGCGAGCCTGGCCAGGTGGCGGGTCAGGGCGAAGGTCCTGCCCTCGACGGACTTCACCGTCTCGAAGACGCCGTCGCCCACCGTCAGCCCGTGGTCGAGCACCGAGACGCGGGCCGAGTCGACGTCCCGCAGCCCGTCGTTGAGCCATATCTTCACGTTGGGATCCCTCCGCTCGCTTCGTACGCCCCTGACGCTACCGCCAGCAGTCGCGCGGCCTTCAGCTCGGTCTCCCGCCACTCCCCCTCGGGGTCCGAGCCCCAGGTGATGCCCGCCCCGGTGCCGAAGCGCAGCATCCCCTCGGCCCGGTCGATCCAGAAGGTGCGGATGCCGACGGCCAGCTCTCCGGCGCCCCGGTCGGCGTCCACCCAGCCGATGCCGCCGCAGTAGGGGCCCCGGGGTGCCGTCTCCAGTTCGTCGATGATCCGCAGGGCGCTGGACTTGGGGGCGCCGGTGACCGAGCCGGGCGGGAACGCCGCTTCGAACAGTTCCGGCCAGCCGGCACCGGGGCGCAGCTCCCCGTGGACGGTGGAGACGAGGTGGACGAGGCCGGGGTGCTTCTCGACCACGCAGAGGTCGGGGACGGTCACCGAGCCGGTCGCGCAGACGCGTCCCAGGTCGTTGCGGACGAGGTCCACGATCATGACGTTCTCGGCGTAGTCCTTCTCCAGGAGGTCCGCCTCGGTCCGTCCGGTGCCCTTGATGGGCCCCGACTCCACGACGCGGCCCGCGCGGCGCAGGAAGAGCTCCGGGGAGGCGGTGGCTGTCTCCACGCCGTGTCCGGGCAGGCGAATCGTTCCGGCATACGGGGCGGGGTTCCCGCGCGCGAGCAGAGCCGTCAGGGCGTCCACATCGGCGTCGGCCGGGACGGGCGCCGAGAGGACGCGGCAGAGGTTCGCCTGGTAGACCTCGCCGGCCGCGATGTACGCGCGTATCCGACGTACGCCTTCCGTGTACGCGGCGCGGTCGAGGGACGACGTCCAGTCACCGGCGGCCGGGCCCCGCCACAGCCCCGGTAGGGGGGCGGGCACGGCCTCGTGGCGCACGTCGTCGAAGCGGGCGCAGACCAGACCTCCCTCGAAATCCGCGGACACCGCCCAGAAGCCGGTGGAGTCCAGAGCCGCAGGGTCGCTGGTCACGTCGCGCAGACCGGTGGCCACAAGACCACCGAAGCGCGCCATGGGAGGGAGCGCCGGTGAGGACGTCAGAGGGGGGTTGTGCACGGCTGCGAGTCTATGACCGGTGTCCCGGCCGCGCCCCGGACCGGCTTCAGCGCAGCACGCTGCGCAAACGCGTTTTTGTACTGGCCCAGGAATCCGCTAGAGTTCAACACGTCGCCGGGACGCGCAAGCGGACCGGGAAAGACAAGCGGACGTAGCTCAGTTGGTAGAGCGCAACCTTGCCAAGGTTGAGGTCGCCAGTTCGAACCTGGTCGTCCGCTCGCAGGAAAGTGGGGGATCTTCCCGAACCCCCGCACTCCTGGTGGAGTGGCCGAGAGGCGAGGCAACGGCCTGCAAAGCCGTCTACACGGGTTCAAATCCCGTCTCCACCTCCAAGGACGATTAGCTCAGCGGGAGAGCGCTTCCCTGACACGGAAGAGGTCACTGGTTCAATCCCAGTATCGTCCACTGATCTTCGCGAAGGCCGTCTCGGCGGGTTCCTTCACGAGGGTCGATCCCGCGCGATTAGCTCAGCGGGAGAGCGCTTCCCTGACACGGAAGAGGTCACTGGTTCAATCCCAGTATCGCGCACGCAGTACGCAGTACGCAGTACACGCAGGTTGACCTGCGCGATTAGCTCAGCGGGAGAGCGCTTCCCTGACACGGAAGAGGTCACTGGTTCAATCCCAGTATCGCGCACCACTCACACGAACCCCCCGGCCGTCTCCACGGCCGGGGGGTTCGTCGTTTCCGGGCGTACCCGGGGCTCGTCAGGAAGAGAAGAGCATGTGCCCGAAGCTCTTGTGACGCTTGCCGTGGCCGTAGTGACCACTGTGGCCGCCATGACCGCCGTGCCCGCCGTGGGCTCCTTGGGGGGCGCCCCAGGCGGGGGCCGGCGCGGCGGGGTAGCCCTGGGGGGCCGGGGGCGCGGGCGGCGGCGGGACCTGCTGGCCGCCCCACTGGGCCTCCAGGCGGGTCAGGGACTCCAGCTCGCCGTAGTCGAGGAATATGCCGCGGCAGCCGTTGCACTGCTCGATCTGGACGCCATTGCGGTTGTACGTGTGCATCGGTGCGTGACACTTGGGGCACTGCATGGACGGCTCAACTCCTCGCCGGTGGTGAATGCTTCGCCGGATGTCTGCCCGGCTTCGGTGCGTTGCACCCTACTTCGTCGCGTCCCAGGTCAACTTGTGTGGGCCCGGATCGACTCGGGGCGCCCCGGACCGACGCGGGTGGCGCGGCGGACGCGGCGGGCGCTCGGCTCAGGTGCGGCTCATCCGGTCGCAGGCGTCGGTCAGCGCCTGCTCGACCTCGTCCAGAGAGCGGTCCGCGGCGACGGCCTTGACGATTGCGAGGGCTGCCGTCTGGGCGGTCAGGGCGCGCGCCGGGATGTCGAGGGCGGGCCAGGGGTCGGACCCGTCGGACGGGAGGGCCGGACCTCGGGCCGCGCGATAGGCGTCGAGGAAGCGGGTCCACTCCTCCGGGGCGAGCAGGCCACACGCGTACCAGGCGGCGGGGCGGGCCAGGTCCCAGGCGGGGTCGCCGACGCCGAGGTCGTCGACGTCGATCAGCAGCCAGGTGCCGTCCGGGGCGCGGACGAGCTGGCCCAGGTGGAGGTCACCGTGACACAGGCGCGGTGGGCCCGGTGCGGGGGCCTCGGCGCGTGCCCAGGGCGGGAGGGCGTGCCAGGCCCGCAGGACCGGCTCGGCGGCGGGGTGGGGCCCGGCCGCGCGGAGGCGTTCGATGGCGCGGGCCGCCTTGGCAGGGCCGCGCATGGCGGGGAGCGGGTGCGGGAAGGGCCCCGGGTCGGCGTTGTGCAGCCGGGCCAGAAGGGTGGCGGTGGCCTCCCAGGGGGCCGCGTCCGGGTCGTCACGGTCGACGGGGGTGCCGTGGGGCCAGAAGGTGACGAGGCGGTCGTGGAGGGGCGTGGGGGTGGTGTGCAGGGGCGCGAGGAGGGTGGTGGGGAGGCGGGCGGCGACGGCCAGGCGTATGGCCAGCTCCGCGGGGTGCGTGTCCTGGGCGTGGGCCTTGGCGACTATGTCGCCGTGGCGGATGACGGTGGCGTCGGGCCGGTCCGCGAGGACGGTGCCGGTGGCTTCGCCGCAGGCACAGGGGGCGCCGGGCGGGTGGGCCCTGCTTTTGGCCTTGGCGGTGAGGGCGGGCAGGAGGGTGGTCACGGAGTTCCCGGGGTGCGCGGCTGCTGGATCACCGGCGAAGCGTACGCAATCGCTGTGCGGGGCTGGGGGGGTACTTGCGCCCTGGCTCGCGCGTCGATTGTCGGGTGCGGGCTCGTCGTGGCTGGGCGCGCAGCTCCCCGCGCCCCTGGACGGGGCCAGTGCAGGTCCGTCGTGGGCTGTCGCGCAGGCGCCCGCGTCCCCGAACCGAGTGCTTTCGCTCCGCGCATGGCGATGCCCGCGCAGCTCCCCAGCTGCGCGGGCATCGGTGCCGTCCGCCGCACCCCCGTCCCCACGGGGTTTCCAGGCCGGATGTCCCCGCCCGGACCGCTCTTCCGGGCCTGGGGCGCCGCTCAGCGCCCCAGCATCACGCCTACGGACGACGCTTGTGTGACCACTGCTTCCCAGCCGCCGAAGACGACCACGAGCAGGGCTGCCAGGGGGAGGACCATGGCCGTCGCCACCAAGGGGTGGCGCGTACCGGACGGGCGGGCGCCGAACGCGGAGATCCTGCGTCCTTGCGTACGGAGCATGGTCCGCGGTGCCGTGTCCGCCATGGTTCCTCTCCTGACCGATCTCGATGTGGTTTTGGCAGCGGCGGGTGTCTGACCTCGGGGGACGAGTGCTGCACCCGCCGCTTGACCTCAAATTTAGGTGGGTGGGAGGTCCTGGGCGTCATGCCCTCGTACCGATTGGCTGGCCTCCCGGAGGATGACCGGCCCGCGCGCGTGTACTCCCATGGGTGGAGACGGGGACCTAGGACTCAGGGTCTTCCCGGAGGGGTCGGGCCGCGCCCTCCGAGGCGTCCTCCCTGGGGACCGGCTGCTCCACCAGGGCGAGCACGCGCGTCGCCATGAAGCGCGCCGTGCGCACGACGGATCCACTGCGGGTGACTTCGCTCACTTCCACCACTCCCCTGCGCACCGCCGTCTCCACCCGGCGGCCCGCCCGGCTCGCCACCACCTCGTACGTCCTCGTCGTGTCCCCGGCGTCCACGACTATCTCCACGCGATCACCCTTCACGGGATCAATCCCCCTTCAGTGATGGATGGTTGAAGACGGGGGCGGCCTCAACGGCTCCTTGTCCCCGGCCTTCTGACCACTCTTCGATTTTCCCACCCGGCACTGACAATCGATCGCCCCGCGAGGGCGCGGCCTCTGCACGTGCCCGCCCGTGGAAACGTAAGCTGTGGCTCGTCAAACGGACCGGGTAGCGGGGATGGACATGGCGATGATGCGGCTCCGGCGCGAGGACCCGCGTGTCGTCGGCTCGTTCAGGCTGCACAGGCGCCTGGGCGCCGGCGGCATGGGGGTCGTCTATCTGGGGTCGGACCGGAGGGGGCAGCGCGTCGCCCTGAAGGTGATCCGGCCCGATCTGGCGGAGGATCAGGAATTCCGGTCGCGGTTCGCGCGGGAGGTTTCGGCCGCCCGGCGCATTCGCGGCGGCTGCACGGCGCGGCTCGTCGCCGCCGACCTCGAGGCGGAACGGCCGTGGTTCGCCACGCAGTACGTTCCCGGGCCCTCGCTGCACGACAAGGTCGCCGCCGAGGGGCCGCTCTCCGCGGCCGACGTGGCCGTGGTCGGCTCGGCGCTCGCCGAGGGACTCGTGGCCGTGCACGAGGCCGGTGTCGTACACCGCGATCTCAAGCCGTCGAACATCCTGCTGTCCCCGAAGGGGCCGCGGATCATCGACTTCGGCATCGCGTGGGCGACCGGCGCCTCGACCCTGACGCATGTGGGCACGGCCGTCGGGTCGCCCGGCTTCCTCGCCCCCGAACAGGTGCGCGGTGCCGCCGTCACCCCCGCCACCGATGTCTTCGCACTCGGCGCCACGCTGGCGTACGCGGGGATGGCGGACTCACCCTTCGGACATGGCAGTTCCGAGGTCATGCTCTACCGGGTGGTGCACGAGGAGGCGCAGCTGCACGGTGTGCCGGACGCCCTCGCGCCACTGATCCGGGCCTGCCTCGCCAAGGATCCGGAGGAACGGCCGAGCACGCTCCAACTGTCCCTCAGGCTCAAGGAGATCGCCGCCCGCGAGGCCCAGGGCCTGGGCGAGGTGCGGCCGCCCGCGCCGCGGCAGGACCACGACCGGCCGACGGGCCGACTCGCCGAGAGCTACGCGGACCAGCGCACCCAGCGCCGGCCGGCCCCCGGCGCCACTCCCCCGCCGCGGCCGAGTTCGTCCAGGACCGGCGCGTCCAGGACCGGCTCCGCCAGGACCGGCTCGTCCAGGACCGGGGCGCCTCGGTCCGGAGCGCGGCCCTCCGTACCCCGTAATACGACGCGTTCCGGCGGCAGACCCGCCCCTCGCAGCGGCACCGGGCGGCAGAGGCCCCGCACGACGGGGACGGGCCGGCGGATGATGCCCGCCAACCCGCGGCTGCTGCGGCAGCGGCTCACCGTGTTCGTGGTCGTCACGCTGCTGGTCGCGCTCGGGATCGCGGCGGCGCAGGGCTGCCAGGGCCCCGCCCGGGGCATGGGGGACGGTACCTCGGGGGTGCCGGGGCGGGTTGCCTCCCAGTCGGCGCAGGAGCGGGTCATGCCTCAGGGATTCGAAGCGGCGTCCGAGCGGGACAGGTAGCGGCGCTCTGCGGGTTTACCGTGGCTGGGCGCGCGGTTCCCCGCGCCCCTTCGGGGCGCTCGTCAGTTCTGGGGGCGGCCCGTCGCCACCGCGTAGAAGGCTACCGCCGCCGCCGCACCCACGTTCAGTGAGTCCACGCCGTGGGCCATCGGGATACGGACCCATTCGTCGGCCGCGACCAGCGCCTGGGTGGAGAGGCCGTCGCCCTCCGCGCCGAGCATCAGCGCGACGCGGTCCATGCGGTGCGGAGCCACCTCGTCCAGGGACTTCGCCTTCTCGTCGGGGGTGAGGGCGAGGAGGCTGAATCCGGCCTCGCGCACTCCCTCCAGGCCCTTCGGCCAGGACTCCAGGCGGGCGTACGGGACCGAGAAGACCGCGCCCATCGAGACCTTCACCGAGCGGCGGTAGAGCGGGTCCGCGCAGTCCGGGGAGAGCAGGACCGCGTCCATGCCGAGGGCCGCCGCAGAGCGGAAGATCGCGCCGATGTTCGTATGGTCGTTCACGGCTTCCATGACGACCACCCTGCGGTGGGTCGCGAGGAGTTCGTCGGCCGTGGGCAGCGGCTTGCGCTGCATCGAGGCGAGCGCGCCTCGGTGCACGTGGTAGCCGGTGACCCGCTCGGCGAGGTCCGGGCTCACCGCGTACACGGGAGCCGGCAGCTCGTCGATGACGTCGCGCATGACGTCGACCCACTTGGCCGAGAGCAGCATCGACCGCATCTCGTAACCGGCGTCCTTGGCCCGTCTGATGACCTTCTCGCCCTCCGCGATGAACAGACCCTCGGCCGGTTCGCGCCTGCGGCGCAGCTCGACGTCGGTCAGGCCTGTGTAGTCGCGCAGGCGGGGGTCGTCGGGGTCGTCGACGGTGATGAGATCAGCCACAGGGTGATACTGCCTTGTCCTGGGTGGGGTGCCAACGGCCGGGGGCGTGTTCCGTTACCGCTGGTTACTGGGGTGGTGTGCGGGGCGCGTTACGCGCGGGCCTCGGGGCCCACGGTGACGACGTCGCCGATGACGATGACCGCCGGCGGCTTCACCTCGTGGGTGCGGACCGCCTCGGCGACCGTGCCGAGCGTCGCGTCGACGCGGCGCTGGGCCGCCGTCGTGCCCTCCTGGATCAGGGCGAGCGGGGTGCCGGCCGCCTTGCCGTGGGTGATCAGGGCTTCCGCGATCTTGCCGATCTTGTCGACGCCCATCAGGATCACCAGGGTGCCGCGCAGCTTGGCCAGGGACTCCCAGTCCACCAGGGAACGCTCGTCGTCCGGGGCCACGTGGCCGCTGACCACCGTGAACTCGTGGGCGACGCCGCGGTGGGTGACCGGGATGCCCGCCGCCGACGGGACCGAGATCGAGCTGGAGATGCCCGGCACGACCGTGCAGGCGATGCCCGCCTCGGCGAGCGCCTGGGCCTCCTCCATGCCGCGGCCGAAGACATAGGGGTCGCCGCCCTTGAGGCGGACGACGGCCTTGCCCTGCTTGGCGTGCTCGATCAGGGCGTTGTTGATCGCCTCCTGGGCCATGAAGCGGCCGTAGGGGATCTTCGCGGCGTCGATCACCTCGACGTGCGGCGGCAGCTCGTCCAGGAGGTCGCGGGGGCCGAGGCGGTCGGCGATGACGACGTCCGCGGCGGCGAGGAGCCGGCGGCCGCGGACGGTGATCAGGTCGGGGTCGCCGGGGCCGCCGCCGACCAGGGCGACGCCGGGGATCCTGGTGCGCAGGTGGGGGGCGACGAGGCTGCCGTCGCGCAGGCCCTCGACGACCGCGTCGCGGATGGCGGCGGTGCGGCGCGGGTCGCGGTCGTGCACGTCGCTGCTGAGCACGGCGACGGTGACGCCCTCGGAGCGGCCGGTGGCCGGGGTCCAGGCGGTGGCCGCCTCGGCGTCGTCGGAGCGTACGCACCAGACGCGGTGGGCCTCCGCCTCCGCCGAGGCGCGGTTGTTGGCCTCGTCGTCGCTGGTGGCGATCAGGGCGTACCAGGCGTTCTGGAGATCGCCGTGCTCGTAGCGGCGCCTGGTCCAGGTGATCTCGCCCGCGTCGGCCATGGCCTCCACGGAGGGCGTCGCCGAGGGGGATACGAGGAGGACGTCGGCGCCCGCCTTGATGAGCGCGGGAAGACGACGCTGGGCCACCTGGCCGCCGCCGAGGACGACGACACGGCGGCCGTTGAGGCGGAGGCCTACGGGGTAGGCGGGGTGTTCGGCCATGCTGACGGCTCCTCCTGGCGGGGGCAGTGCCGCTGCGGCGGTGGAGCGGCTGTTCTGACGTGCGGGTTCAGTATGGCGGGGGCCGGGGGGCCGGGTCGGGTGGCTCTCCCCACACCCGCCCCTTCCCGAACCGGGGCTTCGCCCCCGGGCCCGCCTTCGGGTGGGGGGGGCGAAGCCCCGGTTCGGGGTCGAGCGTTGCGACGCTACTTCTCGGTGACGCCCGCCGAGTCGAACGTGGCCACCTCGTGCATCGCGCGGGCCGCGCTCTGGACGATCGGCAGGGCAAGGAGCGCGCCGGTGCCCTCGCCGAGGCGGAGGTCCAGGTCGACCAGGGGGCGCAGGCCCAGCTTGTTGAGGGCCGCGACGTGGCCGGGCTCCGCGCTGCGGTGGCCCGCGATGCAGGCCGCGAGGACCTCGGGGGCGATGGCGCGGGCGACCAGGGCGGCCGCGCCGGCGCTCACGCCGTCCAGGATCACCGGCGTACGCAGGGACGCGCCGCCGAGCAGGAGGCCCACCATCGCCGCGTGCTCCAGGCCGCCGACCGCCGCGAGGACGCCGATCGGGTCCGACGGGTCGGGCTGGTGGAGGTCGAGGGCACGGCGGACGACCTCGACCTTGCGGGCGTGCATCTCGTCGTTGATGCCCGTGCCGCGGCCGGTGACCTCGGCGGGGTCCACGTCCGTGTAGACGGAGATCAGGGCCGCGGACGCGGTGGTGTTCGCGATGCCCATCTCGCCGGTCAGCAGGGCCTTGTTGCCCGCTGCCACGAGGTCGCGGGCCGTCTCGACGCCGACCTCGATGGCCGCCTTGACCTCCTCGCGGGTCAGGGCGGGCCCGGTCGTCATGTCGGCCGTGCCCGCGCGCACCTTGCGGGGCAGCAGACCAGGTGTGGCGGGGAGTTCGCTCGCCACGCCCACGTCGATGACGCAGACCTCGGCGCCCACCTGGTTGGCGAAGGCGTTGCAGACCGCGCCGCCGCCGAGGAAGTTGGCGACCATCTGCGCGGTCACCTCCTGGGGCCAGGCGGTGACGCCCTGGGCGTGCACGCCGTGGTCGCCCGCGAAGATCGCGACGGCCGCGGGCTCCGGGATCGGCGGCGGGCACATCCGGGACAGGCCGGACAGCTGGGCGGAGATGATCTCCAGCATGCCGAGGGCGCCCGGCGGCTTGGTCATCCGCTTCTGGCGTTCCCATGCCTCGCCGAGCGCCTTGGCGTCCAGCGGACGGATGTTGGCCACGGTCTCGGCGAGCAGGTCGTGCGGGTCCTCGCCGGGCAGGGCGCGACGGCCGTACGTCTCCTCGTGGACGACCCAGGACAGCGGGCGGCGCTTGGACCAGCCCGCCTGCATCAGCTCGGGCTCGTCCGGGAACTCGTCGACGTATCCCACGCAGAGGTACGCCACCACTTCGAGGTGCTCGGGCAGGCCGAGGGCGCGGACCATCTCGCGCTCGTCGAAGAAGCTGACCCAGCCGACGCCGAGGCCTTCCGCGCGGGCGGCGAGCCACAGGTTCTCGACGGCGAGCGCCGAGGAGTAGGGCGCCATCTGCGGCTGGGTGTGCCGGCCGAGGGTGTGGCGGCCGCCTCGGGTGGGATCGGCGGTGACGACGATGTTCACCGGGGTGTCGAGGATGGCCTCGATCTTCAGTTCCTTGAACTGCTTGGCGCGGCCCTTGGGGAGGGACTTGGCGTACGCCTCGCGCTGGCGGGCGGCCAGTTCGTGCATGGTGCGCCGAGTCTCGGCGGACTTGATGACGACGAAGTCCCAGGGCTGGGAGTGGCCGACCGACGGGGCGGTGTGCGCGGCCTCCAGGACGCGGAGCAGCACCTCGTGGGGGATGGGATCGCCGCGGAAGCCGTTGCGGATGTCGCGGCGCTCGCGCATGACGCGCAGGACGGCCTCGCGCTCGGCGTCGGCGTAACCGGGAGCGGCGGTGCCGGGAGAGGTCACGGGCTCGGCGGGCTCGGCGGGTTCGGCGGGTTCCTCGTCCTCCTCGATGATGAGGAGTCCCGGCGCCTCGGCGGCGGTCCGCGCCTCCACCGGCTCCGGGGTGTCCTGGGGCGCGAGGGCCTCGGGGCCCTGTGCCGTGTCGGGTGCGTCAGGCGCTTCGGCCATCTCGGGTGCTTCGGCCACTTCGTTCACTTCGTTCGCGTCGATCGGTTCGAACGAGATGACGTCGTCGGCCTCGTCCAACTCTTCGGCCGGGTCGGCCGTCTCGGGGGCGGCCGGGAACTCGGCCGGGGCCACCACCGGGGGTACGGGGGAATCAGCGGACGCGGCCGGAACCGGCGCGTCCTGGAGCGGCTCCGCGGCCTCGCCCGGCGCGGCCTCGGGCAGCGCGGTGTCCGCCGCGGTGTCCGCCGCGAGGGGCTCGGCGCCGTCGCGCGGGGCGGGCACCGTGGCCGCCGGCAGATGGGCGGCGGGCTGCGGGACGGCTTCGGAGGTCGTGTCGGCGGCTGTCGGGGCCTCGGCGGGGGCGGCCTCGGGCGCCGCCACTCGCGTCGGGTCACCCTGCGGTACGAGGGTCGGGGCGGCGGACTCAGTCGATGCGACCGGTGCGACCGGTGCGGCGGGGGCCGGCTGGGCCGCGAGCTGCTCGGCGTCCGCGGTGGCTTGGGCCTCCGGGGCGGGCTCGTCCTGCGGGACGACCAGGGGGCGCGGGGGCGTCGGCGCCAGGTGGGGCGTGGTCGGCACCGATCCCTCGACGGCCACGAACTGGCCGATGGGCATGGGTGCTTGGGCGCCGCCCGACTCACCGGGGAGCGGGGCGTACTGGGGCTCGCCGCCGTCCTGCGGGGTGTGCTGCTCGGGCTGGTGCGGGCCCGGGGCCGCGTGCCGCGCCTCGGCGGGGTGGCCGACGTGCGAGGCGTGGCCGGGCTGGGCGCCGACGGCCATGGCGTACGCGTCCTGGGCGGTGTCCGGGACGAAGCCGGACGGGGCGGCCTCGGGGGCGAAACCGGGTCGGGCCGTGCCGGGGGCGAAGCCGGGCTGGGCGGTCTCGTCGCTCGGGACCTGCGTGTCGGCCCACGGCTGCGCGGAGGCCATGGCGAAAGGAGGCTGCGCGACGGCGGCGGGCATGCCCTCGGCGAACGGAGGCTGCTCCGCCGTCGGAACGTGCCCGGGCTCGGCGCCGGGCTGCGCGAGCGGGGCGGTTTGAGCGGGGTCGCCCTCGGCGGCGGCACCCGCTTCGGCGGCGGCACCGGGGCCCCCGGAAACAGCGGCATCAGCGGCATCGGCGGCGTCAGCGGCGTGCGGGAAAACAGCGGCCTCCGGGGCACCAGGAGCCGGAACGGTCATGTCCGGAACGGCCGCGGACGACACAGCTGCGGACGGCACAGCCGCCTCCGGAACAACCGCGTCCGGAACAACCGCCTCCGAAACGACCTCCCCCTGCGTCGCCCCCGCGAGCGGCGCGCCCGGGGTGGCCTGTCTCGCCTGTTCCTGAACCTCCGCGGGCAGCTCGGCGGGGCCCGCTTCCGGGGCCGGGGCGGCCTGAAGGTGCTCGGGGGCCTCCGCGGCACGGGGCTGCTCGGGGATCTGCACCTCCTCCGCCGCGACCGCGATCGGCCGCGATACGGGTGTGACGTCAGAGGTCTCTGTGACTGCCGTGCCCTCTGGGACGACCGTTTCTGCTGGTGCGGGGTAAGCCTGGTGCTGAGCCCGCGGCTGGGGCTGCGCCTGCTGAGGGGCCCACGGCTCGCCCCCCTGCGGCGGGATCTCACCGAGCTGCGGGCCCGGCAGCCCCGCGTCGTCGCGCGGGATGTCGAGGTACTCGGGCCCGGTCGTCGGCGGCCCCGCGTGCCGCGCGGGCGCGGCGTGCTGCGGGGGCGCCGCCCCGGCGGGGCCCCGGTCGGCCAGCGAGCGTACGGGGCTGGCCGAGCTGTCGGGCACCGCGGGGCCCGAGGGGCCGTGGTGCAGGGGGCGGCGGGAGGGGCCCGGGTGGGACGCTGCGGGCGCGGCGCCGGGCATGCGGACGCCGGTCAGGTCGACCGAGCCGCTGTCACGGCCCGAGGTCTCGTGCGGTCCCGGCTGATGAGCGGCCTGCGCCTCGCTCCACGCCCCCTGGGCGCCCGGCATCAGCAGCAGATCGTCCTCATCGGCGGGGTTCTCGGAGGAGTCGGCGGGGTCCGCGAAGGTGTACGCACCCGGAGCGGGAGCGTCCGGCTGCTGTGCCCCCATGCCCTGCACGGGCCCGGAAGGCACACCGTTGCCTGCGCCCTCCGGCAGCCCCTCGCCCGGGACCTGGCCGGTGTCGGTCATGCGTAACCCCTCGCCCATCGGTTAGTGCTTCTTCGACCGCCCCTCGGCCTTCGGCCGGGGAGGCCCCATTGACCGGAGCGGCGCACCAACCGCCCGTCATCCTCAACGAGCGTGCGCGCCGCGCGGCACGAACCGCTGACCGGACAACAGGCATTGTCCCGGTTGGTACGCCGCCGCGGCAGCTTGATCGGCCACGGTCCGCTGTGGACTGCGCCACGTTGCGCGTCCTCCGGCCCTGCCGTACCACACGGGCCCCCCAAAACGGGTGGACTTTCCGGACCTTGACCAACGAATTGCCGGGCACCCGGGTGCGGTACAACGATCGGCCAGCCTACCTCGCGCCGTGTGGCGACAGGGTCACGGGGAACGGTCCGGCAACCGCCCGGAGAGCAGGAACACCACCGTCCGCTTCTCCTCCCGCCAGGCGCGGGTGTCGAGCTCCACGGACTGGAGGAGGGCGCATTCGACGAGGTACCCGTGCTCGGACAGGTCCCTGCCGATGAGTTCGGCGGCGTCGCGCGTCGCGGCGTGCGTCACGATGCGCTGCGGGCGGCGGTCGGCGACCGCGGAGACCACCGCCGCTCCCCCGCCCCCGACGCGTACGACGTCCGGTTCGGGGAGGTCTTCGAGGATGTGCGGCGCGAGGCCGTGGACGGTCTGCGCCTGGACGCCGAAGCGGCGGACGGCGGCCGTGGTGCGGCCCAGGGCGTCGGCGTCGTGGTCGACGGCGATCACGGCGGCGCCGAAGCGGGCCGCCTCCGCGGTGAAGGCGCCGCTGCCGCAGCCGATGTCCCAGACGAGGTCGCCCACGCGCGGCCCGGTGCGGGCGAGTTGGGCGGCGCGCAGCCGGTCGCTCTCCCCCTCGCCGAGCCAGATGTCGCCGCCGTACTCCGCGGCGGGCAGCGCCCAGCCGCGCGGCGACCCGGCCGGTTCGCGCCCGGCGATCCAGCCGGTGTCGGAGGAGGGCGTGGTGCCGGATCCGCCGACGACGATGACGACGTTCGGGTCGCGCCAGGTGTGGTCGGCGGCCTTGTCGGAAGTGACCACGGTGACGCGCTCGCGCTCGGTGCCGAGTTCCTCGCAGATGACGAAGGTGCGGTGGACGCCCTGGAGCAGCAGGCTCAGCTCGGCCGGTCCCGCGCCCGGTGAGGTGAGGACGGCGACCTTGGTGTGGGCGCGGCAGACGTTCACGGCGCGGCGCAGGCTGCGGCGGTGGGCGACCACGACCTCGGCGTCGTCCCACGGCATACCCGCGCGAGCGAACGCCTGGGCGACGGAGGAGACGGCGGGCACCACTTCGACTTCCAGGCCGAATTCGGGGGCGCGCAGGGTGCGTACGACACCGAAGAAGCCGGGGTCGCCGTCGGCGAGGACCACGGCGGTGCCGCGGTGGGCGGCGATGCGGCGTGCGGCCAGGCCCACGCTGCCGAGGCGGATCCGTTCGGCGTGGGCGGGCAGCTCGTCCAGCGCCAGGTGGTGGGCGGCGCCGGCCACGAGCGTGGCGGCGCGGAGCGCGGAGCGTGCCGCCGCGGTCAGCGGCGTACCGTCCCAGCCGATCACCGTGACCCGGTCGGCCATCGTCGTCTGTCTCCTGAGGTTCTCGCGGGTCGTCTGTGCGGTGCGGTGGCTGCGGGGAGCGACCGCGCACGCGGCCAGGGCGAGCGTACCTGGTGGGACTCGGGCGTGCTGGGGAGCCGGGGGGTGTGCCGGGCCGTGGGCTCGGCGCGTTCCCGTTCGCGGAAGGCGCGGGCTCAGTTCCAGTCGGAGAACGCGGAGAAGCCGCTCTCGGCGAGGCTGTCGGACACGCCTTCGAGGTCCTCGGGGAGCAGGCTCCACACGATGAGGTCGGTGCGCATCTCGATCCAGCCGCCGAAGGGGTCGCCGCCGTTTCTCGTACGCGCTATCCAGGCGCCGCGCAGGACGCCCTCGCTGATGCAGCCGATCTTCTGGGCGACCTGCTGGGCGGCGGTGTTGTCGGCGGCGGTGCGCAGTTCGATGCGCTCGAACGCCTGGTCGTTGAAGAGCCACTGGGCGGTGGCGAGCGCCGCCTCGGAGGCGTAGCCCTCGCCGCGGGCCCAGGGGGCGATGACGTAACTGAGTTCGCTGGCGCGCACGCGCCAGTCCGTATTGCGCAGATGGATGACGCCGACCAGTCGCTGGGTGAGGAACTCCGTGACGGCGAGGGCGATCCCGCGGCCCTCGGTGCGCTCGGCCGGTGCGAGCCGGGTGATCCAGTCGTGGGCGTCGGCCTCGGTGTAGGGCTGGGGCACGGAGGTCCAGGCGGTGACCATCTCGTCGTTCATCATCTCCGCGTACGCGGACACGTCGGCGTCCTCGAACGGGCGCAGCACCAACCGCTCCGTGCTGATGGAGACATCGGGGAAGGTGGTCGTCATGCGCCGCTCCGTAACCTGGAACCCTCGGGCCTGCTGAAGTGCCCAGCATGCAGCATGTCGGCGCGCGGACGCACCACGGGGTCCGCTCCTTCATCAGGAGCGGACCCCGTGGTGGGGGCGGGAACGGACTGGGCGTCAGTTCCCTTGGGCGGGCAGGACGGAGCCCTTGTACGTGTCCTCGATGAACCGTTTCACCTCGGGTGAGGTGAGCAGTTCGGCCAGCTTCCTCACCCGTGGGTCGTCCTCGTCGCCCTTCTTGACGGCGAGGACGTTGTTGTACGGGTTGCCCTTCGGCGACTCCAGAAGGATGGCGTCCTTCTTGGGACTGAGTCCGGCGTCGAGCGCGTAGTTGTTGTTGATGACCGCGGCGTCGAGGTCGTCGAGCGAGCGCGGCAGCTGCGCGGGGTCGAGCGGCTTGATGGTGAGCTTCTTCGGGTTGGACGTGATGTCCTCGGGCGTGGCGGTGCCGCCGACGCCCTTCTTGAGCCCGATGACGCCCTTGGAGGCGAGGAGTTGGAGCGCCCGGCCCTCGTTGGTGGTGTCGTTGGGGACGGCGACGGTCGCGCCCGCCCGCAGGTTGCGGACGTCCTTCAGCTTCTCGTCGTCCTTCGCGTACACGCCCATCGGCGGCAGGTACACCTCGGCGACCGGCACCAGGTCCGTCTTCTTGGACGAGTTGAAGTCCTTGAGGTACGGGGTGTGCTGGTACAGGTTGGCGTCGAGGGAGCCTTCCTGGAGCGCGGTGTTCGGCGTCACGTAGTCCGTGAACTCCGTGATCCGGAGGTCGAGTCCCTTCTTCTTCGCGAGGTTCTCCTGGATGTACGTGAGTACTTCGCCGGCCGGGGTCGGGGTGGCCCCGACGACGAGCGTGTCGCCGCCCGGGCCACTGTCCGTGCCCGCGCCGCACGCGGTGAGCCCCAGCGTGAGGGCCAGGGTTCCGGCCGCGGCGGCGATGACGGACGTACGCATGATCAGAACGCCGCGACGACGGCGCCGTCGTACTTGTCGTCGATGAACTTCTTGACCTCGGGCGAGGTGAGGAGCTTGGCGAGCTTCTTCACGCGCGGGTCGTTCTCGTCGCCCTTCTTCACGGCGAGGAAGTTGCCGTAGGGGTTGCCCTTGGCCTTCTCGGCGACGAGGGCGTGCTTGGCGGGGCTGAGCTTGGCTTCCAGGGCGTAGTTGCCGTTGATCACCGCGGCGTCGACGTCGCTGAGGGAGCGGGGCAGCTGGGCGGCCTCCAGCTCCTTGAACTTGAGGTTCTTCGGGTTCTTGGCGACGTCCTTGGGGGTGGCGTCGTAACCGACGCCCTTCTTCAGCTCGATGACGCCGTTGTCCGCGAGGAGCTTGAGGGCGCGGGCCTCGTTCGTGGTGTCGTTCGGGACGGCGACGGTGGCACCGTCCTTCAGGTCGCCGAGCTTCTTGACGCCCTTGGAGTACACGCCGAGGGGCTCCAGGTGCACCGTGCCGTTCGGGACGGGCGCGATGTCCGTGCCGTTCTTCTTGTTGAAGTCGTCCAGGTACGGCTTGTGCTGGAAGTAGTTCGCGAAGACCTCGCCCTGCTGGACGGCGGTGTTCGGCGTGACGTAGTCGGTGAACTCGCGGATTTCCAGGTCCAGGCCGGCCTTCTTGGCGAGGTTCTTCTGGACGTAGTCCAGGATCGCGCCCTGCGGCGTGGGGGTGGCGGCGACGATGAGCGGGCCGTCCTTGTCGCCCGCGGAGCCCTTCTCGGAGCCGCAGGCGGTGAGCCCGAGGGTGAGGGCTCCGGCGGCGAGGACAGCGGTGGTGATCTTGGCGGTGTTACGCACGAAAAGTGCCTTTCTCCATGGGTGGTGCCGGTGGTGCCGGTGGTGCAGCCCCGCCGTGGGTGGGCGGGGAGGTCTGCGGGTGGGTCCCGGTCAGCCGGTCTTGGTGGTCGACTCGGCGGCGACGGTGCCGGGCAGCACCCCGCGCAGCGGCCGGAACAGCAGCAGCGGACCGGAGCCGCCGCCGCGCTTGTGCAGCCTGCGGGCGGCGTAGTCGCCCGCGAACTGGATGATCGAGATGGCCACGGCGAGGATCGCCACGGTGATCCACATCAGCTCGGTCTCGAAGCGCTGGTAGCCGTAGCGCAACGCGAGGTCGCCGAGACCGCCGCCGCCGACCGTGCCCGCCATCGCGGAGTAGCCGATGAGGGCGACGATCGTGGTGGTGGCGCCGGAGATCAGCGAGGGCAGCGACTCCGGTACGAGGACCTTGCGTACGACGGTCCAGGTGGAGCCGCCCATCGACTGCACGGCCTCCACGAGCCCGCCGTCGACCTCACGGATCGAGGTCTCCACCAGGCGCGCGAAGAACGGGATGGCGCCGACGGCGAGCGGCACGAGGGCGGCCTCGCGGCCGATCGTGGTGCCGGTGACCCAGCGCGTGAAGCCCATCAGGGCGACCATCAGGATGATGAAGGGCATCGAGCGGGCGATGTTCACGATCTGCCCGATGACCTTGTTGAGCACGGCGTTCTGAAGCAGCGCGCCGCGCTCGGTGAGGACGAGCAGGATGCCGAGCGGCAGTCCGGCGACGACGGCTATCAGCGTCGACCAGCCCACCATGTACAGGGTGTCCCAACAGGCCTGCTCCAGCAGGGGCTGCATCTCCGACCAGGTCACTTGGCACCTTCCTTGACCAGCAGCGTGTCGTCCTGCGGAGCGCTCGCGGGGCCCTCGCCCGCGATCTCGACCTGGAGGCCCTGCTCGCGCAGGAACCCGATCGGGACGACGTTCTCCTCGAAGCGGCCGGGCAGTTCGATGCGCATGCGGCCGACCTGCTTGCCCGCGATGGTGTCCATCGCGGCGCCGAGGATCGAGATGTCGATGTTGTACGTACGTGACAGCTGGGAGATGACCGGCTGGGTCGCGGCCTCGCCGTGGAAGGTCACGTCGACGACGGTGCGGTCCTCGCCGGTGGCCTCGCCGCTGACGGGGAAGAGCGCGGCGGCCAGCTCGGAACCGGGGGTGGCGAGGAGTTCGCTGACGGTGCCGGACTCGATGATCTGTCCCCGCTCCATGAGGGCGGCGGAGTCGCAGACGCTCTTGACGACGTCCATCTCGTGCGTGATGAGCAGGACGGTCAGGCCGAGCTGCCGGTTGAGGTCGCGCAGGAGCTGGAGGATGGAGCGGGTGGTCTCCGGGTCGAGCGCGCTGGTCGCCTCGTCGGAGAGCAGCACCTTCGGGTCGCCGGCGAGTGCGCGGGCGATGCCGACACGCTGCTTCTGGCCGCCCGAGAGCTGCGCCGGGTAGGACTTCGCCTTGTCGGCGAGGCCCACCAGGTCGAGCAGTTCGAGGGCCTTGCGGGAACGCTCCTGGCCGGACAGGCCGAGGATTTCGAGCGGCAGCTCGACGTTGTCCTGCACGGTCCGCGAGGACAGCAGGTTGAAGTGCTGGAAGACCATACCGATGCGGCTGCGCGCCCGGCGCAGTTCCCGGCCCGCGCGCGGGCCGCGTCCGACCAGGGCGGTGAGGTCCTGGCCGGCGACGGTCACCGTGCCGGAGGTGGGGCGCTCAAGGAGGTTGACGCAGCGGATCAGGGAGGACTTGCCGGCGCCGGACTGGCCGATGACGCCGTACACCTCGCCCTCGCGGACGTGCAGGTCGACTCCGTCGAGAGCGGTTACTTCACGACCGCGTGAGCGGTAGACCTTGGTGAGGCCGGAAGTGGTGATCACAGGGGATTCCGTCACTGTCGAGTGCGCGGCGCGGGTGTGGCCGGGCACGGGGCATTCGTTCGGAACGCGGCACGGTTCTCGCGGTGGCGAAAGGAACCGGAGGACGTGTGCGCGGGGCGGGCTCGCTTCCTGCGTCGGTACGGCTTTCGTCGCGTACGTCGTGCAGGGGCGGGGCACAGTGGCTTCGCTTCGGGGCGCGAGGCTCTTCAGTGGTGCGGGGGCCCTCAGAAGGCGCACATTCGACACATACAACGAGCACCGGGCGTCATCGTCGCCTCGGTCGCAAGGGTGCGGCTGCTCGTCGTGGTCATGGGGAGAAGTAAAACACGCGTGAGGTCGCCGTCCACCACCGCTGTCCGCATTGCGGACAGCGGTGGGACGGGACCGGGCGGCCGGGCCACGGCACTCAGTCGGCGAAAGTGATCTCCACGGCACCCGCCGTGGCCTGGGCCGACACGGCGGAGAGGTCCTTGACCAGGACGTCTGCCGAAAGCTCCGTGCCGTTGTGCGTTGTGGCCAACGCCACGGTCGTCATGCCCGCGGCCCGCCCGGCCTGGAGACCGGCAGGGG
Organism: Streptomyces alboniger; assembly: GCF_008704395.1. NCBI lineage: Bacteria > Bacillati > Actinomycetota > Actinomycetes > Kitasatosporales > Streptomycetaceae > Streptomyces > Streptomyces alboniger. The sequence continues at coordinate 1,370,609 of NZ_CP023695.1, forward strand.
CGTCCTCGAAGACCACGCAGCGCGCCGGGTCGACGCCGAGCTTGGCGGCCGCGAGCAGGTAGGGCTCCGGGTCGGGCTTGCCGCGGGTGATGTCGTCGGCGGCGATCAGCAGGCCGGGCCGGATGCCGGCCTCGGCGAGCCGGGCCTCGGCGAGGACGCGGGTGGCGGAGGTGACGACGGCCCAGCGGAGGGGGGCACCTCCCTGCTCGAGCGGAGCCGAGAGCTGGGGGGACGGCAGGGAGTCGAGGAGTGCGCGGGTGCCGGGCAGCAGTTCGACACCGCCTGCCACGTCGGAGACCTCCAGCTCCTCGATCCGGGCCACGGCCTCGGCGACCTTCTCCGGCGGCAGCAGGTCGGCGGCAATCTCGGCGGCGGGGCGGCCGTGCAGTTCGACCCGGGCGAACTCCTCGGCGGTGATCCCGTACTCCCGCGCCCACCGCGTCCAGCAGCGGTAGACCGACGCGAGGGAGGAGATGAGGGTGCCGTCGTTGTCGAACAGGAGCGCTTCGGCCTGGATCTTCATGGTGTCCGAGCGTACGGGGCACCCCGGGGGCAGGCGCATCGGGTCAAAGGGCCCGTAATAAAGTCACGGGCATGCTTGTTGCCCTGACGATCGCGACCTCCGTGGCCGCGCTCGCCCTCGCCGCCTGGTGCGGTTTCGCCGCGTACCGTGACCAGCCGACCAAGGACTGGCACTTCATCGGCATGGGTGTGGTGACCTTCCTCGCCCTGGTCCAGCTGATCGTCGGCATCGTCCAGCTGGCGCGGGGCGAGGACCCGGAACAGGGCACGACGATCTTCGTGGCGTATCTGCTCGGCTCCTTCGCGTGCGTTCCCGCTGCGGGCTTCATGTCGCTCGCCGAGCGCACCCGCTGGGGCTCCCTGACGGTCGCCGCGGGCGGCGTGGTCCTCGCCGTGCTCGAAGTACGGCTCTACGACATCTGGGGTGGCTGAGGTGACGGAGGCCGAGAAGACCGGGGCGGGCGTGGACGGCGGCGCCCGCCGGAAGCTGATCACCGGGCCGGGCATTCTGCTGCTGTGGCTGTACGGCGTGATGGTCGTCGGCGCGGTGTCGCGCTCGGCCGTGCAGATCTCGACGGACTTCGACAGGGCCCCGCTCGCGTACTCCCTGTCGGCGCTCGCGGGCCTCGTCTACGGCTTCATCACGTACTCGTTGGTGCGCGGCGGGGAGACGGCCCGCAAGGCGGCGCTGGTGTGCTGCGCCGCCGAGCTGGTGGGGGTGCTCGCCGTGGGCGCGTGGACGCTGGCGGAACCGTCCGCCTTCCCCGACTCCACGGTGTGGTCGGACTTCGGCATGGGCTATCTGTTCATTCCGGTGATCCTGCCGGTGACGGCGATCTTCTGGTTGATCAAGGCGCGGCGGGCGGCGTGAGCGACGAGAGAATCTCCTCGCTCGGCTGAACTCCCTTGCTAGGGTGCGCCGATGCCATCGATCAAGCAGTTCCAGGTGACCTTCGACTGCGCGGAACCGGAGCGCCTCGCCCGCTTCTGGTGCGAGGTGCTGGGGTATGTCGTACCGCCGCCGCCGGAGGGGTTTGCCACCTGGGACGACTTCAAGCAGGCACAGCCGCCGGAGGAGCGGGACGCGTGGTTCGTGTGCGGTGATCCCTCGGGTGTGGGCCCGCGGCTGTTCTTCCAGCGCGTTCCCGAAGGGAAGGCAGCCAAGAACCGGGTGCATCTCGATGTGCGGGTCGCCGCCGGGCTCGTGGGGGAAGAGCGCCTCGCCGCCCTGGAGGCCGAACGCGCACGGCTGGTCCCGCTCGGCGCGGTACACGTGCGAACGCTGTACGACGGCACCGATGCGTGCATCCCGATGCTGGACATCGAGGGCAACGAGTTCTGTCTCGACTGAGCGTCCTGCGCGGCGGACGTCGATCCGCGGGAAGGTCCGCGGATCGACGGATCGACGCCCGCAGCCCGCTAAGCGCTGGCCACGTACACGCGCGCGTCGGAGTCCTTGGAGAGGGTCACGACCGTGAGCCGGTCGTTCACCTGCTGGGTCTTCACGGGCGCGTACCCGTGCTTGCGGTAGAGCTGGAGGTTCTGCTCGCTGCGGTGGCCGGAGCGGAGCTGGAAGGACTTGGCGGCACCGCCCGCGCCGAGCTGCCGCTCCACCGCGTCCAGGAGGCGGCCACCTAGGCCGTGCCGCTGAAGCCTCGGGTGGACGATGAGCTTGCCGATCCGCGCCGTGCCCTCCGCGTCGACCGTGCCGCGCACGGAGGCGATCACCTCGTCGCCGAGGCGGGCCACCAGCACCGTGCCCGCGGTCAGTTCGGCCTTGATGGAGTCGAGGGACTGGGTCAGCGGCTCGATCGAGTAGTCGCCGTAGAGCTCGGCCTCGCTCTGGTAACAGAGGTACTGGAGTTTGAGTATCTGCTCGGCGTCCGCTTCAGCCGCTTCCGAGATGGTCACGCTCATGCCCATGTGCGCATGCCTCCCGCTCACCTGCACCACCGGTTGTCTAACGCTCCCTTCCCCGCGGCCCGGGAGCTGCAACCTCCGCCGCCAGCATTCTGCGCAGGCATCCCAGGCATCGGGAACGTTCCGGCCCCAGGCTCCCCTGTGACATTCCCAACTCCCCTGCGATCTCCCGGTAGGTGAGGTCCTTGGGGGACAGGAGCGCGGCCATGAGGCGGGGGCAGCGGCCCGGCAGTCTGCGGACGGCGGCGTGCAGGGAGCGGCGCCGGTCCGCGGTGAGGGCGCGCTGCTCGGGGCCGCCCTCGGAGTCGTCGGCGGGCTCGGCGGCGTACGCCACCTCCCGCTGGGTGGCTCGTCGGGAGCGGCGCGCCTCGGACTGGACGGCGCCGCGCAGCCACAGGGCGGGGTCGGCGGGCGGCCCGTCGGACTCCAGGCGCTCCAACAGGCGCAGCCAGACGGCCTGTTCCAGGTCGCCTGGGTCGTCACCGGAGCCGAGGGCCTCCGCCGAGGCCTCGGCGGCGAGCAGCGGGCGCAGGGCGGGGATGAGCGTGGGGATGAGGTCGTACGTCATGCACGGCGGGACGCGGCCGCTCCGGCGGAAGGTTTCCGGAGCGGCCGTCTCTCACCCCAATCGGGGCCGGGCGGTCAGCCGTTGACGGGCCTCGCCCAGTCGGGCCGACGGGCGTCGCTCAGCGGTCGGCGAAGTCCGCGGCGGCGAGCAGCGCGGTGTCCGGGTTGTCGGAGAAGATGCCGTCGATGCCGGTCTCGAAGTAGGTCTTGAAGGCGCCGAAGGCGTCTCCGTAGGCGGCCGGGTCGGTGCCCTTCCTGAAGTCCGCCGGCAGGAAGGTGTTCTCGTTGCGCATCGTGTACGGGTGCAGGATCAGCCCGGCGTCATGCGCGTCCTCCACGAGGGTGGTCGGCGTGCCGAGGCTGCCGTCGGCCTTCCTGGGGATGATCAGGTCGAGCGTGGGGCCGATGCCCTGCGCGTAGCCCGCCATCCACTCCAGTCCCTCGGGCTTGATCAGGTCGGCGACCGTGCGCGGGTCGCCCGCCTCGACGAAGTCCCAGGGGCGCGAGGCGGCGCCGGACAGGAGGACGACGCGCGGCGCGGAGACCAGCTTGGCAAGGCGCTGGATGCTGCTGGGCTCGAAGGACTGGAGGAAGTTCGGCGAGTGCTTCTTGTGCCTGCCGTACCGGCGCAGGAGCTTGGCCAGCGGCTCTTCGAGGCCGAGGCCCAGCTTGCGGAAGTACGTGGGGTGCTTCGTCTCGATGTGCAGCCAGATCTGCCGGCCCCGCTTGCGGCCCTGCTTCTCCGCCCACTGGAAGACCTCTTCGAGGGTGGGTACGTCCCAGCGGCCGTCGTAGAGGGTGTTGTGCTGGCGCGTGCCCGGGATGCGCTCCTTGGCGCGCAGCGTCTTCAGTTCGGCGAGCGTGAAGTCCTCGGTGAACCAGCCCGTGTACTTCGTGCCGTCCACGGTCTTGGTGGTCTTGCGGGACGCGAACTCGGGGTGCGCCGCGACGTCCGTCGTCGCCGTGATGTCGTTCTCGTGGCGGCAGACGAGGTGGCCGTCCTTGGTGGGCACGACGTCCTGCTCGATGACGTGCGCGCCCATGTCCAGGGCGAGTTGGTACGAGCCGAGCGTGTGCTCGGGCCGGTATCCGCTGGCACCCCGGTGCGCGACGACGGTCGGCTTCGGCAGGTCCTCGAACCCGCCGTGCCCGTGCCCGTGCCGCTGGTCGGCTCTCGCCACGCCGGGCAGTCCCACCACGGCCGTGCCCGCGCCGAGCATCGCCGCCCCCAGTACCGCTCGGCGCCCCCGGCTCGTTCCCGGCTGCTGCTGACCCGACTCCTGTGTCGCCATTGGCGCTCCTCCCGTTGTACTACCGCCTTGCACCTGACAAAGCGGGACCGATCGTAGGTGGCCGGGAGTGACGTGTGGGAGACCCTGGACGGAACGGCGGGGTGACGCGGCATGGCGAGTAGGCGCACCATGGAGGTGACGGCACCGGGACGACCAAGGTGGCGCCCCGGGCGGAACGGCCGTCACGCAGAGAGAAGCGTGCGCGTGACAAGGACCACTACTTCGGGCCACACCCTCCCCACGGGGATACGGTCGTCGCAGGGGCGACGGCCCAGGGCACCGGCACACGGAGTCATGTCAACACTGCGTATCGAGTGCGTGAACCCGATGTGCAAACGGCAGCGGCCCGCGAGTATCGTCCTCACCTGCACTTACTCGTACATACTCGTCGTCGGATCGTTGACCCCGGAGGGCCTGTTGTCCCGTCTAGCGCTCATCAAGGCAGTGCTCGGACCGATCTTGCGCCTGATGTTCCGTCCACGGGTAGAAGGCGCCGAGAACATCCCCGGGACCGGGCCCGTCATTCTGGCCGGGAATCACCTGACGTTCATCGACTCGATGATCCTGCCGCTGGTGGCCAACCGTCCGGTGTTCTTCATCGGCAAGGACGAGTACGTCACCGGCAAGGGCCTCAAGGGGCGCCTGATGGCGTGGTTCTTCACGGGCGTCGGCATGATCCCGGTGGACCGCGACGGCGGGCGCGGCGGTGTCGCCGCGCTGATGACCGGTCGGCGCGTTCTCGACGACGGCAAGGTCTTCGGCATCTACCCCGAGGGCACGCGCTCGCCCGACGGGCGTCTGTACCGGGGGCGTACGGGCATCGCCCGCCTCACCCTGATGACCGGTGCGCCGGTCGTGCCCTTCGCGATGATCGGCACGGACAAGCTCCAGCCCGGCGGCAAGGGGCTGCCGCGGCCCGGCAAGGTGACCGTCCGCTTCGGCGAGGCGATGGAGTTCTCCCGGTACGACGGCATGGACCGCGATCGCTATGTGCTGCGGGCGGTGACGGACTCCGTGATGACGGAGGTCATGCAGCTGTCCGGGCAGGAGTACGTGGACATGTACGCCACTAAGGCCAAAGCGGCCTAGCCGCGCCCCTGAGGGGCGCGGGGAACTGCGCGATCAGCCACGGATGAGCCGCGGCTGGTCGCGCACAGTTGTCCCCGCACGCCCTCAGTGCTCGACCCCGTCCTCCAGTTTCTGGCCCTTCAGGAGGAACCACGCCACCGCAGCCGTGGCGAGGAGGACCGCCGCGCCGACACCCGCCGCGAGGCGCAGGCCGTCCACGAACGCCGTCTGGGCGGCCGAGAGCAGGGCGTCCGCCTGGGCGGACGGCAGGGCGTCGATCGATTCCACCGCGCCGCCCAGCGATTCGTGCGAGGCCGCCGCCACGTCCGGCGGGGTGCCCGGCGGGGCCGTGAAGTCGCGGTAGACGCCGGTGACGATGGAGCCGAGCAGGGCGATGCCGAGCGCCGCGCCCAGTTCGTACGCCGTTTCGGAGACGGCGGAGGCCGCGCCCGCCTGTTCCTTGGGGACGCTGGAGAGGATGACGTCGGCGGTCACCGTGAACGAGAAGCCCGCTCCGATGCCGACGACCAGGAGCGAGGCGCCGAGCAGCGGGTAGCCGGTGTGCTGGCTCAGGCCGGTGAGCGCGGCGAGCGAGAGGCCGACCGCCGCGAGGCCGCCCGCGACCACCACCCGTACCGAGAAGCGCCGCGCGACCACGCCCGCGATCAGGCCCGCCCCCACCGCGCCGACGGCGGCGGGCAGTTCGGCGAGGCCCGCCTCGAACGGCCGTCTGCCCTGTACCAGTTGCAGGAACTGGGAGAGGAAGAAGACCAGGCCGGACAGGCCGAGCACGGTCAGCAGGTCGGCGAGGACCGCCCCGGAGAAGCCGCGGTTGCGGAAGAGCCGCATGTCCAGCAGCGGTGCGGGGAGCGTGAGCTGGCGTCGTACGAACCAGGTGAGCGCGCCCGCGCCGACGACCGCGGCCAGCACGGCGTCCCAGCGCAGCCCGTGCGCGGCCGCCTCCTTGATGGCGTACACGACGGCGATCATGCCGATGAGCGAGAGCACGACGCTGACCAGGTCCCAGGGGCCCGGCGCGGGGTTCTTCGACTCGGGCAGGAGCTTGATGCCGACGAGGACGAGGACGGCCATCACCGGCAGGTTGATGAGGAAGACCGAGCCCCACCAGAAGTGTTCGAGCAGGAAGCCGCCGACGACGGGCCCGACGGCCGCGCCCGCGGACGCCATGGCGCCCCAGATGCCGACCGCGAGGCTGCGCTCGCGCGGGTCGTGGAAGATGTTCCGGATCAGCGCCAGCGTGGACGGCATCAGCGTCGCGCCCGCGACGCCGAGCAGCGCGCGGGCCAGGATCATCAGCTCCGGGCTCGTGGCGTAGGAGTTGAGGACCGAGACCGCGCCGAAGGCGACGGCGCCGGTGAGCAGCAGTTTCTTGCGGCCGATGCGGTCGCCGAGGCTGCCCATGGAGACGAGCAGACCGGCGATCACGAAGGAGTAGACGTCGCCGATCCAGAGCAACTGGGTGCCCGAGGGTTTGAGGTCCTCGCTGATGTACGGGGTCGCCAGGCCGAGCACGGTCGCGTCGACGGCGACCAGGAGCACGGCGAGGACGAGCACGGCGAGCGCGAGCCAGCGGCCGGGGCCGCGCTCCACGTCCGCCGCGGCGGTCCGCTGAGGGGTGCTGGTCATGAGTCCACTCTCCGCCGCGCGCCGCCGATCAGCAGCTCGGCGATCATGTACGAGAAGTCCTTGGCGGCCACCCGGCCGTCCAGTACGGCCCAGGCGCAGGAGCCGATGAGGCCGTAGAGCGCCTCCGTGAGCCAGACGGGCGTCAGGTCGATGCGGAACTCCCCGCTCTCCTGGCCGCGCCGGAAGAGCGCGGCGAGGCGGGAGTCGATGCGGGCCCAGCCCTCGTTCTGCGCCTCCCCCTCGAAGAGCTGGTTCTCGGTGTAGAGGAACGCGAGGAGGCCGGCGTGCGGTTCGATCTCCTTCACCAGGCGCCGCAGGGCGTCCTGAGCGCTGCCCGCGTCGAGTTCCGCCCGGTCCAGGGCGGCCTCGCACTCCTGGAGTCCCAGGTCCTCCAGGGCGCGTACGAGGGCGTCGCGGCCCGCGAAGTGGCGGTGCAGGGTGGCCCTGCTGATGCCCGCCGCGCGGGCGACCTCGTCCATGGTGGAGGTCGATTTGTGGGTGAGCAGGGCCGCGGCGCTGCGCAGGACCTGGTCGCGATCGACTGACATGAGACAAGCCTAGACCTATTGAGACGCAGTTGTCTCACAGGGGGTGCTGCGGTGCCGCTCGCGCCAAGATCGTTCCCCCGCGCCGCCGCCGCTCAGCGCCAGGGCAGCTCCCGCGCCGCCGCTCAGTGCCAAGGCAGTTCCCCGCGCCGCCCCCAGTACTCCCGCGGCTCCTCCACGAGCCCGGCGAGGCGTTCGAGGTGGCCCGTGTCGAGGTCGACGGCGGTCGCGTGCAGGTTGGAGACGAGCTGGACCGAGGTGGCCGCCCCGGACAGGACGACGCCCGCCCACGGCTCGCACAGCGGCGCGGCGAGCGCCACCGCGTCGCAGCCGAGCCCCGTCTCCTCGGCGACCTCGCGCAGCGCGGCGGGCGCGTGCGGGGCGGCGAGGCGGCCATTGGCCATGCCCTCCTTGACGAGCACGGTCAGGCCCGCGTCGTGCGCCTCGGCGAGCGCGGGCCCCGCGGAGGTCTCCAGGAGGTTGTACGTCGCCTGCACGGTGCGGAAGAGCGGCTCCCCGTCGACGGTTACCTCAAGGGCGGCGCGGATCGCGGCCGCCTGTTCGGGGCCGCTCACGGAGAGGCCGACGGTGACGCCCTCCGCGGCGAGGCCGGCGAGGCGGGCGTGCAGTTCCTTGTCGGTGAGCGCCGGGCTCTCGGGGGTGACGGAGTGGATCTGGTAGAGGTCGAGCCGGTCGCCGAGCACTTCGGCGGTCTCGGCGCGCTGCCGGTCGTAGGCGGCGACGCTGTGGTCCTTGACCTCGTGCGGGCCCTCGGCGTCCGTCCGCCAGTCCGCCGTGTACGTGTAGCCCCACTTGCTGCCGACGACGACGTCACGGACATCGGACCTGGCGTGCAGCCAGGCGGCCAGGAACTCCTCCGAGCGGCCGTAGGAGCGCGCCACGTCGATGTAGCGGACGCCGGAGGCGTACGCGGCGTCGAGCAGGTCGAACGTGCGCTCGCGCAGCGCTTCGACACTGCGGGACGGCGGCAGGTCCGCCTCGCGGCCCAGGGTGATGTAGCCGGGCCTGCCGACGGCGGCGAGACCGAGCCCCAGGTGCGCGGTCGGGGTGGTGGCTGCGGCAAGACGGGCGAAGGGCATCGCGGGCTCCTCGTCGTAGGGGATCTCCCCGCCAACGTAACCCGCGACGCCCCGTCGTCACCTGCGCGCGTCCGCCCACTCCTGCTGCACCGTCAGGTCCGCCTTGACCTCGGCGAGCTGGACGGCGACGGCCGAGGGGGCGGTGCCGCCGCGGCCGCTGCGCGAGGCCAGGGCGCCCGGCACGTTCAGGACCGTGCGGACCTCGGGGGTGAGGTGCTCGGAGATCTTGGCGAACTGCTCGTCGGTGAGGCCGTCCAGCTCCTTGCCCTCGGCCTCGGCGACCTTCACGCACTCCCCCGCGACCTCGTGCGCGACACGGAACGGCACGCCCTGCTTGACCAGCCACTCGGCGATGTCGGTGGCGAGTGAGAAGCCGGCCGGGGCCAGCTCCTCCATGCGCTCGCGGTTGACGGTGAGCGTCGCCATCATGCCGGTGAAGGCGGGCAGCAGGACCTCCATCTGGTCGCAGGAGTCGAAGACCGGCTCCTTGTCCTCCTGGAGGTCGCGGTTGTAGGCGAGCGGCAGCGCCTTGAGGGTGGCCAGCAGGCCCGTCAGATTGCCGATCAGGCGGCCCGACTTGCCGCGCGCCAGCTCGGCGATGTCCGGGTTCTTCTTCTGCGGCATGATCGACGAGCCGGTCGAGAAGGCGTCGTGGAGGGTGACGAAGGAGAACTCCTTCGTGTTCCAGATGATGACCTCCTCGGCGATCCGGGAGAGGTTCACACCGATCATCGCGGTGATGAAGGCGAACTCCGCGACGAAGTCCCGGGAGGCCGTGCCGTCGATGGAGTTGCCCACGCTGCCGCGCTCGAAGCCGAGGTCCTTCGCGACCGCCTCCGGGTCGAGGCCGAGCGACGAACCGGCCAGCGCGCCCGAGCCGTACGGCGAGACGGCCGTCCGCTCGTCCCACTGCCGCAGCCGCTCCGCGTCCCGGGACAGGGACTGGACGTGCGCGAGGACGTGGTGGGCGAAGAGGACCGGCTGGGCGTGCTGAAGGTGCGTACGCCCCGGCATGGCGACGTCCGGGTGCGCCTCGGCGAGGCCGACGAGCGCGCCCTGGAGTTCGGCGATGAGGCCGCCGATGATCCGCGCGTGATCGCGCAGGTACATCCGGAAGAGCGTCGCCACCTGGTCGTTGCGCGAACGGCCGGCCCGCAGCTTGCCGCCGAGGTCGGGCCCGAGCCGCTCCAGGAGGCCACGCTCCAGGGCGGTGTGGACGTCCTCGTCGGCGATCGTGCCGACGAACGAGCCGTCCGCGACGTCGGCTTCGAGCTGGTCGAGCCCGGCCAGCATGCGGGTCAGCTCGTCCTCGGTGAGCAGCCCCGCCGTGTGGAGCACGCGCGCGTGGGCGCGGGAACCGGCGATGTCGTACGGCGCGAGACGCCAGTCGAAGTGGACCGACGCGGACAACTTGGCCAGGGCCTCGGCGGGCCCGTCGGCGAACCGTCCGCCCCAGAGCCGGACGTCACCGCCGTTGTTGCTGCTCACTTCACGTGCTCCTCAGGACTGTCGCTCGCCGGGTTCGCTGCTGCGCGCCATGCGCTGTGCATGAGTATGCAGAGTTATGCATGGTTCGTCAATCGGCTCCACCGGGTGTAGCGAGGGATTGCATCGCACGGAGCATCGACGGCCTTCCCGGGCTGCCGCTTCCGCTGCCGCCCACTAGCGTCCGAGCCATGCGCCCACGAGCCGCCGCCCTGGTCTGTGCCGTCCTGTTCGCCGCCACCGGCACGCTCGGGGCGGCGCCCGTGCCGGGCCTTCCGCTTCCGGAACGGATGGCCGACACGGGCGGCGGCGGCCAGCTCATCACCGCCGAGGCACCGGACACCGGCTCCACCACCGGCGCGCTCACCTGGTGGGACCGGCGCGGCGGCCGCTGGGTGGAGGCCGGGTCCGCCTCCGCCCGGTTCGGCGCGAAGGGGCTGGTGGAGGGCGGCTCGCGCCGGCAGGGGACGAGGACGACACCCACGGGCCTGTACGGGCTTCCGTACGCGTTCGGGATCGCCCCGAGACCCAGCGGCGCCGACTACCCGTACCGGCGCGTGACGAAGGAGTCCTGGTGGTGCCAGGACAACGCGTCACGTTCCTACAACCGCTGGTCCGAGCCGCTCACCGCCGACTGCCGGGCCGCCGAGTCCGAGCACCTCATCACCTACGACCCGCAGTACCGGCACGCCCTCGTCATCGACTACAACTACAGCCGTCCCGTGCGCGGGCGGGGTGCGGGGATCTTCCTGCACGTCCACGGGAGCGGCGCGACGGCGGGCTGCGTCTCCGTGCCCGCGAGGGCGATGCGCCAGATCCTGCGGTGGGCGAAGCCGGGCCTGCGGCCGCACATCGCGATCGGCACGGCGTCGGGCCCCACGGCCCTGACCCGCTACTGAGCCACCCCCGCCGCCCGGGACGGTCCGTGTAGTGACCACATACCGAGACGGGGTTGCACGCGCGCGTGGGCGGGGCGTTGCATCGCGCCGTGCACCCCGAACAGACGATCTCCGCACCCACCGGCGGCAGGAGCGGCGGCGACAAGGCCGCCCGACGCGCTGTCACCGTCTTCCCCGTCCTGGTCCTGGCCGCGGGCGCTCTCGGCCTCGCCGCACCCGGCGTCTTCGAGGGCTGGGGCACCGGCGTGCCGTACCTGCTGGGCGTGGTGATGTTCTGCATGGGGCTGACGATGACCCCGCTGGACTTCCAGGGCGTGGTCAAGCGGCCCTGGGCGGTCGCGCTGGGCCTGGTCGCCCATTACGTGATCATGCCGGGGCTCGGCTGGCTGATCGCCCACGCGCTGAACCTCTCGCCCCAACTGGCGGCCGGTGTGATCCTGGTGGGCTGCGCGCCGAGCGGCACCGCGTCGAACGTGGTGACGTATCTGGCGCGCGCCGATGTGGCGCTGTCCGTGTCCGTGGCCACCGTCTCGACGGTCCTCGCGCCGCTGGTCACACCACCGCTGACGCTGCTGCTGGCGGGCGAGTACCTGCCGGTGGACGCGGGCTCGATGGTCACCGACATCCTCAAGACCGTGCTGCTGCCGGTCCTCGCGGGCCTTGTGGTGCGGCTGCTCTTCGGGCGGTACGTCGACCGGGTGCTCGGGGCGCTGCCGTGGCTGTCAGCGCTGACCATCGCCGCCATCGTGGCGATCGTCGTGGCGGGCAGCGCCGCGGCCATCAAGTCGGCCGCGGCGCTGGTGTTCCTCGCGGTGTTCCTGCACAACGGCCTGGGCCTCGCGCTCGGCTACGGCGCCGGCAAACTGGCCCGCCTCGGGCAACCGGCCTCACGGGCGATGGCCTTCGAGGTCGGCATGCAGAACTCGGGCCTGGCGGCCTCCCTGGCCACGGCCCACTTCAGCCCCCTCGCGGCACTGCCCTCGGCGGTGTTCTCCGTCTGGCACAACGTGTCGGGCGCGCTGGTAGCGGCCTGGATGGCGCGCACACGAAAGTCCCCGGACGGACAGCGGCCATCAAGCGCGTCCGGCGCTTGAGAACAAGGGGCTGCGACATTCAAGCCCGTCCGGCGTTTGAGGACGAGCCAGGCGCAGCCGGCGACAGAGCACCCCCAAGGCTCAGGAGCCAGATCAATCGTTGGAGGCCAACCGCAGCAAGTGGTCCGCCAGCGCCTGACCCCCCGCCGGCTCCCTGCTGATCAGCATCAGCGTGTCGTCGCCCGCGATCGTCCCGAGGACGTCGTGCAGCTCGGCCTGGTCGATGGCCGAGGCGAGGAACTGGGCCGCGCCCGGCGGCGTACGGAGCACGACGAGGTTGGCCGAGGCCTCCGCGGAGATCAGCAGCTCCGCGGAGAGACGCCGCATCCGCTCTTCCTTGGCCGACTCCCCGAGCGGCGCGCGCGGGGTGCGGAAACCGCCCTCGCTCGGCACGGCGTAGATGAGGTCGCCCTCGGCGTTGCGGATCTTGACCGCGTTCAGCTCGTCCAGGTCGCGGGAGAGCGTCGCCTGCGTGACGGTCAGGCCGTCGTCGGCGAGCAGCTTCGCCAGCTGGCTCTGGGAGCGCACCGGCTGCCGGTTGAGGATGTCCACGATCCGGCGGTGGCGTGCGGTGCGGGTCTGCGGCACGGCGGGACCCGCGTGGTCGCCGTGCTCGTTGCCTTGCGCCTGGCTCATCGTCGTCTCATTCTCCGGATCGTCCGTCCCCGTCGGCTTCAAGAGCCTTGTCCAGGATGCCGGACAGCGCCCGGAGGAACGCGTCCACCTCGTCGCCGCGCACGTTCAGCGGTGGCATCAGCCGTACGACATCGGGGGCGGGCGCGTTCACCAGGAAGCCGGCGTCCTGAGCCGCCTGCTGCGCCCGCGGCGCGAGCGGCTCGGTGAGCACGATACCCAGCAGCAGGCCCGAGCCCCTGACATGCCCTACGAGCGGGTGTCCGAGTGACTCGATTCCGTCGCGCAGCTTCTCGCCCGCCCGCTTGGTGTTCTCCAGCAGGCCCTCGGCGGCGATGGTGTCGACGACCGCGAGCCCGGCGGCGCACGCGACGGGGTTGCCGCCGAACGTCGTGCCGTGGTGACCGGGCTTGAACAGCTCCGCCGCCGCGCCGAACGCGACGGTCGCGCCGAGCGGCAGGCCGCCGCCGAGACCCTTCGCGAGTGTGACGACGTCGGGCTCCACGCCGTCGTGCGCCAGGTGCTCGAACCAGTGCCCGGTCCGGCCGATTCCGGTCTGCACCTCGTCGAGGACGAGGAGGGTCCCGGTGGCCCGGGTGATCTCCCTGGCGGCCCGCAGATAGCCGGCGGGCGGCATGACGACGCCGCTCTCGCCCTGGATCGGCTCGATGATCACGAAGGCGGTCTCGGTGGTGACGGCCGCGCGCAGAGCCTCCACATCGCCGTACGGGACGTGCGTGACGTCACCGGGCAGCGGGAGGAACGGCTCCTGTTTGCCGGGCTGGCCGGTGAGGGCGAGCGCCCCCATGGTCCGGCCGTGGAAGCCGCCGTCGGTGGCGACCATGTGCGATCGGCCGGTCAGCCGGCCGATCTTGAAGGCGCCTTCGTTGGCCTCGGCACCGGAGTTGCAGAAGAACACACGGCCTTCGCGCCCGAAGAGCTGGAGCAGCCGTTCGGCGAGCGCCACGGGCGGCTCGGCGACGAAGAGGTTCGAGACGTGGCCGAGCGAGGCGACCTGGGCGCTCACGGCCTCGACGACCGCCGGGTGCGCGTGGCCGAGCGCGTTGACCGCGATGCCGCCGACGAAGTCGACGTACTCCTTGCCGTCGGCGTCCCACAGCTTGGTGCCCGCGCCGCGCACGAGGGGCAGCCGCGGCGTGCCGTAGTTGTCCATGAGCGCGCTCTGCCAGCGCGTGGTCAGCTCCTGGTTGCTCATGACTCCCCCTCGGTGCCGGTGCTGTTGGCGGTGCCGGTGCTGGTGGCGTCGGGCACGACCATCGTGCCGATGCCCTCGTCGGTGAAGATCTCCAGCAGGATCGAGTGCTGGACCCGCCCGTCGATGACCCGGGCGGTCTCGACGCCGTTTCGTACGGCGTGCAGACAGCCCTCCATCTTCGGGACCATGCCGCTGGCCAGCTCGGGCAGGAGCTTCTCCAGCTCCTTCGCGGTGAGCCTGCTGATGACCTCGTCGGAGTTCGGCCAGTCCTCGTACAGGCCCTCGACGTCGGTCAGGACCATCAGGGTCTCGGCACCAAGCGCCGCAGCGAGTGCCGCAGCCGCCGTATCAGCATTGACGTTGTAGACATGCCCCTTGTCGCTTTCGTCCTGGGAACGGGCGATCGAAGAGACGACCGGGATGCGGCCGTCGGCGAGCAGCGCCTGGATGGCGCCCGTGTCGATCTTGGTGATCTCGCCGACCCGGCCGATGTCGACCAGTTCGCCCTCGATGCGGGGCTGGTGCTTGGTGGCGGTGATGGTGTGCGCGTCCTCGCCGGTGAGGCCGACGGCGAGCGGGCCGTGCCGGTTGAGCAGCCCGACCAGTTCGCGCTGCACCTGGCCGGCGAGCACCATGCGTACGACGTCCATGGCTTCCTCGGTGGTGACGCGCAGGCCGGCCTTGAACTCGCTGACGATGCCGTGCCGGTCGAGGGCCTTGCTGATCTGGGGGCCGCCGCCGTGCACGACGACGGGCTTGAGGCCCGCGTGGTGGAGGAAGACGACGTCCTGGGCGAAGGCGGCCTTCAGGTCGTCGTCGACCATGGCGTTGCCGCCGAACTTGATGACGACGGTCTTGCCGCGGTGCCGGGTCAGCCAGGGCAGCGCCTCGATGAGGGTCTGGGCCTTGGGCAGCGCGGTGTGCTTACGCGCGGTGGGCTGGCTCATGAGCTGTACGCGCTGTTCTCGTGGACGTAGTCGGCGGTGAGGTCGTTGGTCCAGATGGTGGCGCTCTCGTCGCCCGCGGCCAGGTCGGCGGTGACGACGATCTCCCGGTAGCGCATGTCGACGAGGTCGCGGTCCTCGCCCACGGAGCCGTTCTTGCAGACCCAGACGCCGTTGATGGCGACGTTGAGCCGGTCGGGGTCGAAGGCGGCGGACGTGGTGCCGATCGCGGAGAGCACCCGGCCCCAGTTGGGGTCCTCGCCGTGCAGGGCGCACTTGAGGAGGTTGTTGCGGGCGATGGACCGGCCGACCTCGACGGCGTCGGCCTCGCTCGCCGCGTTCACGACCTCGACCTTGATGTCCTTGCTGGCGCCCTCGGCGTCGCGGATGAGCTGGCGGCCCAGGTCGTCGCAGACCTCGCGGACGGCCTCGGCGAACTCGGCGTACTCGGGGGTGACTTCGGCCGCTCCGGAGGCGAGCAGCAGCACGGTGTCGTTGGTGGACATGCAGCCGTCGGAGTCGACCCGGTCGAAGGTGAGCCGGGTGGCGTCCCGCAGCGCCCTGTCCAGGACGCCGGCCTCGACGTCGGCGTCGGTGGTCAGCACGACCAGCATCGTGGCGAGGCCGGGGGCGAGCATGCCCGCGCCCTTGGCCATGCCGCCGACGGTCCAGCCGTCCCTGGTCACGACGGACGTCTTGTGGACGCTGTCGGTGGTCTTGATGGCGATGGCGGCCTTCTCGCCGCCGTGCGCGGAGAGTTGACCGGCGGCCTTCTCGACGCCCGGCAGGAGCTTGTCCATCGGCAGCGTCACGCCGATGAGCCCGGTCGACGCGACGGCGACCTCGCCCGCGTTGAGGGACAGGACCTCGGCCACCTTCTCGGCGGTCGCGTGCGTGTCCTGGAAGCCCTTGGGGCCCGTACAGGCGTTGGCGCCGCCGGAGTTGAGGACGACGGCGGAGACGAGTCCGCCCTTGAGCACCTGCTCCGACCAGAGGACGGGGGCGGCCTTGACGCGGTTGGAGGTGAACACGCCCGCGGCGGCGAGGCGGGGCCCGGTGTTGACCACGAGGGCCAGGTCCGGGTTGCCGTTCTCCTTGATCCCGGCGGCGATGCCCGCCGCCGTGAATCCCTTGGCTGCCGTCACACTCACGGCGCGACTCCGATCGTAGTAAGCCCGGTGGCCTCGTCGAGGCCGAGGGCGATGTTCATGCTCTGCAGGGCACCGCCCGCGGTGCCCTTGGTGAGGTTGTCGATGGCGCTGATCACGATCACGCGGCCGGCGGTGTCGTCGTACGCGACCTGGATCTGCACGGCGTTGGAGCCGTACACGGCGCTGGTCGCGGGCCACTGCCCCTCGGGGAGCAGTTGGACGAACGGCTCGTCGGCGAAGGCCTTCTCATAGGCCGCCCGCACGGACTCGGCGGTCACACCCGGCTTCGCCCGCGCGCTGGAGGTGGCGAGGATGCCGCGTGGCATCGGGGCGAGCGTCGGCGTGAAGGAGACGGTGACGGAGGTACCGGCGGCGGCGCTCAGATTCTGGATCATCTCGGGCGTGTGCCGGTGCGCGCCCCCCACTCCGTAGGGCGACATGCTGCCCATGACCTCGGAGCCGAGGAGGTGCGGCTTGGCGGCCTTGCCCGCGCCGGAGGTGCCCGACGCGGCGACGATCACGGCCTCCGCCTCGACGAGGTCCGCCGCGTACGCGGGGAAGAGCGCGAGCGAGACGGCGGTCGGGTAACAGCCGGGGACGGCGATGCGCTTGGCGCCCGCCAACGCGGCGCGTCCGCCCGGCAGTTCGGGAAGGCCGTAGGGCCAGGTGCCGGCGTGCGGGCTGCCGTAGAACTTCTCCCAGTCCCCCGCGTCCTTCAGCCGGAAGTCGGCGCCCATGTCGACGACGAGGACGCCCTGGCCGAGCTGCTCGGCGACGGCGGCGGACTGCCCGTGGGGCAGCGCGAGGAACACGACGTCGTGCCCCGCGAGAACCTCCGCGGTGGTCGGCTCCAGGACCCGCTCGGCGAGCGGAAGCAGATGCGGCTGGAGCGCGCCCAGGCGCTGCCCCGCGTTCGTGTTCCCGGTCAGGGCGCCGATCTCCACCTCGGGGTGGGCGAGCAGCAGACGCAGCAATTCGCCGCCCGCATACCCGCTCGCCCCTGCCACTGCTGCGCGTACCGCCATGGAACCCTCCTCTTGGATGGCATGACTATACGCAGAGCTGCACTTTTATGCAATGGCGCTCCGGTAGTCGTACGGCCTCTCCGCCGCGAGGACGAGGCGGATGCGCCCACGGGGCGACGCCCCGGCCACGCCACCTCGACCAGCCTGGGTCGCATGCCGAGAACACCTGCGTTACCGAACGTGCCGCGCTGGGCCCGACTCGCCGCGACGGGGGCCGCGCTGACCAACGTGCCCTCGGCGCTGTGGCGCGTCGCCATCGCCGTCGGCGTCCCCGTGGGGCTGGCACAGTCCGAGTACGACCAGATGCACGCCCCGGGCTGGGGGTCGTACTACCTCGTCGGCCTCAGTCTGGTCTCCGAGTTCTTCGGGTTCCTCGCCCTTGGTCTCGTACGGAGCTGGGGCGAGACCTGGCCGCGCTGGATCCCGTATCTCCGTGGCCGCCGGGTGCCCGTCATGGTGGCCACCACCCTGGCGGGCCTCGGCGCGCTGGCCACGACGGTCTTCGGGGCACTGTTCGTCCACACGTCCATCAACGCGGCGGACATGGCGGCCAGCGCCTGGGGCACATGGCTGCTCAACATCGTCTACGCTCCCCTGCTCCTCTGGGGCCCGCTGCTGGGGGCGGTGACGGTGCACTACTACCGGCGCCGGACCTACGTGGTCCAGGGATGATTGCCCCTGTGCATGAGGATGAGAACGGGCGCGAGGGCCCGCGGTACACCCTGGCCGGGACCGGCGACGGCCATGTCTGGGGCGTCTGCGCCGAAGTGGGGGGACTCTTCGGGGAACCCGACCGCGAGACGTACGAACTGTCCGGCTGGGTTCCGGAGGCTTCCGGCGTACCCGCGTGGGTGGGCAGCCGGGTGTGGCTGGTGCCGGAGGACGACGCACTCGACGCCTGGCTGCTGGAGGACGCGGAGAGTTCGGGGCAACTCCCCGGAGCGGACGGCCTGTTGCTCACCGGTCTGGACGACTACGAGGGACCGCCCGAGAAGTACAGGGGTCGCGTGCGCGTGCACGACGGGCACCGCTGGTTGGGCTCCTGCCGCGAGTTCACCCACGTCCTCTCGTCCGAGCAGCCGCCCTCGCTCGTCCTGCGGGGGCTCGCGCCGAGCGACCGGCTGAGGGCGGCGCTGGTGAAGGGCACCCGGCGGGCGCTGGATCTGGAGGAGGCGGCTCTGGAGATCCGGGACGCACAGGGTGAGCCGCTCACCGACCGGCTGCTGCGGGCCACCGTCAGCGGCTGGCGCCCCTCCTCCCAGGGGGCGGGCCTGATCGACCTGGAACTCGACGGAGGCCGCCTCTTCACACCCGTTCCCGAATACGCCCGGCCGGTCTGGGAGCGGTGGTTCGCCGGACCACCGGACGCCGTGAACGCCTGGGCCGGCCTCGACACCCGCCGCCGCGGGGCCTGGCACGACCTCGTCCGGGAGCGGGGCTGCCGGCGAACCCACCACCACGACCGGCCGGCCGGGCACACCTACGAACTCGACGGGCGGCACATCACCGACGAACCCGCCCTCTATCTGGCGCTCGGCGAGGCGGTCAACGGCCCGGGGGGCTACTTCGGCGGCTGCCTCGCCGCCCTGCGCGAATGCCTGGGCGGCACCTTCGGCTACACCGCCCCCGCCACCCTGCTGTGGCGCGACGCCGCGACCGCCCACGAGCACCTTTCCCACGCCCTGACACCGGACGGCCGGCCCTACGACCTGTTCGCCGCGGTCCTCGACACCCTGTCCGAGCGCGGCATGGCCGTCACCCTGGCCTGAGCAGTCGCGCGGCCGGCGGCGATCTCGTCGTACAAGCCGCCGCGCCCCCGCCGCCGATAATTCGCGTGCCCCCCGCTTCGGGCGCGTTACCTTCGGCCCTATGAACGTCACCGGCCGAAGCCGTACCGCGACCGCGCGAGCGACCAGCTCGCCGGTTGCCGCCGCCTGACGTACGTCCTCATCCCACCGGCGACCGGAAACGGCCCGCCGGTGGATCCGTGGTCTCCCCTCCCGGTTCCGGTGTTCCGCGGGCCGTCGCCCGGCGCCTCCCCAGCCGCGACGCCAAGGAGCCACTCCCATGAAGACCGTTCCCATGAGCACCGAGCGAGTCGTCCGTACGTTCGTCGAGTACTACGAGGACCGCGGGCACCGCCGGATCACCGGCTCGACGCTGCTGCCACCGTCCGGTGGCCCGGTGCTCTTCACCACCTCGGGCATGCATCCGCTCATCCCCTACCTGGCGGGGCGCCCGCACCCCCTGGGCCGACGACTCGTCAACGTACAGCGCTGTCTGCGCACGACGGACCTGGAGGAGGTCGGCGACCCCACCCATCTGACCGTCTTCGAGATGCTCGGCACCTGGTCGCTCGGCGACTACGAGGGTCCGCGGAGCCTCGACTGGGGGTACTGGCTGCTCACCGAGGGGTTCGGTGTCGATCCGGGGCTGCTGCACGCCACGGCCTTCGGCGGTGACGAGCGGACCGGGCCCGATACCGCCTCCGTGGAGCTGTGGCAGGAACGCGGGGTCCCCGTGGAGCTGACCGTCGAGGACAACTGGTGGCCCAGCGGGCCGACCGGCCCGTGCGGCCCCGACTCGGAGATCTTCCTGTGGACGGGCGAGGGCCCGCCGGAGTCGACGCCCACGCGCGACGACCGCTGGGTGGAGGTGTGGAACCACGTGATGATGCGCCACCGCCGGCTCGCCGACGGTTCGCTCGTGCCGCTGGCCCAGCGCAATGTCGACACCGGTCTCGGCCTGGAACGGCTGGCCTCGCTGCTCCAGGGCCGCACCTCGGTGTTCGAGTGCGACGTCTTCGAGCCCTGGCGCCGGCTCGTGCCGGGGCTGTGGCCGCTGGACGAGCCGTCACTGCGGCTGGTCTGTGATCATCTGCGCTCGGCCGTGGTGGTGATCGGCGACGGAGTGCGTCCGGCCGCCGGAGGGCGCGGCTATGTGCTGCGCCGCCTGGTGCGGCGGGTGCTCACCGTGCTCTGGCGGGACGACCCCTCACGCGGCCTCGGGGACCTCCCGGACGAGCTGGTCCCGCACACCCTGGACCGCTTCCGGCAGGACACCGACCCGGGTGAGGTGCGCCGGGTGCTGCTGGACGAGGAGCGCCGGTTCCGGCGGCTCCTGGAGCGCGGCCGGCAGGTGCTTGCCCGGCCCCGCTTCCACGGCTCGCTGGACGAGGAGGACTTCCGCTATCTGCACGACACCCACGGCCTGCCGCGGGACCTCGTGCTGAGCCTGCGGTCGACGGGCTGAGGGCGTCCGTCAGGAGCGGGGGCCGGTCAGGAGCGGGCGTTCTCGTCGGCGCGGGCCGCCCGCTTCTGGGCGTCCTCCGCCTGCTTCTCCTTGATACGCACCGCTTCCTTGCGGACCTCGGCCTGCGTGGCGCGCTCCTGGCGCAGCCAGCCGGGCATCTCGTCCTTCAGCGCGTCGATCTGCTCCGTGGTGAGCGGCTCGGTGACCCCGCCGCGGGCGAGGCCCGCGATGGAGACGCCGAGCTTGGCTGCGACGACGGGGCGGGGGTGCGGGCCGTTGCGGCGCAGTTCCTGGAGCCACTCGGGCGGGTCGGTCTGGAGCGCGTTCAGCTCAGCGCGCGTGACGAGACCCTCCTGGAACTCGGCGGGGGTGGCCTCGAGGTACACACCCAGCTTCTTCGCCGCGGTCGCGGGCTTCATGGTCTGGGTGGTCTGGTGCGACGTCATGGTGTCAAGGGTATCGAGCATGTGCGCTACTTCCGACCACGACCGGTAGCCTGGCGAGGTGACAGGCTCGGAAGTAACCCCTTCGTTCCGGCTCGCCTACGTCCCGGGGGTGACGCCCACCAAGTGGGTGCGTATCTGGAACGAGCGGCTGCCCGACATCCCGCTGACCCTTCTCCAGGTCTCCCCCGCCGAGGCGGCCGACGTGCTGCGGGCCGGTGGCGCCGACGCCGGATTCGTACGACTGCCGGTCGACCGTACGGACCTCAGCGCGATCCCCCTCTACGCCGAGACGACGGTCGTCGTGATCCCCAAGGACCACGTCGTGGCGGCGGTCGACGAGGTGTCGCCCGAGGACCTCGCCGACGAGGTCGTGTTCCACCCGCTCGACGAGACGCTGGAGTGGGAGCAGCGGCCCGGGGTGCCGGCCGCCGAGCGCCCCGAGACGACGGCCGACGCCGTCGAGCTGGTCGCCGCGGGCGTGGGGGTGCTCGTCGTCCCGCAGTCCCTGGCGCGCCTGCACCACCGCAAGGACCTCACCTACCGCATGGTCACCGGCGCCCCCGAGTCGCGCGTGGCCCTGGCCTGGCCGGAGGCCGAGACCACGGATCTGGTCGAGGACTTCATCGGCATCGTCCGTGGCCGCACGGTCAACAGCTCACGGGGCCGTACCCAGACCCCGGCGAAGGACAAGGCCCCAGCGAAGGACAAGGCCCCGGCCAAGGCCAAGCCCGCCGGCAGGACAGGGGCCAAGGCGGGCGACAAGGGCCGTCGCGGGGCGCCCGCCCGGCAGTCGAAGGGCGCCAAGCCGGCCGCCAGGCGCGGGAAGCCCCGCCGCCGGCCGTAACCGGGGTGACGTACGCGAGAGGGGCCTCCCGCCGCAGTGGCGGGAGGCCCCTCCTTCATGGGCGCCGGAGCGTCAGCTCAGGATCGCGAGCGCCTGGTTGAGCGTCGCGGACGGGCGCATGACCGCGGAGGCCTTGGCCACGTCCGGCTGGTAGTAGCCGCCGATGTCGGCCGGGGAGCCCTGCACCGCGATCAGCTCGTCGACGATGGTCTGCTCCTGCTCGGCCAGCGTCTTGGCCAGGGCCGTGAACGCCTCGGCGAGCTGGGTGTCCTCGGTCTGCTTGGCCAGCTCCTGCGCCCAGTACAGGGCGAGGTAGAAGTGGCTGCCGCGGTTGTCGATGCCACCGAGGCGGCGGCTCGGCGACTTGTCGTTCTCCAGGAACGTGGCGGTGGCGCGGTCCAGGGTGTCGGCGAGGATCTGCGCGCGGGCGTTGTCCGTGGTGGTGGCGAGGTGCTCGAAGCTCACCGCGAGGGCCAGGAACTCGCCCAGGCTGTCCCAGCGCAGGTAGTTCTCCTTGACCAGCTGCTGGACGTGCTTCGGGGCGGAGCCGCCGGCGCCCGTCTCGAAGAGGCCGCCGCCGTTCATCAGCGGGACGACCGACAGCATCTTGGCGCTGGTGCCCAGCTCCAGGATCGGGAACAGGTCGGTGAGGTAGTCGCGCAGCACGTTGCCGGTGACGGAGATGGTGTCCTCGCCGCGGCGGATGCGCTCCAGGGAGAACGCGGTGGCCTCGACCGGCGACATGATCCGGATGTCCAGGCCGTCGGTGTCGTGGTCGGCGAGGTACCGCTCGACCTTGCCGATGAGCACGGCGTCGTGGGCGCGGGTGTCGTCCAGCCAGAACACGGCCGGGCTGCCGGTCGCGCGGGCGCGGGTGACGGCGAGCTTGACCCAGTCCTGGATCGGCAGGTCCTTGGTCTGGCACATGCGGAAGATGTCACCGGCGGCGACGGTCTGCTCCAGGACGACGTTGCCGGCGGCGTCGACGACGCGCACGGTGCCGGTGGCCGGGACCTCGAACGTCTTGTCGTGGCTGCCGTACTCCTCGGCCTTCTGCGCCATCAGGCCGACGTTCGGGACGGAGCCCATGGTCGACGGGTCGAAGGCGCCGTTGGCGCGGCAGTCGTCGATGACGACCTGGTAGATGCCCGCGTAGCTGCTGTCCGGGAGGACGGCCAGGGTGTCGTGCTCCTCGCCGTCCGGGCCCCACATGTGGCCGGAGGTGCGGATCATGGCGGGCATGGAGGCGTCGACGATGACGTCGCTCGGGACGTGCAGGTTGGAGATGCCCTTGTCGGAGTCGACCATGGCCAGCTCCGGGCCCTCGGCCAGCTCGGCCTCGAAGGACGCCTTGATCTTCTCGCCCTCGGGGAGCGAGTCCAGGCCCTTGAAGATGCCGCCCAGACCGTCGTTCGGGGTCAGGCCGGCGGCGGCGAGGGTCTCGCCGTGCGCGGCGAAGGTCTTCGGGAAGAAGGCGCGGACCACGTGGCCGAAGACGATCGGGTCGGAGACCTTCATCATCGTGGCCTTGAGGTGCACGGAGAAGAGGACGCCCTCGGCCTTGGCGCGGGCGACCTGCTCCTTGAGGAACTCGCGCAGCGCGGCGACGCGCATGACGGAGGCGTCGACGACCTCGTCCGCGAGGACCGGTACGGACTCGCGCAGGACGGTGGTGGAGCCGTCGTCACCGACCAGCTCGATGCGCAGCGAACCGGCCTCGGTGATCACCGCGGACTTCTCGGTGGAGCGGAAGTCGTTCTCGCCCATGGTGGCGACGTTCGTCTTCGAGTCGGCCGTCCAGGCGCCCATGCGGTGCGGGTGCGCCTTGGCGTAGTTCTTGACCGACGCGGGGGCGCGGCGGTCGGAGTTGCCCTCGCGCAGGACCGGGTTGACGGCGCTGCCCTTGACCTTGTCGTAGCGGGCGCGGATGTCGCGCTCCTCGTCGGTCTTCGGGTCGTCCGGGTAGTCGGGGAGCGCGTAGCCCTGGCCCTGCAACTCGGCGATCGCGGCCTTCAGCTGCGGGATCGAGGCCGAGATGTTGGGCAGCTTGATGATGTTCGCCCCGGGCGTCTTGGCGAGTTCGCCCAGCTCGGCGAGGGCGTCGTTGATGCGCTGGCCCTCCTCGAGACGCTCGGGGAAGCTCGCGATGATCCGCCCCGCGAGCGAGATGTCACGGGTCTCCACGCCGACACCGGCCGTCGATGCGTAGGCCTGGACCACCGGCAAGAACGAATGGGTCGCCAGGGCCGGGGCCTCGTCAGTGTGGGTGTAGATGATGGTCGAGTCAGTCACCGGGTGCTCCGCTCCGCGTCTGCAACATTGCTCGACATCAAGATATCTCCTACCTCCCCCCTGCCGGACAGGGCCCCAAGGACCCCAATCTGAGTAGACACTGTCTACTCAATGGAGTAGACAGTGTCTACGAAGATGGTACGGGTATCGAAGGTGGCGAAGGCTGTGAGGGTGATGAAGGAACACGACGAACGCCACGAAGGCGATGCCGGGCTGCGGGCCCGGCTCGTGAGGACGGGCGTCGAGCTGGTCGAGGCCGAGGGCGTGCAGGCGCTGACCCTGCGGGAGATCGCCCGTAGGGCAGGGGTCTCGCACGGGGCGCCCCGGCGGTACTTCCCCACCCATGTCGCCCTGCTGTCGGCGATCGCGCGACGGGGCTTCGCGGAGCTGGCGGCCGAGGTCGAGAGGGCCGCGGTGCAGGGCGGCGCGCGTACGCGGTTGAAGGCGCTGAGCCGTGCCTACCTCGGTTACGCGGCGGCCCACCGCGGCATGTTCGAGCTGATGTTCCGCCACGACCTCCTGGAGAGCGGCGCACTGGGCCTGCGGGAGACCACCCTGCCGCTCTTCGACACACTGGTCGGCCTGGTCGCCGACGCCCGCCCGGCGTCCGGCGCGGGGGCGCGGGTCGTCGCGGGCGCGCTCTGGGCGAACCTGCACGGCATCGCCCAGCTGTGGGAGTGGGGCAGTCTGGGACTCGCGACCGGGGCGGCGGATGTGGAGCCGCTGATCGAGGCCGCGCTGGAGGCGCACCTCGGACCGGAGGCCTCGTGAGGTCCGGCACCGGAGGCCTCGCGAGTCCCGGCACCGGAGGCCCGGTGAAACCCGGGACCGGAGTGCAACGGAACCTCACCCTCGTGTGCAGCGTCCTCGGCGCCATGATCGTCGCCCTGGACGGCACGGTACTGACCATCGTGCAGCCCGCTCTCCAGCGCGATCTGGACGCCTCCTTCGCGCAGGTGCAGTGGACCAGTACCGGATACCTGATCGCGGTGGCGAGCCTGCTGGTCTTCGCGGGGCGGCTCGGCGACCGGTACGGGCACCGGCGGCTCTTCGCCGTCGGGACGCTCGGCTTCGCGCTCGCCTCCGCGGGCATCGGTCTCGCGTCCGGCGTCGGCTGGGTGATCGGGCTGCGCGTCGCCCAGGGTGTCTTCGGCGCGCTGTTGCAGCCCGCGACGCTCGGGATGCTGCGGGCCGCGTTCCCGCCGGACAGGCTCGGGATGCCGATCGCCGTGCGGACCAGTGCGATCGGCCTCGCTGCGGCGGCGGGGCCGGTGCTCGGCGGGGCGCTCGCGACGCATCTCGGGTGGCGCTCGGTGTTCTTCCTGAGCGTCGTGCCCGCGCTCGTGATCGGCGTACTCGCACTGGTGGTCCGCGTGCCCGCGCCGCCCCGGAAGGGGCCCGCGCCCGGACTCGATCTGCCCGGCGCCGGGCTGCTCGCGGTGGCGCTCGCCTGCCTGGTGCACACGCTGGTCGGCGTCGCGGAGACCGGCTGGACGGCGGCCACCACGCTCGGCTTCGGCGCCGCGGCGGTCACCGCGGCCGCGTTCGTCCGGCATGAGCGCCGTGCCGCGAGTCCGCTGGTGCCGCCCCGCCTGGTCGCCTTGCCCGCGGTGGGCCCCGCGCTCGGCGTGCTGGTGGCGGCGTCCGCGGCGATGCTCGGGGCGCTGTTCGTGGCGACGTACTTCCTGCAAGAGGTCCTGGAACTCGATCCGCTGCGAAGCGCGCTGAGGGCGCTGCCGCTCGCGCTGATGATGGTGGTGTGCGCGCCGTACGGGGCGGTGCTGCTGCGGCGGCACGGGCCGCGGCGGACCATCACGGCCGCGATGGTGGTGCTCACCCTCGGCGTCCTCACCCTGTCCCGTCTGGACCGGGCGTCCGGGCCGCTGCTGATGGGCGGCGGGTTCCTGCTGGTCGGCGCGGGCTTCGGCACGGTGATGGTCGCCGCGACCGCGGTCGTCGTACGGCATGCCCCGGTGGCGGACGCCGGGGTGGCGGGCGGTCTCCAGCAGACCGCGATGAACGTGGGCCCGACGCTGGGCATCGCCCTGGCGACCACGCTGATGACGACCTTCGCGGGGCGCGGCGGGGGCCCTCACGGGAACTCTCAGTGGACCGACACCGCGTTCCTCACGGCGATGGACCCGACGCTGTCGGCCCTGTCGGCGGTGGCGGCACTCGGCGCGCTGACGGCGACGAGGCTGCCGCGGCGTGCCCGGGGAACAGGCAGCCAAGGCCCCCTGCCCGCCAGGGCACCGCGCCCGACGGCCGACTCCGCGTCACGCGGATAGGGCCTGGCCGCGCCGGATCGGCCCACGACCGGGGCATGGCCGTGTTCCGGGGCGGGTGAGCTGGGTCGGCAGCGGGGACCGCTAACCGCCCGGCCCGCGCCGCCCGCCACACCCGGCCGCGCCAGCCAGCGCCGCTCCCCCGCCGGGTCGTCCGCGTCGGGCAGCCACCGCGAGGGCGTCGCCGTCGCGCTGGAGGGCGCGCTCCCGACCCGGGGCGCAGGCGGACGCGGCACCGGGGGCCGATCCCGTGAGCAGCGCCGCGGCCGTCAGCCCCGCCCGTCTGCTGATCCCGGTCATCGGGCCGCCTCCGGCTTCGGGCAGGTGAGGTCCGCGGCGGGCAGCTTCCCGTCGCGCAGATAGGTGTTGACGGCCCGGTCGGCGCACGGGACGGGGGTGAGGCCGTCGTTGCCGCGTCCGTACACGCCGTGCGCGCGGATGTCGGCCGTCAGGAGACGTGACCCGGTGAGCCTGCGGTGCAGGGCGAGGGCGCCCTCATAGGGGACGTTGTTGTCGTGGCGGGCCTGGAGCAGCAGGACGGGCACGTCATTGCCGATCCTCGTGCCGGGTTCGCGGGGCTCGCCACGCCAGAACGCGCACGGCGCGATCATGCCGTTGACGTAGGGGCCGAACACCGGCTGGGCAGCCCGGCTGCGCTGCATGTTCTGCCAGTACGTCTCCGGGTTCTTCGGCCAGCCGCCGGCGGGCCACCCGCCGTCCCCGCACATGAAGATCGCGCCACCGGTCATGCTGCTCTCCAGCTCCGGTGAGGCGAGCAGTTCGAGGAGTCCGGCGAGCGCGGGCCCCGGCTCGACCTCCTCACCCGCGGCCGCCTTCTTCAAGTCCGCTGCCACACTCTTCAGTTGGGGGTCGTTCTCCTCGTGCTGGACGAGCTGCTTGAAGATCATCCGCAGGAGAGGGGCGTTGAGTCGCTGCCCCTTCACGGGGATGGGGCGCTGCTCGGCCCGGCGCAGCAACGCCCGTACGTCGTCCCGCACTTGGCCGTCGAGCGCCGCCTCCGCGGGCGCGCCCGACCGCTGGAACAGCTCGTACTGCGTGGCCGCCGGGTCGGTCGAGGAGTCCAGGACGACACGGTCGGCGCGGCGCGGGAACAGCTGGGTGTAGACGGCGCCCAGGTCCGCGCCGTACGAGACTCCGTAGTACGAGAGTTTCCGCTCGCCGAGTGCGGCGCGGATCGCGTCCATGTCGCGGGCGACGTTGCGGGTCGAGGCGTGCGGGAGCAGATCGGCGTTGCCGCCGTGCTCCTGGCAGCGGCGGGCGGTGTCGCGCGCCGCCCGCACCGAGGCGTCGAAGTCCGCGCGCGGGGTGGTGGTGGGCCCGGGCGGCACCGGGCGCGGGGCGGCGCCGCAGGTGAGCGGGGTGCTCTCGCCGAGGAAACGGGGGTCGAAGCCGATCAGGTCGTAGCGGTCGGCCACATCCTCCAGCGCCGGGCGCAGGGCGAGGGTGTGGGCGAGTCCGGTGCCGCCGGGGCCGCCCGGGTTGGAGAGCAGGATGCCGCGCCGCTCGGGCGACCTCGCCTTGATACGGGAGATGGCGATCCGGATCGTACGGCCGCCGGGGTCGGCGTGGTCGAGCGGCACGGTCACCTTCGCGCACTGCGCGCCCGCCTCGTTCAGCTCCTTCTGGTCGGCGGGGCAACGACCCCAACCGAGCGCCGACGAGGGTAATTTGGGTGGCTCGGCGGGTCCGGGCGCGGCCACTGCGCCGCCGGCGAGGAGTCCGGCCAGGCCCAGGCCAGCGGCGACTGCTGACGCGACGCGCATCGTGCGTGCTCCTTGGGTTCGGCGGCGGTCGCACCGGCCGGGCGGCCGGGCGCTCGATCACCACGCTAGGGACCCGGGCGCGGGCCGGCCATCGGGCCAGTGGGCCGAAGATCCCTGGGGAAAACCCCCGTACAGACGCCGCCGCTCCGCCGCCTTGACCTGGAGTCCGCTCCAACTCCTAAGGTCAGGACCGACCACGGAGCACCAGCCAGGAGGTACCACCATGACCAGCCTTCCCACCCGCCGGCTCGGCGCGCTGACGGTCTCCGCGCAGGGACTTGGATGCATGGGGATGAGCCACGCCTACGGCACGTCGGACGACACCCAGTCGATCGGGACGATCCACCGCGCCCTCGACCTCGGCGTCACCCTGCTCGACACCTCCGACTTCTACGGCAACGGCCACAACGAGGAACTGATAGGCCGCGCCCTCGCGGGCCCGCGCCGCGAACAGGCCGTCGTCGCCACGAAGTTCGGCTTCGCCAACGCCCTCGGCGAGCCGCTGCACATCCGGGGCGACGCCGCCTACGTACACCAGGCGTGCGACGCCTCGCTGCGGCGGCTCGGGGTCGACCACATCGACCTGTACTACGTGCACCGGGTCGACAAGACCGTACCGATCGAGGAGACCGTCGGCGCGATGGCCGAGCTGGTCGCGGCGGGCAAGGTGCGCCACCTCGGGCTCTCCGAGGCCAGTGCGCGCACGATCCGGCGGGCGCACGCCGTGCATCCGATCGCCGCGTTGCAGAGCGAGTGGTCGCTGTGGACCAGGGACCTGGAGGGGGAGATCGCGCCCGTCTGCCGCGAACTCGGCATCGGCCTCGTGCCGTTCTCGCCGCTCGGGCGCGGCTTCCTCACCGGCCGCTACACCTCGCTCGACGCGCTCTCCGAGAACGATCTGCGGCGCACCCAGCCCCGCTTCGCCGACGGCAACCTGGAGCGGAACCTGTCGATCGTGGACGCCCTGAACGCGCTCGCCGCCGAGAAGGGCGTCACCGCCGGGCAGCTCGCGCTCGCCTGGGTGCAGCACCGCGGCGACGACGTCGTACCGATCCCCGGCACGCGCCGCGAGAAGTACCTGGAGGAGAACGTCGCCGCCGCCACGATCGAGCTGTCCGCCGACGACCTCGCGGCGATCGACGCGGCGGCGCCCGCGGACGGGGTGGCGGGCACGCGGTACGACGAGGGCAGCATGTCGGTGGTCGACAAGTAGGGGCCGGCCGCCGGGGAACGGCAGGCCGCCGGCCCACGTAGCCTGCTGGTATGCCCTTCCCCCACCCCGTACCGGAGGCCCTGACCCATCTCGCGGGCGAGTGGCGCGTGACCCGCACGGTCCGCGACCTCGCCGACGGGTCCGAGGGCCGCTTCTCCGGTACGACGCTCTTCTCGCCGCTGCCCGCCCCGGACGAGGGCGGGCTCCTCCACCACGAGTCCGGCGTCTTCACCTGGCGCGGCACCGCACGCCCAGCCGAGCGCACCCTGCGGTTCCTGCCCGGCGGCATACCGGGCACGGCCCGCGTGGAGTTCGCCGACGGCCGCTTCTTCCACGACCTCGACCTGCGCTCCGGCCGCCACAGCGCGGACCACCCCTGCTCGGCGGATCTCTACCGCGGCGAGTTCGAGGTGTACGACGCGGACCGCTGGCGCGCCCGGTGGCGGGTGGGCGGCCCCGCCAAGGACCTGCTGCTCGTCACGGACTACGTACGGACACACATCACTGCTCGCCCAGCGCCATCCACCTGTCCGGAGTCTCCAGGGCCTTGAAGCCCACCTTCTCGTAGACCCCGTGCGCGTCGGCCGTGGCGAGGAGCACGCGGCGCAGGCCGAACGGCTCCAGGTGCGCGCGGACCGCGTCCACGAGCGCGGTGCCAAGGCCCGTGCCGCGCGCGGCCGGGGTGACGTACACATCGCAGAGCCAGGCGAAGGTGGCCCGGTCGGTCACCACGCGGGCATACGCGACCTGATCCCCCGAACTCCCTTCGTACGCACCGAAGTTCAGTGACCCGGCGATCGCCGCGTCCTGCTTGGCGCGGGAACGGCCGAGGGCCCAGTACGCGTCCGTGGACAACCACTCGTGGACGCGGGCCGCGTCGATGCGGGCGGGGTCGGCCGATATCTCGTACTCACCGTGGAGCGTGACACTGTCGTTCATTCCCCGACCCTGCCAGGAGCGCCCGCGCGCAGTCGAGCGTGTTCCGTCTGGTGGGACGGGCGCCCTCGGCTACCCCCGCACCTCGTCACAGGCCTCGCGCAGTCTGCGCACTCCCTCGCCGATCTCCCCCACCCCGGCGACCGCCGCGAAGCTCAGCCGGACGTACGCCGCCGGGGGCTCCGCGGCGAAGTACGGGCGGCCGGGGGCCACGGCCACGCCCGCGCGCAGGGCCGCCGATGCCAGCGCCGCCTCGTCCGTGCCGTCGGGCAGCCGCAGCCACAGGTGGTAGCCACCCGCGGGGATGTGCGGCATCGCGAGTTCGGGAAGACGCAGCCGCAGCGCGGCGGCCATGGCTTCCCTGCGGACCCGCAGCTCACCCGCGACCGCCCGCAGATGGCGCGGCCAGGCCGGTGAGCCGACCAGTTCGAGCGCCGCCTCCTGCAACGGCCTCGGCACGAAGAAGTGGTCGACGACCTGGATGGCGCGCAGCCGTTCGAGGACCGGCCCGCGCGCCGCGAGGGCGCTCACCCGGAAGCTCGGCGAGGTGGCCTTGGTGAGCGAGCAGACGTGCACGACGACGCCGTCCTGGTCGTCGGCGGCGAGCGGCCGCGGCAGCGGCCCGGCGTCCTCGTGGACGAGGCGGCGCACGAAGTCGTCCTCGATGACGAACGCGCCCGCCTCGCGGGCGATCAGCAGGACCTCGGGGCGCCGCTCGGCGGAGAGCACCGCGCCGGTCGGGTTCTGGAAGAGCGGCTGGCAGACGAAGACCCGGGCGCCCGTCGCGCGGAACGCGGCCTCCAGGAGCCCCGGGCGGACCCCGTCGGTGTCGACCGGCACCGGCACGGGGCGCATCCCCGCCGCGCGGGCGATCGCCAGCATGCCGGGGTAGGTGGGCGACTCGACGAGCACCGGCGCCCCCGGCGGGGCGAGCGCCCGCAGCGCGGTCGTCAGCGCGCTCTGCCCGCCCGCCGTGATCAGCACCTCGGCGGCGGTGATCGCCCCGCCCACCCCTCGCGCGAACCACTCCCGCA
This sequence comes from Streptomyces alboniger, assembly GCF_008704395.1. NCBI lineage: Bacteria > Bacillati > Actinomycetota > Actinomycetes > Kitasatosporales > Streptomycetaceae > Streptomyces > Streptomyces alboniger. Next base: position 1,401,803 of record NZ_CP023695.1, read on the forward strand.
GCTCCGGGAGGCCGTCGACGGGCGGCCGCCCCCACGCCCCGGGCCGCCGCCCCGCACGCGCGAGCGCCGCGGCCATGGCGCGCTCGGGCTGGAGCGCCGGATTGAGGTAGCCGCCGTTGAACTCGATGACGCCCGGCGGTGGCGCGGCCAGAGTGGCGAGCACTCCGGTCGCGTCGACCCCGCGCGGCACCAGCTCCGCCGCGGCGTCGGCGCTCAGCGACACCTCCTGCCATGAGGTGTCCCCGGCCGGCGCGGCGGGCGCCGACGGCACCGCACGGAAGACCCCGGCGCCGGGCCTGGTGACGACGAGCCCCTCGGCGGCGAGCTGCGCCAGCGCCCGCGACACGGTCACCGGGCTCACCTTGAACCGCTCGACGAGCGCGCGGCTCGATGGCAGCTTTCCACCCGGAGAGTAGCGGTCCAGCTCACTCCGCAGCTGTTTCGCCAGTTCGCCCACGCTGCTACTGTCATGCATGACAGCACAGGATAGCGCTACTCGCCCGAGGCGGATAGCAGTCACCGAAGCCCCCGCCCCGGCGACCTCCACGACGACCGGCCCCGCCGCCACCCCCACGGCCGCGCCGCACGGCGCCCGCCGCACCGGCACGCTGATGGCCGCCCTGGGCGTCACCGCCTTCTCGCTCACCTTCCCCGCCACCGCGTGGGGCCTGGAGGGCATCGGCCCGTGGAGCCTCGTGACCCTGCGCGGCGCCCTCAGCGCCCTCATCGCGGGCGGCTGCCTGCTCGCCCTGCGCGTCCCGGTCCCGCACCGCCGCCACTGGGCGGGCCTCGCGGTGGTCGGCGCCGGCGTCGTCGTCGGCTTCCCCCTGCTCACCACGCTCGCCCTCCAGACGTCCACCACCGCGCACGCGGCCGTGGTCGTGGGTCTGCTCCCGCTGACCACCGCCGTGCTCTCGGCGCTGCGCACGGGCGCGCGGCCCTCGCGCATGTTCTGGACGGCGGCGCTCGTCGGGGCCGCCGCGGTCATCGCGTTCACCGTGCAGCAGAGCGGCGGCGCCCTGTCCGCCGCCGACCTCTATCTCTTCGGCGCGCTCCTGATCTGCGCGGCCGGCTACACCGAGGGCGGCAGGCTGGCCCGCGAGATGCCCGGCTGGCAGGTCATCGGCTGGGGACTGATGCTCTGCCTGCCGCTCAACGCGGTCGGCGCGGTCCTCGCCCTCCAGCACGAGTCATTCCAGCTGACCGGGCACAGCACGGCGGGCCTGCTCTACTCCGCGATCGGCTCGCAGTTCCTCGGTCTGGTCGTCTGGTACCGCGGCATGGCGGTCATCGGCGTCCCCAAGGCCAGCCAGCTCCAGCTCGCCCAGCCGCTGCTGACGCTGGTCTGGTCGGTCTTCCTGCTCGGCGAGCACCTGCCCGTCGCCGCGCCCCTGACGGCGGCCGCCGTGCTCGTCTGCATCGCGGTCACGCAACGGGCCCGTGGCTGACCGAGCCGGTGCCCGCCCGACCAGGCGCCATCAGCCGCCACCCGTCGTAGACTGACGGCCACGGAACGCGACCGCAGAGCGGGACGAGGGAGCCTCCACATGCGCGCAACCGCGGGTGACAAGCTGGTGCTGCACGGCAGGGTCGTCGGGCAGCACGACCGGATCGCCGAGGTCGTAGAAGTCCTGGGCGCGGACGGCGGCCCGCCGTACCGCGTCCGGTTCGAGGACGGCCACGAGACGCTGGTCTCGCCGGGCCCCGACACCGTCGTACGGCACCAGGACCCGACGAGCTGACTGCGCGGCGTCAGCGCGGCGGCTTCGCCGGCTCCTGGTAGTGGTCGGCGACCACCCGCGCCATCGCGCCGTTCCTGTCGACGCCGACCTCCTTCGCCGAGAAGTAGATGTGCCCGCGCACCTCGCGGAAGCCCTCGGCGTAGGTGAGGTGGCGGGACAGCTCCGCCGGGTCCTGCCAGGCCGCGGGCTGCGCCGGGTCGCCCGCCTTGTACAGCGCCTCACCGATGTACAGGCGTACGCCCGTGTCCCGCACGACGTCGTTCCACCACGGGACCAGCTTGGCGTAGTCCGCCGCGGGGAAGCCGATGTTCCAGTACACCTGCGGCACGATGTAGTCGAGCCAGCCCTTCTTCACCCAGCCGCGCGTGTCCGCGTACAGATCGTCGTACGTCTGCACGCCTGCCCGGGTGTCCGAGCCGGTCGGGTCCGTCGCGATGTTGCGCCAGACCGCGAAGGGGCTGATCCCGAACTGGGTGCGCCCCCGGGTCTTCTTGATCCGGCCCGCCATCTCGCGCACCAGCCGGTCGATGTTGTCGCGCCGCCAGGAGGCACGGTCCGGGAAGCCGCCGCCGTAGCGCGCGAAGGCCTCGTCGTCGTCGAAGACCTGACCCGCGACGGGGTACGGGTAGAAGTAGTCGTCCCAGTGCACCGCGTCGAGCGGATAGCGGCGGACCGCGTCGAGCATCGCGTCCTGCACGAAGCGCCGCACCTCGGGCAGGCCCGGGTTGTAGTAGAGCTTCCCGCCGTACGGCACGACCCAGTCGGGGTGCACGCGCGCGGGGTGCGAGGCGATCAGACGCGAGGGGTCGGTGTGATTGGCGATCCGGAAGGGGTTGAACCACGCGTGCAGCTCCAGGCCCCTGCGGTGCGCCTCCTCCACCGCGGTGCCCAGCGGGTCCCAGCCCGGGTCCTTGCCCTGCACACCGGTCAGGTACTCCGACCACGGCTCGTACCGCGAGGGCCACAGCGCGTCGGCGGTGGGCCGCACCTGGAAGACCACCGCGTTCAGTCTGCGGTTCACCGCGGAGTCCAGATAGGCCGTCAACTCGCTCCGCTGCTGCGCCGCGGGCAGGCCCGGCTTGGACGGCCAGTCGCGGTTGACGACGGTTGCCAGCCACATGGCCCGCAGCTCGCGCCGCTTCTTCGGGCGCCGGCCGGGGGCGGCTCCCGCGTCCCCCGCCGTCGCCAGGCCCGCGAGCGTCGCCGCGGCCACCACCGAGAAACCCCTGCGTGACATACGCCTCATCTGTACGCCCCTCAGCTCGCTGTGTCCGGCACCCTTCGCCGGGTTGCCGCCAGCATGCCCGACCCGGCACGTCATGGACCCCCGGTTGCGGAGTAACGTTCACGGCCGAGGCAGGGACCGCATCCATACGGGGGACCGGACCCTGCCGTCCCATTGATCAGCGAAAGGCACGAGGTGACCGACTCCATGACCGATATCGCACGCGTCGGAGTGGTGGGCTGTGGCCAGATGGGCGCCGGAATCGCAGAGGTCTGCGCCCGCTCCGGACTGGATGTGAAGGTCGCGGAGACCACCGGCGAGGCGCTGGAGATCGGCCGCACGCGGCTGTACAACTCGCTCTCCAAGGCCGCCGAGCGCGGCAAGATCTCCGAGGAGGAGCGGGACGCGACGCTGGCCCGTCTCAGCTTCACCACCGACCTCGGCGAGTTCGCCGACCGTGACCTGGTCATCGAGGCCGTGGTGGAGAACGAGCAGGTCAAGACCGAGATCTTCCAGGTGCTCGACCAGGTGGTGACCCGGCAGGACGCGATCCTCGCCTCGAACACCTCCTCCATCCCGCTGGTGAAGCTGGCCGTCGCGACCTCGCGGCCCGACCAGGTCATCGGCATCCACTTCTTCAACCCGGCGCCCGTGCAGCAGCTCGTCGAGCTGATCCCGGCGCTGACCACGTCCGAGGGCACCATCAGCCGGGCGCAGGTGATGGTCGAGAAGGTCCTCGGCAAGCACGCGATCCGCGCGCAGGACCGCTCGGGCTTCGTGGTGAACGCGCTGCTCATCCCGTATCTGCTCTCCGCGATCCGGATGTTCGAGTCGGGCATCGCGAGCCGTGAGGACATCGACAACGGCATGGAGATGGGCTGCGCCCACCCGATGGGCCCGCTCAAGCTCGCCGACCTCATCGGCCTGGACACGGTCGCCTCGGTCGCCGACTCGATGTACGCCGAGTACAAGGAGCCGCTGTACGCCGCTCCCCCGCTGCTCCAGCGGATGGTGGACGCGGGCCGCCTCGGCCGCAAGACCGGCTCGGGCTTCTACACGTACGCCTGACGCTCCCTCTGTGTTTGACGGGGTTGACGGGCCCGGCACTCCTGTGAGTGCCGGGCCCGCGGCGTTCGCACACCGTGTGCGCGACGGGCTCGCATATGCCCATCGCACACTCTCCCGCCCCGTCCGCCAGGCGAGTTGACTTCCTGTGCGGATGAAGGGGGGACGCGCCACTACAGAGAGGAGTGGACTCGTGACCACCGACGGCGAGAGTGCCGTGGTCCCTGAAGAGCTCGCCGAGTTACGCCGATGCCTGGACGTGGGCCTCGCCCGCGTCGACGGACGGCTGGCGTTGCTCACGCAGCATGACGAACAGACCGCCAAGAACGTGGAGGCCTTGGAGGCCAAGGTCGCCGCCTTGGAGCACACGCGCTGGCCGCTCCCCACGATCGTCGCTCTCGCGGCGGTCGCGGCGTTCGCCGTGGCGCTCTGGCAGGCCCTCGGCCATTAGCTAGCGCGCGTCCTGGCCGAGGCGCAGATGGTGCAGGAGGAGGAGCGCCGCGGCCATGTTGGCGGCCGGGACCTCCCCGCGGGCCACCATGTCGGGGACGAGCTTGAGAGGGACCCACTCGCGACGGTCCGACTCGAAGTCGTCCTCGGGATGGCCGACGTACGTCCCTTCGTCGGACCAGTAGATGTGATGCCGGGCGTCGGTGAGCCCGTTCGAGGGCTCGACGCTCATCAGGTGCCGCAGCGGGCCCGGCCGCCAGCCGGTCTCCTCCTCCATCTCGCGTGCCGCCGCGTACGCGATGTCCTCGCCGTCCTCGACGACGCCCGCCGCCAGCTCCCAGCCCCAGCTGTCGGTGATGAAGCGGTGCCGCCACAGCAGCAGTACTTCGTTGGCGTCGTTGACGACCGTGGCCACGGCGACGGGCCTCATCCGTATGAGGAAGTGGTCCAGATGCCGACCGTCGGGTAGTTCGACGTCTGCGAGATTGACGGTGAACCACCGATTTCCATATACAGTTTGTTCGCTCTGTTTCGTCCACTGCACGGTTCTGCCACCTTCCGCCGAGTAGATGGCAATATCGCAGCAGGGCGAACCGTGGAGCAGTGGGCGTCAGGGGGTCACAGCGGCACCCGCAGCGCCCCGTCGATGAGTGCGGCCGCCTCGGCCGTGCCCGCGCAGTCGCTGCGGACCAGGTGCTCGCGCACCGCGCGCAGCCGGTCGCGCAGTCGCTGTGACTCCATCCCCCGTGCCTGCTCCGCCATTTGCACCGCGGTGGCCACCGCCTCGTCGGTGTTGCCCTGGCGCAGGTCGATCTGGCTGAGCATGGCGAGCCGGTGGACCCGGCCCCGGTCGTGCGCCGGGGTGTCCACGGCCGCCGCCGCGTGCTCCCGGGCGCCGGCCAGATCGCCGAGACTGAGCAGGGCCTCCGCCACTTGTACGTTGACGAGTCCGGGCTGGACATAACCCGTCTCGTCCGGCTCGCGGCCCCGCAGGATCCGCTCGGCCGCGGCCTCCGCACGCCTGATGCAGGAGAGCGCGCTCCTGCCGTCGCCCAGGTGCGCGTACGCCTTGGCCTGCATCGCGTACAGATCGGACGCGAGCGCGGGGGTGAGGTCGCGGCCCGCGGCCCGCAGCGCCGCCTCGGCGAACGCGACGGCCTGGCGGTACTCACGCATGAACAGGGACTGGTTGACCAGGAGCGCGATGACGTACGCCCCAAGTCCTCTGTCCCCGCTGGCCTTTGCCAGCCTCAGGGCCTGGTGGAAGTAACGCTGGGCGAGGCCGTGTGCGTCGGAGTCGTAGGCACAGATCCCCGCTATGGCCACCAGCCCGCCGGTGGACCGGTGCAGTTGACGCCCCGTCTCGTCGGTGTAGCTGCCGCGCAGGAGCGGCGCGGCCTCCGCGTTGAGGAAGCCGACGATGCGGGTGCGGGTCGCGATGCCGCCGGCCTTGCGGTACATCTGCTCGTAGTGGGCGCGGGCCGCGCGCATCATCTCGATGTCGGCCGTGCTGACGGGGTGGCGTCCGCCGCGGGAGACGTCGACGTCCTCGGGCGGGTTCTCCCACTCCCAGACCGGCATCACCGCGGGCGTGCCGGTGACCGCGGGCGCGCCGAGCAGATGGGGGCGCTGCTGTTCGTCCGAGCGCCACAGCGCGGTGGCCCGCTCCACGAAACCGGAGAGCGTGGAGGAGGCCGAGCCGACGTGGGCGGCGGGGACACCGGGCAGCCCGAGGCCGATGTCGTCGAGGGTGACGGGCCGTTGCAGCCGGGCGGCGAGCACCTCGCAGATCAGGTCGGGGACCTGGCCGCGCGGACGCTGGCCCTTCAACCAGCGGGATACGGCGGTGTGTTCGTAGCGCAGCGCGAGGCCTCTGGACTTCCCGGCCTGGTTCACATGTGCGGCAAGTCCCGCGTGCGAGATGCCCGCTTCGTCGAGGATCGCGTCGAGCAAGGTGTTGGGCTGCATGAATGCCCTCCGGTGGCTCGGTGCTGTTCAGGGTAGTGGAGGTGCCTTCACACGGGGTGTGAACGGAGTGCTCGGATCCGGGGGGTGTGCGCTCTGCCGCGCACCGTGTGGGATCGCTTGACTGGGGGACCTCGCCAGTCGAGGAGGCCGGCGGGCCGCCGGCTCCCCCCTCCACAGTGCGGCGGCCCTCACCGGCGCCGTCCGTCCCGCCGTCTGCCCGACAACTCCATGGCGGGGCGGACGGCACATCGCCGGTCCGCCCTCGCCCGAGGGGCCTCAGCTCATGGTGCGGGCGCGTCGCTCCGTCTCCGGGTGCTGGACAGGGACCCTCTTGCGGTCGTTGCGCAGGACGAGCAGCGCCGCGTCGTCGGCCGGCAACCGGCCGGTGTGGCGCAGGAGTTCGTCGTAGACCACGCGGATGAGGTTCTGCGGTGACACCGGCTGGACGCGGGCGGCCTCGGTGAGCGTCGCCTGGAGCGGGAAGAACTCCCCCGCCGCGTCGCGCGCGTCCTCCATGCCGTCCGTGTGCAGGACGAGTGCCTCACCGGGCAGCAGCCGGCCGCAGTGCAGCACGGGCAGCTCGGCGGGGAGCGGGAAGGGGCCGAGCGGCGGCAGCGGATCGGCGTCGGTCAGCGGCCGGGCCTGGCCGCTCAGCAGAAAGGGCCAGGGGTGGCCGCAGTTGAGTGCGGAGATCTCACCGAGCTGGCCGATCTCCAGGAGGAGTACGGTGACGAACTCCTCGGCCAGCGGGCTCTCCGGTGCGGCCCCGCCGTTCGCGGGGTGCTCCGCGCGGGAGCGCTCCCGCAGGTGGCGCCCGAGCGCACGCTCCAACCGCCGCATCAGCAGGGGGAGTTCTGGCTCGTCGTGCGCGGCCTCGCGGAAGCTGCCGAGGACGGCGGCGACGGTTGCGATGGCGGCGAGGCCGTGCCCCCGGACGTCTCCCATGATGACGCGGACGCCGTGCTCGGTGGCGGTCACCTCGTACAGATCGCCGCCGACGGTCGCGCCGTGCGAGGCGGAGAGCCGTCCGGCGGCGAGGGCGAGGCCCTCGGTGCGGGGCGGCAGCGGTCTCAGGAGCACGTTCTGCGCGGCGCCCGCGACCTCGCGCATCTGCCGCAACTCCCGCAGCAGCGCCCCGCGGACGTGCAGGACGAGCCCGGTCCCGACGGCGAAGAAGACCGCGCTGCTGACGATCCGCGCGCCCATGCCGTCCTGCTGGGCGAGCGGGCAGGCCAGTTTGTACGTGATGGCGACGGCGCCCCACACCGTGGGCAGGCCCACCGTCAGCGCGCGGCGGAACCGCTTGCGCTCCACCCGGGGAAGCGGCCGAGGCGCCGCCCGGGAGTCTCTGAGACGGACGAACGGGCCTTTGCCGCGGCGTCGTCCTCTGTCTCGGTGCCGGGGACCACAGCCCCGCAGCCTCGCCCCGAGCATCGTCCGGCGGGGAGCCCCAGCCTTGGTACGGATCATGCCGACGGCCCCCCTAAGGCCCCGTTCAGCGCGCAGGCCGACCCCTACGGCCGGACTGATTCTGTCGACCGAGTGACCCGATTGGGCCAGGGTGAAGCCAGTTGTCACCCTAACGAGTGAGGGGCTCATCCGATGATCCGGATGAGCCCCTCTATGCGCCTGAATGTGCGCCTCTTGGCGCCTACGGACGGTGACTACGCTCCGCGCAGCACCGCGCCCGTGCGCTCGGCCGCCAGGGCGACGGCCGCGTCGCGGGCCGCGGAGGCCTCGTCGACGGTCAGCGTGCGATCGGCCGCGCGGAAGCGCAGCGCGTACGCGAGGGACTTCTTGCCCTCGCCGATCTGGTCGCCCTCGAAGACGTCGAACAGGCGGATGGACTCCAGGAGTTCACCCGCGCCGCCGGTCAGGTAGTACTCGACCACGGCGGCCGGCACCTCCTTGTCGACGACCAGCGCGACATCCTGAGTGGCCACCGGGAAGGCGGAGATGCGCGGTGCGCGCAGCGTCCCCTCACCGGCCTGCTCCAGGCGGTCCAGGTCCAGCTCCATCGCGCAGGTGCGGACGGGCAGGCCGAACGCCTTGACGACGCGCGGGTGCAGTTCGCCCGCGTGGCCGACGGAGACGATGTCGCCGTCGATGACGACCTTCAGCTCGGCGCAGCGGCCCGGGTGCCAGGGGCCGTACTGGCCCTGGTCGACGATGAGTTCGGCACCGGCCTCGCGGGCGAGGGTGCGGGCCGCCTCGACGGCGTCCGCCCAGTCGGCCGGGCGGCCCTTGCCCCACCAGCCGGCCTGCTCGCGGGCGCCCGCGAGGACGACGGCGGCGTGCCGGGGCTGGACGGGCAGCGCGTCGGTGAGGGACGCGATCTCCTCGTCGGTGGGACGCCTGTCGACGGGCAGCCGCACGGCGGCCTTGAGCTGCTCCCGGGGGTGGAAGACAAGACCCGTCTCGAAGAGCGCCAGGTCGTGGCTGCCCCGCCCGTCGTTGCGGCGCAGCGCGGAGAGCAGCCCCGGCAGCAGCGTCGTACGGAGGGCGGGCTCCTCGTCCGAGAGCGGGTTGACGAGCTTGACCACGCGGCGGTTCGGGTCGTCCGCCTCCAGGCCGAGCTGGTCGAACACGTTCTCGCCGATGAAGGGGTAGCTCAGCGCTTCCACGTACCCGGCACCGGCCAGCGCGCGCCCGACGCGGCGGTGCAGGCGCTGCCGCTCGGTCAGGCCGCGGCCCGCGGGGGGCTTCGGCAGGGTCGAGGGGAGGTTCTCGTATCCCTCCAGGCGGATGACCTCTTCGGCGAGGTCGTTCGGCTCCGCCAGGTCGGGGCGCCACGACGGCACGGTGACGGTCAGGTCGTCCTGGCCGTACACGTCGCAGCCGACCTGCTGAAGGCGGCGTACGACGGTCTCGCGGCCGTAGGTGACACCGGCGACCTTGTCGGGGTGGTCGGCGGGCATGGTGATCGTGTGCGGCGCGCTGGGGGCGATGATCTCGGTGACACCGGCCTCGGCGGTGCCGCCCGCGAGCAGGACCAGCAGGTCGACGGTCCGCTGGGCGGCGGCCGACGCGGCCTGCGGGTCGACGCCGCGCTCGTAGCGCTTGGCGGCCTCGGAGCCCAGCTTGTGGCGGCGCGCGGTACGGGCGATGGAGAGCGCGTCGAAGTGCGCGGCCTCGATGACGACGTCGGTGGTGCCGCCCTCTTCGTCGTGGTCCGCGATCTCGGTGTTGGCGCCGCCCATGACGCCCGCGAGGCCGATGGGCCCGCGCTCGTCGGTGATCACCAGGTCCTCGGCGTCGAGGACGCGCTTGGCGCCGTCGAGCGTCGTGAACTTCTCGCCCTGCTCGGCCCGGCGCACGCCGATCCTCCCCTGGACGCGGGAGCGGTCGTACGTGTGCAGGGGCTGGCCCAGCTCCAGCATCACGTAGTTCGCGACGTCGACGGTGAGCGAGACGGGGCGCATCCCGGCCTTCTGGAGGCGCCGCTTGAGCCAGATCGGCGAGCGGGCCTCGGGCTGGAGGCCGGTGACGGTGCGCGCGGTGAAGCGGTCGCAGCCGAGCGGGTCGCTGATCTTGACGGGGTACCCGAAGGAGTTCGGCGCGGGCACGTCGAGCAGCGCCGGATCGCGCAGCGGCAGGCCGTAGGCGACGGCGGTCTCGCGGGCGACGCCGCGCATCGACAGGGCGTAGCCGCGGTCGGGCGTGACGGCGATGTCCAGGACCTCGTCGACCAGTTCGAGCAGCTCGATGGCGTCGGTGCCGGCCTCGTGCTCGGGCGGCAGCACGATGATGCCGCCGCTGCCGTCGTCGCCCATGCCCAGCTCGTCGCCGGAGCAGATCATGCCGTGCGAGGTCTTGCCGTACGTCTTGCGGGCGGCGATCGCGAAGTCGCCGGGCAGAACGGCGCCGGGCAGGACCACGACGACCTTGTCGCCGACGGCGAAGTTGCGGGCGCCGCAGACGATCTCCTGCGGCTCGCCGGTGCCGTTGGCGGTGCCGACGTCGACGGTGCAGAAGCGAATGGGCTTCTTGAAGCCCTCCAGCTCCTCGATGGTCAGGACCTTGCCCACGACGAGCGGGCCCTTGAGGCCGGTGCCGAGCTGCTCGACCGTCTCGACCTCCAGGCCGACCTCGATGAGCTTGGCCTGCACGTCACGGCCGGTCTCGGTGGCGGGGAGGTCGACGTACTCCCGCAGCCAGGAAAGCGGGACCCGCATCAGATCTCCATCCCGAACGGCCGGGTGAACCGGATGTCACCCTCGACCATGTCTCGCATGTCTTCGACGTTGTGGCGGAACATCAGCATCCGTTCGATGCCGAACCCGAAGGCGAATCCGCTGTACTTCTTGGGGTCGACGCCGCAGGCGGTGAGCACCTTGGGGTTGACCATGCCGCAGCCGCCCAGCTCGATCCAGCCCTCGCTGCCGCAGGTGCGGCAGGGGCGGTCGGGGTTGCCGACGGACTCGCCGCGGCAGACGTAGCAGACCATGTCCATCTCGGCGGACGGCTCGGTGAACGGGAAGTAGTTCGGCCGCAGCCGCGTCTTCATGTCCGGGCCGAAGAGCGCCTGGACCATGTGGTCGAGGGTGCCCTTCAGGTCGGCCATGGTCAGGCCCTCGTCGACGGCGAGCAGCTCGATCTGGTGGAAGACCGGGGTGTGCGTCGCGTCCAGCTCGTCCGTGCGGTACACGCGGCCGGGGCAGACGATGTAGACGGGCGGCTCGCGGCGTTCGAGGAGCGCGCGCGCCTGCACCGGGGAGGTGTGCGTACGCAGTACGACACCGGACTCGTCGCCCGACTTGCCCTCGGGACCCTGGACGAAGAACGTGTCCTGCATCTGCCGGGCCGGGTGGTCGGGCGTGAAGTTCAGGGCGTCGAAGTTGAACCACTCCGCCTCGACCTCGGGGCCCTCGGCGACCTCGTAGCCCATGGCGACGAAGACGTCCGCGACCCGCTCCATGAGCGTGGTCAGCGGGTGCCGGGCACCGGCGGCCGTGCGGTCGTACGGCAGTGTGACGTCCACCGCCTCCTCGACCAGGACGCGGGCGTCGCGCTCGGCCTCCAGCTCGGCCTGGCGGGCGGCCAGCGCCTTGTTCACGGCGCCGCGCGCCATGCCGACGCGCTTGCCGGCCTCGGCCTTGGCCTGCGGGGGCAGCGCGCCGATCTCGCGGTTGGCGAGCGCCAGCGGCGAGGTGCCGCCGGTGTGCGCGACCTTGGCCTCCTGGAGCGCGTCGAGGGAGTCCGCGGCCGCGAAGGCGGCGAGCGCCTCGTCCCGCATGCGCTCGATCTCTTCAGGTTTCAGTGCCTCGACCTCAACAGGGTCGTACGACTTGTTCGGTGCCGACATCTCTTCCCGTGCTTCCGGTTGGCTGGCGGATGGTCCCCGTCGACGAATCGGAGACGGAGTGTCCCAAGGTTGGGGACGCAAAGTGCCAACGACCGAGTCTAACGGGGGTGCGGTGATCGAATGCGCCCGCGGGCTGCTCAGGGCGCCCTCAGTGACTCACGTGAGTCACTGGAGATACGCCGGGGCCCCCACGGGCAACGTAAATCGGAACTCGGCACCGCCGCCGGGCGCGCGGCCGACGGTGATCGTCCCGCCGTGCGCCTCCACGATGCCCTTCACGATGTACAACCCCAGTCCTGTCCCGCCGCGCTTGCTGCCCCGCCAGAAGCGGGTGAAGACGCGGCCCATCGACTCCTCCGGAATGCCGGGGCCCTCGTCGCTCACGGTGACGGCGGTCTCGGCGCCGCCCCGCTCGCGCGAGGACGAGAAAGGGGCCACGTCGATGGTGACGGTTCCCTCGCCGTGCCGCACCGCATTTTCCAGGAGGTTGCTGAGCACCTGGTCGATCTTGTCGGGGTCCGCCCAGAGGTCGGGCAGCGGCCGCTGGAGGCGCAGGAGGAAGCGGTCGGCGTCCTGGCCCGAGGCGACGTGCGCCTGGATGTGCCGGCCGACGGCCGCACCTATGTCGACGGGCTGGCGGCGCAGTTCGAGCCGTCCGGAGTCGATGCGGGAGATGTCGAGAAGCTCCGCGATCAGCCGGGTGACGCGGTCGGCGTCGGCGTCGACGGTCTCCAGCATCAGCTTCTTCTGGTCGTCCGTGAACCGCTCCCACTTGGCGAGCAGCGTGGCCGTGAATCCCTTGACGGAGGTGAGGGGGGAGCGCAGCTCGTGGGCGACGGTGGCGATCAGTTCGGCGTGGCTGCGCTCGGTGCGGCGGCGGGCGTCGGTGTCGCGGAGGGAGACGATGACGCGGCGCACGGGCCCGGTGCGGGCGGTGCGCAGATAGCGGGCGGAGACGAGGACCTCGCGGCCGCCCGGCAGCAGCAGATTGCGCTCGGGCTGGCCGACGCGGATGGCGAGGCCTCCGTAGGGATCGGTCAGCTGCCACCAGCGGCGGCCTTCCAGGTCCTCTAAGGGAAGGGCGCGCTCCAGGGGCGCGCCGATGGCGTCGTCGGCCTGAACGGCGGTGATCCGCGCGGCGGCCGCGTTGAAGCAGATGATCCGGCCCGTCTCGTCCGCGACGACGAGCCCGTCGGGCAGCTCGTCGGGGTCGAGTCCGAGGTCGCCGAGATCACCGTGACCGCAGTCCGCGCGAGCACGGACGATGTCCTGTACTCCCGGTGCTCTGCTCGTGCCGACGCTCATTCCCCGTACCCCACCTCTCGGACTGGGCCGTCACCCTACTAGCTGGATGTGACGGAGCGGCACCCTCCGGCGGCGCGCTGTGCACGAGCGGAGGCATAGAGGCACACGGCGGCGGCGGTCGCGAGATTGAGGCTCTCGGCTCTGCCGTGGATCGGAACGCGCACCACGGCGTCGGCGAGCGCGCGGGTCTCCTCCGGCAGGCCCCACGCCTCGTTGCCGAAGATCCAGGCGGTGGGGGTGCCCATGGTGCCCTTGTCCAGCTCCGTGTCGAGGTCGTCCTCGCCCGCGCCGTCGGCGGCGAGAATGCGTACGCCCGCGTCCTTCAGGCCCTGTACGGCCCTCTCCACGGGTACGCCGACGGCGACCGGCAGGTGGAAGTGCGAACCGACCGAGGCGCGCACCGCCTTGGGGTTGTAGAGGTCGACGGAGGCGTCGGTCAGGATGACGGCCTCGGCGCCCGCGGCGTCGGCGCAGCGCAGTACGGTCCCGGCGTTGCCGGGGTCGCGCACGTGGGCGAGGACGGCGACGAGCCTGGGCCGGGCGGCCAGGATCTCCTCGAACGGCGTGTCGAGGAACCGGCAGACCCCGACGAGCCCCTGGGGTGTCACGGTCGTCGAGATGTCGGCGATGACGTCCTCGTCGGCGAGGTGCACCTTGGCGCCGGCGGCCCGCGCCTCCGCCACGATGTCTGCGTAGCGCTCGGCGGCGTCGACGGTGGCGAACAGCTCGACGAGCGTGTCGGCGTGCCCGGCGGCCTCCCGCACGGCCTGCGGCCCCTCGGCGAGGAACAGCCGCTCCTTCCCCCGGAAATTCCGCTTGGCCAGCCGCCGCGCGGCGCTGACGCGCGGCGACTTGGAGGAGATCAATTCAGCGGCAACCATAAAACTCACCTCAGGGACAGCGCCCCTGAAAGGGGCGCGGGGAACTGCGCGACCAGCCACACACAAACCCGCGGGCGGCAGAAACCAGCAGGGGGCAGACGAGCTCCTAACAGAAACGGACCCGCAGGCCACCAGGCCTACGGGTCCGAAACACGCTCAGCTCAGCGCAGCGTCACGCGGCCTTGGGCGCGTTGACGTCCGACGGCAGCGCCTTCTGCGCGACCTCGACCAGCGCGGCGAACGCGTTCTGGTCGTTGACGGCCAGCTCCGCGAGGATCTTGCGGTCCACCTCGATGTTGGCGGCCTTCAGACCCTGGATGAAGCGGTTGTAGGTGATGCCGTTGGCGCGGGCAGCGGCGTTGATGCGCTGGATCCACAGCTGACGGAAGTCGCCCTTGCGCTTCTTGCGGTCGTTGTAGTTGTAGACCAGGGAGTGGGTGACCTGCTCCTTGGCCTTGCGGTACAGGCGCGAGCGCTGGCCGCGGTAGCCGCTGGCCGCTTCGAGGATCGCCCGACGCTTCTTGTGGGCGTTGACTGCCCGCTTGACGCGTGCCACTTGTTAACTCCTTGTAGCGGGGCCGTGGTTGGACTCACACGACCCGGTATCGATTGGGTCCCGGTCAGAGCGAGGCGCGCGGTGCGCGCCCCGGCTCACTTGCCGAGAAGCTTCTTGATCTTCTTGGCGTCGCCCGGGGCCATCTCGGCGTTGCCGGTGAGGCGACGCGTCAGACGGGACGACTTGTGCTCGAGCAGGTGGCGCTTGCCGGCGCGCTCACGGAGCACCTTGCCGGAGCCGGTGACCTTGAAGCGCTTGCTGGCACCGCTGTGCGACTTGTTCTTCGGCATAGCGCCGTTCTCTCCTCGTCAGTGGCACTCCGATGCCCGGTCGTGAAACCGGGCATCCGGGAGCCATATGTGTCAGTTGGCGATCCCCTGGACTCGCGTCCGGGAGATCAGGCCTCGGCGTTGGCCTCGGCCGGGGCCTCGGCGGGAGCCTCGGAGGGCTCCTCCCCCTCGGCGGAGTTCTGCGAGCGGCCCGGGTTGGCCTTCGCGTCCGCCTTGCGGGCCGCCTGGGCCTCGCGGGCCTCGGCCATCGCCTCGGTCTTCTTCTTGTGCGGACCGAGAACCATGATCATGTTTCGGCCGTCCTGCTTCGGGTTCGACTCGATGAACCCGAGGTCCTCGACGTCCGAAGCGAGACGCTGCAACAGCCGGAAGCCCAGCTCGGGGCGGGACTGCTCGCGACCACGGAACATGATCGTGATCTTGACCTTGTCGCCCTGCTTGAGGAACCGGACGACATGACCCTTCTTGGTGTCATAGTCGTGCGGGTCGATCTTCGGCCGGAGCTTCATCTCCTTGATGACCGTGTGCGCCTGGTTCTTGCGCGCCTCACGGGCCTTCATGGCCGACTCGTACTTGAACTTCCCGTAGTCCATGAGCTTGCACACGGGCGGCCGGGCGGTCGCCGCGACCTCGACAAGGTCGAGGTCGTACTCCTGCGCGAGCTCCAGGGCCTTGGCAAGCGGAACAATCCCGACCTGCTCGCCGCTGGGGCCGACAAGTCGCACCTCGGGAACGCGAATCCGGTCGTTGATGCGGGGCTCGGCGCTGATGGATCCTCCTCGGTAGCACCACGCGACCGTCTGGCGGACAGCCGCGTTACGTCTGTTTGACTGGACCAACCGCGCGAGGCAATAAAAAATGCCCCGACCGATCACAGAAGGGGCTCCACGTACTACCGGAGCACCTCCGCGGTGATCGCGGGGCGCACATCGGGCGACCCGAAGCCTCGGGGACTTCGGCCGCCTGACCGGTGACCCGCCGCTCCGGGGAGCGGCCAGGTGGGAGATCGGAGCCTCCACTTGTGGGCCGGATCCTTGCGTTGGCACGCGGGTCTCCGGCCGGTCGTTACACAAGGTTAGCAGCTCCCCCGGGGTAGGGCGAACCGGCCGGGCCGCGGGCTCCCGGGGGCCGGGCTGTCCGGGGCGCGGCTTATCGTGTGGGACATGAGCGACACGACCCCCGCCCCCGAGTCCCCCGAGGTCCCCGGGCCCGACTCCCCCGACTTCGACACCTTGACCCGTGACATCGCGGACGTCCCCGCGGTCGAGGTGATCACCACGGTGGCGGTCCACCTGATGAGCGCCGCCGCCGTGAATCTCGGCCTCGCCGAGGGCGGCGAGGGCCACAAGGACCTCGACGAGGCCCGCAAGCTGATCCACTCGCTGGCCGGTCTGCTGGACGCGAGCGCCACGGAGATCAGCTCGTTCCACGCGGCGCCGCTGCGCGACGGCCTGAAGTCGCTCCAGCTGGCGTTCCGCGAGGCGTCGATCGTCGCGGACGAGCCGGGTCAGGGTCCGGGCGAGAAGTACACGGGCCCGGTCTTCGGCTGAGCCGCCCCGGGGGCGATCCCGGGGAGTCAGTCAGTACGCACCGATCAGTCAGTGCGCCACGGTCAGTCAGTACGTACGTAGAGGGGCTCGCCCGGTGGCGTCGCCTCGGCCGGCAGGATCGCCAGGTCGAGGCCGCGCACCAGGCGGGCCCTCAGTGTTTCGTCGGCGGCGATGCGGCGGGCCACGCGCTGGGCGGCCTCGGCCGGCTCCGCGGTCGGGTCGAGCACCAGGGCGAGGGTGCCGTCGGAGCTGCCGGGGCCGAGGTGGGCGCGGAGCACGGCGGGCTCGGCTGCGACGGCCGCGCGCACCGCGCCGGTGACGGCGGGGTCGGCGAGCGGGTCGGCGCCGGCGCGGCCCTCGGCGAGGGCGAGCAGCGCGGCCCGGCCCAGTTCGTAGGGGACGGGGCCCGCGAGGTCGAGGACGATCGTGTCCGCCTGTTCGTGGGCCGCGGCCTGGAGCGCCTGGTGCAGAGGGACGGCGACGGGCCGGGCCGCCGGGTCCCACAGGGCGAGGGCCTCGGTGGAGGTGAAGGCGGGCAGTGCCGTGCGGTCGCCGGCCTTGAGCGTGGGGACGGCCATGTCACTGGTCTTCTCGCGGCGAAGGCCGTTCTCGTCCTCCTCGACCTCGCCGAGTACGGCGACCACGGGAACGAGGAGCCGGGCCTCGGCCAGGGCTTCGAGGACGGGCCCGTGGGCCGTACGGTCCTGCGACCAGGCGGTGAGCGCCGCGGCGAGCCGGGGGTCGGCCGTGCCGTCGTCGTCGGAGAAACCGGGGTCGGGAATGTTCTTGTTCGCCACGGTCCGACCCTAGTCCGACCCTAGAGAGGGCCGCCCGGCGCCCCTCCCGGCGGGACGCGCCGTCCCCCGAGGAGCTGGGTCACGGCCTCGGGCAGGGGGCCCCGCCGCCCGCGCCACAGGTAGACGCCGGCCGCCAGCAGGGCCACGCCCAGGCCGCCCGCGACGGGCCCGACCCAGGCGGCGGGGCCGCTGTCGCCCTCTGCCGCGTCGGGGCCGGGGCCGAAGTACTTCTCGCCGTACGCCGCCGCGCGCGGCTTGTCCCGCCCGAGTGCGGCGCCCCGGGTGAGGGCGGCCGCCGGGTCGATGAGGCCGAAGCCGCGGGAGTCGTCGCGGCCACCTGGCGGTGCGTCGCGGGCGGTGTTCTCCAGGAGCTGTTTGATCTGCGCGGGCGTGAGGCCGGGGTGGGCGGCGCGGATCAGGGCGACGGCACCGGAGACGAAGGCGGAGGCGGCGCTGGTGCCCCATCCCTCGTAGTACTTGCCGTCGGGGTCGGCGATGACGATGTCGTCGCCGGGTGCGGCGACGGTGGCGTACCACCGGCGGGTGGAGAAGGAGGCGCGGTCGCCGTTCTCGTCGACGGCCGTCGCGGCGATCACGCCGGGGTAGGCGGCCGGGTAGGAGACGTGGTCGCCGCGCTCGCCGCCGTTGCCCGCGGAGGCGACGACGGCGACGCCCTTCTTGAGCGCGTACTGGACGGCGGCGTCCTCGGCGGGTTCGGGGTGGGCGGACTTGGAGTCGTCGCCGAGGGAGAGGTTGATGACGTCCGCGCCGTGGTCGGCCGCCCAGCGGATGCCTTCGGCGAGCGCGTTGCCGCGGGTGTTGCGGGCCTTCTTGCGGGCGGGGTCGCCGTCTTCGAGGATCACGCGGATCGGCAGGATCTTCGCTTCGGGCGCGATGCCGAGTACGCCGTCGGCGCGGCCCTCGCCGTGTCCGTGGCCCGCGATGATGCCGGCCATGGCGGTGCCGTGCCGGGCCCAGGGGCGGTCGCCGCGGCGGGCGCCGAAGCCGACCATGTCCTTGCCTTCGAGGACGTTGCCCACGAGGTCGGGGTGCTGGGCGTCGATGCCGGTGTCGAGGACGGCGACGGTGATGCCGTTGCCCTTGGTGGTCTGCCAGGCCTGGCCGGTGTGCATGGCGTCCAGGCCCCACTGCTGGGCGCGGATGCCGTCGTTGGCGTGTGCCGGGGCCGCGGGGGCGAGGGCCAGCGCGGCGGCGACCACGGCGGCGGCCAGGGACTGACGGGGCCTCATCACGCCTTCTCCGCCTTCGCGATGGTCTTGCGCAGGCCTCGCTCGACGCGGTCGGCGATGCCCTTCGCCTCGTGGCCGAGGCCGGACTGGGCGGGCGCCGAGGCGGTGTTGCTGCCCATCGCCTCGGTGGCGGGCTCCGGGTCCGTGACGGCGCGGCCGTCGGCGAACCCGGATACGGCGTACGCGACGACGGGCGCGTCCGGCAGCACGGACACCGTCCAGGACGCGCGCTGGGCGTCCCTGAAGTCCTTGGCCGCCGTGCCCTTGGCCGCGTAGGGCCTCGGCATGAGATCGGGGCGCCGGTCGAGGCCCTCGCGCGTGAAACGGTTCCGCAGCGCCCGCATGGCCTCGGCGTCCGCCTTGGTGAACAGCAGGCCCACGGTGGTGACATGGCTGCGGGTGGCGTCGGTGTACGTGGCGCGGAGCAGGCGCAGACAGCCGGCCGGGGCGAGGGCCTTGGCCAGCAGCGGGTCGAAGGCGGCCGCGCAGCCGCTGTCGGGGGCGACGGCGACCCGGGTCCAGGACCGGTCGGCGCCGCCGGGGCCCGCGCCCTCGCCCTTGAGGGTGGGCGGGAAGAGCCGGTCGACGGGGACGCTGTGCCAGAGCCGGCCGGTGACCGCGTACGCACTGCGGTTGCCGCCGGTGGCGGACGACTCGCCGGTCAGCCAACTGCCGGTCACGGCGCCGCCGATGAGCCCGAGCCCAAGGACGACGCAGGCCGCGGCGGCGGCCACGCGGGGGCGGGCCCAGGCGCTGACGGGGCGCAGCCGGGTGGTGGTGTCGTCGTCGTACATGGCGGGCCGCGCGAAGAACACGAAGGGCCGCCCGGCGGCGGACCGCTCCGGTACGTCACCCGCGTCGAGGACGCGCCGGGTGCGGGTGCCCGGGGGCGGGGCGTCGGGGAGGCGGGCGGAGGCGGGTGGGGGCGGCGGGGCGTCACCGTCGACATCGTCGACTCCGTCGGGTCGACGGGGCAGGGGGCCGCGCGTGGCCTCCGTGAAGTCGCGGATGGAGGGGCCGGCTTCGTAAGGGGTCGACGCCGTGTCCCCATCCTGGCCCTGGCCCTGGCCCTGGTCACGGTCACGGTCACGGTCACGGTCACGGTCACGGTCACGGTCACGCGAAGGGGATACCCCGGGAGGGGGTTGCGCGGGGAGCCCGGTCGGCGCGGGGTCGCCGGACGCCGCGCCGCCGCGCCCACCGGGCCGTGCCGCCTCGGTGAACGGAGCCAGCAGGGCCGCTACGCGCGCGGCCTGGTCGTCGTCCTCGTCCTCGGTGTCGGCCGTGGGGCGGGGTGCGTCGAGGAGCCAGTCCTCGTCCACCGGGGGGCGCACGTCGGGGAAGCGGGCGGACGGCGCGGGCGGCGGCTCGTCCGGAGGGGACGTGGGGCGGGGCGGCGCGGTGGGACGCGGGGGAATCGGGGTGCGTCCCGCCTCCGTGCTCATGCTCCCCCGTCTCCTCGCGCTCCGGCTGCCGGAACGCTCGGCCCGGCGAGGCTCCGTGCGCGTCACTCTACGGGCAGACGCGGGACCCGGGGGAACCCGGACCAGCGCCTCGGGCGATCTGCCCGGATCCTCCCCCTACCCTCCGGTAATCGTGTCTGGCAGGCTTCGGCCATGACTGCCCGTGCCGCAGACCGGGCCCGTTATGACCGGGCCACCGCACACCTCGACGCCCCCGTCGCGATCATCGACGTGGACGCGTTCGACGCCAACGCGGACGACCTCGTACGCCGGGCCGGCGGGAAGCCGATCCGGGTCGCGAGCAAGTCCGTGCGCTGCCGGGTCCTGCTCGAACGGGTCCTGGCCCGCGAGGGCTTCGCCGGGATCATGTCGTTCACGCTCGCCGAGTCGATGTGGCTCGCGCGTTCCGGCTTCGACGACGTCCTGCTCGCCTACCCCTCCGCCGACCGCGCCGGTTTCGCCGAGCTGACCGCCGACCCCAAGCTCGCGGCGGCCGTGACGGTGATGGTCGACGACCCCGCGCAGCTGCGGCTGATCGACGAGGCGAGGGACGGCGGGGCCGAAGAGGTGCGGGTCTGCCTGGAGTTGGACACCTCCTTCCAGGTGCTGGGCAGGCGGGTACGGATCGGTGCGCTCCGTTCGCCGCTGCACTCCCCCGTGCAGGTGGCCGCGCTGGCCCGCGCCATCGCCCGGCGGCCCGGGTTCAGGCTCGTGGGCGTCATGGCGTACGAGGGTCATGTCGCCGGGGTGGGTGACACGGTGGAGGGGCATCCGGCGCGCTCGCGGGCGATCAGGATGATGCAGGCCGCGGCCCGCAAGGAGCTGGCGGAGCGCCGGGCGAGGACCATCGGGGCGGTGCGGGCCCTCGCGCCGGACCTGGAGTTCGTGAACGGCGGTGGCACGGGCAGTGTGCAGCACACCGCGGCCGAGCGGGCGGTGACGGAGATCGCCGCGGGGTCGGGGCTCTTCGTGCCCCGGCTCTTCGACCACTACACGTCGTTCAGCGGCCGGCCGGCGGCGCTCTTCGCACAGCCGGTGGTGCGCAGGCCGGGGCCGGGGACCGTGACGGTGCTCGGCGGCGGCTATCCCGCGTCGGGTGTCGCGGGCCCCGACCGCTCGCCGGTGCCGTATCTCCCCGAGGGCCTGCGGTACGACCCGCGGGAGGGCGCGGGCGAGGTGCAGACGCCGCTGCACGGCCCCCCTGCGGACGATCTACGGATCGGCGACAAGGTGTGGTTCCGGCACGCCAAGGCCGGGGAGCTGTGCGAGCGGTTCGACACGCTGCATCTGGTGGAGGGCGACCGGGTGACGGGGAGCGTTCCGACGTATCGGGGCGAGGGCCGCACCTTCCTCTGACCCGGATGACCGGATACCCGGATGGCCGGAAGCACGCCTCGGTCCTCCGGCCGGAAGGATGCCTACGGCGTCGCGCCGACGTCCTCGCCCACGCCGCCGCCCGTCGCGCTGTCGTCGGTCGAGCGGATGCCCTTGACGATGCGGTCCATGCCGGAGAGGGGCGGGGCGCCCTTGGCGGCGCCGAAGGAGAGGCGGACGATGACCATCGGTTCGGAGCCGATGCTGGACTTGAACGCCACCGACTGCACGTACCCTCCGGACCCCTTGCCGGTGCGGACCTTCCAGCGCACGTAGTAGCCGCTGCGGCCCGCGACGGCCACCGTCCCCTCCTTGACCTTCTCGTGGCCGGTGATGCCGCCGTAGTGCTCGCTGCCGAGGGCGTTCTCGCCGTAGATCTCCTTGGCCGCGTCCTCGATGTCACCCTTCGCGAGCGCCTTGGGCGACGTCTCGTCGGTGGAGGTCACCGGGTGCGAGGTGACCTGGCCGTGGCGGCAGACACCCGCGTCGCCCGGGCAGTCGAAGGTCTCCGACGTCTGGATGGTCGGCTTGTCGTGGACGGCGGCCTCGACCTTCTCCCAGCCGTCGAGGACGGGGATCGTGATGCCGTTGAGGTCGTCGACGAGGACGTCCGGATCCTGCTCGGCCGTCTTCGTGGGCGTCGGCGTGGGGCTCGCGCTCTTCTCGGTCGCGGCCGGAGTGCTCGGCGCCGGGGCGCCCCGCGGGTCGCCGTCGTCCTTGCCGAGGGCGACGGCGCCCGTGACGATCGCCGCGACGAGCACGGCACCGGCGGTGGCGAGAGCGATGACCTTCGCTCGGCCACCGCCCGCGGACGCCGGGGCGATCACCGCGGTCGCGGCGGGGTCCGGTGCCGGGCCGAAGCCCTGCCCCACCGCGGCCGCTCGGGCGTTCTCGGGGGTGCGCCGGTGCTCGGTCCATGCGGCGCCGTCCCACCAGCGCTCGACGGAGGGCTGGTGGGGGTCCGGGTACCAGCCGGGCAAAGGCGTCATGCTCATCCCGGCACTCTAGGACGTGCCTCGACGATCAGTACACCGAGTCTTGCTGATCGGGCACGACCGACCCGTCCTCGCGGAGCACCGGGCCCTTGCGGCCGTCGTGTTCGTTGTACGCGCTCGTCGCGCACGGGTAGCCGCCACTCTTCCGCGGCATCGGCTCGATGAACATCGGGTTCACGACCCACCGGCCGTCGGCGTTGTCGTACGCGCGGCACATGAACTCGCTCTTGTTGCGGTTCAGCACGAGGTGCGCCCCGGTGGCGTCGCCGACGAACGTCACGTCCGTGTCGGCGTCGCCGCCGCCGAGCGCGATGCGGTGGCTCCGCTCCTGCTTCTCCCAGGCGGACTTGCCCTTGATCTTGAAGATCTCCTGGTTGATGAAGCAGCGCTTGCCGTCGATGTAGGGGATGGCCTCGCCCTTGTTCACGGGCACGCCGCCGCAGCCCTGGTTCCAGGGGGTGATGCGGCCCCTGCCGTCCAGGACGGAGCGGATGGCGATGGTGTGCGCGCGGTCGATGCCCACGCTCCTCGACCACACCTCGGCGACCGGTTCGGAGCCCGCGGAGACGATGTAGACGTCGAACCCGGCCCTCTTGAGGGTGCGGATCAGGTCGCGCTGCTGGTCGTAGTAGCGGACGTAACCGGGGATCTCGTGCGTGCCGACGGTCTGCGTGGCGCCGACGGGGGCGGCGAGCGCCTCCTTGCGGGCCTGCGCGGCGTACGACTCCAGTTCCGGGACGGTGTGCCCGGCGAAGAGCTGCGGCACCCAGGCGTACTGCGGAACGGTGTGGCGGTGGTCCCACTCGCCCGCGAAGGCGGCGGCGCCGCTCATCGTCTTCCCGTCCTCGCGGACCTCGAAGATCTCGTCCGCGCAGTCGGTGTCCGTGGAGGTCGGCAGCGGCTTGCCGACGGGGACGCCGGTGCCGCAGGCCTTGGTGAGGGCGCGGTCCGCGTCGTCGGTCAGCCACTTGCTGGTGGACTTCCAGCTCTTGGGGCGCAGGATCTTGTCGTGCCGCAGCGACCAGGCGATGGTCGCGTCGGTGACGTCGTTCTTGACGACGGTGTTGTCCCAGTCGAAGGCGGCGACCGGGCGCTTCCCGCCGTGGCCGAGACCGGGGTTCGAACAGCGGCCGCGCTCGTCGATCACCCGCTGGAGCTTGGCGCGGTTGTCGCCGTACCAGTCGAGCTTCTTCGACAGCTGCGGGCAATGCCCGCCGGGGGTAAGGGAGTTGGACGGGCGCACGGCCGTGGCGGCGGCCGCGGGGAGAGCTGCCGGCACGGCTGCCAGGGTGGCGGCAGCGGCCAGGGTCAGCGCCAAAATGTTTCTGTTACGCATGTGAGTGGACCGTACATCCTTTCTAGGGAGCTGACGACGGTGTCGGCGCCCCGTACACCGTGTCCCTCTGATCGGGGATCACGGAGCCGTCCGTACGGCGCACCGGGCCCGGTGTGCCGTCCCGTTCGGTGTAGCCGGTGGTGGCGCAGGGGTAGGGGTCGGCCTTCTCGCCCTTGGGCTCGATGAACATGGGGTTGACCAGCCAACGGCCGTCGCCGTTGTCGTAGGCGCGGCACATCAGCTCGTTCTTGTTGCGGTTCAGGACGAGCCTCAGGCGGGTGGCGTCGCGCAGGAAGGAGATGTCGGTGTCGGAGTCGCCCGCGGCGAACACCTGCCGCTTGGCGGCCGGTTGGACCTTCTCGGCGGCGGCGCCGCGCACGCCGTGGATCTCCTGGTTGATCCAGCACCGCTTGCCGTCGATGTACGTGATCATCGAGTCGTCGCCGTCCCTGACCGTGCCGCAGCCCTTGAGGTGGGCGGTCAGCATTCCGCGCGCGGTGACGTTGCGGATGCCGATCGTGTGCCGGGCGTCGATGCCCACGCCCCGCGCCCAGACCTCGGCGACCGGCTCGGGCGACGCGGAGACGACGTACACGTCGAAGCCCGCCTTCTTGAGCGTGCGGATCAGGTCGCGCTGCTGGTCGTAGTAGCGGACCCAGCCGGTGACCTTGCCGGTGCCGACGCGCTGCTCGGCGCCGATGGGCGCGGCGAGGTTCTCCTGACGGGCGGCGGCCGCGAAGTGCTTCACCCGGCGGGTGGACCAGCCGCGGGTGAGCTGGGCGAGCCAGGCGTACTGCGGCTCCATGCGGCGGTGGTCGAAGCCGGCGAAGGCGGCCTTGCCCGAGGTGGTGGTGCCTTCGCCGTAGACGGACAGGATCTCGTCGGCGCAGGCGGCGTCGCTGCGGGTGGGGAGCGTGGCGCCCGTGGCGGGGCACGCCTTCGCGAGGGCCCCGGCCGCCGGGTCGGTGAGATAGCGGCTGGTGGTGCGCCAGTCGCCGCCCCGGGGCGTGCGTATCTTGCCGTGGCGCAGCATCCAGAACATGGTGGCGTCACCGACGTCGTTCTTGATGACGGTGTTGTCCCAGTCGAAGGTGGCGACGGGCTTGGCGCCGCCCTTGTGGCCGCGGGCCCCGCAGTGGCCGTACGTGTCGATCATGCGCTGGAGCCGTGCCTTGTTCTCGCCGTGCCAGCCGCGCGAGACGGTGAGGTCGGGACAGGGGGCGGGCCGCTCCCCGGGGTCGGTCTGGGTGGCCTCCGCGGTGGCCTGGACGGTGAGGAGACCGGCCGAGGCGACGGCGAGTACGGCTGCGGCCGCGACGGCGCGGCGCTTGAGGTTCACGAACACGCTCCCGTGTCTACGCAGGTCAGCCGGGCGTCGCGCGACGCCCGGCTGACGGGGTGGTGGCCGGAGGATGAACTACAGGGGCGTGACGTACGCCCCGGTGAGGCCGCCGTCGACGAGGAAGTCCGTGGCGTTCACGAACGAGGCGTCGTCGCTGGCGAGGAACGCCACCGCGGACGCCATCTCCTCGGCCTCGGCGAAGCGGCCCACCGGGATGTGCACGAGCCGGCGCGCGGCGCGCTCGGGGTCCTTGGCGAACAGTTCCTGGAGGAGCGGGGTGTTGACGGGGCCGGGGCACAGCGCGTTGACGCGGATGCCCTCGCGGGCGAACTGCACGCCCAGCTCGCGGGACATGGCGAGGACGCCGCCCTTGGACGCGGTGTAGGAGATCTGCGAGGTCGCGGCGCCCATCCGCGCCACGAACGACGCGGTGTTGATGATCGAGCCCTTGCCCTGGCGCCGCATGTAGGGGATGGCGGCCTTGCAGCAGAGGTAGACGGAGGTGAGGTTGACCTCCTGGACGCGCTTCCAGGCCTCCAGGCCGGTGTCCAGGATGGAGTCGTCGTCGGGCGGCGAGATGCCCGCGTTGTTGAAGGCGATGTCGACGGAGCCGTAGGTGTCGAAGGCCGTCCTGAAGAGCGCCTCGACCTGCTCGGCGTCGGTGACGTCGACCTTCACGAAGGTCCCGCCGACCTCCTCGGCGGCGGCCTTGCCCGCGCTCTCGTCGATGTCGCCGCAGACGACGTTCGCGCCCTCGGAGGCGAGGCGGCGCGCGGTGGCGAGGCCGATGCCGCTGCCGGCGCCGGTGATGACGGCGGTGCGGCCGACGAGGCGGCGGCAGATGTTCTGCTCAGTCACTGTGCGGGACCTTCCGTGCTGATGAAGACGTTCTTGGTTTCCGTGAAGGCGTGCAGGGCGTCGGGGCCGAGTTCACGGCCGAGGCCGGACTGTTTGTAGCCGCCGAAGGGTGTCCAGTAGCGGACGCTGGAGTGCGAGTTGACGGAGAGGTTCCCGGCCTTGACGGCCGCGGAGACGCGCAGGGCCCGGCCGACGTCCCGCGTCCAGATGGAGCCGGACAGGCCGTAGTCGGTGGCGTTGGCGAGCCGGATCGCGTCGGCCTCGTCCTCGAAGGGGATGACGACGGCGACGGGGCCGAAGACCTCCTCCGTGGCCACCGGGGCCTGGGGGTCGACGTCGGTGAGCAGGGTCGGCGGGAACCAGAAGCCGGGGCCCTCGGGGGCCGTTCCGTGGATGCCCTCGCCCGGGGTGACGTAGGCGCGGACGCGGTCCAGCTGGGTCCTGGAGATCAGCGGGCCCATCTGGGTCTTCTCGTCGGACGGGTCGCCGACGACGACCGACTCGATCGCGGGCCGCACGGTCTCCAGGAAGCGGTCGTACACCGACCGCTGGACGAGGACGCGGGTGCGGGCGCAGCAGTCCTGGCCGGAGTTGTCCAGGTACGACATGGGGGTGGCGAGGGCCGCCGCTTCCACGTCGGCGTCGGCGAAGACGATGTTCGGGCTCTTGCCGCCGAGTTCGAGGGTCAGGCGCTTCACCCGGTCGGCGCACGAGGCCATGATCCGCTTGCCGACGCCGGTGGAGCCGGTGAAGACGATCTTGGCGACGCCGGGGTGTTCGACGAGCGCGTTGCCCGCGACGGCGCCCTCGCCGGGCAGGACCTGGAAGAGGCCTTCGGGGAGGCCGGCCGCCAGGGCGAGTTCGGCGAGGCGCAGCGCGGTGAGGGGCGTCGTCTCGGCCGGCTTGAGGATCACCGCGTTGCCCGCCGCGAGGGCGGGAGCCGTGCCCCACGCGGCGATCGGCATCGGGAAGTTCCAGGGAGCGATGACGCCGACGACCCCGAGGGGTTCGAGGACGGTGACGTTCAGGCCGCCGGGCACGGGGATCTGCCGGCCGCTCAGCCGCTCGGCCCCACCGGCCGAGTAGTCGAGCAGGTCACGGACGTTGCCTGCCTCCCAGCGGGCGTTGCCGATGACGTGACCGGCCTCGCGCACCTCCAGGCGGGCCAGCTCTTCGAGGTGGTCGTCGACCTGGGCGGCGAAGCGGCGCAGCAGCCGGGCCCGGTCGGCGGGGGCGGCCGCGGCCCACTGCTCCTGGGCCCGCGCGGCCCGGGTGACGGCGGCGTCGACGTCCTGCGCGGTGGCGGCGGGGACGGTCGCGACGACCTCTTCCGTCGCCGGGTTCAGTACGTCGAGTTTCATGACCTCAAGCAAGGCTGCCTCACATGCGTTCGAAGGAGCGGCGGAGCTCCCAGTCGGTCACCGCGGAGTCGAAGGCGTCCAGCTCGACCCGCGCCATGTTGCGGTAGTGCGCGACCACCTCGTCGCCGAAGGCGGCCTTGGCGATGGGGCTGTTCTCCCACAGCTCGGCGGCCTCGCGCAGGGTGGTGGGGACGTGTTCGTAGTCGCCGGTGTACGCGTTTCCGGTGCACTCGTCCGGCAGTTCGAGCTTGTGCTCTATGCCGTACAGGCCGGCCGCGACGAGCCCGGCGACGGCGAGGTGCGGGTTCACGTCGCCGCCGGGCAGCCGGTTCTCGAAGCGCAGCGAGCGGCCGTGGCCGACCACGCGCAGGGCGCAGGTGCGGTTGTCGTAGCCCCACGCGGCGGCGGTCGGCGCGAAGGAGCCGGGCACGAACCGCTTGTAGGAGTTGATGTGGGGCGCGTAGAGGAGGGAGAAGTCGCGCAGCGCGGCGAGCTGTCCGGCCAGGAAGTGCCGCATGACGGGTGACATCCCGCCCGGGTCGTCCTGGGAGCCCCGCATGACGTTGTTCCCGTCGGCGTCCTGGAGCGAGAGGTGGATGTGGCAGGAGTTGCCCTCGCGCTCGTTGAACTTGGCCATGAAGGTGAGCGAGACGCCTTCCTGGGCCGCGATCTCCTTGGCGCCGGTCTTGTAGATGGCGTGCTGGTCGCAGGTGACGAGGGCCTCGTCGTAGCGGAACACGATCTCGTGCTGGCCGGGGTTGCACTCGCCCTTGGCGGACTCGACGACCAGGCCGGCGGTCGTCATGTCGTTGCGGATGCGGCGCAGGAGCGGCTCGATGCGGCCGGTGCCGAGGACGGAGTAGTCGATGTTGTACTGGTTGGCCGGGGTGAGGTTCTTGTATCCGGCGTCCCAGGCCTGCTCGTAGGTGTCCTTGAAGACGATGAACTCCAGCTCGGTGCCGACGTGCGCGGTGTAGCCCAGCTCGGCGAGGCGCTCCAGCTGGCGGCGGAGGATCTGCCGGGGCGCGGCGACCACGGGCGATCCGTCGCTCCAGGCGAGGTCGGCGATCAGCATCGCAGTGCCCTCGTTCCAGGGGACGCGGCGCAGGGTGCTCAGGTCGGCGTGCATGGCGAAGTCGCCGTAGCCGCGGTCCCAGGAGGACATCGCGTATCCGTCGACGGTGTTCATCTCCGGGTCGACGGCGAGGAGGTAGTTGCAGCCCTCCGTGCCGTGTTCGAGGACCTCGTCGAGGAAGAAGCGGGCGGCGAACCGCTTGCCCTGGAGCCGCCCCTGCATATCGGGGAAGGCCAGGACGACAGTGTCGATCTCGCCGCTCGCGACCAGGGCCGTCAGCTCCTGGACGGCGAGCGGGGGTGTGCGGTCTGCCACGGGAAATGCCTCCTTGGGTCAGCCGGGAGCCATAAGGTATTGCGGAGAACCTTTGCTTGGGAAGGGGGTACGGACATGTCGCACTCGGAAGAGCGCACGGAAGAGGGCGGATCGCCCGCGGCAGCGCCCACGACATCGCCCGCGGCACACGACGACGACCGGCTGACTCCGGTGCTGCGCCCGGTGCGGGCGGGCAACGGCTTCGAGGAGGCCCTGGAGCAGATCCTCCAGGTCGTCCGCCTCGGCTTGGTGCCGGGCGGTGAACGCCTTCCGTCGGAGCGGGAGTTGGCCGACCGCCTCGGCATCAGCCGGGTCACGCTCCGCGAGGTCCTGAAGGTGCTGACGGACCAGGGGCTGGTCGAGTCGCGGCGCGGGCGCTACGGCGGCACGTTCGTACGGCCACGCCCCGAGGCGCCGGGCGAGGACGAGCTGCGCCGCCGCATCAAGGACGTCGACGTGGAGGACGCTCTGCGCTTCCGCGAGGTCCTGGAGGTGGGCGCCGCCGGGCTCTGCGCGGCGCACGGCCTGGACGGCGAGCAGGCCGACCGGCTGCGCACGGCGCTCGCACAGACGCACGACGCCCCGCTGTCGGAGTACCGCCGCCTGGACACTTTGCTGCACCTCACGCTCGCCGAGCTGTGCGGGTCACCGACGCTCACCGCGCAGTACGCGGCGGTCCGCGCGACCGTCAACGACCTCCTGGACTGCATCCCGCTCCTCGTACGCAACCTGGAGCACTCGCAGCGCCAGCACACCGCGCTCGTCGAGGCGGTGCTCGACGGCGACGCCGACGGGGCGCGGGAGATGATGCGCGAGCACTGCGCGGGGACGGCGGCGCTGCTGCGGGGATTCTTGACCTGAGGAGCCAGGAGGGCGCGTGTGAGGAGCGGTTAACCATCGCGTAACGCAGGGGTCTTGCTTTCTCGCCCCCCGGACGGCAAAGGTATGGATCCGTTCCATTGAGTCACCCGCCGCAGTGCCGTCGTAGGGGAGCCGTGCCATGACCGTGGAGTCCAGCAAGCCGAGCCCAGCCGAACCGGCGGACGACTATCTGGAGCGCCGGACGCTGCGCCGGGGCAGCGCGGGCTGGCTGCTGCTCACCGGGCTCGGCGTCGCCTACGTCGTCTCGGGCGACTTCTCGGGCTGGAACTACGGTCTGGCCGAGGGCGGCTTCGGCGGCCTCGGCATCGCCATGGCGCTCATGGGCGTGATGTACGCGTGCATGGTCTTCTCGCTCGCCGAGCTGTCGTCCGTGCTGCCCACGGCGGGTGGCGGCTACGGCTTCGCGCGCCGGGCGCTCGGCCCCTGGGGCGGTTTCCTGACGGGCACGGCCATCCTCATCGAGTACATCCTGGCGCCCGCCGCGATCTCCATCTTCATCGGCGACTACGTCGCGTCGCTCGGCCTCTTCGGCCTGACCTCGGGCTGGCCGGTCTACCTCGCCTGCTTCGTCATCTTCATCGGCATCCACCTGTGGGGCGTCGGCGAGGCGCTGCGCTTCAGCTTCGTCGTGACCGGCATCGCGGTGGCGGCGCTGCTGGTCTTCGCCGTCGGCGCGTTCATGGACTTCGACGCGTCGAAGCTCAACGACATCCCCGTCGAGGCGGACGCCTTCGGCGCCAACTCCTGGCTCCCGATGGGCCTGCTCGGCATCTGGGCGGCGTTCCCCTTCGGCATGTGGTTCTTCCTTGGGGTCGAGGGGGTGCCGCTGGCGGCCGAGGAGACGAAGGACCCGGCGCGTACGCTGCCGCGCGCGATCCGCTGGTCCATGGCCATCCTCGTCGCCCTCGCGCTCCTCACCTTCTTCGCGTCGGCCGGCGCGCGCGGCGCGGACGCGATCCAGGACGCGGGCAACCCCCTGGTCGAGGCGCTCCAGCCGGACGGCGAGGCGACGGGCCTGAGCCGCGTCATCAACTACGCCGGTCTTGCGGGCCTGGTGGCGTCCTTCTTCTCCCTCATCTACGCGGGCTCGCGCCAGCTCTTCGCGCTCTCCCGCGCGGGCTATCTGCCCCGCTTCCTCTCCCTCACCAGCAGCCGCAAGGCCCCCTACCTCGGCCTGCTCGTCCCCGGCGCGATCGGCTTCGGGCTCGCCGCGGCGACCGGCGACGGCGCCCGCATGCTGAACGTCGCGGTGTTCGGCGCAACCATCTCGTACGCCCTGATGTCGCTGTCGCACATCGTGCTGCGCCGCCGCGAGCCGGGTCTTGAGCGCCCCTACCGCACCCCCGGCGGCGTCCTGACCTCGTCGGTCGCGCTGGTCCTCGCCTGCGCGGCGCTGGTCGCGACCTTCCTGGTGGACGTGACGGCGGCGCTCATCGCGCTCGGGGTGTACGCGGTCGCGATCGCGTACTTCGGGAGCTACAGCCGCAAGCATCTCGTGGCGCGCGCGCCGGAGGAGGAGTTCGCGGCGCTCGCGGCGGCCGAGGCAGAGTTGACTCGCGACTGATGATCTCAAGGACGGCACCACGAAGGAGAACAGATTGAGCACCAGGCCGCTGATCGGTGTCAGCACCTACCTGGAGTCGAGGGCGAGCTGGGGCGTGTGGGAACTGCCCGCGGCCCTGCTGCCCGTGGGGTACCCGCGCCAGGTGCAGGCGGCGGGCGGCATCGCCGCGATGCTTCCACCGGACGATCCTTCGTACGCGCGTTCCGTCGTCGCCCGGTTGGACGGTGTGGTCATCGCGGGCGGGCCCGATGTCGAGCCGGTGCGGTACGGCGCCGAGCGCGAGGCGCGCACGGGGCCGCCGGCGCGGGAGCGGGACGCCTGGGAACTCGCCCTGATCGAGGCGGCGCTGGCCTCGGGGACGCCGCTGCTCGGCATCTGCCGGGGCATGCAGCTCATGAACGTGGCGCTCGGCGGGACGCTGGTCCAGCACCTGGAGGGGCACGTGGAACTGCCGGGCGTCTTCGGCACGCACACGGTGAAGCCGGTGCCGGGCACGCTCTACGAGTCGATCGTCCCGGACGCCTGCACGGGCGTACCGACCTACCACCACCAGGCCGTGGACCGCCTCGGCAGGGACCTCGCCCCCTCGGCCCACGCGGAGGACGGCACGGTGGAGGCCATCGAACTCCCCTCCCCCGCTTGGGCGCTGGGCGTGCAGTGGCACCCGGAGGCGGGCGAGGACACGCGCGTCATGACAGCACTGGTCCGGGCCGCTTCCTGAGCGGGCCGCTCGTACGGTGCGACCCACTCGAACGGTGCGGGCCGTCGCTACCCCTGTGGGCTCTGGCCGGAGTTGTGCACACCTTGTTCGTTCGCGAACACGCCGCTCGTCCGCGTGAGCCCCAGCAGATCCCTCCCCGGTCCCGCCGGCCGATGCCCCGTCGGCCAGACCGCCCGGAGTTCGCGGCGCAGGAGCACGTCGTCCAGGGGGATCTCCACCAGGCGCCGCGCCGCCAGTTCCTCGCCCACCGCCAGCTCGCTCAGGACCGAGGGGCCCGCGCCGCTGACCGCCGATGCCTTGACCGCCGTGGTGGAGGACAGTTCGATCAGCGGGCGGGCCAGACCGCCGAGTGCCGCGTCGAGGACCTGCCGGGTGCCCGAGCCCTCCTCGCGGAGGATCAACGGGGTCGCCGCCAGTTCCGCCGCGCCCAGCGGCCTGCCGCGCCGCGCCCAGGGGTGCCCGGGCGCCGTCACCACGACCAGCCGGTCGTGCGCGATGACCACGCCGTCGAGGCCGGCCGGCACGGTGAGCCCCTCGACGAAGCCGAGGTCCGCCTCACCGGCCAGCAACCGGGCCGCCACGGCCGCGGAGTTGCCCGCGAGGAGCGAGACGGCCGTGTCCGGCCGCTGGGTCCGCAGTGCGATGAGCCAGCCCGGCAGCAGATACTCGGCGATCGTCATGCTCGCCGCGACCCGCAGCCGTGAGTCCCGCCGGTCGCGCAGCGCCTGCGCCCCCGCGTCGAAGGCCTCCGCCGCCTCCACGATCCGCCCCGCCCAGTCCGTGACGAGCGCCCCCGCGTCCGTGAGGCGCGAGCCGCGCGGCGACCGGTCGACGAGCGCGACGCCGAGTTGCCGCTCCATGGCACGGACCCTGCCGCTCGCCGCGGGCTGCGTGATGCCCAGCTCCCGCGCGGCCCGTCCGAGGCTGCCGAGCCGGGCCACGGCGAGCAGCAGCTGGAGCGCCCCGAGGTCGGGGACGCGGTGCGCGAGCGACGCCTCCGCCGAGGCGGGCGGGGAGGCGGCGGAAGAGGGCTGACTCATAAAGCCAGCTTATGCCCCCATAGGAGCGTACTCCCTGGTGGAGGCCCCGCCCCTGGACGACGCTGAATCCATGGTCACCGCCGCCCACCCCGCCCCCTCCTCCGCACCACCCCCTCGGCCCCCGGCACCCGCTTCCCCGCGGTCCGCCACCTCGGCCCGAACTGGTACGCGTCCGTCATGGGCACCGCCGTCATAGCCAACGCCGGCGCCACCCTCCCCTACCGGTTCACCGGGCTGCGTACGACCTGCACCGCCGTCTGGGCGCTCTCCCTCGCGATGCTCGCCGTGCTGCTCACCGCCCGCGCCGCGCACTGGATCCACCACCGCGACCAGGCCCGCGCCCATCTCCTCGACCCGGCCGTCGCACCCTTCTACGGCTGTCTGTCGATGGCACTGACCGCGGTCGGCGCCGGCACCCTGCTCGTGGGCGCGGACTGGATCGGCACCGGCCCCGCCGTCGCGCTAGACGCCGTGCTGTTCACCCTCGGCGCCGCCCTCGGGCTCGCCGCGGCCGTCGCCGTCCCGTACCTGATGGTGGTCCGGCACCGCATCACCGCCGACCAGGCCTCGCCCGTGTGGCTGCTGCCCGTGGTGGCCCCCATGGTGTCGGCCGCCGTCGGCCCGCTGCTCATCCCGCACCTGCCCGCGGGCCAGGCCCAGCAGACCATGCTGTACGCGTGCTGCGCGATGTTCGGTCTGAGCCTGCTCGCCACCCTGGTCATGCTGCCGGTGATATTCGCCCGCCTGGTGACCGCGGGCCCGCTGCCGGCCGCGCTCACCCCCACCCTCTTCCTCGTGCTCGGCCCCCTGGGCCAGTCGACCACCGCCGCAAACAAGTTCGCGGACGCCGCCCCCGGCGTCGTACCCGCCCCGCTCGACCAGGGCTTCCTCGCCCTCGCCGTGCTCTACGGCGTACCGGTGACGGGCTTCGCCCTCCTGTGGCTGGCACTCGCGCTCGCCATGGTGCGGCGGGCCCGGCGCGGCGGCATGGGCTTCGCGATGACCTGGTGGGCGTTCACCTTCCCCGTCGGCACCTGCGTGACGGGCGCGGAGGGCCTCGGCAAGCACACCGGGCTCGCCGTGTTCGACTGGCTCGCGGCCGGGCTCTACGTCTTCCTCCTGGCCGCCTGGGCCGTGGCGCTGACCCACACCCTGCGCGGCGTCGTCACCGGCAGGCTGCTCGCAGCGCCGCGCTGAGCACGGCGGGGGCCTCCACCAAGGAGGGCCCGTACCAGGTCAGATGGCGGCCACTGACCAGCGCGACCGGCGTACGCGTCGAGAACGCCTCGGGGCCGTCCTCACGCGTGAAGCGGTACGGCTCGTCGGGCAGGACCACCAGGTCGAGCTCCGCCGCGCGCAGTTCCTCCACGGGGACGCGCGGATAGCGTTCGGTGTGTGCGGCGTACGCGTTGTCCACGCCCATCCGGGCGAGCAGGTCCCCCGCGAACGTGTCACGGCCGAGAACCATCCACGGCCGACGCCAGATGGGGACCGCCGCCCTGAGCCGGACGGACGGGCAGGGCGGGTCCCACCACACCGCCTCCGCCTCCTCCAGCCAGCGCGGCCGCCCGGCCCCGCACGCGGCGAGGACCCGCCGCAGCTCCCGGAAGGCCTGGTCCAGGGTGCGTACCTCGGTCAGGAGGACCTCGATGCCCGCCGCGCGCAGCTCCGCCAGGTCGGGGGCGCGGTTCTCCTCCTCGTTGGCGATCACCAGGTCGGGCGCGAGGGCGATGATCCGGGGCACGTCGGGGTTCTTCGTCCCGCCCACGCGGGTGACATCGAGGTCCACCGGATGGCTGCACCAGTCGGTGGCCCCGACCAGCACGCCCGGCACGGTCACGGCGACCGCCTCGGTCAGCGACGGCACGAGCGAGACGACCCGCATCTCAGCGCCCCCCGTCGTCCACCGCCTCGATGTGGTCCCCCACGGCGACCACCAGGACCCGCGTGTCCGGCACCGTGGCACGCCAGCGATGGCGCACCCCGCCGGTGAGGAACAGGCTGTCGCCGCGCCCGAGGCGGTAGGCGCGGCCCTCCGCCTCCATCTCGACGGCGCCCTCGACGACGTACAGCAACTCGTCGTTCCTGTGCTGGAACTCGCGGCCCTCGTCGTGGTCCCCGATGAATTCCAGGACCTGGAGCTGGTGGTGGCCGCGCGCCAGTTGGCGCACCCGCGCGTCGGGCGTCGAGGTGTCCAGATCCGTGTCGTCGTCCGCGCGCACCACCTCGACGGTGCGGGCGGGGTCGGCCGCGGCGAGCAGTTCCACGTCGGTGGTGCGCAGGGCGTCGGCGACGCGCAGGAGGGAGCGCCTGCTGGGCCGGGCGCGTTCGTTCTCGATCTGGCTGAGGAACGGCACGGACAGGCCGCTGCGCTCGGCGACGACGGCGAGGGTGAGCTCCAGCTGCCGGCGGCGGCGCCGCACGGCCGAGCCCACCCGCAGGGTCTCCTTCTGCTCGTCCATCGCCTCGGCTCCCTTCAGCGCGTCGGCCCGCTCTCAACCCTGAGGGGTTTTCTGCACCCTACGCATGTTCGCCAAACGGTTCTGCCCCGTTGCCCGGATGGCCGGATGCCCGGGTGCGCGGATGGCCGGATACCCCGGTGCG
Source organism: Streptomyces alboniger (assembly GCF_008704395.1). Lineage (NCBI taxonomy): Bacteria > Bacillati > Actinomycetota > Actinomycetes > Kitasatosporales > Streptomycetaceae > Streptomyces > Streptomyces alboniger. The sequence continues at coordinate 1,437,117 of NZ_CP023695.1, forward strand.
CGGCCGGCCGGCTACAGCCTGTGCCAGTACAGCAGCTGCCCGGCCTCCCCGGGTGCGGAACCCTCACGCGGGATGAACAGGCTGACGAGCAGGGCGGGCCTGCCCCGCGGATCGGTCAGCAGGGTCGCGGAGGGGTTGGCGAAGGCGCGGCTGCCGCCGTGGGTGCGGACGTCGAGGCTGTCGGCGCGGCCGCTCACGGGGTCGTAGGCGTACGTGCCCCAGCTGCCGAAGTCCGACCGGCGCCCCTGACCCTCGATGAGGACCACGCGCTCTTTGCCCAGCTCGACGGGCGACCGGTCGCCGATGTTGCCGCCGGTGCCCCAGGCGCGCACGGCGCGGTCCAGGCGCCGGTCGGGCTCGGCGTGCCAGTGCCGGAAGCCGGTGAGCGTGGCGCGCAGCTGGCGGTCGGTGTCGCAGCCCGCGCGGTAGTGCCCGGTGAGGTGGACGGTGGCACCGCGCACGGACGTGATGCTCGGGGTCCCCTCGGCGCAGCGCGAGAGGGTCAGCGGGGCGTCGAAGGACCGGCGGGCGCGCCCGTCGAGCAGCGCCGCCAGGTCCTCGTAGGCACGGACGGCTATGTGGTTGCGGGGGTCCTTCTCGTACGCGAGGACGTAGCCGCCGCGTCCGTCGTGCGCGAGCGAGGCCTGGTGCGTGCCGGGCCCGAAGTCGTGGCGGCGCTGCCAGTACCGCAGATCGGCGGAGGTGGCGAGGGCCGCGTGGAAGCGGCCGTCGGACAGGAGCGTGTGGTAGACGGCGAGGTAGCGGCCGTCCTGGGTCTGTTCGATCTGCGCGGCGTCCATGGTGCGGCCGGTGTGGTCCCGCGCGCCGTAGCGGTGGCCGTCGGCGGCCGTCACGTCCCCGGCGAGCGCGGTCAGGCGTGCGGTGCCGGCGGAGGCGGGGGCGGCGTCGGCCCGGGCCAGCTGCGCGAGGAGCAGGGCGGCGGCGAGGGCGAGCACGGCGGCGACGGTGAACAGCGCCGTTCTCGGCTGCCTTGCGGTCACGGGTGGGGTCTCACGTTCAGTTGTCTTTCAGAAGGTGCCCGGTCGAGGCTAAGGAGTCGAGGCCGCCGCGGGAACGCCGAAAGGGGTGGGCTTCGCCACAAGCGAGGCCCACCCCTCGGGAGACACCGGTCGGCCGGTGTTACTTCGCGGCCGTCATCTTCTCCTCGAAGCCCGGGTTCTTCTTCAGCCAGGCGTCGACGGCCTCGGGCTCATGGCCCTTGCCCGCCTTGTTGATCTCGTTCTCCAGGCCGGCCAGTTCCTTCTCGCTCATCTTGAAGTCCTTGAGCCACTTCGTGAGCCGCGGGTACTGCTCGGGGAACTGCTTGCTGGAGACCGTGCGGATCGTGTCGCCCCTGCCGAAGGCGGTCTTGGGGTCCTTCAGCTTGGTCAGCTCGTACTCGTTGTACGCCCAGTGCGGCGACCAGAGCAGGACCGCGACCGGCTCCTTCTTGGCGTACGCCGACTTCAGCTCGGAGAGCATGGCGGGCGTCGAACCGGAGACGATCTTGTACTCCTTGTCGAGGCCGTAGCCGGGCAGGACCTTGTCCTTGAGCGCCGTCATCACACCCGTGCCGGGTTCGATGCCGATGATCTTGCCCTTGAACGTGTCGCCCTTGCCCTTGAGGTCCGCGAGCGACTTCACGTCCTTGACGTAGGACGGGACGGCGACCTCCAGCGACGTCGGGCTGTACCAGGAGCCCAGGTCCTTGAGGTTCGCCTTGTTCTTCCCCCAGTACTGCTTCTGGGTCGTGGGCAGCCAGGCGTCGAGATCCAGGTCGAGATCGCCCTGCGCGAGAGCGGTGTAGACCGGGCCGACGTCGGACGGCGTCAGCTTCATCTTGTAGCCGCGCTTCTCCAGGACGCGCTTCCACAGGTTGGTGACGGCGATGTTCTCGTCCCACGCGAAATACGCGGCGTTCAGCGGACGCTTCGCCTCGACGGGGGTGGAGTTCTTCGGCAGCGGGGCCAGCTCGTCGACGACACCCGGGTTCTTCTTCAGCCAGGCGCGGACGGCTTCCTGCTGCTTGCCCTTGCCCGCCTTGTTGATCTCCGCCTCCAGACCCGTGAGCTGCTTCTCGCTCATCTTGAAGTCCTTCAGCCACTTGGCGACCTGCGGGTTCTCCTCGGAGAAGCCCTTGCGCGCCAGTGTGTGCACGCCGTCGCCCTTGCCCCAGGCGCCCCTCGGGTCCTTGAGCTTCCTCAGGTCGAAGTCGCTGTACGCCCAGTGCGGCGACCAGAGCGTGGTGACGATCGGTTCCTTCTTGGCGTACGCGCGCTTCAGCTCGGCCAGCATCGCGGGCGTGGAGCCGTCGACGACCTTGTACTCCTTGTCGAGGCCGTACTCCTTCAGCACCTTGTCCTTGAGCAGCCCCATCATCCCGGCGCTCGACTCGATGCCGACGATCTTGCCCTTGAACGTGCCGCTCTTGCCCTTGAGGTCCGCCAGCGAGTCGACGCCCTTCACGTACGAGGGCACGGACAGCTCCAGCGAGGTCGGGCCGAACCACGCGCCCATGTCCTCCAGCTTGGCGCCGTACTTCTTCCAGTACGAGGCGTGCGTCGTCGGCAGCCAGGCGTCGGTCTGGAAGTCGACGCCGCCCTGGGCGAGCGAGGTGTAGAGGGGGCCCGCCTCAAGCTGCTTGGTCTGCGGCTTGAAGCCGCGCTGCTCCAGGATCTCCTTCCAGAGGAAGGTGGAGGCCACGCCCTCGTCCCAGGGGATGTAGCCGATGTTGATCCGCGTGCCCTGGCCGACGTTGGTTCCGTCCGTGGCGGCGGCCTCCTCGGACTTCGAGCCGCCGAAGACGCCCATGCCGCCCGCGACGAGCGCGAGGACGACCACGCCGACGACCGCGACGGCGGCCTGCGGACGGTAGGTCCAGATGTTCAGGCCCCGCGCGGCCCGCACCTTGGCGGCGGCGCGGCGGCCCAGCGGGGAGACCTGGGTGCCGAGCGAGCTGGTCATCCGGTCCAGGTAGATGGCCAGGATGACGATGGCGACGCCCGCCTCGGAGCCGAGGCCCACGTTGAGCTGGCCGATGGCCTCGTTGACGTCGGCGCCGAGGCCCTCCGTGCCGACCATGCCCGCGATGGCGGCCATGGAAAGGCCCAGCATGATGACCTGGTTGACACCGGCCATGATCGTGGGGAGGGCGAGGGGCAGCTGGATGCGGAGCAGGATGTTGCGCGGCGTGGTGCCGAACGCGTCCGCGGCCTCGACCAGTTCCTTGTCGACCTGGCGGATGCCCAGCTCCGTCATGCGGACGCCGGGGGCGAGGGCGAAGATCAGGGTGGCGACGATGCCCGCGGGGGCGCCCATCCCGAAGAAGAGGATGGCGGGGATGAGGTAGATCATCGCCGGCAGCGTCTGCATGAAGTCGAGCACCGGGCGGACGATGCCGCTGACCGTGCTCGACCGTGCCGCCCAGATGCCCACGGGCACGGAGATGACGAGCGCGATGATCGTCGAGACGAGCACCAGGGCCAGCGTCATCATCGCGTGGTCCCACAGCTCCAGCGACACGATGAACGCGAAGCCCGCGAAGGTAAGCACACCGGCGACCACACCGCGCAGCCAGAACGCGACGACGGCGAAGATGCCCGCGAGCAGCAGCGGCTCGGGCGCCTGGAGGACGTCGGCTATGCCGTCGTAGGCGCCCTGGAAGACGGTCTTGAAGAAGTCGAACAGCCAGGACATGTGGCTGAGGAGCCAGTCGACGCTGTCGTTGACCCACTCGCCGAAGGGAATCCTAGGCACCGCTGACCACCTTCTCGCTCTCCTGCGGCTCGTCCTCGGGGCTCATCGGCTCGCCGAGTACGGCCAGCAGCCGCGCCCGCGGCACGACGCCGACGAGCTTGCCGTCCGCGTCGGTCACGGCGACCGGCACGACACTGGTGGAGCACGGCGTGAACAGCTCGATGATCGGGGTGTCCGCGGTGACCGTGGCGGGGGCGTCGGCCGGCACGAAGTCGCCCTCCGGCTCGGCCATGATCGCGCCCGCGGTCAGCACCCGGGAGCGGTCGACGTCCTGGGTGAACGCGGCGACGTAGTCGTTGGCCGGGGTGACCAGGATGTCCTCGGCGTTGCCGATCTGGACGATGCGGCCGTCGCGCATGACGGCGATCTGGTCGCCCAGACGCATGGCCTCGTTCAGGTCGTGGGTGATGAAGACGATGGTCTTCTTCAGCCGCTTCTGGAGTTCGAGGAGCTGGTCCTGCATGTCGCGCCGAATCAGCGGGTCGAGCGCGCTGAACGACTCGTCCATCAGGAGCAGGTCGGCGTCGGTGGCGAGCGCGCGGGCCAGGCCCACGCGCTGCTGCATGCCGCCGGACAGCTCGTCGGGCCAGGACTTCTCCCAGCCCTTGAGGCCGGCCAGCTCCAGCGCCTCGGTGGCGCGCCTCTCGCGCTCGGCGCGCGGTACGCCCTGCACCTCCAGGCCGTACCCGGCGTTCTCCAGGACGCTGCGGTGCGGGAAGAGCGCGAAGTGCTGGAAGACCATGCTGATCTTCTTGGAGCGCACCTGGCGCATCTCGCGCGCGCTCAGCTCGGTGAGGTCCTGGCCGTCGAAGCGGACGTGACCGGCCGTCGGCTCCGACAGCCCGTTGAGCATGCGCAGCAACGTGGACTTGCCTGATCCGGAGAGACCCATGACGACGAAGATCTGGCCCGGCTCGACCGTGAAGGAGGCGTCGATCACGGCGGCGGTGGTGCCGTCGGCGCGCAGCTCCTCCCGGTCGGCTCCGTGGCGGAGTTTCTCCACCGCGTCGGCGGGTCGTCTGCCGAACACCTTGTACAAATGCTCGGCCTGGAGCCTGGACACATACACCTCTCGGGTTGAACCAAGACGGCCCGTCTCCCCCGCCGGCAGGCCGTGGAACGCGATGGCTTCGGGCCATTTGCCCGATCGAAATGTTGAATCCTCGACTGGGTCGGTTCCGGCGGCGCGCCTGCCCCGCCTCGAAGAAGTCAAACCAAAGAGTGGCCCAGGTCACTCACTTCGGCTCCGGTGCCGGTCAGGGCCGCTGTCGGCGCCGTGCGGCATGATGCGGACCGTGACTCAGCGAACACGACGGCTCATGCTTCTCGACACGGCCTCCCTCTACTTCCGGGCCTATTTCGGAGTCCCGGATTCCGTGAAGGCCCCGGACGGCACCTCGGTCAACGCCGTGCGCGGACTGCTCGACTTCATCGCCCGGCTCGTCCAGGACCACCGCCCGGACGACCTGGTCGCGTGTATGGACGCGGACTGGCGCCCCCACTGGCGGGTGGAGCTGATCCCCTCCTACAAGGCGCACCGCGTCGCCGAAGAGGTCGAGCGGGGCCCGGACGCCGAGGAGATCCCCGACACCCTCTCCCCGCAGGTGCCGGTGATCGAGGAGGTCCTGGACGCGCTCGGCATCGCACGCGTGGGTGTACGGGCGTACGAGGCGGACGACGTCATCGGCACCTTCGCGGGCCGCGCCGCGGGGCCGGTGGACATCGTCACCGGCGACCGCGACCTCTACCAGCTGGTCGACGACGAGCGCGGCATCCGCGTCCTCTATCCCTTGAAGGGTGTCGGCACCCTCCAGATCACCGACGAGGCGTGGCTGCGCGAGAAGTACGGCGTGGACGGCCCCGGCTATGTCGACCTGGCCCTGCTGCGCGGCGACCCGAGCGACGGCCTGCCCGGCGTGCCCGGCATCGGCGAGAAGACGGCGGCCAAGCTGCTCGACGCCTTCGGTGACCTGGCCGGGATCATGGCCGCGGTCGACGACCCGAAGTCGAAGCTCACTCCCTCGCAGCGCAGGCGGCTCGACGAGTCCCGGGCGTACGTGGCGGTCGCGCCGAAGGTCGTCCGGGTCGCCGGTGACGTGCCCCTGCCCGAGGTCGACGTGGCGCTGCCGCGCGAGCCGCGCGACCCGGTGGCCCTCGAGGAGCTGGCCGAGCGGTGGAACCTGGGCGGTTCGCTCCAGCGACTGCTCTCCACCCTCCAGGCCTGAGATGTTAGCTTAGGTAAGCCTAACTAACTATGGATCAGGGGAGGCCGTCGCCGATGGCAGAACGTCCGGCACGCAAAGCGCCGCAGACCCACGTCGCACAGGTCGTGCGCACGGAGCGGCTGACCCCGCACATGCAGCGCGTGGTCCTCGGCGGCGAGGGTCTCGCCGCGTTCACGGCGGGAGAGTGCACCGATCACTACGTGAAGCTGCTCTTCGACGCCGAGGGGGTCACGTATCCGGAGCCCTTCGACATCCAGCGGATCCGAGAGGAGTTCCCCCGCGAGCAGTGGCCGGTCACCCGGACGTACACCGTGCGCTGGTGGGACCCCGAGACCCGTGAGCTGGCCCTCGACTTCGTGATCCACGGCGACGAGGGCCTCGCGGGCCCCTGGGCACGCGACGCCCGGCCGGGCGCCACGATCCGCTTCCTCGGCCCCGGCGGCGGCTACGCCCCGGACGCGGGCGCCGACTGGCACCTGCTCGCGGGCGACGAGAGCGCCCTGCCCGCGATCGCCGCGGCGGCCGAGGCACTGCCCGCGGGCGCCGTCGCCCGCGTCTTCGTGGAGGTCGAGGGCCCCGACGAGGAGCAGAAGATCGCGACGGACGCGGAGGTCGTGTGGCTGCACCGCGCGGGGCGCCCCGTCGGCCACGCCCTGATCGAGGCCGTACGTTCCCTGGAGTGGCCCGCGGGCGACGTCCAGGCGTTCGTCCACGGCGAGGCGGGCTTCGTGAAGGAGCTGCGCCGCTATCTCCGCGTAGAGCGCGAACTGCCCCGCGAGCGTCTGTCGATCTCCGGCTACTGGCGCCTCGGCCACAACGAGGACGGCTGGCAGGCGTCGAAGCGGGAGTGGAACGCGCAGGTGGAGGCGGAGCAGGAAACCGCGTAGCGCCGCGCTTGCAGGTACGGGAGAGGGCGTCCACCCCCTAGCGGGTGGACGCCCTCTCCCGTACGCGTCCCGGTGGCGCCCCCACGTCACGCCACTTCGGCATCGCCCGCGATCCGCGCGTGCAGATGCATGTCATGCCAGCCGTCCGCGTGCAGCAGCGCACTGCGCTTGGTGCCCTCCGCGGCGAAGCCGGTCTTCGAGGCGACGCGGCACGACGCCTCGTTGGCCGTCGCGTGCGTCAACTCAAGGCGGTGCAGGCCCACTTCGTCGAAGGCCCACCGCGAAAGCGCCTGCACGGCACGCGGGGCGACACCGCGCCCGCGCGCCAACGGCATCGTCCAGTAGGCGACTTCGGCCTGCCCCTCGGGAAGCGTGATCTGCCGCAGGGCCGCCCGCCCGACCACCGCGTCCGTGGCGGCGTCGGCGATCGCCCAGTACGCGTCGCGCTCGTCGGCCCAGGCCTTGCGCCAGCTCTCGATCCAGCCGAGCGCCTCGCTCTCGGATTCGGCCACGCGCGCGTGCCAGCGCTGGATCACGGGGTCCTGGAACGCCTCGTACACGGCCGAGGCGTCGGCGGCCTTCCAGGGGCGCAGGACGAGAGCGCCGGGGACGGGGAGCACGGGCTGCTCCCGGCGGGCGAGGGTGCCGGGCGCGACGACGTCGGAGATCTTGAAGGGCATGCCCTCAGCGTGGCAGCAGAGCGCACGTGACGGCACTGGTTTTCCGGACCCCGACGGCCGGCGCCCCGCCCTGACCTGCGGCGCCCCGTACGCTGGTCTCCTGATGAGACGCAAGCCCCGCATCCCGCCCGCCCCGCTCCCCCAGCGCGACGGCGTCGACCCCGTCCGGGTCAAGCTGCCGCCGGAGGGTGCGTGGACAACGGTCCGCGACCACCTGGTGGAGCGGCTCGCGGCCGGGGACGGCGTCATCGACGCGATGCTGCGCGGCGGCGAGATCGTCGGCGCGGACGGCACGCCGATCGCCCCGGACGCGCCCTACGTGCCCGGGGCCTTCGTGTGGTTCCACCGCGATCCGCCCGCCGAGGTGCCCGTGCCGTTCCCCCTCGACATCGTCCACCAGGACGAGCACATCGTGGTGGCCGACAAGCCCCACTTCCTCGCCACGATGCCCCGCGGCAGCCACGTCACCCAGACCGCCCTCGCCCGCCTGCGCACGGAACTCGGCATCCCCACGCTGGGCGCCGCGCACCGCCTCGACCGACTGACCGCCGGGCTCCTCCTGTTCACCGTGCGCACCGAGGAACGCGGCGCGTACCAGACGCTGTTCCGCGATCGCCGCGTACACAAGGAGTACGAGGCGGTGGCGGCGTACGACCCCCAGGTGCCGTTCCCCCGCACGGTCCGCAGCCACATCGAGAAGGAGCGCGGCGTCATCGCGGCGTACGAGATCGAGGGCGCCGAACCGAACAGCGAGAGCCACGTCGAACTCATCGAGCACCGCGCCGGACTCGGCCGCTACCGCCTGACCCCGCACACCGGCCGCACCCACCAACTCCGCGTCCACATGAACGCGTTGGGGTTGCCGATCCTCGGTGACCCGGTCTATCCGGTGGTGACCGGACCCGTACCGCCGGACGACTTCCGGCGGCCCCTGCAACTCCTGGCGCGCGTCCTGGAGTTCACGGATCCGGTCACCGGCGTCCCACACCGCTTCGTCAGCGGGCGAACGCTCGGCGCGTGGTCGGCGTACGACGACTGGAACCAGTAGGCGGCCGCACGGCCTCGCTCAGTAGCCGCGCCACCAGGTGACGAAGCGCCGCCAGGCCCCCTGGGCCGGGACGGGCTCGGGCACCGGCGCGGCCGGGGCGGCCTGCACCTGCGGCGCGGGCGCGGCGGGCTGCGGGCGCGGCGGCGTGGAGACCTGCCAGTCCTGGCGAGGCCTCGGCACCTGCGCCGACGGCCGGGCCATGACGTCCTGCGGAGGCCGCGGCGCGAACCGCACCGGCAGCCGCACCAGGTGCCGCGAGAGAATCGAGGACGTCCACCGCAACTCGCCCTCGTCGACGTCCAGTTCGACATCCGGCAGACGCATCAGGAGCGCGTCGACACCCGTGTCGGCGATAGCGCGGCCGATGTCCTGACCGGGACACTCGTGAGGGCCGCCGCTGAACGCCAGGTGCGAGCGGTTGCCCTTCATGCCGGCGGTGAGATCGGGGCGTACGACGGGGTCGACGTTGCCCGGCGCGATACCGAGGATCAGACCGTCGCCCGCCCGGATCCGGCGTCCGCCCAGCTCGGTGTCCTGCTTGGCGAAGTAGCCGACCATCGCGCTGAACGGCGGCTCGTCCCACAGGGACTGCTCGACCGCCTCGGGGACCGTCATCTGCCCGCCGCTGAGCTGGGCGCGGAAGCGGGGGTCGGTGAGGACCATCCGCAGCACGTTCGCGATGAGGTTGGCGGTGGCCTCGTACGCGGCGATGAGGACCAAGCGCAGATGCGCACCGACCTCGTCGTCGGTGAGCCCCGCCGGGTGCGCGATGAGATTGCTGGTGAAGTCCTCCTCGGGCGCCGCCCGGCGCCGCGCCACGAGGCCCATCAGGACCTCCATGATGTACGCGTTGCTGGCGATGGCGGTCTCGGTGCCCTTGATCATGTCGCGGGCCGACTGCACCATCCGCTCGTTGTACTCCTCGGGCATGCCGAGGACGTGGCACATCACCATCATCGGCAGATGCTCGGCGAACTGGCTGACCAGGTCGGCCTCGCCTGCCTGGCAGAAGTCGTTGAGCAGGTGGTTCGTATAGCGGTTGATGTAGCGGCGGATGCCGCGGTGGTCGATGCCCGACATGGCGCCGGTGACCGCTCCGCGCAGCCGCTGGTGCTCGTCGCCCTCGACGAAGCTGCACATGGGCTGCCAGCTGAAGACGGGCGCGAGCGGGTGGTCCGGCCCGGCGGTGCCGTCCCGTACGGCACGCCAAATGCGCGAGTCCCGGGTGAACTGCGAGGGCGTGCGGACCATGTGGAGGTTCTCGCTGTGCCCGAGGACCGCCCAGATCGGCACGTCGTTGTGGATCAGCACGGGAGCGACCGCGCCGTGTTCGGCGCGCAGCTTCTCGTACAGGCCGGCGAGGTCGGCGTCCGCCTCGGGGCCGTAGAGGCGGCGCAAGCCCCCCGGCCCGAGGCCGTGGGCGGGGCAGCCGGGGGGCGGCGCGGCGGCGTCGTCGGTGCCGGGCCAGGAGGGGGAGGGAGTCGTCACGTTCGTCGCTCCGGGTTGGCGGAAGGGGGTGTGGGAGGCCGGGGTGTCAGACGCGGGCACCGGCCACCGTCAGGGAGTGGAGGTAGCGCATCAGGGTCATCAGGACGTCCCGGCTGGACTCCCTGAGACGGGCGTCGCAGGCCATGATCGGCACCGCGGGTTCCAGGTCCAGGGCCCTGCGCAACGTCTCGACCGGATGCCGGGGCGCGTCCGGGAAGTCGTTGACGGCGATGACGAACGGCACGCCGCGCTCCTCCAGGCGGCCGATCACGTCGAAGCTGACTTCGAGGCGGCGGGTGTCGATGAGCACGACCGCGCCGAGCGCGCCCTCGAACAGTCCGTTCCACAGGAACCAGAAGCGCTCCTGGCCGGGGGTGCCGAAGAGGTAGAGGACCAGTTCGTCGGAGATGCTGATGCGGCCGAAGTCCATGGCCACGGTGGTGGCCGTCTTCGTCTCGGAGCCGTAGTTGTCGTCGACGCCGATGCCCGCCTCGGTCATCGTCTCCTCGGTGGTCAGCGGACGGATCTCACTGACCGAGCCGACCATCGTCGTCTTGCCGACCCCGAACCCGCCGACGATCACGACCTTCACGGCGGCCGCGGCCGTGTGCGGCAGGACGTCCTCGCTGCGCGGGCCGGTGATCGTGTCCGTGTTCTTAGAGTTTCTGAAGTCCATGCATCACCGCTTCGAGAAGGGACCGGTCGGGGAGCGCGGAACGGACGATGGGGGCGCGCGCCTGGACGAGCCCGGTCGCGAGTAACTCCGTCAGGACGACGGTCACCACGCTGAACGGCAGCGCCAGATACGCCGACAGCTCGGCGACGGAGAGCGGCGTCCCGCACAGTCGCAGCACCGCCGAGTGCTCAGGCTGCGCCATGGGCGACGCTTCGCCCTGGGCCACGATCAGCGTCACGAGGTCGAGGGGCGCCCGCTCCGAGTCCTCGCCCGTCAGGATGTACAGCCGCGCCGGGTTCTCGGGGGTGCGGCGTTCGCGCTGGGGAGGGGCGTCCGGGTCGGGGGCGTCTCTGGCGGGGGCGTCCCGCCGGGAAGGGAGATCCCCGTTCGAAGGGCCGTGCGCAGGGCCTTGCGGAGGAGTCATACGGCCTGCCCGTCACGCCGTGGGGGGCTCGTCAGATGGGCCCCGATGCGTACGACGAGGTCGCGCATCCGGGTGCCGACGAGGCCCGCGTCGACGGTCTCGTCGGCGAGCACCGCGAGGTAGGCGCCGGCACCGGCGGCCATCATGTAGAAGTAGCCGCCGTCGATCTCGATGATGACCATCTTCATGCCGCCGTCGCTGTGCGGGATCTCGGTGGCCACGGCGGCGGCCAGGCTCTGGAGCCCGGCGCAGGCGGCGGCGATGCGGTCGGCGGCGTCCGGGTCGCCGCCGTAGCGCGCGATGCGCAGGCCGTCGGCGGAGAGCACCACGATCTGCCGGGTCTGCGGCACCCCGTCGGCGAGTTCTTTCAGCATCCAGTCGAAATTGGCGCGCTGCTGGATCACTGCCAGCCCTCCTCGTCGGCCCTGCCGTGGTTGTTCTGGGTGGTTCCCTGCGTGCCGCGCGCCGCCGAGGGATCGGGGTCGTCCGGGTCGCCCTTGACGCCCTTCATGAACGCCTCGATCCACAGGCCCGGTTCGGTCCCCTCCTTCTTGGGAGGCGCAGGGGGCGGCGCGGTCGCGGCCGCGTGCGCCTCGGCGGCCCGCTGGGCCTCGGCCTCGCGCGCGTACCGCTCGCTGAGCGAGATCTTGACGCGGCTGCGGCGCTGCGGCAGGCCGTTCTCGGTCCACTCGGTGACCTCGGGGACGTCATCCTCCATGGTCGCGGTGAGCGGGGAGCGCAGGGGCGGGCCCGCGGTGACGACGCGGGGCTTCTTGCGGCGGATGTTGCGGGCGGGCTCCTCGATGAGCCGTCCGCCGTTGTCCACGCGGGGCACGGCGGAGGCGCCGATGCCGTGGGCGAGGCCGGGGGCGGGCTCGGTGGTCATCATGTCGCGCGGCACGATGAGCACCGCGCGGACACCTCCGTAGGCGGACTGCCGCAGGGAGATCTGCATGTTGTACATCTGCGAGAGGCGCCCGACGACCGCCATGCCGAGGCGCGGGGTCTCACCGAGGTCGTTGAGGTCGATGCCGGCCTGCGCCTGGGCGAGCATGCGCTCGGCGCGGGCGCGGGCCTCCTCGCTGAGGCTGACGCCGCCGTCCTCGATCTCGACGGCGATGCCGGTCTGCACCTCGACGGCGGTGACGTGCACCTTGGTCTGCGGGGGCGAGTACCGGGTGGCGTTGTCGAGGAGTTCGGCGCAGGCGTGGATCAGCGGTTCGACGGAGGTGCCCTTGATCGCGACGTTGGCGATCGAGTGGAGCTCCACGCGCGGGTAGTCGAGGATCCGGGACATCGCGCCGCGCAACACGCTGAACAGCGGGACGGGCTTGGGCCACTGGCGGCCCGGCCGGGCGCCGCCGAGCACGGCGATGGAGTCGGCGAGGCGGCCGATCAGCGCGGTGCCGTGGTCGATGCGCAGCAGGTCGTCGAAGACCTCGGGGTTGCGGCCGTGGAACTCTTCCATCTCGCGCAGTTCGGCGGCCTGTTGGTGGACGATCGACTGGACGCGCCGGGCGATGTTCACGAAGGCGCGCTGCGCGGACTCGCGCATCGACTCCTCGCGGTCCAGGGTGTCGAGGACCGAGCGGAGCAACTCGCGCTGGGCGTGGGGCAGATCGCGGTAGGCCTCGTCGTTGTCGACGACGTTACGGATCACCTCGACGGGCGATTCGCCCTGCCGCAGCCGCCAGAACGCCTCGGGCAGGATCTCCTGGCCGAGCCGGATCGTCTCGTGGTCGTGGGATGCGATGCGCCCTTCGAGGTAGGCGAGCCGCTGTGCGTACTGTGCGCGCTGGCCCCTGATGGTCCGGCCGCGCCGCACGGCTTCCGTGCCGACCACGATGACCATGAGGGTCGCGACGGCGCCGCACCAGCCGACGGCGGCCCTGGCCGGCTCCGTCACCGTGGCGACGGCGGCTCCGGTCGCCGCGGCCATCAGCATGGCGGGCAGCAACAGCACACGCGCGTAAGGGACTTCTCGGCCACCGGGAGGCGATTGAACACTCACCATGTATGCCCTCTGAACACTCGTCTTGGGGAAGGGGGGTGGGGACGGGGGTGCGGGGATGGGGGTGCGGGAAGGGAGGTGCGGGAAGGGTTGCGGAAAGCGAGGAGCGAAAACGAACTATCGAAAGATTTGGGAACAAGCGCGCGAATCTATCGCAACTCGTTTCAACTCGCCGCGCTCCGGGCGAGCTTAGTCCGCCGGAATCATCGCCGAGTCATATTCGGCAACCCCCTGCCGCGACCTCGCCGACAGGAATACACTCGCCCCATTTACACGCGCGGCGATCATTCGAACACGTGGTGTGACGCTCTCGAACACACAAAACCCCGCTCCCCTGAAGGGGAGCGGGGTTCCTTCGCGCTGTCGGGCTAGCCCACCGAGCTGTACGCCACCACACCGCGCAGCAGCTGGTCGACCGCCCTGCGGGCGTTCTTCGCGACCGTGCTGCCGCCCTCGCGGGGAGCCGCCGCCGCGATCTGCCCGAGGACGTCGATGACCTGCTTGCACCAGCGTACGAAGTCACCGGCCGGCATCTCCGCCTCGCGCAGCACCTCGTCCAGGCCCTTGCCGCCCGCCCACATGAACGCCGCCCAGGCGAAGCCCAGCTCCGGCTCGCGCTGGCCGACGCCCTCCGCCTGATTGATCTTGAACTCCTCCTCAAGGCCGTCCAGGCGGCCCCAGATGCGCACCATCTCGCCGAGCGCCGCCTTCGCGGCGCCCGAGGGGAGCTTCGGCGCGAGCGCGTCGTCACTGACCCGCGACTCGTACACCAACGCCGAGACGCACGCGGCCAGTTCGCCCGGGCTCAGCCCCTCCCAGACCCCGGCGCGCAGGCACTCGCTGGCCAGCAGGTCCAGCTCGCCGTAGAGCCGGGCGAGGCGCTTGCCGTGCTCGGTGACCTCGTCGCCCCGCAGATAGTCCAGCTCGGTCAGGAGCGCGACGATGCGGTCGAAGGTGCGGGCGATGGTGTTCGTACGCCCCTCGATGCGGCGCTCCAGCTGCGAGGTGTCCCGCTTGAGGCGGTGGTAGCGCTCGGCCCAGCGCGCGTGGTCCTCGCGCTCGTCGCAGCCGTGGCACGGGTGGGCGCGCAGCTCCGTGCGGAGCCGGGCGATCTCCTGGTCGTCGGCCGCGTCCGCGCGCCCCCTGCGGTGCCGGTCCGGCACGAGGTGCCCGGCCTTGGTGCGCAGCGCCGAGGCCAGGTCGCGGCGGGACTGCGGCGAGCGGGCGTTGAAGGACTTCGGGATGCGCATCCGCTCCAGGGCCTCGACCGGCACCGGGAAGTCCATCGACGCGAGCCGCTTGACCTGCCGCTCGGCGGTGAGCACCAGCGGCCGGGGGCCATCCACGTGGTCGAAACCGCGGTGGCCGTTGGCCCGCCCGGCGGGCAGCCCGGGGTCGAGGACGAGCGCGAGGCCCGCGTACTTCCCCGTGGGTACGTGGATGACGTCCCCCGGCTTGAGCTTCTCCAGGGCGGCAGCGGCGGCGACCCTGCGCTGGGCCGCGCCCTGCTTGGCCAGTTCGTTCTCCCGGTCCTTCAGCCGGCGCCGCAGGCGCGCGTACTCCTCGAAGTCGCCCAGGTGGCAGGTCATGGAGGCCTTGTAGCCCTCCAGGCCCTCCTCGTTCTTCTGTACCTGACGGGAGATTCCGACGACCGACTTGTCTGCCTGGAACTGCGCGAAGGACGTCTCCAGAAGCTCGCGCGAGCGGTGCCGTCCGAACTGCTCGACGAGGTTCACCGCCATGTTGTACGACGGCTTGAAGCTGGAGCGCAGCGGATACGTGCGGGTGCCCGCGAGCCCGGCCAGGTGCTCGGGGCTCATGGCGCGCTGCCAGAGCACCACGGCGTGACCCTCGACGTCGATGCCGCGCCGTCCGGCACGGCCGGTCAGCTGGGTGTACTCACCGGGGGTGATGTCGGCGTGCTGCTCGCCGTTCCACTTGACGAGCTTCTCCAGCACCACGCTGCGCGCGGGCATGTTGATGCCGAGGGCGAGGGTCTCGGTGGCGAAGACGGCCTTGACGAAGCCGCGCAGGAACAGCTCCTCGACGACCTCCTTGAAGGTGGGCAGCATGCCCGCGTGGTGCGCCGCGATACCGCGCTCAAGACCCTCCAGCCATTCGTAGTAGCCAAGGACGTGGAGGTCCTCCTCCGGGATCGAGGCCGTGCGGTCCTCGACGATCTCGCGGACCTTCCTCCGCGCCTCGTCGTCGTTCAGCCTGAGGCCGGCGTACAGACACTGCTGCACGGCCGCCTCGCAGCCCGCGCGGCTGAAGATGAACGTGATCGCGGGGAGCAGTCCCTCGGCGTCGAGCCGCTCGATGACCTCGGGGCGGCCCGGCGTCCAGATCCGCGACCGCTGCCTGCGCTCCCGCTCGCGATCGGCCTCGCGGACCATCTTGCCCTTGCGACGGTCCCGGGGATTGTACGAACGGCTGGCCTCCATGCGGGCCATTCGCGTCAGGTCGGGGTTGACGGCCTTCTTGTGGCCCTCGCCCTCCTCGAAGAGGTCGTACATCCGGCGCCCGGCGAGCACGTGCTGGAACAGCGGCACGGGCCGGTGCTCGGAGACGATCACCTCGGTGTCGCCGCGCACCGTGTCGAGCCAGGCGCCGAACTCCTCGGCGTTCGACACCGTGGCCGACAGGGAGACGAGGGTGACCGACTCCTGGAGGTGGATGATCACTTCCTCCCAGACGGCGCCGCGGAAGCGGTCGGAGAGGTAGTGCACCTCGTCCATGACCACATAGCCGAGGTTCAGCAGCGACTGCGAGCCCGAATACAGCATGTTCCGCAGGACCTCGGTGGTCATCACGACCACCGGGGCGTCGGAGTTGACGCTGTTGTCGCCGGTGAGGAGGCCGACCTTGTCCGCGCCGTAACGCTTGGCGAGGTCGGCGTACTTCTGGTTGGAGAGCGCCTTGATGGGCGTGGTGTAGAAGCACTTCTTGCCCTGAAGGAGGGCGAGGTGGACGGCGAACTCGCCGACGATCGTCTTGCCCGACCCCGTGGGGGCGGCCACCAGCACGCCCTTGCCCGCCTCCAACGCCTGGCAGGCCTCGATCTGGAAGGGGTCGAGGCCGAATTCGTACATCTCGCGGAAGGACGCGAGTGCGGTGGCCTGCTCGACAGCGCGCTTGCGCGCCGCCGCGTACCGCTCGGCCGGTGAGAGGTCCTCTGTCATCGTGCTTTCGAGACTACCGGGCACCACTGACAACGGACGATCATTATCGGCGGCTCAGACGGCCAGCACCCGCACCGCCCCCGGCACGCACTCGGCCCGCAGCGGCAGGGCGCCCAGCGGCTCCCCGTCGGCGTATCCGGTGACGCGGGGCGCGGCGAGCTCGACCGTGGCCGCCCGGTACACGGTCACCTTGGGATGGTCGAGGTGCGTGCTCTTGTAGACCCGCGGGAACACCGTGAGCAGCGTCGTACGGCTGCACTCCCCCACCACCGTGATGTCGAAGAGCCCGTCGCTCAGGTCGGCCCCGGCGCAGATCCGCATGCCACCGCCGTACGAAGGTCCGTTGCCGACGGCGACCAACGTGGCCTCGATCTCGTGGACGTCGCCGCCGTCCAGCGTGATCCGGTACGGGACGGGCCGGAAGGCCGCCAGTTCGGCGACCATCGCGAGGTCGTACTTGAAGCGCCCCGTGGGCCACCGCATCCGGTTGCCCCTGTCATTGACCCGGGAGTCGAAGCCGGACGCCAGTACGGTCCCGAACCACGTGCCGCCGACCCTGCCGAGGTCGATGTCGCGCGTACGCCCCCCTTTGAGCGCCTCGGCGACGACCTCCCCCGCGGCGGCCGCCTCGCGCACCGGAAGCCCGAGGGCCCGTGCGAAGTCGTTGCCGGTGCCCACGGCGATCACCCCGAGCGGGGTGCGGGTCCCGGCGACGGCCTGGAGCGCGAGGCTCGCCATGCCGTCGCCGCCGACGGCTATCAGCGCTCCGGTGCCGCCCTCGACGGCCTCCCTGGCCCGCCGCAGCGCGTCGGGGGCGTCCTCCCCGATGACGGTGCGCACGGAGAAGCCGCGGTGCCGCAAAGCGGAAGCGGCCGGCTGCGCCGCCTGGGCGCCCCGGCCGCGGCCCGCGGTGGGATTGACGAAGAGGGTGATCTCGCTGGTCACGGCGGGACCCTACAAGGTCAGGTCACATCGTCGAAACCGTTGACGCGGTGATCGGCCCGGCCGGTGCCCGCCTGCTCGGGCAGGGCCCTCGGCGAGGCGACGGGCTCGATGCCGCCGATGGCCTCGGGGGTGAGGTCGATGTCGGAGGCCTCGTCGTCGTCCAGCTCGGCGTCGGGGTCGTTGCGGCGGCGGCGCCTGTCGTTCAGGAAGGAGATGCCGACGGCCATGAAGTAGAGGACGACGATCGGTCCGGCGAGCGCGATCATGCCGACGGGGTCGGTGGTCGGGGTCGCCACGGCGCCGAAGACGAACACGCCCATGACCACGCCGCGCCACCACGTGAGCATGCGGCGCCCGGTCACCATGCCCGTCATGTTGAGCATCACCAGCAGCAGCGGCAGCTCGAAGGAGGCGCCGAAGATGAGGACCATCCTGACCGTGAAGTCGAGGATCTTGTCCATCGCGAGCAGGTTCTCGGCCTGGTCGGGCGTGATGCTGATCAGGACGCGCATGCTGACCGGAAGGATCGTGTAGGCCAGCCAGGCGCCCGCGAAGAAGAGGGGCACGGCCGCCGAGACGAACCAGTAGGTGTACTTCCGCTCGTGCCGGTGCAGGCCCGGCGCGACGAACGCCCACAGCTGATACAGCCAGACCGGGCTGGAGACGATGATGCCGACCATGAGGCTGACCTTCACCGTGGTGGTGAAGGGCGACAGCAGGTCGTTGAACGTGACCTTCGCGCAATGGCCGCCTGTCGGGTCCATGCCCGGCTTGCAGCGCGGCACCGGATCAGCCAGGAACTCCATCAGGTCCTGGCTGTAGAAAGCCGCCACGACCGACACGATGGTGATCGCCAGCATGCCCTTGGCGAGCCGGTTGCGGAGTTCGCGCAAATGCTCCGCGAGAGGCATCCGCCCCTCGGGGTCCTTCTCCTTCTTGCGGGCAGACTTGAGCAACCCACGTCCTCATCTCGTGCGGCAGGCCGGCCGTCGCCGGCCTTGGATCAGCGCTTCGTCGTGTCGGTCGGCTCGGTGACCGGGCGCGAGCTGGTCACGTCGCCGGGGGCCGCCTGGATGGTGCGCTGCTGGACGGCGGGGTCGCTCGGCGGGTCGGCCGGGGCGGCGTCGTCGGTCTTGCTCTCGGACTTCATGGCCTTGGCCTCGCTCTTGAGGATGCGGGCCGACTTGCCGAGGGAGCGTGCCATGTCGGGCAGCTTCTTGGCTCCGAACAGCAGGACGATGATGACGAGGATGAGGACAATCTCGGTGGGGCCGAGCCTACCCATAGCTATTTACCTTCTTCACCGAGGCGACAGGAGTCTGGTTGCTCGGCAGACCGGACATATATCCGATCTCCGCGCTGTCAGCGATCGTAACCCCCCGGGGTAAACGCTCGGCAATCCCCGCGCATACTCCGAGTGCGGCCCCCGCCTCGTTCCCGGGCCGCGTTCGCAGGGTACCCGCCCGCCTCGGGGAGTTGACAGGTCGCGGAGGCCGCGGGGCCGCGGGGGCTAAACCGCCTCGCGCCCCGCACGGGCCGCGGCGGCCGCGGCCTTCTCCAGGTCCTCGGCCGCCTGGTTGATCTGCCGTGTGGTCTCGCTCACTTGACGGCCGAGGCGCTCCGCCTCCACGAAAACCTTGATCGCCATTACGCCGAGGACGGCGAGACCCAAGAAGCCCGCCGCGATCGCGAGCATCGCCCAGAACATGCGCCGAGCCTAGACGGTCGAGTGCAGACGCAGCGTCCGCACCCCGCCGCCGGTGAGGAGTTCGACGATGCGCTCGCCCGCGGGCTTGCGCACCGCGACCTCGCACTCCGGGCAGGTGAAGGAGTAGAAGGTGGTGCGGGGGCTGGCGCCGATCGCCAGGCGCAGCGCACCCGCGGAGAGCTCGAAACGGGCGCGGCAGTCGGGGCAGGCGGCCGTGAACAGGACGGGGGCGGGCCCCGGCTGCGCCGGCACTCCCGGCAGACCGGACATGGTCGGTGTGCTCAACGCCCTTGCTCCTGCCGGTCGTAGGCCTGGTGTTCGCCGTACGGCTGGTCGTACGACTCGTCACTGTCCTGGTCGTAGGCCGCGAGCGCGTCGCGGGCCGCCTGGCGCGCGCTGTCCGCGAGCTGCGCCGGGGAGACGATCCGGCCGTCCCTGCCGAGCCGCAGCGCGAGGCGGCGCAGCGAGGCGGGCTCGGGGGTGCGCAGCGTGATCCGCAGGCCGCCGTCGGGCAGCTCGTCCGCGCTGTCGTGGGGGTAGTACTCGGCGACCCAGCGGCCGCCGGGCCCGACCTCGACGACGACCTCCGGGTCCTCGGCGGCGGGCTGGACGAGGCCTTCGGAGAGGTCGCGCAGCTCGACCTCGGGCGGCGCGGACGGCTCGTCGAGGATCTTGATCTCGGCGACGCGGTCGAGCCGGAAGGTGCGCCGCGCCTCGGAGCGGCGACACCATGCCTCTACGTACGTGTGTCCGACGCTCACCAGGCGGATCGGGTCGATCTCGCGCTCGGTGACCTCGTCGCGGGCGGGTGAGTAGTAGCGGATCCAGAGCCTGCGGCGCTCGGAGATCGCCCGGTCGACGTCGGCGAAGACGCCACCCTCGGACTCGAAGGTCACCGAGAGCCGGGCGCTGGCGCCCGCCGCCTCGCCCGCCGCCGTCTCCAGCTTGGCGGTGGCGCGCAGCAGCGCGAGGCGGTCGCTCTCGCGCAGGCCGGGCAGGGTGGCCACCGCGCGGGCCGCCACGAGCAGGGCGGTCGCCTCGTCGGCGGCGAGCCGCAGCGGGGCCGCCACGTCGTCGGGGTTGTGCCACCAGATGCGGTCGCCGTCGGTGTCGATGTCGAGCAGGTCACCGCCGCGGAAGCTGGTGCCGCACAGCGGCAGCACGTCGAGGTCGGAGATCAGCTCGTCCGGGGTGATGCCGAAGGCGCGGGCGACGTCCTCGACGTGGGCGCCGGGGCGCTCGCGCAGATAGGTCACCAGCGACAGCATCCGCCGCGTCTGGTCGATGGCGTTCGAGGCCATTGCTCTTCCGTCCCCCTCAGCCCTTGGCCACGGCACGCAGCCGGTCCACGACGTCGGCCCGCAGCTCGGCGGGCTCCAGGACCACCACGTCGGGCCCGAACTCCACCAGCCAGGCGTCGAGCCCGTGACCGTAGGGAATCTCCAACTCGTCCCAGCCGTCGCCCAGTTCCCGCACGCTGCCGGCCTTGGCCCGCAGCGGGTAGCCGGCTCCGCTGCGCAGCTTGATCCGGGCCGTGCGGTCGGCGCTCTCCCCCGCCCAGCTCGCGACGGTCTCCCGCACCGTGACGACGTCCGGGACGTCGGCGGTGTACTTCCCCGCGCGGGCGCGGACCTTGCCGGTGATCCGCGAGAGGCGGAAGACACGCTCGGCACCCCGGTCGCGGTCCCAGCCCGCGAGGTACCAGTGGCCGCGCCAGCACTCCAGCGCCCAGGGCTCGACGTGGCGCTGCTCGGGCCGTGCGGCGGTGGCCTTGCGGTAGTCGAAGACGACCGGGCGGCGGTCGCGGCAGGCCAGCATCAGCGGCTCGAAGGAGGCCTCGTGCGCGGGGATGCGGGGCTCCAGGGCGCTGTGCGCGCCGTAGGGGTCGGCGTCCTCGGGCAGACCCGCGGCGCGCAGCTTCTGCAGGGCGCCGCTGGCGGCTCCGGCGAGGCGGGCCTGCTGCCAGACCTTGGCGGCGAGGCCGAGGGCGGCGGCCTCCTCGGCGTCGATGGTGATGGGCGGCAGGCGGTTGCTGTCGCGCCGCGCGAGGTAGCCGACCTCGCCGTCGAGGTTCTCCACGGTCTCGATGACCAGGCCCAGCTCGCGCAGATCGTCCTTGTCGCGCTCGAACATCCGGTTGAAGGAGTCGTCGGACCCCGCGGCTCTGCCCCCCGGCCCGGAGGCCTCGACGTACGCCTCGATGGAATCGCGCAGCTCGCGCTTGCTGAGCGGCCGCCGGGTCCCGAGCAGGCACAGCGCCAGATTCATCAGCCGCTCGGCCTTGGCAATGGCCATCGACGCCCTTTCTCGGCTGTTCAGATTGTGCTTCCGACCGATGACCGTACCGCCCCGGGGTGTCCGGGCAAAAGCCGAGGGCCCATGCCGGACAGGCATGGACCCTCGGCGAAAGGATCAGGTCACAGACGTCCTCAGACGGAGACCAGGTCGCAGACGAAGATCAGCGTCTCGCCCGGGGCGATGCGGCCGCCACCGGCGCCGCGGTCGCCGTACGCGAGGTGCGCGGGGATGATCAGCTCGCGCCGGCCACCCACCTTCATGCCCTGCACGCCCTGGTCCCAGCCGGAGATGACCTGGCCGGCGCCCAGCTGGAACTCCAGCGGGTTGCCGCGGTTCCAGCTCGCGTCGAACTCCTCGCCCGTGCTGAAGGCGACGCCCACGTAGTGGACCTTGACGAAGTCGCCCGCCTTGGCGACCGCCCCTTCGCCCTCCCAGATGTCCCTGATCTGCAGCTCGGCCGGCGGCTCGCCACCCGGGAAGTCGACCTCGGGCTTCTCAATGCTCACGAATTGCTCCTGCTTGATACGGAAAGTCAGCACGGACAGTCTTACATCCCCCGGGACTCGGCCCCTGGGGAGGACCGGGGCTCAGCCCTTGGCGAGGATGTCCACGCTGAAGACGAGCGTGGCGCCCTTCTTGATGGAGCTGCCCTGGGGCGGCTGGTCACCGTAGCCCAGCTTCGGCGGGATGACGATGAGGACGCGGCTGCCGACCTTCTTGCCGGTCAGGCCCTGCCCCCAGCCCTTGACGACCTGCGCGAGCTGGAACTGGGCGAGCTGGCCGCCCTTGTACGAGGAGTCGAACTCCTTGCCGTCCGCCCACTGCACACCCTTGTACTGGCACAGGACGCTGTCGGTCTCCTTGATCTCCTCGCCGTCGCCCTCCAGGACGTACGTGGAGACGAGCTTGTCCGGCGCGTCGGTCTTCGGGATGTCGATCGAGGGGGCCTTGCCGTCGGTGTTGGTGCCGACCTTGGGCAGGTCCTTGTTGGACTGCGCGACTTCCCGGCCCTTCGACGAGCTCTTGCCGTTGAAGGTGCCCACGAGGTCGACGACGAACACGAGCGTGTCCGAGCCCTTGATGCCCGCCTGCTTGTTGCCCTCCTCGCCATACCCCATCTTCGGGGGGATGGCCAGCTCCACGCGGCTGCCGAGCTTCTTGCCGACGAGCGCCTGGTCCCAGCCCGGGATGACCCGGCCGACGCCGATCGGGAAGACCGTGGGGTTGCCGCGGTCGTAGGAGTTGTCGAAGACCTTCGCCGTCGCCCAGATCTGGCCGAGGTAGTCGGCCTGTAGATAGTCGCCCTTGACGACCTCCTTGCCCTTGCCCTCGATCAGGGTCTTGACCGCGAGGTCGGAGGACGCCTTGCCGGGGCCCTTGGCGACGGTCGGCTTCTGACCGAACTTGTCGCCCTTCGTGATCTCGGGCAGCGGCCCGGCCACGATCTTCGCGGTCGGCGCGGCCGACGGCGAGTTGGCGGGGCTGTCGCTGGGCTTGGCCTTGTCGGCCTTGTCGGCCTTGTCGTCACCACAGCCTGCCAGCGTGAGCAGGCCGGCCGGGACAGCAAGGAGGAGTGAGCGTCGGCGCACGGTGGGGGCCTCGTATCGGTCGATCTTGTGGGTTTGCGTGCGCGCAACTCTACGGCGTGAGAAGGGCGCCGCACGAGGAACGTACGGCGCCCGCGTTGCGTTCCCACAACGCCACCGGTTTCACCCGGGCCACATTTTCATCCGGTCAGATTCCCGTTCGTCCGGTCACATTCCGGCGATGAGCTTCTCCACCCGGTCGTCCACGGACCGGAAGGGGTCCTTGCACAACACGGTGCGCTGAGCCTGGTCGTTGAGCTTCAGGTGCACCCAGTCGACCGTGAAGTCACGGCGCTGCTCCTGGGCGCGCCGGATGAAGTCGCCGCGCAGCCGCGCCCTGGTGGTCTGCGGGGGCACCGACTTGCCCTCGAAGATCTTCAAGTCGTTGCAGATGCGGGCGGCTTGGCCCTTCCTCTCCAGGAGGTAGTAGAGGCCGCGACGGCGGTGGATGTCGTGGTACGCGAGGTCTATCTGGGCGACCCGCGGGTGCGACATGGTCATGTTGTTCTTCGCGCGGTAGCGCTCGATGAGCTTGTACTTCATGACCCAGTCGATCTCGGTGCCGATGCGGTCGAGGTCCTCGGACTCGATCGCGTCCAGCGTGCGGCCCCACAGTTCGAGCACCTGCTCGACCGTGCCGGTGCGGATGCCGCGGCGGTCGACGAAGTCCACCGCCTTCTCGTAGTACTCGCGCTGCACTTCGAGGGCGGAGGCCTCGCGGCCACTGGCCAGGCGCACCTTGCGGCGGCCCGTGATGTCGTGGCTCACCTCGCGGATGGCCCGGATCGGGTTCTCCAGGGTGAGGTCACGCATGACCGTGCCCGCCTCGATCATGCGCAGCACGAGGTCGGTGGCGCCGACCTTCAGGAGCATGGTCGTCTCGGACATGTTCGAGTCGCCGACGATGACGTGGAGCCTGCGGTAGCGCTCGGCGTCCGCGTGCGGCTCGTCGCGGGTGTTGATGATCGGCCGGGAGCGGGTGGTCGCGGACGACACCCCTTCCCAGATGTGCTCGGCGCGCTGACTGACGCAGTACACGGCGCCGCGCGGAGTCTGGAGCACCTTGCCGGCGCCGCACAGCAGCTGCCGGGTGACCAGGAACGGGATGAGGATGTCCGCGAGCCGCGAGAACTCTCCATGACGGGCCACCAGGTAGTTCTCGTGGCAGCCGTAGGAGTTTCCCGCCGAGTCGGTGTTGTTCTTGAAGAGATAGACGTCGCCCGCGATTCCCTCCTCGTGCAGGCGGCGTTCGGCGTCGACGAGCAGGCCTTCCAGAATGCGCTCGCCTGCTTTGTCGTGGGTGACCAGCTCGGTCACGTTGTCACATTCGGGTGTGGCGTATTCCGGATGTGACCCCACGTCAAGATAGAGGCGGGCGCCGTTCCGCAGAAAGACGTTGCTGCTGCGGCCCCATGACACAACACGGCGGAAGAGGTAGCGCGCCACCTCGTCAGGCGACAGGCGGCGCTGTCCCCTGAACGTGCACGTGACGCCGTACTCGTTCTCCAGCCCGAAAATGCGGCGGTCCATGACTGAACATTACGCCTGATGCCCGGCACTGAAACCGGGTTCGACGGCACCGTTTCGATCATTTTCCGATGAACCCGCAACGACCCCGTATTCACGGACCGGCACCAATACCCGCGCCGTGGCCAGCAAAACCACCAGCGCGGCCGCTCCCGCGAGTCCCGGCACGGCGAACCCCCACACCGTCCCGCCCCACTCGACGACGGGCCCGGTGGCGGCGGTGCCGAGCGAGGCCCCGACCGTGAACGTCGTCACGAGCCAGGAGAACGCCTCGGTGACCGTGCCGCGCGGCGCGTGCCGGTCCACGATGATGAACGCACAAGCCAGCGCCGGTGCCAGGAAGACCCCCGCGAGAGCGGTGAGCGCCGTCATGGCGAGCGCGCCCGGCACCAGCGTCAACGGCACGTAGCAGACCGCCAGCAGGGCCACCAGGACCGTCAGCCGCCGCTCCGGCACGCCACGCCATTGCCGCGCCCCGTACACGGATCCGCCGGCCAGCGCGCCGAGCCCGAGCGCCGCCATCATCCAGCCGTACACCGCGTCGCCGCCGTGCCCGTCCGCGTACGACACACCGGCCACGGTGATCGAGCCGAGAGCCATACCGATGAAGAGGAACGCGCCGAGGAGCGCGAGGAGGCCGGGTGAGCGCAGGGCTCCGAGCCAGTGCGCCTCCCTCGGCGCCGAGCGCCACGCGCGTGAGGGCTGGGACAGCACTACGGAGAGCGCGCCGAGCACGCCGACCGCGTTCACGACGAGCAGCGCGGCCTGCTCCGACCAGAGGGCCACGCAGCCCGTGACGAGCAGCGGCCCGACGGTGAACATCACTTCCTGGGCGACGGCGTCCATGGCGTACGCCGCGTGGACCTGCTCCTCCTTGCCGAGGACGCTCGGCCACAGCGCCCGCAGGCCGCCCTCCAGCGGCGGTGTGAACAGGCCGGCGGCCCCCACCGTGACGTAGGCGAGGGCCAGCCGGTCGGGCCCGGTGAAGGCGAAGGCCGCCATGGCGAGCGCGGAGAGCAGGGCCGCGGGCAGCTGCACGCGCGGCTGGCCGTGCAGATCGACGAGGCGTCCGAGCAGCGGCTGCCCCACCGCGTTGGCCACGCCGTACACCGCGGCGAGCGCGCCCGCCAGGCTGTAGGTGCCGCCCTCGGCCCGGATGAACAGCACGATGGCGATCGCGGCGGTGGCGTTGGGCAGCCGGCCCACCAGCGTCCCGGCCAGCAGCCGGGTCGCGTACCGCGTCCGGAGTATCTCCGCGTATCCCGCAGCCATGCACTACCGCCCCTCCCCCGCACCACCACGGCCGGGGTTTTACGTATAACGTCCGGAGTCATACGTACCATGAGCGCTGTCAGCTGTCCACGTGGGGCACCGCGATCCCACCCCGCCCCGCGGGCACCACCAGGGAGGCAACAGTGGCCGGGCCACAGCACGAAGCCGGGACCCCACGCCCCACGAGCCGCGACGTCGCACGCGCCGCCGGCGTCTCCCAGGCCACCGTCTCCCTCGTCCTCGGCGACAAATGGCGAGGCAGGGTCGCCGAGCCCACAGCCGAGCGCGTACGCACCGCCGCCCGACAGCTCGGCTACCGCCCCAACCTCGCCGCCCGCAACCTGCGCCTCGGCAGGACAAGGACGGCACTCCTCGTCGTCCCCGCCCTCACCAACGAGTTCTTCGCGCACGTCCACACCGGAGCCGCCCGCGTCGCCGCCCGACACGGCTTCGGCGTCCTCCTCTACCCCTCCCCCGAGGGCCCCGGCCCCGCCCGCGACCCCTTCGACTCGGCACGCGCGTCCCTGGACGGCGTCCTCGCCTCCTCCATGGCCTCACAAGTCCTCGCCACCATCCGAGGCGACGACCTGCCCCTCGTCATGCTCGACAGCGACCCCGCCCGCAGCCTGGGCGCCGCCACCGTCAACCTCGACCTGGCCGACGGCATGCGCCAAGTGACGGAACATCTGCTCGCCCTCGGCCACCGCCGCTTCCTGCACCTCGCGGCGGCCGTCGACTCCTGGACCTTCGACGTACGCGCCGGCGCCCTCGCCGCGGCCCTGCACGGCACGGACACGGCCGTACGCCGCATCACCGCCCCCCTGACCGTCGCCGCCGCCCGCACCGCCGCAGAGGCCGCCCTGGCCACTCCCGGCCCCCGGCCCACGGCGGTCATCTGTGACGACGACTTCCTCGCGGCAGGGGTCTGCAAGGCCGCGCGGCGGCTCGGGCTGCGCGTCCCCGAAGACCTCTCGGTGACCGGCTTCGACGACCTGACCCTCGCGACCGCCGTCGAGCCGGAGCTGACCACGGTGCGCCTGCCCGCCGAGCGCTTCGGCGAGCGCGGCATGGAAGCCCTGGTCGCCGTCGTCGAGGGCCGAACCCCCGAGGCGGCCCCGCTCCCCGTCGAACTCGCCGTCCGCGACTCGACGGGCCCCGCCCGCTAGGACGCCCCGCCCCGACCCGCGCACGCGAACGCCCCGCGCCCCGGCCGACCGACCGGGACACGGGGCGCACACCGCGCTGCGGACTACTCGACGTCACCGCCGGACCGCGGCGCGGGGCCGCTGCCTTCGTCCGTGTCACTGGCCGCGTCCGTCGCGCCGCCCTCGTCGAGCAGCCGCGACAGCTGACGGCCCACGATCCGCTTGAACTTCCGCTGCTGGGGCCGCGTCCGGTCCAGCACCGCCACTTCCAGCCGCTCGGCGGGGATCTCCCGCTCAGTGCCGTTCGTGTCGCGGGAGAGCGCGCGCACAGCCAGCTTGAGAGCCTCCGCGAGCGTCATGTTGTCGTTGTGGTGCTGGTCGAGGTAGGTGCTGATCTGCTCGGCGTTGCCGCCCACGGCGAGCGAACCGTGCTCGTCGACGATCGATCCGTCGTGCGGAAGGCGGTAGATCTGGTCACCCTCGCGCGTGGCCCCCACCTCGGCGACCACCAGCTCCACCTCGTACGGCTTCTCGGCCGCACTGGAGAAGATCGTGCCCAGTGTCTGCGCGTACACGTTCGCCAGGCCACGGGCCGTCACATCGTCGCGGTCGTAGGTGTAGCCGCGAAGGTCGGCGTAGCGGACGCCGCCGATCCTCAGGTTCTCGTACTCGTTGTACTTGCCGGCGGCCGCGAAACCGATCCGGTCATAGATCTCGCTGAACTTGTGCAGCGCACGGGACGGGTTCTCGCCGACGAACACGATGCCGTCGGCATACTGCAATACGACCAGACTGCGGCCGCGCGCGATGCCCTTGCGGGCGTATTCCGCCCGGTCGGCCATCTGCTGCTGGGGTGATACGTAGAACGGCGTCGACACCGGATCCGTCCCTTTCTGTCAAAAAACTTCAGTCAGTGGCGAATTCGGAGCGATCAGAGCAGAGCGGCACGCGGGCCGTCCGGCTGCTCCAGCCGCTTCTCCAGGATCGAACGCGCGATCGCGGAGGACTCCTCCTCCGTCAGCCGCCGGAAGCCCTCGTCCGAGATGACGGTGACGATGGGATAGATCCGGCGCGCCACATCGGGACCGCCCGTCGCCGAGTCGTCGTCGGCGGCGTCGTACAGCGCCTGGATCACCAGCGTCGTCGCCTGCTCCTCGGTCAGACCGTCGTGGTAGAGCTTCTTCATCGCACCACGCGCGAAGACCGAACCGGAGCCGGTCGCCGCGAATCCGTGCTCCTCGGAGCGGCCGCCCGTGACGTCGTAACTGAAGATGCGCCCCTTCTCGCGGTCCACGTCGTACCCCGCGAAGAGCGGCACCACGGCGAGGCCCTGCATGGCCATGCCGAGGTTGCTGCGGATCATCGTGGACAGACGGTTCGCCTTGCCCTCCAGGGAGAGCGTGGCACCCTCGACCTTCTCGAAGTGCTCGAGTTCCAACTGGAAGAGCTTCACCATCTCCACGGCCAGACCCGCCGTACCGGCGATGCCCACCGCCGAGTACTCGTCGGCGGGGAAGACCTTCTCGATGTCCCGCTGCGCGATGACGTTCCCCATCGTCGCCCGCCGGTCACCGGCGAGCACCACGCCGCCGGGGAACGTCACGGCCACGATGGTCGTGCCGTGCGGGGCCTCGATCACGCCCTGCGTGGGCGGCAGTTGGCGGTTGCCCGGCAGGATCTCGGGCTGATGCTCGGACAGGAAGTCCATGAAGGACGACGAGCCAGGCGTCAGGAAGGCAGCTGGTAGACGCCCGGTGCTACGAGTGTTGGCTTCCACGCGGTTCCTTCCACATATGCGGCCGCACGCCGTATGGCATCCGGCCGATCCTTGAACTGCCCCAGCGCCGCGTTGCAGCTGAAGCACAATACGCCTCGGACTTTACCCGTCTCGTGGCAGTGATCCACATGCTCCGCCGGAGCAGCCAGACAGATGCAGCACACACCATGCTGAGAAGCGATCAGCTTCTCCAACTCCGCTGGAGACAGGCCGTACTTGCGCTGGAAATAACTGACCCGATTGCGCTCCGCCCGGCACTCCCGGCAGTAGCTGGACCAGCCATCGGATGAGGACTTGTTCCGCTCCCAGTCGGAATGCGGCTTCACTTCGCAGCACTGGGGACAGCGCTTGTGCCCTCGCGCGACGGGCACTTTGACGCGCACCGCTTTCCCTTTGGCCTCCTGACGCTGCCGGTAGTACTCGGCAGAGCACTCCCGGCAGTACGCCTGGAGACCGTCACGCATGGACTTGTTCCCCGCGAACGCACTCCGCTCCAGAACCTGCTGGCACCGCGAGCATTTCTTGTTCAGCACGTTCACATCCCTGAACTACTGTCCACCCTTCTGAACGAACGACCTCACGAAATCCTCGGCGTTCTCTTCCAAGACATCGTCGATCTCGTCCAGAACGGAGTCCACATCGTCGCTCAGCTTCTCCTGGCGCTCCTTGAGGTCCTCCGAAGCCTGCGCGTCCTGCGCCTGCTCCTCGGTCTCCTCGGTGGAACGCGTCGCCTTCTGCTGCCCGCCGCCGGTGTCCTTGGTCGCCATCTACCTCACCCCGCTCGCTCGGTTAGACGTTCTTGATCAGACCCTACAAGCCGGGTCCGGCATCGGCCCCGCACTTCGTTCAACGTGCGGGACCCACCTCTGTGATTCCCCCGCCGGTGACCTTTCAGCCGCCGGAGAGCACCCGAACCAGTTCCTCTGCCGAGCGGCAGCGGTCCAGGAGTTCCTTGACGTGGTTCCTGGTGCCGCGCAGGGGCTCCAGGGTCGGTACTCGTTGCAGAGAGTCACGGCCCGGCAGGTCGAAGATGACCGAGTCCCAGGAGGCCGCGGCCACGTCGTCCGCGTACTGCTCCAGGCAGCGGCCGCGGAAGTACGCCCGGGTGTCCTCGGGAGGCTTGGTGGTGGCCCGCTCCACGTCCGCCTCGTCCAGGAGCCGCTTCATCTTGCCCCGCGCCACCAGACGGTTGTACAGCCCCTTCTCGGCCCGTACGTCGGCGTACTGGAGGTCGACCAGGTGGAGCCGCGCGGCGTCCCAGTCGAGGCTGTCGCGGCGGCGGTAGCCCTCCATCAGCTCCCGCTTGGCGACCCAGTCGAGCTCTCCGGAGAGGCTCATCGGGTCGCTCTCCAGGCGGCCGAGCACGTCCTCCCAGCGGGCGAGGACGTCCTTGGTCTGCTCGTCGGCGTCGGAGCCGTAGCGCTCCTCGACGTACTTGCGGGCCAGCTCGAAGTACTCCATCTGAAGCTGGACGGCCGTGAGTGATCGACCACTACGGAGAGTGACCAGATGCTGGAGCGTCGGGTCGTGGGAGACCTGGTGCAGCGTGCGCACGGGCTGGTCCACGGCGAGATCCACGGCGATGAAGCCGTCCTCGATCATGGCGAGAACGAGCGAGGTCGTGCCCAGCTTCAGATAGGTGGAGATCTCCGAGAGGTTCGCGTCGCCGATGATGACGTGCAGCCTGCGGTACTTCTCCGCGTCCGAGTGCGGCTCGTCCCGGGTGTTGATGATCGGCCGCTTCAGGGTCGTCTCCAGGCCCACCTCGACCTCGAAGTAGTCCGCCCGCTGGCTGAGCTGGAAGCCGTGTTCGTGGCCGTCCTGGCCGATGCCGACGCGGCCCGCGCCGGTGACGACCTGGCGGGAGACGAAGAAGGGCGTGAGGTGGCGCACGATGTCCGAGAAGGGGGTCTCCCGCTTCATCAGGTAGTTCTCGTGCGTGCCGTACGAGGCGCCCTTGTTGTCGGTGTTGTTCTTGTACAGGTGGATCGGCTGGGCCCCGGGGAGCTGCGCCGCGCGGTCCGCGGCCTCGGCCATGATGCGCTCGCCGGCCTTGTCCCACAGGACGGCGTCCAGGGGGTTGGTGATCTCCGGTGAGCTGTATTCGGGGTGCGCGTGGTCGACGTAGAGCCGTGCGCCGTTGGTGAGGATGACGTTGGCGAGGCCGATGTCCTCGTCGGTCAGCTGGCTGGAGTCGGCGGCCTCGCGGGCGAGGTCGAATCCCCGCGCGTCCCGCAGCGGGTTCTCCTCCTCGAAGTCCCAGCGGGCGCGTCGCGCCCGGTGCATCGCCGCGGCATAGGCGTTGACGATCTGGGACGAGGTGAGCATGGCATTGGCGTTCGGGTGGCCGGGGACGGAGATGCCGTACTCCGTCTCGATGCCCATTACTCGCCGTACGGTCATGCGGCCCTCCTTGCCCGGCGGCGCTCCCCTTCGGGAACGGCGCTCAAGTACCGCTGGTTCTCCGGTGCGTGTGCGGTGCCCGTCCCCGCACTGCGCGACTCGGCGGTACCGAAGAGCCTAGAACGCCTTTGCGCTGGTGGGGAGATCATTGCCTTCATTGAAAAGCAGACGGCTGCGGGTACCCGTGAAGGACACCCGCAGCCGCCCTGTGTTCTACAGGTACTGACCGGTGTTGGCCACCGTGTCGATGGAGCGTCCGGTGTCCGCGCCCTGCTTTCCGGTGACGAGCGTGCGGATGTATACGATCCGCTCGCCCTTCTTACCGGAGATCCGGGCCCAGTCGTCCGGGTTGGTGGTGTTGGGCAGGTCCTCGTTCTCCTTGAACTCGTCGATGCAAGCCTGGAGGAGGTGGGAGACCCTGATGCCCTTCTGGTTCGCTTCGAGGAAGGCCTTGATGGCCATCTTCTTGGCACGGCCCACGATGTTCTCGATCATGGCGCCGGAGTTGAAGTCCTTGAAGTAGAGGACTTCCTTGTCGCCGTTGGCGTACGTCACTTCGAGGAAGCGGTTCTCCTCGGACTCGGCGTACATCTGCTCGACGACGGACTGGATCATGCCCTGGACCGTGGTGCGCCGGTCCGCGCTGTGCTCGGCCAGGTCGTCGGCGTGCAGGGGAAGCCGTTCGGTGAGGTACTTGGCGAAGATGTCCTTCGCCGCCTCGGCGTCCGGGCGCTCGATCTTGATCTTCACGTCGAGGCGTCCGGGCCGCAGGATCGCGGGGTCGATCATGTCCTCGCGGTTGGAGGCGCCGATGACGATGACGTTCTCCAGGCCTTCCACGCCGTCGATCTCGGCGAGCAGCTGGGGGACGATGGTGTTCTCCACGTCCGAGCTGACACCGGATCCGCGGGTGCGGAAGAGGGATTCCATCTCGTCGAAGAAGACGATGACGGGGGTGCCCTCGCTCG
Organism: Streptomyces alboniger; assembly: GCF_008704395.1. NCBI lineage: Bacteria > Bacillati > Actinomycetota > Actinomycetes > Kitasatosporales > Streptomycetaceae > Streptomyces > Streptomyces alboniger. The sequence goes on from NZ_CP023695.1 coordinate 1,469,123, forward strand.
CCTTCTCCCGCGCACGCTGGAAGACCAGGCGGATGTGGCGCTCGGTCTCGCCGACGTACTTGTTGAGCAGCTCCGGACCCTTGATGTTGAGGAAGTAGCTCTTCCCCGCGGGCTGTCCGGTGACCTCGGCGACCTTCTTGGCAAGGGAGTTGGCGACGGCTTTGGCGATCAGTGTCTTGCCGCAGCCGGGCGGGCCGTACAGCAGCACGCCCTTGGGCGGCCGCAGTTCGTGCTCCTTGAAGAGGTCGGGGTAGAGGTACGGAAGCTCGACGGCGTCCCGGATCATCTCGATCTGGCCGCCGAGGCCGCCGATCTTCTCGTAGCTGATGTCGGGGACTTCTTCGAGGACGAGTTCCTCGACCTCGCTCTTCGGTACGACCTCGTAGACGTAGCCGGAGCGGGGTTCGAGCAGGAGGGCGTCGCCGGGGCGGATGGTGACGTCGAGGAGTGGTTCGGCGAGCCGCACCACCCGTTCTTCGTCGGTGTGCCCGACCACCAGGGCTCGGTCGCCGTCCTCGAGGATCTCCTTGAGGGTGACGATGTCGCCGACGCTCTCGTACTCCATGGCCTCGACCACGTTGAGCGCTTCGTTGAGCATTACTTCCTGGCCGCGCTTGAGCTCTTCCAGCTCCACGCTGGGGCTGACGTTCACCCGGAGCTTGCGGCCCCCGGTGAAGATGTCCGCCGTGCCGTCCTCGTTCGCCACGAGGAAGACGCCGAAGCCGGCCGGCGGCTGTGCGAGCCGGTCGACTTCCTCCTTGAGGGCCACGATCTGGTCGCGGGCCTCACGGAGCGTGTTGGCGAGCCGCTCGTTCTGCGCGGACACGCCGGCCAGGTTGGTCTGCAGCTCGACGATCCGCTCTTCGAGAATTCTCGTATGACGCGGAGAGTCGGCGAGCTTGCGTCGCAGGACGGCGATTTCCTGCTCGAGATAGGCAACCTGACCGGCAGGGTCTTCAGACCCTCGTCCCGGCCGGATGCCGCGGTTGATGTCGTCGTCGTGGGCTGCCACGGTCCTCACCTCCTCCAAGGGGAGCTGGACGCTTCCAGACCCTACCTGGGTGGGTGTCGATTGAAACCCCTAGATCACAAAGACGAGGGGGTGTGTCCGATCTTCACCCTTGCGCTTCCCCTCACGCCAGGTGAATACCCACCCAACAACATCGGAAAGCGGGCGGTTGTATCGTCGAAGTGTTCAACACCCGTCAGAGCTGGCCCGACTTACTCCACACCGGCCGGCTCGACGCAGCGACCGGCAGGAGAGATGACCGTGCGGCACGACGCCGAGACCGGCAGTGAGGGCGATCTGCTGGAGGTCTGGATCGACCAGGACCTCTGCACCGGAGACGGCATCTGCGCGCAGTACGCGCCCGAGGTCTTCGAGCTGGACATCGACGGTCTGGCTTATGTGAAGAGCGGCGACGACGAGTTGCTCCAGACCCCGGGGGCCACGACGCCCGTGCCGCTGCCGCTGCTGCGGGACGTCGCGGACTCCGCGAAGGAGTGCCCGGGCGACTGCATCCACGTGCGGCGAGTTTCGGACAGGGTCGAGGTGTACGGCCCGGACGCGGAGTGATCCGGCTCCCGCCGTCGCGTCACACGCTGTGCGCCTCGGCGGGGGCCGTCCGCGCGAACGCGCCGTCCTTCCATCGCCACTTGGCCGCGTCCTTGCGGTCGGGGCAGCAGCGGGGGACGTCCAGCGAGGAGTAGCCGAGCAGGGTCGCGGTGATCGCACCGTCACGCACGGCGAAGTCCGTCACGTTCATCCGGTCCTTCGGGTCGACGAGGGTGGCCACCACGCGGGGCTCGCCCGCCTTGGGGCGGGTGATCACATAGACGCCGTCGGGCGGGGTGCCCGAGCCGGCCCGGCAGTGCACGACGGCGACGGTCTCGGCCCTGCCGTCCCCGTCGAGGTCGCCGGTGGCCTTCTTCTTCACGACGGACTTCACGGGGCCGCAGTCGAGGGGGAAGTCCACGGAGGCGGGGTCGGGGGCGGGGGCCGGTGCGGGCGCGCCCGCCGCTGCCCTGGTGTGCGCCTCGGGCCCTGACTGGGCGGCGGTCGCGGGGTCGGGCTGCAGGAAGGCGGAGCCCGCGACGACGGCGGCCAGCGCGGCGGCGGTGGCCAGCCAGTGGACGGGGCGGGTGGTGGTGTGTGCCAGGTCCGGGACGGCGGGGTGCTGCACGAGGAAGTGTCTCCTGTGAGGGCTGTGCCGGTGGGATGGCCAGCATCGTGCCATACGTCACAGTGAGGTGGAACACCGGGGTCCGGGGGTACTCGTCGAACTTTTGGTACGCGGCTTACGCGGCTGGTGTCCTGCCAACGAAACGGCGCCGCCGCGGAGTTCCCCGGTCGGTCGGGGAACTCCGCGGCGGCGCCTGCTCATTGGACGGGGCTCGCCGCGCGGGTCAGCGCGGGGTGCCGCCGTCGGCGTTGGGTCCGGCGTAGTCCTCGCCGTAGGCGCCCTTGGCGGGGCGGCGACGGCGCATGGGGGGCTCCACGCCGTCCGCGAGGCGGCGGGCGGTGAGCAGGAATCCGGTGTGCCCGATCATGCGGTGGTCGGGGCGGACGGCCAGGCCCTCGATGTGCCAGTTGCGGATCATCGATTCCCAGGCGGTCGGCTCGTTGAAGCCGCCGATCTCGCGGATGGACTCGACGGTCCTGGCGAGCTGGGTGGTGGTCGCCACGTAGCAGCAGAGGATGCCGCCGGGGACGAGCGCCTTGGAGACGGCCTCCAGACACTCCCAGGGGGCGAGCATGTCGAGGATGACACGGTCGATCTCGGTGTCGCTGAGGTTGTCCTGGAGGTCGCCGACGGTGAGCTGCCAGGCGGGGTGGGGGCCGCCGAAGTAGCGCTCCACGTTCTGCTGGGCGATCTCGGCGAAGTCCTCGCGGCGCTCGTAGGAGTGCAGCATCCCCTGGTCGCCGATGGCGCGCAGCAGGAAGCTGCTGAGCGAGCCGGAGCCCACGCCCGCCTCGACGACGCGCGCGCCGGGGAAGATGTCGGCGAAGGCCAGGATCTGCCCCGCGTCCTTGGGGTAGACCACGGCGGCGCCGCGGGGCATGGACAGGACGTAGTCGGGGAGCAGGGGGCGCAGCGCCAGGTAGGCGACGTTTCCCGTGGTTCGGACAACACTGCCCTCGGGAGCGCCGATCAGCTCGTCGTGGGGGAAGGAACCCTTGTGGGTGTGGAAATTCTTCCCGGCTTCGAGCGTGAACGTGTAGTGGCGTCCCTTGGGGTCGGTGAGCTGGACCTGGTCCCCGACCTTGAAGGGCCCGCGACGGCGGGCGGCACCGGTCGGTTCGGACATGTGACCAGCCTACCGGCCGCGGCGGGACCCTCGGACCACGGCTCGGTGAGCGGGACGGGGGCGTTCGTTCCCGGCCGGCCAGCGGACGTGAAGTCCGACACACACCTGCCCAGCCGGTCGCGACCGCGCACGCGACGGCGCATGTCATGGCGAATGTCGGGTGAGAGAGCACAGAAGAGGCTGATGCGGCGAGGCTGTGGCGGCACTTCCGCCAATGGGACACATCAGGCCACTCGCCTCGGCATGCTGGGGTGACGCGACGCCGGGGAGGTGTCGGCCAGTGAGGGGTCCCTCGCAGTTCACCGTCGTGTCGATCTTCGTGCTGACCGTGTTGGTGGTGCCGTTGACCACCAACATCGCCAGCACCTCCGTGCCGGAGAGGATTCGGCCACACCTGTGGCTGGCCTGGCCCATCGCCGTCGCGGCGGCCGGGGCGGCAGCCGTGTTGGAGGTGCGCCGCCGCCAGGAGGCGGCGGCGCACCCGCGCCCCGGTAGTGAAGGTGAGGAGCGGCTGCGCCACGCGGCGCAGGAACTGGCGCGGACAGTTCACCGCCAGTGGAGTGCCGAGGCACAGACACGCGTACTGCACCGCCCGCAACCGCTACAGGTCAGTTGGTCCTCCACCGGCCGCCCGGTCACCGCGTCCGCGGCCGCGGTCCTCGGTGAGGGCGCGGTGGGCGGGCGGCCGTTACGGCTCCGCCTGCGCGGCGGGATCGACGACGTCGCGGAGAAGTACCTGCGGCTGCCCCAGCGCCGTCTCGTGCTGCTCGGTGCCCCGGGGGCAGGCAAAACGGTGCTGGCCATTCTGCTCACCCTGGGACTGCTGCACCACCGATGCGCCCACGGAGGGCCGGTTCCGGTGCTGTTGTCGCTCTCCTCGTGGGATCCGCGCACCGAGCGGCTGCACGCATGGGTGATCCGTCGCCTCGTCGAGGACTACCCGGCATTGGTGAACGTCGAGATCTTCGGCCCCCAGGCAGCATCGCGCCTGGTCACCGACGGCCATATCGTGCCGGTCCTGGACGGCCTGGACGAGATCCCCGCCGAACTGCACGCCGCGGCGATCGACGCACTGGACCACACCCCGCCCGGCTCCCCCTTGGTGATCACATGCCGCAGTCAGGAGTACGAGGCCGCGGTGGCCGCCGGCGGGACAGTGCTGAGCGCCGCGGCAGTGGTCGAGCTGGAACCGGTCGGCGTGCGCGAGATCACGGCGTTTCTGACCGAGGGCGGCGTCGCGGGCGCGGACCGCTGGACCCCGGTGCTGGCGCACCTGCGCGCGGCTCCCGGCGGGCCGCTGGCCCAGGCACTGTCCTCACCGCTCATGGCAGCCCTGGCCCGTGTCGTCTACGCCCCGCCCACCGCTGATCCCGCCGAGCTGCTCGACACGGCCCGGTTCCACGACCGGGCTGCCGTCGAGGGGCATCTGCTGGACGCGTTCATCCCCTCCGCCTACATCCACCATCCGCCCCCTCCTCCGGATGTCCGGCCGAGCAGCGAGCTACGCCGGTACCCACCGGAACTGGCCCGCCGGTGGCTGGCGTTCCTGGCCACCAAGATGGAACGGCACGCGACCCGCGAACTGGCCTGGTGGCAGCTGCACTGGATCGTCCCCACCACCGTACGTCGAGTGATCGGCACAGTGCTGGAGCTGCTGACGGGGGCGGTCGCCGGGATCGGTGTGGCACTCGGGCCGGGCCTCGCCGTCGGTATGGCAGCCGGCCTCGCGGGGGGCTTCAGCGCGGGCCTGCTGGCCATGGCTCCCTCCCATCCCGGCTATGTCAACCTCCAAATACGCGGCCGAATAAGGCTGTTCGGCAGGAAACTCGTCCTGGGGCTGGTCGTCGGTCTCACGATGGGAGCCGGAGCGGCCTTCGCCTTCGGTCTCGCGGCGGGGCTGGGGATCGACATGGGCGGCGGGCTTGAGTCCGCGATGAAGACCGCCGGCACAGCAGGCCTGAGTGTCGGGATCGCCTTCGCGGCCATGATGTGGCTCAACACCCCGGCCGACACCATCTGCTCCCCCAGTGCCCAAGCCTCTCTGCGCAATGACCGGCTGGTCAGCGCCGTCAGGCTCGTCGTGGAATCCCTCAGCGCGGGGCTACTGGCAGGCCTCGCCGCCCGACGGTACGGCTTCGGCCTCGACGCCGGCTTCGTCTGGGCTCTGACCGCCGGACTCGGCGGCGGTTTCGCCCTGGGCGTGGCCGGGCGACTCGCCGGGCGCTTCCAGACCGGCCTCGCCGCCAGTACGTGGGGTTGGTACTCGCTCAGTCGGATCTGGCTGGCGCTGCGCGGCCAGCTGCCCTGGCGGCTGATGCGCTTCCTCGACGACGCCCATCGGCGCGGCGTTCTGCGCCAGGCCGGAGCGGTGTACGAGTTCCGCCACGCCCGCCTCCAGGACCGGCTGGCTGATCGGAGCACGGCGGGGGCCGATGAGGAGAGCGGCGGATGAGGAGAGCGGCGCTCAGGAAGGCCGTGCCATCGCCTTGACGAAGGCGCGTTCCACGTCGGCGGCGGACAGGACGCCGTAGATCTCCCCGGAGTCCTCGACGACGAGGTACTCCGTGGCGGGGGTGGCCCGCAGGGTGTCGAGGAGTTCCTCTCCGGAGAGTTCCGCGGAGACCCGCATGCCTTCGGTGATGTCCTGGGCGAGGCCGCTGACCGTGACCCAGGGGCGGCGGTGCTGGGGCACGGAGACGATGGCCGCCTCGCGGACGACCGCCATCGGGTCGCCGTCGGGGTCGACGACCACGAGGGCGCGCGCCCCGGCGTCGTTGGCCCGGCGCAGCGCCTCGGAGAGGGGGGTGCCGGACTCGACGGGGACGGCGCGGCGGGTCAGGGTGCGGGCGCGCAGCTCGGGCAGGTGTTCGCGCAGGCGGGCCATGCGCAGGCTGTTCCCTGCGCCGGTCCAGATGATCGCGGCCAGGATGGCGGCGAGCAGGGCGTCGGTGACGGTGTCCATGCCGCCGATGTCCTGGGCTTCGCCGCCGAGGGCCCCGGACTGGTTGAGGAGCGGCAGTCCGATCAGTACGGAGATGGCGAGGGCGCGGCCCACCCAGGCGGCGGCGACGGTTCCGCTCATGGGCTTGCCGGTGATCTTCCAGACGACGGCGCGCAGCATGCGGCCGCCGTCCAGGGGCAGGCCCGGCAGGAGGTTGAAGGCGGCGACGATGAGGTTGGAGATCATCAGTCCCGCGAGCAGGACGCCGGGGACGGTGCCGGGCTCGACGAGGCGCATACCGGCGTAGAAGACACCGGCGAGCACGAGCGACAGGAGCGGGCCGACGAAGGCGAGGACGAATTCCCGCCCCGGTGTCTCGGACTCCTTCTCGATCTCCGAGACCCCGCCGAAGAACTGGAGCTGGATGCGGCGCACCGGCAGCTTGAAGCGGAGGGCCGCGACGGTGTGGGCCAGTTCGTGGACCAGTACGGAGGCGTAGAAGGCGACGGCGAAGAAGAGCGAGACGAGGTAGCGGGTGCCGCCCAGCTCGGGCAGGACGCGGTCGAGCTGGGCGCCGAAGACCCAGGTGATGAGGGCGGCGACGAGGAACCAGCTGGGCGCGACGTAGACGGGCACGCCGAAGGGCCTGCCCATGAGGAGGCCGCCCCCGGGGCCCTTGCGGGCCTTGGGCGGTACCGGCGCCTTCTTCCGCTCCCCCGGCCCGTACGGGGCTCGCTCGCGCTCTGCGGGGGCCGGCGTGGTGGTGGCCGGCTCGGTGGGGGCCTGAGGGCGGGGGCCTGTCGGCTTTGGCCTGCCCGCGGCCGCGGGCAGGTCCGGCTCGTCCCGCGGAGGGCGCGCCGCCTTCTCGGGTGTGTCCTCCGCGGGCGGAGGCTGCTCGGAGGAGCCGGCCGTGCCCCCGGGGCGCGTGCCCTCGGCGCCGTCGGACCGCGGCCTGCCGCTCTCGCCGCTCTCGTCCACGATGTCCCCTCGTTCGAAGCGTCCCTCGCCCCGGTACGGCGCGATGCCTTCACGATCATGCAGGGCGAGAGGGTCTGTCGTCGATGGTATGCGTCGGTTGTCAGTGGCGGGTCGTAGGGTCTGTCCTCATGGAAACCAGCACCGAAGGTGCCGCGGCGGCCGTGCGCCCGGCATCCCTGTCGCCCTCACGCGCGGGCGACTTCATGCAGTGCCCCTTGCTCTACCGGTTCCGGGTGATCGACAAGCTGCCCGAGAAGCCGAGCGAGGCCGCCACGAGAGGCACGCTGGTGCACGCCGTCCTGGAGCGTCTCTTCGACGCGCCCGCGAGCGAGCGCACGGCGCCGCGCGCCAAGTCGCTCATCCCCGGCCAGTGGGACCGGCTGCGCGAGACCAGGCCGGAGCTGACCGAGCTGTTCGCCGACGACCCGGAGGGCGAGCGCATGGCGCGCTGGCTGTCGGACGCGGAGAAGCTCGTCGAGCGCTGGTTCACCCTGGAGGACCCGACGCGCCTGGAGCCTGCCGAGCGCGAGCTGTTCGTGCAGGCCGAGCTGGCGTCGGGCCTGAAGCTGCGCGGCATCATCGACCGCGTCGACGTCGCCCCTTCGGGGGACGTCCGCATCGTCGACTACAAGACCGGCAAGGCCCCGCGTCCGGAGTACGCGGAGGGCGCGCTGTTCCAGATGAAGTTCTACGCCCTGGTGGTGTGGCGGCTGAAGGGCGTGGTCCCGCGCCGCCTCCAGCTGGTGTATCTGGGCAGCGGTGACGTGATCACGTACGACCCGGTGGTGGCGGACCTGGAGCGGGTGGAGCGCAAGCTGCTCGCGCTCTGGGAGGCGATCGAGCTGGCGACGGCGACGGGCGAGTGGCGGCCCCGGCCGACGAAGCTGTGCGGCTGGTGCGACCACCAGGCGGTATGTCCGGAGTTCGGCGGGACTCCCCCGCCGTATCCGCTTCCGGTGAGGGCGCCCGGGTCCGCCGAGGGTGCGCAGGGCAGAATGGGCCCGGGCTAGCTAAGGAGAGTTACGTGGCCATCCGCGTCCTACTGGTCGATGACCAGCCGCTGTTGCGCACCGGGTTCCGGATGATTCTGGAGGCCGAGCAGGACATCGCGGTCGTCGGCGAGGCCGGAGACGGCCTGCAAGCTCTCGATCAGGTGCGGGCGCTCCAGCCCGATGTGGTGCTGATGGACATCCGTATGCCGCGGATGGACGGCGTGGAGGCGACGCGGCAGATCACCGGTCCCGGCCGCGACGGTCCGGCGAAGGTCCTCGTGCTCACCACCTTCGACCTGGACGAGTACGTGGTGGAGGCGCTGCGCGCCGGTGCCAGCGGCTTCCTCCTCAAAGACGCTCCGGCGAACGAGCTGGTGCAGGCGATCCGCGTGGTCGCCGCGGGTGAGGCGATGCTCGCGCCGAGCATCACGCGCCGCCTGCTCGACAAGTACTCCGCGCACCTTCCGTCCGGCGACGAGCCGGTGCCGGACACCCTGCACACCCTCACCGACCGCGAGGTCGAGGTCCTGAAGCTGGTGGCCCGCGGCCTGTCGAACGCGGAGATCGCGGCGGACCTCTTCGTGAGCGAGACGACGGTGAAGACCCACGTCGGCCATGTGCTCACGAAGTTGGGCCTGCGCGACCGCGTGCAGGCCGCCGTGTACGCGTACGAGAGCGGGCTGGTGCGTCCCGGCGCGCAGTAGCTCTTCGCCGGGCTGGTTCCGAGGCGTGAACGACGACGGTGGCCGCCCCCTTGGAGGGGGCGGCCACCGTCGTCGTTCACGGTCACCCGCGGTCAGCCCTTGCTGATCTCCCAGAAGCGGAAGACGGTCGAGGCGTCCAGGCAGGATTCGAGGCCGTAGACGTTGTCGCGGACGACCGCGTACTGCTTGGCCTGCCAGACCGGCAGGATCGGCAGCTGATCGGCCACGATGTCCTGCAGTTCGGAGTACTGCTTGTCGGTCTTGGTGCGGTCGCTCTCGGTCGCCGTGCCGGGGATGATCTTCCCGGTGATCTCGTTGTTCTCGAAGTGGTTGCCGAGGACGTTGCCCTTGCCGAAGAAGGGCTGCGTGAAGTTGTCGGGGTCCGGGTAGTCAGGGACCCAGCCCTTCACGTAGACGCCGTACTTGCCGGCCTCGATGTCCTTCTCGTACTGCTCGAACTCCACGGACTTCACGTCGGCGTCGAAGAGGCCGGACGCGTTGAGCTGCTTGGCGATGGCGTTCAGCTCCTGGTTGGTGGCCGGGCCGTAGCGCGAGGGCGTCGACCAGAGCGTGAGCTTGACCTTGCCGTCGACTCCGGCGGAGCGCAGCGCCGAGGCGGCCTTCGCGCGCTGCGGACGGGCGCCGTAGGTGTCGAAGAACGCGGTGTTGTGGCCGCCGATGCCCGCCGGGACGATCGAGTACAGCGGCGTCGCCGTGTCGTTGTAGACCTCCTGGACCAGGGCGTCCCGGTCGAGGAGATAGGCGATGGCCTTGCGCACGCCGAGCTTGCCGGCCACCGGGTCCTTCATGTTGAAGACCAGGTGCTGGACCTCGGCGCTGGTGCCCTCGACGATGTCGACGTCCTTGCCGGCCTCGGAGGTGTCCTGCTCGATGTCCGCGATGTCGGCCGCGGCGAGGCCTCGGTAGGCCAGGTCGATCTCGTTGTCCAGGAGCGCCTTCTTCAGGCCCTTCTGGTCGCCGTTGAAGAACTTGAGGGAGACGCCCTCGTTCTTGACCTTGGCCGTGCCCTTGTAGGAGGAGTTGACGGAGAAGTCCGCCTGCTCCTTGTCGAAGGAGTCGAGCTTGTACGGGCCGGAGCCGACCGCCTGGCCGTCCTCGCGCAGCTTGTTCATGTCGTACTCGCGGTGGTCCACGATCGAACCCGCGCCCGAGGCGATCTTGCTGGGGAAGGTCGCGTCGGGGTACTTGAGCCGGAAGACGACGGTCTTGGCGTTCGGGGTCCGGACGCTGTCGAGCATCGGGAACATGATCGCCGGGCCGGCGTCGTCCTTGATCTTCCGCATGCGGTCGAAGGAGAACTTGACGTCCTTCGAGGTGAGGGCGTTGCCGTTGCTGAACTTCAGCCCGTCACGCAGCTCGCACTTGAAGACCTTGGCCTCCATGTCCGTGAAGCCGCAGCTCTTGGCGGCCTCCGGCTCGGGTTCCGTGGCGCCCTTGGGGAAGCTCAGGAGGGACTGGAAGACGTTGTTGAACAGGAGCCACGACCCGGGGTCGTAGCCGGATGCCGGGTCGGTGGCGAGGACGTCGTCGGACATCCCCACCACGACCGCGTCGCCCGTCTCGCCCGCTCCGCCCGACTCCGATCCGCAGCCGGTCAGCAGGGCGGCGGCGAGCCCTCCCGTGAGGGGAAGGGCCAGCCACTGGTTACGACATTTCACGTACGTGCCTTTGTTGTTGTGGTCATTCGGTGGGACTGGGGCCTGTGGGAGGGGGGAATCAGCCGCTCACACCGCGGCCGAGCTCCCACAGCTGGAGGTTCGACGAGGAGTTGAGGGCCCACTCGACGCCCGTGATGTCGTCGCGCGCGGCGATGTACTGCTTGCCCTGCCACAGCGGGAGCACCGGGACGTCCTCGGCCACGATGTCCTGGATCTTGCGGATGCTCTTGGACGCGGCCAGCCGGTCGGCCTCGCGGCGCGAGGTGGGGATCAGCTGGTCGTTGATGTCGCGGTTGACGTACGGCGAGCCGAGGAAGTTGTCCTTGTCGAGGAAGGGCGCGAGGAAGTTGTCGGCGTCGGGGAAGTCGGGGAACCAGCCCATGCCGTACACGTCGTACTCGCCGTCGCGCTCGGCCGCGCGGAACGTGCTCCAGGGCGTGCCCTTGATCGAGACGTCGAAGAGCCCGGAGGCGTTCAGCTGCCTCCGCAGCAGCTCGAACTCCTTCTTGGTGGCCGAGCCGTAGTGGTCGGTGGTGTAGTGCAGCGTGAGCTTCACCGGGGTGGTGATGTTCGCCTTGTTGAGCAGCGAACGGGCCTTGGCCGGGCTCGGGTTGCCGTACTTGTTGAAGAACGAGTTGGCGTGGCCCGTGATGGTGGAGGGCACCAGTGAGTACAGCGGCTCGGCCGTGGAGCTGTACACCGCGGAGGCCAGCGCGCCGCGGTCGACGACCTGCGCCATGGCCTGGCGGACGGCCTTGCTCTTGACCTTCGGGGCGTCGGTGTTGAAGGCGAGGTAGCGGATCTCCAGACCCTGCATCTCGACCAGGTCGATCTTCTTGTCCGAGTCGAGCTTCTCGACCTGCTCGGGCGACATGGTGCGCGTCATCAGGTCGATGTCGCCGTCGTCGAGGGCCTTGCCCATGGACTCGGCGTCCGCGAAGTTGCGCAGCTCCACCTTGTCGCTGTGCGGTGTGAACTCGCCCTTGTACTTGGGGTTCTTGGTGAACACCGTCTTGACCAGGCGGTCGCCGTCGACCTCGTGCTCGGCGGTGTACGGCCCGGATCCGGAGATCTCGAAGCCGTCGCGGAGCTTGTTCTTGCTGTAGTGGTCCTTGCTGATGATGCCGGCGGTGGGGGTGGCCAGCTTGTACGGGAACGTGGCGTCGGGAGTCCTGAGGTGGAAGACGACGCCTCGGCTGCCCTGGGTCTCGATCTCCTCCACGTTCGCGACGAGACCGTCCGAGCCGCTGGGGTCCTTGATCTTGATGTCGCGGACCCGCTCGATGGAGAACTTCACGTCGGCGGCGGTGAGCGGCTTGCCGTCGGAGAACGTCAGGCCCTTGCGCAGGGTGCAGGCGTAGCGCTCGTTGCCCGTGTCGGTGAAGCCGCAGCTCTCGGCGGCCTCCGGCTGCGGGTCGCCGCCGCCGCGGGGCATGGCCATCAGCGTCTGTACGGTCTGGCGCAGCAAATTCCAGGATCCGGCGTCGTAGGCGTACGCCGGATCGAAGGGCGCGGGGACCTCCTTCGAGATGGCGAACGCGTCCGTGGTGCCGACAGCGATCGCGTCGTCACCGTCGCCGCTGCCCGACCCGCCGCATGCGGCGAGTGCGGGGGCGAGCAGGCCTATGACGGCCGGCAGCACCAAAGTCTTGCGGTTCATGCTCGACGTTCTCCAGAGCTCTTGGATCCCGTGAATCCCGCAACGCGGGGTGTGGGTTGGTGGGGCACGGGGGTGGGGCGCGGGGGGTGGGGAGATGTTCTCGCGACGACATTAGTCCGCACCAGTTGGGCTCCGGAGGGGTGGGAGCAGGATCCCCATCACGCAGGGAAACCGGGCGTGAACGCATTGATAACCCGACACTGGAAGGTTTCGTGCATGCGCCCCCCAATCGGGACCAAACGACACGCCCTCAGGGGCCCCCTAAGGGGCCCCTGCACACATCGAGTCCACTGTCGACCCCCATTGGAGTGGGAAACGTCACAGCTTCGACCGAGCCTGACCCGGAACTGTCAGAGGGTCATGAGGCCTTGCAGGAAAGGCAGGTTGACGTGTTCGAGGGAGGGGACGACCGTGCGTCCCGCTGTCGGCGGGATGGGGGCGACCGACGGCACGGCCACCACCCGGCAGCCGGCGGCCTCCGCGGCGGCGACCCCGGTCGCGGTGTCCTCGATGACGGCGCATCTGGCGGGGTCGGCGCCGAGTCCCGCGGCCGCCAGGAGGTAGGGGTCGGGGTGGGGCTTGGTGCGGGCCACCTCGTCGCCCGCGACGGTCAGTTCGAAGTGGTGGGCGCCGATCGAGCCGAGGACGCGGTCGATGATGCGCCGGTGCGAGGCGGAGACCAGGGCCATCGGGACGCCGTGCGCGGTGAGTTCGGCGAGCAGGCGCGCGGCGCCCGGCATCATCGGCAGGGTGCGGCCGATGCGGTCCTCGAAGCCCTCGTTGAGCAGCACGGTCAGCTCGTCGACGGTGATGTCGGCGCCCGTCGAGTCGATGAGGAAGGCCGCGCTGCGCGACATGGGGCCGCCGACCACGACATCGCGCCAGGCCTCGTCGAGCGTGTGGCCGAGCCGGGCGAAGACCTCGACCTCGGCGTCCCACCAGAAGCCCTCGGTGTCGACGAGGGTGCCGTCCATGTCGAGGAGGACGCCCTGGAGCGCCGAGCCTTCGGCCGTCCGGGTGCCGAGCGCGGGAACCGTACTGGTCATGCGACCACACCTTCCATGAGGGACGAGAAGGCCGGCTGCCCGCTTGTGACAAGGAGGCAACCGGCCTGCGTTGGACCGACCAGTCTACGACTGACCCGGATCAGCGCGCGTTGAAATATTTCGCCTCGGGGTGGTGGATGACGATCGCGTCCGTGGACTGCTCGGGGTGGAGCTGGAACTCCTCGGAGAGGTGGACGCCGATCCGCTCCGGCCGGAGCAGCTCGGCGATCTTGGCGCGGTCCTCCAGGTCGGGGCAGGCGCCGTAGCCGAGGGAGAAGCGGGCGCCGCGGTACTTCAGGGCGAACATGTCCTCGACGTCGGCGGGGTCCTCACCGCCGAAGCCGAGTTCGGCGCGCACGCGGGCGTGCCAGTACTCGGCGAGGGCCTCGGCCAACTGCACGGACAGACCGTGCAGTTCGAGGTAGTCGCGGTAGGAGTCGGCGGCGAACAGCTCGGCGGTGGCCTCGCCGATCCTGGAGCCGACGGTGACGACCTGGAGGCCGACGACATCGGTCTCGCCGGACTCCTCGGGGCGGAAGAAGTCCGCGAGGCACAGCCGGCGGCCGCGGCGCTGGCGCGGGAAGGTGAAGCGGGTGCGCTCGGAGCCGTCCTCGTTCAGGATGATCAGGTCGTCGCCCTTGGACACGCACGGGAAGTAGCCGTGCACGACGGCCGCCTCCAGCAGGTTCTTGGTGTGCAGCTCGTCCAGCCAGCCGCGCAGCCGGGGCCGCCCCTCGCTCTCGACGAGTTCCTCGTACGAGGGTCCGTCGCCGGTGCGGGCCTGCTTCAGGCCCCACTGGCCCTTGAAGAGGGCGCCCTCGTCGAGCCAGGAGGCGTACTCCTTGAGCTGGATGCCCTTGACGACGCGGGTGCCCCAGAACGGCGGGGTGGGAACGGGGTTGTCGGTGGCGACGTCCGAGCGGGCGGGCCCGTCGGTCTCGTCGGCCTCCAGGAGGGCCGTGGTGGCCTTGGTGGGGACGCGGCGCTGCTTCAGCTCGGGCAGGGTCGCGCCGGGCACGCCGCGCTTGACGGCGATGAGGGCGTCCATCAGGCGCAGGCCCTCGAAGGCGTCGCGGGCGTAGCGCACCTCGCCCTCGTAGATCTCGTGCAGGTCCTGCTCCACGTACGCCCGGGTGAGGGCGGCGCCGCCGAGGATCACCGGGAAGTCGGCGGACATGCCGCGCTGGTTCAGCTCCTCCAGGTTCTCCTTCATGATCACGGTGGACTTGACCAGGAGGCCCGACATGCCGATGACGTCGGCCTTGTGCTCCTCGGCGGCCTCCAGGATCGCGGAGACGGGCTGCTTGATGCCGAGGTTGACGACGTTGTAGCCGTTGTTGGACAGGATGATGTCGACGAGGTTCTTGCCGATGTCGTGGACGTCGCCGCGGACGGTGGCCAGCACGATGGTGCCCTTGCCCTCGTCGCCCTCGACCTTCTCCATGTGCGGTTCGAGGTGGGCGACCGCGGTCTTCATGACCTCGGCGGACTGGAGGACGAACGGCAGCTGCATCTGGCCGGAGCCGAAGAGTTCGCCGACGACCTTCATGCCCTCCAGGAGGGTGTTGTTGACGATGTCGAGGGCGGGCGTGTCCTGAAGGGCCTCGTCGAGGTCGGCCTCCAGGCCGTTCTTCTCGCCGTCGATGATGCGGCGCTGGAGGCGCTCGTCCAGGGGCAGGGCGAGGAGTTCCTCGGCCTTGCCCGCCTTCATGGACTTGGTGGAGACGCCCTCGAACAGCTCCATGAGCTTTTGGAGGGGGTCGTAGCCCTCGGAGCGGCGGTCGTAGATGAGGTCCAGCGCGGTGGTGACCTGCTCGTCGTCGAAGCGGGCGATCGGCAGGATCTTGGAGGCGTGCACGATCGCGGAGTCCAGGCCCGCCTTGACGCACTCGTCGAGGAAGACGGAGTTGAGCAGCACGCGGGCGGCCGGGTTGAGGCCGAAGGAGATGTTCGACAGGCCGAGGGTGGTCTGTACGTCGGGGCGGCGCCGCTTGAGTTCGCGGATCGCCTCGATGGTGGCGATGCCGTCCTTGCGGGACTCCTCCTGACCGGTGCAGATGGTGAAGGTCAGGGTGTCGATGAGGATGTCCGACTCGTGGATGCCCCAGTTGCCTGTCAGGTCCTCGATCAGCCGCTCGGCGACGGCGACCTTGTGCTCGACGGTGCGGGCCTGGCCCTCCTCGTCGATGGTCAGCGCGATCAGGGCGGCGCCGTGCTCCTTGGCGAGCGCGGTGACCTTCGCGAAGCGCGACTCGGGGCCGTCGCCGTCCTCGTAGTTGACGGAGTTGATGACCGCGCGCCCGCCGAGCTTCTCAAGGCCGGCCTGGATGACGGGGAGTTCGGTGGAGTCGAGGACGATGGGCAGGGTGGAGGCGGTGGCGAAGCGGCCGGCCAGTTCCGCCATGTCCTTGACGCCGTCGCGGCCCACGTAGTCGACGCAGAGGTCGAGCATGTGCGCGCCCTCGCGGATCTGGTCGCGGGCCATCTCCACGCAGTCGTCCCAGCGGCCCTCCAGCATGGCCTCGCGGAACTTCTTCGAGCCGTTGGCGTTGGTGCGCTCACCGATCGCCATGTACGAGGTGTCCTGGCGGAACGGCACCGTCTGGTAGAGGGACGCGGCGCCCGGCTCGGGGCGCGGGTCCCTGGCCGGTGCCCGCATGCCGCGTACCCGCTCGACGACCTGGCGCAGGTGCTCGGGGGTGGTGCCGCAGCAGCCGCCGACCAGGGAGAGGCCGTAGTCGCGTACGAAGTTCTCCTGGGCGTCTGCCAGCTCCGGGGCCGTCAGGGGGTAGTGGGCGCCGTCCTTGCCGAGGACGGGCAGGCCCGCGTTGGGCATGCAGGAGATCGGGACGCGCGAGTGGCGGGCGAGGTAGCGCAGGTGCTCGCTCATCTCGGCCGGGCCGGTGGCGCAGTTCAGGCCGATCATGTCGATGCCGAGCGGCTCCAGGGCGGTCAGGGCCGCGCCGATCTCGGAGCCGAGCAGCATGGTGCCGGTGGTCTCCACGGTGACCGAGCAGATCACCGGCAGGTTGGCGCCGGTGGCGTCCAGGGCGCGGCGGGCGCCGAGGATGGCGGCCTTGGTCTGGAGGAGGTCCTGGGTGGTCTCGACCAGGAGCGCGTCGGCGCCGCCCGCGATCATGCCCTCGGCGTTGATCTGGTAGGCGTCGCGCAGCGCGGTGTAGGGGGCGTGGCCGAGGGTGGGGAGCTTGGTGCCGGGGCCCATGGAGCCGAGGACCCAGCGCTGCTGGCCCGTCCTGTCGGTGTACTCGTCGGCGACCTCGCGGGCGATGCGGGCGCCGGCCTCGGACAGCTCGAAGTTCCGCTCGGGGATGTCGTACTCGCTGAGGGCCGCGAAGTTCGCGCCGAACGTGTTGGTCTCGACGCAGTCGACGCCGACCGCGAAGTACTCCTCGTGCACGGAGCGCACGATGTCGGGGCGGGTCACGTTCAGGACCTCGTTGCATCCTTCGAGGTTCTGGAAGTCCTCGAGGGTGGGGTCCTGCGCCTGGAGCATCGTGCCCATCGCGCCGTCGGCCACGACCACGCGGGTGGCGAGGGCCTCGCGCAGGGCGTCGGCTCGGGCCCTGCTCTCGGGCGAGACGGGCGTGGACTGCGAGGACGGGGTCGGCGACGAGGCCATGAATGAGCTCCCTGGAGTGCGACGGCTGTCGGCTTTGCGCCTTCTGTTGGAGGGCGCACTCGGTCAGGGTAGCCGGGACCAAGGTCCCGTTGGGAAGTCGTCCACGGGGCGGACGGGGCCGGACGGGCGGAACGCGGTTGTCACGGCATTAGCGAGAGGTCGACAACGACCGATAGTGTTCAGCATTGTCGAACGTCGAGTGTGGTGCTAGGGACGGAGGTCGGGGCTGCGATGGCACGCAACATCCAGTCGCTCGAAAGGGCCGCGGCGATGCTGCGACTGCTCGCGGGCGGCGAGCGACGGCTCGGTCTCTCGGAGATCGCCTCCGCGCTCGACCTGGCCAAGGGTACGGCCCACGGCATCCTGCGCACCCTCCAGGCGGAGGGCTTCGTCGAGCAGGACCCCGCGTCGGGCCGCTACCAGCTGGGCGCCGAACTGCTGCGCCTCGGCAACAGCTATCTGGACGTGCACGAGCTGCGCGCCCGCGCCCTGGTATGGACCGACGACCTGGCCCGCTCCAGCGGCGAGAGCGTCCACCTCGGCGTGCTGCACCAGCAGGGCGTCCTCATCGTCCACCACGTCTTCCGGCCCGACGACAGCCGCCAGGTCCTGGAGGTGGGGGCCATGCAGCCGCTGCACTCCACGGCGCTCGGCAAGGTCCTGTCCGCCTACGACCCGGTCGCGCACAACGAGGCCGTAGAGGTCGAGCGCGAGGCCTTCACCGTGCGCACCGTGACCGATCCCGAGGGCTTCGAGGGCGTCCTGGACCTCACCCGCGCGCGCGGGTACGCGGCGGACGTCGAGGAGACCTGGGAGGGCATCGCCTCCGTCGCGGCGCCCATCCACGACCGCCGCCGCATGCCGGTCGGCGCGGTCGGCGTCACCGGGGCCGTGGAGCGCGTCTGCAAGGCCGGGGAGCTGCGTCCCGAGCTGATCGCCGCCGTACGGGACTGCGCGCGCGCCGTCTCCAGGGACCTGGGCGCCGGGCGCTTCTGAGCTGCGCCGAGGCCCGTTCGAGCTGCGGAATCACCGATAACGCGAAACGATCAATAACGATCGTGTTTTCAATAACAGAACCCTTGACGTGCAAGTAACACGGGGGTGAGACTCGCGTCCATCGGTCGGCATTGTCGAACACCTACCGGCATTACGCGTTAGAGTGTGACAAGGCCAAGGGCCGGCAACGACCTCACCTGAGGTCGCGGACCACCGGAGGGACCCGGGGTTCGCCTTCCCCTGGACGAAGGACAAAGGAGTCGCGGGTGTCCAGCTCCGACATCTTCATCGGCGAGACCATCGGTACCGCCGTGCTCATCCTGCTCGGCGGTGGCGTGTGCGCCGCCGTCACGCTCAAGCGCTCAAAGGCCAAGGACGCCGGCTGGCTCGCGATCACCTTCGGGTGGGGCTTCGCCGTCCTGACGGCCGCCTACCTCGCGGGGAGCCTCTCCGGCGCCCACCTGAACCCGGCGGTCACGCTCGGGCTCGCGATAGAGGGCGGCACCAAGTGGGGCAACGTTCCGCTCTACCTGGCCTCGCAGCTGCTCGGCGCCATGATCGGCGCGGTCCTGGTGTGGGTCACGTACATGGGTCAGTTCAAGGCCCATCTGACCGACCCGGAGATCCTCGCGGCGCAGCCCGCCGAAGAGGGCATGATCGACCAGAAGGCGGCCCCGGCGGCCGGCCCGGTGCTCGGCATCTTCTCCACCGGCCCCGAGATCCGGAACTACGTGCAGAACGTGGCGACCGAGATCATCGCCACGGCCGTCCTGGTCCTGGCCATCCTCACGCAGGGCCTGAACGACGGCGGCAACGGCCTCGGTGTGCTCGGCGCCCTGATCACCTCCCTCGTCGTGGTCGCCATCGGCCTCTCGCTCGGCGGCCCCACGGGCTACGCCATCAACCCCGTCCGCGACCTCGGTCCCCGCATCGTCCACGCGCTGCTCCCGCTGCCGAACAAGGGCGGCTCGGACTGGTCGTACGCCTGGGTGCCGATCGTCGGTCCGCTGATCGGCGGCGCCATCGCCGGCGGTCTCTACAACGTCGCGTTCAAGTAGACCCGCGACAGCGACCGATGACCGCCTAAGACGCTTGAGAGCCGTCAGAGAAGAATTCTGGAGCACACCGTGACCGACGCACACACCGCAGGCCCCTTCATCGCGGCCATCGACCAGGGCACCACCTCGAGCCGCTGCATCGTCTTCGACAAGGACGGCCGGATCGTCTCCGTCGACCAGAAGGAGCACGAGCAGATCTTCCCGAAGCCGGGATGGGTCGAGCACGACGCCACCGAGATCTGGACCAACGTCCAGGAGGTCGTCGCCGGGGCCGTGTCCAAGGCCGGCATCACCCGCGACGACATCAAGGCGATCGGCATCACCAACCAGCGTGAGACCACGCTGCTGTGGGACAAGAACACCGGCGAGCCGGTGCACAACGCCATCGTCTGGCAGGACACCCGCACCGACGCGCTCTGCAAGGAGCTGGGGCGCAACGTCGGCCAGGACCGCTTCCGCCGCGAGACCGGCCTGCCGCTGGCCTCCTACTTCGCGGGCCCGAAGGCCCGCTGGCTGCTCGACAACGTCGAGGGCCTGCGGGAGCGCGCCGAGTCGGGCGACATCCTCTTCGGCACCATGGACTCCTGGGTCATCTGGAACCTGACCGGCGGGGTCGACGGCGGCAAGCACGTCACGGACGTCACCAACGCCTCCCGCACCATGCTGATGAACCTGCACAAGATGGAGTGGGACACGCGGATCTGCGAGTCCATCGGCGTCCCCGCGCAGATGCTCCCCGAGATCCGCTCCTCCGCCGAGGTCTACGGCGAGGTCACCGGCGGGCAGCTCGGCGACCTGCTCGGCGGCATCCCCGTCGCCTCCGCGCTCGGCGACCAGCAGGCGGCCCTGTTCGGCCAGACCTGTTTCGCCGAGGGCGAGGCCAAGTCCACGTACGGCACCGGCACGTTCATGCTCATGAACACCGGTGACAAGGCCATCAACTCCTACTCGGGCCTGCTGACCACGGTCGGCTACCAGATCGGCGACCAGAAGCCGGTCTACGCCCTGGAGGGGTCCATCGCGGTCACCGGTTCGCTGGTGCAGTGGATGCGCGACCAGATGGGCCTGATCAACTCCGCCGCCGAGATCGAGACGCTCGCGTCGTCGGTCGAGGACAACGGCGGTGCCTACTTCGTGCCGGCCTTCTCCGGTCTGTTCGCCCCGTACTGGCGCTCCGACGCCCGCGGTGTGATCGCCGGTCTGACCCGGTACGTCACCAAGGCGCACATCGCGCGCGCCGTCCTGGAGGCCACGGCCTGGCAGACCCGTGAGATCACCGACGCCATGACGAAGGACTCCGGCGTCGAGCTCGCGGCCCTCAAGGTCGACGGCGGCATGACCTCCAACAACCTGCTGATGCAGACCCTCTCGGACTTCCTCGACGCACCCGTGGTGCGCCCGATGGTGGCCGAGACGACCTGCCTCGGCGCCGCCTACGCCGCCGGTCTCGCCGTCGGCTTCTGGTCCTCGACCGACGAGCTGCGCGCCAACTGGCGGCGGGCCGCCGAATGGACCCCGAACATGGACGCGGGCACCCGCGACCGTGAGTACAAGAGCTGGCTGAAGGCCGTGGAACGGTCCATGGGCTGGCTCGATGAGAGTGGCGAGGAGTAAGACAATGACCACCCTGCAGAGCGTCCCTGCCCTCGGGACGCATCCGGCTGCCGGCCTCAACCCGAGCCGCGCCGAGACCCGGGAGCAGCTTTCCAAGGCGACGTACGACCTCCTGGTGATCGGCGGCGGAATCCTGGGCATCTCCACCGCCTGGCATGCCGCGCAGTCGGGACTGCGGGTGGCCCTGGTGGACGCCGGTGACTTCGCCGGCGCCACCTCCTCCGCCTCCTCCAAGCTGCTCCACGGCGGTCTGCGCTACCTCCAGACCGGCGCGGTGAAGCTGGTGGCGGAGAACCACTTCGAGCGTCGCGCGGTGTCCCGCCAGGTGGCCCCCCACCTGGCGAACCCGCTCACCTTCTACCTGCCGGTCTACAAGGGCGGCCCGCACGGCGCCGCCAAGCTGGGCGCGGGCGTCTTCGCGTACAGCGCGCTGTCCGCGTTCGGCGACGGCGTCGGCCACCTGCTGTCGCCCTCCAAGGCCGCGCAGGACGTGCCGGAGCTGCGCACCGACAACCTGAAGGCCGTCGCGGTCTACGGCGACGACCAGATGAACGACTCCCGCATGGCCCTGATGACGGTCCGCGCGGCCGTCGAGGCCGGTGCCGCCGTCCTCAACCACGCCGAGGTCACCGGACTGCGCTTCACCAAGGGCCGGGTCACGGGCGCGGAGCTGAAGGACCGCATGAGCGGCGACGAGTTCGGCGTCAACGCGCGCCTCGTGCTCAACGCCACCGGGCCGTGGGTCGACCACCTGCGCAAGATGGAGAACCCGGACGCCGCTCCCTCCATCCGCCTCTCCAAGGGCGCGCACCTGGTCCTCAAGCGCACCGCCCCGTGGAAGGCCGCGCTGGCCACGCCGATCGACAAGTACCGCATCACGTTCGCGCTGCCATGGGAGGACATGCTCCTGCTCGGTACGACGGACGAGGAGTTCGAGGGCGACCCGGCGGACGTCAAGGTGACCGAGGCCGACACCGCGCAGATCCTGGACGAGGCCGCGTTCTCCATCCGCGACCAGCAGCTGTCGCGCGACCTGATCACGTACTCCTTCGCGGGTCTGCGGGTGCTGCCCGGCGGTCCCGGCGACACCTCGAAGGCCAAGCGCGAGACGGTCGTCACCGAGGGCCGCGGCGGCATGCTGTCGGTCGCGGGCGGCAAGTGGACGACGTTCCGCCACATCGGCCGTACGGTCATGAAGAAGCTGGAGTCGCTTCCGGGCCATCCGCTCGGCGACGACTACGAGCCGATCTCCGAGCTGCCGAAGAAGCTGCCGCTGCCCGGCATCGCCAACCCGCGCGCCGTCGCCCACCGCCTGCTGGTGGACGGTCCGGCGCCCGGCCCGCGCATGGCCGCCGACACCGCCAAGCACCTGGCGACGCACTACGGCTCGCTCTCCTTCGACATCGCCCGCCTGGCGAACGAGAACCCCGAGCTGGCCGAGCGCGTCCACCCGGACGCCCCGGAGATCTGGGCCCAGGTCGTCTACGCCCGTGACAGCGAGTGGGCCGAGACGGCGGACGACGTGCTGCGCCGCCGTACGACGCTGACGATCCGCGGCCTCGCCACGGACGACGTCCGCGGCAAGGTCGAGGACCTGCTGAAGAAGAAGGCCTGACGGCCACGCAGCGGTGACATGTAAGGGGCAGCCTCCATAGGGGCTGCCCCTTACGCGTATCCGGGCCCTGGACCACCTGTGACGGGTCGCGGCAGCGGGCTACGATCCCAGGAACACCCGCTGACCCGCCCTGGAGTGATCAATGACTCTCCTGACGACCTGGCCGGAGGCCGGGCCGGAGACCGTGGTGCGCCGCACCTCGGAGCCCACTGAGATCGCCGCCGCGCTCGCCCCGATCGGCGTGCGGTACGAGCAGTGGCCGGTGCGCGAGGACGTGCCGGCCGACGCGGACAGTGACACGGTCCTCGCCGCGTACCGCACGGAGATCGACAAGCTCAACGCCGAGGAGGGCTTCAGGACCGTCGACGTGGTGGCGCTGCATCCCCCCGCCGACGGGGCCGACCCCGAGTGGCCGGTGAAGGCGGCGGCGGCCCGGCGGAAGTTCCTGGCCGAGCACACGCACGACGACGATGACGAGGTGCGCTTCTTCGTCGCGGGCGCCGGGATCTTCTACCTCCACGCGGCCGGTGAGGTGCACGCGGTCTACTGCGAGAAGGGCGATCTGCTCGGCGTGCCGCGCGGCACCACGCACTGGTTCGACATGGGCACCTCGCCCGCCTTCACGGCGATCCGCTTCTTCCACGAGGAGGACGGCTGGATAGGGAACTTCACGGGCAGCCCGATCGCGGACCGCTTCCCGGACTTCGACGCGATCCACGCGGGATACGCGGGGCGTGCGGGGCAGGCGGGGACCGCCGCGTGAGTGTCCGGTTCGACGTGGACGCCGTGGTGCTCGACATCGAGGGCACCACGAGCGCCACCGGGTTTGTGGTGGACGTGCTGTACCCGTACGCGCGCGAGCGGTTCGGCGCGCTGCTCGCCTCGCGGGGCGGGGAGCCCGAGGTGGCGCGGGCCGTCGCCCAGGTGCGGGCGGAGATCGGTGAGCCCGGCGCCGACGCGGCCCGGGTCGAGAAGGTGCTCGGCGAGTGGATCGACGAGGACCGCAAGGCCACGCCCCTGAAGACGCTCCAGGGCATCCTCTGGGCGGAGGGCTTCGCACGCGGGGACCTGGTCTCGCACTTCTACCCCGACGTCATCCCGGTCCTGCGGCGCTGGCACGGGGACGGGGTGCGGCTGTACGTCTACTCGTCGGGCTCGGTCGCGGCGCAGCGGGCGTGGTTCGCACACTCCGCCGAGGGCGATCTGCTGGGGCTCGTCAGCGGGTTGTACGACACCGAGAACGCGGGGCCCAAGCAGGAGCCGGACTCCTACCGGGCCATCGCCGCGAGCATCGGCACCGGCCTCGGGCGGCTGCTCTTCCTCTCCGACCGGCCCGGCGAGCTGGACGCGGCGCGGGCCGCGGGGTGGCGGGCCGTCGGTGTGCGCCGGGCCGGTGAGCCCTACGCGGACGCCGAGTTCGGTGACCACCCCTTGGCCTCGGCGTTCTCCGAGATCACCCTTGCCGCGAGGAGCAGTTCATGACCGGGACCACCCCTGCCACCGACGCTTTGGACCTGGCGGAGGCGGGGGCCGTGCTGGCCGCCGAGGCCGCGCGGTTCGCGGCGCTCGGCTGGATGCGGGGCACGTCCGGGAATCTGTCCCTGGTGCTGTCGCGGGACCCGCTGCGGCTCGCGGTCACCGCCAGCGGGCGGGACAAGGGCGAACTGACCGCGTCCGACGTGGTGTTGACGGACGGGGAGGGCGCGGCGGTCGGTCCGGGCCGCCCGTCGGCCGAGGCGGCCCTGCACGCGCGCGTGGCGCGGCTCACCGGCGCGGGGGCCGTCGTGCACGTCCACACCGTGGCTTCGGTGGTGATGGGCCGGCGCTCGCCCGAGGGAATCCCCTTCGAGGGCCTGGAGATGCTGAAGGGCCTCGGGCATCCGACGCACGAGGTCGCGGTGACCCTGCCGGTGATCGCGAACAGCCAGGACATGACGGAGCTGGGTGACCGCCTCGAAGCGGCGCTCACCCCGGGGATGCCGGCGGTCGTCGTGGCCGGACACGGGATCTACGTATGGGGCGCGGACCCCCGCGAGGCGCGGCACCGGGCCGAGGTCGTGGAGTGGCTGCTGGAGTTGGCGGCGGCTGGGGGCTGAGACTCCCACGGGCCGCGCCGCGCTCGGTTCCGGGCCGGCTCGCGCCGGGGCGATCGCCTTGGGCCGGTTCACCCCGGCTCTGGCACCCCGGCGCTGGCTCGCCCCCGCCTCGCCTCGCCCCGGTGCTGAAGAGCGGGGCCCGGGGACGAGGCCCGGGGACGGGGGCCAAGCGCGCTACTTCAGGCGGTCGCCCGGCAGCTCCCCCGCCCCCACCTCCAGCACGCCCCGCTCCGTGACCAGTGCCGTCACCAGGGAGCCCGGGGTCACGTCGAACGCGGGGTTGTGGCCGCGCGAGGCCGCCGGGGCCGTGCGGACGCCCGCCCACTCCAACACCTCGTCCTCGCCGCGCAGTTCGATATGGATGGCGTCGCCCGTCGCCGTGGCGAGGTCCACCGTCGTGGTGGGCGCCGCCACCATGAACGGGATGCCGGCGTGGGCGCACGCCAGGGCGACGGCGACCGTGCCGACCTTGTTGGCCGTGTCGCCGTTGGCGGCGATGCGGTCCGCCCCGACGATCGCCGCGTCGACCTCGCCCCGCAGGATCGTGCCCGCCGCGGCCCCGTCGGCCTGGACGTAGTGCGGGATGCCCTCCTGGACGAGTTCCCAGGCCGTCAGACGCGCCCCCTGGAGCAGCGGGCGGGTCTCGTCCGCGTACACCGCCTCGATCCGCCCCCTGGCATGCAGTTCGCGGATGACGCCGAGCGCCGTGCCCCAGCCCGCCGTGGCGAGGGCGCCGGTGTTGCAGTGGGTGAGGACGCGCAGGGGGCGGTCCGTACCGGGGCCGACGCGCTTGAGGAGCCAGTCCGCGCCGTGGGCGCCCATCGCGTGGTTGGCCTCCAGGTCCTCGCGGACGACCGCGTCCGCCTCCGCGAGCACCGCGGTGATGCCCTCGTCGACGCGGGCCGCCACCCGGTCCACGCACACCATCAGGTTCACCGCGGTGGGCCTCGCCGCGCGGACGCGGGCGATCTCCGCGTCCAGACGGTCACGGCCCCAGCCCTCGCGCTCGGCCTGCGCCATGGCGAGCGCCACCCCGTACCCGCCCGCCGCACCGATCGCGGGGGCGCCTCGGACGACCAGCCGCACGATGGCGTCGATCAGCTGGTCGACGGTGGTGACGTCGAGCCGCTCCAGGGTGTGCGGGAGTGCCGTCTGGTCGATGAGGGACAGGGACGGGTACGGCGTGCCGCCCGCCGCGGCCGCCGTCCACGTCACGGCGCGCAGATGCCGGCGGATCACCGGGGCGAATCCGAGCTGTTCATGGGCTCAACTCCGAAGGAACGAGGGCGATTCCGGCCCAGGAGGGAAGGGGCGCCGCCACCGTACCCGACGTGTGCCAACCACCTTCCGAGAGGCTCGTGGGACCGCACGGAACCCGCTGTCGCCCTCACCGCCCCCACCGCTCCCCCGGTGTCCTGTTCGGTGCCCCCGCCTCGGCGGCGTACGCGATGATCCTCGCCGTGGAACCACCACCGCCAGGAGCCGGAGCCCCCTCATGACGTCCCTCACCGACGCCCTGCCCGTCACCCGTGTCCCGCGCACCGGCCTGCCCTGCCGGGCCGTCGTGGTCGGCGACCCGGGCCGCGCTGCCGCCGTCGCCGACCTGCTGACCGACGCGAAGGAGGTCTCGTACCACCGCGAGTACCGCACCTTCACCGGCACCTGGCAGGGCACCGAGGTCGTCGTCGCCTCGCACGGCGTCGGCGCCCCCGGCGCGATCCTGCTCTTCCAGGAGCTGGCCGAGGCCGGTGTCCGCACGTTCCTGCGGCTCGGCACGGCGGGCGCGATCCGCCCCGGCATCCGGGACGGCGACCTGGTCATCGCGGACGCGGCGGTACGCGACGACGGCGTGACCCAGCAGCTGATCCCCGCCGAGTACCCGGCGTTCTCCGCCCCCGAGGCGGTCGTCGCCCTCCAGCGCGCGGCCCGGGAGGCCGGTGCCCCCTACCACCGGGGCGTGGTGTGGACACGGGCGGCGTTCCAGCCGGGCTTCCTGCCGCTGCCCGGCGAGGCGTACGCGGCGGCGGGCGTCGCCGCCATCGAGATGGAGCTGTCCGCGCTGTACGTCTTCGCCTCGACGCACGGCCTGACCGCGGGCGGCGCGCTGGTCGTGGACGGAGCGAACGCCGACGACCTGGTCGACGAGGACGACCCCTTCTCGACGGGCGGCTACGACCCGCACCGTGACGTGGTCGCCCGAGGGGTCGACCGGGGCGCCCGGATAGCCTTGGACGCGCTGCGTCTGCTGGCCGCGGCCGAGCACTGAACGACGTAGTGACCAGGAGTACGGAACCGATGCGCCCCACCGACCTGCCGGCCCAGGCCCGCGGCGGCCCGACGGACCTGCTGGTGCACGGAGGTGACGTGCTGACCGTCGACGCGGAGGGCACGGTCGTGCCGAACGGCGCCGTGGCCGTGCGCGCCGGACGCGTCGTCGAGGTGGGCCCCGCGCAGCGGCTGCGCACGGCGTACGAGGCCGCCGAGGAGATCGACGCCCGGGGCTGCCTCGTTATGCCGGGTCTCATCAACACGCACACGCACCTCGCGATGAACGTGCTGCGCGGCATCGCCGACGACGTCACGTTGCAGGGCTTCCTTGACCGGGTGATCCCGCGCGAGGCCGAGATCCTCTCGCCGGCCACGGTGCGGGCGGCCCTCGGCGCCGCGATCGCCGAGTCGGTGCGCGGCGGGGTCACCACCGCGCTGGACATGTACTGGTTCCACGAGGCCGCCGAGGCCGTGGCCCGCGAGGCCGGGTGGCGGCTGCTCACCGGGCCGACGTTCATGGACGTGCCGGGCCCGCCGGACGGGCGCCCCTACGCGCGCCGGATCGGCTGGGCGGCCGCCGACCTGGCATCCCGCGCCCCCGCCCCCGGCAGCCGCCGCGTCGTCTTCGCGCACTCCGCCTACACGCTGGGCCCCGCACAGCTGACGGAGATCACCGCGCTCGCCCGGGAGCACGACGCCCTGCTGCACCTCCACGCCGCCGAGAACGCGGGCGAGGTGGCGATGGTCGCCGAGCGGTACGGCATGCGCCCCGTGGAGCTGCTCGACTCGCTCGGCGTCCTCGGCCCCGACACGCTGCTCGCGCACGCCGTCGACCTCACCGACGCGGAGATCGCGACGCTGGCCCGCACGGGCACGGCCGTCGCGCACTGCCCGGTGTCGAACCTGAAGCTGGGCTGCGGCATCGCGCGCGTGCCCGAGCTGCTCGACGCGGGCGTCACGGTGGGGCTCGGCACGGACGGCGCCGTCAGCTCCAACACGCTGGACGTGCTGGGCGCGGTGAAGGTCGCCGCGCTCGTGCACAAGGCGGGCGGCGACCCCACGGCGGTCGGCGCCGAGCAGGCCGTGCGCATGGCGACGATCGAGTCGGCGCGGGCACTCGGCCTCGGCGACCAGCTGGGCTCGCTGGAGGCGGGCAAACGCGCCGACCTGATCGTGCTGGACCTGGACCGGCCGCACCTCGCGCCCCGGCATGACCCGTGGTCGACGCTCGCGTACGCGGCCGCGTCCGGTGACGTGCGGGACACCGTCGTCGACGGGCGGATTCTGATGCGCGGGCGCACCCTGCGTACGCTGGACGAACCGGCTGTCCTGCGCGCCCTGCGGGACGCGGCGACCGACCCCGAAGTGACGAGCACCGTATGACGCCCGACGTACCCGCCCCCACCGCCTCCTACGAGCCCACCCGCGGCTTCACCGGCCGCGCCCGCGCCGCCGACCGCGACCCGCGCCTGCCGCCCGGCCAGTACGACGCGCGCGACGGCTGGCCCGTCCTGTCCGCCGAGGTGACCCCGCGGCTGACCGCCGCCGAGTGGACGTTCCGTATCGACGGGCTCGTGGCGGCGCCGCGCACCTGGACCTGGGACGAGGCGCACGCGCTGCCTCCTTCCGAGTACCGCGGCGACATCCACTGCGTGACCAGCTGGTCCAAGTTCGGGGTGCGCTTCGGCGGGGTGAGCCTGGACACGTTCCTCGCCGCCGCCCGCCCCCTCCCCGGGGCCTCGCACGTCGTCGCGTACTCCCACACCGGCTACACCACCAGCCTGCCGCTCGATGACGTGACGGGCGGCAAGGCGTGGATCGTCTGGGAGTACGAGGACGGGCCGCTGCCCGCCGAGCACGGCGGGCCCGCCCGGCTGATCGTGCCCCACCTCTACTTCTGGAAGAGCGCCAAGTGGATCGCGGGGCTGCGCCTGCTGGACCGCGACGAGCCGGGCTTCTGGGAGCAGAACGGCTACCACCACCGGGGCGACCCGTGGGCCGAGGAGCGTTACGCAGGTGACTGAGAACCCGCAGGACGTCTTCGTGCCGCCGACGCGGTTCGCCGTGCCCGGCCGGATCGCCGTGAGCGGCGGCGCCGCGGCCCTGTGGCAGCGCGCGCTGATCACGGACATCCGCCGGGAGACCCCGGCCGTTTCGACGTTCCGTCTCAAGGTCCCCGACTGGCAGGGGCACTTGCCCGGCCAGCACCTCATGCTGCGGCTCACGGCGGCGGACGGCTACGTCGCCCAGCGGCACTACTCCATCGCCTCCGCGCCCGAGGGGAGCGGCGAGATCGAGCTGACCCTCGACCATGTGCCCGGCGGGGAGGTGTCGGGGCATCTGCACACCGTCGCCCGCGTGGGCGACACGGTCGAGGTGCGCGGGCCGCTGTCCGGCTTCTTCGCCTGGCCGGGCGACCGCCCCGCACTGCTGCTCGGCGCCGGGTCGGGCGTGGTGCCGCTGATGTCGATGGTCCGCCACCACCGCCGCACGGGCCTCGGCCTGCCCCTGCGCCTGGTCGTCTCGGCGCGCACGCCCGAGGACCTGATCTACGCCGACGAGTACGCCGATGAGACCACCGTCGTCCTGACCCGCACCGAAGGCCGTCTGAGCGCGGGGCACTTGGCGCCCTTCCTGGGCGACGGGGGGCGGCCCGAGGGCGGCTGGGAAGCGTACATCTGCGGCTCCAACGGTTTCGCGGAGCACGCCTCACGGCTTCTGGTGGAGGGCGGCCAGCCGGTGGACCGGATCAGGATCGAACGCTTCGGCTGAAGCCGCGCCGCGCCGCGCCGCGCAGGGGACATAATCGGCTCACACATCGGATGTCTGTCGAACGTCGGATGTCTGTCGATTGCTGCTTCTTGAGGCGAGGTCCCCATGGCTGTCACCGACGAAGCCATCGAGAAGATCAAGGAAATGATCGTCTCGGGTGTGCTGCGTCCCGGCGACCGGCTCCCCAAGGAGAGCGAACTCGCCGCCGGCCTCGGCCTCTCCCGCAACTCCCTGCGCGAGGCGGTCCGCGCCCTCTCGCTGATGCGCATCCTCGACGTGCGCCAGGGCGACGGCACGTACGTAACCAGTCTGGACCCCCAACTCCTCCTGGAGGCGCTGGGTTTCGTCGTCGACTTCCACCGCGACGACACGGTCCTGGAGTTCCTCGGCGTGCGCCGCATCCTCGAACCGGCGGCCACCGCGATGGCCTGCGCCCGCATCACGGAGGAGGAGCTGGACGCGCTGACCCGACAGTTGGACGATCTGGGGGACGCGCCCTCCGTGGAGGAGCTGGTCGCCTGCGACCTGGAGTTCCACCGCGGCATCGTCCAGTCGTCCGGGAACTCCGTTCTGTGCTCCCTGCTCGACGGTCTGTCCGGGCCCACCACCCGGGCCCCCGTCCGGCGCGGCCTGACCCAGGAGGACGCCGTCAGCCGCACGCTCCACGAGCACCACGCGATCCTGACGGCGCTGCGCGACCGGGACGCGGAGGCGGCGAGGTCCTGGGCGACCGTGCACATCGCGAGCGTGGAGCGGTGGCTGCGCTCCACGCTGTGACACCGGCGCACTCCACTGCGTGACGAGGTTCGCGTCTCCGCCCGAACCCGCCGTTTCCCGGCGCCTCCCCTGGGCAGTGATCATGCACTCCCCCACGCAAGGGGGCTGCGGAGGGCCCCCGCCGACGCCGTAAGGTTGGGGCGTACGCAAGGGAACGTCGGAAGGAGGCCTGGGTGATCGAGCTCGAGGGGGTTCCCGAGCTGGTCGACCCGGTCATGGTGGCCGCGTTCGAGGGCTGGAACGACGCCGGCGACGCCGCCTCCACCGCGGTCGCGCACCTCGACAAGGAGTGGAAGGGCGAGGTGTTCGCGGCGCTGGACGCCGAGGACTACTACGACTTCCAGGTCAACCGCCCGACCGTCTGGCTCGACGACGGGGTCCGCAAGATCACGTGGCCGACGACCCGGCTCTCGGTGGTCCGCGTCGGCGGCGACAAGCCGCGTGACCTCGTCCTGGTCCGCGGAATCGAGCCGTCCATGCGCTGGCGGTCGTTCTGCAACGAGATCCTCGGCTTCGCCCACGAGCTGGGCGTCGAACTGGTAGTGATCATGGGTGCGCTGCTGGGTGACACCCCGCACACCCGTCCCGTCCCGGTCAGCGGCGTCACGTCCGACCCGGACCTGGCGCGCACGATGGACCTGGAGGAGACCAAGTACGAGGGCCCGACGGGCATCGTCGGCATCCTCCAGGAGGCGTGCACGCACGCGGGCGTCCCGGCCGTCAGCCTCTGGGCCGCCGTCCCGCACTACGTCTCGCAGCCGCCGAACCCCAAGGCCACGCTCGCGCTCCTCAACCGCCTGGAAGACCTGATCGACCTGCGCATCCCGCTGGGCGAGCTGGCCGAGGACGCGCGCGCCTGGCAGTTGGGCGTCGACCAGCTGGCCGCCGAGGACAGCGAGGTCGCCGAGTACGTCCAGTCCCTGGAGGAGGCGCGGGACACCGCCGAACTCCCGGAGGCCTCGGGCGAGGCCATCGCCCGGGAGTTCGAGCGCTATCTGCGGCGGCGTGACGGGGACGGAGGGGCGTTCCTGCGCGACGCTCCGGCCGACCGGACGCGCCCGCCGAAGCCCAAGCCCAGCCCGCGGGCCGGCCAGGACGCCGAAGGGCCGGGCGCCGAGGGCGAGAGCGACGGCGAGGGTTCCGGCGCGGCCGATTCCTCGGACGACTGAGGCTTCTTTCCCACCAGTAGGGCGGTTCCCGTACGGGGGCCGCCCTACTGCTGTGTCTCTTGCCGCCGTGCCTGTGGCTTGCCGCGCCTGTGGCCGAATTGCACGGGTTTCCCTTTTCAACTTCTTCTCAAACACCGTTGCTCAAAACAGGGGTGGACGTCTCGGTCCGCGAGGAGCAGGGTGTGCCCCGAAGGCGCGGCGCAGCGCCCGGCACGGCACCCGAAGGAGCGAAGGGAGCGGTGAAGCGATGACCGACCAGGCAGACCCGGTACGGGAACCAGGCGCCGGCGGGCCGGGCCCCGACGGGGCGGGATTCACCTACCGAGGAGCCGAGCAGGAGCTGATCGTCGTGGCCCGGCCCGAGGCCCGGCTGCGGGCCGCGGAGCGGGAGGTCCACTCGGCGTCCGGCTCCGACGTGTCGGCCCTCAACATGTTCCTCTCCGACGAACAGCTCGCCCTGGAACCGCTGTTCGGCAACGAGGACCGGCTGCGGGCCGCCGCCCCCACCCGCATCGCCGAGGACGACGTGCCCGACCTGGCCCTCTTCTACCGTGTGCGCGGCGGCGAGGACCGGGCGCAGGAGCTGCGCTCGCGGATGGCGGCGCTGCCCGGCATCGACACGGCGTACGTCAAGCCGGGCGCCGTCCCGGCGTCCGTCGACCCCTCGCCGACCGGCCCGCCCGACCTCGACGAGACGTCCTCGCGCCGCAAGGAGGGCATGCCGGCCACGCCCGACTTCACCGGCCGCCAGGGCTACCTGAACCCGGCGCCCGAGGGAGTCGACGCCCGCTGGGCCTGGCAGCGCCTCGGCGGCTCGGGCGAGGGCGTCACGGTCATCGACGTCGAGGGCGCCTGGCAGCTGCGCCACGAGGACCTCGCCGCCAAGCTGGCGGGCGTCGTACTCGGCACGCCCCTCCAGGACCTGGCCTGGCGCAACCACGGCACCGCCGTCATCGGCGTCATCGGCGGCGACCGCAACGGCCTCGGCATCACCGGTATCGCGCCGCAGGCCGTGACGGCGGCCGCCTCCTTCCAGCCGCTCGGCACGGCTGCCACCATCCACGCGGCGGCCGAGCGGCTGGGCCGCGGCGACATCATCCTGATCGAACTGCACCGCCCGGGGCCGAGGTTCGACTTCGAGCGGCGCGACGACCAGAAGGGGTACGTCGCGATCGAGTGGTGGCCGGACGACTACGCCGCGGTGCGCCATGCCACGGCGAAGGGCGTGCTCGTGGTGGCCGCCGCGGGCAACGGCGGCGAGTCCCTCGACGACGCGGTGTACGAGCGCGGGCCGGACGGTTTCCCCTCCTGGTGGCGCAACCCGTTCAACCCCTCCAACCGTTCCTCGGGCGCGGTCCTGATCGGCGCGGGCGCACCGCCGCCCGGCACGCACGGCCGCGACCACGGACCCGACCGCTCGCGCCTCGCGTTCTCCAACTTCGGCGGCCGCGTGGACGCGCAGGGCTGGGGCCGCGAGACCACCACGACCGGCGGCTTCTGGGACCGGCCCGGTGACCTCCAGGGCGGCACCGAGGAGATCGCCTGGTACACCGACACGTTCTCCGGCACGTCCTCCGCGTCGACGATCGTGGTCGGGGCACTGGCCACGCTGCAAGGCATGCTGAAGGCCGCGGGCCAGCAGCCGATGACGCCGGACCGGGCCCGTGCCGTACTGCGCTGCACGGGCTCGCCGCAGCAGGACGCGCCGGGCAGGCCCGCGTCGCAGCGGATAGGCAACCGCCCCGACATCAAGGCGGCGGTCGCGAACCTGCTGCCGTCGGCGGTGGGTTCGGGGCGGGCCGAGCGGTACTGGGACGAGCTGCTCCCGTATCCGCCGCAACTCCCGCCGAGGCTCCGGCTGTTCGTGGCCGGAGAGTGGCGCAACCTCGTCAACCCGTCCCCGGAGACGCGCCAGGCGGTGCACGCCGCCTTCGCCGGGGGCCGGCCGGACGTACGCGTCTGGTACACGGACGACGAGATCGTCGGCCTGGTCGTGACGGGTTGACGGTACGACCAGTACGGGCTGAAGGACACAACCATTGAGGGAAGGTGGCACCCGCATGAGCACCACCCCGCAGATGAGTCAGTCGGGACAGCAGCACCAGGGCCCGAGCACAGCCCCGCCGCAGCAGGAACAGCAGCAAGGGCAGCAGCAGGGCCGACAGCAGTTCGGTCCCCAGCAGGGCATCCAGGGCCAGCAGGGCTTCCAAGGGCAGCAGCCGGGCATGCAGGGACAAGGCATGCAGGGGCAGGGCATGCAGGGGCAGGGCATGCAGGGGCAGGGCATGCAGTCCGGTGGCCAGGGGACGCAGCAGATCCCGCCGCAGCTGCACCGGCAGATCCAGCAGCTCGGGCAGCAGCAGCCGTTCCAGCAACTGCTCCAGCAGTTCGGCCAGGAGCAGCAGCAGATCCCGCAGGCGCAGGCGCCCGAGATCTCCACGCAGGCGCTCGCGTCGAACGTGGCGACGGCGTTCTGGGACGTCGTCGAGCCCCTTCCGGGCCAGGCGTCGACCCTCTATCTGTACATCGAGGACACCTGGAGGGCGTTCATCGATCCCAGCCCGCACACCCACGACGAGGTCCAGAGGGCGTTCGCCTTCGGGCACCAGGTGATCGGCTACTACGACTCCGCCAACCCGTC
Organism: Streptomyces alboniger; assembly: GCF_008704395.1. Lineage (NCBI taxonomy): Bacteria > Bacillati > Actinomycetota > Actinomycetes > Kitasatosporales > Streptomycetaceae > Streptomyces > Streptomyces alboniger. Next base: position 1,503,078 of record NZ_CP023695.1, read on the forward strand.
GTACCTGCTGGCCATCGTGGTCAGCAAGTGACCCGCACGCGAGTCGCGCGCCTCGCGTGAACACACGGCGGCGCCGGGCGGAGGGTTCCCCGCCCGGCGCCGCTCCCTTGCGCCCGCGCGCGGTCGACCGCGTCTACGCGCAGGTGAACCGGGCCGCCGCCCAGTCCGCGTGGTCCCCGCTCCTGGACCCGTTGGTGTCCGTCACCTTCAGCTCCACGTGCCGGGCTCCGCGCACGTCGACGTCCACCGGGACGGTCGCCGACGCGCCCGTCACCTTCGGCGAGGTCCACAGCACCTTGCCGTCGGCCTCGACCGAGAAGGCCACCTCTCCGTAGCCGTTGATCTCGTCGTCGATGCCCACGTCGGCGGTGAACGCGGAGCAGCGTCCGCCCGGATAGACCTCGATGACGGAGTTGGCGTGCGTGCCGATCCCCTTCTCGTACGTCTTTCCGGCGAGGGTCAGTGTGCGGCCGTCGCCGGCGCCCGACTCGCCGTTGCTGCGGTCGCGTTCGGCGGGACCGTAGCCGTTGGTGGACTTCAGCCACACCATGTCGCTCGCCCAGGTGTCCTTGCCGGGGGCCTCGGGCATCACACCGAGCGCGAACCGCTGGAGGGCGGTGCGGTCCTGGCCTGCCGAGCGGTAGCGGGCGGTCGCGGTGAGCGGCTGTTCGCCCGGGTCCGCGCCCTTGGGCGGGGTGACGGCCACCTCGACGCGGCGCGTGGTGCCCGCCGGGATCCGCCCGGTCTTCGTGGCGGCGACGGTCCATCCCCCGGGCGCGTCGAGGGTGACGTCCACGTCGGTGGCGTCCTTCGTGCCCGCCGTGACGTCGACGGCGACCTTGCCCGGCGTGCCCGCGCCGAGCTCCTGGCCCGCGGGCACACCGACGGTGGCGGCCGCGCCGGGCACGGCACCGCCGACGGCGCTTGTGTCGTCGAGGGTCAGTTCGAAGGCGCGGCCGGTCCGCAGAGAAGGCGTCTTGACCTTCACCACGCCGCCGCGGTCGTCCCGGTCGTAGAACCAGCCCCGCCCGGCCTTCTCGTACGCGCCCTTGGACGCGAGCCGCGGCAGCGCGCGTCCGTCCAGCTCGACGCGGCTCGGCGCGTCCCCGGTGTGCAGCGTGAACGCGTAGGGCCTGCTGCTCTGCTTGCCCTTGAACTCGCCCTCGCTCGCGCCGATCCGCACGCTGACGTCGCCCGCTCCGGAGCGCGGTGCCCGCACGTCGGCGCGCTGTGTGGCGTACTCGCCTGCGCGGTGGCGCCGGGTCACGCCGTCGTCCTCGTACAGCTCGAAGGAGGACTTCCCCTGCGGGTAGATGTCCCAGGCGAGCGGCGAGTCGGCTTCGCGGTCCTCGTAGGAGCGTATTCCGCCGGGCCACATGGGCACGCTCGCGCCGCCCCTGACGAACAGCGGCAGGGTGTCGAGGGGCGCGCTGTAGCCGTCGACGGTGGTGGGGCCCCGGTAGATGCGCCCGCTCCAGTAGTCGGTCCAGGTGCCCTTCGGCAGGTAGATGCCGTCGCGGGTGGCGGTGTCCTTGTAGACGGGTGCGACGAGGAAGTCCTCGCCGGTCAGGAATTCGTACTTGGCGGCGTCGGTCGGGGCCTTCGGGTCGTCCGGGTACTCCAGGGCCAGCGGACGCACGGCGCCCACCCCGGTCTTCGTCGCCTCATGGGCGTACGAGTAGAGGTAGGGCAGCAGTGACTCGTGCAGCTTCAGGTACCTGCGGTTGATGGAGGTGTACGGCTCGCCGTAGCGGAAGGGCTGCTTGTCGCTGGCGGCCCAGCCGTCCATCGTCATCGTGACCGGCAGGAACATCTTCCACTGGAGGTCGCGTACGTACGTCTTGGGGCTGCCGCCGAAGATGCCGTCGACGTCACCGGTCGTGTAGGCGAGGCCGGACATGGTGGACCCGGCGTAGGTGGGGATCTGCCAGCGGATGTACTCCCAGCTGCCGCTCTGGTCGCCGGACCACTGCACGCCGCAGCGCTGCGCGCCGGACCAGCTCTCTGGGGCCCAGGTGAAACCGCGGGCGTCGCTGTGGTCCTCGATGCCCTTGTAGGCGTCCTTGCAGCCGTCCAGCGCCTTCTTGTAGCCGTCGCCGACCCAGGCGACGTCCAGCTTGGCGACGCGCTGGCCCGCCTTGACCTGCTCGGCGATCTTTTCGAGGCCGTCCTCGGTCCACAGGCCCATCTTCATCTTGCGTTCGGCGAGGCCCTTGGAGGTCTCGGGGAGGTCCTCGTAGCCGCAGCCGTAGCCGTCGTTGACGAGCATCCAGCCGTTGGGCATGTCGTGCTGGACATAGCCGTCGGCGACCTTGAGGGAGTCCAGGGTGCGCCGCTCACCGCGGTTGGCGTTGTGGAGGTAGCAGTCGGCGTCGCCGATCTCCATGCCGTAGACGGGCGGCAGGAAGGGCTTGCCGGTGAGCCGGGTGTACTGCCCGATGACGTCCTTGGCCGCATCGTCGCCCTTGCCCGCGAAGTAGTAGGCGTCGAAGCGCTGTTCCTTCGCGGTGGCGGTCACGGGCTCCGCGAAGTCGTAGGTGTTGGGGGCGTAGGTGTTCCGGAAGACGCCGTAACCGGCCGTGGAGAGGTAGAACGGCACGGAGTTGGGGTGCCCGCCGTCGTTCCACTCGTAGTCGACGCTGACCTCGACCTTCTTGCCGCGGTGCGAGGTGTTGCCGCGGCCGTTCTGCATCCCGGCTCCGTAGAACTGCTCGTCGGCGCCGCGCGCGAGGCTCTGCGTGGTCGTGTCCTTCGTCCAGGTGAGGCCCTTGGTCTCGGCCCACACCCGGGTGCCGTCGGCGCGGTACAGGGCGAAGCGCAGCGGCGACTTGTAGGCGCGCAGCGTCACCTTGGAGGTGCTCAGCTCGTAACGGTCGCCCTTCTCCCTCCACTTGGTGCGCGGCACCTTCCCCTGGGGCAGGACGATGTCCTTGCCCGTGGGGTCGGTGAACGTGCCGTCGGGGGCGAGTTCGATGCGGAAGGTCTCCGCGGAGACGAAGCTGACGCGGGCGACGGCGGCACCGGCGGTCAGCCGGTAAACGCCCCCCTCGGCATCGAACCCGGTGACGTCCCCGACGGTGGTGGTCTCGTCGGCGGCCCGCGCGGCCTCGCCGCCGGGCACGGCGAACACCGCGAGCAGCCCCAACAGGACACCACCGACGGCCGCTCTTAAGCGCGTAGGAGATCTCATGCGGGAGGTCTAGCGCGTCAACGGGCCCCGGGGCCATGGACTTTACTGGGCCGCTCCTGGACTTCCGGAGCGGCCCGTGCAAGGTGCGGACCCAAGCCCGCCGGGACGAGAATCAAAGCCCGTCCGGCGATTGAGGACGAGCCCGAAGGGCGACAGACCGAGCCGACGCAGACCTACAGGGCCACGCCGAGCAACGCGTCGACGGCCCGCGACACCACCCCGGGCGCCCCCTCGTCCGTACCGCCCTCGGCATCCTGAAGACCGACCCAGCGATCGACGGCGGCCAGCGCGGCCGGCGCGTCCAGGTCGTTGGCGAGAGCCTCCCGCATCTCCTCGACGACCGCCTCGGCGGCGGGCCCGTCAGGGCGGGACACGGCCGCGCGCCAGCGCCCGAGCCGCTCGACGGCCTCGGTGAGGACGGAGTCGGTCCACTCCCAGTCCGCGCGGTAGTGGTGCGCGAGGAGGGCGAGGCGGATGGCCGCGGGGTCGACGCCGTCGCGCCGCAGCTTCGAGACGAAGACGAGGTTGCCCTTGGACTTGGACATCTTCGCGCCGTCCAGGGCGACCATGCCCGCGTGGACGTAGGCCTTGGCGAAGGGGTACTCGCCGGTCAGCGCCTGGGCGTGCGAGGCGCCCATCTCGTGGTGCGGGAAGGCGAGGTCGGAGCCGCCGCCCTGCACGTCGAAGCCCATGCCCAGGTGGTCGAGGGCGATGGCCACGCACTCGATGTGCCAGCCGGGCCGCCCGCGCCCGAGGGATGCACCGTCCCAGCTCGGCTCGCCCTCGCGGGCCGCCATCCACAGCATCGGGTCGAGCGGGTTCTTCTTGCCCGGCCGCTCCGGGTCGCCGCCGCGCTCGGCGGAGAGCAGCTTCATGGCGGCGGCGTCGAGCCCGGACACCTCACCGAAGTGCGGGTCGGACTCCACGGAGAAGTAGACGTCGCCCTCCAGTTCGTAGGCGGCGCCCATGTCCCTGAGGCGTTCGACGAGCGGCACGATGCCGGGTATCGCCTCGACGGCTCCGATGTAGTGCTGCGGCGGCAGGAGCCGCAGCGCGGTCATGTCCTCGCGGAACAGAGCGGTCTCGCCCTCGGCGAGCTCGACCCAGTCCTTGCCGTCACGGTTGGCGCGTTCCAGGAGCGGGTCGTCCACGTCGGTCACGTTCTGGACGTAGTGAACCTGCCGCTTGGTGTCGAGCCACACGCGCTGCACGAGGTCGAACGCGTTGTAGGTCGCCGCGTGACCCATGTGGGTCGCGTCGTACGGAGTGATGCCGCAGACGTAGATACGGGCGACGGGACCGGGGTCGAGGGTGACGAGTCCACCGGTCGCGGTGTCGTGGATCCGGAGGTCGCGGCCCTTGCCAGGAAGGGCGGGGACCTCAGAAGCGGGCCAGGCATGCATGCCCTGAGCCTAACCGGACGGGGCGTCCGCATACGAGTGGGGATCATCGAATGGTGGCCGGAGGCGCTCCGAACGTGGCCGGCGGGGCTCCGAGGGGCTCGACGGGCGGCCGCTCCGAGGGCCTCAGACGGGCGGCCAGGGGATCGCGGGCCACTCGCCGGACGGCTCGGGGTGGCGCCCGGACGCGAGGAGGGACCCCACCCGCGCGCGCAGTGCCTCGATCTCCGCGGCCGTGATGAGCCCGGCGAGCCTTTCGGCGAGGGCGGCGCCCTCCTTGAGCGCGTCCCGCAGGCCCTGGAGGACCTGGACGGCCTCCCCGGTCAGCGGCTCCCCCGCCCACCCCCACAGCAGCGTGCGCAGCTTGTCCTCGGCGTTGAAGGTGACGCCGTGGTCGATGCCGTAGAGGCGTCCGTCCGCGGCCAGCAGATGGCCGCCCTTGCGGTCGCCGTTGTTGATCACCGCGTCGAGGACCGCGAGCCGCCGCAGCCGGGCGTCGTCGGCGTGGACGAGCAGTGCGGTGCGCTCCTCGTCGACCTGGGCGCGCCCGACCGCCTTCCAGCCGTCGTCGGGCTCGTCGCCGTCGACCAGGGCGAGCAGCGCCTCGTCCCCGGAGGGCTCGATCCACAGCTGGCACATGCCCCGGCCGTAGGGCCCGTCGCGCAGGACGGTGGGCGGCACGAGGTCCCAGCCGGTGGCCCGCGACACCTCGTACGCGGCGACCTCGCGCTGCGCGAGCGTGCCGTCGGGGAAGTCCCACAGCGGCCGCTCCCCGGCGACCGGTTTGTAGACGCAGGCGGCTTCCTCGCCCTCGTACGCGACCGTGCAGTAGAGCACCGCGTTCGAGGCCTCACGGATCTGCCCGCGCACGGTCAGCTCCCCGTGCGTGAGGAGCGTGACGGGGTCCGCGGTCACGCTCCCCGCCGGTATCCGTTCTGGCGCGGGCATACGTGTCCTTCCGGGTCGAGCGGGAGGCTGCACAGCGGGCACGGCGGGCGGCCCGCGTTCACGACGTCGAGGGCGCGCTTGGCGAAGGCGCGGGCCTGCGCCCCGGTGAGGCGCACGCGCAGCATCGGCGGGCCGTTCTCCTCGTCCTGGAGGAGCCTTTCCTCGGCCTCTGCGAGGTCGTCCTCGGAGTCGGCGTCCAGTTCGACGAGGGCCTGTGCCTCGACGATCATCCGCTCCTCCTCGCCGTCCCAGGCGAGGGCCATCGTGCCGACGCGGAACTCCTCCTCCACCGGGGCGTCGAGGGGCGCGCTGTCGGTGATCTCGGCGGGCGCGACGGCCGGTACGGCGGCATTGCCCCCGCTGCGGCGCACGACCTCGTCGAGCAGCTCCTCCATGCGCTCGGCGAGCGCGGCCACCTGGGTCTTCTCCAGGGCGACGCTGGTCACCCTGACGCCCGCCGAGGCCTGCAAGAAGAACGTACGCCGTCCGGGCAGCCCGACCGTTCCCGCGACGAAACGCTCCGGGGGGTCGTAGAGGAACACCTGACGGGACACGTCCTGTCTCCATTGGATCGACTGCAAGAGGGGTGTTTCAACTGCAAGAGGGCTGCTTCAACCGCTTCACCCTACTGCGGGCGACGATCACGGTGCGCCCGCACCGCCTCCCACCGTGGCGTCGCCGCCCGGAGGCACCTCCCGGGGCACGAGGGAGGCGAAGTCACCGGTGTCCCCGAGGCGTACGAGGAAGGGGCGCAGCCGGGTGTAACGGATGACGGTGACGGAACAGGGCTCTACGGAGATGCGCTGGAACAGATCGAGGTGCAGCCCGAGCGCTTCCGCGACGAGGGACTTGATGATGTCCCCGTGCGAGCACATCAGGTAGGCGGCGTCCTCGCCGTGCTCACGCTCCACGCGCGTGTTCCACTCGCGTACCGCCTCGGCGGCCCGCGTCTGCATGGCCCGCATGGACTCGCCGCCGGGGAACGCGGCGGCGGACGGGTGCTGCTGTACGACCTCCATCAGCGGCTCGTCGGCCAGCTCGGCGAGCTTGCGGCCCGACCAGTCTCCGTAGTCGCACTCGCCGATGCGGTCCTCGGTGTGCGCCTGGAGCCCGGGGCGGGCCGCGAGCAGCGGCGCGACGGTCTCGCGGCAGCGCTGGAGGGGGCTCGTGACGACCTCGGCGAGGGGCACGGCGGCCAGCCGGGCGGGCAGCGCTGCGGCCTGTGCGGCGCCGCGCTCGTCGAGGGCCACGCCGGGGGTCCACCCGGCGAGCAGACCCGCGGTGTTGGCGGTGGAGCGTCCGTGCCGGACGAGGATCAGCGTGGGCATACGGTCCACCCTAAGTGCCGGGAAGGTGATACCTACGGGGTGACTGGGAACACTGCGCAGTGTGATTGTCGACTGTGCCATTTACCGAGAGGGTCGTCGCCGCGAGGGCCCGCATGACTTCTCCGACGCCCTCGACGAGGCGCGGACCGCCGACGAGTCGTTCGTCTGGATCGGCCTGCACGAGCCGACGGAGGCGGAGTTCGACAAGGTCAGCGAGGAGTTCGGGCTGCACCCGCTGGCCGTGGAGGACGCCCTCAAGGCCCATCAGCGGCCCAAGCTGGAGGTCTACGACGACTCGCTGTTCATGGTCCTCAAGCCGGTCGTGTACGAGCCGGACAGCGACGCCGTCTCCTCCGGCGAGGTCATGATCTTCATGGGCGACTCCTTCGTGGTGACCGTCCGCCACGGGGAGGGCGCCCCGCTCGGCGCCGTACGCCACCGGCTCGAAGCCGACCCGGACGTCCTGAAGCACGGCCCCACCGCGGTCCTGTACTCGATCGCCGACGCCACCGTGGACCACTATCTGGAGGTCGCCGACGAGTTGCAGGCCGACCTGGAGGTCCTGGAGACGGAGGTCTTCTCACCGGACGGCGGCGGCTCGCGCCACACGGCGTCCCGGATCTACAACTTCAAGCGGCAGATCCTCGAATTCCGCCGGGCCACCGGCCCCCTGTCGCTGCCGCTGGCACGCCTCTCCGGAGCGGGCCCCTTCGGGCCGCCCGTGCCCTTCGTGGACGAGACGGCGCAGCCCTTCTTCCGGGACGTCAACGACCACCTGACGCGCGTCAACGAATCGGTGGAGGGCCTGGACCGCCTGGTCTCGGACATCCTGTCAGCGCATCTGGCGCAGATGAGCGTGCGGCAGAACGACGACATGCGCAAGATCTCGGCCTGGGCGGCGATGGCGGCGGTCCCCACGATGATCGCGGGGGTCTACGGCATGAACTTCGACCACATGCCGGAGCTGCACTGGCGGTGGACCTACCCGGCGGTGATCGTCCTGATGGCCGTCCTCGAAGTAATCCTGTACCGCATGTTCAAACACCGGGGATGGATGTAGGGGACGTCCTGGTAGCGGACGCCCTCGTAGCGGACGCGGCCGGTACCTAGGCGAATTCGGGGGCCGGGGCCGCGGGCCCGCCCAGGGCGTCGCGCCGCTCGGGGAGCTTCAGGGAGACCATCCGCCGCCAGCCGCCCATCCGCTCGTACGCGTACACGGCGTGGATGCCCGCCGCGAGCACCCTGCGCTTGGTGTGGGGCCAGGCCAGGATGTGCCCCATGCGGTCCATCACGGCGAGGCTCACATCGCGGTGGACGCGGATCTCGGCGAGCGCGCACTCGCGCAGGGTGCGCTGGATGGTGTGGCCGTGACCGGCGGCGGCGAAGCGCAGCAACTCCTCGTGGCAGTACGCCAGGTGGTTGTCCTCGTCGTTCGAGATCATCCGGACCGCCCGGCCGAGGTCCGGGTGGTCGGCGAAGTTCTTGAGGAGCAGCCGCATCTGTTCGGAGGCGCGCTGCTCGGTGACCCTGCTGTGCGCGAGATACGTGACGACGTCCCGCACCGTCAGCGGCAGGTCGGACTTCAGCTGTTCGTGCGCGAGGCCGATGCCGTGCTTCTCCAGGAGCATCGTGTAGTCGGTCTCGTGCGGCACCTCGACGGGCCGCAGGCCGCGCTTCTTCAGCAGCGCGTGGAAGATCCGGCCGTGCTTGTCCTCGTCCGCGCCGTGCCGGGCGATCTTGGGGGCGAGCGCGCGTTCGTCGGCCGGGACGAGCGCGGCGATGCGGCGGTTCTCCCAGCCTCCCTGGGCCTCGCCGCTGGCGGCGATGGAGCAGAAGAGCCGGAACGACTCGTCGTTGTCGAGGATCTCCTCGAAGACACCTCTGGCCGACAACATCACTGACACCTCCATGCCCCGGTTCGCCCTGTATGCGAACCTCCGCGAGGAAGGAGTCAACGTGCGGGGTTCGCCCCGGAGCAACGGGCATACCGGCCGCCTCCGCCGAACGAATGACGGCGGCTGCGGCCATCAGGCGGTACAGGCCGTAACCGACGGGCCGCGTGACGCGTTGTGTCCCGTGACGGCCGTGGCGGGGAAGACCCCCCGAGCCCCCACCACGGCCGCGGAAATCGTCAGGCCAGACCCGCCCGCTCCAGCGCCTCGGTACCGGCCCGCAGCGCGGCGATCCGCTCCTCCAGCGTGAAGCCGGCGGGCGACAGCGTGAGCGTGGTGACACCGGCCGCCGCGTAGGCCTGCATCCGGTCGGCGATCCGCTCCACGGAGCCGAGCAGCGCCGTCGAGTCGATCAGCTGCTGCGGGATGGCTGCGGCCGCGCCCTCCTTGTCGCCCGCCAGGTACTTGTCCTGGATCTCGGCGGCCTCCTTCTCGTACCCCATGCGCCGCGCGAGCTGGTTGTAGAAGTTCTGCTTGGGGCTGCCCATGCCGCCGACGTACAGCGCGGTGTAGGGCCGGAACATGTCCGCGAGGGCGTCGATCCGGTCGTCGCCGCCGACCGCGATCGGCAGGGTCGGGACGACGTCGAAACCGTCCATGGTCTTGCCGGCCTTCTCGCGCCCGGCGCGCAGGTGGCGCAGCGCGGTCTCCTCCAGGTGCTCGGCGGCCGGGAAGATCAGCAGGGCTCCGTCGGCGATCTCGCCGGTCTGCTCCAGGTTCTTCGGGCCGATCGCGGCGATGTACAGCGGGATGTGCTCGCGCTGGGGGTGGACGGTCAGCTTGAGGGGCTTGCCGGGGCCGCCGGGCAGCGGCAGCGTCCAGTGCTCCCCCTCGTGGGTGAGGCGTTCGCGGGCCATCGCCTTGCGGACGATGTCGACGTACTCGCGCGTGCGGGCCAGCGGCTTGTCGAACTTCACGCCGTACCAGCCCTCGGAGACCTGCGGGCCCGAGACACCGAGGCCGAGCCGGAACCGGCCGCCCGAGAGCGAGTCGAGGGTGGCGGCCGTCATCGCGGTCATCGCGGGCTGGCGCGCCGGGATCTGGAAGATCGCGGACCCGATGTCGATGCGCTCGGTCTGCGCGGCCACCCAGGACAGCACCGTCGCGGCGTCCGAGCCGTACGCCTCCGCCGCCCAGCAGACCGCGTAGCCGAGCCTGTCCGCCTCCTTGGCGACCGCGAGATTGTCCGCGTCCATCCCGGCGCCCCAGTAGCCGAGGTTGATACCGAGCTGCATGGCCGATCCCCTAACCGCTGTACTCATGAGTAACGTCCCTGTGCCGGGGACTGTAGCGCGCGGACGCCCGATCCGTCAGGGGCGCGGGAGGGGCCCGGGGGTGACCGGGTTCTCCACAGTCGCCGGTTTGTCCACAGGCCCGCCCGCCGCCGGGGCCCGGCCAGTAATCTCGCGCCCATGGAGCAGAGGCATCTCGGCCGGACCGGCCTGCGTGTGTCCCGGATCGGACTCGGCACCCTCACCTGGGGCCACACGGAGGAGACCGACGCCGCCGATCTGTTGAAGGTGTTCTGGGAGGCGGGCGGCACCCTCGTCGACACCGCCGATGTGTACGGCGACGGGGAGAGCGAGTATCTGCTCGGCCGCCTGATCGAGCGGCTCGTGCCCCGGCGCGATCTGGTCATCGCCACGAAGGCGGGCAGCGTGCCCGATCCCGAGCGGCGCTTCGACGGCTCGCGTGGCCATCTGCTCTCCGCCCTCGACGCCTCCCTCGCCCGCCTCGGCACGGACTACGTGGACTTGTGGCAGGTGCACGCCTTCGACCCGAGAACACCCCTGGACGAGACCTTGCAGGCCCTCGACATCGCGGTCAGCAGCGGCCGCGCCCGCTATGCCGGAGTCTCCAACTTCTGCGGCTGGCAGCTCGCCAAGGCCGCGACCTGGCAGCTGGCGGTGCCGGGCGCGCGCACCCGCATCGCCAGTACGCAGATGGAGTACTCCCTGCTCCAGCGCGGCATCGAGCGCGAAGTGCTGCCCGCGGCCGTCGACCTGGGGGTGGGTCTGCTGCCCTCCTCGCCGCTCGGCCGGGGCGTGCTCACCGGGAAGTACCGCCACGCCACCCCGGCCGACTCGCGCGGCGGCTCCGACCACATGGCCCCCTTCGTCGCGCCGTACCTCGACGACGCGGCCGGCCGCATCGTCGACGCCCTCGCGACAGCCGCCGACGGGCTCGCGGCGACCCCGCTCCAGGTCGCCCTCGCGTGGGTGCGGGACCGCCCCGGTGTGACGGCCCCGATCGTCGGCGCGCGCAACGCGCAGCAGCTCACGGCCGCATTGTCAGTGGAGACCCTTAGTCTTCCTGACGAGATCTGCCGGGCGCTCGACGATGTGTCGGCGCCCGTGCACCGCTATCCCGATCACGACTGGAGCACGCTGTGAGTACGGAACCCGCCGCCGCGGAGGAGCCCGAGGCCGAGGTCGAGACCAGGGCCGAGGTCGAGGTCCGGGGCGAGGCCGAGCGGGACTCCGAGGCCGGGCCGGAGGGCGGGACCACCGCTTCGGAGGCCACCGAGGCTGCCGCCGACGGCACGGCCGAGAGCCCCGCCGAGGGCACGGCCGAGCTGTCCGAGACCGAGGCGGAGATCGCCGCGCAGCGGGAGTTGCGGGAGCGGATCGAGCAGCGCAAGGCCTCGAGGGAGGGGCCGATCGAGGCGGGGGCGAAGCTGAGCGGGACGGCCGCCGACCTGCTGGCGGCCGTGCGCGCCGTGGAGAGCGGCGAGAAGCCCGTCGCCACCGCGTTCCGGGAGCCGGAGCCAGAGCGCCGCAGGCCCGCCCCGTCGCCCGCCCAGGAGCCCGTACGCCCGCGGCGGCCTGCGGCGGCGGAGCCCGCGCGGGAGGCCGTCGAGGCGGTCGGCGCCGTGCTCGCCGAGGGAGGCGCGCCGCCCGCGCTGGCCGCGGCCACGGCGGCCGCGCTCGGCGAGGGCGCCGATGAGCAGCTGCGGGCCGACCCCTGGCAGTTGCTGCGGGTCGGCGGTGTGCGGCCCGAGCAGGCCGATGGGTTCGCCAGGGCGCTGCTGGGCTCCGCGTGCGGGCCGGACGACGAGCGCAGGGGCAGGGCGATCACCGTCTGGCTCCTGGAGCAGGCGGCGGTCGCGGGGCACACGGCGCTGGACGCCTCCGCGCTGAGCGCCGCGCTGGGGCAGCGCGCGGTGCCGGATCCGGACGCCGCCGTGCAGAGCGCCCTGGCCGAGGGGGACGCCCTGGTCTTCCAGGACGCCCTCGAAGAGGCCGAGGTGCCGGTCCAGCGCGCGGACGGCGAGGGCGCGCAGGACGGGGACGACGGCGCGGACGGCGAGCAGGAGCGCCCGGTCCGCGTCCTGATCGGCCTCGAGCGGTACGCCATGGCGGAGGAGAGCCTCGCCGACGGGCTCGCAAGGGTCATCAACTCCCTGCCCAAGGAAGGCGACGCGGGCCCCGAGGCCGCCGAGTGGGAGGCCGCCGCGGCGCGTGCGTCCGGCTCCGCGGCCGAGCTGATCCGCGCCGCCGCCGGGCACGGCCTCGTGCTGCACTCGGGCGGGGAGGCCGCGCGCGCCGAGCCCGCCGCGCTGGTGACCGCGGCCGCGGCGCTGGGCCTTCGGGTGTGCGCCGCCGCCCACAGCGCCGGCGGACGGCGCCGCCTCGCGCGGGCCCCCGGCCTGGAGGAGGCCGCCGTGACGGTGGCGGGGCTGCTCTCCGGCGAGCAGGGCCCCGGTCGCGACGCCGACGGCGCCCTCGCGCTGGACCTCCTGGTCGTCCTGGACGCCCCGCAGCTGGACGTGGAGACCGCCGCGATGCTGGTGGAGTCCCTGCCGGACGGCGCCCGCCTGGTGCTCAGCGGCGACCCCGGCGTGCTGTGGTCGGCCGGCCCGGGGCGGGTCTTCGCGGACCTCGTGGCCGCCCGCTGCTGCCCGCAGATCGTCTCGCGCACCCCGGACCCGGGCCCCCTCGGGGAGCTGACGTCCGGCATCGGCATCGGCGAGCTGCATCAGGTCGAGGCGCCCGGCAAGGAGGTCGTGCTCGTCCCGGTGCGCGACGCCCCCGAGGCGATCCACCGCACCGTGCAGCTCGTGGCCGACTCGGTGCCGAGGGCGATCGGCGTGCCCGCCGAGCAGACGCAGGTCATCACGCCCGGGCACGGCGGCGCCGCGGGCACCCGCGCGCTCAACGCCGCGCTGAAGGAACGGCTGAATCCAGGCCCCGGCCGGTTCGGCGGCTTCGACCCCGGCGACCGGGTCGCCCACGTCCCCGCGGCGGGCCGCACGACGCTCGGCCGTGTGGTGCGGGCCGACGCGGAGGGGCTGCACCTGGAGTGCGACGGCGCCCCCGTCCTCGTACGCAAGGAGCGGGTCGAGCAGGAGGTGCGGCACGCCTGGGCGCTCACGGCGCACCAGGCGGCGGGGCTGCGCTGGCCCGCGGTGGTCGTGGTGCTTCCCGGCGACGCCGCGCAGTCACTCACGCGGCCGTGGGTCTACACGGCGTTCAGCCGCGGCGAGCGGCATCTGTCGGTCGTGCAGGGCGTCGAGGCGGCCCTGCCGCGGGCGGTGGCGGAGCGCCTCTGGAAGGACCGCACGACACGCCTGCGGACGCTGCTGCGCCCGCAGGTGCCCTCGGCGGCCGCCTGAGCGGCGCCCGCGCGCACGGGCCACGAGCAGGCGCGCCACCCCGTAAGGAGCGGCGCGCCTGCCGGGCCGTGAGCGACGACCGTCAGCGACCGGCTCCCCGGACGCCCCGGCCCGCCCGGCCGGCCTCGCCCGATGCGCCCGGCCTGCCCGGTCCGCCCGATTCCTCTGATTCGCCCGCCTCTTCCGCCCCCTCGGTCACGTCGACTTCGTCCAGCTCATCGATCTCATCGACCTCGTCGAGAGGGACCGCGAGGTCCGGGTCGATGTCGGGGTCCGCGTCGAGACCGTCGAGACCGTCGAGACCGTCGGCGTCCAACTCGTCGTCGAAGACCGCGCTGACGTCGAAGCGGCACACCACCCGGTGCGGGTCGGCCTGGTCGAAGGGCGCGTCCAGCCACTCCCCCGGCTCGGCGGGGGTGTCCGCCGCGGTGACCCAGAGCGTGGAGTCGCCTTCCTCCAGGCCGAACTCCTTGTGCCGTGAGGCGATTTCGTCCGGTTCGAACTCGCCGAAGAGGACGCCGAGGGCGCCGTGCACCGTATCGGCCGGGCCTGCGCCGCCCTGCCCGCCCGCGTCGAGGCCGGCGACCCGCTGGGCCTGGGCGAGGAGCCGCGGCGGCTCCGCCACGGCGTAGTCGCGGCGGATCAGCACGCTCAGGGCGTTCGCCTCGTCCGGCCCCTGGTACGGCGGCAGCGCGTCCTCCGTGCCGGGGATCTCGAAGGGGGTGACCTCGTCGTAGCGGTCGTAGAGGAGTTCGTCGTACTCCTCGGCGGCCGCGGCGAGTTCGTTGAACGCCTCGTACACGGCCGGATCGTCCTCGCCCGACCTGCGTTCGACCGCGGCCAGGTGGCGGTCGAGCGCGGTCTTGACCGCCTCGGCGGCGGCACGTACCTCGGCAGCGGTGGGCTGCGCAGCATCAGACATAGTGCAGACGCTATCCGTACCGGGCCCATGCCCGCACAATAGATGCGATGCCGGAATACGAATTTGTCGACGTGTACGTACCGCGCGGGGTCACCCGCAAGGAAGCCACACGTCTGCTGACGGACCACGCTGAGTACGGACACTGGGAGTTGGACCGACTGAGTCTGCATCCCGACGGCAGCCGCCGTGTGCGGCTGAGGCGGCGGATCATCCGCCAGGTGCGGGCCACCTGGTGAGCCCGGTCCGACCGGGCTGAGCCGTCGGGCCCGGGACGACGGAAGGAACGGAGCGGGCCCCGCTACGGCGGGGCCCGCTCCGTTCCGCTCTCGGACGCCGGTGGCTCAGGCGGCCGCCCGCGCCCTCCGGTACAGCACGGCGCCCGCGAGCAGCACGCCCGCGCCGGCCGGCAGCGCGATGCCGATGGGCAGCGAGCTACCGGTCTCCGCGAGCTGCGAGGTCCCCTTGGGCTGGGTGACGGTCTGCGTGCCCGGGTGGTTCGGCTTGGCGTGGTCGACCGGGTCGTGAGGCTTACCGGGCGTGCCCGGCTTGCCCGGACCCTCCGGCTTACCGGGGTGCTCCGGCTTCCCCGGGTCACCCGGCTTCCCGGGCTTGCCCGGCTTGCCCGGCTCCTCCGGCTTCCCCGGGTGTCCGGGCTCCGTCGGGGGCTTCTCGTGGCCCGGCGGAGTCGTCCTGCCGGACTCGTTGGCGCAGCCGTTCCCGGTGGTCGGGTTGGCGAGACCGACGACGGTGACGCTGTTGCCGCAGACGTTGACCGGCACGTCCACCGGCAGTTGGACGTCGTTGCCGGAGCCGACGCCGGGTGAGTCGCTGGCGTGACCCTGGGCCTTGGCCCCGCCGCCCGGCTTGTGCGAACCGCCGCCCTTGCCGGAGGCGTTCACACACTTGTTGCCCGCCGCGGGGTTGAGGACCCCGACGACGTTCACGGTGTTGCCGCACACGTTGACGGGGACGTCAACGGGAGCCTGTACGGAGTTGCCCGAGAGCACACCCGGCGAGTTCGAACTGCCCCCCTGGGCGGTCGAGTCCGCGTGTGCGTAGCCGCCGGTCGCGGCGAGTACGCCGGTCGCTGCCGCCACGGTGATCAGGCCTTTACGCGTGACCTGTCGCATAGCTGTTCCCTGCCTTTTACCTTCCGAAGTACGTACGGACGTGCTCGCCCGGACGTGGAATGCCCGTCGGCCCCGGAGCACATGGCGTGCACTCCGGGGCCGACCGACTCAGACCCTCAAGGGGTGAGGCACAACGTCACTTGTTGATGCAGGTGTTGCCGAAGGCGGGGTTCAGCAGCCCGATCACATTGACCGTGTTGCCACAGGCGTTCACCGGCACGTGCACGGGCACCTGGACAACGTTGCCCGAAACCACACCGGGAGACTTCACGGCGGCACCCTGGGCACCGGCGTCGGCAGCGGCGATGCCCGCACCTGCGAGCACGAGACCACCAGTGGCAGCCGCAGCAGCGACGACCTTCTTGATCATTATTCCTCCTTGTTGGCAATGCAGTCCCAGCCGCGGACTGCACCACCTGTAACGAGGAGGGGGTCGGAGAGCTACGAGCCGAGGGCCCCTTTCACCCTTCTCAGGCACGTACGTACGCACTGACGATTATGGGAGAGTCGTTTCAGCACGCAAAGGGGACGTTTCCCGGCCTGCCCACGGCCGGAATTCGTCAGGAAGCGTCGATGAAACGGTCGAGCACGCGGACACCGAACTTGAGACCGTCCACCGGGACCCGCTCGTCGACTCCGTGGAACATGCCCGCGAAGTCCAGCTCCGGCGGCAGCTTCAACGGCGCGAAGCCGAAGCCGCGGATGCCGAGGTCGTCGAAGGACTTGGCGTCCGTGCCCGCGGAGAGCATGTACGGCACGGCGCGCGCGATGGGGTCCTCCGCCCGCAGGGCCGTCTGCATGGCGTCGACGAGCGCGCCGTCGAACGTCGTCTCCAGCGCCTTGTCCGCGTGCACATCCTCGCGCCGGACGTTCGGACCGAGGATGCGGTCCAGGTCGGCGAGGAACTCCTCCTCGTACCCCGGCAGGTAGCGGCCGTCGACGTGCGCCGTGGCCTGACCGGGAATCACGTTCACCTTGTACCCGGCGCCGAGCTGCGTCGGGTTGGCGGTGTTCTGGAGGGAGGCGCCGATGAGCTTGGCGATGCCGCCGAGCTTGGCGAGCGTCTCGTCCATGTTCTCCGGGTCCAGCTCGGTGCCGAGGGCGTCGCCCAGCTCGTCGAGGAAGTGCCGCAGCGTCTTGGTGACGCGTACGGGGAACTTGTGCCGCCCGAGACGCCCGACCGCCTCGGACAGCTCGGTGATCGCGTTGTCCTTGTGGATCATCGATCCGTGGCCGGCTGTGCCGTCCACCGTCAGCTTCATCCAGTGCATGCCCTTCTGGGCCGTCTCGACGAGGTAGAGCCGCAGGTTCTCGTTGACGGTGAACGAGAAGCCGCCGACCTCGCTGATCGCCTCCGTGCACCCCTCGAAGAGGCCGGGGTGGTTGTCGACGAGGTAGCGCGCGCCGTACGTGCCGCCGGCCTCCTCGTCGGCGAGGAAGGCGAGGACGATGTCGCGCGGGGGCTTGCGGCCGCTGCGCATCCGGTCACGGACGACCGCGAGGGTCATCGCGTCCATGTCCTTCATGTCGACGGCACCGCGGCCCCAGACGCAGCCGTCCGCGATCTCCCCGGAGAAGGGGTGGTGCGTCCAGTCCATGGCGTTGGCCGGTACGACGTCGGTGTGGCCGTGGATGAGCAGCGCGGGCCGCGACGGGTCCTCGCCCTCGATCCTCGCCACGGTGGAGGCCCTGCCGGGATGGGACTCGAAGATCTTCGGCTCCAGGCCGACCTCGGCGAGCTTCTCGGCGACGTACTCGGCGGCCTTGCGCTCCCCCGGGCCCGAGTGGTCGCCGTAGTTGCTCGTATCGATCTGGATCAGTTCGCGACAGAGGTCGACGACCTCGTCCTCACCGGTGACGGCCTTGCCCGTGCTGGACCCGCTCACGCTGGGCTCCTCCCGCATTCGCTGCTGGTGGTCCCCCTCATCCTCTCTCTCCCCGGCTCCGCTCCCAAGGCCGGGCACGCGTCGTCATCAGCCGTTCATGGTGGGCGGAGGGGTGATCGAGGACCCCCGGAGGCCTGGTAATGTTCTCTGTGTCGCCGCGGGGAACACCCCGCGAAGACAGACACCTGGTCCGGGTGGCGGAATGGCAGACGCGCTAGCTTGAGGTGCTAGTGCCCTTTATCGGGCGTGGGGGTTCAAGTCCCCCCTCGGACACCAGCAAGACCCCAGTTGATCTGGGGTCTTTTGCTTTTCTGGGGGCGGGGTAACCCATCGCGCAGAAAGGTCCGTTTTTTCGGGCCGACGCCAGGGACGCCCAGCACCTCGCTCCGCATCGCCGTCTCGGCCACAAGGCCCCAGTCCATCGAACTGGGGCCTTCTTCGTGGTCAGGAGCCGTCGCCGCCCCGCGTCGTCAGTTCCCTGAGGGCGATGTTCAGGCGCAGGACGTTCACCCTCGGCTCCCCCAGGAAGCCGAGGGTTCGTTGCTCGGTGTTCTCGTCGACCAGGTTCTGGACCCTCGCCGCGCTCACGTGGTTCTTCTCCGCCACGCGGTGGACCTGGAGGTCCGCGTAGGCCGGGGAGATGTGCGGGTCCAGGCCCGAGGCCGAGGAGGTGACCGAGTCGGTGGGGACCTCGGAGGGCTTGACCTTGTGGGCCGCGGTGGAGTTGTCCCTGATGACCGCTGCCTTGGCCGCCTTGACCTGCTTGATCAGGTCCTTGTTGTCGCCCGACAGGTTCGTGGCGCCGGACAGGAGCAGCTTGTACCGGGTGTTGACGCTGTTCTCGCCGAGGCCGTTGGCGGGGCGCGGCTGGAACCACCTCAGGTCGGGCTCGGGTGTGTCCTGGCCCTTCTTGAGGGGCAGGTCGTAGCGCTGGCCGATGAGTTCGGAGCCGACGACCTTTCCGTCGGCCTTGATCTCGGAGCCGTTCGCCTTGTCGTGGAAGAGGGTCTGGGCCACGCCGGTGACCGCGAGCGGGTAGAGGATGCCGCAGATGACGGTGAGGACCAGCAGGGCGCGCAGGCCCGCGCCGAGCAGGCGGGCGGTGTTTCCTACGGAGTTGTTCATGGTCGCGTCAGCCGATTCCGGGGATGAGGGAGAGGAGTACGTCGATGATCTTGATGCCGATGAATGGGGCGACGAGTCCGCCGAGGCCGTAGACGGCGAGGTTGCGCCGGAGCATCCGGTCGGCGCTCATCGGCCGGTACCGCACGCCCTTCAGAGCCAGCGGCACCAGCGCGACGATGATCAGCGCGTTGAAGATCACCGCGGCGAGGATCGCGGACTCGGGGGAGGTCAGGCCCATGATGTTGAGCTTGTCCAGCGACGGGTACGCCACCGCGAACATGGCCGGGATGATCGCGAAGTACTTCGCGACGTCGTTGGCGATGGAGAACGTCGTCAGCGCGCCCCGCGTGATGAGGAGTTGCTTGCCGATCTCGACGATCTCGATGAGCTTGGTCGGATTGGAGTCGAGGTCGACCATGTTGCCGGCCTCCTTGGCGGCGGAGGTGCCGGTGTTCATCGCCACGCCCACATCCGCCTGCGCGAGCGCCGGGGCGTCGTTCGTGCCGTCGCCCGTCATCGCCACCAGCTTGCCGCCGGCCTGCTCCCGCTTGATCAGCGCCATCTTGTCCTCGGGCGTGGCCTCGGCGAGGAAGTCGTCCACACCCGCCTCGTCCGCGATGGCCTTGGCGGTCAACGGGTTGTCGCCCGTGATCATCACGGTCTTGATGCCCATGCGGCGCAGCTCGTCGAAGCGCTCGCGCATGCCCTCCTTGACCACGTCCTTGAGGTGGATCACGCCGAGGACCCGGGCCCCCTGAGCGTCTTCCAGAGCCACCAGCAGCGGCGTGCCACCAGCCTGCGAAATGGTGTCGGTGAGTTCCTGGGCATCCTTCGCGACCTCTCCCCCGCGCTCCTCGACCCAGGCGATGACCGAACCGGTCGCGCCCTTGCGGACCTTGCGGCCGTCCACGTCCACGCCCGACATGCGGGTCTGTGCCGTGAACGCCACCCACTCGGCGCCGGTCAGCTCGCCCTGGTGGCGCTCGCGCAGGCCGTACTTCTCCTTCGCGAGTACGACGATGGAGCGGCCCTCGGGTGTCTCGTCGGCCAGCGAGGAGAGCTGGGCGGCGTCGGCGACCTCCGCCGCCGTCGTCCCGGCGACGGGGACGAACTCCGCGGCCTGGCGGTTGCCCAGCGTGATCGTGCCGGTCTTGTCGAGAAGCAGCGTCGACACGTCGCCCGCGGCCTCTACCGCCCTGCCCGACATGGCGAGGACGTTGCGCTGCACCAGGCGGTCCATGCCCGCGATGCCGATCGCGGAGAGCAGCGCGCCGATGGTGGTCGGGATGAGGCAGACGAGCAGGGCCGTCAGGACGATGAGGGAGGTCTGGTCGTCGGCCCCGGCATAGATCGCGAAGGGCTTCAGGGTCACCACCGCGAGCAGGAAGACGATGGTGAGGGACGCCAGGAGGATGTTCAGGGCTATCTCGTTGGGCGTCTTCTGGCGGGCCGCGCCCTCCACGAGGTTGATCATGCGGTCGATGAACGTCTCGCCGGGCTTCGTCGTGATCTTGATGACGATGCGGTCGGAGAGGACCTTCGTACCGCCCGTGACGGCGGAGCGGTCGCCGCCGGACTCGCGGATGACGGGGGCCGACTCGCCGGTGATGGCGGACTCGTCGACGGAGGCCACGCCCTCGACGACGTCACCGTCGCCGGGGATGATGTCGCCCGCCTCGCAGACCACCAGGTCGCCGACGCGCAGCTCGGTGCCGGGGACGTTCTCCTCGGCGTCGCCGGTCAGGCGGCGCGCGACGGTGTCGGTCTTGGCCTTGCGCAGCGTGTCCGCCTGCGCCTTGCCACGGCCCTCGGCGACGGCCTCCGCGAGGTTGGCGAAGAGCGTGGTCAGCCAGAGCCAGACGGTGATCGCCCAGCCGAACCAGTCCCCCGGGTCCAGAGCCGCGAGGACGGTGGTGACCACCGAGCCGATCAGGACCACGAACATGACCGGTGACTTGACCATGACGCGCGGGTGCAGCTTGCGCACGGCGTCGGGCAGGGACTTCAGCAGCTGGGCGGGGTCGAAGAGGCCCGCGCCGACCTTGCCCTCGCCGGCGGGCCGGTGTCCGACGGGCACGTCCGGGTGCGGGGCGGGGGTGGGGGCCGGTTCGTCGGTCCCGTACTTCTTCGTGTGTGTGCTCATGACGCCAGCCCCTCGGCAAGCGGTCCCAGCGCGAGCGCGGGGAAGTAGGTCAGACCGGTGATGATCATGATCGTGCCGACCAGCAACCCGGTGAAGAGCGGTTTCTCGGTGCGCAGGGTGCCCGCGGTCTTGGGGACCGGAGTCTGCTCGGCCAGCGAACCGGCGAGCGCGAGGACGAACACCATCGGCAGGAAGCGGCCGAGCAGCATGGCGAGCCCGATCGTGGTGTTGAACCAGTTCGTGTCCGCGCTCAGGCCGCCGAAGGCCGAGCCGTTGTTGTTGGCGCCGGACGTGAAGGCGTACAGGATCTCGGAGAAGCCGTGCGCCCCGGAGTTGAGCATCGAGTCCTTGGGCGTGGGCAGCGCCATCGACACGGCGGTGAAGCCGAGGACGAGCGCCGGGGTGACGAGGATGTAGCAGGCCGCCAGCTTGATCTCGCGGGTGCCGATCTTCTTGCCCAGGTACTCCGGTGTACGGCCGACCATCAGGCCCGCGATGAACACCGCGATGATCGCCATGATGAGCATGCCGTAGAGGCCGGAGCCGGTGCCGCCGGGGGCGATCTCGCCGAGCTGCATGCCGAGCAGCTCGATGCCGCCGCCGAAGCCGGTGTAGGAGGAGTGGAAGGAGTTCACGGCGCCGGTGGAGGTGAGCGTGGTGGCCACCGCGAAGATCGACGAGCCGCCGATCCCGAAGCGGGTCTCCTTGCCCTCCATCGCCCCGCCGGCCAGGTCGAACGCCGGGCCGCCGTGGTGGAACTCGGTCCACATCATCAGCGCGGTGAAGCCGAGCCAGATCGTCGCCATCGTGGCGAGGATCGCGTAGCCCTGCCTGAGGGAGCCGGTCATCCTGCCGAAGGTGCGGGTCAGCGCGAAGGGGATGACGAGGATCAGGAAGATCTCGAAGAGGTTCGAGATCGGGTTGGGGTTCTCGAAGGGGTGGGCGGAGTTGGCGTTGAAGTAGCCGCCGCCGTTCGTGCCCAGCTCCTTGATGACCTCCTGGGAGGCGATCGCGCCGCCGTTCCACTGCTGGCTGCCGCCGAGGAACTGGCCGACCTCGTGGATCCCGGCGAAGTTCTGGAGGGCGCCGCAGGCGACCAGGACGAGCGCGCCGAGCACGGAGACCGGCAGGAGGATGCGGACGACGCCGCGCACCAGGTCGGCCCAGAAGTTGCCCAGCTCACCGGTGCGGGAGCGGGCGAAGCCGCGTACGAGTGCCACCGCCACGGCGATCCCCACCGCCGCCGAGACGAAGTTCTGTACGGCGAGCCCGGCGGTCTGCACGACGTGGCCCATGGCCTGCTCGCCGGAGTACGACTGCCAGTTGGTGTTCGCCACGAACGAGGCCGCGGTGTTGAAGGCCTGGTCCGGGTCGATGGACGTGAAGCCGAGCGAGCCGGGCAGCGAGCCCTGGAGCCGCTGGAGCAGGTAGAGGAAGAGGACGCCGGCCGCGGAGAAGGCGAGGACGCCGCGCAGGTACGCGGTCCAGCGCATCTCGGCGTCGGGGTCGGCGCCGATGGCCTTGTAGATCCACTTTTCGGCGCGCAGGTGTTTCTTCGAACTGTAGACGCGGGCCATGTAGTCGCCGAGAGGGCGGTACGCCAGGGCGAGGGCCGCGATCAGGGCGAGCAGCTGGAGCACGCCGGCAAGGACGGGGCTCATATCCGTACTCAGAACCTCTCCGGAAAGACGAGGGCGAGGACGAGATAGCCCAGGAGGGCGACGGCCACGATCAGGCCGACGACGTTCTCGGCGGTCACAGCTTCGTCACCCCCTTGGCGACAAGTGCCACCAGCGCGAAGACCGCGATCGTGGTGGCGACGAAGGCCAGGTCGGCCATCGTGAGCTCCTGAAGGAAGTGGATGGATGAACTACTTGGTCTGACGGTTAGAGGAAACCCCTGCTCAGACCGTTTTCAGCCGCTGTTGACGCCGTCCATACGGCGTCAAGAGGCGTCTTGACGGGTCTCTTACGAATCGGCCGGTCTCCTAGGAGAGCCGGAAGCGCAGGCGGCAGATCGCGGCGTCGGTGTCCCTGCGCACCGCGTGGGCCACCACCGCGCCGCGCTGGTTCTGCAGGACGCGCTGCCAGGCGCGGGCGGGCTCGACCTCGGGGATCAGGACGGTGACGCGCGTGCCGGGCTCGGTGGCCTCGATGCCGCGTACGTACGCCGCGACGGGGCGGCCGAGGGTGCGTCGGGCGGAGGGCAGGCGGATCAGGTGGACGCCCGGGTTCCACAGCGCCCAGTCCCGCTCCAGGGCCTCGGCCTGGGCGCGGTCCTCCGGGTCGGCGTGGCAGACGGTCACCGCGCGCACCTCGTCACCCAGCGACACGGCGGCGGTCAGTGCCTCGCTGGTGAGCCGGGACAGGGAGGAGACGGGCACGACGACCAAGGAGCGGGCGCGGCGCGGGCAGTCCGGGACGCGGCCGAGGCCCAGGCGTTCACCGATCCCGCTATAGGCGCGGTGGACCGTCTCGAAGGCGGCGACGAGCAGCGGCAGGGCGACGACGATCAGCCAGGCGCCGTCGTGGAACTTGGTGGCGGTGACGACGACCGCGCTCACCCCCGTGAGGAGCGCGCCGAGGCCGTTGAGTGCTGCCTTGCCGCGCCACCGGGGGCCGCGCTCGTGGCGCCAGTGCACGACCATGCCGGTCTGCGCGAGGGTGAAGCCGACGAAGACGCCGATCGCGAAGAGCGGGACGAGGGTGTTGGTGTCGCCGCCGGACAGGACGAGCAGGGCGGCGGAGACCCCGGCGAGGGTGAGGACTCCGTGCCGGTGGACCTGGCGGTCGGCCTTAAGGGCGAAGACGTGCGGCAGGAAGTTGTCGCGGGCCAGCAGTTTCAGGAGGACCGGGAGGCCGCCGAAGGAGGTGTTCGCGGAGAGGGCGAGCAGGGTCATCGTCGCGAACTGGACTACGTAGAAGGCCCAGTTGTGGCCGAGGGAGGCGTCCGCGAGCTGGGCGAGGACAGTGACGCCTTCGACCGGCTGGAGGTGGAAGCGGGAGATCAGCACGGCGAGGCCGGTCAGCATCACGCCGAGTACGGCGCCGAGGGCGATCTCGGCGTGCTGGGCACGCTTGGCGCGCGGGGCGCGGAAGGACGGCACGGCGTTGGCGATGGCCTCGACGCCGGTCAGTGCGGAACAGCCGGAGGCGAAGGCCTTCAGCAGGAGCAGGGCGCCGACGGTGGTGGCGTTGTCCGCGAGGACCGAGGCGTGGCCCTGGGCGGCCTCGGTACTGACCGGGGCGGAGCGGAGGAGGCCGACGACGACGAGGGTGAGCATCGCGAGGACGAAGACCGCGGTCGGCGCGATGAAGGCCTTCGCGGAGTCGGCGATGCCGCGCAGGTTGACGGCGGTCATCAGGGCGAGGACGGCGAGGCAGATCCACAGCCGGTCGCCGTACAGCCCGGGGAAGGCCGAGGTGAGGGCGGCGACGCCCGCGGTGACGGCGACCGCGACGTTCAGGACGTAGTCGAGGACCAGGGAGGCGGCGGCCACCAGGGACGCCCGGCGGCCGAGGTGGGCCCTGGCCACGGCGTAGGAGCCGCCGCCGTCGGGGAAGGCGGCGATGACCTGGCGGTAGGAGGCGACGAGGACCGCGAGCAGGGCGGCGATGGCGAGGGTCACCGGCAGGGTGAAGCCGAGACCGTGGCCTCCGGCGGCGGCCAGGACGAGGACGATCGCCTCGGGGCCGTACGCGACGGAGGCCATCGCGTCCAGGGAGAGCGCGGCGAGGCCGGTGACCGCCGTGAGCCGGTGGCGTTCGCCGGTGTCGGGCGGCTCCTCGTCGCGGGCGGCGGTCTCCGGCTCGGCCGTCAGGGCGGACATGCGCGTGCTCCTTCGTGATCCCGGCGAGCGGAGGTGCTCGACGCGGGCGGGTGCGCTCAGGTTCTGTCCGGTTCCTGTCGGCCGTGCCGTTCCCTAGCGCGTTCTTCGCGCTGAAGTGCCTGGTCTTCGCGGGATCT
Source organism: Streptomyces alboniger (assembly GCF_008704395.1). Classification (NCBI taxonomy): domain Bacteria; kingdom Bacillati; phylum Actinomycetota; class Actinomycetes; order Kitasatosporales; family Streptomycetaceae; genus Streptomyces; species Streptomyces alboniger. The sequence continues at coordinate 1,527,683 of NZ_CP023695.1, forward strand.
TGACGGCAGGGTGTTCTCAGGTCAGCGCGTGCCCCGTCGTCGCGTCCACATGGTCCGGGATCTCCTCGTGGCGGTCGCCGACGGTCGGCGTGCCGGTGGGCTCGAAGAGCAGGATGCGGGCGCCGTCCGGGGCGGAGGGCTTGTGTTCGGTGCCGCGCGGGACCGTGAAGACCGAGCCCCGCGGGAGGGTGACCCTGCGCTCGCCCGCGGGTTCGCGCAGGTCGATGTGGAGTTCGCCGCCGAGCACGAGGAAGAACTCGTCGGTGTCGTCGTGGACGTGCCAGAGGTGTTCGCCCTCGACCTTGGTCACGCGTACGTCGTAGTCGTTGACGGTGGTGACGATGCGGGGGCTCCACAGGGCGTCGAACGAGGCGAGTGCCCGGTCGAGGTCGATGGGCCGGTCCGGGGTGAGCGCCTGTCCGGCGGGGAAAGGCTGGTCGGCGGTGTGCGCTTCGGTGGTCATATGGTGATCCTCGGCCGTGACGGGCGGCCCCCGCGAGTGCTAGAAATCGCATATGGCGCAAGAATCCTCGCATCACCACCGCGTCGTCGTCATCGTCGACGAGAACTCCAACCCCTTCGAACTGGGCTGCGCGACCGAGGTGTTCGGGCTGCGCAGGCCGGAACTGGGCCGCGAGCTGTACGACTTCGTGCTGTGCTCCCCCACTCCGGCCACCGTGATGCGGGACGGGTTCTTCACGCTCACCGGGGTCGCGGGGCTCGACGCGGCCGACACCGCGGACACGCTGATCGTGCCCAACCGGCCGGACACCGAGGTGCCACGGCGGCCCGCCGTCCTGGACGCGGTCCGGCGGGCGCACGCGCGCGGCGCCCGGCTGGTGGGTTTCTGCAGCGGGGCGTTCACCCTCGCCGAGGCCGGGGTGCTGGACGGCCGCAGGGCCACCGCGCACTGGCAGTGGGCCGACTCCTTCCGGGAGCGCTTTCCGGCTGTGCGGCTCGAACCGGACGTGCTCTTCGTCGACGACGGTGACATCCTCACCGCCGCGGGCAGCTCGGCCGCGCTGGATCTGGGCCTGCACCTCGTGCGCCGCGACCACGGGGCGGAGGTCGCCAACTCCGTGAGCAGGCGGCTCGTGTTCGCCGCTCACCGGGACGGCGGGCAGCGGCAGTTCGTGGAGCGCCCGGTGCCCGACGTGCCGGACCTCTCGCTGGCTCCCCTCCTCGCGTGGGCGCAGGAGCGCCTCGGCGAACCGGCCGCGCCAGGAGCGGACTGGACGGGCCCCCTCACCGTGGCCGGGCTCGCGGCCCACGCCGGCGTCAGCCCGGCGACACTGCACCGCCGCTTCCGTACGGAGCTGGGAACCACCCCGCTGGCCTGGCTGACCGGTGAGCGGGTGGCCCTGGCCTGCCGCCTCATCGAGCGCGGCGAGGAACGCCTCGACGTGGTCGCGCGGCGCAGCGGCCTCGGCACCGCCGCCAATCTGCGGGCCAGGCTGCGCCGGGAGACGGGGCTCAGCCCGTCCGACTACCGGCGCAGGTTCGGGCCCGGCGGGCCTCCGGCGGCTGGCCGGATCCCGGCTGCCGCCGCGGCCCGCACCCCGTGAAGACTGGCCTCTCGCACGCACCGGGCGCCGGCGCCCCCGCGCGCCCTCGCCACCGAGCAGAGGCGGAACGCCATGCCGAACGGAGCGCAGATCCTGATCGACGGCCTCGTGGACGGGGGCGTCCGCGTGTGCTTCGCCAACCCCGGCACCTCCGAGATGCACTTCGTGGCCGCCCTCGACGAGGCTCCGCGGCTGCGGCCCGTGCTCTGCCTCTTCGAAGGCGTGGCCACGGGCGCCGCCGACGGGTACGGGCGGATGACCGGGCGCCCCGCGTGCACGCTGCTGCACCTGGGGCCGGGCCTCGCGGGCGGCCTGCCCAATCTGCACAACGCGCGGCGGGCCGCGACACCCCTCGTCAACGTCGTCGGCGACCACGCCCTGCGCCACAAACGGCTGGACGCGCCCCTGGAGTCCGACATCGGGGCGCTCGCGGGCACGGTCTCGGCCTGGACGCGGCGTACGTATCACGCCACCGAACTCGCCGGTGACGTCGCGCAGGCCGTGGCCGCGGCGACCGGGCCGCCCGGGTCGATCGCGACGCTGGTCGTACCGGCCGACGTGTCCTGGTCGGAGGCGGCCGCGCCGCCCGCCGCCGTGCCCGCCGCCGCGCGGCGCGGCCTCGTGTCGGTGGACGCGGTGACGGGCGCGGCCGATGCCCTGCGCTCCGGTGAGGGCGTCGCCCTGCTGCTCGGCGGGGAGGCCGCGCGCGGGGCCGCTCTGGTGGCCGCGGGCCGGGTGGCGGCGGCCACGGGCGCCAAGCTGCTGTGCGAGACGTTCCCGGCCCGCCTGGAGCGCGGCGCGGGTCGGCCGGCCGTCGAGCGCCTCGCCTACTTCGCGTCCGGCGCGCAGCGTCAACTGGCGGGCGTACGGCACCTGGTGCTCGCCGGGGCGGCCTCGCCGGTGACCTTCTTCGCCTATCCCGGCCAGGGTGGCGCTCTGGTGCCCGAGGGGTGCGCGGTGCATACGCTCACGGTGGGCGCGGAGGACGTGACGTCGGCGCTCGAAGGGCTCGCCGAGGTGGTGGGGCCCGGCCCCTCCCCCGTACGGGAAGAGGTGGTGCGGCCCGCGCTGCCGTCCGGTGAGCTGACCGCCGAGTCGGCGGCCGCCGTGATCGGGGCGCTGCTCCCGGAGGGTGCCGTCGTCGTCGACGAGGCCAACACCTCGGGCATCTGGCTGCCCGGCGCGACGGCCGAGGCGCCGCCGCACGACTGGCTGACGCTGACCGGCGGTTCGATGGGGCAGGGCCTGCCGCTCTCGGTGGGCGCGGCGGTGGCCTGCCCCGGCCGGCCCGTGCTGGCGCTGGTGGGGGACGGCGCCGCGATGTACACACCGCAGGCGCTGTGGACGCAGGCCAGGGAGGGCCTCGACGTCACGACGGTCGTCTTCGACAACCGCTCGTACGCGATCCTGCATCTGGAGCTGGGGGCGGCGCTGGGCCCGGAACAGGGTGCGGCGGGCGGGGCCCGGGCCCGGCGCCTCCTCGACCTCTCCCATCCCGCCCTGGACTTCGTGTCGCTGGCGCGCGGGATGGGCGTCCCCGCCGAACGGGCCACCACGGCGGAGGAGTTCGCGGCGTCCCTGAAGAGGGGGTTCGCGGAGCCGGGGCCGTTCCTCGTCGACTGCGCGGTGCCGGCGCCGGTGTGATCAGGTGTCCCACAGCCGTTCGTGGCGGCGGTGCGTCTCGGTCAGCCCGCTGGTGAAGAACTTCTCGTAGTACTCCTCCTCCACGTGGTGGACCTGAAGCCACACGCCCGGCACGTGGATGGCGTCCGTATGCGCGGGGAAGCGCCGATGCGTCCGCAGGATGTACGCGCAGATGTCCCGGGTGCAGGCGATCACCCGCTCCTCGTACTCACTCGCCTCCGCCAGGTACCGCTGCCCGTAGTCCTCCCGGTAGATGCGGGTGAAGACGTCCTTGTCGGCGTAGACGCCGCCGGGGCCGAACTTGGCGCGGACGACCGCGTCGACGGCGTGGCGCATCGTGCGGTGCGCGGGTGGGCACGCCGCCTGGATCAGGGGTTCGCCCACAGGGGATGTCAGGCCCACGGGGTGCGAGCGCACGGCGGCGTACTTCGGGAGCGGGACGTGCCAGCGCCACAGGTCCGGCAGGCGCCAGCGCGGGGTGACGAAGGTGAAGCCGAGCATCTTGCCGTAGGCGCGGGAGAACTTCGGGTCGCCCAGGGCGATCTGCGGGTTGACGGAGGCGTGGATCCAGGCGCCGAGTCCCATCGCCTCGGCGGTGAGCATGAGGTTCTGGAGGAGCAGGTCGGCCTCGATCTGGGTGCGCAGGGGGCCGAGCGCGCCGAGGGGCAGTTTCAGGTCGCCGTTGAGGAAGCCGTCGCGGACCCATTTCCGCACGCCCGCGGGGCGGTGGAAGTTGCGGTCGTCGACGAGGGTGGGGCGGGCGCCGTCCGGCTGCGTGAGCAGGTACATGAGGGCGTTGACGTACTGGTGGGAGAGGTCCACCACCGGGAACAGGAGGGTCGTTCCCGGGAGGTTGGACAGGAAGCGGTTGGAGTCCAGGTAGGCCGGGAAGTCGCGCAGGCCCTCGGCGACGTCGAGGCGGTGGTCGAGGACGCGGACCTTCGCCCGCCGCGCCCGCTCGACGAGGCGCTCGGCGGTCAGGGGCTCGTCGGGGGCGGGGGGCAGCCTCCGCAGGAAGTACGTACCCGAGTCGTTGATCAGGAAGAAGTGCGTGCCCTGCGCGTTGTCGGGGCTGCCCGCGGTGCGGCCCGCCATGGTCATGTTGGGCTTGGCCATGATCGGTTTGCCGTCGCGCGGGTCGTCGAAGGGGCGGTCCGGCATGGTGAGGCCGGTGCAGCCCGTCAGCGCGATCAGGACCGCCTCCTCCAGTTCGGTGAGGGGGCGGGGCTCGTGCGGCGAGCGGTAGGTCATCGAGCCCGCCGGCACGGTGGCGCCGCGGCTCACCCGGTGGGTGCGGCGGCGCCAGACCGTCTCCAGGAGGGGCCGGGCAAGCAGATCGGCGAGACCTTCGTGGTCCTCGTGGCTTACGTGGCCGTCATCGGCCGGCATGGCCGCCCCCGCCCCCGCCCCCGCCGCCCACCGGCTGCACGTGCCGCCACGGCGCGAACGCGCTCGCCCCGCGCGGCAGCAGGCCCGCGAGGTCCGGGCAGTGCCGCAGCAGGACGGATTTCATGCCGCCCTTCTGGACCCAGTCGATGCCGAGCGGGGTGTAGATCTCGGGGCGGAAGTCGACGGTGAGGAAGCGGTCGCTCTGGAGTCGGCGGGTGGCCATCAGGATGAAGACACGGAAGGCCGTGTCGCTGAAGCCGAAGCCGTGCGGCGGGTTCTCGGCGAACAGGCCTACGACCGTGTCGATCTCGTCGACCGAGCGGTAGACGTCCCTGAGGCGGGCGACGGTCTCGGGGTCCTGCGAGAGGTCCTCGAAGCGGCGTATGCGCGGCTTGTGCAGGCCCTCGCGGAAGTCGTTGTAGCGGGGCACGCCGCGCCGCCGGGTGCGGACCAGGTCGACGACGGACAGGTCGATGATCTCGCCGTCGCGCTCGAACTGCTGGAGCGCGCGCGGGAAGTTGTGGAGCGTGATCGCGCCGGGGTGGGCGATGCCGAAGGAGTACAGCGTGTCGGCGAGGCCCGTCTTGCGGATGGCGCCCTCGGCCGCGGCGCCCTGGATGTCGCGGAAGCCGAGGGTTTCCAGGCGCCGTCCGAAGTGGTGCTCGCGCAGCTCGAAGTCGTCGGGGATCAGCGGGTGCATGCGGTAGACGGTGACGAAGTCCTCCGTCAGGGAGTACGGCGCCGCGTGGTGGTCCGGCAGGGTGTGGGGGATGCCCGTCAGCGAGTGGGATTCGAGGAGCCACAGGCCGAGCTTGTGGACCCAACTGCTGGGAGGGCCGTCCCAGTTGGTGTGCAGGCCGAGGTCGATGGCCTCGGTGGCGAGGACCGCCGGGGTCCACTCGACGGTATGGATCTTGGCGATGAGGGCGGAGACGACGAGGCGTGCCGTGTGGTAGACGCTCTCCTGGCTCATCGAGGGGTAGGCGTGCCGCAGCGCGCCGCAGACCGCGTTGTGCTCGCGGGCGAAGAGGGTGTGCATGGCGCTGAGCCCCATCCACCAGCTCTCGGCGAATCCGGTGAGCGGCACGCCGTTCGGGCCGAGGGGCAGGTGCCCTTCCTCCAGGCGCAGTTCGGCGCCACCGTCCGGTACGCGCAGATACCTGGCGGTCTGTTCGTTCTCGCCGTACACCTCGGAGCCGTCCCACCAGTGGGAGGCGGTGTTGGCGAACAGGATCGGCGGCTGATCGCCGGGCAGTTCGACGCCTTCGTTCTCGGCGAAGCGCATCACGTGCTCCGCGGGCCCGCCGGGGGTGTTCTGCCAGGTGCTGCCGGGCGGCAGCGGCACCTCGACGGCCTTGCCGCCCGGCTTGTGGCGGCCGTGGTTGACCCAGTCATGCACCTGGAACTGGATCCAGGCGGCGGCCAGGACGTTCAGCGAGGTCGCGGGCAGGAACGTGTCGCGGTACAGGAGTTGGCGGCTGACCGTGACGGGGTTCGGTACGTCGAAGAGGTCGGGCCGGTAGACCGGCTTGAGGTTGCGTCCGAAGGGCGCGCCCACGGCGCCCATGGCGGGACGGGAGAGGTCGTTGTACGACCCGTCGTAGGAACGGACCGTACGCAGCCGTTCATCGGGCGGGGCCGGCACCGGCTCGGCCTTGGGCGGTGCCTCGTGGACCTCGGCGTCGATGAGGTTGAGGCGGCGCAGCGCCTTGCGCAGGAAGACGAGGTTGAGCAGGCTCGCCGCCAGCGGCAGCTTGTGCCAGGGCACATAGCGGTTCAGCAGCCGGAACGCGGCGCCGACGGGGACGCCGAACAGCTTGTTGCGCAGCGGTTCCTCGGTGACGAAGCGCAGCCCGTGGCGGTGGGCCGCGCTCGCCTCGTACGCGGCCTTGCGGGCGCGGTTGAGATTGCCGAGGGGGCGGAAGTCGTCGGTGGTGAACCACGGGTTGAAGCCGATCGTGTCCACGCGGCGCCCCGCGGCGCGCGCCTGTGCGGTGTCGAGGTCCTGGCTCGGGACGGTGAGCGTGCCGACGGGCAGCGCGGGCGCGACGGACTCCAGCCATTCGACGGAGCCGTCCTCGACGGGCGTGCGCCGCTCGTCGACGTACCGCTGGACGCACAGGTCGAAGGCGATGTCCTGGCGGGCGAGGCGGGTCTCCAGGTCGCGGCGCAGGTGCTGGGGATCGCGACGGCCGGTTCCGGGCCCCGCGGCCGGGCCGTGGCCGGAGGGGCGCAGCAGATAGCGGACGGGGCCCGCTTGTGCCCACAGGATGGCGCTGCGGCTCCAGTACGTCTCGGCCGCGAGGCTGGTGACGTCGCGGCGGGCGGCGGACCGGACGTTGCGGCGCATCCGCGCGGCCGTGGAGGGCCCGACGGCGAGCGGGAGTCCGACGAAGAGCGCGACGGCCTTCCGTACGCGGGTGGTGGCGCCCGCCATGACCTTGGCGAAGGCCACGAACTCACGGGCGTCACGGGCGTGCGAGACGGGGTGGTTGGTGGCGAGCAGATCGTGGCTCTCCTCGGTGGACACCGCCACGCGCACGGCGATGCCGCGCAGGTCGGGTGCCCCGTCGGCCTGCCGGATGCCGCTCGCGTTGGAGAGCCGTACGGTCGCGGGGTAGGCGGCGCCGGGTTGCGCGAAGCCGCCGCGCAGGGCGTCGGGGAGGTCGTCGTGGAAGCGGAGCCTGGCGTTCTCGACGCCGAGGACGGCCTTGGCGTGCAGGGCGCGTTCCAGGTCGGCGGCCCGGCTCGCGCGGCGGTTCTTCTCCTGGACCCTCATCAGCTCACCGGCCAGGCGTTCGAAGATCAGGCGTTCCGCTTCGGGGGTGCCGCCCATGTAGCGCTCGTGAGTCTGCTGGTGCTGTCCGGTGTCGGCCATCGGGCGCCTCTTCCATCGCACGGCGTACGGACTGCGTACGGGACTGCGTGAGGGACAGGGAGCAGGCAGACGCTACTGGCGGCACCGGGCGGCCGCAGCGAGGGTTCCCGCCGATGTCCGCGGCCGCGCAGGGGGCTCGAACAGGCGGCCGGGCCAGGGCGTTTGGGCCCGTCGGCGGCCTTCCGGCGACTCCGGGGGAGGGTCATGTCCGTACCGAACACACCCCGTGTGAATCTCCGCTTCCCAGCAGTCCCATGCGCGCGGGTGCGCTGGTGGCCGGGTCCCGACGGGTGTGCGCACACGGGGTGTGAAGGCGTCGTGGACGTTTCAGTCGATGGACATTCCGTTCAGTCGATGAACATTCCGTCGACGTACACCCACGCCCCGTCGAGCCGCTCGAAGCGGCTCCGCTCGTGCAGCGCGTCCGGGCGGCCCCCGTCGGTGTACCGGGCCCGGAAGGTCACCGTGCCGGTGGTGTGGAACGCGGTGCCCTCGGTGGTCTCCTCGATCTCCAGGCCCACCCAGCGCAGCGCCGGGTCGAACTCCACGCGGGGCGGCCGGGTCCGGGGGTGCCAGGTGCGCAGCAGGTAGGCCTCGTCCCGCACCGCGAAGGCGCTGTAGCGGGAGCGCATCAGCTCCTCGGGGGTGCCGGCGGCGGCCTCGCCGCGGTGCAGTCGGCCGCAGCACTTCTCGTACGGCTCGACGTGGCCGCAGGGGCAGGTCGTGGGGCGTAGTGCGGGGCGGGGCGTGGCGCGTCGGGACATGGCGCCCATTGTCGCCGACCCGGCGGACGCCCGGTGTCAGGGCGCCAGGATGTCCAGCTCCTCCAGGGCGCCCAGGGCGATCTGCCGCGTCAGCGCCTCGGCGCGGGCCGCGTCGCCCTCCCGGACGGCCTCCGCCACCTGGACGTGCAGCGAGACGGCGGGCGGGTCGGGGTCCTCGAACATCACCTGGTGGGCGGTGCGCCCGGTCAGGACCTCCGCGACGACGTCGCCGAGCCGGGCGAACATCTCGTTGCCGGAGGCGTTGAGGATGACCCGGTGGAAGGCGACGTCGTACCTCAGATAGCCCTCCAGCTGGTGGCCGCGCGAGTGGGCGACCATGCCGAGGGCGCACTCGGTCAGCTCCGCGCACTGGGCGGCCGTGGCGTGCCGGGCGGCGAGGCCCGCGGCGACCGGTTCGATCGCGGAGCGCAGCACGGTGAGGGAGCGCAGCTGCCGCGGCCGGTCGGCGCCGGCCAGCCGCCACCGGATGACCTGCGGGTCGTAGACGTTCCACTCCTCGGTGGGCAGTACGGTCACGCCCACGCGGCGCCGGGAGGCGACGAGGTGCATGGACTCAAGGACCCGGACCGCCTCCCGCATCACGGAGCGGGAGACCTCGAAGCGCTGGGCCAGCTCGTCCGTGCGCAGGACGCTGCCCGGTGGGTACTCGCCCGCGGTGATGGCGGGCCCGAGGCTTTCCAGTACGCGGGAGTGCAGCCCTCGGGCCTGTGCGGTCATGACGGAAGCCTACGAGGAGAGCCCCGTGAACAATAAGTCAGACTTTTACATCACAGGCTCTTGAATTCGTCATACCTAATGGGTTTCAGTGGCGTGAACGAACCGAACGATGTCGATGATGTCGATGAAGACAGCGAGGCACGCGATGAGCACCCCCCACGTCGTCGTGATCATGGGCGTGGCAGGGACCGGCAAGACCACGATCGGCCCCCTGCTCGCGGACCGGCTCGGCGTCCCGTACGCCGAAGGCGACGACTTCCACCCGCCGGAGAACGTCCGGAAGATGTCCTCCGGCACTCCGCTCACCGATGACGACCGTTGGCCGTGGCTCGACGCCATCGGCAGCTGGGCGCACGGGCGAGCGGGGCGGGGCGGGGTGGTCAGCAGCTCGGCGCTGAAGCGGAGCTACCGGGACCGGCTGCGGGCCGCCGCCCCCGGCGTCGTCTTCGTCCACCTCACCGGGGACCGGAAGCTCATCGAGGAGCGGATGAGGCAGCGCAAGGGGCACTTCATGCCTACGGCGCTACTTGATTCGCAGTTCGCCACGTTGCAGCCTCTCGGGGGCGATGAGGCGGGGGTTGCCGTCGATGTCGCCGGGTCTCCGGAGGAGATCGCCGCCAGGGCCGCGGAGGCCTTGAGCCACCTCGGCTGAGCGTTCGGTCGGATTCATACCCGCGAACCGCCTGTGGCTGGTCGCGCAGTTCCCCGCGCCCCTTGGGCGCGCCCCCGCACCGCACCACCATCACGTACAAGGAAGCCACCGTGACCCATCTCAGCGTCGAGATGCTGGCAGCGGACTCCGTCGAGCCGATCACCTCGGCGGGCCATGCCCAGCTCGGGATCGCCGTTCTCGCGGGCATCGCCGTCATCGTCCTGCTCATCACCAAGTTCAAGCTGCACGCCTTCCTCGCGCTGACCGTCGGGTCGCTCGCGCTCGGCGCCTTCTCGGGTGCTCCCCTCGACAAGGCCATCTCCAGCTTCACGACCGGCCTCGGCTCGACCGTGGCGGGCGTGGGTGTGCTCATCGCGCTCGGCGCGATCCTCGGCAAGCTGCTCGCCGACTCCGGGGGCGCCGACCAGATCGTCGACACGATCCTCGCCAAGGCGGGCGGGCGCGCGATGCCGTGGGCGATGGTCCTGATCGCCTCGGTGATCGGTCTGCCGCTCTTCTTCGAGGTCGGCATCGTGCTGCTGATCCCGGTCGTACTGATGGTCGCCAAGCGCGGCAACTACTCCCTGATGCGGATCGGCATCCCGGCCCTGGCCGGCCTGTCCGTCATGCACGGGCTGATCCCGCCGCACCCCGGCCCGCTCGTCGCCATCGACGCGGTGAAGGCCAACCTCGGTGTCACGCTGGCCTTCGGCGTCCTCGTCGCCATCCCCACGGTGGTCATCGCGGGGCCGCTGTTCTCCAAGGTCGCGGCGCGCTGGGTGGACGTACCGGCCCCCGAGAAGATGATCCCGCAGCGGCCCTCGGAGGACCTGGAGAAGCGTCCCGGCTTCGGTGTCACGGTGGCGACCGTGCTGCTGCCCGTCGTGCTGATGCTGGCCAAGGCGCTGGTGGACATCGTGGTCGACGATCCCGAGGCCACCGTGCAGCGGGTCTTCGACGTCATCGGCTCGCCGCTGATCGCGCTGCTCGCTGCGGTGATCGTGGGCATGTTCACGCTGGGCCGTGCGGCCGGCTTCACGAAGGAGCGCCTCTCCACGACCGTCGAGAAGTCGCTCGCCCCGATCGCGGGCGTGCTGATGATCGTGGGCGCGGGCGGCGGCTTCAAGCAGACGCTCATCGATGTGGGCGTGGGCCAGATGATTCTGGACTTCTCCAAGGACTGGTCGATTCCCGCGCTGCTGCTGGCCTGGCTGATCGCGGTGGCCATCCGGCTCGCGACGGGTTCGGCGACGGTCGCGACGATCTCGGCGGCGGGTCTCGTGGCGCCGCTGGCGGCGGACATGTCGACGTCCCACACGGCGCTGCTGGTGCTGGCCATCGGTGCGGGGTCGCTGTTCTTCTCGCACGTGAACGACGCGGGGTTCTGGCTGGTCAAGGAGTACTTCGGCCTGGACGTCGGCCAGACGATCAAGACGTGGTCCGTGATGGAGACGATCATCTCCGTGGTGGCGGGGGGCCTGGTCCTGCTGCTGTCCCTCGTCATCTAGCGCCCGCCGACGGCACGCCGGAGGGGCTGAATTTTCAGCCCCTCCGGCGTGTGAGGACGAACCCGGCGAAGCCGATGACCAGCCCGAGCCGAAAATGGCGTTACGCCCCGGGCGACGAAGACGCCTTCTCCAGTTGGAACGCCTCGTTGCCGAGGCCGATCCGCGCGTGTGCCTCGGGGTTCCGTGAGCGCAGGATCGCCCCGTAGGTCACACCGATGAGTGCCGCCGCGAAGATGATGCCGGGCAGCACCCAGCTCAGCGCCGAGTCGGGGCCCGCGGCCACCAGGACGTCGAAGTCCTTGACCGTGTAGCCCGCGATGACGAGGAGTCCGGCCGCGGCGAGCGCGGACGCGGTGATGCGCCAGGCCTGGGCCCGCGCGGCGCCCCTGCGGGCGAAGAAGACGATGACGGCGACGGACGCCGTGGCCATCAGCAGGATCACGCCGAGCGCGCCGATGTTGCCGCCCCAGGTGAACAGGTGCAGCACGGGCGCGGTCGGGTCGCCCGCCGGACCGTCGTCGGCGGCGGCGAAGCCCACGACGACCACGACGGAGACGACGGTCTGGAGCAGCGAGCCGGTGCCGGGCGCGCCGGTCGAGGTGTTGGTGCGGCCGAACGCGGCGGGCAGCAGCCTCTCGCGCCCCATCGCGAACGCGTACCGCGCGACCACGTTGTGGAAGCTGAGGATCGCCGCGAACATGCCGGTCACGAACAGGACGTGGAGTACGTCGGTGAAGGTGGCGCCGAGCCGGGACTCGGTGAGGCCGAAGAGCAGTCCGGCGCTCTGTTCCCGGGCCGCCGGGACGATTCCGGAGGGGCCGGCCGCGACCGTCAGCGCCCAGGAGCTGAGCGCGAAGAAGACGGCGACGAAGCCGACGGCGAAGAACATCACGCGGGCGACGACGACCTGCGGGCGGCTGGTCTCCTCGGCGTAGACGGGGGCCTGCTCGAAGCCGGTGAAGGCCGCGATGCAGAAGCACAGGGACGTGGCGACGCCCGCGCCGGTGAGGGTGTCCGGGTGGAACGCCTCCAGGGACAGGCCTTCCCTCGCGGGGTCGGCGATGGCCGCGATGTCGAAGATGACGACGAGCGCCACTTCGACGAGCAGCAGCACGCCGAGCACGCGGGCGTTCAGGTCGATCTTCAGCCAGGCGAGCACGGCGACGACGGCGACGGTGGCCAGCGCGGGGATCCACCAGGCGACCTCGACCTCGAAGTACGTCAGGAGCAGCCCGGACACCTCGAAGCCGAGCAGGCCGTACAGGCCCGCCTGGAGGGCGCTGTAGGCGACGAGGGCCACCAGCGCGGCGCCCGCGCCCGCGGTGCCGCCGAGGCCACGGGATATGTACGCGTAGAAGGCCCCTGCGTTGTGGACGTGCCGGCTCATCTCGGCGTACCCGAGGCTGAAGAGCGCGAGGACGACGCCGAGGATGAGGAAGAGCAGGGGCTGTCCGACGATGCCCATCACGCCGTACGTGGTGGGCATGACTCCGGCGACGACCATCAGCGGGCCGGTCGCGGCGAGCACGGAGAGCAGCAGGCCCGCCGTGCCGAGGCGGCCCGCGCGCAGCGCGCGTTCCTGCCCCTTGTAGGTGCTGATCCCGCTGTCACCCGTCGGTTCACCGAGGGATCTGGTGCCGCTCGTGCTCGAACTGCCCGTCGCCATGGCGCGGTTGTCCTTTCGGGGGGCTTGCAGGGGATAGGGACGTTCAGGCCGAACCGAGCGCGGAGGCGCGCGCGGCGGTGAACGCTCGGTGCGGGTCCCGGTCCGGGTACGACCAGGGGTCCGGGGTCGCGTGCCGGCCGATGCGGTGGAAGAGCGCGGCGGCCTCGGCCGCCCTTCCCTCGCAACACTGGGCGTGGGCGAGGAAGTTGAGGTCGACGTGGCAGCGCGGGTGGCCCGGCTCGTCGGGCGCCTCCCACTCCAGCCACCAGTCGAAGGCGGTCTTCATGACGCCGCGAGCGCGGCGCCCGGTCCAGTGCCCGGAGGCCATCGGGTTGGGCGATTCCAGACCGGCGGCGGCGAGGACACGGTAGCGCTCGGCATGCGCGACGACGGGCAGCACCGCCAACGGGGAGTCGGCGGGGGCCTGTTCGGCGGCCCAGGCGGCGAAGTCGTAGACCTCGTGCAGCGGGTCCTGGCCCGCGCCCGGCCGCCGCTCGGCGAGACGGGCGGCCATCAGGTGGTGGGCGTGGTGGTGCTCGGGGTGGCGGTGGCGGACCTCGTCGAAGAGGCGTACGACGTCCTCCTCGCGGCCCAGCGACCGTTCGAGCAGGAGCAGCGCGAGCCAGGGCGTCGGGTCGGCGGGGACACGGGTGGCCGCCTCCCGGCACAGGGCGCGCGCCTGGTCCGGACGCTTCTTGCCGCGCAGCGCCTTGTGGACGGCGGCGAAGGCGAGCAGCACCTCGGCGTCGTAGCTCTCGGGCTCCACGAGCCGCCAGTCGCGGGCCCACGCGGCCGTGGTGGGCTCCTGTCCGAGGACGTCGAAGCGGTGACCCCTGCGGTCCCAGTCGTCGCCGGTCGCGGCGAGCAGCGCGCGGACCTCGATCCAGCGCCCCTGCGCCAACGCGGCCCGCGCGGCGACCAGTTCGGCGTCGTCGAGCGCGGGGTCGAAGGCGTGCGCCGCGGCCCTCTTGCGGGAACGGCCCAGTGGGGGTGGGGGTGGTGACACCGCGGGACGTCCTCCCCGGCGCGGTTCGCTTACGGATGATCACGCACAGCAAAGCGGTAGGCACCAGTCCACGTCAAGGGCAGCCTAACCTTCGTTCTTCACCAACTCGTTTCACTATCGCCGGACTTCGCCCTTCACCTGGGACGTCCCCGCTTGGTAAAGAGCTGCTCAACTCACCTCGCGGGCGGCCGCACGGCCCGCGGTGCGCCCGGAGAAGAGGCAGCCGCCGAGGAAGGTCCCTTCGAGCGAGCGGTAGCCGTGCACTCCCCCGCCGCCGAAACCGGCGGCCTCCCCGGCCGCGTACACACCCGGAAGAGGGGCGCCGCCCTCGGTCAGAACGCGTGAGGAGAGGTCGGTCTCCAGGCCGCCGAGCGTCTTGCGGGTGAGGATGTTGAGACGTACGGCGATCAGTGGGCCCGCCTTGGGGTCGAGGATGCGGTGCGGCGTGGCGGTCCTGATGAGGCGGTCGCCGAGGAACTTGCGGGTGCCCCGGATGGCGGTGATCTGGAGGTCCTTGGTGAAGGGGTTGGCGATCTCGCGGTCGCGGGCGGCGAGGGTGCGGCGCAGCGCGGCCTCCTCGATGAGGGGTTCCTTGCTGAGCGCGTTCATCCCGCGCACCAGCGCGCCGAGGTCCTTCTCCACCACGAAGTCCACGCCGTGGTCCATGAACGCCTTGACGGGGCCCGGCACTTCGGAGCGCGCGCGGTCGATGACGCCGCGCACCGACTTCCCGGTCAGGTCGGGGTTCTGCTCGGAGCCGCTGAGCGTGAACTCCTTGCCGACGATGCGCTGGTTGAGCACGAACCAGGTGTAGTCGTAGCCGGTGCTCATGATGTGGTGCAGCGTGCCGAGGGTGTCGAAGCCGGGGAAGAGCGGCACGGGCAGGCGGTCGCCGCGCGCGTCCAGCCACAGGGACGAGGGGCCCGGCAGGATGCGGATGCCGTGCCGCTCCCAGATGGGGTTCCAGTTCTGGATGCCCTCGGTGTAGTGCCACATGCGGTCGCGGTTGATGAGGCGCGCTCCTGCGTTCTCGGCGATGCCGAGCATCTTGCCGTCCACGTGCGCGGGCACCCCGGAGATCATCTTCTCGGGCGGAGTGCCCAGCCGCTCGGGCCAGTTGGCGCGTACGAGGTCGTGGTTGCCGCCGATGCCGCCCGAGGTGACGATCACCGCTTGGGCGCGGAACTCGAACGTGCCCGCGACCTCCCGGCCGCTGGCCCTGCCGCGCTCGGCGTCCGACGGTTCGAGGACCTCGCCGGTGACGGTGTCGACGCTGCCCGCGCTGCGCGAGAGGCCGGTGACCCGGTGGCGGAACCTCAGCTGGACGAGGCCGCGCGCGACCCCGGCGCGCACCCGCCGCACGAACGGCGCGAGCAGTCCCGGGCCCGTCCCCCAGGTGATGTGGAAGCGCGGTACGGAGTTGCCGTGGCCCTGTGCGTCATAGCCGCCGCGCTCGGCCCAGCCGACGACGGGGAAGAAGCGGACGCCCTGGCCGTGCAGCCAGGACCGCTTCTCGCCGGCCGCGAAGTCGACGTACGCCTCGGCCCACTCACGCGGCCAGTGGTCCTCGGGGCGGTCGAAGGCGGCCGTGCCCATCCAGTCCTGGAGGGCCAGCGCGTGGGAGTCCTTGATCCGCATCCGCCGCTGCTCGGGCGAGTCCACGAGGAAGAGGCCGCCGAAGGACCAGTGCGCCTGTCCGCCGATGGACTGCTCGGGCTCCTGCTCGACGAGGATGACCCGGCGGCCCGCGTCGACGAGTTCCGCGGTCGCCGCGAGTCCGGCGAGCCCCGCCCCGATCACGATCACATCTGCGTCGTACGCCATGGGGGTCGTCCTCCTCGACAGGGGCCCGCGAAGTTACCGGTGGGTCAGATCCTGGGCAGCGGAGCGCCGCACGTCAACCGGCCGACGGACAGAGATTGCCGGGCGGGTGCTTGGATGGCCGGCATGACGGCACACACTCAGCCCCTGCCCGACCCCCGCGAGGAGATCCTGGCCATCGTCGACGAGCACGACGAGGTCGTCGGCGAGGCCCCGCGCGGTGAGGCGTACGCGCGCGGCCTGCGCCACCGCTGCGTGTTCATCCAGGCGCGCGACACCGAGGGCCGCGTCTTCGTGCACCGCCGCACCGCGACCAAGCTGGTCTTCCCCTCCCTGTACGACATGTTCGTGGGCGGTGTGGTCGGGGCGGGCGAGGCCTGCGACGATGCGGCGCTGCGTGAGGCCCAGGAGGAGCTGGGGGTCACGGAACTCCCCCGCCCGACGCCGCTGTTCAAGTTCCTCTACGACGACGGCGCGGGCCGCACCTGGTGGTCGTACGTCTACGAGGTGCGCTGCGACCCGCCGGTGAACCCGCAGGTCGAGGAGGTCGCCTGGCACACCTTCCTCACCGACGACGAGCTGGAGCACAAGCTCGACGAGTGGGAGTGGGTACCGGACGGGCTCGCCGCCCACCACGAACTGAGGGCCTTCCGCGCCGGCTGACCGGCACGGCTTATGGTGCGGCCGTGAGCAATTTCGTACAGGGTCTGAAGCTGTGGTTCACGCCCGCGCGCATCCGCGAGGAGGGTGACACCCCCGACTACCGCTTCTCGCTCGCCAACGAGCGCACCTTCCTGGCCTGGCTGCGCACCGCGCTCGCACTGATCGGCGGCGGCTTCGCCGTGGACCAGTTCCTGCCGGACCTGCGGTGGGGCTGGCGGATCGGGCTCGCGCTCGCGCTGCTCGCCGCGGGCGTCCTGTGCTCGCTGCGGGCGGTCAACCACTGGGTGCGCTGCGAACGGGCCATGCGGCGCGGCGAGGACCTGCCCGCGGGCCGTTTCCCGACGGTGCTCAGCCTGGTGGTCGCCGTGGTGGCGCTCGCCATGGTGGTGGTCGTGCTCTTCGGGTGGGAGGGGTGACGCGCCCGGAGGCGGAGCCGGTCCGCGATCCCGGGCTCCAGCCGGAGCGGACCCGGCTCGCGTGGCGGCGTACGACGCTGTCCTGCACGGTCGCGGCGGTCCTCGCCGCCCGCGCGGTCCTGCACGGCGGAGCCACCGTGTCCGGCCTACTGGTCTGCGCCCTGTGCCTGCTGCTCTGGCTCGGCTTCCTGGTGGTCGCGCACCGCAGGATGCTCGCGCTGACCGCCCGCAGGCCCCGGACGCTCGGCGCGGGGGCCGCGTGGACGGCGGCCGTGTGCACGCTGGCGCTCGCGGTGTGCGCGGCGGTGATGGCGGTCTGAGACAGGGTGCTCGTGCTGACTGCACGGCGTCGGCGTGCAGTCAGCACGACCGTGTCCGGTCGGCGCCCCCGTAGCCGTAGCTCGGTTCGGGGTCGTACGCCGTATCCGAAGTCCGCCGCGCATCCACGGAATTGCCTGGTGGGGGTGGTGTGGCGCGAGCCCTCCTCCGGTGGCAGTGGGTCCGTGGCGCGGACCGGGCAGGAGCCTGGGGGCGAGGAAAATCGATTGCTGGCCCTGCGATCAGGAACGTAACCTGAGGCCGCTCGTGGAGCTGTCCGCTCCGTTCCCGTATGTCACGAGGTGATGACCTATCTCCCAGGCCTGAGAACCGCTTGCCGTGAGGCTTGACCCCCTGCTCTGTGCAGCAGCGCGCGGTCGTCTCCGAGCAGCGGTCTGCCCTTCGGCCTGGGCGTTCCCGCACCCGAATGTTCCTGTCGCGCAGTAGGCGGGACGGGCATGCCTGGCCTGCCCCCCCCTTTCCCCCTTTCTGTCCGCCTGAACAGGAACTGCTTCGTGTCTGCTGACACCAAGACCCTCCCCTCCCGCTCGATCCTCTCCGGCAACCGTTCTCCCGGCGGTCGCACCGTCATGCTGGTCGTCGTCCTGGTCGCCGAGCTGATGAACGCCCTCGACGGCTCCGTGGTCTACACGGCGCTGCCCTCCATTCAGCACGACACCGGCGCATCGGGCGCCGCCGTGCAGTGGATCCACGCCGCCTACGCGCTGACCTTCGCCCTCGGTCTGATCACCGGCGGTCGGCTCGGCGATCTCTACGGCCGCAAGCGGCTCTTCCTCCTCGGCACCGGCGTGTTCACCGCCGCTTCGCTGCTCTGCGGCCTGGCCGGCACCCCCGCCCTGCTGATCGCCGCCCGTGTCGTCCAGGGCGGTGCCGCGGTGGTCATGGTGCCGCAGGTCCTCGCCACCTTGCACGTCAGCTTCGACGAAGGCTCCCGCGCCAAGGCGTTCGGCCTCTACGGCACCGTCATGTCGCTGGGCAGCGTCGCCGGACCGGTCCTGGGCGGCGTACTCACCGGCGCCGATGTCTTCGGCCTCGGCTGGCGCCCGATCTTCCTGATCAACCTGCCCATCGGCCTGGCGACCGTGCTGCTCGGCCTGCGGTACCTGCCCGAGTCCCGCGACCTCACCGCCCGGCGCCCGGACCTCACGGGCATGGCCCTGGCCGGTCTGGGCCTGCTGCTGGTCATGTACCCGCTCACCGTCGGCGGCGCGCACCAGTGGCCCGCCTGGAGCTTCCTCATGATGGGTGGGGGCATGCTGGCCTTGGCGGGCTTCGTGGTCCAGCAGCGGGCCAGGACCGCGCGGGGCCGTGATCCCCTGGTCGTCCTGGCGTTGTTCAGGAGCCGGACCTTCGCGGCGGGCCTGTCCGCGCAGCTCGTCTTCGGACTGCTGTCCGGTGTGTTCTTTCTGGCGTGGACCCTGTTCATGCAGGACGGGCTCGGGCTCTCCCCCCGCCGGGCGGCGGTAGGTTTCGTGGTGGCCTCGGTGGGCGAGATGGCCGGTGCCTGGCTGGCGATGAGTGCGGCCGGCGGGCGCGGCAGGCGTGCTCCCCAGGCCGGCGCCCTGCTGGCCGCGGCCGCCCTGGGCGGATACGTGTGGCTGATCCGTGATCAGGGCACCGTCCTGTCCCCGGCGTTGACGGTCCTGCCCCTGCTGCCGGTCGGCCTCGGTCTCGGCATGGTCGGAGCGGCGCTGGCCGACATGACGCTGCGCCAGGTCGACCACGACCACGCGGGCTCCGCGTCCGGGATCTTCAACACCTCGACCCAGCTCGGCATCGCCCTGGGCACGGCACTGACCGCCGTGGTGTTCTTCGCTCGCTTCCCGGCCGGCAGCCACGGCACCACCGTCACCGCGGCGTTCACCGGAGCCCTCTGGTACGTCATCGCCGCCCTGCTGGCGATGTGGGCCCTCATGCTCCTGCTGCCCAAGTGCCGGCCATGATCCGAGTGTTGATCGCCGATAGCCTGCGGCTGACGCGCGAAGCGCTCTCAGTCGTCCTCGCGTCCGAACCCGGCATGCACGTGGTGGCGCAGGTACCTCGTGGCGACGAGATCGTGCCGAACGCCCTGCGTGCCCGGCCGACCGTGGCGGTGCTCGACGCCGAGCTTCCCGGCCTGGACGGGACCACGGCCGCGGCACGGCTCAGAGCCGCTCTGCCCTCCTGCCGCATCGTCATCCTGACCACCTCGGAACGCGCCGGGGCCCTGAGAACCGCCCTGGAGGTGGGGGTCGAAGGGTTCATGAGCAAAGGCGTATCGGTCAAGGAACTGACCGACTCCGTCCGCAAGGTCGCCCGGGGCGAGCGCGTCCTCGATCCACGGCTCGTCGCCGACGCTCTGCACGCCCCCGAGAACCCGCTCAGCGAACGCGACACCGAAATCCTCCACCTGGCCGCCCGCGGTCACACGCCCCCGGAGATCGCCGGCATCCTCCACCTGTCCCCCGGGACGGTCCGCAACAATCTGGCCGCCATCAACCGCAAGGTCGGCGCACGCAACCGCATCGAGGCGATACGCACGGCGTCCGCCCGCGGCTGGATCTGACCTGACCGGCAGCCGACCGCGCCGCCGCGTGCAATCTGCACGAGAAGCCATGCGTTTCACCTTTGTGGCATCACCGCCACACCCCTGCCAGACCCCCATGACCACTGGTCAACGCGGTGGCAGCGAGAAAATGGACGTCCGGAACCGGTACCGGGGCCCGTCGTGGCCTTGGAAGAATCTGAACCCGGCCCGGCCTTCGAACGAGCCGTTGCCCACCCACGATCTGAGCGAGAAGGAGACTTCGTGTCCAGCCGGTGTGATGTATGCAGCAAGCAGCCCAGTTTCGGCAAGCGCGTGGCCCGATCCGGGTCCCGCGCCCAGAGCCGGCACGTCCGCGGGCGGTCGAGCCGCCGCTTCAACCCGAACATCCAGTCGGTCCGGGCCGTCAAGGACGGAACGCCCCTCCGCATGAACGTGTGCACCTCGTGCATCAAGGCGGGCAAGGTGTACCGTCGCGTCTCCGCGTAAGCGTGCGGGAGATCCGCGTAAGCATGCGGGAGAAACCGGCGCCCAGGCTCTTCGGCCGTATCCGCGCCGCGGTGCCTGGTGTCCGCCGCCCTCTGCCGAGGAACGAATTCCCTTGCCAGGACTGCGGGTTGCCGACCGCGCCCGTCGACGGCCCCGACGAGTGGTACACCGTACTCGACCCCGTATGGCAATGCGCCGGTGCCGCCGAGGACAGCGTCCTGTGCGTCGGCTGCCTCGAAAGCCGCCTGGGTCGCCGCCTTATGCACACCGACTTCATCCCGGCGGCACTCAACGACCCGGACTACGGCCATCACAGCCAGCGCTTGCTGAGTCGCCTGCGCCCCGCGACCGAGGACTGACAAGCGAGAGTATTGCGTTGCCGGGGCGTCGATTGTCCCTTTAGTCTGATAGTTCCGTCGGCGCCCGTCCGGGGCCCGACGCCGTGTTTCGAGGTGATGACGTATCTCCCAGGCCAAGTAAGCCGCCGCTCCTTCCGAGTCGCTTTCCGGTTGTCCGCGATGGCGGGCTGCCGAGGCGTACCTCGGCGGCGGTGCTCCCCGATGGCCTGGGTTCGTTGCACCCTGCTTTCCCCTGACGCGTCGCAGGCGCGCGGGGGCATGCCCGGGCCTGCCCCCGCCCCCATTCCTTCTGTACGCGAACAGGAACTTCCTCGTGTCGACCGACACCCACACCACCGGCCACCCACGCCCCACCGGGGCCGGCCGTGCCGCAACGATCACCCTGGTGGTGATCCTGATCGCCGAGCTGATGAACGCGCTCGACGGTTCCATCGTCCACACCGCACTGCCCTCCATCCAGGCCGACACCGGCGCTTCCAGCGCGGCGGTCCAGTGGATCCCCGCCGCCTATACGCTCACCTTCGCTCTCGCCCTGATCACCGGCGGGCGCCTGGGCGACCTCTTCGGGCGCAAGCGGGTCTTCATCGCCGGTACCGCCCTGTTCACCGTGGCCTCGCTGCTGTGCGGGATCGCGGCCGGCCCGGACTTCCTGGTCACCGCCCGGGCCTTGCAGGGCGCCGGAGCGGCGGTCATGGTGCCGCAGGTCATGGCCACCATCGCGGTCACCTTCGAGGGCGAGTCCCAGGCCAAGGCGTTCGGCATGTACGGCATGATCATGTCGCTCGGCGGCGTCCTCGGACCCGTCCTGGGAGCCGTTCTGACGGCCGCCGACATCGCCGGACTCGGCTGGCGGACGATCTTCCTGATCAATCTGCCGATCGGCGCGGCCACCGTGCTGTTCGCCCTCCGGTTCATTCCGGAGTCCCGTGATCAGCAGGCCAGGCGCCTGGACCCGCTGGGCATGCTGCTCTCCGCCGCCGGTCTGCTGCTGATCGCCTACCCGCTGACCGTGGGCGGCGAGCGGCACTGGCCCGCCTGGAGCTTTCTCATGATCGCCGCGGGCGTGGTCGTACTGGCCGTGTTCGTGGCCCAGCAGCGCGCCAGGACCGCGGCCGGCGGTTCGGCACTCGTAGCGCTGCCCCTCTTCAAGAGCAAGGCGTTCGCCGGCGGCCTCGCCGCCCAGCTGGTCTTCGGTCTGGTCTCCGGTGTGTTCCTGCTGACGTGGGTGCTGTTCATGCAGTCCGGACTCGGCCTCACGCCGGGACAATTCGCTCCGGCGTCCGTCGCCATCTCCGTCGGCGGCATGGCCGGTGCCATGCTCGCCTCCAAATGGGCGGGGCGGCACATGCGGCGTGTGCCGCAGGCCGGTGCGGTGCTGATCGCTCTCACGCTGGTGGGCTACCAGTTGCTGGTCTCCGCCCAGCAGACCGGGACGCCGTTTGTGGCCGCCGTCGCTCCGATGATCCTCGTCGGCGCCGGGTTCGGCATGGTCGGTGCGGGCCTTGCCGGTCTCACCCTCAGCCAGGTCGGGCACGAGGACGCCGGATCGGCGGCGGGACTGTTCAACACCGCCATGCAGCTCGGCACCGCACTCGGTATCGCGACGGCCTCCGTGGTGTTCTTCGACCGCGCCCCCGCGGGCAGCCACGGCACCACCGTGACCCACGCCTTCGCGGGCAGCGTCTGGTACGTCATCGCGGCCCTCGCGGTGATGTGGGCGCTGATGTTCCGGCTCCCCAAGCCGGTGAAGGCCGCCGCCTGATCCACCGCCGGGGCCCCGCACCACCGGGCGGGACCCCGGGTCACTCCGTCCAGTCGACCGTGACGACGACCTTTCCGCGGGTGCGGCCCTCCGCGTTGCGCCGGTGCGCGTCGGCGGCCCGCTCCAGCGGGAACGTCTCGTCCACGTGAACGGTCACCACGTCCTGCTCCACCAGCTCGGCAAGCCGCTTCAGGTCGGCGGCGTCGGGGCGTACGAAGCAGTAGTGGCCGCCCAGGCCGAGCACCCCGCCGTCCGCGATGGACGCCAGCCGGCCGCCCGGCGCGAGGAGTTCGGCGGAGGCCTTGAGGGTGTCGCCGCCGATGGTGTCGAACGCCGCGTCCACGCCCTCGGGGGCCAGGGCGCGGACCCGGTCCACCAGCCCCTCCCCGTAGGTCACCGGCTCGGCGCCCAGCTCGCGCAGGAAGTCGTGGTTGCGTTCGCCTGCCGTGCCGATGACGCGGGCGCCCGCGTGCCGGGCGAGCTGCACGGCGATGGAGCCGACCCCGCCGGCCGCCGCGTGCACGAGGACGACGTCGCCCTCCTTGACGTCCAGCGCCTTGGTGATCACCTGGTAGGCGGTGAGCCCGGCGAGCGGCAGGCCCGCGGCCTCCTCGAAGGTGAGGTTGCGGGGCTTGCGGGCGAGGGTGCGTACGGGCGCGGCGACGTACTCGGCGAAGGTGCCGCGCGAGAGGAAGTCCTCGCGTACGTACCCGATGACCTCGTCCCCTACGGCGAACTCGGGGACGGAGGGGCCCGGCTGGACCACCACCCCGGCGACGTCCCAGCCCGGGATCACGGGGAAGACCGGTTCGAGCACACCGTCGAGATAGCCCTCGCGGCACTTCCAGTCGACGGGGTTGACGGCCGCGGCCCGCACCTTCACGAGGACGGAGTCGGGGCCGACCTTGGGGTCGGGCACCTCGCCGTACTCAAGGACTTCGGGTCCGCCGTAGCCGCGGTAGCTGATCGCCTTCATGGGGTCGCTCTCATCCGGTCGCTGTCATCGGGGTGCCTTCACTGATCGCCCCCGGGTCACCGTCACGCAGGCCAGGAAACATCGACAAGACTGGCATATCGGAACTAAGGGGGCATCGGGGGCTAGCCTGAGAGAGTCAGCCTCCCCGGACGTCACAGAAGGTGCGCGCCATGACCACGCTCCACCACGAACACCCGGTGCACGACCACATCCACGGCCCGGCGTGCGGGCACCCCGAGGTGCCGCACGGCGACCACGTCGACTACGCGCACGACGGGCACATGCACCGCCTGCACTCCGACCACTACGACGAGTGCGAGCCGGCCGGGCACGTCGCCCACCAGAACCACGGCCACCGGCACGGCGACGGCTGCGGTCACCCGTCCGTCCCGCACGGCGACCACGTCGACTACCTCCACGACGGACACCGGCACGCGGAGCACGACGGACACTGGGACGACCACTGACCCCTGCGCCCTGGAGCTGAGGGGGTCTGGACGGCATACCGACTGGTCGGCATCATGGGGTGGCACGCCACCACCACGCCGATCAGGAGCGACAGATGAGCCCAGACCAGCCGCCGGGACTCGACCTCGACCAGTTGCGCGGCCACCTCGACCGTGAGCGGCCGGGCCTGGTCGGCGGGCCGCTCACGGCGCGGCTGATCGAGGGCGGCAGGTCCAATCTCACGTACGCCGTGACCGACGGCATCGCGCGCTGGGTCGTCCGGCGGCCCCCGCTGGGCCATGTGCTGGCCACCGCGCACGACATGAAGCGTGAGTACCGGGTCATCGAGGCCCTGCACCCCACGAACGTGCCCGTGCCCGCGCCCGTGCTGCTGGGCGAGGCCTTTGAGGACAACGCGGCGGCCGGGGCGCCGTTCTACGTCATGGAGTTCGTGGACGGCACCCCGTACCGCACCGCCGAAGAACTCGCGCCGCTCGGCCCCGCGCGCACCCGCGCCGCCGTCCTCGGTCTCGTCGACACGCTCGTCGATCTGCACGCCGTCGACCCCGCGGCGGTCGGGCTCGGCGACTTCGGGCGGCCCGAGGGCTTCCTCGACCGGCAGCTGCGCCGCTGGGGCAAGCAGCTGGACGCCTCCCGCAACCGCGACCTGGCCGGCATCGACGAACTCCACGCGGCGCTCGGCCGCAACCTGCCCGCCTCGCCCGCGCCGACCGTCATCCACGGCGACTACCGCCTGGACAACGTCCTGATCGGCGAGGACGACCGGATCAAGGCCATCCTCGACTGGGAGATGTCCACGCTCGGCGATCCGCTCACGGACCTCGGCCTGCTCGTGATGTACAGCGCGAAGCTGGAGGTACCCGACTCCCCCGTCAGCACCACGGCGGGCGCGCCGGGCCACCCGGACCCGGCCGAGCTGATCGAGCGGTACGCCGCGCGCTCGGGGCGTGATGTCTCCTCGGTGTCCTGGTACACCGCGTTCGCGTGGTTCAAGCTCGCCGTGATCCTGGAGGGCATCCACTACCGCTACACGCTCGGCCAGACGGTCGGCGCGGGCTTCGACCGGATCGGCGAGCTGGTGCCCGTGTTCATCGAGCACGGCCTGACCACCCTTCAGGAAGGCTGAGCGGACCATGGACTTCGCATTCGACGCGCGCACCGAGGAACTCCGCACCAAGCTGCTCGCGTTCATGGACGAGTACGTCTATCCGGCGGAGCCCGTCGCGCAGGCGCAGCGGGAGCGGCTGGCCTCACCCTGGGACACCCCGGCCGTGGTCGGCGAGTTGAAGGCCGAGGCCCGCCGCCAGGGCCTGTGGAACCTCTTCCTCCCCGACTCCGCGTACGGTGCCGGGCTGACGAACCTCCAGTACGCGCCGCTCGCCGAGATAACCGGCCGCTCCCCGCACCTGGCCCCCACCGCGCTGAACTGCGCGGCGCCCGACACCGGCAACATGGAGGTGCTCAGTCAGTTCGGCGACGAGCGCCAGCGCGAGCAGTGGCTGGAGCCGCTGCTCGCCGGTGAGATCCGTTCGGCGTTCGCGATGACCGAACCGGAGGTGGCCTCGTCCGACGCCACGAACATCACCACCCTCATCGAGCGGGACGGCGACGAGTACGTCATCACGGGCCGCAAGTGGTACATCTCAGGGGCGATGAACCCCGACTGCAAGATCTTCATCGTGATGGGCAAGACGGATCCGGAGGGGTCCGACATCCGCCGTCAGCAGTCGATGGTGCTGGTGCCGCGTGACACGCCGGGTGTCGAGGTGAAGCGCGCGATGCGGGTGTACGGCTACGAGGACCACTCCCACGGCGGGCACGCGGAGGTCATTTTCCACGGTGCGCGCGTCCCCGTCACGAACCTCATCGGCGAGGAGGGCGGCGGCTTCGCCATCGCGCAGGCGCGCCTCGGCCCCGGCCGGATCCACCACTGCATGCGGCTGATCGGCATGGCCGAGCGGGCCATCGAGCTGATGTGCGAGCGTGCGGTGTCGCGCACGGCGTTCGGGAAGCCGCTGGCCCAGCAGGGCGTCGTACAGGAGTGGATCGCGGACGCGCGCGTCGCCGTGGAGCAGCTGCGCCTTCTCGTCCTGAAGACGGCCTGGCTGATGGACACGGTCGGCAACCGCGGTGCCCACACCGAGATCCAGGCCATCAAGATCGCCACGCCGCGGGCGGTGGTGGACATCCTCGACCGGGCGGTGCAGCTGCACGGCGCGGGCGGGGTCAGCCAGGACTTTCCGCTGGCGGAGCTGTGGGCGGCGGCGCGGACGCTGAGACTGGCCGATGGGCCTGATGAGGTGCATCAGCGGTCGCTGGCGCGGCGGGAGCTGAAGCGGTACGCGTAGGCGCGGGTCGTGATTCTTCCGCGGGTGCGCTGTGGCTTGTCGCGCCCACGCGGCGGAGCCGCACATGCCAGCGCCCCGCGCCCCTTACGGGGCGCCCCTGAGGCCCGTCACGGCCGCAAGGCCCGCAGCAGCAGGTCCGCCAGGTGGTCCGCCACCTGTTGGGGCGTCAGGGGGCCCTCCGGGCTGTACCAGGTGGACAGGTGGTGGACCGAGCCGAAGTGGTAGTCCACCACCAGATCCGCCGGGGTCGCCGTGGAGAAGACGCCGGACTCCTGGCCCTCCTCGATCAGGGCCCGGAAGCGCTCGTGGTAGCGGCGGCGTTCCGCGCGCACCTGCTTGTTCTTCTCGGGGCCGAGGTGGTGCATGGAGCGGAAGAAGATCGAGGCGTCGTCGAGGTTGTCGATGGTGGTGACCACGACGTCCGCCGCGGCGTCGCGGACCCGCCGCTCGACCGGGGCGTCCGCGTCCGCGATGGCGTCGAGCCGCTCCTGCTGGACGCGGAGCATCCGGGCGTAGACCTCGTGCAGGAGGTCGTCCTTGGAGCCGAAGTAGTGGTAGAGCGCGCCCTTGGTGACGCCGGCCGCCTCCACGATCTCCTGCACCGAGGTGCGGTCGTAGCCGTGGTCGGCGAAGAGCCGGGTGGCGGCGGCCAGCAGCCGCTGCGGGACGGGCGTGCCGTCACCGTCCGTCGTCCTGGCCACTGCCGCCACCTGCCTTTCGTGTCACTGACTGTCCTGTGGACGGGAACGCAGCTCCCGCCGGAGGATCTTCCCACTTGTCGTCTTCGGCAGCTCCGCCAGGATCTCGACCTCGCGCGGGTACTTGTACGCCGCGAGCCGCTCCTCGCAGTACCCGGTCAGGTCCTCGGCGCGGGTGTCACTGCCGGGACGCAGGCTGACGTACGCCTTGACGCTCTCCCCGCGGTAGCTGTCGGGCACGCCGACGACGGCGGCCTCGCGCACGTCCGGGTGAGAGTAGAGGACGTCCTCGACCTCGCGCGGCCAGACCTTGAAGCCGGACGCGTTGATCATGTCCTTCTTGCGGTCGACGACGTAGAGCCAGCCGGCGGGGTCCATGAAGCCGATGTCGCCGGTGCGCAGTTCGCCGCCGGGGAAGGCCTCGGCGGTGGCGTCGGGGCGCTGCCAGTAGCCGGGGACGACCTGAGGTCCGGCGACGACGATCTCGCCGTGCTCCCCGAACGGGACCTCCCGGCCGGCCTCGTCCAGGATGCGCACGACCGTCTCGGGGCCCGGGACGCCGACGGCGAGCGTGCCGGAGGCGGGGTCGACCGGGGCCTCTTGTCCTGGCGGTACGGAGGCGCAGGGGGCGGTGCACTCGGTGAGGCCGTAGCCGTTGTGCAGATAGGGGCCGAAGGCCGCGCGGAACTTCTCCACGAGGGCCGGGGGCAGCGGCGCGCCGCCCGAGGAGATCAGCTTGAAGGAGTCGAAGTGGGCGCGGGTCACCGAGGGGTGCGCGGCGAGGGCCATGAAGGCCGTGGACGGGCCGACCGTGTACGCCGGGCGGTGTTCGGCGAAGGCGTCGAGGACCACGCCGGCCTCGAAGCGGTAGGCGAGCGCGAGCGTGCCCGCGTTGGTGACGCAAGCCCCGATCTGGGCGACCATGCCGGTGATGTGGAAGAGCGGCGCCATCGCGAAGTAGCAGGCGCCTTCCGGGATTCCGGCGCCGGAGCGCTGGCGTTCCGCGTTGTAGGTGATGTTGCCGTGGGTGTTCATGGCGCCCTTGGGGGTGCCGCTCGTGCCGGACGTGTAGCTGATGAGGGCCACGTCCGAGGGGCCGGGTTCGCGGTCGGCGGGCGCCGGGAGGCCCTGGCGCGCGACCGCCACCAGGTCGTCGGCGTCCGCGGCGACGGGCAGCCGCTCGAAGTCGAGGACCCGGGTGTCGCCCCGGGTCTGGAGGTCGAGCTGGCAGGCGGTGAGCACGACGCGTACCGGCGAGTCCGCCGCCGTAGCGCGCAGATACGCCTCCCAGGCGCGGTCCGCGCAGACCAGCGCGGTCACACCGGCGTCCGCGAGGACGTGGCTCACCTCCGCGGACTTGTACATGGGGTTGACGGGCACCACCGTCGCGCCCGCCTTCCAGGCGCCGAGGAGCGCGATCACGAAGTGCGGGGTGTTCTGAAGAATGATCGCGACGCGGTCGCCCCGCGCGACGCCGCGCGCGGCCAGGTACCCCGCGACGGAGTCACTGAGGGCGTCGGTCTCGCGGTAGCTCAGCCGCCCGTCGAAGTAGGCGAGGGCGGTGTGCTCGGGGGCCCTGGAGACGGCGGCGCGGAAGGCGTGGACCAGGGAGGGGGCGGGGGACACGGGCCTGCGCTGAGCTGCGTTGAGACGGGCGAGCCAGGGCTTGGCGGCGTAGAGGGAGCCGGTGCCGTCCGCGGTCTCGGGGCCGGGGGGAGCCTCGGGGGCGTGCGGGGTTTCAGGGGAGGGGTCCGTCACCGCTGTGTCGCCTCCCACTTGCGCTGGATGTGGTTCATGCCGGTCAGCCATTTTTCGGGGGTGGCCGCGCGGGCCTCGTAGTACGCGGCGACCTCGGGGTGCGGCAGGATCAGGAAGCGGTCCTCCGCCATGCCCGCGAAGAGCGCGGCGGCGACGTCCTCCGGTTCGATCGCGGTGGGCGTGAGCACGATGTCGCCCGCGGAGCCGGTGGCGGCGAGCATGTCGGTGCGCACGCCCTGCGGGCAGATCGCGTGGACCTTCAGGCCGCGGTGGCGGTAGGTCAGCGAGAGCCATTCGGCGAAGGCGTACGCGCCGTGCTTGGTGACGCTGTAGGGGGCGGCGCCGATCATGGTGAGCAGGCCGGCCGCGGAGACGGTGGAGACGAAGCGGCCGCCGCCGCGCTCCAGCCAGCCGGGCAGCAGGGCGTGGGCCGCGCGTACGTGCGCCATGACGTTGACGTCCCAGGCCGCGGCCCAGACCTCCTCGGGGGCGGCCTCGCTGCCGGCGGAGCCGAGGCCGGCGTTGGCGCAGTACACGTCGACGGTACCGCCGAGCACCTCGGTGGCCCGCGGCACGATTCCCGAGGCGTCTCCGGGGACGGCGATGCCGCCCACCTCGTCGGCGACGGCCTTCGCCTTGGCTCCGTCCAGGTCGTTGACGACGACGCGGGCGCCCTCGGCGGCGAAGCGGCGGGCGAGCGCGGCTCCGATTCCGCCCCCGGCGCCGGTGACGACAACTCCCTTGTCCTTCAGGCTCTCCACGAGCGGGCTCCTTCGACCTCGCGCTCGACCACGGCTCTCGCGGCCCGTCCCCCGCAGCAGACTAACCAGTCGGTATGTCGCGGCGAAAGGGGGTCGGGTGAGGTGTGGGGTGGGGTGGGGTGGGGCGATCCCCATCCCGGTCCGGGCGCCTGCCGGATGGCGGCACCGGACCGCCGTACGAGATCGTGCCCTTCGGGCCGCATCAGGCCATCGTCTCGGGTCGAGCCGGACGAGCGGCTTCAGGTCGACTCAAGTGAACCAGGAGGCACGACATGCCCCGCACGACACCGCGAAGAGTCCCGCTCCTGCTGGCCGCGGCGGCGGGGTGACGGCGCTCCTGGCCCCCGAGGCCGCGCGGGCGGCGCCCCGCCCGGCCGACCCGGTCGCGGCGATCGAGCGCGCGGCCCATCCCCTGCGGTCGACCGACCCCGGCGGCGGTACGAAGGACCCGCGGCCCCTGGGCAGAATGGTGGGCGACGCCTCTGTGGTGGGTCTGGGCGAGGCGACGCACGGCTCGCACGAGTTCTTCACCATGAAGGAGCGGGTGTTCCGCTACCTCGTGGAGGAGAAGGGCTTCGCCTCGTTCTCGCAGGAGGTCAGCTGGACGACCGGGCTCCGCTTCGACGCGTACGTGCGGGGCGGTAGGGGCGACGTCCGTGAACTCGTCCACCGCGAGCTGGCGAAGACGCCCTGGGACACCGAGGAGTACGTCCACCTGCTCCGCTGGATGCGCGCGTACAACGACAAGCACCCGGACCGTCAGGTGCGCTTCATGGGCAACCACCTCAACTACCCCGAACTCGGCCGCGAGCTGTTCGACGGGGTGGAGGGCTACGTCCGCGCGTACGAGCCCGACCTGCTGCCCAGGATCACCGCCCGCTACGCGCCGATGCGGCGCCTCGCGGACGGCGACACGTACATGGGCCGGCCTCCGGAGGAGCGGCGGGAGCTGGCGAAGAAGGCGCACGAGGCCTTCGACCTGTTGAAGGAGCGCCGACCCGCCTCTGGGGAGCGGCAGTTCACCTGGGCACTCCAGCACGCCCGGTCCCCGTCGCGGACCGCCACCATCTACGCCTTCACCCTGGACACCGCCGAGGGCAAGAAGCAGGCCATGCTGTACCGCGACCGCCTCATGGCGGCGAACACCGCGTGGTGGCAGCGGCACACCGGCGGCAAGGTGCTCCTTTCGGCCCACAACTCCCATGTCGCGTAAGAGAGTCACGATCGCGTGGAAGTCCTTCACGGTGGGCCCCGCGACGCGCGGCATGAACGAGCACACGCTCGACAAGGTGCGCCACGAGGACTACTTCGTGGACATGCGCTCCCTGCCGAAGCCGGCCCGCGCGTGACTGAGCGAGGCGCGGGTGACGCGCAGCATCGGCTCCGGCTGGCCGGACGGGCCGTACGAGTCCGTCTCGCGCCCTCGCACGACGTCCTCATCCATCTGCACCGCGTCACCGCGGCTCACCGGTCTCAATGAGCGAGACGAGCCGTCCCAGGTATTGACTGGCCTGTACATCCAACGTGAGAGTGCCGCTCGTGCACAGCGAAATCTCACCGGAGCAGACCCGGCAGGACGCCGGGCCCCAGCAGGACACGAGCCCCGAGAGCATGCGCCGCGTGGCCGTGGCCTCCTTCATCGGGACGGCCATCGAGTTCTACGACTTCTACATCTACGGCACGGCGGCCGCCCTCGTCCTGAACCAGGCGTTCTTCCCGACGCTCGATCCCGTCAACGCCACGCTCGCGTCGTTCTCCACGTACGCGGTGGCGTTCGCGGCGCGGCCCATCGGCTCGGTGATCTTCGGGCACTTCGGCGACCGGGTGGGCCGCAAGTCCGTCCTGGTGGCCTCGCTGCTCCTGATGGGCCTGTCCACCGCCCTCGTCGGGCTCCTGCCCGGCTACGGCACGTGGGGCGTCTGGGCCCCCGTCCTGCTGATCCTGCTGCGCTTCCTCCAGGGCATCGGGCTCGGCGGCGAGTGGGGCGGCGCGGCGCTGCTCGCCGTGGAGCACGCGCCGAAGAAGAAGCGCGGGATGTACGCGGCCTTCCCCCAACTCGGCCCGTCCGTGGGGTTCTTCGCGGCCACCGGTGTCTTCTGGCTGCTCTCCTCGGTGCTTTCCGACGACGCGTTCCGCACCTGGGGCTGGCGCGTGCCGTTCCTGCTCTCCTTCCTGCTCGTCGGCGTCGGCCTCTTCGTGCGGCTGCGGATCAGCGAGACGCCGGTCTTCGCGAAGGTCATGGAGGCGCAGGAGGCCAGCAAGGTCCCCACGCTCGACGTGCTCCGCCGCCATCCCCGCGAGCTGCTGCTCGGCGCGGGCGGCATGGTCGTTGCGTACGGCCTCTTCTACACCGCCACGACCTACTGCCTCGCCTACGCCACCGGCACCTTGCACATCTCCCGCAACACCATGCTGGGCCTGTCCCTCGTCGCGTGCCTCTTCCTCGCGGCCGGCACCTGGCTCGCCGCGACGCGCTCCGACGGCGACGGGCGGCGCAAGCTGGTGCTCGCGGGCGCCGGGCTCTCGGCAGTGTGGGGGCTCGTGCTCTTCCCGCTCCTGGACACCGGCCGGCCGGTACTCATCGCGCTGGCACTGGGCGGCGCGCTGTTCTGCATGGGAGTGGTCTACGGCCCGATGGGCGCCTACCTGCCGGAGCTGTTCGCCACGAACGTGCGGTACTCGGGCGCCTCGCTCGCCTACAACCTGGGCGGCGTGTTCGGCGGCGCGGTGTCGCCGCTGGTGGCGACCCGCCTCCAGTCGGCGTTCGGCTCCTCGTCGGTGGGCTGGTACGTGAGCGCGATGGCAGTCGTGTCCCTGGTGTGCGTCCTCGCGCTGCCCGAGACGCGGGAGCGCGAACTGACCTGACCCGCGCTGAGTATGGCCAGGTGGCCCGGGTGGCAGGACCATACCGGCGTGGAGCCCTACTGGGAACTGACCTTCGACGCCGACGGCGACGTCGACACCGCGCAGCGCGAACGGCTGCTGTCCGGCACGGAACGCGAGAGCGTCACGGATCTGCTGGTCTTCGCGCACGGCTGGAACAACGACAAGAAGGACGCCCGCAAGCTGTACCGGCGCTTCTTCGCCCCCTGCCCGCGCCTCGCCGCGGCCGAGGTGCGCCTCGGCTACGTCGGGGTGCTGTGGCCCGCCATCCGCTTCCCCGACGAGCCGATCCCCGACTTCGACCCCTCCGCCGCCACCGCCGCCGCGCCCGGACCGCCCGGCGCGCCCGTGCTCGACGCGGCCACCCGGCAGGCGCTCGACCGCGCCTTCCCCGGCCACGGCCCGACGATCGACCGGATCGCCGAACTGCTCGAAGAGCGCTCCGACGTCCCCTCGCGCGTCTACGAGTTCGGGCGGCTCGTCCGCGAGCTGGTCTCCCTGCGCGAGACGAGCCCGGCCCGCAACCTCGGCGAGGACACGGGGGCGGGCGAGCCGGCCATGCTCACCGACGACGCGGTCCAGGTCTGCGAGGTGCTGGCCGCGGCCCGCGCCGACACCGGGCAGCCCGAGCTGCTGGGGGACTTGCGCAAACGGGTGTGGAACGGCGCGCACGAACTGCTGCGGCAGGGCACCTACTTCGCGATGAAGCGCCGGGCGGGCGCGGTCGGCCAGCTGGGGCTCGGCCCCGCGATCGGCCTGCTCAGCGCTGACGTACCCAATGTCAGGGTGCACCTGATCGGGCACAGCTTCGGCGGCAGGCTCGTCTCGTACGCGCTGCGCGGCATGCCCGCGGACGTCCGCGCGGTGAAGTCGGTGACGCTGCTCCAAGGCGCCTTCTCCCACTACGCGTTCGCCGATCGGCTGCCGCACGACCGCTCGCGCGGCGGCGCCCTGCACGGCGTGCAGCGCCGGATCGACGGCCCCCTCGTGTCCTGCTACTCACGTCACGACGACGCCCTCGGGCGCCTCTACCCCCTGGCGTCGAAGCTGACCGGGGACTCCACGAGCTTCCTGAACCTGTGGGAGCGGTGGGGCGCCGTCGGGTACGACGGCATCCGGGCCGTGGACGGCACCAAGCGCATCAGGCTCGGCGAGGCGATACCGGCCAAGGGGTGCGTCAGCGTGGACGTGGCGTCGGTGGTGCGGCGCGGCGGCCCGCCCGCCGGCGCGCACAGCGATGTGTGCCATGAGGAGCTGGCACGTGCCGTGTTCGCCGCCGGGCGGATCGCGACGGCCTGAGCCGGGCGCCGCCTACCCCCGGCGGCGGGGGAACTCGACGACCTGCTGGTAGGTGGGGCGGTTCTGCCACTGGACCGGCTGGTGCGTGATGCCGCCGAGCGGGCGGTGGATGATCGCGTCCGCGCACCACTGGTCGCCCGCCGCGCACGCGGCGTCGCCGGGATAGACCGTGGTGGCGGGCTTGGCGACGGCCTGTGCGAGGGTGGTGAGCAGGGTGTCGCGGCAGGCGTCGAGCTTGCCGTCCCCGCAGTAGGTGTCGGCCAGCTCGCCCTTCACCGGCTGCCCGAGGACCTTCCGCAGGTCCTTGTCGGCGTAACCCCACCAGCCGTACTGGAAGGCCGATCCGGCGTGCGCCCCGGTGGGGCCGTGGCCCGCGGAGGGTGCCTCGTCGGTGCTCAGCTGCGCGGTCAGCGCCTCGTACAGCTCCTTGCCCATGCCCGGCTTGAACTGGGCCTCGATGAGCAGCGGCCACCAGGCGTCCATGACGCGTACGGCGTCGGGGTGGGCGTACGTCTTGGAGCCGGCGGCCGTCTGGTTGCGCTGCGCGCCCGCCTTGCGCCACGCCTCCAACTGCTTCACGGCCCTGGCGAGTCGCGGGTCGGTGACCGGCTTGCTCCGCACCACCTTCAGCAGCTCGGGCAGCACCTGCTCGCCGCGCAGGTCGGTGACGGCCGCCTCGGACATGGCCCGCGTGAGCGAGGCGCGGGTGACACCGCCTTCCTGCGTGAGCTTCCTGACCCGCCCGTCGAGCAGGTCGCCGCGGTGCACGGCGCTGACGCCGAAGCCGGCCGTACTGAAGTCCTTCGCCTGCTTGTTGTTCCAGGAGATGTAGTAGTCCTGGTTGACGGACTGAGGGTGCGCGGCGGGCGGGGTCTGCGCCGAGGTGTTGTCCTCGGGGTCGAAGTCCTGCCATTCGTACGCCCGTTGGCCCTTGACGGGCAGGGCGGGGTCGATGCCGTCGGCGCGTTCGGGGTTGGCTCCGCTGTTGTAGTACGCGATGTCGCGCGCGTCGGCGTAGAACCAGTTGAAGGCGTAGCTGATGTGCCGCGCCGCCTTCTTGAAGCTCGCGGCGTCCTTGACGTACGCGGGGTCGTTCAGCATCTGGAAGCCGATGATGGAGTCGGCCTCGTGGCGGTAGGTGGAGCGCAGCGAGACATAGGCGACCGGCGTGGAACCGACGCTCGCGCGGTGCGTGACGACGCCGTACTTGGTGCGGAAGACCTGCATTCGGTAGGAGCCGGCGGCCGTGGAGTCGGCGAGGGTCGGCTTCCAGGCGTTCTTGCGCTCCAGCTTCTCCATGGGGGTGCAGGTGCCCCGGTAGAGGTAGCCGGTGGACTGCTTGGTGGGGGTGCCGCCGCCCGGCTCGCACAGCTCGACTGCGTACGTGTCCGTGATGTCCTGCCCGGCGGAGGTCGCCGACCAGGCGTAGTCCTGGCCGCGCCCCAGCTGGACGTACATCCCGACCCCCGCGAAGGAGACGCCGCGGGCGCTGATGCCGGGGCCCTGGAGTTCCTGCTGCATGAGGAGCTGGGGTGCGAAGTAGCCGGTCTGGGGGCCGAAGACGGCGACCGGGTTTCCGCTCGCGGTGTGCTTGCCGGAGACGAGCAGGGCGTTCGACATGCCCTTCTTTCGGCCACCCGGCCGGAAGAGGTCGGCGGGCAGGACGCCCCTGTCGTACACGCCCTGGAGCGGCTTGAGCTTCTCGGGTGCCCGGACCGGATCCTTGGCGCCGGACCTGGCGCCGCCTTCACGGTCGTACACGAGCTGCTCGGGTTCGACCGAGCCGGGGTCGGGCAGCGCGGTGCCGCGCGCCTTCTCCGGTTTTCCGGCGTACGGGAAGCTCGTGCCGTCGTGAATGGTCTGGACGGCCTCGGGGTCGTTGCGGGCGCGGAAGGACTCCCAGACCTTCGTGCCCTTCTCGACGCCGTACTTCTCCTGGGCCTTCAGGAGCGAGAGCGCGGACTCGACCTCTCCGCCGCCGCCGTTGCCGAAGAGCCCGCCGACGACCGAGGCCAGCGCGATCATGTCGGTGACCTTGAAGGGCTCGATCTCGCCGATGTTGGTGATCGCGTCGATCTTGCCGGTGAGGACGTACTCGCCGGGGAAGTAGCGGCCGTTCTTCGCCTTCACGCGGTAGGCGTTGAGCCCGTCGATGTAGGCCTGCGCGTCCTCCATGGCCTGCCTGCCGCGCTCGCCCCGCGTCGCCTTGATGTACTCGACCTGCTTCTCCAGATCCTTCTCGGTGTACGGGGCCTGCGGCCAGAACTGCTGCTCAAGGCCTTGGTTGGCGGGCGCACCGCCCGCGAACGAGGTCAGCTGCCCGCGTCCGATGTGCCGGAAGAGGTCGATGAGCCAGAGCCGGTCCTGCCCGGCGGCGAAGCCCGCGCCGAACTCGGTGCCGTAGCGCGTGGTGCCCTTGATGTGCGGGATGCCGTACTTCTTGTCGCGCGTGATCGTCACGTCGTCGCGCGGCTTGGTGACGGAGGCGACCTGACCGTCGCGCACCCCGAAGGAGGCGTCGCCGAAGAACTCGGCGATGCGGTCGTCGGTGAGGGAGGGGTAGCCGGAGGAGAGGGCGTCGTAGGGGCCCAACTGGTCGTCGGCGTGGGCGGGTCGGGTGCCGAGGAGCCGGTGGGCGAGTATCTCGGCGAGCGTCGCGTTGCCATGGGCTCCGGGCGGCAGGACGTCCGCGCACTGCCCCTCGCAGTAGTCGGCGCCCTCATCGGCGGCGGGCCTCTCGGCCGCGGGCTCCCGCGGCGCCGCCCCCGCACCCGGCAGGGGTGCCGTCAGGGAGGCGCCGAGCGCCAGCGCCGCTCCCGCCGTGAGCATTCTGAGTCTGACGATGCGTCGTCGCATGGCTGCTCCTCCGGGTCGTGCGGAAGGCCGATGCGGCGGAGGTTACTGGTGGGTTGACGAACTCGAAAGATGAACAACCTTCGCCTTTTCGGAATCACCACAACGCGCCCCCTTCCTGGGCGCATCAGACCTGCTCGGGCGGGCAGGCGGAAAGCGGTCGCCTCGAAAGGGAGCCGATTCGCGTGTCGATACGTCTACTCGACGACGTCGTTTCGACTTCGGCTCGACAGCGGCGCCGGCAGATAAACGGAACACGGGGTACCAGTACGAAGGACGTGTGACGGAGGTGCAGGGCGATGGCCGGATTCCGGAGTCTCGCGAGACAGGTGCGTGATCCGCAGAGCGATCTGGCGCTGCGGCGCTACTCGCTGCGCAAGTGCCTGGAGAGGTTCGCCCCCTATGGGCACCGGGCGACCTGGGACCATCTGTGTTCCCGGGCGGGCTTCGGGCCCGAGGACAGGTCACCCGATCCGGCGCGGCTGGTGGCCGCGCTGGAGGAACTGGAGGCGGCGCGGGCGGTCTGGCTCGCCTACGAGGCGGACTTCGCGGAGCGCCGCCGCAAGGAGAAGCACGACGGGCTCAGGCGCCCCGGCAGCGAGGACGACTGGCACCGCCGCACCTGGGGCGGCTGCGGGGTCGCCTGGTGCGACGACCCCGGCGTCCACCCCCGCGCCCCCCTCGCCGAGGTGCTGCGCCGCCTGATCGCGGCACTGGAGAGGGAGCCGGGCACGTCCTGCCCGGTCTGCGGCGACACCTCCCTGGTGTGGAAGCGCGGCCTGGCGCACGCGCCGTCCTCGGGGGCGGTGTGCACGGGCTGCGGCATCGTCGTGCCCGCCCCCGTCCTCACCCAGGACGCGGTGGCCCGCGCGCGGGCACGGCGGCTGCGGCCGCTGGTGTCGGCGTGAGGGAGGGGCTCGGCGGTCAGGGTGTCATCACGCCCGTGTGAATGGCGAGTTTGAACTGGGCGTGCGTGAGCGGCGTGGCGAGTCGTACGTCTCCCACGCCGCGCGCCGTGACCTTCAGTCCGACGGGTGTGTCGGGGTGGACGAACATCTGCCAGACGTACGACCGGAACTGACTGCCCCTGGTGGGCGCGGAGTCGGTGGTGGCCGTCGAGTCGTAGCCGGTGGTGAGGCCCAGCGGGTCGCGGACGAAGCGGAAGCGGTACTCGGCCGGTCGGCTGTCCGGCTGCCAGAAGACCAGCGCGGAGAGCACGCCCCAGCCGTCGTGGCTGGGCCAGATCAACCCCGAGCGGTCGTGCGGGAACTGGGCGGGGGCGGTGCCGCCCTTCGCCGGGTCGTGCATGCGCCACGGGTCGTACGACTCCGCCTCCGCCCCGTACGGAAAGCGCACGAGGTGATAGCCGTCGCTGTCGTACCTGATGGCCTGCGGCCCGTGCTGTGCGGCGTCCCACTTCAACGAGCAGATGGCTACCGACATCGGCCCTCCCCCATGAGTGACGTGGCGTGGTGCCTCTGTTCTCTCTTGTACTACGCCTCGGCCGGCCGCACTACGCCTTGGAGCGGCGCTCCACCATCAGGCGGGAGCCGGTGAGGCGTTCACCGAAGACGTCGTCGGGGTTGGAGAGCACGCACGTCTCCAGGGAGAGGCAGCCGCAGCCGATGCAGTCCGTGAGGTGGTCGCGCAGGCGGCCCAACTGCTTGATGCGCTCGTCCAGTTCCTCCCGCCAGTGCTCCGAGAGGTGCGCCCAGTCCTCTCGGTTGGGCGTGCGCTCCTCGGGCAGCGAGTCGAGGGCCTCCCGGATCGTGGCGAGCGGGATGCCGACGCGCTGGGAGGCGCGGATGAAGGCGACGCGGCGCAGCGTGTCCCGGCAGTAGCGGCGCTGGTTGCCCGAGGTGCGGCGGCTGGTGATGAGGCCCTTGGACTCGTAGAAGTGCAGGGCGGAGACGGCGGCGCCGCTACGGGCCGACAGCTGGCCGACCGTGAGTTCGTGGACCTTCTCTGGAATCTGGGGCACCCCTCGAACCCTAATGGCTGGTCCGTTGACACGCGTCGGCACACCCAGCATGCTGAGCAAGCGCTTAGTCTGCGCGTGACGCATACGTCTAGGAGGCCAGGGACATGGCGGAGCCGAGGATCTTCACGTCGGCCGGGGAACTGCGTGCCGGAGTCGGCGAACAGCTGGGACACAGCGACTGGCTGGAGATCGACCAGAAGCGGATCGACCTCTTCGCCGAGGCCACGGGCGACCACCAGTGGATCCACGTGGACGCGGAGAAGGCGGCCGACGGGCCCTTCGGCACGACCATCGCGCACGGCTATCTGACCCTGTCGCTGCTGCCGAGCCTGGTGCCGCAGATCATGCGCGTCGAAGGCATGCGGATGGGCATCAACTACGGCACCAACAAGGTCCGTTTCCCCTCCCCCGTGCCGGTCGGCTCGCGGCTGCGGGCCACCGCCGTGCTCACCGACGTGACGCCCACGAAGGACGGCGGCGTACAGGTGACGGCCCAGGTGACCGTGGAGCGCGAGGGCGCCGACAAGCCCGCGTGCGTGGCGGAGTCGGTGTCGCGCTACTACTTCTGAGGCCCCTACCGCTTCTGAACTCCTGCGGGGCGGGCGCCCACCATCCGCAGGACGAGGTCGGCGTAGAGCGCGCCGACCTCGTCGGGCGTCCGGTGCCCGGCCGCGTTGAACCAGCGGGCCACGTCGATGCAGAGGGAGAGCACGGCGAGTGTCGTGCCCGGCACGTCCGGGACGTCGAACTCGCCCGCCCGCACACCGTCGTTGATGATGCCCCTGACCGCCGCGTCCGACTCGCGGCGCAGCGCGACGATCTCCGTACGGTGCTCCTCGCCGAGCGCGTCCAGCTCGTACTGCACCACGCGCGCGGTGGTGTGGTGCGCGGCGTGCCAGCCGACGAAGGAGCGCACGGCCGCCGCCAGCCGGTCGGCCGCGCTGCCCTCGCCGTCCGCCGCGGTGCGCAGGATGGTGAGGGCCTTGTCGTGGCCGATCCTGCTGATGCGGTGGAGCAGCTCTTCCTTGGTCTTGTAGTGGATGTAGAGCGCGGCGGGGCTCATCCCCGCGCGGCCCGCGATGTCGCGGGTGGTCGTCGCGTGGTAGCCGCGCTCGGCGAAGGCCTCGACGGCGGCGATCAGCAGCCGCCTTGCCGCGTCAGGGCTGACCTCGCCCCACGGCTGCTCCTCGACGCCGGTCTCCTCCGCCGCACCCATGCCCACTCCTGCCCACTCCATCGCCTTTCGGGAGA
Organism: Streptomyces alboniger; assembly: GCF_008704395.1. Lineage (NCBI taxonomy): Bacteria > Bacillati > Actinomycetota > Actinomycetes > Kitasatosporales > Streptomycetaceae > Streptomyces > Streptomyces alboniger. Next base: position 1,567,142 of record NZ_CP023695.1, read on the forward strand.
GTCACCATACCCCTGATGGTGAGCAAGCGCTTAGGGGGCCGGATCAGACCTTGGTGAACGGGTCGTGCTCGGCGAGCAGCTTGTCGACGCGGGCCTGGTCGACCCTGCTGACGATCTGCTCCACCTCCTGGCGGTCCCTGACCACCTTGGCGAGCGTGAACGCGGAGGTCGTCAGGTACAGCACCGAGATGGCCAGGAAGGCCCGCACCCAGGCGGAGGCGTCGAGGTACCCGATGCCGACGGACACCGCGGCCAGGGCGATGGCGAAGGACGCCACGGCCTGGCCGTAGAAGGCCGTGGTGCTCTGCTTCTTGATGAGCGGCTCAGTCATGGACGACAGCTTCGGCGAGCGCGCCCCCCGGCACATCCGCTCAGCTACTCATGCGGGTGCTCAGAACGCCGAGACACCGGTCAGCGCACGGCCGATGACCAGCTTCTGGATCTGGCTGGTGCCCTCGTAGAGCGTCATCACGCGTGCGTCGCGCAGCAGTTTGCCCACCGGGTACTCGTCTATGTAGCCGTACCCGCCGAAGACCTGGAGCGCGTTGTTGGCGGCGCGTACGGCGGCCTCGGAGGCGAACAGCTTGGCCTTGGAGGACTCCGTGGCGAAGGGCTGCCCGCGGTCGATGAGGTCGGCGACCCGCCACGTCAGCAGGCGCGCCGCGTCCACGTCCACCGCGATGTCGCTGATCAGCTCCTGGATCAGCTGGTGGTGGGCGATGGTCTTGCCGAACTGCCCGCGCTCACCCGCGTACTTCACCGCCGCGTCCAGCGCGGCCTGCGCGATGCCCACACAACCGGCGGCCACCGACATGCGCCCCTTGGCCAGCGCCGACATCGCTACGGAGAAGCCCTTGCCCTCGGGGGCCAGCATGGCCGAAGCGGGGACGCGGACGTCCTCCAGGACCAGCTCGGCGGTGGCCTGGCCGCGCAGGCCGAGTTTGCCGTGGACGGTGCGGCGGCCGAGGCCGGGCGCGTCGGTGGGAACCAGGAAGGCGGATACGCCCTTGTGTCCCGGGGCGCCGTTCGTGCGGGCGAAGAGGAGGACGACGTCGGCCCAGGTGCCGTTGGTGATGAACATCTTGGCGCCGTTGATCACGTAGTCGTCGCCGTCGCGGACGGCCCTGGTCGTGAGGTTGCCCGCGTCCGAGCCGGTGCCGGGCTCGGTGAGCCCGAAGCAGCCGACGTACTCCCCGGAGGTGAGGCCCGGCAGCCACCGCCGCTTCTGCGCCTCGCTGCCCCAGGAGGCGATGGTCTTGGCGACGAGGCCGAGCGAGACGGAGACGATGCCGCGCACGGAGGAGTCGCCGCGGCCCAGCTCCTCGGTCACCAGGCAGTACGCGAGGTGATCACCGCCCGAGCCGCCGTACTCCTCGTCGATCGTGAGCCCCAGGAACCCGACGTCGCCGAGCTTCTTCACGATGGCCCGGTCCACGCTCTCGGCGCGGTCCCACTCGACGACGTACGGGGTGATCTCGCGCGCGACGAAGTCCTCGGCCAGCTGCCGGACGGCGGTCTGCTCCTCGCTGAGCTCCAGGTTCATCGCGGGCACCTCTCGCGTCGGCATATCCGGGGAGTTTTAAATTAGCAGTGCTAGTTTACTGCGGCAGCCCTACTATGTGCCGCATGGCCCGACCGCGCAAGCCCCTCCTCAGCCGGGAACGCATCGTCGAGGCGGCGCGCGTCATCGTGGACGCGGAGGGCCTCGCGGCCGTCTCCACGCGCCGTCTCGCCGCCGAGCTGGGGGTCAGCGGGCCGTCCCTCTACAACCACTTCCGCACCAAGGACGAGATCCTGGAGGCCGTCGCCGACTCGGTGAGCGCACAGGTCGACCTGTCGATGTTCGACACCGCCGACGGCCGCGACTGGCGCACCGCGCTGCACGACTGGGCGGTCTCCTACCGGGCCGCGCTCACCCTGCACCCGAACATCGTTCCGGTCCTCGCCCGTGGCCCCGGGCGCCGCCCGGCGGGGCTGCGGCTCGCGGACACGATGTTCGGGGCGATGGTCGACGCGGGCTGGCCCGCCGCGCAGGCCACGTCGATCGGCGCGCTGATGCGGTACTTCATCATGGGCTCCGCGCTCGGCTCCTTCGCCGGCGGCTTCGTGGACGACGAGACGGCGTACGACCCGTCGGCCTACCCCCACCTCGGCCAGGCCCACCTCCTGGCCGACCGTCAGCAGCTCATCGACGACCGCGCCTTCGAGACGGGCCTCACGGCGCTGCTCGACGGACTCACCTTGCAGTACGAGGCCTTGCGGCACGAACGGGCCCGCACGGTTCGGGGTGCGCCGAGGCGTTCCTGACCCACCGGTCATTCGTGCACGATGCGCTCCACCGCCGCCGCGACGAGCGCGTCCCGCTCGGCCTCCGAGAGCATCCCGGGCAGCGTGAGCTGCTCCACGATGAGCCAGTTGAACGCCAGATAGAGCAGCCGCACGGCGGTCGCGTCCCCCGGCAGTCCGGAGGCCTCGTGGTAGGCGAGGTTGTTCTCCAGATCGGCCCGGACCCGCTCGGTGAGGACGGCGCGCAGATCCGGGCGGCGGGTCGCCTCCAGGCGCAGTTCGAGCAGGGCGAGATAGCCGGTGCGGAAGCCGCTGACCCGGCTGACCACGTCGCGCATCAGCGCCGCGTACGTCTCCTTGTCGGGCTTGGCGGTGCGCTGGCGCTCGACCTCCTCCGCACTGGGGTGGAGACGCTCGTAGACCCGGGCGGCCGCCTGGGTCAGCAGGTCGTCGCGGTTACCGAAGTAGTTGGAGGCCGTGCCGGTGGGCACACCGGCCTGGGTGTCGACCGCGCGAAACGTCAGCCCCCGGGCGCCCTCCGCGGCCAGTACCTCGATGGATGCGTCGACCAGAGCCGCACGCCGTTCGTCGTTCCTCCGCACCATTGACGCCACTCCATTCGTAGTACTACGTTCCGACCACTACAAAAAGAGTACTACAACGGGAGTTACCCAAGGAAGAGGCCGCCGGCGTCCCGAGCCCGTACGCGCACCTGCGCCAGTACGTCGTGTCGTCGACGCTCGGATCCGCCCCCGGCCCCGCGGTGACCGTGAAGAGCTACCCGGTGGTCGCGGGGGCCGGAATCCCCGTGTTCGGCGGGGAGTTCGACCCCACGGCGTTTCACGTGAGCCGGCGCGGGTCGTTCCCCAACGACGTCACGATCACCTGGTTCACGCGCGGGCGCTCGTGACGATATTGCGGTGAGGGCCGAGGTGTCCGGCGCCTAGCCTCTCCTCATGTCTACCTCCAGCCTCTCCCCCGAGCCGGCCGCCCGCCGCTCGGCCCGCCGCCCCGAACTGCTCGCCGCGGCGGCCGCCACGTTCACCGTCGTCATGTGGGCCTCCGCCTTCGTCTCCATCCGCAGCGCGGGATCCGCCTACTCCCCCGGCGCGCTCGCGCTCGGGCGCCTGCTCGCCGGGGCGCTGACGCTCGGCGTCATATGGGCGGTGCGCCGCGAGGGGCTGCCGCCGCGCGCCGCCTGGCCGGGGATCGCCGTGTCCGGCCTGCTCTGGTTCGGGGTCTACATGGTCGTACTCAACTGGGGTGAGCAGCAGGTCGACGCGGGTACCGCCGCGCTGCTCGTGAACATGGGCCCGATCCTCGTGGCCCTGCTCGGCTCGCGGCTGCTGGGCGACCCGCTGCCGCCGCGGCTGCTCGCGGGCATGGCGGTGTCGTTCGCGGGCGCGATCGCCGTCGGCTTCTCGATGTCCGGCGAGGGCCGCGCGTCCGTGCTCGGCGTGGCGCTCTGCCTCATCGCCGCCGTGGGGTACGCGGCCGGGGTCGTCGCCCAGAAGCCCGCGCTCGGCAGCGCGAGCGCCCTCCAGGTGACGACCTTCGGCTGCCTGGTGGGCGCCGTGCTGTGCCTGCCGTTCGCGGGGCAGCTCGTGGACGAACTGAGCCGGGCGCCCGCCTCCGCCACTCTCAACATGCTCTACCTGGGTGTCTTTCCGACCGCCCTCGCCTTCACCACCTGGGCGTACGCGCTGGCCCGCACGACCGCGAGCCGCATGGGCGCGACGACGTACGCCGTGCCGGCGCTGGTCGTCGTGATGTCGTGGCTCGCCCTCGACGAGGTGCCGGGTGCCGTCACCCTCGCCGGGGGCGCGCTGTGCCTGGCCGGGGTCGCGGTGGCGCGTTCCCGTCCCCGCGGCCGCGCCGAGGCCGTCCCCGCACCCGCCCCCTCCGGCAAGTAGCCGTCACCGGGGCCCTGCCGCCCCGGCGGCCGGGCGTCAGAAGACGATCAGCGCTCGGCCGCCCTTGCCCGCGATCATGTGCTCGAAGGCCGCCGGGATGCCGTCGAGGGCGATCCGGTCGGTCACCAGGACACCGAGGTCCAGGCGGCCCGCCCGGATGTGCTCGGCGAGGATTGGCAGGTCGACCGCCGGGTCGCAGTTGCCGTACACGCAGCCGGACAGGGTCCGGCCCCAGTGGAAGAGCTCCAGGGCGTTGAAGGTGACCTGCTGATCCTTGCCGCCGATGCCGACCACCGTGGTGCGGCCGCCGCGGCGCGTGGACTCCCAGGCCGTGCGGATCGTCACCGCGCGGCCCACGCACTCCACGGCGACGTCGACGCCCTGCCCGCCGGTGAGCCCCCGGATGGCGCGGGCGGTCTTCTCCGAGGCGACCACATAGTCGGTGGCGCCCGCCGAACGTGCCAGCTCCTCCTTCTCCGGGGAGACGTCGACCGCGATGAGCCGCGAGGCGCCGGCGATCCGGGCCGCCTGCAAGGTGGCGAGGCCGACCCCGCCGACTCCGAACACCGCGACGGTCTCGCCCGCGCGCACCTTCGCCGAGTGGTGCACGGCGCCGTATCCGGTCAGGACGGCGCAGCCGAGGAGGGCCGCGTCGGTGAGCGGGACGCCTTCCGGCACCGGCAGGACGCAGTTGGCCGCGACGACGGTCTCCTCGGCGAACGCGGCGACGTTCAGGCCGGGGTGCAGATCCGTGCCGTCCGGCCGCTTCGCGTAGACGTCGGCGGCGCCCGCGAGGGCGTTCGCGCAGAGCCACACCTCGCCGATCGAACAGGCGTGACAACTGCCGCAGGAAGGCGCCCAGTTCAGGACGACGCCGGCGCCGGGGGCGAGCCCCGTGACGCCCTCGCCGACGGAGACGACGGTGCCCGCGCCCTCGTGGCCGAGCACGGCGGGCACCGGCACCCGCATCGTGCCGTCGGACAGGGACAGATCGGAGTGGCAGACCCCGGCGGCGGCGAGGCGCACGCGGACCTGGCCGGGTCCCGGCTCCGGCAGATCGATGTCGGCGATCTCCAGCGGGGAGCCGACGGCGGGGAGGATGGCGGCGCGGACCACGTTCACGTACTCCTTGGAGAAGCTGGCTGGCTGGCTGGCTCGGGCGAGTGGGGTCGGAACCGCTCAGAATTGCAGCGACTTCGTCTGTACGTATTCCGCCAGGCCGTGCGCCCCCAGCTCGCGGCCGACGCCCGACTGCTTGTAACCGCCGAAGGGGGCGAGGGGGTTGAAGCCGCCGCCGTTGATGTCGACCTGGCCGGTGTCCATGCGGCGGGCGAAGGCGACCGCCTCGGCGTCGTCGGCCGCCCACACCGCGCCCGCGAGGCCGTACACCGTGCCGTTGGCGATGCGCAGGGCGTCGTCCTCGTCCTCGTACCGGATGAGGGAGAGCACCGGGCCGAAGATCTCCTCCTGGGCGATGGTCATCTCCGGGGTGACGTCGGCGAAGACGGTGGGCTGGACGAAGTACCCCCGCTCCGTCGGCGATTCGGGGCCGCCCGCCACGATCCTGGCCCCCTCCTCGACGCCCTTCTCGATGTAACCGCGCACCCGGGCCTGCTGCTTGGCGTTGACGACCGGGCCGATGCGGGGGCCGTACTTGGCCGCGGCGGCGGACGCCAGCTCCACCGCCTCGTCGTAGCGCGCGGAGTCCACCAGCATGCGGGTCCAGGCGCTGCACGTCTGGCCGGAGTTGGACATGACGTTCGCCACGCCCACGTTGACGGCCTTGGCGAGGTCGGCGCTCGGCAGGATGACGTTGGCGGACTTGCCGCCCAGCTCCAGGGCGACGCGCTTGACGGCCGCGCCCGCCGTGGCGCCGATCCGCCGGCCGACGGCCGTGGAGCCGGTGAACGAGACCAGGTCGACGCCCTCGTGCTCGGCGAGCGCCCGCCCCGCGACCGGGCCGAGCCCGGTGACGAGGTTGAACACGCCCGCGGGCACGCCCGCCTCGTGCACCGCCTCGGCGAAGAGCTGGGCGGTGAGCGGGGTGTCCTCGGCGGGCTTGAGCACGACCGTGCAGCCCGCGGCGAGCGCGGGGGCCACCTTGTTGACGATCTGGTGCAGGGGGTAGTTCCAGGGCGTGATCGCGCCGACCACGCCGACCGGCTCCAGATAGACGGTGGAGTTGCCCACCTTCTCCTCGAAGGGGTGGGTCGCGGCCAGTTCGGCGTACGAACCGCAGACGATGACCGGCACCCCGGCGTGGACCGCCTGCGAGAACGGCAGCGGGGCACCCAGCTCGGCGGTGACGATCCCGGCGATCTCGTCCTTGCGGGCGACCAGCCGGTCGCGGAGCGCGCCGATCAGGGCCGCCCGCTCGGCGGGCGGGGTGGCGGCCCAGCCGGGCAGGGCGGCGCGGGCGGCGCGCACCGCGGCGTCGACGTCCTGCGCGGTGCCGGCCGGGACCCGCCCGATGGTCCGCTCGTCGGCCGGGTTGACGACCGTGATCGTGTCGGTGCCCGCGGCCGGGCGCCATGCGCCGTCGATGTACATGCCGTCGTGCGCCTCGTACACGCCGTCGTGGGCCTTCATCGCACTCCTCCAGGTTGACGTCCGCACTACAAACTAGCGCTGATAGTTTTCTGGCACCAGGGGCAGCCGGCGTCCTCCCCTTTCCGCCGCCCTCCCCGCTCCAGGCTCGCCCTCATGCCGCCTCTGCGCCGTACGTTGCGGATGACCATGGTCCTGGCCGTGACCCTCGCAGCCGCCCTCGTCGGGGCGGGAACGCCACCAGGAGCGGAGCGGCCGGTCGGTCGGTCTCACGGTCGGTCCTGGCCCGCACGCCGTATGGGACTTCGAGGCGGCGGGGACGCGGGGCTGACACGCACGACCCCCCACCGCCGACGGCTTCCTCACCGCCGACGGCCTCCTCACCGGCGGCCGTTGAGCCGGGCGGCCTGGCGTGTCAGGTGGTCGCGTTCGGCGAGGTTGGGCGCCTTCCGGGCCGCCTCGGCGTACAGCCGTGCCGCCGTCGCCAGGTCTCCGTTCCGCTCGTGGAGGTACGCCGCCACCGCGGTGCGGCGGGGAAGGGGGTCCCGGTTCGAAGAGCCCGCGAGGGACGGGAAGGAGTCGTCGAGCGCCGCGAGCGCCGCGAGGCCCGCGCGCGGCCCCTCGGCCTCACCGACGGCCACCGCGCGGTTGAGCCGGACGACCGGGCTCCCGGTCAGGCGGGCGAGTTCGTCGTACCACTCGACGATCTGCGCCCAGTCGGTCTCCTCGGTGCTGGGCGCGTCGGCGTGCAGCGCCGCGATGGCGGCCTGCGCCTGGAACTCGCCGAGCCGGTCGCGGGCGAGGGCCGCTTGGAGGATCCCGATGCCCTCGGCGATCGACGCGGTGTCCCACCGGCCGCGGTCCTGCTCGGCGAGCGGCACGAGAGCGCCGTCTGGGGTGGTCCGGGCGGCGCGCCGCGCGTGGTGGAGCAGCATCAGGGCGAGCAGCCCCGCCGCCTCGGGGTGGTCGATCCCGGCCGCGAGCTGCCGGGTGAGCCGGATCGCCTCGGCGGCGAGGTCGACCTCGCCGGAGTAGCCCTCGTTGAAGACGAGGTAGAGGACGCGCAGCACGGTGGCGACATCGCCGGGCCGGTCGAACCGGACCGCCGAGACAGTGCGCTTGGCCCGGCTGATCCGCTGTGCCATCGTCGCCTCGGGCACCAGGTACGCGCGGGCGATCTGGCGGGTGGTCAGCCCGCCGACGGCCCGCAGGGTGAGCGCGACGGCCGAGGACGGGCTCAGCGACGGATGGGCGCACAGGAAGTAGAGCTGGAGCGTGTCGTCCGCCGTCGGGGCGGGCCCTGGTGCCGGTTCCTCGTCGACGCGTTCCTCGCGCCGGCGCCGGGCGGTGTCCGCCCGGACCGCGTCGAGGAACTTGCGCCAGGCCGCGGTGATCAGCCAGCCCTTCGGGTCGCGCGGAGGGTCGTCGGGCCAGACGCGGACCGCCTCCACCAGAGCGTCCTGCACGGCGTCCTCGGCCGCCGCGAAGTCGGCTCCGCGGCGGACGAGGATCGTCAGGACGCTCGGTGTGAGGCTCCTCAGCAGGGCCTCGTCCATCGGTGAGGTCACTCCGTGATGGTGGGCGGCGCGGCCAGGAACGGGCGCAGTTCGAGCCACTCGTGGATCGGCTTCCCGCCCGCCCCGGGGGCGGCCGACAGCTCTCCGGCCAGCTCGACGGCGCGCTCGTAGGTGTCGACGTCGATGATCATCCAGCCCGCGATGAGGTCCTTGGTCTCGGCGAACGGGCCGTCGGTGACCGGCGGGCGCCCTTCACCGTCGTACCGCACCCACGTCCCTTCGGGGGCGAGCGCCTGACCGTCGACGAACTCGCCCGTCTTCTCCAGCCGGTCCGCGAAGTCCCTCATGTACTGGATGTGCGCCGAGATCTCCTCGGGCGTCCACTGGTCCATGGGCACGTCGTTGTTCGCGGCCGGGGCGCCCCGGTAGTGCTTCAGCAGCAGGTACTTGGCCATCGTGCTCTCCTCGGTTCCGACGCGGCCCATTGTGGTCGCGTTCACCTCGGGGACGGAGCCGGTCACGGGTTCTCGACACGGCGGGCGAAGTTTTTTCGCGATTCCGAGAAGTGACTCCACGAAGCGGCTCCAAAGCTGACATTCACCGCGACGTCGTCCGGAATTTGATTTCCGTTGCGTGACATACGCATGACAAGACGTCGCACCTCTTGATCTACCCCACGCGCAGCGGCCACGCTGCTGCTCGCGACGGGAGCGGACCGCACCGCTCCCTTCTGTGTGTGCGATCACGCACGCACCCCCCACAGTCGCGTCGCCCCACCCGGGCGCGCCGCCTATGAGGAGGACTCCCTCGTAATGGCAATGCTGCGTAGCAAGAAGACGGTGATCGCCGCGGCGATCTCGACCGCCGCCGTCGCCGTCCTCGGCACGGTCACCGCGCTCCCCGCCCAGGCCGCTCCCGCCGAGGGCACCGTGATCGCGGCGGGCTCCGCCGACGCGGTCAAGGGCAGTTACATCGTCACGCTGAAGAAGAGCTCGGGCCTCAAGGCCGCCACGAGCCGGGGCAAGGGCCTCATATCCGAGTACGGCGGCTCGGTGACGAAGACATTCAAGTCCGCGCTCAACGGCTATACCGCGAAGCTGAGCGAGGCGGAGGCGAGACGCCTCGCCGCCGACCCCGCGGTCGCGAGCGTCGAGCAGAACCAGCGCGTGCGGGTCAGCGCGACGCAGACCAACGCGCCCTGGGGCCTCGACCGCATCGACCAGGCGAGGCTGCCGCTGAACGGCGGCTTCACCTACCCGGACACCGCGGGCTCCGGCGTCACGGCGTACGTGATCGACACCGGCGTACGCATCTCGCACTCGGAGATCAGCGGCCGCGCGGTCAACGGCTACGACGCCGTCGACGGCGACGCCACCGCCCAGGACGGCAACGGCCACGGTACGCACGTCGCCACGACCATCGCGGGCAAGACGTACGGCGTCGCCAAGAAGACCAAGATCGTGGGCGTCCGCGTGCTCGACAACGACGGCTCCGGTACCACCGCCGGTGTCATCGCGGGCATCGACTGGGTGACCGGACACCACGCCGCCGGCGCCCCGGCCGTGGCCAACATGTCGCTCGGCGGCGGCGCCTCCACGTCGCTGGACAACGCGGTGAAGAACTCCATCGCCGACGGCGTCACCTACGCGGTCGCCGCGGGCAACGAAGGCGTCAACGCCTCCAGTTCCTCCCCGGCCCGGGTCCCCGCGGCCATCACGGTGGGCGCGACCGGCAGCAACGACGCCAGGGCCAGCTGGTCGAACTACGGCTCGGTCCTGGACATATTCGCGCCCGGCGTCTCCATCAAGGCGGGCTGGCACACCGGCGACACGGCGACCAACACCATCTCCGGCACGTCGATGGCCACGCCGCACGTCGCGGGTGCGGCCGCTATCTACCTGGCGGGCCACACCTCCGCCACGCCCGCGCAGGTCTCCTCTGCGCTGGTGAACGGGGCCACGCCCAGCGTTGTGACCAGCCCCGGGTCCGGTTCTCCTAACCGGCTGCTCAAGATTGTTCAGTAATTCAGCGGCCCGTGGGGGTAGTTGACCGTTTGTCCCTGCGGGTTGTTCTTGGCTGGTCGCGCAGTTCCCCGCGCCCCTTCGGGGCGCTTCCCTCAGGGGCGTGGGGAGCGTACGGCCAGCGTCGCGGCCAGGAAAAGCAGGCCTCCCAGCATCACGAAAGGTGCTGCCACACCCGCGACTCCCGCGATCAGGCCCGCCGACGCGGGAGCTGCTACCTGGCCCAGGCGGTTGCCGGTGAGGCGCAGTGCCAGGGCCGTCGAGCGCGCGCCGTCGGGGGCCGCCTGGACGACGGTCGTCATGGAGAGCGGCTGCCCGGCGCCGAGGCAGAAGCCGAGCGCGGCGAACATCAGGGCGAGCCCCCACAACGGTACGGGCAGCGCCATGCCCGCGCAGAGCAGCCCGCCCAGCAGACAGGTGCCGGTGAGCAGGGCGGTCCTGCCGAGCAGGCGGATCATCGGGGTCATCACCAGGCGGCAGGCGATGGTCGACGCCGCCCGCAGGCTCAGGAGCAGCCCGACCGTCGCGGGGGCGATGCCGCGGTGCTCGCCGACCACCGGCAGGTAGGCGGTGAGGATGTCCGTCGCCGAGAGCACGGCGAGGCTGACGAAGATGCCCCCGGGCACGCCACGGGCGCGCAGGATGCCCAGCACCGGCACCCGCTCGGCGCTCTCCACGGAACGCGCCGGCCGGACGTGCTCGATGCGCCACAGCGAGGCGAGGGAGACCGCGCCGACCGCCGCCGAGACGAGCAGGGCCAGCGCGCTGGTGCGCCCCATGTCCGCGCCGATCAGGGCGCCCGCGGCGATCGGACCGACCAGCTGGCCGAGCGAGGCCCCGATGGTGAAGTGCCCGAAGTTGCGGTCCTGTTCGTCGGGTGCCGACTGCCGGGCCACGATCGACTGGGCGCCGATCACGAAGCAGAGGTGGCCGAGCCCCATCACGCCGCTCCAGGCGGCCATCGCGGCGAGCGAGCCCGCCGCCCCGCTCAGCGCGCAGCCGCCGGAGATCAGCACGACACCGAAGGGCAGCAGCGGCGCGCACCGCCCGTGGTCCGTCCTGCGTCCCAGCGGTACGGCGGCGAAGAGCGGGAGCAGCGCGTAGACGCCCGCGATGACACCGACGGCCCGCTCGTCGGCGCCGAGCGAGAGGGCCCGGTAGGAGACGGCGGGCCGCGCCATCGACACCGCCCCCTGCGCGAAGCCGAAGGCGATGACGAGGCGCAACAACCAGGCCCGGCCGGCAGGCCCGGCCGACGCGTGTGGCATCAGATGATGCCGAAGAGGATCCCGGCGCCGAGCACCACGAGCGAGGTGAGCACGGCCCACTTGACGGTGAACCTCGTGTGGTCGCCGAACTCGACCTTGGCCATGCCCACGAGTACGTACACGGCGGGCACCAGGGGGCTCGACATGTGCAGCGCCTGGCCGGCGATGGAGGCGCGGGCGATCTCCAGGGTGGAGACGCCGTGGGCCTGGCCCGCCTCGGCGAGGACGGGCAGGACACCGAAGTAGAAGCCGTCGTTGGACATGAAGTAGGTCAGCGGGATCGACAGGAGGCCGGTGACCAGGCCCATGTGCGGGCCCATGCCCTCGGGGATGGCGTCGACGAGCCAGTCGGCCATGTGGTCGACCATGCCGGTGCCGGTGAGGACGCCGGTGAAGACTGCGGCGGCGAAGACCATGCCGGTGACGTTGAGGACGTTCTCCGCGTGGGCGGCGATGCGGGCCTTCTGGTCGGGCATGTGCGGGAAGTTGACCGTGAGGGCGAGCGCGGCGCCGAGCAGGAAGAGGACCGGGATCGGCAGCCACTCCATGATCATGGCGGTGAGCAGCAGGACGGTGAGGCCCGCGTTGAACCAGTAGAGCTTGGGCCTCAGGGTGGCGCGGTCCGGGTCGAGTCCCTGGAACCCGTCGTCCTCGCCGTCCTCGCCGTCCGCATCGGCCTCACCGGACGCACCGGACTCACCGGTCCCGCCCGTCGCGCCGGAAGCGGCGTCCGTGTCCGTACCCGAACCCGCTCCCCCGGTGGCCGTCTTGACGAGCGACGTCCGCCCCTCGGTGCCGCCGCCCGCGCCCACCAGGACCGTATCTCCCGCCGTCTCCTTCTCCAGGACCTCGTCCAGGGAGAGCGTGCCGAGCCGCTTGCGCTCCCGCAGGCCGAGTGCGTACGAGAGGAGGAACACGGCGACCAGGCCCATGGCGAGCGCCGGGATCATCGGGACGAAGATGTCGGCGGCGTCGACCTTGAGCGCGGTCGCGGCACGGGCCGTCGGGCCGCCCCAGGGCAGGGTGTTCATGACGCCGTTGGCGGTGGCGGCGACGCCGGTCATCACGACGAGGCTCATCTTGAGGCGCTTGTACAGCGGGTACATCGCCGAGACCGTGATCATGAAAGTGGTCGAGCCGTCGCCGTCGAGGGAGACGATCGCGGCGAGCACGGCGGTGCCGACCACGATGCGCATCGGGTCCGCCTTGCAGAACCGCAGGATGCCCCGGACGACCGGGTCGAAGAGGCCGACGTCGATCATGACGCCGAAGTACACGATGGCGAACATGAGCATGGCCGCCGTGGGCGCGAGATTGCCGACGCCGTCGAGGACGTAGTCCCCGAGATGGGCTCCCTTTCCTACGAACACGCAGAAGAGCGCGGGGATCAGCACGAGTGCCGCGATCGGCGACATCTTCTTCATCATGATCAGCGCCAGGAAGGTGGCGATCATGACGAATCCGAGGATTGTCAGCATGGGGGCTACCTAACGTTCACCATCGAACTCCCACCAGGTCTGGCGGTCCGGTCGACGTTAGGACTCGCTCTTTCGCGTTAACAAGATGTTGACGTGCGAGCAATAAGCGCAAAACTCCAGGTCAACGCCGGGGCGGCGAGGCGTCACCCCGATGCGGCCGTGACGCGTACGGCGAAGCCGTTGAGTACGGCGTTCCCGGAGAGCGGGTCGAGGAGGGTGCCGTCGAGGAGTTGGTTGACGTTGGCGCCGGGCTCCTGGGAGGCGACACCGAGCCGCGTGCCGGGCCGGTCGTGGCCCCAGCCGTGCGGCAGGCTCACCACGCCGGGGCGCACGGTGTCCGTGACCTCCACGCGTACGTCGATCTCCCCTCCGTCGGCGGCCACGCGCGCGTGGCCGCCGTCCGCGAGACCGAGGCGGGCCGCGTCGCCGGGGTGGACGTGCAGGGTGCAGCGGTTGGAGCCGCCGACGAGGGCGGGGACGTTGTGCATCCAGCTGTTGTTGGAACGCAGGTGGCGGCGGCCGACCAGGACCAGCTCGCGCGGCGCCGCGTCCAGGGCGCGGGCGAGCCGCGGCAGGTCGGCGGCGATCGGGGCGGGCAGCAGTTCGACCCGTCCACTGCGGGTCTTCAGGACCTCCCCGATGCGGGGGCGGAGCGGGCCGAGGTCGATGCCGTGCGGGTGGGCGAGGAGGCGCTCCAGGGTGAGGCCTTCGGGGCGTACGCCGAAGCCGTCGCCGTAGGGGCCGAGGCGCAGCATCATGTCGAGCCGCCGCTCGGGCCCGTCGTCGCCGGTGAGCTGCCCGGCGAGGTCCTTCGGGTCGCGGCCGTGGACCGGGGAGTGCGGGTCGGTGACGGCCTTGCCGAGGACGGTGTCGACGACCATCGTGTCGACGGTGGCCGGATCGGCGCCGTGCATGCCGCCGGCGGCGAGCACGAACCGGGCGAGGATCTCGGTCTCCGGCAGCCGCCCCTCCTCCAGGGGGACGGGGGCGCGGGTGTAGCGGACCTGGTTGCGCACGGCGAGCGCGTTGAAGGCGAAGTCGAAGTGGGCGCTCCGGCTTGGCGGGGGCGGCGGCAGGACGACGTGGGCGTGGCGTGAGGTCTCGTTCAGATACGGGTCCACGCTCACCATGAAGTCGAGGGAGCCGAGGGCCTTGTCGAGGCGGTCGCCGTCGGGCGCGGACAGGACGGGGTTGGTGGCGATGGCGATGAGGGCGCGGATCGCTCCCTCCCCCGGGGTGTCGATCTCCTCGGCGAGCACGGCCAGCGGCAGCTCCCCCTTGGCCTCGGGGCGCCGGCTGACACGGCTGTGCCAGCGGGCGAGCGTGAATCCCTTGCCGGGAGCCGCGGGCCGGGGCGCGCGGGCGGTGGCGGCGAGCGGGAAGAGGGCGCCGCCGGGCCGGTCGAGATTGCCGGTCAGGATGTTGAGTACGTCGACGAGCCAGTTGGTGACGGTGCCGAAGGCGACGGTGCTCGCGCCCATGCGGCCGTACACGGCGGCGGTGGGGGCGGCGGCGAGGTCGCGGGCCAGGGTGCGGATGGTGTCGGCGGGCACGTCGCAGGCCGCGGCGACGGCCTCGGGGGCGAACTCCCGTACGGCTCCGCGGAGTTCACCGAAGCCCTCGACCTGCCCTTCGAGCGCGCCGAGGTCCGTCAGCTTCTCGTCGAAGAGGACCTGGACGAGTGCGGCGAGCAGCAGGGCGTCCGTGCCGGGCCGGATCTCGAGGTGCCGGTCGGCGGCCTTGGCGGTGCGGGTGCGGCGCGGGTCGACGACGGTGAGCGTGCCGCCCCGCGCGCGCAGCGCCCTGAGCCTGCCGGGGAAGTCGGGAGCGGTGCACAGGCTCCCGTTGGAATCCAGGGGGTTGGCGCCCAGGAGCAGCAGATGGCCGGTCCGGTCGAGATCGGGCACGGCGATCGCGTACGGGTCACCGAAGAGGAGGCCGCTCGACACGTGCTTGGGCATCTGGTCGACCGTGGTGGCGGTGAAGAGGTTGCGGGTGCGCAGGGCGCGCAGCAGCAGGGGCGGGTAGAGGCCGCCGGCCACGGTGTGGACGTTCGGATTGCCGAGGACGACGCCGACCGCGTCCGGCCCGTGCCGCTCGATCAGTGGCCGCAGCCCGGCGGCCACGGAGTCGAACGCCTCGTCCCACCCGGCCTCTTGGAGCCGTCCGTCCTTGCGGACGAGCGGCCCCCGAAGCCGGTCGGGGTCGGCGTCCGCCTCTGTGAAGGCGGCGCCCTTGGGGCAGATGAACCCCCGGCTGAACACGTCCTCCCGGTCCCCGCGCGCCCCGGTCACCCGGGCGCCTTCGACGGTGAGCGTGAGCCCGCAGGTGGCTTCGCAGAGGGGGCAGATACGCAGGGCGGTGCGGGGCATGGGCCCTCCCGGGCGGGGACGGGGGTGCGTGCGGGCCCAGCATACCGACCGGTATGCATCTGGCCAGCCCCCGCCGGGCGGGGCTGCCGTGCGCCTCGCTCCGGTTGCCCGCGGGTGCGCCGTGGTTGCCCGCGCCGCATTCCGACCACTTGCGGGCGCGTCGTGGTTGCTCGCGCCGTTCCCCGCGCCCCTGGGGCGCTGGTCTCGGCCCCCGCCCAGAGGTGTGCGTCAGTCCAGCGACCGCGCGAAGTACGCGTGCAGCAAGGTCCGCGCCTCCTCCACGAGGTCCGCGTCGCCCGACGGTCGCCCCCGGAAGGCCAGTTGCAGTACCGCGTCGACCGCTTCGACCGCGACCAGCACGGTCCGGCGCAGCCGGTCGTCCAGGGGGCGGTCGAGGTGGTGCGCGAGGAGGGCCGCCACACGCTCCGCCACCCGTACGTTCGCGTCCGGCATCGCCTCCGGGGCCGAGGGGACGCCGAAGTCGACCAGGCCGAATCCGGGTACGGTGCGCTTCATCTCCAGGTACTCGTCGAAGGCCGCGTCGACCGCGCCACGCCAGTCGCCGCGTTCGACGCCGGCCACCCGCGCGGCCACGCGCTCCGCGTACGCGTCGAGATTGCGGTGGGCGAGGGCGTCCGCGAGGGCCCGCTTGTTGCCGAAGAAGCGGTAGACCGAGCCGATCGGGACGCCCGCGCGGTGCGCGACGGCGCGGGTCGTCAGCCCTTCGTAGCCGACCTCGTCCAGGACGTCGGCGCAGGCGTCGAGGATCCGGGTCAGGCGCTCGGCGCTGCGCTCCTGCACGGGCACGCGGCGCAGGGAGGCCGGGGGCCGCGGTTCCTCGGGCGGGTTCCGGTGGGACATCCCGGGAGAGTAGAGCATCGCCCCGGCCCGGAAGGAGAGCGCTCCCTCTTGCGGAAGGAAAACGGGAATCCTACGGTGTTCCATAGGAATCAGGTGCGAGGGAGCGATCATGAGCGGGGACCACGTGAACGACGCAAGCCGTGCGGGCCGGGGCGACGTACGCGAGACGGCCGAGAAGCTGAGCTACCTCTCCGGCTTCGGTAACGAACACAGCTCCGAGGCGGTGCCCGGCGCACTGCCGCACGGCCGCAATTCGCCACAGCGCGCCCCCCTCGGGCTCTACGCCGAGCAGCTGAGCGGCTCGGCCTTCACCGAGCCCCGCGCGCACAACCGCCGCTCGTGGCTCTACCGCATCCGCCCCTCGGCCGCACACCCGCGGTTCACGCGCGTCGACAACGGCACGCTGCGCACGGCCCCCTTCACCGAGTCGGTGCCCGATCCGAACCGGCTGCGCTGGAACCCCCTCCCGGACCCCGCGCCCGGCACGGACTTCCTGGCGGGCCTGTGGACGCTGGGCGGCAACGGCGACGCGACGCAGCGCACCGGCATGGGCATCCACCTCTACCACGCCAACTCCTCGATGACGGACCGGGTGTTCAGCGACGCGGACGGCGAGCTGCTGATCGTCCCCGAGCGCGGCGGCCTGCTGCTGCGCACCGAGTTCGGGCTGCTGCGCGCCGAGCCGGGCGAGGTCGCCCTGATCCCGCGCGGCGTCCGCTTCCGCGTGGAGCTGCTGGAGGCCGCCTCGGACAGCGGGCAGGGCCCGACCGCGCGCGGATACGTCTGCGAGAACTACGGCGCCCCCTTCCAGCTCCCCGACCTCGGCCCGATCGGCGCCAACGGCCTGGCGAACGCACGGGACTTCAGGGCGCCCGTGGCGGCGTACGAGGAGGTGGAGGGCCCGGTGGAGGTGGTGAACAAGTTCTGCGGCAACCTCTGGCGCGCCACCTACGACCACTCCCCCCTCGATGTCGTCGCCTGGCACGGCAACCATGTCCCGTACGTCTACGACCTGCGCCGCTTCAACGTGATCGGCTCGATCAGCTACGACCACCCGGACCCGTCGATCTTCACCGTGCTCACCTCGCCGTCGGACACCCCGGGCCTCGCGGGTGTCGACTTCGTGGTCTTCGCGCCGCGCTGGCTGGTGGGCGAGGACACCTTCCGGCCGCCGTACTTCCACCGGAACGTGATGAGCGAGTACATGGGCCTGATCGAAGGCGCGTACGACGCGAAGGCGGAAGGCTTCGTGCCGGGCGGTGGCTCGCTGCACAACATGATGTCCGCGCACGGCCCCGACCGCGACACGTTCGACAAGGCGTCGGCGGCCGAGCTGAGGCCACAGAAGATCGACGACGGCCTTGCCTTCATGTTCGAGACGCGGTGGCCGGTGACGGCGACGGAACAGGCGGCTCGGGCGTCGCACCTCCAGCGCGGTTACGACGACGTATGGCAGGGTCTGGAGCGCCACTTCCGTAACTGATCAAAGCACGACTGATTCGGAGAGACCGTGACCGCTTTTGCCCCGGACTCGATCGTCCTGAATCGGAAGTTGCCGCTCTGGTATCAGGTGTCGCAGTCCCTGCGCGCCTCGATACTCGGCCGCACCCCCGAGGCCCCGCTCCGACTGCCCACCGAGGAGCAGTTGGCGGGGCACTACGGAGTGAGTGTGCTGACCATGCGGCAGGCGCTCAAGGAGCTGGAGGACGAGGGGCTGATCACCCGCCATCGCAGGCGCGGCACGTTCATCGAACCGAGCGCCCGGCGCGGCGCGCCCGTCCGCCTGCTCGGCTCGGTCGACGCGATCGTGGCCCAGCAGTCGGGCATGATCACAAAACTGCTCGACCACGACACGGCTCCCCCGCCCGCCGAACTCGCCCCGTACTTCCCGGACTCGGTGGAGGTGGCGACGTACCACCGGCTGCGCAGCGACGAGAAGACGGGCGAACCGACCAACCACGCCCGCAATTTCGTCCGCCCCGACCTGGCCGCCCGCATCGACCTGGACGATCTGGTGCGCTGGCCGATGACGAAGGTGCTCCGCGATGTGGTGGGGGTGCGCATCAGCCGCATCACGGACACCGTGGAAGCCACGCTCGCCGACCCGGAGACCGCGCGCCTCCTCCAAGTGCCACTGCTCAGCCCGATCCTGCACTACACCGGCGTCACCTACGACGAGGACGGCCGCGCCCTGGACGTGGTCCGCATCCACTACCGCGGCGACCGCTTCTCCTTCTCGGTCACGCTCGAAGCGACGTGACGCCCGCCACCGGGTCCGTCGTACGATGCCGGGCGTGACGCACGACGAAGCGCCGCTGCTCGCGGACCTCATGCCGTGGTCCGTCGCACCGCTCCGGCCGGGCCGCGGGTGGCCGATGGGACCGGACGCCGCATCGTTGAAGGCCCGCTGGGCGGCCTTCCTCCGCGCGGACGACGCGGCCCGCGAGGCCCTCTTCCGCCCGACCCGCTCCCGCACCCTGCACTCGGCCGTCGCCCAACTCCCGGGCCACCCCTGCGGAACGGGCCGCCTGGTCAGGGAGGCGGGCCCCTGCCCCGAGCCCGTGCGCGTCGCCCACGGCCCCTTCGACGAGCAATGGCTGATCCCCGACCACCGCCTCCTGGACGTGGCCCGTCCCGAGCTGTGGCGGGTCGCCGGCGAGGGCCAGCTCTTCGTCGTCGAACAGGGCTACGTGCCCGGTGCCGCGGGGCCCGTGGTCCTCGCGTCGGCCGCGCTGCCGGACGGGCACTCACCGGCCGGGCGGCCCGGCCGCGTCAGACCGCTGTTCCGCCGCCCCGGGGGCCGGGAACCCAACGTGGCGCCCGGCCTGCTCGGGCACCTGTCGGGGCTGCTCGGCGAGGAGGTCACGGCGCGGACGCTGCTCGCCTGGGTGTTCGCCACGGGGTCCGGTTCGGCGGCGGGCTGCCGCGTGCCGCTCACGGCGGACGCCGGGCTCTGGGCGCGGGGCGTGGCCCTCGGGCGGGGACTGCTGCGGCTTCACCTGCGCGGCGACGGCGAGCGCCCGAAGCTGCCCGGGGGGCGCAGACCGTATGTCCGCGCGCCGCTGCCCGCGCGCCCCCGCTCACTGTCGTACGAGGCCGGGGAACAGGTCCTGCGGGTCGGCGAGGAGGGGGTCATCTCGCCGGTACCGAAGGAGGCATGGGAGTTCGAGGTGAGCGGGGTGCGGGTGCTGGAGCGGTGGTTCGGGCAGCGCGCGGGCGACCCGGAGACGGAGCCGGGGACGCTGGAGGCGATCCGGCCCGCGGCATGGCCGCAGGCCTGGACGTCCGAACTCCTCGAACTGATCACGATCATCGCGCTGATCGCGGAACTCGCTCCGAGGCAGCGTGAGTTGCGGGACGCGCTCGACGAGTCGATCACCGGGGACGAATTGCGGCGGGCGGGCGTCCTGCCCGTGCCCGACGGCGCACGGCGGCCGGCATCCGTCCTCGATCACCACGAGGAGGGGCCGGAGGGGCAGTTCGCGCTGCTCTAAGGCCGGCTCACGGGTCGGCACCGGTCATGGGGGTGGGTGTGGGCGTGCATGACAAGGTTGTCATCGGGGGACGCGGGGAGGGGTCTAACGGGTGGGTGGGAAAGACCCGCCGCGGAGCGGCGGCTCAGTCCCGGGGACCACCCGTGGTCAGCGACCGCCGAAGAGCGATCGCCGCAGCCTGCGCAGCGGCGCGAAGAGCGAGACATGCCTCACTCGGGCACCCCTGCTGCTGCGGGCGCGCGTGGTGTCACGTGAGGTGAGCTCACGCATCAGCAGCGTCGCCTCGTGCGACTCGCGCTGCGGGACGGCGGGGCCGCCCAGCACCGAGAGATGACGATCGAGACGCGAGCTGCTCGCGCTGCTCCCACAAGTGATCGCAGGGACACGCGCCCTGCTGCGCACCGTTATCTGTTCCATGTCACTCCCCACCCGTACGAGGGCACCCGGCCCAGGGCAGGTTAACCCTATCGCCCCGCGGTGACACACGTGTATCCCGGGCGCAGGATTCACCTCCCCCACAAGGGGGTTGACGACTACTCTCCGAATATGAGTGATTCCAGGGCGAGTTGGACATACACCCCCTGAGGCCTGCGCGGGCGGCGGCCCCGCCAGGGCTCACGTGGGCTATCTCACGTGCCGCCATCCGCATTCCCGTTCGTACGGGCAACCGCCTCCCCCTTCCTACGGGGGGTTGCTACTTTTGTGGAGAATCGCACCGCTGCGAATGGGGGGGCGCCCGTGAGCCGGTCAGAGCGTGTGATCGCCGGGCGGTACCGCCTTCTGGCGCCGCTCGGCGAGGGCGGGATGGGCACCGTGTGGCGGGCCAGGGACGATGTGCTCGGGCGCGAGGTCGCCGTCAAGGAGGTGCGCGCGCCCGCCGGCCTCCCGGCGAGCGAGGTGGACCGGCTGTACGCCCGTCTTGAGCGGGAGGCCTGGGCGGCCGCCCGCATCCCGCACCGCAATGTGGTCACGGTCTATGACGTGGCGACGGACGAGGGGCGTCCCTGGATCGTCATGGAGCTGGTGCGGGGGCTCTCCCTGGCCGAGGTCCTCGACGCGGAGGGGACCCTGCCCCCGCAGCGCGTCGCCCGCATCGGCGCCGAGGTGCTCGCGGCCCTGCGCGCCGCCCATGACGCCGGTGTCCTGCACCGCGACGTCAAACCCGGCAACGTACTGATCGCCAACGACGGCCGGGTCGTCCTCACCGACTTCGGCATCGCCATGGTCGAGGGCACCTCCGCACTGACGATGACCGGGGAGGTCGTCGGGTCGCCAGAATTCCTCGCTCCGGAGCGGGCGTTGGGCAACCACCCCGGACCCGCGTCCGATCTGTGGTCGCTCGGCGTGCTGCTCTACGCGGCCGTGGAGGGAAGTTCGCCGTTCCGCCAGGACACCCCGCTGAGCACGCTGCGCGCGGTGGTGGACGAGGAACTGCCGCCCGCCCGCAACGCCGGGCCGCTCACCTCGGTCATCGAGGGGCTGCTGCGCAAGGATCCGGACGAGCGGATGCCCGCCGCCGACGCCGAGCGCGACCTGCGGCTCATCATCTCGGGCGGCAGGCCGCTCGGCGGGACCCCTCTCAGCCACCAGCCGACCGTCACGGCCGGACCCGGGCCGTACGGCTCCCCGGTGCCCGCGCCTCTCCCCGCCCCCTCTCCGCAACCCGCCCGGCCCTCCCCGGACACCACGACGACCGAGCCGGACCGGCGCCGCCGCACGGCGCTCGCCCTGATCGCGGGGTTCATCGCCCTGGCACTGGCCCTGGCCGGACTCACGTACGCCTTGGTCAACCGCGACAGCGGCGGCGGGGGCAACGGCGGCGGTTCAGCGAGCCAGGACTCCCCCGCTGTGACGGGCGGCGGGGACGGGGCCGACCGGACGGCGGGGGGCTCGGGCGGCGGGTCCGGCGACGGCGGTTCGCGGAGGGACTCCCCGGACGACGGCGGCGAGGGTGACGACGGGGGCAGGTCCAAGGGCGGTGGCGGCGGCAGCGGCGGAGGCGGAGGCGGGGCCAACGGCGGTACGACCGCTCCGCCCGCCCAGACCGTGAAGGTCCACGTCTCCGGCGCCCACACCGAGTACGAGGGCTCCTGTCCGCCGACGGCGGGCCAAGCGCCGTCGTTCACCGCGACGTTCACGGTCGGGCGCGTGCCGGCCGACGTCCAGTACCGGTGGGTCACCGCATCGGGCGAGCCGGGCGACCCGGGGTGGAAGACGCTGTCGTTCCCCTCCGGAGGCGGCAGGACGCGGCAGGCCCATCACGTCGAGGCGGCGTACGGGCCGGGCAACGGCACGGTCACGAACTCGATGAGCGTGCAGGTGCGCGACCCCGTGGACGTGACGTCCAACGCGGTGGCGTACTCGGTCACGTGCGTGCAGGAGACCCCGACGGGCGGGGCCTCCTACTCGCCGAACGCGTTCGCCCAGCAAGCGGTGGTCAGGCCGCCGAGGTGAACACGGGGAGGTAGCCACCGGACTGTCCGGAGGCCGTGGGGTGGTAGGACTCGCCGATGTTGAGCCAGTTCACGCTGTGCAGCCACGCGCTGCCCGAGCAGATCTCGTGGCCGGCGAAGGTGCGCGTGACGTCGCCGAAGGCGAAGCCGTGGTCGGCGGCGCGCTTGGCGGTCGCCGTGTTGAGGTAGTCGGCCGCGTCGTTGATCGCGGACCGCTCGCGCTCGGAGAGGCCGGCCGTGCACGAACCGCCCAGCTTGTAGAAGCGGGGGTAGCCGAGCACCACCACGCGGGCGGAGGGGGCCTTCGTCTTGATGGCGGAGTAGACCTTGTCGAGGTTGCCGGGGAGAGTCGAGTCCACGTACGAGCGCGCCTGGGCGATGCGGGAGAGGCAGCTGCTCTCGGACTGGAGCACACAGGTCGTCATGACGTCGGAGAAGCCGGCGTCGTTGCCTCCGACGGAGACGGAGACGAGACCGGTGCCGGAGCCGAGCGGGCCCAGCTGGTTCGCCAGAACATCACCCGTACGAGCGCCCGCACAAGCCGTGAAGTTGAAGCTCGAGGGTGAATGCGCGGCCGCCCAGAGGGCGGGGTAGGCGCGGGTGCTGCGCTTGCAGGAGCCGCTCCCGCTGTCGTAGGCACCGGCGCCGACACCCGACGAATAGGAGTCGCCGAGCGCCACATAGCCGGTGGCCTTTGCCGACTGGTCCGCTTGTGCCGCTGTGGCCCCGGTGAGAGCGAAGGCGATGGAGAGGAGGAGCGAGGACATGTATGCCGTGGTTCGGGACAATCTCATGGAACCTCCCTTAGCAGGGTTTCCGCCTTGTCCGTGGTAGCACGCACCCCCGCCTGTCGATAGTGTCCATGTCAACAAATTCTTCAACGATTCCCCTCCGCGCACGCCGAGTTCACCCGCGTCTCAGCGGTCTGACGGGGAACATCTGCGCGGATTCTCGGCGTCTTGACGGCCCGCCGGGGACTGCGCGACATTGAAGCCCGGCATCCGGCGCGTCGGGGGGCGAAGAGTCGCGAATGCAGACCATCAGGATCAAGGCACCGCCATCAGGTACAGGGAGCGGCGCCGGGCAGGACGCCGGGCGCGAGACCGAGAACGACACCGAGCAGGGCCGCCACAAGGATCTGCTGCCGCTGCTCGTGGGCGCCGCCGTCGCCGTGGGGGCGGTCGGCGCGATGCTCGCGCTGGTCGACCTCGAATCGCCGCTGCGCGGGCCCTTCACCCTCTTCTTCCTCCTCGCCGCGCCTGGAGCGGCGATCGCCGCCGCGCTGCGGGCCCTCGCGCCGTGGGGGCGTGCCGTGGCCTCCGTGGCCGGCGCCGTCGCGGTCGACCTCCTCGTGGCGCAGGGGATGCTGGCGCTGCACATGTGGTCGGTGCGCGGTGGAATCGTCGCCGTCACCGCTCTCAGCGCGCTCACTCTTGTGGCGGCGGTGGCGGGGCGCCTGCGCCGCCGTGCGGCAAGAAGGTGGACTGCCTGACGTGACCATCACCGTGCACCGCCCCGGCGAGCTGACGGCCGCCGACCGGGCGGCGTGGACCGCCGTACAGTCCAAGGCCCACCTCCACGGCTCGCCCGAGCTGGGCAACCCCTTCCTCGCCCCGGAGTTCGCACTCGCCACGGCTCACGGACGGCGCGGGGTGCGGATCGCCGTCGTACGCGAAGGCGGCGAACCGGCCGCGTTCTTCCCCTTCCAGCGGTCCGTCACCGG
The DNA here is from genome assembly GCF_008704395.1 of Streptomyces alboniger. Lineage (NCBI taxonomy): Bacteria > Bacillati > Actinomycetota > Actinomycetes > Kitasatosporales > Streptomycetaceae > Streptomyces > Streptomyces alboniger. The sequence goes on from NZ_CP023695.1 coordinate 1,591,075, forward strand.
CGTGGGCCGGGCCATCGGGCTCGGCGTCTCGGACTGCCAGGGCCTGGTGCACCGCCCCGGGTTCCGCTGGGACGGCCGGGAGCTGCTGCGCGCCTGCGGGCTCTTCGTATGGGAGTTCGACCATCTGGCGGGCGGGCAGGGGCCGTTCGAGACGGGGGCCACCGGCTCCTTTCCCTCCCCCGTCATCGACATCGACGAGGGATACGAGACCTATCTCGGCCAACTACGCGCGCGGTCGCCCAAGTTCACCCGCACGACACTCGCCAAGGAGCGCAGGCTCGGCCGCGACCACGGAGCGGTGCGCTACGTCCATGACGAGCGCGACCCCGAGGCCCTGGCCACCCTGATGGGCTGGAAGTCCGCGCAGTACCGCAGGACGGGGCGCAGCGACCGCTTCGCCCACCCCTGGATCACCGAGCTGGTGCGCCGGCTCTTCCACACCAGGAGCGAGTCGTTCGCCGGGATCCTCTCGGTGCTGTACGTGGCCGACGTACCGGTCGCGGCGCACTTCGGGCTGCGCGGCGAGCGGGTCCTCGCCTGCTGGTTCCCGGCCTACGACCCGGCGTTCTCGAAGTACTCGCCCGGCCTCGTGCTGCATCTGCGCATGGCCGAGGCGGCGGCCGCCGACGGCATCGCGTATCTGGATCTCGGCCGTGGCCAGAAGGAATACAAGGACTCCCTGAAGACACGCGAACTCACCGTGTCGGAGGGGTGGGTGGCACTGCGCCATCCGGTGGCGCTCGGACACAGGGCGCGACGCGCTCCGGTCAGGGCGCTGCGGAACACCGTGCTGTCCAGGCCGGAATTCTTCGAACCGGCCGACAAATTGCTCAAGCGGATGGGCAAAATCCGATCGCTGAGCAGGGATTAGAGCAGTCCGAATGTGACCGCATAGATTGCTCAAATAATGTGAAAAGCGAGGCCATCTACCAGGTCTTGCCATAGAGTCTCAGTCATCAATACCGTCATACATCCACCCGCAACGACCCATCACGTAATGCGATCTAGGGGAGGGCTCAAGATCGCGATGGTTGTCTGCGGGGCGCGGTAGGGGGGTGCCGTGCCCGGTGATCGCTCTTCAGCCGGGTCACGTGCCGCGTTATGCCAGCTCACTCGGCATGCACGGAGATCTGTTTCGGCATGCTCAAGTGAGAGCCCCCCTTTCGAACCGGATCAATTACCGGACCGCCCGGGGGCGGGCGGTCCACCGGACGAGAGGGATCACCGACTCATGTCTTCTTTTGTGCACCCGGCCACCGCCGGACAGGACCCGTTAGACGAGATCACCAGGAACTACCGTCCGATCTCCACGCACTTGGCGATCACTCCGCCGGTGAGTGTGGTGATTCCCGCGATGAACGAAGCGGAGAATCTTCCGTACGTCTTCAAGACACTTCCCGACTGGATCCACGAGGTCGTTCTCGTGGACGGGAACTCCACCGACGACACGGTGGCCGTGGCCCGCGAGCTGTGGCCGGACGTCAAGGTCGTCCGCCAGCTCGGCAAGGGCAAGGGCGACGCCCTGATCACCGGCTTCGCCGCGTGCACGGGCGACATCATCGTGATGGTCGACGCCGACGGCTCTGCCGACGGCAGCGAGATCGTCTCCTATGTCTCCGCCCTCGTCTCGGGCGCCGACTTCGCCAAGGGCTCCCGCTTCGCCAACGGCGGCGGCACGGACGACATGACGCCGATCCGCAAGCTCGGCAACCACGTCCTGTGCTCCGTCGTCAACGCCAAGTTCGGCGCCCGCTACACCGACCTCTGCTACGGCTACAACGCCTTCTGGCGGCACTGCCTCGACAAGATCGAGCTCGACTGCACCGGCTTCGAGGTCGAGACCCTGATGAACATCCGGGTGGTCAAGGCCGGGCTGAAGGTGCAGGAGATCCCGAGCCACGAGTACCTGCGGATCCACGGCGCCAGCAACCTCAGGGCCGTCCGCGACGGCATCCGCGTACTGAAGGTGATCCTCGCCGAGCGCTCCAGCCGCGGCAGGCGCGGCGACCGGCGCAAGGGCGCGCGGGGCCTCCCCTTCGGCAAGGGCCAGGGAGAGGTGTCTTGAGAACTGAGATCTCCGTTGTCATCTGTGTGTACACCGAGGACCGCTGGGAGGACATCCTGGCGGCGGTCTCCTCGGTGCGCGCGCAGTCGCGGGCGGCCCTGGAGACCCTTCTGGTGGTCGATCACAACGCCTCGCTCCTCGACCGCCTGGCCAGGGAGTACAAGGAGACCGAGGGGGTGCGGGTGCTCGCCAACGCAGGCCCCCGCGGCCTGTCGGCCGGGCGCAACACCGGCATCGCGGCCTCGCGCGGCTCCGTCATCGCCTTCCTCGACGACGACGCCGTCGCCGAGCGGGACTGGCTGCGCCACTTCGCCGAGGCGTTCGAGGACCCGCGGGTCCTCGCAGTCGGCGGGCGCACCGAGCCGCTGTGGGAGTCCGGGCGGCGGCCCGTCTGGTTCCCCGAGGAGTTCGACTGGGTCGTCGGCTGTACGTACAAGGGGCACCCGGAGGGCCGCGCGCGGGTGCGCAACGTCCTCGGCGGCAACGCCTCCTTCCGTCGCTCCGCCTTCGACGTGGCGGGCGGCTTCGCGACCGGCATCGGCCGCGACGGCGACAAGCGGCCGCTCGGCTGCGAGGAGACGGAGTTCTGCATCCGGCTCACCCGCGCCCAGCCGGACGCGGTCCTGCTGATCGACGACCGCTCGGTGATCCACCACCGGGTGCCGGCGGCGCGGGAGCGGTTCCGCTACTTCCGTACGAGGACGTACGCCGAGGGCCTGTCGAAGGCCCTGGTGTCCCGGAGCGTGGGCGCGGGCAAGGGACTTGAGTCCGAGCGGCGCTACACCACGCGCGTCCTGCCCGCCGGGGTGGGCCGTGGCCTGCGGGACGCTCTGCTCGGACGGCCCGGCGGCGCGGGCCGAGCGGGCGCCATCGTGGCGGGAGTGGCCGCAGCGGCCGGGGGGTACGTCCTCGGCAGTGTCCGTGCGCGCAGGGGAGGTACCACGTTCTCCGTCGTGGAGATCGCCGATCAGGCCGGAGACACGCATGGCACGGGCGGAACGGGTAGCACCGGCGGCACGGGCGGCGACGGGGCCGCCGCATGAGCGACAGACCCGTGCCGATCCTCATGTACCACTCGATCGCGCGGCTGCCGAGCGCGGCGACGCGCGGCCTGTCGGTGTCACCCGAGGCTTTCGCACGCCAGATGGAGGTGCTCGGCGAGCGGGGCTTCACCCCCCTCACCACCGGCCAACTCGCCGCCGTCTGGCGGTCATCGGGCGCCTCGCTGCCCGAACGCCCCGTCCTGATCACATTCGACGACGGCTACGAGGGCGTGCACCGGTACGCGCTGCCCGAGCTGGCCAGGCACGGCTTCACCTCCACCCTGTTCGTCTCCACGGGCTGGCTGCGCGGGGAGCACGACACCGGCGGCGGTCTCGACCTCATGCTCGACTGGGACCAGGTGCGCGAGCTGGCCGCCGCGGGGACGGAGATCGGGGGGCACGGCCACACCCATCTCGAACTCGATCAACTCACCGACGAAGAACTGCGGTTGGAACTGAGCCGCTGCCGTGACATCGTCGTCGGCGAGCTGGGCACCCGGCCCGTGTCCTTCGCGTATCCCTACGGTTACTCCAACCGAAGGGTGCGCGGGCGGGTGCGGGAGGCGGGCTTCGCCCAGTCGCTCGCCGTCGGCAACACCCTGGCCCGCCGCGCCCAGGGCCCGTACGCGCTGCGGCGGGTCACCGTGCGACGATCCACCGGAACCGAGGAGTTCGAGCGGCTCGTGGAGGGCCGCGCCATCGCCCGTACGTTCGCCAGGGACCATGTCCTCACCAAGGGGTACGCCATGGTCCGCAGAGCCCGACAGGTCCGCCGGAAGGCCATCAGTTCCCGTGTCTGACACGACCACCGCCCACGCCGACGTCTCCGGTTCGGACACCGGGGAGCAGCCGCCGTCCGGCAAGCCCCGCAGGACGCGCAGAATGCGCCTGCCCGGCGGGGGCGGCGGCAGCCCGTTGTTCCGCAACGCCTACGCGCTCATGCTCAACACGGGTATATCCGGTGTGCTCGGCGTCGGCTTCTGGCTGGCCGCCGCCCGGTACTACTCGGAGTCGGCGGTCGGCCAGGGCTCGGCGGCGATCGCGGCGATGAAGCTCCTCGCGGGCCTCACCGCCGTGACGCTGACCGGCGCCCTCGCGCGGTTCATCCCCATCGCGGGCCGCGCGACGGGCAAGCTCATCTTCCGTACGTACGCGGGCAGTTCGGTGGCGGTGGCGCTCGCCGCGGTGGTGTTCCTGCTCACGCTCAGCTCATGGGGGCCCTCGTACCGCTTCCTGCACGGCCCGGTGCACGGCGTCGGGTTCGTCCTCGCCGTCGTGGCCTGGTCGGTCCTGACCTTGCAGGACGGTGTCCTGACCGGGCTGCGCAACGCGCTCTGGGTGCCCGTCGGCAACACCGCCTTCTCGGTGGCGAAGCTGGGGCTGCTCATCGCGATGGCCGCCGCGATCCCCACGGCGGGGGTCTTCGTCTCCTGGGTCGCCTCCATCCTCGTCTCGGTGATCCCGCTCGGCTGGCTCGTCTTCCGGCGCCTGGTGCCGCGCCATGTGAAGGCCACCGACGGCAGGACGAAACCGCCGACGCTGCGCGAGATCGGCCGCTTCCTCGCCGGTGACTACACCGGCTCGCTCTTCTCGCTCGCCGTGGTCTATCTCGTCCCGGTGATCGTCGCCTCGCAGGTCAGCTCGGTCGACAACGCGTACTTCTACATCACCACCACCATCGGCGGCACCGTCAACCTCCTCGCCATCAACATGGGCGCCTCACTGACCGTGGAGGGCGCGCACGATCCGGCGCGGCTCGCCGCCAACACCCGGGCCGCGCTGCGCCGGATGGCGGTGATCATGCTGCCGGTCTGCGCCGTCCTCTTCCTCGCGGCGCCGCTCGTACTGCGCATGTTCGGGCAGGGATACGCGGACGCCGCCACTCCCCTGCTGCGCTGGTTCGCGGTGGGGGCGCTGCTGCGGGTCGTCATGGAGACGTACTTCGCGGTGCAGCGGGCGCAGAGCAAGACCTCCGGGATCGCCTGGCTCCAGGGCCTGCTGTGCGTACTGGTCCTCGGTCTCACGCTGATCCTGCTGCCGCGGATGGGGCTGGCCGGCGCGGGTGTCGCGGAGATCTCAAGCCTGGCGGTGATCGTCGCGATCGCGGCGCCCAAGCTGTACCGCGTGATGCGGGTGGCGCCCGGCGGCGGGCCCGCCCGGGGCGCGGCCCCCGACGGGGACCTGGCCGACCTCGGGACGCCGGACGCGCCCGCGGGGCGGGTGCGGGCGGAAACCCCCGGGGGCCGGGCCGAGGGCGCCGCGTACAAGGAGCGGCACGGGCCCGCGTGGGCGCTGCGGGAGTCCCTGGACTCGGACACCCTCCAGCTGGCCGTGCAGCTCGACTTCGAACACCAGGAGCGCAGGCCGGACGTGCGGCCCGGCCCTGGCACGCCCGCCGCCGGCACCTCCGTCCTCGGGGTGACCACGGCGAAGAGCGAGGGGGACGACATGGAGCACCGGCCCACGTGGGCGCTGAGAACCCCGGCCACCGGGCCGTCCTCGCCCCTGCCGACCACGGCGGGACCGGAGGCGGGTCCGGGAGCGGGCCCGGATGCAGGTCCGGAAGCAAGTCCGGAAACAGGTCCGGAAGCCGAGCCCCAGGACCATGCCGTCGCCGAGAGGCCGTCGGCCTCGGCCTCCGAGGCGTCCCTCGCCGAGCGGCCCCACGCCGAGGAGAGCGTGGCGAGGCGGGAGGGGCCGGGGCAGCCGCGGTCCCCCGAGCCGGACACCGATGACCCGCTCGCCGAAGCGCCGTCCGCCTTCCCGCACCCGTCCCGCCTGCGCGTCCTCGTCATGGCGCTGCTGCTGGCCGTCGCGCTCGCCCTGTACTGGGTGCCCGTCATCGGCCTCGGCGAGCGGGACCTGGACGGCATGGGCGGGCTCGGCCTGATCTCCGTGCTGCCCGCACCGACACTGCTCGGCGCCGCGCTGCTGGTCGTCGTGTTCGCCGTACTGCTCTGGATGGACCGGCCGATCAAGGGCCTCCTCCTGGTGACGCTGCTCGCCACGGTCGTGTCGCTGCACGCGCTGCCCGCGGTCATCGAGACCGAGCCGCGGTTCGCCACGGCCTGGCAGCACCTGGGCTTCATGGAGTACATCGACCGGACCGGCACCGCCGTGCCCGATCTGGACGCGCGCTGGAGCTGGCCCGGCTTCTTCGCCGCGGCCACGTTCGTCGCACAGGCGTGCGGCGTCTCGGACATGACCGAGGTGATCCGCTGGTGGCCGACGGCCATGCAACTGCTCTATCTGGCGCCGATGTTCCTGCTCGTGCGCTCGATGCGGGCGGCCTGGCGCGCCAAGTGGACGGGACTGTGGATCTTCGTACTGAGCGGCTGGGTCGGCCAGGACTACTTCTCCCCGCAGGGCTTCACGTACCTGCTCTACATCGCGTTCGTCGCCGTACTCCTGGTGTGGTTCCGCGCCCCGCGCGTGCTGTGGGCCAAGCGGCGCCCCGGTGAGAGCGAGGTCGAGCCGGCGGGCCGCGGGGAGCGCGCGGTGCTGCTCCTGGTCCTTGTCGGCCTCTTCTCGGCGACCGTGCCCGCCCATCAGCTGACGCCGTTCGTGATGCTCGGCGTCCTCGCCGTGCTCGTCCTGATCGGCCGCTCGGAGCTGCGCGGCCTGCCGATGCTGTTCGGGGTGATGGTCGTCGTGTGGCTGGGCTTCCTCGCCGAGCCGTACTGGTCGGGGCACTTCAACGAACTGTTCGGCGGGGTCGGTGGTGTCGGCGGCAACGTCTCCTCGTCGGTCTCCGGGCGCATCGAGGGAGGCAGCTCGACGCATCAGCTCGTGCTGTACGTGCGCGTGGCGATGGCCGGCGGGGTCATGGCGTTCGCCTGCTGGGGCTGGTGGCGGCGGCGCTTCTACCGGTACAGCGAGCGTTCGCTCCTCGTCCTGACCTTCGTGCCGTTCCTCGGCTTCGGCATGCAGTCGTACGGCGGTGAGATGGCCCTGCGCGTCTTCATGTTCGCGCTGCCGGGCGCGGCGCTGCTCGCCGGGCTCGCGCTGTTCCCGCGGGCGGGCCTCACCGAGAAGGAGCGGGACCGGGACCGGGTGAGCCTCGCGCCGCTGGCCGCGCTGATGGCCGGGCTGGTCCTGATGGGCGGCTTCCTGGTGGCGCGCTGGGGCAACGAGGCGTTCGAGCGGATCCGGCCCGGCGAGGTCGCGGCCATGGAGTACGTGTACGCGCACGACGAGCCGACCGTGCGGCTGCTGTGGATGAGCAACGACACGGTGAACAACGTGACGCCCGCGATGCCGTGGGGCACCCGCGACATGGAGAAGGTCGAGTACGTCCCCACGCTCGCGCCCGCCGACCCGGTCCTGGTCTCCGGCCTTGTGAAGGCGCTCAAGGACGCGGGGCCCAACTCGTATCTGATGATCAACCGCGGTCAGTCGACGTATCTCCAGCTGGACGCGGGCTATGCGAAGACGTGGGAGCCGCGGCTCATCCGCCACCTCGACGACCGCCGGGAGCTGAAGAAGGTCCTCACCAACGAGGACGCCACCCTCTACAGCCTGCGTGGACGGCCGGACGGCGCGGCGCCGAAGGCCGATCCGGGGGCGGTCGGGCCGAAGGTGACGTGGACGCCGTGGACGGTGGTGGGCGCGCTCGCCGCCGTGGCGCTCGTGCTGCTGCTCACCACGCGCGAGGTGGTGCGGGTGGCGGCGGCGCCGAGCGTGCGGCAGCAGCGGTGGCTACAGAGCAGTTTCTGGTTCTCGCTGCCGTTGCTCGCGGTGCTGTTCGCGTCGCTGATCCAGCGGTTCGTGACGCTGGCGTGAGCGTGGCCTTCGGGGGATGGCGTGAGCGTGGCTTCGAGGGGGTGGCGCCAGCGTGGCTTCGGGGCGTGGGCCCGGTGGCTCAGCGCTTGAGCCACCTCACCTCGTACCCCTTCAGGTCGAACCGCTGCCCGTCCACCTTGGCGCTGATCTGCCGGTCGAGGGTGTTCGCCACGAGGACCGCCTCGTCGTCGGCGAGGACGCGGAGGTGGGGGCGGTCGTCGGCGGCGACCGTCACCGTCTCGTACGTGGTGCCGGGGCCGAACTCCTTGCCGAACCGCTCGATGAGCTCCAGCATCGGCAACTTGGCGCCGCCATCCGCCTGTTGGGTGGCCGACCACAGGCAGCCCGCGCACTTCGCACCCCGCTTCTGCGGGTTCCAGTAGAAGCCGCTGGTGGCGCCGCCGCGGGCGATCGCCATCAGGCCCGACGCGTGGACGGCCACGCGGTGCGCCTCGGACCAGTCGTCGCGGTTGTCCTGGCTGTCGCCGGGCTCCACGTAGTACTCGGCCCACCACAGGGGCAGGTCCCCGGTCCGCTCGCGCACCCACTCGCCGACGGCCGTGAGCTTCTCGGTGGCCTTGAACTCGTCGGGCAGCATCTCGTCGTCGGCGGTGTAGCTGGCGCCGTCGACGACGACGAAGTCCGCGCCCTTCTTGTGCTTGTTCCAGTACGCGAAGGCGTCGAGGGGCCGCTGGTCGAGACGGCCCCAGGGCCCCTCCACGTCGGAGGCGTTCTGGGTCTGGCGGGGGTCGATGCTGTCCATGACCAGGTAGGGGCCGCCGACCATGATGTTCTTGTCGACCTTCTTCAGCTCGCGGTGGACGAGGTTGTAGAGGTCGGTGTAGCCCTCGTAGTCCCAGCGGGCCTTCTCGTTGTTCCAGAAGCCCTTGAACTCGTTCCAGACGATGAAGTGGCGTACGTCCGGATAGCGCTTGGCGACCGTCGCGGCGAGCCGCGCGAAGTCGTCGTAGTGCTCGCGCTTCGGGGCGGTCTCCAGCGCCTGCTGGCTCCAATCGGTGTTCTCCGCGCCGGGCTTGCCGCCCTTCATCCAGTCCGGGGCGCAGCAGAGCGTGACCACGGGCGTGCCCTTGCTCGCCCGGATGAAGTCGATCCGGCGGTCCATGTCGGAGAAGTCGTAGCGGCCGTCGACCGGTTCCGGGTTGCCCGCGCCCCAGCCCATGATGTGCTGGATCTGCGGGATGGGCCGTCCCTGCCCCGCGAGTTCGCCGCGGACGCGCTCGACGGCTGCCTCCTCGCCCTCGTCCGCGCTGTACTGGGTGTGGGTGAAGCCCCAGCCGACCTCCGGCGCGGTCTCCCTGGGCGGGACCGCGGGCGTGCCGTGCACCTTGTCGCCGTCCGTCGTGGTGCCCTCGGTGCTGCCGTCGTCCCCGGGCATCGTGTAGACCAATGTGATCACCAGGGCCAGTAGGGCCGCACCAACGCCGAGCAGTGCGGTGAGCCGCCACCGCCGTGCATCCGAAAACCACCCATGACGTCCCATCAGCGACAAGCGTATCGGTGGTCATAGGCGGTAGGACAGGTTCCGCACAACAGCTCTTCACCGCGGTCGCGGGCGCCCGGGAGTGTGAACGGCGCGAGGGGGACGTCCCGCGGAAACCGGGTGCGCGGGGGCGCGTGCGTGGCGGATCATGGCGGCATGTCTGCCAACCCTCACGACGCCCTGCCGATCCGGCTCAACGTCGACGACAGCGACTCCCCGTCGGATGTCGTGGACGCGCTGTTCCTCGGCCGCTTCGCGACGGGCGAGCAGCCCTTCTCGCACAGCGCGAACATCGAACGTGTCAAGAAGGGCTCCACCCTGCTCCCGCCCGGGGCGAGGGTGCTGCGGGCCGCCAGGGACGACGACCGCAGCGCGACGCTCGCCGAGGGCGACGGGTGGACACTGCTGGTCTCCCGCTGGAACCGCGGCGCGGACGTCACGGTCACGGCGACCACGGCCGACCTCGCCGAGCGCGTCCTGAAGCAGGCCACGGACGGCTCTTCGGACGAGCCCGAACCCCAGCCGGATAACGTGACCATGGGGTTCTGGTACGTCTCGCCGCGCCGCGGCCCGCACCGCACCACCCGCCAGATCTCGGCCGGTACGTGGGAAGAGGTGCGCCCCAACTACACGGCGCCGGTGGCCGACGCCATGGACAAGCTGATGAAGACGACGCCCGAGGACATCTCGGGGCGCCTGCTCCTCCTGCACGGCCCGCCGGGCACGGGCAAGACGTCGGCGCTGCGGACGCTCGCGCGGTCGTGGCGGGACTGGTGCCAGGTGGACTGCGTCCTGGACCCGGAGCGGCTCTTCGGCGACGTCGGCTATCTGATGGACATCGCGATCGGCGAGGACGACGGCACGGCGAAGGGACGCTGGCGGCTGCTGCTCCTGGAGGACTGCGACGAGCTGATCCGCGGCGAGGCGAAGCACACGGCGGGGCAGGCGCTCTCGCGGCTGCTCAACCTCACGGACGGCCTCCTCGGCCAGGGGCGCAACGTCCTGGTCGGCGTCACCACCAACGAGGACCTGGAGCGTCTGCACCCCGCGGTCGTCCGCCCCGGCCGGTGTCTGGCCCGTATCGAGGTCGGCGCGCTGACCCGGCCCGAGGCGGTGGAGTGGCTCGGCACGGAGGAGGGTGTCTCCCGCGACGGCGCCACCCTCGCCGAACTCTTCGCGCTGCGCCGCGGCACGTCCCCGACGTCGGTCCCCGAGCAGCGGGAGGGGGCGGACGCGGGGCTGTATCTGTAGCCCCCGCGCCCACCGGAGGGCGAGTGCCGTCGTCCGGGGTCAGCCGCGCAGACCCGCTTCGAGCCGGCGGTGGAGGGCGCCGAGCCGGGTGCGGCCGGGCCTGCCGGCGGGCATCCGCCCCACCACCACGCGGACCTGGGGCGGCACTTGCTCCAGCGCCCAGCGGACCTCGTCGTCGCCGACGCCGGGGTCGTCGCCCTCGGCGAACTCACGGGCCCGCGCCTGGTACACCGCGGGTCCGAGGACGTGTTTCAGCTGGTGCGGGGTGGCCAGCGGATGCAGGTAGGGGGCTCCCGCCGCACAGCCCGCGGCGCGGGCGGCGGCCGCGGCCGCGGGGTCGGCGGCCTCGCGTGCGGCCGCGTACGCGCCCCAGGCCGCGGTGCGCAGCCGCACCGTCCGCCGTCCTCCGAGCGCGAAGGCCCGGGCGGCCTCGACCGCCTCGCGCGGTCGGATGTCGGAGGGTGCCTCGGCCTCGAAGAGCGGCAGCGCGCGTGCGGCGCAGGTGACGGCCCAGAGGGTGATGAAGCGGCGGTCGTCCTCGCTCAGTGCGAATTCCTGAACGTCCTTGCTTTCCTGAAGATCCTTGCCTGCCTGAACGTCCTTGCTTTCCTGCGCGTCCTTCCTCATGAAGCTCCATCGTATCTTTGAAGGACCGGTGGAGACTTTCGCAGAGGAACACCTTGTTCTACCGCTCTTTGACGCCGCGAAGCTTCAATCCGGGGTGCTAGCCGGACGTCCCGTAAGCGGCGCGCAGCGCGTCCCGTACGGCGGCCAGCGCGTCCTCCTCGGAGAGGCCGAGCCGCCGGGCCCGCTCGGCGTAGGACTGCGCCGCGGAGGACGCCTCCTTCGCGGCGGCGTCCCCGGCGGCGGCGACGAAGGTGCCGTTGCGGCCCCGGGTCTCGATGACGCCGTCGGACTCAAGGGCCCGGTACGCCTTGGCCACCGTGTTCGCCGCGAGCCCCAGCGACTGGGCGAGCCCTCGTACCGTGGGCAGTTTGTAACCGACGGGCAGCGCGCCCGAACGTGCCTGCCCGGCGATCTGGGCCCGTACCTGCTCGTACGGCGCGTCGCCCGCGCCCTCATCGATGTCGATCTTCAAAGTCACGGAGCGATTCTCCCGTACGGGCCGGAAAATGGGAGGCACCCCGGCGCGCGCCCCGCGTACCGTGCGGCCCATGACTGTGATCGTCCGGACCCTCGCCCCCGACGCCGCCACCGCGGCCGCCGACGACGCGGGGTTCGCCGCCGTACGCCGGGCGTGTGTGCCCGCCATGCTCGCCACCTCCGAGTCGGTCGCCTTCGACCGCGCGCACGCCCATCCGGCCGCCCGGTACCGGCAGTTGATCGCCGAGGCCGACGGGGAGGTCATCGGCACGGCGCAGGTGGGCCTCGCCTACGACAGCCCCGAGCCGGGCCAGGGCTTCGCCAACGTCTACGTGCATCCGCGGCGGCTCGGCACCGGTGCGGGCACGCTTCTGCTGCGCGGCGCGGAGGAGTATCTGGCCGGCGAGGGCGCCAGCACCGTCTACTCCTGGGTCCTCGACGATCCCGCGAGCCTCGCCTTCGCCGCCCGCCGCGGCTACCGCGCGAGCCGCCGCGCGCACTTCCTCCGCCTGGACCTCGCGCACGGCACGCTGCCGCCGCTCCAGGCGCCGGCCGCGGGCGTGGAGCTGGTGAGCGGGTCGGTGTTCGCGGACGACGCGCGGCCGCTCTTCGCGCTGGAGGCGGAGACGGTGGCGGACGAACCGAGCGATGTGACCGCGGAGTTCACGGACTACGCGCACTGGCTCGCCGAGACCTGGCACCACCCGCTGGTCAGCCAGGAGCTCACCACCGTGGCCCTGGTGGACGGCCGCCCCGCCGCCTTCAGCCTGGCCCGCACGGACGGCGCGGGCCGCTACGCCTCGGGCATGACGGGCACCGCGCGCGCCCATCGCGGCCGGGGCCTCGCCAAGCTCGCCAAGAACGACTCCCTGCACCGCGCCCGCGCGGCCGGCTGCACGGAGGCGTTCACGGGCAACGACGCCGGGAACGGACCGATGCTGGCGATCAACAAGTGGTTCGGTTACGAGATCTGCGGAACGGAGGTACGCCATGTCCGGGACCTCGGCTGACGGGCGCCGCTCGGCCACCTCGGAAACCTTGGAGATCGCCCTCGTCAAGGCGGGCCGCACGAAGATCCGCTACCCCGCGGAACTCCTCGACGACGACGGAACACGGATCACGGTCCGCGCCCCCTGGGCGGCCCCCGGCGTCCGCGACTTCGGCTTCGTCCGCTTCGAGCCGGGCGACGTCTTCACCGAGCACTTCTGGCGCGACCGCTGGTACGCCATCAAGGAGGTGTACGCCGCCGACGGCACCTTCAAGGGCTGGTACTGCGACGTGACGCGCCCCGCGGTCCGCGAGGACGGGATCCTGACGGTGGAGGACCTGGACCTCGACCTGTGGTGCTCGGCGGACGCGAGCACCGTACTGCGCCTGGACGAGGACGAGTTCGAGGCGAGCGGCCTGCCCGCCACGGACCCACCGGCGGCCTCCGCGGCCCGCCGCGCCCTCACGGAACTGGAGTCCTTGGCCCGGGGGAACCTCCTCGGCACGGTCTGACACGGGGCGCGGGCCCGAGCGGGACCGACGCGGTGGTGCGCTCACCGTCGTAGGCGACGGGCTCCTCGTCCGACTGCCAGTGCACGGTGAAGCGCTCGCCCCTGTGCCAGGCGGACAGGCCCTCTCGGCAGTACGCCACCATGTCGTGCGGCAGGGAGGTGAGGGGGTGCCAGGCCAGCTCGGCGCACTTGTCCGGCTCGGCGTTGAACGGCTCGCCGCCCGCGCCGTACTCCGCCGTGAAGAACCAGCCCATGCGGGGTGCTTCGCCGGGCCCGCGGTGCTGGACGACGGCTTCCGCCCGCAGGTCCCCCGGGGCGAGGGCGAGGCCGATCTCCTCGCGCGCCTCACGGATCATCGCCGCGCGGACGTCCTCGTGGTCCTCCATGTGGCCCGACGGGAGGTTCCACAGCCCGTCGGCGTATCCGGTGTTGGCGCGGCGGGCCAGCAGGACCTCGTCACCGCGGCGCAGGATCAGGTGGACGTCGACGATCTCCGTGTGCCGCCGCGGGGGCTCGGGCAGCATCCCCACCACCGCGTACCGCTCGTCGTCGACCGGTCCGCCCCACAGGCGCGCGTCCCCCGAGAGGCGTTCGGAGTGCAGGCGGGTGACCAGCGGGGACAGGGCTGCGATCACGCGGGGCATCGGGAGGCCGCGGGGGTGCGTCGCGCCCCACACTCCTTCGACGAGGATCAGGCGGCCGCCGGGGCGCAGGAGGGTGTGCCAGTGGCGCAGGGCCGCCTCGGGGTCCGGGAGGAGCCACAGGACGTGCCGCACGAGGACGGCGTCGAACTTCCGTCCGGCCACTGGTGGGTGGCCCGCGTCGCCGGTGAGTACCTCGGCGTCGTGGCCCGCCAGCTTCTCGCGGGCACGTGCCGCCATGTCCGGCGAGAGGTCGACCGCGGTGACGCGGTGGCCGCGCTCCGCGGCGAGCAGGGCGAGGCTGCCGGTGCCGCACCCCAGGTCCAGCACGTCACCGGGGGTGTCCGGCAGCCACCGCGCGAGCCGCTCCGCCCAGGCCTGGCGCACCGTCTTCTCGCGCAGGCCGTGGTCCGGTTCGTCGTCGAAGGTGGCAGCGGCGGCATCCCAGTCGATCTCCGCGGCGGGTTCGTTCGGCGTCATGTTCCGATCGTGGCATCCGCCACTGACAACGAGTCCGGCACCACCGAGAACGGTGTTCGATCAAAAAGCCGGGCCGCGGAGGTCTAGCACGGGGCTGCGATGGACATCGGTAAGGCAGGGAGGCAGCCATGCGCCGAGTCACCACGCACAAGCCCGCGGTCAAGCCCGTCAGCCGCCGGGTGCGGGAACGCCAAGAGGCCGAGGTTCAGCCACGGGAGAGGCCGGAGGTCCGCAAGGACATCCAGCGGACCTGGTGGCCCGACGGGTGAGCCCCGTCAGGCGCCGCCGTCACGACTCCGCGCCCGCGCCAGCGCCTTCGTCAGCGCCTTCTTCAACAACGGCCACGCCACTATCAGGGCGATGAGGCCGTAGACCGTCACGGAGAAGGGCGTGTCGACGAGCCCGCTGACGCTTCCGTCGCTGATCTGGAGGGCGCGGCGCAGCTGTTGCTCGGCGTTGGGGCCGAGGATGACGCCGATGACAGCGGGCAGGACGGGCAGTCCGTAGCGCCGCATGCCGAGGCCGACGAGGCCGATGACGAGCAGGATGACGAGGTCGATCGGCTCGCCGCCGACCGCGTAGGCGCCGACGGCCGCGAAGAACAGGATGCCCGCGTAGAGGTAGGGCCGCGGGACGCGCAGCAGCTTCGCCCAGAGGGGGGCCAGCGGGAGGTTCAGGGCGAGCAGCAGCACCATGCCCACGAACAGGGACGCGATCAGGCCCCACACCAGGTCGGGTTCGCGTTCGAAGAGCAGGGGGCCCGGCTGGATCCCGTACTGCTGGAAGGCCGCGAGCATCACGGCGGCGACGGCGGTGGTGGGCAGGCCGAGCGTCAGCATGGAGACGAGGGTGCCCGCCGCTGATGCGGACGATGCCGACTCGGGGCCGGCGACGCCCTCGATGGCGCCCTTGCCCCACTCCTCCTGGTGCTTGGACAGGCGCTTTTCGGTGACGTAGGAGAGGAAGGTGGGGATCTCGGCGCCACCGGCCGGGATCGCGCCGAACGGGAAGCCGATGAGGGGGCCGCGCAGCCAGGACTTCCAGCTGCGGCGTACGTCCTTCCTCGCGAGCCAGGGCCGGCCGACGGGGATCGCGTCGGCGCCGGTGCGGCGCAGGTGCGCGGCGACCCACAGGGCCTCGCCGATCGCGAAGAGGCCGACCGCAACGATCACCACGTCGATGCCGTCGGCGAGTTGGAGCGAGCCGAAGGTGAGCCGCTGCTGGCCCGTCATCTGGTCGAGGCCCACGAGGCCGATGGTCAGGCCGATCAGGAGCGAGGCGAGGCCGCGGACGCGGGAGGAGCCGAGGACCGAGGTGACCGCGATGAAGGCGAGCACCATGACCGCGAAGTAGTCCGGCGCGCCGATGCCGACGGCGAGGTCGGCGACGGTCGGCGCGAGGGCGACCAGCAGGACCGTGCCGATCATGCCGCCCGCGAAGTGGCCGATGGCGGCGGCCGCGAGGGCCTGCGCGCCCCGCCCCGCCCTGGCCATGGGGTGGCCTTCCATGGCGGCGACGACGGCGGCGCTCTCGCCGGGGGTGTTGAGCAGGATCGAGGTCGTCGAGCCGCCGAACATCGCCCCGTAGTAGATGCCCGCGAACATGATGAAGGCGCCGGTCGGTTCGAGCCCGTAGGTGACGGGGAGCAGCAGGGCCACGGCCATCGCGGGGCCGATGCCGGGCAGGACGCCGATCGCGGTGCCGAGGAGCACGCCGACCGCGGCCCACAGGAGGTTCAGCGGGGTGAGGGCGGTACCGAAGCCGCCGATGAGGGAGTTGAAGGCGTTCATGTCACAGCACTCCCGTCAGGGGGCCGCCCGGCAGGGGGACGCCGAGCAGGTTGTTGAAGACCGCGTACGTGGTGACGGAGAGCCCTGCGGAGATCAGCGGGTCGCGGTCGG
The DNA here is from genome assembly GCF_008704395.1 of Streptomyces alboniger. Lineage (NCBI taxonomy): Bacteria > Bacillati > Actinomycetota > Actinomycetes > Kitasatosporales > Streptomycetaceae > Streptomyces > Streptomyces alboniger. The sequence goes on from NZ_CP023695.1 coordinate 1,607,342, forward strand.
GGTGGCGGCTGCCGAGTGCGTAGGCGGAGCCCCAGAAGAGCAGCGCGCCGGCGACGGGGAAGCCGACGGGCTCGATGAGGACGGCGGTGGCGAGGAAGACGCCCGCCAGGAGCAGGACGGTGCGCCAGTCGGCGGGCTCGGACAGGTCGATGTCCTCGCCGCCCTCGGCCTCGCCGCGGCCGCCGCGCAGGACGTCGACCGCGAGCAGCAGGGCGACGGCGAGGAGGCCGGTGCCCACGGCGACCGGTACGGTCCTCGGGCCGACGGGGCCGCGCTGGGTGATCTCCACGTCCATGGTGAGCGCGTCGGTGAGGACGAGCGTACCGAGGAGCAACAGAAGGACGCTGACGCCGAGTTCGGAGTGTTCGCGCAGCCAGGTGCGGCGGCTTCGCCGGGCGGGGGGTGCGTCGGTGGTGGTCACAGCCCCAGCTCCTTCAGTACCGATACGACGCGCTGGTCCTGGGCGTCCAGGAAGTCGCCGAACCTGTCGCCGGTCAGGAAGGCGTCGTCCCAGCCGTTCGTCTTGAGGGACTTCTTCCACTCGGGCGAGGCGTGCAGCTTCCTGAACAGCTCGGTGAGCTTCTCGCGTTCGGCGTCGGTGAGGCCCGGTGGGGCGACGATGCCGCGCCAGTTGGTGAAGTCCACGTCGTAGCCGGACTCCCTGAGGGTGGGTCCGTCCAGGCCGCGCACCCGCTTCGGGCCGGTCACGGCGAGCAGGCGCAGCTCCCCGGACTTGATCTGGTCCAGGTATTCGCCGACTCCGGAGACACCGAAGGAGACCTTGCTGCCGAGGATCGAGGCGAGCAGTTCGCCGCCGCCGTCGAAGGGGACGTAGTTGACCTTCTTCGGGTCGATCCCGGCGGCGCGTGCCATCAGCATCGGGGCGAGGTGGTCGGGGCCGCCGGGTGCGGAGCCGCCTCCCACGGGCAGTTTGCCGGGGTTCTTCTTCCAGGCCGTGATGAGCTGGTCGATGGTCTTGTACGGGGAGTCCCCGGCGACCACCACGACGTCCTGCTCCTCGGTGAGCCGGGCGATCGGGGTGGTGTCGGCGAGGGTCTTCGGGGAGTGGTTGGAGCGGGCGGCGCCGACGACGCCGAGGCCCATGGACATGGCGAGCTTGCCGTTGCCGTGCTCGCCGACGAGCCGGGTCAGGCCGACGGTGCCGCCGGCGCCGGGCAGGTTGAACACCTCGATGTTGTGGGTGAGTTCGGCGTCCTCGGCGTTCTTCGCGGCGGTGCGGGCGGTGATGTCGTAGCCGCCGCCGGGTGTGTTGGGGACCATGAGGCGCAGGCCGGGGATCTGCGTGCCGGTCCCGGCGCCGCTGCCCGGGGTGAGCAGGGGCGGCGCCACGAGCACGAGGAGCGTGGCGCCGAGCAGGGCGAGGGGGGTGCGCAGGCGCATGTGGGCCACCACCTGTCGGTAACGTCGGACGGGGCATGGGTGTGAGGTGGCCCACATGTTGCCCGGGTGTTAACAACCTGTCTCTCTTCCGGAATCAACGGACGTTGTGGTCGTTGTGGTCGCGCCCATAGCCTGCGGCGATGACAAGGGTCCTGGTCGTGGACGACGACTTCATGGTCGCCAGGCTGCACTCCCGGTACGTCGGCGCGGTGGACGGATTCACCGTGGCCGGTGTCGCCCACAGCGGCTCCGAGGCGCTCGGCGCGGCGGAGCGGCTGCGCCCCGACCTCGTACTCCTCGACGTGTATCTGCCCGACATGGACGGGATCGCGGTGCTCCGTGAGCTGCGGGCCGCCGAGGAGCGCGATCCGGGGCGGCAGCCGGTGGACGCCCTGTTCATCACGGCCGCGCGGGACGCGGAGGTCGTGCGGGCCGCGCTGCGGGCGGGCGCGCTGCACTATCTGATCAAGCCGTTCGACCAGGCGGCCCTGCACGAGCAGTTGAGGCATGTGGCGGCGCTGCGGGCCCGGCTCGACGAGCTGGACGAGGCACGTCAGGAGGACGTCGACCACCTCTTCGGCGCGCGCCCGCCCGGTTCCCGGGGGCTGCCGAAGGGCCTCGCCGCGCACACCGCGGACCTGGTGGAGCAGACCTTGCGGGACCACCCCGGGGGCCTCTCGGCGTCGGAGTGTGCGGGCGCGGGCTCCCTCTCCCGCGTGAGCGCCCGCCGCTACCTGGAGTTCTTCGCGGACACGGGCCGCGCCGAGGTGACGCTCCGCTACGGGGGGACGGGGCGGCCGGTGCGGCGGTATCGGTGGGTGGGGTGAGCCCGCCGACTGAGGTGAGCCCGCCGCGTTCAGCAGCGCTTACTTAAGCCGGGTGCAGGAGCGGGTGGATGGTGTGGTGGACGAGCAGGTGCCCCCACAGCTCCTGCTCGACGCCGCCGGGCCAGCGTGACCGCAGGACCGGCAGGGTGTCCCGTCGCAGCGTACCGACGGCTTCCAGAGACGCCCTGATCCCCCACCGCCGGCGGTACAGGGCTCGCAGAACGGGAGCTGGGTGCGCCTCGTGGTCCACGAGCGTCGTGATCAGGCGGTGCGGAGGGCCGTCGAGCACCCTGACCTTGGTACGCGGCCGCGCGGGCCCGCAGCGCACGTCGCAGAGGTAGGAGCCGTCGGGCAGCGCGGTGCGCTCCGGCAGTACGGCGACCTCCGACGGTCCGGTGCCCTCCTGCGGTACGGGCCAGGCGTCGGCCCGCCACAGCACGTCCGCGCCGGCGGCACGGATCGCGGGCAGCAGTTCCGGGTCGGCCGAGCCGTGGTCGGCGAGCAGCAGGTCTCCACGGGTCAGGGCCGCCAGCAGATCGTTCGTGAGTGCGTGCCCCGTCTCGGCGGGCAACTTCCCGAGCGCGGCCCGGGTGATGGAGTGGCTGCCGCACTCCGCCAGCGCCGCCAGATGCGCCTGCGGCAGGGCCGCGGAGCCCGCCCCGGTGATCGGCGGGTAGCTGTAACGGGCCCGGTTCTCCGGTGTGTCCGGGACGCCCATCGCTGTCGCGTCGACCGCCATCACCCGCCGCCCCAGATAGCGGGCGCACCGTTCCTCCGTGCGCCGCGCCCGTGCGTCGCGCGCGGCTTGCGCGAACAGCGCGGCCAGCGGCTCGGGCCCCAAGCGCACGCGAGCCCGGGAGATGGCAGCGGACGTGGGCGCCGCGGGAGGGCAGCCGTCCTGCCGGGTCACCCAGGACATCGCTTCCGCCAGCCTCCTGGCCACCTGGTCGTAACTGTGCTGGGCGAACAGGCATATGGCGAGGATGAAGTACACGACTGTGCGGGCGGGCAGAAGGCGGTTGCGCCGCTCGGTCCTTCCGCATTCCGCGATCACGCGGTCCACCGCGTCGGGCGGAAACGTACGCATCAGCAGCGCGAGGGCGATGCGGTCGGACAATCCGTCGGTGGCCGCCGCCCTCAACTGCCCCGGCCGTGGCATCGGAGCACCCTCCCGGTCGTATTGATGAATGGCTTGCTTTAAGTCAGCAGTACCAATCGGCACCGACTTGCCCGACCCCTGGCAGGGGTAAACCATGAAAACAAGCCGACACAGCCAAACCTTCCTTCTGCTGTCGGACGCGCATTTCTCGGCTCTGGTTGCATTGCACTTCGAAGAATCGATTCTGTGCAGAAGTCGACGGCCACGCGCGGCATGCGGAAGAAACACAGAAAGGGTTGGGCGATGACAGATCGCGCGTTGCTCATCGGCATCGACGAGTATCCGGATCCGCTGAACAACCTCAACAGTTGCGTCGCCGACACCGTCGCCTTCACCGACCTGCTCGGCCAACTCGACTTCGACAGTTCCGGAATCCGTGTGCTGCTCAACGCGGACGCGACCCTGGCAGCGACCCGGGACGGTCTCGACTGGTTGCTGGACGAGGCCGAGGAGGGGGACCGCCTGGTCTTCTTCCAGTCCTCCCACGGGTACCGCTACCTCAAGGGTGACGTCATGACGGAGGTGCTCTGCGCCTACGACGAGTTCCTGGAGGACACCGAACTCGCCGAGCGCACCGCCCTCCTCCCCCAAGGCGTTCTCACCGTGGTGCTCGACTCCTGCCACTCAGGCGGCATGGAGAAGTCCCTCTTCCGCAGGGGCCTTCAGGAGACCGTGCGCACCAAGGTGTTCACGCCACCCCGGGAGAAGCTCCTGGAACGGGCCAAGTCGGTCTCCCTGGCGCGCGCGCTGAAGCCCTTCGGCCGCACCACCTTGCGCAACGAGGCGTCCCTGACCCTGAACATGGCGCACGTCCCCAACAAGGCGCCCAGGACCAAGGGCGCCATCACCGGGGCGAACGAGCTGAACGCGGTGCTCCTCACCGCCTGTCAGGCGGACCAGACCGCGGCGGCGGGCAGCGCCCCCACCAACGGGCTCTCGGCGTTCACCTACGCCCTGACCACGGAGATGGACCGGTCGGCCTCCGTCTCCGCCCTGCGCGACCGAACCGTGACGCGCATCGAAGGCCTCAACATGAGCCAGACGCCCTGCGCCTTCGCTCCCTCGGATCAACCGCACCTCCTCACCGAAACGTTTATCTCCCGGCAGCAGACAAAGAGCAAGGAGATGATCCGACAGGTCGAGGAGATGCTCAAAGAGGTGGCCTACGCAGGCGGTGGGCACAAACCTTCCACCCCTGGAAAGGGCGAAGGAATCTCAGCGAAAAGTCACACACCGGAGGTAAAGGGAATGAGCACGGTAGAGCTTGAGAAGTCGGTCGGCGCGGCCACCGAAAAGATACTCGCCGGCGTCAAGACGGCGGGTAAGAGCAAGTCGGTCTGGGGCAACGTCCCGTCCGGCCTGGACTACCAGCTGGACACGCAGACGGTCGCCGCCGTTCTCGCCCCCGCCATGGCGGCCGCGATTCCGGTGGACGGCAAGAGCTTCACGGTGCAAGCGTCCGTGACGGACACGGACAATCTCCTCGACAAGGGCTTCTGGGACTCCGCGGCCAGGCTCGCACGGGTCGTCGTACCCGCCGTCCTCGACGAGCTGACCAAGAGCGGCGGTCCCGGGAAGGGTCACTCCAAGGCCGCCGACCCGGACGAGGTGAACCGTGAGATCGCACGGGCGGTCCCGTCGGCCCGGATGGGTGACCCGAAGTTCTTCGGGCTCGTGGAGACGCTGATCGGCATCGCGGCGCCGATCGTCATCAACGCGATCACCAAGGACTTCAAGCCCAACGAGCGTCCCACCGGCGGCAGGATCCAGGTCGATCTGCCGGCCGGCATGAGCGAGAGCGAGAGGAAGAGCTTCTGGGACGACGCCCTCGACGTGGTCAGTACGGCGCTGCCGTACGTCATCCGCGCCATCGCCTAGCGACCGGCGCGGGGACGGCGGCCGCCGCGAACGGCCGCCGTCCCGTCGGCATCCCACCCAGTGGAGGGACTTGCCCGATGCCCGAAGACAACGCCGTCTCCGATGGGACGGCTGCTCGCTGGAGGGCCAGTGCCGGGCAGATCGCCGATACGGCGACAGCGCTGCGCGAGCGGGACCTGGCTCTGGCCAACGCCCCGGACGAGATCGAACGGCGTCAACGGCGGCTGGCCGACCAGGGGCTCGGCCTGGAGGCGCTCGTCGGCGACGACGACTCCGTCGGGACGAACTTCTTGAGTCGCGGCACCACCGCTGCCCGGTCGGTGAGTCGCGTGGTCAGCGTGGCGTCGCGCCGTGATCCGCCCGTCCCGCTCGCCACGGGAGTGCTGATCGCTCCACGGCTGCTCCTGACGAACAACCATGTGGTGCCCGGCGAGGTCGATGCCGCGGAGGCGGCCGCGCAGTTCGGCTTCGAGGTCGATGAGGCGGGCCGTGAGGGTGAGTACGTGACCTGCGCGCTTGCCCCGGAAGTGTGCTGGTTCACCGACGAGGAGCTGGATTTCACCGTGGTGGCCGTCGCCGACTCGCACGGCGAGGCACCGGGAGAGGCCTACGGCTGGGTGCCGCTCATCGAGCAGACCGGGAAAGCGCTCAAGTGCGAGGTGCTGAACGTGATCCACCACCCCGGCGGCGAAAGGAAGCGGGTCAGCATCCGGGCGAACCGGATGGTGGCCCAGGACGAGATCTGGCTGCGGTACACCAGTGACACCCGGAAGGGCTCGTCGGGAGCGCCCGTCTTCAACGATCAGTGGGAGATGGTCGCGCTCCATCGCCGAGGTATCAAATTGCTGGACGAACAGGGAGCGCCGGTCGCCCGCGGCGGGGAGCGCTGGACACCCGAGATGGGTCGTGACGCCGCTGTGTACATGGGAAACGAAGGCGCCAGGGTGAGCAGAATCGTCAAGCGGCTGAGAGCGGCCCCTCTCACCCCGCCGATGCGGACCCTGATCGATGCGGCGATCGAGGCGGGTGCAGACGTATGAACGCGACGTTGGTGTTGGTCCACGGCCGCAAGCAGGAGTGGAAGGACCCCGTCGAGCTCCGGCGCACATGGCAGGCGGGGCTGGCGGCAGGGCTTGTCAAAGCGGGCTTGCCGCCGGTGGACGGCCCCGTGCTCTTCCCGTACTTCGGGAACGTACTGCGCAGGATCACTGACACCTTGGCCCAGAGCAATGCGGCCATCGACCTGGAAACGCTGCCCTCGGACCCCGACAGGCCGGGCCCGCTGCACCCCTGGCTGGGGTCGGACATCGGCGTGATGGAACGGAAGATGCTGGAGGACATGGCCGTCGGAGCGGGCTGGGTTCCCGGGAACGCCGACGACGACCTGGAACGCCTCTCGGACGTACTTTCCTGGTCGGTCGCCCGGCACGCGCTCGACTGGCTCGGCCGCACCACCCCGTTCGACCAGGCGTTCATCGCCGCGCATCTGCGCGATGTGGCCGTCTACTTGACGCGCGCCAGGGCCGAGGTCCTCTCGCACGTGAGGGAGCAACTCCCCTCCGACGGACCCGTCGTCCTGGTCTCGCACAGCCTGGGGACCGTGGTGGCCCGTGATCTGCTCGGTGATCCCGGCCTGCGCGCGCGTACCGTTCTGTGGGTGACGGCAGGCTCTCCGCTGGGCATCGACGCCGTCCGCAAGAACCTCGGCCACCCGACGTACGCGGACAACCCCGGGGTGGAATGGCTGAGTGCCTACGACGTCAACGACATCGTGGCCCTTGGGCACCCGTTGCGGAGAAAGTGGGGCCCTCCGCTCAAGGACGTCGAAGTGGAGAACGGCGAAGCGCCACACTCCATCGAACGCTATCTCGGCCACCCCGAGGTAGCCGGACCGATCGGCGCGGCACTGGCGGCCAAGGGCCCAGCCTGAGCCCTTGGTTAGCCTTTCCTTAAAGCGACCATAAGGATCTCCGTCCCCGGCCTCCAGCCGGGGATTTCGCGGTTTTCAGGGGCTAGCTTTCTGGTCGCGTCCCCCTGAACCGCCGTTTTGAGGAGAACCCCATGACCGCTCGCCGCAAGGCCGCCGCGATCGCCGCCGCCGGTGTCGCCCCGCTCGCCCTGACCGCCCTGTCGGCGACGCCCGCCGCCGCGCACGGATCGATGACGGATCCGGTCAGCCGGGTCTCCGCCTGCTTCCAGGAGGGTCCTGAGGCCCCGAAGTCCGCCGCCTGCAAGGCCGCCGTCGCCGCAAGCGGCGCACAGGCCTTCTACGACTGGAACGGCGTGAACATCGCCAACGCCGCCGGGAAGTCGAAGCAGATCATCCCCGACGGCAAGCTGTGCAGCGCCGGCAACGACAAGTACAAGGGCCTCGACCTGCCGCACACGGACTGGCCGGCCAGCAAGCTGTCCGCCGGGAAGCACACCTTCCGTTACAAGGGCACCGCCCCGCACAAGGGCTCCTTCGAGCTGTACGTCACGAAGGACTCCTACGACCCGGCGAAGCCCCTGAAGTGGTCGGACCTGGAGGCGAGGCCCTTCGTCAAGGTCACCGACCCGAGGATGGAGAACGGCGACTACGTCTTCGACGGGAAGGTCCCCGCCAGGTCGGGCCGTCACCTCATCTACTCGGTCTGGCAGCGCTCGGACTCCCCCGAGGCCTTCTACACCTGCTCCGACGTCGTCTTCGGCAAGGACAGCGGCGGCTCGGGCTCCGCCCCGGCCCCGGCCGCGTCCGCCCCCTCCGACAAGGAGATCGAGGCGGGCGCCGAGAAGTCCACGGTCGAGCACCACGGCCACGGGGACGCCGACGCCAAGACGGGCGCGGAGGCCACCGGCGCCGCCCCCGCCGCTCCCGCCGCCGCTCCCGCCGCCGACGGCGACGCGGCGGCGGCCGGCAACGAGCCCGAGGTGAACGGCGGCGCCGAGAAGCCGGTCACCACCGCGGCCGGCACCGACGACAACCTCGCCGAGACCGGCGGCGACAGCACCACGCCCTACCTCGCGATGGGCGGCGCGGCCGCCCTCGCCGTCGGCGCCGCGGCGATGTTCGCCACGACCCGCCGCCGCACCGCCGGACGCCACGGCCGCTGAGCCGTAGGCACCGGTTGACGGGCTGGGCCGCTGCTACGACAGGCACGTGCTCGGCGTCGCATGCTCCGGGTCGAGCGCGTTCGCCACCTCGTGGTGGGCCACTCGGTCCAGGACGCCGACCGCCAGATGCTCCGCCACGTCGACGCGGCAGAGGTCCTGGACGGTCACGTTGCGCACGTCGGGGCCGTCCAGGAACTGGCTGCGGTACGGGGTGACCACCTCGTCGTACTTGGTGGCGATGACGGTGTAGCGCACGCCGGGCACGGTGTCCCCGCCCTTGTTGAGCCTGGTCAGGAAGGGCGATCCGGCCACCTGGTCGGCGAGGCTCGGCGTCTTGGTGGTCAGCAGGTCCTCGACCCCGGGGAAGTACGGCAGCAGTTTGGTGAGGCCGAGCAGCGTGGTGCCGTGGTTGTCGGGCGCGAGGCCGATGAGGGCGTTCACCTTGTCGGCGCCCCCGAGGAACTTGAGGTAGTGGCGGGGCATCATGCCGCCCTGCGAGTGGCCGACGAGGTCCGCCTCCTCCGCGCCCGTCGAGGCGAGCACCTTGTCGACGAAGCCGTCGAGCTGCTCGGCCGACTTGTCGATGGGGCCGAGCCCGTGGAAGAACGGCACGTCCTTCAACTGGCCGTAGTCCAGGGAGTAGACGCAGTAGCCGCGCCTGACCAGGTAGGGCGCGAGGACGAGCCAGTTGTCGACGGAGTTCCCGAACGTGCCGTGCACGAGGACGACCGGGCGAGGGTGCGCGGTGGAGGGCTTGCAGCTGTAGTCGTTCCAGCCACGGGACGTGGTGGCCTCCGCCACGGAAGCGGAAGCGGAAGCGGTGGGGGTGAGGGTGACCGCGCCCGTGACGAGCAGGGCGGCGGCGAGCGCGCGCAGCGCTCGTCTCCAGGGCAGCATCGTGTGGTCTCCTTGCGGCTCAAGGGAGTTGCGATGGCTGTACGCCCTGTGATCCGGATCGACAGGATGCCGTGCTCACGTCAAATTACGCGCCGGTAGATGAAGAGTGAAGCGCCGCGACACGACAACTTCCAGTGATTACTGGCAGAGTCCCGACACCGGTGGGGTTCCGCTGCCGGCGGTGCTCAGATACTGGCGGGGCTCCGGTACTGGCGGGCCCCGCGCTCACCGTTGGGGTGCCACCAGCCCCATCTCGTAGGCGAGGTCATCGGCGTTCCGCCTGATCAGCCGGGTGGCCTCGATGCCGTCCACGCCCGGCATGCGGATGTCCATGACGACGACGTCGGGGCGTACGTCCCTGGCCGGCCGGACCGCTTCGGCGCCCGCGCCCGCCTCCCCCACGACCTCGATGTCCGCGGTGTCGGCCATCAGGACGCGCAGGCCCGCGCGTACCAGCGGCTGGTCGTCGGCGAGGACCACGCGGGCGGCTCTTGCGCTCATCGGGGGGCCTGTGCCGGGACGGGCAGCCTGGCCGCGACCCGGAAGCCGCCCTCGGGGCGCGGCCCCGCGCTGAAGTCACCGTTCAGCAGGCCCACACGCTCGCGCATACCGAGAGGCCGTATCCGTCGCCCGCGGGCAGCTTTCCGACGCCGCGTCGACGACCTCGACGGTCACGTCGGCGTCGCCGTGGACGACGGTCACCCGGCACGCGCCGGTACCCGCGTGGCGTACGACGTTGGTGAGCGCCTCTTGGAGAACGCGGAACGCGGCCAGGTCGATGTCGGCGGGCAGGGGCCGGGGCTCACCGTGCCGGTGGACCTGGGCGCGGACGCCGGCGTCCCGCCGGACCGCCGCGCGGTGATCGCGGCGAAGTCGGTCGTGGTCACGGCGGTGATGTGCGGGCTCGGCGCGGTCGTCGCGGGTGTCGTTCGGCGTGACGCAGGCGCCGCTGCGGGACGAGGGCGGGCTTTCGATCGGCGACGCGGGGGCCCTGCGGCCCGTCGCGGCCTCGGCGCCGCTCACGCCGGTGTGCGCACTGGTCGGCATGGCGCTCGGGGCGGTCGTCCGGCACGCCGCGGGCACGGTCACCGCGGTGGCCGTGTGCTCCTGCTGCTCCCGGCGCTCCTCCAGGGCGACACCTACCGGTGGATCAAGGAGATCGGCAACGCGATGGCTCACCGCGTGGTGACGGTGACAGTGGTGTGCCGCAGGGACGTGTGAGCCCGGGGGCGCCGGACGTGTGAGCGGAGCCGCCCCGGACACTCGCCCCAGTTACGGACAGTGTCTGCTGCGCGCCACTCCGTTACCCTCTCCACCCCCCTCCTCCCTCTTGAGTCGCTCGACGACTGCGGCGCGGTGCGCGCCGGGACGTTTTCCTCCAACCATGCCGCCCGGTCGGGGATGTGACGGCGCAGCACCTGTTCCGGCCGCCGCTCCCCCGCTGCCAAATCGATGCCGTGTTCGAATCATGTCGCTGACCAGGGCTGATGAAGGTTAGACTAATCGAACGAGCGTACGATGAATGTATCGGGCATACGACGTAAAAGGGTCAACATGGGGTGGAGTGATGGAGGTGCGGCATGGCGGGCTTCGCCCATCTGCACGTCGCGTCCGGTTACTCCGAGCGCTACGGCGCCGCCCACCCCGAGCAGCTCGCCCTGCGGGCCGCCGAGCGAGGCGTGACGGCGCTCGCGCTCACCGACCGGAACACGGTCACCGGTGCCGTCCGGTTCGCGCAGGCATGCGCGGGAACCGGGGTGCGGCCGATCTTCGGTATCGACCTGGCGGTGGAGGCCCTGGCGCCCCCGCCGCCCGCCCAGCGACGCCGCACCCCGGTGCGCGGCGGCGCGCACGTCGTCGAGCCGCCGCTGCGGTTCGTGCTGCTGGCGCAGAACCGCGCCGGGTGGGCGCGGCTGTGCCGCATCACGTCGGCCGCCCACGTGGGCACCGCGTCCGGCGCGGCACCGGTGGTGGTGCCGTGGGAGGCGCTGCGCGAATACGGCGGTCCCGGTCTGACCGTGCTGCTCGGGCCGCTCTCCGAGCCGGTACGAGCCTTGGCGGCCGGGCGGGAAGACGTCGCGATGAAGCTGCTGGCGCCGTGGCGGGAGATCTTCGGGAGTGGGGTCAGGCTGGAAGTCGTAGCGCATAAACGTTCCTCCATCGGTCCTGGATCCCTCCGCCTGGCTGCCCGCACCCTGGCGCTGGCCGACCGCACCCACACCACCGCGGTGCTCTCCAACGCCGTCCGCTACGCCGACCCCGACCAGCACCGCCTCGCCGACGTCCTGGACGCCGCCCGGCTGCTGCGGCCCATCGACCGGCGCCGCCTGGACAGCGGACAGCGCTGGCTCAAGGACGAGAAGGCGATGACGGCCGTCGCGCACCTGGTTGCCCAATGCGCCGGAGCCGACGCCCGGCGGGCCCACCGCCTGGTGGCGGACACCGCCGCCACCGCGGCCCTGTGCGCCGTCGACCCCGGAGCGGACCTGGGGCTGGGCACGCGGCATTTCCCGGAGCCCTCGCTCTTCGGCGCCGAGCCCGGAGCGGGAGGAGCGACACGACTGCTGCGCCGGCAGTGCGAGGCCGGCCTGGCCCGGCGGGGCCTGGACCGCGACCGAGCGGCGCTCGACCGGCTGGACGAGGAACTCAAGGTGATCTCCACGCTGGACTACGACTCGTACTTCCTCGCCGTCGGCCAGGTCGTGGCCGACATCCGGGCCAAGGGCATCAGGGTCGCGGCCCGCGGCTCGGGCGCCGGTTCGATGGTCTGCCACGCGCTGGGCGTCGCCACCGCGAACCCGCTCGACCACCGTCTGCTGTTCGAACGCTTCCTGAGTGTGCGCCGGGCTTCCCTGCCCGACATCGACATCGACGTGGAGTCCGCCCGCCGGCTGGAGTGCTACGACACGATCTTCGACCGGTTCGGCAAGGAGCGGGTCGCCGTCACCGCCATGCCCGAGACCTACCGGGCCCGCCGCGCCCTGCGCGACACCGGCCTCGCCCTCGGAATCGCGCCCGCGGAAGTCGACCGGATCGCCAAGAGCTTCCCGCACCTGAGAGCTTCCGACATCACGGGCGCGCTCACCGAACTGCCCGAACTGAGGCAGCTGGCGGCCGAGGCGCACCGGTACGGACCGCTGTGGGAGCTCGCGGAGGGCCTCGACTCCCTGGTCCACGGCATGGCCATGCACCCCTGCGGAGTGGTCATCAGCGACGCGACGCTCCTGGACCGGCTGCCGGTGCAGCCCACCCCGCAGGGCGATTACCCCATGGCCATGGCGGCGAAGGAGGAGATCGAGGACCTGGGCAACATCAAGCTGGATGTGCTGGGCGTACGCATGCAGTCGGCGATGTCTCACGCCGTCGCCGAGATCGAACGGACGACCGGTAACCACATCGACCTGGACGACCCCAAGCAGGTACCGCTCGACGACGTCTTCGCCTTCAAGCTCATCCAGGAGAGCCAGACCCTGGGCCTGTTCCAGCTGGAGTCCCCCGGCCAGCAAGACCTGCTGTCCAGGTTGCAGCCGCGCGACCCGCAGGACGTCATCGCCGACATCAGCCTCTTCCGACCCGGACCGGTCGCCGGGGGCATGCCCGAGCGGTACATCGCCGCACGTCATGGCGGCACTCCGACGTACGCCCATCCGGACCTGGAACCGGTGCTCGCCGACACCTACGGCGTGACCATCTGGCACGAGCAGATCATCGAGACCCTGGCGGTCATGACCGGCTGCGACTACGCGCTGGCCGAGGTCGCCCGGCGGGCGCTCGGCGAGAAGGACCGGCTGCCGAAGCTCAGGGACTGGTTCCACGGCCTGGCACGCGCGCGTGGCTACAGTGCGGCCGTCCGGGACGAGGTCTGGAAGACCGTCGAGGCCTTCGGCGCCTACGGCTTCTGCCGCGCCCACGCGGTCGCCTTCGCCGTACCCGCCCTCCAGAGCGCCTGGCTCAAGGCGCACCACCCGGCATACCTGCTGGCCGGCCTGCTCGAACACGACCCCGGGATGTGGCCCAAGCGCGTCCTCGTCTCCGACGCCCGTCGCCGCGGTGTACAGGTCCTGCCCGTCGACATCAACCACTCCCAGGTGAAACACACCGTGGAGAAGACCGACGGAGAGCAGCGGGGCGTACGGCTCGCCCTCTCCGCGGTGCACGGCATCAGCGAGGACGAGTGCGTACGAATCGAACAAGGCCAGCCCTACCGATCCCTCTCCGACTTCTGGCAGCGTGCCCGCCCCAGCAGACCCACTGCCGAACGCCTCGCCGAAATAGGCGCCCTGAACTCCCTCCACGACGGCCGCCTCACGCGCCGCGACCTGCTGCTCCAGATCGCCGAACTCCACCGGGCCTCCCGCACCCGGTCCGTCGGCAAGGGCCAACTGCCCATCGAAGCGGGCCCCGTGGGCGGGGCGGAGCCGAGCGGCCTGCCGGAACTGACCGGACGCGAAGCCCTCAGTGCCGAGCTGAGCACCCTCGGCATCGACGTCTCCAGGCACCTGATGGAGCACCACCACCGCCTCATGCGCGAGATCGGCGCGACCGACGCGGCCCACCTGGCCGGAGTGCGCGCCGGCCAGCAGGTCCTGGTCGCCGGCGTACGGGCCTCCACCCAGACCCCGCCCATCGCCAGCGGCAAGCGCATCATCTTCGTCACCCTGGAGGACGGCTCCGGCTTGGTCGACCTGGCCTTCTTCGAGGACTCCCACCCGGCCTGCGCGCACACCGTCTTCCACAGCGGACTGCTGCTGGTGCGCGGCACGGTCCAGGTGCGCGGCACCCGCCGAACCGTCGTCGGCACCATGGCCTGGGACCTGGACGAGATCGCCGCAGCCCGCCGCGACAACGGCCCCGAGGCCGCACTCGCCCTCCTCGGCGAGAGCCACCCGCACCCGACCCCGGCCCAGCCGCAGCGGACCCTGGCCAACGGCACCACCGGCGCCCGGTTGCATCCCTACGCCGACCTCCAACCGGCCGGCACCCGCTCGGCCGACCTGAAGAAGTTCGGCTACACCAGTCCGGGGAGCGCAGGATGACTGCGCGGCAGCGGTACGTCGCCCACCTCCACCTGCACGCCGCGCTGAACGAGCTTCAGTACGACGACGTCATGGAAGTGATGTCTGGTGTCACGCCTCATGTCCAGGCCGTTCCGCCCCACGCCGTCCAGCTCGACCTGACGTCGGCCATCAGATACTTCGACCTGTCCGCCTATGACGTCGTTCAGTTGGCGAAGCTCAGGTTGAAGGCTCTCTACGGCGTCGACAGCAACGCCGGGCTCGCGAGCAACCGCATGCTGGCGGCCATGGCGGCCGACGCGTCCGCGCCGGGAGAGACCACCTGGGTCCCCGCCGATCGCGTGGCCGACTGGCTGTACCCGCGGCCCGTCACCGCGCTGCCCGGGGTCGGGCGCACCACGGCGGAAACGCTTCACAGATACGGCCTGCACACCATCGGCCAGCTCACCGGCCTGCCCTCGGTGACCCTGCAACGGCTCCTCGGCGTCGGTCAGGCGCGGTTGCTGGCCGAGCGCGCCCGCGGCCATGACCCCCGCCCGGTCACCCTCTCCGAACCGGCAGCGCACTTGGTCGCCGATCTCGTACTGGAGCGGGACTGCCTCGACCCGGCACAGCACCACCGCGCGGTTCTGGAGCTGGCCGACCGGATCGGCCAACGCCTGCGCGGCGAAAGCCAGATCGCGAGCCGACTCGCCCTCACGGTGCGGTACGCCGACCGCAGCTCCACCACACGTACCCGTACCCTGCCGGAACCCACCAACCACTCGCCCGCCCTCACCGCGGCCGCGCTGGGCCTGCTGGCCGGTCTCGGACTCCAGCGAGCGAGAGTGCGCGCCTTCATGATCCGCGCGGACGACCTGTTGCCGACCGACAGGGCCTACCACCAGCTCTTGCTGGATCCCGGCGATGCCCGCGCCCGCGCGGCCGAAGCCGCCGCGGACCGCGCCCGTCGGCGCTTCGGACCGGGGGCTGTACGTCCAGCCGCGCTGGCTTAGGGCGGATTGCCTGTCGCGTGGTGTCATGAGTCCCCCCTGACGGCAGTCCGAGGAGGAGCACGGCATGAGCGTTCTCGACATCCTGTCCGACGAGGAACGGCTGGTCGTCGGCACCGTCCACGAGTTCGTCGACAAGGAGGTGCGGCCCGTCGCCCGGGAGTTCGAGCACTCCGACACGTACCCCGAGGCCCTGATCGAGGGCATGAAACGGCTCGGCGTCTTCGGCCTCGCCGTCCCCGAGCAGTACGGCGGCACCCCCGTCTCCACTCCCTGCTACGTCCTCGTCACCGAGGAACTCGCCCGCGGCTGGATGAGCCTGGCCGGCGCCATGGGCGGCCACACCGTCGTCGCCAAACTGCTGCTGCACTACGGCACCGAGGAGCAGAAGCGCCGCTACCTCCCCCGGATGGCCACCGGCGAGCTGCGGGCCACCATGGCCCTCACCGAACCCGGCGGCGGCTCCGACCTCCAGGCCATGCGCACCGTCGCCCGCCGCGACGCCGAGGGATACGTCGTCGACGGCGCCAAGATGTGGATCACCAACGCGCGCCGCTCGGGCCTGATCGCCCTGCTGTGCAAGACCGATCCCGACGCCCGCCCCGCCCACCACGGCATGTCGATCCTGCTCGTCGAGCACGGCCCCGGTCTCACCGTCTCCCGCGACCTGCCCAAGCTCGGCTACAAGGGCGTCGAGAGCTGCGAGCTCTCCTTCGACGGCCACCGCGCCCCGGCCACAGCCCTGCTCGGCGGCGCGGAGGGCCGGGGCTTCGGGCAGATGATGAAGGGTCTGGAGACCGGACGGCTACAGGTCGCCGCCCGCGCGCTCGGCGTCGGCCGGGCCGCCCTGGAGGACGCCCTCGCCTACGCCCGGGCCCGCGAGTCCTTCGGCAAGCCGATCTGGCAGCACCAGTCCATCGGCAACTACCTTGCCGACATGGCCACTTCGCTGACCGCTGCCCGGCAGCTCACGCTGTACGCTGCCCGCGAGGCCGACGCGGGCCGCCGGATCGACATGGAGGCTGGCATGGCGAAGCTGTTCGCCTCCGAGGCCGCGATGCGGATCGCCCTCGACGCCGTACGAATCCACGGCGGCTACGGCTACTCCACGGAGTTCGACGTCGAGCGCTACTTCCGCGACGCACCGCTGATGATCGTCGGTGAGGGGACCAACGAGATCCAGCGGAACGTGATCGCCGCGCAGCTCGTCGCGCGCGGGGGCCTCGACGCCTGAGGGCACCCGAGCACACCCGGCCACCACCACGGTGGCCACCCATCCAGCAGCCGGAGGGGCAGCCAGTGGACACCAGCGAACAGCGCCGACGCGACGAACGGGACGGTCACGCCGAAAAGGCCGGGGCGGCGGCCGGGGAGGGCCCCGCAGGAGGGTTACCGGCCTGGCTGGTGGCCCGCGGCCTGATACCCGATACGGGTCCCAAACGCGTCCTCGCCGCCGCCACCTTCATCAACATGATCGGCAAGGGCCTCTTCATGGCCGGGGCCGCGCTCTTCTTCACCCGCTCCGTCGGCATTCCGGTCGCCCAGGTCGGACTCGCCCTGGGCGCCGCCGCCCTGATCGGCCTCGTCGCCGGCATCCCCGTGGGGCATCTGGCCGACCGGCGCGGCCCGCGCGAGGTCTACCGGATCGCGGTCGTCGTGCAGGCCCTCGCCGTGGCGGCGCTGGTGTTCGTGCACACCTTCCCGTGGCTGATCGCCGCCATGTGCGTGGCCGAGCTCGCCAACTCGGCCGGCACTGCCGCCCGCGGACCGCTGACCCGCGCCGTGGGCGCCCCGAACCCCACCCACTACCGCTCCTACCTGCGGGCCCTCAACAACATCGCCGCCGGCTGCGGCGCCCTCGCGGCCGGTGTCGCCGTCCAGGTGGACACCCGGACCGCGTATGTGAGCCTCATCCTGGGCAACGCCGTCGCGTTCCTGGTCTGCGCGGCCATCGCCTCCCGCATCCCGTCCGTACCACCGGTCAAGGCCCCCGAGGAGAGCGGGCGTTGGCTCGCCCTCAAGGACAGGCCGTACGTGGTGCTCACCGCCCTCGACGGCATCATGTCCATCCACACCCAGGTGCTGATCTTCGCCCTGCCGCTGTGGATCATCGGGCACACCGACGCGCCGCGGTGGTTCGTCGGCGCGAGCGTGGCGGTCAACACCGCCCTCGTGGTCTGCCTACAGGTGCGGGCCAGCCGCGGCATCGACTCCAACCGGGCGGCCGGGCGGGTGGTGCGCCGCGCGGGGGTGGCGCTCCTCATCGCCACCGCCCTCATCGCGGCGGCGGGCGGCACGCCCGGATGGGGCGCGGTGGTCGTCGTCGTGCTCGGCGTGGTCGTGCTCACCATCGGCGAACTCTGGCACACCGCTGCCTCGTTCGAGCTGTCCTTCGGCCTCGCTCCGGCGCACGCGCAGGGCCAGTACTCGGGTCTGCACGGTATCGGCCAGGGGCTGTCCAACTCGATCGGCCCGCCGCTGCTCGGTCTGGTCTGCCTCGGCTGGGGCGAGCCGGGCTGGCTGGTCATGGGAGCCCTCTTCCTGGTCGTCGGCCAGCTCATGCCGCTCGTCGTGAACTGGTCCGACCGCACCCGCGCCCACACCCCGGGCTGACCCGGCAGCACATTCCCGCGTACTCGCGCAAGCCCGCGACGCCCATGGACCGCTGGGACTTTGGTCCTATTCTGGCCGCGCCGGTCCCATGCGAGGCTGAGGCAGCGCGAGCAACGCGGCGGGGGCCGTTCCCAAAGCTCGGATCCGGAATCGGATTCAGCTGCGGGTCCGGGTGCGTGCTTCTGTTCCAAAGACCCCTCGTCGTCGCCGACCGGCCGCCCCGGCCGGGCACGTCCGTCCAGTCCGTGATCGGTGAGGGTGACATCCCCATGTCGGGCACAATCCTGTTCTTGAACCGCTGGCCCCGGCCCGATGACGAGCGGCGCTGGGAGAACCGCCTCGCCGCTCCCGAGGATCTCTTCCTGCCGGAGACCGACCGCGTCACGTACGTCTGCGACGCGGGCGGCCGCAGCGGAGTGCCCTCCGACGCCGAACGCGTCCACCTCGTCGAGGACTTCGACGACCTGAAAGGCGTCCTGCGGCTCCTGGACGCCGTCGTCCGCGACGAAGGCCCCTTCGACCACGTCATCGGCTTCTCCGAACTGCTCCTCGACCTCGTAGCGACCCTGCGCGAGCGCTACGGCATCCCGGGCGCGGGACCCGAGGAGACCGCCCGGTTCCGCGACAAGACCGTCATGAAGGAGACCCTCGCCCGGGCCGGCGTCCGCGTGCCGCGCTGGGCGCCCTGCCACACCGAGGACCAGGTCCTCGCGGTCGCCGAGACGTTCGGCTACCCCGTGATCGTCAAGCCGGTGCGCGGGGCCTCCAGCCAGGGCGTGCGCGAGATCGCCTCGGCCGAGGAGCTGCGGGCGCTGTGCGCCGAGCGGAGCCTGCACGACCTTGAGATCGAGGAGTTCGTGCGGGGTGAGATCCTGCACGTCGACGGCGTCCTGGACGCTTCCGGCAAGCCGCTGTTCCTGTGCACCTCGCGCTACGTCTCCACCTGCCTGGACTTCGAGCTGCTGGGCGAACCGCTCGGCTCCGTCTTCCAGACGGACCCCGCGGTACGCGCCCGGTGCGAGGACTTCGCCCTGCGCTGCCTGACCGCGCTCGGCCTGCGCGGCTCGGCCTTCCACCTCGAACTCTTCGACACCGGCGAGGAGTTGGTGTTCCTCGAGGTCGGCGCCCGGGTGCCGGGCGCGGACGTTCCCTACGTCATCCACGACGTCCACGGCGTGAACCTGTTCCGGCTCTGGGTCGACGTGCTGCTCGGCCGCCCGGTCGACCCGCCGGTCTCCGACCCGGAGCAGAGCGGCGGCTGGCTGATGATCCCGGGCCCCAGGCCACTTCCCCAGAAGGTCACCGCGGCCAACCCCCTCCTCGGCGAAGTGCCTTACTTGTACCGGGAGTTGGTGCCGGAGGCAGGTGAGGTCCTGGTCTCCCGGCCCGGCTCGTACGCCATGCTCCAGGGCGGCCGCTTCCTCTTCCGGGGCGGCACGCAGGCGCAGATCGAGGAAGCCGTGCGCCAGGTGCGCGCCCGCTACCGGCTGACGGCCGAGCCCGTCCCGTAGAGCGCACCGGATACCGCGCCGCAGACCATCCGAACCATCTCGTACATCCGAAATCGAACCATCGAGTCCGTGGAGGAAAGACGTGGGTCAGTTGAACCATGCGGAGCTGGTCGACAAGAACTTCGTGGTGTTCGCCGAGGGGTGCTTCGGCCTCTTCACCAGCAAGATCGCCGCATCACTGATCCGCTACCGCGGGGACCGCTGCGTCGCCGTCGTCGACAGCCGCAAGGCCGGTCAGACGGCCCAGGACGTCCTCGGCTACGGCGGCTCGATCCCGATCGTCGGCCGGGTCGAGGACACCCTGCACCTGCGCCCCGAGGTCATGGTCATCGGCAAGGGCCTGCACTCCGCCGAACTGCCCTCCGGCTGGAAGCCGCACCTCCTCGCGGCCGTCCAGAACGGCCTCCACCTGGTCAACTCCATCCACTACCGCCTCACCAGCGACCCGGACATCGCCCGCGCCGTCCGCGAGAAGGGCATCACCGTCTGGGAGACCAAGGACGCCCCGACGGTGCCGCTCAACAAGGCCCGCGTCCTCGGCCTGGACACCTGGATCATCCACACCTGCGGCAGCGACTCCAACATCGGCAAGAAGACCGCCGCGCTACAGATCTGGAACGAGGCCAACGGCCGCGGCATCTCCACCGGGTTCGCAGCCACCGGCCAGAGCGGCATGATGATCTCCGGCCACGGCGTCGCCGTCGACGGCGTGCCCGGTGACTTCATGGGCGGCGCCGTCGAGCAGGTCGTCATGGAGGCCGCCGCCGGCAACGAATGGGTCGTCGTCGAAGGCCAGGGCTCCCTCAACCACATCGGGGCCAGCGGTGTCGCCCTCGCCATCCTGCACGGCGCCCTGCCGCACGCCCTGGTCTTCTGCCACCGCCTCGGCGCCGAGCGCACCAAGGTCTGGGAGACACCCATCATCCCCATCCCCGAGCTCATCCGCATGAACGAGGAGCTGACCGTCTTCGAACGGCCCGCCAAGGTCGCCGCCGTCAGCGTCAACAGCGCCGGCTTCACCGAGGAGGACTACCGCCGCGAGGCCGAGAAGCTCGAGGCCGAGACCGGACTGCCGGTCCTCGACCCGGTCCGCGAGGGCGGCGCCGCCCAGCTCGTCGACATCCTGCGCGCCCACCAGCGCGAGACCGCGGACCGGCAGCCGGTCCGGCGGCGCTGAGTGCGGACCCGCCAAGCCGAGGAGGTGCACAGGTGAAGAGAGCGGTCCTGCTCCTCATGCACCAGGGAAAGTCGTTCACCGAGGAGGCCGCCGCGGCCACCGCCGGTCTTGGCCTGACCCTGGTCGCGCTCAGCTCCCGCCCGGAGGCCCCGGAGGCCCTGGACGCGAGCCGCCGCCACCTGGCGGACTGCGTGGTCACCGAGGAACCCGAACTGCGTTTCGGCGACGTCGAGAAGGCCGTGCGCGAACTCGCCGACCGCGGCTACCGGGTCGAGGCCGCCCTCGCCACCTTCGAGGGCTACCGGCTCCTGATGGCCGAGCTCAACGAGCGGCTCGGCGCGCGCGACTCCGCCGAGCCCGCGTTGCGCCTCTGCCTCGACAAGTACGAGCTGCGTCGCTTCCTCTTCGCCGAAGGGCTCAGCGAGGTGCGGGTCCGTCGGCTCGCACCGGGTGTGACGCCCGAACTCGACGCCTCGGCACGCTGGTTCGTCAAGCCGGTGCGCGGCGCCTCGTCCTTCGCGGCCTTCGTCCTGGAGGACGTGCGCGACCTGGCGGACCTGCCGGCGATCCAGGAGCAGATGCGGGCCGACCGGCGCATGAAGGCGATCTTCATGGACCGGTACGACTTCCTCGTCGAGGAGTACGTCGAGGGCCCCGAGTTCAGCTTCGAGACCCTCGTCCTCGACGGGCGGGTCCACCACCTGTGCGTCCACGAGAAGGCCCGCGTGGAACGCCTGGAGCGGACCACCCTGGAGGGCATGTCGGTCAGCCCGCCCGCCACCATCGGACGCGAACTCGTCCTGGAGGGGGCGGACTTCGTCTCGCGCTGCTTCGCCGCGCTGGAGCAGCACGGGCTGACCGGCGGCGCCTTCCACGTCGAGGTCAAGTACTGGGAGTCGAAGAAGCGCTGGGAGATCATCGAGATCAACCCCCGGATGGGCGGCAGTCTCATCGACGCCAGCGTCCAGGCCGTCACCGGGCACTCCCTGCTCGACCTGTGGACCGAGTCCCTGCTGCTGCCCGACGGCGAACGCGACGCGTTCCACGACCGGCTCATCCACGCCTCCCAGCTGGAGGCCCTGCGCACCGGCGCGCCGACCCGGGCGACCGTGTTCCTCAGCAAGTACGGCGAGAAGGGGCGGACCGTCGACGCGATCGGCTTCGACCCGCCCACCCGCCCGCCGCGGATCCTGCGCGTGCATGTGGCGGAGGGCACCCGGCTCGACGCCTCCGACCGGGCGATCTGCCTGATGGACGCCCTGTGGGACGTGGCGGCCGACGACCTCGACGCCGAGACCGCCTTCCTCGACCGACACGCGACGGAGCATTTCCATGTCCGCTACCGCTGACCCCGACGACCCGATCCTCGACCTGCACCTGGGCGGCAAGCTGGAGGTCCGAGCCACCGTCCCGCTGCGCGACCGCGAGGACCTCGCCCGGGTCTACACCCCCGGCTTCACCCGGGTCGCCGAGCGGATCGCCCGCGACCCGGCCGCCGCCGGCCGCTGGTCCATCCGCGGCAACACCGTCGCCATCGTCACCGACGGCTCCGCCGTCTCCGGCCTGGGCGACCTCGGCCCGCTGGCGGCCCTGCCGGTCATGGAGGGCAAGGCGCTGCTCTTCAAGGAGTTCGCCGGCATCGACGCCTTCCCCCTGTGCCTGGGCACCCAGGACGTCGACGCGATCGTCGACACCGTCGCCCACCTCGAACCGACCTTCGGCGGCATCATGCTGGAGGACATCGCCGCCCCGCGGTGCTTCGAGATCGAGGACCGGCTGCGCGAGCGGCTCTCCATTCCCGTGCTCCACGACGACCAGCACGCCACCGCCGTCGCCGCGACCGCGGCGTTGATCAACGCGGCCAAGGCGGTCGGCAAGGAGCTGGGCGAGCTCAAGGTGGTCGTCGCCGGCGCCGGAGCCGCCGGCACCTCGACGGCCCGGCTGTTCATGAACATCGGGGTACGGCGGATCGTCGCCTGTGACCGGCAGGGCGCCCTGCACCGGGGCCGCACCGACCTGACGGACGCCAAGCGGTGGTTCGCCGACCGCACCAACCCGGACCAGGAGACGGGCCCGCTGCGCTCCGTCCTGGCCGGCGCGGACGTCTTCGTCGGCTTCGCCGGCCGCGGCGTCCTCGCTCCCGAGGACCTGCGGACCATGGCCGACCGGCCGGTCGTCTTCGCCCTGTCCAACCCGCACCCCGAGTTCCTCCCCCACGAGGTGCAGGACGTCGTCGCGATCCTCGCGACCGGGCGCAGCGACCTCCCGAACCAGATCGACTGCGGACTGTGCTACCCCGGCATCTTCCGGGGCGCCTTCGACGCGGGCGTACCGAGCATCACCGAGGAGATGAAGGTGGCCGCGGCCCGCGCGATCGCCGGTCTCGTCGACGACCGGACCCTCGGACGCGGCCAGATCGTGCCCGACATCTTCGACGGCGTCGCCCCGCACGTGGCGAAGGCGGTGGCCGAGGCCGCCGTCGTGCCCGGCAGCACCACCCTCCCGTGAACGTCCCTCCCGAGCACCACCCTCCCGCGAACCCTCCCCTGAAGGAGAACGCAATGAACCGCGTGCAGAACACCGGGATCACTCACCCGAAGCCGTTCTACAACGAGGAGCAGAGCCGGCTGAAGAAGGCCGAGCTCGACCGCTACATGGACAAGAAGATGGCGGAGTGGAAGGAAACCGTCCCCTTCGCGTCCCACATGACCGACCCCGAGCTCCACCAGGCGTACTACCGCCGCACCCTCATCGAGCACGTGTGGCGGATCCGCCTCTCCCGGGTCAGCCAGTCCAAGGCCATCTACAAGATCGCCCAGATCTCGCCCAAGGCGGCCAAGGACTACGCGCACTACCAGGCCGACGAGATGCTCCACGACAGGCTGTACGTCAGCGACGCCGCGGCCGCCGGCATCACCGAGGAGGAGATCCTCGCCACCGAGCCGTACCTCTCCACCCGCCTGTTCGAGGGCTTCTTCTACTTCGCCCTGGAGCACGAGTCGGCCCTCGCCCCGGTCGTCTCCAACTACCTGGTCGAGTACACCCAGGCCAAGCTCCAGCCGGCCATCGTCCAGAACCTCCAGGAGCGGCTCGGCAAGGAGAACGTCAAGGGCCAGGCCGCCCACCTCCACGTCGACACCACCGAAGACCACTCCCAGGAGATGTGGGACATCCTCCACCAGCTGATCTTCAGCGAGGAGGACTTCCAGAAGGTGTTCAAGTACATCGACGACGTCCAGGAGATCCTCGCCATGTTCTTCCGCGAGATCTACGAGGACACCGTCGCCAAGCACGCGGCGACCGCCGCGTGACCCACTCGTCCCGGGCCACGCCGACGACAGGACCAGCACGCGGAGACCTCATGCGCCTACGGGTTGAACCGATCGACAGCTTCACGGGGACGTTCCGCGTCCCCGCCTCGAAGCCGGAGACACAGCGGGCGATCCTGGCGAGCACCCTGGCCGAGGGGCGCTCGCGGATCACCAACGACCTCCGCTGCGAGGAGACCGAGACCATGAAGCGCGCCTGCCGCGCGCTGGGCGCCGAGATCGTCGAGCACGAGGGATACCTCGACATCACCGGCACCGGAGGGCAGTTCAAGGACGACGGCCGGACGGTGATCCGCTCCGACGGCTCCGGGCTCGTCTTCCGTACGATGACGGCGCTGGCCTCCGTCCTGCCGTCACCGGTCGTCGTGACCGGCGACGAGACCCTGTGCAAGCGGGTCATGTCCCCGCTCCTGGACGCCCTGCGCGACCTCGGCGCGGACATCGAGTCCATCTGCCGCGAGGGCAACGCACCCGTCGTCAACTGGGGCGGGCGCCTCGCAGGCGGTGTCTGCCGGCTGCCCGGCGACGTCAGCTCTCAGTTCATCACCGCCATCCTGTTCGCCGCCCCGTTCGCCGAACGCCCGGTGGAGATCGAGGTGGCGGGCCGGGTCCACTCGATGTCGTACATCGAGCAGACCCTGCACACCCTGCGACAGGCGGGCATCGACGTCACCGTCTCCGACGACCACCGGCGCTACCGCGTGGAGCCCTCGCTCTACCGGTCCCAGGACGTCGCCGTCCACGAGGACTACACCTCCGCCTCGTACCTGCTCGCCGCCGCCGCGCTCTACCCGGGCCGTAAGGTCTTCACCGGCGTCCACGGCACCAGCACCCAGGGCGAGTCGGCGATCGTGCCGATCCTGGAGCGGCTCGGCGTGCGCACCGCGTTCGACCGCGGGGCCGACACCCTGACCGTCGACACCCCGCCGGACAGCATGCGCGGCGACTTCCACATCGACGCCACCGACTGCCCCAACATCGTGCCCACCCTCGCCGCCCTCGGCGCCTACGTCGACGGCACCCTCCGGGTCACCGGGGCGCGGGTGACGCACTTCCACAAGGCCTCCCGCATCGAGGCCATGGTCGGCGAACTGTCCAAGGCGGGCGTGGACATCCGGCCGCGGTACGAGCGCGGGGTCTGCGACGGCTTCGAGGTGCGCGGCAGGTCCACGTACCCGGGCGGCGTGGAGTTCTCGCACTGGGGCGACCACCGCATCTTCATGTCGCTGTTCGTGGCCGGTCTGCGCATGGAGTCCGCCAACCTCTACTCCGGCTTCGAGGAGGTCCGGCTCTCCTTCCCCGCGTTCTTCGAGGAGTTCGCCAAGGCGGACGTCGTCACCTCGGCCGTCGACGGGCCGGACGCCGACCCCGCCCCGCCCGGCCCGCGCCGGGCCCCGGCCGCGGTGCCGGTCGGCGGCGCCTGAGCCGTCGTGGGGCGCCGGTCGGCCCTCGCCGACCGGCGCCCCCCGCACGGCCCGCGCCCCGCCCCACCGCCGCCGCCCACCAGAGCGCCCACCAGAGAGGAACCCCCCGGATGTCCGCACCCGACACGGCCGCGCTCGTCAAGGAATACCGCGAGAACGGCTTCGCGGTCGCCGAGCGTCTCTTCGACCCGAGCGAGGTCGCCGAGCTCAACACAGCCATCACGGAGATCCTGGACGTCCCCGACATCGGCTCCGTCGCCGAAGTGGAGCCGGGTGACAAGGGCATGGCCCGCCGGATCTGGTCGCCCACCAAGCAGCACTCCGCGTTCGAGCGGGCCGCCGCCCACCCCCGGCTGCTCGACCACGTCGAGGCGCTCATCGGCCCCGACATCCTGTTCCACTACAGCAAGCTCCACCTCAAGGCCCCGCAGGTCGGCAGCGTCGTGGACTGGCACCAGGACTTCGCCTACTACCCGCACACCAACACCGACCTGGTGACGGCCCTGATCTACCTCGACGACACCACCACCGAGAACTCCGCCCTCCAGGCCGTCCCCGGCTCCCACAAGCGCGGACTCGCCGACCACTACGTCGACGGATACTTCCGCGGCAAGGTGGCGGGCGCCGACGCCCCCGACCCGGCGCTCGCCGTGCCGATCGAGGCGCCCGCCGGCAGCGTGGTCTTCATCCACTGCCTGCTGCTGCACTACTCCTCCCCGAACCACTCCGACCGGTACCGCCGCGCCTTCCTGCCGGCCTACCGGGCGGCCGACGCCTACCCGATCCACTTCGGGCCGCACGCCGGCCACAACGAGGCAGGGGTGACCCTGCTGCGCGGTAGCGTGTCGGACACGGCCCGCGTGGAGGCCGGTGCGTGGCGACTCCCGCTCGCGGAGCGCCCCTTCGGCTCGCTCTTCCAGCTCCAGGAAGGCACCCACACCACGGAGACCGCGGCGGCCACCGGGTACGCCACGCTCGAGGAGGCGAAGTGACAGCCCCATGAGGACGCCGAACGTGACGGTCGTCCGCGCCTGCCTGCGGGGCGGCGCGGGCGGCAGCCCCACGGCCGTGGTCCTGGAGGACGACACGGCCGGCCCGCGTCTCGGGGACGACGAGCGGCGCCGGATCCCGGTCGAACAGGGCACCTCGCACGCGGTGTACGTACGCCAGGACGGCGACACGACCGAGCTGCGCTTCTTCACCGCGGAAGGGGAACTGCCGGCCTGCGGGCACGGTACCGTCGCCGCCCTCGCCCTGCTCGCGGCGCGGCACGGCGGCGACCGGCCCTATCGGGCCACCCTGCGCGCCGGGGGGCGCGTCTTCGCCGGCCGGGCCGAGCGCGACGGCGACCGGATCACCGCCGCCTTCGACCCGGGCCCCGTCGACCTGCGCGAGCCCACCGCCGAGGAACGCGACCTGGTCCTGCCGGCGCTCGGCCTGGCACCGGACGACGTCGGTCCTGACGTCCGGATCGCCGGCGTGGGCCGCGAACGCGTCCTGGTGCCGGTCCCCAGCTGGGCCGCGCTCGCCGCGCTCCGCCCGGACCTGGACCGGCTCAGGGCGGCCTGCGACCGGTTCGGCCTGCTCGGCGCGTACGTCCATTCGGCGCCCTCGCCCGAGGGCGCGCTCGCGGCCCGGATGTTCGCCCCCTCGATCGGCGTCCCCGAGGACATCGCCAACGCCAACAGCACGGCCTGTCTCGCCGCCCACCTGGCCGACCGCGGCGTCCACCGGATCGCCGTCGACATGGGCGACGCCCTCGGCAGCCCCGCCACCATCACCGCCACGGCGGGACCGGACCACCGCGTAGAACTCGGCGGCAGCGCACGGCTCCTGACGGAGGCGGACCGGCCCACCGGCTGACCGCCGGAGGTCGACGAGCGGTGCGAACGCATGTACGACACGTGTGCGAGCGCCACTCCCCGGTGCCCCTGACGTCGTCCGTTCGGCCCATCCCACCTGCGGGAACGACCCGCGCCCCGGACCGTTGGGGGCATGAGGTTCGCCGACGAATTGAAGAGCGCCGTCACCCCGCGAGCAGCCCTGCTCGTCATCGGCGTACTCGCCCTGCAACTGCTGTTCATCGCCTCCTACGTGGGCGCGCTGCACAACCCTAAACCGAAGGACGTGGCCTTCGCGGTGGTCGCCCCGGGCCCCGCCGCGAAGGAGACCGCCGACAAGCTGGAGAAGCTCCCCGGCGAGCCGCTGGACACCCGCGTCCTCAAGGACGAGGCCGCGGCCCGCCACCAGATCATCAACCGGGACATCGACGGCGCCCTGATCGTCGACCCGCGCGGCACGACCGACACCCTCCTGGTCGCCTCCGGCGGCGGCACCGCGCTCTCCAGAACCCTGACCACACTCGTCACCGAGGCCGACGCGGCCGAGAAGCGCGAGGTCAAGACCGTGGACGTGGCCGCGGCCTCGGACCAGGACTTCAACGGACTCTCGTCCTTCTACCTCGTCGTCGGCTGGTGCGTCGGCGGCTATCTGTGCGCGTCGATCCTCGCGATCAGCGCGGGCTCCCGGGCCGCCAACGTGCCGCGCGCGATCGTCAGGCTCGGCACCATGGCGCTCTACTCGATCGTCGGCGGACTCGGCGGCGCGGTCATCATCGGGCCGATCCTCGGCGCCCTGCCCGGCAGCGTTCTTGGCCT
The DNA here is from genome assembly GCF_008704395.1 of Streptomyces alboniger. Taxonomy (NCBI): domain Bacteria; kingdom Bacillati; phylum Actinomycetota; class Actinomycetes; order Kitasatosporales; family Streptomycetaceae; genus Streptomyces; species Streptomyces alboniger. The sequence goes on from NZ_CP023695.1 coordinate 1,635,315, forward strand.
GTGGGGCCTCGGCGCCCTGATCGTCTTCGGGGTCGGCGCGATCACGCTCGCCCTCCAGGCGCTCACCGGCATCGTGGGCATCGGCCTGGCCGTCCTCATCGTGGTGATCGGGGGCAATCCGAGCGCGGGCGGCGCCTTCCCGCTGCCGATGCTGCCCCCCTTCTGGAAGGCGATCGGACCCTGGCTGCAACCGGGCGCGGGCACCTGGACGGCTCGCTCCATCGCGTACTTCGAGGGGAACGCGATCACCGGACCGCTCCTCGTCCTCTCGGCCTGGGCACTCGTCGGCGTCGTCGTGACCCTCGCCCTGTCCGCCCGGCGCAGACCGGTCAGCGGCTCGATCGACCTCAGCGGCACGGGGTACGGCAAGCCGTGAAGGAGCCCCGCCCCCGCCTCTGGCGCGTTCCAGAAGCGGGGCGGGGCCATGACCCTCGTACCGTCTCAGCCGTACGGGCTCAGCCGATTTCCGCGCCGTAGGCGCTCAACGCCTCCGGCACCGGCTGGAAGAAGGTCTCACCCCCGGAGGAGCAGTCGCCGCTGCCGCCCGAGGTGAGGCCCAGCGCGGTGTCGCCGGCGAAGAGCGCGCCGCCGCTGTCGCCGGGCTCCGCGCAGACCGTGGTCTGGATCAGACCGTCGACCTGGCCCTCCTGGTAGTTCACCGTGGCGCCCAGCGCGGTGACCTCGCCGTCGTGCAGCTGGGTGGTGCTGCCGCTGCGCTGCACCTTCTGCCCCACCGTGGCCTCCCCGGCCTTGCTGATCGCCTGGCTGCTGCCGTTGTAGAGGTTCACCTCGCTCGGGTGCGGGGTGTCGGCCGTGTACTTCACGAGGGCGTAGTCGTTGCCCGGGAAGCTGGACTCCTGCGTGGTGCCGATCTCCTGGCCGCCCTGCGAGTCGGACCAGCTCTTGACGGCGTTGCCGCAGTGGCCCGCCGTCAGGAAGTGCGGCTCACCGCCCTTGACGACGTTGAAGCCGAGCGAGCAGCGCGAGCCGCCGCCCCAGATCGCGTCGCCACCGGCGATGAACGCCTTGTACTCGCCCTTGCTGCGCTTGAGTTCGGCCTTGCCGCCGAGGCTCTTCACGATCGAGGCGACCTTGTCCAGCGCGGCGCCCTTGACCGTGCGGTCCGCCGTGACGACGACCTTGTTGGTGGCCGGGTCCATCGCCCAGGAAGTGCCGGGCACGGCCGCCTTGTCGTCGAGCGTGGCGCGGGCGCTCTTCAGTTCCGCCAGGGAGTTCTCGACGATTCTGGCCTTGCCGCCCGCGGACTCGACGGCGTCCGCCGCGCTCTTGTTCAGCACGTTCACGACGAGGTTCTTGGCCTTGGCGTCGTAGTACGTGCCCGCGGCGTCCGCGCCCAGGTCCTTGCCCAGGGACGAAGCGAGCTTTCCGGCCTTGGCCACCGAGAGGGTGGCCGGTGTGGGTTCGGGCGAGTTCTCGCTCGCGTTCGCGGTCTGGAAGGTGATGCCCGCGGCGACCAGCGCGGTGATGCCCGCGCCTGCCACGGCGGCACGCCGCTTGGGTATGCGTCGGTGCTTCAAAACTCACGACCTCCTGTGGGGGGAACGACCCGTCCGGTGTGGGGTCCTGACGGATCGATAGGCGGACGCGACACGGATTGACCACGCCGGAACAGCGGCGTTGCCGCGCTCTGTAGCCGCGTCCATGCCAAGTTACTTCGTCCACTATCCCGACGCCCTGCGGTCGCACACAAGGTCAACTTCAGGACGCGCACGCGAAAACGGCAGTGCGCCCTTCAGCCCTCACACGACCCCATCGCACCACGTCGTTTCCGTTGCAAACACCGTGTGCGAGGGAAGGGTAGTCAGCCTGTGAGGACTAGTCCTGTCCGGTTCTCGCCCCTTCGGAGGGGCCCGACCGGGGCGCAGGTGACTGCTGTTGTGGAGGTGACTGCGGTTGCGGAAGGGCCTGTTGAGCCCGCTCAAGGAAGCGGAGCAGCTCCACCGGGAAGGGCAGGACGAGGGTGGAGTTCTTCTCGGCGGCGACGGCCACCACGGTCTGCAACAGGCGCAGTTGGAGCGCGGCCGGCTCCTCCGCCATCTCGTGGGCGGCCTCGGCGAGCTTCTTGGAGGCCTGCAACTCGGCGTCGGCGTTGATGACGCGGGCCCGCCGCTCGCGGTCGGCCTCGGCCTGCCGGGCCATGGACCGCTTCATGGTCTCGGGCAGGGATACGTCCTTGATCTCGACGCGGTCGATCTGCACGCCCCACCCGATGGCCGGGCTGTCGATCATCAACTCAAGGCCCTGGTTCAGCTTTTCGCGGTTGGACAGCAGGTCGTCCAGGTCGCTCTTGCCGATGATCGAGCGCAGCGAGGTCTGCGCCATCTGCGAGACCGCGAAGCGGTAGTCCTCCACCTGCACGACGGCCTCGGCGGCGTCCACCACCTTGAAGTAGATGACCGCGTCCACCCGCACCGTGACGTTGTCGCGCGTGATGCCGTCCTGCGCGGGCACCGGCATCGTCACGATCTGCATGTTGACCTTACGGAGCCGGTCCACGAGCGGCACGATCAAGGTGAGCCCCGGCCCGCGCACCGTGTGCTGGAGCTTCCCGAGCCGCAGCACCACGCCCCGCTCGTACTGCTTGACGACGCGCGCCGCCGCCAGTACGTAGACCACCGCGACAGCCCCCGCGGCCGATCCCGCCGCCACCAGCTCCTCGACCATGCCGGCCCCCCAGGGTCCGAAGTGGGCGTGTCGGTCGTCCCCTTCGAAGGTAGCCCGCCTCCCGGGAGAGGGCGAGCCCTCCGACGGCGGGCCGGGGACGGGCGAGCCCCCGCCCGGAAGCCGGGCGGGGGCTCATCCTGTTGTCGGTCAGCGGTTCACCTGCGAGCGTGCGTGCGCGGTCTCAGTAGACGCTGACGTTGTACGCGCGCAGCGCCTCCGTGACCGGCTGGAAGAACGTGGTGCCGCCGGAGGAGCAGTTGCCGCTGCCGCCGGAGGTCAGACCGAGGGCCGTGGAACCCGAGTAGAGCGGGCCGCCGCTGTCGCCGGGCTCGGCGCAGACCGTCGTCTTGATCATGCCGTAGACGACGTCGCCGCCGCCGTAGTTGACGGTCTGGTTCAGCGCGGTGACCCGGCCGCTGTGCGTGCCGGTGGTGGAGCCGCGCCGGGTGACGCTCTGCCCGACCGTGGGGTCGGCGGCGCGCGTGATGTCCTGGCTGCCCACGGTGCCGGACTTGGTGATCGAGGTGTTCGTGTAGCGCACGATCCCGTAGTCGTTCGTCGGGAAGCTGGAGCCCGACGTGGTGCCGAGGACGGTGGTCTTCGCGGAGTTGGCCCACCAGGTCGTGGCACCGTCGGTGCAGTGACCGGCGGTCAGGAAGTAGTAGGCGCCCGCGCTGTTGCGCACGTTGAAGCCGAGCGAACAGCGCCAGCTGCTCGCGTAGATGGCGTCGCCGCCCGAGATGTACTTCTGGAACTTGCCCGGGGTGCGCTCGATCTTCAGGGCGTCCGCGTTGGATCCGGCGGCCGCCTTCAGCTTGGCGATCTCGGCCTTGGAGACCGTGCTGTCGGCGGTGACGACGACTCGCTTGGTCTTCGGGTCGACGCCCCAGGCGGTGCCCGCGACGTCGGCGTCGAGCACGGCGTCGCCCGCCTGCTCCAACTGGGACGCGCTGAAGGTCGTCGTGCCGTCGTGCGCGTTGGCCGCGGGCACGGCGAGCGCTCCGACGGCGACGAGCCCGGTGGCCACGGCGAGCAGGCGGGTACGTCTCGCTATGCCGGTGTGGGGGATGGTGCGCTTGATCCTCACGTTGTTCCCTCCCGAGGGAAGTCAGTGGGTCCGTGTGGGTTGAGGACCCGTGAGGCGCAGCCAAAGAGCAGGCCCTGATTCCGGATACGCCGTGCCCCTGACAAGCGCTGCTCGGGAGTATTGGGGGGCGAGGACCGGCCGCACAAGGGCGCCTTTCGGCCGACGACCGGTCGACATATCCTCTTTCCCCGGTGTTCCCCGGTGTTCCCCGGTGTTCCCCGGTGTTCCCAGGCTCCCGCCGGCTTCCCCCGGTACCGGCTCAGCCGTCGAGGAGGTTCCGCTCCCCCGCCGCGACCTCGGTGACCAGGGTGTTGCCCGGCGGCGGGAAGGGGCAGATGAAGTGGTCGGCGAAGGCGCACGGAGGGAGCAGCGCCCGGTTGAAGTCGACCGTGGTGCGCCCTTCGGCATCGGGGGCGGTGGGGCGCAGGAAACGGAAGTGGTAGCTGGAGATTCCGCTGGTGGCGTCCGCGAACACGGCCCAGAGCGAGCCGTCGCCCTCGACGCTCACCTGGAGGGTGTGCTCGACTCCCCCGAGGCGGAAGGAGAGCTCACCGCCGAGGCCGAGGCCGCGCTCCTTGCCGTCGGCGTTGCCCACCCTGACGGTGCGGCTCTCGCCGTAGGGGGTGAAGCGGCCGGGCACGGCCCAGCGCGCGTCGTACGCGGTGGCGTCGATGCCCTTGAAGGCGCGGCGCGCGTCGGCGTCCGGGTCGAAGTCGCGTACCGCCCAGAGACCTTCGCGGTGGATGACGACGAGCCTGCGCTCCCCGTGCCGGACACGGGCCGCGGCGACCGGGCCGCTGTCGGCACCCAGCAGGACCTCGCCGGTCAGGGGCTGTCCGTCGACGGTGAGGCCGTCCTCGGCGCGGGCGGTCAGGACGACCCCGTCGGGAGTCTCGGCCCACCGCCCGGGGATGTCCGGAATTGAACCATCCGGATGATCCGCGAGCCAGTGCGTGCCGGTGAGGGAGAGCGGCCCGTAGGGGGCCGAGACCGTCTCCGTGCGCTGCTCGTGCCAATGCCGCCAGTCCCGTACGGCGTCCGCGTCCGGGGTCGCGGCGTTCTCGGTGCTCATGGTGATCAACCCTTCCATACGGGCTCGCGCAGCCCGAGGTGGGAGCGCAGCGTCGCGCCCCGGTATTCCGTGCGGTAAGCGCCGCGCTCCTGGAGCAGGGGCACCACCTTCCCGACGAAGTCGTCGAGACCGCCGGGGGTGAGGTGCGGGACGAGGATGAAGCCGTCTGCGGCGTCCGCGCCTACGAACTCCGCCATCTGCTCGGCGACCGAGGCGGGGGTGCCGATGAAGGACTGGCGGGCGGTGGTCTCGATGACGGTCTGGCGGATGGAGAGCCCCTTGGCCTCGGACAGGGCCCGCCACTTCGCGGCCACCGCGAACGGGTCGGTGATCTTCACGCGCCCCTGGGCCAGCTCGGACGCCGGCTCCGGGTCGATGGCGGGCAGCGGGCCGTCCGGGTCGTACGAGGAGAGGTCCACGCCCCAGACCTGCTCCAGGGCGAGGATCGCGTTCTGCGGGGAGACCTGCTCGCGGCGGATCTCGGCGGCCTTCTCCTGCGCCTCGGCGGCGGTGTCGCCGAGTACCCAGGTGACTCCGGGCATGATCTTCAGCTCGTCGGCGTGCCGTCCGTACGCCGCGAGCCGCCCCTTCACATCGGCGTAGAAGGCGCGGCCCGCCTCCAGGGTGCCGTGCCTGGTGAAGATCACGTCGGCGGCCGACGCGGCGAACTCCCGCCCCTCGGACGAGTCCCCGGCCTGGATCACGACGGGGTGCCCCTGCGGGGAACGCGGGGAGGTGAACTCGCCCTCGATCCGGAAGTGCTCCCCGTGGTGCGCGAAGGGCCGCGGCCGGCCTTGTGGCGTCCAGGAGTCCCACAGCTCGCGCGCCGTCGCCAGGAACTCGGCGGCCCTGGTGTACCGGTCCGCTCTGTCGAGGTAGCCGCCGCGCCGGAAGTTCTCGCCCGTGAAGGCGTCCGAGGTGGTGACGACGTTCCAGGCGGCGCGGCCCCCGCTGAGGTGGTCGAGCGCGGCGAACCTGCGGGCCAGTTCGAAGGGCTCGTTGAAGGTCGCGCTGACGGTGCCCGCCAGGCCGAGCCGCTCGGTGACGGCGGCGAGCGCGCTCAGGACGGTGAGCGACTCGGGCCTCCCGACGACGTCCAGGTCGTGGATCCGCCCCTTGTGCTCGCGCGGCCGCAGCCCCTCGGCGAGGAAGAAGAAGTCGAACAGGCCGCGCTCGGCGGTGCGGGCCAGATGCTCGAAGGACGAGAAGTCGATGTGGGAGCCGGACCTCGGGTCGGACCAGACGGTGGTGCTGTTGACCCCCGGGAAGTGGGCGGCGAGATGGATCTGCCTGTGCCGCTCGGGCCGCTGTGTCATGACGGCTCCCCCACGAGCGATCCGGGCTTCCCCGCGAGCTGGGCGTAACGGTTGGCGGGCCGGGCGAGCCCCAGGTGTTCCCGGAGCGTGCTGCCCGGATAGAAGGTGCGGAACAGGCCGCGGTGCTGGAGCAGGGCGACGGTTCCGTTGACGAGCCGCTCCAGGTCGCGGCGCGGTTCGAGGGGTGTCAGATGGAAGCCGTCGACGGCTCCAGCGCGGTGCCAGCCGGCGATCAGCTCGGCCAGATCGACGGGCCCGCCCCGGTAGGCGGGCCCCTGGGCGGTGGGCAGCGGCCCTCCCCCGTGTCCCGGCTCCGCGGCGCACTCGCCGCCCCCGAGGTCGACGACGAGCGCGGCGAACACCCGCAGCGCGTCCGGGTCACGCCCGGACCGGGCCGCGAGGCCCCGCAGTTCCGCCCGCGCGGCGTCGGCCTGGAGGGCGGAGGCGGCGCGCACCAGGGCGACGTCCGCATGCCGGGCGGCGGTCTCACGGGCGGGCGGGGCCGTGGCGTCGACGACCCGCACGGGGTGGCCCTGCGGCGGCCGCGGCACGATGGAGGGGCCGCGCACCGAGAAGGTGCTCCCCTCGAAGTCGACGTGGTGCAGCTTGTCCCGGTCGATGAAGCGGCCGGTCGCCACGTCCCGTATCTCCGCGTCGTCCTCCCAGCTGTCCCAGAGCCGGGTCGCGGCGTCGGCGACGTCACCGGCCTCGCGCCACAGCTCCTCGCGGGGCGCCGCGGGGCGCCGCCCGAAGAGGCGGGCCTCGGCCTCGGTGGCCGACACGTCGACGAGCCAGCCTGCCCGGCCCCGGCTGACCCAGTCGAGGGTGGCCACGGCGGCCTGCACGTGGAACGGCTCGGTGTGCGTGGTCGTGACGGTCGGGACGAGGCCGACGCGGCCGGTGCGGGGCGCGATCCCGGCGGCCACGGCGAGCGCGTCGGGTCCGGGCCGCGCGAAGGAGTCCCCGAGCGTCACGAAGTCCAGCGCCCCGCGCTCGGCCAGCAGGGCCAACTCGGCGTAGGGGGCGGCTTCGTGGACCTCGGGCAGGTCGATGGCGGCGGCGAGGTGGAGAGGGCCACGGCCGGTAGGTGGGGTCATCGGGTACAGGAGCCTTTCTTCGGGGGCTTGAGGAGCGGGCCTCGGAGGACCTCGGAGAGGAGTAGCCCTCGGAGGGCCGAGGGCTTCAGAGGACTTTGGAGAGGAACGCGCGCGTACGTTCGTGCCGCGGGGCGTCCAGGACGTCCCCCGGGCGGCCCTGCTCGACCACGCGCCCGTCATCCATGAAGACGACGGTGTCGGCGACCTCGCGGGCGAAGCCGATCTCGTGGGTGACGACGATCATCGTGGTGCCCCGGGCGGCCACGTCCCTGATGACGTCGAGGACTTCGCCGACGAGTTCCGGGTCGAGCGCGGAGGTCGGCTCGTCGAAGAGGAGCAGCTTCGGCTCCAGGGCGAGCGCGCGGGCGATGGCCACGCGCTGCTGCTGTCCGCCGGAGAGCTGCTGAGGGTAGGCGCCCGCCTTGTCGGCGAGGCCGACCCGGGCGAGCAGGGTCTCGGCACGTGCGGCGGCCGCCTCGCGGGGGCGCTTGAGGGCGAAGACCGGGGCCTCGACGACGTTCTCCAGGACGGTCAGGTGCGGGAAGAGGCGGAAGTCCTGGAAGACGAAGCCGATCCGGGTGCGTTGTCTGAGCACGTCGCGTTCGGGCAGCTCGTACAGCTTGTCGCCCGAGCGCCGGTAGCCGATGAGCGATCCGTCGACGCTCACCCAGCCCGCGTCGGCCTTCTCCAGGTGGTTGATGGTGCGCAGGAGCGTGGACTTGCCGGATCCGGAGGGACCGAGGACGACGGTCACCTCCCCGGCCCGGACCGTCAGGTCGACGCCCTTGAGGACTTCCAGGAGGCCGAAGGACTTGCGTACGGAGTGGACTTCGACCATGGCGTTCATCGTGCGGCTCCCAGGAAGTCGAGTACGGCACGCGCGGTGGCGTCGTTCTGGCGGAAGGTGGGGCTGTTGGTGCGGGGCCGGGTGAACGCCCCGGCACCGCGTGCGTTGGTGTGCGGACCGAGCGCGAACCGGCGCGGGTGCGCCACGCCGGTGCGGTCGAGCACGCGCCCGTCGGCGGGGTCGACGGCGAGCAGCCCCGTCTCGGTGGAGGCGGCGCCCTCGGCGTGCAGGGCGCTCAGCAGCGGGTCGCGGGTGCGGGCGAGGGTGGGCTGCGGAAGCCGTGCCTCGACGAGGGCGCGGGCCTCGGTGACCTGCCCCGGCAGGGTGGGGCTGTGTGCGCGGAACACCCCTGCTTCGGCGGTCACTTGGACGTCGGCGCCGAGGAACCGCACGACTCCCGCGCGCGAGAGGGCGAGCAGCTGCCGCAGCCGGGGTCCCGGCGGCCCGGACGCGAGGAGGCTGAAGAAGCCGTGCCACCACGTCCCCGTGTCGCCGAGCCGGGTCAACTGCCCGTAGACGGAGAGGAGTCCGAGGAAGACGGCGTGGTCGGGGCTGTGCTCCGGGTCGTGCCGGCGGGCGAGGTCGGCGGCGATGTGGGCGCGCAGGGCTTCCTGGAGCGCGTCGTGCGAGGTGTGGCGCACCCCGGCCAGGGGGCGGTCGAGCGCGGCGAGGTCGAGCCGGTCGGCGGGGTCGGGCACGGCGGAGGTGACGAGGGCGTCGAGCTCGGGGCTGCCGGGCGCGCAGGCCTCGTACTTCTCGTCGAAGTCCGTCCAGGAGACCCGGGTGCGGTCGGGGTGCGCGGTGAAGAGGCGGTGGTAGTGGGCGAAGCCCAGTTCCTTGTCGATGAGCGGCCACACGTCCCGCCGGAAGTCGATGCCGCCGGGCCTCGCGAGGAGTTCGTCAACCTCTGCGGCGCCCAAGTAGCGTGGGAGCGGCGGCCGTTCGCCCGTCCAGTCGTAGCCGATCTTGGAGTGGTACGGGACGCCGCGCCGCGAGCCGACGTACAGCACGGGCTCCTTTCCCGAGGGTAGGTAGCGCTCCCCCTCGTACCGCCCGCCGCGCCCTTCGGTGAGCAGCACCATCAGGTCGACGAAGGCGAGCCCGAAGCCGCGCACGAGGACCGTTTCGCCGGGCGCGAGCCGTGACAGATCGCTGTCGGCGGTGAAGTCGGGCGGCAGGTACACGAGCCGGTTCGACTCGGCGTACGCGGCCAGAGCGGCCTCGCTGTCGTCGGGTTCGGCGTCCAGGTGCCCTTGGGCCAGGACGACCAGGTCGGCGGCGAGCGGTGTCTCGGCGCCCTCCAGCCACACCTCCTGGCGGGTGTCGGGGGCGCCGGTGACGCGCAGCGCCCTGCGGCGGTGATGGTGGACGACGGCGCCGGGCGGCAGGGCGGCCACGGCCTTCTCGTACACCCAGCGCAGATATCCGCTCTGTTCGCGGCGGCCGGCGAAGTCCCGGCCGTCGCGTCCGGCCCACTCGTGCAGCGTGGGCCCGGGTAGGACCGGCCCGGCCACCTCCACCGTCTCGTCGGTGAACATCGTGACGTCCTGGGCCTGCGAGTTCATCCACAGCAGCGGCGACTGGTCCCGCCGCCAGATGCGGCCGCCGCCCGGCGGGTACGGGTCGACGAGATGGATGTCGAGCGGTGAACCGCCCCACAGCTCGGGCGCGTTGGCCGCGATGCGCTCCAGGATCCCGGTGCCGCGAGGACCCGCGCCGACGATCACCAGCGCCGGGCGCCGCGCCGCCCCGGCCGCACTCGTCTCACACGCCCCGGCCGCACCACTCATCGCGCACGCCCCGGCCGCACGGCCCCGCGGAGCCCGCTCATCGCGCGCGCTCCGAGCCGCGCGCGTAGTGCCGCTCCACGTAGTGCTGCCCGACGCCGAGCACCGAGGTGACCACGACGTACCAGATGGTGGCGACCATGAGCAGTGGGATGACCTGGTAGGTGCGGTGGTAGACGAGCTGCACGGAGTAGAGCAGGTCCTGCACCGCGATGACGCTGACGATCGAGGTGCCTTTGAGCGTGCCGATCAGCATGTTCCCGGCGGGCGGCACGATGGACCGCATGGCCTGCGGCAGGACGATCCGCCGCAGGCGGCGCCACCGCCCGAGTCCGAGCGCCTGCGCGGCCTCGGTCTGCCCGCGGCCGACGGAGAGGATGCCGCCGCGCACCACTTCGGCGGCGTAGGCGGCCTCGTGCAGGGTGAGCCCGATGACGGCGATGGTCACGGGCCCGAGGAGGTTCACCGTCCGGACGCCGAACACCTGCGGATACAGCGCCCCGATGTTGAACCAGAAGAGCAGCTGCACCAGGATGGGCATCGACCTGAAGAACCAGACATAGCCCCAACTCACCGCCCGCAGTACGGGGTTGGCGGACAGTCTACCCATGGCCAGAAGCGTGCCGAGCGCGAAGCCGAGCACCATGACGACGGTGGTCAGCCAGAGCGTGAGCCACAGGCCCCGCAGCACGGACGCGGTGGTGAAGTAGTCGGCGACGACGTCCCATTGGAACGCGTCGTTGCGTACGACGGACTGGGCGGCGAAGGCGAGCAGCGCCAGGACGAGCACGGCGGCCGTCCACTGCCCCGCGCGGGGCCGGGGCACGATGCGCGGCGCGGCGGGGGCCGTCGCGGGGTCTTCGGGAGGAGGGGCGGTCGCGACTTTGGCGAGGATGTCGGAAGACATGCGGAAGGCTCCGTGGATACAGAAGACCGGACACGGGTGACGCCTTCACATGGACTGAGCCCCTCAGCACGATCCGCGTTCGAGATTACGGGGCGTCTCACGTGCGCTGTCAAGGGCGTCCAGGATGTGAGCGTTACGTCTCACGGCAGTTGACGCGGAAACGGATGCCTGTTCCACTTGGCCCATGCATCCGCAGCAGTGGCTGGCCACGCGCTCCCACATCGACTTCGGTCGAGTGTGGTCGGCGTCTTGTTGATGCCCTCCTGAGCTTGATGCCCTCCTGAGCCGGCCCCCTGCGCTTCACGCACCGCCAGAACCCGCTCCGTATGTGCCGGGCTTCCACTCCGCACGCGCCGAGCCGGCTTCACCGTGGCCGGGCCGCCTCTCCACTCTCTTCTCAACGCCCGCGCCGCACGGCGCCGTTGACGCCCTCGCCTTCACACGCGCACCTCACCGCCCGGTTCGTCACGGGCGGTGACACCCCTCCCCTCGTACGTTCCGCTTCTCCCTGCCCCGCCGAGCTGGAGACCGTCACGCCATGAGCACGCCCCCGCGATCCCACCCTCCCGCGCATCCACCCCGCCCCCCGCGCTCCCACCGCGTCCCGGCGGCCTTCGCCCTGATCACCGCCGTCACCCTCGCGCTGACGTCCTGCGGCTCCGGCGGCGGCAACACCGCGGACGGCGCGGCCCCCGCGGGAAGGAGCGCCAAGATCCCCACCGCCGACGTGGTGTCGTCGGTCAGGAAGGACGAGGCGGCGGCACGCCTGCTGCCCTCTTCCGTACGGGACCGGGGGACCCTGCGCATCGCGTCCTCCGTCGGCGGCACCCCGCCCGGAGCGCTCTACCTGGAGGACGGCAGAACGATCGTCGGCCAGGACATCGACTTCGCGGACGCCGTCGCCGAAGTGCTCGGGCTGAGGCTGGAGCGGGAGGCGGCGAGCTTCGAGGCCATCCTGCCGGCCCTGGGCAGCGGCAAGTACGACCTCGGCACGGGCAACTTCGGCGTGACCGAGGAGCGCCGCAGGACCATCGACTTCGTCACGTACATCAACGACGGCCAGGGCTTCGCCGTCCGCGCGGACAGCGAGCTGAAGAAGGTCACCGACCTCGGACAGCTGTGCGGCCTGAACGTGGCGACCGGCGCGGGCACCACCTTCGAGGTCACGCTGGAGGAGAACAAGCACGTCTGCGAGGAGGCGGGCAAGGAGCCGTACGCCGTGAAGACGTACGCCGAGCCCGGCGCCGTCTGGCCCGCGCTGCGGCAGGGCCGCGCCGACGTGGTCATGTCCACCATCAACGGCCTGCGCTACGCCGTACGGCAGCAGGAAGGCCTGAGGTTCCTCGGCGAGTACCGCCGCCTCGACGTCGGCTTCGCCTTCAAGAAGGGCACGAAGCTGGCACCGGCGTTCCGGGCGGCGGTGGACCGGCTGATCGAGGACGGGACGTACGACCGCATCCTGAAGAAGTGGGGCACGCGGGGATCGGCGATCGGGAAGTCCCGGATCTCCCCGCCGGAGACCAAGGGCTGACGCCTCGTCACCGGCCGTCCGCTACAGCCCGCAGTCGCAGCAGGAGCAGCACTCGCAGATGCCGCAGCACCCACCGTCGCAGTCGCAGTTGTTGCAGCAGCCCTCGCGCTTCTTACGGGACCAGGGACCTTCGTACTCGTCGGCGCAGCACACCTTGCAGGTGCAGCACAGCCCGATCGCGACGGCACACCCCGCCCAGAAGCCGCGCTTGCCGGGCTTCGGCGGCTGCGGCTCGAACGCGGGCCCACCCCCGAAACCACCAGGACCGCCCGGACCGCCCGGCCCCTGAGGCCCGCCCGGCGGCACCTCACCCCCGTACGGATTCCCGCCCCCGTAAGGATCCCCGCCCCCGTACGGATTCTGTGACCCGTACGGCCCGCCCTGCTGCGACGGCGGCGGACCGAAGCCCCCGCCCTGATGAGCCGTCACCGTATGCTCGTGACCACATGACTCGCTCCCGAACGCGCGGTCGACCGAGCGGCGCAGTTCGTGCGCGAGCAGGACGTGCGCGAGCTTGCCGTCGGTGAATTCGGCGTCCCGCAGCGCGAGCCGTATGCCGTGCAGCGCGTCGTCGGCGAGGCGGCGCGCCTCCGTTAGGGACGTGCCGGTCGCGGTGAGGGGGTTCCAGGCACCCGACGCGGCGTCAGCTTCCCTGTCCTCCACGGCGTCGAGCAGATGAGCGAGGCGGCCGAAGAGCCGTCCGGCCTCGGCGAGGGGTTCCATGTTGCCGGGGCGCCCCGCGAGCACCGCGGTGTGCGCGAAGGCAGCCGCGGTCGCGGTCTCGGTCGGCTCGGTGACCGCGAGCAGCGAGGTGCCGGGCCCGGCCAAGGCCTCGACACCCGCCTGCCGTTCGACGGCGTCGAGCAGGACCGCCGTGTCGAACCCGACGTCGGAGCCGGTCCGCGCGCCCGCCTTGTCCCAGCTCCTGGCCACGCGCCGCGCGGCGACGGCCACCGGGCGGCGCCCCAGGAGGCCGTCCCCGTCGACGACGTGGTCGCGGACCTTGGCCGAGGCGAGCACCAGCGAGACGGCGGCGGCGAGCCGCGCTCCCTCGCCCCGCGCGACGGAGGCGGTCCGCATCCCGCGCAGGGGACAGGGCCCTGCGGTGCGCCGCCGGCCGGGGGACGACGGGGCCTGAGCCTCCGTCAGGACCGAGATGATGAGCCCGTCGTAGTTGGTGACGACGCGGGCGAACTGCCCGTGGTCACCGCGCAGCGCGAGGCAGAGCCCGCACAGGTGCGCCATCCATTGGGCCTTGAGCCCGTCACCGAGGCGGTGGGTACAGGGCCTTACGATTCCGAACAAGACGACGACTCCCCCGAGCGGCCGGAAGTTGACCAACCCCGGCATCGTATCGAGGGTCGTTCACCCGTACGTACCTGCCGTCACCCGTACGCCTCGAATCATCATATTTCACTCTCCGTCAGCAACCGTACACAGTACGACCCTTGAAGTAGGGCGTGCGTCGGCGTGTTGACTCTGCACCAGTACCGTCACGAAAACCCCGCGCGGCGACTATCCACTTGGCGCACCATCCGCATCATGGACGAGCATAGGGATGCGGAACGCAGGGAAACCGCTGTGAGAGGAGGCGTCCATGGGATCGGTGCGCAAGGCGAGTGCTTGGCTTGGGCTCGTCGACGACAACAACGACGAGCGTTACTACGACGACGGCTACGAGGACGACCGGGACGAGGGGCCCGCCCGGCCGGAGGCCTGGGTCACCGACCCGGGCTCGCGGGTGGTGCCCGAGGCCGCGGAGGACCAGGATCGCCGGATCGGGACCGTGACCCCGGACAGCTTCCGGGACGCCCGCCACATCGGCGAGCTGTTCCGGGACGGCGTCCCGGTCATCATGAACCTCACGTCCATGGAGCCCGCCGACGCCAAGCGCGTGGTCGACTTCGCGGCCGGTCTCACCTTCGGTCTGCGCGGTTCGATCGAGCGCGTGGCGACGCGGGTCTTCCTGCTGACCCCCGCCGACACGCACATCGTCAGCGGTGAGGCCGCGGGCCGCCCGTCGGACGGCTTCTTCAACCAGAGCTAGGGGGCAAGGCCGCTCACCGGAACCTGCCGGGTCTCACCGGAAGGCGTCGAGACCGGTGAGCGCCTTGCCCAGAACCAGCTGATGCATCTCGACGGTGCCCTCGTAGGTGAGCACCGACTCCAGGTTCGTCGCGTGCCGCATGACGGGGTATTCCAGCGAGATCCCGTTGGCGCCCAGGATCGTCCTGGACGTGCGGCAGATCTCGATCGCTTCTCGTACGTTGTTGAGCTTGCCGAAACTGACCTGCTCGGGACGGAGCCTGCCCGCGTCCAGGCGCCGCCCGAGATGGTGGGCGAGCAGGATGCCCTTGTGCAGCTCGACCGCCATGTCGGCGAGCTTGGCCTGGGTGAGCTGGAAGCCTCCGATGGGCCGGCCGAACTGCTCGCGGGTCTTCGCGTACTCCACCGCCGCCTCGAACGACGAGCGTGCGGCGCCCATCGCACCCCAGACGATGCCGTAGCGCGCGTGGGACAGACAGCTGAGCGGGCCCTTGAGGCCGACGACCTCCGGCAGGACCGCGTCGGCGGGCAGCCGCACCTCGTCCATCACCAGCTCACTGGTGACGCTGGCCCGAAGTGACCACTTGTGCTTGATCTCGGGCGCCGAGAACCCGGCCGCGTCGGTCGGCACGACGAAGCCCCTGATGCCCTCCTCGGTCTGCGCCCAGACCACGGCCACCCCGGCCACCGACCCGTTCGTGATCCACATCTTCCGCCCGCTCAGCACCCAGTCGGTGCCGTCCCTCTTCGCGTACGTCCGCATCGACGCCGGGTCGGAGCCGTGGTCGGGCTCGGTCAGGCCGAAGCAGCCGATGATCTCGCCCGCGGCCATCCCGGGCAGCCACCGCCGCTTCTGCTCCTCGGAGCCGAAGCGGTGGACGGCGTACATCGCGAGGGAGCCCTGCACCGAGACCAGCGAGCGGATGCCGGAGTCGGCGGCCTCCAGCTCCAGGCAGGCGAGCCCGTACTGGACCGCGCTCGCGCCCGCGCAGCCGTAGCCCTCCAACGACATGCCGAGCGCCCCGAGGGAGCCCAGCTCGCGGGCCAGCTCGTGGATGCCGGGCAGCTCGCCCTTCTCGTACCAGTCGGCGATGTGCGGCAGGACCCGGTCGGCGGCCCAGCCGCGCACGGTGTCGCGGATCGCCAGGTCCTCCGGGTCGAGGAGGTCGTCGATGCCGAGGAGGTCGGCGGGGTCGAGGGGCGGCAGAGGGGTGCGGGCGCTTGGGGACATGCGGGCCTCCGGCGGCACAAAACTAGCACTGGTAGTTAGCTACGGCTCGCGCTGACGTTACGACGCAGTGTCCCGCACGTCCAGGGCCCTGAGGCGCGCTGAAAGGGCGGGCGGGGAACTTCCCGGCCGAAGGCCACCAAGACCTCAGCGGCGGGAGTCGACCCCGACCCCCGCGGGATCACGGGGCGCCGGAATACCCCGCTCGGCCCGCGCCGCAGGCGCCGCGCACTCCATGGCCCGCGGCAACCGCAGCGCCGCGAGCGCCCCGAGCAGCAGCAGCCCCGCACTGACCAGCAGAGTCACATGCAGCCCGTGCACGAAGGAGTCCCGCGCCGCGGCCCGCAGGGCGTCGCCCGCGTCACCGCCGAGCCGCGCGGCGACCTCGTACGCCTCGCCCAGCGAGTGACTGGCCGCCGCACTGTCCTCCGCGGGAACCCCCCGCACCGACGAGAGCCCCGGCGCGTACGCCGCGTTCATGACCGTGCCGAGCAGCGCGATGCCGATGCCCGCGCCCAGCTGGTACGAGGTCTCGCCGATGGCCGCGGCCCCGCCCGCCTCGGACTGCGGCGCCTCGCTCAGCATCGATTCGTACGCGCCGAAGAGCGTGGTCTCCAGGCCGAAGCCGAGCAGGACGAAGCCCGTGAGCAGCAGGGTGTCGTTGGCGTGGCCGCCCATGCCGGTGAGCACCACCACGGCGAACGCGGTGAGGCAGAACCCGGCGCAGACCATCCTGCGCGGCCCGAAGCGGTGCAGCAGCTTCGACCCGGCGAGGCCCGCGGCCATCGCGGCGATGGTGAGCGGCAGCAGCCGCAGGCCGGTCTCCAGCGGGGACAGGCCGAGGACCAGCTGCAAGTACTGCGCGGCGATCAGCTCCAGGCCCACGAGCGCGAGCATGGCGAGCACGATGCAGCCCACCGACGTGCTGAACGCGGGCCGCGCGAACATGGACAGGTCGACCAGTGGATGCTTGCGCCGCCGCTGTCTGCGGACGAAGCCGACGAGCAGGGCGGCGCCCACGGCGAGGGAGACCAGGGTGGTGGCGCCGAGCGGCGCCTCGCCGCCGCCGAGCCGCTTCACGCCGAGCACGAGCCCGAAGAGCCCGCCCGCCGCCATCAGCGCGCCGGCCACGTCCCACGGCCCGTTCTGGTCCCCGGTGGACTCGGGCAGCAGCCAGCGCCCGATCGGCAGGCTGACCAGCATCAGCGGAATGTTGATGAGGAAGACCGAGCCCCACCAGAAGTGCTCCAGGAGGAACCCGCCGAGCAGCGGCCCGACGGCCGCGCCGACCGCGGCCACCGCGCTCCAGATACCGATGGCGACGGCCCGCTCGCGCCGGTCGGGGAAGACCTGGCGCAGGATCGACAGCGTCGCGGGCATGATCATCGCGCCGCCGACGCCGAGCAGCGCCCGGGCGGCGATGAGGACCTGCGCGTTGTCGGCGAGGGCGGCGATCGCCGAGGCCACGCCGAAGAGCGCGTAGCCGAGCAGGAGGACACGTCTGCGGCCGACGCGGTCGCCCAGCGTGCCGAACAAAATGAGGAGCGAGGCGCAGACCAGTGGATAGATGTCGACGATCCACAGCAGTTCCATCGCGCCGGGTTTCAGGTCCTCGGTGACCGCGGGCACGGCGACGTGCAGGACGGTGGCGTCGACGGCGACCAGCAGCAGGCTGACGCAGAGGACGACGAGCACGAGCCAGCGGTTGGCCCCGGCACCGGCCCCGGATCCCCGACGGCCCTGCGGTGCTGCGGCCGTGGTCGTCCCGGACATGTGCGTACCTCCCAGTGATCCCTCGCGTCGGCGGCCTGCGGGATGGGGACTGGCTGCTCCGGCGGCGCAGACAAGGCGAGTGAGCCGTCAGAGTACGCGAGTTCGCTCCGGGGGCGCGTGGCGGACCTCTCATGGTTGTACGGATGCGGTGTGGTGTGCGCCACGCCCCCTCCCTCGGACCACGCCCCGGGCGGGCGTCCGGTTCCGTCCACGGCCGATAATCGACCCCGTGACCGATCTTGATCAACGCCTCTCGGCGCCCTCGGCGTCCCCGGCGGGCCACGCGCTGCGCCGCGCCGCGCCCGCCCTCCTCGTGTACGCGGGGGTGCGCGCGCTGGGTGTCGCGGTGCTCGCGGTGTGGGGCGCGGCGGCGGGCAAGAGCCCGCACACGCTGCTGGCCGCCCGCTGGGACTCGCTCTGGTACACCCGCGTCGCCGAGCACGGCTACGGCTGGGAGGTGACGCTCCCGGACGGCAGCGTGCACTCCAACCTCGCGTTCTTCCCGCTCCTGCCCTGGCTGGAGCGGCTCGTCTCGGCGGCCGGCCCGCTGTCGTACGCCGACGCGGGCCTGATGGTGAGCTGGGTCGCGTCACTCCTCGCCGCCGCGGGGATCTTCGCGGTCGCCGACCATGTGTACGGGCGCCGGGCCGGGATCTGCGCGGCCGCGCTCTGGGCGGTGCTGCCGGTCGGCATCGTGCAGTCGATGGCGTACAGCGAGTCCCTGTTCACGGCGCTGGCCGCCTGGTCGCTGTACGCGGTACTCAGGGGGCGGTGGGTCTGGGCGGGTGTGCTCGCCTCGGCCGCGGGCCTCACCCGGCCGGTGGGCGCCGCGGTGGTCGCCGCGATCTGGGTGGCGGCGGCGGTCCAGGCGTACCGGGAGCGGCGGGCCGACGGGCGCACGGTCCTCGGCGTGGTCCTGGCCCCGCTGGGCGCCGCGGGCTACGTGCTGTGGGTCGGCCACCGCACGGGCGGTGGTCTCCTCGGCTATCTCGACGTGCAGGCGGGCTGGGGCAACGGCTTCGACTTCGGCTATGCCTTCGCCCGCTTCGTCGGGGACAAGTTCACCTCCGTCCCCGGCGCCCTGGCGGGCCTCGGCCTCGTCGTCGGGGTGGTGCTGGTGGTCTGGCTGTACGTCGTCGGCGTACGACAGGGGCAACCCCTGCCGCTGCTCGTATACACCGGGATCGTCGTCGCGCTGGCGCTCTGCGCGGCGGGCTACTTCGGCTCGAAGCCGCGCCTCCTCATGCCCGCCTTCCCGCTGCTGCTGCCCCTCGCGGTGGCGCTGGCCCGGCTGCGTACGTCCAGGTCGGCGCTGGTCCTCGGGGGTGTGGCCGTGGTGAGCGCGGTGTACGGGGCGTTCTGGCTGCACGGCTCGGGGCCGCCGTGATCCCGTCATGATCATTTACATGCGCATCGGTGACCGGGCGGAGAATTCCGCACCAGGACCCGGTGAACGAATTCATAAGCGCCATAAGAATGGCATGGGAAACGATCAACGAATTGAGTAAGGCGACCCCCGGCGAATAAGGAATCCCCGGAATAAACCCCGCTCTGAGATCAATCCCACATCACATCGTCATCACAAAGCCACTGATTCGGCCTAGTGCCAGACTCACTCGCTGTAACGTCGATTGGGTGCGTACCGAACGAAACCTCACCCGTCTTGACCGGGTCTTCGCCCGGCTGGACCGTGAGCCGGAACGACCGGCCCACCTCGATGTGCCGAGGATGAGCCGGCACCGGGTCGTGCTCTTCAGCGCGACCCTGGCGTTCTACCTCGCCATCGTCGTCGCCGTGCTGACCACCTCGTGGCTGGTGCGGTTCGACTGGCAGGTCATGTTCTTCCGGCCCTACCAGCAGTGGCCGGAGATCCACGCCTTCCTCGACTACTGGGTCGTCCTCGGCCAGCGCGGCCCGACCGCCGTCATGGTCGCGGCCTGGCTCGGCTGGCGCTCCTGGCGGCAGCACACGCTGCGCCCGCTGCTGATGTTCGGCGCGTCCCTGCTCCTGCTCAACGTGACGGTCGGCGCCGCCAAGCTCGGCATGGGCCGCCTCGGCCCGCACTACGCCACCGCGATCGGCTCGAACGAGATGTGGCTCGGCGGGGATATATTCCCTTCGGGCCACACCGCCAACGCCGTCGTGACCTGGGGAATCCTGGCCTATCTGGCCTCCACTCCGCGCACCCGCCGCTATCTGTCGGCCCTCTCGGCCGTGGTCTCCCTGAGCGTCGGCCTCACCACCGTCTACCTCGGTACGCACTGGCTGAGCGACGTCTTCCTCGGCTGGGCCGCGGGGCTGCTCATCCTGCTCGCGCTGCCCTGGTTCGAGCCGCTGATCACCCGGGTCGAGGGCGTCGTCCTCGGTCTCCGCGAGAGCTGGCGCGCCCGCCGTGCCCGTCTCGCGCCCCTGCCCGAGCCCGCCGCGGCCCCCGTGGGCGTCCCCGCGATCGTGCCACCGCGCCCCGCCGCGGAGGAGACCGTACCGGCCCGCGAGACGGTGGGCGCCGTCCGCGCCGTGCGCCCCCCGGCCTATCTGGCGCCGGGCCCGCACACGGCCCGCTCCGAGCGCACCCCGGTCACCCCGGCCGGCAGCCGCCGTCCGCCGCACTCCGACCGCGTGCCGCGCGGCACCACGTCCGCCCGCCCGATGGCGGGCGGCTGACCCCACCGACAGCGGGGGCCGGTACGCACAGCCCATCCCCCGCACCGCGAAGGCCCCGGTTCCGTCGAGGAACCGGGGCCTTCGTCGTACGCGGATGCCGGGCGGACGGCCCAAGCGGTCGGGCGCTCAGCCCTTCCAGGAGCGCGTCACGAGGCCTTTCTCGACCTCGAAGTTGAGCCGCCCCGCGAGGTACTCCATGGTGATGATCGCCCCGGGCGGCAGCGACCTGACGGTGGACCAGCCGCGCTCACGCGCCTGCCGCTCGGCAGCCTCGGCCGCCAGCCCGACGTAACGGTCGGGGCTGTCCTGGGGCTCTGCGGGTGGGGTCGGGATAGGTGCCATGGCCGCCACGGTAGGCGGCGCGACACCGCCGCGGAAGGCCGGGGCCGGGCACCAAGCGTCACGGATACCTCTCCGGTCACGCTTTTGTCACAGGATCACGACGCGCGTTTCGGTCGAACTCCGTCACACGTATGGGCGGTTCCGTACGTGTAACGGTGTAATTCACGGATGACTTCGGGACGCCGAGAGGACTCCACGGCAACTGCCTGAATTGCCCGCACCGAATAGCCTCTCGCCCCCTTTACGCAGCCTCCGCATTTCGGAATCCAGGCCCCCTCCACCGGTGGTGACGGCGCATAGGGAATTCACGGTTCCGGCCCGGCGCCCCGTGCGCCGCCCGTCCGGAAGCGGCGTACGCCCCCTGTCGGAGTCGGCACCGACGCGCGCATGATGGCGTGAGCTTCGAGCGGACTTCGGCGGGCCCGGCACGCGATGGCGAAGGGGCAGGGGATGGGGACCGAGACGGTACGGGCGGTTCGGCGGCCGGGGCCGGAGCGGCGGCGCGGCCGGGTGGTGGTGGAGTGGCTGACCACCACGGACCACAAGAAGATCGGCCACCTCTACCTCATCACGTCGTTCGTCTTCTTCCTCGCCGCCGGTCTGATGGCCCTGATGATGCGGGCCGAACTGGCCCGCCCCGGACTCCAGCTGATGAGCAACGAGGAGTTCAACCAGGCCTTCACCATGCACGGCACGATCATGCTGCTGCTCTTCGCGACGCCGACGTTCGCGGGGTTCGCCAACGAGATCATGCCGCTCCAGATCGGCTCGCCGGACGTCGCCTTCCCGCGGCTGAACATGCTCTCGTACTGGCTGTTCCTCTTCGGCGGCCTCATGGTGCTCGGCTCGCTGCTCGTGCCGAGCGGTCCCGCGGCCTTCGGCTGGTTCGCGTACGCCCCGCTCAACAGTCTGGAGCGGTCTCCGGGCATCGGAGCCGACCTGTGGATCATGGGGCTCGCGCTCTCCGGTTTCGGCACGATCCTCGGCGCGGTCAACTTCCTGACGACCATCATCGGGATGCGCGCACCCGGGATGACGATGTTCCGGATGCCCATCTTCACCTGGAACGTGCTGTTCACCTCGATCCTGGTGCTGATCGCGTTCCCCGTGCTGGCCGCCGCGCTGCTCGTCCTGGAGGCGGACCGGCGCTTCCACTCGCTCGTCTTCGCCTCGGAGAACGGGGGCGCGCTGCTGTGGCAGCACCTCTTCTGGTTCTTCGGGCACCCCGAGGTGTACATCATCGCTCTGCCGTTCTTCGGCATCGTCACGGAGATCATCCCGGTCTTCAGCCGCAAACCGATGTTCGGCTATCTGCCGCTGGTCGGCGCGACGATGGCCATCACCGGCCTGTCCGTGGTCGTGTGGGCGCACCACATGTTCGCGACGGGCGCGGTCCTGCTGCCCTTCTTCTCGTTCGTGTCGTTCCTCATCGCGGTCCCGACGGGCGTGAAGTTCTTCAACTGGACGGGCACGATGCTCAGGGGCTCGCTGTCCTTCGAGACGCCGATGCTGTGGGCGGTCGGGTTCCTGGTGAGCTTCCTGTTCGGCGGCCTCACGGGCGTCATCCTGGCCTCGCCGCCGCTCGACTTCCACGTCACCGACTCGTACTTCGTCGTCGCTCACTTCCACTACGTCGTGTTCGGCACCGTCGTCTTCGCGACCTTCGGCGGCTTCTTCTTCTGGTGGCCGAAACTGACGGGCAAGATGCTCGACGAACGCCTCGGCAAGATCCAGTTCTGGACGCTCTTCGTGGGGTTCCACACCACCTTCCTCGTTCAGCACTGGCTGGGCGCCGAGGGGATGCCGCGCCGCTACGCCGACTATCTGGCAGCCGACGGCTTCACGGTCCTCAACACCGTCTCGACCATCGGGGCGTTCCTGCTCGGCCTGTCCACCCTGCCGTTCCTCTACAACGTCTGGAAGACCGCCAAGTACGGCGAGAAGGTCGAGGTCGACGACCCCTGGGGGTTCGGCCGCTCCCTGGAGTGGGCGACCTCCTGCCCGCCACCGCGCCACAACTTCCGCACACTGCCCCGGATCCGTTCCGAGTCACCGGCCTTCGACCTGCACCATCCCCAGTACGCGGCGTTCACGGAGTGGGAGACGGACCGGCCCCCCGAGGATCCGCAGACGGAACACCCCGGTCCAGGGCCCGGCTCAGGAGGTCCCGGGACTCCCTGATCCGGTCGGCGAGCCGGGCGGGCTCCAAGACCTCGAACTCGAAGCCCATGAACATCACGTGGAACACCATCACGTCCAGGCTCGGCGCTCCCGTGCGCAGCAGGCAGCTCCGCGCGGTCTCGGCCTCCAGGGTGCCGTCGCTCGGGGTGATCCGCTGGGCAGCCTCCTCCAGCGGCACGAGCAGCCGGACCACGGCCTGCGCGGCGTGCGCGCGCGTGGAGACGCCCTGCGACACGTACGAGGCCAGGTCGTCGGCCGGCGGGGTGCGCGGGGCGAAGCGCGGCCCGTGCGGCGGCCTCGGCGTGAGGCGGTCCACGCGGAACGTACGCCAGTCCTCGCGGTCCAGGTCCCACGCCACGAGGTACCAGCGGCGCTCGGTGCACACCAGCCGGTGCGGCTCGACGACGCGGCGGCTCGAACTGCCCTCATGGTCGCGGTAGTCGAAGCGCAGCCGCTCCGCGTCCCGGCAGACGCCGGCGAGTTCGGTCAGGACGGCGGGGTCCACCCCCTGCTGCCGCGGGGCGCGGAGCATGGGCACGGTGAAGGCGTTGAGGGCCCCGACGCGGCGCCGCAGCCTGCCCGGCAGCACCTGCTCCAGCTTGGTGAGCGCGCGTACGGAGGTCTCGCCGATGCCCTCGATGCCCTGCCCCGCGGCGGTACGCAGGCCCACGGCGACCGCGACCGCCTCGTCGTCGTCCAGGAGCAGCGGCGGCAGTTCGGCACCCGCGCCGAGCTGGTAGCCGCCGCCGGTGCCGGGGCTTGCGTTCACGGGATAGCCCAGCTCGCGCAGCCGGTCCACGTCACGGCGGACCGTGCGCGGTGTGACGCCGAGCCGGTCGGCGAGGTCCGCGCCGGACCAGTCGCGGTGGGCCTGCAACAGGGAGAGCAGGCGGAGCAGTCGTGCGGAGGTCTCCAGCATGGACGTGATTGTGCCCCGGCTTGAGGACAGGGACGGTCCGCGACCGGAGGCCCGGTCCCGGCGCGGACTCGTCCGCCCCTCACGGGGTGCCTGCGCCTAGACCGCGCGGACGCGGACGGCCAGGTCGTTGTCGTACGTGTAGTACGGGCCGACCTCGACCGCCCCGTGCGGGGTCTCGCGGCGCGTCACCGGATACGTGAAGATCGTCTTCTTGTCCGGGATGTCGTCCAGGAGCCGGGCCAGGCGTACCCGCGGCCCGCTCTCGCCCGCCGGGCGCAGCCACAGGTCCCAGGGTCCCGGGCCGCTGTCGGCGAGCGGCCCCTGGTGCAGCCCGAAGGTGAAGTCCGGTCCTTCGGCGGTGACTTCGGCCCGATGGACGAGGCCGGGCTCTTCGCGCCGGACGGCCTCGGCGAACGCGGCGTCGGTCAGCGCGGTGCCGTAGAGCCGGCCGTGCACATTCAGGGCCCCGTCCGCCAGGTCGAGTTCGCCCGCCTCGGCGTGCGGCGCCCGCAGCCAGCTGCGCACCGAGAGGTTGCCCTGCTTCGTCGCGTACGGGATGCGCACCGCGACATGCCCGCGGCTGCCGCTCGGCGCGCGGTCGACCAGCGAGCGCAGGTCGTTCACGCCCGGCATAAGACGGCGCGGCTCACCGCCCGCCACCTGCGCGTACGCGTTCCAGCGGCCCTCGGGCAGCTCGACGCTGCTGGGCAGCGCGGCCCGCAGCCGCCCGTCGGCCGACGGGGAGAGCGGCAGCCGGACGTAGTCCTCGGCGGATTCGGCGTCGCGGCGGCGCAGCAGCAGATGGGCCGCGTCCGTCTCGGTCCCGCCGGGGTCCGTCACGTCGAAGGTGAGGCCCCCGGCGGAGTCGGCGACACAGTCGGCGCGCGGAGCCGAGGACGCCTGCCGGTCGTCCCCGGTGTCCGACGCGGGCTGCGAGGTGGCCGAGGCCGTCATGCGGTCGATCCCTTCGTCTCTACGCGTCCGAGATCCCGCACCGCGTACGCACCGCCGAGCAGCGCGCCGCGGGTGCGGTGCAGGGTGCCGCGCACGCGGCCCCCGAGCGAACTCCCGCGGGTGAGCATCCCGGAGAACATCGCGTCGTACCGCTCGGCGATGCGGACCGGGTCGAAGCGCTCGGAGTCGTGGAGCGCGGCGTCCGCCATCCGGTGCCGGAGCGAGTCGTTGTTGATCAGTTCGAGCAGTCCGCCGGCGATGGCGTCGGGGTTGCCGACCTCGACGAGGCGGCCGTCGACGCCGTTGTCGATGATCTCCCCCGGGCCGTGCGGGCAGTCGGTGGCGACGACGGGCAGCCCGCAGCGCATCGCCTCGACGATCGTCATGCCGAAGGACTCCAGGCTGGAGGTGACGGCGGCGATGGAGCCCTTGGCCCACTCGGGCTCGATGGGGTGGGCGGGGCCCATGAGGAAGACGTGATTGTAGAGACCGAGTTCGTCGATCAGGGCGCGCAGCTTCTCCTTCTGCCTGCCGCTGCCGTAGATCCGCAGCCGCCAGTCGGGGCGCTCGCGCCGCACCTTGTCGAACGCCCTGATCAGCAGGTCGTACCGCTTGACCGGCGCGAGCCTGCCGGCTGCGACGACCCACTTGTGGGAGCCGTCGGCGGGCTCTATGCCGGGCGCGGGTACGGGGTTGGGCAACGCCTGCACATGGACGCCGGGCAGCCGCATCTTGCGGGAGTAGGCGCGCGCGTCGGCCTCGGTCGTCGTGGTGAGGACGTCGAGGCGGGGGTAGACGCTGCGCAGCTGGCGGCGGAGTTCCTTGGAGTGGCTGTCCAGTGTCAGGTGCTCCTGGCCGACGCGCAGGGGGCCGCGCGCGGTCTGGCGGGCGACGTGCACGTTGAGCCCGGGACGGGTGCCGACGACGACGTCCGCGTCGAGCGCCGCGAGGTGGGCGGCGATACGCCGGTCGGTGAGGGCGCTGTACTGGTGGTAGCGGCCCTCGGCGCTCGGAAAGGTCCTGGCCCGGCGCAGATGCTCGGGGTCCTCGCCCTCGTAGCCCGGCGTGCCCTTGCGCGTGTCCACGAGGTGGCTCAGACGCACGCGCTGGTCAGGCGCGAACACCGGCTCGTCGCGGTGCCGGAACACGGAGACGATCTCGACGTCGTGCTGCTGGGCCAGTGTGTTCGCCAGGTTGTACGTCGTCCGGATCGTCCCTCCGATCCCGTACGCGTTGTGTATCAGGAAAGAGATGTGCATGCGTCCCCGTATCCCGCGTTTCCGTGCGGACAGTCCCCCTCGTCCGCCTACCGCAGGGTTAGACGGGGATTCCTGGCCAAAGGTTGGGTGTCATCACCATCCTGTTTTGGAAGAGATACGCGATCGAAAGCCAGAACGGGAACTTTTCCGCGCCCTCGGGCATCAAGGCTGGTAGGCGAGCTGGGGCACGTCGAAGCAGTTGTCGGTCATATCTCCCCCTTGGGTGACCCAGCCCTTCCCGTCCCGCCAGCGGGCCACCGACACACACGTCCTGCGGCTCCCCGGAGGTTCGGCCCGCTCCTCGAAGGTGACGGGAAGCAGCAGCCCGCGCGCCGAGTACGGCTCATTCCGGTTCATGAAGGCGTCCACGCACGCGCGCGTGACGTCTCCGTCCCCGCGCAGGCAGGAGGTCGCCGCGTCGGTGAACCACATGGCGGCGGCCCACCCCTCCAGCTGCCATTGGGAGAGCGCCTTCCCCTTGCCCGCGTCCATGGCGTCCGCGTCCATGGCGGCGCGGAACTCGCGTACCGCCGGGTGCCCGGTGTCCTCGTAGTTCCTGCTCGACCCGGTGGCCCACAGGGCGTTGCGGCAGCGCGGTGCGTCCTTGTAGTCGTCGCCGACGGCCGAGGTCCAGTTCTGTACGTGGGTGACCTTGGCGGTGACCTCGGCCCCGACGGCGTCCATCGCCTCGCACAGCTGGGCGTTGCCGTGCACGTCCAGCGCGTCGAAGACCAGGTCGGCGCCCTGCTCCTTCATGTCGGCGGCCGCGGCGCGGAAGTTGGGCAGCGCGAAGTCGACCTGCTCGGTGACCACCTTGTAGCCCTCCGCCTTCAGGCCCCGGGTGACGAGCCGGGCGTACGCGGCGGACGCGGCCTGGTTGTAGGAGACGACGGCGGCGGTCCGCGCGCCCTGCTCCCGCTTGAAGTAGCGGTAGACCTCGGTGCCGCCGTAGAGCTTGCCGTCCCAGCCCGGCTTCCCGTTCCGCGGGGCGAGGCTGCCGTAGATCCCGTACAGGTGCGGATACGTGTCGTACGCGGCCCCGATCGGCTGCCCGCCGATGTCGGGCACGCGCGCGCGGGAGACCCGGGAGGCTCCCGCGTAGTCCAGGGAGGCGGTGGCGACGAGCGCGACGACCTCGTCCTGCTCGACGAGGTCGCGCACGCAGTCGTTGTTGCCGACGCCGCTGCCGCCGTCGTCGCAGGTACGCACCTCCACCCGGCGTCCCTGGAGGCCACCGCGCGCGTTCAGACGGTCGAAGTAGGCCTTGGCCCCGTCGCGCGGCCCGGTGAACGCGGCGCCGCCGACCGGGCTGGTCGCGCTGGTGATGATGCCGACCCTGACCGGCGCTCCGCCGGTGGTGGCGGGTGCCGTGCCGCGCCGTTCGAAGTCGCTCTCGGGCAGCCGGCTCCCGCAGGCCGCGCTCGCCGCGCCCGCCACCAGGAGCGCGGCGACGAGCAGTGCCTCAGCAGCCCGGACCGGGCGACGCATTCCCGCTCAGCTTCACCAGCGCGCAGAGGGTCTTGACGGACACCTTCCAGGTGTCGTCCTGGTTGACGGCCGTTCCGGAGGCGTCGGGCAGCGCGGTGGCGCCCTTCAGGGTCAGCGCGTACGTGACGTCGGCCTCATCGGCCGCGGTGAACTCGACCTCGCCGACCTTCGCGGCGACCTGCTTGCCGCGCTCGTCGCCGCTGAAGCCTTCGAGGACGGCACGCATCTTGGGCCCGTTCTCCAGGACGGCTTCCTTGTCCTTCAGCGGGACCTCGGGGTCGAAGAACCTCTCCCAGTTCTTCCGCACTTCCTTCTCCGCGGCCGCCGGGTCTGCGGGCGCGGTGGCGCTGTCGTCCGCGGGCTCGGAGGACTTCTCCGTGGCGGACTTCTCCACGGAGGGCTCGGGCGGCGTACCGCTGTCCCCACCCCCGCTGTCGTCACCACAGGACACGGCGGCCGCAGCGAGCAGTACGAACGCGGCGGCCGCCAGCGCCGCGCCGCGCGCCCTGCCCCGCTCGCCGCGCACCCTTTCCCGCTCGCCGCGCACCCTTTCCCGCTTGGGGCTGCTCCCGAGAACCATCTGGCTCACCACCGGTGTCGGTCCGGGCCCTCACGGCCCGGAGCTTTCAGGGTCGGCTTCCAGAGGGCATAGTGCAATCGATCGGCCGACATGGACAGAGCGCCGACGTGACTGACGTGACCGACGACGTGTCCCGGGGGGCCTCGATGCGGACGGCTCAGACAGCTCAGGCGGCGGACGCGTCCCACCCGCCCCGGCCCCGGACCGCGCATCCCGTCCTGTGGGCGGCCCTTGCGGCGCTCGCGGGCGGCGCGGTGCTCTGCGTGCTCGGCTGGTACGGCGTCTCCGGAGAGCGTTTCGCCGAGCGGCAGTTGCCCTATCTCGCCTCCTGCACGGTGCCGGGCGCCGCCCTGATCGTCGCGGGCGCGGTCCTGCTCACGCACGGCAGAAGCGCCCTGGCGGCGGCGCGCGTGGAGGAGTTGTACGGCCTTCTCGTGGCGGCCGAACCCGCCATGTCCCCCGAGCGGTTGCGGGCCCCCGTGGCGTCGAGCGACGAACTCCTCACGGTCCCCGGCGGCACCCTGTGGCACCGCGCGGACTGCCCCCTGGCCGCGGACCGGCCGGAGGCGGCGCCCGCGGACGCCGTGATCCTGGCGCGGGGCACGCTCGCCCCCTGCCCCATCTGCGAACCCCCGCGCCCCGCAACACCCTCCGAGCCGCCCACCACCGGCCCGCCGACCGCCCCTGAGCCCGCCCCGGAGCGATGACCCGGTGGCGTCCCTGAGCTACGACCTCACGCTGGCCGGGCTCTCGGTCGGCGGCGCCGCCGCCCTCACCGGCATCGGCCTGATCGTCACGTACCGCGCGACGGGCGTCCTCAACTTCGCACACGGCGCGATCGCCATGGTCTGCGCGTACGTCCTGCGCCACCTGACAGTCGACTGGCACTGGCCCCTCCCGCTCGCCGCGGTCCTCACGCTGCTCGTCGTCGCACCCGGCATCGGCCTGCTCCTGGACCGCGCGGTCTTCCGCCCCCTGTCCGTCCTCGGCGGCGACCCCGCGCAGACCCTGGTCGCCTCGATCGGCGTTTTCGTGCTGCTCGTCGGCGGGGCGGCCCTCGTCTGGGGGCCGGGCGCCCGCGCCGACGCGCCCACGCTCGGATCCGCCGACCCATGGGTCCCGCTGGGCGCGGCCGTCGCCCTCGCCGCGGCCGTCGGGGCGGTCACCCGCTGGACCCGCTTCGGCGGCGAGCTGCGGGCGGTCGTCGACAACCGCGGGCTCGCCGTGCTCTTCGGCGTGGACGCGGACCGGGTGGCCGCGGCGGGCTGGGCCTTCGGTTCCTTCACGGCCGGCCTCACCGGCGTACTCCTCGCCCCTTTCGTACGACTCGACCCGTACGGCATGCCGCTGCTGGTGATGGAGGTGGTGGCCGTCGCCGTGGTGGCCGGGATGCGCAGCCTGCCCGTCGCCGTCGCGGTGGCGCTCGGCCTGGGGGTGGCCCAGAGCCAGCTGACGCGCCTGCACCCGTCGGGCCGGCTGGAGCAGCTCGTCCAGACCGCCGGGGCGAACCTCTTCGTGATCGCCCTCCTCGTCGCGGCACTGGTCCTGCCGGGCATCGGCTCCCGGGCCGCGCTGCCCCGCACGGCGACGGCCCGCGTGCCGACACCGCCGGGCGCCTGGATCGTGGCGGCGGTTCTCTTCCTCATCCCGCTCGGGTTCGCGGGCACGGACCTGACGACGTCCGTTCAGGTACCGGCGCTCGCGGTGATCCTCCTGTCCCTCGTGATCGTCACGGGCCGCGGCGGCCAGATCTCCCTCGGCCAGGCGGCGTACGCGGGTCTGGGGGCCCTCTTCACCGCCCTGCTGGCGGCGGGCCGCTTCCCCGGCCTGCCCGAGCTCCCGCACCTGGCGGCGCTGGCCGTGGCGGTCCTCCTCGTCGCGCCGCTCGGCCTGCTCACCGGCTGGCCCGCGATCAGCCGCCACGGCCTGGCGCTGGCCCTCGCGACGTTCGCGGTCGGCGTGGGCGTCAGCCGCTTCGTGTTCACGCAGCCGTACGCGACGTCCGGGCTGGCCCTCGACCGTCCTGCGGGCTTCGGCGGGGACCGCGCGTACTACGTCCTGGAACTGGCGCTTCTCGCCGGGGCGCTGCTCCTGGTCACCGCACTGCGCCGGGGCCGTACGGGCCGCGCGCTCGCGGCGATGCGGGACCACGAGGCTGGGGCGGCGGCCGCGGGGGTGCCCGTACGCGCCCTGAAACTCACGGCGTTCGTCACCGGGGCCGCGCTGGCCGGGCTGGGCGGCGGCATGCTGGCGATGGGGCAGCGGGCGTTCGACTCCGGGGCGTACGACCCCGTGCGCGGGCTCCTCTGGTTCGCGGCGGTGGTGGTCCTCGGGTCGGACAGCGTCCTCGGGGCGCTGGCCGCGGCGGCGCTGCTGATCGGTCTGGACGCGGGCACGGAGGGCGGGGTCGCCGCGGCGGTGATCGGGATCCTCGCGGTGCTGATCGGCCGCTTTCCCGGCGGCCCCTACGAGGCCCTCCGCACCCTCAAGCGCCCCCAACGCCGCCCGAGCCCCACTCCCCTGGGCACCGCAACCCGCAAAGCCCTGCACCCCCCGAAACCCCCCTCTCCCACCCACCCGCCCGTTCACCCCGCACCACCCCCCACCCGAACAAACCCACACCCAGACCCCCCACCCACACACCCCGAGCCCCAAACCCCAGACACAGACGCCCCGCAGCCACGCCCCCAGCCCTCCGGGACAACCCCAGACACGAACGCCCCGCACCGGCACCCCCCGACCACAGGCACAACCCGAGACACAGACACCCCGCAGCCGCACGGCCGCACCACAGGCACGACCCCAGACACCCACAACCCGCAGCCGCACCCCCCAGCCGAAGGGATACCCCCAGCCACAGAAAACCCGCAGCCACGCCCCCGGGCCTCCGGGACAACCCCAGACACACACAACCCGCAGCCGCACCACCGGGCCGAGGGGACGTGGGGGTATCTGCGAGCGGAGCACAGTGGAACCAACTGGCCGAGCCCAACAACCAACGGGCGCCGGCACCAAGATGGCGAGCACGCAGATACCCCCGCGGCCCCGCCCCCACGACGCACGGAAGCGCCCCCCGCCAACCCGTCACCACGCCCACGACGACGCCCGCGCACGGGAGCCACCCCCGCACACACCCCCCTGACAGCCCACCACCTCACCCTCACCTACAACGGCTTCACCGCTCTCGACGACGTCACCCTCACCGTGCCCCGCGGACACATCACCGCGGTCATCGGCCCCAACGGCGCCGGCAAAAGCACCCTCTTCCACTGCCTCGCCGGCACCCTCCGCCCCGACTCAGGACGGATCACCCTCGGCCCCCGCGACATCACGGGGCTCCCCGCCCACGCCCGCACCCGCACCGGCATGGCCCGCACCTTCCAGCAACTGGCGGTCTTCCCGTCGCTGACGATCGCGGAGAACGTCCAGGTCGGCGCGGACCGGGCACCGGCCCCCACCCCCCGTGCGGCCGACCAGGCCCTCCGCCTCCTGGACCTGACGGCACTCCGCGCCCGCCCCGCCGCCGGCCTCTCCACCGGCGCCCTGCGCCGCACGGAACTGGCGAGGGCCCTCGCGAGCGCCCCCCACACCCTCCTCCTGGACGAACCCGCCGCCGGCCTGGACACGGCCGAAGTGACCGCCCTGGCCACCCTGCTGCACGCCCTCGCGGCCGACGGCATGGCGCTCCTCGTGGTCGAACACGACCTCGACCTGGTCGCGGGCCTCGCCGACACCGTGCACTCCATGAAGGCCGGCCGCATCATCGCCTCGGGCCCGGCCGACCAAGTACTGCACAGGGCACCGGATGACGAAAAGCACCAGAAGACGAAGGGCACCGGAAAATGAAGGGCATCGGAAAATGAAGGGCATCGAACTGCGCGACGCCCGCGCACGCTACGGCCCTCTCGAAGCCCTGCACGGCATCACCCTCGCCGCCCCCGCCGCCACCCTCACCGTCCTCCTCGGCCGCAACGGCTCCGGCCGCACCACGGCCCTGCGCGCCCTCGCCGGGACGATCCCCCTCTCCTCGGGAGCCGTGCTCCGCGACGGGCGGGACATCACCCGGCACGCGGCCCACGAACGAGCGGCCCGCGGCCTGTGCTTCGTACCGGACCGCCAGGCGGTGTTCTCCTCCCTCACCGTCGCTGAGAACCTGGAACTCTGCGACGCCGAAGGCGACTTCGGCCACGCCCTGACCGTCTACCCCGAGCTGCGCCCGCTGCTGCCCCGCCGCGCGGGCACCCTGTCGGGCGGCGAACAACGCATGCTCGCCCTCTCCCGGGCCCTGCTCACGCGGGCCCCACACTCCCCGGCCCCGCACTCCCCGGCCGCGGTGATCCTCGTGGACGAGCCGACACAGGGCATGTCCCCCACCGTCGCGGCCCGCACCTACACGCACCTGACCGACCTGGCCGCCGACCAGGGCGCCTGCGTCGTCGTCGCCGAACAACAACTGCCGCCCGCCTTGCGCGAGCGCGCGAGCCGGACGGCAGTGGTCGTACACGAACTACGGCGGGGCACGGTGGCCCTCAGCGGAGAGGCCGCGGAGTTCAACCCCGCCCCGACGCCCCCGAGCCGCCGCGTCCCGGAATGAGAAGCTTCACCCCGACGGCGAGCCGGTCGGGGCTGCTCCCGACGACACCGCGGTTGGCCCGGTAGAGGGCCTGCCAGCCCCCGGCGACCTGGTACCGCCGAGCGATCGAACTCAGCGTCTCCCCGGGCTGGACCACATGCACGTGCCGGTCGAATCGGTCGAGCCGCTCGAACCGTTCGATCCGCACCTTCCTGGAGCAGGCGGGCCAGGCCTTCCAGCCCTGGGTGACCAGCACCTTCTCGGCGACCTTGATCTGCTCCGCCTTGGTGGCGAGGTCGGCGCGCGGCGCGTACGCGAGCCCGCCGTGCTCCTCCCAGGTCGGCTGCCAGAACTGGAGGCCGCCGTAGAAGCCGTTGCCGGTGTTCGTGTCCCAGCGCCCGTTGCTCTCGCACTGGGCGAGGCAGTGCCAGGGCCCCTTGTCGAGAGGACAGTCGTACTCCCCGGACGGGGCGCCGAGCCGCGGCGGCGCAGCCGCGGACGCGGCGGCCGGTGGCAGCGCCACCGCGGCCAGAACCGCGCCCACGACCACCGCCAAGGCCCTCGACGATCGCCTGGGACGGGTGAGCGGATGCCTCGGATGCGTGAGATACCTCGGATGCGTGAGCGGATGCCTCGACTGCGTCAGCTGCATCGGGTCACGCTAGGCAGCCGCGCCCCGGGCCCGGCGCGTGCCGCGCCCGCCGCGGCCGCGACCCCACCCGGACGGAGGCTCAGACGTTCAGCCGCTGCCCCGGCACGATCACGTGCGGATCGCCGCCGATGACCGCCCGGTTGGCCGCGTACACCCGCTGCCAACTGCTCCCGTGCCGGGCCGCGATGCCGCTGAGGGTGTCACCCGACTGGACGGTGTAGGTCCCGGAAGCGCCCCGGGAGGTCCCCCGGTCGGCACGTCCCGTCCCACCGCCCGGCTGGCGCTCGCCGGCGTCGGGCGCGGGCTTCACCGCCTTCGGCGCGGGCGCGGGCGCGGGCTTCGCGGGCTTGGGCGCCGGCGCCGCGGCGGACGGCGCGCTGCCGTACGCCCCCGCCCGGGCCGCGCAGGTGGGCCACGCGCCCCATCCCTGGGCGCGCTGGACCTTGGTGGCGACAGCGATCTGCTGCGCCTTCGACGCCTTGTCGGCGGTGGCCGCGTAGGCCCCTCCGCCGTACGCGCGCCAGGTACTCGCGGAGAACTGCAGCCCGCCGTAGTAGCCGTTGCCCGTGTTGATCCGCCAGTTGCCGCCGCTCTCGCACCGTGCGATGCGGTCCCACACCCCGCCGTCGGCCGCGGCGGCCTGGCCGGTCGCGGCGAGCAGCCCCAGGGGCGCGAAGAGCGCGGCCCCTGCGATCACTGCCGTCGTGCGAATGCGCTTGGGACGTGCGGTCATGAATTTCCCTCTCGAAGGACCCGGGCTCCCCCTGGCCGTACGGTCCCCTCACGCGTCCGGCGCCCGGGGTCCGTCCGGTCCGCCCGCCGGGGTCGGTGCTGTGCTCGGTCGAACCTGTGCTTGGTCGAACCTGTGCTTGGTCGGAGCTGGCTGTGCGACCGGCGGACGTACCCGAGCGGTGCTCGCTGCACACGGCGGTGGAATCTAGGAGCCCGCTCGCCCCGGTATCAACCGACTCCTTGTCATTCCAGGCCAGTTGCGCGTTACCGAGGGTATCGGCTAATTCCAGCCACCCACTTCATTCGCTGATATCAGTATTTGTCGACCGCTCGGGCCGGTGATCTGTGACTCACCTCACCGCCCCAACTTCCCTGCACCGCCCACCTGTTGGCGCTCAGTGACAGATTCCGGGGCCCGACTCACCCTCCGCTGCGGATGGTTCGATTCCGTTCGCCTTCATCCGTGACTTGCGCCACTGATCCACCGTTGTCTTCTTATGAGCCGGGCACCGACCGGCTCGCCACACCCTCCCCAAGCACCCCACGTAACGATCCCGAGGAGCCACCCGTGCCGCGCATGCTCGACGTCAGCGACGACGTACGCGCCGAGATCGGCGACGAAGAAGCCGACCGGCTGCTCGCCGGAGAGAACACCCCGGGCAGCTACGACTGCACGTCCTGCCGGACCCCGGGCGACTCCGAGCAGGAGCGCACCAGCACGGTCCTGTTCGTCGGCGACGAGACCGCCGTACTCGCCTTCGCGCACGCCACCTGCCTGCCCTCCCAGATCGTGACGGTCTCCGAGGAGCAGTTGCAGGGTGCCGTGCGGTCCATCACCGGCGAGGAAGCCGAGGGCGACGCCGCCCCCAGTCAGGCCGTCCTCGGCGTGACCAGCGGCCTGGTCCTGATCGAGGGCGAGCTGCGCCCCGCACTCGTCGTCGAGCCCACCGGACCCATCGCCCGTCCGGGCGCGGCTCCCGGCGGCGGCGATGAGTTCCTGCCGCTCCTGATCGAGCAGGGCTTCATGCCGACGACCTCCCTCGACGGCGTGCCGCCCGTGCTGCACGGCTGGTCGGTGCTGCTCGCCATGGGCCAGCTGCACGCCGTCCTCCAGCCCGGCACGGGCGGCGGCTCACCCGTCGCCTGGTGGCAGGCCCACCAGCCGCTCCAGGTCACCGACGCGTGGCGGGCGGCGGCGAACAAGACGCAGAGCGTGCTGCTCTTTGCCGCGCCCGCGGGCTCCATCGGCCGCCAGCCGCGCGAGGACCTGTTGCGGGACGCCCTGGACAGGACGGCGGCCCGCGGACACCTGGTCGCGTGCACGATGCCGCTGGCCGGCACCTGACCGACCGGGTGCCCCGGGGCCGCGTCCTGACCGCGACCGCGCCGGTCACGCACCTGCCGGAGCCGGAAAGCCGCGCGGCCCCCGCATCCGTCGGGCGGCGGTTTCGTTGGCACAGACGTGCACACATACGACCCCTCCCGCCCCCGGCCGACGTACCAGAACCCGATCCCGTCCATGCGCACGGCGCAGGACACCACGGGCGAGCGCTCGGCCACACCGATCTACGACACGCTGTACTCGGAGTACCGCAGGGCCTTCCGGTCCCTGCCGGGCGACCGCACCGGCGAGGAGAATCTCGGGTTCACCGCCTTCGGCACCGGGCCGTACGGCACGCAGCACCGCGGCGACGGACGCTACGACTCGCGTCACGACCCGCGGCAGAACTCCTTCGGCCAGTTCCACGTGGGCCGCTACGGCCAGTACGACCAGCACTACGCGGGAGCGGGCCAGCACCTCACCGGACACCACTACTTCCCCGCGGCCCTGCCGCCGGCTCCCCGCCGCGAGCACTGAGCACGGCCCACGCCGAGCAGTGAAAAAATGCCCGGCCCCCGAGAGCGGGGGCCGGGCATTCACGTACGTACGTACCGTCTGGCGTACGTCTCGCCGGGGACTACTTCTTGCGGCCGCGCTTCTCGCGCACCCGCACCGAGATATGGATCGGCGTCCCCTCGAAGCCGAACTCCTCGCGCAGGCGGCGCTCCAGGAAGCGGCGGTAGCCCGCCTCGATGAAGCCCGACGCGAAGAAGACGAAGCGCGGCGGCTTCGTGCCCGCCTGGGTGCCGAAGAGGATGCGGGGCTGCTTGCCGCCGCGGACCGGGTGCGGGTGGGAGGCGACGATCTCGCCGAGGAACGCGTTCAGACGGCCGGTCGGCACGCGCGTCTCCCAGCCCGCGAGGGCCGTCTCGATCGCCGGGACGAGCTTCTCCATGTGCCGGCCGGTGGCCGCCGAGACGTTGACCCGCGGCGCCCACGCGACCTGGGCCAGCTCGGTCTCGATCTCCCGCTCCAGGTAGTAGCGGCGCTCCTCGTCGAGGGTGTCCCACTTGTTGTACGCCACGACGATCGCGCGGCCCGCCTCGACGGCCATCGTCACGATGCGCTGGTCCTGGATCGAGATGTTCTCGGAGGCGTCGATGAGGATCACCGCGACCTCCGCCTTCTCGACGGCGGCGGCGGTGCGCAGCGAGGCGTAGTAGTCGGCGCCCTGCTGGAGGTGGACGCGCTTGCGGATGCCCGCCGTGTCGACGAACTTCCAGGTGACGCCGCCCAGCTCGATCAGCTCGTCGACCGGGTCGCGGGTGGTGCCCGCCAGTTCGTTGACGACCACGCGGTCCTCGTTCGCCACCTTGTTGAGCAGCGAGGACTTGCCGACGTTCGGGCGGCCGATGAGCGCGATGCGGCGGGGGCCGCCGACGGCCGTGCCGAAGGTCTGCTCGGGCGCCTCGGGCAGCGCCTCCAGGACGGCGTCCAGCATGTCGCCGGTGCCGCGGCCGTGCAGCGCGGAGACGGGGTGCGGCTCGCCGAGGCCGAGGGCCCACAGGGCGGTGGCGTCGGCCTCGCCGGAGGGGCCGTCGACCTTGTTGGCGCACAGGACGACGGGCTTGCCGGCCTTGCGCAGGAGGCGCACGACGGCCTCGTCGGTGTCGGTGGCGCCGACCGTGGCGTCGACGACGAAGACCACGGCGTCCGCGGCCTCGATGGCGTACTCCGCCTGGGCGGCGACGGACGCGTCGATGCCGAGCACGTCCTGCTCCCAGCCGCCGGTGTCGACGAGCTTGAAGCGGCGGCCGGCCCACTCGGCCTCGTACGTGACGCGGTCGCGGGTCACGCCGGGGCGGTCCTCCACGACGGCCTCGCGGCGGCCGATGATGCGGTTCACCAGTGTCGACTTGCCGACGTTCGGGCGGCCGATGACGGCGAGGACGGGCAGCGGGCCGTGGCCCGCCTCCTCGATGGCACCCTCGACATCCTCGATGTCGAAGCCCTCTTCGGCGGCGAGCTCCATGAACTGCGCGTACTCGGCGTCGCCGAGCGCCCCGTGGTCGTGCTCGGCGAAGCCGTCGCCCTCGGGCTGGATCTGGTCGCTCATGAAGTCCGTACCTCGTCGTTCATCGTGGTGATCGGTGCGCCGGCCTTTCGACGGCCGGGGCACTACTTGATAAGTCTCGCTCAGCGCCCGGTCAGGCGCCTGGCGTTTTCCAGGTGGGCGGCGAGCCGCCCCTGGATGCGCACGGTCGCCTCGTCGAGCGCCTTGCGCGTACGCCGGCCGGTGCCGTCGCCCGCTTCGAACGGGTCTCCGAAGACGACGTCGACCCGGCTGCGCAGCGGGGGCAGCTGCTTTATCAACCGTCCGCGCTCCTCGGTGCTTCCCAGCACCGCGACCGGGACGATCGGGGCGCCCGAGCGCACCGCGAAGTACGCGAGCCCGGCGCGCAGCGACGCGAAGTCGCCCTCGCCCCGGGTGCCCTCAGGGAAGATCCCGAGGACGCCGCCCTGGTCCAGGACGCCGAGGGCCCGGGTGATGGCCGTCCGGTCGGCGACCGAGCGGTCCACCTTGACCTGGCCGATGGCGCTCAGGAAAGGGCCGAGCGGGCCGATGAACGCTTCCTTCTTGATCAGGAAGTGCGTCGGCCGGGGCGCGACGCCCATGACCATGGGGCCGTCCACGTTGTGCGAGTGGTT
Organism: Streptomyces alboniger; assembly: GCF_008704395.1. Taxonomy (NCBI): domain Bacteria; kingdom Bacillati; phylum Actinomycetota; class Actinomycetes; order Kitasatosporales; family Streptomycetaceae; genus Streptomyces; species Streptomyces alboniger. Next base: position 1,673,065 of record NZ_CP023695.1, read on the forward strand.
GACGGCCAGGATGGCGGGGCCGCTCGCGGGCACCCGCCATGAGCCGAGGACCCGCGGCTTCCACAGGCCGTACATGAGGCCGACGCCGATGCGCCGGCCCACCTCGGCACCGCGCTCGGAAGCACCTTCGGTCACTTGGCGGCCCGCTTCTCCCCGACGAGGGTGACGACGCACTCGATGACCTGCTGGAGCGTGAGCTCGGTGGTGTCGACCTCGACGGCGTCGTCGGCCTTGGCCAGCGGGGACGTCTTGCGGCTCGAGTCGGCCGCGTCCCGCTTGATCAGGGCTTCCTGGGTCGCCTTGACGTCGGCGCCCTTCAGCTCGCCCGAGCGGCGGGCGGCGCGCGCCTCGGGAGAGGCGGTGAGGAAGATCTTCAGGTCGGCGTCGGGCAGCACGGTCGTGCCGATGTCACGGCCCTCGACGACGATGCCCTTCTCGGCCGACCGGGCGATGGCGCGCTGGAGCTCGGTGATGCGGGTGCGCACCTCGGGGACTGCGCTGACCGCGCTGACCTTGGAGGTGACGTCGGTGGTGCGGATCGGGCCCGCGACGTCCGTGCCGTCGACCGTGATGGTCGGGGCGGCCGGGTCGGTGCCGGAGACGATCTCGGGCTTGCCCGCGACGGCGGCGATCGCGCTCGGGTCGGTGAGGTCGATGCCGTTGTGCACCATCCACCAGGTGATCGCCCGGTACTGGGCGCCGGTGTCCAGGTAGCTGAGGCCGAGCTGGGCGGCGACGGCCTTGGAGGTGCTCGACTTGCCCGTGCCGGAGGGCCCGTCGATGGCGACGATCACTGCTGCCGGGGCGGCGGTTGCTGCGGTTTCCACGGGGGGCGGGCACCTTTCGCGGTACGCGGGGCGGGGAGGCGGGGCGCGAACACGCCCCGCACAAGGTTACTGGCTCGCGCACGCTGCCCCGACAGCCCCTTCGGCGGCCCCCCGCCGCGGGCCTCCCGGTCCCCTACTGCCCGTTCGACTACAGCCGGTTCGACTACTGCCGGATCGACCAGCCCCGCTCCCGCAGCGCCGCGCTCAGCGCGGACGCGGCCCTCGGCTCGACCATGAGCTGCACCAGACCCGCCTGCTGGCCGGTCGCGTGCTCGATGCGCACGTCCTCGACGTTGACGCCCGCGCGGTCCGCGTCGGCGAAGATGCGGGCCAGCTGGCCCGGCTGGTCGTCGATGAGGACCGCGACGATCTCGTACGCGGCCGGCGCCGTGCCGTGCTTGCCGGGCACCCGGGTCTGGCCGGCGTTCCCGCGCCGCAGCATGCTCTCGACGCCCGCCGCGCCTTCGGCCCGCTTCTGCTCGTCGGCGGACTGGAGGGCCCGCAGCGCCGTCACGGTCTCGTCGAGGTCCCCGGCGACCTGGGCCAGCAGATCGGCGACCGGGCCGGGGTTGGCGGAGAGGATGTCGATCCACATCCGGGGGTCGGACGCGGCGATCCGCGTGACATCGCGGATGCCCTGGCCGCACAGGCGTACCGCGGTCTCCTCGGCGTTCTCCAGGCGGGCCGCGACCATGCTGGAGACCAGGTGCGGCATGTGGGAGACGAGGGCGACCGCGCGGTCGTGGGCGTCGGCGTCCATGACCACGGGAACGGCGCGGCAGAGCGCGACCAGCTCCAGGGCGAGGTTGAGCACCTCGGTGTCGGTGTCGCGGGTCGGGGTGAGCACCCAGGGCCGCCCCTCGAAGAGGTCGGCGGTGGCGGCGAGCGGACCGCTGCGCTCGCGTCCGGACATGGGGTGCGTGCCGATGTACGGGGTGAGGTCGAGGCCCAGCGCCTCAAGCTCGCGGCGCGGGCCGCCCTTGACGCTCGCCACGTCGAGGTAGGCGCGGGCGGTGCCGCGCCGCATGGCGTCGGCCAGCGTGGCGGCGACGTGCGCGGGCGGTACGGCGACGACGCACAGGTCGACAAGTCCCTCAGGGGATTCGTCGGTACCGGCGCCGAGCGCGGCGGCGGTGCGGGCCTGCGCCGGGTCGTGGTCGGCGAGGTGGACGGTCACGCCGCGGGAGGCGAGGGCCAGGGCGGCGGAGGTGCCGATCAGGCCGGTGCCGATGACGAGGGCGGTTCTCACTGGGCGATGTCCTTGCGGAGTGCGGCGGCGGCACCGAGGTAGACGTGCGCGATCTCGGAGCGGGGGCGGTCGGTCTCGATGTGCGCGAGGACGCGGACGACACGGGGCAGGGCGCCCTCGATGTCCAGTTCCTGCGCGCAGAGCAGCGGTACGTCGGCGAGGCCGATGCCGAGCCCGCGCGCGGCGGCCGCGGGGAAGTCGGAGTGCAGGTCGGGGGTGGCCGTGAACCAGATGCTGATCAGGTCCTCGCCGGTCAGTCCGTTCCGCTCAAGGACGGCGGTGAGCAGCGCGCTGACCTGCTCGCCCATGTGCGCGGCGTCGTCCCTCTCCAGCTGGACGGCGCCCCGGACCGCTCGTACCGCCACGTCACAGCTCCTCGTATCGCGTACGTCGTACGTTCATCGGGTGGGCCTCAAGCCTATCCAGCGCCGCACCCGGGGGCGCGCGGGGCCGGTCGGGCCCCGTACGCTCCCCGCATGCCCGCTCAGGACCTGGTACGCGACCACACGATCTACGCCTGCGTGATGGGCTCGCGCGCCTTCGGTCTGGCCACGGAGGGCAGCGACACCGACCGCAGGGGCGTCTTCGTGGCCCCCACCCCACTGTTCTGGCGCTTCGAGAAGCCGCCGACGCACGTGGACGGGCCGGCCGATGAACAGTTCTCCTGGGAACTGGAGCGCTTCTGCGAACTCGCGCTGCGCGCCAACCCGAACATCCTGGAGTGCCTGCACTCCCCGCACGTCGAGCACGTCACGGACACCGGCCGCGAGCTGCTCGCGCTGCGCGGGGCGTTTCTCTCCCGTCGGGTCCACGGCACGTTCACCGGTTATGCCGCGAGCCAGCGCAAGAAGCTGGAGGCGGACATCCGCCTCCACGGCGCCCCTCGCTGGAAGCACGCCATGCACCTGCTGCGGCTGCTCATGTCCGGGCGCGACCTGCTGCGCACCGGCGAACTGACGATCGACGTCGGCGACCTGCGGGAGCCGCTCCTCGCGGTCAAGCGCGGCGAGGTGCCCTGGCCGGAGGTCGAGTCGTGGATGAACCGGCTCGCGGCCGAGGCGGAGCAGGCGGTTCGGCAAAGCCCCCTCCCCGACGAGCCGGACGGGGACAGGATCACGGACTTCCTGTTCCGTGTGCGGCGGGCGTCGGCCCTGGCCGCCTGAGCCCGTCACCGGCCGTTCAGGCGTCCCAGAGTGCCCCGAACCCCAGCAGCTCGTCCCGGTGCTCGATCCGCTCGACCCAGTCGGCCGGCCATGCGTCGGCGCCGAGGTGCGCGCCCGCGAAGGCGCCCGCCAGGCAGGCGATCGAGTCCGAGTCGCCCGAGGTGCAGGCGGCCCGGCGCAGCGCGGTGACGGGCTCGTCGACGAACATCAGGAAGCAGAGGAGGCCGGTGGCGAGGGCCTCCTCGGCGATCCAGCCCGCGCCCGTGGCCAGGCAGGGGTCGGTCTCCGGGTTGGCGTTCCTCAGCTCGGCTTCCAGGCGCTCCAGGACGGCCAGGCACTCGTCCCAGCCGTGGGAGATGAACCGCTCCGGTGCCGAGGCCCGGGAGCGGGACCACAGGTCGCCGAGCCACGCCTCCCGGTAGTGGGTGCGGTTCTCCAGCGCGTACGAGCGCAGGAGACCCACCAGGCCCATCGGTTCCGCGCCCCGGGCCAGCAACCGCACCGCGTGTGCCGTGAGGTCGCTCGCGGCGAGCGCGGTGGGGTGGCCGTGGGTGAGCGCGGACTGCATCTGGGCGGCGCCCGCCCGCACCTCGTCGTCGATGCCGGGCACGAGCCCGAGCGGCGCGACCCTCATATTGGCCCCGCACCCCTTGGAGTGCAGCCGGCTGGCGTCCCGCCAGTCGCGTTCCTCGTCGGCGAGCAGTTCGCAGGCCTGGATGCAGGTGTTGCCCGGGGCGCGGTTGTTGTCCGGCGACACGTTCCAGGCGACGAACTCGCGGCGGGCGAGCAGCGCGAAGCGCTCCGGACCGCACAGGCCGCGCGCGGCGGCGGCCTTGAGGGCGCGGCTGAGCGCGAGGGTCTTCTGCGTGTCGTCCGTGATGAGGGCGGGGTCCGGCAGCCCCATGCCCCGCCAGGGGCCGGACTTCGTGAGGATCGACGGCACGTCGTCGAACTCGGTCGGGAAGCCGAGCGCGTCGCCGAGGGCGAGCCCGATCAGGGATCCGGAGGCGGCGCGCTTCATGAGGACGGTCCTTCCGAGGTGGGGCGCAGCAGGGGCGGGTGCAGGGCGCCGGCGGTGCCGGCCCGGAAGAGCGCCGCGGGTTTGCCGCGCCCGCCGGTCAGCCGCGCGGCGCCGGGGATCGCCTCGACGAGTCCCGCGGTGCCGACGACCTTGCGCCGGAAGTTCGCGGGGTCCAGCTCGGCGCCCCACACCGCCTCGTAGACCTGTCGCAGCTCGCCGAGCGTGAACTCGGGCGCGCAGAAGGCGGTGGCGAGCCCGGTGTACTCCAGCTTGGCGCCGATCCGTTCGTGGGCGTCGGCGAGGATCCGGTCGTGGTCGAAGGCGAGCGGCCGGTAGGTCGCGGGGCTGTAGGGCAGCCAGGCCGCGCGGGCCGCGTCGCCTCCCCCGCGCGCTTTCGGCGGGTCGGCGACGAGTGCCGCGAACGCGACGGAGACGACCCGCATGCGCGGATCACGGTCCGGTTCGCTGTAGGTGCGCACCTGCTCCAGGTGGAGCCCGCTGACGTCGGCGAGCCCGGTCTCCTCGGCCAGCTCGCGCTGCGCCGCGCTCTCGGCGGACTCGTCGGGCAGCACGAATCCGCCGGGCAGCGCCCAGCACCCCTCGTACGGCTCCTGGCCGCGCTCGACGAGCAGCACGTGCAGCGCGCCCTCGCGGATGGTGAACACCGCCAGATCGACGGTGACGGCGAACGGCTCGAAGGCGTACTTGTCGTAGCCCCGCATGCACGACCACCCCCCTCTCTTTAGAGTCTCATTGACTATAAAGAGAGGGGGGTGGCCCTGCCAAGCGATTCCCCAGGGGTGTCTAGAGCTCGACTTCCTTCATGAGCATGCCGACCTCCGTGTTCGAGAGGCGCCGCAGCCACCCGGACTTCTGGTCGCCCAGGGTGATCGGCCCGAAGGCCACCCGCACCAGCTTGTCGACGGGGAAGCCGGCCTCGGCGAGCATGCGCCGCACGATGTGCTTGCGGCCCTCGTGGAGGGTGACCTCGACGAGGTAGTTCTTGCCGGTCTGCTCGACGACACGGAAGTGGTCCGCGCGGGCGTACCCGTCCTCCAGCTGGATGCCGTCCTTGAGCTGCTTGCCCAGGTCACGCGGGATCGGGCCCACGATGTGCGCGAGGTAGACCTTCTTCACGCCGTACTTGGGGTGGGTCAGGCGGTGCGCCAGCTCGCCGTGGTTGGTGAGCAGGATGACGCCCTCGGTCTCGGTGTCGAGCCGCCCCACGTGGAAGAGCCGCGTCTCGCGGTTGGTCACGTAGTCGCCGAGGCACTGGCGGCCCTCGGTGTCCTCCATGGTGGAGACGACACCGGCGGGCTTGTTGAGCGCGAAGAACTGGTACGACTGCGTGGCCACCGTCAGGCCGTCGACCTTGATCTCGTCCTTCTCGGGGTCGACGCGCATCCCCTGCTCGACGACGATCTCGCCGTTGACCTCGACGCGGGCCTCGTCGACCAGCTCCTCGCAGGCACGGCGCGAGCCGTAGCCCGCGCGGGCCAGCACCTTCTGGAGCCGCTCGCCCTCCTGCTCGGCGCCCGGGAAGGTCTTGGGGAGGTTCACCTTGGGCTTGCCCGCGTACCGCTCGCGGTTGCGCTCCTCCTGGCGGGTGTCGAACTCGCGGGAGGTCGCGGGGGCGGGGCGACGGCTGCCGCGGGCGCCTGCGCCCTGGGAGGTCCGGGGACCGCCCTTGGCGCCGCCACGCGCGGCCGCGCCGCGGCCCTTCCTCGCCGCGGACCCGAAGACCGCGTCGGAGCCGCCCACGTCATAGCGACGCTCCTCGGGGCGCGGCTTGCTCGGCCTGCTGGGCTTGTCGTCGCGCCTGTCGTCTCGCCTGTCGCCCGGCCTGCCGCCGCCCTGCCGGTCGCCCGGCTTACCGCCCTGCCGGTCGTCGCGGCCGTTACCGGCACCCCGGTAGTTGCCGCGGCCACCGCTGCTGCCACGGCCGCCGCTGTTGCCACCACGGCTCCCGCCGTTGTTTCCGCTGCTGTTCTTGCCGTTGCTGCTTCGCATCAAAGTTCCGTTTAGTCGGCTGTGTCCTGGGTGTATTCGTACCCCGGCGCATCGGGTGCGTCCGGGTCGAACGACGGAACGCCCTCCTGGCTCTCGGCCTCGATCGCATCCGCCTCGGGGAGGAAGGGCGCGAGCTCCGGTAGCTCGTCCAGGCCACGCAGGCCCATCCGCTCCAGAAAATAGTTCGTCGTCCTGTACAGGATCGCACCTGTTTCGGGTTCCGCGCCCGCCTCCTCCACCAGACCCCTCTGGAGGAGGGTGCGCATCACGCCGTCGCAGTTCACCCCGCGCACCGCGGAGACCCTCGAACGACTGACCGGCTGGCGGTACGCGACGACCGCGAGGGTCTCCAGAGCCGCCTGGGTGAGCCGCGCCTGCTGCCCGTCGAGCACGAAGCCCTCCACGGCGGCGGCGTACTCGGGGCGCGTGTAGAACCGCCAGCCGCCCGCGACGAGCCGCAGCTCGAAGCCCCGCCGCTGGACGGTGTACTCGTCGGCGAGCGCGCGCAGCGCGTCGGCGACCTCGCGCCTGGGCCGCTGGAGGATCTTCGCCAGGTGTTCCTCGGTGGCCGGCTCGTCGACGACCATCAGGACGGCCTCGAGCGCGGGCCGCAGCTCCAGGTCCGCGACGGCTCCGGCCAGGGCGCCGGCTCCGGCCAGGGCTCCCGCGGGGTGCTCGCTCACGCCATCTCCTCCATCGGCTCGGGGGCCCGGTCGAACTCGTCGGTCACGGTCGGCTCCCCGACGCCGTCCCCGCCGGTCCACCGCACCATCAGCTCCCCCAGGGGGTCCTCCTGGTCCAGGGCTACGGCCTTCTCGCGGTACAGCTCCAGCAGGGCGAGGAAGCGCGCGACCACGGTCAGGGTGTCCCCCGCGTCCTCCACCAGCACCTGGAAGCTGGCCTCCCCCCGCTCCCGCAGCCGGGCGACGACAAGACCGGCCTGCTCCCGCACGGACACCAGCGGGGCGTGGATGTGATCGACGTACACCTGCGGCTTCGCGCGCGGCCGCATCGCCTTCACGGCGAGCTTGGCGAACCCCTCGGCGCCGATGCTGATGACCACTTCCGGCAGCAGCTCGGCGTGGTGCGGCTCCAGGCCCACGGTCCGCGGATAGCGCCGCGCCTCCTCGTCGAGCCGCCCGCTGAAGATGTCCGCGATCTGCTTGTACGCGCGGTACTGGAGCAGCCGCGCGAACAGCAGGTCCCGCGCTTCGAGCAGCGCCAGGTCCGCCTCGTCCTCGACCTCGGCGGCGGGCAGCAGCCGCGCCGCCTTCAGGTCGAGCAGCGTGGCGGCGACCACCAGGAACTCGGTCGTCTGGTCGAGGTCCCAGTCGGCCCCCATGGCCCGGATGTGCGCCATGAACTCGTCGGTCACCTGTGACAGCGCGACCTCGGTGACGTCCAGCTTGTGCCTGGCGATCAGCTGGAGCAGCAGATCGAAGGGCCCTTCGAAGTTCGCGAGCCGAACCTTGAACCGCCCGTCGTCGGGCTCGGCCGACTGTTCCCCCGCATCGCCGTCGGAGCTGTGGGCAGGCGTCCCGCCGGGGGACTCACCAGGCCCTCGCCCAAGGGCGCGCCTGCGGGCGGGCGGTGCGGGGTCGTCGTTCGTGGCCATCAGGCGGGAAGGCTACCCCTTAGCGCCCGCGCAACCGTCGTACGAGAATGCTCGCGTCCCCGCGCGACTCCAGATCGGCGAGGACGACGGCGACCGCCTCCCGCACGATCCGTCCGCGGTCGACCGCGAGCCCGTGCTCACCGCGCAGCACGAGCCGCGCGTGTTCGAGGTCCATCAGCTCCTCGGCGGAGACGTACACGGTGATCTTCTCGTCGTGCCGCTCGCGTCCGCTGGGCCGCCGGTTGGCCGCCCGCGCCCGCCGCCGCGCCTGCGCGGTGGAGGAGCCGGACTTGCCGCCGCCCTGCGCGGCGGAACCGGCAGAACCTTCCTGCGCCGGGGCCGCACGGCCTGCCGCGCCCTCCGAGGCGGCGGCCCTGCTGCGGGACTCGGCGCCCGACTCCGCGTCCGTGGCTGCGTGTTCGGCGGGCTCACCGCCCTCGCCGTGCGCCGCGTTCTCGGCCGATGCCGCCGCCTCGTCGCTCTCGCCCGCCGGGGCGGGCACCCTCGCCTCGCCGTTGGCCGGGCGCCGCGGGGAGGACGACTGGAGGGCCATCCCCCCGGTCGTACGGAACAGTTCGTCGGCCCCGGGCAGACTCACTCGGCGTGACACCGGGCGAGCACCTCCCTGGCGAGCTGACGATAGGCGGCCGCGCCGACCGAGTTGGAGGCGTACGTGGTGATCGGCTCACCGGCGACCGTGGTCTCCGGGAAGCGGACCGTGCGCCCGATGACCGTGTGGTACACGTGGTCGTCGAAGGCCTCGACCACGCGCGCGAGCACCTCCCGGCTGTGGACCGTGCGGGAGTCGTACATGGTCGCGAGGATGCCGTCCAGCTCCAGCTCGGGGTTGAGCCGCTCCTGGACCTTCTCGATGGTCTCCGTCAGCAGGGCCACACCGCGCAGCGCGAAGAACTCGCACTCCAGCGGCACGATCACCTTGTGAGCCGCCGTCAGGGCGTTCACGGTGAGCAGGCCGAGCGAGGGCTGACAGTCGATCACGATGTAGTCGTAGTCCTGCATCAGCGGCTTGAGCGCCCGCTGGAGCGTGGACTCGCGCGCGACCTCGCTCACCAGCTGCACCTCGGCGGCCGACAAGTCGATGTTGCTGGGCAGCAGGTCCATGTTCGGGACCGCCGTCTTCAGGAGCACCTCGTCCGCGGACATGCCGCGCTCCATGAGGAGGTTGTAGACCGTCAGGTCCAGCTCCATCGGGTTCACCCCGAGGCCCACCGAGAGGGCGCCCTGCGGGTCGAAGTCGACGAGCAGGACCCGTCGCCCGTACTCCGCGAGGGCGGCGCCCAGGTTGATGGTCGACGTCGTCTTGCCGACGCCGCCCTTCTGGTTGCACATCGCGATGATCTTGGCCGGACCGTGGTCGGTCAGCGGACCCGGGATCGGGAAGTACGGCAGCGGGCGGCCGGTGGGGCCGATGCGCTCGCGGCGCTGACGGGCGGCGTCCGGGGCGAGCGTGGCCGCGTACTCCGGATCGGGTTCGTACTCGGCGTCTGGGTCGTAGAAGTGCCCTTGGGGCAGTTCCTCGTAGTCGGCGAGGGGGGTGTGGGTGTTATCGCCACTCCGGTCGCCGGCCATGGCGTTCACGTGATGGCCATCCATGCTCTGGGGTGCTGACTGTGTCGGCTGGGGGCTCTGCCGGGCTTCGAAGGTGCGGACAGCGACGGAGCCGACAGCCTCGAGCCCGACGGGTCCTTGGTCCCGCACAGACATTCCTGGTTGACCACCCCCGGGAGCAAATGTCGACTCATTCACAAGTCGTCTTACCTCCTTGGTGACCAGGAAATTTCTCGATAGGTCAGCGTGGCACCATGCCGACGGTTGGCGACTCTATGGCGTGTCACCGCTCCGCAGCAACACAATCCGCCGGACCGGACCCGATGTGTCGGCAAAGGAACACCTCGATGTCAAGGGCATACGGCTTGCCAACGGCACGTTTCCGGGGTGGGCGAAACGGCTAAAGGGTTACGTTCAAGGCGAGTTGAGCGTGTCCACACGGATACGCATACGGCCGGACCCCTCTCAAGGTCCGGCCGCGGGCGTGAGATTGACGACTTTCGTTGACGAAAGTGTCCGAGACCGACCGGAGTCGGTCACCTGGGTCAGCCGAGGAGCGACTCCAGCTCAAGGTGTTCGAGACCGTGGGCCTCGGCGACCTGCCGGTAAACGACCTTGCCGTCATGGGTGTTGAGACCCAGGGCCAGCGCGGGGTCGCGGCGCAGCGCCTCGACCCAGCCGTTGTTCGCGAGCGACACGATGTAGGGCATCGTCGCGTTGGTGAGCGCGTAGGTGGAGGTGTTGGGCACCGCGCCGGGCATGTTGGCGACGCAGTAGAAGACCGAGTTGTGGACCGGGAAGGTCGGCTCGGCGTGCGTGGTCGGCCGCGAGTCCTCGAAGCAGCCGCCCTGGTCGATCGCGATGTCGACAAGGACACTTCCCGGCTTCATGCGGGAGACCAGCTCGTTGGTGACCAGCTTCGGGGCCTTGGCGCCCGGGATGAGGACGGCGCCGATGACGAGGTCGGCCTCCAGGCAGGCCTTCTCCAGCTCGAAGGCGTTGGAGACGACGGTCTGGATCTTCGTGCCGAAGATCTTGTCGGCTTCCTTGAGCTTGTTGATGTCCTTGTCGAGCAGGGTCACGTGGAAGCCCATGCCGATGGCGATCTGCGCCGCGTTCCAGCCGGAGACACCGCCGCCGATGACGACGGCCTTGCCCGCGGCCACGCCCGGGACGCCGCCCGGCAGGACGCCGCGGCCGCCGTTGGCGGCCATCAGGTGGTAGGCGCCGACCTGCGGGGCGAGGCGGCCCGCGACCTCGGACATCGGGGCGAGCAGCGGCAGCGCGCGGTTCGCGGTCTCGACGGTCTCGTACGCGATGGCGGTCGTGCCCGACTCCAGGAGCGCGTCCGTGCACTCCTTGGACGCGGCCAGGTGCAGGTAGGTGAAGAGCGTCTGGTCCTTGCGGAGGCGGTGGTACTCCTCCGCGATGGGCTCCTTGACCTTCAGGAGCAGGTCAGCGGCGGCCCAGACCTCGTCGGCGGTGTCCAGGATCCGGGCACCGGCCGAGACGTACTCGGCGTCCGTGATCGAGGAGCCGACGCCGGCGTTCCGCTCGATGACGACCTGGTGGCCGTGGCGCACCAGCTCGTGCACACCGGCGGGGGTGATGGCCACCCGGAACTCGTTGTTCTTGACCTCGCGGGGGATGCCGACCTTCATCGTCGATCACGGTCCTTGGCTCAGGGGATATCTCGGGCAATGCGACACAGACCGGTGCACACGAGGGCGCAACGGAGGACACCACGAATGTACGCGGCGGAGCCAGTCTAATGAAGGATTTCCTGCTGTCTAGCCTTTCAATACTTCAATCCTCTGCGGATGCACTACGGATTTCGCAGGCGGAAGGTGCTGCTCCACCGTTTGTTTCAAGCCTGGCGGCTTCCGGGTACTCCCCTCCCAGCATGCGCTCGGCCGCGCTCCTGTGCAGCCGGGCGGCCGCCGGGTCACCGAGCCGCTCCAGGGTGTCCGCGAGGCGCAGCTGCAACGCCGCTTGCAGACGTACGTCGTTGGCGTGTCGCGCCCACTCGACGGCTTCCTGACAGGTACGCAGCGATTCCTCGGGCCGGCCCGCGTACTCCTGCACACGGGCCATCTCGCTCAACGCCCGTGCCTGGGCGGCCACATCGCCGTTCTTGCGGTGTCCGGTGAGGGCCGAACTCCAGTTGCGCAGCGCCTCGCCGTAGCGTCCCGCGTAGGTGTGCACGGCCGCGATACGGCCGTAGAGGCGGGCGGCGTCGGCGCGCTCGCCGCGGGCCAGGCGCTGGGCCAGCGCCCTGCCGAACCAGTCGGAGGCCCGGGACCAGTCCCCCAGCTCCTGGTAGGCGCCGCCTACGGATTCCATCGCGCGTCCGGTGGCGTACGGATCGCCCGCCGCGCGGCCCGCGTCCAGCGCCGCCCGGTAGCGGGCGAGCGCGTCGTGCGTACGGCCCGTCTGCGCGTCGAGGTCCGCGAGGTTCAGGAGCGCGGCGGCCTTCTCACGCGGCAGGTCCCGCCGCTCGGCCACGTCCAGGACCAGCCGGTGGATGCCGTAGAGGTCAGGGGCGGCCGCCTGGGTGCCGCGGTGCGCGACCAGGGCCCGGGTCAGGGCCGCCATCAGGCGCCGGGCGAGGGTGTCCAGCTCGCCGTCGGCCACGGCGAGGCGGGCCGCGGCGAGCAGGGCGGGCCGCCGGGTCGAGAGCCACTCTGCGGCGGCGCCGGGGCCGTCGAAGCGCAGGGCGCGCGGCAGTCCCGCGATCTTCTTGCGGGCCGCGGAGGCATCCGGCTCGGTGACCGCCCGGCAGGACTGGAGCAGCCGTACGGTCCGCTCCAGCATCCGGGCGCGGGCCAGCTGGAGCTCGGCCGGGCGGTCCTGGCTCTCGGTGAGGGACCGCAGGAGCGGCACGAGGCAGCCGGGCACCTCGTACTGCGGCAGCGAGGACTCCACGCGCCGGACGAGTCCGAGGGCGGCGAAGTCGTCGAGGGCGGCCTTGGCCCCGGAGACCGAGCAGCCCGCGAGCGCGGAGGCGGTGTGCGGGTCGACGTGGCCGGCCGGGGCGAGGGAGAGCAGGCGCAGGACCCGCGCGGAGGGCCCGGACAGCGAGGCGTAGGTGTGCCGGAAGACCCGTGCGAGGGGCGAGCCCTCCGCGGGCAGGTCGTGCACCCGCTTGGCCAGGTCGGCGACGGCCGCCTTGGGGCGTACGGAGAGCCAGCCCCCGGCGAGCACCAGGGCCGCCGGATGGGCGGCGCACGCCTCGACCAGGGACTCCGCGGAGCGCGGGTCCACCGTGATGCGCACGGGTCCCGCGGCGCGGGAGAGCAGTTCCACCGCGGCCGCCTTGTCGAGACCGCCGAGCGTGCACGGCCGCACGTCGGGGATGCCGGTGAGCGGGCCCTGGGAGACGGCGACGACCAGGCAGCCGGGGGTGTCGGGGAGCAGCGCGTCGACCTGTTCGGCGTCCGCCGCGTCGTCGAGGAGCAGCAGGGCCCTGCGCTCCTTCAGGGCGCCCCTGAGCAGTGCGCAGAGGTCGTCCGCGCAGGCGCCGGGCGGCGCGGGCACGGCCAGGGCGTCGAGGAGTTCGCGGGCGGTGCGCTCGGTCGGCACCCGCTCGCCGTCGGGCTCCGAGAGGCGGGCCCGCAGCACTCCGTCGGGGTAGTCGCCCGCGAGCCGCCGTACGAGTTCCTCGGCGAGCGCGGTGCGGCCCGAGCCGGGGCGGCCCGCGACGAGCAGGACGCGGGCGCGGGGCGCTTTGCGGCCGGACAGGGTGTCGAGTCCCGCCCGGTCGACGTCCGCCCGCAGCTCCTTCAACTCCCGGAGCCGGCCGACGAACTGATCGTTTGCCGGCTCCCCAGCGGTACCGGCCGGGGACGGCACCGCGCCGCCCGCCGCCGTACCGTCCGTGTCGACCGCCTGATCCGTCACGGGCCACGCTCCCGTCCGCCTGCGCACGAACCCGCCGGGACTTCTGGCGGGACGCTTTCAGAGCCTAGTTCAGGCCCCGCGGGGCTTCGGGACACGCGGCGCGCACAAGTCCCCCGATCGGATCAGCAGATCGTCATACCGGTAGGGCTGTCCGGGGAGCGCCCCTCGCCGCCTACGCCTCGAAGGGGCGCGCGGGCCAGGGGGCCTCGGCCGGGCGCAGCGCGTCGACGCCGTCGCCGTTCAGGGCCGCGTACAGCGAAAGGACGCCCACGACGAGGCAGTTGTTGTGCAGCTCGCCGGCGAGCACCCCGCGGACGAGTTCGTCGAGCGGGACACGGGTCAGCTCCATGTCGGCCTCCTCCTCGAAGACCTCGAAGCGCTCCCCCTCGGCCTCGGCGAGATCGCGGGCGAGGAAGACGCGCACGGCCTCGTCGCAGCCGCCGGGGCTGGTGTAGACGTCGGTGAGGACCCGCCAGTCGCCCGCCTTGACGTGCGCCTCTTCGTACAGCTCGCGCTGCGCGGCGTGCAGGGGGTTCTCACCGGGGACGTCGAGCAGTCCGGCGGGGATCTCCCAGAGCTTGTGGCGGACCGGGTGGCGGTACTGGCGGATGACCAGGACGTTGCCCTCGCCGTCGAGCGCGAGGACGGCCACCGAGCCGGGGTGGGCCTGGTAGTCACGGCGGACCACGGATCCGTCGGGCATCACCACGTCGTCGGTGCGCACCGAGGTCTTGTTGCCCACGAAGGGCGTCTGCGTGGCCGTGACCTGCCACTCCTCGGCGGTGTCCTTGATCGTCATGTCGCCCTGTCCTCCCACACGTGCAAACGAAACCGGGGCACGCGCCTCGAAAGGCACGCACCCCGGCAACCGTAACGCCCCGATGTCACTTACCGGACTTCACGCCCGCCTTGCGCTCGCCCTGCTGCCGCTCGACGGCGGCCTTGACCAGGCCCGCGAAGAGCGGGTGCGGACGCGTCGGGCGGGAGCGCAGCTCCGGGTGCGCCTGAGTGGCGACCAGGTAGGGGTGCACCTCGCGGGGGTACTCGACGTACTCGACGAGCTTGCCGTCCGGGGAGGTGCCGGAGAACAGGATCCCGGCCTTCTTCTCCAGGTCGGCGCGGTAGGAGTTGTTCACCTCGTAGCGGTGGCGGTGGCGCTCCTCGACGTACTCCTTGCCGTCGTACACCTCGCGCGCGATGGAGCCCTCGGCCAGCTTGGCCGGGTACATGCCAAGGCGCATCGTGCCGCCCATGTCGCCCTCGCCCGCGACGATGTCGAGCTGCTCGGCCATGGTGGAGATCACCGGGTGGGCCGTGGCGGCGTCGAACTCCGTCGAGTTCGCGTCGGGGATGTCCGCGAGGTTGCGGGCGGCCTCGATGACGATGCACTGGAGGCCGAGGCAGATGCCGAGCAGCGGCACCTTGTTCTCGCGGGCGTACCGGATGGCGCTGACCTTGCCGTCGACGCCGCGCTCGCCGAAGCCGCCGGGGATCAGGATCGCGTCGACGTCGCCGAGCTGCTTCTTGGCGCCCGCCGGGGTCTTGCAGTCGTCGGAGGTGACCCACTTGACCTTGACGCGGGCCTTGTTCGCGAAGCCGCCGGCGCGCATCGCCTCGGTGATCGAGAGGTACGCGTCGGGCAGGTCGATGTACTTGCCCACGAGCGCGACGGTGACCTCGTGCTTCGGGTTGTGCACGCGGTCGAGCAGGTCGTCCCACTGCGTCCAGTCGACGTCGCGGAACGGCAGGTCGAGCTTGCGCACGACGTAGGCGTCGAGGCCCTCGGTGTGCAGCACCTTCGGGATGTCGTAGATCGACTTGGCGTCGATGGCGGCGACCACGGCGGCCTCGTCGACGTCGCACATCAGCGAGATCTTGCGCTTGATGGCGGTCGGGACCTCGCGGTCGGCGCGCAGCACGATGGCGTCCGGCTGGATGCCGATGTTGCGCAGGGCGGCGACCGAGTGCTGGGTCGGCTTGGTCTTCAGCTCGCCGGAGGGGCCGATGTAGGGCAGCAGCGAGATGTGCACGACGAAGACGTTGTCCCGGCCGACCTCGTGGCGGACCTGGCGGACGGTCTCCAGGAACGGCAGCGACTCGATGTCGCCGACCGTGCCGCCGACCTCCGTGATCACGACGTCGACGTCGTCGGTGGCCATGCGGCGGATGCGGTGCTTGATCTCGTTGGTGATGTGCGGGATGACCTGGACGGTGTCGCCGAGGTACTCGCCGCGCCGCTCCTTGGCGATCACCTGGGAGTAGACCTGGCCGGTCGTCACGTTCGCCGAGCCGTCGAGGTCGACGTCGAGGAAACGCTCGTAGTGGCCGATGTCCAGGTCGGTCTCGGCGCCGTCGTTGGTGACGAACACCTCACCGTGCTGGAAGGGGTTCATCGTGCCCGGGTCGACGTTCAGGTACGGGTCGAGCTTCTGCATCGTGACACGCAGGCCACGCGCCTTGAGGAGCGCACCCAGGCTGGAGGCAGTCAGACCCTTGCCGAGGGAGGAGGCGACACCCCCGGTGACGAAGATGTGCTTGGTCGTCGTGGATTTGGGCTGCATGGCCAAGGGGGGCTCCCGTGTCGCGGTCTGAAGGGGGCGTACCGGCGGCCTCACCAGGGATTCGGGGGAGGCGCCGTCGCTGCGGTTCGGGGGTTCTATGACCACCGGCTCACGGGCTACCAGGGTATCAGCGACGGAAGGAGCATGCTTCCGGCCACGCTCCGCCATCAGGCGCACACAGTGGCGTCACAGGACCCGCACCTGCACAATTACCGGAGACACCACCTCTCACCTGCCGCTCACCCGTTCGGCCGCGCCTCGTTGCCGGGAGGGGCGCGCGGATCACCAACGTGCGTCGTATCCTGCTCGGACACTCGCTGCCGAGCCCCCTCCGGCACACGGCACCACCCCGCCTTGCACCCGGAACAAGCGCTCGGCAACGATCACTTGACCGCAGACCAGTAAGTAAGCGCCCCGCGGGGCGAACGTGGCCGTTCGACTGGAGATGCACGTGGCCGGGCGCATCGAGGACTACGCACTCATCGGAGACATGCAGACCGCAGCCCTGGTCTGCCGGGACGGCACAGTCGACTGGCTGTGCCTTCCCCGCTTCGACTCCCACGCCGTTTTCGCCGGCCTGTTGGGCACCGAGGAGCACGGCTTCTGGCGCCTCGGGCCCGCGTACGCGCCGGAGGCGCAGCCACCCACGGCTGCCCGCCGCACCTATCGCGGCGACTCCCTGGTGCTCGAATCGGAGTGGGACACCCCGCGCGGCACTGTCCGCGTGATCGATTTCATGCCGCCGCGCGACACCGACGCGCCCCAGCTGGTGCGGATCGTCGAGGGCGTCACCGGCCGGGTGCCGATGCGCTCGGCGCTGCGGATGCGTTTCAGCTACGGGCGTGTGGTGCCCTGGGTGCACAAGGTCGACGGCCGCACGGTGGCCGTCGCGGGACCAGACTCCGTGTGGCTCGATTCCGACGCCGAGACCTTCGGCAAGGACCTCACCACGTACTCGGACTTCACGGTCTCGCCAGGCGAGCGGATCGCGTTCACCATCTCGTGGCAGCCCTCGCACAGGCAGCAGCCCGCCCTGCCGGAGCCCGAGACGGCGCTCGCGGCCACGGAGGACTTCTGGCGCGAGTGGGTCGACCACTGCACGTACCACGGGCCCTACCGGGAGGCCGTGGTCCGCTCGCTGATCACCCTGAAGGCGCTCACGTACGCGCCGACGGGCGGCATCGTCGCGGCGCCCACCACCTCGCTGCCCGAGGACATCGGGGGCTCGCGGAACTGGGACTACCGCTTCACCTGGCTGCGCGACGCGGCGATCACCCTGTCGTCGCTGCTGCGCACGGGCTACCGCGAGGAGGCCCGCGCCTGGCGCGAGTGGCTGCTGCGCGCGGTGGCGGGCGACCCGGAGAACCTCCAGATCATGTACGGCATCGCCGGCGAGCGCGAGCTGGGCGAGACGGAGCTGGACTGGCTGCCCGGGTACGAGGGCTCCCAGCCGGTCCGGGCGGGCAACGGCGCCGCCCACCAGCTCCAGCTCGACGTCTACGGCGAGGTCACCGAGGCGCTGCACCTGGCGCACATGACCGGCCTGGCCCGCAACGACTACGCCTCGCTGCTCCAGCTCAAGCTGATCCGCTACCTCGAGGACCACTGGGACGAGCCGGACGAGGGCATCTGGGAGGTGCGAGGACCGCGCCGCCACTTCGTGCACTCCAAGGTGATGGCCTGGGTCGCCGTGGACCGCACCATCAAGCTCCTGGAGTCCGGTGAGGCCGACGGCCCGCTGGAGAAGTGGCGCGAGCTGCGCGACGACATCCACCGGGACGTGTGCGAGAAGGGCTACGACCCGGAGCGCAACACCTTCACGCAGTCGTACGGCTCCAAGGAACTGGACGCCTCGCTGCTGCTGATCCCGCAGATGGGCTTCCTGCCGCCCGACGACAAGCGCGTCATCGGCACGATCGAGGCGATCCAGCGGGAGCTCTCGACGTCGGACGGGTTCATCCTGCGCTACCCCACGGCCGGCGACGACGAGGGTGTGGACGGCCTCGAGGGCGACGAGGGCGCGTTCCTCGCCTGCTCGTTCTGGATGGCCGACGACCTCGCGATGATCGGCCGGGTCGACGAGGCCCGCAAGCTCTTCGAGAAGCTGCTGGCGCTCCGCAACGACCTGGGGCTGCTCGCGGAGGAGTGGGACCCGCGGCTCCAGCGCCAGGTGGGCAACTTCCCGCAGGCGTTCAGCCACGTGCCGTTGATCGACACGGCCCTGCGGCTGACGGCTTCGGGGGCGTACGGGGGCTAGCGGGCCGCGGGGCCTCGGACGGCGAGGCACCCTGCCGTGACGTGACGTACGCCACACGCGGCAGGGGGTCGCGCAATGTCCGTCCGGAAGTGACGAGTTGTCCCCCGCGAGAGCCCCGGGGCCGCCGCCGTGGCCGGTCGGAGATGTTCCGGTGCGGTGCGCCCCGGTAGCGTCCGCGCCATGGACAGTCAGGGCACTCGGGGCGGCATCACCGTGCAGCGCGCGCTGGAACTTCCGGGACTGCGCGGCGGGCTCCCCGAGGTCGTCGCGGGCGCGGACCGGCTCCAGCGGACGGTGCGGTGGGTGCACGCGGGCGAGGTGCCCAATATCGCCTCGCTGCTCAAGGGCGGCGAACTGCTGCTCACCACCGGGCTCGGGCTCGGGTCGCGCCCGGCCGAGCAGCGCGCGTTCGTGCGCGAGCTCGCGGAGCGGGGCATCGCGGCACTGGTCGTCGAGCTGGGTCCGCGCTTCGCCCGGCTGCCTGCGGCGATCGTGGAGACGGCGCGGACCGCAGGGCTGCCACTGGTGCAGCTGCACCGGGAGGTGCCGTTCGTGACGGTCACCGAAGAGGTGCACACCGAGATCGTCAACGGCCACTACGCGCTGCTCCAGCAGGCCGAGGAGGTGCACAGGCGGTGCACGGAGGCGCTGCTCGGCGGGGGCGGCATCCCCCAAGTCCTCGGCATCCTCGCGGAGTTCAGCGGCAACCCGGTGTTCCTGGAGACGGCGGACGGGCAGCTGCTGTACGCCGCGGGGGCGGGCACGGAGTGTGCGGATCCGCTCCAGGTGTGGGAGGGGCTGCGCGGCCGGAGCATCGAGAGGGGCGGCCCGCCCGCGGGCGCGGTCCTCGTCGACGTGCCGGGCGGTGGGCCCGGCGCGGGCTCGGTGCGGGCCCGTCTCGTACTGCTGGCCGTGGAGGCGGCGCCGCTGCCGGTGCACCGCATCGCCGCGGAGCGGGCGGCGAGCAGTCTCGCGGTGGTGCTGATGCAGGCCCGCCAGGAGGAGGAGCTGGCGGCGCGCGGCCGCGGCGACTTCCTCACCGATCTCGCGGAGGGGCGGATCGCGGCCGACGACGCCCCGGCGCAGGCCCGCGTCCTCGGCTTCAAGCCGGTCCCCGCGGACAGCCCTCTGCTGCCGGTGGTGATGCGGCTCGCGGACGGCCTGCCGACGGGCGGCGGCTGGGCGGTGCTCGCGCGGGCGGTCGCGGAGGAGCTGGCGTCCGTGGGCGTGCCGGTGCTGCTCGGCGTACGTCCCGTGGAGGGCCGGGTGCCCCTGCTCCTCGGCCTGCGGTCGGAATCCGAGAGGACCGCGGTGGCCGACCGGGTCGCGGCGGCGCTGCGGGCCGGGGTCGAGCGGGCCGGGATGCGGCGGCCGGGGGCCCAGCCGCCCGTCGTCGTGGTCGGCGTAGCGGGCGGCTGGGCGGCGGCGTCGGCGGGACTGCGGCACGCGGCGGAGACGGCGACGGCCGCGCAGGGCCTGACCGACCGCCCCTGGTACGACGCGCGGCGCCTGGACATCGACCTGCTGCTGTGGCGGCTGCACCGCCATGACGAGGACGGGGTCCTGGCGGCGTTCGTGGACCGCGCGATCGGCCCCCTGCGCACCCATGACGAGCGTTCGAAGCCGCCGCTCCTGCCCACGCTCCAGACGTATCTGGCGCATGCGGGACGCAAGGCGGAGACGGCACGCGAGCTGCATCTGAACCGGCAGACGCTGTACAACCGCCTGGCCCGGATCAGCGAACTCCTGGGCACCGACCTCGACGATCCGCAGACGGTTCTCGCACTGAGCCTGGCGCTGCGGGCGCGCAGGCACGTGACGTAGGCGGGTGAGGTCGGCACCCGCCGCCGACGTCAGCTGTACGGCACCGGCTGCGTCAGCTCGTCGTAGACGCTGAGGACTTGGGTGACCGTCTCGTCCTCGGTCGGCCACGAGGCCGCCTGGGCCGTGCCCCTGTTCTTCAGCTCGGCCCTGCGGGCCGGGTCGGCGAGCAGGCGCAGGACGGCGGTGGCGAGGGCCGGGGGGTCTTCGTGGGGGACGAGTTCGGCGGCGTCGCCGACCAGGTCGGACACGCCGCCGGTCGCCGCCGCGACGAGCGGCACGCGCGCGTGCAGGGCCTCCTGGGCGAGGACGGGGCGGGGCTCCGAGCCGCCGGGCAGCACCGCGAGGTCGGCGGCCGCGAGGAGGTCGGGGACGTCGTCGCGCCGCCCGACCAGCCGGACCGGGAGCAGTTCGGCCTCGATGCGGCGCTGAAGGGCCGCCCGCTCCGGGCCCTCCCCCGCGATGACGAGCAGTGGCAGCGGGTCCAGGTGCCGCCACGCGCGCGTGGCGTCCAGGAGGACGTCGTAGCCGCGGCCCCGCTCCAGGGCGCCGACGGCCAGGACCAACGGGCGGTCCACGGCGCCCAGTTCGGCGCGGGCCTTGTGGAGGAGGCGGTCCGGTTCCTCGTCCGGGGCATCGGGGAGGCCGGCGCGACGGGGCACGGGCAGTGCGACCGCGGCGAGCCGGGCGTCCCTGGCGCCTCTCCTGCGGGCCCGGTCGACCAGGTCGGACGAGGCACCGAGCACCACGGCGGCGGCCTTGGCGACGCGCCGTTCCAGGATGCGCAGGACGCGGGCGCGGGCGCCTGCCGCGTGGGTGTGGTTGTGCCAGGTGACGACGAGCGGAGTGGGGCGCCCGGTCAGCGCGAGGACCGCACGGAACGCGGCGTGCAGCCCGTGCGCGTGTACGAGGTCGGCGTCGGCGCAGGCCACGCGGAGGGCGGCCACGGAGGCGGGGTCGCCGCTGCGGGGCACATGGACGTGGCGGGCGCCCGTGCCGGTGAAGTCGTAGGCGCGGGCGGCCTCCTCGGGGGCGCATACGGTGACCCGTACCCCCCGGGCGGCGAGTCCCGCGGCCAGCGATCTGACGTGCGCGCAGCTGCCCGCGCTGGCACCGCCGACGACTTGAACCGTGTGCAGCGGCGTCTGTCCGTGCGGTGTCTGTCCGTGCGGCGAGTGGCTGCTCACGTGGCTCACGCGGCCGGGGCTCCTGAGTCTGCGGCGGGCGGTCCCGCCAAGGATGCCAGCCGGGGGTGCCGTTCCGGCACTGCTGAAAGGTCACTGCCGCGCCCAGGCGGACAACTCCCTGGACGCAATCACCCACACGGGTGAAGATGCGGGCCCCGAAGGGGCGCGGGGAACTGCGCGAGCAACCACAGAAAAGCCGCAGGCGCGTCTGCCGAGTTACTGAGCAGACGCGTCTGCGGCCTGTCGGGGGCCGAGCGCGCAGGCTCCCCGCGCCCCTGTCGGGGCTTCACGCGAGGGAGCCTTAACCGTCCCCCCTAGCGGTAGCGAGAAGCTCCTCGGCGTGGGCCCGCGCCGTTTCCGAGTCCTCCTGGCCCGCCAGCATCCGCGAGAGCTCCCGTACGCGGTCCTCGCCCTCCAGGACCTGGACCCCGGAGCGGGTCACCATGCCGTCGTTCGTCTTCTCGACGAGCAGCTGGCGGTCGGCGAAGGCCGCGACCTGCGGAAGGTGCGTGACGACCACGACCTGCGCCGATTTGGCCAGCCGCGCGAGGCGTCGGCCGATCTCCACCGCCGCCTTGCCGCCGACGCCCGCGTCGACCTCGTCGAAGAGGTACGTCGGAACGGGGTCCGTCCCCGCGAAGACCACCTCGACGGCGAGCATCACACGCGACAGCTCACCGCCCGACGCGCCCTTGGCGATGGGCCGGGCCGGGGCGCCCGGGTGCGGGGCGAGGAGGAGTTCCACCTCGTCGACGCCCGCGGGGCCGTAGGCGACCGTACGGCCGTCGACGACCACGCCGTCGGCCCCCTCGGGAACCTCCGTACTGCTGATGGCGATCGACACGCGCGCGTGGGGCATCGCCAGCGAGGCCAGCTCTTCGGTGACGGCCGCCGCGAACCGCGAGGCCGCCTCCCGCCGCGCCTCGGTCAGCGTCTGCGCGAGCCCCGCCAGTTCGGCCCGCAGCGCGTCCCGCTCGGCGACCAGCTCGTCCAACCGGTCGTCGTCGCCCTCCAGTTCGGTCAGGCGGACGGCGCCCTCCTCGGCCCAGGCGAGTACGGCGTCGATGTCGGCGCCGTACTTCCGGGTGAGCTGGGTCAGCGCGGCCCGCCGTTCCTCGACCGCGGCGAGCCGCAGCGGGTCGGCGTCCAGGTCGTCCGCGTACCCGGCGAGTTCGCCCGCGACATCGCTCAGCAGGATCCCGATCTCGCCGAGGCGGTCGGCGAGGGCGGACAGGGCGGGGTCGTGCGAGCGCACGGCCTCCAGGGCCCTTGAGGCGCCCGCGACGAGCGTGGAGGCGTCGACGACCTCCGGGTCCTCGGGGTTGCCCGCGAGCGCGGCGTGCGCGGACGTGGCGGCGGAGGCCAGGGCCTCCGCGTGGCCGAGCCGCTCGGCCTCGGCGGCGAGTTCGGTGTCCTCGCCCTCGCGCGGCTCGACGCCTCCGATCTCCTCCAGGCCGAAGCGCAGCAGGTCCGCCTCCTGGGCCCGCTCCCGCGCGCGCGTGGTGATCTCGTCGACCTCGGCGGTGACGGCCCGCAGCCTGCGGTAGGCGGCCGTGTACTTGGCGAGCGGCACGGCGACGGCGTCGCCCGCGTACCGGTCGAGGGCGCCGCGCTGCCGGGCCGGTTTCAGCAGGCCCTGCTGGTCGGTCTGGCCGTGCACGGCGACCAGGTCATCGGCGAGTTCGGACAGCAAACCCACCGGTACCGAGCGTCCGCCGAGGTGCGCCCGGGAGCGCCCTTCCGCCGAGACGGTACGGCTGACCAGCAGTGCCCCGTCGTCCAGCTCGGCCCCGGCCTCCTCCGCGCGGACGGCCGCCGAGGAGTCGGGGGGTACGGCGATGCGCCCCTCCACCACCGCCGACTTCGCGCCGATCCGCACCAGGGCGGGGTCCGCGCGCCCGCCGAGCAGCAGGCCAAGGCTCGTGACCACCATCGTCTTGCCCGCGCCGGTCTCACCCGTCACGGCGGTGAACCCTGGCGACAGCTCGACGACCGCGTCGTCGATGACTCCGAGCGACCGTATCCGCATCTCCTCCAACACGGACACGACCTTACGAGGTCGCGGGGCCGGTGTGCGACGGCCCCTCGGCTCCGTCCGCTAAGGCGCAGGTGGTGGCGGCGCACCGGCGGGCGCTGTCACTCGCGGGAGTGGGCCGCGCGCGGGCGCCGAACGGAGCCCGCGCAGGGTGGTGCCGCCGGGGGTGGGGTTATCCCCAGCAAGATCCACCGGCCCGCCGCATGGTCCCCGCCCCACCCCCGCCACGACCATGATCCACATGGCAACAGGACTGGCACGGGCGGCGCTGCGCGCGCACCGCCCGGCATTCATAGGCACCTCGGTGGCCGCCCTCTTCGCGGCGACCGTGGTGAGCGCGTCGACGATGATGCTCGGCACGACGAGCACCGGAAGCACCGAGGGGCTCTCCGCGTCGGCGCGTCGGCAGATCACGGAGAACGGCGTGGGCGACATGGCGATCGTCCTGCTGATCGGCTCTATCTACATGTCGATTTTCGTGGTCGTCTCGACCATGGGCACCGCCGTGGCCCAGCAGCACCGCGAGCTGGCGATGGTGCGCTCCATCGGCGCGAAGCCCCGCCAGATCCGCCGCGCGGTGGCCCTCCAGGCCCTCGCCGCCTCCGTCCCCGCCGCACTCGCCGGCTTCGCCCTCGGCGGTCTCGGCGCCCGCTGGTGGCACGCGGGCATGGTCTCCCACGGGCTGCTGCCCGCCGAGGCGACCTTCCGCTTCAGCTGGGTCGCGCTGCCGGTCTGCGTGGGCGTCGCCGTGGTGACGACGACGCTGGCCGCCTTCTTCTCGGCGTTGCGCTTCTCCCTGTTGCGCCCGGCCCGCGCGCTCTCCGAGGCGGCGACCGGGCGGCGGGGGCTCGGCATGTTGCGGGCGCCGCTCGGTGTGATCGCGGTCGCCGGGGCGTGCTTCGTGTCGGTGCTCCTGTCGAAGAAGCCCGCGGCCGAGGCGAGCGAGGGCGCCTTCCTCGTGCTCATCATGTTCTGCGTCGGCGCGGGGCTGCTGGGCCCGCGCATCATCGGCCCGGCGGCCTGGCTGGTCTCGGCGCTGATCGGCCGCGTCGGCCCGAGCGCCCGGCTCGCGATGCTCAACGTCCGCTCGCAGCCCCGCCGCTTCTCCGCCGCGGTCGTCCCCCTCGTCCTCGTCGTGGGCTTCGGCCTCACCAAGATCGGCATGCACACGACGGCGCAGCACCACACCGGCTCGGCGGGCAGCACCGGCGAGGTCTGGCTCGACTACGTGGGCACGGGCCTCTACGCGGGCTTCGCCGCCATCGCCGCGGCCAACACCCTCGCCATGATCTCCTTCGAGCGCCGCCGTGACGTGGCTCTGCTGCGGGTGGTGGGCAGCCAGCGCGCCCAGGTGCGGGCGATGGCGGCCTGGGAGGCCGTGGTCGTCGCGGGGACCGCCCTGCTGCTCGGCGGCGCGATCGCGCTCGGCACGCTCGCCCCGATCCTCAGCACGGCCTTCGGCTCCGCCCTGCCCTACCTGCCGTGGACCGTACCGACCGGCGTCGCCGCGGGCACGCTGCTCCTGACCCTGCTCGCGACGGGCCTTCCGATACGCGCGGCCATGCGAAAGCGGGCCATCTCCGTGGTCAGCTCCACGTAAGGGCCCGCTTTCCCAGCGGAGCTAGTGCGGCGCCCCCCGCCACCCGGAGACCGGCAGCGCGAACTTGGCGACCAGCCGGTCGGTGAACGAGGCGTGGTGCAGCCGCGCGAGCCGCACCGGCACCTCGCCCCGGCGCACCTCCACCCGCGCCCCCGAGGGCAGTTCGACGGTCCGCCGCCCGTCGCACCACAGCACCCCGTGCGGGGTGTGCGGCTGGACCTCGACGGCGAGCACCGAGTCCGGCGAGGTCACCAGCGGCTTGGCGAACAGGGCGTGCGCGCTGATCGGCACCATGAGCAGGGCCTCCACCTCGGGCCACACCACGGGGCCGCCCGCCGAGAACGCGTACGCCGTCGAACCGGTCGGTGTCGCGCAGACGATGCCGTCGCAGCCGAAGCCGGTGACCGGCCGCCCGTCGATCTCCAGGACGACCTCGAGCATCCGCTCGGGCGACACCTTCTGGACGGCCGCCTCGTTCAGCGCCCAGTCGCGGTGCACGACGTCGCCGTTGCGGTGCACGATGACGTCGATCGTCATGCGCTCCTCGACCTCGTACTCCTTGGTGACCACCCGGTCGACGACCTTGTCGAGGTCGTCCCGCTCGGCCTCGGCGAGGAAGCCCACGCGCCCGAGGTTCACCCCGAGCATCGGCACCCCGGAGGCCCGCGCGAAGTCGGCGCCGCGCAGCAGCGTCCCGTCACCGCCGAGGACGACGATCAGCTCGCAGTCGTCGATGCAGTCGGCGGTGGCCTCCCTGACCGTCTCGACGGCGGAGGGCAGCGGAAGGTCCGCGGCCTCCGCCTCAAGGACTCGTACGCCGATGCCGCTGCGCAGCAGCCCCTGGACGACGAGTTCGGCGCTGCGGATGGCCGCGGGCCGTCCGGTGTGCGCGAGCAGGAAAACGGTTCGCGCACTGGTCTGGGTCACTCGGCACTGAGTCAACGGGGCCCCTCCGCCACGGCACGGTCTACGTCCGCCGGGTCCAGCTCATCGGCCCCGGCGCGCAGCCACAGAAAGTACTCGACATTCCCCGAGGGCCCCGGCAGCGGGCTCGCGGTCACCCCGCGCACCCCGAGGCCGAGCCCCCACGCCTGACGTGCGACGCCGCGCACGGCATCGGCCCGCAGCTCGGCGCTGCGCACCACGCCGCCGCTGCCGAGCCTCTCCTTGCCCACCTCGAACTGCGGCTTGACCATCAGCACCAGGTCCGCGTCGGGGGCCGCGCACCGCACGAGGGCGGGCAGCACCAGGCCGAGCGGGATGAAGGAGAGGTCGCCGACGACGATGTCGACGGGCACGCCGTCGATCGCCTCCAGCGTCAACTCCCGTACGTTCGTGCGGTCCTTCACGGTGACCCGGTCATCGCTCTGCAACGACCAGGCGAGCTGGCCGTAGCCGACGTCCACGGCGACGACGTGCGCGGCGCCGGACCGCAGGAGCACGTCCGTGAAACCGCCGGTGGACGCGCCCGCGTCCAGCGCCCGCCGCCCTTCGACGACAAGGCCCCGCGGCACGAACGCGGCGAGGGCGCCCGCGAGCTTGTGACCGCCGCGCGAGACGTAGTCGGGGTCGCTGTCGTCCTGCGAGACCACGATCGGGGCGGCCGTCTCCACCTGTGTCGCCGCCTTGGTCGCGACGGTCTTGCCGACCGAGACACGGCCGGCGGAGATCAGCTGGCTCGCGTGCTCGCGCGAGCGCGCGAGCTTCCGCCGGACGAGTTCGGCGTCGAGGCGGCGTCGTGCCACTCCTGCCACGTTCGGTTCAGCTCCTGTCGTACGAGGATGACGGCGCACCGGTGGGTGCCGGTGGGCCGGGGCGTTCGTCGAGCGCGGTCAGCGCGTCGCGCAGGCCCCGGTGTACATCCTCGTACACCTCGATGTGGCCGTCGGTGGCGAGGTGGTCGGCGTCGCCGAGCCGGGCGAGGCAGGCGTCCACGTCGGCATGGCCGGTGGGCGCGCGTCCGACGCCGAGGGGCGCGGGGGCGGCGGGGTCGTACGACGGTCCGTCCGCCTCCGCCTCTGGTGGTCCCGCGTGAGAGTCGCTCATGGCACGACGCTACCCCGAAGCGCTGCGGTACCGTCGATCACGATGGCGACCATGGCGGAGTGCCGCACGGCACTCGACGAACTCTCGGACAGTCTCGCGTCCGCCGACGGCGACGTGCGCGGCGCCGCCGCGCTGAACCGCTCGCTGAGCTGCCACATCACCGACCTCGACGCCACCTTCACCGGCCGTCTCGAGAACGGCCGGATCGCGCTGCTCGACACCCATGAGGGACCGCCCCGCGACAAGGCCGAGATCCGCCTGGCGATGACGGGGGACGACCTCGTCGCGTTGGTGGGCGGTGAGTTGGGGTTCGCGAAGGCGTGGGCTTCCGGCCGGGTCAGGCTGGAGGCCGGCTTCCGGGACCTGCTGAAGCTCAGAGCGCTGCTTTAGCCGGTGCCCGGCGCCCCGCGCGTGCGGCCGGGATCACCAGCGGCGTCCCGCTCTCCGGGTCGTCGATGATCCGGCACTGGATCCCGAACGTCTGCTCGACCAGCTCTGCCGTGACGATCTCGGAGGGCGCGCCCTCGGCGACCACCGCGCCGTCGCGCAGGGCGATGAGGTGCGTGGCGTAGCGCGCGGCGTGGTTCAGGTCGTGCAGGACGGCGACGAGGGTGCGGCCCTGCTCCTCGTGGAGTTCGGCGCACAGGTCGAGGACGTCGAGCTGGTGCTGGATGTCGAGGAACGTGGTCGGCTCGTCGAGCAGCAGCAGCGGGGTCTGCTGGGCGAGCGCCATCGCGATCCACACGCGCTGGCGCTGGCCGCCGGAGAGTTCGTCGACGTAGCGGTCGGCGAGTTCGCGTACGCCCGTCGACTCCATCGACTCGTCGACGATCCGCTCGTCCTCCTCGGACCACTGCCGCAGGAGGCCCTGGTGGGGGTAGCGGCCGCGCGCGACCAGGTCGGCGACCGTGATGCCGTCGGGCGCGATGGACGACTGGGGCAGCAGGCCGAGCGTCTTGGCGACCTTCTTCGCGGGCATCGACTGGATGACGTTCCCGTCGAGCAGCACCCGCCCCGCGGACGGCTTGAGCATCCGGGACAGGGCGCGCAGCAGCGTGGACTTGCCGCAGGCGTTGGGCCCCACGATCACGGTGAAGGAGTTGTCGGGGATCTCGACGGACAGCTTCTCGGCGATGACGCGCTGGTCGTAGCCGAGGGTGACGTCGTCGGCGATGAGCCGGTTCACAGCAACACGCTCCTGGTCGTGGGGTGGTACGCGTTCATGGCGGGACTTCTCGGCAGGCACGGGCGTCATATCCGGCCCGCCTTGCGCTGGGTGACGAGCAGCCCCAGCAGGTAGACGCCGCCGAGCACGCCGGTGACGACGCCGACGGGCAGCTGGTCCGCGCCGAAGGCCCGCTGCGAGGCGAGGTCCGCGACGATCAGCAGGGCGGCGCCCATGAACATCGCCGGCATGAGGTTGGGCCCCGGCGAGCGCGTGAGGCGCCGCGCCAGCTGCGGCGCGGTGAGCGCGACGAAGCTGACCGGCCCCGCGGCGGCGGTGGCGGCCGCCGTGAGCAGCACGGACGCGGTGAGCAGCACGGCCCGGGTGCGTTCGACGCGTACGCCGAGCGCGTTCGCGACGTCGTCGCCCATCTCCAGCATCCGCAGCGGACGCCCGTAGACGAGCACGAGCGGGACGAGGACGGCGCAGAGCACGAGCAGCGGCCAGACCTGCTCCCAGTCGCGGCCGTTGAGCGAGCCGGTCATCCAGACCACGGCACGGGCGGCGTCGACGAAGTCCGCCTTGGTGAGCAGATAGCCGTTGACCGCCGTGATGAAGGCGGCGACGCCGATGCCGACGAGGACGAGCCGGTAGCCGTGGACGCCGCGCTTCCAGGCGAGCAGATAGATGGCGGCACCGGTCACGAGACCGCCGACGAGCGCGCCGCCCGCGACCTCGACCGCGCTGCCCTGGAACAGGACGATCATGGTGAGCGCCCCGGCGGTCGAACCCTGGCCGAGGCCGAGCACGTCCGGACTGCCCAGCGGGTTGCGGGAGACGGACTGGAAGAGCGCGCCGCCGAGCCCGAGGGCCGCGCCCACCAGGAGCCCGACGAGGACCCGCGGCAGCCGCAGGTCGTTGATGATGAACTCCTGCCCGGCGTCGCCGTCGCCGAGCAGCGTGCGGATGACGTCGGCGGCCGGGATGTCGAAGTCGCCGGTGCCGATCAGGACGACGCTCGCGGCGAGCGCGGCGACGAGGAGCAGGGTGACGACCGCGGTCGTGCGGACGTCGAGCCGGACGGAGAGGCCGGCCCGGGTACGTATCGCCTTCACAGCTGGGCCAACTTCCGCCGTCGTACGAGAAAGATGAAGACGGGCGCGCCGATGACCGCGGTCACGATGCCCACTTGGAGTTCCGAGGGACGCGCCACGATCCGTCCGACCACGTCCGCGCCGAGCAGCAGGACCGGCGAGAGGACGGCCGAGTACGGCAGGATCCAGCGCATGTCGGGGCCGGTGAAGGAGCGCACGATGTGCGGCACCATCAGGCCGATGAACACGATCGGCCCGCAGGCGGCGGTCGCGGCCCCGCACAGCAGGGTCGCCGCCGCCATCGACAGTGCGCGCGTGCGCGTGAGGTGGGCGCCGAGCGCGCGGGCGGTGTCGTCGCCCATGGCCATGGCGTTCAGCGGCCTGGCGAGGCCGAGCGCGAGCACGGTGCCGACCGCGAGGAAGGGCAGCACCTGCTGGATGGTGTCCATGTTGGCGGAGGCGAGCGAACCGACCGTCCAGAACCGCATCTTGTTGAGCGCGGCCCCGTCCATGATCATGACGGCCTGGAGATAGCCGTAGAGCGCCGCGCTGATCGCGGTACCGGCGAGGGCCAGCCGCACCGGCGTCGCGCCGCGCGCCCCGCCCAGGATGTAGAGCAGGACGCCGACGAGCGCCGCCCCCACGAAGGCGAACCACACATAGCCGCTCAGGGAGGTGACGCCGAAGAAGCTGATCGCGCTGACGACCGCGGCCGACGCGCCCAGGTTGATGCCGAGCAGACCGGGGTCGGCCAGCGGGTTGCGGGTGAGCGCCTGCAACACGGCACCGGAGAGTCCGAGCGCGACACCGGCGAGCAGCCCGAGCAGGGTGCGCGAGAGCCGCTCTCCGACGACGACATCGCCGTACGTCCCCGTGTCCTGGAACAGTCCGTGCCAGACCTGGTCCATGGACATCGGTTTGGCGCCGACCGCGATGCTCACGAGGAAGACGAGCAGGAGGACGGCCACCGAGACGAGCAGCCCGATGCTGCGTATCGCGCGGCGTTTGGGAGGCGCGGGAGCGGTCTCCGCGCGGGGTTCTGGGGGACTGTCGACCAACACCAGGTTAGGTTAGCCTACCCTCGCAGCGTCCTGATCCCTGGCCCGGCAGCTCCCCGAGCCTGCCCTCAAGCCCTGCCCCCGCACCGCCTTCGACGAGAGAAGCGCCACCATGCCCGCACCACGTCGCTCCCCCACGCGTGCCCCCCACCGCCGCGACGTACTCCTCGCGGGCGGCGCCCTCGGCCTCGGCGCCCTGCTCACCGCGTGCGGCGGCGACAGCGACGCCTCCACCACGAGCGGGAAGGGCGGCAAGGGCGACAAGCCCTGGAGCTTCAAGGACGACCGCGGCAAGACCGTCACCACCAAACAGCACCCGAAGAACATCGTCGCCTTCGTCAGCACGGCGGCCGCCCTGCACGACTACGGCATCGAGTGCAAGGGCGTCTTCGGCCCCTCCAAGCCCGTGAACGGCAAGCCGAGCCCGCAGGCGGGCGACCTCGACCTCTCCCGACTGACCAGTCTCGGCAACGCGTGGGGCCAGTTCAACATCGAGAAGTACGCGGCCCTCCAGCCGGACCTGCTCATCAGCAACATGTTCCCGCCGCCCAACCTCTGGTTCGTCCCCGAGGAGAGCGCCAAGAAGATCGCCTCACTCGCCCCCACCGTCGGCATCAACGGCGCCCGCGTCTCCCTGCGCGAGCCCCTGAAGCGGTACACCGAACTGGCCGCCTCCCTCGGCGCGGACCTGGAGTCCGAGAAGGTACGGGCGGCCAAGTCCCGCTTCCAGAAGGCCGAACGGACCCTGCGCAAGGCCGCCGAGGCCAACCGCGGCCTCAAGGTCATGGCGACCACGGGCGACGCCGAGAACATGTACGTCGCCGTCCCCGACAGCTACTGCGACCT
Source organism: Streptomyces alboniger (assembly GCF_008704395.1). Lineage (NCBI taxonomy): Bacteria > Bacillati > Actinomycetota > Actinomycetes > Kitasatosporales > Streptomycetaceae > Streptomyces > Streptomyces alboniger. The sequence continues at coordinate 1,704,089 of NZ_CP023695.1, forward strand.
CCACTACTTCAAGGACCTCGGCATCGAGTTCGTCGAGGGCAAGAAGAGCGACGAGTGGGGCTTCTGGGAGTTCCTCAGCTGGGAGAACGCCGACAAGTACCACGCCGACCTCATCATGATCGACAACCGCACGACCGCGCTGCCCCCCAAGGAGCTCGCGAAGAAGCCCACCTGGGCCCAGCTCCCCGCCGTCAAGGCCGGCCAGACCGTCCCGTGGTCGATGGAGGAGCGCTACAGCTACGCCGGATACGCCCCTGTCATTGAGCGGCTCGCCGCCGCCGTCGAGAAGTCGAAGAGGCTCAAGCGATGACCGACTCCCCTTACCAGTACTTCGATGTCGAGGTCCTGCGCACCGAGCGCCTCACTCCCGCCATGATCCGCGTGACCTTCGGCGGAGCCGATCTGTCCCGGATGGCGTCGGGCGGCCGGGACCAGCGCATCAAGATCTTCCTGCCGCACCCGGGACAGGACGCCCCGGTCATGCCGGACACCGGCAGCGGCGACGCTGCCGACTGGTACGCCGCCTGGTGCGCTCTCGACCCGTCGGTACGGGGCATCATGCGCACGTACACGACCCGTGAGCTGCGCCGCGACCCCGACGAGCTGGTCGTCGACTTCGCCGTCCACTGCGCGAACCCCTCGCCGGCCGACGGCCCCGCCACCAGCTGGGCCCGGACCGCCCGCCCCGGCACCCGCATCGGCGTGCTCGCCCCGGTCGACGAGGAGAACGCCGCGTACGACTTCCGGCCGCCGCAGGACAGCGACTGGCTGCTCCTGACCGCCGACGAGTCGGCGCTCCCGGCCGTCGCGGCCATCCTCGAAACGCTGCCGTCCGGCCTGCCGACGCGCGTGTGGATCGAGGTCCACGACCTGGCCGACCGCCAGCCCCTGCCCACCAAGGCCGACGCCGAGATCCACTGGCTCACCCGGGAGGGCGCCACCGCGGACGCGGTCCGCGGGTCGGTCCTCCCCGAGGGAACGCCGTACGCCTGGATCGCGGGAGAGTCCGCGACCGTCAAGGCCGTACGCCGCCACCTCGTGGGCGAGCGCGGCTTCGACCGCAAGCGGGTGTCGTTCTCCGGCTACTGGCGCAAGAACACGACCACGGACGAGCTGATCGACCGCGGCGAGAACCCCTGAGCGGGCCCGAGCATCCCTGACGGGGTCTCCCGCACCGGCGCCTGAGCGACCTCGGGCTGTAGGCGCGCCTACAGCCCGAGGCGCCCGACGGCCCGAGGCCCGAGGCCCGAGGCCCGAGGCCCGAGGCCCGCTTACAGCCCGAGGCGCGAGAGCGCCTTGTCCGCGTCCAGCGCGCAGCTGCCGTCCCCCGCCTCGGTCCACGCCGCCGCGCACAGCGCCCGCAGACCGTCCATGGCCTCGCCCTCGCCGTCCAGCGCCAGTTCGTCACCGCGTACCGACGCGGTCCACCCGCCGCAGCCGAAGCCGCCGTCCACCGGCGCCACTTCGGGCTGCCCGACGAGCATGCCGCGCAGATCCGCGTCCACATACGTGGGCCGGTGCTCGGGCCGCGCGGCGAGCAGCTGCGCGCCGTCCGTGACGCCCGTCAGCACCAGCAGCGAGTCCACCTCACCGTGGAACGCGCCCTCGATGTCCGTGTCAAGACGGTCGCCCACGACCAGCGGCCGCTCCGCCCCCGTCCGCAGGATCGTCTCCCGGTGCATCGGGGGCAGCGGCTTGCCTGCCACCCGCGGCTCGGCGCCCGTCGCGATGCGTACGACCTCGACCGCCGCGCCGTTGCCCGGCGCGATGCCCCGCGCGCCCGGGATCGTCAGATCGGTGTTCGACGCGAACCACGGCACGCCGCGCGCGATCGCGTAACAGGCCTCGGCGAAACGCCCCCACGCCAGGTCCGGCCCCCCGTACCCCTGCACGACGGCCGCCGGATCGTCGTCGGCCGACTCGACCGGCTCAAGCCCCCGCTCCCGCAGCGCGACCCGCAGCCCTTCGCCCCCGATCACCAACACCCGCGCACCCGCGGGCACTTGCTCGCTCACCAGGCGGGCAACGGCCTGCGCCGAGGTGATGACGTCCGACGCCCCGGTCGCGATCCCCAGCTCCGTCAGGTGCTCCGCCACCGCGTCCGGCGTCCGCAGCGCGTTGTTCGTGACATACGCGAGGTGCATCCCGCCCTCGCGCGCGGTCCCCAGGGACTCGACGGCGTGCGCGATGGCGTGCCCGCCCGCGTACACCACCCCGTCCAGGTCGAGCAGAGCCGTGTCATAGGCCTCGCTCAGCGCCCGGCTGCTGCCATCGGGCCGCGTCCTGACGCTCCCGCCCGTGCCGTGGCCTGCGGTCTGGCTCATTACACATCGCTCCTCGCTCGATCCCACTCCCCCGATCATCGCTTATGCCACTGACACACATACGATGCCCTAATGAACACAGCGGGTCACACGGACACAGCCGGCCTCGACCTGATCCCGTTCCGGGGCGTGCGCTACGTCCCCGAACAGATCGGCAGTCTGGCCGCGGTGACCTCACCGCCCTACGACGTGGTCGTACGGCCAGACGGGCTGCTCCACCTGGAGTCCGCCGACCCGCACAACATCGTGCGTCTGATCCTCCCGCAGGCCACCACCCCGGCCGCCCGCAACCAACAGGCCGCGGACACCCTGCGCACCTGGCTCGGCGAGGGCATCCTCGCGCCCGACGACGAGCCGAGCCTGTACGTCTACGAACAACAGGACGGCGAGATCCTCCAGCGAGGCCTCATCGGCGCACTCCGCCTCTCCGAGGCCGACGACGGCATCGTCCTCCCCCACGAGGGCGTCATGCCGCACGTCGTCGAGGACCGCGCGGCCCTGATGCGGGCGACCGCCGCGAACCTCGAACCGCTCCTGCTGACCTACCGCAGCGACAGCGAGGCCGAACCCACCGGGGCGATGGCCGTCATAGAGCGCACGGCCGAACGCGAGCCGCTCCTCTCGACGACCACCGAGGACGGCTTCCACCACCGCCTGTGGTCCGTCACCGACCCGGCGGAGATCGCCGAGATCCAGTCAGATCTCGCCACCCACCAGGCCCTGATCGCGGACGGCCACCACCGCTGGGCGACCAACCTGCGGCTGCGGGCCGAGCACCCCTCGCCGAGCCCGTGGGACTACGGCCTGGTCCTCCTGGTGGACACCGCCCGCTACCCCCTGCGTGTCCGCGCCATCCACCGCTACCTCCACCGCCTGCCGGTGTCCGAGGCGCTCGCCGCCCTCGGCGACTCCTTCCGCGTACGCACCGTCGAGGGCCCTCTGGACCACGTGCTCGACGCCCTCGCCGGGGCCGCCTCCAAGGGCAACGCCTTCGTCCTCGCGGGCGACGGCGCCTTCCACCTCATAGATCACCCTTCGCCCGACCTCCTCGCCCGTACGATCCCGGACGACCGCCCCGAGGCCTGGCGCACCCTGGACGCGACGGTCCTGCACGCCACGCTGCTCGACCACGTCTGGAAGATCCCGGACGCCCCGGAACACATCGCGTACATCCACGACACCGCGGCGACCGTCGAGAAGGCCGAGCGGGACGGCGGTACGGCCGTCCTGATGCACCCGGTGCACGAGGAGGTCGTACGCGACCTGGCCCGCCAGGGCGTCACGATGCCCCGCAAGTCGACGTCGTTCGGCCCGAAGCCGGCCACGGGCCTGGTCCTGCGCGCCCTGGCCTTCTGACCGACGGCCCTCCTGGTCATAGGACAACGGCATACGACAACGGGCGGGACCCCCTCAGGGAGTCCCGCCCGTTCTCAGTGATCTGTCCGGCTAGCCGGAAGCTCAGTCCTTGTCGTCGTCCGACGTGTCCTGAGCCGCCGCGGGAGCCTCGTCGGCGCCGTCGGTCTCGTCATCACCGAGGGCGTCGACGAACTCGACGCCGTCCAGCTCGGCGAGGCGGTCCGACGCGTCGGTGCTGCCGTCCTTGTCGGACTCGATGACCTTGGCGAACCACTCGCGCGCCTCGTCCTCGCGACCGGCCGCCAGCAGCGCGTCGGCGTACGCGTAGCGCAGCCGTGCGGTCCAGGGCTGCACGGAGTTCGAGGCCAGCTCGGGGCTCTGGAGGGTGACGATGGCCGCGTCGATCTGGCCCATGTCCCGGCGGGCGCCTGCGGCGACGAGCCGCATCTCGACCTGGCTCGCCTTGTCGAGCTTGTGCACCTCGGGCGCACCGGCCATGTCCAGCGCCTTCTCGGGCCGGCCGAGGCCACGCTCGCAGTCCGCCATGACGGGCCACAGCTCGACGCTGCCGGTCATCCGCCGGGCAGCCCGGAACTCGGCGAGCGCCTCGCTGTACTTCTGGTTGGCGTACGCGGCGAAGCCGGCCGCCTCGCGTACGGCGGCGACCCTGGAGGCCAGCCGCAGGGCGATCTTCGAGTAGGCGTAGGCCTGCTCGGGGTCCTCGTCGATGAGGTTGGCGACCATCACCAGGTTCTTGGCGACGTCCTCGGCGAGACCCTTCGGAAGGCTCTGGAGCTCCTGCTGTACGTCCTTGTCGATCTCGTGCCCGGTGACGTCCTCCGGGATCGGCAGCCGCCTGATGGGCTCGCGGTCACGGTCGCCGCGGTCGTCACGACCGCCGCGGTACCCACCGCGGTCACCGTCACGCCGGTCGTCACGGCCGCGGAACCCGCCGCCGCCCCGGTTGTCGTCACGCCGCGGCCCACGGGGGCCACGGTCGTCGCGACCCCGGTCCTCACGCCCGCGGTAGCCACCGCCACCGCGGTTGTCGTCACGGCGGAAACCACCGCGGTCGTCCCTGCGCTCACTGTCCCGGCGGTCGTCGCGCCGGGGCGCGCTGGACCGGTCGTCGCGACGGAACCCGCCACGATCGCCCCCACGGTCATTGTCCCGACGGTCGTCGCGGCGGTCGTCGCGCCGGAAGGCCGGCCGGTCGCCGTCACGGCGGAAGCCGCCACGGTCACGGTCGTCACGGCGGTCGTCGCGACGGGGCCCGCTGGGCCGGTCGTCACGACGGAACGGCGGACGCCCACCGCTGTCACGGTCATCCCGTCCGCGGAAGCCGCCACCGCGGTTGTCATCGCGACGGAAGCCGCCACGGTCGCCACCGCGGTCGTTATCCCGACGGTCATCACGACGGAAGGCGGGCCGGTCACCGTCACGGCGGTCGTTGTCACGTCGATCGTCACGACGGAAGCCACCACGGTCGCCGTCGCGACGGTCGTCACGCCGGTCATCTCGACGGTCGTCGCGGCCACGGAACCCGCCGCCGCCACGGTTGTCGTCCCGCCGGAAGCCACCACGGTCGGGGCGGTCGCTCTCACGACGGTCGTCACGCCGATCGTCCCGGCGGTCGTCGCGCCGGAAGGCCGGCCGGTCGCCGTCACGGCGGAAGCCACCACGGTCACGGTCGTCACGGCGAGGCCCGCTCGGCCGGTCGTCGCGGCGAGGCCCACTGGGCCGGTCGTCGCGGCGGAACGGCGGACGCCCACCGGTGCCACGGTCACCACCACGGTCGTCGCGACGGTCACCTCCGCGGTCGTCGCGTCCGCGGAAGCCGCTACCCCGGTTGTCATCGCGACGGAAGCCGCCACGGTCGCCACCGCGGTCGCTGTCCCGCCGTGGAGCCCCGCGGTATCCGCCCCGGTCGCCACCGTCCCGGCCGCGCTGGTCGCGCCCCGGTCGCTCGTCGGGAGAGTTGGTGGACATGGGTGACTCCTAGTCTTCGGTACCGCAGTCATTCTCGCGCAGCCGGGTTGCCGGCGCGCTTCGACAAAAACAAAAGGACCCCTGGTCCCAGCGTGAACGCTGGGACCAGGGGTCCTCCAAAGATTGTTCGGCGGCGTCCTACTCTCCCACAGGGTCCCCCCTGCAGTACCATCGGCGCTTTGAGGCTTAGCTTCCGGGTTCGGAATGTAACCGGGCGTTTCCCTCACGCTATGACCACCGAAACCCTATGAAATATCCCGCTGAAGAGCAGGATCTCAAACAGGGCAGCGAACAAGCACACTTTTCAATTAAATAGTGACGCTGTTCAGCCGACACAACTGTTCGTTGTTTCAGAACCAACACAGTGGACGCGAGCAACTGAGGACAAGCCCTCGGCCTATTAGTACCAGTCACCTCCACCCGTTACCGGGCTTCCAGATCTGGCCTATCAACCCAGTCGTCTACTGGGAGCCTTAACCCCTCAAAGGGGGTGGGAATACTCATCTCGAAGCAGGCTTCCCGCTTAGATGCTTTCAGCGGTTATCCTTTCCGAACGTAGCCAACCAGCCATGCCCTTGGCAGGACAACTGGCACACCAGAGGTTCGTCCGTCCCGGTCCTCTCGTACTAGGGACAGCCCTTCTCAATATTCCTACGCGCACAGAGGATAGGGACCGAACTGTCTCACGACGTTCTAAACCCAGCTCGCGTACCGCTTTAATGGGCGAACAGCCCAACCCTTGGGACCGACTCCAGCCCCAGGATGCGACGAGCCGACATCGAGGTGCCAAACCATCCCGTCGATATGGACTCTTGGGGAAGATCAGCCTGTTATCCCCGGGGTACCTTTTATCCGTTGAGCGACGGCGCTTCCACAAGCCACCGCCGGATCACTAGTCCCGACTTTCGTCCCTGCTCGACCCGTCGGTCTCACAGTCAAGCTCCCTTGTGCACTTACACTCAACACCTGATTACCAACCAGGCTGAGGGAACCTTTGGGCGCCTCCGTTACTCTTTGGGAGGCAACCGCCCCAGTTAAACTACCCATCAGACACTGTCCCTGATCCGGATCACGGACCGAGGTTAGACATCCAGCACGACCAGAGTGGTATTTCAACGGCGACTCCACGAACACTGGCGTGCCCGCTTCAAAGTCTCCCACCTATCCTACACAAGCCGAACCGAACACCAATATCAAACTGTAGTAAAGGTCCCGGGGTCTTTCCGTCCTTCTGCGCGAAACGAGCATCTTTACTCGTAGTGCAATTTCACCGGGCCTATGGTTGAGACAGTCGAGAAGTCGTTACGCCATTCGTGCAGGTCGGAACTTACCCGACAAGGAATTTCGCTACCTTAGGATGGTTATAGTTACCACCGCCGTTTACTGGCGCTTAAGTTCTCAGCTTCGCACACCCGAAAGTGCACTAACCGGTCCCCTTAACGTTCCAGCACCGGGCAGGCGTCAGTCCGTATACATCGCCTTACGGCTTCGCACGGACCTGTGTTTTTAGTAAACAGTCGCTTCTCGCTGGTCTCTGCGGCCACCCCCAGCTCACGGAGTAAATCCGATCACCAGTGATGGCCCCCCTTCTCCCGAAGTTACGGGGGCATTTTGCCGAGTTCCTTAACCATAGTTCACCCGAACGCCTCGGTATTCTCTACCTGACCACCTGAGTCGGTTTAGGGTACGGGCCGCCATGAAACTCGCTAGAGGCTTTTCTCGACAGCATAGGATCATCCACTTCACCACAATCGGCTCGGCATCAGGTCTCAGCCTTAATGTGCGACGGATTTACCTATCACACGGCCTACACCCTTACCCCGGGACAACCACCGCCCGGGCTGGACTACCTTCCTGCGTCACCCCATCACTCACCTACTACCACCTTGGGTCAGCGGCTCCACCACTTCCCTCAACTCCGAAGAGATCAGGACGGCTTCACGGCCTTAGCATTAATGGGCTCGATGTTTGACGCTTCACAGCGGGTACCGGAATATCAACCGGTTATCCATCGACTACGCCTGTCGGCCTCGCCTTAGGTCCCGACTTACCCTGGGCAGATCAGCTTGACCCAGGAACCCTTAGTCAATCGGCGCACACGTTTCTCACGTATGTATCGCTACTCATGCCTGCATTCTCACTCGTGAACCGTCCACCACTGCCTTCCGGCGCAGCTTCACCCGGCACACGACGCTCCCCTACCCATCCCAGCAGGCGTTGGCCCTATATGCTGGAATGACACGACTTCGGCGGTACGCTTGAGCCCCGCTACATTGTCGGCGCGGAATCACTAGACCAGTGAGCTATTACGCACTCTTTCAAGGGTGGCTGCTTCTAAGCCAACCTCCTGGTTGTCTCTGCGACTCCACATCCTTTCCCACTTAGCGTACGCTTAGGGGCCTTAGTCGATGCTCTGGGCTGTTTCCCTCTCGACCATGGAGCTTATCCCCCACAGTCTCACTGCCGTGCTCTCACTTACCGGCATTCGGAGTTTGGCTAAGGTCAGTAACCCGGTAGGGCCCATCGCCTATCCAGTGCTCTACCTCCGGCAAGAAACACACGACGCTGCACCTAAATGCATTTCGGGGAGAACCAGCTATCACGGAGTTTGATTGGCCTTTCACCCCTAACCACAGGTCATCCCCCAGGTTTTCAACCCTGGTGGGTTCGGTCCTCCACGACCTCTTACAGCCGCTTCAACCTGCCCATGGCTAGATCACTCCGCTTCGGGTCTTGAGCGCGCTACTAAACCGCCCTATTCGGACTCGCTTTCGCTACGGCTTCCCCACACGGGTTAACCTCGCAACACACCGCAAACTCGCAGGCTCATTCTTCAAAAGGCACGCAGTCACGAGACACCAAGCAAGCTTGATGTCCGACGCTCCCACGGCTTGTAGGCACACGGTTTCAGGTACTATTTCACTCCGCTCCCGCGGTACTTTTCACCATTCCCTCACGGTACTATCCGCTATCGGTCACCAGGGAATATTTAGGCTTAACGGGTGGTCCCGCCAGATTCACACGGGATTTCTCGGGCCCCGTGCTACTTGGGTGTCTCTCAAACGAGCCGCTGATGTTTCGACTACGGGGGTCTTACCCTCTACGCCGGACCTTTCGCATGTCCTTCGCCTACATCAACGGTTTCTGACTCGTCTCACAGCCGGCAGACTGTGAAAGAGAGATCCCACAACCCCGCATACGCAACCCCTGCCGGGTCTCACACGTATACGGTTTGGCCTCATCCGGTTTCGCTCGCCACTACTCCCGGAATCACGGTTGTTTTCTCTTCCTGCGGGTACTGAGATGTTTCACTTCCCCGCGTTCCCTCCACACTGCCTATGTGTTCAGCAGCGGGTGACAGCCCATGACGACTGCCGGGTTTCCCCATTCGGAAACCCCCGGATCAAAGCCTGGTTGACGACTCCCCGGGGACTATCGTGGCCTCCCACGTCCTTCATCGGTTCCTGGTGCCAAGGCATCCACCGTGCGCCCTTAAAAACTTGGCCACAGATGCTCGCGTCCACTGTGCAGTTCTCAAACAACGACCAACCACCCATCACCCCACCAGCAAAACCAGTGAGTGTACTGGGGTCGGCATCCCGAAGGACAGGCTTGACAGCCCGTACCTTCAGATACCCAACAGCGTGCCCGACCGAGTCCCGTCCGAAGATCATGCTTTCCACGCCCCGAAGAGCAGTACTTGCAGCCTCCGACCCGTGAACCAGGCCGAGTAGTCAACGTTCCACCCATGAGCAACCACCGTCGATCGTTTGCCGACGTAGTGGCCTCTGAACCAAGCAAGCTTGGCTTAGAAGTGCTCCTTAGAAAGGAGGTGATCCAGCCGCACCTTCCGGTACGGCTACCTTGTTACGACTTCGTCCCAATCGCCAGTCCCACCTTCGACAGCTCCCTCCCACAAGGGGTTGGGCCACCGGCTTCGGGTGTTACCGACTTTCGTGACGTGACGGGCGGTGTGTACAAGGCCCGGGAACGTATTCACCGCAGCAATGCTGATCTGCGATTACTAGCAACTCCGACTTCATGGGGTCGAGTTGCAGACCCCAATCCGAACTGAGACAGGCTTTTTGAGATTCGCTCCACCTCACGGTATCGCAGCTCATTGTACCTGCCATTGTAGCACGTGTGCAGCCCAAGACATAAGGGGCATGATGACTTGACGTCGTCCCCACCTTCCTCCGAGTTGACCCCGGCGGTCTTCTGTGAGTCCCCATCACCCCGAAGGGCATGCTGGCAACACAGAACAAGGGTTGCGCTCGTTGCGGGACTTAACCCAACATCTCACGACACGAGCTGACGACAGCCATGCACCACCTGTACACCGACCACAAGGGGGGCACCATCTCTGATGCTTTCCGGTGTATGTCAAGCCTTGGTAAGGTTCTTCGCGTTGCGTCGAATTAAGCCACATGCTCCGCTGCTTGTGCGGGCCCCCGTCAATTCCTTTGAGTTTTAGCCTTGCGGCCGTACTCCCCAGGCGGGGAACTTAATGCGTTAGCTGCGGCACCGACGACGTGGAATGTCGCCAACACCTAGTTCCCACCGTTTACGGCGTGGACTACCAGGGTATCTAATCCTGTTCGCTCCCCACGCTTTCGCTCCTCAGCGTCAGTAATGGCCCAGAGATCCGCCTTCGCCACCGGTGTTCCTCCTGATATCTGCGCATTTCACCGCTACACCAGGAATTCCGATCTCCCCTACCACACTCTAGCTAGCCCGTATCGAATGCAGACCCGGGGTTAAGCCCCGGGCTTTCACACCCGACGTGACAAGCCGCCTACGAGCTCTTTACGCCCAATAATTCCGGACAACGCTTGCGCCCTACGTATTACCGCGGCTGCTGGCACGTAGTTAGCCGGCGCTTCTTCTGCAGGTACCGTCACTTTCGCTTCTTCCCTGCTGAAAGAGGTTTACAACCCGAAGGCCGTCATCCCTCACGCGGCGTCGCTGCATCAGGCTTTCGCCCATTGTGCAATATTCCCCACTGCTGCCTCCCGTAGGAGTCTGGGCCGTGTCTCAGTCCCAGTGTGGCCGGTCGCCCTCTCAGGCCGGCTACCCGTCGTCGCCTTGGTGAGCCATTACCTCACCAACAAGCTGATAGGCCGCGGGCTCATCCTTCACCGCCGGAGCTTTTAACCTCCACCCAGGAGAGTGGAGGTGTTATCCGGTATTAGACCCCGTTTCCAGGGCTTGTCCCAGAGTGAAGGGCAGATTGCCCACGTGTTACTCACCCGTTCGCCACTAATCCACCCCGAAGGGCTTCATCGTTCGACTTGCATGTGTTAAGCACGCCGCCAGCGTTCGTCCTGAGCCAGGATCAAACTCTCCGTGAATGTTCTCCCGTAATCGGGATGACACCACGAGAGCGGAACGGTCGGGAGGAATAATCCCGTCCGTTCACAGCGTCCTCGCTGTGTTTCTTCAAAGGAACCGCGTCCCAGCTGATGCTGGAGACGGGGTTATCAACATATCTGGCGTTGACTTTTGGCACGCTGTTGAGTTCTCAAGGAACGGACGCTTCCTTTGTACTCACCCGCAGAACATTCTCTGGGGCTTTCCTCCGGGCGCTTCCCTTCGGTATTTCGCGTTTCCAACCTTACCAGATCCGTTTTCCGTTCCGTTTCCGGTTCGGATTTCATTTCCGGTGGCCGTTGGAGGGCCTTTGCCTTTCGGCGTGTTCACTACTTTAGCGGATTCCCTCCGCAACTCATAATCGAGTTCTGCGGGTTCGAATTTCGGCATGCAAGCATGCGAAATAAGCCCCCGCCGAGGGGAAGTCGTAGGTAGTGGTTGGCCGCTTCCAGCTCCCGGCAGATTGCCGTGACCGGTTCAAGCGGCTCGGACTACATTACGGAGGCCCCCAGGCCGCGTCAAGTTCGGCGGCGACGGGGCACATGGGCCCGATAGGGGCTGACCGTAGGGTCGTTGGCCGTCCAGAAGCGCCAGGGGTGGACGGAGCCCTCCCCTCCTACGCCGGTGCGGGGACCCTCGCTGACCTGGTCGGCCTCGACAGGCGTTCCCGCCAGGAGCCTGAAGGGGCTGGCCGGGTCTCCGCAGAGGTCCGCGCCGTCGAGGCTCCGGTCCACGGCAAGGGCCGTGGCCAGACGGGCCGGGCCTTTGGCCAGTTCCTTGTCATTACGGGCCGAGAGTCGACGCGTCCGGGCCAGCTCGGCGCCCACCGTGATCTCGCCCGCCCGCAACAGGACGGCGCTCGCCTCGCCCTCGGGGCCGGTCACGAGGTTCATGCAGTGCCACATGCCGTAGGTGAAGTAGACGTACATGTGTCCGGGCGGGCCGAACATCACGTCGTTGCGGGGCGTGCGGCCGCGGTACGCGTGGGAGCCGGGGTCGGCTTCACCCGCGTACGCCTCCACCTCTGTCAGGCGGACTTCGATCGGTCCGTCGTCCGAGTCGCGTACGAGGACGCGGCCGAGGAGGTCGGGGGCGACTTCCAGGACGGGGCGGTCGAAGAAGTCTCGGGTCAGGGGCGTACGGTCAGGGGCCAAGATCATGCCTTACGAGCGTAGTACACCCGGGCCGTTTATACGGATGCCCTTCGGGGTGCTCGGTTGTCAGGGCGGGGACGCGGAACCGGGCGGGGTCCCCTCGCGTTTGTACCGATCAAGGATTCAAGTCGAGACGAGCCACAGGCGGCGGCCTGGGGAGTGGAGTGTCATGGGGTTCAAGAAGCTGCTCGCGAGTCTGGGGGCCGGCGGTGCCTCGGTCGAGACCGTGCTGACCGAGGTCAACGTGGTTCCCGGCGGTGTCGTCCAGGGTGAGGTACGGATCCAGGGCGGCTCGGTGGACCAGCAGATCGAGGCGCTGTCCGTCGGTCTTCAGGCCCGGGTCGAGGTCGAGGGCAACGACCAGGAGACCAAGCAGGACATCGAGTTCACCAAGGTGCGCCTCGGCGGTGCCTTCACGCTCCTGGCGGGCGAGGTGCACGCCGTGCCGTTCGGCCTGGAGATCCCCTGGGAGACGCCGGTCACCAGCATCGACGGGCAGCAGTTGCGCGGCATGAACATCGGGGTGACCACCGAGCTGGAGATCGCGCGCGCCGTGGACTCCGGTGACCTGGACCCGATCAACGTGCACCCGCTGCCGGCGCAGCAGGCCATCCTGGACGCCTTCATCCAGTTGGGCTTCCGCTTCAAGAGCGCCGACATGGAGCGCGGTCACATCCGCGGCACGCGGCAGAAGCTGCCGTTCTACCAGGAGATCGAGTTCTACCCGCCCCAGCAGTACCGCGGTCTGAACCAGGTCGAGTTGAGCTTCGTCGCGGACGACCGCGAGATGGACGTCGTCCTGGAGATGGACAAGAAGCCGGGCCTGTTCAGCGAGAGCAGTGACTCGTTCCGGTCCTTCAAGGTGGGGCTGAACGACTTCCAGGGCACGGACTGGCCCGCGTACCTGAACGAGTGGCTGTCCCAGGTCGGCAGCAAGCGCAACTGGTTCTAGGGTCGAGGTCGGACGCACAGCAATCAACCAGGAGGTGCTCACGTGACCGAGTTGAAGAGGCCGCCGCTTCCCCATGACTTCCACCCGCCCGTGCCGTCGTTCACGGTCGTGAGTGAGGACGTCGAGCCGGGGGCGGTCCTGGCCGACGCTCAGGTCTACGCGGCCGGGAACACCTCGCCGCAGCTGCGGTGGGAGGGCTTCCCGCCGGAGACCAAGAGCTTCGCCGTGACGTGTTTCGACCCGGATGCCCCTACGGGCAGCGGGTTCTGGCACTGGACCGTCTTCGACATCCCGGCCTCCGTCACCGAGCTGCCGGCCGGTGCGGGCAGCGGCAAGTCCGAAGGGCTGCCCGAGGGCGCGGTGCAGGTGCGCAACGACTTCGGGACGAAGGACTTCGGAGGGGCCGCGCCGCCGCCCGGCGACCCGGCGCACCGCTATGTGTTCACCGTGTACGCGGTGGACCAGGAGCGGCTGGGGCCGGACTCGGACGCCTCACCCGCGTTCGTGGGCTTCAACCTCCGGTTCCACACGCTCGCGCGTGCGCAGGTCATCGCCGAGTACGGCGCTCCCGCCGAGAACTGAGCGTTCACCGATTGTTTGCCCGCCTCTGGTCATGGAAGTGATCAGAGGCGGGCATTTTTTATTGCGTTGTCCATCTCGGCGTGCCCGGCCAGAGTTGATCCAGCCCGCCAGGCGGTGGGCCGGTGCATACGGGAGGTGGGCAGGTTGATGCGGGACACGCTGGTACTGAACGCGAGCTTCGAGCCGCTCTCTACGGTGACGCTCAACCGAGCCGTCGTTCTGGTGCTCCAGGACAAGGCCGTGGTCGAGCAGGCCCACCCCGGACTCCGTGTGCGCGCGGCGGCGGTCGAGATGCCGGTGCCGCGGGTGATCAGGCTCTGTAGATACGTCCGGGTGCCGTTCCGAAGACAGGCTCCGTGGTCGAGGCGGGGCGTCCTGGTACGGGACCAGCACCGGTGCGCGTACTGCGGCAGGCGCGCGACGACGGTGGACCACGTGGTGCCGCGGTCTCAGGGCGGCGCCGACTCCTGGCTGAACACGGTGGCTTCCTGCGCGATGGACAACCACCGCAAGGCGAACCGGACTCCGGAGGAGGCGGGGATGCCGTTGTTGCGGCAGCCGTTCGAGCCGACTCCCGCGGGCGCGATGCTCTTGTCACTGGGGCGGGAGGAACTGGCCTCCCTGCCGGAGTGGCTGGCTCAGCCCGTGCCCGCGGCGTAGGGCCCCTTCGGCGGCGCGTCAGTCGATCGGCGGCTGCTCGCGACGCTCCTTGCCCTGCGCGGGGACGGAACCTCCGCCCAGGGGGCCGAAGTTGCCGAGTGCGCCGCCGAGGCCCTTGAGGGCGTCGCCGATTTCGCTGGGCACGATCCAGAGCTTGTTCGCGTCGCCCTCGGCGATCTTCGGGAGCATCTGGAGGTACTGGTAGGAGAGGAGCTTCTGGTCCGGGTCACCGGCGTGGATGGACTCGAAGACCGTACGGATCGCCTGGGCCTCTCCCTCGGCGCGCAGGGCCGCTGCCTTGGCCTCACCTTCGGCGCGCAGGATCGCGGACTGCTTCTCGCCCTCGGCGCGGAGGATCTCCGACTGCCGTACACCTTCGGCCTGGAGGATCGCGGCGCGCTTGTCGCGGTCGGCGCGCATCTGCTTCTCCATCGAGTCCTGGATGGAGGTCGGCGGCTCGATCGCCTTGAGCTCGACGCGGTTGACGCGGATGCCCCACTTGCCGGTGGCCTCGTCGAGGACGCCCCGCAGGGCGGCGTTGATCTCCTCGCGGGAGGTCAGGGTCCGCTCCAGGTCCATGCCGCCGATGATGTTGCGCAGGGTGGTGACGGTGAGCTGCTCGATCGCCTGGATGTAGCTGGCGACCTCGTACGTCGCGGCCCTGGCGTCGGTCACCTGGTAGTAGATGACCGTGTCGATGTTGACCACCAGGTTGTCCTGGGTGATCACCGGCTGGGGCGGGAAGGGGACGACCTGTTCACGGAGGTCGATGCGGTTGCGGATCGAGTCGATGAACGGGACGACGATGTTGAGTCCCGCGTTCAGCGTGCGGGTGTAGCGGCCGAAGCGCTCGACGATGGCGGCGCTGGCCTGCGGGATGACCTGGATGGTCTTGATCAGGGCGATGAATACCAGCACCACCAGAATGATCAGGACGATGATGATCGGTTCCATCGTGGCTCCCCGTACCCTTCATGCCTCGGCGTTTGTCCGCGGGATCTCGACGATCTGCGGGATCTCAAGGATCTTGCTGGTCGAGTCTGTCAGACCGCCGCACGGCCCGTGGGGCATTCACAGGACGATGGCCGTCGCTCCGTCGATCTCGACGACGTCCACCTCCTGGCCCGCCTCGTAGGCGCGGTCCGGGTCGAGCGCGCGCGCCGACCAGGTCTCCCCCGCCAGTTTGATGCGGCCGCCGGAGGCGTCGACCCGTTCGAGGACGACGGCCGACCTGCCCTTCAACGCGTCGATTCCGGTGGCCAGTTCGGGCCGCTGGGACCGGTGCCGGTTCGCGATGGGGCGTACGACGGCGATGAGCGCGACCGAGACCGCGGCGAAGACGACGACCTGAACAACCGTGTCACCGCCGAGACCTGCGGTGACGGCGGCCGCGACGGCGCCCACGGCGAGCATGCCGAGCTCGGGCATGGCGGTCAGTACGAGCGGGATTCCGAGTGCGGCGGCGCCGATCAGCCACCACACCCATGCGTCGATGTCCACGCGGTCATCGTAGGACCGGGGGTCCCTTCCGGGACAGGGCGCGATCAGTCCGGGGGTGCGCCCCTCAGGAGAGGGGCAGGCCCGTCGCGGTCCAGCGGTCGTTCCGTTGCTCGACGACGAGCGGGAGGCCGAAGCAGAGGGAGAGGTTGCGGGAGGTGAGTTCCAGCTCCAGCGGGCCCGCGGCGAGGATCTTGCCCTGACGGATCATCAGGACGTGCGTGAAGCCGGGGGCGATCTCCTCGACGTGGTGCGTGACCATGATCATCGAGGGGGCGATGGGGTCGCGGGCGAGGCGGCCGAGGCGGCGTACGAGGTCTTCGCGGCCGCCGAGGTCGAGGCCCGCGGCGGGCTCGTCGAGGAGCAGCAGCTCGGGGTCGGTCATCAGGGCGCGGGCGATCAGGGTGCGCTTGCGCTCGCCCTCGGAGAGGGTGCCGAACCTGCGGTCGAGGTAGTCGCTCATGCCGAGGCGGTCGAGGAAGGCGCGGGCGCGCTGCTCGTCCACGTCCTCGTAGTTCTCGTGCCAGCCGGCGGTCATGCCGTACGCGGCGGTGAGCACCGTCTGGAGCACGGTCTGGCGCTTGGGCAGCTTGTCCGCCATCGCGATGCCGGCGACGCCGATGCGCGGGCGCAGCTCGAAGACGTCGGTGCCGGGCTTGCCGAGGGTCTCGCCGAGGATGGTGGCGGTTCCGGTGCTCGGGAAGAGGTAGCTGGACGCGACGTTGAGGAGGGTGGTCTTGCCCGCGCCGTTCGGTCCGAGGATGACCCAGCGCTCCCCCTCCTTGACCGACCAGGAGACCTGGTCCACCAGAGCCCGGCCCTCGCGGACCACAGATACGTCCTCAAGCTCCAGTACATCGCTCATGAGCGCGCTGTCTCCCATTGCAGTCTCGGTCGTCGCTCGCGCCTGTGGACGCGGCCCCCGGATAAAACCTACGCCACCGGCCGGGCGTTCCTGTCGTGAGCCCGGTCCTTAGGCTGTGTGCATGCTCTCGGAACCACGCTCAGGACGCCTGGCCGCATGGGGAAATGCCCTTTTGGCCGGACTTGTTTCTCCGGATGACGCGGTGCTCGCCATGGTCGGCGAGGACGCGGTGCACCGGGTCGAAGGACTTCCCGGCGAGTCGGGCCCGGTCGGTCTGACCCTCGCGATGGGCCGCCTGCGGGCGCTCGGGGTGCGGGGTCTGCGGGTTGCGCTGCCCGCGCCGGGACACCCGCTCGGGCTGAGCGGTCCGCCCGAGTTCAACGCGCGCGCCCTGGAGGCGGAGGAGGCGGTCGTCGCGTTCGGCGCCCCGTACGGGCTCGTTCCCGAGGTGTACGAGGCGGGGCCCGAGGGCGACGTACACGTGGAGGTCCGCTGGCAGTGTCTGGCCGTCCGTGAGGCGCCGCCCGCCGACGTGCCCTCGCTCGGTGAGGCGGAGCGCGAGCTGGCGGAGGCACTGCGGGAGGCGACGCAGGTGCTTTCCCGGCTGGACGTCGCGGGGTCGGGGCCTGTCGCGGAGGCCGCGCTGGAGGCGTACCGGGCGCGTGCGGAGGCGGGCCGCGAGGTGCTGGCTCCCGGGTATCCGCCGCGTGCGGTACGGGTGTTGGAGCTGGCGCAGCGGGTGGGCCTGCTGATCTCCCTGGCGTACGAGAACGGTCACGGCGGCGCGGTGAGCGCCTCGGAGATGGCCGCGCGGGGGCTGGCGCTGCGGCCGGTGGAGCGGACGGCCAGGCGGGCGCAGGTGGCCGCCTACAACGCGTACGTGGAGGAGCGGGAGCGGCACTGACGGGGTCCGGAACCGGGCACGGGGAAGGCCCCGCGGGCCGGTTGGTCCGCGGGGCCTTCTGTGCCCGGGAGGGGCGGTGTGCCCGGGAGGGCGGTGTGTCAGCGGTTCACCGAGGCGTTGCCGAACGCGGGGTTGAGTACGCCGATCACGTCGACGCTGTTGCCCGTGGCGTTGACGGGGATGTGGATCGGGGCCTGCACGAGGTTGCCCGAGCCGACGCCCGGCGAGTTCGCGGCGGTGCCCTGGGCCTGGGCGTCCGAGGTGGCGGACGCGGCACCGGCGGAGGCAGCCGCGGCGAGACCGGCGGTGACGGCGGCCAGGGCGGCCTTCTTGGCGATGCTGTTCATGGGGAGTGCTCCTCTTGCTGACATGGGCGACCCCGGCTGCGGGGTCAGGGGCGTGCGGCGCGGTGGCAGTCGCGGAGAACGGGGACCGGCCGCGCGGGCGCGGCCGGTGGATCGCGCGGGTGCGATCAGAGGTTCTTGCAGACGTTCCCGAAGGTCGGGTTCAGGACGCCGACGACCGAGACGCTGTTGCCGCACGCGTTCACCGGGACGTGGATCGGGGCCTGAACCAGGTTGCCGGAGACGACGCCCGGGGAGTTCTTGGCGACGCCGCCGGCGTGCGCGCCGCCGTGGGCGGAGGCCATACCGGCGCCGGCCGCGACCAGACCACCGGCCACCATCGTGACGGCAGCGGCCTTCTTCAGGTTCTTCACTTCTGGACCCTCCTAGCGATCGCTGCGACCAGCCGTCGCAGCACGCACTGGAGAACGCCGCGGCGGCGCGGAGGATGCGCCATCCGGGTGACACTCACACGACGGTATGAATCTCACACCGGAACAGGACGGTCCGTTCTCAGCCGGTCACGCCATGGCGTACGGCCCAGAGCGCGGCCTGGGTGCGGTCGGCCAGGTCCAGCTTCATCAGGATGTTCGAGACGTGTGTCTTGACGGTCTTCTCGGAGAGGACGAGAGCGCGGGCGATCTCGCGGTTGGAACGGCCGTCGGCGATGAGGCCGAGGACCTCCCGCTCGCGCTCGGTCAGCGTGCCGCCCCTGCCCTGGCCGCCATGCGCCTCCTCCTGGGAGAGGAGCGCGCCCGCCACCTCGGGCTGGAGCAGGACGTGTCCCGCGTGCACCGAGCGGATGGCGCCGGCGAGGGCGTCGGGGTCGACGTCCTTGTAGACGTACCCCGCGGCGCCCGCGCGGAGGGCCGGGACGACCGTGCGCTGCTCGGTGAAGCTGGTGACGATGAGCACGCGCGCGGGGTTGGCCAGCTCGCGGAGCTTGCGCAGCGCCTCGACGCCGTCCATGCCGGGCATCTTGACGTCCATCAGGACGACGTCCGGCCTCAGCTCCTCGGCGAGCGCGACTCCCTCGGCGCCGTCCGACGCCTCGCCGACGACCTCGATGTCGTCCTGGACCTCCAAAAACGTCCGCAGGCCGCGGCGGACCACCTGGTGGTCGTCGACCAGCAGCACCCGGATCCCACTCCTCGCGTCGCGCGCGGCGTCGTCAGCCACCGGGGACCTCCATCTCGATCGTGGTGCCCTTGCCGGGCTCCGATTCCACGGTCAGCCGTCCGCCGACCCCGCTCGCCCGGTCCCGCATGGAGACCAGGCCCAGGTGGCGCCCCGCGCGCCGTATGGCCTTGGGGTCGAAGCCCGTGCCGTCGTCGATGACGCGCAGGACGGCTCCGGCGCCCCGCTTGTCCAGGAGCACGGTGACCCGCTCGGCTCCGGAGTGGCGCAGGGCGTTGTGCAGGGCCTCCTGGGCGACCCGCAGCATCGCCTCCTCCTGGGAGGCCGGCAGCGCTCGTACGCCGTTGCTCTCGAAGGTGACCTGCGCGGAGTGCGCGCGGTGCAGTACCTGGGTGTGCGTGCGCAACGTGGCCACCAGGCCGTCCTCGTCCAGGGCCGCGGGGCGCAGCTCCACGACGGCCGCGCGCAGCTCGTCCGCCGCCTCGGCCGCCAGCGTGGCGACCTGGTGCAGCTCGCCCTTGGCGCGGGAGGGGTCGCGATCCACCAGGGCGGCGGCGGCCTGGGCCGTCAGGCGCAGCGAGAAGAGCTTCTGGCTGACGGCGTCGTGCAGCTCGTGGGCGAGGCGCGAGCGCTCCTCGGCGATGGTCAGCTCGCGGCTTCGCTCGTACAGGCGGGCGTTGGTGAGGGCGATCGCGGCGTGCTGGGCGAGGAGGGCGAGCAGTTCCTCGTCGTCCGCGGTGAAGCCGCAGCCGCCCTCGGGCTTGGGGCACGTCTTGTTGGCGAGGAAGAGCGCGCCGAGGGTCTCGTCGCCGTAGCGGATCGGGAGGCCGAGGAAGTCGGACATGTCCGGGTGGGCGTCGGGCCAGCCCTCGAAGCGGGGGTCCTCACGCACGTCCGCGAGGCGCTCGGGCTCGGACTTCTGGAGCATCGCGGCGAGGATGCCGTGCTGGCGGGGCAGGGGCCCGATGGCCTTCCACTGCTCCTCGCTGACGCCGTCGACGACGAACTGGGCGAATCCGCCGTGGTCGTCGGGGACCCCGAGCGCGGCGTACTCGGCGTCGAGCAGCTCGCGGGCCGAGGCGACGATCGTCTTGAGGACGTCGCGCACCTCCAGGTGCCTGCTCATGGCGAGCAGCGCGGCGCTCACCGCGTCCAGGCCGGATCGGGGTCCTTGACTCATGGGCGACACCGTACCGGCGAGGTGTGACAGTGCGTATCCGCCCTGTGGAGGCCCACCCATGGGCCGCGAGGCCTAGGCCCAGCGGCCGATCTCACCGAGCGCATTGCTGGGGCAACGCATGGTGAGACTGTTACGCGACCGATGTGAGCCCGCGCATAGGGCGAACATCACGTACGAAGGTCCCTAGTGGATAAGCAAACCCTTATGGGGACGGGGATGCGGGGTCATAAGGGTCGGTCGCCCACCCCCTGATCCACTATGCGGGGTCGTACGTCACTGCTTTGCCACAGAATTTTGCTGCCGCTAAGAATTGCTCCCGTCGCTCGGCGCCGCGGTCCTCGCACCGCGGCGTTTGTGCCGGGTAAGCAACTGTCCCCCACCGGCCAGAGCGACCTCCGCTGATTCGAAGAGGTCCGTTCCGCATGTCCCAGCACAGCACCCCTGGTCATAGTCGCGCCGACCTGACCAAGACCCAGAAGTTCTCGATCGCCGGAGTCGCCACCCTCGGCGCCGCCGCCCTCGCCTTCTCCCTCGTGCCGGGCAGCTCCGAGGCCACGACCCAGGCCGCCGACGTCTCCCCCGTCGCCTTCGCCGTCTCCGCCGACGCGCAGCAGTCGGTGCACGCCGGCGTCTCCAAGCAGCAGTCGAACGCCGACAAGCAGGCCAAGGACGCCGCCGCGAAGGCCGCCGCCGACAAGAAGGCAGCCGACGAGGCCGCCGCGAAGAAGAAGGCCGAGGACGAGCGCAAGGCCAAGGAGACGGCGAGCCGCGCCGCCGCCCGCAAGCCCGTCTACGCCAACAACCTCGACGGCTGGATCCGCCAGTCCCTGGACATCATGAAGGCCAAGGGCATCCCCGGTTCCTACGAGGGTCTGCACCGCAACATCCTGCGTGAGTCCTCGGGCAACCCGAACGCCATCAACGGCTGGGACATCAACGCGATCAACGGCACCCCGTCGATCGGCCTGCTCCAGGTCATCAAGCCGACGTTCGACGCGTACCACGTAGAGGGCACGTCCACGAACATCTACGACCCGGTCGCCAACATCACGGCCGCGGCCAACTACGCCGCCGACCGGTACGGCTCGATGGACAACGTGAACGGCGCCTACTGAGCCTTGATCGCCTGATCACTGGACCTCTTCAGCCGAAGACGAGGTTCGCAGACGCCGAAGGGCGGCACCCCGCGCGGGGTGCCGCCCTTCTCGTACGTCATGGCGCGCTTACTTGCGCATGACCTCCGGCTCGTGCCGGCGCAGCAGGCGTGCGACCGCGAAGCCGCAGATGACGCCGAGCGCGAGCAGGATCGTGATGTTGATGCCCCACTGTCCGGCCGAGTGCTCCCAGAGGGGGTCCAGGTCGGTGGGGTTCTTCGCGTCCCACGGCGGCATGAGGTGCGCGAGGTCGAGCGTGGAGCCCGCGCCCGCGATGGCCCAGCGCGACGGCATCAGCCAGGCGAACTGCTCCAGGCCGGGCGAGCCGTAGACCTGGAAGAGGACGCCGGTGAAGACGACCTGGACGATGGCGAACATGACCAGGAGCGGCATGGTCTTCTCGGCGGTCTTCACCAGCGAGGAGATGACCAGGCCGAACATCATCGACGTGAAGCCGAGCGCGATGATCGTCAGGCAGATCTCCACGGCCGGGGGCATGATCAGGCCCTCTTCCGGCAGCTCGCGCGGGGCGAAGCCGATGCCGCAGATGATGACGCCCTGGATGGCCGTGATCACGCCGAGGACGATGACCTTGGACATCAGGTACGCCGAGCGGGAGAGGCCAGTGGCCCGTTCCCGTTCGTAGATGACCCGTTCCTTGATCAGCTCACGTACGGAGTTGGCCGCGCCCGAGAAGCACATGCCGACCGCGAGGATCAGCATGATCGTGCCGGCGTCGCCGTTGAACTTGGCCGGCGGTTTCGGTGCGGCGAGGCCGAAGTCCGCCGGGATGACGACGCTGACGATGCCGAGGACCGCGGGCAGGATCACCATCAGGCCCATGAAGCCCTTGTCGGAGGCGATCACCGAGGTGTAGCGGCGGATCAGGGTCCACAGCTGCGAGCCCCAGCCCTGCGGTTTCGGCGGCCTGACCGCCTGCGGGGGCGGCATCGGTACGGACTGCGCGGCGACGGCGTCGATGTCCGCGGCGTACATCTGGTAGTGCTGCGAGCCCTTCCAGCGGCCCGCCCAGTCGTAGTCGCGGTAGTTCTCGAAGGCGGAGAAGACGTCGGCCCAGGTGCTGTAGCCGAAGAAGTTGAGGGCCTCCTCCGGCGGACCGAAGTACGCCACCGAGCCGCCGGGCGCCATGACCAGGAGCTTGTCGCAGATCGCCAGCTCGGCGACCGAGTGCGTGACGACGAGGACCGTACGGCCGTCGTCGGCGAGGCCGCGCAGGAGCTGCATGACGTCGCGGTCCATGCCCGGGTCGAGGCCGGAGGTCGGCTCGTCCAGGAAGATCAGCGACGGCTTGGTCAGCAGTTCCAGGGCGACCGACACACGCTTGCGCTGGCCACCGGAGAGGGAGGTGACCTTCTTCTCCTTGTGGATGTCCAGCTTCAGCTCGCGCAGCACCTCGCCTATGCGGGCGTCGCGCTCGGTCTCCGTGGTGTCGGCCGGGAAGCGCAGCTTGGCCGCGTACTTCAGGGCCTTCTTGACGGTCAGCTCCTTGTGCAGGATGTCGTCCTGCGGGACCAGACCGATGCGCTGGCGCAGCTCGGCGAACTGCTTGTAGAGGTTGCGGTTGTCGTAGAGGACGTCGCCCTGGTTGGCGGGCCGGTAGCCGGTCAGCGCCTTGAGCAGGGTGGACTTTCCGGAACCCGAGGGGCCGATGACCGCGATCAGCGACTTCTCCGGGACGCCGAAGGAGACGTCCTTGAGGATCTGCTTGCCGCCGTCGACCGTGACCGTGAGGTGACGGGCCGAGAAGGAGACGTCACCGGTGTCGACGAACTCCTCGAGCTGTCCGCCGACGAGGCGGAACGTCGAGTGGCCGACGCCGACGATGTCGTTCGGGCCGATCAGGACCGTCGAGGACTTCGCGATCGGCTGGCCGTTGACGTACGTGCCGTTGTGTGAGCCGAGGTCGTGGATCTCGAAGCGGCCGTCGGGCGTCGCCGTGAATTCGGCGTGGTGGCGCGAGACCTGGAGGTCGGAGACGACCAGCTCGTTCTCCAGGGCGCGGCCGATGCGCATCTTGCGGCCGAGCGCGAGCTGGTGGAACGTCGTCGGGCTGCGGTCGCCGTAGACCGGCGGTGCCCCCGCGGCGCCGCCGGAACCGGGGGTCTTCTGCGCGTACTGCTCGGCAGGGCCACCCTGCTGCTGCGGCACATGGGGCCGCTGCGGCGGCTGGTGCTGCTGCTGGGGCTGCTGCTGTTGCTGCCAGCCCTGCTGCTGTGGCTGGTACGGGGCCTGCTGCTGGGGCGGAGCCTGCTGCTGCCCGGCGGCCTGCGCGGCCCAGCCGGGAGCCTCCTGCTGGTGCGCCTGCTGCGGCGCGGCCTGCTGGGGCGCGTGCTGGGCGTGCTGCTGCGCCGCGGCCGCGGCGCTCCCGGACAGGTTCAGCCGCGGACCGTCGGTCGCGTTGCCGAGGTACACGGCCGAGCCCGGGCCGATCTCCATCTGATGGATCCGCTGGCCCTGCACGAAGGTGCCGTTGGTACTGCCGTGGTCCTCAATGACCCAACTGCGCCCGCTCCAGCTGATCGTGGCGTGACGCCAGGAGACCCTGGCGTCGTCGAGCGCGATATCTCCCTGCGGATCACGTCCGAGGGTGTATGGCCTGGACGCGTCGAGCGTCCAGGACCTTCCATTCAATTCCAGTACGAGTTCCGGCACTCCATGCCCCACTGAGTTGTCCCCCGAGCTAGCCCCCATGTGGGGAGTCTAGGGATGTCGAACATCGGGAGGAACTATTTCAGGAGGAGGCCTCTGACCGAAAGTCGGGCCTTGTGAAGACTGCGTTCGGGCCCCCGGGGTTGCCCCGTTGACGGGGAAGAAATCGCCCCGGAGAGTAGTAAGCACCCATCACGGCCATTACGCGCATGAGATGCGTGAAAATCTACGTATCGCGTGAAATGTGAGCACCGTGGTGAAAGGGCGACGCACTGCGGTTCGGGGGTCCTGATGCAGGCCTGCGCATACGAACGTGAAGGCCGGGGCGTGCCGTGGGGCGACGTACTGCTCTGCGCCGTCGCGGCCGTGAGCTGGTCGCTGGTCGGCATGGCGGCGACGGCCGCTCTCGCGCTGCATCTGCTCGGCGCGGACTCGGTGGGCGCGCTCGGACCGATGGCGGCCGCGACGGTGGCGCTCGGCGCGGGGGGGTCGGTCACGCCGTCCGGCGACGTCTCGGCGTTCGGCCTGGACGGGGCGGAGGCGACCACGGCGATCGATATCGCGCCACTCGGCGTGGGTCTGGTGGGGGCGCTGCTCCTCGCCCACTTCTTCCTGCGCTCCCTGCGCGGGGCGGGGGTGGTCATCACACCCGTCGAACTCGTCGCGAGGGTGGGCTCGGTTCTCGCTCTCCTCGTGGCGATGCTCGCGGGGCTCGCCTGGGTCGGTCACGACGTCGTCACGATCGACGGCGAGCAGCTCGGCATCGACAAGGGAATCGACAAGGGGATCGAGGAAGGGCTCGACCGGCTGCCCGACGGGATCGGCGACAAGCTGCCCGGCGGCCTGGGGGATATCGGGGATATCGGGGGGCTGCTGCCCGACCGGCTCGGGGACCTTGCGGAGGCGAAGGCCTCCGTCGGCTTCTCCGTCGACACCGCGCCGACGCTGCTCGGCGGGACGCTCTGGGCGGCCGGTGTGCTGCTGATCGCACTGCTCGCCTCGCGCCGCACGCCGCTGCCGCGCGGCCTGGATGTGCTGCACCGGGTGGTGCGACCCGCGGCCTCCGCGCTGGTCACGGTGGTTCTGGTCGCGGTCGCCGCGGGGTTCGCCGCGGCGGCGTACGCGATGATCGGCGACGACCATCCGCGGCGTATCGCAGGTGCCGCGCTGCTCGGGGCGCCGAACGGAGTGTGGCTCGGCGTTCCCGTGGGGCTCCTTGTGCCGTGGGACGGCAGGGCGACGGGCGTGCTCGTCCGCTTCCTGCCGGATCCGGTGGACGATCTGCTGACCGGTCCTTCCGACAAGGCACTCACGCTGGGGCGGCTCGCCGAACTCGACGGCAGGGTCTGGCTGCTGGGCGTCGCGGCGGTGCTGATGATGCTGTTCGCCGGGGTGCTCACGGCGGTGCGGACCCCCGAGGCGGGGGGCGCCGTGGGGTTCGCCGGGCGCTGCGGAGTGCGGCTCGGGGCCGTGACCGCGGTCGGGCTTCCGCTGCTGGTGTGGCTGACCGGGGTATCCGCCGACGCCTCGCTGTCGGTGTTCGGCTTCGACGCGTTCGGCGCGGGGATCGAACTGCATGGCCGGCTGGGGGTGGCGGTGCCGCTCGGGGCGGCGTGGGGGTTCGGGGCGGGGGTGGTAGGGGCGCTGACTGCGTATGCCGCGGGGGTGGCGGGCGGGAGGGCTTCGGCGCTGGCGCTGGGCTCGGGCGCGGGCTCGGGATCCAGCTCGGTGGGCGCGACGGGCGCTGGCGGCGCTGGTGCGGGTGCCTCTTTCGGCTCCGGGGGCGTGGGTGAGGGTGCCTCTTCCGGCGCCAGGGGCGTGGGTGAGGGTGGGGCGGGCCCGTACCGGCCCGGGGCTCCGCATCGGCCGCCGAACCCTGATACGAACCCCTATCTGCGGCCGCCGGGGGACGTCTCCAGCGCGCCGACCGTGGTGGGGCCGATCGTCCCACCGCCCCGGCCCCGGCCCCGCCCTCAGCCGAACCGGCCCCGCCCTCGCTCGGGCGACTGGCCCCCTCCGCCGCCCCCTCCCCCACCACCTCCGGAGGCCCCGCCCCGCAGGCCCCGCTGACGCACGCCTCTTCCATGGACACCCGGCACCGCGCGTTGTGCCCACCCGTCCCGCCGTGCGGGACGCCTGCCCACGACGGGGGCCGCCTGCACGAGCACGGCGGGAGGGAGACGGCCCCCTTCCTAGCTGGGTGGGAGGGAGGGGCCCGCCGCGAAGCGGGCGGAATGCGGAACACGGACGTCCGGCGCACCGCGCGCCAACAGCGGGCAGCACGGAGGCAGGAACGGGGACACGAACGTCCGGTGTCCGGGGAGCGGACCGCCAGGCGCCCCCACAAGGTGGGCGGATACCGTAGGGATCACCATGAGTGCTCCGCAGCCCCCTCAGCCCGCCGACATCCCGACGCTCCTCGTCAAGATCTTCGGCAAGGACCGCCCCGGCCTCACCGCCGGCCTCTTCGACACCCTCGCCGCCTACTCCGTCGACGTCGTCGACATCGAGCAGGTCGTCACCCGCGGCCGGATCGTGCTGTGCGCGCTCGTGACTGCGCCGCCCGCCGGTCTTGAGGGTGACCTGCGCGCCACCGTCCACAGCTGGGCGGAGTCGATGAAGATGCAGGCCGAGATCATCTCGGGCATCGGCGACAACCGGCCGCGCGGCCTCGGGCGTTCGCACGTGACCGTCCTCGGTCACCCCCTGACCTCGGAGTCGACGGCCGCGATCGCCGCGAGCATCACCGCGACCGGCGGCAACATCGACCGTATCTTCCGGCTCGCCAAGTACCCCGTCACCGCCGTCGAGTTCGCGGTGTCCGGCACCGAGACCGAGCCGCTGCGCACCGCCCTCGCCATAGAGGCCGCGAAGCTCGGCGTGGATGTCGCGGTGGTCGCGGCGGGCCTGCACCGCCGTGCGCAGCGCCTGGTCGTGATGGACGTCGACTCGACGCTCATCCAGGACGAGGTCATCGAACTGTTCGCCGCGCACGCCGGCTGCGAGGAGGAGGTCGCCGCGGTGACGACGGCCGCGATGCGCGGCGAGCTGGACTTCGAGCAGTCGCTGCACGCGCGCGTGGCGCTGCTCGCGGGCCTCGACGCCTCGGTCGTCGACAAGGTGCGCTCCGAGGTCCGGCTGACCCCGGGCGCCCGCACCCTCATCCGGACCCTCAAGCGTCTCGGCTACCAAGTGGGCGTCGTATCGGGCGGTTTCACCCAGGTCACCGATGATCTGAAGGAACGTCTCGGCCTCGACTTCGCCCAGGCCAACACCCTGGAGATCGTCGACGGCAAGCTCACCGGGAAGGTGACCGGCGAGGTCGTCGACCGGGCGGGCAAGGCGCGGCTGCTGCGCCGCTTCGCCCAGGAGGCCGGGGTCCCGCTGGAGCAGACGGTCGCGATCGGCGACGGCGCGAACGACCTCGACATGCTGAACGCGGCGGGCCTCGGTGTCGCCTTCAACGCCAAGCCCTTGGTCCGCGAGGCCGCGCACACCGCGGTGAACGTGCCGTTCCTCGACACCGTCCTCTATCTCCTCGGGATCACCCGGGAAGAGGTCGAGGCGGCGCAGACGCACACCGATTCCGACTGACGGCCGCCACGACGGTCCTTCGATCTACGTCGTCGGGGCCCCGCACCACCAAGGTGCGGGGCCCCGACGGCGTAGCGATCGAAGTCGGGGCGGGGGGTTACTCGGACGGGGCCCAGTAGTCGACGAGGGTGGCCACGCCGGGTTCGAGCGCCTTCCACGAACCGGAGTACGTCAGGACGGAGAAGGTCGCGGTCGGGAAGCCGCGGCGGGTCAGCCGCTGGCGGGCGTCGCCCTCGCTGTCCCCGGCGAGGATGTCGGTCAGTCCCTGCACTCCGGGGTTGTGACCGATCAGGACCACGTTCCGCACGTCGTCCGGGGTTTCGTTGAGCACGGCGATCAGCTCGCCGGGAGAGGCCTCGTACAACCGCTCCTCGTAGACGGTCTTGGGCCGCTGCGGCAGCTCCTGGACGGCGAGCTTCCAGGTCTCGCGGGTCCGGACCGCGGTCGAGCAGAGGGCCAGGTCGAAGGGGATGCCGCTGTCGGCCAGCTTGCGTCCGGCGACGGGGGCGTCCCGGCGGCCTCGATCAGCGAGCGGCCGCTCGTGGTCGGACACCTGCGGCCAGTCGGCCTTCGCATGCCGGAAGAGGACAATCCTGCGGGGTTCTGCGACGCTCATGCGTCCCAGCTTCGCATGAAACGCGCCACAGGGCGCGGGTAGTTGACGCGGTCGCCCGGCATGGACGACGGCTGTGGCGGGGCGGGGCTCACGGGGCCGTGCGCGAGATCAGCGTCTGTATGTGCTCAAGGAGGCCGGTGACGGCGGGCCCGCTGCTCGCGGCGTGGGCGTCCGCCGGGTTCAGGATCAGCAGGAGGAGGGCCGCGAAGGCGACGGCGGGCAGGGCGATCGCCCACCAGGGGAGCTGGATCTCGGTGCTTCCCGGCTCCGCGGGGTCGCGCCGGGTGTGCGGACGGACCGACATGCCGCCTCCGTGGTCTTCGAGTGCTCCGTGCCGCGTCGTCGCGGGCACATCTCGAAACTAGGCGATCGGCGGCCCTTGGCCCATCCGGAGATCCACCCACTTGACCCTGAGACTGACCCCCTAGGGGATGGGGGTGCTAGCCCCACCATCCGCCTCGCCGGAGCCCGTTCGGAGCACCGCTGGCGTCAGTTCACGGCGAGGCGATGGAGGCGACGATGCCGATGATCACGGTGATGGCCAGCATCGCGCCGAGCACGACGAGCAGCTTCTTCTGGCCGTTCTGGGGGTTCGGGTCGAGTACGGGCATACCGTCAGTCTCGCACTCTTTACCCGTCCCCCTTCCGGCGGGGTCAGGCCGCCTCGGCCCTGGCCGCCACCTCGTCCTCGACCGTGCGGTTGCGGCCCGCGAGGGTGCCGACGACGATCTGCGGCACCATCAGACCCGCCATCAGGGCGATCGGCAGGCCCCAGCCGCCGCTGTGCTGGTAGAGGACGCCCACCAGGAGGGGCCCGGGGATCGAGATGAGGTAGCCGGTGCTCTGCGCGAAGGCGGACAGCTTGGCCACGCCCACGCTGCTCTTGGCCCGCATGCCGACCATCGTGAGGGCGAGCGGGAAGGCGCAGTTGGAGATGCCGAGCAGCAGGGCCCAGGCCCAGGCGCCGCCCGCCGGGGCGAGGTAGAGGCCGGTGTACCCGGCGAGGCCGCAGGCGCCGAGGGCGACCACGACGGGGCCCTGGTGGGTCAGGCGCGTGGCGACCCTGGGGATGACGAACGCCAGCGGCACGCCCATGGCCATCGTGACGGCGAGCAGCACGCCCGCCTCCCCGGCGGGTACGCCCGCGTCACGGAAGATC
Source organism: Streptomyces alboniger (assembly GCF_008704395.1). Lineage (NCBI taxonomy): Bacteria > Bacillati > Actinomycetota > Actinomycetes > Kitasatosporales > Streptomycetaceae > Streptomyces > Streptomyces alboniger. The sequence goes on from NZ_CP023695.1 coordinate 1,733,596, forward strand.
TGCGGCATCCAGCCCATCGTGATGTACGCGGCCGTGGCCTGGAGCCCGAAGAAGACGGCGAGCGCCCAGGCGGTGCGGCTGTGGGTGATGCGCAGCGCGGTGTCCTCCTGCCGCACGGTGGCGCTGATGTGCTCCGGGGCCGCGGTGGCCGTGCTCCGGTCGCGGGCGAGCGGGATCCACGGCACGACGGCGACGACGGCGAGCCCCGCCCAGACGGCGAGGCCGGTCTGCCAGCGGCCGCCGAGCGCGTCGGTCATCGGAACCGTGAGCGCCGCGGCGAGCGCGGTGCCGAGTGCGAGGGCCATGGAGTACAGGCCGGTCATGGAGCCGACACGGTCGGGGAACCAGCGCTTGACGATCACCGGCATCAGGACGTTGCTGACCGCGATGCCCATGAGGGCGAGCGCGGTGGCGGCGAGGAAGCCGGCCGTCCCTCCTACGAAGGGGCGTATCACCAGGCCGGCGGCGATCGCGCCCATGCCGACGCAGACCACCGCGCTGGGGCCGAAGCGCCGGGCGAACCGCGGCGCCATGACTCCGAAGACCGCGAAGCAGAGCGGGGGCACCGAGGTGAGCAGTCCGGCGAGGGTGCCGCTCATGCCGAGGCCGTCGCGCACCTCTTCGAGGAGGGCGCCGAGGCTGGTGATGGCCGGACGGAGGTTGAGGGCCGCGAGGACGATGCCGACGATGACGAGGCGCGTCGCCCACGCGCGCGTGGGGGCCTGTTGCTCCGCCGCTTTGGTATGCGTGGGGGATGTAGCCGCCGGGGTCATCGTCGTGGTTTCCTCGCTTGCCATGAGGCCATCATAGAATCATGGGATGATTGGCTGTCCAATCCGTTGCGGTTCGCACCGCCGGACCATGTGCTCGTAGAAGGAACGTCATGCCGCTGACCACTCCTCGCCGTTCCGCGCTCTCCGAGCAGGTCATCTCCGAGCTGCGCAACCAGATCTCCTCGGGCGAGTGGCCGGTCGGCTCCCGCATCCCCACCGAGCCCGAGCTGGTCGAACAGCTGGGCGTGGCCAGGAACACCGTCAGGGAGGCCGTGCGCGCCCTCGCGCACAACGGCCTGCTCGACATCCGGCAGGGCTCGGGCACCTTCGTGATCGCGACCAGCGAGCTTGCGGGCGTGATGCACCGCAGGTTCGCCGACGCGGACCCCCGGCACATCGCCGAGCTGCGCAGCACGCTGGAGTCGAGCGCCGCGAAGCTCGCCGCCGAGCGCCGCACCGAGCGCGACCTCACGCAGATCGAGGGGCTCCTGGCCCGCCGCGAGGAGGTGTGGGCCTCGGGGGACGCGGAGGCCTTCGTGACGGCGGACGCAACCTTCCACATGGCCGTCGTCGCCGCGTCGCACAACGACGTCATGACAGCGCTCTACGCGGACCTCGGCGAGGTCCTGCGCGACTGGCTGCGGGTGGACATCGGCACGGAGCTGACCCCCGAGACGCACATGGACCACGGCCGGCTCGTCGACGCGATCCGCGCGCGGGACGCGGAGGCGGCCGCGACCGAGGCGGCGAGTTATCCGTTCCTGTGCCGCCCGGTCACTTCTGGTGACTGACCCAGGCCGAACGGACCTCTTTCCAGCACCGCCCGGTCAGCCGCACGGTCTGGGCCGGCCCCGCCTCGACCGGCGCGCTGTCGACGTCGATGTCCCACCACTGGTCGCACTCCACGTGCAGACGGACCCGGTCGGTCTCGGGGTAGGGGTTGTGGCAGTACGCGATCACGGCGGAGCCCGCGACGCCGGTACGGCACTCCGCCCCGAAGGGCCGCGGCTTCGGCGCGGCCTCGCCGAGGGACGCGGCACCGGACGGCGGCACAGCGACCAACAGGGCGAGAGCGGCGAGCACCGCACCGGAGAGACGCACACTCCAGGGTGCGCGGCACAGCCCCGCCGCCGCCCGGCACGGGGGCCGAACGGGTGACGCCCCGCCTCCCGCGCGCTGCGGGGGACGGGGCGTCATTCACGTACGCGCTGCCTGGTCAGGCACCCATCATGTGGACGCCGCCGTCGACGTGGATGATCTCGCCGGTGGTCATCGGGAAGAAGTCCGAGAGCAGCGCGACGATGCCGCGGCCCGCGGGCTCCGGGTCGGCCATGTCCCACTCCAGCGGGGAGCGGGAGTTCCAGATGTCCGCCAGCTCGCCGAAGCCCGGGATGGACTTGGCCGCCATCGAGCCGAGCGGGCCCGCGGAGATCAGGTTGCAGCGGATGTCCTCCTTGCCCAGGTCGCGGGCGAGGTAGCGGCTGGTGGCCTCCAGGGCGGCCTTGGCCGGGCCCATCCAGTCGTACTTGGGCCACGCGTACTGCGCGTCGAAGGTGAGGCCGACGACCGAGGCGCTGTCGCCGAAGAGCGGACGGCAGGCCATCGTGAGCGACTTCAGGGAGTACGCGGAGACGTGCATCGCCGTGGAGACGTCCTCGAAGGTGGCCTCCAGGAAGTTGAAGGCGCCCTGCGGGGCGAAGCCGATGGAGTGGACCATGCCGTCCAGACCGCCCAGCTCCTCGCGGACGACGCCTTCGAGGCGGTCCAGGTGCTCCTGGTTGGTCACGTCCAGCTCGATGACCTTGGCGGGCTTGGGGAGCTTCTTGGCGATGCGCTCGGTGAGGGTGGGCCGCGGGAAGGCGGTCAGGATGACCTCGGCGCCCTGCTCCTGGGCGACCTTGGCCGCGTGGAAGGCGATGGAGGACTCCGTCAGCACACCGGTGATGAGGATGCGCTTGCCGTCGAGAATTCCGCTCATGTGATCAGTGACCCATGCCCAATCCGCCGTCAACGGGGATGACGGCTCCAGTGATGTACGAGGCGTCGTCGGACGCGAGGAACTTGACCGCGGCGGCGATCTCCTCGGGCTGCGCGTAACGGCCGAGCGGCACCTGGGCGACGATGCCCTTGCGCTGCTCGTCCGTCAGCACCTTGGTCATGTCGGTGTCGACAAAACCGGGTGCGACGACGTTGAAGGTGAGGTTGCGCGACCCGAGCTCGCGGGCGAGGGAGCGCGCGAAGCCGACCAGGCCCGCCTTGGAGGCGGCGTAGTTGGCCTGTCCCGGGCCGCCGTACAGACCCACGACGGAGGAGATCAGGACGACCCGGCCCTTCCTGGCGCGCAGCATGCCGCGGTTGGCGCGCTTGACGACGCGGAAGGTGCCGGTGAGGTTGGTGTCGAGGACGGACGTGAAGTCCTCCTCGGACATGCGCATCAGGAGCTGGTCCTTGGTGATGCCGGCGTTGGCGACCAGGACCTCGACGTTCCCGTGCTTGTCCTCGATCTCCTTGTAGGCCTGCTCCACCTGTTCGGCGTCGGTGATGTCGCACTTGACGGCGAGGACCCCGGCGTCGGTGAGGACCTGCGGCGGCTCGCCCGAGCGGTAGGTGATCGCGACCTTGTCGCCGGCGTCGGCGAAGGCGCGGGCGATGGCGAGGCCGATGCCCCGGTTTCCTCCGGTGACGAGAACCGAGCGGCTCAACGGATCACCCTTTCGATAGCGGTCTGGTACGCCGAAAACCTATCGGTACCTTCCGCGATACGGAGAATCGGCGATCGACAGTGGCGCGGAGGACTCCCTGTCGGGTCCCTACAGAAAGGTCTGGCCGCGCGGCCGTCGGGCGCGACATGATCGGACCTGACCGGTGCCGACAGCAGGGAGACATCCGTGCCTCATTCCATCGATGAAGCCTTCACGGCGTTGCCGCTGCGGGCTCTCGCCGACGCCGCGCTCGCCCGCGCGCGGGCGCTCGGCGCCGACCACGCGGACTTCCGCCTGGAGCGGGTGCGCAGCGCGTCCTTGCGGTTGCGCGACGCCAAACCGTCCGGCTCCTCCGACACCACGGATCTGGGGTACGCGGTGCGTGTGGTGCACGGCGGGACCTGGGGGTTCGCCTCGGGCGTCGATCTGACGATGGACGCGGCGGCCAAGGTCGCCTCGCGGGCCGTGGCGATGGCGAAGCTTTCGGCGCAGGTCATCAGGGCCGCCGGGTCCGACGAGCGGGTTGAATTGGCGGACGAGCCCGTGCACGCGGACCGGACGTGGGTCTCCTCGTACGAGATCGATCCGTTCTCCGTGCCGGACGAGGAGAAGGCGGGCCTGCTCGCCGACTGGAGCGCGCGGCTCCTCGCCGCGGCGGGGGTCGCGCACGTCGACGCCTCGCTGCTCACCGTGCACGAGAACAAGTTCTACGCGGATACGGCGGGCACGGTGACCACCCAGCAGCGGGTGCGGCTGCACCCGCAGCTCACCGCGGTCGCCGTCGACGAGTCGAGCGGTGAGTTCGACTCGATGCGCACGCTCGCGCCGCCGGCCGGGCGCGGCTGGGAGTACCTCACCGGGACCGGCTGGGACTGGCGGGGCGAGCTGGAGCGCATCCCTGAGCAATTGGCGGAAAAGATGCGGGCGCCGAGCGTGCGGGCCGGCTCGTACGACCTGGTCGTCGATCCGTCGAACCTCTGGCTGACCATCCACGAGTCCATCGGCCACGCCACCGAGCTGGACCGCGCGCTCGGCTACGAAGCGGCGTACGCGGGGACGTCGTTCGCCACCTTCGACCAGCTGGGCAAGCTCGCCTATGGGTCCTCGCTGATGAACGTGACGGGTGACAGGACTGCCGAGCACGGGCTCGCCACCATCGGGTACGACGACGAGGGCGTGGCGGCGCAGTCCTGGGACCTGATCAAGGACGGCACGCTGGTCGGCTACCAGCTGGACCGGCGCATCGCGAGGCTCACCGGCTTCGAGCGCTCGAACGGCTGCGCGTACGCGGACTCGCCCGGCCATGTGCCGGTGCAGCGCATGGCGAACGTCTCGCTCCAGCCGGATCCCGGCGGGCTCTCCACGGAGGACCTGATCGCGGGCGTCGACCGCGGGATCTACGTGGTCGGCGACCGGTCGTGGTCGATCGACATGCAGAGGTACAACTTCCAGTTCACCGGGCAGCGCTTCTACCGCATCGAGAACGGGCGGCTCGCCGGACAGCTGCGCGATGTCGCCTACCAGGCGACGACCACCGACTTCTGGGGCTCCATGGCCGCGGTCGGCGGACCGCAGACCTACGTACTCGGTGGCGCCTTCAACTGCGGAAAGGCCCAGCCGGGCCAGGTCGCCGCGGTCTCGCACGGCTGCCCGTCCGCCCTGTTCCGGGGCGTGAACATTCTGAACACCACGCAGGAGGCCGGTCGATGAGCCGCAGCGTCACCAAGCCGCACGAGATCGTCGAGCGTGCCCTGGAACTGTCCACCGCCGACGGCTGCGTAGTGATCGCCGACGAGGAGTCGTCGGCGAACCTGCGCTGGGCAGGGAACGCGCTGACGACCAACGGCGTCACCCGCGGCCGCACCCTGACCGTCATCGCCACCGTCGACGGCAAGGAAGGCACCGCGACCGGTGTCGTCTCCCGCTCGGCCGTCACGGCGGACGACCTGGAGCCGCTGGTGCGGGCCGCCGAGGAGGCCGCGCGCGGGGCGGGTCCCGCCGAGGACGCGCAGCCGCTGGTGACCGGCACCGCCGCCTCCCCCCATTTCACGGACGCCCCGGTCGAGACCTCCTCGGCGGTCTTCGCGGACTTCGCCCCCGCGCTCGGCGAGGCCTTCGCACGGGCCCGCGCGGGCGGGCGGGAGCTGTACGGCTTCGCGAACCACGAGTTCGTATCGAGCTATCTCGGTACGTCGACGGGGCTGCGGCTGCGGCACGACCAGCCCAACGGCACCCTCGAACTCAACGCCAAGTCCCCGGACCGTACGAAGTCGGCGTGGGCCGGGCGGGCCACGCGTGACTTCAAGGACGTCGACCCGCAGGCGCTCGACGCGGAGCTGGCGCAGCGCCTCGGGTGGGCCCGGCGGCGCGTCGACCTGCCGGCCGGGCGGTACGAGACGCTGCTGCCGCCGACCGCCGTGGCGGATCTGCTGATCTACCAGATCTGGTCGTCCTCGGCCCGGGACGCCGCCGAGGGCCGTACGGTCTTCTCCAAGCCGGGCGGCGCCACGCGGCTCGGCGAGCGGCTGGCCGAGCTGCCGCTGACGCTGCGCAGCGACCCGCACGAGCCGGGTCTGGAGTCGGCGCCGTTCGTGCTCGCGCACGCCTCTGGCGGTGACGCGTCGGTGTTCGACAACGGGCTGTCGCTCGGCGCCACCGAGTGGATCCGCGACGGTGCGCTCGCGCACCTCACCACGAGTAGGCACAGCGCCGCCCTCACCGGTCTGCCGGTGACGCCCGCCATCGACAACCTCGTCCTGGACGGGGGCGGCGACCGCTCCCTGGACGAGATGGTCGCCGCGACCGAGCGCGGACTGCTGCTCACCTGCCTCTGGTACATCCGCGAGGTCGACCCGGCGACCCTGCTGCTCACGGGCCTGACCAGGGACGGTGTCTATCTCGTCGAGCACGGCGAGGTCGTGGGCGAGGTGAACAACTTCCGGTTCAACGAGTCACCGGTCGGCCTGCTCGGCCGGGCCTCGGAGGCGGGCCGTACGGAGAAGACGCTGCCGCGCGAGTGGGGCGACTGGTTCACCCGGGCCGCGATGCCCGCGCTGCGCGTCCCGGATTTCAATATGAGTTCGGTCAGCCAGGGCGTATAACCTCGGACCTTGCACGTCCGTGCAGCCCCTCAGTACATCCAGTCAGTACATCCAAGGAGACGCGAGACCCGTGACGGACATCGTCGACGAGCTGAAGTGGCGGGGGCTTTTCTCCCTGTCCACCGATGAGGACGCACTGCGCAAGGCGCTCGCGGACGGTCCCGTCACGTTCTATTGCGGCTTCGACCCCACCGCGGCGAGCCTGCACGTCGGGCACCTCGTGCAGGTGCTCACCGTGCGCCGGCTCCAGCAGGCGGGGCACCGCCCGCTGGCGCTGGTGGGTGGCGCCACGGGCCAGATCGGTGACCCTCGGCCGACCGCCGAGCGTACCCTGAACGACCCGGAGACGGTCGCGAACTGGGTGGCGCGGCTGCGCTCGCAGATCGAGCCGTTCCTGTCCTTCGAGGGCGAGAACGCCGCCGTGATGGTCAACAACCTCGACTGGACCGCGGGCCTGTCCGCGATCGAGTTCCTGCGTGACATCGGCAAGCACTTCCGCGTGAACAAGATGCTCACGAAGGACTCGGTCGCCCGGCGCCTGGAGTCGCAGGAGGGCATCTCCTACACCGAGTTCAGCTACCAGCTCCTCCAGGGCATGGACTTCCTGGAGCTCTACCGGCGCTACGGCTGCACGCTCCAGCAGGGCGGATCCGACCAGTGGGGCAACCTCACGGCCGGCATCGACCTGATCCACCGCCTGGAGCCGGACGCCAAGGTCCACGCGCTCGCGACGCCGCTGATGGTCAAGGCGGACGGCACCAAGTTCGGCAAGACCGAGGGCGGCGCCATCTGGCTCGACCCGCAGATGACGACGCCGTACGCGTTCTACCAGTTCTGGCTGAACGTGGACGACCGGGACATCTCGACGTACATGCGGATCCTCTCCTTCAAGTCCCGCGAGGAGCTGGAGGAGATCGAGAAGCAGACCGAGGAGCGGCCGCAGGCGCGCGCCGCGCAGCGCGCTCTCGCCGAGGAGCTGACGACACTGGTGCACGGCGCCGACCAGTGCGCCGCGGTCATCGCCGCGTCCAAGGCGCTCTTCGGCCAGGGCGAGCTGACCGATCTCGACGAGGCGACGCTGGCGGCGGCGCTCTCCGAGCTGCCGCGCGTCGAGGTCGCCGAGCCGGGGCCGGTCGTGGACCTGCTCGCCGAGGTCGGCCTGGTGGCGAGCAAGTCGGCCGCCCGGCGCACGGTCAAGGAAGGCGGTGCCTACGTGAACAACGTGAAGGTCGCCGCCGAGGACGCCGTCCCGGCCCGCGAGGACCTGCTGCACGGTCGCTGGCTGGTGCTGCGGCGCGGCAAGAAGAACCTGGCCGCGGTCGAGGTCACGGCGGGCTGATCCCCCGTACACACGCGACGCACGCGAACGCACGCGAAGAGGGCCGGTCCGAGTGGACCGGCCCTCTCCGTGCGGCTAGGCCGTCCGTCTGTTGCCGCGCACCATCTTGTAGAGCGCATCACCGATCCCGACGACCACGACCGCCGCGGCCAGCTGCAACGCGTGGCGGCCCCAGTCGATGCCCTTGGTCTCGTTGATGCCGAACTGCGTCGCGAGCCAATTGCCCAGGACGGCTCCGATGATGCCGAACACCGTGGTCAGCCAGATGGGACTGTGCTGCTTACCGGGCAGGATCGCCTTGGCAATCAGCCCCAGCACGAACCCCACGATGATCGCCCACAACCAGCCCATAGCTGCCTCCTTGTGGCTCTACATGAGCATTACCGCCAGTGTCGGCCCGTGCGCCGTACGGCGCATGTCGGGCGCCCCCATACGTGGCGCGACGCAGCCTGTACACCGAGGTGAGGCCCGCCCCGGTCTCGTAGGCGGCGCAGCCCCGGCGTAACGTGGAGTGAGCCGGGACGGGCAGGCACCCAGGAGAGTCCGGCGCAGCGGACAGGGTGGTGGAACGTGATGCGGAAGCGACACGACGGCCAGGTCTTCCGGATCACGGGGGCCCGCCAGGGACTCGCGGAGGACGTGCGCGGCCGGCAGCGCCGGTATGTGATCTCGATGTCGGTGCGGACCGTCTCCGTCGTCGCCGCCGCCGTGCTGTGGAACGTCGAACGGCACGTGGCCATCGTGGCCCTGGTGCTCGGTGTGCTCCTCCCGTACGTCTCCGTGGTGATCGCCAACGCGGGCCGCGAGAGCAACCCCTCGCTTCCGTCGACGTTCGTACCCGCTCCTTCTCGGCCAATGCTCGCGCCGCCCGTCGCGGCCGGTCCCGCGGAATCCGTCCCGGAAGATCCCGTGGGTGCCTCGCACGACCAGCGACGCGGCCCCGGGCACGGTCGGAACTGACCGTCGACGTTCCGCCAAGCTCAAGAAAAGCTCAGATCAATCATGTAGTTCCGGTGCCAGCGACCGGGTCCCCCGTGACATACTTCGTACGCGCTCCGCATCCCCCGTCGGAGCGACAGACCGACGCCGGGCAGCTCCCCCCGTGGCTGCTCGGCGTCGCCTTGTTCGGAACGTTTTTGGACGCGACTGTGAGTGACGAAACGCCGATTTGTTCCGCCAAGGGCTGCCGCGCGGCCGCGGTCTGGGTGCTCGCCTGGAACAACCCGAAGATCCATACGCCGGAGCGGCGCAAGACGTGGCTCGCGTGCGAGGAGCACCGCGAGCACCTCTCCCAATTCCTGGGCGTACGCGGGATGTTGAAGGATGTCGTGCTGCTGGCGGAGTGGGCGGCCCGCGAGGGTTAGGGACCGATCCGCCGGACAGGCACTAGCCGCCGATCGCCGACATCGGGCGGTCCGGCTGGAGGAACGACGGGTCGTCCAGGCCCGAACCGGCCTTCTTGCCCCACATGGCCTGCTTCCATATGCGGGCGATCGCCTCGTCCGAGCCTCCCGTGCTGCCTTCGGGAGCCGCGCGCAGCGCTCCGCGCAGGTCCGTCTCCTCGGTGGCGAACAGGCAGGTGCGCACCTGGCCATCGGCCGTCAGGCGCGTACGGTCGCAGGCCGAGCAGAAGGGGCGGGTCACCGACGCGATGACGCCGACGCGGTGCGGGCCGCCGTCGACGAGCCAGCGCTCGGCGGGTGCGGAACCGCGCTCCCCGGAGGCCTCTTCCGTCAGCTCGAAGCGGGTGCGCAGGGACTGGAGGATGTCCCCCGCGGTGATCATGCCGTCGCGCTTCCAGCCGTGCTGGGCGTCCAGGGGCATCTGCTCGATGAAGCGCAGCTCGTAGGCGTTCTCGACGGCCCAGGCGAGGAGGTCGGGGGCCTCGTCGTCGTTCAGACCCGGCATCAGGACGGTGTTGACCTTGACCGGGGTGAGGCCCGCGTCGCGTGCCGCTTCGAGGCCTTCGAGGACGTCCTTGTGGCGGTCACGGCGGGTGAGCGTCTTGAAGACGTCGGGGCGCAGGGTGTCCAGCGAGACGTTGACCCGGTCGAGGCCCGCGGCCTTGAGGGCGCTCGCGGTGCGCTTGAGGCCGATGCCGTTCGTCGTGAGGGACATCTTGGGGTGGGGCTCCAGCTGGGCGCAGCGCTCGACGATCCCGACGAGGCCGGGGCGCAGCAGGGGCTCGCCGCCGGTGAAGCGGACCTCGGTGATCCCGAGCCGGGTGACGGCGATCCGCACGAGGCGGACGATCTCGTCGTCAGTGAGCAGGTCCGGCTTGGCCAGCCATTGCAGGCCCTCTTCCGGCATGCAGTACGTGCACCGCAGATTGCAGCGGTCGGTCAGCGAAACGCGCAGGTCAGTAGCGACCCGGCCGTAGGTGTCGATGAGCACTGCGGCCTCCTCCCCCGGCGGTTGGTTTGCTCCAGGGGTCCCGCCGGTACGGGGGCCCCACTGCTTTCGACCTTACGCGACACCTCTGACATCACCATGGGCCATTTGCCACGAGGAACGGGGCGGCCGCGTCGTAGGACTCTACGACGCGGCCGCTACGAGCGTGTGAACGATTCCTGGTCAGTGGGCGCCGACGCCGGTGAGGGACTTGACCTCCAGCTCGGCGTACTTGCCCTTGTCCGGTTCCTCCTTGGAGAGGATCGAGCCGAGCCAGCCGAGCAGGAAGCCCAGCGGGATGGAGATGAGGCCCGGGTTCTCCAGCGGGAAGAAGTCGAAGTTCGCGTCGGGGAACATCGAGCTGGGTTTGCCCGAGACGACCGGTGAGAACAGCACCAGGCCGACGGCCGCGGCCAGGCCTCCGTAGATGGACCAGAGCGCGCCCTGGGTGGTGAACCTCTTCCAGAACAGGCTGTAGAGGATGGTCGGCAGGTTCGCGGAGGCGGCGACCGCGAAGGCGAGGGCGACGAGGCCCGCGACGTTCAGGTCGCGGGCCAGGGCGCCGAGCGCGATGGAGACGACTCCGATGAAGACCGTCGCCCAGCGGGCGGCCTTCATCTCCTCCTTCTCGGTGGCCTTGCCCTTGCGGATGACGTTGGCGTAGATGTCGTGCGCGAAGGACGACGACGAGGCCAGGGTCAGGCCCGCGACCACCGCGAGGATCGTGGCGAAGGCGACCGCCGAGATCACCGCGAGCAGGATCGCGCCGCCGGTGGAGTCGCCACCGCCGCCGATCTCCAGTGCGGTGAGCGGCGCCGCCGTGTTGCCCGCCTTGTTGGAGGCGATGATGTCGCCGGGCTTGAGCAGGGCGGCGGCGCCGAAGCCGAGCACGATGGTCATCAGGTAGAAGGCGCCGATGATGCCGATCGCCCAGTTCACGGACTTACGGGCGGCCTTGGCCGTGGGCACGGTGTAGAAGCGGATGAGGATGTGGGGCAGGCCCGCGGTGCCGAGGACCAGGGCGATGCCGAGCGAGATGAAGTCCAGCTTCGAGGTGGCGCTCACGCCGTACTTGAGGCCGGGCTCCAGGAACGCCGAGCCCTTGCCGCTGTTGGAGGCGGCGGAGCCGAGCAGGTCCGAGATGTTGAAGTTGAACTTCAGCAGGATCAGGAACGTGATGAGCAGCGTGCCCGTGATGAGCAGGACGGCCTTGACCATCTGCACCCAGGTGGTGCCCTTCATGCCGCCGATGGTGACGTAGACGATCATCAGCACGCCGACGAGGGCGACGATGAGGATCTTGCCCGCGTCGGAGGTGATGCCGAGCAGCAGCGAGACCAGGACGCCCGCGCCCGCCATCTGTGCCAGCAGGTAGAAGATCGAGACGACGATGGTGGAGGTGCCGGCGGCCGTGCGGACCGGACGCTGGCGCATGCGGTACGCGAGGACGTCGCCCATGGTGTAGCGCCCGGAGTTGCGCAGCGGCTCGGCGACCAGGAGCAGCGCCACCAGCCAGGCGACCAGGAAGCCGATGGAGTAGAGGAAGCCGTCGTACCCGAAGAGGGCGATGGCGCCCGCGATGCCGAGGAAGGACGCGGCGGACATGTAGTCGCCGGAGATCGCCAGGCCGTTCTGGAAGCCGGTGAACTGGCGGCCGCCCGCGTAGAAGTCGGCGGCGCTCTTGGTCTGCCGGCCCGCCCAGACGGTGATGAAGAGGGTCGCGACGACGAAGGCGGCGAAGAGGCTGATGATCAGCGGCCGGTGCTGGGAGGCGTCGGACGCCGCCGCGAGGTCGATGACGGCGGGGTGCGCGGGGCTCATGCGTCGCCCTCCATGCGGGACTCCATGCGGGACTCCATACGGGACTTGATCGCCTCGGACTTGGGGTCGAGCTTCGCCGCCGCGTGCCGCGAGTAGAACCAGGCGATGAGGAACGTGGTCAGGAACTGCCCGAGGCCGAGTACCAGGGCGACGTTGATGTTGCCGAACAGCTTGGTGCCCATGAGGCCGCCCGCGTAGTTGGAGAGCAGGACGTACACGAGGTACCAGGTGATGAAGGCGACGGTGAGCGGGAAGGCGAACGAGCGGTGGGCGCGGCGCAGTTCACCGAACTCCGCGCTCTGCTGCACCTCGGCGAACTCCTCCGTGGTGGGCGCGTGGGGAGCGGGTTCTTTTCCTGCGCCACCCTTCGAAGGGGGCGGTGCGTCGGTGGCCACGGAGTCTCCTCGTGGTGCGGGCGGGGTGGGGACGGACAGTTGTTCCATGGAGGTCTGTGCTCTCACATTCCGGCGTGATGCGGATCACGTGAGCCACGGTTGGCGATGCTAAGGCCACAGGCCGTGATCCGACAGGGGTTGATGTTGCTTCCGTTGTCTGCTCAACGGCACGGCGGCGCGCACGACGCGCCCTGACTCCCCGGTTTCTTCTTTCTTCCGGGAGCCATTGCTGGCCTGGGAGTTCGGGGGATAGCTTCACCCCTGCACCCCCCGTCATGTACCTGCCCGAGCACCAGCTGTGTTCGGGCAGTTCCGTATCCGGATGATGTGGAGATCCCATGGCTCATCTGCGTTCAGGACGCCGTACGGCGCTGACCGTGCCGCTCGGTATCGCGCTCGCCGCCTCGGTCGGCTTCGTGCCCGGTGCCGCGACAGCGGCCCCGAACGAGCCGCCCGCCCCGGTCGCGGCGGCCGCGGAGGACGCCCCCGTCTTCGCGTACGTCGTCAACACCCGTGCGGACCACCGGACGATCGCGTACGTGAAGCGGGCGATAGCCAGGGCCGGCGGGTCCGTCGTCGTCGCGCACGAGAAGATAGGCGTCATCGTCGCGCACTCCTCGAACCCGGAGTTCGGCGAGCGGATACGCGACGTCCGCGGCGTGCGGTCCGCCGGTGCGACCCACACCGCGCCCCTGCGGGCGGCGGGCACCACGGACGACGGCAAGGCGAAGCTGCTGTCCGAGGCCGACGCCGAGTCCCTGAAGCGGAGCGCCGCTCCAGGCGCCGAGCCGATGGAGGCCGACCAGTGGGACCTGCGGGCGATCGGCGCCGACAAGGCGGCGAAGATCAACCCGGGCAGCAGGAAGGTCACCGTCGCCGTGATCGACACCGGCGTCGACGACACCCACCCGGACCTCGCACCGAACTTCTCGGCCGCGCAGTCCGCGAGCTGTGTCGGCGGCAAGGCGGACACCTCGGCCGGTGCCTGGCGCCCGGCGAACAAGGACCACTACCACGGCACGCACGTGGCGGGCGAGATAGGCGCGGCGCGCAACGGCGTCGGTGTCGCGGGTGTCGCGCCCGGCGTGAGGATAGCGGGCATCAAGGTCGCCGACCCGGTCGATGAGCTGTTCTACCCGGAGAACGTGGTCTGCGCCTTCGTGTTCGCCGCCGAGCACAGCGTCGAGATCACCAACAACAGCTACTACGTGGACCCGTGGCTGTTCAACTGCAAGGACGACCCGGACCAGAAGGCGATCCTCGACGCGGTCAACCGCGCCCAGCTGTACGCGCAGCGCAAGGGCATCCTCAACGTCGCCTCCGCGGGCAACTCCAACCACGACCTGGCCTCCGACGCGATCGTCGACAAGTCCAGCCCGGACGACTCCACTCCCGTCACCCGCACCATCGACCCGAGCGAGTGCCTCGACGTGCCGACCCAGCTGCCGGGCGTCGTCACCACGAGTGCGACGGGCGTCAAGAACCTCAAGTCGTCGTACTCCACCTACGGCAAGGGCGTCGTCGACGTCACGGCCCCGGGCGGCGACAAGTTCCAGCTGCCGGCCGACACCCCGTCGGAGAACGGCAACATCCTCTCGACGATGCCGAACGGCGAGTACGGCTGGCTGCGCGGTACGTCGATGGCCGCGCCGCACGCCGCGGGGGTCGCCGCGCTGCTGAAGTCCACGCACCCCAAGGCGGGCCCCGCCGAGTTGCAGCGCCTCCTCAAGGCGCAGGCCGACCGCATGGAGTGCCCGTCAGGACCGTATGACCCGGACGGCGACGGTGATGTCGACGCGGTCTGCGAGGACGGTGGCAGGGGCAAGAACGGCTTCTACGGCAGCGGACTCGTCGACGCGCTCGAAGCGGTGAAGAAGAAGTGACGGGGGGTACGGACATGACTGACATGACCAGGCCACAGAGCGGCGCAGCCACCGGCTTCCGGCGCTCGCGCCGCGCGCTGGCCCTTCCCGTCGGCATTGCGGTGGCCTCGGCCGTCGCGTTCCTGCCGGGTTCGGCGTCGGCACGGCCCGCCACCCTGCCGGACGCTCCGGCGTCGGCCCTCTCCGCGCCCTCGGCGGACGCCCCTTCGATGAGCTACGTAGTGAACGTGCGCCCCGGGAAGGGCAGTACGGCCCGCGCCGAGAGAGCCATCGCCAAGGCCGGCGGCGACGTCGTCATCGCGTACGACAGGATCGGCGTCATCGTCGTCCACTCGACGAACCCGGACTTCGCCAGGACGATCCGGGGGGTGAAGGGCGTCGACTCGGCGGGCGCGACCCGGACGGCTCCGCTGTCCGCGCAGTCCGACAACGCCCTCGCCGCCGAGCGTCCGCTGACCGCCGCCGAGGCGAGGGCCGCGGCGGGCAGGGCGTCGGCGGGGCAGGACGAGCTGGAGCCGCTCCAGTGGGACCTGCCCGCCATGAAGGCGGACAAGGCGCACGAGATCTCGCTCGGCAGCCGCGAGGTCACGGTGGCCGTGCTCGACTCCGGAGTCGACGACACGCACCCCGACATCGCGCCCAACTTCGACCGCCGGGCGTCCGCGAGCTGCCTGGGCGGCGTGCCCGTCCAGAAGGACAACGCGTGGCGTCCGGTGGCCAAGGAGAGCGACCACGGCATGCACGTGGCCGGCTCGATCGCCGCCGCGAAGAACGGCACCGGGATCACGGGTGTCGCGCCCGGCGTGAAGGTGGCGAGCCTGAAGGTGGCGGAGCCCGCGACCGGCCTGTACTACACGGAGGCCGTCGTCTGCGGGTTCGTATGGGCGGCCGACCACGGGGTGGACGTCACCAACAACAGCTATTACACGGACCCGTGGCTCTTCAACTGCACGACGGACGACGACCAGAAGGCTCTGGTCGACGCGGTGAGCCGGGCCGCGAGGTACGCGGAGCGCAGGGGCGCGGTGAACGTCGCGGCGGCGGGCAACGCGAAGACCGACCTCGCCCAGGAGGAGATCGTCGACAAGACGAGTCCCAACGACACCACTCCGGTGACGCGCACCATCAGGACCGAGGAGTGCTTCGACCTCCCGTCGCAGCTGCCCGGCGTCGTGACGGTCTCCGCCACCGGCGCCAAGAACATCAAGGCGTCGTACTCGAACTACGGCAAGGGCGTCATCGACATCACGGCCCCGGGCGGCGACGCCACGAGGTACCAGGCGCCGAACCCGCCCGCCGTCGACGGCAGGATCCTGTCGACCCTGCCGGGCGGCAAGTTCGGCTACAAGGGCGGTACGTCGATGGCGTCCCCGCACGCCGCGGGCGTTGCCGCACTGCTGAAGTCCACGCACCCGCACGCCTCACCGGAGCGGATCAAGGCCCTCCTGTACCGCCAGGCGGACGCGATGGCCTGCACCGATCCGTACGACTTCGACGGTGACGGCAAGGTCGACGCGGTCTGCGAGGGTGGCAGGAACAAGAACGGCTTCTACGGCGTGGGCATGGCCGACGCGCTGGACGCCGTGCGCAAGTAGCGCGACGCGCGAACGGGCGGGGAGGGGCCGGGCGGCGACGCGTCGCCCGGCCCTTCCGCCGCGTCCGTCCTTCCCCTCCGGACCCTTCCGCCGCGTCGGGGCCGCGTGCGGCATAGTGCGTGCATGACACAGACATCGTGGGAGAGCACCGGAGAGGCGTGGGCCGCGCTCGGCGGCGATCCCGCCCTGCTCTCCGGCGTCTCGGCCAACGTACGCGACGGCGCCCTGCCCGCCCGGCTGCCCGTCATCGGGCTCGCCCGCGCGTGCGCGGGCGTCTGCGCCCTGGCCGCCGCGGAGTTGACCGCGGCGCGGACCGGGCGGCAGGTGCCGCGGGTGCGGGTCGACGACGGGGCCGTGGCGACGGCGTTCACCAGTGAGCGGCATCTCCTCGTCGACGGGCGCGCGCCGGTCAACTTCGCGCCGCTGTCCCGTTTCTGGCGCACCGCCGACGGCTGGGTGCGCACGCATGCCAACTACCCGCATCATCGCGCGGCGTTGACGGCTGCCCTGGGGCTCGCCGACGAGCCTTCGGTGGCCGCGGTGGCCGCGTGCCTCGCCGAGCGGTCCGCCGTCGAGGTCGAGGACGCCGTGTACGCCGCCGGGGGCCTCGCCGTCGCGCTGCGGTCCCCGGCGCCGCGTCCCGGGGGCACCGCTGGACCGGGCGCCGCGCGGCTGGGCGGCGTACGCGGCGTGGGCGGGGTGCGCGGCGGCGCTCGGGCTCGCCACGATCGTGGCGAACGGCAACCTCGTCCCCCAGCGGCTCGCGGACCTGGACATCGGGCGGCTCTACGACTCCCGGGACGGATGGCTCGCCCTCCTGGAGGTCAACGCCTTCATCGCGGCCGCGCTGTGCGCCCGCTCCCGGCGCCCCTCGGCGGCCGCGCTCCCCCTGGCCGCGGTCATCTTCGCCGAGGCGCTGCGGGCACACCCTCCGGTGGAGGACTCCGCGCTGGTCGGCAGCGGACTCACCCTCGTGCACCTGACGTGCGGGGCGCTCTGGGCGGGCGGGCTGCTGTACGTCCTGCGGATGCTGCGCCGGTGGCGGACGACCTCTCCGGAGGAGGGCGTCGCCGTTCTCGGGCTCTACGCGCGCGTGGCGGCCGTTCTGTTCGCGGCGATCACCGTGACCGGCTGCTTCAGCACGCTGCGCCGGATGCCGCCCGGCACGGTGATGGACCAGCTCACCGAGACGGCGTACGGCCGCACACTGCTGGCCAAGGTGCTGGTGGTGGCCGTCGTCGCCGTGCTCGCGCTGCTGGCCCGTCGGCGGTTGCGCGGCACCGGCGACCGTCTGCGCGCCTACGTGCCCGCGCGCGGGGAGGTGGCCGCGCTGGGCGTCGTCGTGGTGCTGTCGGCGCTGTTGACCTCGGTGCCGGTGCCGATCCGCTGGTGATCCGCGAGCAGGAGGGCTCTGGCCAGCAGGTACTGGGCGGCGAGGTACGTGAGCATGATCGCGAAGTCGGGCCGGGGCAGTTGCGGCCACTCGGCGACGCCGGTCGCGATGAGCGTGTCCGACAGCAGGAACAGCGCCCCTCCGACGCCCGCCGTGAGGCCCAGGGCGGTCGCGCGGAACGCCATGGCGGTGAGCAGCACGCTGTAGCCCGCGACGGGGCCCCGCATGTCGGCCGGCAGGTCCGGCCAGAGCAGCGCCACGGTGCCGACGAGCGCGAGGGCGTACGCGGCCACGAGTGCCGTCCCGCGCGCGTGGGGCGGGCCGCCCGCGCGTGCGGACCGCTCGGTGTCGCCGTACCGCTTGAAGAGCACGAGGTAGCAGATGTGCCCGGCGGCGAAGGAGCCCATTCCCGCGAGGAAGGCCGGCTCGGCGTCGAGGAGCAGGAGGGTGTCGCCGCCCCAGCCGAGGAGGAGGGCGACGATCAGCAGGCGCGGGCCCCGCTCCGCGGCGACGTACGCCGCGAGGAGCGGCATGAGCAGCGGCTTGAAGACGGCGTGGCCGAGGCCGGAGTCCGCAAGGAGCGCGACGAGATCCCCGAGCGCGGCGAGGGCGAAGGCGCCGAGGAGCAGTGTGGGCGCGGGGCGCCCCGTCACGCCGCCGGCTCCGTGACCGTTCGCGGCGTCTCGACGGCGGCCGCCTGCCCGGCGGGTGAGGCGGGCGTGAGGGCCTCAGGCGCCTCGGGGGCCTTCGGCTGCCATCCGGGGCCGCGGAAGACCCGCCCGGCGCGCTCGCGCCAACTGGTGGCCGCCCTCAGGTCCTTGGCGATGGCGACGTACTCGTGCGTGGCGACGCGCAGGGGGTTGTACGTGTTGATGTTCTTCGTCAGGCCGTACACGGGACGGTCGGTCTCGGCGACCCAGGAGCCGAACAGCCGGTCCCAGATGATGAGGATGCCGCCGAAGTTGCGGTCCAGGTAGCCGCCCTGGGAGGCGTGGTGGACGCGGTGGTGCGAGGGCGTGTTGAGGACGAACTCGAAGGGGCGGGGGAGCTTCCCGACGCGTTCGGTGTGGATCCAGAACTGGTAGACCAGGTTGGCCGACGAGCAGAAGGCGAGCGCCGCGGGATGGACACCGCAGGCGATGAGCGGCAGGTAGAACGGCCACACGGTGAGGCTCGTCCAGGGCTGCCGCAGCGCCGTGGTGAAGTTGAACTTGCGGCTGGAGTGGTGCACCACGTGGCAGGCCCACAGGATGCGGACGACGTGGTGGCCCCGGTGCGACCAGTAGTAGAAGAAGTCCTGCGCGAGGAGCATCAGCGGGATCGTCCACCACAGGACGGGCACGCGCAGCGGCGTCAGCGTGTAGACGGCCGTGTAGACCGCCACGATCGGGATCTTCCACAGGAAGTCGAAGGCGAGGCTGCCGAGGCCCATGGTGACGCTGGTGGCGGCGTCCTTGGTCTCGTACCCGGCGGCGTCCTCGTCGGGGTGGATCCGGTGGCTCACGATCTCGACGACGGTGAGCAGCACGAAGGCCGGTATGGACCACAGCACGACATCGGGCAGGTTCGGGGACATGCGTGCACCGTAGAACGGCTCCCCGCCCGCGACTAGAGGTTGTTACCGACAAGTATTACCGGCGGTACGGGAGGAGTTGTTGGTGATCCTCGCCAAAGGCCCCGCGTCAAACCCCGGCCGCTCCCAGCAGCGCGCCCGCCCCGTAGGTCACCGCCATCGCGAGCGCGCCGCCCGCCACGTTCCGCAGCATGGCGCGGCGCACGTCCGCCGCGCCCAGGCGGGCGCTGCTCCAGCCCGTGAGGCCGAGGGCGCCGAGGACCGAGACGACGGTGACGCCGAGGCGCCAGTCGGCCGGCGGGAGGACGATCGCGAGGAGCGGCAGCAGCGCGCCCGCGGTGAAGGCGACGAAGCTGGCCCAGGCCGCGTGCCAGGGGTTGGTGAGGTCGTCGGGGTCGATCCCCAGCTCCACGCGCGCGTGGGCACGCAGCGCGTCCCTCTCGGTCAGCTGCTCGGCGGCCTCGCGGGCCACGTCACGGCTGAGCCCGCGCTCCTCCAGCAGGTCGGTCAGCTCGGCCAGTTCCGCCTCGGGCCGCTCGCGCAGTTCCCGCTTCTCCATGGCGAGGGCGGCCTTCTCCGAGTCGCGCTGCGTGGACACGGAGACGTACTCGCCCGCGGCCATGGACATGGACCCGGCGAGCAGTCCGGCCAGGCCCGCCGTCAGCAGGGTGTCGCGGGCGTCCGTGGCGCCCGCGACGCCGACGACGAGGCCCGCGGTGGACACGATGCCGTCATTGGCGCCCAGCACGGCGGCCCGCAGCCAGTTGAGCCGTGAGCCGAGGCCGCCGCCGTGCGCTTCCTCGTGCGTTGCTTCCGTCACGCAGGGAGCATCGCACCACCCGCGTCACCAGACCCGTACCGACCCTCCCGGCGCGAACACCGGGCTCGTGGCGCCTGCGGGTGCCTCCTTGAGGGGTTCGTCCAGTTCCTGGACCGTGGGTCCCACGCGCGCGGCGATGCGGCCGAGCCGCTCCAGGTCGAAGCCGTAGACGCGGGCGGCGTTGCCGCCGACCATCGCCGCGATCTCGTCCCTGGGCACACCGGCGTAGGCCATACGCAGGCCCTCGCGCGAGTGGGGGTGGGTGCCCTCGTCGTGGGGGTAGTCGCTGCCCCACATGATCTTGTCGAGGCCGATGCGGTCGCGCAGGGCCGCCTCGTGCGGGCGCATGAAGCTGGCGCCGACGAAGCAGTTCTCGCGCCACACCTCGGAGGGGCCCTTGCCCATCGCGTCGGCGAGGCCCGCGCCGAACTTCGACTCGGCCGTCTCTGCCTTCGTCGCCGCCGCGACCAGGCGCGAGTGGTAGTAGTCCAGCATGTCCAGGACGCCCGGGATCCACCCGGAGCCCTGCTCGGTGAGGACGAGCCGCAGCCCCGGGTGGCGGCGGAAGGCGCCGCCGAAGACGAGGTGCCACAGCGCCCGGTGCGAGAACCACGTCGTCTCGACCATGAACACCGCGCGCGCGGCGGGCTCCTCGCCGAGCGGCGGCGACGCCGAGCCCGCATGGTGGTTGACGGGCACACCCAGTTCGGCACAGACCGCCCAGATCGGGTCGTACGCCGACGAGTACAGCTCCGGCAGGCCCGAGCCCGGCGGGGTGCCGGGCAGCATGAGCCCTCCGGTGAGGCCTGCATCCACCGACCTGCGGATCTCCTCCACGGCCCGGCCGACGTCGTTCAGGAGGATCTGGAAGACGCCCGCCCTGCGGCCCGGCGCCGCGGCGCAGAAGTCCGCGAGCCAGCGGTTGTGGGCGCGCAGGCCCGCCCAGCGCAGCTCGAACTCCTCGCGGGTCGGCGCCGGGGCCATCAGCGAGGCCGAGGGGAAGAACGGCGGGATGGTGTTCGGGAAGACGACCTCGGCGACGATGCCGTCCTCTTCGAGTTCGGCGATGCGGCGGCCGGAGTTCCAGTTACGGTCGGCGGTGTCCGCGAGCAGGTCCTCGTACGGATTGACGTAGGTGGCCGCCCAGTCGTCGAACGCCTCGTGGTGGCGGGACTCCAGGTAGGGCCTGTAGTCCAGGAGGTCGGCGCCCGCGTGGCAGTCCGCGGAGATGACGGTGTAGCGGTCCTGGTGCGTCGGGTCGCTCATGGGCTCGCTCATGGGGTCACCCCTAGCGTCGGGAAGTCGTGGTCGGTCAGCCAGTGGCGGCCCACCTCGCGCGAGCGCGCCCAGGAGGCCTCCACCGCCGACTGGTCGTCGTCCTGGCCGAGTTCGGCCGGTGTGGGGCCGATGCGGCGGGCCAGCGGCGCGAGGGCGCCGGTGTCGAAGCCGAAGACCTCGGCGGCGGCGAGGCCCAGCATGCGCCGGGTCTCCGCCACGGGGATGTCGTGGAACGTTTTCGTCAGCCACGCGCGCGTGTCGGGCCAGGTGCCCTCGGGGTGCGGGAAGTCGCTGCCCCAGAGGATGTTGTCGACGCCGATCTCGTAGCGCTGGGCCAGTTCGCGGCGCTTGGTGTTGGTGGCGCAGACGAAGATCTGCCGGTCGAGGTACTCGTGCGGCGGGCGCTTCAGCTCCGCGAACGGGGAGAGCTTCTTGCCGCCGTGCGCGCCCAGGTAGAGGCGGTCCATGAACCACAGGAGGTTCGGCAGCCACCAGCAGCCGGACTCCGCGACGCCGAACCTCAGTCCGGGGTGGCGCTCGAAGACGCCGGACCAGAGCAGGAACCACAGCGGCCGCGCGGGCCACCACGTCACTTCGGAGACGTAGATCCCGAGGTGGTCGCCGTACTCGTGGCGGGGCGCGGCCCCCGAGTGCGTGACGACGGGCATGGCACACTCGGCCGCCGCCGCCCACACGGGGTCGTAACGCCGGTCGTGGTAGGGCGCCTTGTCGACCCACATGGAGGGGATCATCAGCGCGCCGAGCCCCGACTCCTTGGCCCGGTGGATCTCGGCGACGACGCGGCCCACCTCACCGGTGACGGGCAGCAGAGCGACCCCGCAGTGCCGTTCGGGGTGCTCGGAGACGAAGTCGGCGAGCCAGCGGTTGTGCGCCTGCGCGCCGGCCATGCCCAGCTCCGGGTCCTGGTCCCCGGAGAGGCCGAGGCCCACTCCGAAGGGCGCGGCCGTCCGGCTGTCCACGGCGTCCGCGTCGGGGAAGACGACCTCGGCGGCCACCCCGTCGCCGTCCAGCTCCTTGAGGCGCTGTGCGGTGTCCCAGCCGCCGCGCAGGCCCTCCTCGTGGTCGTGGAACCACTTGGCGGCGAACGCGTCGTTGCGGATGCCGAGCCGGGTCGCCTCCTCCCGGCGTGCGTCCCGCTCGCCGAGGAAGTCGTCGAAGGCGCGGTGGAAGCGGCTGTCCAGGTAGGGGCGGTACTCCTCGGTGGGGAGCCCGGCGTGGCAGTCGGAGGAGATGATCAGGTAGGGGTCGAGGCCGGGATCGTTCTGCTGAGCCGTCATCAGGTGTCCCTCGGTCAGTCCAGGATGAAGCTTTCGAGATACGCCGGGTCGGAGCGGTCGAGCATCGACCGTGACCTCGCCTTGATCTGCCGGTCGCTGTGCTCGCTCTTCGGAAGCAGCCAGAAGCGGCCCGCCGCGATGCCGTCGGCGACGAAGTCCGCGACCTGTTCGACGGGCGTGAACTCCACCGCCTGCCCGGCCTCCTTCATCGCCGCCTCCCACTGGTCGAGGCTGCGGTAAGGGGTCCTGCGGGGGCGGGACTTGGCGTACCGCTCGGGCCGGTTGCGGTGCGACTCCCACAGGCCGGTACGCAGCATGTGGGGGCCGGGGAAGAGGACGGACGCGCCCACGCGCGCGTGCTCCGCCTTCAGGTGCGCGTACAGGGACTCGGTCATCGTCACCACGGCCGCCTTGGTGACGGCGTAGACGGAGGCGGTGGGCAGCGGCGCGATGCCGCCGTCGCCGGAGGAGGTGTTGACGACGTGACCGGGCTCGCCGCCCGCGATCATCCGGGGCACGAAGGCCTGGATGCCGTGGAAGACACCCCATACGTTGACCTCGAAGGCCCACTTCCAGTCGTTCGGATCGTGCTCCCACATGCGGCCCTCGGCGCCCGATCCGACGCCCGCGTTGTTGCACAGCACATGGACGGCGCCGAAGGTCTCGTACACCTCGTCGGCGAGGGCGAGGACCTGCTCGCGGTCTCCGACGTCGACCACGCGCGCGTGCACGCTCGCGCCGTCCTCGCGCAGCCCCGCGGCTGCCTGCTCCAGGGCGTTCTCCTCGACGTCGGCGAGGACCACCTTCAGGCCGCCCGCCGCGAACCGCCGTACCAGGGCGAGCCCGATGCCGCTCGCCGCCCCGGTGACCACGGCGACCTGCCCCTCGCGCAGTTCCATCTCAGCCGCTCCCCTCGGGCGGGCCGTCGAGGATCTGCGCCGGGTCGTCGTACCGCTGGTGGATGTAGGGCAGCAGGGCCTGCGCGCTGACGCGCTCCGCGACATGGCCCCGCTGGACGGTGGTCTTCTCGCCGATGGTGATCTCGACGACCGCGCGCACCGGCAGATCGGCCACCGGGTCGTACATCGACTCGCGCAGGACGACGTCTCCGGTGACGCCCTCCAGCTTGCGCACCTTCTCGTCGCGTACGCAGTGCACGAGCACCGGGTCGGCGTCGAAGCCCGAACCGTCCACCGCGGGAAGGAACTTGAAGTAGAAGTCCGTCCTGCGGGACGGCTCCGGGAGCGGCAGCGCGCCGCTGACCGCACCGCGGACCTCCACGAAGGCGATGCCGTGCCGGGCCAGCGCGGCGCGTACGACCAGGCCGTCGCGCTCGACCTCGACCTCACCGAGCTTCTTCGGCTCCCCGAAGACCTCGCGCCCGCCGATCAGTGCCCGCTCGTGGGTCATCGGCATCACCAGCGGATACCAGCCGCCCACTCCCCCGTGCTCGGCGGCGACGGCCACCGAGCCCGCGCCGAGCGGGTAGCCGGGCAGGTCGACCTTGCTGATGTTCACCCGCACCAGGGGCCGCCCGGTGGGCTTCAGCGGGGGCGGCAGGACCGCCGCGACCGCGTCGGGGTCGCTCTCCCAGACGGCCACGACGCCCGTCGACCAGACTTCGGGGAGCCGGGAACTCGCGGTGCGCGCGGCGGCGATCTCCGCCTCGGTGCGCGCCCCGTACCGTACGCGTGCCATGTCGTACCACCCTTCGTCAGCGCGGACTCGGGCCCGCGGCCGGGACTTGCGGGGGTTCTGTAACACAGTTACAACAGGACTCGTGAAGGGTAAAGAGACGCGCACGCGGCTGAGCCGCAAGGACGTGCTCGACGCCGCCGCGGAGCTGGTGAGGCGGCACGGCCCCCGGTCCCTGACGATGCGCGGCCTGGCAGCCGAGCTGGGCACCGCCGTCACCTCGATCTACTGGCACGTGGGCAACCGCGAGTCGCTCCTGGACGCCCTCGTCGAGCGCACCGTCGCCGACCTCGGCGAGATCCGCCCCGTCGGCCGCACCCCCGCCCAGCGCGTCGTCTCCGTGGCCCGCGCCCTGCGCCGCCAACTGCTCGACCACCCGCACCTCGTCGCGATGGTCCACGAACGCGGCCTCACCGAACGGATGTTCCTGCCCGCCCAGCGGTCCCTGGTCCACGAGGTGCACGAGGCGGGCCTGCGCGGCGCCCGGGCCGCCGACGCGGTGCGCTCCGTCCAGGTCCACGTCGTCGGCCATGTCCTCGTCGAGCGCAACCGCGAACGCGCTCCCGTGCAGCGCCCCGCCGAGGAGGAGCCGTGGACGAAGGACACGGCGGAGCAGGACGGCGCGCTCGCCCGCGCGCTGGCAGGCCCCCTCGATCCGGAGGCCTTGTTCACCGTCTCCGTCAAGGCTCTGGTGACGGGGCTTCTCGGACCGGGGGCCATGACTGTCGGTGGCGGCCCGTATCCTCATTGACCATGCTCGAAGACCGCACGACCGCAGCGTCCGCCGCCCCCTGGCCGGCCGCGTATCCAACGGGGTACGCGGTCGTCGACGTGGAGACCACCGGCCTGGCCCGCGACGACCGCATAGTGTCGGCCGCCGTCTACCGGGTGGGCGCCCAGGGCGAGATCGAGGACCACTGGTACACGCTGGTGAACCCCCAGCGCGACCCGGGGCCCGTGTGGATCCACGGCCTCACCAGCGAGGTGCTCGCGGACGCGCCGCTGTTCAAGGACATCGCCGAGGAGTTCGCGAGCCGCCTCGACGGCCGCGTCCTGGTCGCGCACAACGCCTTCTTCGACTGGTCGATGATCGCCAGGGAGTACGCGCGCGCGGAGCGCACCGCCCCCGTGCGCCAGCGGCTGTGCACCATCGCGCTCTCCAAGGAGCTGGCGCTCCCGCTGCCCAACCACAAGCTGGAGTCCCTGGCCGCGCACTTCGGCGTCGAGCAGCGCCACGCGCACAACGCCCTCGACGACGCGCGCGTGCTCGCCGAGGCGTTCCGCCCGAGCCTGCACGCGGCGGCCGGCGGCAATGTCCGCCTGCCGCTCCTGGAGTGCCGCCCGCTCACCGAGTGGTCCGACGGCGCGCCCCGCGTCGTCCGGCAGTCGACGGGGCCCGCGCCCTCCTCGTCGTACCGGCCCGCCAGTTGGCGCCCCTCGCGCAAGCGGCCGCCGTGCCCCTACCCGAACCCGGGGCGTTACGAACCGGGCAAACCACTCAAGCAGGGCATGCGGGTCGCGTTCTCCGGAGACACCTCCGTGGAGCGCGATCTCCTTGAGGACCGGGCGGTCGAGGCGGGCCTGCACATCGCGACGAGCGTGTCCCGCCTCACCAGCCTGCTCGTCACGAACGACCCGGATTCGGGCACTTCCAAGACCGTCAAGGCGCGCCAGTTCGGCACGCCGGTGATCGACGAGGCCGCCTTCGGCCAACTGCTCCCGGACGTGGCGCCCGCCACGGACGGGTGATCGAGGGGCGGTGACCGTCAGACGGGTGATTGCGGGCGACTCGCCCGCACACCACTCGCTCCGCACCGCCGCGGCGCCCCACCCTGTGGCGCATGGCACGTTGCGAGGTCTGCGGAAACGACTACGGCATGTCCTTTGAGGTGCACGCGCAAGGCTCGGTGCACGTCTTCGACTGCTTCTCCTGCGCCATCCACCGCATGGCGCCCATCTGCGAGCACTGCCGGTGCCGCATCATCGGCCAGGGCGTCGAGGTGGAGGGCCACTGGTACTGCGGCGCCCACTGCTCACGCGCGGAGGGGCGGGTGGGCATCGTCGACAAGGTCTGAGCGACCCCACGTCCCGGCACCCCACGACCGAGTTGTACCGTCGTGGGGTGTACCGCTTCCTCCTGACCCGGCAGTGGGTGATCCTCACCCTTATCGCCCTCGTTCTCATCCCCGTGATGGTCGAGCTGGGTTTCTGGCAGCTGCACCGGCACGAGCACCGCGTCGCGCAGAACGAGCGGATCTCCAAGGCACTGGCCGCCGACCCGGTCCCCGCCGAGGAGCTGACCTCCCCGGGCCACGAGGTGCCGAAGGCGGATCTGTACCGCCGGGTGAGCGCCAAGGGGACGTACGACACGAAGCACGAGGTCGTCGTGCGGCGCCGCACCAACTCCGATGACGAGGTCGGCTTCCACGTCCTGACGCCGTTCGTCCTGGACGACGGCAAGGTCCTGCTCGTCAACCGCGGCTGGATCCCGGCCGACGGCCCGCAGACCGCGTTCCCGGAGATCCCCGCCGCCCCCAGGGGCGAGGTGACCATCACCGGGCGTCTGATGGCCGACGAGACGTCCGCGGCCAGCGGCATCAAGGACGTCCGCGGCCTGCCGGACCGTCAGATCATGCTGATCAGCAGCGGGCAGCAGGCCGACAGTCTCGGCAAGCAGGTCCTCGGCGGCTACATCGAGCAGACCTCGCCCGAGAACCGCGGCAACACCCCCGAGCTGATCGGCGAGCCCGACCACAGCGGCATCGGCGCGCACATGGCGTACGCGGTCCAGTGGTGGCTGTTCGCCGCGGGCGTCCCGGTCGGCTGGGTGGTCCTGGTCCGCAGGGAGCGCCGTGACCGCGCCGCCGCCGCGCAAGCACCCACTCCGGAAACCGCGCCCACGACCGCTTGAGGTCCCTTTCGATTGACATGGGCCTCCTCCGGGAACCCGTTCTGCGTGTCCCGTCCAATCGAAGATTACGCACTCATCGGCGACCAACAGACCGCCGCCCTCGTCGCCAGGGACGGCTCGCTGGACTGGCTCTGCCTGCCCCGATTCGACTCCGCCGCCTGTTTCGCCGCGCTGCTCGGCGACGAGGAGAACGGCCACTGGCGCATCGCCCCCAAGGACGCGGACTCCTGCGCCCGCCGCGCCTACCGCCCCGACTCCCTCGTCCTCGACACCGAGTGGGACACGGAGGACGGCTCCATCCGTGTCACCGACTTCATGCCCCAGCGTGACCGCGCCCCCGATGTCGTACGCATTATCGAAGGCCTCAAGGGCAGCGTCACCGTCCGCAGCACGCTCCGACTCCGGTTCGACTACGGCTCCGTCGTGCCGTGGGTGCGCAAGGTGGACGGCCACCGCGTCGCCGTCGCCGGACCCGACTCCGTGTGGCTGCGCAGCGAACCGCCCGTGCGCACCTGGGGGCGCGACTTCGGCACCCACTCCGAGTTCACCGTCGAGGAGGGCGAGAAGGTGGCGTTCGTCCTCACCTGGCACCCCTCGCACGAGCTGCGCCCGCCCCTCGTCGACCCGTACACATCGCTGCGCGAGAGCCTGGAGGACTGGCGCGCCTGGACCTCCCGCTGCCAGTACGACGGGCCGCACCGCGACGCGGTCATACGCTCCCTGATCACCCTCAAGGCGCTCACCTACGCCCCGACCGGCGGTGTCGTGGCCGCCCCCACCACTTCCCTGCCCGAGGAGATCGGCGGCGTACGCAACTGGGACTACCGCTTCTGCTGGCTGCGCGACTCCACCCTCACCCTCGGCGCCCTGCTCCTCGCCGGCTATCTGGAGGAGGCCGAGGCCTGGCGCGACTGGCTGCTGCGCGCGGTCGCGGGCAACGCCGCCGACCTCCAGATCGTGTACGGCCTCGCCGGCGAACGGCGCCTTCCGGAGTACGAGATTCCGTGGCTGCCCGGGTATGAGAACTCGGCCCCCGTGCGCATCGGCAACGAAGCCGTGGAGCAGTTGCAGCTCGACGTGTACGGCGAGGTCGTCGACTCCCTCGCCCTCGCACACCGTTCGGGCCTCGCCCGCCGCCCGCAGGCCTGGAACCTCCAGCTCTGCCTCCTGGAGTTCCTGCGCGAGAAGTGGCGCGAGCCCGACCAGGGGCTGTGGGAGGTGCGCGGCCCGCGCCGCCACTTCGTGTACTCGAAGGTGATGGTGTGGGTAGCCGCCGACCGCGCGGTGCGCGCCCTGGAGGAGGACCCGGAGCTGCCCGGCGACGCGGACCGCTGGCGGGAACTGCGGGACGAGGTCCACCGCGAGGTGTGCGAGAAGGGCTACGACCCGGAGCGCAACACCTTCACGCAGTCCTACGGCTCCACCGAGCTGGACGCCTCGCTGCTGCTCATCCCGCACGCCGGTTTCCTGCCACCCGACGACCCGCGGGTCGTCGGCACGATCGACGCGGTCCGCGCCGAGCTGAGCCACCACGGCCTGCTGCGCCGCTACACCTCCGACCAGAAGGAGATCGACGGCCTGCCCGGCCAGGAGGGC
Organism: Streptomyces alboniger; assembly: GCF_008704395.1. NCBI lineage: Bacteria > Bacillati > Actinomycetota > Actinomycetes > Kitasatosporales > Streptomycetaceae > Streptomyces > Streptomyces alboniger. Next base: position 1,762,160 of record NZ_CP023695.1, read on the forward strand.
ACCTTCCTCGTCTGCACCTTCTGGCTGGTGGACGCCCTGCACATGACGGGGCGCACGAAGGAGGCGCACGAACTGTTCGAGCACCTGGTGTCCCTGACCAACGACGTGGGGCTGCTCGCGGAGGAGTACGACCCGGTCTGCGGCCGCCAGCTGGGCAACTTCCCGCAGGCATTCAGCCACATCGGTCTGGTGAACACCGCCCTCGCCCTCTTCGGCGAGGACACGGAAGGAGAGGACACGGGAGGATAGGGACCATGGATCTTGGACTGAAAGACCGTGTCTACGTAGTCACCGGCGCCACGCGCGGCCTCGGCAACGCCACCGCGCGCGAACTGGTCGCCGACGGCGCGAAGGTCGTCATCACCGGCCGCGACGAGAAGACCGTCGCCGAGGCGGCCGCCGAACTCGGCCCGAACGCGGTCGGCGTCGCCGCCGACAACGCCGACCCGGCCGTCGCGGGCCGGCTGGTCGCGGCGGCGCGCGAACACTTCGGCGGCTTCGACGGCGTACTGATCAGCGTGGGCGGGCCCGCGCCCGGCTCCGCCGCGGACAACACCGACGAGCAGTGGCAGGCCGCCTTCGACACGGTCTTCCTCGGCGCGGTCCGGCTCGCCCGCACCGCCGCCGCGGAGCTGCACGAGGGGGGCGTCATCGCGTTCGTGCTGTCCAGTTCGGTGTACGAGCCGATCGCGGGCCTGACGATCTCCAACGGCCTGCGGCCCGGGCTCGCCGGGTTCGCCAAGTCCCTGGCGGACGAGGTCGGGCCGCGCGGCATCCGCGTCCTCGGCGTCCTGCCGGGCCGCATCGGCACCGACCGCCTGCGTCAGCTGGACGGGCTCTCCCCCGACCCGGAGGCGACCCGCGCCGCCAACGAGGCGAAGATCCCGCTGCGCCGCTACGGCACACCGCAGGAGTTCGGGCGGGCGGCGGCCTTCCTGCTCTCGCCCGCCGCCTCCTACGTGACAGGGATCATGGTGCCGGTGGACGGCGGGGCGCGCAGCGGCTTCTGACCGGGGCGGGCACGCGGGACGCGGGGCTCAACTCACGCGTTCGGCGCGGTGCTTGACTCCGCGCAGCCGCACCGTGGCGGGCAGGCCCGCCAGGCCCGCCGAGTCGCGGGCGCGCGCGAGGACCTCGGAGGAGAACCGGTGCAGCGCCTCGGAGGGCGTGGCGTCGGGCGTGAGGACGAGGTCCACGCGCGCCCGCGGTGTGCCGCGGCGCCCGGTCAGGGCGGTGTGGGCGCGCTCGACGCCGTCCAGCACCTCGGCCTCACCGGCCAGCACCTGCTCCAGGGCGCGCCCGCGCAGCAGTGCGCCCTCGCCGTCCCCGGTCTCCACCAGGACCTCCGCGAGGCGGCGCCTGCGCAGCTGTGCCGAGAGCCACCACAGGGCGAGCAGCACCACGAGGGCGAGGCCGCCGATGACCGTGGGCCAGAACCATCCCTCGTCCCGCCGGCTCGTCCGGTCGGCGGCGCTGAGCAGCACGTCGTGCCGCCCGTCGTGGATCCACCAGGAGGGCGGCGAGGCGCCGAGCCCGATGGCCAGCACCGAGCCGCCGAGGACGAGCAGCACGAGCCCGGCCAGGGCGAGGAGCACGCGGTTGACCGTGCGCGGCATCGCGCTCACCCCTTCTTTCCGGGCCGGGCGACGTGGACCGAGAGTCCGGGGGCACGCGCGAGGCCGAGGTCGCGGATGCCGTCGGCCAGGGTGGCGTCCAGGTCACCGCGTACGTCGTCGAGTTCACGGAAGTGCGAGACGGCCCGCACGTTCACCTTGGAGCGTGTCATGCGCACCCGCACGGACTGCACGCCGGACACGTCCATGGCGCGGTCGCGCAGCACCGTGGCGGCGGCACCGCGGTCCAGCCCGGCGCGTACGTCGGAGCCGGTGCGCCGCATCGGCAGGAGCGCGCGCTGCCCGGGGGTCGCGGCGAGCACGATGAGCCAGAGTCCGGCGAGGGCGGCGACGGCGGCCCCGGCGAGCACCGCGGCGTCGTCCAGGGGCCGCTCGCCGAGCTGGTGTGCGAGTTCGCGCCGCCAGCGCATCGCGGGGTGGCCGGCCCGCACGGCGACGATGTCGTACAGGAGGAGCCCCGCGCCGCCGAAGATCAACAGGGCGAGGAGCGCGGCGGGGACCCGGCGCGGGGACCAGAACCGGGAGGCCTTGCCGCCGGCGTCCTCGGCCGCGAGCGTGGGCAGTGGGTGAGGGGTGGCGCCGGACGCCGGCCTGCCGGGTTCGTCCTGGCCCTGCCGCGCCTGTCCGACGACCGGCAGCGGCTGCGTGGCGCCGCTGCCCGGGGGTTCGCTCATCGTGTCCTCCCCTGCGCGGCGACGCGTACCCGCGCCGAGTGCAGCCGCTCCACCTGGACCACCACCTCGGGCACGTCCATTCCCGCCAACGCCTCGACCCGCTCGGCGACTTGCTGACGCACGGCACCGCACTGGCGGCCGATGTCGCAGGGGTAGTCCAGTTCGAGGCTGACGCGGACGCGGGCGGTGCCGAACGGGGTCCGCCCCGCTCGCGCGGAGTCGTGCGGGGGCGCGAGCACGGAGACCGTGGCGTGCGGCGGGGCGCCGTCGGCGGGTACCGACTCCACCGCCTCGCGCGCCGCCCGTGCGGCGATCTTCGCGACGACCCGGTCGGCGATCCGGGTGGCGCCGCGCTCCCCGGGAGCGACCTGTGCCGCCACCGCTCACCTCCCCCGGTCGCCGCGGGTACGGAAGAACTCGCCGGGCTCCAGGTCCCCCTCGAGGAACCGGCCGGCCACGAAGCCGATGGCTCCCAGGGCGGCCACCAGCAGGAACGCCCCGAATCCGCCGAAGTATCCGGCGAAGCCGAGCGCCATTCCCGCCACCATGCCGATCACGGCCATGCTCATCTCGTGCGCTCCTTAGCGAGACGCGACTGAAGGTTGGGTTGCTACTGGAGGCGGCCCGGAGGCTCCTCGTCGTCCTCGTCGGGCAGCTTCACGTCACTGACCGCGATGTTGACCTCGACGACTTCGAGCCCGGTCATGCGCTCGACGGCCGCGATCACGTTCTCCCGTACGTCCTGCGCGACATCGTCGATCGGCACGCCGTACTCGACGACGATCTCCAGGTCCAGCGCGGTCTGTACCTCGCCGACCTCGGCCTTCACCCCGCGCGATACGGATTTCGAGCCGCCGGGGACCCGGTCGCGCACGGCCCCGAAGGTCCGCGCGAGGCCGCCGCCCATCGCGTGCACGCCCTCGACGTCCCGCGCGGCGAGCCCGGCGATCTTCTCGACGACTCCGTCCGCGATGGTGGTGCGGCCCCGGCTCGCGGCGTCGCCGCCGCCGCGCCTGGTCGCGCCCGTCAGGCCTTCGTTCGGGGAGTCCTTCTCCAGCGTCTGAGCCGTCTTCCGCTCTCCGGTGTCGGTCATCGCCGTGCCGTCCGTTTCGAAAGGGGATCTGCTTTCTTTGCCCACATTAAGACGGGTTGCGCGGCAGCGCTCCAGGGATGCGGCAGGCTGGAGCCATGACGGGTGACGGTTGGACCGAGGCGGTGCGCCGACAGCTGGGCCTCGGCCGGGTGCTGCCACTGGGTGGCGCGCGGGACGGCACATGGGTGACGGAGTCGGCGGCGGGCGGCGCGCTGCGGCACGCCGCGCGAGGAGTGACCGGCGTGCGCCTCGGCACGCTCCGGATCGCCCTGGCCGATCCCGGCGGCGCGTACGTGGCGGCCGTGCCGCCACCGCCGAGCGCGCTGCCGCCGGGGCCGCTGCGCGTGACGGCGGACTTCGCTGCCGCCACCGGCCGGCCGCTGCCCGCCGCGGCGGACCTGCTGCGCGCCGCGCTCTCCGGGGCCTCGGACCGGCTCGGTCTGGTGGTCGACGAGGTGGATCTGCGGGTGACGGCGCTGCTGGACGAGAGCGCCGAGCCCGGGGACGTACGCGCTGAAGCGCCCCGGGGCTGCGAGGCATGGGCGCCCGAGGGCGACAGCGCCGAGGCGCGCGCCGGGCGGGCCGCCCTGGGGGTGCCCGGGGTGACCCGGCTGACGGGGGCGCTCGGCCCTGCCGTGCACATCGAGGAGCGCCCGGCGACGGGCGCGCTGCCGCGCCGCCACGCGCGTGTGGAGGTCGCGACGGACCGGGAGCACCGCGCCCTGGACGTGGCGCTCGCGGTCCGCGCGGCGGTCGCCGACGCCCTGCCGGATCATCCTTCGGTGGCCGTGCTGGTCACGGCGGTGGACTAGGTGTGTCCGGCGGACCGGCCGGGACCCGGCGCCGGCCGGGTGTCAGTCGCCGAGGCCCGCGAGGTCGCGCAGACGGCGGCCCTGGGCGGCGCGCTCGGCGACGCGCTGCTCTTCGTAGGAGCGGCCCGTGGCGCCCTGGAGCAGCATCTTGGTCTCGATGACCGCGTCACGCGGCGCGGAGATCAGTGCGGCGGCCAGGTCCTTGGCGGCGGCGTCGAGTTGGTCCGCGGGCACGACGAGGTTGGCGAGGCCCACGCGCTCGGCCTCGTCCGCGTGGACGAAGCGGCCGGTGGCGCAGATCTCAAGGGCGCGGGCATAGCCGACGAGCCCCACGAGCGGGTGCGTGCCGGTGAGGTCGGGGACCAGGCCCAGGCTGGTCTCGCGCATGGCGAACTGCACGTCGTCCGCCGCGATCCGCAGATCGCAGGCGAGCGCGAGCTGGAAGCCGGCGCCGATGGCGTGGCCCTGGACGGCGGCGATGGACACGATGTCGCCGCGCCGCCACCAGGTGAACGCTTCTTGGTACTCGGCGATCGTGGCGTCGAGGACGTCGTCCTCGCCGCGTGCCATATCGATGAAGGACGGCTCGCCGTCGAAGCCCTCGGGCGTGAACGCCTGCCGGTCCAGGCCCGCGGAGAAGGACTTGCCCTCGCCGCGGAGCACCACGACGCGGACACTGCCGGGCAGCAGCTGACCAGCCTCGGCCAACGCCCTCCACAGCGCGGGAGATTGGGCGTTTCGCTTGGCCGGATTGGTCAGCGTCACCGTGGCGACGGCCTCGTCGATGGTGAGGCGTACGCCGTCCTTGTCGAGAACCGGTGCGAGCTCGCTGTCGGACGAAGCCATGGGTGCCTCCGATGGGATGCAGTCGGGCCGGGCGCAGGAGCGCCCGTAAGTGACTGCACAGTAACCACCCGGGCGATCACACGATCGACCGGGTGGTCACCATCGGACCACCGGACTGCGTGCCGCCGGCCGTCAGGCGGAGGCGACCTTCTTGCCTCGCGTCGCCCCACCGCGTCCCCGCAGCGTGACGCCGGATTCGCTGAGCATCCGGTGCACGAACCCGTACGAACGGCCGGTCTCTTCGGCCAACGCCCGGATGCTCGCACCGCCGTCGTACTTCTTCTTCAGGTCTGCCGCGAGCTTTTCGCGCGCGGCGCCGGTTACCCGGCTGCCCTTCTTCAGAGTCTCGGCCACCCGAATGCCTCCTCATGGGAAGTGCGCTCTGGACTTCTCATGATCACCCCTTGCGGGCTTCCTGGCCACCCATTCGGCAAGGTCCGTACGACAAGGTTTGCCGCTCAGGAAGGGGACATCACGATCGGAATGAGTGATTCCGCGTATGGGATTGTGCTCATCCGATTGCGCTGAGCGACGAACGGCCAGGTCAGCGGGGTGCGGGACGGGAGAGCCGTCACTATGCCGTCGCGGCCCCAAAATCCGTGTATGACACACCTCGGTACGAGGACAGCTCACACAGATGAGGGATCACGGATCGGCCGAATGATCCATACGCAGTGGATCAGTGGTTCGATCACGCTGTGTGGACGCCCCCGGGAGGCGGCCGGACGGGCGGCGGGGCTCAGGCGAGCGCGACCAGGTCCGCGTAGTCCTGGCCCCACAGGTCCTCGACGCCGTCCGGCAGCAGGATGATCCGCTCCGGCTGGAGGGCCTCCACCGCGCCCTCGTCGTGGGTGACGAGGACGACCGCGCCCTTGTAGGTGCGCAGGGCGCCGAGGATCTCCTCGCGGCTGGCCGGGTCGAGGTTGTTGGTGGGCTCGTCGAGGAGCAGGACGTTGGCCGAGGAGACGACGAGGGTCGCGAGGGCGAGCCGGGTCTTCTCGCCGCCGGACAGCACACCGGCCGGCTTGTCGACGTCGTCCCCGGAGAAGAGGAACGAGCCGAGCGTCTTGCGCACCTCGACGAGGTCGAGGTCGGGGGCGGCCGAGCGCATGTTCTCCAGGACCGTGCGCTCGGGGTCCAGGGTCTCGTGCTCCTGCGCGTAGTAGCCGAGCTTGAGGCCGTGGCCCTCGATGACCTGGCCGGTGTCGGGCTTCTCGGCGCCGCCGAGCAGCCGCAGCAGCGTGGTCTTGCCCGCGCCGTTGAGGCCGAGGATGACGACGCGCGAGCCCTTGTCGATCGCGAGGTCGACGTCGGTGAAGATCTCCAGCGAGCCGTACGACTTCGACAGGCCCTCGGCCATCAGCGGCGTCTTGCCGCACGGCGAGGGCTCGGGGAAGCGGAGCTTGGCGACCTTGTCGGACTTCCGCTCGGCCTCCAGGCCGGCCAGCAGTTTGTCCGCGCGGCGGGCCATGTTCTGCGCGGCGACGGTCTTGGTGGCCTTCGCGCGCATCTTGTCGGCCTGCGAGTGCAGGGCGGAGGCCTTCTTCTCGGCGTTCTGCCGCTCGCGCTTGCGGCGCTTCTCGTCGGACTCGCGCTGCTGCTGGTAGAGCTTCCAGCCCATGTTGTAGACGTCGATCGCGGAGCGGTTGGCGTCCAGGTAGAAGACCTTGTTGACGACCGTCTCGACGAGGTCGACGTCGTGGGAGATCACGATGAAGCCGCCGCGGTACGTCTTCAGGTAGTCGCGCAGCCAGACGATCGAGTCGGCGTCGAGGTGGTTGGTCGGCTCGTCCAGGAGGAGCGTGTCGGCGTCCGAGAAGAGGATGCGGGCCAGCTCGATACGGCGGCGCTGACCACCGGAGAGCGTGTGCAGGGGCTGGCCGAGCACGCGGTCGGGGAGGTTCAGCGCGGCGGCGATGGTGGCGGCCTCGGCCTCGGCGGCGTACCCGCCCTTGGTGAGGAACTCCGTCTCCTGGCGCTCGTACTGCTTCAGGGCCTTCTCGCGGGTGGCGCCCGAGCCGCTGGCGATGCGCTGTTCGTTCTCGCGCATCTTGCGGATCAGTACGTCGAGTCCGCGGGCGGACAGGATGCGGTCGCGGGCGAGCACGTCGAGGTCGCCGGTGCGGGGGTCCTGGGGGAGGTAGCCGACCTCTCCGGAGCGGGAGATCGTGCCGCCCGCGGGGATGCCCTCGCCCGCCAGGCACTTGGTGAGGGTGGTCTTGCCCGCCCCATTGCGGCCGACGAGGCCGATGCGGTCGCCCTTCGCGATGCGGAAGCTGGCGTTCTCGATGAGGATGCGGGCGCCGGCGCGCAGCTCGATGCCGGAAGCGGTGATCACGGGGGTACTCCTGAACAGGGTGGACGGCGAGAGGGACGACTGGTTGCTCTAGGCCGGTGTCTACGCCGTCCAACTGAGGAGAGGAGCTGCCATGGCAGCCATTCTAACGGGCGAACGCAACTAGTTTTCTGGGCTGCTGCCGCCGCCGCGGCCCCGCTCCAGGTCTCCGTTGCCCAGCGGTGTGCGGCCGGGGACGATCCTTCCGTAGTCGTCCACCGCGATGACCTGCGAGGTCCAGGAGGTCGTGGTACCCGCGCAGGGCTGGGCGACCAGGAGAGCGCCCTCGCGGCGCAGCGAGCGGGCCGGTTCGAAGGCGCAGCCCCGGCGGGCGGGCAGGACCCAGCGCAGGTCGCCGTCGGCGGCGCGGTAGGCGGCGATGCGGTGCGGGGTGACGACCGCCAGCATGCGGGCCCCCGCGCTGAGCGGCTGGAGCACTCCGGCGCCGCCGCGCGCCGCGGCGGTGCGCAGCCAGGGGGCGCTCTCAGGGATGGCCCGGTGCCAGCGCACGGAGCCTCCGCCGGCCCGCTCGGTATCGGTCACGAGCCCGTCGCTCCAGAGCGTGAAGGCGTGCCCGGGCTCGGCCAGGAGCCTAAGGGGCCGACGCCCTTCACGCGTGTACGTCCAGCGCGGCTCCCCGCTCCCCACGTCGTACGCCTCGACGGCCCGCCCCTTCGCGCGCAGGGCGGGTTCGACGGGTTCGGCGCCGGGGTTCTGGTCGTCCACGCGCGCGTGGACGGTGAGGCGGTCTCCGAAGGGGGCGGGCCGCGAGTGGTGGGCGGCGGTGACGAGCGGCAGGGCGAGCAGCGCGAGGACGAGGGGGATCGCGAGGCGGGTGCCGGTCGGTTTCCGGGAGGGTTGGGGTGGGATGGGTTTGGTGGTCGGTGGGGGTGGGGTGGGGCTCACGGTCGGCGGGAGTGCGGTGGGGCTGGTGGTCGGCGGGAGTGCGGTGGGGGTGGTGGTCGGCGGGGGCGCGGTGGGGGTGGTGGTCGGTGCGGGTGGCAGAGCGGTCATGACGCCCCCCTTCGGTACCACTGGCCCACGGATCAGGCGCAGAGCGTAGCGGCGGGGACGCGGGCGGGTGGGGCGGCGGCGGTGCGACACGGCGCGGGACGTGGTGCGCGTCCCCCGTTCGGACCTCCGTCCGGCGCCGCGGGAGAGCGGGCGTACCAGGATGAAGTGGCCGGAGTCCCGGTGCGGGGCGGCGGGTGCCGCCCCGGGTGCGACACAGAGGGGTGCGCCCATGCAGTTCGACGACGACGCGAACCTGGACACCTCCGAGGTGCAGGACGTGCGCGGCAGCCGGATCCCCGGCGGCCGCGCGACCGTCGGCGGCGGCATCGCCGGCCTCATCGCGCTGGTGCTCGGCCTCGTCTTCGGAGTGGGCCCCGACCAGCTGGGCCTCTCGTCCGGCGACGAGGAGCCCGAGGCCTCGTCCTCGTCCCTGGCGCAGGTGCAGCAGAGCTGCCGCACGGGCCGGGACGCGAACACCAAGGACGACTGCCGCATCGTGGCGGTGGTCAACAGCGTCCAGGACTTCTGGCGCCCGGAGTTCCAGCGCAGGCGCGCCTCGTACTCCCCCGCGCCCACCGTCCTGTTCACCGGCCGCGTGGGCACCGCCTGCGGCACGGCGACCTCGGCGGTCGGCCCCTTCTACTGCCCCGGCGACCGGAAGGTCTATCTGGACCTGGGCTTCTTCGACGAGCTGCGCACGAAGTTCGGCTCCAACGGCGGCCCCTTCGCACAGGCATACGTCGTGGCCCACGAGTACGGGCACCACGTCCAGAACCTGACGGGCGTCCTGAGACGCTCCCAGGACGGCCGTACGGGCCGTGACAGCAACGCCGTGAAGGTCGAGTTGCAGGCGGACTGCTACGCCGGGGTCTGGGCACGGCACGCGACCCGCAGCCCTGACGAGCGTACGGGCAAGCCGCTGATCAGCAGTCTTGACGAGGCGGACATCCAAGACGGCCTGGACGCGGCGGCTGCGGTCGGCGACGACCGGATCCAGGAGAAGTTCCAGGGGCGGGTCACCCCCGAGTCCTGGACGCACGGCTCGGCCGAGCAGCGCCAGCGGTGGTTCTACCAGGGCTACCGCACCGGCGACATGGGGCAGTGCGACACCTTCCGATGACACACCTTCCGACGGCACACCTTCCGGTGAGACACCTTTTGGTGAACACGTATCTGAGCTGAGCGGAGTGACCGGCATGACAGGCGACGGCGGCGGTCGGCCGAGCATCTTTCCCACGTTGCTGTACGCGGACGCGAAAGCCGCGATCCGGCAGCTGACGGAGGCCTTCGGCTTCACCGCGGTGCACGTGTACGAGACCGACGACGGCGGCGTCGCGCACGCCGAGCTGGCCCAGGGGAACGGCATGGTGATGCTCGGCTCCAAGGGCACGGACAGTGTCTACGACCGGGCGATGCGGGGCGCGGGGCCGTGCGGGGTGTACGTCGTGGTGGACGACGTCGACGCCCACCACCGGCGTGCCGAGGAACACGGCGCGGAGATCCTGATGCCCCCGACCGACCAGGACTACGGCTCGCGGGACTACATGGCCCGGGACGCCGAGGGCAACGTATGGAGCTTCGGCACGTACGCCCCCGAGACGGGCGCGGCGCCCGAGGCAGGGGCCTGAGACCTACTCCCCGCCGGTGTGCACCTGGAAGGCGGCGCGGCGCACGGCCTTGGCGAGCGCCGGGTCGGGGTGGGCCGCGGCGAGGGCGACCAGGACCTGGACGGTGCGGGGGTGGCCCGCGCGGCGGACCTCGTCGAGGAGGGCGGGGACGGTTGGTTGGACCGCCGACTCCAGGTGACGGACGAGGAGTTGGGCCTCGCCGTGGTCGGCGACGGCCGCCGCGGTGTCGATCCACAGCCACGTGGACTCCTCGCGGGTCAGCACGAGGTGGACGTCCTCGGGGTCGGCGCCCTCCTGCTCGGCGAGCCACAGCAGGGCGTAGGGGCGCAGCGAGGCCTCGTCGAGGACGGCTCTGACCTCCGCCTCGGCCGGGGCGCCGACCACGCGCAGGGCCTCGAAGGCGAGGCCGCGCAGCAGGGCGTCCTGGCCGCGGGCGGCGGTGAGCAGGTCGGTGACGGCGCTGCCGACGGGGCGGGCGGCGAGCCAGGCGCGGTATTCGGCGCGGGCCGCGTTGGGGCGCAGGCGGGCGCAGCCGCGCAGCATGTCCTCGGCGGACTGCTCGATGTGCCCGGCGGGGCTCTGCGCGGCGACGCAGATCTGCTCCAGCTTGACCCAGACCGCCCAGCTGCCGAGCGGGGTGAGCGTGGCCTGCCCCTCGGCGTAGGTGAGCGCGCCGACGGCGGCGAGGCCGTGCAGGGCCCAGTCGAGGAGGGCCGGGAGCGCTCCCGCCTCCTCCGGACGGTCGGCCGGGGTGGCGGCCTCGGCCTCGGGCTGGGGCTGGGGCTGGGGGCCGTAGGGGATCTCGCAGCGCTCGGTGCGCAGTTCCGTGACGCGCTGGTCCAGGAGGTCGAGCAGCTGCGGCACCGGGACGGGGCCCGCCGAGAGCTGGAGGAAGGACAGGACCTGCGGCATGGCCTCGACGACCTCGGCGACCGCGCCGGGGGCGAGGTCGTCCGGCGCCGGGTGGGCCAGTGACCAGGCGTCGAAGAGCGCGACCCAGCCGCGCAGCACGGCGGTGTCGTCGCGGTCCCAGGCGCGCAGGCGCCAGCCGGGGCGAGCGCTGTCGCCGTGCACCTCGACGAGGCCCGCGAGGCGCGCGGTGTCCCAGTCGGCGCGGACCTGAGCGGGGGTCAGTCCCAGTTCGGCCGCGGCCCGTTCGGCGGTGGCGTCGGAGAGGGTGCCCTTCCCGCCGGGCTTCGCGCCGGTGCGGCCGGACCCGGGGCGCAGGGCGGCGTCGGCCCAGCGGGCGACCCGCGCGGCGTCGGCGAGGACGGCGCGCGCCCGCCCTGCCAGCTCCGAGCGCGCGGGGGTGCCCTCGGGCGGGCGGGGCGCAGGACGGCGCGTGCGGCGGTTGCTCACCGCGCCGGGGGCGGCGGAGAGGGGCCGCGCTGGGTCGCGCTGGGCCTCTCCTCGCTTCTCTGCCCTCGGGTAGGGGGCGCGGACGAGTCGGAGCCTGGAGTCGCGCGGGGTACGGGACGTCACGGGAGCAGTCTTCCTGTTGACGGTCCGAAAACCCAAACGGAATGGCGACAGCTGCCTTCACGAGGCCGTGCCGAGGGGCCCGAGTGGTCACATCAAGGGGGTGAGGAAGCGGCGCAGCGCCTCTTCGTAGCCCGCCGGGTCGGCGTTCCACATGGCGCCGTGGGGCGCGCCGGGGACGACGCGGAGCGTGACCAGCTCCGGACGCCGCCGGGCCAGTTGACGGGAGAGGGCCCAGGGGGCGATGGCGTCGTCGGGGCCGTGCAGGAGGAGGGTCGGGACCTTCAGCGCGTCGGGGTCCGCGGCCGCCAGGACGCGGTCGCCGCGCAGCCCCGTGCGCCCCTGCGCTGCGCGCACCGCGAGCGGCAGGAGCGGTCCCGGGGTGCGGCGGGCCACGGCGAGGGCGCGCAGGGTGGTCTCCCAGTTGAGGACCGGGGAGTCGAGGACGAGGCCGCTGACGCGGTCGCGCAGCGCCGAATGGGCGGCGGCGTGCAGGCACATGGTGGCGCCGGTGGACCAGCCGTGCAGGATGACGTTGCGGGCGCCGTACCGCACGGCGTAGCGGATCGCGGCGTCCAGGTCGCGCCACTCCGTCTCGCCGAGATGGCCGAGGCCGTCCGCGGAGCGGGGCGCGCCCGGGTCGCCGCGGTAGGCGAGGTCGAGCACGGGGAGCCGCAGGCGGCGCAGGAAGTCCATGACGACCATGGGGTGTTCGCGGGTGGTGCCGAGGCCGTGCACGGTGATGACCCAGGTGTCCCGGACGCCGGGTACGAACCAGGCGGGCAGGCCGCCCAGCTCGCCGGGGATGTCGACGTCCGCGTGGTCGATGCCGAGCGCGGCGTGCGGGTCGCCGATGTGGACCTGTGGGGTGAGCCAGACCCTCGCGCCGGGTTCCAGGGTGCCGTGGGTGACGGCTTCGAGGCGGCGTACGACCGTGTCGGCCGCGTGCGGGGCGGACTCCAGGACGGGGCCGACGATCGCGTGGGTGCCGTTGCCGCTCAGGCCGTAGGTGCCGGGGCGCAGGCTCGCGAGGGCGCGGGTCAGGGAGATCTGGCCGGCGGCCGTGGCGTGCACGGTCAGGCGGGGCTCCGTCGGCAGCGGGCGGCCCGCCGGGGCCTTGAGGGCGGCGTCGCTGGCGAACCGGCCCGCCGCGATCGCGGCTGCGGCTGTCCCCAGGGCTGCTGTGACTGCGGTGACGGCCGCTGCCGTCGCTTTGGCTGGGCGCACTGTCCCAGTGTCCGGGGCGTGCGGCCCGGGGGCCAGTGGGCGGTGCTCACGGAGTGACCCGACGCAGGCGGCTCAAGGGGCGGCTCAAGGGGGCGGCTGCTGGCCGTAGCCCCTCAGCTTCTCCTCCGCTTCTTTCAGACGCTCGGGAGAGAGAAGCGTCGGAGTGCGGCCCGGCACGGCCGAGGCCGTGAGCCAGAGGCGGGACATCCATTCCAGTTGCGCCGTGCGGTCGTACGCCTGGGGCAGGGAGTCTCCGTAGGTGACGGTTCCGTGGTTCTGGAGGAGGCACCCCGTCCGGCCGCGCAGGGCCTGGAGCATGTTCCGCGCCAGCTCCTCGGTGCCGTAGAGGGCGTAGGGGGCGACACGGACCGGGCCGCCGAGGGCGCCTGTCATGTAGTGGACCCCCGGCAGCTCGGGGACCAGCATGGAGACGGCCGTGGCGTGCACCGCGTGGGTGTGGACGACGGCCCTCGCGTCGGTGGCGCGGTAGATCGCGAGGTGCATGGGCAGCTCGCTGGTGGGCGCGAGGTCGCCGAGGACCTGCCGCCCTCCGAGGTCGACGCCGACCGCGTCCTCGGGGCCGTCGGGCCGCAGCCGGTCGTAGGGCACCCCGCTCGGGGTGACGAGGACCGTGTCACCGACCCGCACGGAGACATTGCCCGAGGTGCCGACGACCAGGCCGTCCGTCACCGTCCTGCGGGCCGTCTCCACCAGCTCGCGCCACGCCCGCCCGACGGCGTCCCGCTCCGCGCCCTGCCGCTGCTCAGTCATGGGGCGATCCTGCCAGCCGGGCGCGCGGCCCCGAAGCGGCGTGACAAGGATCTCTTCCGCGGCGCCGGGGACCCCCGGGACCGGGGCGCGAGAAGGGCGCGCGCGAGGGTGGTGGAAGGCGACACTCCGCCCGGATTCGTGGCCTGGCCGCGCCACTCCGTACGATCGTGATCAGTCACCTGATGGAGACGGAGCGGCGGCGCTCCACTTTGGGTCACCGCGCCGCCCGACCCAGTTCACTTTCCGTTCACCCAGGTTGCCTACGTTCCACATGCCACTGACGTCCAACAGAAGCCTGGGTAAATGGAACACATCACGCTTCTCCTCGGGATCGTGATCGTCACCGCTCTCGTGTTCGATTTCACGAACGGTTTCCACGACACTGCCAACGCGATGGCGACGACCATCTCGACCGGCGCTCTCAAGCCCAAGACGGCGGTGGCCATGTCCGCCGTGCTGAACCTCGTCGGAGCCTTCCTCTCCGTCGAAGTCGCCAAGACGATCTCCGGCGGCATCGTCAACGAGGACGGCCTCAAGACCGAGGTCATCTTCGCCGCGCTCGTCGGCGCGATCCTCTGGAATCTGCTGACCTGGCTGGTGGGCCTGCCCTCCAGCTCCTCCCACGCCCTCTTCGGCGGCCTCATCGGCGCCGCGGTCATGTCGATGGGCTGGTCGTCGATCAACGGCGGCACCGTCGTCACCAAGGTGCTGATCCCGGCCCTCGCCGCGCCGCTCGTGGCGGGTCTCGCCGCGACACTGGCGACGCGCCTGACGTACCGCATCGGCCGCAACACCGACACCAGGGCGACGGCCAAGGGCTACCGCGCGGGCCAGATCGCCTCCGCGGGCCTCGTCTCGCTGGCGCACGGCACGAACGACGCGCAGAAGACCATGGGCATCATCACGCTCGCCCTGGTCACCGGCGGTGTCCTGAACCCGGGCGCGAACCCCCCGATGTGGGTCATCGTCTCGGCCGGTGTGGCCATCGCCCTCGGCACCTACCTCGGCGGCTGGCGCATCATCCGCACCATGGGCAAGGGCCTCACCGACCTCCAGCCGCAGCAGGGCTTCGCCGCCCAGACCAGCGCCGCGACGGTCATCCTGGCCTCCTCGCACCTGGGCTTCTCGCTCTCCACCACCCAGTCCTGCTCCGGCGCCGTGATGGGCGCGGGCCTCGGCCGCAAGGGCGGCGTGGTCCGCTGGTCGACCGCGACCCGGATGTTCGTCGCGTGGGGTCTGACCCTGCCGGCCGCCGGTCTGGTCGGCGCGGGCGCCGAGTTCCTCACCAAGCAGGGCCCCTGGGGCATCGCGGTCACCGCGGCGCTCCTGATCGCCGGCTCGGCCGTCATCTGGGCGCTCTCGCGGCGCAACTCCGTGGACCACACCAACGTCACCGACGACGAGATCCGCCACGGCCACGACACCGCGGGCACCGAGCCCGTGGGCGTCGTGACCACCGCGATCGCCGCCGTCCAGCCGCCCCCGGCCGGCCCGCTGGCCGCCGTGGGGGCCCCCTCCGACGACCCGGTCAAGGCCACCATCGCGGCCCCGACCTCGACCACGACCGGCGCCATGGCGGACCCCGCCCGGCCCGCGACGGTGTAAGGACACATCAGCATGAACATCGACTGGGCAGCTCTCGGCTCCGTCTTCGGAGTCAGCCTCGCCGTGACGGTGGCTCTCGTGGGCCTGTTCACCCTCGGCATCATCGGTCTCTCCAAGCAGGAGACGGCGTCCGCGTCGGGCGGCGGCTCCGCGGCCATGGCGCGCACCGGCGCGTACGCCTGCTTCGCGCTCTGCGCGGCGGCCGTGGCGTACGGGATCTATCTGATCGTCGCCTGAGGGCAGCGGGGCCCGCATACGACGGTGGGGGTGCGGGACGTGTACACGTCCCGCACCCCCACCGTCGTATGCGGGCCCCGCTGTGGAGCGCCGCTGTGGGGCTCCGCACACTCTCCCGCCGCAGGTCAACGGCGAGTTGACGGGCGTTCGCGGGGCGTGGTGGACTGCCGGGGCCAACTACGGCGGCAGAAGAGGAAGCCGGTGCGAATCCGGCGCGGTCCCGCCACTGTCACCGGGAAGCCACGACGCTCCCCGGAAGCCAGGAACTCTCGCCGCCGATCACGTCGAACCAGGGCGCGGACACCCTGAGTGAGGACATATCGCCATGCGCGGCCGCCCGTTGCCGGACCAGTTCCCGAGCGTCAGCTCCCTCCTCCGCACGACGACGGGCTGAGCCCATGAGTGCCGACCGCGACTTCGCGTACGGCGCCGCCGCCGGCCTCCTCGGCGACCTGCTGCTCGGCGATCCCCGCCGGGGCCATCCGGTCGCCGCGTTCGGGCGTACGGCGGCCGCCGTCGAGCGGGCGCTGTGGCGGGACCACCGCGGGTGGGGCGCGCTGCACGCCGTGGTGTGTGCCGGGGGCGCGGCGGGTGCCGCCACCCTCGCCGCTCGTCTTGTACGCCGTTCCCCCGCCGCGTCCGTCGCGCTGACCGCCGCCGCGACCTGGGCCGTGGTCGGCGGTACCTCGCTCGGCCGGGAGGCGCGGGCCATCGGCGGGGCGCTGGCCGCCGGTGACGTGGAGGTGGCCCGGGAGCGGCTGCCCCATCTGTGCGGGCGGGATCCGCAGGCGCTGGACTCCGACGGGATCGCGCGCGCCGTCGTCGAGTCCGTCGCCGAGAACACCTCCGACGCGGTGGTCGGCGCCCTGGTGTGGGGTGCCGTCGGCGGGGTGCCGGGGCTCGTCGCCTTCCGCGCCGTGAACACCCTCGACGCCATGGTCGGCCACAAGTCGCCCAAGTACCGCCGCTACGGCTGGGCCTGCGCCCGGCTCGACGACGTCCTCGGGTGGCCGGGGGCGCGGCTCACCGCCGCCCTGGCCGCTCTCGCGGGGGACGCGCCCGCCGGAGCCGTGCGGGCGTGGCGGGCCGATGCCGCGAAGCATCCGAGCCCCAACGCCGGGCCCGTCGAGGCGGCCTTCGCCGGGGCGCTGGGCGTGCGGCTGGGCGGGACCCTCTCGTACGCGGGGCGCGTCGAGCACCGGCCCGTGCTGAACGCGGACGGCCGGGACGTCGGCGTCGAGGACATCGAGCGGGCCGTGAAGCTGTCGCGGCGGGTCAGCTGGCTGGCGCTGGGAGTCGCGGTGGCGGCCCGCCGGGTGCTGCGCTCGGCGAACACCCCACGGTCGGCGAAGTCAGGGAGAAACTCATGAGTGGTGGACTGCTGGTCGCCGGGACCACCTCGGACGCGGGCAAGAGCGTCGTCACCGCCGGGATCTGCCGGTGGCTCACCCGCAAGGGCGTGGCCGTCGCGCCGTTCAAGGCACAGAACATGTCGCTCAACTCCTTCGTCACCCGCGAGGGAGCGGAGATCGGGCGGGCGCAGGCCATGCAGGCGCAGGCCGCCCGCGTCGAGCCGAGCGCGCTGATGAACCCCGTACTGCTCAAGCCGGGCAGCGACCGCTCCAGCCAGGTCGTGCTGATGGGCAAGCCGGTGGGCGAGATGAGCGCGCGCGGCTACCACGGGGGGCGGCAGGCGGCGCTGCTCGACACCGTCGTGGGATGCCTGGAGGAGTTGCGGGGCAGCTATGACGCCGTGATCTGTGAAGGGGCGGGCAGTCCCGCCGAGATCAATCTGCGGCGCACCGACATCGTGAACATGGGGATCGCGCGGGCCGCCCGCTTCCCCGTCCTGGTGGTCGGTGACATCGACCGGGGCGGGGTCTTCGCGTCCTTCTTCGGGACGACGGCACTGCTGAGCGCGGCCGACCAGGAGCTGGTGGCCGGGTATCTCGTCAACAAGTTCCGGGGTGACGTCTCCCTCCTCGAACCCGGTCTCGACATGCTGCACGGCCTCACCGGGCGGCGCACGTTCGGCGTGCTGCCGTTCCGGCACGGGCTCGGCATCGACGAGGAGGACGGCCTGCGGGTCTCCCTGCGGGGCGCCGTGCGGGAGTCGACGGTGGCGCCCCCGGTCGGCGAGGACGTGCTGCGGGTCGCGGTGTGCGCGGTACCGCTGATGTCCAACTTCACGGACGTGGACGCGCTGGCCGCGGAGCCGGGTGTCGTCGTGCGGTTCGTGGACCGGGCCGAGGAACTGGTCGACGCCGACCTCGTGGTCGTACCGGGAACGCGCGGCACCGTGCGGGCCCTTGAGTGGCTGCGCGAGCGCGGGCTCGCGGACGCCCTCGCGCGCCGCGCCGCCGAGGGGCGGCCGGTGCTCGGGATCTGCGGCGGCTTCCAGGTCCTCGGCGAGCACATCGAGGACGAGGTCGAGTCGCGGGCGGGTTCGGTGGACGGCCTCGGGCTGCTGCCGGTGCGGGTGCGGTTCGCCCGCGAGAAGACCCTGGCGAGACCGGTGGGCGAGGCCCTCGGCGAGCGCGTCGAGGGGTACGAGATCCATCACGGCGTGGCCGAGGTCGCGGGCGGGGAGGCCTTCCTGGACGGCTGCCGGGTCGGCGAGGTGTGGGGCACGCACTGGCACGGGTCGCTGGAGAGCGACGCGTTCCGGCGCCGGTTCCTCGCCGAGGTGGCGCGCGCGGCCGGGCGCCGCTTCGTCCCCGCCCCGGACACCTGCTTCGGCGCGCTGCGCGAGGAGCAGCTCGACCTGCTCGGTGACCTGATCGAAGAACACGCGGACACGGACGCCCTGCTCGGCCTGATCGAGAAGGGGGCGCCGGCCGGGCTGCCGTTCATCGCGCCCGGAGCGCCGTCGTGAGCGCCGCCCCGCACTACCGCTTCAAGGAGGCTCTGTGAGTACCCCGTACCCGTTCACCGCTCTCGTCGGGCAGGACGACCTGCGGCTCGCGCTCTTGCTGAACGCCGTCTCGCCCGCCGTCGGAGGCGTACTCGTACGGGGTGAGAAGGGCACCGCCAAGTCCACCGCCGTACGCGCGCTTTCGGCGCTGCTGCCCGAGGTGCCGGTCGTCGCCGGGTGCCGCTTCTCGTGCGACCCCGTGGCGCCCGACCCGAACTGCCCCGACGGCCCGCACGACAGCGGCGGCGCCACGGCGCGGCCCGCGCGGATGGTGGAGCTGCCGGTCGGCGCGTCCGAGGACCGGCTCGTCGGCGCCCTCGACATCGAGCGGGCGCTCGCGGAGGGGGTCAAGGCCTTCGAGCCCGGACTGCTCGCCGACGCGCACCGCGGCATCCTCTACGTCGACGAGGTCAACCTCCTCCACGACCACCTGGTCGACCTTCTCCTGGACGCCGCCGCCATGGGCGCCTCGTACGTGGAGCGCGAAGGCGTCTCCGTGCGGCACGCCGCCCGCTTCCTGCTCGTCGGCACCATGAACCCCGAAGAGGGCGAGCTGCGGCCGCAGTTGCTCGACCGGTTCGGCCTCACCGTCGAGGTGGCGGCGTCCCGCGAGACGGACCAGCGCGTCGAGGTCGTACGGCGTCGGCTCGCGTACGACGACGACCCCGAGGGATTCGCCGGGCGCTGGGCCGAGGATGAGGCGGCGTTGCGGGAGCGGGTCGTGGCGGCGCGTGCGCTGCTCCCCCGAGTGACCCTGGGCGACGGCGCGTTGCGGCAGATCGCGGCGACCTGCGCGGCCTTCGAGGTCGACGGGATGCGCGCGGACATCGTGATGGCCCGCACGGCGACGGCCCTGGCCGCCTGGGCCGGGCGTACGGACGTGGAGAGCGAGGACGTGCGGCAGGCCGCGCTGCTCGCGCTGCCGCACCGCAGGCGCCGCAACCCCTTCGACGCGCCGGGGCTCGACGAGGACAAGCTCGACGAGACGCTGGAGGAGGCGCGCGAGGACGAGGCTCCCGAGCCTGACGGGACTCCCGAGCCGCCCGAGGGCGACGACGACCCCGACGGCGGCGGTCCCGACGGTGGCGGCCCGGGCGGCGGGCAGCCCCCCGCGGACGGCCCGGACTCCCCCGAACTGCCGTCCCAGAACCAGGGCCCGGAGGCCGAGGAAACCTCGGCCCCGCAGGAGCCCGTCCCGGCCCCCGGCGGCGCCTCCGGTGAGCAGCAGGCCGTGCGCGCCGCCGAGCCCTTCCGTACGAAGATGCTGAGCGTGCCCGGCATCGGCGAGGGCGCGGCCGGGCGGCGCTCCCGCGCCCGTACCGAGCACGGACGTACGACGGGCTCGCGTCGGCCGCGGGGCGCGCTGACCAAGCTGCACCTGGCGGCGACCGTGCAGGCCGCGGCTCCGCACCAGAAGGCCCGTGGCCGCTCCGGCGCCGGTCTCGTCGTACGCCGTGACGATCTGCGGCAGGCGACGCGGGAGGGCCGTGAGGGCAACCTCGTGCTGTTCGTCGTGGACGCCTCCGGGTCGATGGCGGCGCGGCAGCGGATGAGCGCCGTGAAGGGTGCCGTGCTCTCCCTCCTCCTCGACGCCTACCAGCGGCGCGACAAGGTGGGTCTGGTGACGTTCCGCGGCAAGGACGCCGAGGTCGCGCTGCCGCCGACGTCGTCGGTGGACGCGGCCGCCGCCCGGCTCGAATCGCTGCCGTCCGGCGGACGCACCCCGTTGGCGGCGGGCCTGCTGAAGGCCCACGACGTGCTGCGGATCGAGCGGCTGCGGGACGCGGCGCGGCGGCCGCTGGTGGTCGTGGTGACGGACGGGCGCGCCACGGGCGGCGTGGAGCCGGTGGCGCGGGCCGGGCGGGCAGCACGGCTGTTCGCGGCCGAGGGTGTCGCCTGCGTGGTCGTGGACTGCGAGTCGGGTTACGTACGGCTCGGTCTGGCCGGGCAGTTGGCGGGCGAGCTGGGCGGGACGGCCGTGACGCTCGACGAGCTGCGGGCGGACTCGATCGCCGGTCTCGTCAAGGACGTACAAGGAACCCGTGGGGGTTCGACTTCGAGGAGGGCCGCTTAATGCCGCAGGGACAGCCGAGTGTCGTACCGGACGACGGGCTCACGACGCGCCAACGCCGCAACCGCCCGCTCGTCTTCGTCCACACGGGCATCGGCAAGGGCAAGTCGACCGCCGCGTTCGGGCTCGCGCTGCGGGCCTGGAATCAGGGGTGGCCGATCGGTGTCTTCCAGTTCGTGAAGTCGGCGAAGTGGAAGGTCGGCGAGGAGAACGCGCTGAAGGTGCTCGGCGCCTCCGGTGAGGGCGGCACGGTCGCCTGGCACAAGATGGGCGAGGGCTGGTCGTGGATCCAGCGCGCCCCCGCCGAGGGCGAGTTGACCAACGAGGACAAGGCCCGCGAGGGCTGGGAGCAGGTGAAGCGGGACCTCGCCGCCGAGACGTACAAGCTGTACGTCCTCGACGAGTTCGCCTACCCGATGCACTGGGGCTGGATCGACACGGACGAGGTCGTGGAGGTGCTGCGCGACCGGCCCGGTACACAGCACGTCGTCATCACCGGGCGCAACGCCCCGCAGAAGCTGATCGACTTCGCGGACCTCGTCACCGACATGTCCAAGGTCAAGCACCCCATGGACGCCGGGCAGAAGGGGCAGAGGGGCATCGAGTGGTAGCTCGCCTCGTCATCGCGGCGCCGTCGTCGGGCAGCGGCAAGACGACCGTCGCGACGGGCCTGATGGCCGCCTTCGCGGCGGCTGGGCTCGCCGTGTCCCCGCACAAGGTGGGGCCGGACTACATCGACCCCGGCTACCACGCCCTGGCGACCGGTCGTCCCGGCCGCAACCTCGACGCGTACCTGTGCGGCCCCGACCTGGTCGCGCCGCTGTTCGCGCACGGCGCCGCCGGGTGCGATCTCGCCGTGATCGAGGGCGTGATGGGGATGTACGACGGGGCCGCGGGCCAGGGCGAACTGGCCTCCACGGCACATGTCGCCAAGCTGCTGCGGGCGCCGGTGGTGCTGGTCGTCGACGCGTCGTCGCAGTCGCGTTCGGTGGCGGCGCTGGTGCACGGCTTCGCCTCGTGGGACCCCGAGGTGCGGGTCGCGGGCGTCATCCTCAACAAGGTCGGCTCGGACCGGCACGAAGCGCTGCTGCGGGAGGCCTTGGAGGCGTCCGGGGTGCCGGTGCTCGGCGCGTTGCGTCGCGCTCCCCAGGTGCGGGCTCCCTCGCGGCATCTGGGGCTCGTGCCGGTCGCCGAGCGGCGGGCGGAGGCGGTGGAGTCCGTCGCCGCGTTGGCCTCGCAGGTGCGGGAAGGGTGCGACCTGGACGCCCTGTTGGCACTGGCACGCAGTGCGGGGCCCCTGCCGGGTGTGGCATGGGACCCCGTGTCGGGGCTCGGGTCATCACCGGCTTCGCCGAATTCGTCCTCGACCGCCGGACGGACTGGAGCTGCCCCCCGCGTCGCTGTCGCCGGTGGGGCCGCCTTTACGTTCTCGTATGCCGAGCACGCCGAGCTGCTGGCCGCCGCCGGGGCCGAGGTCGTACCGTTCGACCCCCTCCATGACGAGGAGCTGCCGGAGAGGACCGCCGGGCTGGTCATCGGGGGCGGGTTCCCCGAGGTGTACGCGCCGGAGCTGTCCGCCAATGAGCCGCTGCGCAAGGCCGTGGCGGAGCTGGCGGCGTCCGGGGCGCCCGTGGCCGCCGAGTGCGCGGGGCTGCTGTACCTCTCCCGTGAGCTGGACGGGAAGCCGATGTGCGGGGTGCTCGACGCGCAGGCGCGGATGTCGCAGCGGCTGACGCTGGGCTATCGCGAGGCGGTCGCCGTGTCGGACAGCGTGCTCGCGGCGGCCGGGACGCGGATGCGGGGCCACGAGTTCCACCGCACGGTCGTCGAGCCGGGGGCGGGGGCGGCTCCCGCCTGGGGGCTCCACCAGCCCGAGCGGCGCGTCGAAGGCTTCGTACAGGCGAATGTGCACGCCAGCTATCTGCATACGCACTGGGCCGCGCGGCCGGACATCGCGCGTCGCTTCGTCGAGAGCTGTACCCCGTGAACGCGCGGGGCGGCTCGCGGGGCAGCGCGCGGGGCGGCTCATTCGGCGATGCCCACCACGGCCCAGATGAACGCCGCGCCCGCCACGGTGCACAGCAGCGTCGAGCGGGCCGGGTGGTCGTGGTGGGCCTCGGGCAGGATCTCGGCGGCCGCGAGGTACAGCAGTGCCCCGCCGAAGAAGCCGAGATAGCCGCCGAGCGGCCCCTCCGGGATGGTGAGGAGCAGCGTCGACGCGGCGCCCACCACCGGGGCCACCGCGTCCGCGAACAGCATCGCGAGGGCCTTGCGGCGGGCGTTCCCGTACAGGCTCGTGATCGTGTACGTGTTGAAGCCGTCCGCGAAGTCGTGGGCGATGACCGCGAGCGCCACGGCCGCGCCCATGCCGCCGCCCACCTGGAAGGCGGCGCCGATGGCGACGCCGTCCATGACGCTGTGGCCCACCATCGCGGCGGCCGCCGTGAGCCCCACCTGGGGGACCCGGCCGTTCCCGTGCCCGCCGGCGCCGTGCGCGGCCTGCCGGACCGCGAGGAGGCGCTCCACCAGGTGGGCGAAGAGGAAACCGGCCACGAAGAAGAGCAGGGCCGCCGGGACGCCGAACACCGGCTCGCCTGCGGCGTCGAGCGCCTCCGGCAGCAGGTCGAGGCCGACGACACCGAGCATCAGACCGCCCGCGAGCCCCAGGACGAGGTGGCGCCGGTCGGTGACCCGCTGGGCAGTCCAGCCGCCCACCAGGGTCATGAGGAAGGCGCCGAGCGCCACGAACACCGCCATGGGCCCTTGCTAGCCGATTGACCCCCCGTCGCGCACATCTCTCCCTCCGTGTCCCCCCACCTGCTGTGAAAGGACCCCTTCATGGACCCCTCCATGGGCCACTCCATGGGCCACTCCATGGCTGACGTCCAGGTGCTCGTCGTGGGCGTCGGCGCCTGCGAGGACGCTCCGCTGGAGGAGGTGCTCGGGCTCGTACGGGACGCGGTGCGCGAGGCCGGTTTCTCCGAGGGGGCGGTCGCCGAGCTGGCGACGGTCGACGTGAAGGCCGAGGAGCCGGGGATCGTCGGGGCGGCGGCGCGGCTCGGGGTGCCGCTCGTGGCGTACTCGGCGCGTGAGCTGGCGGCGGTGCGGGTGCCGAATCCGTCCCTCGCGTCGCGTGCGGCGGTGGGGACGCCGTCCGTGGCGGAGGCGGCGGCGCTGCGGGGCGGCGGCGAACTCCTCGTCCCCAAACGGAAGTCGGCACCGGTGGGGCGCCCGTCGATGGCGACGTGCGCGGTGGCCCGCCGCGGCGGCGCGGCCGGGGGGCCCGGCCTCGGCCACGACCTGCGCCACCACGGGGACGCGGAGGTGCGGGACGACGGCGCGGACCTCACCGACCTCGCGGTGAACGTACGGACCGGCACTCCCCCGGCGTGGCTGAAGGAGGTCGTCGCCTCCTCCCTGGACGGCCTGGCCGCCTATCCGGACGGCAGGCAGGCGCGGGAGGCGGTGGCGGCACGGCACGGCGTGACCCCGGACCGCGTGCTGCTCACGTCGGGCGCGGCGGAGGCCTTCGTACTCGTCGCGCGCGGCCTGAAGATCCGTCACCCTGTGGTCGTGCACCCGCAGTTCACGGAGCCGGAGGCGGCGCTGCGGGATGCCGGGTACGAGGTGGGGCGGGTGCTGCTGCGGGAGGAGAGCGGGTTTCGTCTGGACGGGTCGGCGGTGGTTCCGGAGGAGGCCGACCTCGTGGTCGTCGGCAACCCGACGAACCCGACGTCCGTCCTCCACCCGGCCGCTTCGATCGCCGCGCTGGCGCGGCCCGGGCGGATCCTGGTGGTGGACGAGGCGTTCATGGACGCGGTGCCGGGTGAGCGGGAGGCGCTGGCGGGCCGTACGGACGTGCCCGGCCTGGTCGTGCTGCGCAGCCTCACGAAGACGTGGGGCCTGGCCGGGCTCCGCATCGGCTACGTCCTCGCCTCCCCCGACGTGATCGCGGCGCTCACCCGGGCGCAGCCGCTGTGGCCGGTGTCCACGCCGGCGCTGGTGGCGGCGCGGGCGTGTGTCGGCCCGCGGGCCCTGGCGGAGGCCGGCCACGCGGCGCACCGCGTCGCGGCGGACCGGTCGCACCTCCTCGCGGGCCTGGCGAAGCTGGCCCCGCTCGGGGTCCGCGCGGTGGGCCCCGCGGAGGGGCCTTTCGTACTGGTCCGCGTGCCCGACGCGCTGGGGGTACGGGACCGTCTGCGGGAGCGGGGCTTCGCCGTGCGGCGGGGCGATACGTTCCCTGGCCTGGGTCCGGACTGGATCCGCCTGGCGGTCAGGGACCGCACCACGTCGGACCGCTTCCTCGCCGCGCTGGGCGCGGTGCTGGGCTCCTAGCGGCCGTTTCCTCCCGTGTGGATCTCCAGGGCGGTGCGCACGGCGGACTCCACGGCTCCCTCGATCCATGCGGGTTTGACGGACGTGTGGTCCCCGGCGAAGTGCAACGGCCCTTCGGCCACGGGGATGGCGGGCAGCAGCTCGGTGTGCTGGCCGGGCAGGAGCACGGACGCCTCTCCGTAGGCGTAGGGGTCGCGCAGCCAGCTCTGTGTGCGGCCCGCGCCCGTGTAGAAGACCTCGATGCGCTGGCCGTAGACCTGCTGGAGGCCGCACAGGGCGTACGGGTACCGCGCCTCGTCGTCCAGTGAGTCCCAGCGCTGCGCGTCGCCCGCCCAGCTGTAGGAGGCCAGGACCACGCCTCCCGCACTGCCCGGGACCGGATGGGACGGGTGGAACATGAACCGGTTGGCGTTGTCCGACAGCGAGCCGCCTCCCGTGACGTCGACCGCCTCCGGCTGTTCGCGTGCGATCGCGCGGTGGGCGGCGTAGTGGGTGCGCTGGCCCGCCGTGATGTATCCGGCGGGTACGGAGGGGTGGGCTCCGAGGAGGCTGCCGTCCGCCGCCGCCCGGCCGGTGCGGTAGGCGTCGTACAGACCGGGGTCGATGGCGCGCAACTCCCTTTTCCATTCGGCCTCGTCCCACTCCCACCAGCGTCGGCTGAACTCCAGCAGCACCTTGGTCGCGCTGTCGTAGTGCAGTTCGCCGACCGCCCGGCGCTTGGCGTACGACAGGGGCGGGGTCACCTGTACGTGGCGCAGCCCGGAGAAGGGCACGGTGACCACGGCGACGTCCGCGGTGAACTGCTCGCGTACGACCGGGCGTCCGCGCCCCTCCGACACCGTGTCCACCCACACGTGCGGGCCCCTGCCGCGGACGTGCTCGGCGTCCGGCGAAGGGCGGTCG
Source organism: Streptomyces alboniger (assembly GCF_008704395.1). Classification (NCBI taxonomy): domain Bacteria; kingdom Bacillati; phylum Actinomycetota; class Actinomycetes; order Kitasatosporales; family Streptomycetaceae; genus Streptomyces; species Streptomyces alboniger. Next base: position 1,787,738 of record NZ_CP023695.1, read on the forward strand.
GGGTGGTGGTACTGGATGCGGGTGACCCGGCGGTCGAAGCGCACGTTCTTGCGGACGCGCTCCAGCAGGGCGTCCGGCAGTACGGCCGTGCCGCCCTCCAACTCGTAGAAGGGCGTGCTGGGGCTGATGAGGGAGGAGCCGATGAAGCTGTGGATGAAGGACAGCGGGAGGCGGGAGGTGAGGTTCTCCAGGGTGCCGATCAGGTCGATGGTCCGTTCGTCGAGACCGGCGTGCTCGGTGAGGAAGCGGAACATCGACCAGTCGCCGAACCGCCGCACCACCCGGGCCCAGCCCCGCAGCCGCTCGGGCAGCGGCTTGTCGACCCGTGCGCCGTCGTGGTCGAGGTAGCTGAATTCGTCGCGCACCGGGTCCAGTGCGGAGCGCAGGATGGCGGCGGCCGGGGTGTCCCAGTGGGCCCGGGGGACGCCGAACGAGCGGTTCACGCGCCGGGGCGCGCGTGCGTAGTCGGCACGCCGCACGCGGATGCCGTTGACGTGGATCCAGGTGCGGTGGGCGGGACGTCCCTCGCTGTCGACGTCCACGTAGTGGAACCGCCGCTTCTTCAGGGCGAGCTGGTCGATCAGTTCCATCACCAGGGGGTGGCTGCCCGGGATGCGCATCGCGCCCGCTTCGGCGTACTGGCGGGGGTCGGCGAAGGGCTGTTCGGCGTTCTCGTGCCCACCGCGGCGGAAGGTCTTGATGCGTCCGCCCGCCCGGTTGCCGTTCGCTTCCAGCACCGTCACGCGGTGGCCGGCCCTCGTCAGCAGCCAGGCGGCCACAAGACCGGCCGGGCCGGCGCCGATGACCAGGACGTTCTTGGGCCGTGACCGTCGAAGCGCCGGCAGCCCCTTCTGGAGGACGCTCTGGTAGCGCGGGACGAGGGGACGGTCGTCGGAGTCCAGTACGAGGAGCGCGCGAGCGACGGCCAGACACCGCTCGAAGTCGGCACCAGGGCTTTCCCTCGGGAGGGCCGGTGCGGGCAGAGCCGCGGCGACGCCGCCGGACAGAGCCATGGCCACAGGGGCCGTGCCCGCCACCGCCGCGAAGCCCCTCCGGGAGAGACCGCCGTCCGAACGCGCCACTGCCTGATCTTCAGTCATGGCCGTCTTTGTACAGGCGGCCGCGCACGGGCGCCCGCCCCCTTCCCGGGCATTGACCCGAAGGAACCAGGCAACGGCGAACCCTGGCCTCGCCACGCGGACTGCCGGTAGCAAGGACTCGGGACCCGAAAGGGTGAACGCCACGTGATCTCCGTCTGCCGTGGTGAGTAGCCGCCCGGCGGTGCGATACGACTATCCACGTCCGTCCTGCGAGCGGGCGAGGAGGGAGAGGGAGGGGGAAGGATGGTCCGGCGGCGCACTCTGTTCGGTGACAGGGCCCGGTACTGGTTCGACAGCACGCTGGCCCGCGGTGCCGCCGTTCTCGTCCTCTGGATGGCGCTGCTGTGCCTGGCCATCGTCCTCCCGGCGAGCGCGGTGCTCGCATGGACCGACCCCGACGTGCCGGCGTCCCTGGCGGACCGGCTGGCGCAGGTGTGGCGCCACACGGGGAGGACCCTCCGGCTGGGCGGCGCGACGGGCCCCCCGCTGCGGGTGGCGATGTCGGTACTGCTCGCGCTGGTCACCCTGCTGTACGTCTCGGCCCTCGTCGGCCTGATCACGGCGGCGCTGACGGAGCGGCTCACCGCGTTGCGCCGAGGCCGTTCCACCGTGCTCGAGGAAGGGCACGCCGTGGTCCTGGGGTGGTCGGAGCAGGTCTTCACGGTGGTGAGCGAGCTGGTGGCCGCCAACGCCAACCAGCGGCGGGCGGCGGTGGTCGTACTGGCCGACCGGGACAAGACCGTCATGGAGGAGGCCCTGAACACGAAGGTGGGTCCCCCCGGCCGTACGCGGCTGATCTGCCGCAGCGGCCCCACCACCGACCCGGCCGTGTTACCCCTGACGAACCCCGCCGGGGCCGGTGTCGTGCTGGTCATGCCCCGCGACGAGCCCGCTGCCGACGCCGAGGTGGTCAAGACTCTGCTGGCCCTCAGGGCAGCCCTGTCCGAGGTGGCCACCCGTCCGGCCGTCGTCGCCGCCGTCCGGGACGACAGCTACCGTCTGGCCGCCCAACTCGCCGCCGGACCGGGCAGCGTGATTCTGGAGAGTGACACCGTCACCGCCCGGTTGATCGTCCAGGCCGCGCGCCACCCCGGGCTCTCCCTCGTCCACCAGGAACTCCTCGACTTCGCCGGCGACGAGTTCTACCTGGTCGCCGAACCGGCTCTGGCCGGGCGTCCGTTCGGTGACGCGCTGCTGTCCTACGCCACGTCGAGCGCCGTCGGGATGATGCGCGGTGACACCCCCTTGCTCAACCCGGCGCCGGACACACTCATCGCTCCGGACGACCTGCTCATCGTCATCTCACGTGACGACGACACGGTCTGGCTGGAGGACTGTGCGGAGTTGGCCGAGGAGGCGGCCATGGCATCCGGCCCCCCGACGCCCGCGCGAGCGGAGCGCGTTCTTCTCCTTGGCTGGAATCGCCGGGCACCGCTCATGGTCGATCAGTTGCGACGCCGCTCCCGGCCGGGGTCCGCCGTCGACGTGGTGACGGACCACGGTGAGGCGACGGTCGGGGAGGTGGACGAGGCCGCCGCGAACAGCGCCGGGGAGCTGAGCCTGACACTGCACCACGGAGACGTCACCCGCCCGGAAACCCTGCGGCGACTGGACGTCTACTCCTACGACAGCGTGATCGTGCTCGGCCGCGACCCCGCCCCGGCCCCCACCCCCGGACAGTCACCGGACGACCCCGACAACCGCACGCTCGTCACCCTCCTGCTGCTGCGCCGGCTGGAGGAGACAAGCGGGCGCGAACTGCCGGTCGTCACCGAGCTGATCGACGACCGCAACCGGGCGCTGGCCCCCATCGGTCCCGGTTCCGATGTGATCATCAGCGGCAAGTTCATCGGTCTGCTCATGGCGCAGATCTCCCAGAACCGGCACCTGGCAGCCGTGTTCGAGGAACTGTTCTCCGCCGACGGCACCGGGGTCCGGCTGCGGCCCGCCACCGACTATGTGCTGCCCGGGAGTGAGACGCCCTTCGCCACGGTCGTGGCCGCGGCCCGGCAGCGCCGCGAATGCGCCATCGGCTACCGGATCCACGACGACACGTCGACGGGCCCCCGCTACGGCGTACGGATCAATCCGCCCAAGGGCGAGCGGCGCCGCTGGTCGGCCGAGGACGAAGTGATCGTCATCGGCGGGGACTGACGGCTTCCGAGCGCCCCGGGCGGATCACCCGGGCGCGATCGGTCCGAGGTAGGTGCCGCCGGAGACGTCGATGGTCTGCCCGGTCACCCAGCGCCCGCGCGGGCCCGCCAGGAAGCCCACCACGTCGGCGACGTCCTCGGGCCGGCCGACCCGTCCGAGCGCGGTGATCGACTCCAGCCCGGCCATCGCCTCGGGGACGGCGGCGTAGGCGGCGATCATGTCGGTCAGTACCACTCCGGGCTCGACCGTGTTGACGGTGATTGCACGGCGGCCCAGTTCGTTGGCGAGGGACGGGCCGAGGGCCGCCAGTGCCGCCTTGGTGACGGTGTAACCGATCTGGCCGGGGTCCGCGATCCGGGTGGCCGCCGAGCCCATGTTGACGATCCGTCCGCCGTCCCGCAGCAGCGGCAGCGCCCGCTGGACCACGAAGACCGGCGTACTCACATTGACCGCGAGCAGTCGCTCGAACTCCTCCTCGGTGAGCTGCCCGATCGGGCTGACCGAGTGGATGCCCGCGTTGTTGACCAGGATGTCCAGTCCGTCGTCCGCCCCGTGGTCCGCGAGCCCTGCGGCGAGTTCCTTGAACAGCCGGTCCACCGCTCCGCTCTCGCCGAAGCGGGCCCGGACCGAGAACGCCCGGCCGCCGGCTCCGGCGATCCGCGCCACGGTCTCCGCGGCGGCCGCGTCGTTGCCGCCGTAGTGGACCGCGACCAGCGCTCCCTCGGCGGCGAGCCGCAGGGCGACGGCGCGCCCGATCCCGCGTGAGCCGCCCGTCACCAGTGCGGTCCTGCCGTCCAGTTCCCCCACGATCACTTCTCCCCTCGCGATGCCCCGGGCGTCCCGGGGGTCCCGGAAGTCCCGGACACCCCGGACGCCCCGTGAACGACCCAGCCTAAGCGGCCAGTCGCACGGCTGAGCTAGAATCATCAAATACGTGATGCCTCCCCGGGCCGGTCAAGTGCCCACCCGGGGAGGCTTTTTCATGCCCTGCGCCTCCATCTCCACCTCTACGAAGGAGTTCCATGTCCGACGTCGTGCGCCTCGCGAGCACCGCCGACCAGCTCACCCTGGAGCGACTGTGGCTGATGTTCCGTCATGACCTTTCGGGGTTCCAGGAAACGCTCCCCGGTCGGGATGGGAGCTTCCGCGACGACTGGCTCCGGAGCGCCTTCGCCGACGCCGGCTGGGCGCCGTATCTGCTGATGAGCGGCGACCGCCCCGCGGGTCTTGCGCTGGTGCGCGGTGTGGGCGGTCCGACGCGTGTGCTGAACAGTTTCTTCGTCGTCCGCGGGGCCCGCAGGAGAGGGATCGGACTACAGGCCGTTCGAGAGATCGTGGCCAAGCATCCGGGGCGGTGGGAAGTCGCCTTCCAGGACGCCAACCTGGCCGCGGTCCGCTTCTGGCGCCGGGTCGCCGGCGAGGTCGCGGGCGAGGAGTGGACGGAGGAGCGCAGGGCTGTGCCGCGTCGGCCGGATCTGCCGCCGGACACCTGGATCTCTTTCAGCACGCTCGCTTGACCGTGCCCTACGCGCCCCCCGTGCCCTCCACGCCCCGTGCCCTACGCCGTCGACGGTCGGCCCGGCCGGGCGGTCAGCCTCGGCTTCGGCGGGTCATCGCCACCGCCCCGCCGCCCGCGATCAGTAACACCACCGCCCCGCCTGCGACGTACGGCGTCGTCGAGCTCCCGCCGGTCTCCGCGAGGTTCGCCTCCGTGGCCTTCTGGCCGACCGGCTTCGCCGGCTTGCCCTGGGGCTTCGTGCCGCCGCCCTCGCGTTCCCGCTCCGCCCTCGGCGCCTCACAACCGGCTCCCGCCAACGTCACCGTCCCCTCCACCTCGGCCACGTTCAGCTTCAAGGGGTTCACCGAGACCTTCAGCTCCAGTGCCGCCGCCACAGCCGTACGCGATGTCGTACGCCTCTTCGAGAGGGCGAGCGTCACCTCCCCGACGCCCGGGACCTTCACCTCGGACGTCCCCCCGGCGGTCAGCGTCACCTTCTTGCCGAGCACGGTCACGCCGCCCAGCAGGTTCGCCTCGGCGACGGGGCGCTTACCGGCCTCGCAGACGGCTTTCGAGGTGACCTTCTCGACCTCGATGAGGGAGAGCAGCGGCAGCCCGGGCACATGCACCTCTGCCCGTGCGATGTTGCTGTATCCCTCCGCCCTGCCGCCCTTCACCGTCGCTCTGGCGGTCGCCACGTCCGCGCGCAGCACGCTGAACGGCCGTCCGCCGTCGACCCCGTCCAGCCGGGCGGTCAGCGCGGTCTTCCCGGCGCTCGCGGGTGCCTGCACTTCGTTGAGGGAGACCTTGAGCGGGACGTTCACGGTCTTGTTGAGCAGGGAGACGTCGAGCCCGGTCCGCAGGACGACGGCGTCGGCACGGCCGCCGCGGTCGTGGTCGCCGCCCGTGGCCCGCGCGGATCCGGCACCGGCGAGCGCCGCGGGACCGGCGGCGAGGGCGGTGGCGGTGGCCACGGCGACGAGACGACGGCGGCGGCAGGCGGGCATGCGGAAGGTGTTGCTGTTCAAGGTGGTGGAACCCCCACGGGAGAAACGGGCCTTCGGCGGCGTACGCCACATGGGGACATCGCGTACGCACCGAGGGCGTCGTCCTCCGTCGATGAAGGACGACGCGGGAATCTTTACGCACTTAGAGTGAACAGTCAGCAACCATCCGTGAGTTCACTCCAAAGGGAGGTTTCCGACCTTGCTTTCGAATCTCCCGGCACGTACGTTCCCTCGCTTCACCCGAACAACTTCCGTATCCGGCACAGTGGTTGCCGCACCGCACCAAACCGGCCAAGAGAAACGACGCACCCCGCCTTCACGTAACGCCTGGTCAACCCCCGACCCCGGCGCTACCCCACCACCCTCCCCGCCAGCACCACCCTCCGCGGCGCGGCCAGCACCCGTACGTCCTCTCGGGGGTCCGCCTCGTACACCACGAGGTCCGCCGGGGCGCCCTCGGTCAGGCCCGGGCGGCCGAGCCACTCGCGGGCACCCCAGGTCGTCGCGGAGAGCGCGGCCACCGGCGGGATGCCCGCGCGGGTCAGTTCGGCGACCTCGGCGGCGACCAGGCCGTGCGGCAGGGAGCCTCCCGCGTCGGTGCCCGCGAAGACCGGGACGCCCGCGTCGTACGCAGCACGCACCGTGTCGTAGCGGCGGTCGTAGAGCCTGCGCATGTGCGCCGACCAGCGGGGGAACTTCTTCTCACCGCCCGCGGCGAGGTCCGGGAACGTGGCGATGTTCACCAGGGTCGGGACGATGGCGACGCCCCGCTCGGCGAAGAGCGGGATCGTGTCCTCGGTCAGGCCCGTGGCGTGTTCGATGCAGTCGATGCCCGCCTCCACCAGGTCCCGCAGGGAGTCCTCGGCGAAGCAGTGGGCCGTGACGCGGGCGCCCAGGCGGTGCGCCTCGGCGATCGCCGCCCGGGCCGCGTCCCGGGGCCAGCAGGCCGTCAGGTCACCGGCCTCGCGGTCGATCCAGTCGCCGACGAGCTTGACCCAGCCGTCGCCGCGCCGGGCCTCCTGGGCGACGTACGCCACCAGGTCCTCCGGCTCGATCTCATGGGCGTAGTTGCGGATGTAGCGGCGCGTGCGCGCGATGTGGCGGCCCGCCCTGATGATCTTCGGCAGGTCCTCGCGGTCGTCGATCCAGCGGGTGTCGGAGGGGGAGCCCGCGTCGCGGATGAGGAGGGCGCCGATCTCGCGGTCGGTCAGGGCCTGCTTCTCGGCCGTGTCGGCGTCCACGGGGCCGTGCGCGTCGAGGCCCACATGGCAGTGCGCGTCGACCAGGCCGGGCAACGCCCATCCCTCGACGGCGACGGTCTCCGTCGCCGGGGTCACCGGACGTTCGTAGGTCACCCTCCCCCCGACGACCCACAGTTCGTCCCGTACGTCATCGGGCCCGACGAGCACCCGCCCCTTCACGTGCAGCACCGCGTGATCGCTCATGGCAGCAGCTTAGGAGGCGCTCCGGGCGTGCGGTACGGGGCGCCGGGGCGCCCGTGGCGGGGCACTGAGCACGCTCGCCGCGGGGGCGCTCGGTAGGCTCGGTACGCTCGGTGCCGCAGCCCGGCCGAACTCGTGAGCGAAGTGAGCAGTGACGTGAGCAGTACTGTGACGCACCCCTTTCTGGACCTGGCGCCGCTGAGCGCCCAGCACTTCGCCGCCATCGAGGCGCGGGTGGCCCGTCTGCTCGGCACCGAGCAGGACGTCGTGATCATGCAGGGTGAGGCCCTGCTGCCCCTGGAGGGGTGCATCCGGGGCGCCGCGCGGCCCGGCACGACCGCGCTGAACGTGATCACCGGGCCGTACGGCCAGACCTTCGGCAACTGGCTGCGGGACTGCGGTGCCGCCGTCATCGACCTCGCCGTGCCCTTCCACACGGCCGTCACCGCCGAGCAGGTGCGCCAGGCGTTCGCCGAGCACCCGGAGATCGACTTCGTCTCGCTGGTGCACGCCGAGGCCGCCACCGGCAACACCAACCCGGTCGCCGAGATCGGCGCGGTCGTGCGGGAGCACGGCGCCCTTTTCATGCTGGACGCGGTCGCCTCGGTGGGCGCCGAGCCGCTGCTGCCCGACGCGTGGGGCGTGGACCTGTGCGTGATCGGCGCGCAGAAGGCGATGGGCGGCCCGGCGGGCGTCTCCGCGGTGTCGGTGAGCGAGCGGGCCTGGCAGCGGATCGCCGCCAACCCGCAGGCGCCCCGCCGCTCCTACCTCTCCCTCCTGGACTGGAAGGAGCGCTGGATCGACGCCGGCCGCAAGGCGCTGCTGCACGCGCCCGCGCAGCTGGAGATGCTGGCGCTGGAAGCGTGCGTGGAGCGCATCGACGCGGAGGGCCTCGACGCCCTGATGGCGCGCCACGCCACCGCTGCCGCCGCCACGCGCGCGGGGGCGCTCGCGCTGGGCGGGGGCCTGGAGCCGTACGTGTACGAGGCCCAGGACGCGGCCCCGGTCGCCACCACCCTGCGCGTGCCCGCGGGCACGGACGCCTCGGAGCTGGTCGCCAGGGCGCTCGCCGCCGACCCGGTGCTTCCGCTGGTCGCCGGTGGCGGGGCGCTGGCCAAGGAGATGATCCGGGTCAACCACTACGGCCCGGACGCGACCCGCGGCGTCGTACACGCCTGCCTCGCGGCCCTCGGCGCCGCGCTGGGCGAGGCGGGCCACCCGGCCGACCTGGAAGCGGCACGCCGCGCGGTGACGTCCGCCTGGCGCTAGGGCTGGCGCCTGTCCGGCGGATCACGCCGGGGGCCGCGGCGCCTGCTGCGGGCCGCAGGGCCCGGCCCGCAGCGATGGGCGGCGGCCGCCCGAACACGCCCCGATCCGCCGGACGGACCCCGGGACACGCCCGACGGTCCACGCCGCGACCCTCGGGACCCGCCACCCCGACCCGCGAAAGCCAGCCGACCGTCACGACACCGGGCACGCCCTACGCCTGCCCGGCGAGTCGGCGCCCGCCGGGGGCCACCTCTCGACGCGCGAGTGGACTCACACCCGCCGGGCCCGCGACGACCTGCCCAGCCGGCCGCAGGCCCCCGCGCCCTTCCCCCAAGACTCCCCGCCATGGCACCGTGCCCAGCATGACCACTCTTCCCGACGGCCGCCGCATCCCCTCCCTCACCGCCGACGAGCCCACCATGCTGGCGAGTTGGCTCGACATGCACCGGGCCACGCTGGCCGTCAAGTGCTCGGGGCTCGACGACGAGCAGGCTCTGCGGACGTCCGTCGAGCCGTCCTCGCTCTCGCTGTTCGGGCTCGTGCAGCACCTCGCCGAGGTCGAACGGAACTGGATACAGCGGGTGTTCGCCCAGCGGGACGTTCCGCTGCTCTTCCCGGCGTCGCCGGGCGGCGGGTTCACGCCGGACCGCGGCCGGACGTTCGCCGAGGTGCTCGCGCTGTGGGAGAGCGAGGTCGCCGTCAACCGGGAGATCTGCGCGGGGCGTTCGCTGGATGAGACGGGGCGGCTCGGGTCCGAGGAAGCAGCCGTCGTAGGCGGCGACGGCGTGGTCAGCCTCCGCTGGGTCCTGGTCCACCTCATCGAGGAGTACGCGCGCCACAACGGCCACGCGGATCTCCTACGGGAACGCATCGACGGCGTGACGGGATCATGAATTGGGCGAGAACAGGAGCAAGCCCATGAGCACGGGTGGGACATGCGGACGTGGTTATAACAGCACGCTCCGCGCATCATCCGCCTTTTCATCCGCGCATTCTCACGAATTCTTTATCAGCCCAGCTTCCCGTATTCTTCTGCCCGCTTTCCGGGGACCTAAACACTAAGATTTCATCAGCGTCAATCACCGTAATTCGGGCGCGTCTCGCGCGGGTTACATCGCTGTGACGTACTCCACATTGCGTCCGCTTTGCTGGCATATGACCCGGTCAAATCGTCACAAACTTCCGCCATCTCATGCGGGCGCGCACCCTCGCGCGATAACACATGAAGCGCGCTTACGTAACCCCTTCCCCCGATGCAATTCAAGAAATTGCTCGGTAAATTCACTCCGCATGACCGCTGCACAAGCCGATCTACCGACCGACCTGCAAGCGCAATTCCTGGAAATGCCCGTGGGACTGCGCCTCGACAGTCCCGCTGTCGCCGACGGCGCCGCGATCTGGCGGATCGCCCGCGACTCCAAGGTGCTGGACCTCAACTCCTCGTACAGCTATCTGCTGTGGTGCCGCGACTTCGCGGCCACGTCCGTCGTGGCCCGCGACGCCGGCGGCGAGGCGGTCGGGTTCATCACCGGTTACATCCGGCCCGAGCGCCCCGACACCCTGATGGTCTGGCAGGTCGCCGTCGACCACGATCAGCGCGGCCGCGGTCTGGCCGGCGCCCTGCTCGACGGGCTGACCTCGAAGGTCGCCGCGGGCCGTGCGCTGAGCACGATCGAGACGACGATCGCGCCCTCGAACACGGCGTCCGAGCGGCTCTTCCTCTCCTACGCGCGTCGACACGGCGCGTCGGTGGAGCGCAGGGTCCTGTTCGACGCCGGGCTCTTCCCCGACGACGGCCACGAGCCCGAGGTGCTGTACCGCATCGGTCCACTCGGCTCCTGACCCGGCCTCGCTCCCCCAGCGACACCCGTCACTTCCCTCACTTCTCACCTCCCACGACTTTCCATCTCCCAGGAGATCTGCTGTGACCATCACCCAGCCCGACCTGAGCGTCTTCGAGACCCTGGAGTCGGAGGTGCGCAGCTACTGCCGCGGTTGGCCTACGGTCTTCGACCGCGCGCAGGGCAGCCGCATGTTCGACGAGGACGGCCACGAGTACCTCGACTTCTTCGCCGGGGCCGGCTCACTCAACTACGGCCACAACAACCCGGTCCTCAAACGCGCGCTCATCGACTACCTGGAGCGCGACGGCGTCGTGCACGGCCTGGACATGTCGACGAGCGCGAAGCGCGCCTTCCTCGAGGCGTTCCAGAACATCATCCTGCGCCCCCGCGACCTGCCGTACAAGGTCATGTTCCCGGGCCCGACGGGCACCAACGCCGTGGAGTCGGCGCTGAAGCTGGCCCGCAAGGTCAAGGGCCGCGAGTCGATCGTGTCGTTCACGAACGCCTTCCACGGCATGTCGCTCGGCTCGCTCGCGGTGACCGGCAACGCCTTCAAGCGGGCGGGCGCCGGCATACCGCTGGTGCACGGCACGCCGATGCCGTTCGACAACTACCTCGACGGCCAGACCCCGGACTTCATCTGGTTCGAGCGGCTTCTTCAGGACCAGGGCTCCGGCCTCAACCAGCCGGCCGCCGTGATCGTCGAGACGGTGCAGGGCGAGGGCGGCATCAACGTCGCCCGCGCCGAGTGGCTGCGCAAGCTCGCCGACGTGTGCGAGCGCTGGGACATGCTCCTGATCGTCGACGACATCCAGATGGGCTGCGGCCGCACCGGCGCCTTCTTCTCCTTCGAGGAGGCGGGCATCACGCCGGACATCGTGACGGTGTCGAAGTCCATCAGCGGTTACGGCATGCCCATGTCGCTCTGCCTGTTCAAGCCGGAGCTGGACGTGTGGGAGCCGGGCGAGCACAACGGCACGTTCCGCGGCAACAACCCGGCGTTCGTCACGGCCGCCGCCGCCCTGGAGACCTACTGGTCCGACGGTTCGGCGATGGAGAAGCAGACCCGCGCCCGCGGCGAGCAGGTCGAGCAGGCGCTGACCGCGATCGTCGACGAGAACCGCGCCGAGATCAAGGAGTTCCGCGGCCGCGGCCTGGTCTGGGGCATCGAGTTCCTGGACAAGGACCGGGCGAGCGCCGTGGCGAAGCGGGCCTTCGAACTGGGCCTGCTGATCGAGACCTCCGGCCCCGAGGGCGAGGTCGTCAAGCTCCTTCCGGCGCTGACGATCACCCCCGACGAGCTGGACGAGGGGCTGCGCACGCTGGCCCGCGCGGTACGCGAGACCGCCTGAGCCGGCGACTGTCCGAGCCCCCGGCAACGTAAGAGAAAAGGAACCAACCCACCGTGATCGTCCGTTCGTTCAAGGACATTGAAGGCACCGACCGGCATGTGAAGGCCAAGTCGGGTACCTGGGAGAGCAAGCGCATCGTCCTCGCCAAGGAGCGCGTGGGGTTCTCCCTGCACGAGACCATCCTGTACGCGGGGACGGAGACGTCGATGTGGTACGCCAACCACATCGAGGCCGTCGTCTGCACCAAGGGCGAGGCCGAGCTGACCGACGACACGACCGGCGAGAAGTACACGATCACTCCGGGCACCATGTACCTGCTCGACGGGCATGAGAAGCACACCATGCGGATCAAGGAGGACTTCCACTGCCTGTGTGTCTTCAACCCGCCCGTCACCGGACGTGAGGACCACGACGAGAACGGCGTGTACCCGCTGCTCACCGAGGACGACGAGGGCTGAGAGCGCGCGCCGGTCGGCTGAGGTCGGCTGACATCCCGCACAGGGCCGTACGAGAGGAGAGGCAGGCAACACCATGACCACCGCACCCGAACGCACCATTGACCTGTACCCGACCCGAGGCGCCGAAGAGGTGCTCATCGAACGCAAGGACCCGGTGGTGTGGTCCGAGCCGGGTGCCGAGGGCCCCATCGCGGCCGGGGATCTGGCGGGGTTCGAGCGGGACGGTTTCCTGGCCATCGACCAGCTGATCACCCCGGACGAAGTCAGCGTGTACCACGCCGAGTTGGAACGGCTCATGAACGACCCGGTGATGCGCGCGGACGAGCGTTCCATCGTCGAGCCGCGCTCACAGGAGATCCGCTCCATCTTCGAGGTGCACAAGATCAGTGAGCTGTTCGGCAAGCTCGCGGCCGATCCGCGCGTGGTGGGCCGGGCACGGCAGATCCTCGGATCCGACGTGTACGTCCACCAGTCCCGGATCAACGTGAAGCCGGGCTTCGGGGCCTCGGGGTTCTACTGGCACTCGGACTTCGAGACCTGGCACGCGGAGGACGGCCTGCCGAACATGCGCACCGTCTCGGTGTCGATCGCGCTGACGAAGAACCACGACACCAACGGCGGCCTCATGATCATGCCGGGGTCGCACAAGACGTTCCTCGGCTGTGCGGGCGCCACGCCGAAGGACAACTACAAGCGGTCGCTCCAGATGCAGGACGCGGGCATCCCGTCGGACGAGACGCTGACGCACCTCGCGTCCGACCACGGGATCCGCCTGTTCACCGGCGAGGCGGGCTCGGCCACCTGGTTCGACTGCAACGCCATGCACGGCTCCGGGGACAACATCACCCCCTACCCCCGCTCGAACGTCTTCATCGTGTTCAACAGTGTGGAGAACACCGCGGTCGAGCCGTTCGCGGCGCCGGTGCGCCGGCCCGAGTTCATCGGGGCACGGGACTTCACCCCGGTCAAGTGAGCTGATCCGGACGCGATGCGGCCCGGCACCCCCCGTGGGCGCCGGGCCGCGTCGCGTGGTCCGTGTTACAGCGCGGGGTAGTCCGTGTATCCCTTCTCGGTGCCGCCGTAGAAGGTGGCCTGGTCGGGCGTGTTGTACGGGCCCTTGGCCTTCAGGCGGGCCGGCAGGTCGGGGTTGGCGAGGAACAGCGCGCCGAACGTGATGAGGTCCGCCGTGCCGTCCTCGATCAGGGCGAGCGCGTCCTCGCCGGTGGGGCCCTCGGTCCGCGGGTTGAGGATGAACGTGCCGCCGAAGTCCTGGCGCAGCCGGGTGGTCAGCTCGCGGACGTCGCCTACCTCCATCATGTGCAGATACGCGAGGTCGAGCGCGGCCAGCTCCTTCACCAGGGCGGTGTACGTCGGCTCCGGGTCGGGCTCGGAGATGCCGTTGAAGGGGTTGCCGGGCGAGATGCGGAGGCCGGTGCGGGCGGCGCCGATCTCCTCGGTGACGGCCTTGGCCACCTCGACGGCGAAGCGGATGCGGTTCTCGACCGAGCCGCCCCACTCGTCGGTGCGCCGGTTCGTGCCGGGCGCGAGGAACTGGTGGATCAGATAGCCGTTGGCGCCGTGCAGCTCCACGCCGTCGAAGCCCGCGTCCACGGCGTGCCGCGCGGCGGTGGCGAAGTCGGCGATGGTGGCGCGGATCTCGGCGTCGGTCAGCTCGCGCGGGGTGACGAAGTCCTTGGGGCCCTCGGCCGTGTAGACCTGGCCCTGGGCCGCTATCGCCGACGGGGCGACGCTGACGACGCCGTCGGGGAACAGGACGGGGTGGCCGATGCGGCCCGCGTGCAGGATCTGGGCGAAGATCTTGCCGCCCGCCGCGTGCACGGCGTCGGTGACCTTGCGCCAGGAGGCGACCTGCTCGGCGCTGTGCAGGCCAGGCGTGTCCGGGTATCCCTGGCCGACCACAGAAGGCTGGATGCCCTCGGTGATGATGAGGCCTGCGGAGGCGCGCTGGGCGTAGTACTCAGCGGTCAGGTCCGTGACGAAACCGCCCTGACCAGCACGGCTGCGGGTCATGGGGGCCATGGCGATGCGGTTGGCGAGCGAGATACCGGACAGGTCGATGGGGTCGAACGCGGTGGTCATCAGGACTCCCGGGCAAGTTTTATGTGGTCGACCAAGCAGTTGGCCTGACGCCACTGTAACGCATTTATTGGCCGACCAAGGTAACCTTCTGGAAGACGACCAGTGACCAGCAGGAGCACGTGATGAAGGTCGACCCCGCTCGAACCGAACCGGCCGACCCCGACTGCCCCCCCGGGCCGCCCGCGGTGGCCATGGCGGGCCCGCTCAGTCACGCCGTCAGCCGGGTGGCGCGGCTGCACCGCATCGCCGCGGGCAAGGCCCTGAAGGGGGTGGGGCTCTATCCCGGCCAGGAGTTCGTGATGATGCACCTGTGGGAGGCGGGGCCGGTGCGGCAGTCCGAGCTGATCAAGTCGGTGGACCTCGACCCCTCGACGGTCACGAAGATGCTCCAGCGGCTGGAGCAGGCCGGCCATGTGCGCCGCCGCCCCGACCCCGCCGATCGCCGGGCGGTGCTCGTCGAGGCCAGCCACGCCAGCTGCGGGCTGCTCACCCAAGTGGAGCGCGCCTGGGGCGAGTTGGAGCGGCATACGCTCGCCGGCCTGGAAGAGGAGGAGCGTACGGAACTGCTGCGCCTGCTCGCCAAGGTGGAGGCGAACCTCTGCACGGAGACGGCGGACTGCCCGGAGCGGCGGGCGGCGCGGGGCTGAGACCCACGGGCCCCCGGGGGCTCAGCCGGCCAGTACGTCGAGGAGGCGGTCCACGTCGGCCTCGGTGTTGTACAGGTGGAAGGTGGCGCGCAGATGGCCCGCCCGCGCGGACGCCAGGATGCCCGCGCGGGCCAGCTCCGGCTCGCGGTCGGCGAGCCCGGGGACCGAGACGATGGGCGAGGTTCCCGGCACCGGGGAGTGACCGAGTTCGGAGAGCCCCGCGCGATAGCGCTCGGCGAGCGCCACGTCGTGGGCGTGGATCGCGTCGACGCCCACCTCCTCGACCAGGGAGAGTGCCGCGGCCGCCCCGTGATAGGCGAGGAAGGCGGGCGGCTCGTCGAACCTCCGCGCGTCCGGGGCGAGTTCACCGATCGGACCATACGTCGACTGCCAGGAGTCGGCCGCCGCGAGCCAGCCGCCGTGCAGCGGCACCAGAGACTCCTGCGCCGCCTCGCCCACCGTCAGGAAGGACGTACCGCGCGGGCAGAGCAGCCATTTGAAGGCGCCGGTCACGGAGTAGTCGTACGCCCCCGCGTCGAACGGCAGCCAGCCCGCTGACTGCGTGGCGTCGGCGAGGGTGCGTGCGCCGTGCGCGGCCGCGGCCTCGCGGATCGCGGCGCAGTCCGCCTCACGGCCGTCGGCCGATTGAACGGTGGAGAACGCGACCAGCGCGGTCTCGGGCCCGACCGCCTCCGCGAGCCCTTCCAGCGGCGCGTACCGCGCCTTCAGGTCGCCCCGCAGCACGAACGGGTTGATCAGGGACGAGAAGTCCCCCTCGGGGAAGAGCACTTCGGCGCCCGCCGGGAGGGACGCGGCGATCAGGCCGACGTGCACGGCGACCGAGCCGCCGGTCGCCACCCGCGAGGGGGCCACACCCGCCAGCCGCGCGAAGGACTCGCGGGCCGCGTCGACCTTCGCGAAGTCGCCCGACCCGCTGCGCTCGCCCGAGCCGATCTCCGCCGCCAGGGCCTGGACGGCCGCGACGGCCCGGCGCGGCAGCAGACCGCAGCTCGCCGTATTGAGGTAGGTCGTCTTCGGGGCGAACTCGCCCGCGTGGTCGGTGCCGTCGTTGATCCCCGTGAGCGTCATGGGGATCAACCTATGCGGCCGCTCAGCCCTGCGGAACCCCGCATCCGTCGGGCCCGCACGCCTCACCCGCATCGGCGTCTGCGAGGGCGGTCAGCGGCGGGCGGCTGCCCCACGCCTGCTCCAGGGCCTGCGTGAAGACCTCGGCGGGCTGGGCGCCGGAGACGCCGAACTTGCGGTCGAGGACGAAGAACGGCACGCCGCTCGCGCCCAGTTCGGCGGCCTCGCGCTCGTCGGCGCGGACCTCGTCGGCGTACCTGGCGGGGTCGGCGAGCACGGCCCGCACCTCGTCGGCGTCCAGGCCCGCCTCGACGGCGACCTCCACGACGCGCTCGTCGTCCGCGAAGACGGACCGCTCCTCGGCGAAGTTCGCGCGGTACAGCAGGCCGATCAGCTCGTCCTGCCGGCCCCGCTCCTTGGCGAGGTGCAGCAGGCGGTGCATGTCGAAGGTGTTGCCGTGGTCGCGGCCCTCGGTGAGGTAGTCGAGGCCTTCCGCGGCCGCGTTCTCCCCGAGCCGCCGCTCACCCTCGCGGGCCTGGTCCTCGGTCATGCCGTACTTGCGCATGAGCATCGGGATGACGGGCCCGAAGTCGCCCTTGGCGCGGTTCGGGTCCAGCTCGAAGGAGCGGTGCACGACCTCGACGCCGTCGCGGTGCGGGAAGGCGGCGAGGGCCTTCTCGAAGCGGGCCTTGCCCACGTAGCACCAGGGGCAGGCGATGTCGCTCCAGATCTCGACGCGCATGTGTGGCTCTTTCCAGGTCGTGCGGTACGCGGATGCGTGGCTGTCGGTGCGGAGGGAGCCTCCGCTCAGGGCGTCAACGTACGGGCAAAGCGGCTCATTCCCCCGCCGTGAACTTTCCCGTGTTCGCCCTGATCCAGGTGCGCAGATGTGCCAGGGGCTCCAGGGCGCCGCGGCCGAGAGCGGTCAGTTCGTACTCGACGCGGGGCGGGACCTCGGCGTAGACCGTGCGCCTGACGAGGCCGTTGTCCTCCAGGCGGCGCAGGGTCTGGGTGAGTGCCTTGGGGCTGACGCCCTCCAGCTTGCGGCGCAGCTCGCCGAAGCGGCGCGGGCCGTCCGCCAGGGCGGTGATGGCGAGCCCCGTCCACTTGTGGACGAGCAGCTCGAAGACCGCGCGGCCCGGGCAGAGCAGGCCGTAGATGTCGTGCCGGGGTTGGCCGACGGTGTCATTGTGGGGCTGACCAGTCATGGTTCCCAAAATATAGTTGGTCTCCTTGCGGGTAACCAGGCGGTGCGCCCTACCGTCCCGATCATGAAATCCACCGCTGCTTCCGTCACCGCCGCTTCCGCCGGCGCCACCTCCGTCCCCTCCCCCGTCCGTGTCGGCATCGTCGGCCTGTCCGCCCGCGGCGGCTGGGCGTCCCGCTCCCATCTGCCCGCGCTGGCCCGCCTCAAAGGGTACGAGCTGCGTGCCCTGTCCGCGTCGAGCGAGGCCTCGGCGCGGGCGGCGGGCGAGGAGTACGGGGTGCCGCTGGCGTTCGGCTCGACCGACGAGCTGGTCCGCAGCGACCAGGTCGACCTCGTCGTGGTGAGTGTGCGCGTGCCCCTGCACCGCGAGGTGGTCCTCGCCGCGCTCGGCGCGGGCAAGGCGGTGCTCTCCGAGTGGCCGCTCGGCAACGGTCTCGCCGAGGCCGAGGAGCTGGCGGCGGCCGCGGACCGGGCGGGCGTACGGACGTTCGTGGGCCTCCAGGCCCGTTCGGCGCCCGCGGTCCGGCACGTCAGGGAGCTGGTCGCCGACGGCTACGTGGGCGAGGTCCTGTCGACGACCCTGGTCGCCTCGGGGCGCGGGTGGGGGCCGGTGTTCGAGCCGAGCGGCGCCTATCTGCTGGACGAGCGGAACGGCGCCACGATGCTCACGATCCCCTTCGGGCACACCGTCGACGGGCTCACCATGGCGCTCGGGGAGTTCACCGAGGTCTCCGCCACCCTCGCGACGCGGCGGCCCGTCGTGCGCGAGGCGGGCACGGGGCGCACCGCTCCGATGACGGCCGCCGACCAGATCGCCGTGTCGGGACGCCTGGAGTCGGGAGCCGTCGCCACCGCGCACTTCCGCTCGGGGCTCTCCCGGGGTACTGACTTCCACTGGGAGATCAACGGCACCGAAGGGGACCTGGTCGTCACGGGCGACTCCGGCCACCTCCAGCAGGCCGCATTGACCGTGCGCGGCGGACGCGGCGCCGACCGGGGGCTTACCGAACTCCCCGTGCCCGCGCGCCACCTCGACGTGCCCGAGCTGGCCGAGCTGCGCGGGCTTCCCTCGTACGACGTGGCGTACAACGTGGGAGCGCAGTACGCGCAGATCCTCGCGGACCTGACCGAGGGCACCGCCCACGCGCCGGACTTCGCGCACGCGGTGCGGCGCCAGCGGCTGCTGGACGCGATCGGGCGGTCGGCGGCCACGGGGCGCCGCGTGGCGGTGTGAGCCACGGATCGACCCCGCGGCGGGTCAGCGCTCCGGGCGCCCGTCGATCCGCCGTGGCAGCCCCAGCGGGTTGGCGTCGCGCAGCTCGGGCGGGAGCAGCGCCTCGGGGGCGTTCTGGTACGCGACCGGGCGCAGCCAGCGTTCGATGGCCGTGCCGCCCACGGACGTCGACGTGGACGTGGTGGCCGGGTAGGGGCCGCCGTGGTGCTGGGCGGGGGCGACGGCGACGCCGGTGGGCCAGCCGTCGACGAGCACGCGCCCGGCGAGCGGGGTGACCTCGGCGATCAGCTCGGCGCCCCGGGGGCTCGCGCCCGCCGCCTCGTCGGCGGAGAGCTGCACGGTCGCGGTGAGGTTGCCGGGCAGGCGGGAGAGGACGGCGGTGATCTCCGCGTCGTCGGCGTAGCGGGCGACGACGGTGACCGGGCCGAAGCACTCCTCCAGGAGCAGGTCGTACGCCCCTTCGCTCGCGAGGCGCGCCGCCGGGACGGTGAGGAAGCCCGCGCTGACGGTGTGCTCGCCGCCCGCGCCGGGGGTCACGGGGGCTTCCACGTCCGGGAGTTCGGCGCGCTCGCGCACCCCGGCGACGAAGTTGTCCCGCATGCGGTGGTCCAGGAGGACCCCGGCGTCGGTGTCGCTGACCGCCTCGGTCAGGGACTTCACGAGCCGGTCGCCGCCCGCGCCCTCGGGGGCGAGGACCAGGCCGGGCTTGACGCAGAACTGGCCGACGCCGAGCGTCATCGAGCCCGCGAGGCCGGTGCCGATCTGCTCGCCGCGCTCGGCCGCGGCGGCCTCGGTGACGACGACGGGGTTGAGGGAGCCCAGCTCGCCGTGGAAGGGGATCGGCACGGGCCGTGCGGCGGCCGCGTCGAAGAGGGCACGTCCGCCGCGGACGGAGCCGGTGAACCCGGCGGCGGCGACCAGCGGGTGCTTGACCAGTTCGACGCCCGCCTCGAAGCCGTGCACCAGGCCGAGGACGCCCTCGGGGATGCCGTGCCGTGCCGCGGCCCTGCGCAGTACGGAGGCGACCAGCTCGGAGGTGCCCGGGTGGTCGGGGTGGGCCTTGACGACGACGGGGCAGCCCGCGGCGAGCGCGCTCGCGGTGTCGCCGCCGGGTACGGAGAAGGCGAAGGGGAAGTTGGACGCGGAGTACACGGCGACGACGCCGAGCGGGATCTTGTAGCGGCGCAGGTCCGGGATGGGCGGGGTCGCCGTGGCGTCGGGGTGGTCGATGACGATGTCGAGGAAGGCGCCCTCGTCGACTATCTCCGCGAAGGCGCGCAACTGGTAGCAGGTGCGGGCGAGTTCGCCGGTGAGCCGGACGGGGCCGAGCGCGGTCTCCGCGTCCGCGGCCTCCACGAGGTGGTCCTTCGCCTCCTCCAGGAGTTCGGCGGCGGTGCGCAGGAAGGCGGCGCGGACCGCGCGGTCGGCGAGCGCGGGTGCCGCGGCGCGGGCGGCGCGGACCGTCTGGCCCACCTCCTCGGCCGTGGCTTCCACCGCGACCTGCTCGCGCTGCTTCCCGGTTCGGGGGTCGACACTCCAGACTGGTGCTGCTGCCACCGCGGATTCCCTTTCCAGAGGTATGCCACTCACCAGGGCTGTTCGATATGCTGAACACTGTCTCCGTTGGTGAACGGCGGGGAGTTGGAGAGTATTTCTCGGCGTTCAAAGGGGTCAAGGGCGATGTCGGCTGGCGAGACCGGAGGCGGTGCGCAGGTCAAGTCCGCGGTGCGGACGGTGGAATTGCTCGAGTACTTCGCGGGCAGCCCCGGAATGCACTCCCTGGCCGCGGTCCAGGAGGCCGTCGGCTACCCCAAGTCGAGCCTCTACATGCTCCTTCGCACGCTGGTCGAGCTGGGCTGGGTGGAGACGGACGCCACCGGCACGCGGTACGGCATCGGCGTACGCGCGCTGCTGGTCGGCACCTCGTACATCGACGGCGACGAGGTCGTGGCCGCCGCCCGGCCGACGCTCGACCGGCTCTCCGACGACACCACGGAGACGATCCACCTCGCGCGGCTCGACGGCACGAACGTCGTCTACCTCGCCACCCGCCAGTCCCAGCACTATCTGCGGCCGTTCACGCGGGTGGGCCGCAGGCTGCCCGCGCACTCCACCTCGCTCGGCAAGGCGCTGCTCGCCACGCACACCGACGAACAGGTCCGCAAGATGCTCCCGGAGGCGCTGCCCGCGCTGACCGAACACACCACCACCGACCGCGAGAAGCTCATCGAGGAGCTGCACGCGGTGCGCGAGCAGGGGTTCGCGGTGGACCGCGAGGAGAACACGCTCGGTCTGCGCTGCTTCGGCGTCGCCATCCCCTACCGCACCCCGGCGCGGGACGCGATCAGTTGCTCGGTGCCGGTGGCCCGGCTCACGCCCGCCCACGAACAGACCGTCAAGGACGCCCTGTTCGATGCCCGCGACCGGCTGACGTTGGCAACTCGTAGGCTCTGACGCATGGATGTCAGCCTGCGAGAAGTCCACGACAGCGATCTACCCGTCTTCTTCCGGCAGTTGAACGATCCAGAGTCCGGTCGCATGGCCGCCTTCACTCCCGAGGACCCGGCCGACCGGACCCGCTTCGACGCGCAGTGGGCGAAGATGCGCACCTCGTCCGGCACCGACGTGCGGACGGTCCTCGCGGACGGGGACGTGGTGGGCAACGCCGGGGTGTACGGCGAGCCGGGCGAGCGGGAGGTCACGTTCTGGATCGACCGCGCGTACTGGGGGCGCGGCCTGGCCACCGCCGCCCTGCGCGAGCTGCTCGCGCTGTTCCCCGAACGCCCGCTGCACGCCCGGGCGGCGGCGGACAACGCGGGCTCGCTGCGGGTCCTGGAGAAGTGCGGGTTCCGCGAGTCCGCGCGCGAGCGGGGGTACGCGGCAGCGCGCGGGGCGGAGATCGACGAGGTGGTCCTCGTCCTGGACGGGGCCTGAGCCGCACGCCCCGGTCGGCCTCCTGGACTCGTCCTGGGCGGGGTCTCGGCTCCGCCGTGCGGGGGAGGCGGATCGTCACGGGGCAGGAGGTGCGGAGGGCGTCCCCGGCGGGAGCGTTGGGGCATGACGCAGACCCAGCGCTCCTCCCCACCGGCCGCCCCCGCGCCCTTCGCCCTCGGCCGCCCCCGTCGGGCCCTGCGGTTCGTCGCGCTGCTCGCCTGCGTTCCGTACCTCACCCTCAAGGTGGCCTGGATCTGCGGGAGCCGGCTCGGGATTCCCGAGGGCAGTTCCCTGCTCGACCACCGGGCGTTGATGGTCTTCGCCAACGGGCTCACCGTCCTCATGGACGCCGGCGTCATCGTGCTGGTGCTGATTCTGACCCGGCCCCGGGGCCTGCGGACGCCCGCCCCGCTGCTCGTGTTCCCGATGTGGGCCGCCACCGGGCTGCTCGTGCCGATCATGGCCGGTTTCCCGCTGCAACTGCTGGTCAGGGCGTTCGACGGGAGTGTGCGGGACTCGGCGGGGAGCGGCGGGGACGAGCCGTTCCTCGCCGACTGGGTCTTCGGCGTGGTCTACACCGGTTTCATCGTTCAAGGCGGCGCGCTCGGCGCCCTGTTCGTGCTGTACGCACGTGATCGCTGGGGGCACCTGTGGCGGGGGCGCGTGGGGGACCTGCCGCTGCCCGGCGCCGGGGAGCGGGGCGCGCGGGCCGCCGCCGTCGCCGCCGCGCTGCTCGCACTGCTCCCCCTCGCGCTCCATGTGCTGTGGGCCACCGGCTCCACCGCCGGGCTCAGCGCGGCGCGGGCCGAGGAGCGCACCACCGACTCCTCCGTCCTGGAGTGTCTGGACGCGGCCTACCTCGCCGCCGCCGTGGCGGGCGCCCTGATGCTCGCCTTCCGACGGCTTCCAGTGCTCCGGGCGCTGGAGGCCCTTCCGGTGAAGGTGCCGCTCGCCCTCGCCTGGGCGGGCTCGGGCGCGGTGGGCTGCTGGGGAGCCTGGCTGCTGTTGGCCTCGCTCACCGGCCCCGCCGACGATCTCTCCCGACAGCCCACCGGCCTGATGCTTCTGACCTACTCTGTGCAGATGATCATCGGCATACTCGTGGCCGCCCTCGGCGCGCGTTTCCTCAAGGCGCGGGCGGGGTCCGCGGCGTGAAGGCGCTCGTCACCGCCCTGTTCGGGCGCGCGGCGCGCCGCCGGTGGGTCCATCTGATCCTGGGCGGCGCGCTCTCCATGCCGTACGTCTTCGTCGGCTCCCTGATCGTGAGCCCGCTCGTCGACGAGGACCAGATCCTGGGGTCGCTCTCCTCCCAACTCGCCGCCTTCGCGGCCGGGTTGCCGCTGGCCGCGGTCACAGCGCTCTTCCCGCTGACCCGGCCCATGTCGGTGGCCGCCGTGCGGGCGCTGTGCGCGGTGCCGCACGACTCCCTCGCCGAGGGCCCCGCGCGCGGGCGGGTGGCGCGCGGGCGGACCGCCGCGTGGTTCACGCTCCACCTCGGCCTCGGCGGGGTCATCAGCGGCATGTCGCTCGGGCTGCCGCCGTTCGCGGCCGTGTTGATCGCACTGCCGTTCTTCGCCGTGTTCCAGGACAGCCGCATCGGGATGCCCGAAGTCTTCGGCGAGCCCTGGATGGTGGCCCTCTGCCCGGTCATCGGCTGCGCCTGCCTGGTGGCGCTCGCGGCGTGCGCGGCCACGGCCGGCGGCCTCCTCGCCCGCTGGGCGCCCGCCCTGCTCGGGCCGACGCCCGCCGACCGGCTCGCCGCCGCCGAGCAGCGCGCCGCCGACCTCGCGGTGCGCAACCGCCTGGCGCGCGAACTGCACGACTCCGTGGGCCACGCGCTGAGCGCGGTCACGCTCCAGGCCAGCGCGGCCCGCCGTGTCCTGGACCACGACCCGGAGTTCGTCCGCGAGGCGCTGGCCGCCATCGAGGACACCACGCGCCGCACGGTCGGCGAACTCGACGCCGTGCTCGGTGTGCTGCGGGAGGCCGACGACGCCCGATCCACCGCGCCCGCGCCCACGCTCGCCGCCGATCTGGAGGGCCTGCTGCGCCGTACGCGGGCGAGCGGCCTGCGGGTGAGCGCCGACGTCGGCATGGAGCCCGCCGCCCTGCCCCCGCTGGTCTCCCGCGAGGCCTACCGCATCGTGCAGGAGGCGTTGAGCAACGCCCTGCGGCACGGCGGCGACGGCACCGCCGTGACCCTGCGCATCACCCTGGACGGCCCCGACCTGGCCGTCACGGCCGAGAACCCCCTGCCGCCCCACGCCCCCGCCACCCGCCCCGGCGGCGGCCACGGCCTGCGCGGCATCGCGGACCGGGCCCGGCTGCTCGGCGGCACCGCCGACGCGGGCCCGGCGGACGGCGCCTGGCGACTCGACGTACGACTTCCGCTGAAGGGACACGCACACGCATGACGACCACACCCTCCCCCACAGGGTCCGGTGGCGCGGCCATCCGGATCGTCCTCGCCGACGACGAGCGCATGGTGCGTACCGCCCTGCGCGCGATCCTCTCCGCCGAGCCGGGCATCGAGGTCGTCGGCGAGGCGGCGACCGGCGCGGAGGCGGTGTCGGTCGTGCGGGAGCTGACGCCCGACGTCGTCCTGATGGACGTCCGCATGCCGGAGATCGACGGCATCCGCGCCACCGAGCAGATCCTCCGGACGATGCCGGAGCCGCCGCGCATCGTGGTCGTGACGACCTTCGAGAACGACGCGTACGTGTACGAGGCGCTCCGCGCGGGAGCGGCCGGTTTCCTGCTCAAGCGGGCGGACGCGGACGCGCTCGTGCAGGCCGTGCGCGTCGTCGCGCACAGCGACTCGCTGCTCTTCCCCGCGGCCGTGCGCGCCCTGGCCGCCGAGCACGGGCGCGCCAAGCCGGCGCCGCCCGCCTGGGTGGCGCGGCTCACCGCCCGGGAGAGCGAGGTGCTGCGGCTGATGGCCGGGGGGCTGACCAACGCGGAGATCGCCGGGCGGATGGGGGTGGGCGCGGCGACGGTGAAGACGCACGTGGCGTCCGTGCTCGCCAAGACGGGCGCGCGGGACCGCACGCAGGCGGTGATCGCGGCGTACGAGGCGGGCTTCATGAACACGGACTGAGCCTGAGCGTTCATGAGGACTCGCTGAGAAAACGGTCACAAGCGGATCAGAAGGGAACGAAACCTTCCCCTTCGCTCGTCCTTTCGTGGGATGAACAAGACGATCAGGCACGCCTCGGTCTTCGCTCTGCTGCTCGTGCTCGCTCTTCTGGTGCGAGCGACGTGGGTGCAGTTCCACGACTCGAAGGCGCTCGCGGACGACAAGCTGAACCGGCGCAACGCGATCGAGCAGTACGCGCACCCGCTGGGCGACATCATCGTGGGCGGTGAGGCCATCACCGGCTCCGCGCGGACGAAGGGAGGGGACCTCGCGTACAAGCGGACGTACAAGAACGGCGATCTCTACTCGCCCGTGACGGGCTACAGCTCGCAGGTGTACGGCGCCACGCAGCTGGAGGGCATCTACAAGGACCTCCTGGACGGCACCGACAACCGTCTGAAGAACCCGCTCGACACGGTCACCAACAAGCGCGCCGACCCCGGCGACGTCGTGACGACCATCGACCCGGCGGTGCAGAAGGCCGGGTACAAGGCGCTCGGTGACACCAAGGGCGCGGCGGTCGCGATCGACCCGAAAACCGGCAAGATCCTCGGCATGGTCTCGACGCCGTCGTACGACCCGTCGAAGATCAGCGGCTCCACGGACTCGGAGTCGTGGAAGGCGCTGACGACCGACAAGGAGAAGCCGATGGTGAACCGCGCGATGCGCCAGCCGCTGCCGCCCGGTTCCACGTTCAAGCTGGTCGTCGCGGCGGCGGCCCTGGAGGACGGCCTCTACTCCTCGGTGGACGCCAGGACCCGGAGCCCGAACCCCTACACGCTGCCGGGCACGGCGACGGTGTTGAGGAACGAGAACCAGTCGGCCCCCTGCGAGAACGCGACGATCCGCACCGGCCTCCAGTACTCCTGCAACAACGTCTTCGCGAAGATGGCCGTCGACCTGGGCCAGGGCAAGGTCAGGGCGATGGCGGAGAAGATGGGCTTCAACACGGACAAGCTGGACGTGCCGGTGCGCGCGGGCAAGAGCGTGTACCCCTCCGGCATGGACAAGGCGCAGACGGGCCTGTCGGGCATCGGCCAGTTCGACGTGACGGCGACGCCGTTGCAGATGTCGATGGTGTCGGCGGCGATCGCGAACGGCGGGGAGCTGGCCGCGCCGCACATGGTCTCGCAGATCACCGACTCGGACGGCAACGCCCTGGAGAAGTACGACGACGGGAACACCCAGCGCGTGATGAGCGCGTCCACCGCCGAGAGCCTCCAGTCCGCGATGGAGACGGTCGTCGAGAAGGGCACCGGGTCGAACGCGCAGATCAGCGGCGCGACCGTGGGCGGCAAGACGGGAACGGCCCAGCACGGCGAGAACAACAGCAAGACGCCGTACGCGTGGTTCACGTCGTACGCCAAGGGCGACGACGGCCAGGAGGTGGCGGTCGCGGTGATGATCGAGTCGTCGAGCGCGGCCCGCGACGAGGTCAGCGGCAACGGCCTGGCCGCGCCGATCGCGAAGGCGATGATGGCGGCGGCGCTCAGGGGCTAGGTGCCTCAGCGGCTGGGTGTCTCAGGGGCTAGGCGCCTCAGCGGGCTGTGGCGGTCCGGCAGTGCCGTGGAGCACTGCCGGACCGGCTCACCGGTTCCGGTCGCGCCGGCCGCGCCACGACTGGCCGGCCACGATCAGCAGGATCGGCAGGCAGGCACCGGCCAGCAGGCCTGCCGCATGGCCGAGCCCGGAGCCCGCGCCGTCGTCGAGCGCGGACGAGATCCCCGAGACGGTCACTGCGGCAAGTACGACGCCTGCCAGGACGTAGAACTTCCGGCTCAGGAAGTTGCTCCGTTCCGGCGCGGGCGGCGGCGAGGCGATCTCCGCGCCGGGACCGAGACTGGCCGCCCTCGGCCGCTTGAACCACGCGTGCACCAGCCAGGTGCCGCACGCCTCCCACCCGTCGGGCGCGAGGCGTTCGTCCAGGCCCTCGCGGCCGCGCGCGACCAGCTCGCGCCGGTACTCCCAGCGCTGCGGGTGCTCGGTGTCACGGCGGCTGACGAAACGGCCGAGCGCGTCGACCCGCTCCACCTCCCAGCCCTCGTCGCCGAAGCGGTTCAGAAGCTCCTCGTCGACGTAGATGTCGGCGGTCCACCGCCAGGTCTCGACGTGGGCGGCCGGGGTCCGTGGTGCCCGCTCCCCCGTGGCGGGCACCAGCAGCTCGGCGAACTCGTCGGCCGGGCCGAACTCCTCCAGCGCGTCACCTCCCACCTCCTCCAGATGCGCGGTCAGTTCCGCGACGGTCGACTCGACGCGGTCGGCGGGCAGGCCGCGCGCCCGCAGCCGGCCGGCGAGGTCGAGGAGGTAACTGTCCTGCTCGTACCACGTGTTCACCGCGTCCGCTCCGTTCACCGCGCTCGTCCTGTCCACCCCGCTCGTCCCGTCCACCCCGCTCGCCCCGTTCATCGCTCTCCCACTCCCGCCCTTGCCAGGACCTCGCGCACGGACGCGTCGAAGGCCAGCCACAGCCCTCCCTGCTCGCCGAGGGTCTCCCGGCCCGCGTCGGTGAGCCGGTAGTAGCGCCGCCCCGGACCCTTCTCGGCGGCGCGGAACTCCGCGGCGACCAGACCCGCCTCCTCCAGGCGGTTGAGCACGGGATAGAGCGTGCCGCCCTTGATCTGCCCGAAGCCCGCGGCACCGAGCTGCTTGGCGATCTCGTAGCCGTAGCTCTCACCGCCGGTGAGGCTCGCGAGGACGAGGAGGTCGAGTACGCCCTTGAACCAGCTGGCGCGGCGGTCGGTCATGACGTGAGGCCTTTCTTCGGCACGGGCGTCTCCCGTCGGCGGAGGTCTCACGTCACGCGGCGGACGGGGCACGGAGCTTGTCCGGCGCGGGCAGCGTGAGGTCGCGCACGGAGAGGACGACATGCGCCACGACGGGGAGCAGCAGGCTGCCCGTGGCGAGGTAGAGGCCGGTCAGCACGGCACCGAAGAGGCCGAAGACGGCGACGCCCTGGCGGCCCTGGTAGAACCCGGCGACCGCGTACACGACGACCGAGAGTGCCGCCGCCGCATAGAGGTGGAGGCCGAGCGCGCCGACGCCGAAGGCGATGAGGAGGCCGCGGTAGACGAGGTTGGCGCAGATGCCGTCGGTCACGGCGACGACGATCGCGAGCCTGCGCTCCTCGGCGGTGCGCGGCAGCATGGCCTCGATGGAGGCGAGCCCCGGCACGTTCTTGCCCTGCTCGGCCAGGCTGCGGAAGTTGCGCCCCGACGCCACGGCGATCGCGGCGAAGATGATGGTCAGGGTCAGGACGTAGCCGGGCCGCTCGGGCG
The DNA here is from genome assembly GCF_008704395.1 of Streptomyces alboniger. Lineage (NCBI taxonomy): Bacteria > Bacillati > Actinomycetota > Actinomycetes > Kitasatosporales > Streptomycetaceae > Streptomyces > Streptomyces alboniger. The sequence continues at coordinate 1,815,481 of NZ_CP023695.1, forward strand.
TGGTGATGCCGAAGTCGGCGGCGTCGGCGCCCGGCGAGAGCAGCAGCGCCGCCACGGCGACGGCGGCGAAAACCGCCCACACGGCGAGCACGAGGCCGAAGTAGCGGACGAGGGCGCGGGGTTCGGCGTCCCGGCGCCGGGCCAGCGAGGCGTAGGTCCGGCGGCCGGCCCAGGGCTCGCCGAGCAGCAGATAGGCGGCGAGCACGGCCGTGACGGTCGTCGATGCGACCGAGAAGTCCGGCGAGATGGTCATGGGTCCCCCTTCCCGAGGGGGCCGCGCGGTGCGTGTGCACGCGTGCCGCGGAGCCCCTGAGCGTTTGAGCTACCTAGACCGTATGGCGACCTAGTCAGGAATGCAACCTATCTCGCTACGCCGACTCCGGGGCGGCCGGTCCCGGGGCACTGACGCATCCGCTGGTCAGCCCCCGGCGCGCCACCCCGGGTCGCGGCCGCTCAGACCGATCACGCGGTCCAGGAGAGGCGCCCCTTCCGGGACCGGGACCGGCTTGCCGAACAGCCCGTCCGGCTCCCCGCCCTCCTCGCCCTCCTCGCCCGTGGGTGTCAGCAGCGCCCGCGCGCCCCCCAGACTGGTCTCGTCCGGCCCGTACTCCTGGCCGGTGGCCCGCGCCAGGTCCCAGCCGTGGACGACCAGTTCGTCGAGGGCGACGAGGCCCGCGACCTCGCCGGGCAGGTCGACGCCGCCCGCCCGGGTCATGCCCCGCCAGGCCGCCGGCTCGCGCCAGGCCCCGGCGAGGGCGTCCAGGGCCCCGGCCAGCTCGTCGCGCCAGCCAGGGCCGATGTCCGGCACGTGACTCGCGGGGTCCGCGTCCAGCGCCGGCCCGAACTCCTTGCGCGCCGCCTGCTCGAAGGCGCGGGCGAGGCCGATCAGATGGCCGATGAGGTGCCGTACCGCGTAGTCGGGGCAGGGCGTGGGCGCCGCGAGCTGTCCGTCCGTGACGCGTTCGGCGAGGCGCGCCACCAGGCGGGCCTGCGGGCCGAGGTCGAGGATGTCATCGGAATCAGTGTCACCGGACGGGATGTCACCGGTCATGGGGGCCTCCGCTAAGGCAGCTGTATCGGTAGGTCTCCTCTGGTGACCGGCCGCGTGCCCCGAACTCATCGGCCCGCGTTAGGGAATGCGCCCGATTCCGACGCCGGGGCCTTAGAAACCAGCATCACCTGGCATGACATCGACGATCGGGCGCGTCCTGCGGGACCGCAACGCGAGCCTCTATCTGGGCGCGGTGGTGGTCTCCGGTTTCGGGACCTCCGCGCTGTGGCTGGTCTCCGGCATCTGGGTGAAGGAGCTGACCGGCTCCGACGGGCTCGCCGCGCTCTGCCAGTTCGCCCTGTGGGCGCCCACCCTCATCGGCCCGCTGCTCGGCACCCTCGCCGACCGCAGCCGCCGCAAACCGCTCCTGGTGGCCGCCAACCTCGCGCTCGGCGTGCTGCTCCTCTCCCTGTTCGCCGTGGACGGCACGGGACAGCTCTGGATCCTCTTCGCCGTCCTCCTGGTGTACGGGGCGTGCGGCGTCGTCACGGACGCGGCGGAGGCCGCGCTGGTGCCGACGGCCGTCGGCAAGGAGCTGCTCGGCGACTTCAACGGCCTGCGGATGTCCGCCAACGAGGGCATGAAGCTGGTGGCGCCCCTCGCGGGGGCGGGCCTGTTCGCCGCGTACGGGGGCGCTCGCGTGGCTCTCCTGGACGCCGTCACGTTCGTACTCGCCGCGGGCATGTACGGGCTGCTGCGGGTGCGGGAGAGTGCCCCGGTGCGCGAGCGGGCGTCCCTGCGGGAGCGGACCGCCGAGGGGGCCCGCTATCTGTGGGGGCACGAGCGACTGCGGCCCCTCGTGGTGGCGGGCGGTCTGACGATGCTGTCGTCGGGGATCAGCGGCACGCTGGTGTACGCGATCGTGGAGGGGCTCGGCCACTCCCCCGCGTACACGGGCGTGCTGTACGTCGTGCAGGGCGCCGGATCCGTCGCGGTGGGCGTGGCGTCGGGGGCGCTGCTTCGGCGCTTCGGGGCGTGGCGGTTCGGCGGCGCGGGCATCGCGCTGACCGGTGTGGCGGCGGGTCTGAGCGCGCTGCCGAGTGACGCGGCGGTCCTCGCGGGAAGCTTCGCGAACGGCGTCGGGTTGCCCTGCGTGCTGATCGCGGGGCTGACGGCGGTGCAGCGTGAGACCCCCGACGCGCTGCTCGGCCGGGTGGCGGCGACCGCCAACACGCTGATGTTCACGCCGACCGCGGTCGGCATCGCGGCGGGCGCGGCCCTCGTGGAGTGCGTGGACGTCCGTGTGCTGCTGCCGGTGCTCGCGGGGGCGCGGCTGCTGATCGCCGCGCCCCTGCTCCTTCGGCGCCGGGTTACTTCACGTTCGCCCAGCGCTTGATCGTCGCGATGGCCTTCGTCCGCTCGGCCTCGGGCAGCTTGGCGATCGACGCGCCGTGGTTGGCACCCGGCACCTCGTAGCGGTAGGAGTCGTGGCGGCTCGGGGTGAAGCGCTCCGCGCTCCAGGGGTCGTTCTGGCCGTAGATGAACATCATCCGCCGGCCGCTGCTCTTCACCCAGCGGTCGACGTCGGCCACGGTCGTGCCGTTGTACGTGCCGCGCATGGCGGCGGGCAGCACCGAGTTGGGCTGGTAGAGGTCCGGGTAGTGACGGACGCCCTTGAGGTGCTTGAACTTCAGGTCGGCCCAGCCGAGTTGGGTGGCGGCCTGGCGGTAGTAGGGGCCGGAGCCGTTGGTGCCGAGGTCCTCGTCGCGGTAGACACTCAGGCCGTGCTTCTTCGACCAGCCGTACAGCTCGTCGTCGGTAGCCCTCTTCGCGTCGGGGACGGTGGAGCAGTCGGCGGCCGTGCCGGACTGCCAGAAGTTCCACACCTGGTCCAGGACCGCGAACTCGTAGGCCCGGTCGGTGGTGCCGAGGGTCTCCTCGAACGTGTCGCCGTCCGCCTTCGCGTCGGCCTCGAACTTGGGGAGCAGCGTGTCGCGGCGCACGAGCATCTCGCGCTGTACGGCGTTCAGCGCGTCCCGGCACTCCTTGGTCCCGACCGTCCTGAAGAAGCGCTCGTAGCCGCTGTCGTCGCGGTGGTCGGCGTCGTTGGGCGCGACGAACGCGACGACCGCGTCCAGGTCGCCGGGGTAGTAGCGCTCGTGGTAGGTGGCGGTCATGCCGCCCTTGCTGGCGCCCGTGCCGAGCCACTTGCCCTTCTCGATGGTGCGCAGGGCGCGGGTGAGGCGGTGCTCGTCGGCGGCCTCCTGCTGGACGGTCATCTTGGACCAGTCGTCGCCCGCCGCGCCGGACGGGCGGGACTCGGCGAAGTAGCGGTGTTCGACGCTGACCTGGTTGGCGTCGATCAGCCGGGTGAGGGAGGCGGTGCCGCCGGGGAGGGTGTAGCCGCTGGTGTAGAGGACGGTCGGCTTGTCCGTGGACTTGTGCCAGAGCGTGGCGCGCTGCGTGAAGGTGGCGCCGCCGGGCTTGCGGTGGTCGACGGGCTGGACGTACGTCAGCGTGTAGAGGGGGTGGCCCTCCTTGTCCGCGACGGAGACGACCTTCATGCCGGGTATCTTCTCCAGCCGGTCGCGCACGGAGTCGGTGGCCTCCTTGCGCTGTGCGGTGGCCTCCTTGCCCTGTGCGGTGGCCTGCCCGCCCTGCGCGGCGGCGGGTGCCATGCCGCCGAGCACCGTGGCACCCGCTGTCAGCGCGGCGCAGGCCAGCGTGGATATCCCCTTGTTGCGCACCTTGTCTCCTCTGTCCCCTGGTACCGGAGCGACGATTGGTGCGCGGATCGTAACGGCGGTCAACGCGGGTGCGACAGGGCCCGCGAGCGTCGCGGGGCTGGCGCGCGGGCCGTGTCCACCCGGCCGGTGCCTGCGGCCTCGCCGCGCCAGACAGGCTCCAGGCTCCCGGCGTTGACAGCGCGCCGCATCAGCTCCACATCACCGAGACTGCGGTGAACTGGAAGAACGCCCCACGCCATCCGAGGAGACCCCCGCATGCCCGCTCCCCGCACCGTCCTGCTCACCGGCGCCGCAGGCGGCCTCGGCACGCTGATGCGCGGGCTCCTGCCGGCCTACGGCTACGACCTGCGCCTGCTCGACCTGCGCGGCATAGAGGGCGAGCCGGACGCGATCGTCGCCGACCTCGCCGACAGGGAGGCGCTGCGCGAGGCCGTGCGCGGGACCGACGCGGTCCTCCATCTCGCGGGCATCTCCCTGGAGTCCACCTTCGACAAGATCCTCAGGGCCAACATCGAAGGGACGTACAACCTCTACGAGGCGGCGCGCGAGGAGGGCGTGCGGCGGATCGTCTTCGCCTCCTCCAACCACGCGGTGGGCTTCACCCCGCGCCCCCGGGGCGGAGACCCGCTGATCCCGGTCGACACCCCCCGGCGGCCCGACACGCTCTACGGCCTGTCGAAGTCCTTCGGCGAGGACCTCGCCCAGCTCTACTGGGACAAGCACGGCATCGAGACCGTCTCGGTCCGCATCGGGTCCTGCTTCCCGGAGCCGACGAGCGTGCGGATGCTCTCGGTGTGGATGAGCCCCGCGGACGGCGCACGGCTCTTCCACGCGGCGCTCACCGCCGAGGGCGTGGGACACACCGTCGTCCACGGCTCGTCCGCCAACACCCGCCTGTGGTGGGACCTCTCCTCGGCGCGGGCGCTCGGCTACGACCCGCGGGACGACTCCGAGCCGTACGCGCGAAAGCTGATCGCCGAACAGGGCGAGCTGGACCCCGCCAATCCCGACCACGCGCACCTGGGCGGCCACTTCTGCACCAACCCTCCGGTGTGGCCGCACTGACCCCCGCCCGCCCCGGTCCGGGCGGCAAACGGGCGGCCCGCTCCCCCGAAACGGGCACGCCCGGCGCCCGCACCGCAGGCGGCCACCCCGCCAAGCGGGCACAAACGGGCAGCATCGCGCCCGCTGCGCACCTGGTCACGCCCTTGCCTGCGCTGTAGAACTTCCCCACAGGGCCCGAACGGGCACGCTCCGGCCAGGGGAAGAAGGTGGTGGCGCCGATGACCGCGGAGGAACGTCAGCGGCGGATCGTCAACGCGGCCCGCCACTCCGGTTCCGTCGACGTGACGGCACTCGCCGCCCAGCTCGGCGTCGCGAAGGAGACCGTCCGCCGCGACCTGCGCGCCCTGGAGGACCACGGCCTGGTCCGCCGCACCCACGGCGGCGCCTACCCCGTGGAGAGCGCGGGTTTCGAGACCACCCTCGCCTTCCGCACGACCATGCACGTCCCGGAGAAGCGGCGCATCGCCGCCGCCGCGGCCGGGCTGCTGGGCGACGCCGAGACGGTCTTCGTCGACGAGGGGTTCACGCCCCAGCTGACCGCCGAGGCGCTGCCCGGGGCGTCGGCCGGCCGGCCGCTGACCGTCGTGACCGCCTCACTGGCCACCGCGGGCGTCCTCGCGGAGGCCGACCACATCACCGTCCTGCTGCTCGGCGGGCGGGTCCGGCCGGGCACGCTCGCCACCGTCGACCACTGGACGACCCGCATGCTGGCCGGATTCGTCATCGACCTGGCCTACATCGGTGCCAACGGCATCTCCCGCGAGCACGGCCTGACGACGCCCGACCCGGCGGTCAGCGAGGTGAAGGCGCAGGCGATCAGGGCGTCGCGGCGCACCGTCTTCCTGGGCGTGCACACCAAGTTCGGGGCGACGAGCTTCTGCCGGTTCGCGGGGATCGGCGATTTGGACACGATCGTCACGAGCAGCCGCCTGCCCGCCTCCGAGGCCCACCGCTACTCCCTCCTCGGCCCGCAGGTCGTCCGCGCCTGACACCCCCCTCTCGCACGCCGAGCGGTCGCGCCTCGCCCACCGAGCGCTCCCGCACGCCCTGCCATGACCCGAAACCTCCCTGAACAACCCTCTATGCCCAGGAGCATTCATGCGAACCCCGAGCCGACGGAGGCCGCGCGCGCTCGCCGCGGCCGCCGCAGGGACGCTGCTCGCCCCGCTGCTCACCGGCTGCTGGACCGGCGCCGGCGGGGGCGGTTCGGGCGGCGACTCCCTCAACGTACTCATGGTGAACAACCCGCAGATGATGGAACTGCGCAAGCTCACCGCCGCCCACTTCACCCGGCGGACCGGCATAGAGGTGAACTTCACCGTTTTGCCGGAGAACGACGTCCGCGACAAAATCAGCCAGGACTTCGCCAACCAGGCGGGACAGTACGACGTCGCCACCTTGAGCAACTACGAGATACCGATCTACGCCAGGAACGGCTGGCTGCACGAGGTCGGTTCGTACGCGCGCGAGGACACGGCGTACGACGAGAAGGACATCCTGCCGTCCATGCGCCAGTCCCTCACCGGCGACGACGGCAAGCTCTACGGACAGCCCTTCTACGGAGAGTCGTCCTTCCTGATGTACCGCAAGGACGTCTTCAAGAAGGCGGGCCTGACGATGCCCGAGCGCCCCACCTGGCAGCAGGTGGCGAAGCTCGCCGCCCGGGTGGACGGCGAGGAGCCGGGCATGAAGGGCATCTGTCTGCGCGGCCTGCCCGGCTGGGGCGAGCTGATGGCGCCGCTGACGACCGTGGTGAACACCTTCGGAGGCACCTGGTTCGACAAGGACTGGAAGGCGCGCCTCGACTCCCCCGAGTTCGAAAAGGCAACTCGCTTCTACGTAGACCTCGTTCGCGAGCACGGCCAGTCCGGGGCCGCCCAGTCCGGCTATGCCGAGTGCCTCAACAACCTCACCCAGGGCAAGACGGCCATGTGGTACGACGCGACGGCCGCCGCCGGTTCGCTGGAGTCCGCCGCGTCCCCGGTCAGGGGCAGGATCGGCTACGCGCCCGCCCCGGTGGTGCGGACGGAGAACTCCGGGTGGCTCTACACCTGGGCCTGGGGCATGCAGAAGGCCTCCAGGAACCCCGACAAGGCCTGGAAGTTCATCTCCTGGGCGTCGGGCAAGGAGTACGAAGAACTGGTCGGCGAGAAGACCGGCTGGGCGAACGTCCCCGCCGGGAAGCGCGCCTCGACGTACGCGAACCCCGCCTACCGCAAGGCTGCTGCCGCCTTCCAGGACGTCACCCGCGCCGCCGTCGAAGGGGCCAGGCCCCGCGACCCGGGCGTACAGCCGCGCCCCGCGCCCGGCATCCAGTTCGTCGGCATCCCCGAGTTCACCGACCTCGGCACCAAGGTCTCCCAGGAGATCAGCGCGGCCATCGCCGGACGCCAGTCCGTCGACGCGGCGCTGCGCACGTCCCAGCGGCTCGCCGAGAAGATCTCCGAGGAGTACGAGGGACGATGACCGCCACCGCCACCAGCACGCCCGCCCTCACCCACGCGCGCGTGCCCGCTCCGAGGACTCCCGGACGGCTGCGCGCCTGGGCCACCAGGGCGCCCCTGCTCCCCGCCCTCGTCTTCATGATCGCCGTGACCCAGCTGCCGTTCGTGGCCACCCTGGTGATCTCCTTCTTCGACTGGAACGCCCTCTATCCGGATGCCCGCTCCTTCACCTGGTTCGCCAACTACTCCGAGGTCCTCACCGACCCCGACCTGCGCACCTCGGTCCTGACCACGATCCTGCTCACGGCGTCCGTGGTCCTCGCGAGCCTCGTCCTGGGGCTCGGCCTCGCACTGCTGCTCGACCGCCGGTTCAAGGGGCGCGGCCTCGTGCGCACGCTGCTCATCGCGCCGTTCCTGCTGGTGCCGGTGGCCGCCGCGCTGCTGTGGAAGCACGTGCTCTACAACCCCGAGTACGGCCTTTTCAACGGCCTTCTGCGCTGGGCCGGCGGGGAATCCGCGGCACAGCCCGAGTGGATCTCCACCACCCCGCTGCTCGCCATCGAGGCCTCCCTGGTGTGGCAGTGGACGCCCTTCATGATGCTGATCCTTCTCGCGGGGCTCCAGAGCCGCGATACCGAACTGGTCGAAGCGGCCCGCATGGACGGCGCGAGCGACTGGCAGGTCTTCCGCCATCTGACGCTGCCGCACCTGCGCCGCTATCTCGAACTGGGCGCCCTGCTGGGCTCGATCCACATCGTGCAGAACTTCGACGCCGTCTTCACCCTCACCTCGGGCGGCCTCGGCACCGCCAACCTCCCCTACACCGTCTACCAGAGCTTCTACCAGGCACACGAGAACGGCCTGGCCTCCGCGGCCGGCGTCCTCGTCGTCATCGGCTCGCTCGTCATCGCGACCTTCGTGCTGCGGGTCGTCTCGTCCCTGTTCCGTGAGGAGGCGTCCCGCGCATGAGGAACGTACGCGTCAAGGGCGTGGGGCTCGGTCTGACCGCGTGGCTCGCCGGGATCCTGTTCTTCCTGCCCATCGCCTGGATGGCGCTGACCTCCTTCCACTCGGAGGAGGACGCGGCCACCAACCCGCCCTCGCTCGCCGCCTCGCTCACCCTCGACGGCTACCGCGACTTCTTCGGGGCCGGCGGCGGCGCGAGCCCCTGGCCGTCGCTCGTCAACTCCACGGTGGCCTCGGTCCTCTCCACGCTCTGCGTGCTCGCGCTGGCCCTGCCCGCCGCGTACGCCCTGTCCATCAGGCCCGTGAAGAAGTGGACGGACGTGCTCTTCTTCTTCCTGTCCACGAAGATGCTGCCGGCCGTGGCGGGCCTGCTGCCCCTGTACCTCTTCGCCAGGAACACCGGGCTGCTGGACAACATCTGGCTGCTCGTCCTCCTCTACACCTCGATGAACCTGCCGATCGCGGTGTGGATGATGCAGTCCTTCCTCGCCGAGGTGCCGAAGGCCGTCATCGAGGCCGCCCGGATCGACGGGGCGCGGCTGCCCACCGTCCTCACGCGCGTGGTGGCGCCCATCGCGCTGCCCGGCATCGCCGCGACCTCCCTGATCTGCTTCATCTTCAGCTGGAACGAACTGCTCTTCGCGCGGGTGCTCACAGGTGTCGTCGCCCAGACCGCGCCCGTCTTCCTGACCGGCTTCATCACCAGCCAGGGCCTGTTCCTGGCGAAGGTGTGCGCCGCGTCGCTCGTGATCTCCCTGCCGGTGCTCGCCGCGGGGTTCGCCGCCCAGGACAAACTGGTCCAGGGCCTGTCGTTGGGAGCCGTGAAATGAAGGCCGCGATCGTCGAGTCGGTGGGCAAGGTCGTCGTCGGTGAGGTGCCCGACCCGGCGCCCGGCCCCCGCGAGGTCGTCGTGGAGGTCGCCGCGTGCGGCCTGTGCGGCACCGACCTGCACATCCGCCAGGGGGAGTTCGCACCCACGCTGCCGGTGGTGCCCGGCCACGAGTTCGCCGGTACCGTCGTCGAACGGGGCCGTGACGTCACCGGGCTCGCCCTCGGCGACCGGGTCGCGGTCGACCCCTCGCTGCACTGCCACGAGTGCCGCCAGTGCCGGGCCGGGCGGGGCAACATGTGCGAGCGGTGGGCCGCGATCGGCGTGACCACGGCGGGCGGCGCCGCCCAGTACGCCCTCGCGCCCGCCGCCAACTGCGTACGGCTCCCGGACCACGTACGCACCCAGGACGCCGCCCTGATCGAGCCGCTGTCCTGCGCGGTGCGCGGCTACGACGTGCTGCGGGCGCGGCTCGGGGCGCATGTGCTGATCTACGGCTCGGGAACGATGGGCCTGATGATGCTGGAGCTGGCCAAGCGGACCGGCGCCGCGAGCGTCGAGGTCGTCGACGTCAACCCGCGGCGGCTCGCGACGGCGGCGCGGCTCGGGGTCTCGGGCTCGGCGGCCGGTGCCGACGAACTGGACCGCCCGGAGGGCTGGGACGTGGTGATCGACGCGACGGGCAACGCGGGCGCCATCCAGGACGGCCTGGACCGGGTCGCCAAGGCGGGCACGTTCCTCCAGTTCGGCGTCGCCGACTACGCCACGCGCGTCACCATCGACCCGTACCGGATCTACAACCAGGAGATCACCATCACCGGTTCGATGGCGGTCCTGCACAGCTACGAACGCGCGGCCGAACTCTTCGCGGCGGGGGTGCTCGACCCGGAGGTGTTCATCAGCGACCGGCTGCCGCTGGACGACTACCCGCTGGCACTGGACCGGTTCGCCGCCGGACTGGGCCGGAAGATCGTCGTCGTGCCGTAATCCGGGCGGCAACGAAAGGGCGGCGCGGGCCCACCCGCGCGACCGGGGCTGAGAGGGCCTTGCGCACGGGCCGGGAAAAACCCTCCGTGAGTAAGGGAACGGCAAAGCGGGGTCGTTCGTTACCCCTGGCATGACAGCTATGACCCCCGGCTCGAACATCCCCCTGGCCGCCGCCCGCGTGGCGGTGGACGTCGCCGCTCCGGTGCGGCTCGACGTATCGGGCCTGCTGCTCACCGCCGACGGCAAGGTGCGCTCCGACGACGACTTCATCTTCTTCAACCAGCCCTCGGGCCCCGGTGTGACCTACCAGTCGGGCGGTGGCACGACCCCCGACAAGATCACCGTGGACACGGCCTCCGTACCGCCCGGCATCGAGAAGATCGTCGTGACCGCGAGCCCGGACGCGGCGGGCCAGACCTTCCAGGGCATCGAGCCCACCGCCACCATCCGCAACGCGGACGACGGTTCCGTGCTCGCCACGTTCACCCCGCCGCAGCTCGGCGCCGAGACGGCCCTGGTGATCGTCGAGATCTATCTGCGCAACGGCGCGTGGAAGGCCCGCGCGGTCGGTCAGGGGTACTCGAACGGCCTCGCGGGCATCGCAACGGACTTCGGCGTCTCGGTCGAGGAGCCCGCCCCGGCCCCGGCCGCCGCCCCCGCCGCTCCGATGGCTCCCCCGGTGGGCCGGCCGGCCCAGGGCCCGCCCCCGCCGGTCGCCGACCCGCGTCAGGCCGCCCCGGCCGCGCCCGCCGCTCCCCCGGCGCCCGCGCCCGGCGCCGGGAAGATCAACCTGGACAAGGGCCGGGTCAGCCTCCAGAAGAACCAGACGGTGTCCCTGGTCAAGGGCGGCAAGCCGCTGCTCTCCCAGGTCAAGATGGGCCTCGGCTGGGAGCCCGCGTTCCGTGGCAAGGACATCGACCTGGACGCCTCCGTCATCGCGTACGGCCCCCATCGCAACCACGTCGACAGCTGCTACTTCGGCAAGCTGTCGATCGTGAACGGCGCGATCAAGCACTCCGGTGACAACCTCACGGGCGAGGGCGGCGGCGACGACGAGGTGATCGTCGTCGACCTCGGCCGCCTCCCGCAGGACGTCACGGGCCTGGTCTTCACGGTGAACTCCTTCTCCGGGCAGAAGTTCACGGAGGTCGCCAAGGCCTACTGCCGCCTGATCGACGCGGCGTCCGGCGAGGAGCTGGTCCGCTTCGACCTGACCAACGCCGAGGCGCAGACGGGCGTCATGATGGCCAAGCTCATCAAGCAGTTCACCGGCGAGTGGGAGATGACCGGCATGGGGCAGTTCGTCAAGTCCCGCACCGTGCGCGGCATGGTGAAGCCGGCGGCGCAGGCGCTGTAGGGCACGCATGCGTGAGGGGCGGAAGGCCGCGTGCGCGGCCCGCCGCCCCTCACGTGCGTCGGATCAGGTCTTCGGATGTCAGAGCTTGGCGAGCTTCGGGTAGGGACTCAGGAACCGTCCCTGACGGCCCGCGAAGTCGATGACGACCGCGTCCTCTCCCTCGACGCCGACGATCCTCCCGAGTCCGTACTGGTCGTGGGAGACACGGTCACCCACGGCGAACTGCTCTACGGGTGGGGCGGGCGGAGCGGGCACGTTGAAGGGACTGTTCGGCAGGTGGCGGCGCGAGCCGGCGGGCCTCGTCATATTCGAAGTATGCGCCCCCGGACGCCCGACGCACCATGCTCCGAGCTCACACCGCTCTCACATCGGTATGGAACAGACACACAAACCCCAGTCACGGCAACGCATCCGGCACCTTGGGACGACCCGAAAGGGTTACGGGAATCACGTTCCGTACCACGGGAGCGACGCACCGCGACGGAACGCCGCACGGCAGCCGCAACCGTACGATGCCGCTTAGACGTCGCACAGACCGTCAGATCATCCTGTCGCCGCAAGGGCCCGCCCCGGGCCCGCTGGAAGGAGCGCCCGTGGAGGTCGGCGGGTACCGGATCGTTTCGCCGCTCGGCGAGGGCGACAGGGGCCGTGTCCAGCTGGCGCGGTCCGCGTCCGGGCGGCCGGTCGCCGTCAGGACGGTCCACGCGCACCTCGCGGCCGGCCCGGGGTTCCGTGAGCGCTTCCGGCGCGAGGCCGCCGCCGCGCGGGCCGTGACCGGCCCGTACTCGGCCGCCGTGCTCGACGCGGATCCGGACGCCGAGGAGCCGTGGCTCGCGGTCGAGTTCTGCGCGGGGCCGGGTCTGCCGGAGGCGGTGGCCACGTACGGGCCGCTGGGCGAGGCCGATCTCGCCGCGCTGGGCGCGGCGCTCGCCCACGCCCTGTCGGGGGTGCACGCGGCCGGGGTCGTCCACCGCGGCGTGAAGCCCTCCAACGTCATCGTCACCCGCACCGGGCCGAAGCTCCTCGGCTTCCGCGTGGCGGGGCGCACGGCCGACGAGGGTCCGGAGGGCGGTGGTCCGGACGCCGGTGGTCCGGACGCCGGTGGTCCGGCCATCGGTTCGCCCGGCTTCATCGCCCCCGAGCTGCTGGCGCGGGACGCCCGGCCGGGGCCCGCGGCCGATGTGTTCGCGCTCGGCGCGGTCCTCACGGTGGCGGCGACCGGGCGGGGCCCGTTCGGTTCGGGCCGCGCCCCGGAGGTCCTGCACCGCACGCTGCACGAGGAGCCGGACCTGCTGGGCGTGCCGGGCGCCGCCTGGGCCGGCTTCCTCGGGCGCTGTCTGACCCGCGCCCCCGCGGCCCGCCCCACGGTCGCGGAGGTGATGGCCTGGTGCGGGGAGCGGGCCGCGGCGTTCCCCTGGTGGGCGAGCGAACCGGTCGCCGACCTGATCCACCGCCATGAGGACGACGTCACGGAATTGCTGGAGTGGGACGAGGAAGCACCGGCGGCGCCGACCCCCTGGCCGGCGCCACTGCCGGGAAATCACCGCGGGACACCTTGACCCGCGGTGCCCACGGCAATAGACAGCACGTACGTGCACACGCACCACCCGCGGGGGGAGGCGAGCCGAGTGGACGCACATCGGGCGCGCAGCCTCCATGAGGACCGGCTGATGAGGCTGGCCAATGTCACCGGCGTCGGCACCGGGAGGGACCTGCACTCGGGTGAGGACGTGATCGTCGTCTTCGTCACCCACCGAGTGCCCCGTGACCGGCTCCACGACGAAGACGTGGTTCCGGACGTGCTCGAAGGTGTCCCCGTACGCGTGCTCGCCATCGGCGAGGTCGAAGCGCGGGACGGCGAGCCGTAGACCCTGGTGTCGGCGGCGCCGCGGCGCGGCCCGGGACTCCCGCCCTGCATCCAAGGGGAAGAGGTGGTCCGGCGTGGAGAGCCGGCCCGAACTGACGCGAGGACCCACCGGCGGCCAGCTGAGCGACAGCTCGCGGCGGCAGGCGGTCTCCGATTTCCTGCGGCCCGAGCAGCCGCTCGCCAACGTCGTCGGCTTCGGCCACGGCGTGAAGTGGTCCGACGGCCGGCCCACCGGTGAGCCCGCCGTGCTGGTGTTCGTCACCCAGAAGGTCTCCGAGTCCATGCTTCCGGAGCGGGACGTCGTCCCGCGCCACATGGATGACGGCACCCCCACCGACGTCGTCGCGGTGGGGCACGTCGCGGCGCAGCGCCGGCAGAGCAGGGCCGGCGGCCGCCGCGCCGAGGACCGCGCGCCCCTGCCGTACGACTCCGAGGGCGGCGTCGCCGGGCAGTTGGCGGGCCTCGGCCAGCCGCAGCTCGAAGAGCCGGCCGGGCGCGGCGCGTTCGAGCCGCAGCTGCTCAAGCGCCGGATGCGGCCGTGTCCCTCGGGCTTCTCGGTCGGCAACGTCCGGGTGACGGCGGGCACGCTCGGCGGTGTGGTGTACGACTTCCTGCCCGGCGCCTCCGTCGACCCGCCGGGTTCCGGCCTCGGCGTGCCGGCGAAGTTCTACGTCCTCTCCAACAACCACGTGCTGGCCGACTCCAACCGGGCACAGCTGGGCAGCGCGATCGTGCAGCCCGGTGTCTTCGACGGCGGGCAGGACCCGGCGGACCGCATCGCGACGCTGGAGCGGTTCATCACGATCCAGTTCGCCCCGCAGATCCCGCTGGAGCGGCAGAACAACGTCGTGGACGCGGCGCTCGCCTCGGTCGACTTCCAGGACGCGACGCGTGAGCAGTACTTCAGCGGTGCGCCGCGCGCCTGGCGCCGCAAGGCGAACGTGGCGGTCGGCGACCTGGTGAAGAAGACCGGCCGGACGACGAACATCAGCTTCGGCCGGATCATCGCGGTCGACGCGACCATCGACGTCAACTACGGCACGGCGGGCACCGCCCGGTTCAAGGACCAGATCCTGACGACGAACATCTCCGCGGGCGGCGACTCCGGTTCGCTGGTCGCCTCGCGGGACGACGTCGCGCTCGGGCTGCTCTTCGCCGGGTCCTCGGTGGTGACCGTGGTCAACCACATCGAGAACGTCCGCGCGCTGCTGCGCGTGGAGATCGCCGAGCTGCTGGCCTGACGGTCGGGAGGGAAGGAGGGTCTGCCATGACCACGCAGGCACGCAGGCAGAAGGGCCGGACGCGGGCGGAGCACCGCTTCCACAATCCGCAGGGCGCCGAGGTCAAGACGCGCGACGAGGCGTTCGCCGCGCCCGCGGCCGGTGTGTCGGCCGAGGCCGTGGCGGCGGACGCCAGGCTGACGCTCCACAACGGCTCGGTCACGTTCGCCATCGAGGTGAAGTACAACCCCAACACGTACCCGCACGTGGTGACCGGCGGGCGGATCGCGTCCGGCATCTGCGGCGCCCCGTGGGAGATCACGGGCGGCTCACTCGGCGACGCGCTGCGGCTCGACGCCAGGCGCGTGGGGCAGGGCGCGTGCGCGGACAGGATCACGATCGTGGGCGAGTACCAGAATCCGCCGGCGTACCGGGGGACGTATGGGTTCGACGGGGCGTCGTCGTCGTTCAAGCACACGACGCGTTACGCGTGCTGACGCCTGCGGCGGCGTGAGCGGATCCCGGGTGGGCCTGGGCTGCCGGGCCCACCCGGGGTGCTGGGGCCCCTCTACGGGCTCACATGCCTTGCTGCGACCTGGCCTTGAAGGCCGCCTTGCGGGCCTCCTTCGCCACCTTCTTGTCGGGGTGGAGGCGGCCCATCGCCTCCAGGACGTCCGCCGTCGCGGGGTGCTCCACCCGCCACGCGGTGGCGAAGAAGCCGCTGTGCTGCTGCGCGAGGCCCTCGACCAGGCCCTGGAGCTCGTCCGAGTTGCCCTCGGCGCTGAGCTGCGCGGCGAGCGTGTCGATGGTGAGCCAGAAGACGAGCTGCTCGGAAGGAGCGGGCACGTCCGTCGCCCCCTGCTCGGTGAGCCACACCCGGGCGAGCCCTCCGAGCTGCGGGTCGTCGAGCACCTCCCGCAGCGCGGGCTCCGCCTCGCCGCCGACCAGGGACAGCGCCTGCTGGCAGCGGAGCCTGCGCAGCGGCGCGCCCTCGTCGCCGCCGCGGGCCGCGGCCAGCAACTCCCGTGCGGCGGCCAGCGGTTCGTGCCGGGCGAGCCACTGCTCGATCTCCGCCTGCGCGGCGGCCTGCGGGAAGCCGGAGGTGCCCTCCAGGAGCGCGTCCGCGCCCTTGTCGGCGAGGTCGCCGACGGCGGGCGCGTCGACGCCGGCCTCCAGCATGCGGGCGCGGACGCCGTACAGACCGAGGGGGGTGAGCCGGACCATGCCGTACCGGGTGACGTCCTCGTCGTCGATCGGCGCGGGCACCTCGGTGGCGCCGGTCGTACCGGTGTCGTCGGGGGCGTCGATCTCGGCCATGAGCGCCTCGTCCACCGGCTGGTACTCGACCAGGCCGAGCGGCTCGAAGAGGCGGAACTGGTCGTCGAGCCTCATCATCGCGTCCGACACCTGCTCCAGGATGTCGTCCGTGGGCTCGCCCATGTCGTCGGGGACGATCATCGAGGCGGCGAGCGCGGGCAGCGGCACGGGGCCCTCACCGGCCGCGGCGTCGCCCACGGTGAGCAGGTAGAGGTTGCCGAGGACGCCGTCGAGGAAGTCGGCCTCGGCCTGCGGGTCCCAGCCGAGCTCGTCGAAGTCGACCTCGCCGTTCTCCTCCAGGACGTCGAGGAGGTTGTCCATGTCCGGCACGGTGGCGTCCGCGTAGACGGTGTCCAGGGCGCCCAGCCAGACGCCGAGGACGTCCTGCGGGCCGCCCGCGGAGAGCACCGCGAGGTCCTCGCCCGGGGTGACGGTGCCTTCCGCGCCCTCTTCCTCGGCGTCGATGACCTCGACCAGGCCGGTGTCGACGGCGACGCGCCAGGCCTCGCTGGCGAGCGCGGCCGCGTCCGGGTCGTCCGCTTCGAGGCCGAGCTCGGCGGCGGCCGCCGGGAGCTGGGCGTCGACGAGTTCGCCGCCCGCGCCGACCCGGGTCTCGGGTCCCGCCCAGCGGGCGAGCCGCACGGCGCGGGACAGCAGCGGTGTGGCGAGCGCGGCCCGCGCGAGCTCCGCTTCGGAGTGCAGCAGCACCGGCGGCAGGGTGGCGGGGCTTACGGACATCGGCTGGTTCTCCTCCGGAGGGTGGGGCTCTCCCCTGCTCGACGGGGTCGAGGGCTCGGGGACGGGTCGGCAGGGCGCAAGCCTAGACGGATTTGGCACCATGCCGCCCGGTTCATGTCCCTGTCAGAAAACGTACAGGTCAAGAACACCGGCACGACCTTGACAACTCCCCTGGTCACACAAGAGATTGACGCGCGTAGAGCGCCCGCACGGCCCTGCACCGCAGCACCGTTCCCTCACCCTCATCCGGAGTCCCCTCATGCCTCAGATACCGACGCCCCGCATGCCGAGACCGGCCGCCGTCTCCGCCGTCGTCGCGACCGCCCTCGCGGCGGGCCTGCTCGCCGTCTCCGCCTCCACGGCCTCGGCCGACGAGGTCCGCGTCCACGACATCCAGGGCACGACCCGGATCTCGCCGCTGGCCGGCCAGCAGGTCACCGACGTCCGCGGGGTGGTGACGGGCGTCCGCGCCTACGGATCCAAGGGCTTCTGGATCCAGGACACGAAGGCCGACGGTGACCCGGCGACCAGCGAGGGCGTCTTCGTCTACACCGGCTCGGCCACGCTCACCGTCGAGCCGGGCGACGCCGTGCGGGTCTCCGGGACGGTCGGGGAGTACGTTCCCGGCGGCGCCGCCTCCGGCAACCAGTCCCTCACCCAGATCACCAAGCCGACGGTGACCGTGGAGTCGTCCGGCAACGCGCTGCCCGCGCCGGTCAGGGTCGGCGCCAAGTCGGTGCCCGCCCGCTACGCGCCCGCCGGTGACCCCGCGCAGGGCAACAGCGTCAACGCGCTGCCGCTGAAGCCGCGTACGTACGCCCTGGACCTCTACGAGTCCCTGGAGGGCATGAACGTGGCGGTCGGCAGCTCGCGCGTGGTCGGGGCCACCGACGCGTACAACGAGCTGTGGGTGACGGTGAGGCCCCACGAGAACCGCAGCCGGCGCGGCGGCACGGTCTACGGCTCCTACGACGCGCAGAACGGCGGACGGCTCCAGATCCAGCAGCTCGCGCCCGTCTCCGAGCGCCCCTTCCCGAAGGCGAACGTCGGCGACGTCCTGAAGGGCGGCGCGGAAGGCCCCCTGGACTTCAACCAGTTCGGCGGCTACACCCTGGTCGCCCGCGAGCTGGGTGACGTACGCGACAAGGGCCTGGAACGCGAGAAGACGCGCCGGCAGGCCAAGGGCGAGCTGTCCGTGGCCACGTACAACGTCGAGAACCTCGACCCGGGCGACGCGCAGACGAAGTTCGACGCGCTGGCCGGCGCGGTCGTCACGAACCTCGCCTCGCCCGACATCGTCGCCCTGGAGGAGATCCAGGACGACAACGGCGCGAAGAACGACGGCACGGTCGCCGCGGGCGCGACCCTGAAGAAGTTCACGGACGCGATCGTCGCCGCGGGCGGGCCCCGCTACGAGTGGCGGTCCATCGACCCGGTGAACAACAAGGACGGCGGCGAGCCGGGCGGCAACATCCGCCAGGTGTTCCTCTTCAACCCGGAGCGGGTCTCCTTCACCGACCGCGCGGGCGGCGACGCGACGACGTCCACCGAGGTCGTCCGCGCGGGCGAGCGGGCCGCGCTGAGCCACTCGCCGGGCCGCGTCGACCCGCAGAACGCGGCGTGGACCAACAGCCGCAAGCCGCTGGCCGGTGAGTTCGTCTTCCGCGGCCGCACGGTCTTCGTGATCGCCAACCACTTCGGGTCCAAGGGCGGCGACGAGGGCCTCACCTCGCACCACCAGCCGCCGGTGCGCTCCTCGGAGGTACAGCGCCTCAAGCAGGCGCAGGCCGTGAACGGCTTCGTGAAGGACATCCGCGAGGTCCAGAGGAACGCGGACGTCGTCGTGCTCGGTGACATCAACGACTTCGAGTTCTCGGCGACCACCAAGGCCCTCCAGGACGGCGGCGCCCTGCGCGCGGCCGTCAAGTCGCTGCCCAGGAGCGAGCGCTACTCGTACGTCTACCAGGGCAACTCGCAGGTCCTCGACCAGATCCTGACCAGCCCCGGCGTCGGCGACGGCTTCTCCTACGACAGCGTGCACATCAACGCGGAGTTCGCCGACCAGAACAGCGACCACGATCCGCAGGTGCTGCGCTTCAGGCCGTAGGGCGGGTCCCTAGGGCGGGTCCGTACCGGCTCTCACCCGTAGAGGTGGTGCAGCCAGTCCTGCCAGGCCAGTTCGGTGCGTTTGGTGTCGGCGTGCGGGCCGAAGTCGTGCACGCTGACACCGACCGGCGCGCCTCGGTGGCCGCGGCCGAAGAAGCGGTGCAGGGCGTCGTCCGTGCGCAGGCCGATGAAGTACCGGCTGCGGAAGTCGATCACCGCGTCCAGTTCCTCGCCGGGGCCCTCGACGCGGACGCGGGCGCCCTCAGAAGCGTCGTCGGGCAGGCCGAGGGCGCGGGCGAGGCGGACGAGGGCGTCGGGGGCGATCGAGGCCCGCGGGCCGTTGAGGGCGCAGAAGACGGCGGGGCGGCCCGCGAAGTACGCCATGTACTGGCGCAGGGTGTGCAGGTGGAAGTCGGTGCGCCGGGTGGCGTCGGCGTGCTGGCCGTCCAGGTCCTCGGTGAAGACGCCGCTGTGGACGTAGCGCAGCCAGGAGCGGCGTCCGCCGTCGCGGGGCTCGATGGTGTGGTCGAGCTGGTCGAGGCTCTGTCCGGGCACGCCGTCCGGGTCCTCGACGCGGGCGGTGAGGCGGTGCGGCGGGTCCCATCGGGTGACGGTGCCGCCGAAAGGGGCGGTGCCGCCCTCCCGCGGCTCGTACTCCATGGGCCACAGCCAGCCGCCGGTGCCCGTGGTGAGGGCGGCCCAGAGCTGGGCCGGGGAGCCCTCCACCTCGAACTCCCGGGCTATGTCGAACTCCTTGCCGCCGGTCATCCCTCCACCGTCCCGCCGCCCCCTACCGCTGTCCAGGCGGGCACGGCCGTCGGCGGGAGGGGGCCCCGAATCTACGCCCAGCTCGGTACGAAGCCGTACGCGAACCGGTACCGGGCGACGGTGCCGCTGCTCGTGACGCCGGGGAACTCGCGCACCCGCCGCCACTGCGGCGTCAGCGAATCCACCCCTTCGGCCGCGGCGAGCACGTCGATGTGGGCCTGCTCGGTCTCCCACTCCGCGTAGTTGACGACTTCCGTGCCGTCCGTGCTGACGTGGAAGTGCGCGGAGATCAGCCCCTTGTCCTTGACCGGGTCGCTGTCCAGGGCCTCCAGTACGCCGTCCACCCAGGCGCGCTGCCGCTCCGCGTCCGGGCCGTCGAACACGATGCGCACGATCACGATCGCCCCGGGCTCCCGCCGCTCGCCGCCGGAAGCGGCGCTCCAGCTGCGGTACAGCCGCGTCTTGGACAGGCCGAGGCGTTCGATGCCCGGCACGGCCGCGTCGATCTCGGTGTTGCGCGCGTCCCTGCCGTTGTGCGCGCCGTCGAAGAAGTCCTGGTAGGCCTCCTCGTCGCGCCAGTGCGAGTGGTGCAGGACCGCCGATCCGTCGGAGCCGTCGAAGCCCGCGTACACCGTGTACGACAGGAGCCCCTCGTGCGGCCAGGGGCGGCTCTCCCAGGCCCGCGCGATGGCGTCCAGGGTGGCCCGCTGCCGCTCGGGGGAGCCGGTGCTCCAGGTGCTGATGAAGGCGAGGCCCGCTTCGGGGCGGGCCGGGTCGGGGTGGGTGCCGGTGCTCAGGGTCGTGGCCGTGGTCGCAGACATGGCTGTCCATCCGTCCGTCTCGGTGTGGGTCGGTGCGTGCGTGTTCCACGTTCCGACCTCAACCACGGTTCAGGTCAAGCCCGTTCACGAGCCGGTACGGTCACCGCGCCGAGAGCGGGCCGTTTCGCTTCCCTGCCGTCGCCCGACGAGCGGCCCCGCATACGCCGCCACAGCCACGGCCCCATGAACCCGGCCAGCCAGCGTGCCTCCGCCGTCGCCTCGCCGAGCACCGACACCAGGGCGAGCGGCGGCAGCGTCGTCAGCCAGTCCTCGTGGCCGGGCAGGCCGAGGGCGTCCGCCATGCCCTCGGCGATCCTCGCGTGGCCCAGCGGGCTCGCGTGCAGGCGGTCGCCGCTCCACAGCCGCGGATCGGTGGTGACCCGGTGCGGGAACGTGTCGAGCACGGTCACGCCGTGCCGGTCGGCGGCCGCCCGGATCCGGGCGTTCAGGTCCAGGACGCGGGGCAGCGCGCGCCGGGCGAGCGGCGCGATCCGTCCGATGTCCGGGAAGGTCACGGTGGCCACGTGCGCGCCCGCCGCGGTGAGTTCGGTGAACATCTCCTCCAGGTCGGCGGCGACGCGCGCGGCGTCGAAGCCCGGCCGCACCAGGTCGTTCATGCCCGCCATGACGGTCACCAGGTCCGGCTTCAGCGCGAGGGCAGGGCCCAGCTGCTCCGCCTTGATCCCCGCCGTCAGCCGGCCGCGCACGGCGAGATTGGCGTAGGTGAGGTCCGGGTTCACCGCGGCGAGGATCTCGGCGAGGCGGTCGGCCCAGCCGCGGTAGCCGTGCGCCTCGTCGCCGTCCCCGAGACCCTCCGTCTGGCTGTCGCCGAGCGCGACGTAGCGGGCGTAGGGATGCTGCCGCGTGGTGGTCATGGGCCGAGCTTCCTCCGGGCACCCGGTGCCGTCAACGCGGCCTCTCGGGGCTGGGGCCCGGCCTCCCATCGCCTCACGCGCGGTGGCCGCGACGCGTACGAGCGCCGCTGTGCCCCGGCCGAAAGGAACACGGCCGGGGCACACGGGCGGCGGGGTGCGGCTCAGTCGGGCCAGCGGCCGGTGACCCGGCGTACGCTCACCGCGCCGCCGCGCTCCACCGCCGCCCTGACCACGGCGAAGATCGCGCCCTGGATCGCGGCGGCCGCGAGGATCTCGCGCCAGGTGCGTTCCTCGTCGTGGGCGTCCGGCGCGTCGTCCTCGCCCGCCACCGCCTTCCAGGTGCGCTGGAACAGAGCGCCCGCGGCCATGCCTCCGAGCATGCCGAAGGCCATGCCGACGGGCTTGTAGAGCATGGTGGCCTTGGTCATCGGCGGCCACCGCCCTTCCGTCGGCGCAGCACCACGAACGCGAGCAGCACGCCCGCCCCCGCCGCGACGAACGCCCCCGGCCGCCGGCGGCCGGCCCGTGCGACGCCGGTCGCGACGGAACGTACCGGCTCGGGTGTGTTCTCCTGCACGAGCCGCGCGGCCTCGGCGACCTTCTCCTCGGCCTGTACGACGGTCTGGTGCTCCTCCGCGCGCGCCTTGGCGCCGAGTACGGCCCCCTTGGCCAGCGCGGCACCCTCGGCCGCCTTGCCCTTCGCGAGGGCGGCACCCTCGATGGCCTTGCCCTTGACCTGCGCCGCGCCTTCGATGGCCTTGCCCTTCGCCTGCGCGGCGCCCTCGGCGGTCACGCTCTTCGCGTGGCCCGCCTCCTGCGCCGCCTTGCCCTTCGCGCGCGCCGCCTGCTCCGTCATCTTGTCCTTCATCTGTGCCGCCGTTCCTCGTACCTGGCCCTTGACCGCCTCGGCCCGATGCCGTGCGCGGGTCTTCACGTCCGCCTTCGCCGCCAGTTCCTCGACGGTCTCGCCCAGTCGGCCGCGGGTCTCCTCGATCTGCGTGCGCAGTTCGTCCGGGTCGGTGGGGTCCGTGGAGTCTGTGGGGTCTGTGGGGTCCTTGGGGTCATTTGGTGTGCTCGTCATCGGTGCGCCCTTCCCTTGATCTCCTCGACGTCCGCCTTGACGCTGTCGATGGCCTCCTGGGGCACCGGTGGAACCGCGCGCTTCAACTGCCCGCGCCCCACTGCCGCCAGTACCCCGGCCACGGCGAAGAGAACACCGGTGACGATCAGGGCGGCGGCCCAGACGGGCAGGGCGAGTGAGAGCGCCGCGATCGCCGTGGCCGCCAGCGCCATGAGCCCGATGTACGAGATCGCGCCGGCCGCGCCGAGGAGCCCGCCTCCGCGGCCCGCACGCTTGCCCTTCTCGGCCATCTCCTGGCCGGCGAGCCGCATTTCCTGGCGTACGAGTTCCGATAGCTGTGTGGTGGCCTGCTCGACGAGCTGGCCCACCGAGTGCTGCGCGGGGTCGCGGATCGGCCGCTCGTCCCTGGTCCCGGTCACGGGTTTCGCCTCCCTTCTGGCTGGGAGGTCCGGGTACCCGTGCCGGGCCGCGCTATCCCCGCTGATCTCCGGTCAGCCGCGCCAACTCGGCCTGGAACCAGTCCAGGCGCGCCTGGAGCAGCGCGGCCTCGGCCATCAGTTCGGGCATCCCAAGGCCCGGCAGCCCTTCCGGGGAGGCGGGCGGGGCGGCCGCGACGACCCGCAGCCCCTCCCCCGCCAGCCGTGCGAACTCCGCGACGGCCCCGGCCCGGCGCCCGCCCCGGCACCATCCGCACGCGGCCTCCAGCGCCCGCCACCCCGGCCTGCCCCACCCCGCGTCGGCTAGGAGGGTTGCGGTGGCGCCGCAGTCGCACGGCGGGACGGTCGCGCGGCGCACCCGCTGCCGCCCGTACCGGAAGCCGCGCTCGAAGCGGATGTACACGCCGAGCACGGTCACTTCGAGCAGCAGCGCCTTGCGGTGCTCGGCGGTGCACAGCAGCCCCTCGGCGGTGGCGCGGTCGTGCACACAGTGGAAGCCGCAGTCGCAGCGGCGGTGGGGCGCGCTGTGCCGTCTGCCGTAGACGCAGCTCGCCTCGTCGAGCACCGCGTAGGGCCGGCCCGCGCCGAGGGAGACGCCGGTGAAGGCGGCCCGGGTGCCGTCGTAGGACAGCACCGGGCGGGCGATCTTGTATCCGGTCGGCGGCTCCGTCGGGCGTTCCTCGGGGAGCCGCGGCCTCATCGGGCGGCCGTGGCCTCGACCGGCAGGGGCTCCGCCGCCGACTCGGCGGTCTTCGGGCCGGGTTCGGGCACGGACGTGTCGTACGGTCGCGACGGCTCCTCCTGCCGCGGCCGCTCCTCGGCGATTCCGGTGGCGAGTGCCTTGCCGAGCCTCATGACGCCTCCTAGGGACCGACTGTCCCGCCATGGTGACCCATGCGGGGGCGGGTTGGCACCGGTCGCGGGCCGTCCTGCGCCTCGCGGCCCACCCCCGGACCGTCGTGGTGGAGGACCGTGTGTACGTCATGCGCGGCAGCCGGCACGTCATCATGTGGACGGACCGCGCGTACTACGGGGGCTCGGCCGACGGGGGTTGGCGCTCCGACCGAGCTGTAGCCCGCCTACCGCTGGGCGAAGACCGGCTCCCAGCGTCCGGCCGAGTCCGCCTTGGACGAGCGGTAGCCGCTGAGCGGGACCGTCTTCCGGCTCCCGATGGTGACGAGGACGAGCCGGTTGCGGTACTCGCTCGTGCCGGGCGCGATGTCCCAGGCGATGAGCCGCTTGCTGTCGGCCCAGGCGAGCAGCTGCTGCCCCGGCACCTTGGCGACGCGCTTGCCGGTGAGGGGGTCGACGACCTCGGACGCGGTGGTCTTGGAGCCGCCCACGAAATCACCCGCGGCGAGCTTCCCGTCCGGTGAGAGCCCAGCGCCGTTGAACGAGCCCAAGTGCTTCTCCTTTGGGGGGGTGCTCTTCTTGTGGCCCTCGAAGTCGTAGTACCGCCGGTACGGCGCCATGGTGAGGTTCGAGTAGACCAGGGTGCCGTCCTGGCTGAAGGCGAAGTCCTCCCGGGTGTTGATCTCGCCGGGCCAGCCGTTGCCCTGGGCCGTCTTGACAGCACTCCAGCCGGATTTACCCGACGCCACGTCGATGACGTAGAAGCCGGTCCTGCTCGGATCGGCGGGGCCGGGCAGCTCGCGCTTGCCGTCGTGCATCGGCCGGTCCATGTCCAGCAGGTCCGGGCTCTTCTCGTAGGTCGTGGCGACGAGCTTCCTGCCGTCCGGCGAGAACTCGACGCCCCCGACCTTGCGGTCCACGGGAATCCAGCGCTCGACCTTGCCGGTGAGCAGGTTCAGCAGACCGATCCGCCCGGTGGGCAGCTTGCCTTCGAGGACGGCGGCGGTGCGCATACCGGGGGCGACGTCCAGCCACCTCCATCGGGTGTCCTTGCGGTAAGTGCCGGTCTTCTGGTCGAGCAGCCGGTAGGTACGGGTGACGATCTCGTCGCCGTCGGGCTGCTTGACGCGTGCGTTCGTGCTGTACGCCGCGAGCGCCGTGTCGCCCGCGGCGATCAGGTCGCGCGGCGGCGTCTGGCCGGGGTGGGCGACGACATCGCCGCTCTTCAGCTGGCTGGCCGGGCTCGTCTCCTGCCGCTCGGTGCCGGAGCCGAGCCCCGGTACCGCCACCGCCACGACGGCGGCCGTCATGGCGGCGAGCGAGGTGCCCGCGACCGTACGGGTCCTGCGGCGCCGCCGCGCGGCCAGCACGCGGTCCGCGAAGTTCCCCGGCAGGGGCGCGCCTTGGCCGGCCTGCTCCCGCAGCGACTCGCGCACGAGTTCTTCCATGTTCACGGTCATACCTCCATGGGCGAGAAGTCGGGGGACGACACCGGCCTGGGTTCGCGGTCCGGCTGGTCGACGCGCGCCAGTTCGGGAGCGAGGCTCCGCAGCCGGGCGAGGGAGCGGTGCGTCGTGCTGCGCACGGTGCCGACGGAGCAGCCGAGGATCTGGGCGACCTCCGCCTCCGGCAGGTCCTCGAAGTAGCGCAGGACCAGGACGGTCCGCTGGCGCGTGGTGAGCTTGGCGAGCGCACCGCGCAGCACGATCCGCAGTTCGGCGGCGGACGTGCCGTCCCCGGCGGCGGCGCTCTCCGGCGGTTCGGCGACGGCCAGTTCACGCCGTGGCCACTTCAGCCGCCACCGGCTCACCTGCTGGCGGTACAGGATCCGCCGTACGTACGCCTCCGGCTCGTCGATCCGCCGCCACCGGCCCGCCGCCTTGACGAGCGCGTTCTGCAACAGGTCCTCGCCCGCGTGCCGGTCGCCGCCGCTGAGCAGCACGGCGGTCTTCAGCAGCGCCGGCGATCTGGTCTCCACGAAGTCCCGGAAACTGTCCTGCTCTTGCGCATCCATCGTCACCTTCGCTCCCTGGGGGGCCTGTTGCCCTCCCACGTGTATGAGGACGGGTCCGAACGCCCCCCGCTATGCCTGCTGCGGGAAAAAGAAAAACGGCCACCCCGGAGGGTGGCCGCTCGGGTGGAGCGAGGTTCAGTTCGCGCCGGGGAAGCCCGCCGCCTTGGTCCAGCGCAGCGTCTTGCTGTACCGGCTGAACGTGACCTTCTTGCCGCCGGGCGCGACGGCGATCTTCTCCCAGCCGTCGAAGTTCCTCGTGAGGTGCTTGTCCCACTTGGTCAGCGATCCCGTGGCCACGGCGGCGACAGACTCCATGGGCGGTTCGCCGTCCGCGCACCACGGGGCGAAGTCCCCGAAGGCCGCGACCGTGCCGTCCTTGGCCTTGAGCCCGATGCCCTGGCAGGCGTCGGTCCTCGTCTTGTAGATCACGGCGGGCTTGGACCAGCCCTTGGCCCTGGGGCTGTAGTCCTGCACGAAGAGCCCCTTGCCACGCATGTAGTGCATGGCGACGCGCCGCCCGTCGGCGAGCTTGACCTGCGCGTTGAACGGGCTCGGGCTGCCGCTCCAGGGGATGTCGCTCTTGCGCAGCGGGTAACTGTGATCACCCGTCGCGGCCCGGCTCACCTCCCGCGCCGCCGCGTGCCCCTCACCTCGGGGCTGCCCCACACTCTGACCGCACCCGGCCACCAGGCCGAACACCGTCACCGCACCCAGGGCCATAGCCCGGAGACCCATCCTGTGCATACCGCTCCCCCTGTGTTAGTTGTGGCTGTGCAGATGTTAGTTGTGGCTGTGCAGAACGTCGTTCAGGCCGCCCCAGACCGCGTTGTTCGGGCGGGCCTCGACGGTGCCGGTGACCGAGTTGCGGCGGAAGAGGATGTTCGAGGCGCCGGACAGCTCACGGGCCTTGACGATCTGTCCGTCGGGCATGGTCACGCGGGTACCGGCCGTGACGTACAGCCCCGCCTCGACGACGCACTCGTCGCCCAGCGCGATGCCGACGCCCGCCTCGGCGCCGACCAGGCAGCGCTCGCCGATGACGATGCGGACGTTGCCGCCGCCGGACAGGGTGCCCATCGTGGAGGCGCCGCCGCCGATGTCCGAGCCGTCGCCGACGACGACACCGGCGGAGATACGGCCCTCGACCATGGAGGTGCCGAGCGTGCCCGCGTTGAAGTTCACGAAGCCCTCGTGCATGACCGTGGTGCCCTCGGCGAGGTGCGCGCCGAGCCGGACCCGGTCGGCGTCGGCGATGCGGACGCCCTTCGGCACGACGTAGTCGGTCATGCGCGGGAACTTGTCGACGGACGTCACGGCGAGGTGCAGTCCCTCGGCGCGGGCGTTGAGCCGCACCTTCTCGACGTCGTCGACGGCGACCGGGCCGAGCGAGGTCCAGGCGACGTTGGCGAGGAAGGCGAACTGGCCGTCGAGGTTCACGCCGTGCGGCTTGACCAGGCGGTGCGAGAGCAGGTGCAGCCGGAGGTAGACGTCGTGGGCGTCCAGCGGCTTGTCGTCGAGGGAGGCGATGACCGTACGTACGGCGATGATCTCCACGCCACGGCGGGCGTCCGGGCCGATCGCCTTGGCGGCGCCCTCGCCCAGCAGCTCCACGGCACGCTCGGCGGACAGCCGCTCGCTGCCGGCGGGACCCGGCTCAGCGGTCAGCTCGGGCGCGGGGAACCAGGTGTCGAGGACGGTGCCGTCGGCGGTGACGGTGGCGAGGCCTGCGGCGATGGCGCCGGTGGTGCGGGGTGCGTTCGTGTCGGTCATGGGTGAAACCTAACCGGAGCGGCCTCGCGCGGGCGAACCGGTCTCACGCTCCGGGCCGCCCCCGTGCGGGCGCGAGCAGTCGGCCGAGCATCTCGCGCGCGTACGCCTCGTCGTACGTCCCGCCGGTGAGCAGCACCTGGAGGCAGATGCCGTCCATGAGGGCGACCAGGGCGCGCGCGGTGACCGGATCGGTGCGCGGGGCCAGGATGCCGGTGAGGCCCTGGCACCACTCGGCGGCCACCGGCCGCAGCGCGGGCCTGCGCAGGGCGGCGAGGTACAGCTCGTACTCCAGCTCGACGCCCGTGCGCTCTCCCGCGAGCCAGTCGCCGAGCAGCCCCGCCAGCTCCGCGGCGAGGTCGGCATGCGGATCCTCGAAGGTGCCGCTCGCGGCCACCGCCTTCGCGAAGCCCTCGTTCGCCTGCCGCAACGCGGCGACCAGCAGCTCGTCGAGTGTCCTGAAGTGGTACGTCGTCGAGCCGAGCGGCACATCGGCCTCGGCGGCGGCCGAGCGGTGGCTGAGCCCGCCGATCCCCTTCTCCCCCACCACCCGGATCGCGGCGTCGATGATCCGCTGGCGGCGCTCGGGGTCGTAGCGGCGGGGCATCAGTGGGCCCCGCCCAGGTTGAGCACGACGACACCCACGATCACGAGCGCGATGCCCGCGAGCTTGAGCGGACTGGCCGATTCCCCGAGGAACAGCATGCCGATGCCGGCGACGGCGGCTGTGCCGATGCCGGCCCAGATCGCGTAGGCGGTACCCACGGAGAGCGTCTTGAGGGTCTGCGCGAGCAGGGTGAAGGCGATCAGATACCCGGCGAGCGTGATCAGAGAGGGCCACAGCCTGCTGAATCCCTCGCTGAACTTCATGGCCGTGGTGGCGGCCACCTCCGCCGCGATGGCCCCGGCCAGCAGTACGTATCCCATGTGTACGAGTGTACGCATCGTTGTGTACGAGCGTACGCAAAGGCCTGGACCCTCACCGGATAGGGTGACGCGATCGCTGTGGGGGCCACAGAACGAACGACGCACACCATGGAGCGCAAGAGCGATGCCGGACACATCGGGGTGGGGACCGCACGGACCGCGGACGGGCCCGCCGACTAACGGACCGGCACCGATGCCTGGGCCGGGGCCGGGGCAGGGCTGGGGCCCCTACGACTGGCGGCACAACCCCTGGGGCCCGCCGCCTCCCCCGCCGAAGCCCGGCGTCATCCCCCTCGCCCCGCTCGGCGTCGACCGGATACTCGGCGGCGCCTTCGCCACGATGCGGCGCTACGCCAAGCCCCTCTTCGGTACGGCCGCCGCCGCGTACGGCCTGCTGGCCCTGCTGATGACGGGCGCGCTCCTCATCGCGTACGGCGCCACCCGCGACGACTTCCGGGCCCTGTACGCACCGGGCGCCACCTTCTCCTGGGAGCACGGCCGCCCGCTGCTGCTGGCCTTCGGCGCCGTCTGGCTGGCGGGTCTGCTGGGCAGCCTCGCCGTCAACTCCTTCATCCAGGCCGCCTGCGCGGCGACCCTGCACGAGGCGGTCATCGGCCGCGCCACGACGTTCCGGGCGGTGTGGCGCAAGGCCTGGTCGCGCACACCGTCGGTGGCGGCCGTGACACTGCTGCTCGCTCTCATCCTGCTGCTGCCGGTCGCGGCGTTCACCCTGCTCATCGTCGCCTTCTTCGTGACGGTCCTGACCGATTCGACGGCCCCCTTCGGTGTGGTCTTCCTCCTCTTCCTCCTGGTGCTCCCCCTGTCGGCCTGGCTGTACGTCCTGTTCGCCTTCGCCCCGGCGGCGGCGGTCCTGGAGACCGCGGGCCCCTTCACGGCGCTGCGCCGCTCCGTACGGCTCGTACGCGGCGCCTGGTGGCGCACGTTCGGCATCTCGCTGCTCGCCGGGGTGATCGTGGTGATCGTGTCCCTGGCGTTCCGCCTCCCGCTCCAGTTCGCCGCCCCGGAGCCTCCCGCGGTCAATCCGGACAGCGACACATCGGAGATCCTCTTCGACCAACTCCGCTCCCAGTTCGGCCTCTACGCGGTCCTCGGCCTCCTGGGCACCCTCCTCACCCAACTCCTGGCCACGGTCTTCCTCCCCCTGGTGACGGCCCTGCTCTACATAGACCGCCGCATCCGCAAGGAGGGCCTGGCCCACGCCTTGCACTCGGCGGCGTGAACACGACGAAGCCCCCCGGAGAATTCTCCGGGGGGCTTCGTGTACGGGCGTACGGCAGAGCCTGAGATCAGACGTTGAACCCGAGCGCCCGCAGCTGCTCACGCCCATCGTCCGTGATCTTGTCCGGACCCCACGGCGGCATCCAGACCCAGTTGATCCGCAGTTCGTTGACGATGCCCTCCGTGGCGGACTTCGCCTGGTCCTCGATGACGTCGGTCAGCGGGCAGGCCGCGGACGTCAGCGTCATGTCGATCGTGGCGATGTTGGCGTCGTCGACGTGGATGCCGTAGATCAGGCCGAGGTTGACGACGTCGATGCCCAGCTCGGGGTCGACGACGTCGTACAGCGCCTCGCGGACCTCTTCCTCGGAAGCCGGCTTCGTGGTCAGGGTCTCGTTCTCGCTCATGCGGTCTTCCTCTCGGCGACAGCGTCAGCGGCGCTGTCGTTCTCGCCCAGCGCCTGGGCCGTCGCGTCCTTCCACGCCATCCAGCTCAGCAGAGCACACTTGACGCGCGCGGGGTACTTGGAGACCCCGGCGAACGCGACCGCGTCCTCCAGGACCTCTTCCATGGCGTCGTCGGGCTCCAGCTTCCCCTTGGACTGCATCAGCTCCAGGAAGACCTCCTGGATC
Organism: Streptomyces alboniger; assembly: GCF_008704395.1. Lineage (NCBI taxonomy): Bacteria > Bacillati > Actinomycetota > Actinomycetes > Kitasatosporales > Streptomycetaceae > Streptomyces > Streptomyces alboniger. The sequence goes on from NZ_CP023695.1 coordinate 1,845,528, forward strand.
TTCCGCGCCTCGGCCAGCTCCTTGCCGACCAGCAGGTCGTTCAGGACGGACGCGCTGGCCTGGCTGATGGAGCAGCCCTGGCCCTCGTACGACACGTCGGCGATCGTCGACCCGTCGTACTTGACGCGCAGGGTGATCTCGTCCCCGCACGTCGGGTTGACGTGGTGCACCTCGGCGTCGCCATCGCGCAGACCACGCCCGTGCGGGTGCTTGTAGTGGTCCAGGATGACTTCCTGGTACATCGAATCCAGCTTCACGTTCCCAGCCAGCCCCTCAGCCGAAGAAGTTCCGTACGTGCTCCAGGCCGTCGACGAGCGCGTCGATCTCGCCGGGCGTGGAGTACAGATAGAACGACGCTCGCGTGGTCGCAGGAATTCCGTACCGCAGGCAGACGGGCCGCGCGCAGTGGTGGCCCACGCGGACCGCGATGCCCTGCTCGTCGAGGACCTGGCCCACGTCGTGCGGGTGGATGTCGCCGAGCGTGAAGGAGATCGCCGCGCCGCGGTCCTCGGCCGTCGCCGGGCCGATGATCCGCAGGTCGGTGACCTCACCGAGGCGCTTCACCGCGTACTCGGTGATCGCGTGCTCATGGGCGGCGATCTTGTCCATGCCGATGGCCGACAGATAGTCCACGGCCGCGCCGAGCCCCACGGCCTGGGAGACCGGCGGCGTGCCCGCCTCGAACTTGTGCGGCGCCGGGGCGTACGTCGAGGAGTGCATCGACACCGTCTCGATCATCTCGCCGCCGCCGAGGAAGGGCGGGAGGTCCTCCAGGAGCTCCTGCCGTCCCCACAGCACGCCGATGCCCGTCGGGCCGCACATCTTGTGGCCGGTGAAGGCCACGAAGTCCGCCTGGAGCGCCTGCACGTCCAGCGGCATGTGCGGGGCGGCCTGCGAGGCGTCGATCAGGACGAGCGCGCCGACCTCCTGGGCGCGGCGCACGATGGCCTCGACCGGGTTGAACGTGCCCAGGATGTTCGACACCAGCACGAAGGAGACGATCTTCGTCTTCTCGGTGATGACCTCGTCGATGTTGGAGAGGTCGAGGCGGCCGTCGTCGGTGAGGCCGAACCACTTCAGCTTCGCGCCCGTGCGCTGCGAGAGCAGCTGCCACGGCACGATGTTGGAGTGGTGCTCCATCTCCGTGATGACTATCTCGGTCTCGTGGTCCACGCGGTAGGGCTCGTCGGCCCAGCCGAGCATGTTGGCGACGAGGTTCAGCGACTCCGAGGCGTTCTTGGTGAAGATCACCTCGTCGCGGCTGGGCGCGTTGATGAACGCCGCGACCTTGTCACGGGCGCCCTCGTACAGCGCCGTGGCCTCCTCGGCGAGGACGTGCACGCCGCGGTGGACGTTGGCGTTGTGCTGCTCGTAGTACTCGTTCAGTACGTCGAGGACCTGGCGCGGCGTCTGGGACGTCGCCGCGTTGTCCAGGTACACGAGCTTCTTGCCGTCGTGGATCGTGCGGTCCAGGATCGGGAAGTCCTTGCGGATCGCCTCGGTGTCGAGGAGGCCCGGCAGCTGTGTCACGCGGATGCGCCACCCTTCGTGTAAGCCTCGTAGCCCTCTGCCTCCAGCTTGTCGGCGAGCTCGGCGCCGCCGGACTCGGCGATGCGGCCGTTCGCGAAGACGTGCACGAAGTCGGGCTTGATGTAGCGCAGGATGCGCGTGTAGTGCGTGATCAGCAGGGTGCCGACCTCGCCGGTCTCGCGGACGCGGTTGACGCCGTCCGAGACCTGGCGCAGGGCGTCGACGTCCAGACCGGAGTCCGTCTCGTCGAGGATCGCGATCTTCGGCTTGAGGAGCTCCATCTGGAGGATCTCGTGGCGCTTCTTCTCACCGCCGGAGAAGCCCTCGTTCACGTTGCGCTCGGCGAAGGCCGGGTCCATCTGGAGCTGCTCCATCGCGGACTTGACCTCCTTCACCCAGGTGCGCAGCTTGGGGGCCTCGCCGCGGATCGCCGTCGCCGACGTACGCAGGAAGTTGGAGACCGAGACGCCGGGGACCTCGACCGGGTACTGCATGGCGAGGAACATGCCGGCGCGGGCACGCTCGTCGACGGACATCTCCAGGACGTCCTCGCCGTCGAGGGTCACGGTGCCCTGCGTGATCGTGTACTTGGGGTGACCCGCGATGGAGTAGGCGAGCGTCGACTTGCCGGAGCCGTTCGGGCCCATGATGGCGTGGGTCTCGCCCTGCTTCACGGTCAGATCGACGCCCTTGAGGATCTCCTTGGTGGAGTTGTCGGCCTCGACGGTGACGTGCAGGTCCTTGATTTCAAGCGTTGCCATGGGTGCCTCAGGACTCCTGGGAAAGGGAGACGAGCACGTCATCCCCTTCGATCTTTACGGGGTATACGGGGACGGGGCGCGTCGCGGGAAGACCGGACGGCTTGCCGGTACGGAGGTCGAACGCGGAGCCGTGCAGCCAGCACTCGATCTGGCAGTCCTCCACCTCGCCCTCGGAGAGGGAGACGTTCGCGTGCGAGCAGATGTCGTGGATCGCGTACACCTCGCCCTCGGTGTGGACGACCGAGACCGGCGTGCCGTCGAGTTCCACCCGCTTGGGGGTGTCCTCCTCCAGCTCGCTCAGGCCACAGGCCCGAATGAATCGAGCACGGTCGAAGGTCATGCGACCGTCGCCTCCAGCTCCTCTTCGATCTTGGCGAGGAGGCGCTCCTCGACGTCCGGCAGACCGATCTGCTGGACCAGCTCGGCGAAGAAGCCGCGGACGACCAGGCGGCGCGCCTCGTCCTGCGGGATACCGCGCGACTGGAGGTAGAAGAGCTGCTCGTCGTCGAAGCGGCCGGTCGCGGAGGCGTGGCCGGCGCCGACGATCTCGCCGGTCTCGATCTCCAGGTTCGGGACCGAGTCCACGCGGGCGCCGTCGGTCAGCACGAGGTTGCGGTTCATCTCGTACGTGTCGGTGCCCTCGGCGGCGGCCTCGATGAGGACGTCGCCGATCCACACCGCGTGGGCGTCGTCGCCCTGGAGCGCGCCCTTGTAGACGACGTTCGACTTGCAGTGCGGGGTGTTGTGGTCGACCAGGAGGCGGTGCTCCTGGTGCTGGCCCGCGTCGGTGACGTACAGGCCGAACAGCTCGGCCTCGCCGCCGGGACCCGCGTAGGTGACGCGCGGGTGCAGGCGGACCAGGTCGCCGCCGAAGGTGACGACGACGGACTTGAAGGAGGCGTCGCGGCCGATCAGCGCGTTGTGCTGGGCGACGTGCACCGCCTTGTCGTCCCAGTCCTGGACGGAGACGACGGTGAGCTTGGCGCCGTCGCCGACGACGAGGTCGACGTTGGCGGCGAGCACGGCGTCACCGGTGTGGTCGATGACGACCAGGGCCTCGGCGAACGCGCCCAGCTCGATCACCTGGTGGGCGAAGGCGGTGCCGCCCTCGCCATGCACGGCGATCCGGATCGGCTCGGTCAGGACCGTCTCCTTGGGGACGGTGATGACCGAGGCCTTCTCGAAGGACGAGTAGGCCTGCGCGGCGATGCGGTCGACGGGCTTGCCCGCCTTGCCGACGCGCGCGTCGTCCCGACCGACGGTCTCCTGGGTGACGCCCTCGGGGGCGCTCACCTCGACACGGATACCGCCCGCGGCCACCGCGCTGCCGTCGTGCAGCCCGCGCAGCCGCTCCAGCGGCGTGAACCGCCACTCCTCCTCACGGCCGTGGGGGACCGGGAAGTCCGCCACGTCGTAGGACGGGGGCGCGCTCATGCGGGTGGCGACGGTGGACTCGGCGGCCACCGCGATGGATCCGGCGGTCGTCGACCCGAGCGGTGGGGGTCCCCCCTGGCCGAGCGAAGTCGAGGGCTTGGGGGAGTTCTGAGCCTCAGCCATGGCTGTCGTCGTGCTCTCTCTCTGCGTAAAGAAGTCAGTCGCTGCGGGGACGGTTGCCGGTCTTAACCGACCGAACCCTCCATCTGCAGCTCGATCAGCCGGTTCAGCTCCAGGGCGTACTCCATCGGCAGCTCCTTGGCGATCGGCTCGACGAAGCCGCGGACGATCATCGCCATGGCCTCGAACTCCGTCATGCCACGGCTCATCAGGTAGAAGAGCTGGTCGTCGGAGACCTTGGAGACGGTCGCCTCGTGACCCATCGACACGTCGTCCTCGCGGACGTCGACGTAGGGGTAGGTGTCCGAGCGCGAGATCGTGTCGACGAGCAGCGCGTCGCAGAGCACGTTCGACTTCGATCCGGCGGCGCCCTCACCGATCTCGACGAGGCCGCGGTACGACGTGCGACCGCCGCCGCGCGCCACCGACTTGGAGACGATGTTGGAGGAGGTGTTCGGCGCCATGTGGACCATCTTGGAGCCGGCGTCCTGGTGCTGGCCCTCGCCCGCGAAGGCGATGGACAGCGTCTCGCCCTTGGCGTGCTCGCCCATGAGGTAGACGGCGGGGTACTTCATCGTCACCTTGGAGCCGATGTTGCCGTCGATCCACTCCATGGTCGCGCCCTCGTACGCCACGGCGCGCTTGGTGACCAGGTTGTAGACGTTGTTCGACCAGTTCTGGATCGTCGTGTAGCGGCAGCGGCCGCCCTTCTTCACGATGATCTCGACGACGGCGGAGTGCAGCGAGTCCGACTTGTAGATCGGCGCGGTGCAGCCCTCGACGTAGTGGACGTAGGCGTCCTCGTCGACGATGATCAGCGTCCGCTCGAACTGGCCCATGTTCTCCGTGTTGATGCGGAAGTAGGCCTGGAGCGGGATCTCGACGTGCACGCCCTTGGGGACGTAGATGAACGAGCCGCCGGACCATACGGCGGTGTTCAGCGACGCGAACTTGTTGTCACCGACGGGGATGACGGTCCCGAAGTACTCCTTGAAGAGCTCCGGGTGCTCCTTCAGCGCCGTGTCGGTGTCGAGGAAGATGACGCCCTGCTCCTCCAGGTCCTCGCGGATCTGGTGGTAGACGACCTCGGACTCGTACTGGGCCGCGACACCGGCGACGAGGCGCTGCTTCTCCGCCTCGGGGATGCCGAGCTTGTCGTACGTGTTCTTGATGTCCTCGGGCAGGTCCTCCCAGGACTCCGCCTGCTTCTCCGTGGAGCGCACGAAGTACTTGATGTTGTCGAAGTCGATGCCCGACAGGTCCGAGCCCCAGTTGGGCATGGGCTTCTTGTCGAAGAGGCGCAGGCCCTTGAGGCGGAGCTTCGTCATCCATTCCGGCTCGGACTTCTTCGCCGAGATGTCCTTGACGACGTCCTCGCTCAGACCGCGCTTGGCAGCGGCACCGGCCGCGTCGGAGTCGGCCCAGCCGTATTCGTACGTGCCCAGACCCTCGAGTTCGGGGTGGGCAGTCTCCGTGGGGAGCGTCATGCGGGGTTCCTCCCGGCCGTGCTTGCGGATGCGTGATCAGTGGTCTGTGAAGACTGTGGGGCGTTACGGGGAATGAATGTCGTGCAGACGCCGTCGCCGTGGGCGATGGTGGCGAGCCGCTGGACATGCGTCCCGAGGAGGGCGGAGAAGATCTCCGTCTCCGCCTCGCACAGTTGTGGGTACTGCTCGGCGACGTGGGCGACCGGGCAGTGGTGCTGGCACAGCTGCTCGCCCACCGGAGCGCTACGCGCCGTAGCAGCGTACCCGTCGGCGGTCAACGCCTTCGCGAGAGCCTCGGTGCGCTGCTCGGGGGGCGCCGCGTCGATCGTCTTGCGGTAGGCCGCGGCTTGGGCGGCCATCCGGTCGCGGGCGAATTCGACCACCGCTCCCTCGCCGTGCCGCTCGCTGATCCAGCGCAGGGCGTCGGCGGCGAGCTTGTCGTACGACTGGTCGAAGGCGTCCCGGCCGCAGTCGGTGAGCGCGAAGACCTTGGCGGGGCGGCCGCGCGTACGCGCGCCGTAGATCCGCTGCTCACGGGGCTCTACGACGTTCTCCTGGGCGAGGGCGTCGAGGTGCCGGCGCACGGCGGCCTGGGTCAGGCCGAGGCGCGCGGCGAGGTCGGCGACCGTGGAGGGGCCGTGGTCCAGGATGGAGCGCGCGACCCGGTTGCGCGTCGAACGCTCTCCGGTCGCGAGTTCCTCCTGCGGAGCCTCGCCAACGTTTTTCACAACGCCATTGTTGCGTAATTCCTCAGACCCTGACAACCCACGCCTTGATCACCGCGTGGTGCGCTGCATCACTTAGGCAAACCTAAGCTGACCTGCGAAAACGATCACTCCGACCGGCCTTCGCCCTGGTCATGAACCGGACCGCGGGCCTGGCCGCGGGCCCCACCGCGACCCCGCGCGGGGGCCGCTCACCGCGCCCCGCCCACCCGGCACCTCCGGCCCGTCCCTAGACTGGCTCACCATGCGAAACGAGCCCGTCGTCCAGATCGAGAGTCTGGTCAAGCGGTACGGAAACAAGACCGCGGTCGACGGTCTCGACCTGACGGCCGGGGCGGGCATCACCGCCGTCCTCGGCCCCAACGGCGCCGGCAAGACCACCACGATCGAGACCTGCGAGGGCTACCGGAAGCCGGACTCCGGCACCGTCCGCGTCCTCGGCCTCGACCCGGTCCGCCAGGGCGACGCGCTGCGGCCCCGCGTCGGCGTGATGCTCCAGTCCGGCGGCGTGTACTCCGGCGCCCGCGCGGACGAGATGCTGCGCCACGTCGCCAAGCTGCACGCGGACCCGCTGGACGTGGACGACCTCATCGAGCGGCTGGGCCTCGGCGGCTGCGGGCGCACCACCTACCGGCGGCTGTCCGGCGGCCAGCAGCAGCGGCTCGCGCTCGCGATGGCCGTGGTCGGCAGGCCCGACCTGGTCTTCCTGGACGAGCCGACCGCGGGCCTCGACCCGCAGGCACGCCGGGCGACCTGGGACCTCGTACGCGATCTGCGCCGCGACGGGGTGGCCGTCATCCTCACCACGCACCACATGGACGAGGCCGAGCAGCTCGCCGACGACGTCGCGATCATCGACGCGGGCAAGGTCATCGCCCAGGGCAGCCCGGACGCGCTGTGCCGCGGCGGCGCCGAGAACACCCTGCGCTTCACCGGCCGCCCGGGGCTCGACGTCGGCTCGCTCCTGAAGGCGCTGCCGCCGGACTCGGCGGCGGCGGAACTGACCCCCGGCGCCTACCGCGTCAGCGGCACGGTCGACCCGCAGCTGCTCGCCACCGTCACCTCCTGGTGTGCCCAGCACGGGGTGATGCCGGACCGGATCTCGGTCGAACGCCACACTCTGGAAGACGTCTTCCTGGAGCTCACGGGTAAGGAGCTGCGCGGATGAGCGCCGCCGGTACGTACACGCCGAAGCCGGGCGCCGCCCCGCTCCCCCGCATGATCGCCGCGCAGGCCGCGCTGGAGACCAGGATGCTGCTGCGCAACGGCGAGCAGCTGCTCCTCACGGTGGTGATCCCCACCCTGCTGCTCGTGCTGTTCAGCGCGGTCGACATCGTGGACACGGGCGACGGCAAGGCCGTGGACTTCCTCGCGCCCGGCGTCCTGGCGCTCGCGGTGATGTCGACGGCCTTCACCGGCCAGGCCATCGCGACCGGCTTCGAGCGTCGCTACGGCGTGCTCAAGCGGCTCGGCGCCTCGCCGCTCCCCCGCTGGGGCCTGATGGCCGCGAAGACCCTCTCCGTGCTGGTCACCGAGGTCCTCCAGATCGCGCTGCTCACGGCCATCGCCTTCGCCCTCGGCTGGTCACCGCACGGCAGCCCCGTCTCCGTGCTCCTGCTCCTGGTGCTCGGCACGGCCGCCTTCTCCGGGCTCGGCCTGCTGATGGCGGGCACCCTGAAGGCCGAGGCGACGCTGGCCGCCGCGAACCTCGTCTTCCTGCTGCTGCTCATGGGCGGCGGGGTGATCGTGCCGCTCGACAAGTTCCCCGACGCGGCCCAGTCGGTCCTCGGCCTGCTGCCCATCTCGGCGCTCTCGGACGGGCTGCGCGAGGTGCTCCAGCACGGTGCGGGCATGCCGTGGGCGGACCTCGGGATCCTCGCCGTGTGGGCGGTCCTCGGGCTCGGCGCGGCGGCGCGGTTCTTCCGCTGGGAGTAGCGGCGCCGCCCCGCCGGAACGCCGGATACGTCCCCCTCGTGAAGCCGTGCACAAGCGGCCCCCTACGATGGGGCCCGTGCCAAACGTGACCCGAGCCGACGTCGCTCAAGCCGCGCGGAACCCGCTCGCCTTCATCGCCGAGCGGTGGACCCCCACCCAGCGGACCGTCCAGCGGGCGGCCTTCATCTCCCTGGCCATGACCGTCGTGATCGTGGTGACGGGCGGCGCCGTGCGGCTGACCGGCTCGGGCCTCGGCTGCCCGACCTGGCCCAAGTGCACGGAGGACTCCCTCACCGCGACCAGCGAGATGGGCTTCCACGGCGTCGTCGAGTTCGGCAACCGCATGCTGACGTACGTGCTGTGCGCGGCCGTCGGCTGGGCGATCATCGCGGCCCGCTCGCAGAAGCCGATGCGGCGCAGCCTCACCCGGCTCGGCTGGGCCCAGTTCTGGCTGGTCATGGGCAACGCCGTGCTCGGCGGCATCGTCGTACTCGTCGGCCTGAACCCGTACACGGTCGCCGCGCACTTCCTGCTCTCCTCCGCCCTGATCGCGGTCGCCGCCGTCATGTGGCAGCGCTCGCGCGAGGGCGACGCCGAGCCGCGCCCGCTGGTCGGCAAGGCCGTGGCGCAGCTCGTCTGGTTCCTGGTGGCCGCCTCGGGGCTGCTGATCGCGGTCGGCACGGTCGTGACCGGCGCCGGGCCGCACGCGGGCGACTCCAGTGACGTGCCGCGGATGAACCTCGACCCGGTCGGCCTGGACTGGGAGGGCGTCACCAAGCTGCACGCGGTGCTCGCCTGGATCGTGGTGACGCTGGCGTTCGCCCTGTGGTTCGTCCTCAAGGCGGTCGACGCGCCGCGCGGCCCGCTGGCCCGCACCCGCGACCTGTTCCTGATCCTGCTCGCGCAGGGCGCCATCGGCTACGTCCAGTACTTCACGGACCTGCCGGAGATCCTGGTCGGCCTGCACATGTTCGGCTCGTGCCTGGTGTGGATCGCGGTGCTGCGCGTCCTGCTGTCGCTGCGGGAGCGGCCGCACCCCGCGACCGAGCTGCCCGCGCAGGCGGACGACTCACAGCTCTCCGCCGTCTGACAGCCCGTACACGCGGCGGGCGTTGCCCGCCGCGATCAGGCCCGCCACGCGCTGCGCGTCGGTGAGCGACCAGGCCCCGTCCGCGACCCACGTGCCGAGCACGCGTCCGAGGGCCTCCCGGAACAGGTGCGCCCCCACGACGTGCAGTTCGGGCAGCCCGTGCGCGCCGCTGGAGAAGAGCAGCTTGCCGAAGGGCGCGAGTTCGAGGATCTCCGCGAGCACCGCCGCCGCCCGCGCCCCGGTGCGTACGAGCGCGGGGCCGAGGTCGGCGTACACGTGCGGGAAGACGGCCGCGAGGTGGGCCGCGCTGCGGTGGTAGGGGTAGCCGTGCAGCAGCACCAGGTCGGTGCCGAGGCCCGCGGTGGCCCGCGCGAAGTCCCCGAAGTAGGTCTGCGGGTCCCCCGCTCCGGCGTGCAGTTGCAGCGGCCGGCCCGAGGCCACCGCGATCCACAGCAGATGCCGCAGCAGCACGGGGTCGGCGAGCGCCCCGCCCACCTGCCGCCCCGCGAGCCAGCGCCCCACCGCGCCCCGCACCTCGCCGGGGCCCGGTGGCCGTCCCGCGAGGGCGAGCGGATGGCGCACCCCCGCGACCGAGGTGAAGGCGACGGCTCCCGCGGCCGCGGCGTGCACGGACTCGGCGAGGTTGGCGAGGAAGGAGTCGGCGGTGCCCGAGGTGTCCGCGACCTGCTCGGCGAGGAGTTCGAGGCGGACGATCTCGCGGGCCTCGGCGTCGCCGGTGGACGCCATCTCGTCGGGTCCCGTCAGGTCCCCGGGCAGCCCCGTGTCGACGAGATACGTGGTGATGCCGCTGCCCCTCAGCAGGCGCCGCCCCGACTCCAGGACGCCCAGCTCGCGGCGGCGGGCCAGATAGCGGGCCGGCGGGCAGTGCGGCTCGACGCCGAGCAGGGGCGGGCACCAGCGGCGCACCGCGAAGCCGGTCTGGGTGTCGAAGAAGGTGGTGCCGGGGGCGGGCGGTCCCTCGCCCCGGCCGAGATGGGCCTCGAAGGTGCCGAGGCCCAACTCCGTACGGAGGACGCCATGGCAGTACTGGTCCACCAGGGACGGCGTTTCGATCATGCGGGCTCCCGCTGAATGGACCTTGCTCCTACGGTCCTAACGGGTGACCCGGGTGTCAGGTGTTGCTTTCGGCCACTCTCGCCGATCGAACACGTGCCCGAGAGACATGGGCGGCTCAGGGGTTCTTCGGGCCGCCGAGCTGGATGCCGGCCATGCGCGTCCACTCGTAGGGACCGGTGCGCACCTTCGCGGCGAAGTCGCCGTCGAAGTCCTCGTGGACGGTGATCCCGGCCTTCTCGACGGCGCTTACGGCGACGGCGTGATCGGGCGCGACCAGGTCGCCCCAGCCGCCGTCCTCACCGACGAGGACGATGCGGGCACCCTTCTGGCCGATGTACGCGATCTGCCCCTCGGCCCCGCCGTGCTCCCGCGCGAAGGCGCCGATCTCCTTGGCGAGCCGAGCCGCCTTCCGCTCCGAGCGAGCGGCCTTCTTGCTGTCGTCCACCTGCTGAGTCTCTGCCATGCCCAGGATGCTACCGACGGGTAGCCCATCGGGTCGACAGCCCTTCGAAGTGGCGTCCCCCACGCACATCGCCCGCGAAACGCTTAGCGGAGGAAGGGGTCCACCGCCACGGCGACGAAGAGCAGCGAGACATAGGTGATGGACCAGTGGAAGAGCCGCATCTCCTTGAGCTTGCCGCCCGTCGCCTCCGCCTTGGCGCGGTTCTGGAGGCCGTGCGCCTCCCACAGCCACCAGCCACCGGTCACCAGCGCCACCGCGGTGTAGAACCAGCCGGTGTAGCCGAGCGGCTGGAGCAGCAGGGAGACGGCGACCATGACCCAGCTGTAGAGGACGATCTGCCGGGCGACCACCTTGTTGGAGGCGATGACCGGCAGCATCGGCACGCCCACGCGCGCGTAGTCCTCCTTGACCTTCATGGAGAGCGGCCAGTAGTGCGGCGGCGTCCAGAAGAACATGACGAGGAAGAGGATGACCGGCGCCCACGACAGGGAGTTGGTCACCGAGGACCAGCCGATGAGGACCGGCAGGCAGCCCGCGATGCCGCCCCAGACGATGTTCTGCGAGGTGCGCCGCTTCAGGATCATCGTGTAGACGACCACGTAGAAGAGCAGCGCGCCGAGCGAGAGCCAGGCGGAGAGCCAGTTGACGGCGAGGCCGAAGAGCAGCGTGGAGACGATCCCGAGGGTGATGCCGAACACGAGGCATTCGCGCGGGCTCACCATGCCGGTGACCAGCGGCCGCTGCGACGTCCGGTCCATCAGGGCGTCGATGTCGCGGTCGATGTACATGTTGAGCGCGTTGGCGCCGCCCGCGGAGAGGTAGCCGCCCACGCAGGTCACGAGGACCAGCCACAGGTCCGGCACGCCCTGCTCGGCGAGGAACATCACCGGAACGGTGGTGATGAGGAGGAGTTCGATGATCCGCGGCTTCGTCAGCGCCACGAACGCCTTGACACGGGCCCCGAACGGCCGATGGCTCGGGCTAAGGTCCGTCCCGGAAACCCCCGCTGGACGGGATTCAACGGCCGTCACGCACACCCCTGACAGAGACATCCCAGCGAGCCGACCAGCACCGTCGGACATGAAGATCCGGTAAAGGCTCGCGCGTACCACGCCACTGTAGACGTTGCCCATACTTCGCCCTTCGCGGGGGTGGGGTCGTGTTGAGCACCGGTAAGAGGGGTACCGCCCATCGGTCGGGCCGCCACGCGCGCGGTGCGGGCCGTTCTTCGGGCGGACCGGGGGCGGACACATGAGCGACGCCGAACGACCTTTGAGCGGACAAATGAGCGGTTCCTTATTCACATGGCGAATCGCCGCGCATTCCTTTCAGGAGGCGTATCCCGGCTTGTCCCGGCAGTCTGGAATGACTCGAAAAAATGCACGTTCCGGCAGCGGTAGGCTCGACAACGGCCGGTGGGATTCACATCGCCGGCATTCGACATGTGGAGAGGAGCCCTGACTCAGGGTGAGCACCAAGCCGACCACCACAGACCTCGAGTGGACCGAACTGGACCAGCGGGCCGTTGATACCGCTCGCGTCCTGGCCATGGATTCCGTACAGAAGGTCGGCAACGGCCATCCCGGTACGGCCATGAGCCTCGCGCCTGCCGCGTACACCCTTTTCCAGAAGGTGATGCGCCATGACCCGGCGGACGCGGACTGGACCGGTCGTGACCGTTTCGTCCTCTCCGCGGGCCACTCGTCCCTGACTCTCTACATCCAGCTCTACCTGGCCGGTTTCGGTCTGGAGCTGGATGATCTGAAGGCCTTCCGCACCTGGGGCTCGAAGACGCCGGGCCACCCGGAGTACGGGCACACGACGGGCGTGGAGACGACGACGGGCCCGCTGGGCCAGGGTGTCGCCAACGCCGTGGGCATGGCGATGGCCGCCCGCTACGAGCGCGGCCTGTTCGACCCCAAGGCCCCGGCCGGCGAGTCGCCGTTCGACCACTTCATCTACGCCATCGCCGGTGACGGCTGCCTCCAGGAGGGCATCTCCGGCGAGGCCTCGTCGCTGGCCGGGCACCAGAAGCTCGGCAATCTGATCCTGCTGTGGGACGACAACCACATCTCGATCGAGGGCGACACGGAGACCGCGATCTCCGAGGACACCATGAAGCGGTACGAGGCCTACGGCTGGCACGTGCAGCGCGTGGAGCCCAAGGAGGACGGCGACCTCGACCCGCAGGCGCTCTTCGACGCGATCCAGCAGGCCAAGGCCGTCACGGACAAGCCGTCCTTCATCGCGATGCGCTCGATCATCGCCTGGCCCGCCCCGAACGCGCAGAACACCGAGGCCGCCCACGGCTCGGCGCTCGGCGACGAAGAGGTGGCCGCCACCAAGCGCGTCCTCGGCTTCGACCCCGAGCAGACCTTCGAGGTCTCCGACGAGGTCATCGCGCACACCCGCAAGGCCCTCGACCGCGGCCGCGAGGCCAAGGCCGAGTGGGAGAAGGGCTTCGCCGCCTGGCGCACCGCCGACGGCGAGCGCGCCGCCACCTTCGACCGCATCGCCGCGGGCGAGCTGCCCAAGGGCTGGGAGGAGCAGCTCCCGGTCTTCGAGACGGGCAAGGGCGTCGCCACGCGCGCCGCGTCCGGCAAGGTCCTCCAGGCGCTCGGCGCGGTCATCCCCGAGCTGTGGGGCGGCTCCGCCGACCTCGCGGGGTCGAACAACACGACGATCGACAAGACGTCGTCGTTCCTCCCCGCGGGCAACCCGCTCCCGGAGGCCGACCCGTACGGCCGCACGATCCACTTCGGCATCCGCGAGCACTCCATGGCCGCGGAGATGAACGGCATCGCGCTGCACGGCAACACCCGCATCTACGGCGGCACCTTCCTGGTGTTCTCCGACTACATGCGCAACGCCGTACGCCTGTCCGCGCTGATGCACCTCCCGGTGACGTACGTGTGGACGCACGACTCGGTCGGCCTCGGCGAGGACGGCCCGACGCACCAGCCGGTCGAGCACCTGGCCTCGCTGCGCGCCATCCCGGGCCTGAACGTCGTCCGCCCGGCCGACGCGAACGAGACCGCCATCGCCTGGCGCGAGATCCTCAAGCGCTACACCAAGGAGTTCGGCAAGGGCGCCCCGCACGGCCTCGCGCTGACCCGCCAGGGCGTTCCGACCTACGAGCGCAACGAGGACGCCGCCAAGGGCGGTTACGTCCTGTTCGAGGCCGAGGGCGGCGCTCCGGAGGTCATCCTCATCGGCACCGGCTCCGAGGTGCAGCTCGCCGTCGAGGCGCGCGAGCAGCTCCAGGCCGCCGGCGTCGCGACGCGGGTCGTCTCGATGCCGTCGGTCGAGTGGTTCGAGGAGCAGGACCAGGGGTACCGCGACAGCGTGCTGCCGCCGTCCGTGAAGGCGCGCGTGGCGGTCGAGGCGGGCATCGGCCTGACCTGGCACCGTTTCGTGGGCGACGCCGGACGCATCGTCTCGCTGGAGCACTTCGGTGCCTCGGCGGACGCCAAGGTGCTGTTCCGCGAGTTCGGGTTCACCGCCGACGCGGTCGCCCAGGCCGCCCGGGAATCGATCGCCGCAGCCCAGCGCTGACGCTCGTACACGACCAAGTAGGAGATGTAATTCCATGACAGACGCACTCAAGCGCCTCTCCGAAGAAGGCGTCGCGATCTGGCTGGACGACCTGTCGCGCAAGCGGATCACGTCCGGCAACCTCGCCGAACTGATCGACCAGCAGCACGTCGTGGGCGTCACGACCAACCCGTCGATCTTCCAGAAGGCCATCTCGCAGGGCGACGGTTACGACCAGCAGCTCTCCGACCTCGCCGCCCGCGAGGTCACGGTCGAAGAGGCCATCCGCATGATCACGACGGCGGACGTCCGTGACGCCGCCGACATCCTGCGCCCGGTCTTCGACGCGACCGGCGGCCAGGACGGCCGCGTGTCGATCGAGGTCGACCCGCGCCTGGCGCACAACACCAAGGCCACGGTCGCCGAGGCCAAGCAGCTCGCGTGGCTGGTCGACCGCCCGAACACGCTCATCAAGATCCCGGCCACCGAGGCGGGCCTCCCGGCGATCACCGAGGTCATCGGCCTCGGCATCAGCGTCAACGTGACGCTGATCTTCTCGCTGGAGCGCTACCGCCTGGTCATGGACGCGTACGTGGCGGGTCTGGAGAAGGCCAAGGAGCGCGGCCTGGACCTCTCCAAGATCCACTCGGTGGCGTCCTTCTTCGTGTCCCGCGTGGACACCGAGATCGACAAGCGCCTGGACGGCATCGGCACGGACGAGGCCAAGTCCCTCAAGGGCAAGGCCGCGCTCGCCAACGCCCGTCTGGCGTACGAGGCGTACGAGGAGGTCTTCTCGTCCGACCGCTGGGCGGCCCTGGACAAGGCGCAGGCCAACAAGCAGCGCCCGCTGTGGGCCTCGACCGGTGTCAAGGACCCGGCGTACAAGGACACCCTGTACGTAGACGAGCTGGTCGCGCCCAACACGGTGAACACGATGCCGGAAGCGACCCTGGAAGCCGCCGGCGACCACGGTTCGATCACCGGCAACACCATCGCGGGCACCTACGACGAGGCCCGTGCCGAGATCGCCGCGGTGGAGAAGCTCGGCATCTCGTACGACGAGGTCGTGCAGCTCCTGGAAGACGAGGGCGTCGAGAAGTTCGAGGCCTCCTGGAACGACCTGCTCAAGTCGACCGAGGCCGAGCTGAAGCGCCTCGCTCCTTCGAAGGGCTGACCACTTTGTCAAGCAGCAATCCGCTGCGTGACGCCGCAGACCGACGGCTCCCGCGTATCGCGGGGCCGTCGGGCCTGGTCATTTTTGGCGTCACGGGCGATTTGTCCCGTAAAAAGCTGATGCCCGCCGTGTACGACCTCGCGAACCGAGGTCTGTTGCCGCCGGGCTTTTCCCTTATTGGTTTCGCCCGTCGCGACTGGGAGGACGAGGACTTCGCCCAGGTCGTGCATGACGCGGTCAAGCAGCACTCGCGCACGCCGTTCCGCGAGGAGGTCTGGCAGCAGCTCATCCAGGGGATGCGCTTCGTCCAGGGCAACTTCGACGACGACGCCGCGTTCGAGCAGCTCAAGGCCACCATCCAGGAGCTGGACAAGGCGCAGGGCACGGGCGGCAACTTCGCCTTCTACCTCTCGGTGCCCCCCAAGTTCTTCCCGCAGGTCGTCCAGCAGCTCAAGAAGCACGAGCTGGCGGACGCCCCCGAGGGCTCCTGGCGCCGCGCGGTCATCGAGAAGCCGTTCGGGCACAACCTGGCCTCCGCCCAGGAACTGAACGCGATCGTGCACGAGGTGTTCGCCCCGGACCAGGTGTTCCGGATCGACCACTACCTCGGCAAGGAGACCGTCCAGAACATCCTGGCGCTCCGCTTCGCCAACCAGATGTTCGAGCCGATCTGGAACCGGTCGTACGTCGACCACGTGCAGATCACGATGGCCGAGGACATCGGCATCGGCGGCCGCGCCGGCTACTACGACGGCATCGGCGCCGCCCGCGACGTCATCCAGAACCACCTGCTCCAGCTGATGGCCCTCACCGCCATGGAGGAGCCCGCCTCCTTCGACGCGGACGCGCTGGTCGCCGAGAAGGCGAAGGTGCTGGGCGCCGTCCGGCTGCCGAAGGACCTCGGCAGGAGCACGGTCCGCGGCCAGTACTCCGCGGGGTGGCAGGGCGGCGAGAAGGCCGTCGGCTACCTCCAGGAAGAGGGCATCGACCCCAAGTCGAAGACCGACACCTACGCCGCCATCAAGCTGGGGGTGGACAACCGCCGCTGGGCGGGCGTCCCCTTCTACCTGCGCACCGGCAAGCGTCTCGGCCGACGGGTGACGGAGATCGCGGTGGTCTTCCAGCGCGCCCCCCACTCGCCCTTCGACCACACCGCCACCGAGGAGCTGGGGCAGAACGCGATCGTCATCCGCGTCCAGCCCGACGAGGGCATCACGGTCCGGTTCGGCTCCAAGGTGCCCGGCACCTCCATGGAGATCCGGGACGTCTCGATGGACTTCGCGTACGGCGAGTCCTTCACCGAGTCCAGCCCGGAGGCGTACGAGCGTCTGATCCTCGACGTCCTGCTCGGCGACGCCAACCTCTTCCCGCGCACGGAGGAGGTCGAGCTGTCCTGGAACATCCTCGACCCGATCGAGGAGTACTGGGACAAGCACGGCAAGCCCGCGCAGTACCCGGCCGGCACCTGGGGCCCGACCGAGGCGGACGAGATGCTCGCACGAGACGGACGGAGCTGGCGTCGGCCATGAAGATCGACCTTACGGACACCACGTCCAGCAAGATCAACAAGGCGCTGGTGCAGGGCCGCCGCGCGATCGGCACCCCGGCCGTCGGCATGGTCCTCACCCTCGTCATCGTCACCGACGAGGAGAACGCCTACGACTCCCTGAAGGCGGCCAACGACGCGTCGCGCGAGCACCCCTCGCGCACCCTCGTGGTCATCAAGCGCGCCGCCCGCTCGCCCCGTGACCGCACGACCTCGCGCCTGGACGCCGAGGTACGGGTGGGCGTCGAGGCGGGCACCGGCGAGACGGTGGTCCTGCGGCTGTACGGCGAGGTCATCAACCACGCCCAGTCGGTCGTCCTGCCGCTGCTGCTCCCCGACGCCCCCGTGGTCGTCTGGTGGCCGGTGAACGCCCCGCTGGACCCGTCCAACGACCCGCTCGGCGCGCTGGCCCAGCGCCGCGTCACGGACACCTACGCGGCCGAGCAGCCGATCCACGAGCTGACCGCCCGCGCCGAGGCCTACCACCCCGGCGACACGGACCTGTCCTGGACCCGCATCACCCCGTGGCGCTCCATGCTCGCCGCGGCCCTGGACCAGGTCACGTGCAAGGTCACGTCGGTGCAGGTGGAGGGCGAGGAGTTCAACCCCAGCTGCGAACTGCTCGGCATGTGGCTCGCGGACCGGCTCGACGTCCCGGTGAAGCGCTCGCTGTCGGCGGGCCCCGGCCTGACCGGCGTACGCATGGAGACCGACTGCGGTCCCATCGTGCTCGACCGCGCCGACGGCTCGCTGGCCACGCTCTCCATCCAGGGGCAGCCCGACCGCGCGGTGGCCCTCAAGCGCCGCGAGACGGCCGAGCTGATCGCGGAGGAGCTGCGCCGCCTCGACCCGGACGACACCTACGCGTCCGCGCTGAAGTACGGCGTGGAGCGGCTTGGCGAGCCCTCGTCGGAGCCGATGAAGGCCGCCGGAAGCCCGGCCGCCGAGGACGCGAAGGACGCGCCCGAGCCCGCGGAGGCGGCGACCGAGTCGAAGGAGGCGGCTGAGCCGAAAAAGGCGGCTGAGCCGAAGAAGGCGCCGGCGAAGAAGGCCCCGGCCAAGAAGGCGGCAGCGAAATGAGCGCGACTCCGCAGCTCGTCGTCCACCGCGACAAGGAGCTGATGGCGCAGGCCGCGGCGGCCCGCCTGATCACGAAGATCGTCGACGCGCAGGCCGCCCGCGGCTACGCGTCGGTGGTCCTCACCGGCGGCCGCAACGGCAACGGCCTTCTGGCAGCGCTGAGTTCGTCCGCGGCGAAGGACGCGATCGACTGGTCGCGCCTCGACCTGTGGTGGGGGGACGAGCGCTTCCTGCCGGACGGCGACCCGGAGCGCAACTACACCCAGGCTCGTGCGGCGCTGCTCGACGCGGTACCGCTCAACCCGGCCCGGGTGCACCCGATGCCCCCCTCCGACGGCCCCTACGAGGTGGACGCCGCGGCTGAGGCCTACGCCGCCGAACTCGCCGCGGCGGCGAGCCCGGACGACCACGGCCCGGTGCCGACGTTCGACGTGCTGATGCTCGGTGTCGGCCCGGACACGCACGTCGCCTCGCTCTTCCCCGAGCTGCCCGCGGTGCGCGAGACGGAGCGCACGGTGGTCGGTGTGCACGGCGCGCCGAAGCCCCCGCCGACCCGCGTCACGCTCACGCTCCCGGCGATCCGGGCGGCACGCGAGGTGTGGCTGCTCGCGGCGGGCGAGGACAAGGCGGGGGCCGCGGCCATCGCCCTGTCCGGGGCGGGCGAGGTGCAGGCCCCCGCGGCCGGCGCCTACGGCCGCTCGCGCACGCTGTGGCTGCTCGACGAGGCGGCGGCCTCGCAGCTCCCCGCGGACCTGTACCGGCCCGCGGTCGCCTAGAAACCAGGCCGTACGCGACAGGGGCCCCGCACCGTCCGGCGCGGGGCCCCTACGCGCGGGCGTGGACGCGGCGGTAGCTGCTGCCGTCCGACGCGCGCTCCAAGAGGCCGTCGGTGACGCAGTGCCTGCGCAGCGCCGCGGTGTCGTCGTGCACGGTGCGGAACGCGTCGTTGACCTCGCGCTCGCTGTAGGCCCGGTCGGCGTCGAAGAGGGTGTCCGTCAGATGGACGAGGAGTTCGTGGCGCACGACGGGGCGTACGGGAATGGCCGTGAGGCGGCCGTGCGCGAAGAAGCCGGTGAGGCGGCGCGGCACGGTCGGATGGGTGTCCACCGGGCCGGGCCCCCGCCGGAAGACCGCCGGGTCGGCCCGGAGCGACCCGTCGGGCAGCCGCTCCACGAGCCCGCCGGCCAGGAGCCGTCCCAGGTGCTTGCGGGCGGCGGGCGAGTCGGCCTCGCGCGGCGGCAGGTCGTCGAGGACGATGCGCGCGTACAGTCGCAGTCTCTCGGGGTCGGCGAGCGCGGCGAGCAGCTGGTCCATGGCGGTCCTCCCGACGGGTGACAGAGCCGAAGCAGTGTCACCCGCCGGGCGGGGCACTCGCATCCGATTAACAGCGCGTGTCGCTCAACGGCCGCGCAGGTCGCGGTACTTGGCGACCAGTGCCGTGGTCGAACCGTCCAGGTCGGGCACCTCGGCGCCCTCGGTCAGCGCGGGCTCGACGCGCTTGGCGAGGACCTTGCCGAGTTCGACGCCCCACTGGTCGAAGGAGTCGATGTTCCACACGGCACCCTGGACGAACACCTTGTGTTCGTAGAGCGCGATGAGCTGACCGAGGACCGAGGGGGTCAGTTCCTTGGCGAGGATCGTCGTCGTGGGGTGGTTGCCCTTGAACGTCTTGTGCGGGACCAGCTCCTCCGCCACCCCCTCGGCGCGCACCTCGTCGGGCGTCTTGCCGAACGCCAGCGCCTGGGTCTGCGCGAAGAAGTTGGCCATCAGCAGGTCGTGCTGGGCGACCAGGCCGGGGGCCAGATCGGCGACCGGCTCGGCGAAGCCGATGAAGTCCGCCGGGATCAACTTCGTGCCCTGGTGAATGAGTTGGTAGTAGGCGTGCTGACCGTTGGTGCCGGGCGTGCCCCAGACGACCGGGCCGGTCTGCCAGTCGACCTCCCGGCCGTCCCGGTCGACGTACTTGCCGTTGGACTCCATGTCCAGCTGCTGGAGGTAGGCCGTGAACTTGGAGAGGTAGTGCGAGTACGGCAGCACGGCGTGCGACTGCGCGTCGTGGAAGTTGCCGTACCAGACGCCCAACAGGCCCATCAGCAGCGGGACGTTGGACTCGGGAGGCGCGGCGCGGAAGTGCTTGTCGACGAGGTGGAAGCCGTCGAGCATCTCGCGGAAGCGGTCGGGCCCGATGGCGATCATCAGGGAGAGGCCGATGGCGGAGTCGTAGGAGTAGCGGCCGCCGACCCAGTCCCAGAACTCGAACATGTTCGCCGTGTCGATGCCGAACTCCGACACCTTCTCGGCATTCGTCGACAGGGCCACGAAGTGCTGGGCGACGGCGTCCTGACCCGCCTTCAGCTCGGTGAGCAGCCAGTCGCGCGCGGAGGTGGCGTTGGTGATCGTCTCGATGGTGGTGAACGTCTTCGAGGCGATGATGAACAGCGTCTCGGCGGCGTCCAGGTCCCGCACGGCCTCGTGCAGGTCGGCGCCGTCCACGTTCGACACGAAGCGGACGGTGAGGTCGCGGTCGGTGAAGGAGCGCAGCGCCTCGTACGCCATGGCGGGGCCGAGGTCGGAGCCGCCGATGCCGATGTTGACGATGTTCTTGATGCGCTTGCCGGTGTGTCCGGTCCACTCGCCGGAGCGGATCCTCTCCGAGAAGGCGCTCATCTTGTCGAGGACGGCGTGCACCGCCGGTACCACGTTCTCGCCGTCGACCATGATGACGGCGTCACGCGGGGCGCGCAGCGCGGTGTGCAGGACGGCGCGGTCCTCGGTGGTGTTGATCTTCTCACCGCGGAACATGGCGTCCCGCAGGCCGAAGACGTCGGTGGCGGCGGCGAGGTCGCGCAGCAGCGTCAGCGTCTCCGCGGTGACGAGGTGCTTGGAGTAGTCGATGTGCAGGTCACCGACCTGGAGGGTGTACGCCGTGCCGCGCGCCGGGTCCGCGGCGAACAGGTCGCACAGCCGCACCTCCCCGAGCTGCTCGCGGTGGGCGGCGAGCGCCGTCCACTCGGGTGTCTGATTGAGCCTGGCGCGGCTTTCTGCGTTCATCTCGGACTTCAGCCTTCTCTCGTACCCGCGTACGTACCTTGTCCCGCTGCCCCACTTGATGGTGCAGCCCAACCTAATGGATCAGAGGGCGGTATGAGATATCTGAAGCTGTCTGTCCGTACCCGTACCGAGATAAGAAACCGGCCGGACACCTTCTCGGTGCCCGGCCGGTTTCCAAGTCCTAGATCTCGCCCCGCAGTTTGGCGAGCGCCTCCGCGAGAATCGCCTCGCCGTCCGCGTCGCTGCGCCGCTCACGCACATACGCCAGGTGCGTCTTGTACGGCTCGGTGCGCGGCGGGTCCGGCGGGTTGTCCCGGTCCTGACCTGCTGGGAAGCCGCAGCGGGGGCAGTCCCACGTGTCGGGGACCTGCGCGTCGCTGGCGAAGCTCGGCTGTGTCTCGTGCCCGTTGGAGCACCAGAAGGAGATGCGCAGTCGCGGGGCGGACTCACCGCGCTCGGCCTCGCCCATCGGCCCCGCCCCGACCCGACTTCCTCGGATCGCGTTGCCACTTGCCACGGTCGTAACTCCCTGCGTGATGGTGCTGCTGCGGGCGCCTCAGTTTACGTAAGGCCCAACGCGCGTCCAGTGTCGGGAGTTACACCCCTCCCCCGGACGCAAGCCCCATGATAAGCCGCGCAAGCGGGCTCGCACCGGACAAGCGACCAGTGCCTGGCGCTAGTTGTTCGCCTTCATCAGCAGGCCCAGCGCGACAATGCACGCGAACCACAGCAGACCGACCACGACCGTGATGCGGTCGAGGTTGCGCTCCGCGACGGAGGAGCCGCCGACGGACGACTGCATGCCGCCGCCGAACATGTCGGAGAGACCGCCGCCCTTGCCCTTGTGCATCAGCACCAGAAGCATCATCAGAGCGCTGAAGACGATCAGGGCGATCGAGAACCCCATAACCACGGCTGGACCAACTTCCTCGGATCTGAATCGACGACGGGGGCCGAAGGCAGGCTTCGGCCCCCGTCAGGGTACGACGTATCGCCGCTACCGCATACTCACTGGTCGCGGAAGCGGACGATCTTGACGAACTCGTCCGAGTCGAGCGCGGCGCCGCCCACGAGGGCGCCGTCGACGTCGGGCTGGGCCATGATCGCGGCGACGTTCCCGGACTTCACCGAGCCGCCGTACTGGATGCGCACCTTGTCGGCCAGCTCCTGCGAGTACAGCTCGGCGAGGCGGCCGCGGATCGCGCCGCAGACCTCCTGCGCGTCCTCGGGGGTCGCGACCTCGCCGGTGCCGATCGCCCAGACCGGCTCGTAGGCGATCACGATGGACTCGGCCTGCTCGGCCGGGATGTCCTTGAGGCCGCCGTCGACCTGGTTCAGCGTGTACTGGACCTGCTGGCCCGCCTTGCGGATCTCCAGGCCCTCGCCGACGCAGAGGATCGGGGTCAGGCCGTGCTTGTAGGCGGCCTTCACCTTGGCGTTGCAGATCTGGTCGGTCTCGTTGTGGTACTGGCGGCGCTCGGAGTGGCCCACGGCGACGTAGGAGCACTTCAGCTTGGCCAGCATCGGGCCCGAGATCTCGCCGGTGTAGGCACCGGAGTCCTGCGCCGAGATGTCCTGGGCGCCGTACTTGATCTTGAGCTTGTCGCCGTCGACCAGGGTCTGCACGGAGCGCAGGTCGGTGAAGGGCGGCAGGACGGCGACCTCGCAGGCCTCGTAGTCCTTGTCGGCCAGGGCGAAGGCCAGCTTCTGGACGTGGGCGATGGCCTCGAGGTGGTTGAGGTTCATCTTCCAGTTGCCCGCCATCAGCGGGGTGCGCGTAGTCATCAGGTGTCAGTTCTCCAGTGCCGCGAGGCCGGGGAGCGTCTTGCCCTCGAGGTATTCGAGGGAGGCGCCACCACCGGTGGAAATGTGGCCGAATGCGTTCTCGTCGAAGCCCAGGGTCCGCACGGCCGCGGCGCTGTCGCCACCGCCGACGACCGTGAAGGCCGAGGTGTCGAGAAGCGCCTGGGCGACCGCCTTGGTGCCCTCGGCGTAGTCGGGGTGCTCGAAGACGCCCATCGGGCCGTTCCAGAAGATGGTGGCCGCGTCGGCGAGCTTCGAGGCGTAGAGCTTACGGGTCTCGGGACCGATGTCGAGACCCTCCTGGTCGGCGGGGATGGCGTCCGCCGCGACCGTGGTCGGGTTGGCCGGGGCCTTGGTCTTCAGGTCCGGGAAGTCCGGGGAGACCAGCACGTCGACGGGGAGGACGAACTCGACGCCCTTCGCCTCGGCCCGCTTCATGTACTCCTTGACCGCCGGGATCTGGTCCTCCTGGAGGAGTGAGATGCCGACCTCGTGGCCCTGGGCCTTGAGGAAGGTGTAGGCCATGCCGCCGCCGATGAGGATGCGGTCGGCCTTCTCCAGGAGGTGGTCGATCACGCCGAGCTTGTCGGAGACCTTGGCGCCGCCGAGGACCACCGCGTACGGCCGCTTCACGTCGTCGGTGAGCTTCTTCAGGACGCCGACCTCGGTGGCGATGAGGTAGCCGGCGTAGTGCGGCAGCTTGGCCGGCAGGTCGAAGACCGAGGCGTGCTTGCGGTGCACGGCGCCGAAGCCGTCGCCCACGTAGACGTCCGCGAGGGCGGCGAGCTTCTCGGCGAACTCGCCGCGATCGGCGTCGTCCTTGCTGGTCTCGCCCGCGTTGAAGCGGAGGTTCTCGATGACGGCGACCTGGCCGGGCTCCAGGCCGTCCACCGCCTCGTGCGCGGCGGGACCGACGGTGTCCTGCGCGAACGCGACGGGCGCGCCCAGGAGTTCACCGAGCCGCTCGGCGGCGGGCAGCAGTGAGAAGGCCGGGTCCGGGGCGCCCTTGGGGCGGCCCAGGTGGGAGGCCACGACGACCTTGGCACCCGCGTCGGCGAGGGCCTTGACGGTCGGCAGGACGGCGCGGATGCGGCCGTCGTCGGTGATGGTGCCGTCGGCGAGCGGCACGTTGAGGTCGGCGCGGACGAACACCCGCTTGCCGTTGACCCCTTCGGCGAGAAGTGCGTCGATCGTCTTCACTACTGGACTCCTTGGGAGGGCTGACATGCAATGACATGCAACAGGGCCCGTCCGGCGCGGCGGTGCGCGGGACAGACCCTGTGCTCACATCGAGATGCCTGCTCTGGATATTAGAGCTGACCGCCGACGAAGACCGTGAGGTCGACCAGACGGTTGGAGTAGCCCCACTCGTTGTCGTACCAGCCGAGGATCTTCACCGACTTGCCGTCCTGGACCATGGTCATGGACGAGTCGAAGGTGCAGGAGGCCGGGTCGCTGACGATGTCCGAGGACACGATCGGGTCCTCGGTGTAGAAGAGGTAGCCCTTCAGGTCGCCGTCGTCGGCGGCCTTCTTGAACGCGGCGTTGACCTCGTCCTTGGTGACCTCGCGGGAGACCTCGACCACCAGGTCGGTGGCGGAGCCCGTCGGGACCGGGACGCGCATGGCGATGCCGTCCAGCTTGCCCTTGAGCTGCGGCAGGACCAGGGCGGTGGCCTTGGCGGCGCCGGTGGTCGTCGGGATGATGTTCTCCGCGGCGGCGCGGGCGCGGCGCAGGTCCGAGTGCGGGAAGTCCAGGATGCGCTGGTCGTTGGTGTACGCGTGGACCGTCGTCATCAGGCCCTTGACGATGCCGAAGTTCTCGTCGAGGACCTTGGCCATCGGCGCCACGCAGTTGGTGGTGCAGGAGGCGTTGGAGATGACGTGGTGGTTGGCCGCGTCGTACTTGTCCTGGTTGACGCCCATCACGATGGTGATGTCCTCGTCCTTGGCCGGAGCCGAGATGAGGACCTTCTTGGCACCGCCGGTGATGTGCTTCTCGGCGTCGGCCTTCTTCGTGAAGATGCCCGTGGACTCGATCACGATGTCGACGCCGAGGTCGCCCCACGGGATGTCCGCGGGGTTGCGCTCGGACAGCACCTTGATGGTGCGGCCGTCGACGGTGATGGTGTCCTCGGTGTGCGACACCTCGGCCTTGAGGCGGCCCAGGATGGTGTCGTACTTCAGAAGGTGCGCGGTGGTCGCGGTGTCACCCAGGTCGTTGACAGCCACGATCTCGATGTCCGCACCCTGCTCGAGCAGCGCGCGGAAGTAGTTGCGACCGATGCGGCCAAAGCCGTTGATGCCTACGCGGATCGTCACGAAACCGATCTCCTCGTTGGTACGCCGGTTTTAGACGCCGGCGAGTTGTATGGGATGTCCCCGACCGCCTCCGACCCTACCTCTCCGAAGGCCCCGAGGTGACATTGAGTGGGGCTGGAAGCCGCACAAAGGCCCGTACCCCTCAGTAGGGGTACGGGCCACCGGGACCTTGGACCCGATTACGCCGTGTCAGCTGCGCAAATGTGCCAGGGAGGCGCCCATAAGAGCGGTTCTTTCCGCACTTCCGGGCACGTGCTCCAGGCCGAAGCCGAGGAGCACGCTGTCACGCGCTGTAACCGCCGCGTAGGGCTTGTACAGCTCCCCGGAGCTGCTCCAGTCGCCTGTGATATTGGGGCTCCCGGCCGGGGGCGGGGAGACCTTCCAGGAGCCGAGCGAGGTCTCGAATCCCTCGGTCTCCTTGACATCGCCGCCGATGACCAGCTGCGCCTTGTCGGCGAAGAGGCCGCGCCCCCCGCTGGAGGGGTCGGTGACGGAGGCGAGGGAGACCTCGACCTTCTTGCCCGCGTAGGCGCTCAGGTCGAAGGCGACGGGCTTCCAGCCGCCGGAGGAACCCGTGAAGCTGTTCCAGGAGCCGCTGCTGCCGGTGGCCGTGCAGCCGCCCGCCCCGAGCGTCAGGTAGTGGCGCAGGAAGGGGTGGCCGTTGAGGAGGAACCCGGCGGCGCACTCGGCGGGCACGGTGGCCCGGGAGTTGCCGTTCCTGTCGGGCAGCGTCGTCCAGTCGTCGGCGCCCGGGGTGCGGGCTTCGAGCAGCCCGTGGTCGTATCCGGGCTCCAGGCTCCAGTTGAGGGCCAGCCTCAGCTCGGGCTTGTCGGCGGCCGGGACGCCGGTCAGGTCGAGGGTGCGGGTGAGCCGCTTGTAGTCCCGGTCGGCGTGGGTGGCCGAGGCCATGCCCTGGCCCTCGTAGGGCGCGTACGGGTTGGTGAGGCCGGGGTAGGAGCCCGCGGCGGCGCTCTTGAACTGCGGGAATTGCCTGGCGGGCAGGTTGTCGGAGGTGACGGTGAAGCGGCCGGCCTTGTCCAGCGGGTTGGCGCCGGCGTCGGCGAGCGGGGTGTTCACCCGGCCGAGCGCGCCGCTGCCCTTGAAGCTCTTGACGCCGGGGGCGGGCAGACGTTCGTAGGCGCCGAGGTAGTACTGCGCGAAGTCGTCGGTCAGGGCCTCGCCCAGGTCGACGTCCCCGCCGGTGCGCTCGCCGGACTCGATGAGATTGCCGCCCTCGTTGAGGTAGGCGCGCAGGGCGAGTTGGGTGGGTGCGCCGGGGACGGGGTCGCCGGTGGGGTGCACGACTACGGAGAAGTGCGACAGGACGCCCAGCGGGTGCGGAGCACCTCGCTCGGCGACGTCCCAGACGGCGGCGGAGCGTCCGTTGGCCTTCAGGGCGTCGATGTACTTCTTGGTCTGGGCGGCCGGGGCGCCTTCCTCGGCGACGACGAGCGCGCTCCCCTTCGGGCGCTCGGCGACGGTGTACGTGAAGTGCTCGCTCTGGGTACGTCCCTTCTTGGTGCGGCCGGTGAACCACACCTCCACCTTGTCGCCCGCGCGGGCGCCCTCGACCTCGGCGCGGTACTGGTCGAAGTGGAGGTTGTCCTCACCGCCGTAGGTCTCGCCGCCCTTCCAGGCCTTGAGTTTCTCGTCGTGCGTGCGGCCGCCGTTGATCCGGTAGTTCAGCTCCTTGCCGCGCACGGACTTGCGGGCGGTGACGGCGACTTCCTGGTCGCCGCCGCGTGCGTACGAGGTGGAGAAGGTGTCCGGGGTGAAGTCCGGAGCCTCGATGCCGCTGACGGAGACCGGCTGGTCCGGGTGGAGTGCCGTCTCGGCGACGGCGAGCGCGAAGGGGACGTTCTTCGCGAACTCCTGCTGGATCAGCTTCTCGTCGTCGGGGAAGGTGAAGATGGACGCGCAGTCCTCGGGCCTCCAGGCGTCGCCCGGGTCTACGTTCGAGGCGGTCTGGCAGGTGGACATCTCGGGGGTGAACATCGGGATGCCGTTGATGTTGCCCGCGTGACCGTCGGCCTCGCCGTTGGTGGTGTACAGCTCGGAGGCGACCTGCGGGTGGTAGTCGGGTATCGCGGGCTTCTCGGGGGTGCCCGCGAGTGCCTTGTAGAGCACGTCGTCCGGGGTGGGCGTGGCGACCTGCCAGCCCACTCCGTAGAGGATCAGTTCGGCCGCGGAGTGGTAGTTGATGCCGTACTCGAAGCCGATCCGCTTCTGGAAGCGGTCGAGCGCCTTGGTCTCGGGCTCGGACATGGGTCCCGTGCCGCGGTAGGTCTCCGAGGAGGGGTGGGGGGACGAACCCTCGTTGTCGTAGCCCCACTTGTAGGCGAAGTTGCGGTTGAGGTCGACGCCGTCGCCGGGGGCGATCCGGCCGTCGCCGTCGATGTCGCGGAGGTTCTTGCGCCACTGGCGCTCCCCGTCGGCGGCGTGCGTGAAGTCGTAGCCGTCGGGGTTGGCGGAGAGCACGAACCACAGCTCGGTGGAGTCCACCAGCTTGGTGATGCGCTTGTCCTTGCCGTAGTTGTCGAGGTAGTGGTGCATCAGGCGGCGGGTCATCTCGGGGGTGATCCACTCGCGTGCGTGCTGGTTGGACAGGTAGAGCGTGGACGGCTTGGAGCCGTCCTTGGACTTCTTGGCGTTCTTGGAGAGTTTCAGGGCGAGGATGTCCTTGCCCTGAAGGCTCTTGCCGATGGAGACGACCTTGGTGAGGCCGGGGTGGGCCTGCCCGGTCCTGACGATCTCCTCCTTGAGGCCGCCCTTTCCGCTGTACGGGCGGTAGACGCCGTCGCCCGCGGCCTTGAGCCTCTTCTCCGCGGCCGGGGACACCTTGTGCTCGCTGAGTTCGATGCCCTGGCGCTCGATCGCCTCGGCCTGGCCCTCGGTCAGATACAGCTCGACGCGGCCGGTGCCGCGCTCGGGGGCCTGTCCGGCGAGTTCGTGGGCGTCCTGGCCCGCCTTGATCAGGATCGGTATCTGCTTCTTGGTGACGTCGGCCTGGTAGACCTTCACGGCCGCCGGGTCGTCGGCGGCCGGGGATTTCGCGGGTCCGCTCGCCTGGGCGTGCGGCGCGGCGGCGAGACCGCCGATGAGCAGTGCGCTCGCGGCGAGGATCGACCTCGCGCTCGCTCTTCGTCTCATGTGCCCCCCTTGCGGTTGTCCGGCACAGATGTGCCGGATGCAAGGCTCGTGACAGTGCATGATCATGTCAATACAGCGGGTGAGGATGCCGGGGGGCGGGCACGCGGAACGCGGGGGCGGGCACGCGAAAGCCGCCGGTGCCGTGTGGGGCGCCGACGGCTCACGTGGCCTGCGGTGCGGTAAAGGCCTGGGGTGCGGTAAAGGCCTGGGGTCAGACCGCCATGTTGTCCGCGAGCTCCTCGGTCAGATTGGACTCCGTGCCGGGGATGCCCAGGTCCTGGGCCCGCTTGTCGGCCATGGCGAGCAGCCGGCGGATGCGGCCCGCGACGGCGTCCTTGGTCAGCGGCGGGTCGGCGAGGGCGCCCAGCTCCTCCAGGGAGGCCTGCTTGTGCTCCATGCGCAGCCGTCCCGCGGCCGCCAGGTGCTCGGGCACCTCGTCGCCGAGGATCTCCAGGGCGCGCTGCACGCGGGCACCGGCGGCGACGGCCGCGCGCGCCGAGCGGCGCAGGTTCGCGTCGTCGAAGTTGGCCAGGCGGTTGGCGGTGGCACGCACCTCGCGCCGCATCCGCCGCTCCTCCCAGGCGAGCACCGACTCGTGCGCCCCGAGACGGGTGAGCAGCGCGCCGATCGCGTCCCCGTCGCGTACGACGACCCGGTCCACGCCCCGCACCTCGCGCGCCTTGCCCGCGATCTGGAGTCGGCGCGCGGCGCCGACGAGCGCGAGCGCGGCCTCCGGGCCGGGGCAGGTCACCTCCAGGGAGGATGAGCGGCCGGGCTCGGTGAGCGAGCCGTGCGCGAGGAACGCCCCGCGCCAGGCCGCCTCCGCGTCGCAGGTGGCCCCCGAGACCACCTGCGGCGGCAGGCCCCGGATGGGGCGGCCGCGGCCGTCCACGAGGCCCGTCTGCCGGGCCAGCTGATCGCCGCCCGCGACCACCCGAACGACGTAACGCGAACCGCGCCGCAGGCCGCCGGGGGCCATCACGATCAGCTCCGAGCTGTGCCCGAAGATCTCCAGGATGTCCCGCTTCAGGCGTCGTGCCGCCATCGCGGTGTCCAGCTCCGCCTCGATCACGATGCGGCCGCTCACCAGGTGAAGGCCGCCCGCGAACCGCAGGATCGCCGAGACCTCTGCCTTCCTGCAGCAGGTCCGGGTGACGGGAAGCCGGGAGATCTCGTCCTTCACCGCTGCCGTCATCGCCATGGGCCGATCCTTCCATGCATCCGAAAAATACGGTCGTACGCGGCTGCCAGGAGCTCCGGATCGTGCCTCGGAGTCCCGTCGGGCCGGGCCACCGGCGCCAGCTCGACCGTCGCACCGAGCCGCTTCGCGGCATCGGTCAGCGACTCTCGGTCGGGCACGGCGGCCTCGTCGGCCAGCACCACGTCCAGGGCGAGTTTAGGGGCGTGTCGGGCCAAAACCTCCAAATGACGCTGCGGAGAGAAGCCATCGGTTTCTCCCGGTTGCGGCGCGAGGTTGAGCGGGAGGACCTTGCGGGCCTTCGTCTCGGTGAGCGCGTCGAGCAGTTCGGGGACCAAAAGGTGCGGGATCACCGAGGAGAACCAGGAGCCCGGGCCGAGCACGACCCAGTCCGCGTCGAGCACGGCGGCGACCGCCTCGGGGACGGCCGGCGGGTCGTGCGGGACGACGTGCACGGACTGGACCTCGCCCGGGGTGAGGGCCACCGTGGCCTGGCCGCGGACGGTGTCCACGTCGTCGGGGCGGGCCGGGTCGTGGCCCTTGACCAGGGCCTGGAGCTCCAGGGGGACGGCCGACATGGGCAGCACCCGGCCCTGGGCGCCGAGCAGGCGGCCGACCAGGTCCAGGGCCTGGACGTGGTCGCCGAGCTGCTCCCACAGGGCGACGATCAGGAGATTGCCGACCGCGTGCTCGTGCAGGTCGCCGCGGGACTGGAAGCGGTGCTGGATGACGCGGGCCCAGGTCTGGCCCCAGTCGTCGTCGCCGCAGAGCGCGGCGAGCGCCTTGCGCAGGTCACCGGGCGGCAGCACGCCCAGCTCGTCACGGAGGCGGCCGCTGGAGCCGCCGTCGTCGGCGACCGTGACGACGGCGGTGAGGTCACCGGCCCCGGTGATGCGGCGCAGCGCGGCGAGCGAGGCGGACAGCCCCATGCCCCCGCCGAGCGCGACCACCTTCGGCTGGGTGCCCCGCTTGCGGCCCAGACGGGTCAGGCGGACGGTCCGGCGGGTCGGCTTCACTCGCGCCCCATGTCCCGGTGGACCATGACGGTCTCCACGCCCTCGGAGGCCAGGCGTGCCGCGAGCTTCTCCGACATGGCCACCGAGCGGTGCTTGCCGCCCGTGCAGCCGACCGCGATCGTCACGTAACGCTTGCCCTCGCGGCGGTAGCCCGCGGCGATGAGCTGGAGCAGCTCGGCGTACCGGTCGAGGAACTCCTTGGCGCCGGGCTGGTTGAAGACGTACGCCGCCACCTCCTCGTTCAGGCCGGTGTACTGGCGCAGCTCGGGGACCCAGTGGGGGTTCGGCAGGAAGCGCATGTCGACGACGAGGTCGGCGTCGACCGGGAGCCCGTACTTGAAGCCGAAGGACATGACGGTGGCCCGCAGCTCGGGCTCCTCCTCGCCCGCGAACGAGGCGTCCATCTTGGCGCGCAGCTCGTGCACGTTGAGGCTGGAGGTGTCGATGACGAGGTCGGCGTCGCCGCGCAGCTCGCGCAGCAGGTCGCGCTCGGCGGCGATGCCGTCGACGATGCGGCCGTCGCCCTGGAGCGGGTGGGGGCGGCGGACCGACTCGAAGCGGCGCACCAGGGCCTCGTCGGAGGACTCCAGGAAGACGATGCGCCGCGTGACGTTCTTCGACTCCAGCTCGGCGAGGGACTCGCGGAGGTTGTCGAAGAAGCGCCGGCCGCGGACGTCGACGACGACCGCGATGCGGGCGACGTTGCCCTGCGAGCGGGCTCCGAGCTCCACCATCGTGGGGATCAGCGCGGGCGGCAGGTTGTCGACCACGAACCAGCCGAGGTCCTCCAGGCACTTGGCGGCCGTACTGCGTCCGGCGCCCGACATGCCGGAGATGATCACCAGTTCGGGGATCGCCGCCTCCGGCACCCCTGGCGTCTCGATGGGCGTGCCCGCACTCACTTGCTCTCCACCTTCGTCGTGCTCGCTCATGTCTGCTGCCCCCGTCGTTCCTCTGCGGCGCCCGCGGTCACGGGCTCCTCGTCTGCGCTGCCGGAGGGACCCGCGGTCACGGGTTCCTCGTCCTCGCCGCCAAAGATGTCCGCCGGGGCGGGCATCTCGACCGCACTACCCGAGGCGCCCGCCGAGGTGGGCTCCTCGTCTTCCATGATCTCTCCGGTCGCCATGTTCACGGCGGGGGCGGCGGGTGCCGCCCGGGCGAAGGCCGCCACGATGGCCTCAGCCGTCTTGCGGCCTATGCCCGGAACCTCGCAGATCTGGTCGATTGTCGCGGATCGGAGTCTCTTCACCGAACCGAAGTGCTTGATCAGCGTCCGCTTGCGGGCGTCGCCGAGCCCCGGCACCTCGTCCAGCGGCCCCGCCTTGAAGCGCTTGGCCCGCTTGGCGCGCTGGTAGGTGATGGCGAAGCGGTGCGCCTCGTCACGTACGCGCTGGAGGAGATAGAGCCCCTCGCTGGTGCGCGGCAGGATGACCGGGTCCTCCTCGGTGGGGACCCAGACCTCCTCCAGGCGCTTGGCCAGGCCGCAGACCGCGATGTCGTCGATGCCCAGCTCGTCGAGGGCCCGCTGGGCGGCCGCCACCTGCGGCTGGCCGCCGTCGACGACGACGAGCTGCGGGGGGTACGCGAACCGCTTGGGGCGGCCGTCCTCCTCGGTGAGGCCGCTGGCGGGAACCTCGCCGCTCTCCGGGTCGGCTCCCTCCTCGGACCACTCCCCCGTCCGCTCCTTGTCGGAGATGTAGCGCTTGAAGCGGCGCGTGATCACCTCGTGCATGGAGCGGACGTCGTCCTGGCCCTCGAAGCCCTTGATCTGGAACCGGCGGTACTCGCTCTTCCTGGCGAGGCCGTCCTCGAAGACGACCATCGACGCCACGACGTCGTCACCCTGGAGGTGCGAGATGTCGTAGCACTCGATGCGCAGGGGCGCGCTGTCCAGCTCCAGGGCGGCCGCGATCTCCTCCAGGGCGCGGGAGCGGGTGGTGAGGTCGGAGGCGCGCTTGGTCTTGTGCAGGACCAGGGACTGCTGGGCGTTGCGCGCGACGGTCTCCATGAGGGCCTTCTTGTCGCCGCGCTGCGGGATGCGCAACGAGACGTTGGCACCGCGGCGCTCCGTCAGCCACTCCTGGACCGGCTCCAGGGGATCGGGCAGGGCCGGGACCAGCACCTCCTTGGGCACGGCGTCGCCGGTCTCCTCGCCGTAGAGCTGCTGGAGCGCGTGCTCGACGAGGTCGCCGCTGGTGACCGCCTCGACCTTGTCGGTGACCCAGCCTCGCTGGCCGCGCACGCGGCCGCCCCGGACGTGGAAGATCTGGACGGCGGCCTCCAGCTCGTCCTCGGCGAGGGCGATGAGGTCCGCGTCGGTGGCGTCGGCGAGGACGACGGCGCTCTTCTCCATCGCCTTCTTGAGGGCGTCGATGTCGTCGCGCAGGCGGGCCGCGCGCTCGTACTCCATCTCCTCGGCCGCGTCCGCCATCTGCCGCTCCAGGCGGCGGATGTACGTCCCGGTGCGGCCGGCCATGAAGTCGCAGAAGTCCTCGGCGAGTTCGCGGTGGTCCTCGGGGGTGACGCGCTCCACGCAGGGCGCCGAGCACTTGCCGATGTAGCCGAGCAGGCAGGGGCGGCCGGTGCGGGTGGCGTTCTTGAACACGCCCGCGGAGCAGGTGCGCACCGGGAAGGCGCGCAGGAGGAGGTCGACGGTGTCGCGGATCGCCCAGGCGTGGCCGTAGGGGCCGAAGTAGCGCACGCCCTTCTTCTTGTGGCCGCGCATCACCTGCACGCGCGGGAACTTCTCGTTCATCGTCACCGCGAGGTACGGATAGCTCTTGTCGTCGCGGTACTTGACGTTGAACCGGGGGTCGAACTCCTTGATCCAGGAGTACTCCAGCTGGAGCGCCTCGACCTCGTTGTTCACCACCGTCCACTCGACGGAGGCGGCGGTCGTCACCATGGAGCGGGTGCGGGGGTGCAGGTTCGCCAGGTCCTGGAAGTAGCTGGCCAGGCGCTGGCGCAGGCTCTTGGCCTTCCCGACGTAGATCACCCGGCGGTGCTCGTCGCGGAATTTGTAGACCCCCGGGGCGTCGGGGATCTGTCCCGGCTTGGGGCGGTAGCTGGAAGGGTCGGCCATGTCGGACAGCCTACTGGCGTGCGCTGACAGTCCGGGTCGGCGCAGGGGACGGCCGCCGTACCCCGCGGGGAACAGCGGCCGCACCCCCGGTAGGGGACGGCGGTCGGCGTCCCGGCCGCCGTCCCCGGCTCGCTCAGCCCTGCTGCCGCGCCTTGCGGCGCCGCACGAGCGCCGTCCCGGAGAGGCCGAGGGCGACCAGGGCGCTCGCGCCGGCCAGTGAGGAGGCGACCGTCACGGGGCCTTCGGCCGTGCTCTCGGCCGGGCCCGCGACGGAGGCCTGCTCGGCCTTCGCGTCGTCGTATCCGCCCGCCTTGCCCGACTTCTCGTACGCGGAGCCCGGCAGCTTGTCGCCGTACGCTTTCTGGACGCGCTTGCGATAGGCGGCCAGCGAGGTGCCGTCGGCGCCCACGGCTCGCACCGCGTCCTTGTCGAGGGGCAGCACGCGCGCGTGGCCCTGCACGTACCAGGCGTTGATCTGCGGCTCGTGGAAGACGGTGCCTCCGGGGAGCTTCTTCGCGCCCGCGCGCGCGTAGCGGGTCTCGTCGTCCCCTGTGGCGATGTTCACGACCTGCCACGACCCGCCTCGCTCGACCGTCCACAGGGAGGCCTCCTGGCCGTCCGAGGAGACGGCCTTGCTGGCGAGGAACTCCAGGCGGGTGACCGGTGCGCCCTTCTTGCCCGCGACGAACTCCGGGGAGAGGTAGTACACGGGTACGGCCTTGCCCTCGACCCGCGGGTCGGCCGCGGCCCTGGCGACCGCTCCCTCCCGGGAGAAGAAGCGGGAGAGCGTCTCCAGGGTCTTCGGCGCCTGCGCCGCCTTGTGCGCGGCGTCACGCGAGGCCGCGGAGGGGGCGGGGGGTCCGGAGTCGGCGGTGGCGGCCGGGGTGACGAGGCCCACGAGCAGGGTGGCGGCCGACGTGGCGAGCGCGGCCCTGGCCAGGTGGCGGGGAAGGTGACGGGTCATCGCTCTCACGCCCCTATCCGGTAGAGCGAGTGGGTCCAGGAGAAGGTGTTGTTGTCGACGTACCAGGCGTGCGAGGCCCAGTTGTAGCGGTCGCTGGAGGGCCAGGGGTCGCCCCAGTAGACCCAGCTGTTGGCGTCGTCGTAGCCGTAGAGGACGTGCATGTGACCGCCGCCGTTGGACCACTGGATGCGGGTCTCGACCGGGCGTCCCGCGTCGACCTCGGTCTTGACCGTGGAGTAGCGCAGCCACCCGGTGACGTACGAGCCGGGGTTGATGCCCGCCCAGCGCAGGCCGTTCTGCACATTGCCGAGCGTGGCCTGGTTGTTGGGGCACTCGGTGTTCTGGCTGCGCCCGAAGGCGGCGTTGCAGAACTGGTTCTGGCTGTAGTTGCGGCCCATGAAGGCCGCGATGGTGTTGCCGCCCGCGGCCCAGCACCAGTTGGTCTTCTGCTGCGCCTGCATGGTGATGTTCAGGCGCTTCGCGGCGAGGACGGAGGCGTCGGCTGCGGCCGTGCCGCTCGCCTCGGAGGCGGCGGGCGCGGCGGACGTGACGGGGGCGGCGGAGGTGGTGGGGGCGGGGGCCGCCGTGGCCGTGGGGGCGGTCAGGAGCGCGGCGGCGACGACGGCGAGCGCGCAGAGATGTCTGCGTCTGCCTGTGCTGCTGGTCCTGCTGATCGGTGGGCGCATCGCGTTCCTCCCGAGCGGGATGTGGGGTGTGGAGGAGCGCGTCCGGAC
Source organism: Streptomyces alboniger (assembly GCF_008704395.1). Taxonomy (NCBI): domain Bacteria; kingdom Bacillati; phylum Actinomycetota; class Actinomycetes; order Kitasatosporales; family Streptomycetaceae; genus Streptomyces; species Streptomyces alboniger. Next base: position 1,880,803 of record NZ_CP023695.1, read on the forward strand.
GCTGCGATTGAGCATCGAGTGTTGTCGAGTGCAGGTCAACACGCTTCAATGCGGAATTACTTGGGCCGTGAACGGCGGCGTACGGATGTGAACGGACGTCGTACGCCGACCTGGCGACCCGCTCCGACCGGCGCGAACGCCGGGCGGCTGGAGTGAACGTTCACAGAAAGGGGCCCGCATGCGGCACGGCACACGGTTCGCACACGGCGCGCCCGCGGACGCGGCATGGATGGCGGACGACGAACCTGCGGAGCTGACGGCCGCCCTGCGCACCGGCCCCTTCCACCTCGCGCTGCGCACCGCGATCGCCGTCCGGCGACTGCCGTTGCAGCGCGTGCGTCACCATCTGGCCCAGCACGGCATCAACGTCGGGGTGACCAGTCTGAGTTACTGGCAGCAGGGCGCCCGGCGCCCCCAGCGCGCCGAGTCGCTGCGCGCCGTACGCGCCCTGGAGGAGATCCTTCAGCTCCCCGAGGAGTCGCTGCTCCGGCTCCTCGCCCACCCCGGCGAGCGCGCCGACACCGAACGGCCCGCCGCACGCTCGTACCGCTCCCTCGTGGAGGCCTCCGACGTACTGCGCGCGCTCCTGACCGAACTGGGCTCGCCGGTCGACGGCGGGCTGCACACCATCGGCCACCACGAGCGGGTGCGGATCGGCGCGCGCCGCGAGCTGGTCGGCCGCGAGTCGCAGCACGTCGTACGCGCCCACCGCGACGGTATCGACCACTACGTCGCCATCTACCACGGCGACCCCGGCTGTGCCCCCGACCGCGTGCGCGTGCGGGCTCTGGAGAACTGCCGTACGGGGCGCGTGCGCTGGCATGAGGGGACGGGGGTGCTGGTCGCCGAACTGCTCTTCGACGCGCGGCTGCGGGCGGGCGACACGCATCTGTTCGCGTACGGCTTCGAGGACGGCACGGCGGGGACGGCCACCGAGTACGTGCGCGGCTTCACGTACGCGGGCGGGCAGTACGCGCTCCAGATCCGCTTCGACGAGCTGGCCCTGCCCGTACGCTGCCACCGCTTCGCCCAGCAGTCGGCCGCCGGGCCGCGCGGGGGCCGGCAGGAGCTGACCTTGAGCGGCAGCCACCGCTCAGTGCATCTGGTGGAGCCACAGGTGCGGGCGGGGCTGCTGGGGATCGCGTGGGACTGGGAGTAGGGGCCTCGGGGTGAGCTAGGCCTTCTTCCCGGCGCCGGGGTTCTGGGGGCCCGCGATGATCTTGCCGTTCTCCACCTTGACCGGCAGCTCGGCCAGCGGCTTGACGGCCGGCTCCTTCAGCACCTTGCCGTTCGTGGCGTCGAACTGGCTGCCGTGGCACTGGCAGATGAGCTTGTGCCCCTCCAGCGTCTGGATCGGACACCGCGCGTGCGTGCAGATCGTGCTGTACGCCTTGTACTCGTCCTCGGAGATCCGGCTGACGACCACGTTCTCGTCCGTGTACAGCTTCGAGGCGCCCACCTTCACGTCGTCGGACTTCCCGAGGTCCACCGGCGCGGTCGGCGCCGACCTGTTCGATCCGCCGTCGTCCGAGGCGCAGGCGGTGAGGCCGAGCCCGACGGCCGGGGCGAGAGCGGCGGCCCGCAGCACGGTGCGGCGGGCGGGGGGCGTGCCGGGCATGGTGTCTCCACAGGTCAGGGGCGTTTCGGTGACGGATCAGACCATACCGGCGCGCGGCTTTGGGGCCGGGTTGGGCGCGGGCGTGCCCGAGTGCCGCCCGCTTCCTGCCGAAGGGCCGCGCACGGCCTAGCCTGAGCGGGATGCCGGGCGCGCGCCGTGCCGCGCGGCCCGAGCCAGGCAGCGCCCCGAGAGGAACCACCCGTGATAGTCGTCGCAGGAGAGGCCCTGATCGACCTCGTGCCGCAGGAGGCGGACCAGGACGCCGGGCTGCCCCCGCTCGCGCCGCGCCTCGGCGGCGGCCCGTACAACACCGCCGTGGCACTCGGCCGCCTCGGCTCACCCGTCGCGTTCTGCTCGCGCGTGTCACGCGACGCGTTCGGCGAGGCGCTCCTCGGCGGGCTGCGGGCGGCCGGTGTCGATCTCTCGTACGTCCAGCGCGGCCCCGAGCCGACGACGCTCGCCGTCGCCTCGGTCGGCGCGGACGGCTCCGCCGGGTACTCCTTCTACGTCGAGGGCACGGCCGACCGCCTGTTCAGCGCTCCGGACCGCCTCCCCGACGGCGTACGCGCGATGTCGTTCGGCACCTGCTCGCTCGTCCTCGAACCGGGCGCGAGCGCGTTCGAGGAACTGCTGCGCCGCGCGGCGGGACGCGGCGTGTTCACGGCGCTCGACCCGAACGTACGAGCCGCGCTGATCCCCGACGCGGACGCGTACCGCGCGCGGTTCAGGAGCTGGCTGCCGTCGGTGTCGCTGCTCAAGCTGTCGCAGGAGGACGCCGACTGGCTCGGCGGCACCCCGCGGGAGTGGCTGGCGTCCGGGCCGTCGGCCGTGGTCGTCACGCGCGGCGGTGAAGGCCTGTGGCTGTACACGCGGGACGGGGACGAGCTGCGCGTTCCCGGCGAACCGGTCGACGTGGTGGACACGATCGGCGCGGGCGACACGGTCAACGCGGCGCTGCTGCACGGCCTCGCGACCCGGGACGCGCTCTCGCCGGAAGCGGTGGCCGGGCTGGACGCCGAGGCCTGGTCGGACGTACTGCGGTTCGCGGCGCGGGCGGCGGCGGTCACCTGCTCGCGAACGGGCGCGGAACCTCCGTATGCGGCGGAGCTCGGGTAGGGCGCGAGTTCGGACAGGGCGCGGTCAGCGGGTCTCGGCGTGCGGGCGGGTCACCGTTCCGTGAACGCCCCGTGCCGGCCCGCGCCCGCCGTGAAGCGGGCGGCTCCCTCGGCGGCCTCGGCCAGTGAGTGCAGGCCGTGCCGCAACTCTCCCGCCATCGCCTCCTGCTCGGACAGGCCGCCCTGTTCGAGGAGGGAGAGCCGGTCGTGCCGCAGGCAGGTCTGGGGGAAGGCGGCGATCTCGGCGGCGAGGCGCTCGGCCGCGGCGCGCGAGGTGCCGGTGGGCACCGTGCGGTTGACCAGGCCCATGGCGAGCGCTTCGGCCGCGCCCACCGGACGGCCCGTCAGGATCAGGTCCATGGCACGGCTCTCGCCGATCAGCCGCGGCAGCCGTACCGTCCCGCCGTCGATGAGCGGGACGCCCCAGCGGCGGCAGAAGACCCCGAGGACGGCATCCTCGTCGGCGACCCTCAGATCGCACCAGAGGGCGAGTTCGAGGCCGCCCGCGACGGCGTGACCGGAGATCGCCGCGATCACCGGCTTGGACAGGCGCATCCGGGTGGGGCCCAGGGGGCCGTCGCCACCACCTTCCCCGGCCTCCGTCACGTCGTTGCCGTCGGGGGTCCCGATGGCCTTGAGGTCGGCGCCCGCGCAGAAGGTGCCGCCCTCGCCCCACAGGACGGCGACGGAGGCGTCCGGGTCGGCGTCGAAGGCGCGGAAGGCGTCTGCGAGGGCGCGGGCGGTGGGCCCGTCGACGGCGTTCCGGGCGGCGGGCCGGGACAGCACGATGGTGGTGACGGGCCCTTCGCGTTCAGTACGTACGGACATGGGGCCAGCCGACCACGGGCGGGGGCGCCCGACAAGACGTCCCCCCAAGACGTCCCCGCCTCCGGACCCGCCGACCGAGAACGCCCCGCCCCTTCGGTGGACTCCCGGGGGAGTCCAGAGGGGGCGGGGCGCTGCGGCCGGTGCCGGGTGCCGGGTGCCGGTCAGGCCTTGCGGGCCCGCGTCGCCTTCTTGGCGACGGACTTCTTCGCCGTGGAGGCGGCCTTCTTGGCGACGGCGGCCTTCTTCGTAGCCGTCGTCTTCGTAGCCGTCGTCTTCGTAGCCGTCGTCTTCGTGGCGGCAGCCTTCTTGGTGACAGCCTTCTTGGCGGCGGTGCCCGTCCGGGCCGTGGCCGTCTTCTTCGTGGCCGTGGCGCTCGCCGCGACCGCCCGCTTGGCGGCGGACTTCTTCGCCGGGGCCTTCTTGGCCGACCCGCGCCCCTGCGAGGGCGTCGCGTCGCTGATCCGGTCCGCCGAGATGATGTCCCGCAGGAACTTGCCGGTGTGGCTGGTCGCCACCCCCGCGACCGCCTCGGGCGTGCCCTCGGCGACGACCAGACCGCCGCCGTTACCGCCTTCGGGGCCCATGTCGACGACCCAGTCCGCGGTCTTGATGACGTCGAGGTTGTGCTCGATGACGATGACCGTGTTGCCCTTGTCGACCAGGCCGGACAGGACCGTGATCAGCTTGCTGATGTCCTCGAAGTGCAGGCCGGTGGTCGGCTCGTCGAGGACGTACACGGTCCGGCCCGTAGAGCGCTTCTGGAGCTCGGAGGCCAGCTTCACGCGCTGGGCCTCGCCTCCGGAGAGGGTGGGCGCGGACTGGCCGAGGCGCACGTACCCGAGTCCGACGTCGTTGAGCGTCCTCAGGTGGCGGGCGATGGCGGGCACGGCCTCGAAGAAGTCGAGCGCCTCCTCGATCGGCATGTCGAGGACCTCGGCGATGGACTTGCCCTTGTAGTGGACGTCCAGCGTCTCGCGGTTGTAGCGCGCGCCGTGGCAGACCTCGCACGGGACGTACACGTCCGGCAGGAAGTTCATCTCGATCTTGATGGTGCCGTCACCGGAGCAGTTCTCGCAGCGGCCGCCCTTGACGTTGAAGGAGAAGCGCCCGGGGAGGTAGCCCCGCACCTTCGCCTCCGTCGTCTCCGCGAAGAGCTTGCGGACGTGGTCGAAGACTCCGGTGTACGTCGCCGGGTTCGACCGCGGGGTGCGGCCGATGGGCGACTGGTCGACGTGCACGACCTTGTCGACGAGGTCGTCGCCGTCCACGCGCGTGTGGCGGCCCGGGACGGAGCGGGCGCCGTTCAGCTCGCGGGCCAGGTGGGTGTAGAGGATGTCGTTGACCAGCGTCGACTTTCCGGAGCCCGAGACGCCCGTGACGGCCGTGAGGACGCCGAGCGGGAAGGAGACGTCGATGTCCTGGAGGTTGTTCTCGCGGGCGCCGTGCACCGTGAGCTGCCGGGAGGGGTCGGCGGGGCGGCGCACGTCCGGGACCGGGATGGACCTCTTGCCCGAGAGGTACTGCCCGGTGATCGACTTGTCGTTGGCGAGCAGCTCCTTCATGGAGCCGCTGTGCACGACCTTGCCGCCGTGCTCGCCCGCGCCGGGACCGATGTCGACGACCCAGTCGGCGACCTTGATGGTGTCCTCGTCGTGCTCGACGACGATGAGCGTGTTACCCATGTCGCGCAGGCGTACGAGCGTCTCGATCAGGCGGTGGTTGTCGCGCTGGTGGAGGCCGATGGACGGCTCGTCCAGGACGTAGAGCACGCCGACGAGGCCGGAGCCGATCTGCGTGGCCAGGCGGATGCGCTGGGCCTCGCCTCCGGAGAGGGTGCCCGCGGCGCGGTTCAGCGACAGGTAGTCCAGGCCGACGTCGACCAGGAAGCGCAGCCGTTCGTTGACCTCCTTGAGGACGCGCTCGGCGATCTTCTTGTCGCGGGCGCCCAGCCTCAGCTCCGCGAGGAAGTCCGCGCAGTCGCTGATGGACATCGCGGAGACCTCGGCGATGGACTTCCCCATGACCGTGACGGCCAGGACGATGGGCTTGAGGCGGGTGCCCTCGCAGGTGGGGCAGGGCACCTCGCGCATATAGCCCTCGAAGCGCTCGCGGCTGGCGTCGCTCTCGGCCTCGCTGTGGCGGCGCTTGACGAAGGGGACGGCGCCTTCGAAGGCGGTGGTGTAGACCCGCTCCCGGCCGTACCTGTTCCTGTAGCGCACCTCGATCTGCGTCTTGTGGCCGTACAGGAGGGCCTTCTTGGCGCGCTGCGGCAGACCGGCCCAGGGCATGTCGGTGGAGAAGCCGAGGGCGTCGGCGAGCGCTCCGACGAGCCGGCCGAAGTACTCCTTGGTGTGCCCGTGCGACCAGGGGTGGATGGCGCCCTCGTCGAGCGACTTGTCCTCGTCCGGGATGATCAGCTCGGGGTCGACCTCCATGCGCGTACCGATACCCGTGCAGTCCGGGCAGGCGCCGAAGGGCGAGTTGAAGGAGAAGGAGCGGGGCTCCAGCTCCTCGAAGGACAGGTCGTCGTACGGGCAGTAGAGGTGCTCCGAGTACATGCGCTCGCGCTCCGGGTCGTCCTCGGGGAGGTCGACGAAGTCGAGCACGACCATGCCCGAGGAGAGGCCGAGGGCGGTCTCCACGGAGTCGGTCAGGCGGCGCTTGGCGGAGTCCTTCACGGTGAGGCGGTCGATGACCACCTCGATGGTGTGCTTCTCCTGCTTCTTGAGCGTGGGGGGCTCGGAGAGCTGGATCGTCTGCCCGTCGACCCGCGCGCGGGAGTACCCCTTGGTCTGGAGGTCGGCGAAGAGGTCGACGAACTCGCCCTTGCGCTCGCGCACCAGCGGGGACAGGACCTGGAAACGGCTGCCCTCGGGCAGCTCCAGGACCTTGTCGACGATGGCCTGCGGCGACTGCCGGGAGATGGGGCGGCCGCACTCAGGGCAGTGCGGCTTGCCGATGCGCGCGAAGAGCAGGCGCAGGTAGTCGTAGACCTCGGTGATGGTGCCGACCGTCGAGCGCGGGTTGCGCGAGGTCGACTTCTGGTCGATGGAGACCGCCGGGGAGAGGCCTTCGATGAAGTCGACGTCGGGCTTGTCCATCTGGCCGAGGAACTGCCGGGCGTACGAGGACAGCGACTCGACGTACCGCCGCTGGCCCTCGGCGAAGATCGTGTCGAACGCGAGCGAGGACTTGCCCGAGCCGGAGAGTCCGGTGAACACGATGAGGGAGTCACGCGGGAGGTCGAGCGAGACGTTCTTGAGATTGTGCTCGCGCGCGCCACGGACGATGAGACGGTCGGCCACGCCGGTCCGCACCTTTCTAGAGAGAAGTGACAGGGACGAAACCCCGTCTTTCACAGACTAGGGCGAGCCACTGACAACGCCGGGCTGCTTCCCTGGTTCACCTGTGGAACAAGCCCGCACCGTCAAGAATGCCCGATGCCGCCCTCGACCATATAGCACGCACATTCGATTTACGGGGTGACCTGGACTCCTTCACCCGAACGTGTGACCCAGCTATCGTCGGGCGCATGATTGATCATGTGCGCGACCTCGCGTCTGTACGTGACGCGACCGACCGGCTGCTCAGCGCGGTCGCGAAACTGAACAACGATTCGATCGCCGAGCCGTCACGACTGCCGGGCTGGACCCGCGGTCATGTCCTCGCCCACCTCGCGCGGAACGCGGACGCGCTGGTGAACGTGCTCGCCGGGCGGCCGATGTACGCCAGCGCCGAGACACGCGACGCGGACATCGAGCGGGACGCCCCGCGCGCGCTCACCGAGCAGCTGGCGGACGTGGAGGAGAGCGCGGCCCGCTTCCGGGAGGAGGCGGCGAAGCCCGCGGACTGGTCCCGCACGGTGGAGCTGCGCAACGGCGTCACCGACTCCGCGTCGCGGGTGCCGTTCCGGCGCTGGGTCGAGGTCGAGCTGCACCACGTCGACCTCGGCGTCGGATACGAGCTCGAGGACCTGCCGGAGGAGTTCGTCCGGCGTGAGATCGCGTTCCTGGCCGCACGCTTCTCGGGGAACGCGACGGTGCCGCCGACACGGATCACCGACGGCACGCACGCGTGGAGCACCGGCCGCGAGGGTGCCCCCGACGACGCCACCATCACCGTGTCCGGCCCGGCGCCGGAGGTGGTCGGCTGGCTCTCCGGCCGCCGCGACGGCTCCGCGCTGACGTCCGAAGGAGGCCTCCTGCCGGCCCTGCCCCCGCTATAGGCTGACGGCCATGACGTACAGCGGAGCGGTGAAGGTCGGCGGGGGCGCGGATGTGCACGAGCTGCCGGACCTCATGATTTCCAAGGTCGCGGTCGGGCCGATGAACAACAACGCGTACCTGCTGCGCTGCCGGGCCACCGGCGAGCAGCTCCTGATCGACGCGGCCAACGACGCCGGGACCCTGCTGACGCTGATCGGTGACGACGGCATCGCGTCCGTCGTCACCACGCACCAGCACGGCGACCACTGGCAGGCGCTCGCCGCGGTCGTCTCGGCGACCCGCGCGCGGACGTACGCGGGCCGCGAGGACGCCGAGGGCATCCCCGTGCCGACGGACGTCCTCGTCGACGACGGCGACACGATCACGGTCGGCCGGGTCACCCTCACCGCCCGCCACCTGGTGGGCCACACTCCGGGTTCGATCGCGCTCGTCTACGACGACCCGCACGGCCATCCGCACGTGTTCACCGGCGACTGCCTCTTCCCGGGCGGCGTCGGCAACACCTGGAAGGATCCGAAGGCGTTCGCGAGCCTCATCGACGACGTCGAGACGAAGATCTTCGGAACGCTCCCCGACGAGACGTGGGTCTACCCCGGCCACGGCGACGACACGACGCTGGGCGCCGAGCGCCCGCACCTCCCGGAGTGGCGCGCCCGCGGCTGGTGAACACGGGCGGCGCCGGCGGGCCAGGGGCAGGCGTCACGCCCCGGCGGCCACCAGCATCGCCACCCGCTCCACCGCGAAGACGTACCCCTGGACGCCGCAGCCCGCGATGACGCCGTCGGCGCGCTGCGAGACGTAGCTGTGGTGCCGGAACGCCTCGCGCTGGTGGATGTTGGAGATGTGGACCTCCACCACGGGCATCCCGTCACAGGTGTTGAGGGCGTCCAGGATCGCGACGGACGTGTGGGAGTAGGCCGCGGGGTTGATGACGATGCCCGCGTGGCGCTCGCGCGCCTCGTGGATCCAGTCGACCAACTCGCCCTCGTGGTTGCTCTGCCGCAGGTCCACCGTCCCGCCGTGCGCTGCCGCCGCCTCGGCGCACAGGGCCTCGACGTCGGCGAGGGTGTCCGAGCCGTAGATCTCGGGCTGGCGCTGCCCGAGGAGGTTCAGGTTCGGGCCGTTCAGAATCATGATCGGAGCGGTGGCGAGGCCGCGGGCGCTGAGGGTCATGGAGGAGGTCTATCACGCCTCCCGCGCGCGGGAACTCCGGTGCGCTGAGCGTGAGTACGGCTTTACGCTGCGCTCCATGATGATCGAACCGCTGTACCCGCCCAAGCCCTCGCCCGGTGACCGCATCGCCGTGATCTCCCCGTCCAGGGGCCTGCCGGAGCTTTTCCCGCTCCCCTACGAGCTGGGCCTCGAACGGCTCCGCAAGGAGTTCGGCCTCGAACCCGTGGAGTATCCCTCGACGCGAAGAATGGGCTCGACGCCCCGGGAGCGTGCCGACGACATCCACGCGGCCTTCACCGACCCGACCGTCAAGGCCGTCATCGCCAGCATCGGGGGCGACGACCAGATCACCGTACTGCCGCACCTGGACCGCGAGTTGATCCGCGCGCACCCGAAGCCGTTCTTCGGCTACAGCGACAACACCAACCTGCTGGCCTACCTCTGGCAGTGCGGCATCGTCGGCTTTCACGGCGCTTCCGTGATGTGCGAGCTGGGCCGGCCCGGCGCGATGGCGCCCCTGACGGAACGTTCGCTGCGCGCCGCGCTCTTCACGTCCGGGGCCTATGAGCTGCACCCCGCCGACCGCTACCGCGACGTGGACCTGCCCTGGGAGGACCCCGCGACTTTCGCGCAGGAGCCGCCGACCGAGCCGGGCTCCGGCTGGTACTGGCACCGGCCGGAGCGGGTCGTGGAGGGCCGCTCCTGGGGCGGCGAGCTGGAGATCGTCTCGTGGCTCCTGATGGCGGACCGCGAGGTCGCGCGGGACCTGTCGGCGTACGACGGCTGCGTACTGTTCCTGGAGACCTGCGAGGAACTCATCGGCGCCGAGCAGGTGTTCCGCATCCTGCGCAACATGGGCGAGCGCGGGATGCTGCACCGCTTCCCCGCCCTCCTGATGGGGCGTGCCAAGGCCTGGTCGTTCACCCGCCCCCAGGACGCCGACCAGAAGGCCGCGCACGCACGTGAGCAGCGCGAAGCCGTACTGCGGGCGCTCGGCATGTACGCCCCGGACACCATGGCGGTCTTCGACGTGGACCTCGGACACACCGACCCCCAGCTGGTGATCCCGTACGGAGGGAACGTGCGGGTAGACGGGCCGGGGCGGCGCATCACGGTGACGTACTGAGCGACCCGATCACCTCTGTGCGCCCCCCGTAACCACCCGTCACTGTGGGTACTTGACGCGGCATGCGCACCACCCGACCCCCCTCTCTGCCACGGCTCGCGGCGGCCTCGCTGGCCGGGACCGCCATCGAGTTCTACGACTTCTTCATCTACGGGACGGCCGCGGCCCTGGTCCTCGGGCCGCTGTTCTTTCCCACGTTCTCCCCGCTGGCGGGAACTCTCGCCGCTTTCGCGACATTCGGAGTGGGCTTCGTGGCACGGCCCCTCGGGTCGATCGTCTTCGGGCACATCGGAGACCGGCGCGGGCGGCGGCCCGTGCTCCTCGGGTCGCTGCTCCTGACCGGCCTCGCCACGGTCGCCGTCGGCTGCGTACCGACGTACGACTCGATCGGGATCGCCGCTCCCCTGCTCCTCCTCGTGCTGCGCTTCGTGCAGGGTCTCGGGCTCGGCGGTGAGTGGGGCGGGGCCGTGCTGCTGACCGCGGAGCACGCGCCGGCCGAGCGGCGCGGGCTGTGGTCGAGCTTTCCCCAGATCGGGCCCCCGGTCGGGTTCCTGCTGGCCAACGGCATCATGCTGGCGCTCTCCGCGACGCTCACCGACGCCCAGTTCGCGGCCTGGGGGTGGCGCGTGCCGTTCTGGGCCGCGGGCGTGCTCGCGGCGGCCGGGCTCGTGCTTCGCTCCTCGCTCGCCGAGAGCCCCGACTTCCTGCGGCTGCGCGAGCACGCGCGCGTGCCGCTCGCCGAGGTGGTCCGCGACCACTGGCGCCTGGTGCTCCTGACGGCGGGCGCGCTCGCGGTCGGGTACGCCGTCTTCTACGCGGTGACGACCTGGTCCCTCGCCTATGGAGTGGAGCGGCTCGGGGTGAGCCGTACGGTCATGCTGGCCTGCATCATGGCGGCCGTCGTGGTGAAGGGCGCCCTGACGCCGGTGGTGGCGGTGCTGGGTGACCGGTACGGGCGGCGGCCGCTGTGCCTGCTCGGCTGCACGGCGTCGGCGCTGTGGATGTTCCCGATGATCGCGCTGCTCTCGACCGGGCAGCCGCTGCTGATGTTCCTCGGCTTCCTGGTGGCGATGGTCGCGTTCATCACCATGTTCGCCGTGATCGCCGCGTATCTGCCCGAGCTGTACGAGCCGCGCGTGCGCTGCACGGGCGCCGCGGTCGGCTACAACCTCGGCGGGGTGCTCGGCGGCGCGCTCACGCCCATCGTGGCGACGGCGGTGGCGCAGGGGGACGGGACGCCGTGGGGCGTGGCCGCGTACCTGTCGGGCATCGCGCTGCTGAGCCTCGGTTGCTTCGCGCTGCTCCCGGAGACGCGGCCGGTGCGGGAGGTGGCGCCGGCCACCGGGTGAGCCCTGGGGCGGGGACCTGGGCGGGGCCTGGGCTGCGGGGCCTGGGCTGCGGGGGCTGTGCCACGGGACCTAGGGAGTGACCGCCAGTTCCAGGTACGCCGCGAACAGCACCAGGTGGACGCCGCCCTGGAGCGGGGTGGCGCGCCCCGGCACCACCGTGAGCGTGCCGACGATCACCGTGAGGGCGAGCAGCACCATGTGGGTCGCGCTCAGGCCGAGCACGAGCGGCCCGGCCAGCCAGACGGAGGCGACCGCGACGGCCGGGATGGTCAGGCCGATGCTGGCCATCGCCGAGCCGAGGGCGAGGTTCAGGCTGGTCTGCACGCGGTCGCGGCGGGTGGCGCGGACGGCCGCGATGGTCTCGGGGAGCAGCACGAGCAGTGCGATGATCACGCCGACCACGGCGTGCGGCATGCCGGCGCTCTCCACGCCCGACTCGATGGTCGGTGACACGCCTTTGGCCAGTCCGACCACGCCGACCAGGGCCAGCGCGAGGAGGCCGAGGCTGGTCAGCGCCTGCCGGGAGGAGGGGACTTCGGCGTGGCTGTCGGCGTCGATGACCTGGCCCTGCTTGGTGAGGGGCAGGAAGTAGTCGCGGTGGCGCACGGTCTGCGTGGTGACGAACAGGCCGTACAGGATGAGCGAGGCCACGGCGGCGAAGGTGAGCTGGCTCGTGGTGAACTCCGGGCCCTGCTTGGTGGTGGTGAACGTCGGCAGGACCAGGCAGAGCGTGGCCAGGGTGGCGACGGTCGCGAGGGCGGCGCCGGTGCCCTCGGGGTTGAAGACGGCGACGCGGTGGCGCAGCGCGCCGACCAGGAGACAGAGGCCCACGATGCCGTTGCAGGTGATCATCACGGCGGCGAAGACCGTGTCCCGCGCGAGTGTGGAGCTCTTGTCGCCGCCGTCGGCCATGAGGGTGACGATCAGCGCGACTTCGATGATCGTCACGGCGACCGCGAGGACGAGCGAACCGAAGGGCTCGCCGACGCGGTGGGCGATCACCTCGGCGTGGTGGACGGCGGCCAGCACCGCTCCGGCGAGGATCAGCGTGACCAGGGCGACGACCACGCCGGGCAGATCGCGGCCCCAGGTGAGGGCGAGGAGGACGACCGCGAGGAGCGGGACCACGGTCGTCCACTGCATGCCGAGCGCCCGGAGCCGAGTGACCATGACTCGATGCTGCCCCGGGCGGTCAGGTGTCGCTACTCGGTGCCGCCTCCTTGGGGAGGCGGCGAGGAGGCGGTCAGGCCTCGATGCTGTCCTTCGAGGTCTCCCCGGCGGCCGTGGCCTCGGCCGCCGCCTTCTGCTCCTGCTTCTTGGAGGCGATGAGGCTGGTGATCGTGGTGATCACCAGGACGCCGCAGATGACGCCGAGCGAGACCGGGATGGAGATCTCGGGGACGTGCACCCCGTTCTCGTGGAGGGCGTGCAGGACGAGCTTCACGCCGATGAAGCCGAGGATCACGGACAGGCCGTAGCTGAGGTGGACGAGCTTCCTGAGCAGTCCGCCGATGAGGAAGTACAGCTGGCGCAGGCCCATCAGCGCGAAGGCGTTGGCGGTGAAGACGATGTACGGGTCCTGGGTGAGGCCGAAGATCGCCGGGATGGAGTCCATCGCGAAGAGCACGTCGGTGGTGCCGATGGCGAGCATGACGACCATGAGGGGCGTCATGATCTTCTTGCCGTTCTTCCGGATGAAGAGCTTCGTGCCCTCGTACCGGTCGGAGACGCCGAACTTCTTCTCGATGGACTTCAGGAGGCGGTTCTCCTCCCAGTCCTCTTCCTCGTCGTCGGCACGCGCTTCCTGGATGAGCTTCCACGCGGTGTAGATCAGGAACGCGCCGAAGATGTAGAAGACCCACGAGAAGTTGGCGATCACCGCGGCGCCGGCGGCGATGAAGATCGCGCGCAGGACCAGGGCTATCAGCACGCCGAACAGCAGTACGCGCTGCTGGAGGTGGGACGGCACCGAGAACTTCGCCATGATCAGGATGAAGACGAAGAGGTTGTCGACGGAGAGCGACTTCTCGGTGATGAAGCCCGCGAAGAACTCGCCGGACGCCTGGCTCTCACCCGCGACCAGCAGGCCGAGGCCGAAGAGCGCCGCGAGGACGATCCAGACGACCGTCCATGTTCCGGCTTCCTTGATCGACACGTCGTGGGGCTTGCGCCCGATGAAGAAGTCGACCGCGATCAGGGCACACAGACCTAGAACGGTCGCTACCCACAGGGTCATTGAAACGTCCACCGCGCCTCCGGCTTCGTACGGCTACTGATCAGCGTCGTCGCTGCCGGAGGTCTCTTCCACCCGAGGCGGTCACCGCCATGAATCGGGCCGACGCCCCGGGACCGATGGCGGTCCGTATTGACGGGTACGTCGCAGCCGGGAGTACTCCCCTCCGCTGCTAGAAGAGTACGCGAATCACCAAGGATTGGTAAAGGGGATGGCAAACAAAAACCAAAAGCCCAGCTCAGTGAGGGCTAACGGCTGCCGGTGCGGCGGGCCTCGGCAACCCGGTCGAGGACCTGCCCCAGGATCCGGCTGCCCGGCGGGAAGGCCGGAGGGTCGTACGTCCATGTGTGCCCGACCCACGGGTCGGCGAGGTGGTCGTCGGGCACCGGGGTCAGTCGCAGGAGCCCGCGCCACAGAGGGTCGAGCAGCGGGCCGTACTCGGCGGCGTCCTCGCGGTCGGCGACCATCATGAGGTGGACGCCGACGGCCGGGCCCTCGTCGGCGAGGTAGCGCAGCTGGGTCACGGCGCGGTCGTCGAAGCCGTGCGGGAAGTCGTTGACGATCAGGAGCTGCTCGGCGGTGTCCAGGTCCGGGGGCAGCGCGTCGGCGGCGCCGCCGCGGATCGCCATCTGGACCAGGTCGACGCGCTGGGTGAGCCGGGCGAGGACCGCGGAGACACCGGCCGCGCCGGAGGCCGGGGCCCCGGCGAGGACACCGGCCGTGAGGAGCGGGGCGAGTGCGGGCGCCGCGGAGCCGGCCGGGTCGATGACGTGCACCTGGAACGCGCCCGCCGGGTAGACCGCGAGCAACCGGGCGGCGTGCGCGACGGCGGTGTCCAGGGCGAGGCGGCGCACCTCGGTGGAGTCGGTGCGGTGGTTGGTGAGGGCCTTGCCGCTGTCGATCCACAGGCCGCGCTCCAGGGGCAGCCGTACGAGCATGGGGATCCGCAGCCCGGTGCGCTCGGGGAGGTGGAGGTCGCCGAGGCGCACGGCCATCGGGATCTCCATGGGCGCGCGATAGGCGTGCCAGACGGGGCTGCTCCATGCCGCGAACGCCGGGGGCAGGGCGGGCTCGACGACCTCGGCCTCGGCGGCGAGCTGGGCGAGGTCGCGGTCGAGGGCCGCCCTGGCCTGGCCGACGAGGTCGGTGTGCTTGGCCCGGGCGCTTTCGCGGGCGGCGTCACCGGCGCCGCCGATGCGGCTGCGCGGGTCGTCGAGGACCTTGTCCAGCTCCTGCTCCATGCGGGAGTCGGCTAAGTCGACGGCGCTTCGGTAGGCCGCCGTGGTGCGGGCCAGGTCTTCGAACATGCCCCACACCTGGTTGTAGAGCCGCTCCTCCATGGACCAGCCGGTGGCGTCGCCCGCGACCGGCCGGGCGGGCTCTCCCGGCCCGGCCGGGGGCGCGGCGGGGGGCGGCGGCGGTGGCGCGGTGGTCCGGCGGCCCGGGTGGGTGTAGTCGACGGGTCCGCCGCCCGGAGTGCCGACCCGCGCGGCGGAGGCGTCGCCGCTCGGGGGTGCGGGAGGCGGCGCGGGCTGTCCCTGCGCGGGGCCCGCGGGGTCCTGGGTGGTGGTGCGCACGCGGGCGTCGTCGGCGGGGCGGGGCGGTGGCGCGGACACGGAACGGGCCAGGCCGCCGGCGACCGCGTCGTTGACGGCGGCCGCTATCTCGCGGGCCTCGGACAAGCCCTGGTCGGTGAGCATCTCGGCGAGACCGCCCGCGTATCCCTGGCCGACGGCGCGGACCTTCCAGGCGCCCTGGCGGCGGTAGAGCTCGACGGCGACGACCGCGGA
The DNA here is from genome assembly GCF_008704395.1 of Streptomyces alboniger. Classification (NCBI taxonomy): domain Bacteria; kingdom Bacillati; phylum Actinomycetota; class Actinomycetes; order Kitasatosporales; family Streptomycetaceae; genus Streptomyces; species Streptomyces alboniger. Next base: position 1,896,261 of record NZ_CP023695.1, read on the forward strand.
CTCGGCGTCGAGGCCGGTGATGGTGTAGCTGGCGATCTCGGTGCCGTCGAGCCCGGTGACCGCCACGAAGGGCGCCGCGAGCATGCGGAAGCCGGCCGGGCCCGCGCCGCCGACGGGCAGGGCGAGCAGGACACTGACCCGGTGGACGGTGTCCGGCAGGGCGCCGAGGTCCACGGCGAGGCGGTGGTCGGCCGCCGCCTGCTTGGAGACCTCCAGGCCCGGCAGGCTGGGCGAGCCCGGGTGGGCCACCCACTCCACGCCACGGACTCTGCCCTGGTCGTCGCCGAGCGTGGCTCCCGCCACGATCGGCTTGCCGGCCGAGACCCGGATCTCCAGTCGGGTCCCGGGCAGCGGGTGGTTCTGCCCCCGCACCAGCTCGGCCGTCATCGCCTTCGTTCCCCCTTGTACGTACGGATGTGGCGCGGAGCCTGACGCAGGCTTCTCCTGAGGCAGGCTTCTACAGCTGCGGCAGGATCGACGGCATCAGGTCCTGGAAGGTGCGGCCGTTGGCGGGGTTGCCGATGGCCGTCATCTGCCAGCCGGCGCCCGCGCGGTGGACCTTGGCCATGATCTGGGCCGTGTACTGGCCGCCGCCGTCCAGGGTGTAGCGGGCGAGCTCCTGGCCGTTGGTCTCGTCGACCAGGCGGCAGAACGCGTTCTGCACCTCCTGGAAGGTCTGGCCGGTGAAGGAGTTCACCGTGAAGACGATCTGGTCGATGTGGACGGGGACGCGCTGGAGGTCGACGAGGATCGCCTCGTCGTCGCCGCCCTGGCCGACACCGCCGACGACATTGTCGCCGGTGTGGCGCACCGAGCCGTCGTCGCTGACGAGGTGGCGGAAGAAGACGACGTCGACCGGCTGCTTGTCGGCGAAAAGGACCGCCGAGGCGTCCAGGTCGACCTCGCGGGTGCGGCTGCCGAACAGGCCGCGCCGCGGGGCCGCCTGCCATCCGAGTCCCATGCGCACCGCGGAAAGGGCGCCCCCGTCGTCCTTCTGCAGGCTGATGGCCTGACCCTTGGTCATGTTGACCGTCACGCGCTGTCCCCTCTCGAACTGCCTGGGCAGCCGCCTCTTGCGGCTGCCCAGCAGCCTATGCAGCGCGGCCCGTGCCACCGCACCGCGGGTCGCACATTGTGGCGGTCCTGCAACAGACCGGCCAGTACGCCATCTCCCCCGCCCCGGGCGTGCCCCTAGGCCTGGCCCGCCTCCCTCATCTGGCGCAGCTCCTTCTTCATCTCCGACACCTCGTCGCGCAGCCGCGCGGCGATTTCGAACTGGAGGTCGGCGGCGGCCGCGCGCATGCGCGCGGTCATCTCCTCGATCTGCTCGGCCAGTTCGGCAGCGGGGCGGTCGGTCGGGACGGTGGCGCCCTTCTTGCCCTTGGCCTTCGCGGAGGTGGCCGCCTTGCCTGCCTTGGCCGCGTCACCGCCGAGCGCGGGCACGGGGGCCTTGGCGCCCTTGCCCGCCTTGGGCTTGCGGTAGTCGGAGCCGAGGAGCTGTTCGGTGTCGACCTCTTCGCGTGCGATCGCCGAGACGATGTCGTTGATCTTCTTGCGGAGGGGCTGCGGGTCGATGCCCCTCTCCTTGTTGTACGCGATCTGCTTCTCCCGGCGGCGGTTGGTCTCGTCGATGGCCTTCTCCATCGCCGGGGTGATCTTGTCGGCGTACATGTGGACCTGACCGGAGACGTTGCGCGCAGCGCGGCCGATGGTCTGGATCAGGGACGTCCCCGAGCGCAGGAAGCCCTCCTTGTCGGCGTCGAGGATCGCCACCAGGGAGACCTCGGGCAGGTCGAGGCCCTCCCGCAGGAGGTTGATGCCGACCAGGACGTCGTACTCCCCGGCGCGCAGCTCGCGCAGCAGCTCCACGCGGCGCAGGGTGTCGACGTCGCTGTGCAGATAGCGGACCTGGATGCCCAGTTCGAGGAAGTAGTCGGTGAGGTCCTCGGCCATCTTCTTGGTGAGCGTGGTGACCAGGACGCGCTCGTCCTTCTCGGTGCGCGTGCGGATCTCGTGCACCAGGTCGTCGATCTGCCCCTCGGTGGGCTTGACGACGACCTCGGGGTCGACGAGGCCGGTGGGGCGGATGATCTGCTCGACGAAGCCGTCGCCGCGCGACAGCTCGTACTTCCCGGGGGTCGCCGAGAGGTAGACCGTCTGGCCGATGCGGCCGAGGAACTCCTCCCACTTCAGGGGGCGGTTGTCCAGCGCGGACGGCAGGCGGAAGCCGTGGTCGACGAGGGTGCGCTTGCGGGAGGCGTCGCCCTCGTACATCGCGCCGATCTGCGGGACCGTGACGTGTGACTCGTCGAGGACGAGGAGGAAGTCCTCCGGGAAGTAGTCCAGGAGGGTGTTGGGGGCCGTGCCGGGGGCTCGGTCGTCGAAGTGCATCGAGTAGTTCTCGACGCCGGAGCAGGAGCCGATCTGGCGGAGCATCTCCAGGTCGTACGTGGTGCGCATGCGCAGGCGCTGGGCCTCCAGCATCTTGCCCTGCTTCTCCAGCTCGGCGAGGCGCTCGGTGAGCTCCTTCTCGATGCCGTTGACCGCCTTCTCCAGGCGCTCGGGGCCCGCTACGTAGTGGGACGCCGGGAAGACGTAGAGGTGGTCGTCGTCGCTGATGACCTCGCCGGTGAGCGGGTGGAGGGTGGAGAGCGCCTCGATCTCGTCGCCGAACATCTCGATGCGGACGGCCAGCTCCTCGTAGACCGGGAAGATCTCGATGGTGTCGCCGCGGACGCGGAAGGTGCCGCGGGTGAACGCCAGGTCGTTGCGTGTGTACTGGATGTCGACGAAGCGGCGCAGCAGCTGGTCGCGGTCGATCTCGTCGCCGACCTTGAGCGGGACCATGCGGTCCACGTACTCCTGCGGGGTGCCGAGGCCGTAGATGCAGGAGACGGAGGCGACCACGACCACGTCGCGGCGGGTCAGCAGTGAGTTCGTCGCGGAGTGGCGCAGGCGCTCCACTTCCTCGTTGATCGAGGAGTCCTTCTCGATGTACGTGTCCGACTGCGGGACGTATGCCTCGGGCTGGTAGTAGTCGTAGTACGAGACGAAGTACTCCACCGCGTTGTTCGGCAGCAGCTCGCGGAATTCGTTCGCCAGCTGGGCGGCCAGCGTCTTGTTCGGCGCCATCACCAGGGTGGGGCGCTGGAGCTTCTCGATCATCCACGCGGTGGTGGCCGACTTGCCGGTGCCGGTCGCGCCGAGGAGGACGACATCCTTCTCACCTGCGAGGATGCGCCGCTCCAGCTCGGCGATGGCCGCCGGCTGGTCGCCGCTGGGCTGGTAGGGACTGACGACCTCGAAAGGTGCCACCGTGCGTTCGATCTTGGATACGGGCCGCATGGAATCCACCGTACGACCCAGCACTGACAACCGGGCGGCATCGGCCGCTCAGCCGTGCTCCGTCACCGGTTCTGCGGGGTGCGCGAGCCCGGCCGCGGCCGGGTCCCGCGGCGGGGCGCGGGGGCGTGGCGGTCGCCCGAGCGGGGGACGGGGTAGGGGCGGCGGGGGTGTCCGCCGCGCGGGGCGGCCCTGGTGTCCGCCTGGCGGCCGCCCACCAGGATCAGCGGGTCGAACATGACGATCACGCCCGCGAGGAGCAGGAAGGCGAGCGGTCCGATCATCATCGGCGCGAGGATCTCGGCGGGCGAGTCACCGGGCGGGGCCGCGCCCGAGCCGTGCAGATGGACGCTGAGGGCCGCCATTCCGGTGTAGTGCATCCCGCTCACGGCCAGGCCCATGATGAGGCTCGCGCCCAGGCTCCAGAGGAAGCCTCTGACCTGTGCGGCCGCCCAGAGGGCGGTGGTGGCGGCGACCATGGCGATCACGACGGACGCGGCGACGGTGAGCGTGTTGTACTCCAGCGTCCCGCGTAGACGCATACCGGCCATTCCCAGGTAGTGCATCGACGCCACGCCGAGGCCCGTGATCGTGCCGCCGGTGAACAGGGCGGTTCCGGTCGCGCCGCGGTACCCCACGATGAAGATCCCGATGCCGACCATGACGATGGCGACGGCGAGACTCGCGAAGGTCAGCGCCTTGTCGTAGTGGATGGGCGCCTCCTTGACGGTGAAGCCCATCATCGCCACGAAGTGCATGGTCCAGATCCCGGAGCCGATCGCGGCCGAGCCGAGGGCGAGCCAGCCGGGGCGCCAGGAGTGCGCGACGAGCAGCGATCTGGTCGTGCAGCGCAGCCCGAGTGCTCCCCCGAGGCAGGCCATGACGTAGGCCACCACCGGTGTGACGACTCCGTAGCTGAACCCGTCGACCGTGCCCTGCATGCGCGGTAGCCCTTCCGCCTGTTGTGCCTAAATGCCCCGAAACGTCCTATACACCCCCTACCGTCGGCCATCTGAAAGGCCGTCGGCTGACGCAGAGAGTAAAGCTCACACCGGGACGTCGACACGATTTTCCGGCAAAGAATCGCGTTACCCGCGCGCGGGGTCCTCGACTTTGGCGACTCCGTTCAACCTGTGGCCATCCTGCACCTGTTTCCCGTTGGCCGTGGACTGTCACTCTCGACCGGTCCGCGATCTCACGACGCGAGGAGTACCCGTGTTCGCACGCGCTGCCGCTGCCACCACCGCCGCCCTCTTGGGGGCCGGTGCACTCGTCCTCCCCTCCGCCCCCGCCTCCGCGCAGGCGCCCGCGGCACCGCACGCCGCCTGGCACGGCCATCCGCTGGTCGTCGCCCACCGCGGCGCCTCCGCCTACGCCCCGGAGAACACGCTGGCTGCCATCGACAAGGCACGCGACATGGGGTTCCGCTGGGTCGAGAACGACGTCCAGCGGACCAAGGACGGCGAACTCGTGATCATGCACGACGACAACCTGAAGCGCACGACGAACGTCGAGGAGGTCTTCCCCGACCGTGCCCCGTGGAAGGTCGCGGACTTCACGGCGGCGGAGATCGCACGCCTCGACGCGGGCAGCTGGTTCAGCCCGAAGTACGCGGGTGAGCGCGTGCCGACCCTCAGGCAGTACATGCGCCGGGTCTCGCGCAACCACCAGCGGCTCGTCTTCGAGTTCAAGAAGCCCGAGCTCTACCCGGGCATCGAGCAGCAGGGCCTGCGCGTGCTGCGCGAGACGGGGTGGCTCGACAAGCACCACGTCAGAAGCAGGCTCGTCATCCAGAGCTTCAGCGCCGAGAGCGTGAAGACCGTGCACGCGCTGCGGCCCGATGTGAAGACGGGCTTCCTCGGCACGCCCGCGGTCGCCGATCTGCCCGCGTACGCGAAGTTCGCCGACCAGATCAACTCGACGCACACCTCCATCTCGACCCCCTACGTCGCCGCGATCCACGCGTTCAAGGGCCCGCACGGCAAGCCCCTGGAGATCTTCACGTGGACCGTCAACGACGCCCCGAACGCGGTGCGCGCCGCGAACTTCGGCGTGGACGGGATCATCACCAACACGCCCGACGTCGTACGCAGGGCGCTGCACGACGCCTGAGACACCGCTGGTCCGGCGCAGGTCCGCCCACTGACGCGTCGCGTTGTCAGTGGGCGGCCGTACCGTGGTCGGCATGAACCAGGACCAGCGTCAGGAGGACCGGCGCCAGGCCGAGTGGGCCGTCGTCGGCAGCGACATCGGCCCCCTCCTGCTCGCCGCGACCGGCACGGGGCTCGTCACCGTGGCCTTCCACGCCACGGATGACGTACGGGACAGGACTCTGGACCGGCTCGGCTCCCGGCTGGGCGCCGAGCCGGTACGGGCGCCGCGATCGCCGCTGCTCGCCGAGGCGATACGGCAGCTCGCGGAGTACTTCGCGGCCGAGCGCCGCGAGTTCGCGCTGCCGCTCGACTGGTCGCTGATATCCGGCTTCAACCGGCAGGTGCTGCGCGAGCTGGCCACCGGCGTGCCGTACGGCGCAGTGGTGGGCTACGGCGATCTGGCCCGCCGGGTCGGCCAGCCGCGCGCCGCCCAGGCCGTCGGCATCGCGATGGGCGCCAATCCTCTGCCGGTCGTGGTGCCGTGCCACCGCGTGGTGGAGAGCGGCGGGGGCATCGGCGGCTTCGGCGGCGGCCTGGAGACCAAGCGGCAGCTGCTCGCGCTGGAGGGCGTGCTTCCACAGCCGCTGTTCTGAGGAGCGGGGCCGGCGCTTCTGGTCGCCCGAGGTGCCGTGCGGGACCCGGTAGCTGTTTCGCGTCCGGGCGGCCCCTGTCACACTGCCTCGGTGACCGACACCGTCGATGCCCCTGACATACCCGCGTCGGAGGCGCTGCCCGCCCTGCGCCGCCGCACGACCGCGGTGCTGATGGCCAGCCAGATCCTGGGCGGCCTCGGGATACCGATCGGTATCGCGCTGGCCCCCGTGCTCGCGACCGAGGTGAGCGGGACCGAGGCGCTGTCCGGCCTCGCGCCCACCGCTTCCGTGGCCGGCACGGCCCTGCTCTCGGTGCCGCTCGCCGCGCTGATGACGGCACGCGGCCGACGGGCGGGCCTCGTCCTCGCGTACGTGATCGGCGCGCTCGGCGCGGGGCTCGTGGTGCTGGCCGCGGTCGTCGAGAGCTTCCCCTTGCTGCTGCTCGGCATGTCGGCCTTCGGCGCGGGCTCGCTGGCCAATTTGCAGGCACGTTTCGCTGCGGCCGATCTCGCCGAGCCCGAGCGGCGCGGCCGCGCCATCTCGCTCGTCATCTGGGCCACCACCATCGGCTCGGTCATCGGTCCGAACATCGCCGCGCCCACCAGCCGCGCCTTCGCCGACACCGCCGTACCCGAGAACGCGGGGCCGTTCCTCTTCGCCGCCGCGATCTTCACGGTGGCCGCGGTGGTGGTGGCGGTGCTGCTGCGCCCCGACCCGCTGCTCACCGCCCGCGCCCTGGCCCCGCAGGAGGACGACAACGCGCAGAACCGCTCGCTGCGGGCCGGTGTCGCCGCGGTGGCCGCCTCGCCGATGGCCCGCCTCGCGCTGGTCACCGTGACCGTCTCGCACACGGTGATGGTCTCCATCATGGTGATGACCCCGGTCGACCTGGCGCACCACGGCGCGGGCCTGCAACTGGTCGGTCTGGTCATCAGCGGCCACATCGCGGGCATGTACGCGTTCTCACCGGTGATGGGCTGGCTCGCCGACCGGTTCGGCCGCCTCTCCGTGATCGGCCTCGCGGTCGGGCTGCTGTGCTGTGCCGCGCTGCTCGCCGGGACGGCCGGAGCGAGCCACGGCCGGACCGCCGCCGGTCTCTTCCTGCTCGGCCTCGGCTGGTCCGCGGGCCTCGTCGCCGGCTCGGCATTGCTCACCGACTCGGTGGCGCAGCCCGCCCGGGCCGCCGTGCAGGGCCTCTCGGACCTGACCATGAACGCGGCGGCGGGCATCGGCGGGGCGCTCGCGGGCCTGATCGTCGCGCGGGCGAGCTACGGCTGGCTCAACCTCGTCGGCGCCTGCGTGCTGCTGCCCATGGCCGGGCTCGCGCTGCGCGGGGCGGTGGCGGTCAGGAAGGCGTGACCCGCGCGGCCTCCGCCCCGCGGGGCCGGAAGGGCAGTGGTCAGGCCAGTAGTCAGGGCAGTGGTCAGGGCAACGTGATGTGGTACGCCTTGCGCAGCGTCTCGTGCACCGTCCAGGTCGTACGGTCGCCCTCGCGCAGCACCGCCGCGTCGCCGGGGCCGATCTCCAAGGTGTCGCCGCCCTCGACCTCCACGGTGGCGCGGCCACTCACGACCACGAAGAGTTCGTTGGCCTCGGTGTCGGTGACCACGCCGGGTGTGATCTGCCAGATGCCGCGCAGCTGCTTGCCGTCGGCGGACTCCCACAGCACCTTGCCGGTCACCACGGGATCACCGGAGACGATCTGTTCCGGGTCGAGGGGCTCGGCCTCCAGCTCGACATCCGGAATATGCACGGCAAAAGACGCGACAGTTTGATCATTCGTGGTCATGGCCGGTCACCCTAGCCGAGGGTTTGGCGGGGCCCGCCGCCCGCCAGGGATGAGGGGAGACCCGACAGGCAGGAGGCAGGCCCGTGCTGGTGGTGTCCGACGAGGTGGAAGCGGCTGTCGCTCAGCGGCGCCCTGTGGTGGCCCTGGAGTCCACGATCATCGCGCACGGCCTGCCCCGGCCGCGCAATCTCCGGGTGGCGAAGGAGCTCGAAGCGGTCGTACGCGATGAGGGCGCGGTCCCCGCGACGATCGCCGTCCTGGACGGGCGCCCCCATGTCGGCCTGGACGAGGAACAGTTGGAGCGGGTCGCGCACGACGACGGCATCCGCAAGCTGGGCCACCGCGATCTGCCGCTCGCCGTCGCGGCGGGCGCGAGCGGGGCCACCACGGTGTCCGCGACGGCGCAGCTGGCCGCGCGCGCCGGCGTGCGGGTGTTCGCCACGGGCGGGCTCGGAGGCGTACACCGGGAGTGGACGGTGACGCAGGACGAGTCGGCCGACCTGGGACTGCTCGCCCGCACCAGGATCACGGTGGTGTGCGCGGGCGTGAAGTCGATCCTGGACGTGGGGGCGACGCTGGAGCGGCTGGAGACGCTGGGCGTGGCGGTCGCGGGGTACCGGACGAACCGTTTCCCCGGCTTCTACCTCGCGGACTCCGGGCACGAGGTGGACTGGACGCTGCGCTCTCCCGGGGAGGTCGCCGAGGTGATGCGGGCGCAGGACGCGCTCGGCGGGCCCGAGGCGGCGCTGATCGTGGCGAATCCGGTGCCATCGGGCGAGCAGCTCGATCCCGTCCTCCACGCGCGCGTGCTCGACGATGCGCTCCGGGCGTGCGAGGAGCGGGGCATCACGGGGCAGGCGATCACGCCGTTCCTCCTCGACGAGCTGGTGCGCCGCACCGACGGGGCGTCGCTCGAGGCGAACCTCGCGGCGGCCCGCGGCAACGTGCGGCTCGCGGGGCGGGTGGCGGCGGCCTGGGCCGAGCGCTGATGGCGCGGGAGTTGCGGCGCTCGGCCCAGGGCCTGCTCGTCGTGGGCGACGTCGTCACGGACATCGTCGCCCGGCACCGTACGCCGCTCGCGCCGGGCACCGACACGGCCGCGGCCATCCGTGCCGTGCCGGGGGGAGCGGGGGCCAACGTGGCCTGCTGGGCCGCGCACTGGGGCTGCCCCGACGTACGCCTCCTGGGGCGGGTCGGGGCCGACTCCGTGGCGTGGCACGAGGCGGCGCTCACGCGCGCGGGGGTGCGGGCGCGGCTCGTCGTCGACACGGAGGCGCCGACGGGGACGGTGATCTGTCTGGTGGACGGGGGTGCGGGCGCCGAGCGGACGTTCCTCACGGACAGCGGGGCCTCGCTGCGGCTCTCCCCCGCCGACTGGTCGCCCGCGCTGCTCGACGGCGTGGCCTGGCTGCATCTGTCCGGCTACCTGTTCTTCGCCGAGCCGAGCCGAGCGGCGGCCGGGGTCGCGCTGAGGGCGGCACGCGCGCGTGGGGTGCCGGTGAGCGTGGATCCGGCGTCGGCGGGGTTCCTCGGGGAGCTGGGCGTGGAGCGGTTCCTCGCGGCGGTGGAAGGCGCGGCGGTGCTGTTGCCCAGCAGGGACGAGGCGGAGGCGCTCACGGGGCTCCCCGATCCCGCGGACGCGGCGGCGCGGCTCAGTCGGCGGTTTCCCTTGGTGGTGGTCACGGCGGGTGCCGGTGGGGCTGTGACGGCTCGGGATGGCGCGGTGATCGGGCGCACCTCATCGGCGGCGGTCGCGGGGGTGCGGGACACGACGGGGGCGGGGGACGCCTTCACTGGGGCGTTCCTTGCTTCGCGGCTGGCGGGAGTGGGGGTCCTGGGGGCGGTGGAGGAGGGGTGCCGGGCAGGGGCGGAGGCTGTGGGGCAGGTGGGGGGTCGTCCTGGCGGGACCCTGTCGGGCGGGACCTTGTCTGGCGGGGCGCCTTAGGGGGCGGGGTTGGGCTCGGCTCGGTCGGTGCTTCGGGTGCGGGTTCTTCTCGGCTGAGCGCGCCGTTCCCCGCGCCCCCTTCGGGGCTGTTGCCCCCTCCCCTGGGAGCCGAGCCCCCGGAGGGGCTCGGTCCGGGGGTGGGTCAGGGCTTTCTTCCCCAGGTGGAGATCAGGGGGGCCGTCGCCACGTCCATCGTGGGGGTGGCGATGTTGGACAGGTGATGGTCGATCTCGTCCGCCGTGGTCAGGCCCTCGGAGATCAGGTCCTGGCGGAGTTGCTGGAGTGTGGTGGCCTCCAGGGCCGCGCAGGCCGGTGAGGCCAGGGGGAAGTACGCGTCGGACTCCACGTGGCGCAGGCCCGCCTCGCGCAGCAGTCGCGGCATCCGACGGCCGTACGCGAGGTCGGCCCCGCGCCCCGCGAGCAGCGTCCGCACGGCGTGGCGCAGCCTGTTGGCCAGTTCCTGCGCCGGGCCGTACTCGTCGGGGCACGCCAGCGGCTGAAGCGCGACGTCGGCCTCCTCGATCAGGAGCCTGCCGCCGGGCCGCAGCGCCCTGATCATCGACTTCACGGCCCGCTCCGGGTCGGCGACGTCGGCCAGGACGAGCCGCGCGTGCACGAGGTCGTAGGCCTCGATGGGCGGCGGGTCGGCGGCGACGTCGTGCACGCGCACCTCAAGGGGCGAGCGCGCGGCCCTGGTCTGCCAGGACGTGTCGATGTCCGTCGCCAGGACCCGGCCCGTCGGCCCGACCCGCTTGGCGAGCCAGGAGATCACGGTGGTGCCCCCCGCCCCGACCTCCCAGCAGCGCCAGCCGGGGCCGATGCCGAGGCGTTCGATGTGACCGAAGGTCGTCGGGTCGAAGAGAGCGGCGTGGGCGGCGAAGTGCTGCTTCGACTCGGCCTGCCGCGCGTCGGAGAGCTGACGGGGGTCGGGGAGCTGCCGGGGGTCCAGGAGGTGACCGTCGATTCGCGTCATGCCGCGATCATCCCAGTTGTCCGGCTTGCTCCCGGGAGGCAGAACCGATCATTCCGGAACGGAGTACTCCGTTCCCACAGGCCTCAGCAGAGTCGACGGCCGTCCTGGCAGACTGGCACGTCACGTCGTCAGCGCGAGGAGCCCCACATGTCGATGGCAGGCAGCCTGCGGAAAGTCGGAAGCCTGGGCAAGGTCGGAAGCCTGCGGAAGGTCGGCGGCCTCCGCAGAGTGGCACGCCTGGGCCGCCGGGGCGCGCGTGTCGATCTGAGCCACCCGGCCCGCTCCCCGCTGGGCTCGTCGGTGGTGAACTGCGTGACGTACCGCGAGGGGGTACGCCAGCCTCCCGGCCGCGACCTGGTCGAGTCGGTGGAGCGCGTCCGCAAGACGGGCGACGGCTTCGTCTGGCTGGGGCTGCACGAGCCGACCGAGCTGGAGTTCGCGTCCATCGCCGACCTGTTCGACCTGCACCCCCTCGCCGTGGAGGACGCGGTGCACGCGCACCAGCGCCCGAAGGTCGAGCGGTACGACCAGACGCTGTTCGCCGTCTTCAAGACCGTCTGCTACGTGGAGCACACCGAGCTGACCGCGACCAGCGAGGTGGTGGACACCGGCGAGATCATGGTCTTCGTGGGCCGGGACTTCGTCATCACGGTCCGGCACGGCCGGCACGGCTCGCTCGGGCCGCTGCGCGAGGAGTTGGAGGCGTCGCCCGAGCAGCTGGCGCAGGGCCCGGCCACCGTGCTGCACGCGATCGCGGACCAAGTCGTGGACGACTACCTCGCGGCGACGGACGCGGTGCAGTCGGACATCGACCAGGTCGAGACGGCCGTCTTCGCCCCGGACGGCGAGCGGGTCGACCCCGGCCGCATCTACCAGCTCAAACGCGAACTGCTGGAGCTGAAGCGGGCGGTGGTGCCGCTCGGCCGCCCGCTCCAGGTGCTCGCCACCCAGCCGATGCGGGTCATCGCCCCGGAGATACAGGCGTACTTCCGGGACGTCGACGACCACTTGAAGCGGGCCACCGAGCAGATCGCCGCCTTCGACGAGTTGCTGAACTCCATCCTCCAGGCACACCTCGCGCAAGTGACCGTCGCGCAGAACGAGGACATGCGGAAGATCACCGCCTGGGCCGCGGTCATCGCCGTACCGACGATGGTCTGCGGCATGTACGGCATGAACTTCGACCATATGCCCGAACTGCACTGGCGGTTCGGCTACCCACTGGTCATGAGCCTGGTCGTGACGGCCTGTTTCGCGCTGTACCGGGGATTCCGGAGGAGCGGCTGGCTGTGACACCCGGGGACGCCACAGCTCTACGTCTCGGCGTGGACGCTAGTTCTTGGCGTAGACGCTCTCGACCCAGCCCGCGAGCTGGTCGTCGTTGAGGTGCGTAGCCAGGTCGGCCTCGCTGATCATCCCGACGAGCCGCTTGTTCTCGATCACCGGCAGGCGGCGGATCTGGTGGCCCTGCATCTCCCTCAGGACCTCGTCGACGTCGGCGCCCGAGTCGATCCAGCGCGGTGTGCCCTTGGCCATCTCACCCGCTGTGACCTTGGCGGGGTCGTGCCCCATGGCCACGCAGCCGATCACGATGTCACGGTCGGTGAGGATGCCGCAGAGCCGTTCGCTCTCGTCGCCGATGGGCAGCGCGCCCACGTCGAGTTGGCGCATCAGCTGGGCGGCGCGGTCCAGGGTCTCGTGCTTGGGGATCCACTGGGCGCCCCGGTGCATGATGTCTCCGGCGGTGGTCATCGGTACCTCCCGTTGCCGGGCAGTGTCCGGAGCGGCGCGAGCGCGCCGCTGGTCCCGGCGCCCCTCATTCTCGCGGCGCCCCCGGCGGCACGCATCCGGAGACGGAAGCTCAGGGCGCGAACGTGATGACCTTGTGCGGCGTCACGCGGACGATGACCCGGACCTCGTCGTCCTTCTCGGCCGGGGGGTCGATGCCGAGGTACTTGTGCGAGAGCTCGTGCGGGAGCCGCTTCCCCTCGTCCGGCAGGATCTCGGCGGTACCCCGGATCTCGGCCGAGGAGTAGGGGTTGGTGATGTCGTAGACAGAGATGCTGATGCGCGGGTCGCGTTCGAGGTTGCGGACCTTCTGGCGTCCGGCGGTGGCGGAGAACAGGACGGCGTCGCCGTCCCGTTTGATCCACACCACCGAGTTCTGCGGGGCGCCGCCGGGGCCCAGGGTGGCGACGGCGGCGAAGTTCTTGCCGTCGAGGAGGGCGCGGACGGATTCGCCCAGGGCGACGGGGGTCGTGCTCGGGTTCGAGGTCATGCCCGAAGCCTATCTATATGCACGTGCATATAGATAGGCTTCGGCTCCACTCAGTTCCACTCAGCCGCTCCAGGCCGGATGGCGTGGGTCGTCCGCCCGCACCACCACGTCGGCCACGGAGGCGGGGTCCGTCTCCGTCTCGTACCGCTCGAAGGCCGGAAGCGTCCACCGCTCCCCCTCCGGTGTACGGCGTCGCAAGGCTCCCGGTGAGAGGCGCACGTGAACCGTCAGGTCGAACGGGAACCAGTGGCCGAGCAGCAGCGGCCCGTGCAGCAACAGCACTCCACCGGGCGGAAGTCGGACGTACGGGCTGCGGGTCGCGCGGTCGGCCGCCGGGTCCCAGAGGTCGGGCAGGACGTGTCCCGTGCCGTCCGGATCCAGCGGCCCGAGGACCTCGCGCCACAACGCGCCGGTGTCGAACCACCCGCTGTAGTACGCCTCCACGTCCTGGTGCCCGTATTCGAGCCGCAGCGAGGCGGGCCGCAGGAACCCCTCGGTGGCGACGGCGAGCGAGGTGCGCCCGCGCAGCCGCAGCGCGTCACCGACCCGCCGCGCCAGTTCGCCGGTGCCGCTCGCGGGCGCCCCGTCCACGGCGACGCGGAGCCAGGGGCCCCCGTCCGCCGCTTTCAGGCCGAGCAGACGGTCAGCGAGGGTGTCGGCCAGACGTTCCCAGGTGATCGGTTCGAGTCGCACGGGCCCATGATGCCGCCAAGCCTCCGCCGACCGCGCCCGCCCAACCGGCCGGGACGTCAGCTCGGAGACCGACTGAGACGCCGACGCGTGCGCCCGCGAGAAACGCGTATGGTGCCCGCCGCCGCACCGCAATTGACTTGTGGGGATACGGGACGCCGTGCAGGATCACTCGCGGCCGCCCATCCGAGACGTAACCGCCCCATTCACCCCGGGAGTTGCCATGATCGACGGACCGTACTTCGTCCTCACCGTGCTCGGGGTGCTCGCCTGCGGTCTCACCGCCGGGGCCTTCGCCGCGTTCTCGGCCTTCGTGATGAGGGGCCTGGCCGCGCTCCCCCCGGCCCAGGGCATCGCCGCGATGAACTCGATCAACGTCACCGCGGTCGGCCCGGCGTTCATGGCGGTGTTCCTGGGAGCGACGGGACTCTGCGCGGTGCTCGCCGTCGTGACGTTCGTGCTCTGGCCCGAGGACGGCACCGTCGAACTGCTGCTCGGCTCCGCGCTGCACCTCGTCGGCTCCTTCGGGGTGACCGTCGCCGCGAACATCCCGCGCAACGACGCCCTCGCCGAGGTCGACCCGCAGAGCGCTAAGGGCGCGGCGTACTGGCGTACGTACGTCCGTGAATGGACCGCGTGGAACCACGTGCGCGGTGCGGCCTCGCTCGCCGCGGCGGCGTGTTTCCTGCTCGCTCTGACCTGAGCGACCTGAAGGACCTCAGCGCCTGAGTGCCTGAGCGATCTGAGCGCGCCGTGGCCGGCAGGCGGACGTATGGTGACAAAAAGCCTGCGCGAGGGAGAGGCCATGGCCGACCCCAAGGGCTTCCTCACCACCGCGCGCCAGGAATGGCCGCGCCGTCCCGTCGGGGAACGGGTGAAGGACTGGGACGAGGTGTACGTCCCCGGAGCCCTGCTGCCCCTGATCGAGCGGCAGGCGGATCGCTGCATGGACTGCGGCGTCCCCTTCTGCCACCAGGCGTGCCCGCTCGGCAATCTCATCCCCGACTGGAACGACCTGGTCTCGCGCGCCGACTGGCACGCGGCGGCGGAGCGGCTGCACGCCACGAACAACTTCCCCGAGTTCACCGGGCGCCTGTGCCCGGCCCCCTGCGAGGCGGGCTGCGTCCTCGCGATCAACCAGCCCGCGGTGACGATCAAGAACGTCGAGGCGGCCGTCGCCGACCGCATCTGGGCCGACGGCCTCGCCCCGCCGCGGGCACCCTCGCGGCACTCCGGTAAGACGGTGGCCGTCGTCGGCTCGGGCCCGGCCGGACTCGCGGCGGCCCAGCAGCTGACGCGCGCCGGGCACACCGTCGCCGTGTACGAACGGGACGACCGGGTGGGCGGTCTGCTGCGCTACGGCATCCCCGCGTTCAAGATGGAGAAGCACCACCTGGAGCGCAGGCTCGGGCAGTTGGCCGCCGAGGGTGTGCGGTTCCGTACGTCGACGGAGGTCGGGCGGGATGTGGGCGCGGCGGAGCTGCGGTCCCGTCACGACGCGGTGGTGCTGGCCGTCGGCGCGACCGCCCAGCGCGAACTGGACGTACCCGGGCGGGAACTGAGGGGCGTCGTACAGGCCATGGAGTATCTGCCGCTGGCCAACCGCGTGTGCGAGGGCGATCTGGAGGCCTCGCCGCTGTCCGCGGCGGGGAAGCACGTCGTCATCGTCGGCGGAGGCGACACCGGGGCCGACTGCCTGGGGACGGCGGTGCGTGAAGGGGCCGCGTCCGTCACGCAGTTGGACATCTACGCGCGAGCGGGCGAGGCCCGTGACGAGCTGACGGAGCCCTGGCCGACGTATCCGAGGCTCTACCGGCTCTCCGCCGCGCACGAGGAGGCCGGGGAGTTGCGCACCGCGCCCCTCGCGGACGCCGACGCACGGCTCTTCGCGGCGTCCACGCTCCGCTTCGGCGGGGACGCGGCAGGGCGGGTCCGGGCGGTGCGCCTCACCGGGGTCGACGAACTGCGCCGGCCGCTGCCGGGGACGGAACGGGAGCTTCGGGCGGACCTGGTACTGCTCGCGCTCGGCTTCTCCGGACCCGAGCGCGCGCCGGGCGGGCTGCTGGACCAGCTCGGCGTCGACCTCGACGCGCGGGGCGCGCTCGCCCGCGACGCGGCCTTCGCGACGAACGTCCCCGGCGTCTTCGCGGCCGGGGACGCGGGGCGCGGGCAGTCGCTCGTGGTGTGGGCGATCGCGGAGGGCCGTGCGGTCGCCGCCGCGGTGGACCGGTGGCTGACGGGCGCGACGTCCCTCCCGGCCCCGATCACCCCGTACGACCGTCCGATGACGGTGTGAGCGGGCGCCGGGCCCGACAGCGAATCCCCCGGGCCCGAGAGGGAACGCCCCGGACGCCCCTGGCCCTACAGCGGACGCCCCGCGTCGCGCGCGGCGCACACCTCCACCCCGGCCAGGGCGTCACGACCTCCGCAACCCCGCGGCGCGAAACCGTCAGCGCTTGCGCGCCACCGCGCCGTACCCCGGCGTCGGCCCCTCCCCCGTGTCCGGCACCCGCTCGCCCAGTTCCGGCTTCCAGTGGTCGATGACCGCCACTCCGGGGGCCACCATCTCGTAACCGTCGAAGAAGCGTTCCACCTCGGCGCGCGTGCGCAGCGCCAGGGTCATGCCGCGCGCCTCGTAGAGTTCCGCGGCCCGCTGCGCCGTCTCGGGGGTGAACTCACCCGTCCCGTGCGACAGCATCAGGTAACTGCCGGGGGGCAGTGCCCGCATCAGCCGGTCCACCAGGTCGTACGCGCCGTCCTCGTCCGCGATGAAGTGCAGCAGCGCGACGAGCGACAGGGCGACCGGCCGGTCGAGGTCCAGGACCCGCGCGGCCCCTTCGAGGATCTTCTCCGGTTCGCGGAAGTCCGCCTGGATGTACTCGGTGGCGCCCTGCGGCGTGGAGCGGAGCAGCGCCTCGGCGTGGGCGAGGACGATGGGGTCGTTGTCGCAGTAGACGACGCGCGCGTCAGGGGCGATCCCCTGGGCGATCTGGTGGAGGTTCGGCTCGGTCGGAATGCCCGTGCCGATGTCGAGGAACTGCCGTACGCCCTGTTCGGTGAGCCAGCGCGTGGCGCGCTGCATGAACGCGCGGTTGGCCCGCGCCGTCGTCAGGACCCGGCCGTCCATGGCGACGAGCTGGCGGCCCATCTCCTCGTCCACCGGGTAGTTGTCCTTGCCGCCCAAAAACCAGTCGTACATCCGTGCGGGGTGCGGCTTGCTGGTGTCGATGTACGACGGGTCGGTCACGGCAGCTCCAGGAGTAGGCGGCGGTCGGAGAGGAGGACCTTGCTGGTCACGAGAGCAGGAAGCTTGGTGGTCACGACAGCAGGAAGTCCGCCTCGCCGGCCTTCGCGCCCTGTATGAACGCGTTGATCTCCCCGTGCGTGTAGATGAGCGCGGGGCCGTCGGGGTCGGCGGACTGACGCACCGCCACCCTGCCGTCGGCCAGCTTCATGGCCTCCAGGCAGTTGCCGCCGTTGCCGCCGCTCCACGGCTTGTGCCAGCCGTCGCTGCCGAGGTCGCGGGCGGGCATGCCGTTGTAGATGCGGGACTCCCCGCGGGGCTCGGCTCGCGAGTCGTCGCGGGCCCCGGGTGCGCGCGGACCGGCGGGGCGCGTGCCGGCTCGGTGTCGGTCCATGTCACAGCTCCTTGCGGACATCGCGGAGGATGTCCTTCGTGCGTTGTGCGGTGGCGGCCTGCGCCGCCATGCGGTCCATGACCTCCAAGTGCGTGGCCACCTCTTTGCGCGCGTCCAGGTAGACGGCGCCGGTCAGGTACTCGCTGTAGACCATGTCGGGCAGCTCCGCCATGGCGAAGCGGAAGAGCACGAACGGTCCGTACGTCCCGGGGTGCGGGCCCGCCGCGAACGGCGCGACCTGAAGCGTGACGTGGGGCATCTCGGTGGCTTCGAGCAGCCGGTCGAGCTGCTCGCGCATCACCTCGGGGCCGCCGACGGGCCTGCGCAGCGCGGTCTCGTCCATCACCACCCACAGCCGGGGCGCGTCCTCGCGGGTGAGCAGCGCCTGGCGCTCCATGCGCAGCGCCACGTACCGCTCGATGTCCGCGGGCCGGGTCTGGCCGATGGCTCCGGAGCGCATCACTCCGCGCGCGTACTCCTCGGTCTGGAGCAGGCCGGGCACGAAGTGGGGCTCGTAGGACCGGATGAGGCTGGCCGCGCCCTCCAGGCTGACGTACATGCTGAACCAGCCCGGCAGGATGTCGTGGAACCGCTGCCACCAGCCCGGCTTGTTCGCCTCCTCGGCGAGGGTCACGAAGGCGTCGGCCTCGTCGTCCGCGACGCCGTAGGCCTTGAGGAGCAGCTGGAGGTACGGGATCTTCAGCGCGACCTCGGCCGTCTCCATGCGGCGGACGGTGGCGGGTGCGACGCGCAGGATCTTCGCGGCCTCCTCGCGCTTCAGGCCCGCGCTTTCGCGCAGGTCCTGGAGGCGACGACCGAGAACGACCTGGCCGACGGTCGGCGCGGACCGCGGTTCGCTCACGTCTCCTACCTCCACCCGACTGCGCGTTGCCACAACTCACACCGCACCGCGAGCTGTTGCGAGCAGTGTGCCATGCGCCGTCTCGAAGGAACACGCCACTGTGCACTTTTCAGAGTGGGTCTTGCCAAGGTGTTCGGGGCGGGGCGATAGTGGAGAGCGTGACTCCGCCCGCGCCGTTAGGAACCGAAGCCGCCGAAGGCCGTCTTGGTGATCCCGCCGAGGCACGTCCTGTGAGCGCTGCCGAGGTCTGCGTCAGTTTCGCCCTCGCCCCGCGACCGAACTCCGTAGCGCAAGCCAGACGGCTCATGCGCGTGCGGTTCGGCGAGTGGGCGGTGCGGGACGACGACGCCTGCGACGCGGCGGCACTCATACTCTCCGAACTGGTCACCAATGCCGTGGTGCACACCGCGAGCCGGCGGATCATCTGCGAGCTCTGCGCGGATACGGAGAGGCTGCGAATAGCCGTACGTGACGAAGGCTGCGGTACTCGGACGCCGCGCCCGGTGCACAGGGGGGCCGACGAGGAGCACGGGAGGGGATTGCTTCTCGTCGACGCGGTGAGCAGTGCGTGGGGCGTCCACGACGCGGGGCCCGGAATCGGGCGGACGGTGTGGGCGGAGTTGCGCAGGACGCCGAAGGGAGCGCCGGAGTTCGCGTAGACCGGACCAGTAGAGGACCGGGCTACCTGAGGACCGAAGTACCTGAGTACCGAACGAAGTACAGAAGTACCGAAGTGACGGCGTGGACCGGAACGACAGCGTCGGCACGTTCGGAGAACGGGGTGGCGAGCGTGGCAGTGTTGCGGGCGGGGGGCATGTGAGCGCGGGTATGGTGCGGCCGTTGGATCTGAACACCTTGGTCCGGCTCTCCCGGCGTCGACAGCGCGCCGGGGCCCCACCACCACCCCTGCGGCTCGATCTGCCCGAAGGGATGACCGAGCCGCTCGGCTGCGACGCGGTGGCGGTGCCCGCGGCGCTCGGGCCCCGGCTGATGTCCCGGCTGCCCCGCGTGGGGTGCGTGTACGAGGACGGGCCGCGCTGGTGGTGGATCGTTCCCGCGGACTCCGACGTCGCCATGGAGTGGCCCTCACCGGTCGCCTACTCGGCGGGCGCGGTGGTGCGCAACGGCGGGCGCCGGACGCCCGTGCTCATCAACCGGCCCGAGGGCGACGTGCCCTACACCCCGCCGATTCCGCTGTATCTGGCGCTGTGCCGGGTGACGGGGACCACGCCGGGGTGGTCCCCGGTGGGCGCGGGCGCTCCGCTGGGGTGAGGGGTCTACCGGGCGGTCGGCTCCCGCACGATCACCAGGTAGGCGTCCGAGGCGAGGTCCATCACGACCTCCGCGGGCTGCCCCTCCTGGCGGCGGGCCCACGCGAACTCCTCCGCGGGCCACGACCCACGGGGTCCGCCCGCGGGAAACCTCTCCAGCACCACTCGTGCGTTCGTCATGTTCCTGTCCCCCGTACGATTCGGTTCGGCTCTGTCTGTGAGAACGCGCGCGGGGCCCCTCAGGGCTCGCAACGTGACCGAACCGACACGGAGTTGAGGCGTTTCTCAGTCTTCGTACTCGTCGTGATACCGCACCCGCGCGCTGCCCGCGGGGGCCCCGAGTGCCGAGGCACGCCCCGCGGGCCGCTCCCACTCCTCCTGCCGGCCGAGCGCCGTAAGGTCGAGGAGGCTGCTCGTGGAGCCGATGCCGTCCAGGCCTCGGGCGAACGTCGCGTACGTGTGGTAGACGCGGTCGCCGTCCCGCAGGAAGCAGTTGATCGCGGGCACATCGCGCGGCTCCTCGGTGAAGGACGCCTGGAAGTCGTAGTTGAAGTCGCCGCCGTTCGTCGAGAACCAGGGCACGGTCCAGCCCATGCGTGCCTTGAAGGTGAGGAGCGCGGTGTACGGGGCGCGCGACACGGCCACGAAGTTCGTGCCGCGGGCCCGCAGATGCGCCAGGTGTCCGATCTGGTCGAGGAAGGCGGAGCAGCTGCGGCAGCCCGCGTCCCATTCGGGGGCGAACATGAAGTGGTAGACGATCAGCTGGTCACGCCCGTCGAAGAGGTCGAGCAGCGTCGCCTTCCCGGCGGAGCCGTCGAAGTAGTACTCCTTGTCGACCTCCACCATCGGCAGGCCGCGCCGCGCGGCGTTCAGCGCGTCGCGCGCGCGAGTGGCGGCCTTCTCCTTGACCAGCAACTCCTCACGCGCGACGAGCCACTCCTCGCGTGTGACGATGTCCGGAAGTCCCATGGCGTGTCTCCTCCACCCTTCGAGCGGCCTTCGAGCGTGCAGCTCCGCGAAGGGTGGACCGGCGGGGTGTGCCGAACTCATCGCTCGGGGGCGAGAAAGCCGGAAAGGATTTAGCCCTCGTACTCCTGGACGCGCCTGCCGTGGCTCCGGTCGATGAGTTCGGGCAGGAGTTCCCCCAACTCCCGTACGGTTTGCGGCACATCGACGGTCAGCAGTTCACGGTCGCGCATCAGGACCCGGCCGTCCACGACCGAGGTGCGTACGTCCGCGGAGCGGGCACTGTGTACGAGGGTGGCGGCCAGGTCGTGCACGGGCTGGGTGTGCGGGCCGGTCACATCCACGAGGACGATGTCGGCCCGCCGCCCCGCGGCGAGGCTCCCGATCTCCTCGCCGAGGCCGACGGCTCGCGCGCTCTGCCGGGTGGCGTGGTCCAGGGCCTGGCGGGCGGTGAGCCAGGTCGGGTCGTGCTCCGCGTGCTTCTGGACGAGGGCGGTGAGCGTCATGGACTCCCACACGTCGAGGGTGTTGTTG
Source organism: Streptomyces alboniger (assembly GCF_008704395.1). Taxonomy (NCBI): domain Bacteria; kingdom Bacillati; phylum Actinomycetota; class Actinomycetes; order Kitasatosporales; family Streptomycetaceae; genus Streptomyces; species Streptomyces alboniger. Next base: position 1,917,295 of record NZ_CP023695.1, read on the forward strand.
GACGCGGCGCCGTCCGTGGCCAGGCCGACGGGAATGCCGGCCTCGCGCAGCGCCCGCACGGGCGTGGTGTCCCAGGCGAACTTCAGATAGCCGCGGGGCGCGGTGGCCACGGCGACGCGTCCGCGGGCGCGGCGCAGTGCGGGCAGGTCGCGGGCGGTGTCGAGGCCGGTGGCGTGGGCGATGAGGAGATCCACGTCGAGGAGTCCGGCCTGCTCCAGGACCTCGATGGGTGTGCGCCCGTGCCGGGCCAGGCTGTTGTCGGTCTGCTCGCGGTTCTCCGCGGCGTGGAGGTGGACGAGGAGGCCGTGCTCGCGGGCGAGTCCGGCGGTGGCGGCGAGGTCGGCGTCGTCGACGGTGTAGGGGGCGTGCGGGGCGAGGCAGGTGGTGACGCGGCCGCCCGCGGTGCCGCGCCGTCGCAGGGCGAAGTCGAGGGAGGCGGCCCGGCCCTCGGGCCCCTGGGAGCTGAAGTAGGCCTGGCCGAGGACGGCGCGCAGGCCGCTCTCCTCGGTGACGTCGGCCACCGCGTCCATCGCGAAGTAGTGGTCGGCGAAGGTGGTGACGCCGCCGCGGATCATCTCCGCGCAGGCGAGGCGCGCGCCGAGCCGGACCACGCGCTCGGTCAGATTGGACTCGACGGGCCAGATCCACTCGTTGAACCACGCGTGGGCGGGCAGGTCCTCGGCCAGCCCGCGCAGGGCGACCATGGGGGTGTGCGTATGGCAGTTGACGAGGCCGGGGAGGGCGACCGTGCCCCGGCCGTCGATGTGCTCGGCGGCACGCTCCGGGCCCACCCCGGGCCCGGTCCCCGCGGTGGCGGCCCCGGAGGCGGTGACCGAGACGATGAGTCCGTCACGTACGACGATCGTGGCGTCGTCGATGAAGACGATCGCGCCCTGGGGGCCGTGGGTCAGAGCCGTGCAGCCGGTGATGAGGAGATCGGCGGGGCGGGCGCGGGCCGGGTCCGAAGCGGCCGGTCCGGGAGGCGGCGTCATCTCTTCACGGTAGCCGGACCGGCCCCGCCAGGCAGTGGCGGCTCGACCCCGGCGGCTCAGCCTCTCGGGAGTACGGTCGAGAGCACGCCCGGCAGCGAATACCAGTCCGACGAGACGATGCTGGCGTGCCGGCCCGCGAGCAGGGCGACCCGTTCCTTCGCCTGTGCCTCGGTCGGGCGCGTGCCGTCGATGGCGGGGGCGACGTTGTGGGCGTCGGTCATGACGAGGAGGTAGCGCCGGTCGGCGTACCACCGCGTGTCGATGCCCCCGCCCGCGTACGCCGTGGCGTCCCCGTCGAACAGCACGAACCACGGCCGGATCGAGGGGTCCGCGTACCGGCCGCGCGGATCCCCCGCCCCGGCGCCGAGCACGGCGGGGAAGGCGGCGGCTTCCCCGAGGCGGCCCGCCGCGGCGAGGTCGCGCAGATGGGTGGCGTACTCGCGGTCGGTCCACAGGGTGTCCGCGGGGTTGCCCTGTTCGACGGTGCCGGGTATCAGCTCGACCACGAACTTCCCCGCGAGTTCGGAGCGCGACGGCCAGCCCTTGGCCCGTACGGCGTCGTCGAGGGTGGGGTGCCCTGCGGCCAGTTGGCCCGGCCGGTACACGGCGTCGCCGAGCACGCTCGTCAGAAGCGCGTCGAGATCCGCGGGGCCGCGCCCGCGCCTGGCCTGGAACCCGTCCTTCAGCTCGACCTTGACCAGGACGGGCCGGTGGCCGGGGCGGGCGTCGTGCCAGGTGCGCATGTCCCTCAAGCACCCGGTCAGAGTCTGGTTGCGCGGCTTGGTGCGCAGTTCGCCGGGGTGCTGGGCGTTCTCGCAGTTGTTGTCGTTGCCGAGCGGGTTGCTGTGCGACACCCGCCAGCCGCTGCCGAATCCGTTGGTCCACACGTCGAGTTCGAGCATCCCGGCGCCCGAGTCGAGGGCGTCGGCGAAGTACGGGTACTTCGCCTTCTCGTACGCGTTGTGCAGACCGACGCCGGTCGTGGCCGAGTACGCGGAGTCCGGCGCGGGGCCGTCGGCGGCGACCGCGGTCCCGCCCCCCAGGGCGCCCCACGCGACGACGGCTCCCGCCATCAGCCCCACCACTCCCCTGCGCACCGTCATGCCCACCGCCCCCTCGCACATCACACCGGCCAAGTCATGCGCAACGTAAGGGAGTCGAATGACGTAAGGGAAGACACCGTCTTACGGCTTTGGGGGCCCGGGGTCCGCCGTGACACGATGCCGGGCTGTGAGCAACGAGGTACGAGAACCGGCAGGGGCAGTCTCCGACGCGGCGGGCGGCGGGTGGGCCGACCTGCCCGGTGACACGGCCCTCACCATCCGCGTCCCCGAGGCGAACCCCCTGGTGAGGACGGGCCTCCCCGCCCATGTGACCGTGCTCTACCCCTTCCTCAACACGTCCCGCTTCACCGCCTCCACCCATGCCGACCTGACGAACCTCTTCGCGGCCCACACGCCCTTCACCCTGGCGTTCACCGAGTTCCGCCGCTACCCGGGCGTCCTCTACCTCCCCCCGCAGCCCGAGACCCCGGTCCGCGCCCTCACCGCGTCCCTCACCGCCCGCTGGCCCGAGGCGGTCCCCTACCGCGGCATCTTCACACCGCCCCTGGCACCCCATCTGACGCTCGCGAACCACGAGGGCCCCGACACCTGTCAGGCCGCCTACGACGCCCTGGAGTCCGAGCTGGCCCCTCACCTGCCGATCACCGGACAGGTGGACGCGGTCCACCTGATCGTGACCGACGGGGCGGGCGGCGCGTGGCGGGACCTCGCCACGTACCGCCTGGGCGTCCGCTACGGTTTGCGGCCGACAAGGGAGTACGGCCCCTCGTCACACGCGGGGTGACGCCCTCGCCCGCCGCCGCAGCCGGACGCCCTCACCCTCCACCGAAAGGGATCACGCCGTGGCTCGCAGCCTCTCCCGCACCACCCGCACCCGACTCGCCGTGGCGGGCGCCGTGGCCGCGGCCCTCGCGGTCGGCGCCCCGGTGGCGTACGCCTCCCTGGACGGCGAGGCACGGCCGTCGTCCTCGGCCGCGTCCGCCGCCTCGACGACCGCCTCGACGGCCGCCCGGGGCAAGCCCTTCACCGAGACCCGGCTCTTCTTCGGCACGGAGCGCCCCGACGGCGGGCCCGCCGTTACCGACAAGCAGTTCATGGCCTTCATCGACAAGGAGGTCACGCCTGGCTTCCCCGACGGGCTGACCATCCAGGACGGGCGCGGTCAGTGGCGCGACTCCAACGGCAGGATCGAGCGGGAACGTTCGTACGAACTGATCCTGCTGTACCCGACGGGCGAGGCCCGCAAGAAGGACGTCCTGATCGAGGAGATCCGCGGCGACTACGAGAAGGCGTTCGCGCAGGACTCGGTGGCGCGGCTCGACGAACGGACGCGGGCCGACTTCTGAGCGGTCCCGCAGGCGCGGCGGTCAGTGGGACTCCGCTGCCTTCGCGGCGGCCGACTCGATGAGTTCCGCCGCCTCGGTGAGCGCGGCGGCCAGGGAGTCGGCGCCGTCCCCCAGCGAGGCGATGATCGCGTCCACGTGCCGCAGTCCGGCCCGCTCCAGGAGCCGCTTCTCGTTGGTGACCCATTCACCGCGTGCCGCTAGGACCGCGTGGGCGCCCTGCATCGCGGCCGTGGCGAGGGCGCCGGCGACCTCGGTGGGCTGGGCGCGCGGGGCGTTGCCCGCGCGGGCGTAGCCGAGGGTCGCGCGGGCGCGGTCGAGCCAGACGCGGGGCGCCTCGCGGCGCAGGGCCTCGGGGTAGGCGGGGCGCGGCAGTTCGCCCCGCAGCACCTTGTTGACGGCAAGTTCGGCGACGAGCAGGTAGCTGGGGATCCCGGCGAGGTGGAACATCAGCGGCTCCCAGTGGAACCGCCCCTCCTCGGCCTCCGCGAGGACACGCTCGACCACGTCGAGATCGCGGTAGTGCACGTCGACGCGGCGTCCGTCGACGGTGAGCCACGCCCCGCCGTTGAACACGCCGCCGCCCCACGCGCCCAGCTCCGAGACCTCGCCCTCCCAGCCGACCCCGCGCAGCGCGGCCGGTTCGAAGGAGGGGCCCCGGTAATAGACGGCGGTGTCCCAGTCGCTGTCGGCGGTGTGGGTGCCCTGCGCGCGGGAGCCGCCGAGGGCGACGGCGTCGACGCCGGGGAGGGCGGCGAGCCGGTCGGCGACGTGGTCGAGGAAGGCTTGGTCGTTCATGGCAGGCACTTCTGAGGCACCTCGGCTCTCTCGCTGGTCGGCCATCGTCTTTGGCGGGCGCTTCGCCCGGTGTTCTGCCCGGCGCTTCGCCCGGTGTTCTGCCCGGCGCTTTTCGCGGTGCCTCTCGCGGAGGCCGCACCTTCCTCACGCACCGAGCACCGCCGTCAGCGCCCCCACCACGTCCACGTCCGCCTCCCCCTCGGGCCACCAGTCCTCCGCGCCCGGCTCGCTGCGGTACGGGTACCAGCGGCCGTCGCGGCCGTAGCGGATCTGGAGGGATGCTTCCGCGTTCGTCAGGGTGTTGCGATGGATCGTCATGCGGGGGAGGTCCGCCCCGGCGAGGGAGCCGCGGGCCCGGTCGAAGGGGCCCGCCGGGGGGTCCCAGGGGGTTTCCAGGACCGCCAGGCCCTCCTCGCCGCCCTGGCGCCAGGCCGCGGCCGCCCGGGACAGGTCGGCGGGGGTGCGGCCCACCGAGCGGGCCAGCTCGGCGAAGGGGCGGCTGAAGGTGCGGCGGCCCGTGAGGCCGGGGTGGCAGGCCGCGAGGCGGACCGCGTCGTGCCAGGGGGACGCGGCGGTGAAGGGGTCCGCGCCGGTGGTGAGGAAGGCGTGGGCCCTCGCCGCCGCGTCCGTGACCAGGAATTCCAGGGAGGTCGGGTCCGGGGCTCCCGGCAGGGAGGGCAGCACGGGAGGCTCGCCGGGGTGGGCCGGGGGCGCCTGCGGGGGCGGCGGCGCCGGGCGGTACTCGGTGGCCAGGGCGTCCCGGGCGAGGGTGCCGGGGAGGGTGGGTCCGCGGGAGGTGTCGGGCGCGGGCGGGGCGGGCTGCTGCTCGGCCGCCGCCTTGTGCGCGTTGCGGCGGGACAGTTCGTCGAGGAGGTCCTGCTCCTCACCGCCGCGGAGCAGCAGCAGGACGAAGGGGTCGGCGTCCAGGAGGCGGGCCGTCTGATAGGCGAGGGCGGCCGCGTGTTTGCAGGGGTGGCCGCGGTCCGGGCAGGTGCAGGACGGCGCGAGTTCGCGGGCGCCCGGCAGGAGGGGGACGTCCGCGCGGGCCGCCGCGTCGGCGAGGGCGTGCGGCATGTCCTTGTCGAGCAGCGCCGCGATGTGCGCGGGGTCGGTGGCCACCGCGTCCAGGAAGCGGTCCCAGTGGTCGGGGAGCATCGTGCGCAGGCGGATCTCCGCGCGGTAGGGGCGGGGGCGGCTGCCGTGGACGTACGCGACGATGCGGCCCGGCGCGACGGTGATCGTGTCGACCGCGCCTTCGCGGGCGTACGCCCGGCCGCGCGCCAGGCGCCCCTGGTCCAGGGCGCTCTCCTCCAGTGCGCCGATCCAGGCGTTCCCCCACCAGGAGGCGGCGAAGGGCGCCTCGGGATCGGGGTGCGCCGGCAGGGCGGGGAAGACGCGGCCGCTGCCCATGCGGCTCGTCTCACTCATGCCGCTGGCCCGGCCCAGGCCTCCGCCGCCCAGGGCGCCACCGCGCGGGCTCACGCCGTCCTCCGCAGCGCCACCAGGTCCGCCAGCTCCGCGTCGGACAGCTCGGTGAGCGCGGATTCGCCGCCCTCGCCGAGCACCGCGTCCGCCAACGCCTTCTTCGCCGCGAGGAGTTCGGCGACGCGGTCCTCGACCGTGCCCTCCGTGACCAGGCGGTGCACCTGTACCGGCTGGGTCTGCCCGATGCGGTAGGCGCGGTCGGTGGCCTGTTCCTCGACGGCGGGGTTCCACCAGCGGTCGTAGTGGATGACGTGGCCCGCCCGGGTGAGGTTGAGGCCGGTGCCCGCCGCCTTCAGAGACAGCAGGAAGACGGGGACCTCGCCCGACTGGAAGCGGTCCACCATCTCCTCGCGCCGGGCGACCGGCGTCCCGCCGTGCAGCAGCTGGCAGGGGATGCCCCTGGACGACAGGTGGGTCTGGAGGAGGCGGCCCATCTCCACGTACTGCGTGAAGACCAGGACCGCGCCCGCGCTGTCCGACTCCGTGAGGATCGTGTCGAGGAGTTCGTCGAGAAGCTCCAGCTTGCCGGAGCGCGCCCGGCCCGACCGCGTCGTGAGCACGCCGTCCTTCAAGTACTGCGCGGGGTGGTTGCAGATCTGCTTCAGCGCCATGAGCAGCTTCATCACCAGGCCGCGGCGGGCGATGCCGTCCGAGGCCTCGATGCGGGCCAGCGTCTCGCGCACCACCGCCTCGTAGAGCGAAATCTGTTCGCGGGTGAGCGTGACGGGGTGGTCGGTCTCCGTCTTCGGCGGCAGTTCCGGCGCGATGCCCGGGTCGGACTTCTTGCGGCGCAGGAGGAAGGGGCGTACGAGACGGGCGAGGCGGGCCAGCGCCTCGTCGTTCGCGCCGGTCCCGCCGGGGTCGCCGCCCTCCACCAGGCGGGCGTGCCGGGCGCGGAACGCCTTCAGGGGGCCGAGCAGGCCGGGGGTCGTCCAGTCGAGCAGGGCCCACAGCTCGGAGAGGTTGTTCTCCACGGGGGTGCCGGTGAGGGCGACGCGGGCCGGGGAGGGGATCGTGCGCAGCGCCTTCGCCGTCGCCGCGTGCGGGTTCTTGACGTGCTGCGCCTCGTCGGCGACGACCAGCCCCCAGGTCCTGTCGGCCAGTTCGGGAGCGCTCGTACGCATCGTGGCGTATGTGGTGAGGACGAAGCCGCAGGTCAGGCCGTCGAGGCTGCGGGCCGGGCCGTGGAAGCGGCGCACCGGGACGCCCGGCGCGAACCGCTCGATCTCCCGCTGCCAGTTGCCGAGCAGCGATGCCGGGCAGACCACGAGCGTCGGCGCGGGGTGCGCCCGGTGGAGGTGGAGGGCGATCAGCGTGATCGTCTTGCCGAGGCCCATGTCGTCGGCGAGACAGCCGCCGAGGCCGAGCGAGGTCATGCGGTCCAGCCAGGCCAGGCCCCGCAGTTGGTAGTCGCGCAGGGTCGCGTGCAGTCCCGGCGGCTGGGCGATCGTGTCGAGGTCGTCCGTCACGCGCTCGCGCAGCTGTGCGAGCGCGCCGAGGGGCACGGCGGGCACCTGCTCGCCGTCGACCTCCGCCGTGCCGGTGAGCGCGACCGAGAGGGCGTCCACCGGGTCGAGCAGGCCGAGGTCGCGCTTGCGTGCCTTGCGTACGAGCGCGGGGTCGACCAGGACCCATTGGTCACGGAGGCGGACCACCGGGCGGTGCGCCTCCGCCAGCAGGTCGAGCTCCGCCTCGGTCAGCAGGTCGTCGGGCTGGTCGCCGAGCGCCAACTGCCAGCGGAATTGCAGGAGTTCCTCGGTCTTGAAGAAGTCGAAGTTGTCGGCTGCCGTGCCGGGGGCGGGGCGGACGACGGCCGTCGCGGTGAGGCCGCGGGTCAGCTCCCGCGGCCAGTGGACGGCCACTCCCGCCGCGCCGAGCCGGCCGGCGGCCGCGCCCAGCAGGTCGTACAGCTCGTCCTCGCTCAGCGGCAGCACGTCGGGGCGGGGCCGTTGCAGGAGCCGGGCGAGCGGGGGCCATACGCGGGCGGCGCGGCGGATGGCGAGCAGCGTGTCGACCTTGGCGCGCGGGCCGAAGTGGTCGGCGCCCGCCCAGAGCCCGGGCACGTCGGTCACCAGGGAGGGATCGGCGAGGCTGTGCACCTGCACGACGGCGGCCGCGGGGGTCGCCACGGCCGCGCGGGGCACCTCCTCCGGGGTGTCGCCCTCGCCTCCCGAGCCCGGCCCTTCCGCGTCGGGACCGGGCCTCCCTCCACGAGACCCCACCCCCGCCCCCGTCCCCTCCCCCACGTCGAACACCTCGTGGGTCCGCAGGTCGAGCCGCAAGGACACCCGCACCCCCGCGTCCATCCCGGCCGCGACCTCCGCGGCCCACTCCCGCGCGCCCGGCAGCCGCTGCGGCTCGCGCGCGGCGAAGGGGGCGCCGACGGCGTGCGGGGCGGCGGGGGTGCGGGGCAGCGCGTCCACCACGGCGTCCACGAAGGCTCTGACCAGGGCGACCGGCTCGGGCAGGAGCAGAGGCCCGCTTCCCGGCAGCGGTACGGCGTGCCCCTCGGCGGGCAGGGCGGCGGCGATGGCCCGCAACTGGGCGACGTCGGTCTCGTCCAGGGGGCCCGCACGCCACGCGTCGTGATCGCCCGCGGTGAGTCCGGGCAGCAGCCTGCCCCGGGCGGCCAGATGGAGTGCGTGCCGGGCGGCCGCGGCCCAGCAAGCGGCGGCGGGATGCGGGCGCGCGGCGCGCAACAGGAGCGGCACGGCGTCGGCGACCGGCAGGAACAGCGCGGGCACGGTTCGGGCGCGGGCGCCTTTGCCGTGCTTACGGGCGACGAGGAGGTCGCCCCGCGTGGGGTGGGGGCCGTCCGTGGCGAGGCCGCCTCGCATGCTGCCGGGGCCGTCCGCCGCGAGGCCGCCCCGCGCACCGCCGGGGCCATCCGCCGCGAGACCGCCTCGCGCACCGCCCGAGTCGCCCCGGCCGCCTCTCGAAAGCCCACCCGGCACACCCCCGCCGCCCGCGACACCCGCGCCGCCTGCCCCCAGCTCCCCCCGCACGATCCCGGCCGCCCCCGGAAGCTCTCCCCCGTCCGCCCGCCAGAAAGCGATCCGGCCCTCCCTCGGCACCTCCGCCGGAAGAAAGACGGCCGCGCAGGAACGTACGAGGAGAGCGCGCTCGGCCGCCACGGGCGCCACGGCCGTCGCCACCGACTCCGCCTCCACCGTCATCGCCCTCACCTCGCTCAGCCCCTGCTCGGCCTGCTCGCCCTGTTCGCCCTGCTCACGCCACCCGTCCCCCACGCTCGCCACCCTAGGCGAGACCACTGACAACGCGGCCCGGCACCCGCGCGCCCTGGCCCCCCAGCCCCTGCACCCCCGCGCCCCCGCACCCCCGCCCAAACCTTGACCACTAAGCACTGGAAGGAAACTTTCCTAACAATAATTGGCCCAAGTTCTTGACGCGAACATGCCCCATCGCCAGGATTCCCCGAGACGGCTCGGCACCCCCCACCAACCGAGGAGACGGACATGTCGCCCACCCCCCGCGCCATGAACCCCCGTACGCCCACCACCCGTGCACACAAGGCCCGTTGGGGCAACCCCGTCGCTGTGGGCTCCGCACTCGCCCTGGTCGGCGGCGTCCTGCTCTGGTCGCCCGCCGAGGAGGCCGACGCCTCCCCCGCCGCCGGGCCCAGGGCGGGCTTCACGGCGGTCGCCGCCGGTGACATCGCCGAGCAGTGCACCGCGAGCAGCAGCAGCTGCAAGCACCCCAAGACCGCGGCCCTGGTCAAGCAGATCAACCCGTCCTTCGTGATGACCATGGGCGACAACCAGTACGACGACGCCCGCCTGAAGGACTTCAAGAACTACTACGACAAGAGCTGGGGCGCCTTCAAGAGCAAGACCCGTCCCGTCCCCGGCAACCACGAGACCTACGACCCGGCCGGCTCGCTCGCGGGCTACAAGTCCTACTTCGGGTCCATCGCCTACCCCCGGGGCAAGAGCTACTACAGCTTCGACCAGGGCAACTGGCACTTCATCGCGCTCGACTCCAACAGCTTCGACGACGACGAGCAGATCGACTGGCTCAAGGCCGACCTGGCAGCCAACTCCAAGAAGTGCGTGGCCGCGTACTGGCACCACCCGCTCTTCTCCTCCGGCGGGCACGGCAACGACCCCGTCAGCCGTCCCGTCTGGAAGCTGCTGTACGCCAACAAGGCCGAGCTGGTCCTCAACGGCCACGACCACCACTACGAGCGGTTCGCTCCCCAGAACCCGGACGGCAGGGCCGACGCCAACGGCATCGTCGAGATCCTCGGCGGCATGGGCGGCGCGAACCCGTACGACATCGAGGAAGTGCAGCCCAACAGCCAGAAGCGGATCACCAAGAGCTTCGGCGTCGTCAAGCTGAACTTCACCGACACCGGGTTCTCCTGGAACCTCGTCGCCACGGACGGCTCGACGAAGGACACCAGCCCCTCCTACAGCTGCCGCTGAGACGAGCGGGCATGTATCTGGCCACCACCGATGCGGTCGCCAAGTCCTCAAAGAAGACGAAGAAGACGAAGAAGTCGGAGAAGACGGAGAAGTCCGAGGCACGACGCGGCCGCGTCGCCGGACCCGTCCTCGCGCTCGGCGCGGTCAGCCTGGTCACCGACATCTCCTCCGAGATGGTCACCGCCGTCCTCCCGCTCTACTTCGTCCTCCAGCTCGGTCTCACTCCCCTCCAGTTCGGGTTCCTCGACGGGCTCTACAACGGAGTCACGGCCCTGGTGCGGCTGGCCGGCGGATACGCGGCCGACCGCGGCGGGCGGCACAAGCTCGTCGCCGGTGGCGGTTACGCCCTCTCCACGCTCTCCCGGCTCGGACTGCTCCTCGCGGGCGGCGCCACCGCCGGGATCGGCGCCGCGCTCGCCGCCGACCGCGTCGGCAAGGGAGTGCGGACCGCGCCGCGTGACGCGCTGATCTCGCTGAGCGGCCCGCCCGACACGCTCGGCCGCGCCTTCGGCGTCCACCGGGCGATGGACACCACGGGGGCGCTCCTCGGACCGCTCGCCGCGTTCGCGCTGCTGTGGGCGACCGCGGACGCCTACGACGCGGTGTTCGTGGTGAGCTTCTGCTTCGGGCTGCTCGGGGTGCTGCTGCTGGTCCTGTTCGTGCCCGGCCGCCGGGAGCTATCGCCCCCGAAGCCTCGGGACCCGGCCGCGCGCCGCCCCGGGGCGCCCGCCCTGCTCCGCGTCCCCGCCTTCCGGCGCGTCCTGCTCGCCGCCTCGCTGCTCGGCGCGGCCACCATCGGCGACGCGTTCCTCTACCTCCTCCTGCAACGGCGGCTCGACTTCGCCGTGTCGTGGTTCCCGCTCCTGCCGCTCGGCGCCGCCGCCGTCTATCTGCTGCTCGCCGTTCCGGCGGGGCGGCTCGCCGACCGCGTCGGGCGCCGCGCGCCCTTCCTCGCCGGGCACGTGGCGCTCCTGTGCGGTTACGTCCTTCTGCTCGCGCCCACCGACGGCTGGCCGCTGCTCGTCGGCGTCCTGCTGCTCCTCGGCGTCTTCTACGCCGCCACCGACGGCGTCCTGATGGCCCTCGCCACGCCCGTGGTGCCCCGCGAGCGCCGGGCCCGCGGCATGGCCGTGCTCCAGACCGGACAGGCCCTCGCCCGGCTCCTCGCCGCCGCGGGGTTCGGCGCCGCCTGGACGCTGTGGGGCATCGGCACGGCGCTGACCTGCGCGGTCATCGCCCTGACGGTGGCCCTCGCGGGGGCGGCCGCACTGCTGCCCCGTACCGAAAGGACCCCATGACCCCGTCCGCCCCCACCGCGCCACGGTCGCTGCGCTCCCGGATCATCGCGGTCGCCGTGGCCGCCGCCGTCCTCGCGGGCGTCGCCGTCGCGTACACCCTGCACGCGGCCCGGCGCGCCCAGTCCGCCGACGCCGCGTCGGAGTTCGGGCTCGACCGAGGGCAGCTCTACTTCCGCGGCACCGAGGCGGGTGGCGCGGGCCGCGTCGCCCGCCTGCCCGCGCCCGGAGAGGCCACGCCCGGCAAGGCCGCTCACCAGGCAGCCCGCACCACTGGCGGCCCGTCCTGCGAACGCTTCTACGCCGCCGCCCGCACGGCTCTGTGCCTGCAACGCCGCTCCGGGATCCCGCCCAAGTCATACGCGGTGGTCCTCGACGAACGCCTGCGCGAGAAGCGCCGTATCGCGCTGACCGGCATCCCCAACCGGGCCCGCGTCTCCGCGTCGGGCCGGATGCTGTCCTGGACGATGTTCGCCACCGGCGACTCCTACGCGGGCTCCTCCTTCTCCACCCGCACCTCGATCCTGGACACCCGCACCGGCTATCTGATCAAGAACATGGAGGAGATCCCCCTCACCCTCGACGGCCGCCGGTACCACTCCCCGGACGTCAACTACTGGGGCGTGACGTTCGCCAGGGACGACAACCGCTTCTACGCGACCGTCTCCACCAAGGGCAGGACGTACCTCGTCCGCGGCGACATGAGGAAGTGGGCGGCGACCGCCCTGCGCACGAACGTCGAATGCCCCTCGCTCTCCCCCGACAACACCCGCCTCGCCTTCAAGAAGCGCGTGCGGGAAGGGACCCGGGACCCGTGGCGGCTGTACGTCCTGGACCTCCGGACGATGCGCGAACACCCGCTCGCCGAGCGGCGGAACGTCGACGACCAGGCCGCCTGGCTGGACGACGGCACCCTCGCGTACGCCCTGCCGGGTGCGGACGGCCGCAGGTCGGACATCTGGTCGACCCCCGCCGACGGGTCGGGCAAGCCCGTTCTGCGCGTGCGGGGCGGAAGTTCACCGGCGGCGGTGGGCTGAGCCACCCCGCCGAACCACCCCGCTGAACCACCCAGCCGAGGCGCGCCGGGCCGGACGCGTACGAAATTCGGACGTGTACGAAATTCGGATGCGTACGCGTCCGGGGCCCCGCATGATCACCCCATGACCACCCCGGAACGCATCGTCGTCCCCACCCTCTTCCCGCCTCCCGGATACGCCCACGCGGCCGTCGTCGAAGCGGGCACCCGTCTCGCCTTCATGGCGGGTTCCGTCCCGCTCGACGCCGAGGGGAACCTCGTCGGGGAGGGGGACGTCACCCGCCAGACCGAGCAGGTCGTCGCCAACCTCGAAGAGGCCCTGCGGGCGGTGGGCAGCGATCTGTCGCAGGTGGTGGCCAGCACGGTGTACGTCGTCGCCGACGAGCCGCCCGTTCTCACCGAGGCCTGGGAGGTCGTCCGCGCCTCCCGGCTGCACGCGGGCCCGCACACCTCGACGCTGCTCGGCACCACGTGCCTCGGTTACCCCGGCCAGCTCGTGGAGATCACCGCCACCGCCACCGTCCCCCACCTCCCCCCGGAGAACTCGTGATCCCCGCCCCGGTCGACCCGCCCTCGGTCGATCTGCGCCCGGCCGCCGAGGCCGACGGGACCGCCGTCGCCGACGTCTACCTGCGCTCGTACGACGCCGCGCTGCCGACCGTGCGGCGGGCCCACTCCGACGTCGAGGTGCGGGAGTTCTTCCAGTACGTCGTCGTGCCGCGCGGCGGTACGTGGATCGCGGAGGCGGCGGGCGAGACGGTCGGCATGATGGTCCTCGACGGCGACGAGCTGAGCCAGCTCTACCTCAACCCGCGGTGGCGGGGGCGCGGCATCGGCGACCGGTTCGTCGCCCTGGCCAAGGAGCGCAGCCCCGAGGGGCTCCGGCTCTGGACGTTCCAGGTCAACGCCCCGGCGCAGCGGTTCTACGCGCGCCATGGCTTCACGGAGGCCGAGCGGACGGACGGCTCGGGCAACGAGGAGCGAGAGCCCGACATCCACTACGTCTGGCAGCCCGCCTAGCCCCTCAGGGCCGGTCCGGGGTCCGTTGCGCGAGGCCCAGGGCGTACTGCGGCCACCACCGCCCGGCCCGCGGCCCGCCCCGGCACGTGCCGTCGGACTCGCCCGGCCGCTTGATCCACAGGTAGGCGTCGAGCGCGGGATCGCCCGTGTCAGTGGTGGACGGGGTGCCGAGGGCGCGGCCGGGCGGATTGCACCAGGACTCGTCGCCGTCGTAGGGACCGTTGCCGTTGCGGCTGCTGTCGATGACGAAGTGCTTGCCGCCGCCGAGCGCGTCGGCGAGCCGGTGTCCGTACTCCAGACTGTCCTCGTTCGTATGGAAGTTGGATACGTTCAGGGCGAAGCCGTCGGCCGTGTCGATCCCGGCGCTGCGCAGCGGCGCGACCAAGCGCTGCTCCTCGGGGATCCACCCGGCGTTGCCCGCGTCGAGGTACACCTTCGTGTTCGGCCGGCTCTTGAGGCGCTCGACGGCGTGGGCGAGGAGTTCGTAGCGCTCGGCGGCGTCCGCTCCCTCGCAGCCCGCCACCATGTGCGCGACGGCGTCCGGTTCCACGATGACGTACGCGTCCGTGGCGCCGAGCCCCGAGGCGAAGTCGTCGATCCACTGGCGGTAGTGCGCGGCGTCGAGGGCGCCGCCGGACGAGTACGCGCCGCAGTCGCGGTACGGGATGAAGTAGGCGACGAACACCGGGGTGCGTTCCGCCATCGCCGCCGCCCCCACATGGGCCCGCACGACGGCCCCGGGCCCGTCCTCGTTGAGCCACACGGCCTGGGGCCGCTGCGCGATGCGGTCGATGATCCTGGCGTCGCCGAGGCGTCCCTCCGCCCGCCACTCGGCGGCCTGCCGGGCGGCGGCGCTGTCCGGGTCGACCCAGAAGAGAGGGGCGGACCCGGGGGCGGCCCCGGCCGCGGCCGTACCGCCGGTGGCGGCCGCGCCGAGGAGGAGGACGGCGGTGAGGACCACCCGGGAGAGCGGGAATCGAGGCCGGGGACGGGCGCGGCGAGAGGGCGACTGGGACACCGGGCGGCTCCAGATGCTCGGCGCCGGACCTGCCCGGCGCGTTCCCCGGAGTCTGCGGCGACCGCGCCCGCGACGGCAGCCAGAACCCCATCAGAGCGTGGGAAAACCACCCTCGCGGCGGCGTGTCCCGTACACACCGGCCTGCCCAGAGGGGCACCGGCCCGGCCGGAGGAGCGTCGGCCGGCTCTCAGGCCGCCTTCGTGTTCCGCATCCTCCCGTACGCGTACACGCAGCCCGCCAGCGCCAGGTCCGACAGCAGCATGAAGCCGATCGAGTACGAGTCCTTGGCACTGTAGATGGCACCCATGACCAGCGGCGGGACGAACCCGCCGAGGCCGCCCACCGCGCCGACGATGCCCGTGACCGAGCCGACCTGCGGCTGCGGGGTGACCTGGGAGACGAGGGCGAAGACGCTGCCGCTCGCGGTGCCGAGGCCCGCCGCCATGGCGAGGAAGCAGATGGTGCCCATCGGGTACAGCGTCGGGTCGAAGGCCTGCATGACGGCGAAGAGCGCGACGACGGCGAGCGCGTAGGAGGTGACCGTGGCCGGGTGGAGCCGGTCGGAGAGCCAGCCGCCGATGGGCCTGAAGACGACGGTGACGAGCGCGAATCCGGCCGCTTTGGTGCCGGCTTCGGTGGGTGAGAGGTCGTACCAGGTCTTGAGGTACGTGGGCAGGTACACGCCGAAGGCGACGATCCCGCCGAAGCCGATCGCGTACAGCGCCGACAGTTCCCAGGTGACCCGCAGCCGCCCGGCCCGGCCGAGCCGGGTGGTGAGCGCGCTGGTGGGCACGGGCCGGTCCGGGCGGTCGGTGATCAGGACCGCGGCGAGCACCGCGAAGGCGGCCAGCGCGATCGCCACGACGATGAAGGGCAGGTTGTCGCCGTGGTCGGCGATGCGGGGCGTGAAGTAGCCGGAGAGCGCCACGCCGCCCATGCCCATGCCGAAGACGCCGAGCGCGAAGCCTCTGCGGGCGGGCGGGAACCAGGAGTTGACCAGGGGGATGCCGATGGCGAACGTCGTACCGCCGAGCCCCAGCAGGAAGCCGACGGCGAGCATCGCGGCGTAACTGTTCCTGGCGGGGATGATCAGCAGCACCGGGACGATGGTGAACGCCGAGACCAGGGGGAACATCAGCCGGGCGCCGTAGCGGTCGGTGAGCGCGCCGACGGGGACGCGGCCCAGCGAGCCGACGATCACCGGCACGGCGACCAGGAGCGACTGTTCGAAGGAGCTGAGCCCGAGCCGGTCCTTGAAGTCGCTGCCGAGCGGCGCCACCAGGTCCCAGGCCCAGAAGGTGAGCGTGAACCCGACCGTGGCGACGGCCAGATTGCGGTAGGCGGCGGCAGAGGGCTTGGCTGCGCGAGTGTCGTCCACGTCCTCACGCTAGGGATCACCGTGCGGCGCGACTCACTCTGCTGGGCCATTCGGGTGCAGCCCCGCCTCCGCGGCGGCCGTGCGCAGCACGTTCCGCAGCATCCCGGGGGTCAGCCGTCCCGTGAACGTGTTGCGCTGGCTGACGTGGAAGCAGCCGAAGACGTCGAGTCCCTTGCCTTCGGGGCCGCCCGGCAGGACCACGTGCGCCCCGTGCCCGAACGCCGGGCGCGGCTTCGGCACCTGCCATCCCGCCGCCGAGAAGGCGGGCAGCGCGGCCTGCCAGCCGAAGCCGCCGAGCACGATGACCGCCTTGAGCGTCGGGGCGAGCAGTTTCAGCTCGCTCACCAGCCAGGGGCGGCAGGTGTCGCGCTCCTCCGTGGTGGGCTTGTTGGCGGGCGGGGCGCAGTGCACGGGTGAGGTGATGCGGGTGCCGTACAGGGTCAGCCCGTCGTCGGCGCTCTCGGCGGTGGGGCGCGAGGCGAGACCGACGTCGTACAGCGCCGGGTAGAGGAACTCGCCCGAGCGGTCGCCGGTGAACATCCGCCCCGTGCGGTTGGCGCCGTGCGCGGCGGGCGCGAGGCCGATGATCAGCAGCGAGGCGTCGTGCGGGCCGAAGCCGGGCACCGGGCGCCCCCAGTACGTCCAGTCCTCGAAGGCGGCGCGCTTGGTGCGCGCGACCTCCTCGCGCCAGTCGACCAGGCGGGGGCAGGCGCGGCAGCCGGTGATCCGCTCGTCCAGTTCGCTGAGGCCGTCCATGCCTCCACCGTACGTAACGTACGTTCTTCCGAGCCGACGCCCCACCCCCGTCCCCTCAGGTCAGCAGCGCCCCCAGCGCCACGAACCCGCAGATCAGCAGGAACAGCACGGCGAGCAGCGGCCACACGAACCGCAGGTACCTGTCGTAGCCGACCTTCGCCAGCGCCACGCCGCCGATGGTGACCGCGGTGGTCGGCACCCACAGGTTCATCCAGCCGCTGGCCGCCTGCCAGGCCGTCACGACGACCGCGCGCGGGACGCCGGCGAAGTCGGCGAGCGGGGCGAGGATCGGCATGGCGAGCGTGGCGTGGCCGGAGGTGGAGGGGATCAGGAAGGCGAGTGGGAGGTTCACGACGAAGACGATGACCGCGAACAGCCCCGAGGACGTGCCCTTGACCACGCCCTCGATGGAGTGGAGCACCGTGTCGGTGATCTTCGAGTTGTTCATGATCGTCGTGACGCCGCGGGCCAGCAGGATGACCAGCGCGGGCGAGACGAAGTCGGCCGCGCCCTGGATGATCGTCGAGCTGAGCCGCTGCTCCCCCATCCGCGCGACGAGCCCGATGAGGACGGCCGCGCAGAGGAACAGGGCCGCCAACTGCGGGAACGACCAGCCGAGTTCGAAGCCGTACGGGGTGGCGTCGGCGTCGCCGGTGAGCGCGCTCGACCAGGGCACCACCGAGAAGATCATGAAGGCGAAGACGAGCGCCGTCGCGACGAGCACGGTCTTGTGCAGCCGGGTCAGCTCCGGCACCTCGCTCGCGGCGGCCGCGGCCCGCTCGCGGTCCCGGTCGCCCGGCAGGAACCCCGACAGGGAGCGCTCGGGGTCGCGCTGGACCCGCCTGGCGTAGCGGATGACGTACGCCACCGTGACCGCGGTCAGGACGATCCACATGGCGAAGCGCAGCACGATGCCGTCACCGAGGGAGATGTCGGCGGCGGAGGAGGCCACGCCCGTCGCGAAGGGGTTCACGGTCGAGCACAGCACGCCGACGCCCGCGCCGAGGATGATGGCGCCGACGGCGGTCATGCGGTCGTAGCCGAGGGCGAGCATCAGCGGCACGATCAGCCCGTAGAAGCCGAGCGTCTCCTCGGCGAAGCCCTCGACGGTGCCGAGGACGGAGAAGACGACCATGATCCCGGCGATGAGCAGCGCGCCGCGCTCCCGCAGCCGGTGCGCGAGCCGCCCGATGCCCCGGTCCAGCGCCCCGGTCGCGAAGACCACGGTGATGAAGGCGCCGATGGCGAGCACGAACAGGAAGACGCCCGCGCTGCCGTACAGCGAGCCCACGTTGTCGGGCGCGACGAACGAGGTCTTCTCGTCCTGGATGCCGTAGAGGCCGTTGACGGGCGCCAGGAACAGGTCGTTGAGGCGGTCGACGAAGGACTGTCCGGAGTCGACGCGGTGGTAGGTGCCCTCGACGGGGGCACCGGAGTCGCTCCGGTCGTACTGTCCGGAGGGGATGAGGAAGGCGAGCAGCCAGACGGCGACGGTGACGACGGCGAGGACCGTCAGCGCACTGGGAAAGGTGAACTTCCGCTTCCCCCGGTCCCCGGAGGGGCCTTCGGCCGGGTCCCCGCCGACCGATGTTCCGGTGGCACTCACGCCGCACCGCCTTCGATCTGGAAGCCGGCCGCGTACTCCCGTACGAAGGCGCACAGGGCCACGACCGTGTTGCGCAGTTCGGAGAGGAGGACCCGCTCGTTCGGAGCGTGCAGATTGCACATGCCGTCCTGGGCGCCGAAGAGCAGCACCTCCGCTTCGGGCACCGCCTCGGCGAGGCCGTTGACGAGCGGGATCGAGCCGCCGGTCGCGACGTACGAGGCGTCCGTCCCCCAGGCCTCCTTGAGCGCGGTGAGCGCGGCGCGGTAGGCGGGCCCGCCGGTGGCGGCCTCGTAACCGGGCCCGGTGTCGCCCGGCGTGACGGTGAGCGGGACACCGAAGGGCTTGAGCGAGCGCAGGTGCTCAACCAGCCTGGCCTGCGCCTCCTTCGGATCCTGCCGGGGATGGAACCGCAGGTTCAGCTTGGCGCGGGCGTACGGCACGACGGCGGACGCGGCGTGCTCGACGCTCGGCGCGTCCAGGCCGATCACGGTGATCGCGGGCCCGCTCCACAGCCGCTCGCCGAGACTGCCGCTGCCGATCAGCGGCACGCCCTCGCACACACCCGCCAGCGAACGGAACTCCTCCTCCGTGTACGTCGTTCCGCTCCAGCCCTCGCGTCGCAGCCCCTCGACCGCGACGTCCCCGTGCACGTCGTGGAGGGTGCCCAGCGCCTTGAGCAGCACGAGCAGCGCGTCGGGCGCGGCGCCGCCGAACGCGCCGCTGTGGCGCGGCTCGTCGAGGGTGCGGACCTCGACCACCACCTCGCAGGCGCCGCGCAGTCCGGTGGTGAGGGTGGGGGGTCCCGGGGCGGAGGTTGCCGAGGTCGGCGATGACCATGGCATCGCAGGCGAACCGCTCCGGGTCGGTGGGCGGGTAGCCGTCGAAGGCGCTGCCGTACTCCTCCTGCCCCTCGACGACGATCTTGACGCCGACCGGTGGGCGTCCCCCGAAGGCCCGCACCATCCCGAGGTGCGCGATGACGTTGCTCTTGTCGTCCGCGATGCCCCGGGCGCGCAGGCCGCCGTCGACGGGGGTCGGCTCGAAGGGCGGCGACCTCCACAGCGACTCGTCGCCCGGCGGCTGCACGTCGTAGTGGCCGTAGAGCAGGACGGTCGGCGCGCCGGTCACCGGGGCCGGGATCTCGCCGTAGACCACGGGGGCGGTGTCCGGCAGGTCGAGTCGCTCGACGCGCGGGACCCCGGCGTCGCGCAGCAGTTTGGCCACCAGGTCGTGGGCCTGTTCGACCGGCTCGGCCGGGAAGCCGGGGAAGGCGATCGAGGGGATCGCGGCGAGCCGTTCGAGGTCGGCCCGCAACCCGTCCATCAGGCCGTCGACGGTGGTTTCGAAAGACGTCATGGGCAGCACCCCTGGGAGTCGTACGACACGAGTGAACCGGTTTGTTGCGATAGGTCCGGATTATCGACGGCCGGGGTCAGCGGTTTCCGGACGGCTCGCCGGGGGCCGGGCATGCCGCGCCGGGGCCGGACTATGGTCGGGGCATGGCTTCGGAGACTTCAGGAGGCGGCACGGGCCGCACGCCGGACAGCGCGGCGGACAGCTCGCCGGGCAGCGCGGGGGGCGGCGCCGCCGCGGGCGGGGGCTCGGTGCGTGTCGACAGCTGGATCTGGTCGGTCCGCCTCGTCAAGACCCGCTCGACGGGCGCCGCGGCCTGCAAGGGCGGACATGTGCGGGTCAACGGCGAGCGCGTCAAACCCGCGTACGGCGTGCGCGTGGGCGACGAGGTGCGCCTGCGGCAGCCGGGCGGCCGGGAGCGGATCGTGATCGTCAAACGCGTCATCCGCAAGCGTGTGGGCGCGCCGGTCGCCGCCGAGGCGTACGTCGACAACAGCCCGCCGCCCCCACCGCGCGAGGCCGTGGCCCCGGCGGGCATCCGCGACCGCGGCACGGGCCGCCCCACGAAGAGGGACCGCCGCGAGATGGAACGCCTGCGGGGCGTGGAGGGCTAGGGCGTGTCCGCAAAGTCCCGCCTGCGCCGCGACGCCCGGCACGCACTCTCGCCGCATCGGCCGAAAGCCCAAGTACACCCAGTACGAGGGCATCCGGCCGCCACGCCGAGAGCACGCACCGGACGCCGCGACGCCCGCCCTGCGGGCGAACGACGGAACTTTACGGACACGCCCTAGGGCGCCTGGTCCCGCGGGGAGCCAGGTGGGCCGGGACCGCGGCGAGGCCCCGGCAACACACCGTGGGATACGGCGTGTTGCCGGGGCCTTGGGACCGACCATGCCGGGGCCTTGGTTCCCTGCCGGAGCCTTGGGGCCTACCCCCGGAGGCGGGCGATCAGCTTCGTCGTCTCGTCGCGCCGCGCCCACGCGATCCACGCCAGCGGCAGGATCACGACCAGCGGCGTCGCCGCGTTCTCCCCGCCGAACGACGTGAGCGTCACGATGAACGCGCCGATCATCAGGCCGATGAACGCCGTCGCGGCGACCGAGGACAGCAGCGGGATCAACAGCGCGATACCGCCGAGCAGTTCCAGCGCGCCGATGGTGTACATGCCGGGCGCGCCCCAGCCGAGCTTGTCGAAGGACTCGACGGCGGTGGGGTGCGCGATCAGCTTCGGCACACCGCTCGCGACACCGAAGAACACGGCGAGCAGCACCTGCACGGTGCGCAGCGCGATGCGGGCGCCGCGGCCACGGGGGGCGGTGCGGGCGGTGGTGGTGGCTGCGGCGATGGTGGCAGCGGGGGCGGTCACGGTTTCTCCTCGGTGAGCGGTCGGGCGGGGCCGCCGCCTCGGGGGGCTTCGGCTTGCCGCGCTGCTGTGCTGCTGTGCTGCTGTGCTGTCACCGATATAGACAGGTGCACGCCAGGAAATTCATCGCGCCGGACCCGACATCTTCTATCGTGAGAAGAGGAGATGACTTCCGATGATGATGCGTACAGGCAGTGAACCACTGACCGCGCGCAGTCCTCTGCGGATGCGCTTCTGGTTCAGCGTGTGGGGCCTCGCCTGGGCCGCCCTCGGCACGGCCGCGTTCGCGCTCACCGGGCGGACGGGCTGGTCGGTGGCGTGCGGGGTGCTGCTGGTGGTGGTCGCGGCCGACCTGGCGTGGGTGGTGCACCGCATGCGGCAGGGCCCGCACTACCAGCCGGGCCGGGACATCCCGCCGTACGATCCGCCGGACGCCCCCTGACCCCACGGGCAGCCGGCCCCGGCCCCGGGAGGGGTCAGTCGTCCTTGTCGAAGCGGGCCGCCGCCACGTACTCGGGCTGTGGGTCGAGGGCCGCCGCGAGGCGGAAGTGGCGCCGTGCCTGCTCGGGCCGCGCGCCGCGCTCGTAGGTACGGGCGAGGGCGAAGTGCGCGAACGCGTTGTCCGGCTCGCGCTCCAGGACGATGCTGAACTCCAGCTCGGCGGCGCGCAGTTGCGCGGCGGCGAAGAAGGCGCGCGCCCGCAGCAGCCGGGCCGCGGTGTTCTCGGGGTGGGCGGCGATGACCGTGTCGAGGAGCTTCACCGCGCCGCGGGGATCCCGCGCGGCAAGGAGCTGCTCCGCCGCACGGAAGTCGATGACATGGGTCTCCGGGGTTATTTCGGGCACGCTGGACTCCTTCCCTCGCTCCCCTGGGTCAACGCCCGTCGCGGCCGTCCCTATTCCACGCGGACAGCAGCCGCCGGAGGCCGGTGGCCTACGGACGAGCAGCCCTGCGCGCAAGCTCCGCCCAGACCTCGGCGACCCGCTCCCGCAGGCCGTCGAGGGGGCCGTCGTTGTCGATCACGATGTCCGCGATCTCCAGGCGCTTCTCTCGGGTGGCCTGCGCGGCCATCCGCGCGCGGGCGTCCTCCTCACTCATGCCGCGCAGCCGCACCAGACGCTCCAGCTGGGTCTCGGGGCTCGCGTCGACGACGACCACGACGTCGTACAGCGGGGCGAGGCCGTTCTCGGCGAGCAGCGGCACGTCGTGGACGACCACCGCGTCGCCGGACGCGGACTGTTCGAGTTCGGCGGAGCGGGCGCCGACCAGTGGGTGCACGATCGAGTTGAGGGCGGCCAGCTTCCCGGCGTCGGCGAAGACGATCGCGCCGAGCCGCGGCCTGTCCAGGGAGCCGTCCGGCGCCAGGACTTCCGGCCCGAAGGCCTCGACGACGGCCGCCAGTCCGGGAGTTCCGGGCTCCACGACCTCGCGCGCGATCTTGTCGGCGTCGATCAGGACGGCACCGGACGCGACAAGGAGCCGCGAGACTTCACTCTTGCCGGCGCCGATTCCGCCGGTCAGACCTACCTTCAGCATGACCGGCAGCTTAGGGCCTGCGGTTACGCGTCGCCCTCCCGCTCGGCGAGGAAGCGTTCGAATTCGCGGCCGATCTCGTCGGCGGACGGGATGTCGGCCGGCTCGGCGAGCATGTTGCCCCGCTCCTGCGCGCCCGCGGCCGCGTCGTACTGGTGCTCAAGTCCCTGGACCAGCGCGACGAGTTCCTCGTCGCCCTCCTGGATCTGCCGGTCGATCTCGGTCTGGGTGCGGTGCGCCTCCGTGCGCAGTCCGTGCGCGACGCCGGGGAGTACGAGCCCCGTGGCGGCGGTGATCGCCTCAAGGACCGTGAGGGCCGCGTCGGGGTACGCCGAGCGCGCGATGTAGTGCGGGACGTGCGCGGCGACGCCCAGCACGTCGTGACCGGCCTCCAGGAGGCGGTACTCGACGAGGGAGGCCGCGCTGCCCGGCACCTGCGCCTCGTCGAAGGGGCTGCGGTGCCCCGGCACCAGGTCGGTGCGGTTGCCGTGCGGAGTGAGGCCGACGGGTCGGGTGTGCGGCACGCCCATGGGGATGCCGTGGAAGTTCACCGAGAGGCGCACGCCGAGCCGTTCCACGATCTGCTGGACGGCGCCCGCGAAGCGCTCCCACTCGATGTCCGGCTCCGGCCCGGAGAGCAGCAGGAAGGGCGCGCCCGTGGCGTCCTGGACGAGGCGGACGTCGAGCGTCGGGACCTCGTAGTCGCTCCAGCGGTCGCGCCGGAAGGTGAGCAGCGGGCGGCGCGCGCGGTAGTCGACGAGCCGGTCGTGGTCGAACCTCGCCACCACCTGCCCGGGAAGGCTGTCGGTGAGCCGCTCGACGATCTGGTCGCCGGTCTCGCCCGCGTCGATGTATCCGTCGAAGTGGTAGAGCATGACCAGTCCGGCCGACTCCTGGGCGAGCGCCATGTCTACGACGGCGAGGCCCTTCGGCTCCCATGCGTACAAACCCTGCGGATCAAGCACTGTGACCGCTCCTCCTCGTGTTCGTAACGGAGAACGCACGCAGGGCCACGGGCATTCCCGCGTTCAGATAGCGCCCCAAAGGGGCGCTACCGGCAGCCGCGCGCACAACACTGCGGGCCCGCACCCCCGAAGGGATGCGGGCCCGCAGCGTAGTTCAGCTACAACCGCCTAGAGGCGAGCGTCAGCTCTGGCCACCGGCCAGCTTCTCGCGAAGCGCGGCGAGCGCCTCGTCCGAAGCCAGGGCGCCGGAGTTGTCGTCCGACTCCGAGGAGTACGAACCGCCGCCGCCACCGCTGGACGCGGCCGGAGCGGCGCCGGCCGGAGCCGCCGCACCCTCGGCCTCGGCCTGGGCGTCGGCCTCGCGCGACTTGATGACCTGAGCCTGGTGCTGCTCGAAGCGCGTCTGCGCCTCGGCGTACTGGGTCTCCCAGGCCTCGCGCTGGGTCTCGTAGCCCTCGAGCCAGTCGTTGGTCTCGGGGTCGAAGCCCTCGGGGTAGATGTAGTTGCCCTGGTCGTCGTAGGACGCGGCCATGCCGTACAGGGTCGGGTCGAACTCGACGACCGACGGGTCGGCGCCGAAGGACTCGTTGGCCTGCTTCAGCGACAGCGAGATCCGGCGACGCTCGAGGTCGATGTCGATGACCTTGACGAAGATCTCGTCGTTGACCTGGACGACCTGCTCCGGGATCTCCACGTGGCGCTCGGCCAGCTCGGAGATGTGGACCAAGCCCTCGATGCCCTCGTCGACGCGCACGAACGCACCGAACGGAACGAGCTTGGTGACCTTACCGGGAACGACCTGCCCGATCTGGTGCGTGCGGGCGAACTGCTGCCACGGGTCTTCCTGCGTCGCCTTGAGCGACAGGGAGACACGCTCGCGGTCCATGTCCACGTCGAGAACCTCGACGGTGACTTCCTGGCCGACCTCGACAACCTCGGAGGGGTGGTCGATGTGCTTCCAGGAGAGCTCGGAGACGTGGACGAGACCGTCGACGCCGCCGAGGTCCACGAACGCACCGAAGTTGACGATCGAGGAAACGACGCCGGAGCGGACCTGGCCCTTCTGCAGGGTCGTGAGGAAGGTCTGGCGGACCTCGCTCTGGGTCTGCTCGAGCCAGGCACGGCGGGACAGGACCACGTTGTTGCGGTTCTTGTCCAGCTCGATGATCTTGGCTTCGAGCTCCTTGCCCACGTAGGGCTGGAGGTCGCGGACGCGGCGCATCTCGACGAGGGAGGCCGGCAGGAAGCCACGGAGGCCGATGTCGAGGATGAGACCACCCTTGACGACCTCGATGACGGTACCGGTGACGATCCCGTCCTCTTCCTTGATCTTCTCGATCGTGCCCCAGGCACGCTCGTACTGAGCGCGCTTCTTGGACAGGATGAGACGGCCTTCCTTGTCCTCCTTCTGGAGAACCAGGGCCTCGATCTCGTCGCCGACCTTGACGACCTCGTTCGGGTCGACGTCGTGCTTGATCGAGAGCTCGCGGCTCGGGATAACGCCTTCGGTCTTGTAACCGATGTCGAGCAGGACCTCGTCCCGGTCGACCTTCACGATGACGCCGTCGACGATGTCGCCGTCGTTGAAGTACTTGATCGTCTCGTCGATCGCGGCGAGGAAGGCTTCCTCGTTACCGATGTCGTTGACCGCTACCTGCGGGGTGGTGGCGGTGGTCTCGGTGCTGCTCGTCATGTGGGTTAGGGCTCCGGTACGGACATTGAAGTCGTAGGTACTGCAACGCCGGGAGCCGATTTCGCTCTGCAGAAGCCGGACAGCCAAGGAAGCGCGACTTCCGGCAAGGGAAGGCGCCTCGACAACCGAGGGGACATACAACAGACGCGAGCGCAGCCTGCTATGTCTGAGGAGCGCAGGCTCGCAGCGCAACTTGTAGCATACGGGGGCGGCCGGACAGGGTCAATGCGCGAAGGCGTACACCCGGGGCGGAACGCCGCATACCCGGCACAAAACCTGTCGCCTGAGGCCACACGCGCCGTACGGCGCCCCCTTCGCGACGAGATTCGACGAGGGATACGGAAGATTACGACGATGGAGCCGATCATCCAAGAGTCCGAGCTGCCCGAGCCCGAGGCCACCCGCCGTGACGCGAACGTCACGGAGAGCAGTCGCGCGAACCGCGGCTGGTGGGACCGGAACGCCGACGAGTACCAGATCGAGCACGGCACGTTCCTCGGGGACGACCGCTTCGTATGGGGACCCGAGGGGCTCGACGAGGTGGAGGCGGAGCTGCTCGGCCCGCCCGAGGACCTCAAGGGCAAGGACGTCCTGGAGATCGGCGCCGGCGCCGCACAGTGCTCGCGCTGGCTGGTCTCCCAGGGCGCTCGGCCCGTGGCCCTCGACCTCTCGCACCGCCAGCTCCAGCACGCGCTGCGGATCGGCGGCTCGGTGCCTCTCGTGCAGGCCGACGCGGGAGTGCTGCCCTTCAAGGACGGCGCCTTCGACCTGGTCTGCTCCGCCTACGGGGCGATGCCCTTCGTCGCCGACCCGGTGCTGGTCCTCAAGGAGGTGCACCGCGTGCTGCGGCCCGGCGGCCGCTTCGTCTTCTCCGCGACGCATCCGATCCGCTGGGCCTTCCCGGACGAGCCAGGACCGG
This sequence comes from Streptomyces alboniger, assembly GCF_008704395.1. Taxonomy (NCBI): domain Bacteria; kingdom Bacillati; phylum Actinomycetota; class Actinomycetes; order Kitasatosporales; family Streptomycetaceae; genus Streptomyces; species Streptomyces alboniger. Next base: position 1,943,357 of record NZ_CP023695.1, read on the forward strand.
AGGGGCTCTCCGTGGCGGCCTCCTACTTCGACCGCACTCCTTATGTGGAGCAGGACGAGGAAGGCGACGCCGTCTACGTGGAGCACCACAGGACGATCGGCGACCGGGTGCGGGACATCGTGGCGGGGGGTTTCCGCCTCGTCGACATCGTGGAGCCGGAGTGGCCCGCCTGGAACACCCAGGAGTGGGGCGGCTGGTCGCCGCTGCGCGGAAACCTGATCCCGGGGACGGCCATCTACGTATGCGTACGAGACTGAGCATGTGATCCGTAACCCCGCGCTCCCCGCCGCTCTCGAACTGCCCGTACGTGACGCGCTGCCCGCCCTCCGTGCCGCTCTGGAGGGGCCGGGCAGCGCGGTGCTGTGTGCCCCGCCCGGCACGGGCAAGACGACGCTGGTGCCGCTGGCGCTCGCGGGCCTGATCGAGGCGCCGGGCGCCTTCGAGGGCGTACGTCGCGTCCTCGTCGCCGAGCCGAGGCGCATCGCCGCCCGGGCCGCCGCCCGGCGGATGGCGTGGCTGCTCGGCGAGCAGGTGGGCGAGAGCGTCGGCTACACCGTGCGCGGGGAGCGGGTGGTGGGCCCCCACGCGCGCGTGGAGGTCGTCACGACGGGCGTCCTGCTCCAGCGGCTGCAACGGGACCAGGAGCTGACCGGCGTGGACGTCGTCGTCATCGACGAGTGCCATGAGCGGCATCTGGACGCGGACACCGTGGCGGCCTTCCTGGTGGACGTGCGGGCGGCGCTGCGGCCCGAGCTGCGGCTGGTGGCCGCGTCCGCGACGACCGACGCGCAGGGGTGGGCGCGGGTCCTCGGGGGCGCGCCCGTGGTGGAGGCGCGCGGGACCGCGCACCCCGTGGAGGTGGTGTGGGCCCCGCCCGCGCGCGAGGTGCGGCCGCCGCACGGCATGCGCGTCGATCCCGCGCTGCTCACCCACGTGGCGTCGGTGGTGCGGCGGGCGCTGGCCGAGCGGGACGGCGATGTCCTGTGCTTCCTGCCCGGGGTCGGCGAGATCGCGCGGGTGGCCGGGCAGCTGGGCGGGCTCGGGGGCCGCGAGGACATCGAGGTGCTCCAGGTGCACGGGCGGGCGCCGGCCGCCGTGCAGGACGCGGTCCTCGCGGGGTCGCCGGGGCGGCGGGTCGTGCTGGCCACGTCGGTGGCGGAGTCGTCGCTGACGGTGCCCGGGGTGCGGGTGGTCGTGGACTCGGGCCTCGCGCGCGAGCCGCGGGTCGACCATGCGCGGGGGCTGAGCGCGCTGGCCACCGTCCGCGCCTCGCAGGCGGCGGGGCGGCAGCGCGCGGGGCGGGCCGGGCGTGAGGCGCCGGGCGCCGTGTACCGGTGCTGGGCGGAGGCGGAGGACGGGCGGCTGCCGCGCTTTCCCGCTCCGGAGATCAAGGTGGCGGACCTCGCGGCGTTCGCCCTGCAAGCGGCGTGCTGGGGCGATCCGGACGCCTCCGGGCTCGCCCTCCTCGATCCGCCGCCGGGCGGCGCGATGGCCGCGGCGCGGGAGGTCCTGGCGGCGGTCGGGGCGGTGGACGGGGCGACCGGACGGGTGACGGAGCGGGGCACGCGGATGGCGCGGGTGGGCCTGCACCCCCGCCTGGCACGTGCCCTGCTGGACGCGGGGCCCCGCGTGGGCGCGCGACGGGCGGCGGAGGTGGTCGCCCTCCTGAGCGAGGAGCCGCCTCGGGAGTATGGCGACGACCTCGCGGCGGCGTGGCGCGCGGCGCTGCGGGGCGGGGACGGTTACGCGGCGCGCTGGCGCACGGAGACGCGGCGCCTGGCCTCGGCGGCGGAATCCACCGCGGGCCGGGCGGGCGGGTCACGCGGAGGCGACGGGGGCGAGGTGTGCGGGGTCGTCGCCGCGCTGGCGTTTCCCGAGCGTGTGGCTCGCGGAGTCGGCGGGGGGACGTACCTGATGGCCAACGGGACGCGCGCCGAGCTGCGGGCGGGGTCCTCGCTGACGGGAGCCGAGTGGATCGCCGTGGCCGTGGCGGACCGCCCCGTCGGCTCCGGGCACGCGCGCGTACTGCTGGGCGCCCAGATCGACGAGGACATCGCCCGAAACGCCGCCGCGCCGCTGCACACGCGGCGGGACGAGGTGACCTGGTCCGGCGGCGATCTCACGGCGAGGAACGTCGAACGACTCGGGGCGATCGAGTTGGCGGCACGCCCCTTGAAGGACGTCGACCTCACGCTCGTACGAGAAGGTCTGCTCACTGGGCTGCGCGAGGAAGGGACGGCGCTGCTGAAGTGGTCCCGGGGCGCTCAGGAGCTGCGGGAGCGGCTCGCTTTCCTGCACCGGCAGCTGGGCGCGCCCTGGCCCGACGTGTCTGAGGACGCCCTCTACGCGCGCGTGGACGAATGGCTGGAGCCCGAGCTGTCCAAGGCACGGCGCCGCGCCGACCTGGCCCGCATCGACGCCGGACAGGCACTCGCGCGGCTCCTGCCGTGGGCGACCGGCGAGGCCGCGCGTCTCGACGCGCTCGCCCCGGAGCGGCTGGAGGTACCGAGCGGGTCCAGGATCCGGATCGACTACGCCGACCCCGAACAGCCCGTGCTCGCGGTGAAGGTGCAGGAGATGTTCGGCCTCGCCGAGACCCCGCGGATCGCGGACGGCGGCGTACCCGTCCTCGTCCATCTGCTGTCCCCTGCGGGCCGTCCCGCCGCCGTCACCGCCGACCTGGCGTCCTTCTGGCGCGAGGGCTACCGCGCGGTGCGGTCGGAACTGCGCGGCCGCTACCCGAAGCACCCGTGGCCGGAGGATCCGGCCACGGCCGAGCCGACCCGGTACACCAAGGCCCGCCAGGCGCGGCGGCGTGACGGCTCCTAGGCCTTGACCGGGTCCGGGTCCGGGTCCGGACCCGGCTCCGGATCGGGGTCGGGGTCGGGGTCGTCGCTCGAAGCGGTCCGCCCGGGGCCGTTCGGCCTGCGTCCGCGGGCCTCCAGCCAGAGGGAGAGCGCGAGCAGGAGCAGGCCGAGGGCGAGGAAGCCCCAGGGAAGGTAGGAGGTCAGCAGGAGCACCAGGACGCGCTGGGACGTGACCAGGTCGACCGTGCTCTCGATGTAGTCCTCGCGCATCTTCACGTGCCCGGCGAAGACCGTCACCTTGTCGCGTCCGCCGAGGAGGGTGCCGCCGCGCAGTTCGTTCTTCTGGATCTCCTCGCCGTAGACGGGCGCCCCGGTGGTCGGCTCGACCCAGAACTTGCGGACCGTGGTGTACCAGCGGGTGGTGCCGGTCTTGGCGAGGGACTTCGGGGTGATGCCCTTGACCGGCATCGTCCTGGGGAAGGGCACCTTGGTCCAGGGGATGGTCTGCTCGAAGTAGTAGACCTTCACGCCTCGGAACGTCTGTTCGCCCTTGTAGTGGATGGGTTTGGTGACGCGGGCCTGCGCGTCGAAGTACTCGTAGTCCCGCTTCTCCGTCAGGAAGGGCCACTTGAACTCGATGCCCTGGCGTTTGACGGGGTCACCGTCGACCGACTCCCCTGGGGCGTGCACCGGCTCCTGGGTGTGCGCGTCGAAGATGTAGCGCTCGGGGATCCTGGAGACCATCTTGCCCTCGGAGTCCTGGACGTAGGAGAGCGCGTCCCAGACGACGACGTCGCGGGAGGAGTCCCCGTCGTTCTTCTCGATCTTCTCCGAGGCCTCGACGTTGCCCTTGAGGGTCTGCACGATGGTGACTTTGCCGACCTTCTCGGCCTTCATGGTGCCGTAGTCGATGAGCGTGGGGTTCTTTGCCTCCAGGACCGCCTCCTGGTACTGGCTCGGCGGGATCTTCGCGAGGCGCGGGAAGGCGTACCAGCGCATGAGCGGGGACATGGCCGTGAAGAACACGGCGAAGGCGAGCAGGACGAGGCTGGCCTTGCGGCGCATCGCGGCGACCCTCCCTACGTCTGTGGGTGCTTGAGGACCGTGCGGCTACGGGTGCTCGGGGACGGTGGTGAGCAGCGGTTCGGGCGATGTCTCGCCGGCCGGGGCGCCGATCGCGGTGATCGTGAGGACCAGGGCGATCGCGGCGGCGAGGCCGGTGGCGGCGGCGATGAGGGCGCGCATGCGGGGCCTCCCGGGTCGGCTTGCGGCCACAGCTGACAGGTCATCAGGGCGGGCACCGTAGCAACGCGGGGGCGAGATGAGAACACGTCGCACACCACAGGACCGCCCCCGCGCCGTGGGTGGCGAAGGGGCGGTCCTGTCGGTGCCTGCGGGGGCGTTGCCGGGTCTCGTTAGTCGGCCGCCGGGGTCGTCGGGGTGGCCGGCGCGGTCGGGGTGGCGGGTGCCTCCGGGGTGTTGGGTGCCTCCGGGGTGGCCGGGGCGGTCACCTTCAGCTCGACGGTGAGGGTGGCGCCGCCGACCGTGACGACCCGCAGCAGGTACGTGCCGGCCGTGTCGTCCGCGTACAGCCTCGGCAGCTTCAACAGGCCGTTCGCGTCGGTCTTCAGGCCCTTCAGCGCGCGGACGGGGTTGCCGCTCGCGTCCTTGAAGTAGGGGCCCTTGTCGTTGGGTGTGGCGTCCGTCGCGGACTTGACCAGGGTGGCGGTGGCTGTGACGCCGTCGGCCGCCTCGCCCTTGTACGTCGCCCTGACCTCGACCCGGTCGGCGAACTCCTTGCCCGCCTCGCAGGTCAGCGGCTTGTCGCTGGTCCTGGCCAGGGCGTCGGCCTGTCGCTCGGTGACGTTCGCCGTGTAGTCCAGGCCCGTCAGCGTGCGGCCCACGACCGTGGCCCGCACGGTGAACCGGCCTGTCTTCTCGCCCGCCTTGAGCACGGGCGCGGTGGCCTTGCCCGTGGCGTTCGTGGTGACGATGGCGCTCCGCGCGCCGCCGTCGAAGCGGGCGTCCGTGTCACCGACGACCCGGAACTTCACCTTGACCTTGGCGACGGCCGAGCCCGAGGTGGACTCCGTACGCACCTGGACGCGCCCGGCGAAGGCATCGCCCGCCACCGCGGCGAGCTTGCCGGTGCCGGCGTCCTTGAGGCGCGCGACCCGCTCGGCGGGCGTGGGGGTCTCGGGCGTCTTGTCGCCGCCGTCGCCCGGCGGCTTGGGCTTGCCGCCGCCGCCGTTGCCGGGCTCGTAGGTGCCTGTCCTGTCCCGGGTGCCGGGCTTGTCCGAGGACGGGCCGTTGCCGCCGGGTGTCGGGCCCACCGCGGGGGTGTGCTCGTCGCTGCGGTCGCCCGGCAGGACGCCCTTGCCGTCGGGGACCTCGTGGGTGCCCTTGCGGTAGTACTCCAGCCACGTCAGGACCGTGTTCAGGTACTCCGTCGAGTGGTTGTAGCTCAGGACCGCCTTGTGCAGATCGGCCTCGACGGCCAGATCGCGGTCGTTCGCGCACAGGTAGTGGCCCGCGGCGAGCGCCGCGTCGTAGATGTTGTTGGGGTCCTTCTCGCCGTCGCCGTTGCCGTCCCGGCCCGAGGTGGCCCACGTCGACGGGATGAACTGCATGGGGCCGACCGCGCGGTCGTGCGTCGCGTCGCTGTCGAACGCGCCCTTGTCCGTGTCGGTGATCTTCGCGAAGCCGTTGCCGTTCAGCACCGGGCCGAGGATCGGCCCGAGCGTCGCGCCGTCGGCGTCGACGCGGCCACCGCGGGCGTGGCCCGACTCGACCTTGCCGATGGCGGCGAGCAGCTGCCAGGGAACGTTGCAGCCGGGCTTGGCTTCGGCGAGCGCGGACTCGGCCTTCTTGTACGCGTCCAGGACGGTGGCCGGGATGCCCGCCTCGGGCTCGCCGTTCGGCGCGAGCGGGACAGGGCTGTGCAGCCGCGGCAGGTCGGTGTAGTAGGGCGAGTCGCCGGTCGCGGAATCACCCGCGGGCGGGGTGTCCGCCGCCCCCGCCGTGCGCTCGCCGCGCGGAACGTCCGTCACGCCCGGGGCCTGCGACGCTGCGAGCGCCGCCACCGCCGCCGCCGCCACCGCGCTGGTCACCGCTCCCCTGCGCAGCCGCCTGCCGAATACCGGCGCCATGACCGAGCCACCCTCCCCTTTGACTACCCGTGTGCGCCGACCCCACCTCCGTACACGCTTGCCCGCGTAGGCGCGTGCTCCCCTAGTAGGGCGGCTCTGGCGACACTACGACAACTTGCAGCGCCCGGGCACCTGTTCGTGCCCGGTTTTTACCAGTTGACCGATACCGCGACAGGGCTGTTACGCGGTGCGGGCTTCACCCCATGTCCCTGCGGGTGGGTCGTGCCTGTCCCTGCGGGTCGCGTCGTGGCCGAGCGCGCCGTTCCCCGCGCCCCTTCGGGGCACGGCACTGAAGCCCCGTAAGGGGCGCGGGGAACGGCGCGACCAGCCACAGCGCGACCCGCAGCGAACCCAGAACCCCGAACCGAACACCCCCCACCGCTCCCCGGCCCGGGAGGGCTAGTGCGCTGCGGACTCCCAGTCCGCGCCCACCCCCACCGACACGTCCAGCGGCGCCCGCAGGGCCACCGCTCCCGCCATCTCCCGGCGGACCAGCTCCTCCACCTTCGCCCGCTCCCCCGGCGCGATCTCCAGCACGATTTCGTCATGGACCTGGAGCAGCATGCGGGAGTCGAGCTTCGCCTCGGTCAGGGCGCGGTGCACATTCAGCATCGCGATCTTGACGATGTCCGCGGCCGTGCCCTGGATCGGCGCGTTCAGCGCCATCCGCTCGGCCATCTCGCGCCGCTGGCGGTTGTCGCTGTTGAGGTCGGGGAGGTAGCGGCGGCGGCCGAGCATCGTCTCCGTGTAGCCCGTCGCGCGTGCCTCGTCGACCGCGCGGCGCAGGTAGTCGCGCACCCCGCCGAACCGCTCGAAGTACGTGTCCATCAGTGAACGCGCCTCGCCCGCGTCGATGTTCAGCTGCTGGGAGAGGCCGAACGCCGACAGGCCGTACGCCAAGCCGTACGACATGGCCTTGATCTTGCGCCGCATCTCGGCGTCGACCTTCGAGCGGTCCACGGAGAACACCTGCGAGGCGACCGTGGTGTGCAGGTCCTCGCCGGAGGTGAACGCCTCAAGCAGGCCCTCGTCCTCGGAGAGGTGCGCCATCACGCGCAGCTCGATCTGGCTGTAGTCCGCGGTCATCAGCGACTCGAAGCCCTCGCCGACCACGAAACCGCGGCGGATCGCCCTGCCCTCGTCCGTGCGGACCGGGATGTTCTGGAGGTTGGGCTCCGTCGAGGAGAGGCGGCCCGTGGCGGCCACCGTCTGGTTGAACGTCGTGTGGATGCGGCCGTCCACGGCGATCGACTTGATCAGGCCCTCGACGGTCACGCGCAGCTTCGCCTGCTCGCGGTGGCGGAGCATGATGACCGGCAGTTCGTTCTCCGTCTGGGCCGCGAGCCAGGCCAGCGCGTCGGCGTCCGTGGTGTAGCCGGTCTTGGTCTTCTTCGTCTTGGGGAGGTTCAGCTCACCGAAGAGGACTTCCTGGAGCTGCTTGGGCGAGCCGAGGTTGAACTCGTGCCCCGCCGCGGCGTGCGCCTCCTTCACGGCCTGCTGGACGGCGCCCGCGAACTGCTGCTCCATCGCCTCCAGATGGGCGCGGTCCGCCGCGATGCCGTGTCGCTCCAGGCTGGCGAGGAGTGTCGACGTCGGCAGCTCCACGTCCTTCAGCAGGTCGCTCGCGCCGACCTCCCGCAGCTTCTCCCCGAAGGCCGTGCCCAGGTCGAGGATGGTGCGGGCCTGCGACATCAGGTGGTCGGCCTCGGCCCGGTCGTCCTCCTCCGTACCGAAGGCGAGCTGTCCGTCCGCGGCGGAGGCGGGCGCCAGCTCACGGCCCAGGTATTCGAGGGACAGGGCGTCCAGGGCGAAGGAGCGGCGGCCCGGCTTGACCAGGTAGGCGGCGAGGGCGGTGTCCATGGTGACGCCGTCCACGGCCCAGCCGTGCTCGGGGAAGACCCGCATCACCGCCTTGGCGTTGTGCAGGACCTTCGGCTTCGTCGGGTCGGCGATCCAGGCCGCGAACGCGTTCTCATCGGCCTCGTCCACGCTCGCCGGGTCGAACCAGGCGGCCGCTCCCCCGGCCGCGGCGAGCGCGACCTCGGTGACCGTGCCCGAACCGAGCTGCCAGGTGTCGACCGTGGCGACGCCGAGGACCGCCTTGCCGTGCTCGGCCAGCCACGGCGCCAGCTCGCCCGCGCCCAGCACCACTCCGTCCAGCTCGACACCGGGCTCCGCCGGGGCCTGCTCGGCCTCCTCGGCACCCGGGTCGACGGCCAGCAGGCGCTCGCGCAGCGAGGGGTTACGGATCTCCAGCGTGTCCAGGACCATGGCGAGCGCCGTGCGGTCGTACGGAGCGCGCTCCAGGTCGGCGACCGTCCTGGGCAGCTCGACGTCGCGCACCATCTCGGTCAGGCGGCGGTTGAGCTTCACCGACTCCAGGTGGTCCCGGAAGTTCTGCCCGGCCTTGCCCTTGACCTCCTCGGCACGCTCGACGAGGTCGGCGAACGAACCGAACTGGTTGATCCACTTCGCGGCCGTCTTCTCACCCACACCGGGGATGCCGGGGAGGTTGTCCGACGGGTCGCCGCGCAGCGCCGCGAAGTCGGGGTACTGGGCGGGCGTGAGGCCGTACTTCTCGAAGACCTTCTCCGGGGTGAAGCGCGTCAGCTCCGAGACGCCCTTCGTCGGGTAGAGCACGGTGACGTGGTCGCTGATCAGCTGGAAGGAGTCGCGGTCGCCCGTGACGATCAGGACTTCGAAGCCGGCCGCCTCCGCCTGCGTGGCGAGCGTCGCGATGACGTCGTCCGCCTCGAAGCCGTCGACCGCGAAGCGCACCGCGTGCATCGCGTCGAGCATCTCGCCGATCAGCTCGACCTGGCCCTTGAACTCGTCCGGGGTCTTGGAGCGATTCGCCTTGTAGTCGGGGAACTCCTGCGAGCGCCATGTCTTGCGCGACACGTCGAACGCCACCGCGAAGTGCGTGGGCGCCTCGTCGCGCAGCGTGTTCGCCAGCATCGACGCGAAGCCGTAGATCGCGTTCGTCGGCTGGCCCGTGGCGGTCGTGAAATTCTCCGCGGGCAGCGCGAAGAACGCCCGGTAGGCCAGGGAGTGCCCGTCCATGAGGAGCAGGCGCGGGCGCCGCTCGCCACCCGCCCCGCCGGCCTTCGTCGCCGCGGTCTCGGACTTCTTCTTCGATGCTGTTTCTGCCACGTCCCCGATCCTGCCACGCCCCACTGACAGTCCCGCCCCGTCCCGCCCCGGAGCCCGGCATTGTCACCGGTGCGTGGGAGGATCGGAGACGTAGCTCACGTACGTGCTCGAAGGGGAGCCGACCATGGCAAGCAAGCCGCCCAAGGGCGATCCGGTCCAGGACGCGCCGCAGGTCGCCGAGGCCCAGCACGCGGCGGCGGGGCTGCCCGCCATCGGTCACACCCTGCGGACCGCCCAGCGGCAGATGGGCGTGCGCCGCACCGCGCTGACCCTGCTGCGGGTCAATCAGAAGGACGGCTTCGACTGCCCCGGCTGCGCCTGGCCCGAGCCGGACCACCGGCACAAGGCGGAGTTCTGCGAGAACGGCGCGAAGGCGGTCGCCGAGGAAGCCACGCTGCGCCGCGTCACCCCCGACTTCTTCACCGCGCACCCCGTCGCCGACCTCTCCACCCGCAGCGGGTACTGGCTGGGCCAGCAGGGCCGCCTCACCCACCCCATGTACCTGGCGGAGGGCGCCGAGCGGTACGAACCCGTCTCCTGGGAGCGGGCCTTCGACATCGTCGCCGAGGAGATCGCCGCCCTCGACAGCCCGGACGAGTCCGTCTTCTACACCTCCGGGCGCACCAGCAACGAAGCGGCGTTCCTCTACCAGCTCTTCGCCCGCGAGCTGGGCACGAACAACCTCCCCGACTGTTCGAACATGTGCCATGAGTCGTCCGGCTCCGCGCTCACCGAGACCATCGGCGTCGGCAAGGGCAGCGTCCTGCTGGAGGACCTCTACAAGTCGGACCTGATCATCGTCGCCGGGCAGAACCCGGGCACGAACCACCCGCGCATGCTCTCCGCCCTGGAGAAGGCCAAGAACAACGGCGCGAGGATCATCACGGTCAACCCCCTGCCCGAAGCGGGCATGGAGCGCTTCAAGAACCCGCAGACCCCCCAGGGCATGGTCAAGGGCACCGCCCTCACCGACCTCTTCCTCCAGATCCGCCTCGGCGGCGACCAGGCCCTCTTCCGCCTCCTCAACAAACTGATCCTCCAGACCGAGGGCGCCGTCGACGAGGAGTTCGTACGCGAACACACCCATGGGTACGAGGAGTTCGCCGCCGCCGCTCGCGCGGCCGACTGGGACGACACCCTCAGGGCCACCGGCCTGGACCGCGCCCGCATCGAGGAAGCCCTGCGCATGGTGCTCGCCTCCCGGCGCACCGTCGTGTGCTGGGCGATGGGGCTCACCCAGCACAAGCACTCCGTGCCGACCATCCGCGAAGTCGTCAACTTCCTTCTGCTGCGCGGCAACATCGGCCGCCCCGGCGCCGGCGTCTGCCCGGTGCGCGGCCATTCGAACGTGCAGGGCGACCGCACGATGGGCATCTTCGAACGGCCCGCACCCGCCTTCCTCGACGCCCTGGAGAAGGAGTTCGGCTTCGCGCCGCCCCGCCATCACGGCCTGGACGTCGTCCGCGCCATCCGCGCCCTGCGCGACGGCGAGGCGAAGGTCTTCTTCGCGATGGGCGGCAACTTCGTGGCGGCCTCCCCCGACACCGACGTCACCGAGGCGGCGATGCGCAAGGCCCGCCTGACCGTGCACGTCTCCACCAAGCTGAACCGCTCGCACACCGTCACCGGCGCGCGCGCCCTCATCCTGCCGACCCTCGGCCGCACCGAGCGCGATGTCCAGGCCGGCGGCGAGCAGTTCGTGACCGTCGAGGACTCCATGGGCATGGTGCACGCCTCCCGCGGCCGCCTGAAGCCCGCGAGCGACCAGCTGCTCTCCGAGCCCGCCATCGTCTGCCGCCTCGCCCGCCGCGTCCTCGGCACCGCCTCCCACACCCCCTGGGAGGAGTTCGAGAAGGACTACGCCACCATCCGCGACCGCATCGCGCGCGTCATCCCCGGTTTCGACGACTTCAACGCGCGCGTGGCACACCCCGGCGGCTTCACCCTGCCGCACGCCCCCCGCGACGAGCGCCGCTTCCCCACCACCACCGGCAAGGCCAACTTCACGGCCGCGCCCGTCGAGTTCCCCGCCGTCCCCGAGGGACGGCTGCTGCTCCAGACCCTGCGCTCCCACGACCAGTACAACACCACCATCTACGGCCTCGACGACCGTTACCGCGGCATCAGGAACGGCCGCCGCGTCGTCCTGGTCAACCCCGCCGACGCCCAGGAGCTGGGCCTCGCCGACGGCACGTACGCCGACCTGGTCAGCGAGTGGCAGGACGGTGTGGAGCGCCGTGCGCCCGGCTTCCGCGTCGTGCACTACCCCACGGCCCGGGGGTGCGCCGCCGCCTACTACCCCGAGACGAACGTCCTGGTGCCGCTGGACGCCACCGCGGACACCAGTAACACCCCTGCCAGCAAGTCCGTCGTGGTTCGCCTGGAACAATCGACGGTCGACTGAGCGTTCGCTCAGCGACAGGTGACGACGTCGAACGAACGGAGCCGGGCCCCATGGGCGAGCAGCACAGCGTGAAGTTCCCGCAAGAGGTCATCGACGAGTACGCCTCGCTCGGTGTCGATCTGCCCTCCCTGTTCTCGGCGGGCCACCTCGGCACCCGCATGGGCGTCCAGATCCTGGAGGCCTCGGCGGAGCGCGTCGTCGGCACCATGCCGGTCGAGGGCAACACCCAGCCCTACGGCCTGCTGCACGGCGGCGCCTCCGCGGTCCTCGCCGAGACCCTCGGCTCGATCGGCGCGATGCTGCACGGCGGCATCACCAAGCTCGCCGTCGGCGTCGACCTGAACTGCACCCACCACCGCGGGGCGCGCTCCGGTCTGGTCACCGGCGTGGCGACGCCCGTGCACCGGGGCCGCTCCACGGCCACGTACGAGATCGTGATCACCGACCAGCAGGGCAAGCGGGTGTGCAGCGCGCGCCTGACGTGCATGCTGCGGGACGCCCCCGGCAACGGCGCCGAGGCCGCGGCCGGCTGACCCGGCCCCGAGCGGGAACAGGGCGGGCGCACACGCATTGCCGGGGCGTGCGGCTCCGGTCTAGCGTCGGCGCATGAGGCACCGAATACGGCTCAGTGCGCTCGCCCTCACCCTCGTACACCCGCCCGATGGGCCGCGGACGTGAACGCCATCGGGCCCATCGAGCCGGGCGAGGACACCTACGACCACGAGGCCGCGGCCCCCGAGCCGTTACGGCTCACTCCGCGCCGGCTGCGCCACCGCCGTACGGCCATCGCCGGCACGTCGGCCCTGATCCTCGCCGCGGCCGGGGTGAGCCTGTACCTGACCCGGCCGCAGCCGCCCCCCGGGCCGCCCGCGCCCTGGCCGTCGCAGAGCGTGTCGGTGACGTACACGGACGAGATGTCCCGCCCCCGGCCCGGCGAGCGGAACTTCACCTTCGCCGTCAGGTTCTCCCAGACGTCCGGACCTCCGGTGACCGTCCGCCGGATCGCCCAGCCCTCGGCGGCGCTTTCGGTGGACACCTCCCCTCGCACCCCATTCACGTTGAAAACGGGAACACCCCGGAAGTCGATCATCACCATGCACATTCGCGAATGCGGAGAAGTGCCACGGAATGCCAGGCTCCCTTTCCTCGAAGTAACGCTGCGTAATACGCGCGCAAACGAGAGGCAGAGTTACATCCTCGGTCCGGAATACGCGAATGATCTTTCCGCCGCTCTGACCGCCGCATGCCCACGAACACGTGCGTCATGAGCCAAAGGCAATTACGCTCCTGCCACTTGTCCTGGAGATTCTCAGCATGTGGATACGTCGAGATCCACCGAACAAGGTCGGATTCAGCCTCAACCGCCCCCCGCGTTCCAGCCCGGAATACTCCGTGGCATAACAAGAGCGTCACAGCCTTGGTCTGACCACTCCACCTGGCACAAAGGCGCCCTTAGAGTCACGGCCAGTCACCGCGCCCACCGGATTCCTCTCAGTTCGGTTCCGCGCTCGACTCGGCGTTCCAACCAGGGGCAGCCGTGCCAGGGGAAAGGACTGATCGTGCGTCAACGTTCGCTCATAGCCATCACCGCCGCGCTCACCGCGGGGGCGCTCACCCTCACCGCATGTGGCTCGCGTGACGACAGCAAGGACAAGGACGGCGGCGGGGGCAGTGAGACCACCGTGGTCATCGGCGTCGACGCGCCACTGACCGGTGACCTCTCCGCGCTCGGCCTCGGCATCCGCAACTCCGTCGACCTCGCCATCAAGCAGGCCAACGCCAAGAACCACGTCGACGGCATCAACTTCAAGATGGAAGCCGCCGACGACCAGGGCCAGCCCTCCTCGGGCCAGACGAACGCCACCAAGTTCGTCGCCAACAAGGACCTCCTCGGCGCCGTCGGCCCCCTGAACTCCTCCGTCGGCGAGTCCATGCAGAAGGTCTTCGACGACGCCAAACTCGTCCAGGTCTCCCCCGCCAACACCAACCCGGCCATGACCCAGGGCCCGGACTGGAACGGCGGCAAGAAGGTACGCCCGTACAAGGCCTACTTCCGCACGGCCACCACCGACGCCATCCAGGGCCCCTTCGCCGCGCAGTACCTGTACAACACGGCCAAGAAGAAGAAGGTCTTCGTCATCGACGACAAGAAGACCTACGGCGCCGGCCTCGCCGCCACCTTCAAGGACGAGTTCACCAAGCTCGGCGGCAAGGTCGCCGGCACCGAACACGTCAACCCCGACACCAAGGACTTCGGCGCCGTCGCCACCAAGATCCGCAACTCCGACGCCGACGTCGTCTACTACGGCGGCGAATACCCCGCCGCGGGTCCCCTCAGCAAGCAGATGAAGAAGGCCGGAGCCAAGATCCCCCTCGCCGGCGGCGACGGCATCTACAGCGCCGACTTCATCAAGCTCGCGGGCAAGGACGGCAAGGGCGACTACGCCACCTCCGTCGGCCAGCCCGTCGAACAGCTGCCCTCCGCCAAGGAGTTCATCGCCAACTACGAGAAGGCCGGCTACAAGGAGGCCTACGAGGCCTACGGCGGCTACTCCTACGACAGCGCCTGGGCCATCATCGAGGCCGTCAAGAAGGTCGTCGAGGACAACGACGGCAAGCTGCCCTCCGACGCCCGCGCCAAGATCGTTGACGCCATGCAGGACGTCTCCTTCGATGGCGTGACCGGCAAGGTCTCCTTCGACGAATACGGCGACGCCACCAACAAGCAGCTCACCGTCTACCAGGTCACGGACACCTCGGACCCGGCAAAGGGCTGGAAGCCCGTCAAGTCCGGCACCTACACCGGCTGACCCACACCGCAGCACGACACCGCCGCGCGGAGCGCCGCCCGACAGCGCCCCGCGCGGCGTCACATCCGACGCCGCGACAACCCGACCGTCGCAGCGGAGCCGTATCCGTCGCACACGAAAACCGTCGCTCGGAAGACTCGGAGGACCTGCGGTGCACGAACTGCCGCAACAGCTGGTCAACGGCCTGCTACTGGGATCCATGTACGGCCTGATCGCCATCGGCTACACCATGGTCTACGGCATCGTCCAGCTCATCAACTTCGCCCACGGCGAGATCTTCATGGTCGGCGGCTTCGGCGCCCTCACCGTCTGGCTCTGGCTCCCCGGCGGCACCACCATGTGGGTGGCCATCCCCCTCATGCTCATAGGCGCCATCATCGTCTCCACCACCATCGCCATCGGAGCCGAACGCTTCGCCTACCGCCCCCTGCGCGGCGCCCCACGGCTCGCACCCCTCATCACCGCCATCGGGCTCTCGCTCGCCCTCCAGCAAGCCGTCTGGGCCTGGTACCCCAACGCCAAGTCCTCCCGCACCTTCCCCGAGATCCCCGGCGACTCCATCCACATGGGCAGCGTCACCATCCAGCCCGGCGACCTCTTCCTCGTCGTCGCCGCCCCCATCTGCATGTTCGCCCTCGGCTGGTTCGTCATGAAGACCCGCGTCGGCCGCGGCATGCAAGCCACAGCCCAGGACCCCGACACCGCCAAACTCATGGGCGTCAACACCGACCGCGTCATCGTCGTCGCCTTCGCCCTCGGCGCCGCCTTCGCCGGAATCGCCGCCATCGCCTACGGCTTCCGCTACGGCGAAGTCAACTTCCGCATGGGCTTCCTCTGGGGCCTCAAAGCCTTCACCGCGGCCGTCCTCGGCGGCATCGGCAACATCTACGGAGCCATGATCGGCGGACTCGTCCTCGGCGTCGCCGAAGCCATGGCCACCGCCTACATGAACGACATCCCCGGCATGGACAAGCTCGGCGGCCAGTCCTGGGCCGATGTCTGGGCGTTCGTACTCCTCATCGTCGTCCTCCTCGTCAGGCCACAAGGCCTCCTCGGCGAGCGCGTCGCGGACAGGGCGTGACCACCATGACCACACACACCACAGCAACCGACGCCCCCCGCAAGGAGAACGCCCCCACGGGCCTCATCCCCCTGCCCGTCGGACCCGCCCGCGCCATGGCCACCGGCGGCGGCGCACTCACCGTCGTCTCCGCCTTCCTCGCCTGGACCTGGACCGCCGCCTTCCCCGGCGACCTCACCGTCTACGGCTACCCCGGCGGCCTCCAATGGCTCGTCCTCATCACCGGCGCCCTCACCACACTGTTCGGCCTCGCCTCCTACGGCATCAAAGGCCTGCGCGCCCTCACCCCCGGCAACGCGGACGCCGCCCTCAAATACGCCGCACTCGCCGCCTTCGCCACCGCCTGGTACACGATCCTCGCCATCAGCACCAAACTCGGCGGACTCGCCAACCTCGAACCCGGCGGCTGGATCGTCGCCCTCGCCACCCTCACCGCCCTCACCGGCGCCCTCGCCCTGCCCTTCCAACGGCCCCAGACCTACCCGGTCGACCCCGAGGACACCGGCTGGGAACAGTTCAAACACCGCCTGCGCAACGGCCTCACCACCCTCAAGGGCGCCTTCGCCGCCGAAGCGCCGCCCACCCCGCGCAAACTCCCCTCGTACGTCGAGATCCTGATCATCGTCGCCGCACTCGCCACCGGACTCCTCGTCTTCACCTACGGCATCGGCACCGAATACGACGAACTCTTCATCGGCTTCCTCATCTCCGTCGCCCTCGGCTTCGCCGCACTGTCCAAAGCCGGCCTCGTCGCCCAAGTCGCCGTCTACACCGCACGCCACCGCAACATCACCCTCACCGGCGCCTTCCTCGC
The DNA here is from genome assembly GCF_008704395.1 of Streptomyces alboniger. Taxonomy (NCBI): domain Bacteria; kingdom Bacillati; phylum Actinomycetota; class Actinomycetes; order Kitasatosporales; family Streptomycetaceae; genus Streptomyces; species Streptomyces alboniger. Next base: position 1,959,575 of record NZ_CP023695.1, read on the forward strand.
GGCGGCAGCCTTCCCCTTCACCCAGAACGACGACCAATACGCCACCATCGGCGTCTACATCCTCATCTTCGCCACCGTCGCCCTCGGCCTGAACATCGTCGTAGGACTCGCCGGACTCCTCGACCTCGGATACGTCGCCTTCCTCGGCGTCGGCGCCTACGCCGCATCCATGGTCTCCGGATCCCCCTCCTCCCCCTTCGACATCCACCTCCCCTTCTGGGGCGCCATCCTCGTCGGCGCCGCCGCCTCCCTCATCTTCGGCGTCCTCATCGGCGCCCCCACCCTGCGGCTGCGCGGCGACTACCTCGCCATCGTCACCCTCGGATTCGGCGAGATCTTCCGCCTCGTCGCCATGAACAGCGACGGCGCCTCCGGACCCGACATCACCAACGGGTCCAACGGCATCTCCTCCATCCCCAACCTGAAGATCTTCGGCTTCGACTTCGGCCTCGAACACAGCATCGGCGGCTTCACCATCGGCCGCTTCGCCAACTACTTCTTCCTGATGCTGCTCATCACCCTCGTCGTCGTCCTCGTCTTCCGCCGCAGCGGCGACTCCCGCATCGGCCGCGCCTGGGTCGCCATCCGCGAGGACGAGACCGCCGCACTCGCCATGGGCATCAACGGCTTCCGCGTCAAACTCATCGCCTTCGCCCTCGGCGCCTCCCTCGCCGGACTCGCCGGCACCGTCCAGGCACACGTCACCTACACCGTGACACCCGAGCAGTACCAATTCGCCAACACCGTCCCGCCCAACTCCGCGTTCCTCCTCGCCGCCGTCGTACTCGGCGGCATGGGAACCATCAGCGGACCCCTCGTCGGCGCCGCACTCCTCTACCTCATCCCCAACAAACTCGCCTTCCTCGGCGACTACCAGCTCTTCGCCTTCGGCCTGGCCCTCGTCCTCCTCATGCGCTTCCGCCCCGAAGGCCTCATCCCCAACCGCCGCCGCCAACTCGAGTTCCACGAAGCCGAACTCGACCCCGGCGAGACACCACCGCCCACCGTCCTGAGCAAGACAGGGGCCTGACCCATGACCACCGACACCACCACCCAAGGCCCCACCCCGAGCACCCCGACCGGACAGGCCGTCCTCGACGCCCGCGGCGTCACCATGCGCTTCGGCGGCCTCACCGCCGTACGATCCGTCGACCTCACCGTCAACAGCGGCGAAATCGTCGGCCTCATCGGCCCCAACGGCGCCGGCAAAACCACCTTCTTCAACTGCCTCACCGGCCTCTACGTCCCCACAGAAGGGGAAGTCCGGTACAAAGGCGACATCCTGCCCGCCAAGTCCTTCAAAGTCACCGCAGCCGGCATCGCCCGCACCTTCCAGAACATCCGGCTCTTCGCCAACATGACCGTCCTGGAAAACGTCCTCGTCGGCCGCCACACCCGCACCAAAGAAGGCCTCTGGTCAGCCCTCCTCCGCGGCCCCGGCTTCCACAGGGCCGAAGCCGCCTCCAAGGCCCGCGCCATGGAACTCCTCGACTTCGTCGGCCTCGCCGACAAAGCCGAACACCTCTCCAGGAACCTCCCCTACGGCGAACAACGCAAGCTGGAAATCGCCCGAGCCCTCGCCAGCGAACCCGGTCTGCTCCTCCTGGACGAACCCACAGCCGGCATGAACCCCCAGGAAACCCGCGCCACCGAGGAACTCGTCCTCGCCATCCGCGAGATGGGCATCGCCGTCCTCGTCATCGAGCACGACATGCGCTTCATCTTCAACCTCTGCGACCGCGTCGCCGTCCTCGTCCAGGGCGAAAAACTCGTCGAAGGATCCAGCGAAACGGTCCAGCAGGACGACCGCGTCATCGCCGCCTACCTCGGCGAACCCTTCGAGGAGAACAACTGATGACCGCACTCCTTGAGGTCGAGGACCTCCGCGTCGCCTACGGCAAGATCGAAGCCGTCAAAGGCATCTCCTTCACCGTCGAGGCCGGCAAAGTCGTCACCCTCATCGGCACCAACGGCGCGGGAAAAACCACCACCCTGCGCACCCTGTCCGGCCTGCTCAAGCCAGTCAGCGGCACGATCAAATTCAACGGCAGGACACTGCGCAAATACCGCGCCGACCAAATCGTCTCGCTGGGCCTCGCGCACTCCCCCGAAGGCCGCCACATCTTTCCCCGCATGACCATCGAGGACAACCTCCGCCTCGGCGCCTACCTCCGCTCCGACAAAACAGGCATCGAAAAAGACATCACCCGCGCCTACGACCTCTTCCCCATCCTCGGAGAACGCCGAAAACAAGCCGCGGGCACCCTCTCCGGAGGCGAACAACAAATGCTCGCCATGGGCCGCGCCCTCATGTCCCAGCCCAAACTCCTCATGCTCGACGAACCCTCCATGGGCCTCTCGCCGATCATGATGCAGAAAATCATGGCGACCATCGCCGAACTGAAAGCCGGCGGCACGACGATCCTCCTCGTCGAACAGAACGCTCAGGCAGCGCTCTCCCTCGCCGACGAAGGCCACGTCATGGAGGTCGGCAAGATCGTCCTCTCGGGCACGGGGGGTGACCTCCTGCACGACGAGTCCGTGCGGAAGGCGTACCTCGGCGAGGACTGAGCCCGCCTTTCGTACGGCACGAGGCCCGCACCCCCGGCTTAGGGGTGCGGGCCTCGTCGTACGTACGTATGGGCGCTCCGGGCTAGCCCTTCGCCGCCTTCTTCTCCTCGGCGTCCTCGATGACCGCCTCCGCCACCTGCTGCATCGAAAGCCGGCGGTCCATCGACGTCTTCTGGATCCACCGGAAAGCGGCGGGCTCGGTGAGGCCGTACTCGGTCTGGAGAATCGACTTGGCGCGGTCCACCAGCTTCCGTGTCTCCAGCCGCTGCGAGAGGTCCGCGACCTCCCTCTCCAGCGTCTTCAGCTCCGTGAACCGCGAAACGGCCATCTCGATCGCCGGCACGACGTCACTCTTGCTGAACGGCTTCACGAGATACGCCATCGCACCCGCGTCCCGCGCCCTCTCCACGAGGTCGCGCTGCGAGAACGCGGTCAGCATCAGCACCGGGGCGATGGACTCCTCGGCGATTTTCTCCGCCGCGGAGATGCCGTCAAGGACCGGCATCTTCACGTCCAGGATCACGAGGTCCGGCTTGTGCTCACGGGCCAGCTCGACGGCCTTCTCACCGTCACCGGCCTCGCCCACGACGCTGTACCCCTCCTCCTCCAGCATCTCTTTGAGGTCGAGCCGGATCAGGGCCTCGTCCTCGGCGATGACGACGCGGGTCGTCAGCGGCGGCACGTGCGACTGGCCGTCGTCGGACGCGTCGTCTGCGGGCTGGGGCGACTCGGGGGCGGTCACGGGGGCTCCTTGATACGGGCCGGGAAGGTGTTACTCCCCAGAGCCTACCTAGCTACGATAAGGTGGTGACGCAAGGGGGCAACGCTACCCTTCCTTTCTAAGGCCCCAGTACTCCAACTGGTCAGAGAGGCCGCTCTCAAACAGCGGACAGTGTGGGTTCGAATCCCACCTGGGGCACCTTTCCTTGCTTTTCAAGGTCACGCGAGAATCGCTCTGCGTCACTTGATCGTGTATGTAACGCCCCCCTCTGCCCCTCGCGGCGGCCTCCCGCAGCATTCTCGACTCCATGTACGACATGGGCGCACGCAGGCGAACGTTGATGCTGGTCGGCCAGGGTCGCAGCCTGAACTCTGTCAGCAAAGAGACCGGCACCTCGCGAGCCGCGATCCGCTCCTGGCAGACCCGCCCGGAGCCGCTCAGCCGGAGCCGAGGCAGGCCCTGCCCTAGGTGCTCCGACACACCGGACAGGCCTGACGACCTCTCCGCCTACTCCTACTTACCCGGGCTCTACCTCGGCGACGGCTGCATCAGCCTCCAGCGGCGGGGCGTCTACTCACTCCGAATCGCGTGTGCCGACGCCTGGCCCGGCCTCATCGACGCATGCGCCGCTGCCATTCAGGCCGTACGCCCGGACAACAAGGTCTACCGGGTCCAGAGCGTGGGCTGCCAGTACGTCACGGCACGGCCCCGGCAAGGCGCACGACCGCAAGATCGCCCTCGAACCCTGGCAGCAGGAAATCGTCGACGCCCACTCGTGGGAGTTCATCCGAAGGCTCATCCACTCCGACGGCTGCCGCATCACCGATTGGACGACCCGCGTCGTTGCCGGGGAACGGAAGCGCTATGGGCATGGACGCCCACGTCGGCCGCAAGTACTGACCCCTACTCGTGGTCCTCGCTCTCGCCGATGCGATGCACCCGTACCAGGTTCGTCGAGCCCGACACCCCCGGCGGGGAGCCGGCCGTGATGACGACCACGTCGCCCTTCTCGCAGCGGCCGATCTTCAGGAGCAGCTCGTCGACCTGGTCGACCATCGCGTCCGTGGAGTCGACGTGCGGGCCGAGGAAGGTCTCCACGCCCCAGGTGAGGTTCAGCTGGGAGCGGGTGGCCTTGTCGGGGGTGAAGGCGAGGAGGGGGATGGGTGAGCGGTAGCGGGAGAGGCGGCGGACGGTGTCGCCGGACTGGGTGAAGGCGACGAGGAACTTGGCGCCGAGGAAGTCGCCCATTTCGGCGGCGGCGCGGGCGACGGCGCCGCCTTGGGTGCGGGGTTTGTTCCGCTCGGTGAGGGCCGGGAGGCCTTTCGCGAGGATGTCTTCCTCTGCCGCTTCGACGATGCGGCCCATGGTGCGGACGGTTTCGATGGGGTATTTGCCGACGCTCGTCTCGCCGGAGAGCATTACCGCGTCTGTGCCGTCGATGACGGCGTTGGCCACGTCGCTCGCCTCGGCCCTCGTGGGCCGGGAGTTGTCGATCATCGAGTCGAGCATCTGCGTGGCGACGATGACCGGTTTGGCGTTGCGCTTGGCGAGTTTGATGGCCCGCTTCTGGACGATCGGGACTTGTTCGAGGGGCATTTCGACGCCGAGGTCGCCGCGGGCGACCATGATGCCGTCGAAGGCGGCCACGATGTCCTCGATGTTGTCGACGGCCTGGGGTTTTTCGACCTTGGCGATGACGGGGAGGCGGCGGCCTTCTTCGTCCATGATGCGGTGGACGTCCTCGATGTCGCGTCCGCTGCGGACGAAGGAGAGGGCGATGACGTCGAATCCGGTGGCCAGGGCCCAGCGGAGGTCGGTTTCGTCCTTGTCGGAGAGGGCGGGGACGGAGACGGCGACGCCGGGGAGGTTGAGGCCCTTGTGGTCGGAGACCATGCCGCCCTCGACGACGGTGGTGGTGACGCGGGGGCCGTCGACGTGGGTGACTTCCAGGGTGACTTTGCCGTCGTCGACGAGGATGCGTTCGCCGCTGGTGACGTCCTGGGCGAGGCCGTCGTAGGTGGTGCCGCAGAGGTGGCGGTCGCCTTGGATGTCTTTTTCTACGGTGATGGTGAAGGTGTCGCCGCGTTCAAGGAGTACGGGGCCTTCGCTGAAGCGGCCGAGGCGGATCTTCGGGCCTTGAAGGTCGGCGAGGATGCCGACGCTGCGGCCGGTCTCTTCGGAGGCCTTGCGCACGCGCTGGTAGCGCTCCTCGTGGTCGGCGTGGGTGCCGTGGCTGAGGTTGAAGCGTGCTACGTCCATTCCGGCTTCGACCAGTGCCTTGATCTGGTCGTACGAGTCGGTGGCGGGGCCCAGGGTGCAGACGATTTTTGCTCGGCGCATGGTTCGAGCCTAGGGCCTACCGGTGGGTAGAGAATTGGTTGGGCGTGACTACTCAACAACCTTTGCGTGAAGGGCTATTGACAAGTGTTGAATTGTGCGCGGCGTCGCTCCGATGAGCGGGTTACCGGGCGGGGTTCAGCCGGGTACGTCCATGCGCTGGGTGCCGACGACCGACAGCAGGCGCAGTGCCTCCTCCGACGGTGAGCCGGGGGTGGCGGTGTAGATGAGGACGCGCTGGTCCCGGTCGGTGATGTCCAGGACGTCGCATCTGAGGGCGATGGTGCCGACGAGGGGGTGCTCGAAGGCCGTGCACGGGGTGGGCCGGTCGGTGACGTCGTGGGCGGTCCACAGCCGGGTGAACTCCGCGCTGCCGGCGAGGAGTTCTTCGATCAGGCCGTTCACTTCCGGGTCGCGGGGGTAGCGGGCCGCGGCCGCGCGCAGGTGCTGGGTGGAGGTCCGTGCGAACTCCTCGGCGTTTGGGACGCCGTACAGCCGTCGGCCGTGCGGGTGCGGGGTGAGGAAGGCGCGTCGGATGAGGTTCCGTTCGCGTGGGGGCAGAGCGGAGAAGTCCTCCATGAGGGCGGCTGCCAGGGGGTTCCAGGCGATGACCTCGTAGGTGGCGGAGAGGACGACCGCCGCGGCGTCCGGCATCCGGTGCAGCAGGTCGATGGTGCTCTGTCGTACTTCTCGGGAGGGTCCGGGTGGTGGGCCGGGGGGAAGTCCGGCGAGGTGGTGGAGGTGGTCGCGCTCGGCGTCCGAGAGGCGCAGGGCGCGGACGAGTTGGGTCAGTACTTCGCGGGAGGGGTGGGGGGCGCGGGCCTGTTCGAGGCGTGCGTAGTACTCGGGTGAGATGAAGGCGAGCTGGGCCACCTCCTCGCGGCGCAGGCCGGGGGTGCGGCGGCGGGTGCCGGCGGGTATGCCCACGTCGGCGGGGGTAATGCGGGCGCGTCTGCTGCGCAGGAAGTCGCCCAGTTCTTCTCGTACTCGTCGGTCCACGTGTCCAGTGTGTCCTGGCGTCGTGGTGCCGAGCCAGGTACTGCTGGTGCCTGGATGGGCGGGGTGGCGGGGCGCAGGCTCGTCGGCATGAACAACGTCACGGACAGCACCATGAACAGCGACACCATGAACGACGACCCCCTGAACGACGACGCCGTGAACGAGGCGTCGGTCTCGTCCGCCCCGGCTTCGGGGCTGCTCGCCGGGAAGGTGGCCTTCATCAGCGGTGCCGGGCGTGGCATCGGTGCCGCCGCGGCGCGGTTGTTCGCCGAGGAGGGGGCCCGGGTGCTGCTGGCGGCGCGTTCGGAGGATCAGCTCAGGGCGGTGGTCGAGGAGATCCGGGCTGCCGGGGGTGTCGCGGACCATGTGGTGTGTGATCTGGCCGATCCGGCGAGTGTGCGTGCCGCGGTCGGTCGCGCGGTGGAGTTGTACGGTCGGCTGGACGTGGCTTTCAACAATGGTGCGACGGGTCAGCCGCCCGGTCCGCTGGATGAGCTGTCGGAGGCTGATTTCGATCACGTCTGCGCCGTGAATCTGAAGGGGCCGTGGGTGGCCATGTCCGCGGAAGTCGCCGCCATGCGTGCGACGGCGGGGCGGGGGGCCATCGTCAACACGTCCAGTGTCGGTGCTCTGATGGCCAATCCGCAGCTTCCGGTGTACGGGGCGGTGAAGCGGGCGTTGAACAGTCTGACGGCGTCGGCGGCGGCCACGTATGGGCCTGAGGGCATTCGTGTGAACGCTGTCGCGCCCGGCACCACGCTTACCGAGTTGTTGTTCGAGTGGGAGGAGCGGTCTCCGGGCACCGTGGACGCGCTCAATGCGCGGACGCCGCTGGGTCGTGGCGCTGAGCCGCGGGAGATCGCCGAGGCGGCCGCGTGGTTGTTGAGTGACCGTGCCTCGTATGTGACGGGTGAGGTGCTTCGGGTCGACGGGGGCATGCTGGCCTGAGGCCGTTCAGGACGCTCAGGACATTCAGGGCGTCAGCTGTGGCGGGACGAGGGTAAAGCGGGCGTTGACCTGGGCGTAGACGTGCTGGCGTTGTGGTTCGAGGTCGAGGGGGGCTGCTTCCTCCGCGAGGTCGGCTGCGCCTGCGTAGGCGGCGGAGCGCATGCCGCCCGCGGGGCCTCCGTAGCCGTAGGCGGGGGTGGGTTGGTCCGCGCCGATGTCGGCGAGTTCGGTGAGGGCGGCGAGGGTGGTGCCGAGGGCTTCGGCGTATTCGCGGGCTCGTTGTACTGCTTCGCGGACGGCTTGTTGGCGGGCTTGGCGGTGGGTGGGTGAGTCGGGGCGCAGGGCCCACCAGGGGCCTTCGACGCGGGTGAGGTCGAGGTCGGCGAGGCGGGTGGTGAGTTCGCCGAGTGCGGTGAAGTCGGTGAGTTCGGCGGTGACGTGGACACGGCCGTGGTAGGCGCGGATGCGCTCGCCACGGCCGTGTTTGGTGAGTTCGGGGGTGATGGAGAGGGCGCCTGTTTCGAGGTTCTCGACGGTGTCGCCGTAGGTCTTGATGAGGTCGAGGGCGGTGTTGTTGCGGCGGGTGAGGTCGGTGAGGGCGTCGCGGCGGTCGGTGCCGCGGGCACTGATGGTGATGCTGATGCGGGCGATTTCGGGGTCGACTTCGAGGTGCGCTTCGCCGCGGACGGCGACGCGGGGGGCGTCGGGGGTGCCGTAGGGGGTGTGGGGGGCGGGGGCGGTGTCCGTGGGGTTCATGGGGTCCATGGCTTCACTCTCGCAGCAGGTGGGGGCGGGGGGCAGTCATCGGATCGAAACCTGTGGGGTCTGTTGCGGGTGTGGCTTCGGGGGTCAGAATCTACGCGCGTTACTACGGTCGATCGAGGAGTACTGAAATGCCGCTGAACCGCAGGAAGTTCCTGGGCACGTCCGCCGCCACCGGCGTCGGTGTGGCGATCGCGGGTGGGGCTGTCGCGCCGTCCGTGGCCGAGGCGAAGGGGAGGCCCGGCCGGCGGGAGAAGCGGTATTCGTTCACCGTGCTGGGCACGACGGATCTGCACGGCAATGTCTTCAACTGGGACTACTTCACGGACAAGGAGTTCGACGACAAGGATCACAACGATGTGGGCCTGGCGAAGATCTCCACGCTGGTGGACGAGGTGCGTGCGGAGAAGGGCCGCCGGAACACGCTGCTGATCGACGCGGGCGACACGATTCAGGGCACGCAGCTGTCGTATTACTACGCCAAGGTGGATCCGATCACGGCGAAGCGCGGTCCGGTGCATCCGATGGCGCAGGCGATGAACGCGATCGGGTACGACGCGGCGGCGCTCGGCAATCATGAGTTCAACTACGGGATTCCGGTGCTGCGGAAGTTCGAGGAGCAGTGCGACTTCCCGTTGCTGGGGGCGAACGCGCTGGACGCGAAGACGCAGCGGCCCGCTTTTCCTCCGTACTTCATGAAGCGTCTGCGTACTCCGCACGGTCGTGATGTGAAGGTGGCGGTGCTCGGTCTGACGAATCCGGGGATCGCGATCTGGGACAAGGCGAATGTCCAGGGGAAGATGACGTTCCCGGGGCTTGAGGAGCAGGCGGCGAAGTGGGTGCCGAAGCTGCGCTCGATGGGCGCCGACGTCGTGATCGTGTCGGCGCACTCGGGTTCCAGCGGTACGTCGTCGTACGGTGATCAGTTGCCGTATGTGGAGAACGCGGCGGGTCTGGTGGCGGAGCAGGTGCCGGGGATCGACGCGATTCTGGTGGGGCACGCGCACACGGAGATCCCGGAGTATTTCGTGGAGAACAAGGCGACCGGCAAGAAGGTCGTGTTGTCGGAGCCGTTGAAGTGGGGGCAGCGGCTGACGCTGTTCGACTTCGATCTGGTGTGGGCGAAGGGCCGCTGGACGGTGGAGAAGGTCGGGGCGAAGGTCCTGAACTCCAATACGGCGGCGGAGGACAGGAAGATCACGCGGCTGCTCGCCGACGAGCACGAGAAGGTCGTCGCCTACGTCAATCAGGTCATCGGCACGTCGACGGCGGCGATGAGCACGGCCGAGGGCCCGTACAAGGACGTCGCGATCATCGATCTGATCAACCAGGTGCAGCGGGAGACGGTGGCGCAGGCGCTGGCGGGCGGGGCGTACGCGGCGCTGCCGGTGTTGTCGCAGGCGTCGTGTTTCTCGCGGACGGCGAAGATACCGGCGGGCGAGGTGACGATCCGGGACGCGGCGGGGCTTTATCCGTTCGAGAACACGCTGGAGGCGCGGCTGCTGACGGGTGCGCAGCTGAAGGAGTATCTGGAGTTCTCGGCGCGCTATTACGTGCAGACGCCTGCGGGTGCGCCGGTGGATCCGGCGAAGCTGACGAATGCGGAGAAGATCCCGGATTACAACTATGACGCGGTGTACGGCGTGACGTATGAGATCGATATCGCGAAGCCTGCGGGGTCGCGCATCGTGAAGCTGGCTTTCGAGGGCAAGGATGTCGATCCGAAGGCGGAGTTCGTGTTGGCGGTGAACAACTACCGGGCGAGTGGTGGCGGGAATTTCCCGCATATCGCGGGTGCCAAGCAGTTGTGGGCGAACTCGGAGGAGATCCGGAACACGATCATCGGTTGGGTGAAGGCGAAGGGGACGGTCGACCCGGGTCGGTTCGCGTCGGTGGACTGGAAGCTGACCCGGGACGGTGTGCCGGTGTTCTGAGGGGTTATCGGGGGGGGGACTGTGGCTCCGGGGGGGCTCAGTTCTTGAGGCGTACGAGGTGGGTGCGTTGTTCGCCGATGCGGGGGGTGGTGTCGGTGGGGTGGTCGGGGGTGCGGAGGCCGAAGCTGGTGAAGGCGGTGCGCCGGGGCAGGGGGTAGGGGGTCTTGCCGGTGAGGGTGTTGAGGATGGTGGCGCTGCGCCAGGCGGCGAGGCCGAGGTCGGGGGCGCCGACGCCATGGGTGTGGCGTTCGGCGTTCTGGACGTAGATGTTGCTGCCGGTGGCGGTGATGGAGGGGTCGAGGGTGAGGCGGTACTGCTCGTCGATGCGGGGGCGGGCGGAGGAGTCCTTGCGGATGTAGGGGTCGAGGCCGGCGAGGAGCTGGTCGACGGGGCGTTCGCGGTAGCCGGTGGCGAGGATGACGGCGTCGGTGGTGAGGCGGGACCGGGTGCCTTGTTGAAGGTGTTCCAGATGGAGTTCGACGCGGGTGGAGGCGACGCGTCCGGCGGTGCGGACGTGGACGCCGGGGGTGAGGACGGTGTCGGGCCAGCCGCCGTGGAGGGTGCGTCGGTACAGCTCGTCGTGGATGGCGGCGATGGTGTCGGCGTCGATGCCCTTGTGGAGTTGCCACTGGTGGGGGACGAGGCCGTCGCGGACGGCCTCGGGCAGGGCGTGGAAGTAGCGGGTGTAGTCGGGGGTGAAGTGTTCGAGACCGAGCTTGGAGTACTCCATGGGGGCGAAGGCTTCGGTGCGGGCGAGCCAGTGGATCTTTTCGTGTCCCGCGGGGCGGGCGCGGAGCAGGTCGAGGAAGATTTCGGCGCCGGACTGCCCTGAGCCGATGACGGTGATGTGTTCGGCGGCGATGAGTTGTTCGCGGTGGTCGAGGTAGTCGGCGGAGTGGATGACGGGGACGGCGGGGGCTTCGGCGAGGGGTTTGAGGGGTTCGGGGATGTGCGGGGTGGTGCCGACGCCGAGGGCGATGTTCTTGGTGTAGGTGCGGCCGAGGGCTTCGGCCTCGCCGTCGGTGTCGAGTTGGGTGTAGTCGACTTCGAAGAGGTCGCGTTCGGGGTTCCAGCGGACGGCGTCGACCTGGTGGCCGAAGTGGAGTCCGGGGAGGTTCTCGCTGACCCAGCGGCAGTAGGCGTCGTATTCGGCGCGTTGGATGTGGAAGCGCTCGGCGAAGTAGAAGGGGAAGAGGCGTTCGCGGGTCTTGAGGTAGTTGAGGAAGGTCCAGGGGCTCGCGGGGTCGGCGAGGGTGACGAGGTCGGCGAGGAAGGGGACTTGGAGGGTGGCGCCGTCGATGAGGAGGCCGGGGTGCCAGTGGAAGTCGGGGCGTTGGTCGTAGAAGGCGGTGTCGAGTTCGCCGAGGGGGTGGGCGAGGGCGGCGAGGGAGAGGTTGAAGGGGCCGATGCCGATGCCGACGAGGTCGCGGGGGTCTTCGGGGGTGTTGCGCGGCTGGGGGCCGGGGTGGTCGGGTGTGCCGGTCATCGGGGGGTGCTTCCTTCCGCGAGGCGGGGGGTGGTGGTGCGGCTCTGTCCGTCGACGAGGTCGAGGAGGGTGGTGAGGTCGTCGGGGCGGGTGTGCGGGTTGAGGAGGGTGGCCTTGAGCCATCTGCGGCCGCCGAGGTCGGCGCGGCCGAGGACGGCGGTGCCTTCGGTGAGCAGCTTCCTTCGTGTGTGGGCGAGGTCGGTGTCGTCGGCGTCGACGGGCCGGAACAGGACGGTGCTGATGGCCGGTGTGTCGTACAGCTCGAAGCGCGGGTGGGCTTCGACGAGGGCCGCGAACTGCTGTGCCCGGTCGCAGACTTGGTCGACGAGGTCGCCGATCCCGCGACGTCCGAGGGCCTTGAGAGTGACGGCGATCTTGAGGATGTCGGGGCGCCGGGTGGTGCGCAGGGAGCGGCCGAGGAGGTCGGGGAGTCCGGCGTCGGTGTCGTCGTCGGCGTTGAGGTAGTCGGCGCGGTGGGTGAGGGCGGCGAGGTCGTGGGGGTCGCGGACGGCGAGGAGTCCGGCGGCGGCGGGCTGCCAGCCGAGTTTGTGCAGGTCGAGGGTGACGGTGTCGGCGCGGTCGATGCCGCGCAGGAGTTCCTTGCGTGTGTCGCTGAAGAGGAGTCCTCCGCCGTAGGCGGCGTCGATGTGCAGGCGGGCGCCGTGGGTGGCGCACAGGTCGGCGATGTCGTCGAGGGGGTCGATGAGGCCCGCGTCGGTGGTTCCGGCGGTGGCGGCGACGAGGAGGGTGCCCGGGGGGCCGCTCAGTGCGGTGAGGGCTTGGGCCAGGGCCGCGGGGTCGAGGGTGCCGGTGGGGGTGGGCACGGTGACGGGGCGGGGCAGGCCGAGGAGCCAGGCGGCGCGGGGCAGGGAGTGGTGGGCGTTGGCGCCGACGACGAGGCGCACGGGGGTGCCGGTGCTCTGGGCGGGTGGCGTTTCGCGGGCGAGGAGCAGGGCGAGTTGGTTGGACTCGGTGCCGCCGGTGGTGACGAGGGCGTCCGCGCCGGGGTGGATCCGGGTGGCGATGGCGCGGGTGACGAGGGCTTCGAGGGCGGAGGCGGCGGGGGCCTGGTCCCAGGAGTCCATGGAGGGGTTGAGCGCGGAGGCGGCGAGGTCCGCGGCGGCGGCGACGGCGAGCGGCGGGCAGTGCAGGTGGGCGGCGCACAGCGGGTCGGCGGGGTCGGCGGCGCCTGCCGCGAGGGTGTGGACGAGGGTGCGCAGGGCCGCTTCGGGGCTGGTGCCGTGCTCGGGCAGGAGGGGTTCGGCGGCGGCGCGGACCCTGGCGGTGACGGCGTCGGGGCCGCCGGCGGGGAGCGGGCCGCCCCGGGCCGCCGCCCCGTCGCGCAGGGCGTCGAGGGTGGCCGCGAGCAACGGCCTGAGGGCGTCGGGCCCTTGGGCGCCTCCGGCGAGGGGCGGCGGCGTGCGCGGGGTGCTCATCGGGGATGCCCTCCGGGTGTGCGTACAGGGGCACCAGCCTGTACGCCACCTGAGCGGCGTGCCCGAATACTTCGGCGAACCGAACCCGAAAGTGGTACTGCCGTGCGGAGAAAACGTGTCGGTGCGGGCCGGGGTGCTAGGGGCGGAAGTCGTTCTTGTGGTCCTGTGCCCACTGGGCGAAGGTGCGGGCGGGCTTGCCGGTGACGGCTTCGACGGTGGTGGTGATCTCCGGTGCGACGCCGACGGATTCGGCGAAGGAGGCGAGGAGGGCGGGGAGTATCTGCGGCGGGACGTGCGGGAAGAGGTCGGGGCCGACTTCCTCGGGCGGTACGTCGATGAAGCGCAGGGTGCGGCCGAGGGTGGCGCCGATGATGTGGATCTGCTCCTCGGTGGTGACGGCCTCGGGGCCGGTGAGGCGGTGGACGGCGCCCTGGTGGCCGTCGTCGAGGAAGGTGCGGGCGGCGACGGCCGCGATGTCGGCCTCGTGGATGGGGGCGGTGACGGCGCCGGGGAACGGGCCGCGCACGGTGTCGCCGACGCGGATCTGGGGCGCCCACTGGAGGGAGTTGGTGGCGAAGGCGTTGGGCCGCAGGAAGGTGTGGGCGAGGCCGCTCGCCGTGACACTCGCTTCTAGCTCGGCGTGCGCGACGTAGAGGGGGTGGCTGGTGTCGGCGCCGTCCTGGACGGTGCCCGAGGAGAGGACGGTGACGTGCTGGACGCCGCCCGCGCGGGCCGCTTCCAGCAGGGCCTCGGTGTGCGTGCCGACGGCTTGGAGGTGCAGGAAGAGGCCGGTGGCGCCGTCGAGGAGCGGGGCGAGGTCGGCCGGTTCGGGCTGGTCGCCGGAGAGGTCGAAGCGGGCGACCTGGGCGGCGGCGGGGAGGCCGGCGCGCTCCGGGGAGCGGGTCAGGCCGCGTACGGGGGCCTGCTCGGCGGTGAGCTGGGTGACGAGGGCGCGGCCCACGTTTCCGGTGGCTCCGGTGACGACGATCACGGGTGGCTCCTTCTGGTCCTGAGCGTGCCTAGGACCCGGAGAGCCATGAGGGGCCGGTGGCCCGATGCCGGGTTGGCCCGATGCCGGGTAGCCCGATGCCGGGTGGCCCGGCGGCCGAGTGGTATCGGGCCGGTCGGCCCGACGACCCGGTAGCCGGGGGCCGGTCAGCTCGACGGCCGGGTGGCCCGATGGCCCTGAGGGTCCTGGTGGCGGCGGCCGTGCCGACGGGTTCCGGCCCGGCTCTTGATCGAGCCTAGGCCGGTACCGCCGGGAACCGAATCGTCGTTTGGGACCAGGGGGCGTAGGCCCCGGGACCTACGTCCGCGGACCTCGGTCAGCCCTTGCCCGCGCCCTGCCGGACGCGCAACGCCCTTGCCAGGTCGTCGAGTTGGTCGATGAACTTGCGGCGCAGGGCGGGGACGGGGTCCGCGTCGCGCAGGCACCGCTCGCCCAGCCGGAGCGTCTCGGCGTTTACGAGGGGGGCGGGGAAGGCCCAGCGGCCCACGATGTCGGCGACGGCGGGGCCGCGCCGCGCGGCGACTGTGACGGCGTCCTCGTAGTAGCGCGGGACGTACTCCTGGAGGAGCTCGGCCTGTTCGGGCTGCCAGAAGCCCTGCGCGGTGGCCTTGAGGAGGTAGTTGGACAGCTCGTCGGAGGCGAACATCGCCTCCCACGCGGCCCTCTTGGCGGCGGCGTCGGGCAGCGAGGCACGGCAGCGGGCGGCGCCTTCCCGGCCGGTGGCGCTCGGGTCCCTGGCCAGCTCGGCGGCGATGGCCGCCTCGTCGGTGGCGTCGAGCACGGCGAGCCGGGCGAGGACGCGCCAGCGCAGCTCGGGGTCGAGTTCGGGGCCGCCGGGCACGGTGCCTTCGGTCAGCCACACCTGGAGGGGTGCGGGCTGGGTGGCGACGTCGATGGCGGTGCGGACCGCGGTGAGGCGCAGGCCGGGGTTGGAGCCGTCCTCGGTGCGCCGGATCAGGTCGCGGCAGAGTTCGCCGAGGGCGGCGAGGGCGGCGGGCCGCTCCGCGGGGCCGGTGTAGCGGTCGGCGATGTGGTCGGTGGCGAAGGCGAGTACGCCTTGGACGATGGCGAGGTCGCTCTCCTCGGGGAGGTGGGCGAGGGCCGCCGTCAGGTAGGAGCCGCCGTCGAGTTCTCCGTCGCGGACCATGTCGCGCAGGCTGTTCCACAGGACGGCGCGGGTCAGGGCGTCGGGGACTTGGGAGAGGCCGCGCAGCGCGGTCTCCTGGGAGGTGTCGTCGAGGCGGATCTTGGCGTAGGTGAGGTCCTGGTCGTTGGGGACGATCAGGGCGGGGCGGCCGCCGTCGCGGGGCTGGGCGGTCTCGGTGGCGGGGACGTCGGTCTCGTAGCGCTCGCGCAGGACCAGGCCGGGGGCGCCGGAGAGGTCGCGGTCGTAGACGCCGACGGCGACGCGGTGGGGCCGGCCGCCGTCGGGGGCGCCGGGGCCCGCGTCGCGGTCGAGGGTGAGGGTCCATTCGCGTCCGGCGTGCAGGACCTTCGGGGTGAGGGTGTCGACGCCGGTGGTGCGCAGCCAGGCCTTGGCCCAGGCGTGTACGTCCCGGTCGGTGGCGTGGGCGAGGGAGTCGATGAAGTCGTCGAGGGTGGCGTTGGCGAACTTGTGCCGTGCGATGTGGGTGTTGATGCCGGCGAGGAAGTCCTTCTCGCCGAGCCAGGCGACGAGCTGGCGCAGGGCGCCGGCTCCCTTGGCGTAGGAGATGCCGTCGAAGTTGAGCAGCGCGGACGCGGTGTCGGGCACGGCGTGGGGGTCGGGGGCGACGGGGTGGGTGGAGGGGCGCTGGTCGGCGTCGTATCCCCAGGTCTTGCGGGCGATGCCGAAGGCGGTCCACGGGTCCAGGAAGCGGGTGGTCTCGGCGGTGGTCTGGAAGCCCATGTACTCGGCGAAGGACTCGTTGAGCCAGATGTCGTCCCACCACCTGAGGGTGACGAGGTCGCCGAACCACATGTGGGCCATCTCGTGGGCGATGGTCATGGCGCGTGACTGGCGCTCGGTGTCGGTGACGGCGGAGCGGAAGAGGTACTCGTCGCGGAAGGTGACGAGCCCGGGGTTCTCCATGGCGCCCTCGTTGAACTCGGGGACGAACGCCTGGTCGTAGGAGTCGAAGGGGTAGGGCTCGTCGAACTTCTCGTGGTAGCGGTCGAAGCAGGCGCGGGTGATGTCGAGGATCTCGTCGGCGTCGGCGTCCATGAAGGGCGCGAGGGAGCGGCGGCAGTGGATGCCGAAGGGCAGTCCGCGGTGTTCGGTGCGCACCGAGTGGTAGGGGCCGGCGGCGACGGCGACGAGGTAGGTGGACAGGGGCGGGGTGGCGGCGGCCCGCCAGGTGCCGTCGCCCTGGTGTTCGGTGATGCCGTTGGCGAGGACGGTCCAGCCCGCGGGGGCGGTGACGGTCAGCTCGAAGGTGGCCTTCAGGTCGGGCTGGTCGAAGGCGGGGAAGACGCGCTGGACGTTCTCCAGGAACAGCTGGGAGTACGTGTAGGTCTCGCCGTCGCTGGGGTCGGTGAAGCGGTGCATGCCCTCGCCGGTGCGGGAGTAGCGCATCGCGGCGTCCACGCGCAGTTCGTGCTCGCCCGCGGTGAGCCCGTCGAGGGGGAGGCGGTTGTCGACGAGGTCCGCCGGGTCCAGGGGGCGCCCGTCGAGGGTGGCGGAGCGCAGTTCGGCGGGCTTGAGCTCGACGAAGGTGGCGCCGTCGGTGCGGGCGCCGAACCGGATGACGGTACGCGAGTCGAAGGTCTCGCGGGCGGGGTCCGCCGCCTGGGTCAGGTCGAGCTCGACGGTGTACCGGTGGACGTCGATGAGCTGGGCTCGGGTCTGCGCTTCGTCGCGCGTCAGTGCGGGCATGGGGCCATGCTGCCCGATGGCGGGGGCCGCGGTGTAGGACGAAGATCTCCGCGCCGCCGGGGCGGGGTCTAGGAGGACTTCGCGATCGTCTCGTGGTGGCGGATCACCTCGGCGATGATGAAGTTGAGCAGCTTCTCGGCGAAGGCGGGGTCGAGCTTGGCGCTCTCGGCGAGTTCGCGCAGCCGGGCGATCTGGCGGGCCTCGCGGTCCGGGTCCGCGGGCGGCAGGTGGTGGTTGGCCTTGAGGTGGCCGACCTGCTGGGTGCACTTGAAGCGCTCGGCGAGCATGTGGACGACGGCGGCGTCGATGTTGTCGATGCTGTCGCGCAGCCGGGACAGCTCGGCGCGCACGGCCGCGTCGGAGGCCGGGGGCGCGCTCGCGTCGACCGTGGGGGGTGCGCTCGCGTCGGAGGCGGGGACGCCGTTCGCGTCACTGGTGTGGCTGGTGTTCATGGGCCACGAGCCTACGTTGCCGGTTCGGGACCGCCCGCCGCGGAGGAGCGCAGGATCGGCGGGTGGTCGGGGTCCGGTATCTGCTGGGACCAGCCGCCGGGGACGGCCCGGCCCTGTTGTTCGCGGAAGCGGACGGGGGCGGTGCCGACGCGGCGGGTGAAGAGGCGGGAGAAGTAGGCGGGGTCGTCGTAGCCGACGCGGCGGGCGACGGCGGCGACGGGCAGTTCGGTGGCGGCGAGGAGTTCCTTGGCGCGGCCGAGGCGGATGCCGAGGAGGTAGTCCTTGGGGCTGCACCCGGCGCCGCGCCGCACGGCGGTGCGCAGTTCGGCGGGGGTCATGCCGTGCCGGGCGGCGTGTTCGGCGACGGTCAGCGGCCGGAAGGCGTCGCGGGCCAAGGCCTGGAGGACGGGGTCGCCGTCGGGGGCGATGTCGGCGCGGGCGCGGCGCAGGGCGACGAGGAGTTCGTGGACGGCGGCGCCGGTCTCGACTTCGAGGAGGGGGTTGCCGCGGCGGGCGGCGCGGGCGATGCGGCCGACGGCTGCCCGGGCGCCTGCCGCGTCGGAGAGCGGCACGACGGGGCGGTGGGGTTCGATGTAGCCGAGTTCGGTGTACGTGGGGGTGGCGGGGCCCGTGAAGTCGACGAAGCACTCGTCCCAGCCGGTGTCGGGGTCGGGCCCGTAGTGGTGGCGTACGCCGGGGGTGAGCCAGATCAGGGCGGGCGCGGTCACCGTCGTGACGGTGCCGTCGGGGCCGCGGAACCAGCCGCCGCCCGCGCTGATGACGACGGCGACGTGGTGGTCGAGGGTGCGGGGGCCGACGGTCGGCAGGAGGCCGTGCTGGAGGCCGACGCCGAGGCAGGCGAGGCCGAGCCGGTGGTGGGTCGGGCTGGGAGTGAAATACCGCATCCAGGTGTGGTACATCCGCACGCCCCTTCCGGTGCGGGCCGCGCCGGCCCGCTCGCTGCGTCCAACGGGACCCGATCTTTGTCCATGGACCCCGCCGCCCGCCAGAGGTGATCGTGGGCGGGCGGTACGGAGGCGGGCGGTACGCAGGTGGGAGGGGACGCGATGGGCGGGTTCAGGGTCGGCGAGGACGATTTCGAGCTGGAGGGGCGTCCGGTGCGGCTGCTCTCCGGCGCGCTGCACTACTTCAGGGTGCACGAGGAGCAGTGGGGTCACCGGCTGGCGATGCTGCGCGCGATGGGGCTCAACTGTGTGGAGACGTACGTGCCGTGGAATCTGCACGAGCCGCGTCCCGGCGTGTTCCGTGACGTGTCGGCGCTCGGCCGTTTCCTGGACGCAGCGCGGGCGGCGGGTCTGTGGGCGATCGTCCGCCCGGGGCCCTACATCTGCGCGGAGTGGGAGAACGGCGGGTTGCCGCACTGGCTGACGGGTGCGTTGGGGGCGCGGGTGCGGACGCGTGACGGGGCGTACCTGGCGCATGTGGAGCGCTGGTTCGGGCGGGTGCTGCGGGAGGTCGTGCCGCGTCAGTACGGCGGCCCCGAGGGCGGTTGCGTGCTCATGGTGCAGGTCGAGAACGAGTACGGCAGCTACGGCTCGGACCAGGTGTATCTGCGCCGGCTGGCCGCTCTGCTGCGCGCCGAGGGTGTGCGGGTGCCGCTGTTCACCTCGGACGGGCCCGAGGACCACATGCTGACCGGTGGCTCGATCCCGGGGGTCCTCGCGACGGCGAACTTCGGGTCGGGGGCACGGTCGGGCTTCGCGACGCTGCGCGCGCACCGGCCGAAGGGGCCGCTGATGTGCATGGAGTTCTGGTGCGGCTGGTTCGACCACTGGGGCGCGGACCATGTCGTACGGGACGCCGACGACGCGGCGACGGCACTGCGGGAGATTCTGGAGTGCGGGGCGTCGGTGAATGTCTATATGGCGCACGGCGGTTCGAACTTCGCGGGCTGGGCGGGCGCGAACCGGGGTGGGGGCGCTCTGCACGACGGGCCGCTGGAGCCGGACGTGACGTCGTACGACTATGACGCGCCGATCGACGAGTTCGGCCGTGCGACGGCGAAGTTCTGGCGCTTCAGGGAGATCCTCGCCCCGTACGCGTCCGGGCCGCTGCCCGAGCCGCCCCCTCCCCCGCCGGTCCTCGGTGCCCCCGTGTCGGCGGCGCTCACCGACTGGTCGCCGCTGGAGACGGTCCTGGAGCGGCTGGGCACCCCGGAGGCGGAATACGCCGTACCGCCCTCCTTCGAAGAGCTGGACGTGGACCGCGGCCTGGTGCGCTACGCCGTGACGGTGCCGGGCCCGCGCGGGCCGTATCCGCTGAGCGTGCGGGGGCTTCGCGATCTGGCGGTCGTGTACGTGGACGGGGTGCGGGCCGGTGTCCTGACCGAGGACGCGCCCGTGCTGGAGGCCCCGGTGGCCGGGCACGCGCGCGTGGAGCTGTGGGTGGAGTCGCTGGGCCGGGTCAACTACGGGCCGCGCACGGGTGAGACCAAGGGGGTCACCGGAGGGATCCTCCACGAGCGGCAGTATCTGCACGGGGTGCGGGCGCGGGGTCTGCGGCTCGACGCGTTCGACGTGCCGTCGGCGGTACGGGGGATCCCCGCGACCGGCGCCGCGGAGGGCCGCCCCGGCCTGTACCGGGGCACGGTCGAGATCACCGCCCCCGGCGACGCGACCCTCGAACTCCCCGGCTGGACCCGGGGCTTCGTCTGGCTGAACGGCTTCAACCTGGGCCGCTACTGGTCGATCGGCCCGCAGCGGACGCTGTACGTGCCGGGCCCCGTGCTGCGGGAGGGCAGCAACGAGGTGTGGGTGCTTGAGCTGGAGGGGACGGCCGGGGCGGCACTCACCCTGTCCTGAGGGCCTGGGCCGCCCCCTCAGAGGTCTCAGACCTCGCTCACCTCGAACGCGTCGAGCACGAACTCCGCGGTGCCGTCGTCGCCGGTCTTGCGCAGGCCGACCCAGGCCTCTCCCTCGGCGGGTGCCGTGAACTCGTAGGTGAGGGTGGTGGGTGCGGTGGTGACGGGGAGTTCCTCGCGGCCGGTCTCGCGGGGGGCGGGGGCGTCGACGGCGGTGATCCAGGCGTACTGGCCCGCCTTCTCGTTCTCGTAGCGGAAGGAGACGCGGTAGCGCCTGCCCGGGGCGAAGCGGACGGTGTGCGGCACGGTGCGGTAGACGAGGCCGGTGTTCTCGCCGCGGGACTTCAGGGAGTTGGTGCCGTCGATGACGTCGTCGATCGCCTTGCCGTTCCAGCCGCGCTGGGTGTACGGGGCGTGGCGCTGGGCGATGTGGGTGCGCGGGTCGGTGACGCCGCCCGCGTCGCCCTTGACGAAGGGCCCCCAACCCTGCGGGACGTGCTCGAAGTCCTCGTGGACGAGGGTGTTCCGGGGCCGCTTGACGGGGTGGGCCGCGACGACGCGTACGTTGTCGAAGCGCACGCGCGCGTGGCCCGCCTCGGCGCGCAGGGTCAGCTCGGCGGTGCCGCCGCCCTCGGGGACGGTGAAGTGCGTGAACATGCGCTGGAAGCGGGTGCCGTGCTTGCGGTCGGCGGCGACGTGGTTGCCCGCGGTGGAGGTGTGGGTGAAGTTGGCCGCGGTGACGCCGTCGGGGGTGCGCACCTCCAGGGAGGCCTTGCGCCGCTCCCCCGCCCGCTCGCCGACCTCGACCTGTACGGACGCGACGTAGGTGCCTGCCGTGAGGCGGGCGAGTCGCTGTCCTACGGAGGCTGCGCCGCCCGCGCCGATGACCAGCTCGTGATCGCCGAGGGCGCTGAGTTTCACAGCGGCGGGCCCGCTGACCTTCCAGCCCTTCAGGGAGCCGGAGTGGAAGCCGGGGTCGTGCAGCGCAGTTCCCTGCCCCCACTTCGGGTCCGGCAGCGCGGCGGCGCGCTCGCGGTAGAGGACGTAGGGCTGTTTGGGCTCGGCCTCGATGGTGACTTTTCCGCCCGCTACGGAGACGTACGACTCGAAGACGCGCCCCTGGTCGGTGAGCCGGTACAGGGCGACGCGGGAGCGGGCCGCCCACGCGCGCGGGAGCCGCCAGGTGCTGGCGCCGCCGGTGGGGTTGTAGTGGTACAGCTTGGCGGGGTCGGTGGCCTTGCGGGGCTCCCAGGGGAGGAGGTACCGGCCGTCTTCGTAGACGAGGTGCCCGTCGGTGGTGATGCGCCGCTTGCCTTCGGAGGCGTCGGTGACGGCCGTCCGCGTGGGGCCGAAGAAGGTGATCTCGTGCTCGTCCCAGGTCTTGATGGGGTACGCCTGGAGGTACTTGGCGGGCAGTGAGTGGGTCCAGATCAGGTCGTAGAAGGCGTGCCAGTCGGTCTTGCCGACCCAGCCCTCGAAGTTGCCCATGCGGGCGATGCCGAGGAGGGTGGGCCACTTGTCGGCGAAGACGTCCTTCTGGTGGTTGCGGACGAAGCGGATGAGGCGGGAGTTGATGCCGCGGGAGGTGTCGCCGCCGTAGTCGGGTTCGGTGGCCCAGTGCGACCAGATCGCGGAGCGTTCGAGGCCGTGGCCCCATTCGGTGGTGACGGTCCAGCCCTGTTCGCGCAGGGCCCGCTGGAGGCGGTCGGAGGTCCAGCCCGACTCGCGGAAGACGTCGATGTAGAGGGCGTTCAGGCCGTGGCCGGTCTGGGCGCGCAGGTCGGCGAAGCGCTGGACGATGCCTCCGGAGACCAGGTCGCGGCGCTGGTCGATGCGGTAGCTCTGGTCGAGCCAGTCCCACTGCTCGTCGGTCTTGTCGACGAGCTTCTCCGAGAAGGCGTTCGCGACGGGGTAGGACTCGGTGGCGTTGACGTGCACGGCGAAGTCGCTGTGCCATTTCCTGCCCTCGCGGACGAGGGTGTTGAGGTCGTCGAGGCCGCCCGCGCGCGTGTTGTAGTTGTCCGCGTAGTCGGGGTGGGCGGAGTCGTGGCCCTCGGACTGGTAGCCCTTCAGGAGCGTGTACTGGCGCAGCCCGTCGGTGGCCAGGTGGATCCGCTTGACGTTGTCGAGGGTGGTGAGGAACGGGTTGGTGGCCTGCGAGGCGAAGTTGAAGGGGATGTGCGGGACGACCCGCAGGTGCTGTTCGTCGGCGCCGAGGGGGGTCACCATGACGTCGCGGAAGGCGATGGCGGCGTCCTGCCAGTCGACCTTGCCGTCGCCGTTGCGGTCGCCGGTGATGACGACGGTGGCGTACGGGAGGGGTTCGGTGGCGTCGAGGGGCGCGGTCGCGGCGCGGTGGGTCCACTGTCCCGGTGTGAGGCGGGCCTCTACGTAGTCGGCCGTTCGCACCGTCTCGCGCCACAGGCGGCCGTTGTCCCAGGTGGTGCCCGCCTGGGAGGTGGGCTTGTCGTAGACGGTGTTCGTCTCGACGGCCCCGCCGAGGGTGTCGTGCGCGACGACGGCGTACGCGCATCCGACGGGCGCCTCGGCGGGTGTGTCCTTGTCCGGCCGGACCAGGGTGTCGCCGCTCTTGGCCTTGTCGAGCTGGACCCTGGCGGCGAGGAGGGCGGCGCCGGGCTGGTCGTCGCGCACGGAGAGCAGGGCGAGGCCGGGAACGCGCAGGGTGCCGACCCGCAGCGCGTCGGTGTCGGCGATCCTCGTGACGCGCCAGTGGACCTGGCGTCCCTCGACCGCGATCTCGGCGTCGATCCGGGTGCCGCCGTCGAAGGCGAGTACGTACGTGATGCGGGATCGGCCCGCTCTCGCGGTGACCTTCGGAGTGTGCGCGGTCTCGTCGACGAGGACGGTGGTGACGGCGTCCCGGCGGCCGTGCAGGACGGCGCCGCTCGCGCGGTCGGTGTACGAGACGATGCGCGGGAAGCCGGTGGCGACGCGGACGTCCAGGTGGGCGGAGCGCAGGGTCACCTCGTCCGCGAGGGGTTCGGCGGTGGCAGCGTGGGCGGTGGCAGCGTGGGCGGACGCGGTGGAGCCCACTCCGAGGGCGGCTCCCACCCCGGCGATCGCCCCGGTGGCGACCACGGCTCGGCGGCTCGGTCCGGACGTGTCTGACGGCGGCATGCGGCACCCCTCCACGGGACGGTTCTCGGTGCCGATCACGATGCGCCGGGCGGGGCGGACGCGCCTATGGACAAAGCGGTGACGGGTGTTGGACTTAACCTCGGGGCCGGGGCCTCTCCATGCCGAAGCGGGGCGCCCACGCGCGTGGGCGCCCCGCTCCAGTGCCGCGGGACGTCAGAGTCCCGCCGCCGCCTTCTCTATGTCCGTGGCGAACGTCGACACCTCGGTGTAGACACCGGGGAACTTCGGCCGCGCGCAGCCGTTGCCCCAGCTGACGACGCCGACCTGGATGTACGCGCCGGCCTCGTCCTTACGGAACATGGGGCCGCCCGAGTCGCCCTGGCAGGTGTCGATGCCGCCCTGGGCGAGGTTGCCGGCGCAGATCTCCTCGGCGGGCGTGAGGTCGTTGCCGTACGCGGCCTTGCAGTCGGCGTCGCTGACGAACGGCACGGTCGCCTTGAGGAGGTAGCGCTGCTGGGCGCCGCCTTCCCGGTCGGCGCCCCAGCCCGCGACGGTGAAGTTGCCGTTGTTGTACTTGGTGTCCTTGGCGATCTTCAGCGTGGGCAGGTCGATGGGCTTCGCCAGCTTGATGAGCGCCCAGTCCTTGCCCTTGCCGTTGTAGCCGGGGGCCTGGAGGACCTTGGTGGACTTGACCTTGATCGCGGAGGAGCTGCGCAGGTCGACGACGCCCGCGGTGGCGGTGATGCTGGTGTTGTTGCCGGAACCGTCCACGCAGTGGGCGGCGGTCAGCACGATGTTCTTGGCGTACAGGGAGCCGCCGCAGCCCATCGACAGACGGACCATGAACGGGAACTCGCCCTGCTTGGCGGTGGTCCCTCCGACGATGCGCTCGCTCGGCCGGGGGGCCGGGTCAGGGGCGGCGGACGCGGCCACCGGCTGGAGGCTGAGGGTGGCGAGCGCGATCGTGCCGAGGGTGGCGGCTCTCTTGACGCCACGCAGCTTGGTCTTCAATTGTCTGCCCTTCGTGGGGGGTTGTTGGGGCATGCAAGGGACTCCTGCCAGCCGCACGGACGTTCGGATGGCATGAGCCCGACAAAGCGTTGCCCCGGATTATGGAGATCGGTGTCCGCTCAAGGCAAGGGGCTGTTTCCGGCCAGGACATGCCGCGCGAGCCGCTCCCCTCACGGCCACCCCCCGTACAGTGGAGCCGAGTTGCGGTGTCCCGATGGCTGACATCAGGGGGTGCGGGCGTGACGGTCGGCGGCGGACCTGTCGTGCACGGCTACCCCCACCTGGAGACCGTGCGCGCCGCCATCACCGCGCTCTACAAACGCCTCTCGTACGACACGGTCCACGCCTTCGACACCAGCGTCGCCCCCGCCGACGTGGCCTTCGGCGACCAGGAAGACCTGTATCCGGGCGTGCAGCGGGTGGCCCGCGCGATGGTGCGGCACCTGCGGCTGCCCGACGCCCGCGTGATCGTCTGCTTCCGCGAGATGGAACACGCCGCGTCCGTCGAACTGGCCGCGGGCCCCGAGTACTTCATCGAGCTCAACGACCGTTTCCGCACCCATCGGCGGGACATCGGCGCGGCGCTCGCCCACGAGGTCATGCACGTGTATCTGCACCGGCTCGACCTGTCGTTCCCCGGCACCCGCGACAACGAGATCCTCACCGACACGGCCGCCGCGTACCTGGGCGCGGGCTGGCTGCTCCTCGACGCCTACCGCGAGGACGGCGCCTCCTCGCAGAAGCTCGGCTACCTCACGCCGGAGGAGTTCGGCTACGTCCTCGCCAAGCGGGCGCTGGCCTTCGGCGAGGCCCCGGAGACCTGGTTCACCAGCGCGCAGGCGTACACGGCGTACACGAAGGGACTCGCCCGCGCCCGCCGCGACGAACAGCGGCCGCCGCTGACGGCGGCGGGCTGGGCGGGCAGACGGCGGTACGCGAAGGACCGGCGGTACGCGCGGGAGCACAGCGCGGGGACGCCCGAGGCGGGGGCGCGGGGCGGGACGTACTCCTTCTCGACCGACGGCCTCGGCGCGCTGCGGGTGTCGTTCCCCTGCCCCACGTGCTGCCAGCGGATCCGTGTGCCGGCGCGGGGGCGGGTCAGGGCGCGGTGCGCGCTGTGCCGGACGGTACTGGAGTGCGACGCCTAGGGGCTCATCCGCCGGACAGGGCCTAGGGCGTGTCCGACCAGTGCGAGGGGCGGGTCAGGGAGGCCGGGAGCCGGGTGCGGGCGTCGCCCCGGGCCGCGTTCACCTGGGACTGCGTGAGGAAGAGCGCGCCGGTGAGGTCGGCGCCACGCAGGTCCGCGTCGCGCAGGTCGGCGCCGATCAGGTCGGCCGTCCGCAGATCGGCGTCGCGCAGGTCGGCCGCTATGAGGTAAGCACCGCGCAGGTTCGCGCCCCTGAGGTCGGCGCCCTTGAGCCGCGCGCCGAAGAGGTCCGCTCCCCTGCGGTCCTTCTTCTTGCCGCCGACGCCCTTGCGTACGAGTTCACTGGTGCGCAGCAGGAGGACGTTGACGTCCTCGCGATGGGCGGCGACGTCGGTGTCGGTGATCGCCTCGGGGGTGCCCTGGGCCAGTTCCTCGGTCCGGGCGAGGCACGTGCGCAGGTCGGCGCGGATCGGCTCGGTCTGCGGGAGCGTGAGCGCCTCGGTCAGGTACCAGAGCAGCTCGTGGAGTTGCCGCATGATCGGGAACACCGCGAACATCTGCTGGGCGGTGGCCGGATCCTTGCGCCAGTCGCGCCCGCCGAAGGTGTCCTGCGAGACGTGCTGGCCCGCGCCGAAGCAGTCGTACACGGTGCAGCCCCGAAAGCCCTTGTTCCGCAGGTCGCTGTGGATGCCGCAGCGGGAGTCCGTCCGGAGGTTGGCGCAGGGCTTGCCGGCGTCCTTGTCCACGGCGAAGTCCGAGGACGCGGAGAAAGCGAGAGCCACACAACAGAGCCCGAAGCAGCTGCCGCAGTCGGCACGGAGGCGGGCGGGGCCGCCTTCGAGCGGGATCAACGCGAGGGCCTCGCGCTCCGACGCCATGGGTGGGCTCCTTCTCAGAACTTCGTACGGTGCGAGCACGTGGACGACGGCGCAGCTCGCCGCCCTACCTGGCGTGTCCACGCGGGGTAAACGGGTGGGTGGGTGGGGAAGCCCCCGCCGCGGAGCGGCGGAGAACCCCCACGGCGGGAGAGCCGAGAGACTACGCCGCCCTGCGGCGGCCCCCCTGGGCGCCGCCACCGGACCCGGACCCGGAGCGCCCGCCCCCACGGGGAGCCCGACGCTGCTGACCCTGGCCGGAGGCACCCCCCGAGGATGCGCCACCCCCGCCGCGGGGGCGCCGCCGCCGCTGCGAGGAGGCCTGCGCGGGCTGCTGCGGCTGCGGCGTCTCGATGACCACCGGTACGCCCGAGGGCTCCCGCGCGCCGGTGATCCGTACCAGCTCCTCGTCCGAGGAGGAGACCCGCACCGTGCGGGGCTGGATCTCCGCGTCGGACATCAGCCGCGTCATGTCCCGCTTCTCCTCGGGGAGCACGAGGGTGACGACGCTGCCGGACTCGCCGGCGCGCGCGGTGCGCCCGCCGCGGTGGAGGTAGTCCTTGTGGTCGGCGGGCGGGTCGATGTTCACGACCAGGTCGAGGTCGTCGACGTGGATGCCGCGCGCCGCGACGTTCGTGGCGACCAGCGCGGTGACCTGGCCGGTCTTGAACTGGTCGAGCGTGCGGTTGCGCTGCGGCTGCGAGCGGCCGCCGTGCAGGCCGGAGGCGCGTACACCGTTGGCGAGGAGCCGCTTGGTGAAGCGGTCCACGGCGCGCTTGGTGTCCAGGAACATGATCACGCGGCCCTCGCGGGCGGCGATCCGCATGGCGACGGCCTTCTTGTCCGTCTCGTCGGCGACGTAGAGCACGTGGTGCTCCATCGTCGTCACCGCGCCCGCGGACGGGTCCACGGAGTGCACGACGGGGTCGGTGAGGAACATCCGGACGAGCCGGTCGATGTTCTTGTCGAGCGTCGCCGAGAACAGCATGGTCTGGCCGCCCCGCTCGACCTGCTTGAGCAGCGCGGTGACCTGCGGCATGAAGCCCATGTCGGCCATCTGGTCGGCCTCGTCGAGGACGGTCGTGCGCACCCGGGAGAGGTCGCAGTCGCCGCGTTCGATGAGGTCCTTGAGGCGGCCGGGGGTAGCCACCAGGACCTCGGCGCCGCGGCGGAGCGTGCCCGACTGCTTGGTGATCGACATGCCGCCGACGACGGTGGCCATGCGGAGGTTCACCGACGTCGCGTACGGCGTGAGGGCGTCCGTGACCTGCTGGGCCAGCTCGCGCGTGGGGACCAGGACCATCGCGAGCGGCGACTTCGACTCGGCGCGCTGCCCGGCCGTGCGGGCGAGGAGCGCGAGGCCGAAGGCCAGCGTCTTGCCGGAGCCGGTGCGTCCGCGGCCGAGGATGTCGCGCCCGGCGAGGGAGTTGGGCAGGGTGGCGGCCTGGATCGGGAAGGGCGCGGTGACGCCCTGGGCCGCCAGCGTCTTCAGGAGGGCCTCGGGCATGTCCAGGTCGCCGAAGGCCTCGACGGCGGGCAGCGCGGGCGTGATGCTCTCGGGCAGCGCGAACTCCCCGCCCTGCGCCGGCTTCGGCTTACGGCTTCCGGGCTTCTTCGCGGCATGCGCGGAGCCCTTCGCCTGACCGGTCGGCCGGCCCTTTCCGGCGGCGTTCGCGGGCCGCTTACGGGCGGGGCGTGCGGGGCGGTCGGAGCGGTTCATGCAGTAATGCCTTCCTGGTCGCTGGACTTCCGGACACTGATTCCGGACCTCTGAGCCTTCTGTGCGGCTCTGGGCCCGGTCGGGCCCGATGACAGCGCAAGCCGAGGCCCGCACCTTCCGGTGCGGGCCTCGGCTGTGAGGTTCGCGCGCTGCGGTGATCAGGCAGGAAGGATGTTCTCGGCCTGGAGGCCCTTCTGGCCCTGGGTCACCTCGAAGGAAACCTTCTGGCCCTCGAGGAGCTCACGGAAGCCCGAGGACGCGATGTTCGAGTAGTGGGCGAAGACGTCGGGGCCGCCGCCGTCCTGCTCGATGAAGCCGAAGCCCTTTTCCGAGTTAAACCACTTAACGGTGCCGGTTGCCATGTCAATCTCCTCAACAGGGGCAGAGTATGGAAAATCACGGAATTGTGATTTTCCAGCGCCGCAATGACCCCATCCGGAGAGAACCGGAAAAACAATAATGCGCCCTCGGAGCATTCCCGTCAGGCGCACATAAAGTTCATGGGTACCAAAACTGCAACACATAACTTTAACACGGTCGGCGGGGCGGTTGTTCCCGGGCCCACGAGACGTACGCCACGGCACCGGCGCCGCCCCTTCCCCCGGCCCCCTTGGCGCATGCCCCTTCCCCCTTGCGGGAGACCTCGCTACGTTCCCCACCCCGATCGGAAGGCGGCCCGATGCGCATCTCACGCACCCGAACGGCAGCCGGACTCGCGATCTCCTCCCTGGTCCTCGGCGCCCTGCCCGCCTGGACGGCCCACGCCGGGCCCGTGGCGTCCGGCGCTCCCCGGCACGCCTCGCACCAGCCGTACCGCCCGGCGGCCACCGGCACCGCCCGCCACATCCCGCTCCAGGGCGCCGTGAACGTACGCGACGTGGGCGGCTACCGCACCTATCACGGGGAGCGGGTCCGTCACGGCCAGGTCTTCCGGGGCGACTCCCTCAGCAAGCTCACCGACGCCGACCTCGCCGTGCTCTCCCGGCTCGGCCTGACGCAGGCCGTCGATTTCCGGGTGCCGGCCGAGGTCCAGTACGACGGACCGGACCGGCTGCCCGCGGGGGTCGTCCCCCTCTCGCGCCCGATCACCGACAACGGCCTGTTCACCCGGCTGCTCACGGCGATCGGCTCCCGGGACCCGGTCAAGCAGGAGGAGATGCTGGGCGGCGGCAGGGCGGCGGCGTTCATGCGCGACGTCTACCGCACCTTCGTCGCCGACAGCGCCAATCGCGGGCAGTTCGCGGCGACCCTGCGCCAGATCGCGTCCGGCCGCTCCCCGCTGCTCTACCACTGCACGGCGGGCAAGGACCGCACCGGCTGGGCGACGTATCTGCTGCTGCGGCTGGTCGGCGTGCCGGACAGGACGGCCGTGGGCGACTATCTGGCCTCCAACACCTACCGCTCCGCCCACGACGCGCGGCTCCGCGAGGCGCTGAGGCAGAGCGGGACGATGCGGAACCCGGATCTGATCATCCCGTTGCAGGAGGTGCGCACCGACTACCTCGGCGCGGCCCTCGACGAGGCGACCGACCGGTACGGCGGCCTGTACGGCTACCTGACCGAGGGCCTCGGCCTGGACGCGGCCACCATCCTGAAGCTGCGCCACCGCATGGTCGGCTAGCGCGGCTGCTGGAACGCGGGCAGTTCGAAGATCCGCGTCCTTGCCTCGTCGTCCATCAGCTCGACCAGGGGCATGACCAGTTCCCACAGGTCCCGCTTGTCGACCTCCAGGGCGAGTGCGTCCAGGTCGGCGGCGGGCAGGGCCCCCGCGGCGTCGGCGACGACCTTGCGGGAGTCCTCCGGCAGCGCGCCGACCAGGGGCAGGAACTCCGCCCACAGACCGGTGGCCACCACCGCCCGCACGACCCCGCCGAGGACGTCCGCGCCCCGCAGGGAGGGCAGCGCCGCGACCGTCCTGCGCTCCTCGTCGGCCAGCAGCGCGACCAGCGGCAGCAGGGACTCCCACAGGTCCTGCCCGGCCACCGTGGTGACCAGGGAGTCGAGCCGGTCCTCGGGCTGCGCGGCGGCGAGCGAGGCGATGCGGGCCCGCTGCTCCCCCGTTACCATGCCGGCGACGGCCAGCGCCTCGGGCCACAGGCCCGCGGCGGACGCGGAGCCGATCACGGAGGCGAGGCGGTCCCGGCCCATCAGCTCGACGATCCGGCCGAGCCGTTCGGGTTCCTCGATCGCGAAGCCCGTCCGCAGGACGGTGGCGTCGTCGACCTGCGGCAGGATGCGGCGCAGCGCGGAGTCGGGCAGGTGGCCGACGAAGCGGCCCATGGTGAGGTGGTCGCCGCGTTCGGCGAGGGCGACGGCGACGCGTACGAGGAGGTTCTCGTCGAGCCGGTCGACGATGCCCCGGATCCGCCGGGGGTCGAGGTGTGCGCAGGACTCGGCGGTGAAGGACACCGGCAGTTTCCCGATGATGTCGGCGGCGCGGGCCGGTTCGAGCCGTCCGGCGACGGCGGCGGCCAGGCGTGGGCCGAGCGCCTTCTGCGAGATGGCGGCGGCGACGCCGGCCGGGACGAGCTTGGTGGCGGCCGCGATCCGGTCGAGCATGTCGGGCGCCCGGTCGAAGAGCGCCGCGACGCAACTGGCGCGGAAGCGGCGTACGTCCTCGGCGGGCAGTGTCCGCAGGAAGGCGAGTGCCTCGGGCTCGACGTCCAGGAGGCGGGCGGTCTTGAGGGTCTCGGCCCGGCCGCGCAGCTTGTCCATGCTGAACTCCTCGCTCGCCTCGGCTATCGGAAGAGGATCCGGCGTACGGGGCCGCGGGCCAGGGCGGGCACCAGCTTCAGCGCCTCCTCCGCGGCTTCGTTCAGTCCCGCTGCCCGGCCCTCGCGCTCGCGCTCCAGGGCGTCCGCCAGCGTCGCGAGCTGAGCGGGCGTCAACTGGTCGAAGGACGAGGGTGGTTCGTCCCGCAGCTCTTGGCTCAGGCGCTCCCGTTGCTCCCGCTGTTCCGGCGTCTCGGTGCTCACTCCGCCTCCCGGGCTGGGTCCGGGTCCCGAGAGTGGCCCCGAATTGACTTTTAGTCAATAGTGTCGGACCCCGGCGGTAATCTTGGCCGAATGAAACGCGCCGGTCTGCTGCTCCTCCTCGTCGTCGCCGTCGCCACGGTGGCCGCGTACCTCCTGGGCGACGACGCGGACGACGGCTCCGGGGCCGCCCCGCCGCCGGGCCTCGCCGCCCCCGCCAAGAAGGAGCTGGCGCACCGGCTCGTGTCGAGCGCGGAGAACTCGACGCTCGACTGGCGCGGCCAGTACGGCTACATCGAGGACATCGGCGACGGGCGGGGCTACACCGCCGGGCTCATCGGCTTCTGCACCGGCACGAGCGACCTGCTCGGCCTCGTCGAGCGCTACACGAAGGACCACCCGGGCAATCGGCTCGCCCGCTACCTCCCCGCCCTGCGGAAGGTCGACGGCAGCGACTCCCACGAGGGCCTGGACCCCGGCTTCACCGAGGCCTGGAAGGCGGAGGCCGCCGAGCCCGCGTTCCGCGAGGCCCAGGACCGGGCGCGCGACCGCGGCTACTTCGACCCCGCCGTGCGCCTCGCCAAGCGCGACGGGCTCGGCACGCTCGGCCAGTTCATCTACTACGACGCGATGGTCATGCACGGCCCCGGCTCCGGTCCGCGCACCTTCCACGGCCTGCGCGAGGCGGCTCTGAAGCAGACAGCCACGCCGTCCGGGGGCGGCGAGGAGAAGGCGTATCTCGACGCCTTCCTGGATGTGCGCCGTGCGGTGATGAAGCGGGAGAAGGGCCACCACGACACCACGCGCCTGGACACCGCGCAGCGCCGGTTCCTCAGGGACGGCAATCTGGACCTCAGGACGCCGCTGACGTGGAAGGTGTACGGGGAGACCTACAAGGTGCCCTAGAACTGGCCTCCGTCAGCCCTTGACCGCGCCCGCCGCCAGGCCCGAGCCCAGCTTCCGGTGCACGATCACGAAGAAGATCATCACCGGCACCGTGACCAGCGTGGAGCTGGCCATGACCGGGCCCCAGGACGTCGAGTTCTCCCCGAAGAACTGGTAGATGCCCACGGCCGCCGTGTACTTGTCGCTGCTCTTCATGAAGGTGTAGGCGAAGACGAACTCGTTCCACGCCGTGATGAAGGCGAAGATCGAGGTGGCGACGAGGCCCGGCGCGACCAGCGGCAGCAGCACGGACCAGAACATCCGCGGCCAGGACGCCCCGTCGATGTACGCGGCCTCCTCGACCTCCTTGGGCACGGTCGCGACGAAGCCGCGCAGCGTCCAGATCGCGAAGGGCAGCGAGAGGGCGATGTAGACGATGCTCAGCCCGAGCAGGGAGTTGAGCATGTCGTAGTCCCGCATCTGGATGAAGAGCGGGATGACCAGGGCCTCCAGCGGCACCATCTGCACGATCAGGATCATGATCAGTACGGAGGTGCGGAAGCGGAACTTGAAGCGGGCCACGGCGATGGCCGCGAAGAGCGAGAGCACCCCGGCCGCGACGATGGTGGCGAGCCCGACGAGCGCCGAGTTCAGCAGGTACGTACCGAAGTCGCCCTTGTCGAAGACGAACTCGAAGTGTTCGAGGCTGAGGCCGCTGGGCAGCACGTCCGAGCCGCGGGTGAGCGCCTTCGGGTCGAGCGCGGTGGAGACCATCCAGTAGACGGGGAAGAGCGTGAAGACGAGGAGCGCGACGACCGCGACCGGAAGGCCGACGCGACGCGCGAGGGTGGTGCGGTGGCGGGCCGTCACAGGTCCTCCTCCCCCTGCCTGAACAGCGTCCGGATGTAGACGATGGTGATGACGAGGAGCAGCACGGTCAGCAGGACCGCGGCGGCCGCGCCCGCGCCGTAGTCGTTCTTGGCGAACGCCTCGATGTAGGAGTAGACGCCGAGGTTGTAGACCTCCGGGTTGGAGCCGTCGCCGCCCGGCATCAGATAGATCTGGGTGAAGACCTTGAAGTCCCAGATGGTGGAGAGGATGGTCACCACGAGGAAGACGGGCTTGATCGTCGGCACGGTGATGTTCCAGAACCGCTGCCAGGCGTTCGCGCCGTCCAGCTCCCCCGCCTCGTACAGCTCCTTGGGGATCGTCATGAGTCCCGCGAGCACGGTGATGGCGACGAAGGGGAAGCCGTGGTGGATGACGTTGAGGGTGGCGATGGCGTAGAAGGGGCCGCGCTCGGTGAACCAGTTGGTGGTCTCCGGGTCGATCAGGCCGAGCGAGCCCGCGATCTGGCTCGCCATGCCGTCCTGCGGCTGGAAGAGCCAGATCCATACGTACGTTCCTGTCACCGCGGGCATGGCCCAGGCGGCGAGGATCGCGATCGAGCAGATCAGCCGCCAGGTGGGGCCGAGGCGGTTGAGGAGCAGCGCCACGAGGGTGCCGAGGGCGACGGTCAGGCCGACGCAGGCGGCGGCGAAGAAGACGGTGTTGGGCAGGACGGTCTGCCACAGCAGGTCACCGGTGAGCAGGTCCCTGTAGTGGTCGAAGCCGGTGAACGTGCCGACTCCGCCGCCGAATTTGACCTCGTAGTCCTGGAGGGAGAGCTTGCCGACCTGGATCAGCGGCCAGAGCAGGAGGCCGGCGAGGACCACGAGGGAGGGGGCGAGGAGGAGCCAGGGGCGGGTGAGGGTGATCAGTTTCTTGCGGCGGCGGGCGGCCTCGGCGGCGCCGTCGGGCCGCGGGGGGTCGCGGCGGACCGGGGCCCCCGATCCGCCGCCGACGAGCGTGTCCTTCACGACAGTCGCGTCCTTCACAGTCGCGTCTCGTCCTTCACAGTCGCGTCCTTCACAGTCGCGTTCACGGTGCGGGGACTCGCCTCGTCACTTGTCCTTGGCGAAGATCGCGTCCATGTCCTTGGCGGCCTTGTCCGCGGCGTCCTGGACGGACGCCTTGCCGGTGAGGATCGACTGGACCATGCCGGGGATGACCTTCGAGGCCTGGATCTCGCCGTACGCGGTGGTCTTGGGGACCGTGGCGCCGGCCTCCAGCATCTGCTTGGCGAAGGGCTCGACCAGCGGGTCCTTCTTCGCGGCGATCTTCTGAAGCTCGGAGTTCTGGCCGGGGAAGTAGTTGGTCTGCTCGGCCCACTTGGCGGCGAACTCGCCGGTGGTCAGCATCTTCACGAACTCCCAGGCGAGTTCCTTCTTGTCCGTGTCGAACGTGGACAGGTAGGAGCCGCCGAGGAAGGACTTGCTCATGCCGCCGTTCTCGCCCGGGATCGGCACGGCGCCGAGCTTGCCCTTGAGGGACGGGTTCTTGTCGACGATCGCCTTCGGGGTCCAGTTGCCGCCGATGGACATCCCGATCTCGCTCTTGTTCCAGGCCTCGCCGACCTCCTTCTCCGTCCAGGTGCTGACCTTGGCCGGGGAGACCTTGTCCTTGGTGGCGAGGTCCGTGTAGAACTCGATGCCCTTGACGGCCTCGGGCGAGTTGATGCCGGACTTCCACTTCCCGCCGGACTCGGTGGCCAGTTCGCCGCCCGCGCCCCACACGAAGGGGGCCGCGAACATCTCCGCGCCGCCCGCCACGGGGAAGGCGACCAGGTTCGGCTCCTTCTCCTTGAGCGTCCTCGCGGCCGTCCGCAGCTCCTTCCACGTGGTCGGGGGCTTGATGTCGTGCTTGGCGAAGAGGTCCTTGCGGTAGACGATGGAGCGGACGCCCGCGTACCAGGGCATGCCGTACTGCTTGCCGTCGAGCGTGCCCGCGTCCTTCAGGCCCTCGACCAGGTCGTCGCCGAGACCCGACTTCTTCACCTCGTCGGTGACGTCGACGAGCGCTTCGGTCTTGGCGAACTGCGGCACCCAGGTGGTGCCGACCTCCGCCACGTCGGGCACCTGCTCAGCGCCGCCCTCGATGGCGGTCGTGAACTTCTTCTGGGCGGTGGCCCACTGCTGGTACTCGACCTTGATCTTGGCGCCGGTCTTCTTCTCGAAGGCGTCCCCGGCCTCCTTGAAGAAGGGCCGCGCGTCGGGGTTGGTGCCCTCCATGATCCATACGGTGAGGGTCTTGCCCTTGCCGTCGGTGGCCTTGCCGCCGTCGTCCCCGTCATCGCCGCCGCACGCCGTGGCGGTCAGTCCGAGACTCATGGCGACAGCAACAGCCGCGATGACCCGTCGCTTCATGCCGGCCCCCTCCAGGTTCCGATTGGTGGGAGCGATTGTGGTCACACAGGACAGAGGCGGTCTAGACCCATTGGGATAAGCGGCCGAACCGTAATGACGGTTGCGAGTGCCGCAACATACGCTCGTACCGTTGCACACCATGCAACTCAGGCGTAACGCGACGGCGCCCGCCCTGGTCCGGTCGGGGACAAGGCGGGCGCCGCGTCAGTTCCGTACGCCGTTGTACGGGACGTAAGGGGGACGGAGCTAGGCCATCAAGGCGCGGTCCGTCGGGCGGATCGGGGCCGGAAGATCACTCGCACCGGTGAGGAAGCGGTCAACACCGCGGGCCGCCGAACGGCCCTCCGCGATCGCCCAGACGATGAGCGACTGGCCGCGTCCCGCGTCACCGGCGACGAAGACGCCGGGGACGTTGGTCTGGAAGTCGGCGTCGCGCGCCACGTTGCCGCGCTCGTCCAGTTCCAGGGCGAACTGGTCCACCAGGCCGTTCTCCCGGTCGGTGCCGGTGAAGCCCATCGCGAGGGTGACCAGCTGGGCGGGGAGCTTGCGCTCGGTGCCCGGCTTCTGGGTCAGCTTGCCGTCGATGAACTCGACCTCGACGAGGTGCAGGAACTGGACGTTGCCGTCCTCGTCGCCCTCGAAGTGCGTGGTCGAGACGGAGTAGACCCGCTCGCCGCCCTCCTCGTGCGCGGAGGTGACCTTGTACAGCATGGGGAAGGTCGGCCACGGCTGGTGCGGCGCCCGGTCCTCGCCCGGCTTCGGCATGATCTCCAGCTGGGTGACCGAGGCCGCGCCCTGGCGGTGGGCGGTGCCGACGCAGTCCGCGCCGGTGTCGCCGCCGCCGATGACGACGACGTGCTTGCCCTCGGCGGTGATGGGGGGCGCCACGAAGTCGCCCTCCTGCACCTTGTTGGCGAGCGGCAGGTACTCCATGGCGAAGTGGATGCCGTTCAGGTCGCGGCCCGGGACGGGCAGGTCGCGGGAGATGGTGGCACCGGCGGCGATGACCACGGCGTCGTACCGCTTGCGCAGCTTCATCGCGTCGATGTCCCGGCCGATCTCCACGCCGGTACGGAACTTGGTGCCCTCCGCGCGCATCTGCTCGATACGGCGGTTGATGTGCCGCTTCTCCATCTTGAACTCGGGGATGCCGTAGCGCAGCAGTCCGCCGATGCGGTCGGCGCGCTCGTAGACGGCGACCGTGTGACCGGCGCGGGTCAGCTGCTGGGCGGCGGCGAGGCCCGCCGGGCCCGAGCCGATGACCGCGACCGTCTTGCCGGAGAGGCGCTCCGGGGCCTGGGGCGCGACATCGCCGCGGTCCCACGCCTGGTCGATGATCGAGACCTCGACGTTCTTGATGGTGACGGCGGGCTGGTTGATGCCGAGCACGCACGCCGACTCGCACGGGGCCGGGCACAGGCGGCCCGTGAACTCCGGGAAGTTGTTGGTGGCGTGCAGCCGCTCCTGGGCGGCGGACCAGTCCTCGCGGTACGCGTAGTCGTTCCACTCCGGGATGAGGTTCCCGAGCGGACAGCCGTTGTGGCAGAACGGAATGCCGCAGTCCATGCAGCGCGAGGCCTGCTTGGAGATGATCGGGAGGAGCGAACCGGGGACGTAGACCTCGTTCCAGTCGCGGACGCGCTCGCCGACCGGGCGGGTCTTGGCGACCTCGCGGCCGTGGTTCAGAAAGCCCTTGGGATCAGCCATTGGTCGCCGCCTCCATCATCTTCTCGGTGATCTCGGTCTCGGAGAGACCGGCTCGCTCGGCGGCGTCCTTGGCGGCGAGCACTGCCTTGTACGTGCTGGGGATGATCTTGCTGAAGCGGCCCGCGGCCACGTCCCACTCGGCGAGGAGCTTCTCGGCGACGGTCGAGCCCGTCTCCTCCTGGTGGCGGCGCACCACGTCGTGCAGCCACTGCTTGTCGGAGTCGGACAGCTCCTCGACGGCGCCGAGGTTGCCCGCGTTCACGTTGTCGCGGTCCAGGTCGATGACGTACGCGATGCCGCCGGACATGCCGGCCGCGAAGTTGCGCCCGGTCTCGCCGAGGATCACGGCGTGGCCGCCGGTCATGTACTCGCAACCGTGGTCGCCCACACCCTCGGAGACCACGGTCGCCCCCGAGTTGCGCACGCAGAAGCGCTCGCCGGTGCGGCCGCGCAGGAACAGCTCGCCGCCGGTCGCGCCGTACGCGATGGTGTTGCCCGCGATCGTCGAGTACTCGGCGAGGTGGTCGGCGCCCCGGTCCGGACGGACGACGATGCGGCCGCCGGACAGACCCTTGCCGACGTAGTCGTTGGCGTCGCCCTCCAGGCGCAGGGTGACACCGCGCGGCACGAACGCGCCGAACGACTGGCCCGCCGAGCCGGTGAAGGTGATGTCGATGGTGTCGTCGGGCAGACCCGCGCCGCCGAACTTCTTCGTCACCTCGTGGCCGAGCATGGTGCCGACCGTGCGGTTGATGTTGCGGATGGCGACCTGGGCGCGCACGGGCTGTGCGTCGGTGGCGCTGGAGGCGGCGAGCGCGTCGGCGGAGAGCTTGATCAGTTCGTTGTCGAGCGCCTTCTCCAGGCCGTGGTCCTGCACGGTGACCTGGTGGCGCACGGCGCCGGACGCCAGCGCGGGCACGTGGAAGAGCGGCTCCAGGTCCAGGCCCTGCGCCTTCCAGTGCTTGACGGCCTTCTCGGTGTCGAGGAGTTCGGCGTGGCCGACGGCCTCCTCGATGGAGCGGAAGCCCAGCTCGGCGAGGAGTTCGCGGACCTCCTCGGCGATGAACTCGAAGAAGTTCACGACGTACTCGGCCTTGCCCGAGAAGCGATCGCGCAGCGCCGGGTTCTGCGTGGCGATGCCGACCGGGCAGGTGTCCAGGTGGCAGACGCGCATCATGACGCAGCCGGAGACGACGAGCGGCGCGGTCGCGAAACCGAACTCCTCGGCGCCGAGCAGCGCGGCGATGATCACGTCGCGGCCGGTCTTCAGCTGGCCGTCGGTCTGGACGACGATGCGGTCGCGCAGGCCGTTGAGCAGCAGGGTCTGCTGGGTCTCGGCGAGGCCCAGCTCCCAGGGGCCGCCCGCGTGCTTCAACGACGTCAGGGGGGAGGCGCCGGTGCCGCCGTCGTGCCCGGAGATGAGGACGACGTCCGCGTGTGCCTTGGAGACGCCCGCGGCGACCGTGCCGACGCCGACCTCGGAGACCAGCTTGACGTGGATGCGGGCGGCCGGGTTGGCGTTCTTGAGGTCGTGGATCAGCTGGGCGAGGTCTTCGATGGAGTAGATGTCGTGGTGCGGCGGCGGCGAGATGAGGCCGACGCCGGGCGTCGAGTGACGCGTCTTGGCGACCCACGGGTAGACCTTGTGGCCGGGCAGCTGGCCGCCCTCGCCGGGCTTGGCGCCCTGGGCCATCTTGATCTGGATGTCGTCGGCGTTGACGAGGTATTCGCTGGTCACGCCGAAGCGGCCGGAGGCGACCTGCTTGATGGAGGAGCGGCGCGCGGGGTCGTAGAGGCGGTCGGGGTCCTCGCCGCCCTCGCCGGTGTTGGACTTGCCGCCCAGCTGGTTCATGGCGATGGCGAGGGTCTCGTGCGCCTCGCGGGAGATCGAGCCGTACGACATGGCGCCGGTGGAGAACCGCTTGACGATCTCGGAGGCGGGCTCGACCTCGTCGATGGGGATCGACGGGCGGTTCGACTTGAAGCCGAAGAGGCCGCGCAGCGTCATCAGCCGCTCGGACTGCTCGTTCACGCGGCCCGTGTACTGCTTGAAGATGTCGTAGCGGCGGCTGCGCGTGGAGTGCTGGAGGCGGAAGACCGTCTCGGGGTCGAACAGGTGCGGCTCGCCCTCGCGGCGCCACTGGTACTCGCCCCCTATGTCGAGGGCGCGGTGCGCCGAGGGGACGCCGGAGGCCGGGTAGGCCTTGGCGTGCCGGGCGGCGACCTCCTGGGCGATGACGTCGAGTCCGGCGCCGCCGATCTTCGTCGTCGTACCGCTGAAGTACCGCTCGACGAAGGCCTGGTCGAGTCCGATGGCCTCGAAGACCTGGGCGCCGCGGTAGGAGGCGACGGTCGAGATGCCCATCTTGGACATGACCTTCAGGACGCCCTTGCCGAGGGCGTAGATGAGGTTGCGGATGGCCTGCTCGGCCCCGCCGTCCTCATCGGCGTGCAGGAACGTCCCTGCACGGACGAGGTCCTCGACGGACTCCATCGCCAGGTACGGGTTGACGGCCGCGGCGCCGTAGCCGATGAGGAGGGCCACGTGGTGGACCTCGCGGACGTCGCCCGCCTCGACCAGCAGGCCCACCTGGGTGCGCTGCTTGGTGCGGATGAGGTGGTGGTGGACGGCCGAGGTGAGCAGCAGGGAGGGGATCGGCGCGTGCTCGGCGTCGGAGTGCCGGTCGGAGAGCACGATCAGGCGGGCGCCGGCCTCGATGGCGGCGTCGGCCTCGGCGCAGATCTCGTCGATGCGGGCGGCGAGCGCGTCGCCGCCGCCGCTGACGCGGTAGAGGCCGGAAAGGGTCGCGGCCTTCATGCCGGGCATGTCGCCGTCGGCGTTGATGTGGATGAGCTTGGCCAGCTCGTCGTTGTCGATCACCGGGAAGGGCAGGGTGACGCTTCGACAGGACGCGGCGGTCGGCTCCAGGAGGTTGCCCTGCGGGCCGAGGGAGGAGTGCAGCGAGGTGACCAGTTCTTCGCGGATGGCGTCCAGCGGCGGGTTGGTGACCTGCGCGAACAGCTGCGTGAAGTAGTCGAAGATCAGGCGCGGGCGCTCGGAGAGGGCCGCGATGGGGGTGTCGGTGCCCATGGAGCCGAGGGGCTCACCGCCGGTCTTCGCCATCGGCGCGAGGATGATGCGCAGCTCTTCCTCGGTGTAGCCGAAGGTCTGCTGGCGGCGCGTGACGGAGGCGTGGGTGTGCACGATGTGCTCGCGCTCGGGCAGGTCGGACAGCTCGATCTCGCCGGTTTCCAGCCACTCCTGGTACGGGTTCTCGGCGGCGAGCGCGGCCTTGATCTCGTCGTCCTCGACGATGCGGTGCTCGGCGGTGTCGACGAGGAACATCCGGCCGGGCTGGAGGCGGCCCTTGCGGACGACCTTCGCGGGGTCGATGTCGAGGACGCCGACCTCGGAGCCGAGGACGACGAGGCCGTCGTCGGTCACCCAGTAGCGTCCCGGGCGCAGGCCGTTGCGGTCGAGGACCGCGCCGACCTGGGTGCCGTCGGTGAAGGTGACGCAGGCCGGGCCGTCCCAGGGCTCCATCATCGTGGAGTGGTACTGGTAGAAGGCGCGCCGGGCCGGGTCCATGGAGGCGTGGTTCTCCCAGGCCTCCGGGATCATCATCAGCACGGAGTGGGGCAGCGAGCGTCCGCCGAGGTGCAGGAGTTCGAGGACCTCGTCGAAGGAGGCGGAGTCGGAGGCGTCGGGCGTGCAGATCGGGAAGATCCGGTCGAGCTTCTCCTGGCCCCCGAAGAGGTCCGAGGCGAGCTGCGACTCGCGGGCGCGCATCCAGTTGCGGTTGCCCTTGACGGTGTTGATCTCGCCGTTGTGCGCGACGAAGCGGTAGGGGTGTGCGAGCGGCCAGCTCGGGAACGTGTTCGTCGAGAAGCGGGAGTGGACGAGCGCGACGGCCGTGGCGAAGCGGCGGTCGGACAGGTCGGGGAAGAACGGCTCCAGCTGGCCGGTGGTCAGCATGCCCTTGTAGACGATCGTGCGGGCGGAGAGCGAGGGGAAGTACGTCCCTGCCTCGCGCTCGGCGCGCTTGCGCAGCATGAACGCCTTGCGGTCCAACTCCAGGCCGGTGCTCTCGCCGTCGGCCACGAAGATCTGCCGGAAGACCGGCATCGTCGAGCGGGCGGTGGCGCCGAGCAGCTCGGGGGCGACGGGCACGTCGCGCCAGCCGAGGACGGTCAGGCCCTCTTCGGAGGCGATCGTCTCGATCTGTGAGACGGCGGCATCGGTGGTGCCGGCGGTGTCGACGGGCAGGAAGGCGATGCCGACGGCGTAGGCGCCGGCCGCGGGCAGCTCGAATCCGGCCACCTCGCGCAGGAACGCGTCGGGCACCTGGAGCAGGATGCCGGCGCCGTCACCCGAGTCGGGCTCGGAGCCGGTGGCGCCGCGGTGTTCGAGGTTGCGCAGTACCGTAAGCGCCTGTTCGACCAGGTCATGGCTGGCAACACCGGTCAGGGTGGCCACGAACCCGACACCGCAGGCGTCGTGTTCGTTACGGGGGTCGTACATCCCCTGGGGGGCGGGGCGACCGTCCATGGGCGACCAGGCGTGGGTACGCATCGGCACTCCCGTCGTCGTCGTGGCATATGCAAGAGGCGAGGGACGACGTTGGCCCTGGCGAAATTTCGTGCAGGTTACATGATGGAACGCTTCTCGAAAAGCGGATAGCTCATTCCATTATGTGGACACCGCTCGAAAAGGTGGGAGCGGTTCGGAGGGGACCTTTACGGACAGATCTCTTGGCCGAAGGCCCGGGGCGCCAGAGGCTTCGTTGCCCGCGGCGCTTGTGGCTCATGCCCAGTGGTCACCGACTCGAAACCGCCGAGTAACGGCTACTTATGCAAGATCCCGTATAGACCTGCACTGCCTCATCCTACGGCCGTACCGAACAGGCTGCCCAGGGCGTACGTCACACCGGCCGCCGCCCCACCGAGCGCGAGCTGCCGCAGACCGCTGAACCACCACGAGCGCGCGGTCACCTTCGCGACCACCGCGCCGCAGGCGAAGAGCCCGATGAGCGAGAGCAGCAGGGCGGGCCACAGCACGGTGGCACCGAACAGGTACGGCAGTACGGGGAGCAGGGCGCCCAGCGCGAACGCGCCGAAGGACGACACCGCGGCGACGGCGGGCGACGGCAGGTCGCCCGGGTCGATGCCCAGCTCCTCGCGGGCGTGGATCTCCAGGGCCTGCTCGGGGTCCTTGGACAGCTGCCGGGCGACCTCGCGGGCCAGCTCCGGCTCGACGCCCCGCGACACGTACAGCTCGGCCAGCTCCCGCTCCTCGTCCATGGGGTGCTTGCGCAACTCCCGCCGCTCGATGTCCAGTTCGGCCTGGACCAGCTCGCGCTGCGAGGCGACGGAGGTGTACTCGCCCGCCGCCATGGAGAAGGCGCCCGCGGCGAGTCCCGCGAGACCGGTGATGACGATGGCCTGCTGCGAGACCGAGCCGCCCGCGACACCCGTCATCAGCGCCAGGTTGGACACGAGGCCGTCCATCGCGCCGAAGACGGCGGGACGCAGCCAGCCGCCGTTGACATCACGGTGGGTGTGGTTGTCGCGATGCGCCTCGTGCAGCGCCGCTTCGGTCTCGATGATCGCCATGGTGTGGACCCCCTCAATGCTTGGACGACGTCGAAAGTACGCCCGAAAAAAATCTCCCGCCAGCAAGGAAGGCCGTACTTACCTGCGAAAACGCGCCGCCGCGCAGCCCTCGCGAAGGGCCCCGTGGCGGCTCACCGCTCAGCTCACCCGGCGGGCGAAGGGGTGATCTGAGCCTCGACATGCTCGTGTGAGCACCCCGCGTGGCAGAGATGGACCAAGCACCGCATCCAGCGGTCCGCGCAACAGGGAGGCACGGCATGGCGTCCACCGCATGCGTTCCCTCGGTCCCGGCGCCCGGCGACGCCGCCG
The DNA here is from genome assembly GCF_008704395.1 of Streptomyces alboniger. Taxonomy (NCBI): domain Bacteria; kingdom Bacillati; phylum Actinomycetota; class Actinomycetes; order Kitasatosporales; family Streptomycetaceae; genus Streptomyces; species Streptomyces alboniger. The sequence goes on from NZ_CP023695.1 coordinate 2,002,488, forward strand.
ACCTCCGCGAACGGGCGCGCGGCGCGCTGCTCGGCCTCGCGGTCGGCGACGCGCTCGGCGCACCCGCGGAGAACATGAAACCGTCCGAGATCCGGGCCCGTTGGGGCCGCATCACCGGATACGTCACCGAACACCCGGCGGGCACGGACGACACCGAGTACGCGATCTTCTCGGGGCTGCTGCTCGCCCGGCACGGCTCGGCGCTGACCGTCGCGCACGTCGAGGCCGCCTGGCACCAGTGGATCGCCGACCTGGACGAGGGCCCGTTCCGCGGCGCGGGCTTCAGCGAGCGCGGCACGCTGGAGAACCTGCGCCGCGGCCTCGCCGCCCCCATCTCGGCCCAGCACCGGCACGCCTGGAGCGACGGCCTCGCGATGCGGGCCGCTCCCTTCGGGGTCTTCGCCGCGGGGCGCCCCGCGGAGGCGGCAAGGCTGATCGCCGTCGACGGCTCGGTCAGCCATGACGGGGAGGGCATCTACGGCGGCCAGGCGGTCGCGGCGGGGGTCGCGGCGGCGATGGCGGGAGCGCGGGTGGACACCGTGGTGACGGCGGCTCTCTCCGTCATCCCGGACGACTCCTGGACGTCACGGTCGCTGCGGCGGGCGGTCGCGGTCGCCCACCGGGGCGAACGCGCGGTCCGCTCGGCGGTGGTCATCGGCGGCTACCCCTGGACCGACCTCGCCCCGGAGGCGGTGGGGCTCGCCTTCGGGGCGTACGCGGCGGCCCGCGGCGACTTCCGCTGCGCGGTGCTCGGCGCGGTGAATATGGGGCGGGACGCCGATACGACGGCGGCGGTGGCGGGGGCGCTCTCGGGTGCCACGTGTGGCGCCCGCGCGATTCCGGGCCCCTGGGCCTCGGCGATCGGGCCCGCGCGGGGCAGCTGCCTCCCCTCCATGCGGGGGCATCACGTCCTGGACGTGGCGGAGCTTCTCCTTCCTGTGGGGGAGCCCTCGTGACCCCCGACAAGCCCGCCGCTTCGCGCCGGATCTCTCCCACCCACCCACCCGTTCACCCCGCACCGGCCAGCGAACCAAAAGACCAGCCGACGCCCGCCCGCACCGCTGTTCCCACCGCACCCGCCGCACCCGCTGTGGGCCGCGCCGCTCCCGCTGTGGGCCGTGCCGCTTCCGCTGTGGGCAAGCGTTCCGCAGGGCGGAACGGGTGGGCACAGCCCCCGGCGCCGGGTGCCGACCAAGCGGGCCCCCGCATCGAAGGCCTGCTCCTAGGGCTGTCCGCAGGCGACGCCGCCGGCTGGCCCGCGGCTCGGCACCGGGCCGCCCGCATGCCCGAGTGGACCCGCCGCCTCACCCGGGAGCTGGACACCTTCGCCGAGCAGAACGCCACCACCACCCTCCCCGTGCCCATCGCCCTGAACCAGCCCCCGGAGCCGCTGCGGCTCGGCCCCTCGGACGACGCCGAATGGGCGGCGTTCACCGCGGAGTCGCTGCTCCGCGCCGCCGACGGGACCCTCGGTCAGGAGCTGTCCCCCGACCGCCGGGTACGGGCGGCGCTCGACCTGGCCTGGTCGACCCTCGCCGCCGAAGTGGCACAGGCGGCGGCCCGCGCCCCCGAGGTGGAGTCCGCCGTACTCCCCCTGCGCGCCCGGATCTCCGTACGCGCGGGCCTCGGCAACCTCGCCGCGGGCCTGCGTCCGCCCGCCACCGGCCACGACAACCCGCACTTCTTCGACGACGCCGCCTGCGTACGCGCCTGCGTCCTCGCCCTAGTCCACCCCGGCGACCCCGAACAGGCCGCCGTCCTCGCGGAGTTCGACGCCCGCTACACCCAGGACGGCGACGGTACGCACGGCGCCCGCGCGATGGCGGCGGCGATCGCGGCGGCCCTCGGCGGCGCGGACGTCGGCACCGCGGTGGACGCCGCGCTCGCCCAGCTCCCCGAGCACACGGAGATCGGCCGCAACGCCCGGCACGCCGTGAAGCTCGCCCACGACGCCGAGTGCGCCTTCGACCTCGTACCGCTCCTTGAACACCAGATCGTCGACCATGTGTACAGCTACGGCATCGCCGCCGCGGAGACCGTTCCGGTGGCCCTCGCCCTGGCGACCGCCGCGCGCGGCCGTATCCGCGAGGCCGTGCCCGCCGCCGCCTGCCTGTCCCGCGTCGCCGACTCGGCGCCCGCCCTCGCCGGTGCGCTGACCGGCGCGTTCGGCACCTCGGCGGCGATCCCCGACGCCTGGCGCGCGGCCTGCCGGACCCTCTCCGGCTGCACGCTCCCCCGCCTGGCGGGCACCGACCTGGTGGAACTCGCCGGGCACCTGGCACACACAGAACTGACCGCTCCAGGTGGACAATTCCGGCATGAAGCCCACAATTAGCGCGGTCGGCCTGGCGGACCGCATCACCGGCAGCCTCGTCGGCGCGGCGGTCGGCGACGCCCTCGGCGGCCCCGTCGAGGGATACGCGCCCGAGCAGATCGCCGAGCGGCACGGCGGCCGCGTCCAGGGCATCGTCGGCCCCTGGAACGGCGACGAGTGGCGCACCGCCCGCCCCATCGCGCCCTACCACAAGGGTGACGGGCACGTCACCGACGACACCTTGCTCACGCACGCGCTCGTACGGGTCTACGGCGCCGTCCGCGACCACCTGGACGCGTACGCCGTCGCCGACCACCTCGTGCCGGACCTCATGACGGCGCCGCGCTGGATCCCGGAGCTGGAGGCCGAGGCGATCCCCCTGCACCGGCTCTTCCTGGCCGAGAAGTGGCTCGTCGCCCGCCTCCACTACGGCCACGTCGACCCGCGCGAGGCGGGCGCCGGCAACATCGTCAACTGCGGCGCCGCGATGTACATGGCGCCGGTCGGCCTGGTCAACGCCGCCAACCCGCAGGCCGCGTACGCCGAGGCCCTCGACATCGCGGGCGCCCACCAGTCCTCGTACGGCCGCGAGGCGGCGGGGGTCTTCGCGGCCGCGGTGGCGGCGGCCTGCACGCCCGGCGCGACGGCGGACTCGGTGGTCGAGACGTGCCTCACCCTGGCGAAGGACGGTACGCGCGCCGCGATCGAGGCGGTGACCGAAGTGGCCGCGCGGCACCGGGACTTCGAGACGGCCCTGGCCCCTCTACGGGAGGCCGTCGCCCCCTTCGACACGGTCGGCCCCGACTACCGCTCCCCGTCCCTGGGCGCCCGCCGCCCCTCACGCCTGCACGCCATCGAGGAGCTGCCCGTGGCCCTCGGCATGCTCCTGGTCGGCGAGGCGGACTACCGCCGCACGGTCCTCGGCTCGGTCAACTACGGCCGGGACTGCGACTCCATCGCGACGATGAGCGGCGCGATCGTGGGCGCGCTGCACGGCGAGGCGGCGGTGCCCGCCGACTGGGCCGAGCGGGTCGCCGAGGCCAGCCGCCTCGACCTGCACGCCCCCGCGAGGACGCTCACGGAGGTCACCGAGGAGATCTTCGCCCGGGATGTACGCCGCCGCAGGGCTCACGAGTCGGCGTTCGCGGAGCTGACGGGCAGCACGCGTGCCGCCACATCCGGTGGGCAGGCGCCGACGGCCAGTCAGGCCTCGACGACTGCGCGGGCGCCGGCGGCTGGGGTCGGGGCCGCGGAGGCGGCTGCGGCTGCGGCTGCGGCTGCGGGGGCCGCATCGGTCGCGGCCGGAGGCCCACGGGCTGGCAGCGCCACCCCGACCACCGCCGCCCCACCGGCCATCGGCACCCCACTGCCCACCACTACCCCACCAGCCCCACCCATCACCACGCCCACCCTCACGGCCACCCCATGATCCGCCTCACCTGGGTCCAGCCGGAGGATCTGATCGGCCACGAACTCCGCCAGGCGGAGCACGAAGGGCGCGACGTCTCCTCGGTGCGGGCCCGCTGGCTCGCGGCCGGCGGGCACCTCGCGCCCCCACGCGCGGGCGCCTCCCCAGCCCCTGCCCCGCCGCACCTCCGCGCCCTGGCCGAACAGCTCCTGGACGAGCTGGCGCCCGCACCCGCGGGGCCCCTCCCCGCGCCGGGGCCGACACTCCCTGCCGCCGCCCCCGGTGACCTGCGCGAGCGCCTCCACGCCGCCTGGCTCGGCAGAGCCGCGGGGTGTCTGCTCGGCAAGCCGGTCGAGAAGCTGCCCCTCGACGGCATCCGCGGCCTCGCCCGGGCGACCGGGAACTGGCCGCTCACCACCTGGTTCACGGAGCGCGGCCTGCCGCCCGCCCTCAAGGCCGCGCACCCCTGGAACAAGCGCTCGGCGACGACCTCCCTGGCCGAGAACATCGACGGCATGCCCGAGGACGACGACCTCAACTACCCCCTTTTGAACCTCCTCCTGCTCCAGCGCCACGGAAAGTCCTTCACCACCGCGGACGTGGCGAGGCTCTGGCTGGACGAGCTGCCCGCGGGCCGCACCTTCACCGCCGAGCGCGTCGCGTACCGCAACCTCCTCCAGGGCATCGAACCCCCGCACACAGCGACCCACCGCAACCCCTTCCGCGAGTGGATCGGCGCCCTGATCCGCGCCGACATCCATGGCTGGACCAACCCCGGCGCCCCCGGAGCGGCGGCCGAGCAGGCCTGCCGGGACGCGGCGCTGACCCATACGGCGGACGGCGTCCACGGCGCGATGTTCGCGGCGGCCGCGATCGCCGAGGCGGCGGCCGCGGACGCGGACATCCACCGCTGCCTGCGCGCCGGCCTAGCCACCGTCCCACCGGACTCCCCACTGGCCCGCGCCCTCCGCGACGGCATCCGACTCGCCGCACGGACACGGGACTTCGACGAGGTCGTGGACCGTCTGCACGCCACCTACACCACCCACCACTGGGTCCACGTCGTCCCCAACGCCGCCCTCCTCGCCGCTGCCCTCACCCACGCCGACGGCGACTTCACCGGCTCCATCACCCGCGCCGTCTCGGGGGGCTGGGACACCGACTCGAACGGCGCGACCGCCGGTTCGATCGCGGGCCTGCTGGCGGGCCGCCCGGACGCGCTCCCCGCCCGCTGGACGGCCCCGCTCAAGAACCGGCTCGCCACGTCCGTGGGCGACTTCGACGGCATCGGCTTCGACACCCTCGCAGAACTCACCGCCCGGGAGGCACACCGCTCATGACCCCGACGCCCCACATCGCCGTACTCGGCAGCGCCAACATGGACCTCGTCGCGTACGTCACCAGGGCCCCGCGGCGCGGTGAGACCGTGACGGGCCGCGAGTTCCGTACGATCCCCGGCGGCAAGGGCGCCAACCAGGCCGTCGCGGCCGCCCGCGCGGGCGCCACGGTCTCGATGATCGGCGCGGTCGGCACCGACGTGTTCGGCGCGCGGCTGCGCTCCACCCTCGAACACTCCGGCGTCGACACGGACCTGCTGCGCACCGTCGAGACCCCGACCGGCACCGCGCACATCGTCGTCGACGACGAGGGCGGCAACTCGATCGTCGTCGTCCCCGGCGCCAACGGCACCGTCAAGGGCCTCACCCCCGGCGACGAGGCCCTGATCGCCTCCGCCAACGCCCTGCTGCTCCAGCTGGAGATCCCGGCCAAGGGGGCACTCGCCGCCGCCCGGGCCGCCCGCCGCCACGGCGTCCGCACGGTCCTCACCCCCGCCCCCGCACAGCACCTGCCCGACGAACTCCTCGCCGCCACCGATTTGTTGCTGCCCAACGAACACGAGGCGGCCACCCTCACCGGCATCACGGACGACCCGCACGCCGCCGCCCGCTCGCTCCTCTCCCAGGTCCCCGAGGTCGTCATCACCCTCGGCTCGCGGGGCAGCCTGTACGCGGCACGCGGCGCCGAACCGGTCATGGTCCCCGCCCCCCGGGTCACCGCGGTCGACACGACCGGGGCGGGCGACACGTTCGCCGGGACCCTCGCGGTGGCGCTCGCCGAGGGCAGGCCCGTGCCGGACGCCCTCACCTGGGCGTCCTCGGCGGCCGCGCTCTCCGTCCAGCGCCCGGGGGCGTCGGCCTCCATGCCGTACCGCAAAGAGATCGACGCCCGTGCGGCCGACCCGGCGACGACGAACGGCGCCCCCGCATGACCCAGCCGCCCGTGACCCAGCCGCCCCTCACCGGCCTGCGCGTCCTCGACCTGGCCACCCTCTTCGCCGGCCCCCTCGCCGCCACGATGCTCGGCGACTTCGGCGCGGAGGTCATCAAGGTCGAGCACCCCGGCCGCCCGGACCCCTCCCGCGGCCACGGCCCGTCGAAGGACGGCGTCGGTCTGTGGTGGAAGCTGCTCGGCCGCAACAAGCGCACGATGACACTGGACCTGTCCACGCCCGGCGGCCGTGACACGCTGCTGCGCCTGGCCGCCACCGCCGATGTCATCGTGGAGAACTTCCGCCCCGGCACCCTGGAGAAGTGGGAGCTGGGCTGGGCGGAGCTGAGCGCGGCCAACCCCCGCCTGGTCCTGACCCGGGTCACGGGCTTCGGCCAGTTCGGCCCCTACGCCCGCCGCCCCGGCTTCGGCACGCTCGCCGAGGCGATGAGCGGCTTCGCCGCGATCACCGGCGACCCCGAAGGGCCCCCGACGCTTCCCCCCTTCGGCCTCGCCGACTCGATCGCGGGTCTGGCGACGGCGTACGCGGTGATGACGGCCCTGACGGCACGTGAGCGCACGGGACGCGGGCAGGTGGTCGACATGGCGATCATCGAGCCGATCCTCACCGTCCTCGGCCCCCAGCCCCTCTGGTACGACCAGCTGGGCCACGTCCAGCCCCGCACCGGCAACCGCTCCACGAACAACGCGCCCCGCAACACCTACCGCACCGCCGACGGCCGCTGGGTCGCCGTCTCCACCTCGGCCCAGTCCATCGCGGAACGTCTGATGCGCCTGGTCGGCCGCCCGGAGCTGATCGCCGAGCCGTGGTTCGCCTCGGGCGCCGACCGGGCCCGGCACGCCGATGTCCTCGACGAGGCGGTCGGCGGCTGGATCGCCCGCCACACCCGCGCGGAGGTGATCGAGGCCTTCGAGAAGGCGCAGGCGGCGGTCGCTCCCGTCCAGGACGTACGGGACGTCATGACGGATCCTCAGTACGCGGCCCTGTCCACGCTCACCACGGTCGACGACCCGGAACTCGGCCCGCTGCGCATACAGAACGTGCTCTTCCGGCTCTCCGAGACCCCCGGCGCGGTTCGCTGGGCCGGGCGACCGCACGGCGCTGACACGGACGCGGTCCTGACCGAACTCGGCCTGACGGAAAGGGAGATCACCACCCTCCGCAAGGAAGGCGCCCTGTGACCACGCCCCTCCCCCTGACCTGGCTCTACGTCCCCGGTGACCGGCCCGATGTGGTGATCAAGGCCCTGCACGCGGGGGCCGACGCGGTGATCGTCGACCTGGAGGACGCGGTCGCCCCCGACCGCAAGGAGTACGCGAGATCGGCGACGGCGGACCTCCTCCGCGACCCCGCGCCGCTCCCCGTCCCCGTACACGTCCGCGTGAACGCCCTGGACGGCCCCCTCGGTGACGCCGACCTCCGCGCGATCGCCCCGCTCCCCGGCGTGGCGGGGCTGCGCCTGCCCAAGGTCGCCTCCCGCGCCGACGTCATCCACGTCGCGGAGCGCGCGGCCCCCGCCGACGGCGGCTCCCCCACCCTGCACGCCCTCGTCGAATCGGCCCTCGGCCTGGAACACGCCTTCGCCATCGCCACCGCGCACCCGGCGCTGCGCGGCCTCTCCCTCGGCGAGGCGGACCTCCGCGCGGATCTCGGCGTGCGCGAGGACGCGGGCCTGGACTGGGCGCGCTCCCGCGTGGTGGTGGCCGCGCGGGCGGCGGGCCTCGCCCCGCCCAGCCAGTCGGTCCACCCGGACATCCGCGACCTCGAAGGCCTGGCGGCGTCCTGCGCCCGGGGCCGCGCCCTCGGCTTCCTCGGCCGCGCGGCGATCCACCCCCGCCAACTCCCGGTGATCGAACGGGCGTATCTCCCCACTCCCGAGGAGATCGAACAGGCGGAGGAGGTCACCAAGGCGGCGGCCACGGACGCGGGTGCCCTCGCCCTCCCGGACGGCCGCTTCGTGGACAGGGCGGTGGTGGAGGGCGCACAGCGGGTCCTGGCGTTGGCGCAACGCCCGCGCTAGCCCAAAGCGATGGGGCGCCGGATCCGTTCGATCCGGCGCCCCATCGACGTACGAGCGAGGAGCCTCAGCTCTTCTTGGCCGACCCGGCTCCCTCTTCGGAGGCCCCGGCCTCGTCCTGCGGGGCCTCGGGGTCCTTCTCCCCCTTGGTGAGCTTCACGGTGCCGTCGGCACCGTCACCCTCGCCGGAGGCGTCCTCGCCCGGGACGAGGGCCGCGGGCTCCACGACCTGTTCGCGCCCGGGGCGGGTCCTCGCCGAGATCACCAGGTAGACCACCGCCAGCACGAAGACCACGATCGCGGTCCACACGTTCAGCCGCAGGCCGAGGACGTGGTGCGCGTCGTCGACCCGCATGTACTCGATCCAGCCGCGCCCGGCGCAGTACGCGGCGACGTACAGGGCGAACGCCCGCCCGTGCCCGAGCTTGAAGCGGCGGTCGGCCCAGATGACGAGGAGCGCGACGCCGACGCACCACAGGGACTCGTACAGGAAGGTCGGGTGGTACGTGCCGGGGATCCGGCCGTCCTCCGCCGAGGTGATCTTCAGGGCCCAGGGGAGATCCGTGGGCTTGCCGTACAGCTCCTGGTTGAACCAGTTGCCCCAGCGGCCGATGGCCTGGGCGAGGGCGATGCCGGGGGCCAGCGCGTCGGCCCAGGCCGGCAGCGGGATGCCCCGACGGCGGCAGCCGATCCACGCGCCGACCGCGCCGAGCGCGATGGCGCCCCAGATGCCGAGGCCGCCCTCCCAGATCTTGAAGGCGTCGACCCAGTCACGGCCCTCGCTGAAGTACAGCTGGTAGTCCGTGATCACGTGGTAGAGACGCCCGCCGACGAGGCCGAACGGAACGGCCCACACGGCGATGTCCGCCACGGTGCCGGACTGGCCCCCGCGAGCGACCCACCGCTTGTTGCCGAGCCAGACGGCCACGAAGACGCCGATGATGATGCAGAACGCGTAGCCGCGCAGCGGAATGGGTCCGAGTTCGACCACACCGCGCGAGGGACTGGGAATGAAGGCAAGGTCCATGGCAGGTCCGACGCTACCGTGCCGGGCGGTGGCGTCGGCAACCAGCCCGGCTACGGGTCCGTAACGGGCGTCGGCGCCCCGGGTATCGGCGCCCCGGGCGTCAGCCCTTGTTGGCGTCCCGCACCATCTGGCGCAGCTTGGCCGGGGTGAGCGGGTTCTTCTGGTCGCCGAAGACGCTCTTGCCGTTCAGCAGGACGGTGGGGGTGCCCTGAAGCTTCGCGTCCTCGAACGCCTTGTGCGACTTGGCGACCCACTTGTCGTGCGTGCCGTCCTCGACGCACTTCTTGAAGGAGTCCGTGACGAGGCCGTCGACCTGGCCGGCCAGGTCGATCAGCTTGTCGTTCTTGCTGAAGGCATCGTCCGTCTCGACGGGCTGGTTCTTGAACAGCACGTCGTGGTACGCGGGGAACTTGCCGGTGTCCTGGGCGCATGCCGCGGCGTTGGCCGCGCGCAGGGAGCCGCTGCCGCCCATGTTCCCGTCGATGAGGGTGGCCAGGTGGTACTCGACCTTGAGCTGGCCCTTGTCGGCGAGGTCGTGGATCGTCGAGCGGAACGCGTCCTCGAAGCCCTTGCAGGCCGGGCAGCGGAAGTCCTCCCAGATGGTGAGGGTCGACCTGGCGTCCGCCTTGCCGAGCGGGAGCGTCAGCTCGTCCTTGCCGGTCGCCCCCTTCGGGACGGCCAGCGGCCCCGATGTGTCCTTGGCGTCGTCGCCGGAATTGGCGGCGAGCAGTCCCACGACCGCGGCGAGGCCGAGGACGCCGACCACCGCGGCGGCGACGATCAGCGCACGGCGCTTCTTGTCGCGGGCCTTCTGCCGCTCTCGCTCTTCCGCCAGCCGCTCACGGGCCGATCGCTTTGCCTCTCGGTTCTTCTCACTCACACCCCGCCAACGAACCGGGGAGGCGCGAGCGCGCCTCCCCGGTCCAGGTCCACCCGTACGAGTTACGCCTTGCCGCGCACCCCGTCCGCGAGTTCGGCCGCGAGCGCGCGCACGGCGGCGAGCCCGGCGGCCGCGTCCGGGGCGTCCAGCATCCGCTGCACGAAGGCGGAGCCGACGATCACGCCGTCGGCGAAGCCCGCGACCTCGGCGGCCTGGCGCGCGTTGGAGACGCCGAGGCCGACGCAGACCGGCAGGCTGGTAGTGGCCTTGGTGCGCCGCACCAGGTCCTGCGCCTGCTCCCCTACGGACTCGCGGGTGCCGGTGACGCCCATCAGCGACGCCGCGTAGACGAAGCCGGAGCCCGCCGCCGTGATCGTGGCGAGCCGCTCGTCCTTGCTGCTCGGCGCGACGACGAAGACCGTGGCAAGGCCGTGCTTCTCGGCGTGCTCCCTCCACAGCGCGGACTCCTGCACGGGCAGGTCGGGCAGGATGCAGCCGGCGCCGCCCGCCTCGGCCAGCTCGGCGGTGAAGCGCTCCACGCCGTAGCGGTCGATCGGGTTCCAGTACGTCATGACGAGGACCGGCCTGCCGGTCGCCTCGTGGGCCTCGCGGACCGTGCGCATCACGTCGCGGATCTTGAGGCCGCCGCGCAGGGCGATGTCGTCGGCGGTCTGGATGACCGGCCCGTCGAGCACCGGGTCGCTGTGCGGCAGACCGACCTCGACCACGTCGGCGCCGCCGTCGAAGGCGGCCTTGACGGCTTCGATGCCGCCGTCGACGGTGGGGAAACCGGCGGGCAGGTAGGCGATGAGCGCGGAGCGGCCCTCGGCCCTGGCGGCCGCGAGCGTGTCGTCCAGCAGCTGGATGTTGCCGCTCACTTGGCGTCCCCCTTGATCTCCGCGCCGGTGGCGGACGCGTCCGCTTCGACCGTGGCGTCCGTGTCGTACAGGCCGAAGTAGCGTGCGGCCGTGTCCATGTCCTTGTCGCCGCGCCCGGAGAGGTTGACGACGAGCAGCCCGTCCTCGCCCAGCTCCTTGCCGATGTCGAGCGCCCCGGCGAGCGCGTGGGCGCTCTCGATGGCCGGGATGATGCCCTCGGTGCGGGAGAGGAGCCGCAGGGCCTGCATGGCGGCGTCGTCGGTGACCGCGCGGTACTCGCCGCGGCCGCTGTCCTTGAGGTAGGCGTGCTCGGGGCCGATGCCGGGGTAGTCGAGTCCGGCGGAGATCGAGTAGGGCTCGGTGATCTGGCCCTCCTCGTCCTGGAGGACGTAACTGCGCGAGCCGTGCAGGATGCCCGGCTCGCCCTCGGTCAGCGTGGCCGCGTGCTCGCCCGTCTCGACGCCGTGTCCCGCGGGTTCGCAGCCGATGAGGCGTACGTCCCTGTCCGGGATGAAGGCGTGGAAGAGGCCGATGGCGTTGGAGCCGCCGCCCACGCAGGCGACGGCGGCGTCGGGGAGGCGTCCGGCACGCTCCAGGATCTGCCGCCTGGCCTCGACGCCGATGACGCGGTGGAAGTCGCGGACCATCGCGGGGAAGGGGTGCGGCCCGGCCACGGTCCCGAAGAGGTAGTGGGTGCGGTCCACGTTGGCGACCCAGTCGCGGAACGCCTCGTTGATGGCGTCCTTCAGGGTGCGGCTGCCGGACTTCACGGCGATTACCTCGGCGCCGAGCATGCGCATGCGGGCCACGTTCAGTGCCTGGCGCTCGGTGTCGATCTCACCCATGTAGATGGTGCATTCGAGCCCGAAGAGCGCGCAGGCGGTGGCCGTGGCGACGCCGTGCTGGCCGGCGCCGGTCTCCGCGATGACGCGGGTCTTGCCCATGCGCTTGGTGAGCAGGGCCTGGCCGAGCACGTTGTTGATCTTGTGCGAGCCGGTGTGGTTCAGGTCCTCGCGCTTGAGGAAGACGCGGGCGCCGCCCGCGTGCTCCGCGAAGCGGGGCACCTCGGTGAGGCTGCTGGGCCTGCCCGTGTAGTGGACGAGCAGGTCGTCCAGTTCGGCGGCGAAGGCGGGGTCGCTCTTGGCCTTGTCGTACTCGACGGCGACCTCGTCGACGGCGGCCACGAGGGCCTCCGGGATGAACTTGCCGCCGAACGCGCCGAAGTAGCCTTCGGCGCTGGGGACTTGACCCTCGGGGTCCGGGATGAAGAACTGGCTGGGCATGGCGGGATCCTCGCTGAAGCGTTGGTTGACGTCTTTCGCAAGTACGCCTTGGCGCCGTAGCTGGTTGGGTTCCCGCGCGACCGCGGCCCGTCGTGGGCTGGTCGCGCAGTTCCTCGCGCCCCTTACGGGGCGCTCCCCTGACGGGGCGCTTTTCAGCTCAGGCGGCGCACAAGGCGCCGCGTCGCCATCGCATGCCGGGGATCTGGCCCGGCTCCGAGCCGATGTGGTAGCGCACCCGCCTGCCCCGCACGCGCCGCGCGGGTGCCCGGCAGCCACGGGGGCGGCAGCCGGGTGCGAGGCGGGCGGAGATGGACATCGGGAGGGGTCAGCTCCGTCCGTGGCGCAGGGCCGGGTGCGCGCCCGCGGCGACCAGGTCGGAGACCGCGGCCTTCGGGTCGCGGCCGGTGACCAGGGACTCGCCCACGAGCACCGCGTCGGCGCCCGCGTTGGCGTAGGCGATCAGGTCGTGCGGGCCGCGCACACCGGACTCGGCGATCTTGACGACGCTGTCCGGCAGCTCGGGGGCGATCCGCTCGAAGACGGTGCGGTCGACCTTGAGGGTCTTGAGGTCACGGGCGTTGACGCCGACCACGCGGGCGCCCGCGTCCACGGCGCGCTCCGCCTCCTCCTCGTCGTGCACCTCGACGATCGGCGTGAGGCCGATCGACTGGGCGCGCTCGATGAGGGACTCCAGGGCGGGCTGGTCCAGGGCGGCCACGATCAGCAGCGCGAGGTCGGCGCCGTACGCCCGGGCCTCCCACAGCTGGTACGAGGTGACGATGAAGTCCTTGCGGAGCACCGGGATGTCGACCTTGGCACGGACGGCCTCCAGGTCGGCGAGCGAGCCGCCGAAGCGGCGCTCCTCGGTGAGCACGGAGATGACGGCGGCGCCGCCCGCCTCGTAGTCGGCGGCGAGTCCGGCGGGATCGGCGATCGCGGCGAGGGCGCCCTTGGAGGGGCTGGAGCGCTTGACCTCGCAGATGACCTTGACGCCGTCGCCGCGCAGGGCGGCCGCGCCGTCCTTGGCCGCGGGAGCCTTGGCCGCGCGTTCCTTGAGCTCGTCGAGGCTGACGCGCGCCTGCCGCTCCGCGAGGTCGGCACGGACTCCGTCGATGATCTCGTCGAGCACACTCACGCGAGCGGTCCCCTTCCCTGACGGTTGAAGCTGACGTTCAAGCTGGTCACTGCGATGGTATCCGCAGGAGGGCGAAGGCCCCGCATCCGGTTGACGCCCGTCCCACGACCTGGACATTCACCACCCGTGCGGCCCGCGCGCTCACGGATGCAGCCATGACCCGAACGGCAGATTGCGTACGAGCGTGAAGACGGCGACCAGGACGCCGACACCCCACAGCTGCGCGCTGCCCAACGCGATGCGCAGCGGCCGCCCGCGCACCGCCCTGACCACCCAGACGGCCCACACCACCGCGAAGAGGCCGTAACCGAGGACGGCGAGCGCGTTGGCGCCGAGGGCCGCGGCGAGGTCGCCGTGGACGAAGGCGTGGGCGCTGCGCAGCCCGCCGCAGCCGGGGCAGTAGACGCCGGTGAGGCGCAGGAGCGGGCAGACGGAGTAGTGGCCCGGTTCGTTGGGGTCGACCGCGCCGACGTAGGCGAAGGCGCCCGCGACGGCGGCGAGCAGGCCGGCCGGCACGAGGAGGCGGCCCAGGACGGCGGGCGCGCCCTTCCGGGCGGTTTCGGCGCTCCCGGTGTCGGCGGTTTCGGCGGTCACCCGTGCATTCTGCCCCGTGAGGGGGTCCGCCGCCCGGTGGGCGCACGCGAGAAGAGGCGGCCCCGGCTGCTGCCGGACCGCCCCTTCCTGTACTTCCTGTGCTTCCTGTACCGCGCGTCGTACGGCGAGGGTCAGCTCTCGGAGCGGATCTCTCGCTGCGGGCGCTTCTCCGCGCCGAGGCCCATGGCGCGCATGGCGCCGCCCACGAGGCCGCCGACCACGACGAGGCCCATGCCGGCCCAGAACCCGGGCACGTTGGCCATCACCATGAAGGCACCCGCGACGCAGAAACCGATGAAGGCGATGATGACACCGGTCCAGGCGGCCGGGGTGTGTCCGTGGCTGCTGCCCGCCATGACTTGCTCCTCGTTGCTGTATGCGTGGTGGTCGGTGGGAGGCCCACCGCGAGTCGTGCGCTCGCTGTCATTGTCCCGTACCGGCGAGTCTGCTCCGAGCGCGGGGTCACGCTTCGCGCGTCGGGTCCTCGCCGCGGTCGAGAGCCTTCCACAGTTCCTCGGGCCGTTCCGGGTCCGGGGCGCGGCGGGCCCTGCGGGGGGTGGGCGAGCCGTCGCGTTCGTAACGCCCCGACATGGCGGGCCACGAGCGGCCGTAGGTAAGGGCGAGGAGTCCCGCGAGCAGGAGCAGTAGGCCCGCGGCCGCCGCGGCGTACGGCCAGCCGGTGTGACTGAGGTCGCCGATGGTGGCGGCGGCGTCGCCGGACGCGGTGGCCGCCTTCTCGTCGAGGGCGGCGCTGTCGCCCGCGCCGAGCAGGGCCGCGGCGACGGTGCCCGCGCCGCTGGCCATGAGCAGCAGGGAGACCAGGACGCGTCCGGTGCGGCGGACGGCGAAGACCGCGACGAGGGCGGCGAGGCCCACTATCGCGAGGGCGGCGGGGACGCCCGTGACGTCGCTGCCCTTGGCGGTCAGGGGCAGCTCGCCGCCGGCCACCGACGCGGTCCCGTGGGCCCAGGCCTGGCGGGACGCGAGCAGTGCGAGGGCCGCGCCGACGGCACCGAGCAGCAGCGCGGCGGCGATGCTGCGCCTGCTGCCGCGCTGTTCGTTGATCTCGGAGGGTCCGGGAGCCTCGGACGTGGTCTCGGAAGGCCCGGGGCTCTCGGCCGGCGTGTCGGTACGGGGCGGTGGTACTGCGGAAGTCACCTGTCCACTATCCCTCACGGCTCGTGGGGGCGTGCAGGCGGTTGGCGGTGTGGATGGCGCGCAGCACGGCGGCGGCCTTGTTGCGGCACTCGGTGTCCTCGGCGACGGGGTCGGAGTCGGCGACGACACCGGCCCCGGCCTGGACGTACGCCGTGCCGTCGCGCAGCAGGGCGGTGCGGATGGCGATGGCGGTGTCGGAGTCCCCCGCGAAGTCGAGGTAGCCGACGCAGCCGCCGTACAGCCCGCGCCGGGACGGCTCAAGCTCGTCGATGATCTGCATCGCGCGCGGCTTGGGTGCGCCGGAGAGGGTGCCCGCGGGGAAGCAGGCGGTGAGCACGTCGAAGGCGGTGCGGCCGCGGGCGACCTGCCCGGTGACCGTGGAGACGATGTGCATGACGTGGGAGTACTTCTCGATGGACATGAAGTCCACGACCTCGACGGAGCCGGGCTCGCAGACCCGGCCGAGGTCGTTGCGGCCGAGATCGACGAGCATGAGGTGCTCGGCGCGCTCCTTGGGGTCGGCGAGGAGTTCCTCGGCGAGGGCGTGGTCCTCCTGCGGGGTGGCGCCGCGGTGCCGGGTGCCGGCGATGGGGTGGACCATGGCGCGCCCGTCCTCGACCTTGACGAGCGCCTCGGGGCTGGAGCCGACGACGTCGAACCCGTCGAGGCGGAAGAGGTACATGTACGGCGACGGGTTGGTGGCCCGCAGGACGCGGTAGACGTCCAACGCGCTTGCCGTGCACGGCGTTTCGAAGCGCTGGGACGGCACGACCTGGAAGGCCTCGCCGGCCCGGATGCGCTCCTTGATGTCGTCGACGGCGTCCTGGTACTGCTCGCCGCCCCACAGCGCGGTGTACTCCGGAAGCTCGGAGGGCGGGAGCGCGGCCGGGGGCTGGGCGACGGGGCGCGAGAGGTCGGCCTCCATGGCGTCGAGCCGGGCGATCGCGTCGGCGTACGCCTCGTCGACGCCGGTGTCGAGGTCGTTGTGGTTGATCGCGTTGGCGATCAGCAGGACCGAGCCGTCCCCGTGGTCGAGGACGGCGAGGTCGCTGGTGAGGAGCATGGTCAGCTCGGGGAGCCTCAGGTCGTCCCGCTCCCCCGGGCCGATCTTCTCCAGGCGGCGCACGATGTCGTAGCCGAGGTAGCCGACCATGCCGCCGGTGAAGGGCGGGAGCTGGCCGGCCAGGTCACGGGGGGTGTGCAGTATGTCGACGGTGGCGCGCAGCGCGGCGAGCGGGTCGCCCGCCGTGGGGACGCCGACGGGCGGGGTGCCGAGCCAGTGGGCCTCGCCGTCGCGGACGGTGAGGGTGGCGGCGCTGCGGACGCCTACGAAGGAGTAGCGGGACCAGGTGCGGCCGTTCTCCGCCGACTCCAGGAGGAAGGTGCCGGGGCGCTCGGCGGCGAGCTTGCGGTAGAGGCCGACGGGGGTGTCGCCGTCCGCGAGGAGCTTGCGGCTGACGGGGATCACTCGGCGGTCGGTCGCGAGCTTGCGGAAGGTCTCCAGGTCCATGGCAGCAGACCCTACTGACCGGGCGCCGGGACGCCGGACAAGGGCAGTACGTCGGAGTCGAAGCAGGTGCGGGTGCCGGTGTGGCAGGCGGCGCCGACCTGGTCGACCTGGACGAGGACGGTGTCGGCGTCGCAGTCCAGGGCCACTTCCTTGACGTGCTGGACGTGTCCGGAGGTGTCGCCCTTGACCCAGTACTCCTGGCGGCTGCGGGACCAGTAGGTGCAGCGGCCCGTGGTGAGGGTGCGGTGCAGCGCCTCGTCGTCCATCCAGCCGAGCATCAGCACCTCACCGGTGTCGTACTGCTGGGCGATGGCGGGAAGGAGGCCGTCGGCGCTGCGCTTGAGGCGCGCGGCGATCTCCGGGTCGAGGCCGCTGCCGGTGCCGCTGCTGGGCGGGGGAACGCTGGTCATGGGCCCATTGTGCCGCGCGGACGCGGACGGTCCGGCGCACGTCCACTGTCCGGACGGGGGCGAGGGTCGTAGGCTTACCGGTATGTCGACCCATGCGAAGCGTGAACGACTTCTCCTCGCCGACCTGTTGGAGGCGGAGGGGCCCGAGGCCCCCACCCTCTGCGAGGGCTGGAAGACCCGCGATCTCGCGGCCCACGTGGTGGTGCGCGAGCGCCGCGCGGACGCGGCGGGCGGGCTCCTGATCAAGCAGCTGGCGGGCCGTCTGGAGCGGGTGCAGGCCGAGTTCGCCGCGAAGCCGTACGAGGAACTGATCCAGCTGATCAGGACGGGACCGCCGCGTTTCTCGCCCTTCAGCCTCAAGCAGATCGACGAGGCGTCGAACGCCGTGGAGTTCTACATCCACACCGAGGACGTGCGCCGCGCGCGCCCCGGCTGGACCCCGCGCGACCTCGACCCGGTCTTCTCGGACGCCCTGTGGTCCCGGCTGGAACGGACGGCCCGGCTGGTGGGCCGCAAGGCTCCGGTCGGCCTGGTGCTGCGGCGCCCGGACGGCCAGACGGCGGTGGCGCACCGGGGCACGCCGGTGGTGACGGTGACGGGCGAGCCGTCCGAGCTGCTGCTGTTCGCCTACGGCAGGCAGGACGTCGCCGACGTGGCCCTGGACGGCGACAAGGGCGCGATCGCCACCCTCCACGAGACGAAGCAGCTGGGGCTCTAGCGGCGGCCCCAAAGGGACGCCGGACGCCGCCACGGCCCGAAGTCCGTGGCGGCGTCCCGAAGTCCGGGGCGGCGAATATCCGAAGATCCGCCTAGCGCACCGGATGTCCCGCTTCCCGCAGCGTCTCCTTCACCTCGCCGATCCGCAGATCGCCGAAGTGGAAGACCGAGGCCGCGAGGACCGCGTCCGCGCCCGCCTCGATCGCCGGGGGGAAGTGCTCCAGCCGGCCCGCTCCGCCCGAGGCGATGACGGGGACGGTGACGTGCTTGCGTACGGCCTCGATCATCTCCAGGTCGTAGCCGTCCTTGGTGCCGTCGGCGTCCATCGAGTTGAGCAGGATCTCGCCCGCGCCCAGCTCGGCGGCCCGGTGCGCCCATTCGACGGCGTCGATCCCGGCGGACTTCCGGCCGCCGTGGGTCGTCACCTCGAAGGAGCCGGCGGCCGTACGCCGGGCGTCGACCGAGAGCACCAGCACCTGGCGTCCGAAGCGCTCGGCGATCTCGCGGATCAGGTCGGGGCGGGCGATCGCGGCCGTGTTCACGCCGACCTTGTCCGCGCCCGCGCGAAGGAGCTTGTCGACGTCCTCGGCGGTGCGCACGCCGCCGCCGACCGTGAGCGGGATGAAGACCTGCTCGGCGGTGCGGCGGACGACGTCGTACGTCGTCTCGCGGTTGCCGGACGAGGCGGTGATGTCCAGGAAGGTCAGCTCGTCGGCGCCCTCGGCGTCGTACACCTTGGCCATCTCGACGGGGTCGCCCGCGTCGCGCAGGTTCTGGAAGTTGACGCCCTTGACGACGCGGCCGTTGTCCACGTCGAGGCAGGGAATGACCCTTACTGCCAGCGTCATGCGGGGGCTCCTCGGAAGGCTTCCAGTTCCACTTCGACCAGGATGCGCGAGTCGACGAAGCCGGACACGACCACCATGGTCATCACCGGGCGCACGGAGTCGAAGGCCTCCTTGTGCGCGCGGCCCACCGCGTCGACGTCCCGCGCGTGGGTGATGAGGAGGCGTACGGCGGTCACGGACTCGGGGCCGAGCCCGAACCGGCCGATCGCCTCCAGCGCGTTGGCGATGGCGACCCGCGTCTGCTCGTAGGGGTCGCCCTCCCCGTACAGGATGTCCCCCTTGAAGGAGGTGGTGCCGCCGACCACGACCCGGTCGCCTGCCTCGACCGCGCGGGCGAAGCCGAAGGCCTCCTCCCAGGGGCTCCCGCTCTGCACGCGCCGCACGCCGCTCATGAGGACGCCACCGCGGCGAGCGCCTCTTCGAGCGTGAACGCCTTCGCGTACAGCGCCTTGCCGACGATCGCGCCCTCGACGCCCAGCGGGACCAGCTCGGAGATCGCGCGCAGGTCGTCCAGCGACGAGACACCGCCGGAGGCGACCACCGGGCGGTCCGTGGCCGCGCACACGTCGCGCAGCAGCTCCAGGTTGGGGCCCTGGAGCGTGCCGTCCTTGGCGATGTCCGTGACGACATAGCGCGCGCAGCCCTCGGAGTCGAGGCGCTCAAGCGTCTCGTAGAGGTCGCCGCCGTCGCGGGTCCAGCCGCGGCCGCGCAGCGTCGTACCGCGTACGTCGAGACCGACCGCGATCTTGTCGCCGTGCTCGGCGATGACCTTGGCGACCCACTCGGGCGTCTCCAGGGCGGCGGTGCCGAGGTTGACGCGGGTGCAGCCGGTGGCGAGGGCGGCGGCCAGCGAGGCGTCGTCGCGGATGCCGCCGGACAGCTCGACCTTGATGCCGTCGGCCGCGAGGCTTCCTGCGACCTCGGCGATCAGCTCACGGTTGTCACCGGTGCCGAACGCCGCGTCCAGGTCGACCAGGTGCAGCCACTCGGCGCCCGACCGCTGCCAGGCGAGGGCGGCCTCCAGCGGGGAGCCGTAGGAGGTCTCCGAGCCGGACTCGCCGTGGACGAGGCGTACGGCCTGGCCGTCGCGGACGTCGACGGCGGGAAGGAGTTCGAGGATGCTCACAGGGTTCCGATCCAGTTGGTGAGGAGCTGGGCGCCGGCGTCGCCGGACTTCTCGGGGTGGAACTGCGTGGCGCACAGGGCGCCGTTCTCGACGGCCGCCACGAAGGGCTCGCCGTGCGTGGACCAGGTGACGTGCGGGGCGCGCATCGCCGGGTTCGCGACTTCGAGGGACCAGTGGTGCACGGCGTAGGAGTGCACGAAGTAGAAGCGGGCGTCGTCGTCCAGGTCCTTGAAGAGCGTGGAGCCGGCCGACGCCTGGACGGTGTTCCAGCCCATGTGCGGGACGATCTCGGCCTTCAGCGGCTCGACCGCGCCGGGCCACTCGTCCAGGCCCTCGGTCTCCACGCCGTGCTCGATGCCGCGCGCGAAGAGGATCTGCATGCCCACGCAGATGCCCATCACCGGGCGGCCCCCGGAGAGGCGGCGCCCGATGATCCAGTCGCCGCGCGCTTCCTTGAGGCCCTTCATGCAGGCGGCGAACGCGCCGACGCCGGGCACGAGGAGGCCGTCGGCGTTCATCGCCTTGTCGTAGTCGCGCGTTATCTCCACGTCGGCTCCCGCGCGCGCGAGGGCGCGCTCGGCGGAGCGGACGTTGCCGAAGCCGTAGTCGAAGACGACGACCTTCTTGGGAGTGCTCATCTGTCGTACGCCTCCCGTCAGTTCCAGTAGTCGAGCCGCAGGATGCCCGCCGCCAGACACATCACGGCGGCGATCGACAGCAGCGTGATCAGGCTCTTGGGCATCCCCTGCTTGACGAAGGAGATGATGCCGCCGATCAGGAAGAGACCGACGACGATGAGGATGGTGTTGAGGCCCGTCATCGGTTACAGCGCGCCCTTCGTGGAGGGAAGGATGCCCGCCGCGCGCGGGTCGCGCTCGGAGGCGTACCGCAGGGCGCGGGCCAGGGCCTTGAACTGGCACTCCACGATGTGGTGGGCGTTGCGGCCGTAGGGCACGTGGACGTGCAGGGCGATCTGCGCCTGGGCGACGAAGGACTCCAGGATGTGCCGGGTCATCGTCGTGTCGTACTCGCCGATCATCGGCGCCATCTTCTCGGGCTCGGTGTGCACGAGGTACGGGCGGCCGCTCAGGTCGACCGTCACCTGGGCCAGCGACTCGTCCAGCGGGACCGTGCAGTTGCCGAAGCGGTAGATGCCCACCTTGTCGCCGAGGGCCTGCTTGAAGGCGGCGCCGAGCGCGAGCGCGGTGTCCTCGATGGTGTGGTGGGAGTCGATGTGCAGGTCGCCCTCGGTCTTGACCGTGAGGTCGAACAGGCCGTGGCGGCCGAGCTGGTCGAGCATGTGGTCGTAGAAGCCGACCCCGGTCGACACGTCGACCTTGCCGCTGCCGTCGAGATCGATCTCAACGACGACGGAAGTCTCCTTGGTGGTCCGTTCGACCCGTCCTACGCGGCTCATGCGTCCTGCTCCTTCTTGAGTTCGCGTACCGCATCGAGGAACGCGTCGTTTTCGTCGGGGGTTCCGGCGGTGACCCGCAGCCATCCCGGTACGCCGTTGTCCCGGACCAGGACGCCCCGGTCGAGGATCTTTTGCCACACCTCATGAGCAGCCCCTTCGCCTTCGAATCGCCCGAACTGCACGAAGTTGGCGTCGGAGTCCGTCACCTCGTAGCCCGTCGCGCGCAGCTCGGCGACGAGCCGGTCGCGCTCCGCCTTGAGCTGCTCGACGTATCCCAGGAGCGTGTCCGTGTGCTCCAGGGCCGCGAGCGCGGTGGCCTGGGTGACGGCCGAGAGGTGGTACGGCAGGCGCACCAGCTGTACGGCGTCGACGACGGCCGGGTGGGCGGCGAGGTAGCCGAGGCGCAGACCGGCCGCGCCGAACGCCTTCGACATGGTCCGCGAGACGACGAGGTGGGGCCGCCCCTCGATCAGGGGGAGCAGGGAGTCGCCGTGGCTGAACTCGACGTACGCCTCGTCCACCACGACGATGGACGGCTTCGCGGCCTGTGCGGCGTCGTACAGCGCGAGGACCGTCTCGGCCGGAACGGTGTTGCCCGTGGGGTTGTTGGGCGTCGTGATGAAGACGACGTCCGGCCGGTGCTCGGCGATGGCCTTCGTGGCCGCCTCGGCGTCGATCGTGAAGTCGTCGTGGCGCGGTCCCGGGATCCAGTCCGTGCCGGTGCCGCGCGCGATCAGGCCGTGCATCGAGTACGACGGCTCGAAGCCGATGGCCGTCCTGCCGGGCCCGCCGAAGGTCTGGAGGAGCTGCTGGATGACCTCGTTGGAGCCGTTGGCCGCCCAGACGTTGGCGAGCGTGACCTCGTGACCGCCGGTGCGGGTGAGGTAGCGCGCCAGCTCGGTGCGCAGCTCGACCGCGTCCCGGTCGGGGTAGCGGTTGAGGTCGCGGGCGGCCTCGCGGACCCGCTCCGCGATGCGCTCGACGAGCGGCTCGGGGAGCGGGTAGGGGTTCTCGTTGGTGTTCAGGCGGACGGGTACGTCGAGCTGGGGCGCGCCGTAGGGGGACTTGCCGCGCAGCTCGTCGCGGACGGGGAGGTCGTCGATGCGTACGTCGCTCACTGGCCCGGCACCTTCCATCCGAACCTCGCCTTGATCGCCGCGCCGTGGGCGGGCAGGTCCTCCGCCTCGGCGAGCGTCACCACGTGGTGCGCGACGTCCGCGAGGGCCTCGCGCGTGTAGTCGACGATGTGGATGCCGCGCAGGAAGGACTGGACGGACAGCCCCGAGGAGTGGCAGGCGCAGCCGCCGGTCGGCAGGACGTGGTTGGAACCCGCGCAGTAGTCGCCGAGGGAGACGGGCGCCCAGGGACCGACGAAGATCGCGCCCGCGTTCTTGACGCGGTCCGCGACGGCGGCGGCGTCGGCGGTCTGGATCTCCAGGTGCTCGGCGCCGTACGCGTCGACGACCCGCAGGCCCTCCGCCAGGCCGTCGACCAGGACGATCGCGGACTGGCGACCGCTCAGCGCCGGGACGATCCGGTCCTCGACGTGCTTGGTCGCGGCGACCTGCGGCGCAAGCTCCTTCTCGACCGCGTCCGCGAGCGCCACGGAGTCCGTGACGAGGACCGCGGCCGCGAGCGGGTCGTGCTCGGCCTGGCTGATCAGGTCGGACGCGACGTGCGCCGGGTCGGCGGTGTCGTCGGCGAGGACCGCGATCTCGGTCGGGCCCGCCTCGGTGTCGATGCCGATGCGTCCGGTGAAGTACCGCTTGGCGGCGGCGACCCAGATGTTGCCCGGCCCCGTGACCATGTTCGCGGGGGCGCAGGTCTCGGTGCCGTAGGCGAACATCGCGACGGCCTGGGCCCCGCCGACCGCGTACACCTCGTCGATGCCGAGCAGCGCGCAGGCGGCGAGGATCGTCGGGTGCGGGAGGCCGCCGAAGTCGGCCTGCGGCGGGGACGCGAGCGCCATCGACGCGACGCCCGCCTCCTGCGCCGGGACCGCGTTCATGATCACGGAGGAGGGGTAGACGGACCGGCCGCCGGGGGCGTAGAGCCCGACGCGCTCGACCGGGACCCACTTCTCGGTGACCTTGCCGCCGGGGACGACCTGCACGGTGTGCGGGGCGCGGCGCTGCTCGCGGTGGACGGTGCGGGCGCGGCGGATCGACTCCTCCAGCGCCTCGCGCACGACGGGGTCGAGACCGGCCAGGGCCTCCTTGAGGGCGGAGGCGGGAACCCGGACCTGGTCGAGCCGCACTCCGTCGAATTTCTCCGCGTACTCGATCAGCGCCGCGTCGCCGCGATGATGCACGTCTTCGCAGATGGGACGCACCTTCTCCAGGGCGGCCGCGACGTCGAAGTCGGCACGGGGCAGCAGGGCGCGCAGGGCGGGGCCCTCGGGGAGGGCGTCGCCGCGCAGATCGATTCGAGAGATCACATGGCCAATTCTCTCAGACCTTCTTTCGACCCCGGTCGCCCGTATCACTGGCTGATATGGATCCCGGAAGACGCCGTTCACCACTAGCGTTCAGCCGGTCACAGAGCGGGCATGAAACAGGTGTACGAGGCAAGAGTGCACGGCGGACGGGGAGGACAGGCAAGTGGTCGACGACGCGGGCGCCGGAGACCCGCCGGACGGGCTGACCGCCGCGGAGATCGGCATGTGGCAGGCCTTCCGCAACGGCAGCGTCTACGACCTCAGATCGGGCGACGCGGCGGTGGACGATCCGCACGGCGGGCACCCCTGGGGTCCCGAGCGCAGTGTGCGGGCGCGCATCGTGTGCTGGCTGCTGCTCGACGGGCCGCCGGCGCTCGCGGGCCGGGTCTCCTCGCTGAAGCTGGCGGGCGTGCAGATCACGGACGTGCTCGATCTCGCGGGCGGGACGGTCGTGCCGTACACGGAGATGAAGCACTGCCGCTTCGAGAAGGAGGTCGTGCTCCCCGAGTCCCGCTTCGCCACGCTGCGGCTCGTCGACTGCTCGATCCCGCGCATCGAGGCGGCCCGGCTGCACACGGAGGGCGATCTGCACCTGCCGCGCTGCCGGGTCCACAACGGCATCCGCCTCACCGACGCCCAGATCGGCACGGACCTGCTCCTGAACCAGGCGGTGGTCTACCGCGACCGGCGCGGCCGCTCGATCACCGGTGACGGCCTCGCCGTCGGGCAGGACCTCCAGGCCGAGATGATGGAGTCGCACGGCGAACTGAGCCTGCGCGGCGCGAAGATCGGCGTCTCGCTGAGCCTGCGCGGCAGCAGGCTCATCAACCAGTACGGGCGGCACGCGTTCAACGCCCCGCAGCTGACGGTCGAGCGCACGCTGTATCTGACCCCGGCCGCCGTCGGCAATCCGCCGCAGACCAGTGGCATGACGCCGGCGCGCGGCACGCGCGTGCAGCGCTTCGAGTGCGAGGGCGGCATCCGTCTGGACGACGGCCGGTTCGGCGACGCCATCGACTTCGCGCAGGCCCGCTTCGTGCTCCAGAACGACCAGGAGATCTCGCTGCGCCGCGTCCAGACGCCCGAGCTGCGCTTCCTCGGCGAGGCGCCGCAGCGCGGCAAGGTCGTCCTGTCCGGCGCCAAGGTCGTCAACCTCATCGACAAGGCGGCCAGCTGGCCCGGGCCCGGCGGCCTCCAGATGGGCGGCTTCACCTACGAGAACCTCGTCCCGCTGGGCAGTTTCCCGCTCTCCCAACGGCTGAGCTGGGTGGCGGCCGCGACCGCCGAGTACAACCCCGAGCCGTACGAGAAACTGGCCGCCGTCCTGCGCAACGGCGGCGAGGACGCCGACGCCCGCGAGGTCCTCCTCGCCAAGCAGCGCCGGCGCCGCGAGACGCTGCCGCTGGCGGCGAAGCTGTGGGGGTACGCGCAGGACTGGACGGTCGCGTACGGCTACCGCCCCGGCCGCGCGGCGGTCTGGATGGCCGTGCTGTGGGCGATCAGCGCGGTGGCGTTCTCGCACGCGGACCACCCGGCGATCAAACCGGGCGAACACCCGCACTGGAACCCGGCGCTCTTCTCCCTCGACCTGCTGCTGCCCGTGATCAACCTCGGCCAGGACAGCTACTGGCAGCTGCGCGGCGGCTGGCAGTGGTTCTCGACGGCGCTGATCCTGCTCGGCTGGGTCCTGGCGACGACGGTAGCGGCGGGCGCGACACGGCTGCTGCGGCGCAACTGAGGGGGGCGGCTGGGGGCGGGCCTGTGACCCCGGCGGGGGCCAGGCGGGGCGGACCACCCGGGCCGGGGCCCCCCGAAGGGCGCGGACGGCGCCCCTGGCGGGGCCCGCGCCCTGTGCAGGCTCCGGTCTCGGGCCGGTTCTGGGTGGTGGAAGGCCGCCGCTGAACCGTTATCCGGCCACAGGCAACCTTCCCCGCCCTTTGACCGTCATCCCTGCGCAACCAACAATTGAGCAACCACGACGGTGACCGGTCCCCGCGCGCGAGCGGCGCCGGTTGAGGCGCAAAGGAGGGCACGGTGCTGCGTGCCTTCATCCGTACCGCCCGCATGGTCCGGCACACCCCGCGGCTCGCCGCCGGGCTGCCGCCGGACGAGGAAGTACTCCTCGACGTGCCCGACGAGCGGCTCGCCCCCGCACTCGTCGCCGCGGGCCGGGGCGACCACGGCCCGGCGGCCAAGCTGCTCGCCACCACCCGCGAGGCCGCCGAGTGGGAGAACCGCGACCGCTACACCACCCGGCTCGCCGCCTTCGCCCGCTCCCGCCCCGAGTGGTTCGACGACTGGCTCTGCGCGTCCCCGCACGACCCGGACGCCCTGCTCGTCAAGGCCGAGCTGGCCGTCGTCCGCGGCTGGGAGTCCCCGGCCCGCGCCGAGCTGCTGCGCGAGATGGGCCCGCTGCTCACCGCCGCCGCCGAGGCCGACCCGCGCGACCCGGTGCCGTGGCGGATAGCCCTCGACCACGCGCGCGGCACACACGCCTCGCACACCGCCTTCGAACAGCTGTGGGAGGAGGCGGTGCGCCGCTCCTCGTACCACTACGGCTGCCACGCCTCGGCCCTCCAGTACCTCTCCGCCGCCTGGTACGGCTCGCACCGCGAGTGCTTCGACTTCGCCGAGCGCGCCGCCTCCGACGCGCTGCCCGGCTCGTTGATACAGGTCCTTCCGGCGCGGGCCGCCTTCGCCTACCTCACCAGCCCCTCGCATTCCCTGGGCATCCCGCGCGAGCGCCTGGACGCGGCGGCCGACCTCGCGATCGGTCTCTCCCGGGAGTACGAGGCCGCCGACCCCTGGCCCGCCGAGGTCCGCAACCTCCTCACGTACGTGCTGGTCCGCCTGGAGCGCTGGGACGACGCCCTCGAACAGCTGCGCCTGATCGGCCCGTACGCCACGTCCTTCCCCTGGGACCGGATGGCCGACGATCCACTCGGCCAGTTCCTGGAACTGCGCGACGGCGTACGCATCGAAGTGGCGTCGATGACCCCGCTGCGGCCGCCGCGCGGACCCGTCCGCTCCGACGAGCATTAGGCTTGCCGGTCGTGACCACCCGGCTTCCGCTCTTTCCGCTCAACTCGGTGCTGTTCCCCGGCCTCGTCCTGCCGCTGAACGTCTTCGAGGAGCGATATCGCGCCATGATGCGCGACCTGCTCAAGACCCCCGAGGAGGAGCAGCGCCAGTTCGCCGTCGTCGCCATCCGCGACGGCCTGGAGGTGGCGCCCAGCGCTCCCGGCCTCCCCGACCAGACGGCGGCGCCCGAGCACGGGCCCGCCGCGGGCTTCGGCGACGATCCGCTCAAGGCTTTCCACACCGTGGGCTGCGTGGCGGACGCGGCGACGATCAGGGAGCGCGCCGACGGCGGCTTCGAGGTGCTCGCCACCGGCACGACGCGGGTGCGGATCCACTCGGTCGACGCCTCGGGCGCGTTCCTCACCGCGGAGGTCGAGGAGGTGCCGGAGGAGCCGGGCGAGGGGGCGGGCACGCTCGCGGAGGGCGTCCTGCGCGCCTTCCGCGCCTACCAGAAGCGGCTGGCCGGAGCGCGGGAGCGTTCACTGACGACGGGGGCCGAGCTGCCGGACGAGCCGTCCGTGGTGTCGTACCTGGTCGCCGCGGCGGCCGTCCTCGACACCCCGACCAAGCAGCGGCTCCTGGAGGCGCCGGACACCGCGGCACGGCTGCGGGACGAGCTGAAACTGCTGCGCGCGGAGACCGCGATCATCCGTAATCTGCCCTCGCTGCCCGCGACGGAACTGACGCGCGGGACGACCAGCCTCAACTGACGTACGCCCTGAGCACGTAAGGCGAACACCTTGGCGAAGAAGCAGAAGAAACAGGCGGCCGGCACCCCGGCGACGGTGGCGCTCACCGCGGTCGGCACCGCCTTCACGGTCCACGCCTACGAGCACGACCCCGCCCATCCCTCGTACGGCGAGGAGGCCGCCGAGGCGATGGGTGTCTCCCCCGACCGGGTCTTCAAGACGCTCGTCGCCGAGGTCGACGGCGAACTGACCGTCGCCGTCGTCCCCGTCGCGGGCACCCTGGACCTGAAGGCGCTGGCCGCCGCGGTGTCCGGCAAGCGCGCGGTGATGGCCGATCCGGCGGCCGCGGAGCGCACGACGGGCTATGTGCGCGGCGGCATCTCCCCGCTCGGCCAGCGCAAGAGGCTGCGCACGGTCCTGGACGACTCGGCGTCGGCGCACGCCACGATCTGCGTCTCGGCGGGCCGCAGGGGGCTGGAGGTCGAGCTGGCGCCGGGCGACCTGGCGGAACTCACGGGAGCGGTGCTGGCGCCGATCGGCAGGGCCTGAAGCTCCCCTCGCCACGGCGTCCTTCTCGCGGCCTCTCACGACCGACGTGAAAGTGCCCTCGACACCCGGGCGGGGCGGGACTAGTAACCCAAGGCATGTCGAAGAAGACGCGCATGCGGAAGTGGCGGGCGAAGAAGCGCAAGGCCAACCACGGGAAACGCCCCGCCTAGCCCCGCACAGTCCCGGCTTGGCCCCGCTTGGCCCCGCTCAGGGGACCCGCTCCTCGTAGGGCACCGCGTACGGCTCCGGGTCCCGCGGCCCGAACAGCCCGGTGAGGCCGAGGTGGACGGCCAGCGCGGCCACCGGCCAGGCGAGGAGCGTGCCCTTGGCCTTGAGTTCCACGGGGGCGTTGAAGACCACGCCCTTGCCGACGGCCTTGGCGTGCGCGACGACGTCCGTGTCGGGGCCGAACAGGGCCCCGGCCTTCCAGGCCAGCAGGGCACCCAGCAGGCTGCCCAGCGCGAGGGCCACCACCATCGGGACGCCCCCGCTCCTGCGCACCAGGAAGGCGGCCACGCCGCTGACGAGTCCGAAGCCGAGCGCGAACAGAGTGAACGTTCCGTCGACACCGATCGCCTGCTCGCCCTCGGTGTCCTTGAGGTACACCGCCTCGCCGTCCGAGATGAGCGGGATGCGCGGCGCGAACCCGAGCCACAGCGCACCGAGCACCAAGCCGCTGAGAGCCACCACGACCAAGATCGCTGCGGCTTGCAGCAGTTCCTTCTTCATGCCGGGCCCATCCTCCTCGTGGCCGTGAGGAGGCATCGCCCCCCACGGCTGCGCGGGTGCCTGCCAGGGGTCGCTCGCGGGTCGGTCGTGCGGCGGTTGGGAGGGAGTCAGCGGTGCGGTCACCCACACATCGTGCCAGGCCTACCCCTCTCCCGGCCGCCGCCCCTCACCGAAGCGCCGCGCGCCACCCCTTTTCGATGGTGCGCCGCGTCAGCGGACGGCGGCCCGGCGGTACGCCCAGGTGGCCACGGCGAGCGAGGCGACACCGACCCCCGCGCAGACCGCCAGATCGAGGGCGACGACGGCCCAGTCGGGGTTCGGCCCGAACGTACGGGCGAAGGCCTCCACGCCGTACGTGGAAGGCAGCAGGTCTCGCGCGTACTGAAGCAGTGTCGGCATCCGCTCGGCCGGGAGCACGCCGAGGAGCAGCGCCGCGGACATGCCCATCTGGCCGAGCAGCGTGGCCAGTTCGGGCCGGGGCGCGAGCAGACCGAGCGCGGCGCCGAGCCCCGCGAGGGCGGCCCCCGCGAGCGGGATCACCGCGGCGAGCACCCACAGGTGCGTGAGCGGCAGGCCGAAGAGCCCGCAGCCGACGATCGCCGTGACGAGGGTGCCGGGGACCGTGAAGGAGGCGTACGCGGCCGCGGCGCCCAGCACCACGGCGGCGGGCGGCACGGGCAGCGTGGCGTAGTGGTCGAGCCCGCCGTCGGCGCGGAGCTGCCCGAAGTACTGCGCGAGCAGGTTGAGCGCGACGAACGCGACGACGAGCACGGAGGACCCGGCCACGACGGCACGGGCCTCGCCGCCGCCGTCCACGACGCCGCGCATCAGGATCATGATGCCGACGGACTGGAAGGTCGCCACGAAGAGCAGCGGTATCCGCGCGACCCGCGCGCGGGAGAGCTGGGCGCGGTAGACGGCGGAGAGCGCCGGGAACAGCCGGGCCCGTGGGCCGAGCGCCGCGGGGCCCTCGACGCCCTGCTCCGCGTGCGCGCTGTCGGCCCGCACGGCAGCTTCCAAAGGAACCGCGCTCACCGAACGCCCCTCCTGGTCAGATCCCGGTCCTTACACACACCACTCACATCGGAGGCGATACGGCCCCGTCCGACCCGGCCCCTCGAACCCGGCCCCCGCAAGCCCTCAACATGAGTCACGCCTTCACCAACCCTCGCCCGCTCCCGCCCAACGCGAGATAGACGTCCTCAAGACTGGGCGTGGCCACAGTGAAGTCGTCCAGCGCGGCGAAGGCGCTCCCGCCGGTGACCGCCGCGACAGCGGCCCGGGCCTCCTCGGGCGCGAGCCGCAGGGACCACCGCCGTCCCGACTCGACGGCGAAGGAGCGGAGCGCGGCCACCTCGGGGACGCCGAGCGGCGCGCGCTCCCGCCACACCAGCTCCACCCGTACCTCGTCGGCGACCTGCTCCTTGAGCCCGGCCGGACTGTCACAGGCGATGACCTTGCCCCGGTCGAGTACGGCGACCCGGTCCAGCACGGTCTCCGCCTCGATGACGTTGTGCGTGACGAGCAGCACGGTCGTCCCGCGCTCGGCCCGACGCCGGTCGATCGCCGCCCACACGGCACGGCGCGCGACGGGGTCCATGCCGGTGGTCGGTTCGTCCAGGACGAGCAGCGGCCGCTCCCCCACCAACGCGGTGGCGAAGCAGGCGAGCCGCCGCTGCCCGCCGGAAAGCTTCTTCAGCGGCCGCGAGGCCAGCGGGGTGAGCCCCAGCTCTTCGAGGACCGCGTCCCGCTCGGCCCGCGCCCGGTGCACGTCGAGTCCCCGCAGTCGCCCGGTGGTCTCGACGGCCAGTGACACGGTCAGCTCGTCGAGCGCCGTGGACTCCTGCCCGAGGTAGGCGAGGATCCGCGCCGCCCGCTCGGGGTGG
The DNA here is from genome assembly GCF_008704395.1 of Streptomyces alboniger. Taxonomy (NCBI): domain Bacteria; kingdom Bacillati; phylum Actinomycetota; class Actinomycetes; order Kitasatosporales; family Streptomycetaceae; genus Streptomyces; species Streptomyces alboniger. The sequence goes on from NZ_CP023695.1 coordinate 2,032,871, forward strand.
CGCACGATGTCGTGGCCGAGGATGTCGACCGTGCCGCTGTCGGGCCGCATCAGCCCGGTCAGCTGGCGTACGAGGGTGGACTTGCCTGCGCCGTTGGGCCCGAGCAGACCGAAGATCTCCCCGCGCCGGACCGTCAGGGAGATGCCGTCGGTGGCGCGGACCTCGGGCGTCGCGGGCCTGCCTCGCCTGCCTCGGGCGGCGGGGTAGGTCTTGACCAGGTCGCCCACCGCGCAGACGGCGTCGATGCCGTGTTCCTGACGGAGTCCCTGTCGGACTGCCGGTGCGGGGCGCGTACTCACGAAGGACGAGACTACGGGGTCGGCGGGCGCGGATGACGCCCGGGGCGCCCCGTACGCCCCGTATCAGTCACCTGCCCGGTCCCCCGCAGGCGCGTGTTCGGCGGCTGTCCGCGCGTCGACCTCCCGCCAGAAGCCGGCCCGGATCGCGTACCGGTCGTGCTCGTCGATCTGGTCGTCCTTGTGCGCGAGCAGGCCGAACCGTGCGGCGTAGCGCAGCAGCTCGCCGTCGATGCGGTGCGGGATGCGCGGGTACATCGTCGAGAGCTTCTGGAGGTTGTGCTGTTCGGGCAGGCGCGCCATCCACCGTCGGGCGAACACCTGTCCCACCTCAAAAGGGTCGCCGCCGACCGTGGTGATGTCCTCCTCCCGGTCCGCCCAGCGCTGCTCGGCCGTCGTCAGCTGGGCGAGGGTGGGCAGGGCCGCGGCTTCGGGGCCCTCGGGCGCGCCTCCGGGCCTCTCGACCCAGCCCTTGTCGGAGGACCAGCGCAGCGTCGCGCTCGTGGGGGGCTGCGGGGGCTGGGTGCCGGGGCCGCGCAGGGCGGCCAGGTCCTTGGGGGTGGGCACGCCCTTGCCCGGGGGGACGCGGTGCTCGCCGGACTCCCGGCCGTTGGACGCGGCGTCGGCGTGCCGGGCGGGGGCTGCCTCCTCCTCGGCGCGCTGCGCGGCGGCGGCGAGAGCGGACTCCGGGAGCGGTGCGGAGAGGATCGCGGCGATCTCGGGGCGCGGCGCGGGCGACGGCGCGCAGATGCCGGTGAGCTCCTTGGGGCGTACGGCCTTGGTGATCCACGCCCGGTCGAGGACGCGCCGCTCGTCGGCCTCGGCGACCAGGTCCTCCGACTGGTTGTAGTCCCCGTCTGCGGCCTGTACGGCCCACAGGTGGACGGCGACGCCGTGCTCCTTGGCGGCCATCATGCCGGGCAGCAGATCCCCGTCGCCGGTGACGAGCACGATGTCGGAGCAGGCGCGGTTGCGGGCCAGCTCGGTCAGCTCGGCGTGCATGGCGGCGTCCACGCCCTTCTGCGCCCACCGCCCGTCGCTGCGGGTCAGGGCTCCGAGCCTGACCGTCACGCGCGGCATGACGCGCAGCCGCCGGTGCTCGGGCTGCGGTACGCGGTCGGGGGCGCCGTCGAACCAGTAGATCCGCAGCAGCGGACGCTGGGTGTCGGACTCCGCGCGCTCGCGCAGGCCCTGGATCAGGGCGGCGTGGTCGACGGTGATCCGGGACCTGGAGGGTTCCCCCGCGAGCAGACTCGCGGCGGCACCCAGCAGATACCCGGCGTCCACCAGGACGATGCAGCGGTCCACGCGATCCACCCTCTTTCCCTGGAGGTCTCCGGCGTTCCGGGAAGTTCCTGAAAGTGTCCGGAGGTTCCTGGACGTTCCCTAGAAGGCCCGCGAACACACCCTGTGACGAGAACGAATCAGGGGTGCGGGTGCGGGGCCGCGTCGGGTTTGCTTCGAGTCTGCCCGACCTGGCGGAGGTTAACGGGCGGAACTCGATCTTCGGCGTGGCGCATCGGCGCATCACTCCGGGACAGCCCTTATCACGCACGGTAATTATCCGAAATGCGCGGTCTGTCGGCATATGTGAGTCTGGTCGCGTCATGGCCCCCGGATCCCCCTCAGGAGGAAGATCACCATGGCCAAGAACAAGAATCGCAAGCAGGGCAGCCAGGAGAACCGCGCCTCGGCGGCCGAGCAGGCATCGGAGCAGGCCAAGTCGGCCGCCGCCGAGGCCCAGTCGCCGATGGAGTCGCAGGCTCAGGGCAGCCCCGCTGATGTTGCCCGTAAGCACCAGCGCCGCTTCGGCCACAACTGACGCACATTGAGGCACACATGAGGGGCGCACCCGATCCGGGTGCGCCCCTCATGCTCTGCCCGCCTCGGGCCGGGGGCGGTCTCAGCCCGCCAGGCAGGACGGGCCGAGCAGCACCTTCAGATCGCCGAAGAGCGCCGGGTCCGGCTTGACGCGGTGCCGGTCGAGCCGCAGCACCGTGGTCTTCTGCGCCCCCTGGAGCTTGATCCGCACCTCGCTGTTGCCGCGGTGGTGGCTGAGGACCTCGCCGAGGCGGTGGACCATCGGCGGGCTCACCTTGACGGTCGGGATGGTGATCACCACGGGCGCGTTGGTGCCCGCGTTCGACAGGTCGGGGACCTGGAGCTCCATCGCGACGAGCCGCGGCACGTCCTCGCGCTTGTCGAGGCGTCCCTTGACGAAGACCACCGCGTCCTCGACGAGTTGGGTCGAGACCAGCTGGTACGTCGCTGGGAAGAACATGCACTCGATGGAACCGGCGAGGTCCTCGACGGTGGCGATGGCCCAGGCGTTGCCCTGCTTGGTCATCTTGCGCTGGAGGCCGGAGATGATGCCGCCGATGGTGACGACCGAGCCGTCGGAGAAGTCACCGCCGGTGAGCTGTCCGATCCCCGCGTCGGCCTTGTCGGAGAGCACGTGCTCCAGGCCGAAGAGCGGGTGGTCGGAGACGTAGAGCCCGAGCATCTCCCGCTCCTGGGCGAGCAGGTAGGTCTTCTCCCACTCGTCCTCGGAGAACTCCACGTCGAGCCCGAAGCCCGGCTCGTCGCCGCCGGACTCCTCGCCCATGCCGCCGAAGAGGTCGAATTGACCCTCGGCTTCCTTCCTCTTCACCGCGACCACGTTGTCGATCATCGGCTCGTACTGCGCGGTCAGGCCCTTGCGGGTGTGCCCCATGGTGTCGAACGCGCCCGCCTTGATGAGCGATTCGGTGGTGCGCTTGTTGCAGGCGGTCGCCTCGACCTTGTCGAGGTAGTCGGGGAAGGAGGTGAACTTCCCCTTCGCCTTGCGCGAGCGGATGATCGACTCCACCACGTTCGTACCGACGTTGCGGACCGCCTCCAGGCCGAAGAGGATCACGTCGTCGCCCTGGGCGGCGAAGTTGTGCACGGACTCGTTCACGTTCGGCGGGAGGACCTTGATGCCCATGCGGCGGCACTCGTTGAGGTAGACGGCCGACTTGTCCTTGTCGTCCTTCACCGAGGTGAGCAGCGCGGCCATGTACTCGGCCGGGTAGTTCGCCTTGAGGTAGGCGGTCCAGTAGGTGACCAGGCCGTACGCGGAGGAGTGCGCCTTGTTGAAGGCGTAGCCGGCGAAGGGGACCAGGACGTCCCACAGCGCCTGGATGGCCTCGTCGGAGTAGCCGTTCTTCCGGGCGCCCGCCTGGAAGAGGACGAAGTTCTTCTCCAGCTCCTCGGGCTTCTTCTTGCCCATCACGCGGCGCAGGATGTCGGCCTCGCCGAGGCTGTAGCCCGCGACGATCTGGGCGGCCTTCTGCACCTGCTCCTGGTACACGATGAGGCCGTAGGTCAGGCCCAGCGTCTCCTTCAGGGGCTCTTCGAGCTCCGGGTGGATCGGCGTGATCTCCTGGCGGCCGTTCTTGCGCTCGGCGTAGTTCGTGTGCGAGTTCATGCCCATCGGGCCCGGCCGGTACAGGGCCGAGACGGCGGAGATGTCCTCGAAGTTGTCGGGCTGCATCTGGCGCAGCAGCGAGCGCATCGGGCCGCCGTCGAACTGGAAGACGCCGAGCGTGTCACCGCGGCAGAGCAGTTCGAAGGTCTTCGGGTCGTCCAGCGGGAGGGAGAGCATCTCCAGGTCGACGCCCTTGTTGGCCCGCACCATCTTGACCGCGTCGTCCATGATGGTGAGGTTGCGCAGGCCCAGGAAGTCCATCTTGAGCAGGCCGAGCGACTCGCACTGGGGGTAGTCCCACTGCGTGATGGTCACGCCGTCGGTGTGCCGCACCCAGATCGGGGCGTGGTCGACGATCGGCTCGCTGGACATGATCACGCCGGCCGCGTGCACGCCCATCTGCCGGACCAGGCCCTCCACACCCTTGGCGGTGTCGATGACCTTCTTCACGTCCGGCTCGTTCTCGTACATCCCCCGGATCTCGCCCGCCTCGCTGTAGCGCGGGTGGGTGGGGTTGGTGATGCCGTCGAGGTCGATGCCCTTGCCGAGGACGTCGGCGGGCATCGCCTTGGTGAGGCGGTCGCCCATCGCGTACGGATATCCGAGCACGCGCGCGGAGTCCTTGATGGCGTTCTTCGCCTTGATCTTGCCGTACGTGCCGATCATGGCGACCTTGTCGGCGCCGTACTTCTCCGTCACGTACCTGATCACCTCGACGCGCCTGCGCTCGTCGAAGTCGATGTCGACGTCGGGCATGGAGACGCGCTCGGGGTTGAGGAACCGCTCGAAGATCAGGCCGTGCGTGATCGGGTCGAGGTCGGTGATGCCCATGGCGTACGCCACGATCGAACCGGCCGCGGAGCCTCGGCCCGGGCCCACCGCGATGCCGTTGTTCTTCGCCCACATGATGAAGTCGGCGACCACGAGGAAGTACCCCGGGAAGCCCATCTGGATGATGATGTCCATCTCGTACTCGGCCTGCTTCTGCCGGTCCTCGGGGACACCTCCCGGATAGCGGCGCTCCATGCCGCGCCGGACTTCCTCCTGGAACCAGGTGACCTCGGTGAAGCCCTCGGGGATGTCGAACTTCGGCATCAGGTCGCGCTTCTCGAACATCCCCGTGGTGTCGATCTGCTCGGCGACCAGGAGGGTGTTGCGGCAGCCCTCCTGCCACGCGTCCGAGGAGTCGATGGCGTACATCTCGTCCGTGGACTTCAGGTAGTAGCCGGTGCCGTCGAACCGGAAGCGGTCCGGGTCCGAGAGGTTCTTGCCGGTCTGGATGCACAGCAGGGCGTCGTGGGCGGTCGACTCGTGCGCGTACGTGTAGTGCGAGTCGTTCGTGACCAGCGGCGGGATCCCCAGCTCCTTGCCGATCTTCAACAGGTCGTCACGGACCCGGCGCTCGATCTCGATGCCGTGGTCCATCAGCTCCAGGAAGTACCGGTCCTTGCCGAAGATGTCCTGGTACTCACCGGCGGCCTTCCGCGCCTCCTCGTACTGCCCGAGGCGCAACCGCGTCTGGAGCTCCCCCGACGGGCACCCCGTGGAGGCGATGAGGCCCTCCGACCACTGGGAGATCGTCTCCTTGTCCATGCGCGGCCACTTCTGCAGCCAGCCTTCCGCGTACGCGTCGGAGGAGAGGCGGAAGAGGTTGTGCAGGCCCGTCTTGTTCGCCGCCCAGATCGTCTTGTGGGTGTAACCACCCGAACCCGACACGTCGTCGCGCTTCTGGTGCGGCTGGCCCCACTGGATCTTCCGCTTGTTGCGCCGCGACTCCGGGGCGACGTACGCCTCGATGCCGATGATCGGCGTCACGCCCGCCTTCTGCGCCGAGTGGAAGAAGTCGTACGCGCCGTGCAGGTTGCCGTGGTCGGACATCGCGATATGCGTCATGCCCATCTCATTGCACGCGTTGAACATGTCCTTGAGCCGCGCGGCACCGTCCAGAAGCGAGTACTGCGTGTGGACGTGCAGGTGCGTGAAGGGCGGCTTGGTCACGGCGGGAGGCCTCCGGAGAACGGTGGGCGACAGGCTGCGGGCAGTCTGGGGGGACAGCGACGAAGTCTAATCCGGGGCACTGACAGCGGGCGGGCACTCGGGGGTACGGTCGTGCGTTGGACCGGTCGAGAGCCCTGTCCCGAATGTCACGTACCACCCCGCATCAGGAGGCACCCAGCGATGTCCGTCCCGCAGCCCACGGCCGATCAGCGCGGTGAGCAGATCCTCGCCGTCTTCGGCACCGCTTTCGGCGAGCTGCTTGCCGCGGACCCCGCCGCGTTCCGGGTGAAGTTCCGGAAGATGGCCTCCTCCGCCTTCGCGTTCTACCGCGGCACGGCCTGCCTGTTCTACGCCGACCTGGAGCGCGAGCAGCACGGCGGACCGTATCTGGACGACCGTACGGGCCGGGTGTGGATCCACGGCGACCTGCACGCGGAGAACTTCGGCACGTACATGGACGCCCAGGGCCGCCTGATCTTCAACGTGAACGACTTCGACGAGGCGTACGTCGGCCCCTTCACCTGGGACCTGAAGCGCTTCGCCGCCTCCGTGGCCCTGATCGGCTACTCCAAGGCGCTCAGCGACGGCCAGATCTCCGACCTGGTGCGGACCTACGCCGCGGCGTACCGCGAGCGCATCCACGACCTGGCGACGGGCGCCAAGAGCGACGAGGTGCCGCCCTTCACGCTGGACACCGCCCAGGGCGCCCTTCTGGACGCGCTGCGCGACGCGCGCTCCCTGACCCGCTTCGGACTGCTCGACTCGATGACCGAGATCCGCGACTTCGAGCGCCGCTTCGCGCCCGGGGGCGGCTCCATCGAGCTGGACGCCGCCACGCGCTACAAGGTCCTCGCGGCCTTCGACGGCTATCTGGAGACGCTGCCGGAGTCCTCGCTCACCCGCCCCGACTCCTACCGCGTGAAGGACGTCGTGGGCCGGCGCGGCATCGGCATCGGCTCCGCGGGCCTGCCCTCGTACAACATCCTCCTCGAGGGCAACAGCGACGCGCTGGAGAACGACGTCGTGATCTACCTCAAGCAGGCGCAGACCCCGGCGGTCTCCCGGCACATCACGGACCCGGCGGTGCGGGGCTACTTCCAGCACGAGGGGCACCGCACGGTCATCTCGCAGCGCGCGCTCCAGGCGCACGCCGACCCGTGGCTGGGCTGGACCGAGCTGGACGGCGCGGGCCAGCTGGTCGCCGAGGTCTCGCCGTACGCGGTGGACCTGGACTGGTCGGACATCGACGACCTGGAGGAGATCGCCTCGGTCGTCGCCGACCTCGGCCGTGCCACCGCCACGATGCACGCGGCGGCGGACGACGAGAGCGGCCACTCGGACCTGGTGCCGTTCTCCACGGAGCGCGCCATCGACGCCGCGATCGCCGCCGACGAGGCCGGCTTCGGGGACCTGCTCGTCGACTTCGCGCACAGCTACGGCGCACGCGCGCGGGAAGACCACCAGATCTTCGTCGACCTGTTCCGTAACGGTCGGATTCCAGGTCTGTAAGCGTCCGCGGCCCAATGTGGAACTCATAGGCACCCTTTAGGGACCTCCTACGGGAACACGTGGCACACTCCTCCGCGATGGACATATCCGGGACCCAGCTCAGAGCCGTACGCGCGGCGCTCTTCACGGCGCTCGTCGTGACGCTCTCCGCCGCGTCGCACGTGCTGCTGTCCCGGGTCCCCCTGCCGCTGGCGACCGTCACGGCTGTCGCCGCCGCCGTCTTCGTCATCGCGTACGCGCTGGCGGGCCACGAGCGGGGCTTCGGGCGGATCGCCGCCCTGCTGATTCCCCTCGAACTGGCCGCCGACACGGTGTTCACCGCGGGCCAGCACGTCTGTTACGGCGAGGCGGGCGGCCCGGTGGCGGGTCCGCTGCGCTCCGTCGGCTTCGACGTGCTGTGCGGCGGTACGCCCGTCGGGACGCCGCTGGCCCGGATGACCGCGGACGGCCACGGCGGCGCCGCCGCGCTGCTCGCCGACGCCGACCCCGGCGCCGCCTGGCTGCTGCTCGGGGCGCACGTCGGCGTGGGCCTCCTGGCCGCCGGCTGGCTGCGGCGCGGGGAGCGGGCGCTGGCCCAGCTGCTGCGCGCGGTCGCCGGGGCCACGTTCCGGCCGCTCCTGATCGCGGTCGCCTCGGTGACCGCCCCGCGCACACCCGTACGCCGCCTGCCGCGCCCCGAGCGCCGGGCGCGGGTCACGCGCGCGCGCCTGCTGGTGCACTTCGTGGGGCGGCGTGGACCGCCGTGCTCGGCCGCCTTCGCCTGAGCACGAGATCCCCACGCAGTTCACCCACACGGAGAAAAAGATCATGAGCAAGCGCAACAGCCAGGCCGCCAAGTCCGCCGCCCGCGAGCGGATCCGCGCTCAGCAGGAGGCCGAGCGCAAGCGCGAGAAGCGCAAGCGCGCGGTGATCGTCGGTGTCTCGATCGTCGGCGTCCTCGCGATCGCCGGCGGCGTCGGCTACGCCGTGATGGAGGCCAACAAGCCCGGCTACTGGGACGCCGCGAAGGACGACAAGCTGGTCAAGCCCGCGAACACCTCGGGCGCGAACGGCACGACGGTCGTTCTCGGCAAGGACTCGGCGAAGAAGACCCTCAAGCTCTACGAGGACCCGCGCTGCCCGGTCTGCGCCGGCTTCGAGCAGGCTGTCGGCCCGACCATCGAGAAGGACCTGAAGGACGGCAAGTACAAGCTCCAGTTCGTCGGCGCCACCTTCCTCGACAACGGCATCCCCGGCGAGGGCTCCAGGAACGCCCTGAGCGCGATGGGCGCGGCGCTGAACGTCAGCGACGACGCGTTCCTCGCGTTCAAGAAGGCGCTGTACTCGGCGAAGAACCACCCCGCCGAGCAGGACGACAAGTTCAAGAACGACTCCTACCTCCTGAAGATCGCCGACGAGGTCCCCGAGCTGAAGAAGAGCGCGTCCTTCAAGAAGGACGTCAAGGACGGGACCTTCGACCGCTGGGCCCTGGAGATGTCGGAGAAGTTCGACGACAACAAGGACGGCGTCAGGGGCACGCCCTCCCTCGTCATGGACGGCAAGCAGCTGACCGCTCCCGGCTCGAAGAACGCGCCGAGCACGGCGAAGGACTTCAAGACCGTGGTCGACAAGGCCCTCAAGGGCTGACCCGGGGCCGGAGTCGGTTACCCGGCCCACGGGGAAAGAGCGGGCGAACTCACGGAGTTCGCCCGCTCTTTGGCTTACCGATCAGTATGGTGATCGTCCGTGACCAGTCGAACTGATCTTCAGCAGGCGCTCAACTCCGTGGCCCCGAGCCGCCGTACGGTCGTCAAGGCCGCAGCCGCCACCGCCGCGCTCGGCGCCCCGCTCGCCGCCGCCCCCGCACACGCCGCCGACGCCCCCGCCTTCCACCACGGCGTCGCCTCGGGGGACCCGCTGCCCGACGGTGTCCTGCTCTGGACCCGGGTGACGCCCGCGCCGGACGCCGTGCCCGGATCCGGCAAGGGGCCCGACACCGAGGTGAGGTGGGAGATAGCCGAGGACAAGGGCTTCTCCAGAGTCGTCAGCCGTGGCTCCACCACCGCGCGGGCCGCCTCCGACCACACGGTCAAAGCCGACGTAAGGGGCTTGCGCCAGGCGACCACCTATTACTTCCGCTTCTCCGTGGGCGATGCCTCCCCGGTGCACTCCCCCGTGGGCCGCACCCGCACCACCCCCGCGCACGACGCCTCCGCTCACGGCGTCCGCTTCGGTGTGGTGTCCTGCGCGAACTGGGAGGCCGGCTACTTCTCGGCGTACCGCCACCTCGCGGCCCGCACCGAACTGGACGCGGTCCTGCACCTCGGGGACTACCTCTACGAGTACCCGAGCGGCGAGTACCCGCGGGCCGAGAACGTCGTACGTCAGCACGAGCCCCGGCACGAGATCGTCACGCTCGCCGACTACCGCACCCGGCACGGCGTCCACAAGACCGACCGGGACGCGCAGGCGATGCACGCCACGCACCCGGTCATCGCGATCTGGGACGACCACGAGTTCGCCGACAACGCCTGGCAGGGCGGCGCGGGGAACCACTCCCCCGAGACCGAGGGGGCCTGGGCGGAACGCGTGGCGGCGGCCAAGCAGGCCTACTTCGAGTGGATGCCGGTACGCCCGTCCACCGAGGGCACCGTCTACCGCCGCGTCCGCTTCGGCAAGCTGGCCGACCTGCACCTGCTCGACCTGCGCTCCTTCCGCTCCCAGCAGGCGGGCACCGGCAGCGGCGCGGTGGACGACCCGGACCGTACGCTCACCGGCCGCGCGCAGCTCGACTGGCTGAAGTCGGGCCTCGCGTCCTCGGACGCCGCCTGGAAACTGGTCGGCACGTCGGTGATGATCTCGCCGGTCGCCTTCGGCGCCCTGCCTGCCCATCTCCTCAAGCCGCTCGCGAAGCTGCTCGGCCTGCCCCAGGAGGGCATCGCCATCAACGTGGACCAGTGGGACGGCTACACGGACGACCGCAGGGAACTCATCTCCCACCTGCGCGACAACGACATCCGCAACACCGTCTTCCTGACGGGCGACATCCACATGGCCTGGGCGAACGACGTACCGGTCAGGGCGGCCACGTATCCGCTGAGCCCCTCGGCCGCCACCGAGTTCGTCGTCACCTCGGTCAGCTCCGACAACATCGACGACCTGCTCGGCGTCGCCCCGCACACGGTGTCCCTGGCGGCCGCGACCACCCTCAAGGCGGCCAACCGCCATGTGAAGTGGCTGGACATGGACTCGCACGGCTACGGCGTCCTCGACGTCACCGCCGAGCGCTCGCAGATGGACTACTACGCGCTCTCCGACCGGACCGACCCCGACGCGACCTCGTCCTGGGTCCGTTCGTACCGCACGCTCAGCGGCACGCAGGAGGTCGAGCGGGTACGCGAGCCGGTGCGCTGACCCGTCCCCGGGCGGGGCCGCCAAGCAGCCCCGCCCGGCCCCCTCAGAGCGTCTCCAGGAAACCGATCGCCGTGCGCCACGTCTTCTCCGCGGCATCGGCGTCGTAGTCGTCGAGGCCCGGGTCGGTGAAGAGGTGTCCCGCTCCCGCGTAGCGGTAGATCTCCACATCGGCCCCGGCCCGGCCCATCCGGAGGTACCAGGCGCTCAGCCAGTCGTCCGTCTCGAACGGGTCGGGCTCCGCCACGTGCAGCTGCACCGGCAGCTCGTCCACGGACGCGTTCTCCGCGATGTCGGACGTGCCGTGCAGGAGCAGCAGACCGCGCGCCTTCGCGTCACCGAGCGCGAGGGTCTGGGCGGTCGCGGCGCCGAGGGAGAAGCCCGCGTAGACGAGACCGCGCTCGGAGTAGGGGGCGGCGGCGAGAATCGCCCGCTTCAGGAGTTCGTCCTTGCCGATCTCGTCCTGGAAGGCCCTTCCGGCCTCGACGTCGTCGAACGTGCGGCCGCCGAACAGATCCGGGGTCCACACCTCGTGCCCCTCGGCGCGCAGCCGGTCCGCCGCCGCGTGCACCGCGGGCCGCAGCCCGTACGTCGAGTGGAAAAGCATGATGTTCATGGGGCCATCGTGCCATCCACTTCGGTACCCCTACCCTCGGAGGCATGGAGAACGTACTGCGTCCGTTGATCGTGATCGGCGGCTCGGTCGTGCTCACAGTGGTGGTCGGCTGGCTGGTCGACTTCGCTCTGCGCAGGGCCGACGAACGGCGTCACGACACCCCGCTGTGGGGGCTGCTACGCCGCTGCCGCGTGCCCCTGCACATCGTCCTGTGCACCGCTCTGCTGAGAGGCTTCTACGGCCAGGCCCAGCTCGCCAAGGACCACTCGGCGGCCATCGGGCGGATCCTTTCGCTCGTCCTCATCGGCTCCGCGGCCTGGCTGGTGGTGCGGATCGCCACGGCGATAGTCGAGTCCTCGTACGCCCGCTACGCCACGGTCCACCGCGATCCGGCCCGCGTCCGCAGGGTCCGTACGCAGGTGACCCTCATCCAGCGGGTGCTCTCCGCGATCGTGGGTGTCGTGGCGGCCGCGGCGATGCTGCTGACCTTCCCCGCCATGCAGGCGGCCGGCACCTCGCTGCTGGCCTCGGCCGGCATCCTCGGCATCGTCGCCGGTGTCGCGGCCCAGTCCACCCTCGGCAACCTCTTCGCGGGCCTCCAGATCGCCTTCGGCGACATGGTGCGGATCGGTGACACCGTCGTGGTGGACGGCGAGTGGGGCACCGTCGAGGAGATCACCCTGACCTTCCTCGCGGTACGCACCTGGGACGAGCGCCGGATCACGATGCCCGTGTCGTACTTCACGTCGAAACCCTTCGAGAACTGGTCCCGCGGCGGCGCGCAGATGACCGGCACGGTCTTCTTCCATCTGGACCACTCGGCGCCGGTCCACCAGATGCGCGACAAGCTCCGCGACATCCTGCGCGACTGCGCGGCGTGGGACGGCAGGGACTGGGGCCTCGCGGTCACGGACACGACGCCGAGCACGATGCAGGTCCGCGCCCTGGTCACCGCGAAGGACGCGGACGACATCTGGACCGTCCGGGTCACGGTGCGCGAGCAGATGGTGCAGTGGCTGACCGAGAAGCATCCGTACGCACTGCCGAAGGTCACCACGGCCTCGGCGGAACCCGCGCCGAACGGCCACCGCCCGCTGCACCTCGCCCCGAAGGCGCCGCGGACCGGCCGCGGCTGAGCTGCCCGGCACCGGGCCCGGGGTCAGCGCAGGCTGCGTACGTCGAGGTGATGCAGCACCCGGTCGACGACCTCCGGGTCGGCGCCGGGCTCGCTGCGCGCCGCGAGGACCTCATGGCGCGCGGCCGACATCATCTCGCGCTGGATGCGCTGGACGGCCTTCATCCGGTCCACGCGCTTGGCGTACCGCTCGCGCCGCTCCTCGTCGACCACGTCCGGGCTGATCCTGGCCCCGATGTCGAACGCGCCGCGCAGCAGCCGCTCGGAGACCTCCTCCGGAAGCTCCTCGACCGCCTCGATCTCCTTGAGGCGGCGCTTGGCGGCCTTGGCGGCGCGTACGGCGAGCGCCCGCTCCAGCTCCCGCTCCGCGTCGGTGTCGGCGCGCACCCCGAGCTTCCGCACCAGCCAGGGCAGCGTGAGTCCCTGAACGACCAGCGTCGCCATGATCACGCAGAACGCGATGAAGATGATCTCGTCACGGGCCGGGAACGGAGCCCCGTCGTCGGTCTTGAGCGGGATGGCGAGCGCGAGCGCCACGGAGGCCACGCCGCGCATACCGGCCCACCACATGACGACGGTCTCGCGCCAGGTCGTCGGGATCTCCTCGTCGTAGTCCCGGCGCTTGTGCAGCCGCTTGGCGAGCCAGGTCGCGGGCAGCAGCCACAGCAGCCGCCCGCCGACGACGACGCCGACGACCGCCGCGCCCCAGCCGAACATCTCCCACTCACGGCCGCTCGCGATGCCGAACACGTTGTGCAGTTCGAGACCGATGAGCCCGAAGGCGGCGCCGGTCACCAGGGTGTCGACGATCTGCCAGAAGGTCTGCCCGGTGATGCGCCCGAGCACGTCGTCGGCGTCGACCGCGTTCTCCGCGAGGTAGAGCGCGGTGGTGAGGACGGCGAGCACACCGGAGCCGAGGAGTTCCTCGGCCAGCACATAGCTGACGAACGGCACGAGCAGCGTCAGGCCGGTCTGGAGGATGGCGTCGCCGAGCAGCCCCATCAGCTTGTTCGTCAGCCAGCCGAGCGCGAGCCCGACGAGCACGGCCACCACGGCGGAGAGCACCAGACGGCCCGCGGCGGACGGCCAGGAGAAGGTGCCGCTCACCGCCGCCGCGATCGCCACGTGGTAGAGCACGATCGCCGTGACGTCGTTGAAGAGCCCCTCGCCCTCCAGGATCGACACGAGTCTGCGGGGCAGCCCGAGCGAGCCCGCCACGGCGGTCGCGGCGACCGGGTCCGGCGGCGCGACGAGCGCCCCGAGCGCCACGGCCGCGGCGATCGGCAGCCCGGGGACGATGGCGTTGGCCATCGCGGCGACCGCCGCCGTCGTCACGAACACCAGTGCTACGGCGAGCAGGAAGATGGGCCGCCGGTTGGCCGCGAACTGCCGCCACGACGTGCGCTGCACGGACGCGTAGAGCAGCGGCGGCAGCACCAGCGGAAGGATGTAGTCCGGCGGGATCTCGACATTGGGCACGAACGGCAGCAGGGCCATGCCGATCCCCGCGAGCGTCATCAGGACGGGCGCGGGCAGCCCGAGCCGGTCCCCCAACGGCACCGTGACCACGGCCCCCAGCAACAAGACGAGCAGCAGCGCCAGTTGATCCACGGTGCGCCCTCCGGGCGGTCGAGACTTCAACGATCAAGACTCAACCCTGCCACGCGGCGGCGCTCACCGCGTCAGTGCAGCGCCTTGCGCATCGCCTGATGCGGAATCCCGGCGTCCGGGAACTCCGGGCCGTACGCCTCGTACCCCAGGCGTTCGTAGAAGCCCAGGGCGTGCGTCTGGGCGTGCAGGTCGACGGCCGTCAGGCCACGCGCGCGTGCCGCGTCCTCTATGGCCCGGACCAGGGCCGCCCCGACGCCCGCGCCGCGGGCCGCCCCCGTCACCGCGAGCCGGCCGAGCGCGCCCACGCCGGCGTCCCCGCCGTTCTTGGCGGCCGCCGCGGCGCCGGTCAGGAGCCGGCCCGTGCCCAGCGGCACGCCGTCCTCGCGCACGGCCAGGACGTGCACCGCCCCGGCGTCGTACGCGTCGTACTCAAGCTCTTCGGGCACCTGCTGCTCGGCCACGAAGACGTCCTTGCGGACCGCGAAACAGGCCGCGAGGTCCTCCGGGTCCCGCGCGACCCGGATCGTCACACCGGTCACGCGCTCTCCGCCCGCACCCGGTCGAGCGCCTGCTGGAGGTCCTCGGGGTACTGGCTCTCGAACTCCACCCACTGTCCGTCGCCCGGGTGCTCGAAGCCGAGCCGGACCGCGTGCAGCCACTGGCGCGTCAGGCCGAGGCGCTTGCCGAGCGTCGGGTCCGCGCCGTACGTCAGGTCGCCCACGCAGGGGTGCCGGTGGGCCGCCATGTGGACGCGGATCTGGTGGGTGCGCCCCGTCTCCAGCTTGATGTCGAGCAGGGAGGCGGCCCGGAAGGCCTCGATGAGGTCGTAGTGCGTGACGGAGGGCTTGCCCTCGGCCGTGACCGCCCACTTGTAGTCGTGGTTCGGGTGGCGGCCGATGGGGGCGTCGATCGTGCCGCTCATCGGGTCGGGGTGGCCCTGCACCAGCGCGTTGTAGCGCTTGTCGACCGTGCGCTCCTTGAACTGGCGCTTCAGCGAGGTGTACGCACGCTCGGACTTGGCGACCACCATCAGGCCGGAGGTGCCGACGTCCAGGCGGTGCACGATGCCCTGGCGCTCGGCGGCACCGGAGGTCGAGATGCGGTAACCGGCGGCGGCGAGGCCGCCGATCACGGTCGTCCCGGTCCAGCCCGGGCTCGGGTGCGCGGCGACGCCGACCGGCTTGACGATCACGACGATGTCGTCGTCGTCATGCACGATCTCCATGCCCTCGACGGGCTCGGCCACGATCTGCACCGGAGCGGGCGCCTGCGGCATCTCCACTTCCAGCCAGGCGCCGCCGTGCACCCGCTCGGATTTGCCGACCACCGAGCCGTCGACCGAGACCTTCCCCGCCGCGGCGAGCTCGGCGGCCTTCGTGCGGGAGAAACCGAACATGCGAGAGATGGCGGCGTCGACGCGCTCGCCCTCCAGGCCGTCCGGCACGGGCAGGGTACGGATCTCGGGAATCGTGCTCACCCATTGAGTATGCAGGAGCCCACCGACACTCCCCGACCACAGGTCTCCTGCCGGGCCCGGCCTCAGTCCTTGTGGACCGTGCCGTCCGGGTCGAGCCCCTTGAAGGACAGCAGCACGATCAGGATGCCGCCGCAGACGATCGCCGAGTCCGCGAGGTTGAAGACCGCGAAGCCCTTGGGAGCGATGAAGTCGACCACCGCGCCCTCGAAGACGCCGGGCGCGCGGAAGATCCGGTCGGTGAGATTGCCGAGCGCGCCGCCGAGGAGCAGGCCGAGCGCGATCGCCCACGGCAGGCTGTAGAGCTTGCGGGCGAGCCGGGCGATCACCACGATGACCGCCGCGGCGATGCACGTGAAGATGATCGTGAAGGCCTCGCCGAACCCGAACGCGGCGCCCGCGTTGCGGATCGCGTTGAAGCGGAGCCACTCGCCGAAGACCTCGATCGCGTCGTGATGCTCCAGCTTCGCGACCACGATCATCTTGCTGACCAGGTCGAAGGCGTACGCGACGGCGGCCACGGCGAACAGCACGGCGATCTTGCGCCTGCCCTTGGGCCGCTGCTCGTCCTCGCCCACGACGTCGCCGGGCCGCTCCGGCTCGCCCCCGACCGCCTCAGGGTTCTCCGGCGTACCGATGATGCGCT
The DNA here is from genome assembly GCF_008704395.1 of Streptomyces alboniger. Classification (NCBI taxonomy): domain Bacteria; kingdom Bacillati; phylum Actinomycetota; class Actinomycetes; order Kitasatosporales; family Streptomycetaceae; genus Streptomyces; species Streptomyces alboniger. The sequence goes on from NZ_CP023695.1 coordinate 2,048,994, forward strand.
CCGCCTCTGCCACGTGAGTCCCTCAACCTAGGTACCTGACTGGGGACGAGGGTACGGCACACACGTACGGGCCCAGGCGTCCAGGCCGCGCTCAGGAGCGTCGTTCCTGCTTCTGCTTGCACTCCACGCACAGGGTCGCGCGCGGGAAGGCCTGCATCCGCGCCTTGCCGATCGGATTCCCGCAGTTCTCACAGAGGCCGTACGTCCCCGCGTCGAGGCGTTCCAGGGCGCGCTCGGTCTGGAGGAGCATCTCGCGCGCGTTGGCGGCCAGCGCCATCTCGTGCTCGCGCGTGATGTTCTTCGTACCGGTGTCCGCGTCGTCGTCGCCCGCCCCGTCACCGGAGTCCCGCATCAGCCCCGCCAGGGCCTCCTCGGAGGACGAGATCTCGCTGCCGAGGCGCAGCGCCTCGCTCTGTAGCTCCGTACGGGCCTCCTCGACCTCTGCCGGAGTCCAGGGGTCCTCACCCGGCCGGACCGCCAGCTCACCGGGTTCCGCCGCGGCGGCACGCGCCTTGGGCACCGCCGTCGGCTGCGCCGCTGCGGTCGCCGTGCCCGGAGTCTTCTTCGCAACCACTGTCGTGGCTCCCGTCGTCTCCGCGGCCTCAGCCGCATCTTCGGCCGCGGTCGCGACCGTCTCGTTGTCCGTACCCTGCGTGCCCTGCGTGCCCTGCCCTGCCGCGCTCTCCGCGTCCGCCTTCTTGGCGGCGCGCTTCGAGGCGGCACTCTTCTTTGCGGTGCTCTTCTTTGCGGTGCTCTTCTCGGGGGCCGTGCTCTCCCCGACCGCGTTCTCCCTTGCGGCGCCCTCCTCGGCGTCGCTTTCCTTGGCGGCCCTCTCCTTGGCAGCGCTCTCAGGGCCCGCCTGGGGCGCCCCCTCGTGCTCCGCCTCGTGAGCGGCCTTCTCCTTCGACGCGGCCTTGTGGGGCGCCGCCTTCTTGGACGCGGTCTTCTTCGCCGGCGCCTGCTCAGCCGCGGTCGCCTTCTTGGCAACGGCCTTCTTCGCGACGGCCTTTTTCGCCGCGGCCTTCTTCGCCGGGGCCTTCTTCGCGGGAACCTCCCCCACCGGAGCCTCGGAGCCCTCCGGTGACGCGGCCGCCCCCGCCCGCACCGGCTCCCCCATCACGGCCTTCTTCGCCACCGCCTTCTTCGCGGCGACCTTCTTCGCGACCGCCTTCTTCACCGCAGCCTTCTTGGCGGCGGCCTTCTTCGCCACCGTCTTCTTCACCGCGGTCTTCTCCCCCGCCGCCTTCCCCTCTGCTTCGGACGCCGCCCCCGCGCCGGTGGATCTGCCGGACGCCGACTGCTGTACGGCGGTCTTCTTCGCCACCATGGCCGCGGCCCCTTCACATATTGTGATCTTGCACGCGAATCGTGCTGGGACGATAAATCGACTCCAGGCTCGCGGCAACGGGGCACGCCGCCCGATTCGCCCGCCCCGCGGCTCCCGCACGGCGAGTCTGCAAGCGTTGTGCCCAACTCCCTGCCGGGTAATCCGCCGGCCGACGCGCGCGGCGGATCCGCTCACCCCGCCTCTCGCCATTCGGGTCACTCCCCGCCCCGCCCCGGCGGCCACCGGGAGTCCCGGAAAACCGGTCGGCCGTCCCACCCCGGGCGCCGTACACTGGGCGGCAGCGAGAAGCGTGGATGGGGACGAGTAGCGGCGTACGCAGCCATGAGCGACCCGGGGACGGTGAGAGCCCGGGGGCGAGCGCGACGTGAAGATCACCCCGGAGCCGCCGGAAGAAAGCCGAAGCCTCAAGCACAGGCGAGTAGACCCGGTATCGCGACCCCAATGAGGGGGCTCACCGGCACGGACCCCGTTCCGGAGAGCCAAGGAGGGTGGTACCGCGGGAGCGCGCCGCACCAGGCGCACACGGCTCTCGTCCCTCCGACGGAACGCAGCACATCCGCCGGAGGAGCTCGTTGAATACGCCGCCGCAGTACCGCCAGGTGCCCGCCCAGGTCGACCTGCCCGCCCTTGAGCACGCCGTGCTCGACTTCTGGCGCGAGCAGAAGATCTTCGCCAAGAGCCTCGACCAGTCCGAGGGCCGCCCCGAATGGGTGTTCTACGAGGGCCCGCCCACCGCCAACGGCATGCCGGGCGCCCACCACATCGAGGCCCGCGTCTTCAAGGACGTCTTCCCGCGCTTCCGCACCATGCGGGGCTACCACGTGGCCCGCAAGGCCGGCTGGGACTGCCACGGCCTCCCCGTGGAGCTGGCGGTCGAGAAGGAGCTGGGGTTCAACGGCAAGAAGGACATCGAGGCGTTCGGCATCTCCGAGTTCAACGCCAAGTGCCGCGAGTCCGTCACCCGCCACACCGACGCCTTCGCCGAGCTGACGACCCGCATGGGCTACTGGGTCGACCTCGACGACGCGTACCGCACGATGGACCCCGAGTACGTCGACTCCGTCTGGTGGTCCCTCAAGGAGATCTTCAACAAGGACCTCCTCGTCCAGGACCACCGCGTCGCCCCCTGGTGTCCCCGCTGCGGCACGGGCCTCTCGGACCACGAGCTGGCGCAGGGCTACGAGACGGTCGTCGACCCGTCCGTCTACGTCCGCTTCCCGCTCACCTCCGGCCCCCTCGCGGGCGAGGCCGCCCTCCTGGTCTGGACGACGACGCCCTGGACCCTCGTCTCCAACACCGCCGTCGCCGCGCACCCCGACGTCACCTACGTCGTCGCGACGAACGGCACGGAGAAGCTGGTCGTGGCCCAGCCGCTCGTCGAGAAGGCCCTCGGCGAGGAGTGGACGGTGACCGGTGAGACCTTCACCGGCGCCGAGATGGAGCGCTGGACCTACCAACGCCCCTTCGACCTCGTCGAGTTCCCGGCACCCGCGCACTACGTCGTGAACGCCGAGTACGTGACGACGGAGGACGGCACCGGTCTCGTCCACCAGTCCCCCGCCTTCGGTGAGGACGACCTCAAGGTCTGCCGCGCCTACGGCCTCCCGGTCGTGAACCCGGTCCGCCCCGACGGCACCTTCGAAGAGGACCTTCCGCTCGTGGGCGGTGTCTTCTTCAAGAAGGCCGACGAAAGCCTCACCAAGGACCTCGAAGACCGCGGCCTGCTCTTCAAGCACATCGCGTACGAGCACAGCTACCCGCACTGCTGGCGCTGCCACACGGCACTGCTCTACTACGCGCAGCCGTCCTGGTACATCCGCACCACGGCCCTCAAGGACCGTCTCCTCCAGGAGAACGAGAAGACCAACTGGTTCCCGGACTCGGTCAAGCACGGCCGCTTCGGCGACTGGCTGAACAACAACGTCGACTGGGCGCTCTCCCGCAACCGCTACTGGGGCACCCCGCTGCCCATCTGGCGCTGTGAGGAGGACCACCTCACCTGCGTCGGCTCACGCGCGGAGCTGTCCGACCTGACCGGCACCGACCAGTCGGACCTGGACCCGCACCGCCCCTTCATCGACGAGATCACCTTCACGTGCCCCCAGGAGGGCTGCGCCGCCACGGCCACGCGCGTGCCCGAGGTCATCGACGCCTGGTACGACTCGGGCTCGATGCCGTTCGCGCAGTGGGGCTACCCGTACAAGAACAAGGAACTCTTCGAGAGCCGCTACCCCGCGCAGTTCATCTCGGAGGCCATCGACCAGACCCGCGGCTGGTTCTACACGCTCATGGCCGTGGGCACCCTGGTCTTCGACAAGTCGTCCTACGAGAACGTGGTCTGCCTCGGCCACATCCTCGCCGAGGACGGCCGCAAGATGTCCAAGCACCTGGGCAACATCCTCCAGCCCATCCCGCTCATGGACCAGCACGGCGCCGACGCGGTGCGCTGGTTCATGGCCGCCGGCGGCTCCCCGTGGGCGGCGCGCCGCGTGGGCCACGGCACCATCCAGGAAGTCGTCCGCAAGACCCTCCTCACGTACTGGAACACGGTCGCCTTCCAGGCCCTGTACGCCCGTACGTCGAAGTGGGCCCCCAGCGACGCCGACCCGGCGCCCGCGGACCGCCCGCTCCTGGACCGCTGGCTGCTCAGCGAGCTGCACGCACTGACCGACCAGGTCACGCAGGCCCTGGAGGGCTACGACACCCAGCGCGCCGGCAAACTCCTGTCCGTCTTCGTCGACAACCTCTCCAACTGGTACGTACGCCGCTCGCGCCGCCGCTTCTGGCAGGGCGACAAGGCGGCCCTGCGCACCCTGCACGAGGTCGTCGAGACGGTCACGCGCCTGATGGCCCCGCTGACGCCGTTCATCACCGAGCGCGTCTGGCAGGACCTAATCGCCCCGGTCACCCCGGACGCCCCGGAGTCGGTCCACCTCTCCTCCTGGCCCGAAGCCGATCTGTCGATGATCGACCCGGAGCTGTCCCGGCAGATGGTCCTCGTACGTCGCCTGGTGGAGCTGGGCCGTGCCACGCGCGCGGAGTCGGGCGTCAAGACGCGTCAGCCGCTGTCCCGCGCGCTCATCGCGGCGACCGGCTTCGAGTCGCTCAACCCCGAGCTGCACACCCAGATCACCGAGGAGCTGAACGTCTCCTCGCTGGCGTCGCTCTCCGAGGTCGGCGGCTCGCTGGTCGACACCACCGCCAAGGCGAACTTCCGCGCCCTCGGCAAGCGCTTCGGCAAGGGTGTCCAGGCGGTCGCCAAGGCCGTCGCCGACGCCGACGCGGCCGCGCTGTCCCTGGCCCTGCGCGAGGGGACGGCCTCCGTCGAGGTCGACGGCGAGACGGTGACACTCGCCCCGGACGAGGTCATCATCACGGAGACCCCGCGCGAGGGCTGGTCGGTGGCGTCCGACTCCGGTGCCACGGTCGCCCTTGACCTGGAGATCACGGAGGAGCTGCGCCGGGCGGGCCTGGCCCGTGACGCGATCCGCCTGATCCAGGAAGCCCGCAAGAACAGCGGCCTGGACGTCGCGGACCGGATCGCCCTGTGCTGGACCTCCACGGACCCAGAGGTGACCACGGCCCTCTCCGAGCACGCCGGGCTCATCTCCGACGAGGTCCTCGCCACCGCCTACACGGAGGGTGACGCGGACGACACCTTCGGGCAGCCGTTCACCGACGACTCCCTGAAGCTGACGTTCCGCCTCCGCAAGGCGTAACGCTCGTACGAAGGCCCGGTTCCGCCAGATCTCTCTGGCGGAACCGGGCCTTCGGCGTCTGCACCCCACCTCCAGGGAGCCGCACACCGCCCGCACAAAAGGGCCGGGCCCCCAGAAACTCTGGGGGCCCGGCCCTGAACGCTGCCGACGCCTAAGGCGTGATCGCGCCCGTCAGTTGTCGTCCTCGTCGATGAGGAAGCCACGCATCGGCGACGGAGCCTGCTGCATCGGCTGCTGGCCCTGCGGCCGCACCGGCGCCATCGGCTGGGTCATCGCCGGGGACATCTGCTGCTGGCCGCCGTAGGACGGGCCGCTGCCCGGCTGGTTTCCGCCACCCATCGACTGGTTGCCGCCGTAGGACGGGGCACCGGCGCCGGCCGGGGCCATCGACGGCGCCGGGGACGGCGGCAGCGAGGCGGTGGCCGGAGTGCGCGGCGGGGCCAGCGAGTCGTCGGCCTGGGTCTCCAGCTGGCGCAGCTGCGACTCCAGGTAGGACTTCAGACGCGTGCGGTACTCGCGCTCGAAGCCGCGCAGGTCCTCGACCTTGCGCTCCAGCGTGGCGCGGGCGGACTCCAGGGAGCCCATCGCGACGCGGTGCTTCTCCTGCGCGTCCCGCTCCAGGGCGTCGGCCTTGGCACGGGCGTCACGCTCGAGACCCTCGGCGCGCGAACGGGCCTCGCCGACGATCTTGTTGGCCTCGGAACGGGCCTCCGCGATCGCCTGGTCGGCGGTCTGCTGCGCGAGGGACAGCACGCGAGCGGCGCTGTCGCCACCGGGGCCCTGACCGGGCTGCGGCATCTGCGGACCGTGGCCACCCATGGGACCGCCCATGGGGCCGCCCATGGGACCCTGACCCATCGGGCCGGGACCCTGCGGACCGCCCTGCTGGCCATGTCCCTGACCGTGGCCGCTGGGACCTGCGGGCAGCTGCGGAGCGCCACCGGGCAGCTGCGGCGGGCCACCCATCGGGCCACCCATCTGCTGCTGCGGCGGGACCGGCTGCGGACCCGATATAGCGGCGGGCACGGGGGCGCCGGGACCGCGCTGGTCCTGCGGGCCGTCGGGACCCTTGCGCATACCGCCCTGCTGCTGGTTCTGAGCAGCGGCGCGGGTGGCGGCGGCCAGCTTGGCGCGCAGGTCCTCGTTCTCGCGGAGCAGGCGGGTCAGTTCGGCTTCGACCTCATCGAGGAAGGCATCGACCTCGTCCTCGTCATAGCCTTCTCGGAGGCGGACGGTCGTGAACTGCTTGTTCCGCACGTCCTCGGGGGTCAACGGCATCTCTTCACCTCAACGTAGTCGTCGGCATTCGGCAAGAACGTAGTTGACATCGCGCTCACAGCCGGCTCACGACGGAGATCAGGATGTAGACGATGATCATCAGCACGAAGAAGGACAAGTCGAGCGCCACGCCCCCGAGACGCAGCGGCGGAATGAACCGCCGCAGAAGCTTGAGCGGTGGATCAGTGACAGTGTAGGTGGCCTCCAGAACGACCACCATCGCCTTGCCGGGTTGCCATGAGCGGGCGAACTGGAAGACGTAGTCCATGACCAACCGGAAGATCAGCACGATGAGGAAGCACATCAGCGCGATGTAAAGCACCTGCAAGACCACGCTCATGTTCGCGCTTCCCTCTCCCCTGATACTCGTACTGCGTCGTTCCGATACTGCGTCTAAGGCAACTACTTCATCTACTGCGTCTCAGCTCTGGTTGAAGAACCCGCCCTCTGCGATGCGAGCCTTGTCCTCCGCCGTTACATCGACGTTAGCAGGCGACAACAGGAACACCTTCTGCGTCACTCGCTCAATGCTGCCATGCAGCCCGAAGACCAGACCGGCGGCAAAGTCGACAAGTCGCTTCGCGTCGGTGTCGTCCATCTCGGTCAGATTCATGATCACCGGAGTGCCCTCGCGGAAGTGTTCCCCGATGGTACGGGCCTCGTTGTAGGTCCGCGGGTGCAATGTGGTGATGCGGTAGGGCTCCCGCTCGGACACGACCTTGGGCATGATCACCGGTGCGTTCTTCTCCAGGCTCTGGCGTTCAGGTGTGATGGATGCCACGGGGGCGATTCGTGCCGGACGTCCGGATTCCGCGGCCAGCGAAGCGGAATGGGCCGCCGGTTCACGGGGGGCGGGTGGCTGCACCACTCGTACCGATTCGTCCCGTTGGGACTGATGGGACTGGTGCGGCGGTTCGTGCCGCCTGCGGTCGCGCTCGGGTTCCGGCTCGGGTTCGAACTCGTCATCGGGGTCGAACCCCGGACCGTCGTACCCGTCGTCCTCCACGAGGCCGAGGTAGACCGCCATCTTGCGCATCGCGCCGGCCATGCTCTGAGTCCTCCGCTCTGTGGTGGATCGGCTGTCGTCACCAACTGCCCGCGATCCACGAGGTATCCCCGCCCAACAGCGAGAATGACCATATTTTCTGCTGTGGTCCGACTTCTTGGCGACGTTACCCGAGCCCGGGTCGGACTCCGAGTACCGCCGTACCGACGCGCACATGTGTCGCCCCGGCCGCAACGGCCTGTTCGAGGTCCGCACTCATCCCTGCTGACACCATGTTCGCAGCCGGATGAGTCGCGCGCATGAGGGTTGCGAATTCCATCAACCGCTCGAACGCCGCCTGTTGCCGTCCCGCGTACGGTCCGGTGAGCGGGGCCACGGTCATCAGACCGTCGAGCCGCAGCCCGGGCGCCCCGGCGACGAGGTCGGCCAACTCTTCGATTCCGCCCGGGCCCACGCCGCCGCGCTCCCCCCGGCCGTTCTCCTCGGCGTCGAGCGCGACCTGGATCAGGCAGCCCAGCTCCCGCTCCGCGCGCACCGCGGCCGTCGAGAGGGCCGTGACGAGCTTGGGCCGGTCCACGGACTGCACCAGATCGGCATAACTGACCACGGAACGGACCTTGTTGGTCTGCAACTGACCGACAAAGTGCCAGGTGAGGGGGAGATCCGCGCACGCGGCGGCCTTAGGTGCCGCGTCCTGGTCGCGGTTCTCCGCGACGTGGCGCACGCCGAGTTCCGACAGGATGCGCACATCGCTCGCCGGATAGGTCTTGGTGACCACGATCAGGGTCACTTCTTCCCGCTTGCGCCCGGCCGCGTCGCAGGCGGCGGCGATGCGCTCCTCGACCTTCGAGAGATTCGCCGCGAGTTCGGTCCTACGGTCCGTCATGCGTTATCAGTCCAGCCAGACATAGCCCGCGAGGCGACCGGTCGTGCGGTCGCGGCGGTACGAGAAGTGGTCAGCGGATTCCAGCGTGCACACCGGCGACTGCTCCCGGTCGCGCACCCCGAGCCGCTCCAGCTGTGCGTGCACCCCCGCGGTCACGTCGACCGCCGGCGTACCCCAGCTCGTCTCGGCGTACGCCGCGGGCTCGACGGCGGCCACGTCGTCGCGCATCGCCCCCGGCACTTCGTAACAACGCCCGCAGACGGCGGGACCGGTGCGGGCGGTGATGCGCCCCGGCTCCGCGCCGAGCTTCACCATGGCCTCGACGGCGGCAGGAACGACGCCCGCCACCATCCCGGGGCGCCCGGCGTGCGCCGCCGCCACGACCCCGGCGGCCGGATCGGCGAGCAGGACGGGCGTGCAGTCGGCGGTCAGTACGGCGAGGGCGAGGCCCCTGCGGGCGGTCACCACCGCGTCGACGGAAGGGATCTCGGCCCCGGCGCCCCAGGGCCCGTCGACCACGGCGACATCGCGGCCGTGCACCTGGTTCATCCAGACGACCCGGGCGGGGTCGACGCCGAGGGACGTGGCGGCCAGCGTCCGGTTCTCCCGGACGGCGTCGGCGTCGTCGCCGACCGCGCCGCCGAGATTCAGCTCCTCGTACGGAACGGCGCTCACCCCGCCCCACCTGTCGGTGAAGGCGAAGTGCGCGCCGCTCACGGTGCTGTGCTTGCTTATCACTTCGAGAGGTCCGGTATCACTTCAAGAAGTCCGGCACGTCCAGCTCTTCGGCCTGGCTGTCCTGGTACGGACGGGCCGGCGGGACCTGCGGCGGGGTCGCGGACGTGGACGGGGCCTCGCTCGCCGGGGCCGCCTCGGCGGGCTCCGGGGTCGAGGGCTCGTCACGCGTCGTGACGCTGCCGAGGCCGCTGAAGGCCGGGCGGGACGGTTCGGCGGGACGCGAGGGCCCGGCCGGGGGCGGCGTCGGCTCGTCCCGCTTGGCGGCGGATCCGGAGCCGGCGGCCGAGCCGAGGACGGTGTCCCGCTTGGACGGCGGCTGCCCGCCGTCGAAGCCGGCCGCGATGACGGTGACTCTGACCTCGTCGCCGAGCGCGTCGTCGATGACCGCGCCGAAGATGATGTTGGCCTCGGGGTGCGCGGCCTCGCTGACCAGCTGGGCCGCTTCGTTGATCTCGAAGAGGCCGAGGTCCGAGCCGCCGGAGATGGAGAGCAGCACACCGCGGGCGCCGTCGATGGACGCCTCCAGGAGCGGCGAGGAGATCGCCATCTCGGCCGCCGCCACCGCACGGTCGTCGCCGCGGGCCGAGCCGATGCCCATGAGCGCCGAACCGGCCTCGGACATGACCGACTTGACGTCGGCGAAGTCGAGGTTGATCAGGCCGGGCGTGGTGATGAGGTCGGTGATGCCCTGGACACCGGAGAGCAGGACCTGGTCCGCCGACTTGAAGGCGTCGAGGACGGAGACCTGGCGGTCCGAGATGGACAGCAGTCGGTCGTTGGGGATGACGATGAGGGTGTCGACCTCTTCGCGCAGCTCCGCGATGCCGTCCTCGGCCTGGTTGGCGCGGCGGCGGCCCTCGAAGGTGAACGGCCGGGTGACCACGCCGATGGTGAGGGCGCCGAGCGAGCGCGCGATGTTGGCGACGACGGGTGCGCCGCCGGTGCCGGTGCCACCGCCCTCGCCGGCGGTGACGAAGACCATGTCGGCCCCCTTGAGGACCTCCTCGATCTCCTCGCGGTGGTCCTCTGCGGCCTTGCGGCCGACGGCCGGGTTGGCGCCGGCGCCGAGGCCGCGGGTGAGTTCACGGCCGACGTCGAGCTTGACGTCGGCGTCGCTCATCAACAGGGCTTGCGCGTCGGTGTTGATGGCGATGAACTCGACGCCCTTGAGACCGACCTCGATCATCCGGTTGATGGCATTGACACCACCGCCGCCGACACCGATGACTTTGATGACTGCGAGGTAGTTCTGCGGTGCTGCCACGTCGAAGGCCTCTCGCCTCGAGTTACGTGTCGCCGCATCGCATCGATGCGAAGCGGCGACTGATGCCGAATGGGACGGTCCGAACGCCGACCCGAACCCTAACGCTGAAGTTTAGGGTTACCAGTGTGTCTGTTCCCTGGACTCTTCCGAACAGGACACTAAGTCGACAAGTGGCGCACGTTCAACGAACACGCCGAACCTCCCGTTTTTCTTTTCACCCTATGTGATCAGCCGTAGCGATGCCGAACCAGGGTGCTGGCCTGCACAGATACGCGTCAACTCCCAGATGACGCAGGGGCCGTGGGGACGCTCACATCGAAGTGCCGTGCCTCAGGGGCCGCTTTCATCAGCGCGGTGAGGGTAGTGGCTTTCGTACGCCCCTTCTCGCCACTGCCCCAGACGACCGTACGGCCATGGCTCAACTCCAGCGAGATGGAGTCGTACGAGCGGACCTTGACGCTCCGAGTATCCCGGGCGACGGCTTCGGGCAGGTCACCGGCGACCCGCACCGCTTCCCGCAGCAGCCGGTCGGTGCCGAAGCGGCGCAGGCTGGCCGCCCCGCTCTCCTGATCCGGCGTCAATTCGAGCCGCGGGATACCCTTGGGCGCGTGCTCGACCGTGGCGAATCGCACTCCCTCGGCGTCCACTTCGACGAACTTTTCGCCCTTTTCGATGAGGAGAACCGGCTTGCGTTCCGTCACTTTGAGCCCGATTCCGTGCGGCCATGACCGGACGGCCTCAACCGAGGCAATTCGGGGCAATTTCGAGCGCAGTCGGCTCTCAAGAGCGTCCGTGTCGACCGAAATCAGCGGTGCCCCGAGGGGGGCCTCCGCCGCTTCGACGACCGCTTGAGGCGTCAGTATCCGGGTGCCGGAGGCCTGCACGCTCTCCAGGCGCAGCCACGGCGAGCCGTAGAGCACCCAGCCGCCCCCGGCCGCGAGGAGCGCGGCGAGGACCAGGCCCAGGATCAGGGCGCGGGAACGCGGCAGCCCGGCGCGGCGGGTGCGCTGCGGGCGGGGCGGGCCGGACTTCTTCTGCTGCCGTTCGGCGGTGGTCGGTCCGGCCACGGTCCCCTGCCTTCTCACGCGTTGCGGCGTGACGCAATCGCCTCGTACACCATGCCGACGAGCAGCTCGTCGGCGTCCCTGCGGCCGAACTCCGAGGCGGCGCGGGACATCTCGTACAACCGGTGCGGATCCGCCAGGACGGGCAGGACGTTGCCCTGGACCCACTCGGGCGTCAGTTCCGCGTCGTCGACCAGCAGTCCACCGCCCGCCTTGACCACCGGCTGGGCGTTCAGCCGCTGTTCGCCGTTGCCGATCGGCAGCGGGACGTAGGCGGCGGGGAGCCCGACGGCGGAGAGTTCGGCGACGGTCATCGCGCCCGCGCGGCAGAGCATCATGTCGGCAGCGGCGTACGCGAGGTCCATCCGGTCCACGTACGGTACCGGGATGTACGGGGGCATTCCCGGCATCTGCTGCACATGCGGCAATTCGTTCTTGGGTCCGACCGCGTGCAGGATCTGGATGCCCGCGCGCTGGAGCACCGGCGCGACCTGCTGGACCACCTCGTTGAGCCGCCGGGCGCCCTGGGAGCCGCCGGAGACCAGCAGCGTCGGCAGGTTGGGGTCGAGGCCGAAGGCGGCGCGCGCCTCCGGGCGGACCCGGGCCCGGTCGAGCGTGGCGATCGTGTGGCGCAGCGGGATGCCGATGTAGCGGGAGTTGCGCAGCTTGCTGTCGGGGGTGGCGACGGCCACCCCGTGGGCGTACCGCGAACCGATCTTGTTGGCGAGTCCGGGGCGCGCGTTGGCCTCGTGCACGACGATCGGCACCCCGGCCCGCTTGGCCGCGAGATAGCCGGGCAGGGCGACGTAGCCGCCGAAGCCGACGACACAGTCCGCCTTGGTGCGCTCCAGGATCTGCTCGGCCGCCTTGATGGTGCCGCGCAGCCGCCCCGGGACGGTGATCAGTTCAGGGGTGGGCTTGCGTGGCAGCGGGACGGCCGGGATCAGCGCGAGTTCGTAGCCCCGCTCGGGTACGAGCCGGGTCTCGAGTCCGCGCTCCGTGCCCAGGGCCGTGATGCCCACGGTCGGGTCCTGCCTCCGCAGGGCGTCCGCGAGGGCGAGCGCGGGCTCGATGTGGCCGGCGGTCCCCCCACCGGCGAGTACGACATGCACCGAAATTCACCGCTCTCCGGACGAACGCGCCTTGGCGCGCCGTCGCATCGTGTTCCATCTCACCCGAGGTTGCCGCATGGCCAGGGCCGCCTTCGCAGCGGGGTCCGATCGCGCGAAGGCGATGAGGAGCCCGATGGCGAACATGGTCGGCAGCAGGGCCGAACCCCCGTAGGAGAACAGCGGGAGCGGGACTCCGGCGATCGGCAGCAGACCGAGCACCGCACCGACATTGATCACGGCCTGGGCCGTGATCCAGGTGGTCACGCCTCCCGCGGCATACCTCACGAAGGGGTCCTCCGTGCGTCCGGCCACGCGGATACCCGCATAGCCTAGAGCCGCGAAGAGGGCGAGCACCGACAGTGTCCCCGCCAGACCGAGTTCCTCCCCGGTGATGGCGAAGATGAAGTCGGTGTGCGGTTCCGGCAGTTGACCCCATTTTTCCACACTGGCGCCCAGTCCGGAACCGAAGAATCCGCCGGAGGCCAGGGCGTAGATGCCGTGTACGGCCTGCCAGCACTGGTCGCCGGGGCCCGGATCGGTGGCGCCGATGCAGGCGAGCCTCGCCATGCGGTTGGGGCTCGTCTTGATGAGGATCACACCGAGCAGGGCCGCGATGCCGAGCACGCCCGCGAAGAGCCGGGTGGGCGCGCCGGCGAGCCACAGCAGGCCGAAGAGGATCGCGGTGAGAATGATCGCGGTGCCCATGTCGCCGCCGAGCATGATGAGCCCGAGCAGCATGAAGGCGACCGGGACGAGCGGCACCAGCATGTGTTTCCACTGGGTCAGAAGCCGCTTGTCGTGTTTACGGGCGAGCAGATCGGCGCCCCACAGGACCAGGGCGAGCTTGCCGAACTCGCTGGGCTGGAGCTGGAACGGACCGCCCAGGTAGATCCAGTTCTGGTTGCCGTTGACGCTGCGCCCTATCCCCGGGATCTGGACGAGGACCATGAGGAAGACGGTCACCGCGAGCATCGGGTAGGCGAGCGCCCGGTGGAGTTTGACGGGCATCCGCATCGCGAGGAGCAGCAGGACCGTGCCGAGCACGGCGGCGACGAACTGCTTGCGGAAGAAGTACGAGGCGGGCAGGTCCAGCTGGAGCGCCTGGATCATCGACGCGGAGTAGACCATCACGAGGCCGAGCACGGTGATCAGCAGGCTGCTGCCGAAGATCAGGTAATACGCCGTGAGCGGCCGGTCCCAGGCCTTGCGGACCCTGGTGCGCAGCCGCCGCAGTCCGCTCTCGCCCGGAGGGTGGGAGGTACCTCTGGCGCGTACCGGAGCCGGTCGTCTGGGGACCCGCACGGAAGACCTGGCCACGTTCCCCTCCCAAGGGTGTGCCCGGCGCCTGCCGGGCGGAAGACCCGGTCAGGCGCGCGTGGAGCCGAGTTCGCGGACGGCGTCCGCGAAGGCTTCCCCACGCTTGTTGTAGTTGGTGAACATGTCCATCGACGCACAGGCCGGGGCCATCAGCACGGTGTCCCCCGGCTGAGCCAGCTCCGCCGCCCGCCGTACCGCCTCGGACATCGCCCCAGTGTCGGTCCGGTCGAGGTCGACGACCGGGACCTCGGGGGCGTGTCGCGCGAGGGCTTCACGGATCAGCGCGCGGTCGGCGCCGATGAGGACGACGCCGCGCAGCCGCTTGGCGGCACCCGTGACGAGTTCGTCGAAGGTGGCGCCCTTGGCGAGTCCGCCGGCGATCCAGACGATCGACTCGTACGCCGCCAACGAGGCCTGTGCCGCGTGGGTGTTGGTGGCCTTGGAGTCGTCGATGTAGGCGACCTCGGCGACCTCGGCGACGTGCTCGATGCGGTGGGCGTCCGGGCGGAAGGCGCGCAGGCCGTCGCGTACGGCCGTCGCCGGGACCCCGAAGGCGCGCGCGAGGGCCGCCGCGGCCAGCGCGTTGGCGATGTTGTGCGGCGCGGGCGGCTTGACGTCGGAGATCTCGGCGAGCTCCTGGGCCTGCTTCTGGCGGTCCGGCACGAACGCACGGTCGACCAGGATGCCGTCCACGACGCCCAGTTGCGAGGGCGCGGGCGCGTTCAGCGTGAAACCGATGGCGCGGCAGCCCTCTTCCACGTCGGCCTCGCGGACCAGTTCCTCGGTCGCCCCGTCGGCCACGTTGTAGACGCAGGCGATGTGGTTGCCCTCGTAGATACGTCCCTTGTCGGCGGCGTACGCCTCCATGGAGCCGTGCCAGTCGAGGTGGTCGGGCGCGAGGTTCAGGACCGCCGCGGAGTGGGCGCGCAGGGAGGGCGCCCAGTGCAGCTGGTACGAGGACAGTTCGACGGCCAGTACGTCGTACGCGTCGTCGCCTTCCAGGACGACGTCCACGATCGGGGTGCCGATGTTGCCGACGGCCACCGTGCGCAGGCCCGCCGCCTCCAGGATCGAGGCGAGCATCTGCGTGGTCGTGGTCTTGCCGTTGGTGCCGGTGATGGCGAGCCAGGGCGCCGCGTCGGGCCCGCGCAGCCGCCAGGCGACCTCCACGTCGCCGATGACGTCCACGCCCGCCTCCGCGGCCGCCGCGAACAGCGGCGACGACGGCTTCCAGCCGGGCGAGGTGACGACGAGGTCCGTGCCGGGCGGCAGGCTCGAAGCGTCTCCCAGGCGTACGGCGATGCCCTCGCCCCGGAGCGAGGCGGCGCGTTCCTCGTGCGCCGCTCCGGAGCCGCCGTCCACCACGGTCACCGACGCGCCGAGGCCGGCCAGGGCGCGGGCGGCGCTGATGCCGCTCACGCCGAGACCGGCGACGGTGATGCTCTTGCCCTGCCAGTCGTGCGCAGTGGTCACTTTTCGGCTGCCCATCCCGCGTAGAAGAGACCGAGGCCGACGATCACGCACATGCCCTGGATGATCCAGAAGCGGACCACCACAAGGACCTCGGACCACCCCTTGAGTTCGAAGTGGTGCTGGAGTGGCGCCATGCGGAAGACGCGCTTGCCGGTCAGCTTGAACGAGCCGACCTGGATGACGACCGACATGGTGATCATCACGAAGAGGCCGCCGAGCAGCGCGAGGAGCAGCTCCGTGCGGGAGCAGATCGCGAGGCCCGCGAGCGCGCCGCCGAGGGCGAGCGAACCGGTGTCACCCATGAAGATCTTGGCGGGCGAGGTGTTCCACCACAGGAAGCCGAAGCAGGCACCCATCAGGGCGGACGCCACGACCGCGAGGTCGAGCGGGTCTCTGACCTCGAAGCACGCCTGGGGGTTGGTCAGCGTCGTCGCGTTGGCGCAGGACTCCTGGTACTGCCAGACACCGATGAAGGTGTACGCGCCGAAGACCATCACGGAGGCGCCGGTGGCGAGGCCGTCCAGACCGTCCGTGAGGTTCACGCCGTTCGACATCGCGAGGATCATGAACAGCGCCCACACCACGAACAGGACCGGGCCGATCGACCAGCCGAAGTCCGTGACGAACGACAGCTTGGTGGAGGCCGGCGTCTGGTTGCGGTTGTCCGGCCAGTTCAGCGCGAGCACGGCGAAGCCGATGCCGACGATCAGCTGGCCGGCCATCTTCGCCTTGGCGCGCAGACCGAGCGAACGCTGCTTGACGATCTTGATGTAGTCGTCGAGGAAGCCGACGAGGCCCATGCCCGCCATCAGGAAGAGCACCAGCAGACCGGAGAGCGTGGTCTCCGTGCCCGTGATGATCTTCGTGAGGAAGTAGGCGATGAGCGTGGCCAGGATGAACGCGATGCCACCCATGGTCGGCGTACCGCGCTTGCTGTGGTGCTCGCGCGGGCCGTCGTCCCGGATGAACTGGCCGTAACCCTTGCGGGCCAGGAGTTTGATCAGCAGCGGGGTGCCGACCAGGGTCAGGAAGAGCCCGATCACACCCGCGAAGAGGATCTGCCTCATCGGCCGGAGACCTGCCCCTCAGAAGACACCGCGGCGTCGTCGAGCAGCGCCGTGGCGACCCGCTCGAGACCGACCGATCTGGACGCCTTCACCAGTACGACGTCTCCCGCGCGCAGCTCGCTGCGCAGCAGGTCGATCGCCGCCTGTGCGTCGGACACGTGCACCGACTCCTCACCCCACGAACCCTCGTTGTATGCGCCCAGTTGGAGCCAGGACGCTTCCCTGCCCCCGACTGCCACGAGCTTGCTCACGTTGAGCCGGACGGCAAGGCGTCCGACCGCGTCGTGCTCGGTGAGACTCTCGTCCCCCAGCTCGGCCATCTGACCGAGCACCGCCCACGTCCTGCGCCCCTTGCCCATGGCCGCGAGCGCGCGCAGAGCGGCTCGCATGGACTCGGGGTTCGCGTTGTAGGCGTCGTTGACGACCGTCACACCGTCCGGGCGCTCGGTGACCTCCATCCGCCAGCGGGACAGCGTGCCCGCCTCGGAGAGCGCGAGGGCGATCTCGTCGACGGACATGCCCAGCTCATGGGCGACGGCGGCCGCGGCAAGCGCGTTCGACACGTGGTGCTCACCGTACAGCCGCAAGGTCACGTCGCTGCACCCGGAGGGTGTGTGCAGCGTAAAAGCAGGCTGTCCGTTCTTCGTGAGACGGACATTCTCGGCACGTACGTCGGCGTCCTCGGCCTCTCCGAAGAGCAGCACGCGCGCCTTCGTACGCGACGCCATGGCGCGTACGAGCGGGTCGTCGGCGTTGAGGACCGCGGCGCCGTCCTCGGGCAGCGCCTCGACCAGCTCGCCCTTCGCTTGTGCGATCTGCTCGCGGCCGCCGAACTCGCCGATGTGGGCGGTGCCGACGTTCAGGACGAGGCCGATCTTCGGCGGCGTGAGCCCGGCGAGGTACCGGATATGGCCGATTCCGCGCGCCCCCATCTCCAGGACGAGGAACCTCGTGTCGTCGGTGGCGCTGAGCGCGGTCAGCGGCAGGCCGATCTCGTTGTTGAGGGAGCCCGGCGTGAAGACCGTGGGCGCCTTGCGGCGCAGCACCTGGGCGAGCAGGTCCTTGGAGCTGGTCTTGCCGACCGAGCCGGTCAGTGCCACCAACGTGGCGCCGAGGCGCTCGACGACGTGCCGTGCAAGGGCGCCGAGCGCCGCCTGTACGTCGTCGACGACGATGGCGGGCACCCCGACGGGCCGCGACGCGAGGACGGCCGCGGCACCCGCCGCGACGACGTCCGCCGCGTAGTCGTGGCCGTCGACGCGCTCGCCGACGAAGGCGACGAAGAGGCTGCCGGGCTCCACCTCACGGGAGTCCCGGACGACGGGTCCGGTGACCTGGATGGCCGGATCCGGTATGTCGTACGTCTGCCCGCCGACGACGGTGGCGATCTCGGCGAGGGAGAGGGCGATCACAACTTCATCCCTGGGTTTGCTGGATAGCTTCGCGAAGCACCTGGCGGTCGTCGAAGGGACGCACCACCCCGGCGATGTCCTGTCCCTGCTCGTGGCCCTTGCCCGCGACCAGGACGGTGTCGCCCGGTTCCGCGCGGACGACGGCCGCGCGGATGGCGGCGGCACGGTCCTCGAACACGGCGACGTCGCCGCGCTCGTGGATCGGCACCTCGGCGGCGCCGGCGAGCATCGTGGCGAGGATCGCGAGGGGGTCCTCGCCACGGGGGTTGTCGGAGGTCAGTACGGCGGTGTCGGCGAGGCGGGCCGCGGCCGCGCCCATCGGCATCCGCTTGGTCTTGTCGCGGTCGCCGCCGCAGCCGAGCACGATGTGCAGCTTGCCCTCGGTGACCTTGCGCAGCGCGCGCAGGACCGATTCGACGGCGTCCGTCTTGTGGGCGTAGTCGACGACCGCGAGGTAGGGCTGGCCCGCGTCGACGCGCTCCAGGCGGCCCGGCACACCGGGCACCGCGGCGATGCCGTCGGCGGCCTGCTGCGGGTCGATGCCCGCGGCGGCCAGCGAGACGATCGCGGCGAGGGTGTTGGCGACGTTGAAGGGCCCGGCCAGCGGCGACTTGGCGGTGATCCGCTCGCCCTTGGGGCCGACGGCGACGAACGTCGAGTCGAGCGGCCCGACCACGACGTCCTCGGCGCGCCAGTCGGCGTCCGGGTGCCCCTCGGCGGAGAAGGTGATGACGGGCACCTCGGACTCGGTGATGAGCCGACGCCCGTACTCGTCGTCGAAGTTGACCACGCCGAGCCGCGAGCGCCGCTTGGTGAACAGCTGCGCCTTGGCCTGGAAGTAGTCCTCCATGCCGGAGTGGAACTCCATGTGCTCCGGGCTGAGGTTGTTGAAGACGGCGACGTCGAAGACGCAGCCGTCCACCCGCCCGAGCACCAGGGCGTGGCTGGAGACCTCCATGGCGACCGCCTCGACGCCGCGCTCGCGCATCACCGCGAACAGGGCCTGGAGGTCGGTGGCTTCGGGGGTCGTGCGTTCCGACTTGATGCGCGTCTCGCCGATGCGCATCTCGACCGTGCCGATGAGGCCGGTCGCGCGCAGGCCCTTGAGGCCGCCCTCGACGAGGTACGCGGTCGTGGTCTTGCCGGACGTGCCGGTGATGCCGATCTGTAGGAGGTCGCGGCCCGGGTGGCCGTAGACCGTCGCCGCGAGTTCGCCCATCTCGTCGCGCGGGCTTTCGACGACCAGGACCGGGAGGCCGGTCGCGGCCGCGCGCTCGGCGCCGGTCGGGTCGGTGAGGATCGCCGCGGCGCCGAGGTCGGCGGCCTGCGCGACGAAGTCGGCGCCGTGCATCCGGGCGCCGGGCAGCGCGGCGTAGATGTCACCGGGGCGCACCGCGCGGGAGTCGTGCGTGATGCCCGTGATCTCCGTGCTGGCCGCGTCTGCCTCGACCGCGACGTCCAGCTGGCCCGCGAGCTCCGTCAGTGAGGCCGCGAAGACCTGTTCCGGCCGCGGCGGTCCCGGATATGTCACGGGAGCGCCCTTCTGGGTGGTTTGGGACTGATCAGCGTGTGGCACGGCGGTGAGCGTACCGGGCGTACCCCTCTCGGGGCGAAGCGGGCGGTGTGGCGAGGGGTGGTTCCCCGGGCCGGGGGTGATCGTTGTCACGGGCGGTTCCTGGTCGGTCTCAGGGCTCGAAGGTCACGGGGAGGCGGGCCGGGCCGCTTCCCGTGGGCGGGACTTGGAGGGTCTTCAGGGCGAACTCCATCACTTCCTTGTAGATGGGTCCGCAGATCTGACCGCCGAAGTAGCTGCCCTTGGTGGCGTTCTGGATCGCGCAGTAGACCGTGACACGCGGCTTGTCTGCGGGCGCGAAGCCGGCGAAGGACGAGGTGTAGCCCTTGTAACGGCCGGTCGCGGGATCGACCCGGTTGGCCGTACCGGTCTTGCCGGCGACGCGGTAGCCGGGAATGCGGGCCTTGGTGCCGGTGCCCTCCTCGTCGTCGACCACGGATTCGAGCATCTGCGAGACGGTCTTGGCCGTCCTGTCGCTCACCACCCGGGTCTTCTTGGGCTTCGGCGCGGGCGTGAAGCGGCCGTCGGGGCCCTTCGCGCCGCGGACCAGGGTGGGCTCGACGCGTACGCCGCCGTTGGCGATCGTCGAGTAGACCGAGGTGGCCTGCATGGCGTTGATCGAGACGCCCTGGCCGAACGGGATCGTGAACTGCTGCGAGGTGGACCACTT
This sequence comes from Streptomyces alboniger, assembly GCF_008704395.1. Lineage (NCBI taxonomy): Bacteria > Bacillati > Actinomycetota > Actinomycetes > Kitasatosporales > Streptomycetaceae > Streptomyces > Streptomyces alboniger. Next base: position 2,068,921 of record NZ_CP023695.1, read on the forward strand.
GGCTGCGGGCGCGAGGATGCCGGACGTCTCGCCCGGGAAGCCGAGCCCGGTCTCCTTGCCGAGGCCGAACTTGCGCAGGTACGAATAGAGGACCTTGTTGGCCTCCTGCTGCGTCCTGCCCAGCTGTCCGGTGGCGAGGATCGTGCCGATGTTCGAGGACTTGGCGAGCACGCCGTTGAGCGTCAGGTGCCAGGTGGGGTGGTCGATGTCGTCCTGGAAGAGGCGGTCGCCGCGGTGCAGGCGGTTGGGCACCGTGACGTGGGTGCCGGGGGTGGCCACGTTCTCCTCGAGGACCGCCGCCATCGACATGACCTTGGCGGTGGAGCCGGGCTCGAAGGCGTCCTGAAGCGCGGCGTTGCCGAGCGCCGCGCCGTTGGCCTTCGAGAGGTCGTTCGGGTCGAAGCCGGGGGCGTTGGCCATCGCGAGGACCTCGCCGGTCCTGGTGTCCTGCACTATCACGTAGCCGCGGTCGGCCTTGGACTTCCTGACCTGCTCGGTGATGGCGTTCTGCGCGGCCCACTGGATGTCGCGGTCGATGGTGAGTTCGACGTCGGAGCCGGGCACGGCGGGCGTCTCCGTGGAGCCCGCGGTCGGTACCTGACGGCCGCCGGACTGGGCGTAGCGGATCTTGCCGTCCTCGCCCGCCAGCTGCTTGTCGAGCTGCCGTTCGAGGCCGCCGCCGCCCTCGCCGTCGGCGTTGACCCAGCCCAGTATCCCGGCGGCCAGATCGTGGTTCGGGTAGACCCGCTTGCTGCTCGGGTCCGCGAGGACGCCGGCCAGGACGTTCGGGGAGCCGGGGTCGACGCTCGCCTTCTCGGCGAGCGCGCCGCGCAAGTCTTTGATCTGCTTCCACACCTGGGGGGTCTGGCGGCGCGCGAGCAGGACGTAGCGCGTGTTCGGCTTCTTGAGCTTCTTGGTCAGCTCGGCGACGTCCTTGTCGAGGATGGGGGCCAGGAGCGCCGCCGCCTGCTCGGGGGCGTCCTTGGTCCTCGCCTCCTTCGGCGTGAACAGCGTGGGGTCCGCCGTGATGTCGTACGCGTCCACACTGGCGGCCAGTTCGACGCCGCCGCGGTCGGTGATGCGCCCGCGCTCGGCGGCCAGGGTGTGCGTGAAGTAGCGGTTCTTCTCGGCCTTGGCCGCGTACACGTCCGCGTCCACCGCCTGCACCTGGAGCAGCCGCACGACGAAGGCCAGCATCACCAGCGTCAGGCCCAGACTGACCATGCGAAGGCGCGGGCGGGGGCTGCCCAGGCGGATGGTGCGGGGCTTGGCCTTCGCGGCGGGGCGACGGGTGGCGGGGCGGCGTCCCGCGGCTGCCGGGCGGCGGGGCGCGCCGGGGCGCGCGGGCCTCGCGGGCCCTGGCACCCGGCGCCGCGGGGGTTCCCTGTCGGACACTTAACGTCACCTGCCGGAGGTCGTCGTGGGGCCGGGGTTCGTGGGCTCGGGGTTCGTGGGCTGGGGGGCCGCGGTGCGCGCGGCGGTGGGCGCCGGGGCGGAGGGCCGGGCCGAGAGGGAGGCCTGGACGGAGGGCCGGGCCGGGGCGGAGGCCTGCGCCGGGAGGGAAGCCTGGGCGGAGGCCTCGGCCGGGGACCGGACCGGGATCGGGACGGAGGCCGCGGGAGACGCCACCTCTTGGGGGCGCGGCGCGGACGGGCGCAGCGCCGAGGGGCGGGCGGGAGCGGCGCCGGGCACGCCGCGCACGCTCCCGTCGGGGTTCAGGAAGGCGGGATCGCCGCCGGGGACCATGCCGAGTTCGTCGGCGCGCCGCTTGAGGGCGTCGGGGGCCGAGTAGCTGTCCACGTCGCGCTGGAGCTGCTGCTCCTCCTCGGTGAGGTCCTTCGTCTCCTTCTTCAGCTCGCTCACCTGGAACGAGCCTTCGTTGAGGGAGGAGTTCAGGATGAGCAGCGTGATCAGTCCGCCGCCGAGGAGCAGGACCACCAGGAGGACGAAGGGCGTGCGCGCGGCCTGGTTGGGGCCCTGCGGAAGCAGTCGCGCGAGGCGGGCGGCCCTCCCCCGCAGCTCGGGCTTCTTGCTCATGGAGCCTCCTCGCGGACTCAGCTCGGCGGACGTAAGCTCACGGGCCTCTCGGTGTTCCGGGGGCCCGGCCTCAGCCGACGTCCTCCCGGACACGCTGGGCGCCCCGCAGTCGCGCCGGGGCCGCCCTGCGGTTCTCGGCGACCTCTTCCTCCGTGGGCAGTTCGGCGCCGCGGGTCAGGAGCTTGAGGCGCGGCTGGTAGCGCTCGGGGACGATGGGCAGGCCGGGCGGCGCGGTGTTGGTGGCGCCTGCCGCGAACACCTGCTTGACCAGGCGGTCTTCGAGCGAGTGATACGACAGGACGGCGATCCGGCCACCGACTGCGAGCGCCTTCACCGCGGCCGGGATCGCCCGCTCCAGGACGCTCAGTTCGCCGTTGACCTCGATGCGCAGGGCCTGGAAGGTGCGCTTGGCGGGGTTGCCGCCGGTGCGCTTGGCGGCCTGCGGCAGGGAGTCGCGGATGAGTTCGACGAGCCGCGCGCTGTTGCTGAACGGCTCCTTCTCGCGCTCGCGCACGACGGCGCTCACGATGCGCTTGGCCTGCTTCTCCTCGCCGTACTGGCGCAGGATCCGCACCAGTTCGCCGGGCGCGTACGTGTTGAGGACCTCGGCGGCGCTGATGCCGGTCGTCTGGTCCATGCGCATGTCCAGGGGCGCGTCCTGGGCGTACGCGAAGCCGCGGTCGGCCTCGTCGAGCTGCATGGAGGAGACGCCGAGGTCGAACAGGACGCCCTGGACGCGCGGGACGTCCAGGCGGTCGAGGACCTCGGGGAGTTCGTCGTAGACGGCGTGCACCAGGGTGGCCCGGTCGCCGTAGGGAGCGAGTCGCTCGCCGGACAGGCGCAGCGCTTCCTTGTCGCGGTCCAGGGCGATGAGGCGGGCCGCGGGGAAGGTCGCCAGGAGGGCCTCGCTGTGGCCGCCGAGGCCGAGGGTGCAGTCGACGACGACCGCGCCGGGCTCGGCGAGAGCGGGGGCCAACATGTCCAGGCACCGCTGGAGCATCACCGGGACGTGTCGGCTGTTGTCGGTCAAGGGGCCCTCTCAGGTCCGGCGCGGCGTTCGTACGCACTGCCGGGTCCCCGCCCGCTCCGGGAAGGGGAATGGCCTGCCGGCGCCGGGGAAGTGGCGTCAGCCGACCGGGAGCGGGAGGAGGCCGAGCCGTACGTACGCGCCGCGCACGTGGGGATTCAGGGAATCTCCGGGATGTGCGGTCCAGTGGGGAGCAGGTCACGTCTCCCGCTTCGCGTCACTTTAGTCCACGGTGTCGCCCGGTCAATCAACCGGCCTGCGCGTCGCGGACGGGTCGGGAACGGAGTCGTGAATCGGGCGAAGTCACCCATTCGGCCGCGCCCTCCGCAGCCCTGTGGTTTACCTCACAACAAGAGTCTTTGACGTTCTTTGTCCCCTCCCACAGCGGGCCGAGTCGATCAATGACCACTAACGTCTTCCCCATGTCGACTTCCGCATCCCCCTCGGGCCACAGCCCCGCAGAGCCGATCGGCGACATAGCCGTCGGCACGGTCACCGACCGCCTGGTCGCAGCGAACGAGCGGTACGCCGCCGGCTTCACCGATCCGGGCATGGACGCCCGCCCCGTGGGGCGCGTCGCCATCGTGGCCTGTATGGACGCCCGTCTCGACCTGCACGGCGCGCTCGGTCTGAACCTGGGCGACTGCCACACCATCCGCAACGCGGGCGGCGTGGTCACCGACGACGTGATCCGCTCCCTGACCATCAGCCAGCGCGCGCTCGGCACCCGCAGCGTGGTCCTCATCCACCACACCGGTTGCGGCCTGGAGTCCCTCACCGAGGAGTTCCGGCAGGACCTGGAGAACGAGGTCGGGCAGCGGCCGACGTGGGCGGTGGAGTCCTTCCGCGACGTCGAGCAGGACGTACGTCAGTCGATACAGCGCGTGCGGACCTCGCCGTTCCTGCTGCACACGGACGACATCCGCGGATTCGTGTTCGACGTGAAGACGGGTCTGCTGCGGGAGATCGACCCTGCGTGACTAACAAAAGGTCGTAAGGCCCTACAAATCGCCGCCAGTTATCCACAGGCGAGTGACACGACCCGTCATGCCCAACAACAATGCGGGGGTGACACCACGCGGAACCATCACGCGTGGTGTCGGTGAATTCGGGGTGGCCCGGGCCGCGCACACGATGAGCGGCCCGGAATTGGGGTATCCCTGCTCCTTCGCGAGCTTGGGTAAGGGCCGAGGAGGGCCGGGTGACGACGTATGACGATCGAGCGAGCCTCACAGATCTGACCACGACAGCGGAGCGTGTCCGCAGGTCGGTGGAGGGTGTGATCGAGGGCAAGCCGGAGGTCGTACGGCTCTCGCTGACCGTGCTCCTCGCCGAGGGGCACCTGCTCATCGAGGATGTGCCGGGCGTGGGCAAGACCATGCTCGCCAAGGCGCTCGCACGGTCCATCGACTGCTCGGTGCGCCGGATCCAGTTCACGCCCGACCTGCTGCCCTCGGACATCACCGGTGTGTCCATCTTCGACCAGCAGCGCAGGGACTTCGAGTTCAAGCCTGGCGCGATCTTCGCGCAGATCGTGATCGGCGACGAGATCAACCGCGCCTCTCCGAAGACGCAGTCCGCGCTCCTGGAGTCCATGGAGGAGCGTCAGGTCACCATCGACGGGCAGACGTACGAACTGCCCAGCCCGTTCATGGTGGTGGCCACGCAGAACCCCGTGGAGATGGAGGGGACCTATCCCCTGCCCGAGGCGCAGCGCGACCGTTTCATGGCGCGCGTCTCGATCGGCTATCCGGGCCCTGAGGCCGAGTTGCAGATGCTCGACGTGCACGGCGGTGTCTCGCCCCTGGACGACCTCCAGCCGGTGGCGCACGCGCACGACATCGTGAAGCTCATCGACGCGGTCCGCACGGTCCACGTCGCCGAGAGCGTGCGGCGGTACGCGGTCGACCTCGTCGCCGCGACGCGCAACCACCCGGACCTCAGACTCGGGGCCTCCCCGCGCGCGACGCTGCATCTGCTGCGCGCCGCCAAGGCCTCCGCGGCGCTCAGCGGCCGGGAGTTCGCCCTCCCGGACGACGTGCAGGCCCTGGCCGTAGCGGTCCTCGCGCACCGCCTGCTGCCCACCGCACAGGCCCAGCTGAACAGGCGTACGGCCGAATCGGTCGTCCTCGAAATCCTCCACCACACCCCGGTCCCCGCCGCCGCCCAGCCGGGCGGCGGCTTCTTCGACCAGCAGCCGCCCGGCACGCGGAGGCTGTGATGGCAGCCGGGGGGAGGCCGGCGGGCCCCGCCGAGGACGGCAGGGGCGGGGTGCGCACGGCTCTCGCGGGCCTGACCACCCGCGGGCGTTCCTTCCTCGCGGCCGGCGTCGCCGCCGCCGTCTGTGCCTACGTCCTCGGCCAGAGTGACCTGCTGCGCGTCGGGCTGCTGCTCGCCGTGCTGCCGCTGGTCTGCGCCGCCGTCCTCTTCCGAACCCGCTACCGCGTCGCGGGCAGCCGCAGGCTCTCCCCCTCGCGCGTGCCGGCCGGTTCGGAGGCCCGCGTGCACCTGCGCATGGACAACGTCTCGCGGCTGCCCACGGGCCTGCTGATGCTCCAGGACCGGGTGCCGTACGTCCTCGGGCCCCGGCCCCGCTTCGTGCTCGACCGCGTCGAGGCGGGCGGGCGCCGCGAGGTGTCCTACCGCGTCCGCTCCGACCTGCGCGGCCGCTACCCGCTGGGTCCGCTGCAACTGCGCCTCGCGGACCCCTTCGGGATGTGCGAACTGACCCGCTCCTTCTCGACGTACGACACCCTGACGGTCATCCCGCGCGTGGAGTCGCTGCCGCCGGTGCGGCTCACGGGCGAGGCCAAAGGGTACGGCGACGGGCGCAACCGCTCCCTCGCGCTCGCCGGTGAGGACGACGTCATCCCGCGCGGGTACCGCCACGGCGACGATCTGCGCCGGGTGCACTGGCGCTCCACCGCGCGCTACGGCGAGCTGATGGTGCGCCGCGAGGAGCAGCCGCAGCGGGCCCGCTGCACGGTGCTCCTGGACACCCGGGGCGCCGGCTTCCGGGGCGCGGGCCCCGACTCGGCGTTCGAGTGGGCGGTGTCGGGCGCCGCGTCCACGCTGGTGCACATGCTCGAACGGGGCTTCTCGGTAAGACTGTTGACCGACACCGGCACCTCCGTGCCGGGCGAGGGCTCCGACGGCTTCGCGGGCGCGAGCCAGGAGTCGGCGGACGCGGCCGGGCTGATGATGGACACCCTCGCGGTGATCGACCACTCCGCCGAGGCGGGGCTCTCTCGCGCGTACGACGTGCTGCGCGGTGGCAACGAAGGCCTCCTCGTCGCCTTCCTCGGCGACCTCGACGAGGCGCAGGCGGCGGTGGCCGCCAAGATGCGCCAGCGCAGCGGCTCCGCGGTCGCCTTCGTCCTGGACAGCGCGGCCTGGGCGCTGGGGCCCGGCGGTGTGCCGTCCGGCGCCGGTGACGCGCGGGTGCGGATGCTGCGCGAGGCGGGCTGGACCGCCCTCCCCGTGCTCCCGGGGGCGAGCCTGACGGAGCTGTGGCGCCAGGCCGACCACGCGCGCACGAGCGCGGGCCCCGCGCCCGCCGCGGGGACGACGACCGGGGGCTGGGCATGACGACCGGGGCTGGGCACGAGGGCCGGGGGCCGCACATGCGGACGCGTACGACAGTGGGGGGACGGTCATGAGTGGACGCGCGCGGCTCGCGCTGTGTGCCACCGCGGCGACGCTGATGGCCTCGGGCGCGCTGCTGCCGCTGGTCGATCCGGCGACGTGGTTCCTCCAGGCGGTGATCCTGCTGGCGGTGCAGAGCGGGGCGGGCGCGCTGGCCCGGCGGGTGCCGCTGGCCAGGGTGCTCACGGTGGCGGTGCAGGCGCTGGTGTCGCTGCTGCTGCTCACCCTGGTCTTCGCCCGCGAGCAGGCCGTCGCGGGGATCCTGCCGGGACCCGAGGTGTTCCGTCGCTTCGGCATGCTCCTCGAAGCGGGCGGCGACGACGTCGGGCGGTACGCGATCCCGGCGCCGCTCAGCGACGGCATCAGGCTGATGCTGGTCGGCGGGGTCCTGGTGATCGGCCTCGCGGTGGACGCGCTGGCGGTGACGTTCCGTACGGCGGCGCCCGCGGGGCTGCCGCTGCTCGCGCTGTACTCGGTCGCGGCGGGGCTCTCCGGTGACGGCGCCGGATGGCTGTGGTTCCTGCTCGCCGCCGCCGGGTATCTGCTGCTGCTCCTCGCGGAGGGGCGGGACCGGATCTCCGCGTGGGGCCGGGTGTTCGGCGGCGCGGCGCGCGCTCCGGGGCGGGTCTCCGGAGGCCTGGAGAGCAACACCGGAGCGATCGCCCCGGTCCGCACGGGGCGGCGCATCGGCGCCCTCGCCCTGGGCATCGCCCTCGTGGTGCCGCTCGCGCTGCCGGCTCTGGACGGCGGCCTCCTGGGCGGCTCCGGCGGCCCTGGTGGAAGCGGCTCGGGCGGCGGCGGGACGATCTCCGCCGTGAACCCCCTGGTCGCGCTCCAGGACAGTCTGAACCAGCCGGAGGACCGCGAGGTCCTCTCGTACCGCACGAACGCCGAGCGCACCGACGAGCTGTACCTGCGGATCGTCTCGCTCGACCAGTTCGACGGCACCACGTGGAAGACCACCGTCCGGCGCATCGAGGACGTGCCGTCCCCCCTGCCGGACCCCCGGGGGCTGTTCCCCGAGGTCCGCAGGACCGAGGTCCGGACGACCATCTCGGCCGCCGACGGCTACGCGCAGAACTGGCTGCCCATGCCCTTCCCCGCCAGCCAGGTCGAGATCGACGGCCGCTGGCGGTACGAGCCGGTGGGCCGCGCGCTCGTCGGTGACCGGGGGCAGACCACGCGCGGCGCCGAGTACCAGGTCAGGAGCCTGGTCGTGGAGCCCACGGCCGAGCAGCTGGCGAACGCGTCCTCGCCCCCCTCGGACCTGCGGCGCGAGTTCACGAAGGTGCCGGACTCCCTGCCGGGAATGGTCGCGGACACCGCGCGCCAGGTCACCAAGGGCGCCTCGAACCCGTACGAGCAGGCGGTCAAGCTCCAGGACTACTTCGCCTCGGACGGCGGCTTCACGTACAACACGCAGGTGCGGGCGGGCAGTGGTCCTGCCGCGATCGAGAAGTTCCTGAAGCAGAAGGAGGGCTTCTGCGTCCACTTCTCCTTCGCGATGGCCTCCATGGCGCGCACGCTGGGCATACCGGCGCGTGTCGCGGTGGGCTTCACGCCGGGCTCCGCGCGGGCCGACGGCTCCATGTCGGTCGGGCTGCGCGACGCCCACGCCTGGCCCGAGCTGTACTTCGAGGGGGTGGGCTGGACCCGTTTCGAACCGACCCCGAGCCGCGGTTCGGTGCCCGAGTACACCCGCTCGGACGTCCCCTCCGATGACGCGAGCGACCCGGACAGCCCCGCGCCGTCCCGCGCGGCGGAGCCGTCCACGGCGCCCTCGGCGTCCGACAGCTGCCCGCCCGACATGAGGAAGCAGGGCGGCTGCGAGAGCGCCGCCCCGCAGATCGCGGCCGGTTCGGGCGGCGACGGACCGCCCGTCGGGACGATCGTCCTGGTGGCCCTGGCGGCGCTGCTCGTCATCACGGTTCCGCTGCTGCCCCTGCTGTGGCGGACCCGCGTCCGGACGGCGCGACTGGGTTCCGGCGGCCGTACGCCCTCGGACACCGCCGCGCGGACCCTCGCGGCCTGGCGGGAGGTGACGGATACGGCCTGGGACCACGGCATTGAGCCGGACGAGTCACAGACGCCCCGGAAGGCCGCCGCGCGGATCGTCCGCATCGGGCAGCTGCCCGCGGGGCCCGCTGAGGCGGTCCACCGGGTGGCGACCTCGGTGGAACAGGTGCTCTACGCTCCGGACCCGCGGCTTCCCGTGGCGGGGCTCTCCGATGACGTACGGCGCGTACGGGAGGGGCTGCACGCCTCGTCGACCCGTTCCGCCCGGCTGCGGGCGGCACTCGCGCCGCGTTCGGCCGCACGGGTGGTGTGGGCGGTCTCGGACCGCTGGACGGCGTTCAGCGCACGCTGGAGCGAGCGGGTCGCGAAGCGGTGGACGGCACTGACGCGGAGGCTGCCGCGAAGGGCTTCGCAGCAGGAGGGATGAGGTGCGGGGGTCCCCCTGTGGGCCCCCGCCGCCGAGACACACGTGAGGGGTGACCGCCGAGCCGGCGGTCACCCCTCACACACGCTCACATCTGTTGGGTCAGCCTTGCGGGGCCGAACTCACTGACCACCCTGCTGTTCGTCGCGGCGGCGCTGCCACCGCTGCTCGATGCGGTCCATGACGGAACGGCGCTGTCGCGTCTGCCGACGGGCCTGGGGCCCGCCCTGCGCCGCGGCCGCGCCCGAGGGCTGTTCACCCGGCTTCGGCGCCTTGCGCCAACCGGTGACGGCGAGCACCGCGCAGCCCAGCATGACGAGGAATCCCACCACGCTGATCCAGATCTGCTGGGCGACCATTCCGGCCATGAGAAGGGCGATACCCACCAGGAAGCCGACGACCGCTTGGTAGACCCGCTTCCGGGTGTACGTACGCAGCCCGCTTCCCTCAAGCGCTGTCGCGAACTTGGGATCTTCGGCGTACAGCGCTCGCTCCATCTGCTCGAGCATGCGCTGCTCGTGCTCCGAGAGCGGCACGGAGTCCTCCTCATCGTGCAGTCGCCGGGGGCGACCGGGGGTCCCCTTCAGGATAGGCAGGGAATCGCCCCCGTGAAACCCGCCCCTCTGCGCCAACTTCGCCAAACCGGACCTTCACATCGCTCCGGCTCACTGAAGCGTGCATTCCCCAGTGGCCGAACCGTCATGCAGGACGGTGTCCCTCGATCATACGGCGCCTGTAGCCCGTTCGGGGGGCCTGTGGCGTACTCCATCTGCGGCTGCGTCGCTGATCAGCAGGGCAGCCCCGGCCGCATCTCAGGCCTCGGTGGTACCGCGCGCCTCACCGAGTACGTGCAGCTGGGTGGCCACCGAGTGGAAGGCGGGCAGCTCGGCGGCGGCGGCCTCCAGCTGGAGGAGGGCCTCCATGGCGCCCGGCTCGGTGTCCACCAGGACGCCGGGGACCAGGTCGGCGAAGACCCGCACGCCGTGCACCGCGTCCACGCGCACGCCCGCGGCCTCCACCAGCTCGGTGAGCTGCTCGGCGGTGAAGCGGCGCGGCACGGGGTCGCCCGCGCCCCAGCGGCCCGCCGGGTCGGTGAGCGCCGCCTGGGCCTCCTTGAAGTGCCCGGCGAGGGCGCGCGCCAGCACGGCTCCGCCGAGGCCCGCGCCGAGCAGGCTGAGCACTCCGGAGGGCCGCAGCGCGTCGACGGCCAGGCGGACGCCTTCGGCGGGGTCGTCCACGTACTCCAGGACGCCGTGGCACAGAACGGCGTCGAAGCCGCCGCGCTCGACCACGTCGAAGAGGCCGAGCACATCGCCCTGGACTCCGCGCACCCGCTCGGCGACGCCGGCCTCGGCGGCCCTGCGCTCCAGTGCGAACAGGGCGTTCGGGCTGGGGTCAACGACCGTGACCCGGTGGCCCAGTCCGGCGACGGGCACCGCGAAGTTGCCGCTGCCGCCTCCGGTGTCGAGCACGTCGAGTGCGGTGCGCGACTCCCGGGCGGTGACCTCCGCGCGGCGGTCGAGGGCGTCCTTCAGGACGTCCCAGACCACGGCGGTACGCAGAGACGCACGGGGGCGGGAGGGGTCGGAGCGCACCGACGCCGCGTGAGGGCGGTGGTGGGAGACGGGCGGGCGCATCGGGTCCGACACGGCAGTTGACTCCTCGGCGCGTGGGGTTGCGATCAACCCCACCTTATTGCCTGCCGTGCGGTGCCCCGGTCACCCGTCCCGCGGGCGCACGCGCCGGTCAGCCCGCGTCCGGCCGCTCCTCTCCGCGGTCCGGCCGCTCCTGCCTCGCCTGGGGCAGAACGGGCTGGAGCACCAGCATCCGCTCGACCAGGCGCAGGAACATCGCCACGTCACGGAGCAGGTCGTCGGCGTCGCGGGCGGTGGCGGCGCCCTGGATGCCCGCCTCCGCGCGGGCCCGGCGGGCGGCGCCGGAGGCGAACAGGGCGCTCCATTCGGTCAGTTCGGGGGCTATCTCGGGGAGGACTTCCCAGGCGCTGCGGATGCGCTGCCTGCGGCGCGGGCTCGTCTCGGGGCGGCCGCGCGCGGCCAGCACGGCGGCGGCGGTGCGCAGGGCGGCGAGGTGGGCGGTGGCGTAGCGCTCGTTCGGAGTGTCCAGGCGGGCGGCCTCGTCGATTCCGGCGCGGGCCTGGGCGAGCAGTTCGAGGGCGGCGGGCGGGGCGGTCGCGCGGCGCAGGACGGGGTGGACATCGCTCGCCGGGCCGGTCAGTGAGGGCGCGGGGCGCACGGCGCGGTGCCGGTGTGCGGCTGCTGCGGAAGTGCTGGCCATGACGAACCTCCTGTCGTCTGTGACGGCGCGGTGGCCGTATGTGCCCATCGTGGAGTACCCCACTGACAATCGGCCTTGACCTGCTCCTTTGCCCCGGGCGGGGGTGCAGGCTTACTTTTGTACTGACCAGTCAGTTCAAAAGAAGGGTCTGGGGGGACTGTGGACGATCCGACCGACGGCGTGCACGCGGCCGCCGTCACCGCCGAGGGCCTCGGCCTCGAAGGGCCGCGCGGCTGGGCGTTCCGCGGCATCGACATCGACGCGCAGCCCGGGTCACTGATCGCGCTGGAGGGCCCCTCGGGCTCGGGCCGTACGTGTCTCCTGCTCGCTCTCACGGGACGTATGCGCGCCACCGAGGGGCACGCGCGCGTGGGGCGCTTCCGGCTGCCCAAGCAACTGGCCGCGGTGCGCCGGATCAGCGGGCTCGGGCCGGTGCCCGGCGTCACCGACCTCGACCCGGCCCTGACCGTCGCCGAGCACCTGCACGAACGGGCGCTCCTGGAGCGGCGGTTCGGCGGCCCGTTGCGGGGGCTTCTGCGCCCGCGCGCCGAGCGCAGGAACGAGACGCGGCTGCGCGTCGACACCGCGCTGACCGCCGCGGGCCTCGACATGGAGTCGCTGCCCAAGGGGCGGCGGACGTCCGTACGCGATCTGGAGCGGCTCGAAGCCCTGCGCCTGTCCATAGCCCTCGCGTTGATCGGCCGGCCGCGCGTACTCGGCGTCGACGACACCGACCTCAAGCTCTCGGACGCCGAACGGGCCGAGGCCTGGGACCTGTTGAAGTCCATCACCGAGAACGGGACGACCGTCGTGGCGGTGTGCAGCGAGGCGCCCGAGGGCGCGGTCGTGGTGCGCACCCGCGCCCAGGAGACGGACAGCGCCACCGAGCCGGAACGGCACGGCACCGACGACGACAAGGAGACGGCGGATGCGCTCCCCGAAGCTGGCCGCGCTTGAGCTGAGGCGCTTCGGCAGGGGGAAGCTGCCGCGCCTCGCGCTGGTCGCGCTCCTGCTGCTGCCCCTGCTGTACGGCGCGTTGTACCTGTGCTCCTTCTGGGATCCGTACGGCCGTCTCGACCGCATCCCCGTGGCGCTGGTCAACGAGGACGACGGCGCCACCGCGCAGGGCAAGAAGCTGGAGGCGGGCGACTCCATCGTCGAGCGGCTGCGTGACAGCAAGACCTTCGAGTGGCACGAGGTGACGGACGCCGAGGCCCGCGAGGGCGTCGAGGACGGGACGTACTACCTGTCGCTGACGATGCCGTCGGACTTCAGCAAGCGCATCGCGTCGAGTTCGGGGGACTCTCCGGAGACGGGCGCTCTGCGGGTGCGTACGAACGACGCCAACAACTACATCGTCGGGCAGATCTCGCGGACGGTCTTCTCCGAGGTGCGCAGGGCGGCGTCCACCAAGGCCTCGCGCTCCTTCCTCGACAAGATCTTCATCTCGTTCTCCGACATCCACGACGAGACCCAGAAGGCCGCCGAGGGCGCCGACAAGCTCGACGGCGGCATCGGCAAGGCGAAGAAGGGGTCCAAGGACCTCGTGAACGGCCTGGGGAACGCCAAGAAGGGCAGCGGTGACCTGGCCGCGGGCATCAAGAAGCTCCACAAGGGCGCGGGTGACATCAAGAGCGGTTCGAGGCGGGTCGCGGACGGTACGCACAAGCTCGCCGGAAAGGTCAACGGCACCGCCGACAAGGGGCGGCCCTTCCTGAAGGACAACGGCAAGACGATCGGTGACACGGCCCAGTTGGTCGCCGACTCCTCCAAGGCGATGCGCCGCAACCTCGACGACTGGGTCAAGCACGCCCCCGGGGCCGCCAGGGGGGCCAAGGAGGGCTCCAGGATCATCGGCGGCTTCTACACGAAGCACTGCGAGACGGCTCCGGTGCCCGACCCCGGCTGCGCCGAGTTCAAGAAGGTCAAGAAGGCCGCCGAGAACGTGTCGACCATCGCCGACGACATGAACACGGTGATCAAGGACCAGCGCAGCGACGCCGAGAAGCTCGACAAGCACCTGGCCGCGCTCCAGAAGAAGTCGCAGGCGCTCGCCGACCGTGCCCCGCACCTCGACGAGGACCTGGAGAAGGCCGTCACCCAGATCAACGACCTCGACAAGGGCGCGGGCAAGGTGGCCGACGGCGCCAGGAAGCTGCACACGGGCCTCGGCGACGCCAAGACCGGGGCGAAGGACCTCGACGCGGGCATCGGCAAGCTGGAGACGGGCGCGAGCGACCTCAAGAGCGGTCTGTTCAAGCTGGCCGACGGCTCGGCGAAGCTGTCCGGCGGGCTGCACGACGGCGTCAAGAAGATCCCCGACTACGGCAAGAAGGACCGTGACGAGCGCACCGACGTCATGGCCGACCCCGTACAGCTCGCCTCGCGGTCGATGCACAATGCGCCCAACTACGGCACGGGCTTCGCGCCCTACTTCATCCCGCTGTCCCTCTGGGTCGGCGCGATGGTGGCGTACATGCTGATCCAACCGCTCAACCGGCGCGCGCTCGCCGCGGGCGCCTCCGCGTGGCGCATCGCGCTGGCCGGCTGGCTGCCGGTGGCGGCCCTCGGCGTACTCCAGACGGCGGCCCTCATGTCCGTGCTGCACTGGGGCCTCGGCCTCCAGATGGCCAGGGCGGCCGGCACCATCGGCTTCCTCTGCCTGGTCACGGCGTGCTTCGCGGCCATCGTGCAGTGGCTCAACGCCCGCTTCGGAGCGGCCGGGCGGATCCTCGTCCTCGCCGCGCTCATGCTCCAGCTGACGTCGGCGGGCGGCACCTACCCCGTACAGACGAGCCCCGGCTTCTTCGGCGCGATCCACCCCTTCCTGCCGATGAGCCACGTGGTCGACGCTCTCCGTAGGCTGATCACGGGCGGCGGCCTCGGCCCCGTCTGGCAGGCGTGCGCGGTCCTGACGGCGTTCACGCTGGGCGCCCTCGCGCTCACCGCGCTCTCCGCGCACCGCAAGCAGGTGTGGACCATGGACCGACTGCACCCGGAGCTGAGCCTGTGAGTGCGGCACTGCCGGGGAGCCCGGCGAGACCTGTGAGAATCAGGACCATGGACAGCAGTGCAGGCAGCACCCGCCGCGAGGCCACCCGGCAGAAGCTCTACGAGGCGGCCGTCACCCTCATCGCGGAGCAGGGTTTCTCCGCCACGACGGTTGACGAGATCGCCGAGCGGGCCGGGGTCGCGAAGGGCACCGTCTACTACAACTTCGCGAGCAAATCGGTCCTCTTCGAAGAGCTGCTGCGGCACGGCGTCGGCCTGTTGACCGCCTCCCTGAAGGAGGCGGCCGAGCAGACGGACAAGAGCGGCGGCAGCAAGGTCGACGCCCTCGACGCGATGATCAGGGCCGGTCTCGTCTTCATCAACCGCTACCCCGCCTTCACCCAGCTGTACGTGGCCGAGCTGTGGCGCACCAACCGGGCCTGGCAGTCCACGCTCCTGGTCGTCAGGCAGCAGGCCGTCGCCGTGGTCGAGGACGTGCTGCGCGGCGGCGTCGAGAACGGCGAGCTGGCCGACGAGATCGACATCCCGCTGACGGCCGCCGCGCTCGTCGGCATGGTGCTGGTGGCGGCCCTCGACTGGCAGGCCTTCCAGCCGGAGCGCTCCCTCGACGATGTGCACGCGGCGCTGTCGCGGCTGTTGCAGGGCCGGGTCAGCGGCACGCGCGCGTAGCGGCCCGGCAGCTCGTACGAGAGCGTGTACGACAGCGCCGGTCCGGTGCCCCCTGTCTCTCAGGCGGCACCGGACCGGCGCTTTCCTCGTGTCCCCCCGAACCCCCGTTCGGCCCCCCGTATGGTCTCCCCCGAGTCACCCCCGTACCTCGCTCCCGCCTCACGGCGGAAGGAGCGGCCAAGGGCCCGGCGCCGTTCCGCCGCCCCGTGTCGGCGGTACCGGCACCGTGCCCTTCTCCGTGCCCCACACTCTTCCGTCTCCGCAGGTGGAGGCCCATCCGCGCGCGTACTCATCTCAGCGTCTAGGTACAAGTACTCACGCATGCGCACGGGACCCCAGGCCGCCTGGCCCCGGACTGGTTACGATCACGTCCGTGTCCGTACTCCCCCTGGTGTTCACCAGCGGCTGGGCGAGCGGGATCAACGCGTACGCCGTTGTCCTGCTGCTCGGCGTCTTCGGCGCGACCGGGATCAGTGACGAGGTCCCTGAGGCGCTTCAGCGGCCGGACGTGCTGATCGCCGCCGGTGTGCTCTTCGTCTGTGAGGCCGTCGCCGACAAGATCCCGTACGTCGACTCGGTCTGGGACTCGGTGCACACCGTGATCCGGCCGGTGTCCGGGGCCGTGGTGGGGGCGCTCCTCGCGGGGCAGAGCGGTTCCCTGTCGGACCTCGCCGCGGGGGCCGTCGGCGGATCGACGGCGCTGGCGAGCCACGCGGTGAAGGCCGGGACGCGGATGGCGGTCAACACCTCGCCCGAACCGTTCAGCAACGTCGTGATGAGCACGGCCGAGGACCTCGGTGTCGGCGGGCTCATCTCCTTCGCGATGTTCTATCCGGAGGCCGCCGCGATCATCGCGGCGGTGCTCCTGCTGCTCGGCCTGTTCGTGCTGGTCTTCCTCGTCTCGCGCATCCGGCGGTTCCTGCGGCGCAGGGCGCAGCGGCGCGAGGAGAGGCGGCTCGCGGCCCGGACGGGGCCGCCGCCGCCCTGAGAGCCGGTGTGCACGGGGCCGCGGCGTGACTGTCAGTGGTGGCCGATAAAGTCCCTGGCATGGCACGGATTGTGGTGATCGGCGCCGGGATGGGCGCCATGACGGCCGCCGCCCGGCTGGCCGTCGCGGGCCACCGGGTGGTGGTGTACGAACGCGGGCGGACGTACGGCGGTTCGCTCGGCGTGGTCGAGCGGGACGGCTTCGTCTTCGACACCGGCCCTAGCCTGCTCCAGCTCCCCGCGGTCTACCGGGACGTGTTCGTCAAGACCGGCAAGGAGTCCCTGGAGCAGTGCGTCCAGCTCTCCCAGGTGGAGCCCGCCGTGCGCCATGTCTTCGCCGACGGCACCACGACCGACCTGCCGAACGCCTCGCGCGCGGGCGTCGGCGAGGCCCTGGACGCGGCGCTCGGCAGCGGCGCGGGCGCTCGCTGGGCGGCGTTCATGAACCGCGCGCGGGAGACGTGGGACCGCACCCGCCGCCCGCTCCTGGAAGAGCCCCTGTATCCGAACTGGCAGGTGCTCGGCGCCCGCGAGCCGTACCCCGCGGTGCCCCACAAGCGCCTGCTGCGCCGCGAGCGCCGGGCCGCCACGCTCAGTGAGATCGGCGGGCTGGAGCTGGGCGGCGACGCCCGGCTGCTCGCGCTCCTGGAGCAGTTCGCCCTCGCGCAGGGCCTCGACCCCCGGACGGCCCCGGCGAGCGCGGCCGTCCTGCCGTACATGGAGCAGACCTTCGGCACCTGGTCGGTGCGGGGCGGTCTGCGCGCGCTGGCCACGGCGGTGTACGAGCGGTGCCTGGCCCGCCGGGTCGAGTTCGTGTTCGACGCGGCGGTGGTCCGGATCGTCGAGAAGGACGGCCGGGCGGCGGGCGTGGAGCTAGCGGACGGCCGGACGGCCGACGCGGACTTCGTGGTCGCCGGTGTGGCCCCCACGGCCCTGGACGCGATGCTGTCCGGTGTGAACATACGGGCGGAGGGTGACGCCCCCGCGCGCTCCGGGCTCCCCAGCCGCCTGACGGTCCTCCTGGCCCTGTCGGGCGCCCGCCCCGAGGGCACTGCGCACCGGACCGTGCTGCACTCGGCCGACCGCCTCGACGAGCTCGACCGCCTCTTCGGAGAGCGGCCCGGACTCCCCGCCTCCCCCACCGTCACGGTCCTGCGCCCCGATGACCCGGACGTCACGCCCGACGGGGCGCACGAGGCCGTGACGCTCACGGTGACGGTGCCCGCGCACCTGGAGGTGAGCCCGGCCGACGTGGAGCGGGTCATGTCCCGCGCGGAGTCGGTGATCCCCGGGCTGCGCGAGCGCCTCCTGTGGCACGAGGTGCGCACGCCCGCGGACGTCGCGGAGGCCACCGGCGCCGACGGCGGCTCGGTCCCCGTCCCGGCGCTCGCCGCGGCCGGCGGAAAGCTCCTGCACCCGGCGAACAGCACCCGCCTGCCGGGCCTGTTCGCGGTCGGCGGCTGGTCGCACCCCGGCGGCGGGCTGCCCCACGCGGGTATGTCGGGCGCGCTGGTCGCGGGGCTGATCGTCGAGGGCCCGGAGTTCCGCGGCTCGCAGTGACGGCCTCCGGAGAGGCTCAGTAGCGGTACTGCTGCCCGTTGTGACCGGAGTGCCCCTGGCCGTCGGCGGGCCCGTCCTGGTACGGGTACGGCTGCTCCTGCGGGAGTTCACCGCCGTAGGGCTCGTCGGTGGTGCGCTGGTGCGGCACCCAGACGCCGCCGGGCGGGGTGTCGTTGTACACCTCGCCGAGCCCGCCGTAGGTGTCGCCGCCGTACGGTGCGTACTGCTGCTGGTCGCCGTAGGCGTCGTAGCCCTGCCCGGCGCCGTAGGTCTGCGTGCCCACGTACGGGTCGGAGTACGCGGCGTACTGCTGGTGCCCGGTCTCGTCGTAGCCGTAGCTCTGCTGGTCGTAGCCGGTGTAGGCCGCGGTGTCGTAGCCCTGGCCGTCGCCCTGGTGGGCGTCGCCAGCAGTCGGCGGGGCGTACGCCGTGTCGGTGTACACACCGTACTGCCCGGTGTCGTCGGGCAGCGGCTCCGGTTCGTAGATCCCGGGGTCGTGCGAGGGCGGCGGCGGGGCCTGCTCGTACTCCAGGCCGGAGACCTCGAGCGTCGGTTCCTTCCCCGCCGCGGACCGGGACGGCTTCTTGCGGCGCTTGCTGAGCCCCGGCTTCCCGCCGAGCGCCCAGCCGGTGGAGAAGCCCCGGCGGAACGACAGCGTCACGTACGTCTGGCCCGTGGCGAAGGCGATGGCGCCGGCCCCGATGACCCACACCGACGGCATCAGCACGCCGACGACGACCCCGAGGAAGCCCACGAAGGCCAGCAGGCGCCAGCGCAGCCTGGCCTTGTACTGCAACAGCACCTCGCCGAGCAGCCACAGCGCGACGAATCCGAACGCGATGTAGAGGACCGTCCAGCCCACGTACGCCCCTCTCCCCTACGGCCGCCGCCCGCGGACACGGGGGTACGGCCGTTCAAGCCTGTCGGTGCAGGCCCAGATTCTCGTAGATTTCCAGCGTCGCCGTGGAGTTGTTGAGCGTGATGAAGTGCAATCCCGGCACGCCTTCGGCCAGCAATCGCGCGCAGAACTCCGTCGCGAACTCGATGCCAATGGAGCGTACAGCGGCTGGATCGTCTTTGACCGCGAGGATCCTGTCTTTGAGCCCGGCCGGGACCACGGCGTTGCTGAGCTGGGGCAGCCGGTCGAGCTGGCGGACGTTGGTGACCGGCATCATCTCGGGGATGATCGGCGTCTCGCAGCCCGCCGCCGCGACGCGGTCGCGCAACCGCAGGTACTCGGCCGGATCGAAGAACATCTGTGTGATCGCGTAGTCCGCGCCGGCCCGGCACTTGTCGATGAAGTGCCGGGTGTCCGACTCCCAGTCGGGCGAGCGCGGATGCATCGCGGGGAAGGCGGCCACGCCCACGCAGAAGTCGCCGGACTCCTTGATCAGCTCGACCAGCTCGGCGGCGTAGGTGAGGCCTTCGGGGTGCGCGACCCAGTCGCCGAGCGGGTCGCCCGGCGGGTCGCCGCGGACCGCGAGCATGTTCCGGATCCCGGCGTCCGCGTACTGCCCGATGATGTTGCGCAGCTCGGCCACGGAGTGATCGACCGCGGTCAGGTGCGCGACGGGCGTGAGGGTGGTGTCGACGACGATCTGCTGGGTCTCCTTGACCGTGCCGGTGCGCGTCGAACCGCCCGCTCCGTAGGTCACCGAGACGAAGTCCGGGGCGACCGCCTCGACCCGGCGCAGCGCGTTCCACAGATTCCGCTCGCCCTTCGGGGTCTTCGGCGCGGAGAACTCGAACGAGTACGTCGTCTTGCCGGTCGCGAGCATGTCGCGCACGGTGCGTGCGCGGTCAGTCCTGGTGGAAGCTGTGCCTAGGGCCATACGGGCAGGTTAGCCAGGCCACGGCGGTCGCCCAACCGGACCTTGGGCTTTCGCCGCATTTGCCGGTTTCTTGTCCACGGATCGGACATTGTTCGGACCCTGCTCGGCCGCCGCTCGGACACCGCTCGACCGCCGCTCGACCGCCGTCGCGGCATCGCTCGCAGCCCCCTCGCACCGCGGCTCAGTCGGCCGTGCGCAGCCGCTTCGCGAAGTCCGCGGCGGCGGCGCCCGGGTCGTCGGCCTCGGTGATCGCCCGCACGACGACCACGCGCCGCGCGCCCGCTTCGAGCACCTGGTCGAGGTTGCCCGCGTCGATGCCGCCGATGGCGAACCAGGGGCGGTCCGTGCCGAGCCCGGCCGTGTAACGGACCAGGTCCAGGCCCGGGGCGTGGCGGCCCGGCTTGGTGGGCGTGGGCCAGCAGGGGCCCGTGCAGAAGTAGTCCACGCCCTCCTGGGCGGCGGCCGCGGCGGCCTCGGACTCGGCGTGCGTGGAGCGGCCGATCAACACGCCGCCGCCGCTGTCGCCGCTGCCGAGGATGGCGCGGGCCGCGGGGACCGGCAGGTCGCCCTGGCCGAGGTGCAGCACGTCGGCGCCGATGGCGTGCGCGATGTCCGCGCGGTCGTTCACCGCGAAGAGCTTGCCGTGGCGCCGGGCGGCGTCGGCGAAGACCTGGAGGTGTTCCAGCTCCTCGCCGGCCTCCATGCCCTTGTCGCGCAGCTGCACGATGTCGACGCCGCCCGCGAGGACGGCGTCGAGGAATTCGGGGAGGTCTCCCTGGCGCTTGCGGGCGTCCACGCACAGGTAGAGCCGGGCGTCGGCGAGCTGGGCGCGCGGATGGTCGGCGGCCATGGAGAAGTCCCCCCGGTCTCGATGGGCGTGCGGGCCGCGCGTCACGCGGCCCGCACCCCGAACGGTGTTTTCAGTCAGACGACGAACGCCTGCTCAGACGGCGAGCGCCTGGGCGCGGCGCTTCACCTCCGTGCCGCGATTCTCGCTCAGTGCCTGCGCGGGGGTGCCGGGCAGGGTCGGGTCGGGGGTGAAGAGCCACTCGATCATCTCTTCGTCGGAGAAGCCGTCGTCCCTCAGGAGCGTCAAGGTGCCGACGAGGCCCTTGACGACCTTGTCGCCGTCGATGAAGGCGGCGGGCACCTGGAGCGTCCGGTTCTCACCACGGCGTACGGCGATCAGCTGGCCCTCCTTGACCAGCTGGCGCACGCGCGTGACCTCGACATCGAGCATTTCCGCGATGTCGGGGAGGTGGAGCCAGGCGGGGACGAGAGCGTCTGTCTTTGCGTCAATCTCGGTCACCGTCCCAGGGTATCTCTGGCCGGGGGCCTGGGCGTCTGTGCCGGTCCGCGGGTCGTCCTGGGCCGGTCCGCGGGTCGTCCTGGGCCGGTCCGCGGGTCGTCGTGGGCCGGTCGCGGAGTTCCCCGCGCCCCTTGCGGGGCGCTCCTGGCAGGGGCGTCCTACAGTGCCGCCTTCTTGAGCGGGACCGAGGGGTCCGCCGCCAGGGCCGGGTCCAGGCGGGTGGCCGATTCGATCAGTTTGCGGCCCTGGGCCAGGTCCCTCGGGCGGCCCACCGCGAGGACCGCCACCAGGACACCCTCCCGCAGCCAGCACACCGACCACGCCACGCCGGTGGGGTCGCCCCGCCACACCAGGTCGTCGTCCGGCGCGTGATGGCCCGCGTACTGCACGAAGCGGCCGAACTGCTCCGACCAGAAGTACGGCACGGGGTCGTACACCGCGGGGGTGTCGCCGATGATGTTCGCCGCCACCGTGCGCGGGCCCTGGAGGGCGTTGTCCCAGTGGTGGACGAGCAGGCGTTCGCCGTACCTCCCCGAAGGGAAGGAGGCGCAGTCGCCGACCGCGTAGACGTCGGGCACTGAAGCGCGCAGGTGGTCGTCGGCCACCACTTCCCGGTGGGCTCCGAGTTCGATGCCGGAGCCGGTCAGCCAGGCTGTCGCGGGGCGAGCGCCGATGCCGACGACGACCGCGCCGGCGGGCAGCCGGGTCCCGTCGGCCAGGACCACCGCGCCCGGCTCGACGTGCTCCACGCGCGCGTGGGTACGCAAGTCGGCTCCGGAGTCCGCGTACCAGCTCGCCATGGGGGCGGCGACCGCTTCGGGGAGCGCCCCGGCCAGTGGGCGGCCCGCGGCCTCGACCACGGTGACGGCACAGCCCGCCTCACGCGCGGCCGTGGCGAACTCGGCGCCGATCCAGCCCGCCCCCACGACCACGATGTCGTGCTGCTCGGCGAGCACCGGCCGCAGCCGCGCGGCATCGTCCAGGGTGCGCAGGAGATGGACCCCGGGAACGCCTTCGGTACCCGGCAGCCGGATCGGTTCGGCGCCGGTCGCGAGGACCAGGACGTCGTACGCGACCGGGCCGTCGGCCGTGTCCAGCTCGTGGTCGGCGGGGCGCACCCCGGCGACCTCGCGGCCCAGGGTCAGGCCGATGCCGAGCGCCTCGAAGTCGATGTCGAACGCGGAGCCCTCCGCCTTGCCGAGCAGCACCGCCTTGGACAGCGGTGGTCTGTCGTACGGCTGGTGGGGCTCCGCGCCGATCAGGGTGACCGTGCCTACGAAACCCTGCTCGCGCAGCGCCACGGCGGTCTGTACCCCGGCCATCCCGGCGCCGACGACGACGACGTGCCGCTCGCCCTGCCGCTCCGCCTGCCCGCCCTGCCGTCCGCTCTGCCTCTGCTGCTCGCTCACCCGATCACTGTAGGGCTACTGCCGCCCGGGGCGACGGGCTAGGGTGGCCGGTGCAGAGCACTCGCGGGAGCCCGGACGCACCGGGCTGAGAGGGAGGCTGGACGGCCTCCGACCGTACGAACCTGATCCGGGTCATGCCGGCGAAGGGAGGGGCTGGACGCCCATGCAGCCATGTACACCACCGGCGGAAGCGAAGACTCCGACGGACGTCCTCGTCGTAGGGGGCGGGATCATCGGCCTGGTCACGGCCTGGCGGACCGCGCAGCGCGGGCTCTCGGTCGCCGTCGTGGACCCCGAGCCCGGCGGCGGCGCCGCGCAGGTCGCGGCGGGCATGCTGGCCGCCGTCACGGAGCTGCATCACGGCGAGCAGACGCTGCTCGGGCTCAACCTCGCGTCCGCGCGGCGCTATCCGGACTTCGCGGCCGAGCTGGCCGAGGCGAGCGGCCGTGATGTCGGTGAGACCGGTGATGCCGGCGGGCTCGGTTATCGCGCGTGCGGCACGCTCGCCGTCGCGCTCGACTCCGACGACCGCGCCCACCTGCGCGAACTGCACGCCCTCCAGCGCCGCTCCGGTCTTGAGTCGGAGTGGCTGAGCGGCCGCGAGTGCCGTCGTCTGGAGCCGATGCTCGCGCCGGGTGTGCGCGGCGGGCTCCGGGTCGACGGCGACCACCAGATCGACCCGCGCAGGCTCGCGGCGGCGCTCCTGGTGGCCTGCGAGCGGGCGGGCGTGGCCTTCCACCGCGCGTGGGCCGAGCGGCTCTCGGTGGTACGGGGCCGGGCCCGTGGCGTGGTCCTCGCGGACGGCACGGAGCTGCACGCGGCTCAGGTGGTGCTGGCGGCGGGCAGCCTCAGCGGGCGCCTCGCGGGCGTCCCCGACGACGTCCTGCCGCCCGTACGGCCGGTGAAGGGGCAGGTGCTGCGGCTGCGGGTGCCGAAGCCGTACGCGCCGTTCCTGAGCCGTACCGTGCGCGCGGTCGTACGCGGCAGCCACGTCTACCTCGTGCCCCGCGAGAACGGCGAACTCGTCGTCGGGGCCACCAGCGAGGAGCTGGGCTGGGACACCACGGTCACCGCGGGCGGCGTCTACGAACTCCTGCGCGACGCCCACGAACTCGTACCCGGCATCACGGAACTGCCGCTGACCGAGACCCGCGCGGGTCTGCGCCCCGGCTCGCCGGACAACGCGCCGTTGCTCGGCCCGACGCGGCTGCCCGGCCTCCAGCTGGCCACCGGGCACTACCGCAACGGCGTCCTGCTGACGCCCCTGACGGGCGACGTCATGGCGCACTGCCTGACCACCGGTGAACTGCCCGACGAGGCGCGCCCGTTCACGCCCGCGCGCTTCACCGCCCCGCCGCACCCCATCCCCGCGCAGTCCTTCACGGAGCAACCCGCATGAGTACGCCTTTCACCGCTTCTCTCTCCGTCTCCGTCAATGGAGAAGTACGAGAGGTGGCCTCGGGCACGACGCTCGACGCCCTCGTCGCCACCCTCACCGCGGCGCCCTCCGGGGTGGCCGCCGCCCTCAACGAAACCGTCGTCCCGCGCGCGCAGTGGTCCCGTACGGAACTGGCCGCGGGCGACCGCGTCGAAGTACTCACCGCCGTCCAGGGAGGCTGATCAGGCCATGGCAGACGACCCCTTCGCCCTCGGCGGGCTCACGCTCTCCTCGCGCCTGATCATGGGCACGGGCGGGGCGCCCAGCCTCGACGTCCTGGAGCGTTCCCTGATCGCGTCCGGCACGGAGCTGACCACGGTCGCGATGCGCCGCCTCGACCCGGGCGTGCAGGGCTCGGTGCTCTCCGTACTGGACCGGCTCGGCATCCGCGTCCTGCCGAACACGGCGGGCTGTTTCACCGCGGGCGAGGCCGTCCTCACCGCCCGTCTCGCGCGCGAGGCGCTCGGTACGGACCTGGTGAAGCTGGAGGTGATCGCGGACGAGCGCACGCTGCTGCCCGATCCGATCGAGCTGTTGGACGCCGCCGAGACCCTGGTCGACGACGGATTCACGGTCCTTCCGTACACGAACGACGACCCGGTGCTCGCGCGGAAGCTGGAGGACGTGGGCTGCGCGGCGGTCATGCCGCTCGGCTCCCCCATCGGCTCCGGGCTCGGCATCCGCAACCCGCACAACTTCCAGCTGATCGTGGAGCACGCGCGCGTGCCGGTGATCCTGGACGCGGGCGCGGGCACGGCGTCCGACGCCGCGCTCGCGATGGAGCTGGGGTGCGCGGGTGTGATGCTCGCGTCGGCCGTGACGCGGGCGCAGGAGCCGGTCCTGATGGCGGAGGCCATGCGGCACGGCGTCGAGGCGGGGCGCCTGGCGTACCGGGCCGGGCGGATCCCGCGGCGGCACTTCGCGGAGGCGTCTTCTCCTGCGGAGGGCATGGCCAGGCTCGATCCGGAGCGGCCCGCGTTCTGAGGGGCCGTACGGGAGGCTGCGCGCGGGCGGGGGCTCCGCCTGTCACAGCTCGGCTTCAGTCCCGCCCTGAATTCACCCGGGCGGGATGGGCTGTCGGTGCCGGCTCGTAGACTCCCCTGCGTGGACACGACCCTTCAGGACCCCCTCGTCGGGCAGCTGCTCGACAGCCGATACCGGATCGAGGGGCGCATCGCGGTCGGCGGGATGGCCACGGTCTACCGGGCCGTGGACACCCGCCTCGACCGCGTGCTCGCGCTCAAGGTGATGCACCCCACGCTGGCGGCGGACGCCTCCTTCGTGGACCGCTTCATCCGCGAGGCCAAATCGGTCGCCCGCCTCTCCCATCCGAACGTGGTCGGCGTCTTCGACCAGGGCACCGACGGTTCGTACGTCTATCTGGCGATGGAGTACGTCGCGGGCTGCACCCTGCGCGACGTCCTGCGCGAGCGCGGCGCGCTCCAGCCGCGGGCCGCGCTCGACATCCTGGAGCCGGTCCTCGCCGCGCTCGGTGCCGCGCACCGCGCCGGGTTCGTGCACCGCGACATGAAGCCGGAGAACGTCCTCATAGGGGACGACGGCCGGGTCAAGGTCGCCGACTTCGGGCTCGTCCGCGCGGTGGACACCGTCACGAACACGACCGGCACCGTCCTCGGGACCGTCTCCTACCTCGCCCCCGAGCAGATCGAGCACGGCACGGCGGACACCCGCGTGGACGTGTACGCGTGCGGGGTCGTGCTCTACGAAATGCTGACCGGCGCCAAGCCGCACTCCGGGGACTCCCCCGCCCAGGTGCTCTACCAACACCTCAACGAAGACGTGCCGCCCCCGTCGGCGGCCGTCCCCGGGCTCGCCTTCGAGCTCGACGAGCTGGTGGCCTGCGCCACCGCCCGCACCCCCGACGTCCGGCCGTACGACGCGGTGGCCCTCCTCTCCCGGCTCAGGGAGGCACGGTCCGCGCTCAGCGAGGAGCAGCTGGACGCGGTGCCGCCGCAGGCCCGCACGACGGGGCACGACAACGCCGAGGACCGCACCAGCGTCATCCCGCGCGCGGCGCGCTCCGTACAGCTTCCGCTGCCCGCCGAGGGTGATCAGGGCGGGCCGGACGGCCAGGACCCGCTGAACCGCACCAGTGTCCTGACGACGCCGCCGCCCGCGCCTCCCGCGCGGGCCCGGTCCGGGCGCGGCCGCTTCGACCCGCGCCGCCGCACGCTGGTGGTGGTCGCCGCGGTGCTGCTGGCCCTCGGCCTCGGCGCGGGCGTCTGGTACATCAACTCCGGCCAGTTCACAAAGGTCCCGCCGCTGCTCGCGAAGACCGAGGCCCAGGCGAAGCAGCGCCTTGAGGACGCCGGGCTCGAGGTGAAGGACGTCAAGCGCGCCTACAGCGACACCGACAAGCGCGGCACGGTCATGGACAGCGACCCGGCGGCGGGTGCGCGCATCCGGCAGAACGGCCAGGTGACGCTGACCGTCTCGCGCGGCCCGGAGACCGTGAAGGTGCCGGACGTCAAGAACATTCCGCTGGCCACGGCGAAGAAGGAGCTGAAGAACTCCGGTCTCGCCCCCGGCATGGTCAGCAAGGCCTTCAGCGACGCCGTCAAGAAGGGGTCCGTGATCAGCACGGACCCGCGGGCCGGGTTCACCCGCAAGGCGGGCTCCGCCGTCGCGCTGGTCGTCAGCAAGGGCCGCGAGGTCAAGGTCCCGGACGTGGTCGGCGAGTCCGCGGCGGACGCCACCGCCGATCTGGAGGAGGCCGGGCTCAGGGCCGAGATCGTCTCGAAGCGCGTCCACTCCGACGAGGACAAGGGCGATGTCGCCAGGCAGTCCCCCGGGGAGGGCAGGCCCCTCGCCGAGGGCGACACGGTCAAGCTGACGATCTCCAAGGGCCCGCCGATGGTCGAGGTCCCGGACGTGACCGGCATGGACGTCGACGACGCCGTGAAGGAGCTGGAGGCCGCGGGCTTCGAGGTGGACAAGGACCGCGGTCTGCTCGGCCTCTTCGGGGACACGGTGAAGGACCAGTCGGTGGACGGTGGCGACGAGGCCCCCGAGGGGTCGACGATCACCATCGAGATCCGCTGAGACCCCGCGGGCTCGGGGGTGGGGCAGCTGCCCCACCCCGGACCTCCACAGGCCCGGCCCGTGATGACCAATCCCACCCCGCTCCGGTGCCCGTCCGCCCCCGCGCCCGTGCCACCCTTGACGGTGTGAGCAGCAACAAGTCCCCCCTCATGGCGTCCCTGGGCGCCGCCTCCCGTAACCCCGTCGGCGGTCATGTCCCCGTCGCGGGCGGCCTTGCCTCCGTGGGTCTGTCCTACGCGCGCGATCTCGGCGCGGAGGCCGTCCAGGTCTTCGTCGCCAACCCGCGGGGCTGGGCGACCCCGCCCGGCAATCCGAAGCAGGACGAGGCGTTCCGCGCGACCTGCGCGGCCGAGGGCATCCCGGCGTACGTCCACGCGCCCTACCTCATCAACTTCGGCTCGCACACCGAGGCCACCGCCGAGAAGTCCGTGGACTCCCTGCGGCACTCGCTGCGCCGGGGCCGCGAGATCGGCGCGCTCGGGGTCGTCGTACACACGGGTTCGGCGACGGGCGGACGGGACCGCGAGGTCGCCCTCAAGCAGGTGCGCGAGCTGGTGCTGCCCCTGCTCGACGAGCTGACGCACGACGACGACCCGTACCTGCTCCTGGAGTCCACCGCCGGTCAGGGCGCCTCCCTGTGCTCCCGCACCTGGGACTTCGGTCCGTACTTCGAGGCGCTGGACTCCCACCCCAAGCTGGGCGTCTGCCTGGACACCTGCCACATCTTCGCCGCGGGGCACGACCTGACGGGCCCGAGCGGCATGAAGCAGACCCTGGACCTCCTCGTGGACACGGTCGGCGAGGGCCGCCTGAAGCTCGTGCACGCCAATGACTCCAAGGACGTCGTCGGCGCCCACAAGGACCGTCACGAGAACATCGGCACCGGCCACATCGGCGAGGACCCCTTCCGCGAGCTGATGCTCCACCCCGCGACCGAGGGCGTGCCGCTGATCATCGAGACGCCCGGCGGCAAGGAGGGGCACGCGGCGGACGTGGCGCGGCTGAAGGGGCTCAGGAGCAGCTGGTAAACACTTGAAGAGTACCCCCAGGGGGTATACGGTTCCTGTCGAGCGGCAGGAACCGCTATCCGACGTTGGGGGCTACTCATGCAGCACGACACACACGCCGAGCACACACACCACGGGCACGGCGAGGAGCACGGCCACAGCCAGAGCCACGGCCACAGCCACCACGGTCACAGCCACCACGG
Organism: Streptomyces alboniger; assembly: GCF_008704395.1. NCBI lineage: Bacteria > Bacillati > Actinomycetota > Actinomycetes > Kitasatosporales > Streptomycetaceae > Streptomyces > Streptomyces alboniger. The sequence goes on from NZ_CP023695.1 coordinate 2,096,854, forward strand.
GCACGACCACGGCACCGGCCCCGGCGTCGCCCCCGGCAAGGTCAGCTGGCGCATGGCCGCCCAGGCCACCCTGCACTGCCTCACCGGCTGCGCCATCGGCGAGGTGCTCGGCATGGTCATCGGCACGGCGCTCGGCTGGGGCAACGTACCGACGATGGCCCTCGCGATCGCCCTGGCGTTCACCTTCGGATACGCCCTCACCCTGCGCGGCATCCTCAAGGCGGGCGTCGACTTCAAGACGGCGTTCCGCGTCGCGCTCGCCGCCGACACCCTCTCCATCGCCGTGATGGAGCTGATCGACAACGGCGTGATCGCGCTGTGGCCGGGCGGCATGGACGCGCACCTGGGCGACCTGATGTTCTGGTGGATCCTCGCCCTCGCCCTGGCGGCCGCGTTCGTGATCACCACGCCGGTGAACAAGTGGATGATCGGCCGCGGCAAGGGCCACGCTGTGGTGCATCAGTACCGCCACTGACCAGCGGCGACGCAGCGGCGCGCGTGGACCTAGAGCTCGGGGCCGTCCCCGGGCTCTTCCTGGTAGGAGTAGCGCTGCTCGCGCCAGGGGTCGCCGACGTTGTGATAGCCGCGCTCCTCCCAGAAGCCGCGGCGGTCGGCGGTCATGTACTCGACGCCGCGGACCCACTTGGGGCCCTTCCAGGCGTACAGATGGGGCACCACGAGCCGCAGCGGGAAACCGTGCTCCGCGGTGAGCAGTTCGCCGCCCTTGTGGGTGGCGAAGATCGTGCCCTCGGCGGCGAAGTCGGCCATCCGCAGGTTCGAGCTGAAGCCGTACTCCGCCCAGACCATGACGTGCGTGGCGTCGTCGGCGGGCGGCGCGAGGTCCAGGATCGTACGGGCCGTCACGCCTCCCCACTCGGCGCCCAGCATGCTGAACTTCGTGACACAGTGCAGGTCGCCGACGACCGTGGCGTACGGCAGGGCCGAGAACTCCTCGTGGGTCCAGCAGTGCTTCTCGCCGTCCGCGGTGGCCCCGAAGACCCTGAACTCCCAGCGCTCCGGGCGGAACTTCGGCACCGGGCCGTAGTGCGTGACCGGCCAGCCGCGCTGCAACCGCTGACCCGGCGGAAGCTCCGGCTCCGCTGCCTGTCGAGATGCGCGTTCCGCCGGCTGACCCATGACTCCATCCTGACAGACCGTGGACGGTGGACGTGACCAGACGAAGTCTGACAGATACGGATTCGGGCAACTCCTACTAAGCGTGCACTTACTGGACGGCTTCCGAACGCCGGTGCAAAGATGCGCGCTACCTGCCCAGTTACCCGTGTGGAAGGAGCCTCTGCGATGCAGGGCGACCCCGAGGTCATCGAATTTCTCAACGAGCAGCTGACCGCCGAGCTGACGGCGATCAACCAGTACTTCCTGCACGCCAAGATGCAGGAGAACTTCGGCTGGACGAAGCTCGCCAAGTACACCCGCGCAGAGTCGTTCGACGAGATGAAGCACGCGGAGGTGCTGACCGACCGGATCCTCTTCCTCGACGGCCTGCCCAACTACCAGCGGCTCTTCCACGTCCGGGTGGGCCAGACGGTCACCGAGATGTTCCAGGCGGACCGGCAGGTCGAGGTGGAGGCGATCGACCGCCTCAAGCGCGGGATCGAGGTGATGCGGGCCAAGGGCGACATCACGTCGGCCAACATCTTCGAGTCGATCCTCGCGGACGAGGAGCACCACATCGACTATCTCGACACCCAGCTGGAACTGGTCGAGAAGCTGGGTGAGCCGCTGTACCTCGCGCAGCTCATCGAGCAGCCCGAGAGCTAGGCGGCCTGCTGGGCGGGCTCGTCCAGACCGGAGAGCACCGGCTCCCCCTGGTCGGCCAGCTCGCGCCGCGGGCACGCGCCCCGGCCGAGCAGCGCCTGGATGCGGCGTACGCACGAACCACAGTCCGTGCCCGCCTTGCAGGCCGAGGCTATCTGGCGGGGGGTGCAGGCACCGTCCTCCGCGTGCTTCTTCACCTGCGCCTCGGTGACCCCGAAGCAGTTGCAGACGTACACGCGGCTCACCTCCCGGAGGGGGACGGACGGACAGGACTCATCGGTAGCGCCGTCCCGATTGATCGGTGAGGCTAACCTAACCTTACCCACGACTCCGGGCACGCAAAAGCCCCCGATACGCCGGTGGGGCGCGGATCACATGGATCCGCGCCCCACACGTACGTACAGCCTTGAGGGGCTACTGGTCGCGGTACATCTCCGCCACCAGGAACGCGAGGTCCAGGGACTGGCTGCGGTTGAGCCGCGGGTCGCAGGCCGTCTCGTAGCGCTGGTGGAGGTCGTCGACGAAGATCTCGTCGCCGCCGCCCACGCACTCGGTGACGTCGTCACCGGTCAGCTCGACGTGGATGCCGCCCGGGTGGGTGCCGAGGGCCTTGTGGACCTCGAAGAAGCCCTTGACCTCGTCGAGCACGTCGTCGAAGCGGCGGGTCTTGTGACCGGAGGCCGCCTCGTAGGTGTTGCCGTGCATCGGGTCGGTGATCCAGGCGACGGTCGCGCCGGACGCGGTGACCTTCTCGACCAGCTCGGGCAGCTTGTCGCGGACCTTGTCGGCGCCCATGCGGACGATGAAGGTCAGCCGGCCGGGCTCGCGGTCGGGGTCGAGGCGCTCGATGTACTGGAGCGCCTCCTCGGCCGTGGTGGTCGGGCCGAGCTTGACGCCGATGGGGTTGCGCACCTGGGAGGCGAACTCGATGTGCGCGCCGTCCAGTTGACGGGTGCGCTCGCCGATCCAGACCATGTGGCCCGAGGTGTCGTACAGCCGGCCGGTGCGGGAGTCGACGCGGGTCAGCGCCGACTCGTAGTCGAGCAGCAGCGCCTCGTGGGAGGCGTAGAACTCGACGGTCTTGAACTCCTCCGGGTCGGTGCCGCAGGCCCGCATGAAGTTGAGCGCGTTGTCGATCTCGCGGGCCAGCTGCTCGTACCGCTGGCCGGAGGGGGACGACTTCACGAAGTCCTGGTTCCAGGCGTGCACCTGGCGCAGGTCGGCGTAGCCGCCGGTGGTGAAGGCGCGGACCAGGTTGAGCGTGGAGGCGGAGGCGTTGTACATCCGCTTCAGGCGCTCGGGGTCCGGGATCCGGGCCTCTTCGGTGAAGGCGAAGCCGTTGACGGAGTCGCCCCGGTAGGTCGGGAGCGTCACGCCGTCGCGGGTCTCGGTCGGCTTGGAGCGCGGCTTGGAGTACTGCCCCGCGATGCGGCCCACCTTCACGACGGGCACGGACGCCGCGTACGTGAGGACGGCGCCCATCTGGAGCAGGGTCTTCAGCTTGTTGCGGATGTGGTCGGCCGACACGGCGTCGAAGGCCTCGGCGCAGTCGCCGCCCTGGAGCAGGAACGCCTCTCCCTTGGCGACAGAGGCCAGTCGGGCGCGCAGCTGGTCGCACTCGCCCGCGAAGACGAGCGGGGGATACGACTCGAGGTCCGCGATCACATCGCGCAGAGCCTCGGCATCGGGGTACTCGGGCTGCTGCGCCGCGGGCAGGTTTCGCCAGGTGTTGCCACCGGTAGCGGTGGTCTTAGCGTTCACGGTCACCTCGTCAACATTACGGGGTCGGGCGCGCCGTCCATTCACCCGCTCACCAAGTGAGACGGAGCAGACACGGGCGAGCGGCCCCGCCGCGCGGCCCGCTCGCCCGCGCTCGGCGCCGCGAGGGCGAGCCCGCGGTGGGCGCGGCGGAGCATCATGCGGGCCATGAAGGGGTGGGCGAGCCTGACCGCGCTCCAGTAGAGCCGCGCACGCCGGTTGTCCGCCCGCACGGCCGTGCTCAGCGTGACGTGCCGCTCGTCGACCAGGATCGAGGCGCGGGCGGTCAGGCCCGCCGTGTTCACGTCCATCAGCAGTTCGCCTCCCTCGCGCGCGATGACCGGGAAGGCGTCGCGCAGGATGCCGGTCCACGCCTCGGGGTCCCGGGGCAGCCCAGGGAACATGTCCATGCGGTACGCGTCCTGGTATCCGGGCCGTTCCATCGAGGCGTGGAGCAGACGGGCCTCCGGCGGGACCTCGACGGTCCGGGGCCTGCTCCACCAGAGGCGGTGGAGCAGGCGCAGCCAGGGCGACCAGCGGACGGGGCGGGCGCAGCCGCCCGCCACCGCGCGCTCGATGTTGTCGAACAGTTCTTCCATCATCGAGTCGTGGGCCGGGCGGATCGCCGTCGGCCACAGGAGCCGGTCCACACCGCGCCAGCGCGTCTCCAGGACGTGCCGGACCCGGCAGCGGCCCTCGGCCAGCGGCTCGACGGTCAGCTCGTGGAAGCCCTCGCCGGGCGGGGTGAAGGCGAAGCGGACGCGGCGGCCCGGTTCGTAGGCCGCGACCTCGTACCGGATCGGGCCGTGGCCGCCGGTCGCGCCCACGCCGAGAGGGCGATCGAAGATCATCGGCTCCCAGGCCGGAGTGGGGAAGATCGGGTCGTCCTCGGCGGACAGCCGGTCGAGCAGCGCCCCGACCGCCTCCGCCGAAGCCTCGACGACCCGCTCGTGTTCGTTGCGCACGACTCCCATGCCGCACCTCCATACGCTGGCGTATGGTTAACCGTACGGTACCGTATGGTCATGGCGCAACGGCAGCGGAAGAAGACCCCGGCGAAACCCCGGCTGTCCGCCGACGACTGGGCGGACGCCGCGCTCACGGCGATCGGCGAGGGCGGCCTCGCGGCCGTCGCCGTGGAGCCCCTCGCCGTGCGTCTCGGCACCACCAAGGGCAGCTTCTACTGGCACTTCGCGGGCCGCGACGCGCTCATCGAGGCCGCTCTGGACCGGTGGGCGAAGCTCCACACCGAAGGGGTGATCACCCAGGTGGAGGCCGAGCCGGACCCACGCAAGCGGATCCGGCTGCTCTTCGCCGAGGCGATCACCACCGCCACGTCCGGCTCGCTGGAGGTCTCCCTGCTCGCGACCGCCGGGCACCCGCAGGTCGCCGCGGCCCTGCGGAAGGTGACTGAGCGCCGCGTGGCGTACGTCGCCGAGCTGTTCGCGCGGCTCGGCTTCCCCGAGGCGGAGGCGCGCCGACGCGGCCTGCTCGCGTACAGCGTCTATCTGGGCCACACCCAGCTCGGCCACGCGGTGCCCTCGGTGCTGCCGGGCGAGGACGAACTCGGCGCCTACATCGACGACGGCCTGGATCTCCTGATGATGCGCTAAGGTGCCGGACATGCACGCGCAGACGACGACTCGTAACTGGTGGTGGCCCGCTCATCCGGCGGCCCACTGACTGCGCGTACGCAAGACTCGCGAAAGGCCGCCCGAGGGGCGGCCTTCTGTGTTTCCCGGACTCCCGGGCGCGGCCGTTCCTCTCCGAGTGAGAAGGAACAGAACCGATGCAGCCCACCGTCCTCGCCGACCTCCTGTCCGACGACCGCCCGTTCGCCCTGCTGCGCCGCCGCACACCCGGCCGCGACCACGACACGGTCGAGGTCCTCATCGGCCCCACGGGTACCTACGACCGGCTGGCGGACATCCCCGACGGCCTGGCGCTCGTGCCCTTCCGGCAGCTCGGGGAGCGCGGCTTCGACGTCCGCGACGACGGCACGCCGCTGACCGTCCTCACCCCCGAGGAGAGTCACGAACTCCCGCTCGACGCGGCCCTGTCGGCGCTGCCCGCGCACCAGGTGCGGGTCCGCGGCGGCGCCTTCGACGTGGACGACACGGCGTACGCGGACATCGTGGGGCGCGTCCTGCGCGAGGAGATCGGGCGGGGCGAGGGCGCCAACTTCGTCATCCGCCGTACGTACGAGGGTGAGATCCCGGAGTTCGGCAGAGCGGACGCCCTGGCGCTCTTCCGGCGGCTCCTGGCGGGCGAGCGGGGCGCGTACTGGACGTACGTCGTGCACACCGGCGACCGGACGCTCGTGGGGGCGAGCCCCGAGGTGCATGTGCGGATGTCCGGCGGGACGGTCGTCATGAACCCCATCAGCGGCACGTACCGCTACCCGGCCGGCGGGCCGACCCCCGACGGGCTGCTCGCCTTCCTCGCCGACGGCAAGGAGACCGAGGAGCTGTCGATGGTCGTCGACGAGGAGCTGAAGATGATGTGCACCGTCGGCGACATGGGCGGTGTCGTGGTCGGGCCGCGCCTGAAGGAGATGGCCCATCTCGCGCACACCGAGTACGAGTTGCGCGGCAAGTCGTCGCTCGACGTGCGCGAGGTCCTGAAGGAGACCATGTTCGCGGCGACCGTCACCGGGTCGCCGGTGCAGAACGCCTGCCGGGTCATCGAGCGGCACGAGACCGGCGGACGGGGCTACTACGCCGGCGCCCTCGCGCTCATCGGCAGGTCCGCGGGGAGTGGTGGGCGGGAAGGGGGCGTCGGCGCACAGACCCTGGACTCCCCCATCCTGATCCGCACCGCCGACATCTCCGCCTCCGGGAGGCTTCGGGTGCCGGTCGGCGCGACGCTCGTGCGCGGCTCGGACCCGGCGGGCGAAGTCGCGGAGACCCATGCGAAGGCGGCGGGGGTGCTCGCCGCGCTGGGGGTGCGCCCCGGACGCCCGCGCGAGGAGGGCGCGCGGCCCGCCCTCGCCGACGATCCACGCGTGCGTGCGGCACTGGACGGGCGGCGGGACCGCCTCGCGCCGTTCTGGCTGCGGATGCAGGAACCGGCCCGCGAGCTGACCGGGCACGCGCTCGTCGTGGACGGCGAGGACACGTTCACGGCGATGCTCGCGCACGTCCTGCGCTCCCTGGGCCTCGCGGTGTCGGTGCGGCGGTACGACGAGACGGGGCTGCGGGAGGCGGTGCGCGCGCACCGGGGGCCCGTCGTGCTCGGCCCGGGCCCCGGGGACCCGTCCGACCTCACCGACCCGAAGATGCGGTTCCTGCGCTCGCTGACGGCGGAGGTGCTCCGGGGCCACGAGTACGGCGTGCTCGGCGTCTGCCTCGGGCACGAGCTGATCGCGGCCGAGCTGGGCCTGGAGATCGTACGGAAGGACGTGCCGTACCAGGGCGCGCAGATCGACGTCGACCTGTTCGGGCGAGCCGAGACCGTCGGGTTCTACAACAGCTTCGTGGCGCGCTGCGACGACGAGGCGGCGGCGGAGCTGGCCGCGCACGCCGTGGAGGTCAGCAGGGACCGGACGAACGGGGAGGTCCACGCGGTGCGCGGGTCCTCCTTCGCGGGCGTGCAGTTCCATCCGGAGTCGGTGCTGACGCTGCGCGGGACCGCGATCGTGCGGGAACTGCTCGGTCAGATCCTGGCCGCGGCCGGGACGAGGACGTTCTCGGAGCGGCGGCCCTCCGTGTAGTCCAGGACGTTGCGCAGGGTGGTGTCGATGATCTGGCCGACCGCGTCCGCGGTGTAGTAGGCCTGGTGGGAGGTGACCACCACGTTCGGGAACGTCACGAGGCGGGCCAGGGTGTCGTCCTCGACGACCTCCAGGGACTTGTCGAGGAAGAACAGGCCCGCCTCGGCCTCGTACACGTCCAGGCCGACGCCCGTGAAACGCCCGGCGCGCAGCTCCGCCACGAGGGCCTCGGTGTCGATCAGCCCGCCGCGGCTGGAGTTCACCAGGATCGCGTCGTCCTTCATCGTCCGCAGCGCGGCGGCGCCGACGATGTGCTGGGTCGAGGGGAGCAGCGGCACGTGCAGGCTGATCAGGTCGGCCTCGGCGAAGAGCTGCTCCTTCTCCACGTACGTCATGCCCAGCTCGACGCAGGCGGGGTTCCGCACGGCGTCCCAGCCGAGCAGCTCCATGCCGAAGCCGTGCGCGATCCGGGTGAACGCCTCACCGATCTTGCCGGTGCCGAGCACGCCGACGGTGCGGCCGCGCAGATCGCGGCCCATCAGGCCGTCGAGGCGGAAGTCGAAGTCGCGGGTGCGGTTGCTCGCGCGGACGATGCGGCGGTTGACGGCCATCGCGAGGGTCCAGGCGAACTCGGCCACGGAGTACGGCGAGTAGTACGAGACGCGGGCGACGGTCAGGCCGAGGCGCTCGGCGACCTGGAGGTCGATGTTGTTGAACCCGGTGGAACGCTGGGCGATCATCTGCGTGCCACCGGCGGCGAGGGTTTGCAGCACGTGGTTGTCCAGGGTCGCGTTGACGCTGGAGGAGATGATCTCGTAACCCGCGGCGATGGGGGCGGTGTCCTCGTTCAGGAAGACGTCGAGACAGCGGACGTCGTGGTGTCCCTCGAAGGCCTTCTCGATCAGCGGGCGCTCGTCGGACTGCACGCCGAATGCGAGGATCTCCATGGCGTGAGTCTATGTACCGCCTCCCGGGACGGCACCCGGAGCTTTGGCCGGGGCCGTCCCTCGTGCGACTCCATCCGCGGGCCTTCGTGGGCTGGTCGCGCAGTTCCCCGCGCCCCTTCGGGGCGCTCTGCTCAGCCGAAGAAGACGCCGACCTCCGTGTACAGCGCCGGGTCCACCGTCTTCAGTTTGGCCGTCGCCTCCGCGATCGGGACGCGGACGATGTCCGTGCCCTTGAGCGCGACCATCTTGCCGAAGTCGCCGTCGCGCACGGCCTCGATCGCGTGCAGGCCGAAGCGGGTGGCGAGCCAGCGGTCGAAGGCGCTCGGGGTGCCGCCGCGCTGGACGTGCCCGAGGACCGTAGTGCGCGCCTCCTTGCCGGTGCGCCCCTCGATCTCCTTGGCGAGCCACTCGCCGACCCCGGAGAGGCGGACGTGCCCGAAGGAGTCCTGCGTACCGTCCTTGAGGACCATCTCGCCGTCCTTGGGCATCGCCCCTTCCGCGACGACGACGATCGGGGCGTACGACGCCTTGAAGCGCGAGGTCACCCACGCGCAGACCTGGTCGACGTCGAAGCGCTGCTCGGGGATGAGGATGACGTTGGCGCCGCCCGCGAGGCCCGAGTGCAGGGCGATCCAGCCCGCGTGCCGGCCCATGACCTCGACGACGAGAACACGCATGTGGGACTCGGCGGTGGTGTGCAGCCGGTCGATCGCCTCGGTCGCGATGCCGACCGCCGTGTCGAAGCCGAAGGTGTAGTCGGTGGCGGAGAGGTCGTTGTCGATGGTCTTCGGAACGCCGACGACCGGGACGCCGTACTCGTCGGTGAGGCGCGCGGCGACACCGAGCGTGTCCTCTCCGCCGATCGCGATCAGGGAGTCGACCTCGTACTTGGCGAGGTTCTCCTTGATGCGGCGCACGCCGTTCTCCGCCTTGAACGGGTTGGTGCGCGAGGAGCCGAGGATGGTGCCGCCGCGCGGCAGGATGCCGCGGACCGCCGGGATGTCGAGCGGGACGGTGTCGCCCTCCAGCGGACCGCGCCAGCCGTCCCGGAAGCCGACGAAGCCGTAGTCGTACTCCTGAACGCCCTTGCGGACGATGCCCCGGATGACGGCGTTGAGCCCGGGGCAGTCGCCGCCCCCGGTCAGTACGCCGATTTTCTTGGCCCCCATGGAGGAGTCCCTTCGCCTCAGTGACCTGACGCGAGTCACGCTAATGGTGATCCAGGTCACTCAGGGACGGGGTGGACGGTCAATTCCTCTGCCACGCTGGGGAGTTGATCACGAGCGTTCACTCTTACGAGGGGTCACGCGTCGTCGGCCTTGTCGGCCTTGTCGGCCTTGTCGATGCCTCGCTCTATCGCGTACCGCACCAGCTCCACCCTGTTGTGCAACTGGAGCTTGCCCAGGGTGTTCTGGACGTGGTTCTGCACGGTGCGGTGGGAGATGACCAGGCGCTCGGCGATCTGCTTGTAGCTCAGGCCCTTGGCGACCAGGCGCAGGACCTCCGTCTCGCGGTCGGTGAGCCGCGGCGCCTTGGAATCCTCCGGGGTGCCCGCGGCGGGCTCGGTGGCCAGGCGGCGGTACTCGCCGAGGACCAGGCCCGCGAGGCCCGGCGTGAAGACCGCGTCGCCGACGGCCGTGCGGCGCACCGCGTCGACCAGCTCTTCCGTGGACGCCGACTTCAGGAGATAGCCGGTGGCGCCGGACTTGACCGCCTCCAGGACGTCGGCGTGCTCGCCGCTCGCGGAGAGGACGAGGACGCGCAGCGCGGGGTTGGCGGCGACCAGTTCCTTGCAGACCTGGACGCCGGGCTTCAGCGGGAGGTTCAGATCCAGGACCAGGACGTCGGGGGCGGCGGCCTGCGCGCGGCGGACGGCCTGCTCGCCGTCCCCCGCCGTGGCGACCACGTCGAGACCGGCCTCGGCGAGGTCACGGGCGACGGCGTCCCGCCACATGGGGTGGTCGTCGACGACCATGACCTTGACGGGGACCGCTCCCCCGCCGGTGTCCGTGGCCGGTTCCCGCGGATCCGCCTGCCGGTCCAGCTGACTCTGCTCGCTCATCGTGTCCTTCCTGCCTTCCCCCGTGTGTCCCGCGCCGCTTCGCGCGGGACTTTCAGTTCCACTTCCGTGCCCTGGCCCGGCACCGAGATCAGCTCGGCCGTGCCCCCGATCTCCCGCAGCCGCCCCCTGATCGACAGGGCGACGCCGAGACGCCCCTCCCCCTCGGCCTCGGCGAGGCGGCCCTCCGGGATGCCGGGCCCGTCGTCCCTGACCGTGACGATCACCGCGCCCGGCTCGTCCTCGACCAGGATCCAGGCGTGCGCCTCGGGTCCGGCATGTCTGCGGACATTGTCCAGTGCGGCACTGACAGCGGCCGCCAGTTCCCTCGCGGCGGGCGGCGCGAGGAGCACCGGGGCCCCCGGCTCGGAGAGCGTCACCTTCGACCCGGCGTGCCGGGCGAGGAGCGGGCGCAGATCGCGGGGCACCGAGCCGTCGGCGTCGTACTCCTCGTCCGGTTCCTCGACGGCACGTACGAGCGCGCCCTGCGAGGCGTCCTCCGAGACGTGCGAGGCGGGCACCAGCCCCCCGGCGACCAGGGTGCGCAGCGCCACCTCCTGCTCGCCCGCGAGCCGGCCCAGCTCCGCCGCCTCGCCGCCGATGGCGGTGCCGCGCCGCTGCACCATGGCGAGGACCTGGAGGACGCTGTCGTGGATGTCACGGGCGAGGCGTTCGCGTTCGCGTGTCGCGGCCTCGATCTCCAGGGCGCGGGCGAGGGTGCGCTCGGAGGCGCGGGCCACCTCGACGACGTATCCGATGGCGATGGAGGCGATGCAGACGAGCAGGACGTTGTGGACGGTGTCGCGGCTGAACGCGCCGCGCTGCACCACGTTGGCGACGCCCACCAGCAGGGACGCGAAGGCCGCCCAGCGCCAGCCGCCCTTGATGGCGTAGGCGAGGACGGCCCCGGCGGTCCATATGGAGGGCAGCGTCGGGCCGCCGTCGAGGATCCGCTGGTGCGAGTAGGCCAGCGGCGTGAGCAGGATGCCGGCGATGGCCACGGTCAGGTCGATGACGAGGAACCGCTTGGTGCAGCTCGCGGCGTTCGCCACGCGGGGCAGCGTGCCGATCGTCCAGGCGGCGAGCACGACGAAGTAGGCGATGGCCACCCAGGGGTGGTCGAGCTTCTCGTGCGCCGCCGCGAACAGCCCGATCGCGTACAGCATCGTCAGGACGCGGTAGCCGACGAGCGCGCGCCAGAGCGGCTGCTCGACCGACATCCGCATGACTCTCTCGCGCTTGGCCATGTCCCCCACCGCCGTCTTCCCGCCCCTGAACGGACGCGGCTAGGAGCCGGTCCGTTCCTTGTCCCCCGACGTGTCCCCCGCCTTCTCCGCCGCCTTCTCGGCCGCCTTTTCGAGCGCCTTGGCGGCCTTCGCGGCCTCGGTGATCTGGCGCTTCGCGGCCGTCGCGTACATGTCGACGTACTCCTGGCCGGAGAGCTTCATGATCTCGTACATGACCTCGTCGGTCAGCGCCCGCAGCACGAAGCGGTCCTGCTCCATGCCCTGGTAGCGGCGGAAGTCGAGCGGCTTGCCGATGCGGATGCCGGGGCGCATCAGCTTCGGCATCACCTTGCCGGGCGGCTGGATCTTCTCCGTGTCGATCATGGCCACGGGGAGCACCGGCGCACCGGTGGCGAGCGCCACGCGCGCGAGGCCGCCCGGTTTACCGCGGTAAAGGCGTCCGTCGGGCGAGCGCGTGCCCTCGGGGTAGATGCCGAACAGCTCGCCGCGCTCCAGGACCTCGATGCCGCTCTTGATGGCCGCCTCACCCGCGCCGCGCCCTCCGGAGCGGTCCACGGGAAGCTGGCCGACGCCCTTGAAGAAGGCGGCGGTGAGCTTGCCCTTCACACCGGGCGAGGTGAAGTACTCCGCCTTGGCGATGAAGGTCACCTTGCGGTCGAGGACCGCGGGGAGGAAGAAGGAGTCCGAGAAGGAGAGGTGGTTGCTCGCCAAAATCGCGGGGCCCTCGGCGGGGACGTTCTCAAGGCCCTCCACCCAGGGCCTGAAGCCGAGCTTCAGCGGCCCTCCGATGGCAACCTTCATTGCGCCGTAGATCAAACCGAGTGCCTCCTGTTTCTGTGGATCAGACCTTAACCCGGGGTACGGCCAATGGGCCCGACGACCCTGGTCGGTGTCAGTCCGGTCGCGTACGGTGAAGTACTCCTCTCCACTCCTCGCAAGCTGTCACCCCCTTTTTTCACACCCCCCTTGCCCCATCAGCCCCGTTGTCACATCTCACGAAGGAGACCGAAGGTGCCGGTCCTCCCCGGAGCCGAGCCGTTCCGCCACGAAGGCGGCGAGGTCGGCGTCCTGCTCTGCCACGGCTTCACCGGATCCCCGCAGTCGCTGCGCCCCTGGGCCGAGTATCTGGCGGAGCGCGGCCTGACCGTCTCGCTGCCGCTCCTTCCCGGGCACGGCACCCGCTGGGAGGACATGCAGGCCACCGGCTGGCAGGACTGGTACGCGGAGGTGGAGCGCGAGCTGCGCGGCCTCCTGGAGCGGTGCACGCGGGTCTTCGTCTTCGGCCTCTCGATGGGCGGCACGCTCACGCTCCGCCTCGCGGCGAAGCACGGCGACGCCATCAGCGGCATCGTCCTGGTCAACCCGGCGAACAAGCTGCACGGCCTGTCCCCCTACGCGCTGCCGGTCGCCCGGCACTTCGTACGGACGACGAAGGGCATCGCCAGCGACATCGCCAAGCCCGGCTCGGTGGAGATCGGCTACGACCGGGTGCCCCTGCACTCCGCGCACTCCATGCGCGTCTTCTTCCGCATGGTCGACGGGGAACTGCCGCAGGTGACCCAGCCGTTGCTGCTGCTCCACAGCCCGCGCGACCACGTGGTGCCGCCCGCCGACTCGGCCCGCGTCCTCAGCCGCGTCTCGTCCAGGGACGTCACGGAGATCCTGCTGGAACAGAGCTACCACGTGGCGACGTTGGACCACGACGCGGACCGGATTTTCGAGGAGAGCTACGCGTTCATCGGCCGGCTCGCCCCCAGCGTCGGTAAGGAAGGGACGGCCACCGGTGGCTGAGCACGAGGCGGACCGCGACGAGAGCCGCGACGAGAGCCGCGAGCCCGAGAAGAACCGCGAGCCCGACAAGGGCGCCGAGAAGAGCGCCGAGAAGAACAAGGTGCCCGGCGACGACGGGCTGCCGCTGGACGAGGACGCCGCTTGGCAGGCGATCGTCGCGGGGTACGGCGAGGAGCCCGCGGATCCGCCGGGCGCGAAGCCCTTCAAGTCGGTCGAGGACCTGGCGCTTCTGGAGCCCGAGAGCAACGGCCCGGCGGGCGCCGCCCCCACGCAGGACGGCCCCGCGAAAGACGCCCCCGACGCCGAGTCCGGCCCGGGACCCGGCGCCGACAAGCCGCTCGGCAGCTCCGTCTCCTTCGCTCCCGGCGTCGGCGGACCGCGCGACTACACCGCCCCGGAGCCCTCCGAGGACGACTTCGACGCGGACGACGAGGGGCACTTCGTGCCTCCGGAGCCGCCGGGGCTGCCCGAGGCGGACGTGACGGCCAAGTTCGCCTGGCTCGCGGTGCTCGGCGGCCCGCTCCTCATCCTGCTCGCGGTGCTGTTCGGCTGGCAGATGACGTGGTGGCTGACCACGCTCGGCCTCGGCGGCTTCCTGGGCGGCTTCGCCACGCTCGTCATGCGGATGAACAGCGGTGACGAGGACGAGGACGACGACCCGGGACGCGGCGCCGTCGTCTGAGCCTCACCGCTCCACGAGCCTCACCACAGCACGAGCCTCACCACAGCACGAGCCTCACCGCGCGGCGGGAACCTTGAGGGCGGCCAGGACCGGCAGATGGTCCGTGGCCGCCCTCAGGTCCTCCTCCGTCACTCCGGGCAGCCCCAACGGCACACCGCAGCCGAGCACTTCGACGCCCGGCGTGGCGAAGAGCGCGTCGATGCGCTGGTGCGGATCTCCGGGCGTCGAGGTGTTCTCGCCGCCCCAGGGCCGCGCCACCCAGCAGTCCTGGAGCGCGGCGGCCAGCCTTTTGAACGTACGGCCGCCAGGACGCTCATTGAGGTCGCCGCCCGCGACCGCGTGCTCCACGCCGAGCCCGGCGAGCCGCTCCAGCAGCATCCCGCCCTGCGCGTACCGCTCGTCGGATTGCAGGCTCAGGTGACAGCTCAGGACGCCGAGCCGGGCGCCCCCGAAACGGACGACCGCCGTCGCGAAGCCGCGCCGGTGCAGCCCCGGGGTGAGGGGCAGCAGCACGTCCTCGGTGCTCTCCACGGTCGCCCGGAGCGAGCAGAGCAGCGCGGGTCCGGACGCGGTGCCGCCCCCGGAGAGGATCACCAGGTCGGCCGCGCGCGCGAGACGGGCCAGCTTCTTGCGCCAGCGGAAGAACCGCGGCGCCTCCTGGACCAGGACGAGGTCGGGGGCGCAGGCGGCGATGACCCGGGCGAGCGCGTCGGTGTCGTCGCGCATCGAGCGGATGTTGTAGCTGAGCACCCGGACGACGGCGGAACCGTCGGATTCGGTGCGCGAGTTGGGGAGCGAGGAGGTCGAACTCGTCGGCATGGCGATCAAGATACGCGAACGCGGGACGGCGATACGCGAACGCCGGCCGGGCTGGGGAGATCCAGTCCGGCCGGCGTTCGAGGACGAGCGCAGCGCGATCGACGGCGCTAGGAGCGCGGGGTCACATGACCGGGTCGGGCTCCCGTGCCAGGTCCGCCGCGCCGACCAGACCCGCCTTGTTGCCCAGCTGGGCGGCGATGACCTGGGCCTCGGGGCGCCAGGCGGCGCCGACGAGCCAGCGCTTGAAGGACTTGCGGATCGGGTCGAGGACCAGCTCGCCCTCGTCCGAGAGGCCGCCGCCGACGATGAACGCCGACGGGTCGAAGAGCGACGCCAGGTCGGCGAGGCCGGCGCCCGCCCAGCGGGCCAGCTCGCGGTAGGAGTCGATGGCGACGGCGTCGCCCTGCCGCGCGGCCATCGAGATGTGCTTGCCCTCGATGCCGTCGGGGGTGCCGTCACCCAGCGAGAGGAGGTACTCCGCGTTCTCGGGTGTCGCGTTGGCCCGCTGGCGGGCGTAGCGCACGAGGGCGCGCCCGGAGGCGTACTGCTCCCAGCAGCCCTGGCTGCCGCAGCCGCAGAGCAGCCCGTCCGGGACCATCCGGATGTGGCCGAACTCGGCGGCCACGCCGAAGTGGCCGCGGCGCAGCTTGTTGCCGATGATGATGCCGCCGCCGAGGCCGGTGCCGAGCGTGATGCAGATGACGTTGCGGTGGCCCTTGCCGCCGCCGAACCTGTACTCGCCCCAGGCGGCCGCGTTGGCGTCGTTCTCCACGACGACCGGCAGACCGACGCGCCTTTCGACCTCGTCCTTGAGCGGCTCCTGCCGCCAGTCGATGTTCGGCGCGAAGTAGACCGTGGAGCGCTGGCGGTTGACGTAACCGGCGGCGCCGATGCCCACGCCGACGATCTCGTGTCCGGCCCGCGCGCCTTCCACGGCGGAGGCGATCGCGTCGACGATGGCCTCGGACGTTCCGGGGGTCGGCACCTTGAAGGTCGAGAGGATGTTGCCGTCCTCGTCGACCACTCCGGCCGCGATCTTGGTGCCGCCGATGTCGACGCCGATGGTGAGTCCCATGAATCCCTCAGTTCGATCGAACCCCGCTAGGGCCACCGTACCCGAGGGGGGGGTCAGTCGAGATCTATGTGTTCCCCGGGTGCGGGGCCGTCGTCCTTGCGGTCGGGGCCGGGTGCGGGGGTGCCCGGGGTGTCGCCGCGGGTCCAGCGGCCCTCCTGGCCGCGGGCCGCCGAGCGGTAGGCGGCGAGCAGCTCGGAGCCTGCGGCGGCGAGGTGGTCGAAGACGTCGGGGTTGCGCTCGATGACCGGCTCGACCGCGGCCTTCGCCTGCTGGACGACCTGCTTCACGGTCTGCTCGACGACGCCCTGGCCGACCGCGCCGAGCAGTGGTGCCTGGAGCCCGGAGAGCTTCTCGGAGACGGCGTCGACGAGCTTGCGCAGCTCCTCGGCGGCCGTGCCGGGCTGCGGCCCGTACTGGGCGCGGCGGCGGGCCTGTTCCGCCGCGAGGTCCTCGGCGCACGCCTGCTCCCAGGCGTCGGCGTCGGCTTCGGGGGCTTCGCGCCCGGTGGCATCGCTCATACCACTCGACGTTACCCGAATGGGGGTACCCCGTTCACCGTCCTTGCGGCCACAGGTCCGGGTCGGGCGCGAACCGCACTCTCAGCTCGCCCTCGCGCAGCCCGGCCCCGGCGACCGTGCAGCGGCGCAGCGCGGACGGCAGGGTGACGATGCGGCGGTGGGCCCCGGCGGTGACGACGAGCTCGTCACCGCGCCGGATCAGGCCGAGCTGCTCGCGTACGGCGCCGGGGAGCGGGATGTGCCAGACGTACGCGTGTCCGTCCTCGTCGGCGGGCGCCCGGGTGACGGGCCACTCGATGGGATCGGAGGCGGCGGTGGGGGCGGGCACGCGCAGGGCGGTGAGGTCGTCGGCGCCGCGCGGGTCGTGGCCGAGGTGGCGGACCCTGCCGACCTGCTCGTACGTGGCGTCCCACTCGTCCAGCGTCTTGTGCTGCTGCGCGCAGAGCGCCGCCAGCCAGGTGTCCGTGGAGGCATCGGGCAGGACGCGGTTGGCGATCAGGAGGTCGGTGCGCAGGCCCTGGAGGGCGAGGCCGGTGGCGGTGGCGGCGACGGCGTCGGCGCCCGCGGGGCCCGGCTCGGCGACCAGGCGCACGGTGGTGGTGGGGGCCTCGACCACGGCCTGGGCGGCGGCGAGTTCGGCTTCCCCGCGGGCGGCGGTCTCGTACATCCAGGCGGCGGGCATCGGGACGCCGGCGAGGCGGCCGAGCATGGGGCGCAGCGCGCGGGCGGCCTGCCGCTCGGGCGGCAGGAGCCTGCGCAGATAGCGGCGCAGCTGCTCGGGCAGGGCGAGGAGCGCGAGGGCTTCGGGGGCGGGCGGCAGGTCGACGACCACGGTGTCGTGGGCTCCCTCGCCCGCGGCGTCGCGCAGGGCGCGCAGCAGGGCCAGTTCGACGCTGCCGGGCAGCGGGGTCAGCTCCTCGCCGTCGAGCCGCTCGGCGCCGAGCAGGTCGAGGGCGGAGGCGGCGCGTTCCTGGAGGGCGAGCAGGTCGTCCCGGAAGCGGTCGGCGGGCGCCAGGTGCCGCACGGTGAGCCCGGGGTGCGCGTCCGTGCCGCCGAGCACCGCGCGCAGGGTGTCGGTGCGGTCGGCGCCGATCACCAGCGTGCGGTGTCCTGAGCGCGCGGCGGCGAGCGCCGTGGCGGCGGCGACGGTGGTCCGTCCGGAGCCGCCGGGGCCGGTGACGAGGAGGGTGCGCATAACGCTGAACCGTACGTCAACGGCGCTCCCGCGCCGCGGGAGGCGTCAGCTCACGCCTCCCTGGACTCCACCCGCTTCTTCAGTCCCGCCAGGGCCCGGTCGATGATGACCTTCTCGGCCTTGCGCTTGATCATGCCGAGCATGGGGATCTTGACGTCCACGATCAGCTTGTAGGTGACCTCGGTGCCGGAGGCCGTGGGCTTCAGGAGGTAGGAGCCGTCCAGGGAGCGCAGCATCTGGGACTTGACGAGGGTCCAGCTGACTTCGTTGTCCCCGGTCCAGGTGTAGCCGAGCGTCTGGTCGTCCTTGATCGCGCCCGCGTCCATGACCAGGCGGACCTCCTTGGCGCGGCCCTGCTCGTCGGTGGCGAGGACCTCGGCCTCCTTCACCTCTCCGGTCCAGTCCGGGTAGCGAGCGAAGTCGGCGATCACTCCCATGACCTCGGCCGGGGCCGCCTCGATCGTGATGCTCGAGCTGGTGTGTTCCGCCATCGCTGTGGCTCCTCCAGATGCGGTCCGGTGCGGCTCTACCGCGTGAAGGCTACCGCGCGCCACGGAGTCACCACTCCAGGGCCCAGGGTCTGCCGGACCCGGCGAAGTGGCCCACGTTCACGCACTCCGTCGCGCCGACGCGCATGCGCCGGACCAGGGGCTGGTGGACGTGGCCGAAGAGCGCGTACTTCGGGCGTGTGGAGCGGATCGCGTCGAGCAGGGCCCGGCTGCCGCGCTCGAAGCGGCGGGCGACGGTGTCGTAGAGGAGTTCGGGGACGTCCGGGGGGATGTGGGTGCACAGGACGTCGACCTCGCCGACCGCCTCGATCTTGGCGGCGTACTCCTCGTCGCTGATCTCGTACGGCGTACGCATCGGGGTGCGCAGGCCCCCGCCGACGAAGCCGAAGACGCGTCCGCCGATCTCGACGCGCTCGCCGTCGAGGACGGTGGTGCCGGGCCCGGCGTATTCAGGCCACAAGGCCGGCATGTCGACGTTGCCGTAGGTGGCGTACGTGGGGGTGGGGAAGGCGGCGAAGAGTTCCGCGTACTGCTTGCGGACCGCGCTCTCGACCGCAGGGCCGCGGTCGACGCCCGCCCACAGCCGCCTGCCGAACTCCCTGGCCTCCTCGAAGCGGCGGGCGGTGCGCAGCTCCACCAGCCTGGTCGCGTTCGCCGCGCCGAAGAGGTCGGGGAAGATGCCACGCGCGTGGTCGGCGTAGTCGAGGAAGAGCACGAGGTCGCCGAGGCAGACGAGCGCGTCGGCGCCGTCCCCCGCGCGGGCGAGGTCCGCCGCGTTGCCGTGCACGTCACTGACCACGTTGACCCGGAAAGCTGGCATGCCGATCACCCTAGGACGGGTGTCCGGCGGGCGGTAGGGGCGGGGGCGGCGGCCGGACCTGCGGTTACTTCCGAGTCGGGAAGGCGGTGGCGTACTGTGCGGTTCAGACCAACGGCGACGTGTGACGCACCGAACATCTGGGGCCGCCCCCCTACCGAACAAGCCATACCGATGGGTAACGTCCGGGCAGTCCAGTAGTGCTCAGCCCCCACTCGACTGAGCGCCTGCCCGATCTTGGACCGCACCGTCGCAGCACACAACGTCGTGGCGCCGGCGCCCTATGTAGGAGCAGCAGTCTTGCGCGAGTTCAGCCTTCCGGCCCTGTACGAGGTCCCTGCGGACGGCAATCTGACCGACATCGTCCGTAGAAATGCCGCGCAGCACCCGGATGTCGCCGTCATCGGCCGCAAGGTCGACGGCAGCTGGCAGGACGTAGACGCCAAGACCTTCCTCGCGGAGGTGCGCGCCACCGCCAAGGGTCTGGTCGCCGCCGGTGTGCGGCCCGGCGACCGCGTCGGCCTGATGTCCCGTACGCGCTACGAATGGACGCTTCTCGACTTCGCCATCTGGAGCGCGGGCGCGGTGACCGTGCCGGTGTACGAGACGAGTTCGGCCGAGCAGATCCAGTGGATCCTCGGCGACTCCGGTGCCGTCGCCTGCCTCGTCGAACTGGACGCGCACGCCGCCGCCGTGGAGTCCGTACGCGACCGGCTGCCCGCCCTCGCGCACGTCTGGCAGATCGACAAGGGCGGCGTCGAGGAGCTGAAGAGCGCGGGCGCCGAGGTCACGGACCAGACCCTCGACGAGCGCTGCGCGGCCGCCGGCGCCGACGACCCGGCCACCATCGTCTACACCTCGGGCACCACGGGCCGCCCCAAGGGCTGTGTGCTGACCCACCGCAGCTTCTTCGCGGAGTGCGGCAACGTGGTGGAGCGCCTCAAGCCCCTCTTCCGCACGGGTGAGTGCTCGGTCCTGCTCTTCCTGCCCGTCGCCCACGTCTTCGGACGGCTGGTCGAGGTCGCCGCGCTGATGGCGCCGATCAAGCTGGGCCACGCGCCGGACGTCAAGAACCTCACGGACGAACTCGCCTCCTTCCGGCCGACCATGATCCTGGGCGTTCCGCGCGTCTTCGAGAAGGTCTACAACTCGGCGCGCGCCAAGGCGCAGGCCGAGGGCAAGGGCAAGATCTTCGACAAGGCCGCGGACACGGCGATCGCGTACAGCCGCGCGCTCGACACGTCCTCGGGTCCCTCTCTCGGCCTGCGGATCAAGTACAAGATCTTCGACAAGCTGGTCTACAGCAAGCTGCGCGCGGTCCTCGGCGGCCGCGGCGAGTACGCGATCTCCGGCGGCGCCCCGCTCGGCGAGCGCCTCGGCCACTTCTTCCGCGGCATCGGCTTCACGGTCCTGGAGGGCTACGGCCTGACCGAGTCCTGCGCGGCCACCGCCTTCAACCCCTGGGACCGCCAGAAGATCGGCACGGTCGGCCAGCCGCTGCCCGGCTCCGTCGTGCGCATCGCGGACGACGGCGAGGTCCTGCTCCACGGCGAGCACCTGTTCTCGCGCTACTGGAACAACGAGGGCGCCACCGAGGAGGCCCTCGCCGACGGCTGGTTCCACACCGGCGACATCGGCACCCTCGACGAGGACGGCTATCTGCGCATCACCGGCCGCAAGAAGGAGATCATCGTCACCGCCGGCGGCAAGAACGTGGCCCCGGCCGTGATCGAGGACCGTATCCGCGCACACGCGCTGGTCGCCGAGTGCATGGTCGTCGGCGACGGCCGCCCCTTCGTGGGGGCACTCGTCACGGTCGACGACGAGTTCCTCGGCCGCTGGGCCGCCGAGCACGGCAAGCCCGCGGGGTCGACGGCGTCCTCCCTGCGTGACGACGCGGATCTGCTCGCGGCGATCCAGAGCGCGGTGGACGACGGCAACGCGGCGGTCTCCAAGGCGGAGTCCGTACGGAAGTTCCGTGTGCTGTCCTCGCAGTTCACGGAGGAGTCCGGGCATCTGACGCCGTCGCTGAAGCTGAAGCGGAATGTGGTGGCGAAGGATTACGCGGACGAGATCGAGGCGATTTACCGCGGGTAGCGTCGGTGGGGCCGCCCACTCGCCGTGGGGGGCCTTGCTCGTCTCGCGACTGCCGGTCTCGTCGTGGTTGCTCGCGCAGTTCCCCGCGCCCCTGAAGCAGGGGCTCCGCCCCGCTTCCCATAAAAGCGGGCGCAGCCCGGCTTTTAGGGGCGCGGGGAACTGCGCGAGGACCCCATGACGGCCGGCAGGTGGGCGAGAACCCCCGGTCGCGGCGCTAAAGCAGCTCCCGGAGCCTCTCCGCCAGGAGGTCCCAGCGCCACCTCTCCTCAACCCAAAGGCGCCCCCGCCCGCCCATGCGCTGCCGCAACTCCGCGTCCGCGAGCAACGCGGTGATCCGATCCGCCGCCTCCTCCGGGGCGCCGCCCCGCACGACCCAGCCCGTCTCCCCGTCGAGGACCGCGTCCGGCGCGCCCCCGGAGTCCCCTGCGACCACGGGCAGCCCCGTCGCCGACGCCTCCAGGTAGACGATCCCGAGGCCCTCCACGTCCAGGCCCCCGCGCCGCGTCCGGCACGGCATCGCGAAGACGTCCCCCGCGCCGTAGTGCGCGGGCAGCTCCTCCCACGGCACCGACCCGGTGAAACGGACGGAGCCCGCGACGCCGGTCTCGGCGGCCAGCTTGCGGAGGTCGTTCTCGTAGGGTCCGCCTCCGACCACCAGAAGCACCGCCTCCGGCTCGGAGGCGAGAATCCTCGGCATGGCGAGGATCAACGTGTCCTGGCCCTTGCGCGGCACCAGCCGCGAGACGCACACGACGACAGGGCGGTCGGCAAGGCCGAGCCGCGCCCGCACCGCATCGCCGCCCGACCCCGGGTGGAACGTCTTCTCGTCGACCCCGGGCGGCAGTTGGACCATCCGGCCGGCCGCCGCGGGCGACAGCGCCGCCGCGATCCGGGAGCGCGTGTACTCCCCGAGATAGGTGACGGTGTCCGTCGACTCGCCGATCCTGCGCAGCAGTTGGCGCGAGGCGGGCAGCTGGGCCCAGCCGGCCTCGTGCCCGTGCGTCGTGGCCACGAGCCGCTTCGCCCCCGCCCTCCGCAGCGCGGGCGCCATGAGTCCGAGCGGCGCCGCCGCCCCGAACCACACCGACGTACAGCCGTGTTCGCGCAGGAGCGAGACGGCGCGGCGGGTGACGCGCGGGGTCGGGAGCAGCATCGTCGTGGGGTCGCGTACGACCTCGAAGGGCTGCTCGGCGTCGAAGGCCGCGGTGGCCTCGGCGCCCTCGCGGCCGCGCTTCCAGGTGGAGGCGTAGACGACGAGCTGCTCGGGGTCCAGGCGCAGCGCCATGTTGTGCAGGAACGCCTGGATGCCACCGGGCCTGGGCGGGAAGTCGTTCGTGACGATCAGGGTCTTGTGCATCGCGCCTGACAGTACCGAAAACCGCCGATCGCGCCGAAAGCGGCCGACCGTACCGATCGGCCCCGCCTCTTCGCCCTCGCCCGGCCCCGCCCGGCATCATGACACCCCGAATCGCAATGAAATGCACAAATGGGGGCGAGGCACGCATGGCATGCATCCTGACCGTCTGGGTCCTGACCAGGACCGTTCTGCTGCTCTGCGTCCTCCATGTGCTCACCGCCCCGGGACCGGACGTCACCAGCGACGTCTCCGTCATCTACCAGGGCTGGTACGAGGTCCTGCGCACGGGCACCTTCCCGCTCGACGACGTCACCTGGCAGTACCCGCCCGCGGCGGCCCTCGCGGTCCTCTCCCCCGCCCTCCTGCCCTTCCTCGACTACGCCTCCGCCTTCTTCGTCCTCGCCCTCCTCGCCGACGCGGCGGTCTCCGGGCTGCTGCTGTACGCGGGGCGGCGCCCCGGCAAGTCGGTGCGCGGCCTGTGGGTGTGGATCGTGGGCGTGCCCCTGCTCGGCCCGACCGTGTACGCCCGCTACGACGTGCTGGTGACCGCCGTCGCGGTCGCGGCGCTGCTCGCGGGGGCCCGGCATCCGCGCACCATGGGGGCGCTCGCCGGGTTCGGGGCGCTGCTGAAGGTGTGGCCCGTGCTGCTGCTCGTGGGGGTGGCTCGCGGGCGGGCGGCCCTGCGGTCCTGGGCCGCGGCGGCGGGCGCGGCCCTCGGTGTCACGCTGGCGTTCCTCGTGGCGATGCCGGGCGCGCTCGCGTTCCTCACCTTCCAGCGCGACCGCGGCACGGAGGTGGAGTCCCTCGGCGCCCTGGTCTTCCACGTGGGGCGGCACCTCGGCTGGCGGGGTGAGGTGCGGCTCAACTACGGCTCGGTGGAGTTCCTCGGCCCCGGCGTCCCGCTGGTGAGCACGGCGGCGCAGGTGCTGTCCGCGGCGGCCTGCTGCTGGCTCCTGGCGTGGCGGCTGCGCGCGCGGGCCCGGTCGGCGAGCACGCTCGCGGACGCCGCCTTCGTGGCCGTGCTGCTCTTCACCGCGACGAGCAGGGTGATCAGCCCCCAGTACATGCTGTGGCTGGTCGGTGTCGCCGCCGTCTGCCTGGCGTTCCGCACGAGCCGCATGGAGCTGCCGGCCCGCCTGGTCCTCGCGGCCACGTTCGTGACGTTCCTGGAGTTCCCCGTGTGGTTCTCGCACGTGGTGGCCAGCGACCCGCTGGGCGTGGCGCTACTGCTCGTACGCAATGGCCTGCTGGTCGCGGCGGCCCTGCTGGCCTGCCGGAACCTGTGGCGGCAGACCGTGTCCGAGCCGCGCGGCCGGGCGGGGCGGCCGGTGCCCGAGCAGCTCAGCCAAGCTCCGAGCGCAGATACGTACGCCAGCGCGCCGTGAAGTCCTCGGGCGTCGTGCCCAGGACGTCGCGCAGGGCGTCCTCGACCGCGCCCGCCCGCTCGTCGTGGGCGCCGACGGCCCGGTAGAAGTCCGTCAGCCTCCGCTCGCCCCACCGGTCCGCGATCATCCGGCAGGCCAGCCACGCGCCCTCGTACGACTCGGCGAGCCGCGCGGACTCCCGGCCGAAGCCGAAGTCCCCGTCCTTCGGGAGCGCGTCCGGCAGCTCTCCGCGCCGTACCGCCCGCCGCAGTTCGGGGGCGGCCTGCGGCGCGGTACGCCCCGTGCCGCGGTAGCCCACCCAGTCCGCGAAGCCCTCGGAGAGCCAGAGCGGGGTGGCCGGTGACGTCTGCGCGCGGGTCGCCACATGGGCCGTCTCGTGGGTCAGGACGACCTGCTTGCCGAAGTTGCCGAGGACGCCGTACGCCTCGGGGTTGACGATGATCCGGTCCGCGGGGGCCCGCCCGGAGCCGCCCGCCTCGCCCGTGGTGACCGCCGCGATCCCCCGGTAGCCGGCGGCGGGCGCCCCGAGGAGGCCCGCCATGCCCTTCAGGGACCGGGGCACGACCACGACGACCTTCCCCGGCCACTCCCCCGGCCAGGCCGCCCGCACCGCGGGCACCGCCCGGTCGGCGAGAGCGCGGTAGCCGCGCAGCTCCTGGACGCTTCGCCCGACGCCGAGGACGAGGCTGTGGCCGCCCCGCACCGCCCGCACCCTCCCCTGGTCCCACAGCTGCTCACCGGCGTTCTCCGCGGGCCGCTCGGAGGTGACGTACCAGCGCCCGCCGTGCCGTTCCAGGGAGAGGGTGCGCTCGGCGATGAGCGGGGCGCGGTCGTGGCCCTCGACGCGGTAGCGGAGTTCGGCGTCCGCCGTGGCCCGGGAGCCGTCGCGGTCGAGGTGGTTCAGGCGGTACTCCCAGGCGGCCAGCGGGATGCCGCGGACGTTCGCGAAGAGATCCGCCGCGCCGGCCGCCGCCCGCTCGGTCCGTTCGTACGCCTTCTCGTCCCCGTCGAGGACGGCGTGCGCCCGGCGTTCGAGGAGCCTGCGCACCTCACCCGCGGCGGAGTCCGGGACCGGGTCGCCGCCGCAGCCGGCGAGCACGGCGAGGCAGAGCGCGAGACACAGCGCCACCACCCACGACCCACGCCTGTGACCAGCCACCACCTGCCCGATCGTACGGGGCGGTGGCGACCGGGCTCCGGTCGGAGTCAGACGCGTGTGACGGAGGAGACCGGCATCATGCCGACGGGGTCGTAGCGGACCGGCGCACCGGGGTAGGGGGCGTGCACCACCTGGCCGTTGCCCATGTACATCCCGATGTGGCTGGCGTCGTCGCGGTAGGTGACGAGGTCGCCGGGCTGCGCCTGGGCCAGGGGCACCTGCCGCCCGGCGTACCGCTGGGCCTGCGAGGTGCGGGGCAGACCGACGCCCGCCTGGGCGTACGACCACTGCATGAGGCCCGAGCAGTCGAACCCGGAGGGCCCGTTGGCGCCCCACACGTAGGGGCGGCCGATCGCGGACCTGGCGGCGGCGATGGCGGCGGCGGCCCGCGAGGAGGACGGGGCACCGCCGAGTTCGGGCAGCTCGGCGCGTCCGGCACCGGAGCGCGACGACCTGTCGTACGCCTCGCGCTCCTCGCTCGGCAGGGAGTTGAGCAGCCGTCTCGCCTGGGCCAGCTTGTTCTCGACGAGGCGCTTGTGGCGGGCGACGACGGCGCGGCTCTTCTCCAGCTCGGCGAGCTTGCGCCCGGCCTCGGTGCGCTGCTGCGCGAGGCCGCGCTGGGCCTGCCGCAGGTCGGTGAGCTGCCCCGCCTGCCGGGTGCTGACCCGGTCCAGGGCGGTGGCCTTGTCGAGGTAGCCCTCCGGGTCGGAGGAGAGCATCAGCTGGAGGGTGGGGTCGATGCCGCCCTCGCGGTACTGCGCTCCGGCGAGCGCGCCGAGTGCGCCGCGCATCTGGTTGATCCGCTCCTGGCCCCGCGCGATGCTGTCCCGGGCCCGCTCGACCTGCGCGCGCAGCTTGTCCGCGCGCTCATCGGCCTTGTTGTACGCCTCGGTCGCCTGCTCGGCCTGTTCGTACAGCCGGTCCACCGTGGCCCGGGTGTCGGACGGCTTGTCCTGCGGCGCGGCGCCCGCGGGCACGGCGGCGAGGGCGGCGGCCGCGGTGGCCGCCGCCGCCGAGAGGACGGTGACGCGCGTGCTCCGGTCGAGGCCGGGCTCTGCGGGACGGCGATGGGACCCCACGGGTAGCCGCTCTCCCTTCCGCTGACGGACCCCCAGGTCTCCGGGGGAATGCGCGCCGACAGTAGCCGTGCGACTGCGTGGCGGCCAACGACCCGCGGGGGTGCGGACAGCCCGACGCCCCGCTTCAGACGCAGGTCATCAGCGGGGCGCGGGGTCAGCGGCGGTTGCCGGAATTCGCCCGTTCGGACGGTGCGGCAAGCGTGCTGACGTCAGCTGACGCGGACGCCGAACTGGAAGTCGCCGAGGTACTCCATGGACTCGTAGCGCACCACGGCGCCCGGCTTCGGGGCGTGCAGCACCTGGCCGTTGCCCGCGTAGAGGCCGACGTGCGCGAGGTTGTTGAAGAACACCAGGTCGCCGGGCTTCAGTTCGCCGCGGCCGAGCCTCGTGCCGTCGTTCTGCTGCGTGTACGTGGTCCGGGTGATCGAGACACCGGCCTGCGCGTACGCCCACTGGGTGAGCCCGGAGCAGTCGTAGGAGTTGGGGCCGGTGCCGCCGGAGACGTACGGCTTGCCCGTCTGGGTGGCGGCGGCGCTCAGGGCGGCGGCGCCGCGGCCGGAGGCGGGGGTCTCCTTGCCGAGGTCCGCGGGCTTGTCGGCGGCGCGGTCGGCGGCACGGCTCGCGCGCTGCTTCTCCTTGGCGGCCAGGTCCGACTTCTCCTTGGCCGTCAGCGTGTTGAGGAGCTTCTGCGCCTCGCCGAGCTTGGCCTGGACTTCCCGCTTCTTCTTGCCGAGTTCCGTGCGGGTGTCCGCGAGGTCGTCGAGCTTGCCCGCGGCCTCCTTGCGCTGCTGCGCGAGGTCCCGCTGCTTCTTCTGGATCTTCTTGAGCGAGTCGACCTGCTGGCTGCTCAGCTGGTCCAGGGTGGACGCCTTGTCGAGGTAGTCGTCCGGGTCGGAGGAGAGGAAGAGCTGGAGGGAGGGGTCGATGCCGCCGGAGCGGTACTGGGCGCTCGCCATCGAACCGAGGCCGTCGCGCAGGTCGTTCAGCTCTTCCTGGCCGCTGGCGACCTTGTCCTGGAGAGCGCCGATCTGCTTCTCCAGCTTCTCCTGCTTCTCCTTGGCCCCGTTGTACTTGTCGGTGGCCCGTTCCGCGTCTTCGTAGAGCTTGTCGACCTTGGACTTGACCTCGTCCTTGCCCGGCTTCGGCGCGGCCTGGGCGGCACCCTGCGAGGTGAGGGCCACGGCAGCGGCGGCGGTCGCGGTGAGCACGGTCACGCGAGTGCGGCTCGGCTGCTTGGGTCGACGGTGGGACGCCACGCGGGCGGCTCCTTCTTCCTCCAGCCGCCTACCGAGACGCGGCGGGCGGGTACCACCGCCGCCACCCCGGATGGGTGATCAACCGAGCGGGGGTTCGAGGGGTGACCCTAGTGACCTTCTTGTGATCAGTTCAAATCTCATCAGCAAAAAATCGGTCGCGAAGCGCATTCTTTACCGATAACGCACAGCCAGTAATGAACTTCTGGCGCTAGGTCACACGAGGTGACGCCCAATTCGGGCATAGAGCCCAGGAGTTACTTGACACTCCTTAGCCCCGCGAAAGCCGCGCCGGGTCAGCCCCGCGAGAGCCGCTTCAGAAGCACCGCCGAAGCCACCGGCCGCGCCCCCGCCTTGGCGATCCCGTCAGCCACCTCGCGGTCGGTCGAGACGACGACCACGGGCCTGCCCGGCGGCTCCGCGCGCACCAGCTGACGGATCAGCTCATCGGCGGTCACACCCGGCTTGGAGAAGAGCACCCGCACCCCGCGCGGCGGCGCGAGCAGCACCGGAGCGGCCAGCTCCGCCCCGTCGAAGACGCAGGTGACCTCGGCCCCCGACTGGAGGGCGAGCTGCGAGAGCGAGCCGAGCAGCCGCAGCCGCTGCTTCTCCAGGGGCATGGTCGGATAGCCGGTCTTGGTGACGTTGTAGCCGTCGACGACGAGATGGGCCTGCGGCAGGGCCAGCAACTGGTCCAGGATCGCCGGGTCGTTCTCGGAGAGCGCGCGGGCGGCGATGTCCTTGGGCGACATCCGGCCGGGCTCGACGGCGTCGACGGTCTCCGCGGGCCGTACCGAAACGGGCGGCAGGGCCAGTTCGCGCCGCAGCCCCTGGGCCGACTCCAGGACCGTGTCGAGCAGCAGTCGCAGCCGCATGTCCTCGACGCTGCGTCCCTCGCGCGCCGCCCTGCGGCTGGCCTCCAGAGCGGCCTCGGTCTCGCCGAGCCGCGCCTTGAGCCGGCGCGCCTCGCTCTCAGCGGCGGAGAGCTGGGCCTGCCCCTCGGCGCGGACCGCCTCGGTCTCGGCGGTGGCCTTGCGCAGTGCCGCCTCCCCGCGCTTGACGTCGCTGAGCGCCCCGCGCAGCTTGCGGTGCATCGATTCGGCTTCCCTGCGCGCCGATTCCAGCTCCGCGCGCAGCCGCTCGGTCTCCGCCTTGGTCTGCCCGCGCGCGGCGGCCAGCTCCTCGCGCAGCCGGTCCAGCTCGGCCCTGGTCTCCTCGTCGGCGCGCTCGGCGTCGGCGCGCTGAGCCTCCTCGCCGGCGGCGGTTACGAGCTTCACCCAACCGGGGGGGCGCAGCACATAGGCCGCGGCGGCCACGTCCAGGGGGTCGGCGGCCGGGGGCGGGGAGCCGGCGGCCAGGGCGCCGGCCAGCTCGGGCTGCGCCTCCCTGAGGCGTTCGCCGATGCGCTGGCGGAAGAGGGTGTCGCCCTCCAGCGCCGCCGCCATGGCGTTGCCCGCGAACTTCGCGCGCCGGGTGGGCGTGAAGCGGGCGTACTGCCGCAGCTGGGCGGGCAATTCGGCCAGGGTCAGCCCGCCGAAGCCGTCCGAGACGATCTGTACGACCCTTCGGCGCACCCCGTCGGGCAGCGGACGGTCGAGCACCTCAGCGGTGCCGTCGTCCGGCTCCCCGCCTGCGCTCTCCACCATCCGTCACCCCACTAGCTGTGCGGGCCCCGCTCCCTCAGGAGTCGGTGCCCGGCCTGTCGACGAGTTCCACCTGATCCACCGCGTTGCACCAGCGGCAGCGCACCGACTCGATGGTCTCACTGACCACCTCGCGTTCTTCGATGTTCGACTCACCGGCCAGGTCGAGATGCACATACTCGACGACCTTCGACGTCCGGGTCACGTCGAAACGCGTGAGATTGCCGCAGAGTGTGCAGCGCCACCGGGTGGTGTCCGTCGGCAGGGGAACCGTCATCGTGGCTGTTCGCTTTCGTCGGTGGCCGTGGTACGTACGCGGTTTTCCGTGGTGCGCATTGCCCGTAACCCTAAGGCCTGTAAGGGGCGCCATGCGGCGGCGTCCGTCGCGGCATGGCGGTCTGTACGAGTACCGTCCGTTACGTCATGCTCTGTCCATGATCAAAGCATGGGGTCCGAAGGCGGCCCGGCTGCTCAGGGGCCGGTCCGCCCCGGTGACGTACGGACTGATCGCCGTCTGCTGTCTGGTCTTCGTGATCTCGCCGGTCTCCGGGTTCAATCCCGCCTACGGCACCGGCGACCGGCTGCTCGCCGCGCAACAGGCCTACTTCGAGCGCTGGGGCGTGGTGCCCGCCGAGCTGTTCAGCGGCGTCCCGCGCGCCGCGCTCGGCCCGTTCACCGCGCTGTTCGTGCACGGCAGCTGGGTGCATCTGCTGGGGAACATGCTGTTCCTGTACGTCTTCGGGGCGATGGTCGAGGAACGGATGGGGCACCTCCCGTACGCGCTCTTCTACGTCAGCTGCGGGTATCTCGCCCTCCTCGCCTACGCCGCGGCGCACGCGGGGTCCGGTCAGACGCTCGTCGGGGCCTCGGGGGCGATCTCCGCCGTCCTCGGCGCCTTCCTCTATCTCTTCCCGAAGGCACGCGTCACCAGCCTCTTCCCGTTCCTCTTCTTCCTGCCGCTGCGCTTTCCCGCATGGGTGGTGCTGCCGTTCTGGGTGACGCTCCAGTGGCTGGCGGCGGGGCAGGGCGGCAAGGGGACGGGGGTGGCGTATCTGGCACACCTGGTGGGCTTCTCGCTCGGGTTCCTCTACGCCTGGGGATGGTCTGTACGGAGGACTAGAGTGAAGGCCACAGCAGTACCGGCCATCGAGGGAGACAGCCAGCCGTGATCACCGCGATCGTGCTCATCAAGACCAGCGTGGACCGGATTCCGGAGATCGCCGAGTCGATCGCCGCGCTCGACTCGGTCAGCGAGGTCTTCTCCGTGACCGGCACCTACGACCTGATCGCGATGGTCCGCGTGCCGCGCCACGACGACCTCGCGGACGTCATCCCGGGGAAGATCAGCAAGATCCCCGGCGTGGAGGCGACCGACACGCATGTCGCGTTCCGCACGTACTCGCAGCACGACCTTGAGGCGGCGTTCGCGATCGGCCTCGACTCGTAGCCGCGCGGACTCCATGAGGGTCCGCGACCGGCTACGGCTGCCCGGGGTCAGACGGCGGCGTCGGTGTCCGGCACGCAACGCCCGTCCTCGGTGCGGTAGTTCCAGCGCGCGCCGTCCGCCACCAGCTCCTTGACGGCGCGTACGAAACGCTCGACGTGCTCGTCGGGGGTGCCCGCGCCGAAGCTCACGCGGATCGCGTTGAGCGACTTCTCGCCGGGCGCGGCCTCAGGGGCGCCGCACTCGCCGGGCTCGTCGGACTCGCCGCCGAGCAGGGTGCGCACGAGCGGGTGGGCGCAGAACAGGCCGTCGCGTACGCCGATGCCGTACTCGGCGGAGAGCGCCGCCGCGAAGTGCGAGCTGTTCCAGCCGTCCACGACGAAGGAGATGACGCCCACGCGCGGCGCGTCGTCGCCGAACAGCGAGAGCACCCGGACGGCGGGCACCTCGGCGAGCCCCTCGCGCACCGTGCGGATCAGGTGCCGCTCGCGGGCCACCAGCTCGTCGAAGCCGGCCTCGGTGAGCGCCTTGCAGGCGGAGGCGATGGAGTAGACGCCGATGACGTTCGGCGAACCGGCCTCGTGCCGGGCCGCGGTGTCGTGCCACTCGACGTCCACGCCGCCGCCTGCTTCCTTGGGGCGTCGCGCCACCTTCCGCGAGGCACCGCCGCCCGCGAGGTAGGGCTCGGCCGCGCGCAGCCAGTCGGAGCGGCCCGCGAGGACGCCCGAGCCGAAGGGCGCGTACAGCTTGTGCCCGGAGAAGGCGACCCAGTCGACGTCCAACTCCCGTACGGAGACGGGGTGGTGGGGGGCGAGCTGCGCGGCGTCGAGCACGATCCGGGCGCCGTGGGCGTGCGCGGCGGCGGCCAGCTCGCGCACCGGCCACAGCTCACCGGTGACGTTGGAGGCGCCGGTGACGCAGACCAGGGCCGGCCCGTGGGGATCGCGGTCGGCCAGGGCGCGCTCCAGGGTCCGGACGGCCTCGCCGGGGGTGCGCGGCGCGTTGAGGTAGGTGACGCGGGCGTCCCGCCACGGCAGCAGCGAGGCGTGGTGCTCGGTCTCGAAGACGAAGACCTGGCAGTCGGCGGGCAGGGCGGCTGCCAGCAGGTTCAGCGAGTCGGTGGTGGAGCGGGTGAAGACGACCTGGTCGTCCTCGCGGCAGTCGAGGAACTCGGCGACGGTGGTACGGGAGTTCTCGAAGAGGTCGGTCGACAGCTGCGAGAGGTACCCGGCACCGCGGTGCACGCTGCCGTAGTACGGCGCGTACGCGGCCACGTCGTCCCACACCCGCTGGAGCGCCGGTGCGCTCGCCGCGTAGTCGAGCGCGGCGTACGTCACCTCGCCGCCGGTGACCAGCGGCACGGTGACGTCCCGGCCGAGGACGGCCAGCGGGGCGCAGACGGACGAATCGGCGGCGACGGCGGAAACAGACATGGCGAACTCCCGTGAGAGGCAGG
Organism: Streptomyces alboniger; assembly: GCF_008704395.1. Taxonomy (NCBI): domain Bacteria; kingdom Bacillati; phylum Actinomycetota; class Actinomycetes; order Kitasatosporales; family Streptomycetaceae; genus Streptomyces; species Streptomyces alboniger. Next base: position 2,128,635 of record NZ_CP023695.1, read on the forward strand.
CGAATTCACCGCGCCGGAGCTGCGTCGGAGCTGCATCAGACTTGCGTCGACGGCGCGGGAGAAGAGTGGAGAAGGGTGTGCGGAGGCGGGGCGTAGAAGCCCTGTCACATTCGCTTGCTCACGAGACTGCTCCCTTGAGGACCAGGACCCCAGGGTTGCGAGGGGTCCGCGCTTGCCATACGCCTTGCTGCGTACGACCTGGTCTTCACCCGGGGCACCCCGCCACGGACGGAGGGTTGCCGGACAGCGGGCCGGGGCCGTAGTCGCTGTCACTCATGACCTGTCCAGCATCCTGCCACACGATCTTCGACGCGCAAGGCGCAGTCCAGAATCCGGACTGCGCCTTGCGTCACACGGGTGAGCGGGAAACGGGCGGGAGGGTCAGCGGTTGCTGGCCGCCACCCACCGTTCCAGGGCCTTCTTCGCGGCCCCGGAGTCGATCCCCCTGGCCGCCTTCTCCATGCCGGCGCGGATCTGCTCCACCAGGGGCGCGTCGGTCGGTTCGAGGGCGACCAGCGCCGCCGCCGAGTTCAGCAGCACGGCGTCCCGCACCGGCCCCCTCTCGCCGTCGAGCAGCCGCAGGGCGACCTCCGCGTTGTACGAGGCGTCCGCGCCGCGCAGCGCCTCGACGGGCACCAGGTCGATGCCGACGTCACGGGGGTCGAAGGCCTCCTCGCGCACCGCTCCGTCCCGCACGACCCACACCCGTGAGGTGGCCGTCGTCGTCAGCTCGTCGAGCCCGTCGTCACCGCGGAAGACCAGCGCCGACGAGCCGCGCTCGGCGAGCACCCCGGCGACGATCGGCGCGACGCGCGCGTCGGCGACCCCGGTGGCCTGGGCCCGCACCTTGGCGGGGTTGGTGAGCGGACCGAGGAAGTTGAAGGTCGTGCGGATCCCCAGCTCCCTGCGGGCGGGGGCCACATGGCGCAGCGCCGGATGGAACTTCACCGCGAAGCAGAACGTGATGCCCGCTTCCTCGGCCACCTCGACGACCCGCTGCGGCGAGAGGTCCAGGTTGACGCCGAGCTTCTCCAGTACGTCGGAGGCGCCGGACGCGCTGGAGGCGGCGCGGTTGCCGTGCTTGACGACCTTCGCGCCCGTGCCCGCGACGACGATCGCGGACATGGTCGAGATGTTGACGGTCTTCGCGCCGTCGCCGCCCGTGCCGACGATGTCGACGCTGGGCCCCGGCACGTCGATGACCCGGGCGTGCGCGTACATGGCGCGTACGAGACCGGAGATCTCCTCGACGGTCTCCCCCTTGGCCCGCAGCGCGACCGCGAACCCGGCGATCTGCGCGTCGGTGGCCTCTCCGCGCATGATGCGGTCCATGGCCCAGGCCGTGTCGTCGGCGCTCTGGTCGCGCCCGTCGAGCAGGCCGTTCAGCACGTCGGGCCAGGAACGGCCCGCCGCGGTAGTGCCTCCTGCGGGGGTCACAGCGCTCATGGCCGCTCCTGGTGTTCGTCCGTCGGACAGGGAAGAGAGGAACCCGACACGTCGGGTGGGTCCACCCTATCCAGCCGCCGGGACGGCAAAGAGCCCCGTCCATGAACTGGACGGGGCTCTCGCCGTGGCGATCTGGTCAGACCTTCAGGCGATCAGTGGTGGCCGTGGCCGCTGGTGATCTCCTTGTACTCCTCGGCGGTGGGCTTGGGGATCTGGTTGTCCTCCCCGTAGTAGCCCTTGGAGAGCTTGGCCCGGAGCTTCTGCGTACCGGACACCTTGCGCTCGACACCGTTCTCGTCGACCGTCGGGCCGATCTCGACCGGCGCGTACTGCTCGTGCGCGGTGAGCGTGTGCAGCTGCCCCTGGTCGAGCGGCTCGTGGACCTCGATGAACTCACCGTGCGGCAGGCGCTTGATGATGCCCGACTCGCGGCCGTGCAGCACCTTGTCCTTGTCGCGGCGCTGGAGACCCAGGCAGATCCGCTTGGTGACGATGAAGGCGATGACCGGTCCGGCGAAGAAGAAGATCCGGACGAACCAGGTGATCGCGTTCAGCGACAGGTGGAAGTGCGTGGCCCACAGGTCGTTACCACCACCGATGAGCATGACCATGTACGCGGTGATCCAGGCGACACCGAAGGCCGTACGGGTCGGGGCGTTGCGCGGGCGGTCCAGGATGTGGTGCTCGCGCTTGTCCCCGGTGACCCAGGACTCGATGAACGGGTAGACCGCGATCGCCGCGAGGACCAGCGGGAAGATGACCAGCGGGATGAAGACGCCCAGGACGAGCGTGTGACCCCAGAGGTTGATCTCCCAGCCCGGCATGACACGGATCAGGCCCTCGGCGAAGCCCATGTACCAGTCGGGCTGGGCGCCGGTCGACACCTGGTCCGGGCGGTACGGGCCGATGGCCCAGATCGGGTTGATCGAGGCGATCGCCGAGATGGCCGCGATGACACCGAAGACCAGGAAGAAGAAGCCTCCGGCCTTGGCCATGTACACGGGCAGCAGCGGCATGCCGACGACGTTCTTGTTGCTCTTGCCGGGGCCCGCGAACTGCGTGTGCTTGTGGTAGAAGACCAGGATCAGGTGCGCCACCATCAGGCCGAGCATGATGCCGGGCAGCAGCAGGATGTGGACCGAGTAGAACCGGGCCACGAAGTCGCCGCCGGGGAACTCGCCGCCGAACAGGAACATCGACAGGTACGTGCCGACGACCGGGACGGACAGGATCGCACCCTGCATGAAGCGGACACCGGTGCCGGAGAGCAGGTCGTCCGGGAGCGAGTAACCGGTGAAGCCGGTGAACATGCCGAGGACGAACAGCAGGAAGCCGAACAGCCAGTTGACCTCACGCGGCTTGCGGAAGGCGCCCGTGAAGAACACGCGCATCATGTGCACGAACATGCCGGCGAGGAAGATCAGCGCCGCCCAGTGGTGGATCTGCCGGATCAGCAGACCACCGCGCACATCGAAGGAGATGTGCATGGTCGAGTTGAACGCCTCGGACATCAGCTGTCCCTGGAGCGGGACGTAGCTGCCGTGGTACTCCACCTCGTTCATCGACGGGTGGAAGAACAGCGTCAGGTACACACCCGTGAGGATGATGATGATGAAGCTGTACATGCAGATCTCGCCGAGCATGAAGGACCAGTGGTCCGGGAAGATCTTGCGCATGTTGGCCTTGGCCAGGGAGTAGATCCCAAGACGGCCGTCGGCCCAGTCGGCCACCCGCTCGCCGGCGGGTGCCTTCTTCTTGTTGTCGCTGCTCATCAGGTCAGCCCCTCTCGAAGAAGGCAGGACCGACGGGCTCTTCGAAGTCGCCGAGCGCCTCGAGGTAGCCCTCCTCGTTCACACCGATGCGCAGCTGCGGCAGGGCGTGACCAGCGGGGCCGAAGATCACTCGGGCACCGTCGGAGAGGTCGAAGGTGGACTGGTGGCACGGGCAGAGGACGTGGTGCGTCTGCTGCTCGTACAGGGAGATCGGGCAGCCCACGTGGGTGCAGATCTTGGAGTACGCGACGACGCCCTCGTGCGACCACTCCAGCTCGCGCTTGTCCTTGATGTTCTCCGGCTGGATCCGGACGATCATCAGGGCGGCCTTGGCGATCTGGGTCTGGAAGTCGTGGTCGTGCTCCGACATGCCCTCGGGCATGGCGAACGTCAGCGAACCGACCTGCACGTCCGAGGGGCGCAGCGGCTCGTGCGTGTTCATGTTGACGAGCTTCTTGCCCTTGGCCCACTTGGTGTGCCGGAGCTTGTCCTCGGGCAGCGGACCGAGGTCGCGCAGGAGGACGACGCCGGAGAGCGGAACCAGGGCGAGCGCGCCGAACATCGTGTTGCGGATCAGCTTGCGCCGACCGAACTGCGACTCCTCGGCACCGGCCTTGAAGTCGGCCATGACCTTGGCCTTGACCTCGGGCTCGGCCTCGATCGGGTGACGCTCGTCGGCGACCTCCACGTCGGACATCAGGGTGCGGGCCCAGTGGACCGCGCCCGCGCCGATGCAGAAGAGCGCCAGGCCGAGGGTGAGCCCCAGGGCGAAGTTCAGACCGCTGATGTGCCCGATCGGCCAGACGTAGATGCTCTTGTCCGCCGGGATGGTGACGAACGAGGCGATGAAGCCGACCGTGGCGAGCATGGACAGCGTGAACATGAACGCGATCGCACGCTCGGAGCGCTTCGCGGCCCGCTCGTCGATGTCCTGGATGCGGTGCTGGTGGGGCGGAAGGCCCGGGTCGGCGAACGGGTTCTCGTCCGCGACCGCGACCGAACCGTGCTCGGGCTCGGTCACCTGCTTGCTGGGCAGGTTCTCTTCTGGAATCTCTTGGCTACTCATGACTTCTTGGCCTTTGCGGTCCGAGCGGCGACCCACACGGCGACCGCGATCAGCGAGCCGAGACCGAAGATCCAGCCGAAGAGGCCTTCACTGACCGGGCCCAGTCCACCCAGCTTGAGACCCCCAGGGCTCTGGGTCTTCTCGCCGTTGACCGCGTCGAGGTACGCGATGATCTCCTTCTTCTCCTTCTCCGGCATCGTCGTGTCGGGGAAGGACGGCATGTTCTGCGGGCCGGTCTGCATGGCCTCGTAGATGTGCTTCGGAGAGACACCTTCGAGCGACGGCGCGAACTTGCCGTGCGTCAGCGCGCCACCTTCACCGGTGAAGTTGTGGCACTGGGCGCAGTTGGTGCGGAACAGCTCGCCACCCTTGGCGATGTCCGCCCCGTCCGGGCTGTACTGCTTCTCGGTGGGGACCGAGGGACCGGCACCCAGCGACGAGATGTACGCCGCCAGCTGGTCGATCTGGGCCTGGTTGTAGATGACCTTCTTCTTGGGCGCCTGGGCGCCCTGCTGCTGGAGCGGCATGCGCCCGGTGCCGACCTGGAAGTCGACCGCCGCGGCGCCCACGCCCACCAGGCTCGGACCGTCGGAGGAGCCCTGACCGCCGGTTCCGTGGCAGCTGGAGCAGCCCACGGCGTAGAGCTTCTTGCCCTCGTCGATGGCGAGGGACTGGGCGGTTTCGTCGGCTTGCGCCTTGTCCGCCGGCGCGAACGCGGCGTACAGCCCCCCGGTGGCCGCCAGCGCGAGGAGTAGGACGACGACCGCCGCCAGCGGATGGCGTCGTCGTGCGGAGAGCTTTTTCACGGATTACCCCGGTGTCAGGATCTTCTGCGTCGATGCTTCTGGAATGTGTCGGTACGTCGCGTGAGCGACCCCCGCCGATTACTTGATCATGTAGATCGTGGCGAAGAGGCCGATCCAGACCACATCGACGAAGTGCCAGTAGTAGGACACGACGATGGCTGCGGTCGCCTGTTCATGGGTGAACTTCCTGGCCGCGTAGGTGCGGCCGAGGACCAGCAGGAAGGCGATCAGGCCGCCTGTCACATGCAGTCCGTGGAAGCCGGTGGTCAGGTAGAAGACCGAGCCGTACGGGTCGGAGGAGAGCGAGAGCCCGTCCTTCTTGACCAGCTCGGTGTACTCGTACACCTGACCGCCGATGAAGATCGCACCCATGATGAAGGTGACGATGAACCACATCCGGAGCTTCTTCACGTCGCCACGCTCAGCGGCGAAGACGCCGAGCTGACACGTGAGGGAGGAGAGCACCAGGATGGTGGTGTTCGTCGCCGAGAACGGGAAGTTAAGGGCCGAGGCCATTTCCTTCCAGTGATCAGGACCTGTCACCGATCGCAGGGTGAAGTACATCGCGAAGAGGGCCGCGAAGAACATCAGCTCGGAACTCAGCCAGATGATGGTTCCGACGCTGGTGAGGTTCGGTCGATTGACCGGCGGGTGCGCGTGCCCGGTATCTACTGTCGTTGCTGTCGCCACGACCGACATTATGTCGGTCGCTTATCCCGCCCTCACCCCGGGGGGTGCCGTTCGGAGTGTCTGCGGGGTGTGTCCTGCCCGTATGGCCCATCGGAGGCCTGTCCGAAGCGCTGTTGACGGGGTGTCGGGAGGAGTAGCATCCGCGCATCGGTTCCCGATCCCATGACGGCACAGCTCAGCTCAGCCCAGCTCGATGATCTGGAGGAACAATGCAGCCGACCGCAACGGTGCTGGTCTACAGCGACAACGCGAGCACCCGCGAGCAAGTCCGGTTGGCCACCGGGCGCAGGCCGGCGACGGACGTTCCCGAGGTCGAGTTCATCGAGTGCGCCACGCTGCCCGCCGTGCTCAAGCACCTGGACCAGGGCGGCGTCGACGCCTGTGTGCTCGACGGCGAGGCGAAGCCCGCGGGCGGCATGGGGGTGTGCCGGCAGATCAAGGACGAGATCTTCCAGGCGCCGCCCGTGCTGCTGCTCATCGGGCGCCCTCAGGACGCCTGGCTGGCCACCTGGAGCCGCGCGGAAGCGGCGGTGACCCTTCCGGTCGAGCCGGTCGAGTTCGCGGACGCGCTGGCCGCTCTGCTGCGCAGCAGGCGGGCCGTGGAGGCCTGACGGAGCCCCGCTCGCTCGGTGAAGGGTCTCACGCCTCGGCGTGGGGCCCTCTGTGCTGTCCGCTGCGCCGCCGTCAGACCTGCGGGCGCAGTCGGGCCGCGTCGGCCGCCGAGGGGCCTTCCTTGGTGCCGGCGAGCAGCGCGCTGCCCTTGCGCCAGTTCTGCCAGCTCATGTTCCAGTCGCCGAGGCCGTTGCCGAACGTCGGCATGTCCTCGCCGTAGCTGTTGACGACCTTCACGAGGTCGCCCTGCCGCACGGTCTCGTAGAACCAGGCGGCGTTCCCCGTGCTCATGCCGGTGCAGCCGTGGCTGGTGTTGGCGTTGCCCTGGGAGCCGGTCGACCAGGGCGCGGCGTGCACGTACTCACCGGAGTCGGTGACCCGCGTCGCGTAGTAGACCTGCTTGTCGTAGAAGTCCGACGCGCCGATGCTGGCGCTGGTCATGCGTACGGAGTACTCCTTGCCGAGCACGACCTTGACGCCGTTGCGGGTGGAGTAGCCGGGTTTGCCCGTGGTCACCGGGATCGAGTTGATCTGCTCGCCGTTGCGGTAGACCGTCATCCAGTGGGACGAGGCGTCCGTCACGGCCTCGATCCGGTCCCCGGTGGTGAACTTCAGCGGCTTGGTCTCGGTGCCCCACAGCCGGTCGCCCACCTTGATGCCTTCGAGGTTGCTGGAGACGTTGATGGTGGCGTGGGTGGGCCAGTACTCCTTGGGGCGGTAGTGCAGCGTCTCGCTGTCCACCCAGTGCCAGGCGCCCTCGACCGCGGGCACCGATCTGACCTTCAGGGCGCGTTCGACGGTGGCCCTGGCCTCCTTGTCCTTCACCGGGGTGCTGAGCGTGGCCGTGACGGGCTGTCCGACGCCGTACTTGCCCGCCTCGGGGCCGAAGGTGACGTGCAGTCGCTTCTTCTCGGCGGGGACCTCGGTGTCGAAGGTCAGCACCTTGCGGCCTGGTGAGCCCTCGTCGTCCTCGGTGCTCACCCGGACCGTGTACTGGGCGCCGGCCGCCAGCGGCGCGGTGCTGTGCCAGCGGGCACCGTCGGCGGAGAGCTCGCCCGCCACGTACCGCCCCAGCGCGTCGGTGGCCGTGACGTCGGTGATACGTCCGTCCTTGCCCTGGGCGGTCACTTCCAGGGGCTTGTCCGGGTCCGCCTTCTTGCTGCCCGCAGGGCTGTTGAAGGCGATCTGCCCGGCCGCGTCGTACGGCTTCGCCGAGAGCGGGTGGCCGTCGGAGCTGCCGCACGCCGTGGCCCCCGCACCGAGGGCGGCCACCAGCGTCGTGCAGCTCAGTACCGTGCGAATTCGCGGTGAGTGGCTCATGAACACACGGTATGGAGGTTCATTCTGTCCGGCGCGGTGAGTGACCCGTCCGGGGGTCAAGCACGACACGCCGAGAGGCCCGGACACTCCGTCAGGAGCGCCCGGGCCTCTCGGCGCGGTGTCGGAACTACAGACTCACTGGGTCTGGTTCTCGCCGCGGTAGTACTCGAAGACCCAGCCCCACAGGCCGATGAGCAGGAGGGGGGCCGAGAAGTACAGCAGCCACCAGCCGATGGCGATGCTCATGAAGGCGAGCGCGCCACCGACGGCGAGGGAGAGCGGCTGCCAGCTGTGCGGGCTGAAGAAGCCCACCTCGCCGGCCTCGTCCGCGACGTCGGCCTCCTTGTTGTCCTGTGCGGAGGCGTCGACCCGCCGGGCCGTGAAGGCCAGGTAGTAGCCGATCATGATGCACAGGCCGAAGGCCAGGAAGAGCGCCGTGGTGCCGGCGGGCTCCTTCGACCACACGCCATAGACGATCGCCATGGCGAGGACGAAGACGCTCAGCCAGATGAACATCTTGCCCTGGATCTTCACTTCGCGGCCTCCTTGTCGCCACCGAACATCTTGGTGTCCTTCTGCCCGGCGTTCTCGAGCTGGCCGAGCGCGGCGATGTCCGGGTGGTGCAGGTCGAAGGCCGGCGATTCACTGCGGATGCGCGGCAGCGTGAGGAAGTTGTGCCGCGGCGGCGGGCAGGACGTCGCCCACTCCAGCGAACGGCCGTAGCCCCACGGGTCGTCGACCTCGATCTTCTTGCCGTACTTGGCCGTCTTCCAGATGTTGTAGAAGAACGGCAGGATCGACAGGCCGAGCAGGAACGAGCAGATCGTCGAGATCGTGTTCAGCGCGGTGAAGCCGTCGGCGTGCAGGTAGTCCGCGTACCGGCGCGGCATGCCCTCGGCGCCCAGCCAGTGCTGGACCAGGAACGTGCCGTGGAAGCCCACGAAGAGCGTCCAGAACGTGATCTTGCCGAGGCGCTCGTCCAGCATCTTGCCGGTGAACTTCGGCCACCAGAAGTGGAAGCCGGAGAACATCGCGAAGACCACGGTGCCGAAGACGACGTAGTGGAAGTGCGCGACCACGAAGTACGAGTCCGAGACGTGGAAGTCCATCGGCGGCGAGGCCAGGATGACGCCCGTCAGACCACCGAAGGTGAAGGTGATCAGGAAGCCGACGGCCCACAGCATCGGGGTCTCGAAACTCAAGGACCCCTTCCACATCGTGCCGATCCAGTTGAAGAACTTCACACCGGTTGGCACGGCGATGAGGAATGTCATGAACGAGAAGAACGGTAGGAGCACGCCGCCTGTCACGTACATGTGGTGCGCCCACACCGTCACGGAGAGACCCGCGATGGCGATCGTCGCGCCGATCAGGCCCATGTAGCCGAACATCGGCTTGCGGGAGAAGACCGGGATGACCTCGGAAATGATTCCGAAGAATGGCAGCGCGATGATGTACACCTCTGGATGGCCGAAGAACCAGAAGAGGTGTTGCCAGAGCAATGCGCCGCCATTGGCCGCGTCGAAGATATGGGCACCGAATTTGCGGTCCGCCTCCAGGGCGAACAGCGCGGCGGCCAGAACCGGGAAGGCGAGCAGCACCAGCACCGCGGTCAGCAGCACGTTCCACACGAAGATCGGCATGCGGAACATGGTCATGCCGGGCGCGCGCATGCAGATGATCGTGGTGATGAAGTTGACCGAGCCGAGGATCGTGCCGAAGCCGGAGAAGGCCAGACCCATGATCCACATGTCGGCGCCGATGCCCGGGGACCGGACGGCGTCCGAGAGCGGGCTGTAGGCGAACCAGCCGAAGTCGGCCGCGCCGTTCGGCGTGAGGAAACCGCCGACCGCGATGAGCGAGCCGAACAGGTAGAGCCAGTAGGCGAACATGTTCAGCCGCGGGAAGGCGACGTCGGGCGCGCCGATCTGGAGCGGCATGATCCAGTTCGCGAAACCGGCGAACAGCGGCGTCGCGAACATCAGCAGCATGATCGTGCCGTGCATCGTGAACGCCTGGTTGAACTGCTCGTTCGACATGATCTGCGTACCCGGGCGGGCGAGTTCGGCGCGCATGAAGAGCGCCATCACTCCGCCGATGCAGAAGAACGCGAACGACGTGACCAGATAGAGCGTGCCGATCGTCTTGTGGTCAGTGGTGGTCAGCCACTTGATGACGACGTTTCCCGGCTGCTTGCGCCTGACCGGCAGCTCGTTCTCGTACGAGTCTTCTGCTGCCGCGGCACCCTGGGGTTCGTTGAGGATGCTCACAGGTTGTTCGTCTCCCGGTTCTTCTCGTGGGGCGTCTGCTCGATGCCGGCCGGGATGTAACCGGTCTGGTTCTTCTTCGCCAGGTCCTCGAGGTGCTGCTTGTAGCGCTCGGGGGAGACGACCTTGACGTTGAAGAGCATCCGGGAGTGGTCGACGCCGCACAGCTCGGCGCACTTGCCCATGAAGGTGCCCTCCTTGTTCGGAGTCACCTCGAAGGCGTTGGTGTGGCCCGGGATGACGTCCTGCTTCATCAGGAACGGCACCACCCAGAAGGAGTGGATGACGTCACGCGAAGTCAGTACGAAGCGGACCTTCTCGCCCTTGGGGAGCCAGAGGGTCGGACCGGGGTTGCCGTTCTGGGGGTTCCGGTCGCCGGGCGTGCCGACCTCGTAGACGCCGTTGGCCTTGGCCGGGAAGTCCTCGCGGAACCTCTCCGGGATGGCCTCCAGGTCCTTGGAGGTCCTGGCGTTCTCCTTGCCGGCGCCCCGGACGTTCTCGACGTAGTTGAAGCCCCAGCTCCACTGGTAGCCGACCACGTTGATGGTGTGGGCCGGCTTGTCCTCGAGCTTCAGGAGCTTGGACTCGTCACGTGCCGTGAAGTAGAAGAGCACCGAGACGATGATGAGGGGGACGACCGTGTACAGCGCCTCGATGGGCATGTTGTACCGGGTCTGAAGAGGTACTTCCACCTTGGTGCGGCTGCGCCGGTGGAAGATGACGCTCCACAGGATCAGACCCCAGACCAGCACGCCCGTGGCGAGCGCTGCCGCCCACGAGCCCTGCCAGAGGGAGAGAATCCGCGGAGCCTCTTCCGTTACCGGGGTGGGCATTCCAAGGCGGGGGAAATCCTTGTATGTGCAACCGGTGGCGGTCGCCAGGATCAGGCCCGCAGTCAGCACCTGCGGCAGCTTCCGCCGCATCGGGCGCCGCGACGAGCGGTCGGAGCCGTTGGGACTCACGTAGCGCCTTCCCGAGAGTCTCGCCCGCGCGGTCGGCTGCGGCCTCCACGCTGGTCGGTCGCCGCCCTGCGTCGGGCAGGGGTTTGGATGTTTATGCGGACCAAACCCTACTGGACGCATTTTGGGGTCGCGCGGGGAGGGTGCCTAACGCGCCGCGGGTCACTCCGAAGGGTGGGGTGGGCGCCCCTTGCCGCTTTCTGACGGGGGGTCGGGGCGCCTACGGGGGTGGTGGAATCTGTCGGTCCGCGGGTGCGGGCCCGGTGGGGGCTGGGCGCGCAGTTCCCCGCGCCCCTTCGGGGCGCTCCTGAGGGGGCTAGCGTGGATGCGTGCCCTATTTCGATGCTGCCTCCTCCGCTCCCCTTCATCCCGTTGCCCGGCAGGCCCTGGTGGCCTCGCTCGACGAGGGGTGGGCCGATCCTGCTCGGCTCTATCGGGAGGGGCGGCGGGCCCGGTTGCTGCTCGACGCGGCGCGGGAGGCCGCCGCCGATGCCGTGGGGTGCCGGGCCGACGAGCTGGTCTTCACCCCGTCCGGCACCCGCGCCGTGCACGCGGGGATCGCGGGCGCGCTCGCCGGGCGCCGCCGCGCCGGACGCCACCTGATCGTGTCAGCGGCCGAACACTCGTCGGTGCTCCATTCGGCTGCGGCCCACGAGGCCGGGGGCGGGACCGTGACCGAGGTGCCGGTGGACCGGGGCGGGGCGGCCGACCCGGAGGCGTACGCCGCGGCGCTCCGGGAGGACACCGCGCTCGCCTGTCTCCAGTCCGCCAACCACGAGGTGGGCACCGAGCAGCCGGTGGCCGAGGTGGCGGCCGCCTGCCGTGCGGCGGGGGTGCCGCTCCTCGTGGACGCGGCGCAGTCGCTGCCGTGGGGGCCGGTCGACGGGGACTGGTCGCTGCTCACCGGAAGTGCCCACAAGTGGGGTGGCCCGGCGGGCGTCGGGCTTCTCGTCGTACGCAAAGGGGTCCGCTTCGCCGCGCAAGGGCCCGTCGACGAGCGGGAGTCCGGGCGTGCCGCCGGGTTCGAGAACATTCCGGCGATCGTCGCGGCGGCGGCCTCGCTGCGTGCGGTGCGGGCCGAGGCCGCGCGGGAAGGAGCACGGCTGCGGGAGCTGACCGAGCGGATCAGGGCGCGGGTGCCGGGGTGCGTGCCGGACGTGGAGGTGGTGGGCGATCCGGTGCGGCGGCTTCCGCACCTCGTCACCTTCTCCTGTCTCTATGTCGACGGGGAGACGCTGCTGCACGAGCTGGACCGGGCGGGCTTCTCCGTGTCGTCGGGGTCGTCGTGCACCAGTTCGACGCTGACCCCGAGCCATGTCCTCAAGGCGATGGGCGTGCTGAGTGAGGGGAACGTCCGGGTCTCGCTGCCGGTCGGCACGGAGGCCGCCGAGGTGGAGCGGTTCCTCGACGTGCTGCCCGGCGCGGTCCGCGAGGTGCGGGAGAAGCTGGGCGCCCCGGTCGCGGCCGAGGCGCGCGCGGAAGGGGATTCGCTCGTCCTCGACGCGGTCGGCAAGCGGTGCCCGATCCCCGTCATCGAGCTGGCGAAGGTCATCGGGCACGTCCCGGTCGGCGGGACGGTGACCGTCCTCGCGGACGACGAGGCGGCACGCCTCGACATCCCGGCGTGGTGCGAGATGCGCGGTCAGGAGTACGTGGGTGAGCGGCCGGCGGACCACGGCTCGGCCTATGTGGTCCGCCGGAGCTCGTGACCGCTAGACGAGGTGCGTACGGACCTCGTTGGCGGCCTCGTGGCCGTACGCCTTGGTGAAGCGGTCCATGAAGTTGCTGCGCTGGAGCTCGTACTCCTGCGTGCCGACGGTCTCGATGACGAGGGTGGCGAGCATGCAGCCCACCTGCGCGGCGCGCTCGTGGGAGACGCCCCAGGCGAGGCCGGACAGGAAACCCGCGCGGAACGCGTCGCCGACGCCGGTCGGCTCGACCTTCGCCTCCTCCTCCGGGACGCCGACCTCGATCGGGTCCTGGCCGACGGACTCGATGCGCACGCCGTTGGCGCCGAGGGTGGTCACGCGGTGTCCGACGCGGGAGAGGATCTCGGCGTCGGTCCAGCCGGTCTTGGACTCGATGAGGCCCTTCTCGTACTCGTTGGAGAAGAGGTACGTGGCGCCGTCCAGGAGGGTGCGGATCTCGTCGCCATCCATGCGGGCGATCTGCTGCGAGAAGTCCGCGGCGAAGGGGATCTCGCGGGTGCGGCACTCCTCGGTGTGCCGGAGCATCGCCTCGGGGTCGTCGGCGCCGATCAGGACGAGGTCGAGCCCGCCCACGCGGTCGGCGACGGTCTTCAGTTCGATGAGGCGGGCCTCGCTCATCGCGCCCGTGTAGAAGGAGCCGATCTGGTTGTGGTCGGCGTCCGTGGTGCAGACGAAGCGGGCGGTGTGCAGGGTCTCGGAGATCCGCACCGAGGCGGTGTCCACGCCGTGCCGGTCGAGCCAGGCGCGGTACTCGTCGAAGTCGGAGCCGGCGGCGCCGACCAGGATCGGGTGGGTGCCGAGCTGGCCCATGCCGAAGGTGATGTTGGCGGCCACGCCTCCCCTGCGGACGTCGAGGGCGTCGACCAGGAAGGAGAGGGAGACCGTGTGCAGCTGATCGGCGACCAGCTGGTCGGCGAAGCGGCCGGGGAAGGTCATCAGGTGGTCGGTGGCGATGGAGCCGGTGACTGCGATACGCACGGCTGGGTGCTCCTGTGGAGGAGAGGCGAGGGGTTGACAGTTCACGTTACCGGGTCGAACACCCGCACCTGAAGAGGCAAAACTACCCGATAGTAGGGCTTTGTTCCTCGACGGTCACATGCTTACCGTGCCGTTATGACCCTTATCTCGAAGGATGTCGCCATGAAGCGCCCCGCCAGGCTCTCCGCCGAGGGCCCGGAGTCGCCGGAGACCATGGCGAGCCTGCGCGGCGACTGCGCCCGCATGGCTCCGCACTGGGCGGCGCCCGCCAAGGCCGCCGCCGCCCCCGTGCCGCCGTCCCTGATCCACGGCGTCACCGTGCCGTCCTCCTCCGCCCGGCTCATCGACGGGATGTCCGAGTACGGCGACTGAGGGAGACTGACCGCGGGCGCGGGCGCGCGTCGAGGGAACCGTGCGCTCCCCCGCTGCGTCCCATCGCCGTCCCCCGCAAAGGGGACCTGGGATACGACGAAGCCCGCCTGTGGGTTTCCAGGGACAGCAGCAGTCGAAGGAGCGATGCGGTGAGCACCGAGCGATCCGTTCATGAGGCGGCCGAGCCGCAGCGACGGCGAGCCCGCCTCGCCGTCGCCTCGGTCGCGGCCACCGTGCTGTTGGTCGGCGGCGGGGGCGCGTACTTCGCCGCGACCGCGGCCGGCGGTGGCGGCGGCAGGGGCGGCGACGGGGCCCCGGCGGGAGACGGCGGCGATCCGCCGCCGCTCGCGCTGGACGGCTACCCGGGCGGCGACCGGCAGGGCGAGGACACCGGCAAGGGCGCGGGCGGCACGGACGGCACGAGCGGTATCGCGCCGGGCGAGCCCGACCCGAGCGGCGCCACGTACAAGGCGACCGGCAAGCTGCCCGAGGGCCCGGCGTCGGCCTCCGTCTACCACGCACGCGGCGAGGTCACCCGTGGCGAGGTCACCGCGCTGGCCAAGGCGCTCGGCCTCTCCGGGACGCCGACGTCACGGGACGGCGCCTGGCGGGTGGACGAGGGCAAGGACGGTTCGGGTCCCTCGCTCCAGGTGACCAAGCAGGCGCCCGGCACCTGGACGTACGCCAGGCACGGCGTGGGCGGCACGGACAACTGCCCCAAGGGCAAGCCCTGTTCGAGCACCTCCACCGCGCCGAACGGCGACGCGGACGACGCCGTGGGCGAGAAGGCGGCCAAGGAGGCGGCGGCGCCGCTCCTCAAGGCGCTCGGCCAGGACGACGCGAAGCTGGACGCCCGCCAGCTCATGGGCGCCGTACGCGTGGTGAACGCCGACCCGAAGGTGGACGGCCTGCCGACCTACGGCTGGTCGACCGGCATCCAGGTCGGCTCGGACGGCCAAGTGGTGGGCGGCAGCGGCCAGTTGAAGGCGCCGGACAAGGGCGCCAGGTATCCGGTGATCAGCGCCGGAAAGACCCTGGACCGGCTGAATTCGACCGGCGGCAGGGGCGTCGGCGTCGGCGGCTGCGCGACCCCGGTGCCGCACGTCGACGACAGCACGAGGACTGAGGGCGGCAGTACGAGGACGGGGACAAAGGGCGGCGGCGATGCGAAGCAGGCGCCCTGTGAGCCGTCCGCCGAGGCCCCGAAGCCGCGGACGGTGGCCGTCAGCGGCGCCACGTTCGGGCTCGCGACGCACTTCGTGGGCGGCAAGCAGACCCTCGTACCCTCCTGGCTGTTCGAAGTGACGCCGGAGGGGGCGCGGGACACCTTCACGGTGACGCACCCGGCCGTCGCCCCCAAGTACCTGACCTCACCGAGCACTCCGGGCACGCCCACGCCCACCGAGAAGCCGGAGAAGCCCCGCGGCGAGGGTTCGGTGCCCATCGAGTCCTACAGCGCCGACGGGAAGAAACTGACGGTGCACTTCTGGGGCGGGGTGTGCAGCGAGTACTCCGCGTCCGCGCGCGAGGACGGCGACCGCGTGACGGTGACCGTCACGGAGACCAAGCAGAAGGACAAGGTCTGCGTCATGGTGGCCAAGAGGCTCTCGGAGACGGTCACCCTGGACAAGCCGCTGGGTGACCGCGAGGTCGTGGACGCCAGTGGCGGGACGGTGAAGCGGAAGTAGCGGACGCAGCGGAAGTAGCGACCGGGCGTACAAACACGACGGCGGCGGTTCCCCGAACTCTCGGGGAACCGCCGCCGTCGTACGCGTGGGCCTACAGGCTTACGTGCACCTAACAGACTTAGCTGAAGGAGTCGCCACAGGCGCAGGAGCCGGTGGCGTTCGGGTTGTCGATCGTGAAGCCCTGCTTCTCGATGGTGTCGACGAAGTCGATGGAGGCGCCGCCCAGGTAGGGAGCGCTCATCCGGTCGGTGACGACCTTCACGCCGTCGAAGTCCTTGACGACGTCGCCGTCGAGCGTGCGCTCGTCGAAGAACAGCTGGTAGCGCAGGCCCGAACAGCCGCCGGGCTGGACGGCCACGCGCAGCGCCAGGTCGTCCCGGCCTTCCTGCTCCAGCAGGCCCTTCACCTTGGCCGCGGCGGCGTCCGACAGGAGGATGCCGTCGCTCACGGTGGTGGTCTCGTCCGATACGGACATCTGCTTCTCTCCCGGGTTGTACGGAGACTGCTTGCCGACGGTTGCAACCGGCGGGGCCGCGGATTCATTCCGGGCCGAGCGCTTACGTCTTACCCCTTCATGCTCGCACATGGTTTTCCGTGCGGCGCCGGGCCGTGGCGTCCGCGAATTCGTCACATCGACACTATGGCCATCGTCAAACTGACGTGAAGCGGTTATGATAGATAGCGTCAATTAGACGAAAAGGCTCGTCTGCTGAAAAGAAAGGGTGCGTGTCGTGACCACCGCCCAGTCCCCCGTGGACCTCGTTGACCTTGAGGTTCAGCCCACGCCGCTCGCCCTGCTGCTGCTCGGCCGCGAGGCCGACCCCAAGAGCGAGCGTGGCGTGGAGTGCCCCGGTGACCTGCCGTCCCCCTCCGACCCGGATCTGGTGGAGCGTGCCCGGGCCGCCAAGGAGAAGCTCGGGGACAAGGTCTTCGTGCTCGGCCACCACTACCAGCGCGACGAGGTCATCCAGTTCGCGGATGTGACCGGTGACTCCTTCAAGCTGGCGCGCGACGCCGCCGCACGGCCCGACGCCGAGTACATCGTCTTCTGCGGTGTGCACTTCATGGCCGAGTCCGCCGACATCCTGACCACCGACGACCAGAAGGTCGTGCTCCCCGACCTGGCCGCCGGCTGCTCGATGGCCGACATGGCCACCGCCGAACAGGTCGCCGAGTGCTGGGACGTGCTGACCGAGGCGGGCATCGCCGAGCAGGTCGTCCCCGTCTCGTACATGAACTCCTCGGCCGACATCAAGGCGTTCACCGGCAAGCACGGCGGCACGATCTGCACGTCGTCGAACGCCAAGCGCGCGCTGGAGTGGGCCTTCGAGCAGGGCGGGACCGGCGCGACGAAGGTCCTCTTCCTGCCCGACCAGCACCTGGGCCGCAACACCGCCGTGCGCGACATGGGCTTCTCGCTCGACGACTGCGTGGTCTACAACCCGCACAAGCCGAACGGCGGCCTGACCGTCGAGCAGCTGCGCGACGCGAAGATGATCCTGTGGCGCGGGCACTGCTCGGTGCACGGCCGCTTCTCGCTGGAGTCGGTCGAGGACGTGCGCGCGCGGATACCGGGTGTGAACGTCCTGGTGCACCCGGAGTGCAAGCACGAGGTCGTGGCCGCCGCCGACTACGTGGGCTCTACCGAGCACATCATCAAGACCCTGGAGGCGGCGCCCGCCGGCTCGAAGTGGGCCATCGGCACGGAGCTGAACCTCGTACGCCGTCTGGCGAACCGCTTCGCCGCCGAGGGCAAGGAGATCGTCTTCCTCGACAAGACGGTCTGCTTCTGCTCGACCATGAACCGCATCGACCTGCCGCACCTGGTCTGGACGCTGGAGTCGCTGGCCGAGGGCAACCTCGTCAACCAGATCGAGGTGGACCGCGAGACCGAGCAGTTCGCGAAGCTGGCGCTGGAGCGGATGCTGGCGCTTCCGTAGCCTCGTAGGGCATGTGTAAGGGGCGCCCGCCATTGGCGGGCGCCCCTTACGACCTTTCAGGTGGTGCGGGTCGGGCCTGCGGTCAGACCTGCGCGGCCGGCTCCGGGGCGTTCGAGTCGGTGCCCTGCGGCGGGATCCCCGCCTTCTTCGCCCGCTTCGCCTCGCGCTTGGCGCGCCTGCGCTCCTTGCGCAGCTCCACCATCGCGTAGAGCGTCGGTACGAGCAGCAGGGTGAGCAGCGTCGACGTGATCAGTCCGCCTATCACCACCACGGCGAGCGGCTGGGCGATGAAGCCGCCCTGGCCCGTGATGCCGAGGGCCATCGGGAGCAGCGCGAAGATCGTCGCCAGGGCCGTCATGAGGATGGGCCGCAGACGGTGGCGGCCGCCCTCGATGACCGCCTCGACCGTGCCGTAACCCTGCCTGCGGTACTGGTTGATGAGGTCGATCAGCACGATCGCGTTGGTGACGACGATGCCGATGAGCATCAGCATGCCGATCATCGCGGGGACGCCCATCGGGGTGTCCGTGGCGATCAGCAGGCCGATCGCGCCCGTCGCCGCGAACGGGATGGAGACCAGCAGGATCAGCGGCTGGATCAGCGAGCGGAACGTGGCGACCAGCAGCATGAAGACGATCGCGATCGCCGCCAGCATCGCCAGACCCAGCGAGGCGAACGCCTCGTCCTGGTCCTCGGAGACGCCGCCGATCGAGGCCGTGGCCCCGGCGGGGAGCTTCAGCGCGTCCAGCTTCTTGGTGAGGTCCGCGCTGACCGCGCCCGTGTTGTCGCCAGTCGGCTTCGCGGTGATCGTCGCGGCGCGCGCGCCGTCGATGCGGGTCATCGAGACCGGGCTGTCGGCCAGCTCGACGTCGGCGATGGCGCCGAGCTTCACGCCGGGGCCGAGCGGCAGCTTCTTCAGCTCGTCCAGCGTCTTCGCCGGCTTCGCGGACTTGATCACGATGTCGCGTTCGGTGTCGTCCAGGACGGCCTTGCCGCTGGTGGTGCCGCGTACTGCCTGGGTGACGGCCTGGCCGAGGGTCGTCGCGTCGAACCCGGCTTCGGCCGTGCTGGCATTGGCCTTGACCGAGATCCTCGGGATGCTCTGCGCCAGGTCGCTCTGCACGTCGGTGACGTCGTCGAGCTTCGCGACCTCGTCGCGCACCTGGTCGGACGCCTTGCGCAGCACCTCGCTGTCGGCGGCCTTCACCACGACGCTCAGGTCCTGGTTGCCGAAGCCGTCACCGGCGGCGACGGTGGTCCTGCCGATGCCGGAGAGCTTGCCCAGCTCCTTCTCGACCAGGTCCTGCGTCTCTTCGTACGACGCCTTGTCCTTGAGGGTGAGGGTGTACGAGGCCTGGTTGGTGTCCGTGCCTCCGCCGAAGGCGGCCAGGAAACCGGAGGAGCCGATCGTGACCTGGTAGTCCTTGATCTCGTCGATGCCGGACAGCATCTTCTCGATCTTCTTCGCCGAGGCGTCGGACGCGGCGAGGCTGGTGCCGGGCTTCAACTCCTGCTTGATGCTGAGGACTTCCTGCTCGCCCTGGTCGAAGAAGTTGGTCTTCAGCAGGGGTGTCATGCCGAACGTGCCGACCAGGATGACGATCGCGATGCCGACGCTGGTGAACCGGCGGCGGGTCGCGAAGCGCAGCACCGGGACGTAGGTCCGCTGGAGCCTGCTGCGGCTCTCCTTCTCCTCGGCCTTGCGGCGGGCCTCCTCCGGGTCGACCCCGCGGATCGCCTTGGGGGGACGCAGGAACCAGTACGAGAGGACCGGCACGACGGTGAGCGAGACGAGCAGCGAGGCGAGGAGCGCCGCCGCGATCGTCAGCGAGAACGCCCCGAACAGCTCGCCCACCATGCCGCCGACCAGGCCGATCGGCACGAAGACGGCGACCGTGGTGAGCGTCGAGGACGTCACCGCGCCGGCGACCTCGCGCACGGCCCTGAGGATCGCCTGCTCGCGCTCCTCGCCGTAGCCGAGGTGGCGCTTGATGTTCTCCAGGACCACGATGGAGTCGTCGACGACACGGCCGATGGCGATGGTCAGCGCGCCCAGTGTGAGCAGGTTGAGCGACAGGTCGCGGGTCCACAGGACGATCAGGGCGAGGACCACCGACAGCGGGATGGAGACCGCCGTGACCAGCGTCGAGCGGAGCGACGCCAGGAAGACCAGGATGACGATGACCGCGAAGACCAGGCCGAGCGCGCCCTCGGTGGTGAGGCCTTCGATGGACTTGGAGACGGCCGGGCCCTGGTCGCTCGCGACCGTGAGGTCGGCGCCGGAACCGAGGTCCTCGCGCAGGTCGGGGAGCTTGTCCTTGACCGCGTCCGAGATGGCGACGGCGCTGCCGTCCTGGTCCATGGTGACGGCGACGGCCAGGCTGGGCTCGCCGTTCGTGCGTGTGATGGAGGCCGCGGTGGACGGCTCCTGCTTCACCGCGGCGACATCGCCGAGGCGCACCGGCTTGCCGGGCCGCTTGCCTGCGTCGGCCTCGGGCGTGACCCTCAGGTCCTCGATCTGCCGGAGCGAGGTGAAGCCGCCGCCGACCTGGACGGTGCGGTTCTTGCCGCCCTCGTCGAAGGAGCCGGCGGGGAGCGTGGCGCCGCCCGCCTGGAGCGCCTTGCCGAGCGCGGCCGGGGTCAGGCCCGCCTTCGTCAGCTTCTTGTCGTCGGGGGTGACGTTGACCTGGAGGTCGCGCACGCCGTCGACGGTGACCTGGCCGACGCCGTCGATGTCCTTCAGGGACGGCACGACGGTGCGGTCGAGCTGGTCGGCGAGGGCCTGCTGGTCCTTGTCGGAGGTGACGGAGAGGACGACGGTCGGGATGTCGTCGGTGGAGCCGGCGACGACCTGCGGGTCGACGTCGTCGGGGAGTTCGGCCCGGGCGCGGTTCACGGCCTGCTGGACGTCGGCGACGAGCTGCTCGGAGCCGTCTCCGTAGTCGAACTGGGCCATGATCACGGCGTTGCCCTCGCTCGCCGTGGAGGTGATGCCGGTGATGCCGTCGACCGTGTCGATGCTGTTCTCGAGCGGCTCGACGACCTGCTTCTCGACCACATCGGGGGACGCGCCCTGGTAGGGGGCGATCACGGACACCATGGGTAATTCGATGGTGGGCAGCAGCTGCTGTTTGAGCTGCGGGATAGCGATCGCTCCGAAGACGAGCGCGATGATCGACATCAGTCCGATCAGCGCCCGTTGGGCGAGGCTGAACCTGGACAGCCAGGACATGGAGGTCTCTCTCTGTGGCGTGAGCGGCGGGGAGCAGTCCTGGGCCGGACCCGGAGCCAGGCCGGACTGGCCGGGGAATTGGGGGTCCCCGGCAAGCGGTGGTGCGCCCCTCTCACCCTGAGCCATGCGCGAGGCACGACGCCTCACTCTCAGGACCATTTCCTTATGCCGCCCATACTGCGGGTGCAGTACGCCGCCCCCGACGTCACTCCACCCGTGGACGTACCAGGCCCGACTCGTAGGCTATGACGACGAGTTGGGCCCTGTCGCGGGCACCGAGCTTCGCCATCGCGCGGTTCACATGGGTCTTCACGGTGAGCGGGCTGACCTCAAGGTGCTCGGCGATCTCGTCGTTCGAGTAACCGCCCGCGACCTGGACCAGCACTTCGCGTTCCCGGCTGGTGAGCGCGTCGAGCCGCTCGCCGCGCAGCGGGGTCTCGCCGTCCGAACCCTCGCCCTGTGCCAGGAACTTGGCGATCAGCCCCTTGGTCGCCACCGGGGAGAGCAGCGCCTCGCCCGCCGCCGCGATGCGGATGGCGCCGAGCAGTTCGTCGGGCTCGGCGCCCTTGCCGAGGAATCCGGAGGCGCCGGCGCGCAGCGACTGCACCACGTACTCGTCGACCTCGAAGGTCGTCAGCATCACCACGCGTACGTGGGTCAGGGCGGGGTCGGCGCTGATCATACGGGTGGCCGCAAGGCCGTCCGTGCCGGGCATGCGGATGTCCATCAGGACCACGTCGGGGCGCTCGGAGGCGGCGAGCCGCACCGCCTCCGCGCCGTCGGACGCCTCGCCGACGACCTCCATGTCGGGTTCGGAGTCGACGAGCACCCTGAACGCGCTGCGCAGCAACGCCTGGTCGTCGGCGAGCAGTACGCGGATCGTCACGCAGTCCCTCCCTTTGCCGTGGTGACGGGGGCGACGGGCAGGATCGCATGGACGCGGAACCCGCCGCCGTAGCGGGGCCCCGCGGAGCAGTTGCCGCCGAGGGCCGTGACGCGCTCGCGCATGCCGAGCAGGCCGTGGCCGCCGCCGTCGGTGTTGCGCTGCCCTTCTACGTCGCCGCCCTCGCCGCCCTCGCCCTCGCCGCTCTCGCCGTGGCCCGGTCCGCCGTCGATGACGGTGACCTCGACGTTCGGACCGACGCGGACGACGCTGACCTCGGCCCTGGCATGTCGTCCCGCGTGCTTCTGCACGTTGGTGAGGGCTTCCTGGATGACCCTGAACGCGGCGAGGTCGACGGCCGCGGGCAGCTCCAGGCCGACCTGGCCGAGGGCGACCTCCACGGGCAGGCCCGCGTTGCGGAAGGTCTCGACGAGTTCGTCGAGCCGGTGCAGGCCGGGCGCGGGTTCGGTGGGCGCCTCGGGGTCGCCGGTCTGGCGCAACAGGCCGACGGTGGCGCGGAGTTCGTTGAGCGCGGAGCGGCTGGCGTCGCGTACGTGCGAGAGGGCTTCCTTCGCCTGGTCGGGCCGCTTGTCCATGACGTGCGCGGCGACGCCCGCCTGCACGTTGACCAGGGCGATGTGGTGGGCGACCACGTCGTGCAGGTCGCGGGCGATGCGCAGCCGTTCCTCGGCGACGCGGCGCCTGGCCTCTTCCTCGCGGGTCCGCTCGGCCCGCTCGGCGCGCTCCCTTATGGCGTCCACGAAGGCGCGGCGGCTGCGCACCGCGTCGCCCGCGGCGGCGGCCATGCCGGTCCAGGCGAAGATGCCGAGGTTCTCCTGGGCGTACCAGGGCAGGGGGCCCGAGAGCATCGCGACGCCGGTGAGGCCCGCGATGGTGACCAGGCCGATCCGCCAGGTCGTGGAGCGGTCGGTGGTGGCGGCAACGGTGAACAGGGCGATGACCGCACACAGCACGACGGGCGCGCGGGGGTCGCCCGTGAGCAGTTCGGTGATGGCGGCGGCGCAGGTGACGGCGAGTACGCACCAGGGGGCGCGGCGGCGCGCGACCAGGGCGAGGGCGCCGAGCGCCATCAGGAGCAGGCTCGGGGCGTCGGAGGTGCGGGTGCCCCAGGTGGGGCCGTGCTCCCCGTAGGGCTCGGCGAAGGAGCCGATGACCATGCAGACGAGGACGACGGCGGCCAGCGCCGCGTCCACCGCCAGCGGGTGTGCTCGGGCCCAGCAGCGGCCTCTACCTAGCGTGGTCACTTCCCGCTCTTCTGTCTGGTTTTTTCCTGCGGGGCCGCTGGGGCCTGCCGCTCAGCCCGGGATCAAGCCGTCGTCGCTCAGCATCTCCCGGACCTCGTCCAGGGTCGCGTCCGGGGCGGGGAGGATCAGCTGCGAGGGTTCCAGGGCGTCGTCCGGGAGGGGGTCGCCCAGCTCCCGGACCTTGTCGAGGAGCGCGTGGAGCGTGCGCCGGAAGCCGGCCGCGTCGCCGCTCTCCATCTCGGTGAGCAGCTCGTCGTCCAGCTTGTTCAGCTCGGCGAAGTGGCTGTCGGCCAGCTTCACCTGCCCCTCCCCCATGATCCGTACGATCATGTCGCCCTCCTCGGACGTGAGCGGTACCCGTGTGCCGCGTACGGCGTCACTGCTTGTCGAGGCGCGGGGTGTCCTGCGGCTGCTGCTGCGCCTGGGGCCGGCCCTGGCCGCCCTCGATCGCCTGCTGCCCACCGCCGGAGCCTCCGGCCAGCTCCGCCTTCATGCGCTGCAACTCCAGCTCTACATCAGTACCACCGGAGAGGCGATCCAGCTCGGACTGGATGTCGTCCTTGGCGAGACCGGAGGAGTCGTCGAGGGCACCGGAGGCGAGCAGTTCGTCGATCGCGCCGGCCCGCGCCTGGAGCTGCGCGGTCTTGTCCTCGGCGCGCTGGATCGCCATGCCGACGTCGCCCATCTCCTCCGAGATGCCGGAGAAGGCCTCGCCGATGCGGGTCTGCGCCTGCGCGGCGGTGTACGTGGCCTTGATCGTCTCCTTCTTCGTCCGGAAGGCGTCGACCTTGGCCTGGAGGCGCTGGGCCGCGAGGGTGAGCTTCTCCTCCTCGCCCTGGAGCGTCTGGTGCTGCGTCTCCAGGTCGGTCACCTGCTGCTGGAGCGCGGCCCGGCGGGAGAGTGCTTCGCGGGCGAGGTCCTCACGGCCGAGGGCGAGGGCCTTGCGGCCCTGGTCCTCAAGGGTGGAGGACTGCTTGTTGAGCTGGGCCAGCTGTAGTTCGAGGCGCTTGCGGGAGGTTGCCACGTCGGCGACGCCGCGGCGGACCTTCTGGAGCAGCTCCAGCTGTTTCTGGTAGGAGTAATCGAGGGTTTCGCGCGGGTCCTCGGCCCGGTCAAGGGCTTTGTTCGCCTTCGCGCGGAAGATCATCCCCATACGCTTCATGACACCGCTCATGGGCTTCGCGCGCCCCCTTCTGACGGACTTCCAGCTCCAGGTACTGCTCAGAACCCACAGTACGGGCCCTGCATCCATTACCGCACTGTTCGCGTGCGGATGCGCTCATCCCCAAGGACGACTGCGTACGGCGCTGATCCGGCGTAAGGAGTAGGTGCACCCCTGTGAGCCGGTCCCGGCCACCGGCGGCGCCCCGCCGCGAACCGGCTGGATACCGCCTGCTACGTCCCCTTAGGCACGTAAATCAAGACGCCCGGTGTTGCCGGATCGTTCCCCGTGACGCTGGGGTCCATGCGCTCGCACCCCGTACCCTTGGATTTTGTGTTCCGTAGCCGATCCAAGGAAGAGAAGGCCCCGGCCGCGCAGGCGCCGGTGACCGACTCCAAGCAGCCCCGTGACCCGCAGGCCCCCAAGGGCCGCCCCACCCCCAAGCGCGCCCTGGCACAGTCGCAGCGCCGCAGCGTGACCAATACGCCGACGACGCGCAAGGAGGCGGCGAAGCGGCAGCGTGACGAGCGCCGCGCCCAGATGGCGAAGCAGCGCGAGGCGCTGGCCAGCGGTGACGAGCGGTTCCTGCCCGCTCGTGACAAGGGCCCCGTGCGCAAGTTCGCTCGCGACTTCGTCGACTCGCGCTTTTGCATCGCGGAGTTCTTCCTGCCGCTCGCGGTGATCATCCTCGTCCTGAGCATGGTCCGCGTGCCCCAGTTGCAGAACGTCGCGCTGCTGCTCTGGCTCTTCGTGATCGTGCTGATCATCGTGGACTCCGTCGTCACCGCGTTCCGCCTGAAGAAGCGCCTCGCCGAGCGGTTCCCGGGCGAGAGCAGGAAGGGCGCCGTCGCCTACGCCCTGATGCGCACGCTCCAGATGCGCCGGCTGAGGCTGCCGAAGCCGCAGGTCAAGCGCGGAGAGCGGCCCTGAGCGGATTCACCGGCGGGGCCACCGCCTGGCTGGCGAAGCTGGGCGGTCTGCGCAACGCCGTACGCCAGGAGCTGGTGGCCCGCCAGCTCGACGAGCAGATAGCCGCGCGCTTCCCCGTGGGGCAGCGGCTGCGGGTGCTCGACGTCGGGATGGGCCAGGGCACGCAGGCCCTGCGGCTCGCCCGCGCCGGGCACAAGGTGACGGGGATCGAGCAGGACTCCGCGATGATCGCCGCCGCGCGCGAGGCGCTCGCCGAGGAGCCCGAGGGCATCCGGGGCCGGGTGCGCATCGTCGAGGGCGACGGCCACCAGACCGGGGTGCACTTCCTGCCGGGCAGCTTCGACGTCGTGCTCTGCCACGGCGTCCTGATGTACTCCGACGAGCCCGACGCCCTGCTGGCGGGTCTTGCCCGGATGCTGGCCCCCGGCGGTCTGCTGTCGCTGCTCGTACGCAACGCGGACGCGCTGGCCATGCGGCCGGGTCTCGGCGGCGACTGGAGCGGCGCGCTGGCCGCCTTCGACTCCGTCACCTACCGCAACCGCCTGGGTCTGGACGTACGGGCCGACCGGCTCGACGCCCTGTCGGCGACGCTCGCGGGCATCGCCGCGCCGCTCCAGGTCTGGTACGGCGTACGGATCTTCACGGACACCGTCGGTGACGGGACGCCGCTCCCCCCGGAGGGGGAACTCGAAGCGCTGCTGGCCGCCGAGGAGCGGGCCGGGCGCACCGACCCCTATCGGCGGGTCGCCGCCTTGCTGCATCTGTGCGGGGTGCGGGACTAGGCGGGGTGCGGGACGAGAACCTGTGCACGGTATGGCAGGAGGCGGCGGCCGGGGTCCGGCCGCCGCCTCCTGCCATACCGTGTGCCGGTCAGGCCTGTGCGTCCTCCGCGTCCGCGTGCAGGCTCATCGGGCCGTAGATCTTGTTCGTGTCCTCGAAGAGGCTCACCTGGTCGGCGCCGCCGTCGGCCAGCGACTTCCAGTACTCGCCGACCCAGGACTCGGCGTCCCCCTGCGTGGTGAACTCCTCGGGCTGCACCGCGGGCTGGACCTCTGTCCCGTCCGCCTTCTCGAACCGCCACGTCCATGCCGCCATGTCAGCCTCCCGAAGGTCCCGTGGCGGCATCAGAGCCGCCTGAATCCTCTTGAATCCGCTTGAAGCGTAGCCGGGCGCGCGGCGTCGGACCCGACGCGGGAGGATCTTCGTGTGGAACTGACTCTGCTCGGCACCGGCGCCCCCGAGGGACTGCCCCTTCCCGACTGCCCCTGCGCGGCCTGCGCGACCGCCCTCGGTGACGCGGCGCGGGCCGCCACCGCGCTCCTGGTGGACGGCGTCCTGCTGCTCGACCTCACCCCGGGCGCCGCCTTCGCGGCCGCGCGCGCGGGGCACTCGCTCGGCGGTGTGCGCCAGGTCCTGCTCTCCCATCCGCACGACGGGCCCGCCGTGGAGGTCCCCGCCGGACTTCCGCAGCCGGTACGGGGTGCCGACGGACGGGAGTTGACGCTTCTGACCGGTCACCGGGTGCGCGCGGTGGCGCTGGACTCGCCCGGCTCCGGTTACGAGGTGACCGGGCCGGACGGGGAGCGGCTGCTGTATCTGCCGCCCGGCGGAGCGCCCGCGGGACTCTCGGGGCTCACGGGACTCACGGGGTTCACGGAGGGGAACGGCTTCGGCGAGGCGAACGGCGGGCGTGCCGCGTACGAGATGGTCGTCGCCGATGTCATCGGGCGGCCCGACGCGCTCGCCCGGCTGCGCGCGGCCGGGGCCGTCGGGCCCACCACGGACGTGATCGCCGTCCACATCGGCCACGAGGTGCCGCAGGGCGGTGAGCTGAGGCGCCGTCTGGCGGCGGCGGGCGCGCGGGCCGTGCCGGACGGGACAACGCTCGTCGTCGGTGCCTATGAGGACGTGCCGGACGTGCCTCGCCGCACCCTCGTGCTCGGCGGCGCCCGCTCGGGCAAGTCGGTGGAGGCCGAGCGGCGCCTTGAGGCCTTTCCGGAGGTGCTGTACGTCGCGACGGGCGGGACGAGGAGCGGTGACACGGAGTGGGCGGACCGGGTGAGCCTGCACCGCGAGCGGCGCCCCGGCTCGTGGCGGACGGCGGAGACCTGCGATCTGGTGCCGCTGCTCGCGCAGGACGGGCCGCCGCTGCTCATCGACTGTCTGTCGCTGTGGCTGACCCACGTCATGGACGAGGTGAACGCCTGGGACGACGCCGAGTGGGCGGGCGGCGGCGAGCGGGAGCTGCGGGGGCGGGTCGCCGGGCTCGCGGAGGCGGTGCGCGCGACCCGGCGCACGGTCGTCGCCGTGTCGAACGAGGTCGGCTCGGGCATCGTGCCCGCGACCGCCTCGGGTCGCCGCTACCGTGACGAACTGGGCCGTCTGAACGCGGCGTTCGCCGCCGAGTGCGAGCACGTCCTGCTGGTCGTGGCGGGCCAGGCGCTGGCGCTGCGCGGCTGACCCCGCCCTCTTCGCTCCGCGTGCGTCAGTCGCCCTCGCCCCTGCGCGCCACGATCCGGTAGGTGTTGGAGAAGCCGGTGCGGGTGAGCAGCGGGGCCAGGATCCTGTCCAGGGCGTGGGCGAGGGCCAGCGCCGGCACGGCGGCCCACCACGCGGCCCGCCGGAGCTTCAGCCGGAGCGGGGGCGCGGGTCTGGCCCGCCAGGGGACGTCGCCCTTGGGGAGGCAGCGGTTGAGGAGGAGGGCCAGCGCCCCGCTCAGGTCCGCCGGTACGTGCGCCGCGCGGCGCTCGACGCCGACGACAGTGAAGCCGAGGTTCTCCAGTTCCACGCGGAGGTTGGCGAGCGGCACGAAGTGCAGCTGCCGGGGCTGGGAGTACGACGGCCACCACTTGCCGAGCAGCCGGGCGTAGCGGCAGCCGAGGTCGGTGGCCTCGATCATCAGATGGCCGCCGGGACGCAGGACGGTTTTCGCGGCCCTCAGTTCGGCGCGCGGATCGGGGCTTCGCTCCAGCTGGTGGAAGAGGCTCAGGGCGTCGTAGCGGCCGGCGAGGGCGTCCGCGAGGCCGGTGAGGGTGCCGCGGTGCCCCTCCTCGATGCGGCCGCCGCGTACGGCCTTGATGACGCCCCGGCCCGGGTCGAGGCCGTCGAAGGACGTGTACGGGAGGACCTGTTTGGCCAGGGCCGGGAAGCGGGCCCGCCCCGTGCCGACGTCCAGCCAGCACTCGGGTTCGTCGAACTCGCGCAGGGCGCGGGCGCGGGCGAGGTGGCGCCGGTCGGTGGAGGGGGCGCCGAAGAGCGCGTCCGCCGCCTTGCCGCCGAGGCCTTCGCGGATGTCCCTGCGGTAGAAGTCCAGGCCTTCGGGGGTGAGGCGGGGGTTCTGGAAGGAGTGGGCGCAGTTGCCGCACTGGTCGAGCGTGAAGGCGCCCGGCTTGTGCTGGACCAGGTCGGCGGTGCGCAGCCGGATCCGCAGCCGCGGGGAGCCGCACCAGGGGCAGTCGGTGCGGCGGGGTTCGTGGAACCGCGCTGTTCCGCCGGCGAGGGCGGCGAGGTAGGCGGGGCGTCGTTCGGCGATCCGCTGGGCGACGTCCAAGGTGGTACTCCTGAAGTCGGTTTTGACGCGATCAGTCCGGCAATGACGTTATGTGCCCAATGCGGTACATGTCGTAACCGCTCTTCGGGCCGGTCCACCGGGCGCCGACTTGACGGATGCGCGGCCCCGGGGCCGTTCGAACACCGGCGCCGCCGCTGCCGGTACTGTTCGGCGAATGAGCTCGCTGAATCTCGACGACTTCACCGACCTGATCGAGCGGCCCGCCGGCGGGGTGCGCCGCGGCGCCGAGGAGCGCAGGGCGCGGCAGATCCTGCCGCCCGGATCCCTGGGCCGCCTCGACGAGCTGGGCGAGTGGCTGTCGGCGGCCCAGTCCGCGGTGCCGGTCCGGTCGGTCGAGCGGCCGCGCGTGGTGCTGTTCGCGGGCGACCACGGAGTCGCCGAGCTGGGCGTCTCGGCGCGGCCCGCGGGGGGCGCCGCCGCTCTCGTGCGTTCCGTGCTGGCCGGCGAGAGCCCGGTGGCCGTGCTCGCGCGGCGCATGGACGTGCCCGTGCGGATCGTCGACATGGCGCTCGACTGCGACCCCGCCGAGCTGCCCGCCGAGGTCGCGGGGCACCGGGTGCGGCGCGGGTCGGGACGTATCGACATCGAGGACGCGCTGAGCGCCGAGGAGGCCGAGCGCGCGGTGCGCGCGGGCATGGCCGTCGCCGACGAGGAGGCGGACTCCGGCACCGATCTGGTCGTGCTCGGCGATGTGAGCGTCGGCGGCACGACGCCCGCCGCGACGCTGATCGCCGCGCTCTGCGGCACCGACGCGTCCGTGGTGACCGGGCGGGGCGGCGAGGCCATCGACGACCTGGCGTGGATGCGCAAGTGCGCGGCGGTGCGGGACGCGCTGCGGCGGGCCCGGCCGGTGCTCGGCGACCAGCTGGAGCTGCTCGCGGCGGTGGGCGGGGCCGATCTGGCCGCGATGACCGGGTTCCTGTTGCAGTGCGCGGTGCGGCGTACGCCGGTGATCCTCGACGGCGTCGTGGCGTCGGCGGCGGCGCTGGTGGCCCAGCGGGTGGCCTTCCGGGCGCCCGACTGGTGGCTCGCGGGGCACGACAGCGGGGAGCCCGCGCAGGCCAAGGCGCTGGACCGGATGGCCTTGGAGCCGCTCCTGAACCACGGGGTCAAGGTCGGCGAGGGCGCCGGGGCGCTGCTGGCCCTGCCGCTCGTGCGGGCCGCCGCGGCCCTGTCGGCGGAGCTGCCGGAGCGGGCCGCGGCCGCGGAGGCGCAGCCCGAGGAGTCTGTGGGCGAGCAGTCGGCCGAGCAGCCGGCCGAGTAGCCGACCGGCGGCGGGCGTTGGCCGCGGCGATCTTGCCCATATGATCCCTTTTCATGGGAGATGAGCAGGTCGTCGCCGGGCGACAGAAGCCCCGCACCGTCACACAGCGCCGCGCCGCCGGTTTCACCGTCTGGTACCTCCGCGCCGTCACGTTCATCAACTTCCTCAGCGCGGTCTGGGTCTCCCTCGGCCAGGACCTGCGGCAGCACAACACGGAGAACTACTTCACCCCGTACCTGCTGACCGCGGGCTTCGCCTCCGGGGCGTTCACGATGTTCCTGGCGATCACCATGCGGCGCCGCAAGCGGGCCGCGTGGATCCTCAACCTCGTACTCAGCGGGCTCTTCCTTGTGCTCTTCGCCTTCGCGATGGTCTTCCCCGAGATCCGCCGGTACGCGCAGAACTGGATCTCCCTCGTCCTGACCGCCGCCTTCGTCGCGGCGCTGGTCGTCGGCCGCCGCGAGTTCTACGCCAAGGGCGACCGCTCCAACCCGAAGCTCGCCTCGGCCGTCGCGGTCGGCGGGCTCCTGGTGACCTCGCTGATCGCGGCGCTGCTCGTCACCGTCACCAACCGCGCCCACGACGACTACCGCTCCGGCTTCCTGGACCGCTGGCGCTACGGCACCCTGCGGCTGATCTCGCTGGCCGCCGACGACCGGCGCTTCGAGGGCATCACCACGCCCGGCTGGGTCAACGTCTCCATCAACGTCCTGAGCGCGCTGCTGCTCTGCGCCGTCCTGTACGCGGCGTTCCGCTCCCGCAAGGCCGTCGACCCGCTCACCGAGGAGGACGAGGAGCGGCTGCGGGCGCTGCTCGGCCGGCACGGCGAGCGCGACTCGCTCGGCTACTTCTCGCTGCGCCGCGAGAAGAGCGTCGTCTGGTCCCCGACCGGCAAGGCGGCGGTCGCCTACCGCGTCGTCAGCGGGGTCTCGCTGGCCTCCGGCGACCCGATCGGCGACCCGGAGGCCTGGCCCGGGGCGATCGAGCCGTGGCTCGCCGAGGCCCGCGAGCACGGCTGGATCCCCGCCGTGATGGGCGCGAGCGAGGAGGCGGGCACGATCTACGCCCGGCACGGCCTGGACGCCCTGGAGCTGGGCGACGAGGCGATCGTGGAGGTCGCGGCCCGGGGTGAGGCCTCCAAAGAGCACTTCACCCTTGAGGGGCGGGCCATGCGTACCGTCCGCCAGGCGTACAACCGCGTCAAGCGCGCCGGGTACACGGTCCGCGTCCGCCGTCACGAGGACATCCCGGCCGACGAGATGGCGGCCCTCCTGGAACGCGCCGACGACTGGCGCGACGGGGCCACCGAGCGCGGCTTCTCCATGGCGCTCGGGCGGCTCGGCGACCCCGCCGACGGCCGGTGCGTGATGGTCGAATGCACGGACGCCGAGGGCCGGTTGCGGGCGCTGCTCTCCTTCGTGCCGTGGGGGCCGAGCGGGCTCTCCCTGGATCTGATGCGGCGCGACCGCGACTCCGAGAACGGCCTGATGGAGTTCATGGTCATCGAACTCCTCCAGCACGCCCCCGAGATCAAGATCACTCAGGTGTCGCTGAACTTCGCGATGTTCCGGTCGGTCTTCGAACGTGGCTCGCGGCTCGGCGCGGGCCCGGTCCTTCGCCTGTGGCGGTCGCTGCTCAGCTTCTTCTCCCGGTGGTGGCAGATCGAGTCCCTCTACCGCGCCAACGCCAAGTACCGGCCGATCTGGGAACCCCGCTTCCTCCTCTTCGAGAAGAGCGGTGACCTGCCGCGTATCGGTGTCGCCGCCGCCCGCGCGGAGGGCTTCCTCGAAGCGCCGGGACTGCCGAAGTGGCTGCACCGCAAACATCTGGAGTCGAGACGATGAGCACCCTGGCCCGCTGGGCCCGCGCCGAGTGGGGAGCGATTTTCTCCGCCGTGCGCGACGGACTCGTCGCCCGGCGGTGGCGGGCGGTGCCGCTGACGCTGACGGCGGTCTGCCTCACCGCGCTCCTCCAGTACGCGCAGAACCGGCCCTGGGGCTACCAGTTCGTCCAGAACATCGGCTGCGTGCGCGCCGATGACCCGCTCTGGCTGGCCCTGCTGCGCACCCCGCTCTCCCTCTTCGTGCCCGCCCTCGACCTGCCCGTGTGGGGCGCGCTCGTACAGATCCTGATCGTGTTCGGGATCGCGGAGATCTGCCTGGGCTGGTGGCGGACGCTCCTCATCGGATACGCGGCCACCCTCGCCGGCACGCTCTACGCGCGCGTGGGCATCGAGTGGGGCCCCGGCAACCCCTTCGGGCTGCCCGCCTCCGACGCGCTGGTCGTCGACACCGGCCCGTCGGCCGCCGTGGTGGGCCTCGCGGTGTACGTGTGCTGGCGCTACCGCGCGTACTTCACGGCGGCGCTGGTGACCGTCCTGATGGTCGTCGAGGTGATCGTCAAGAACAACCTCGCGGGCAAGGAGCACCTGGCCGCTATCGCCGCCGTGCTCGTGCTGTGCGCGATCCGGGCGGTACGTCGCCGTCGCCGTCACCGTCACCGCGGTGGGGAGAGACGCTCCGGGGGGTCCGGTTCCGAGGGCGAGGGGCCCGGCGTGAAGCCGCCGATCCAGTCCTGAAGCCTGCGGCGCGGGCCCGACCAGCGGCGGTCGTGGTGGAAGGCCCGCAGACCCGCACGCGCGCGTGCCCGGTGCCGGTTGCGGTAGAACCGGCGCGCCCACGCCGATCCGGGCCGGGCGAGACGGACCGCGCCGACCAGGGCGACGAACGGGACGACCATGCCGATCAGGGCGGTCCGCAGCTTGCCCTTGAGGAGCGCGATCACGGCGAACGCGCAGTTGATGCCGATGTTCAGGGCGAACAGCGCGCGGTTCTGCCGCTCGTCGGGCGTCAGATCGCTGACCCCGAGCGGCGTGAAGCCGGTGAGCACGAGCACCACCAGGGCGGCCGTGAGCATGACGACCTCCACGCTCTTGCGGCCCTCCTCGGTCCAGTAGACGTCGTCGAGGTGCAGGATCAGCGCGAACTCGTCGAGCACGAGGCCGGCGCCGATCCCGAAGATGACCGCGGCGTACAGCGGCCCGGCGCCGTGCCGCCCGGCGGCCACCGCCCAGAAGCCGCCGACCAGCATCAGGAAGATCCCCGGCACGACGTGGTGGATATGCACCTCGCCCGAACTGATGTTCCGGAAGGGACCTCTGCCCGCCCTGATGAGGCGCGTGATCGTCCGGGTGACCAGGAACGACCCCACGAAGGAGAGCAGCGCGAGCAGCAGCGGCAGCTTCCCGGGCTCGACGATGTTCCGGTACCACCAGTCGTTCACGCGGCCCACCAGTCCTTCATGCGGCCATCCTCTGTCCCCCGCGAGCGTTCCGCAGGGCGGGGCGTGCCGCCGGGGTAGCCTTCCGCGGTGCCCAGAACCTCCCCCGCCGACGGCATACGTTTCGCCTTCGGCACCCTCACCGCGCTCCCCGTCAGGGTCACCCGCTGGGACCGCGAAGCCGCACGCGGCGGCATGCAGTGCGCCCCCCTCGCCGGTCTGGTGGTGGGCCTGTGCGCGGCAGGTGCCGGCGGCGTCCTGACGGCGCTCGGCGCGGGCCCCCTCCTCGCCGCCACCGCGACCGCCGCGGCCCCGGCCGCGCTCACCCGCGGCCTGCACCTGGACGGCCTCGCGGACACCGCCGACGGCCTCGGCAGCGCCAAGCCCGCCGAGGACGCGCTGCGCATCATGAAGCAGTCCGACATCGGCCCCTTCGGCGTCATCACCCTGCTCTTCGTCCTGCTCGCCCAGGTCGCCGTGCTCTTCCAGCTGTACGAGAGGTCGTGGACGGAAGGCGCGGTCGGCGCCGTCGTCTCGGCCACCGCCGCCCGTCTCGCGCTCACCCTGGCCGCCCGCGCCGGGGTGCCCCCCGCCCGCCCCGAAGGGCTCGGCGCGGCGGTCGCCGGGGTCGTCCCGCGCGGCCGGGCGCTGCTCGTCACGGCGCTCGTCGTGTGCGGGGCCGCTGCGGCGGGCGCGCCACTCGGGGCGTCCGGCGTGGTGCGGGCCGCGGCCGCCGTCGTCCTCGCGCTCGGCGCCGCGGAGGTGCTGCTCCGGCACTGCGTACGGCGGTTCGGCGGGGTCACCGGGGACGTCTTCGGCGGTCTCGCGGAGACGGCGGCGACCGCCGCTCTCGTGGTGCTCGCACTCGGCTGACGCTCAGGTCAGCCGAAACCCCGGCGTTTCACGACACCCCTCGCGCACACACAGTGAGGCGCACCGCAGCGCTCACGGGCGTAGGCTCGCGACGGGCTCACCACCCCGCAGCCCGTCGAAACCCCACCGAAAGAGGACCTCACCACCGTGACTGCTCTGACTCTCAGCACCGCCGCCGCGACCGGCCTGCGTGCCGACGCGATCGTCGTCGGTGTCGCGAAGGGCTCTGGCTCCAAGGGGGCTCTGGTCGTCGCCCCCGGCGCCGAGTCCGTGGACAAGGCGTACGACGGCAAGCTCGCGTCCGTCCTGGAGACCCTCGGCGCCTCGGGCGGCGAGGGCGAGGTGACGAAGCTGCCCGCGCCCTCGGGTGTCAAGGCACCGGTCGTCGTCGCGGTCGGCCTCGGCGAGGTCCCGGAGAAGGACGAGACGTACGGCACGGACGCGCTGCGCCGTGCCGCGGGTGTCGCCGCGCGCGCCCTGACCGGCACGAAGAAGGCCGCATTCGCGCTGCCCGTGGAGGACGCGGACGACATCTGCGCCCTCGGTGAGGGCGCGCTGCTCGGCGCGTACTCCTTCGTCGCGTACAAGGACCAGGGCGACGCCAAGGACGCGAAGAAGAACGACAAGAACGCCAAGGCGCCGCTCGCCGAGGTCGTCCTGCTCGGCGGCAAGCCCCGCGACAAGGTGTACAAGGCCGCGCTGGAGCGCGCCACCACCGTCGGCGAGGAGCTGAACCGCGCCCGCGACCTCGTCAACACCCCGCCGAACGACCTCGACCCCGAGGCCTTCGCGGCGGTCGCCACCGCGGCCGCCAAGGAGCACGGCATCAAGATCCAGGTGCTCGACGAGAAGGCGCTCGTCAAGGGCGGCTTCGGCGGCATCCTCGGCGTCGGCGCGGGCTCGGACGCCCCGCCGCGCCTGGTGAAGCTCTCGTACACGCACTCCAAGGCGAAGAAGCACCTCGCCTTCGTCGGCAAGGGCATCACGTACGACTCGGGCGGCATCTCGCTGAAGCCCGCCGGTCACAACGAGACCATGAAGTGCGACATGGCCGGTGCCGCGGCCGTCTTCGCCGCCGTCGTCGCCGCCGCGCGCCTCGGCCTCGAGGTGAACGTCACCGGCTGGCTGGCACTGGCCGAGAACATGCCGTCCGGCTCCGCCACCCGCCCCGGCGACGTCCTGCGCATGTACGGCGGCAAGACCGTCGAGGTCCTGAACACCGACGCCGAGGGCCGTCTCGTCCTGGCCGACGCGATCACCAAGGCCTCGGAGGAGAAGCCCGACGCGATCGTCGACGTGGCGACCCTGACCGGCGCCATGATGGTGGCGCTCGGCAACCGCACCTTCGGCATCATGGCCAACGACGACGCCTTCCGTACGTCGGTCCACGAGATCGCCGAGGAGGTCGGCGAGCCGTCCTGGCCGATGCCGCTCCCCGCCGACATGCGCAAGGGCATGGACTCCCCCACCGCCGACATGGCCAACATCGGCGAACGGATGGGCGGCGGCCTGGTGGCCGGCCTCTTCCTCCAGGAGTTCGTCGGCGAGGGCATCATCTGGGCGCACCTGGACGTCGCGGGCCCGGCCTACCACGAGGGCGCTCCGTTCGGCTACACCCCCAAGGGCGGCACCGGCACCGCGGTCCGCACCCTGGTCCGTCTCGCGGAGCGCACCGCCGCGGGCGACCTGGGCTGATTCGCGTACGTCGTCTCGGGGCCCCGGACGTTCCCCGCGTCCGGGGCCCCGAATGATTTCGCCCTCGACGAAATCCGTACATTCGTACGTAGCAGAACCGCTGGAGACGGCCGATCGGCCGTCTCACAGCCCGGCCCGGCGTCCCGTCTCCCGTCGACAAGTGCGAAGATGGGTTCTCGGCAGGACAGGGCCCCACCAAAGGGCCGAAACAAGAGCGGCCGAATACCAGCCGACCGACCGGTCGTCCCCCGCGCAACGGGGTCCGGCGTACGGCGCACATGCATGGAGGACGTGACGTGGCGAACGACGCCAGCACCGTTTTCGACCTAGTGATCCTCGGCGGCGGTAGCGGCGGTTACGCCGCGGCCCTGCGCGGAGCGCAGCTGGGCCTGGACGTCGCACTGATCGAGAAGAACAAGCTCGGCGGCACCTGCCTGCACAACGGCTGCATCCCCACGAAGGCGCTGCTGCACGCCGGCGAGATCGCCGACCAGGCGCGCGAGGCCGACCAGTTCGGTGTGAAGGCCACCTTCGAGGGCATCGACATGGCGGCCGTCCACAAGTACAAGGACGACGTGATCTCGGGCCTCTACAAGGGCCTCCAGGGTCTCGTGGCCTCCCGCAAGGTGACGTACATCGAGGGTGAGGGCAAGCTCTCCTCGCCGACTTCGGTGGATGTGAACGGTCAGCGCGTCCAGGGCCGCCACGTGCTCCTCGCGACCGGCTCCGTGCCGAAGTCGCTGCCGGGCCTGGAGATCGACGGCAACCGCATCATCTCCTCGGACCACGGGCTGACCCTGGACCGCGTCCCGAAGTCCGCGATCATCCTGGGCGGCGGCGTCATCGGCGTCGAGTTCGCCTCCGCGTGGAAGTCCTTCGGGGCCGACGTCACGGTCATCGAGGGCCTCAAGCACCTCGTGCCGGTCGAGGACGAGAACAGCTCCAAGCTTCTTGAGCGCGCGTTCCGCAAGCGCGGCATCAAGTTCAACCTCGGCACCTTCTTCGAGAAGGCGGAGTACACGCAGGACGGCGTCCGCGTGACCCTCGCCGACGGCAAGACCTTCGAGGCCGAGGTCCTCCTGGTCGCCATCGGCCGCGGCCCGGTCTCGCAGGGCCTCGGTTACGAGGAGCAGGGCGTCGCCATGGACCGCGGCTACGTCCTCGTCGACGAGTACATGCAGACCAACGTCCCGACCATCTCGGCCGTGGGCGACCTGGTGCCGACCCTCCAGCTCGCGCACGTCGGCTTCGCCGAGGGCATGCTGGTGGCGGAGCGCCTGGCCGGACTCAAGCCGGTCCCGGTCGACTACGACGGCGTGCCCCGGGTGACCTACTGCCACCCCGAGGTCGCCTCCGTGGGCATCACCGAGGCCAAGGCCAAGGAGATCTACGGCGCGGACAAGGTCGTCGCCCTCAAGTACAACCTCGCGGGCAACGGCAAGAGCAAGATCCTCAAGACCGCGGGCGAGATCAAGCTCGTCCAGGTCAAGGACGGTGCCGTGGTCGGCGTCCACATGGTCGGCGACCGCATGGGCGAGCAGGTCGGCGAAGCCCAGCTGATCTACAACTGGGAAGCGCTGCCGGCCGAGGTCGCCCAGCTCATCCACGCCCACCCGACGCAGAACGAGGCGCTCGGCGAGGCCCACCTGGCCCTGGCGGGCAAGCCGCTGCACTCCCACGACTGACCTTCGGTCACTCGGGCGCGACGACCAGACTTTCCGCAATTTTCGTAAGGAGCAACTGAAACCATGGCGGTTTCCGTATCCCTTCCGGCGCTCGGCGAGAGCGTCACCGAGGGCACTGTCACCCGTTGGCTGAAGGCCGAGGGCGAGCGCGTCGAGGCCGACGAGCCGCTGCTCGAGGTCTCGACCGACAAGGTCGACACCGAGATCCCCTCCCCGGCCGCCGGCATCCTGGCGTCCATCAAGGTCGCCGAGGACGAGACCGTCGAGGTCGGCGCCGAGCTGGCTGTCATCGACGACGGCTCGGGCGACGCGGGCGGCTCCTCCGCCCCGGCGCAGGAGGAGGCCCCGGCCGCCCCCGCGCAGGAGGAGGCCCCGAAGCAGGAGGAGGCTCCCCAGCAGCAGGCCCCGGCCCAGTCCGGCGGCGCCGCCGAGGGCACCGAGGTCACCCTGCCCGCGCTCGGCGAGTCCGTCACCGAGGGCACCGTCACCCGTTGGCTGAAGGAGGTCGGCGAGGAGGTCGCGGCCGACGAGCCCCTCCTCGAGGTCTCGACGGACAAGGTCGACACCGAGATCCCCTCGCCCGTCTCGGGCGTTCTCCTGGAGATCGTCGTCGGCGAGGACGAGACCGCCGAGGTGGGCGCCAAGCTCGCCGTCGTCGGTGCGCCCGGTGCCGCCCCGGCCGCGAAGCAGGAGGAGGCCCCGGCCGCCCCCGCGCAGCAGGAGGCCCCGAAGCAGGAGGCCCCCAAGCAGGAGGCCGCCCCGGCTCCCGCGCAGCCCGCCGCGCAGGCGCCCGCCGCCCCGGCCCAGCCCGCGGCTCAGGCCCCGGCTCCGGCCCAGCCCGCGGCCCCGGCCCAGCCGGCCCCCGCCGCGCCCGCCGCCCCGGCGCAGTCCACCCCGGCCGACGACGGCGCCTACGTGACCCCGCTGGTCCGTAAGCTCGCGTCCGAGAACGGCGTGAACCTCTCCGAGGTCAAGGGCACCGGCGTCGGCGGCCGTATCCGCAAGCAGGACGTCATCGCCGCCGCCGAGGCCAAGAAGTCGGCCCCCGCGCCGGCCGCCGCCGCCCCGGCCGCCTCGAAGGCCCCGGCCCTGGAGGCCTCCCCCCTCCGCGGCCAGACGGTCAAGATGACCCGCATGCGCAAGGTCATCGGCGACAACATGATGAAGGCCCTGCACTCGCAGGCCCAGCTGACCTCGGTCGTCGAGGTCGACATCACCAAGCTGATGAAGCTGCGCGCCAAGGCGAAGGACTCCTTCGCGGCTCGCGAGGGCGTCAAGCTCTCCCCGATGCCGTTCTTCGTCAAGGCCGCCGCCCAGGCGCTGAAGGCCCACCCGGTCATCAACGCCCGGATCAACGACGACGAAGGCACCATCACGTACTTCGACTCGGAGAACATCGGCATCGCCGTGGACGCCGAGAAGGGTCTGATGACGCCGGTCATCAAGGGCGCGGGCGACCTGAACATCGCCGGCATCTCGAAGAAGACCGCCGAGCTGGCCGGCAAGGCCCGTGGCGGTGGCCTCACCCCGGACGACATGTCCGGCGCCACCTTCACGATCTCCAACACCGGTTCGCGCGGCGCCCTGTTCGACACGGTCATCGTGCCGCCGAACCAGGCCGCCATCCTCGGCATCGGCGCCACCGTCAAGCGTCCGGTCGTCATCAACCACCCCGACCTCGGCGAGACCATCGCCGTGCGGGACATGACGTACCTGTCGCTCTCCTACGACCACCGTCTGGTGGACGGCGCCGACGCCGCCCGCTACCTGACCGCGGTCAAGGCGATCCTGGAGGCCGGCGAGTTCGAGGTCGAGCTCGGCCTGTAGGCACAGCGCCCCGTGCGTCTGTAACACTCGTCTCATCAGCGCGTACGCCCTCGTCCGGAGTCCTCCGGGCGGGGGCGTCGCCGTATTGTCTAGGGGTCACACGCCCTTGGGGTCCGCAGCCCCTGCCGGAGGAGCTCTCATGACCGCGCCCGTCGTTCACTCGCTGCGCGAACAGATCCGCGAGCACATCGTGGAGGGGATCGTCAGCGGGCGCTGGAAGCCGGGCGAGCGCATCGTGGAGCGGCGGATCGCCGTGGAGCTGGAGGTCTCCCAGACCCCGGTGCGGGAGGCGCTGCGCGAGCTGGAGACGCTGCGGCTGATCGAGTCCGCGCCCAACAAGGGCGTACGCGTACGGAACTTGACGGCGGCGGACCTGGAGGAGAGCTACCCGGTGCGGGCGGGTCTTGAGGCGATCGCCGCGGAGCTGGCGGCGGAGCGGCTGGCCGAGGACTGCTCGGCGCTCGAACCGCACGTCGCCGCCCTCTACGAGGCGGACCAGGCGTCCGACGGCACCGGGCAGGTGCGGCACACCGTCGCCTTCCACCGTGAGCTGGTGCGGGCCGCCGACAACTCCGTCCTCCTGCACACCTGGGAGGGTCTCGGCATCGAGGTCTTCACCGCGCTGTCCATCCGCTGGCTGGGCACGGTCCAGCAGTCGTACGCGGAGGAGCACGAGGCCCTCGTCTCGGCGTTCCGGCGGCGTGATCCCGCCATTGCGGAGCTGGTGAAGGCGCACGTGCTGGGCTGCGCGCCGCGGGCCTGAGGCTGTGCTCATCCGTGGGCGCCGCCCCGCAGACGTGTTCCCACCTGCGTAAACCCTTCAAATCGAAGGCACCGCGTGCCCGCTTTACTGGCACCGGATGCCGACTTTCGCGATCTGGGGAAGTTTTTCGCTCAACGCTTTGATCGATCATCGATCACGGGCTTACAGTCATCGATGGCCCTGTGGCGGAGCCACACCAACGATTCCGCACCAGAGCCTCACGCCCTGTCCTGCCAAAGACACCGGGCACCCCCACCCCTTACCGAACAGGGGACCCCCTCCGACTCAGGAAGGCGGCGCAATGACCGACCCCTCCGCAATCCAGCCGAGCGAGCTCGACCAGCTCCCGGACCGCGACCCCGAGGAGACCGCCGAATGGCAGGCCTCTCTGGACGCCGTTACTCAGGCGGCCGGGCCGCACCGTGCCGCGTACCTGATGCGCCGCACGCTGGAGCGCGCCGAGGGCGCGGGCCTGGCGCTGCCGAAGCTCCTCGAGACCGACTACGTCAACACCATCCCCACCTCCGCCGAGCCGTCCATCGACGGTGACGAGGAGATGGAGCGGAAGATCACCGCGTGGAACCGCTGGAACGCGGCCGCGATGGTCACCCGCGGCGCCAAGCACGGCGTCGGCGGCCACATAGCGACCTTCGCGTCCGCGGCCTGGCTGTACGAGACCGGCTTCAACCACTTCTTCAAGGGCAAGGAGTCCGGCGAGGCCGCGGGCTCCGGCGACCAGCTCTACATCCAGGGCCACGCCTCCCCCGGCATCTACGCCCGCGCCTTCCTCGACGGTCGGCTGAACGAGACGCAGCTCGACAACTTCCGGCAGGAGGCGGGCGGCAACGGCCTGCCCTCCTACCCGCACCCGCGCCGCCTCCCCTGGCTGTGGGAGTTCCCGACGGTGTCGATGGGCCTCGGCCCGCTCTCCGCGATCTACCAGGCGCGCTTCAACCGCTACCTGACCAACCGCGGCATCAAGGACGTCTCCTCCTCGCACGTGTGGGCGTTCCTCGGTGACGGCGAGATGGACGAGCCCGAGTCGACGGCGGCCCTCGCACTGGCCGCGCGTGAGGGCCTCGACAACCTCACGTACGTCATCAACTGCAACCTCCAGCGCCTCGACGGCCCCGTCCGCGCCAACTTCCGCGTGGTGCAGGAGCTGGAGGCCCAGTTCCGCGGCGCCGGCTGGAACGTCATCAAGGTCCTGTGGGGCAACGCCTGGGACGAGCTGTTCCAGCTCGACACCACGGGCGCCCTGGTCCGCCGTCTGCGCGAGGTGCCGGACGCGCAGTTCCAGACGTACGCGACGCGCGACGCCGCCTACATCCGCGAGCACTTCTTCGGCGCCGAGCCCGCCCTCGTCGAGCTGGGCAAGCTGCTCACGGACGACAAGATCAGTGAGTGCTTCCACCTCTCGCGCGGCGGCCACGAGGCCCGCAAGGTGTACGCCGCCTACCGCGCGGCGCTCACCCACAAGGGCGCGCCGACCGTGATCCTCGCGCAGACGGTCAAGGGCTTCACCCTCGGCAAGGGCTTCGAGTCCAAGAACGCCAACCACCAGATGAAGAAGCTGACGGTGGACGAGTTCAAGGACATGCGCGACCTGCTGGGTCTGCCGATCCCGGACAGCGCGTTCGTCGACGGCCAGGTGCCCTACGGCCACCCCGGCGCCGACTCCCCCGAGGTCCGCTACCTCCAGGAGCGCCGCGCGGCCCTCGGCGGCCCGGCCCCGGCCCGCCGCACCCAGCCGCTGGCCCCGCTGCCCGCCGCCGCGGACAAGACGTTCGCGTCCTTCGACAAGGGCTCCGGCTCGCAGTCCGTGGCGACGACCATGGCGTTCGTACGCCTGGTGAAGGACCTCGTACGCGACAAGGAGACCGGCAAGCGCTGGGTGCCGATCGTCCCCGACGAGGCGCGCACCTTCGGCATGGAGAGCCTCTTCCCGTCGCTGGGCATCTACTCCCCCAAGGGCCAGACGTACGAGCCGGTCGACCGCGACCAGCTGATGTACTACAAGGAGGCCAAGGACGGCCAGATCCTCAACGAGGGGATCACCGAGGCCGGTTCCATGGCGGACTTCATCGCCGCGTCCACGTCGTACGCGACGCACGGCGAAGCGATGATCCCCTTCTACATCTTCTACTCGATGTTCGGCTGGCAGCGCACCGCCGACCAGATGTGGCAGCTCGGCGACCAGCTCGGCCGCGGCTTCCTCGTGGGCGCCACGGCCGGTCGTACGACGCTGACGGGCGAGGGCCTCCAGCACGCCGACGGCCACTCGCCGGTGATCGCCGCGACCAACCCGGCCGCGCTGACGTACGACCCGGCGTTCGCGTACGAGATCGCGGCGATCGTCAAGGACGGCCTGCGCCGTATGTACGGCGAGGCGGCCCCCGGCGAGGACCCGAACGTCTTCTACTACCTCACCGTCTACAACGAGCCGATGCCGCAGCCCGCCAAGCCCGCGGGCGTCGACGAGGGCATCCTGCGCGGCCTCTACCGCTTCAACACGGCGGAGTCGGCGGGCCTGGCGCCCGCGGCCGACGCCGCGCGCATCCAGCTGCTCGGCTCCGGCACGGCCATCCACTGGACCCTCGCCGCGCAGAAGATGCTCGCCGAGGAGTGGGGCGTGGCCGCGGACGTGTGGTCCGCGACGTCCTGGACCGAGCTGCGGCGTGACGCCCTGGAGGCGGACGAGGCGCTGCTGCGCGGCGAGGAGCGCATTCCCTTCGTGCGCCAGGCGCTCGAAGGCGCTCAGGGTCCCGTGCTCGCCGTCTCCGACTACATGCGTCAGGTCCCCGACCAGATCGCCCAGTGGGTCGAGCAGGACTACTCCTCGCTCGGCGCGGACGGCTTCGGCCTCTCCGACACGCGGGACGCGGCGCGCCGCCACTTCGGCGTCGACGCGGAGTCGATCGTCGTCGCGGCGTTGGCCCGGCTCGCCGCGCGGGGTGAGGTTCCCGCCTCGGCGGTGAAGGAGGCTCGGGCCAAGTACGGCCTGTAGGCAACCGGTACGTCGCGTCGGTGCGGGTCCCTGCCTGGGCGGGGGCCCACACCTGTGTGTGCGTGACGGCATCATGGGGCCATGCGCGCTGCCCGCCTCATCAAGATGGTGCTTCTGCTCCAGTCACGGCCCTCCATGACCGCCGCCGAGCTGGCGGCCGAGCTGGAGGTCTCCGAGCGCACCATCACGAGGGACGCGCAGGCCCTGTCGGAGGCGGGCGTCCCCGTCTACGCCGACCGCGGCCGGACCGGCGGCTACCGCCTCATCGGCGGCTACCGCACCCGCCTGACGGGCCTGGGCCGCAGCGAGGCGGAGGCCCTGTTCCTGTCCGGGGTGCCGGGCGCGCTGCGCGAGATGGGTCTGGAGGACGCCGCGTCGGCGGCCCGCCTGAAGGTGTCGGCGGCGCTCATGCCCTCCCTGAGGGACGCCTCGCAGAACGCCTCGCAGCGCTTCCACCTGGACGCCCCGGGATGGTTCAAGGAGACGCCCGCGCCGGAGCTGCTGCCGGCCGTCGCGGACGCGGTGTGGGACGACCGCCGGGTCACCGCCCGCTACCGCCGCCAGGAGGCCGAGGTGGAGCGGGAGTTGGAGCCGTACGGGCTCGTACTCAAGGCGGGCGTCTGGTACTTGTGCGCGCGGGTGCCCGACTCCGGGGCGCACCGGGTGTACCGCATCGACCGGTTCACCGCGGTCGCCGCCGGTGAGGAACGCTTCGTACGCGATGAGGAGTTCGACCTGCCGGCCTTCTGGGAGGAGCGGGCGGCGCAGTTCGCGCGGGCGATCCTGCGGGCGGAGGTCGTCGTGCGGCTCACCGAGGCAGGGGTGAGGCAACTGCCGTACGCCACCGACCGGGCGGTCGCGCGCGAGGCGATGGAGACGGCGGGCGCGCCCGACGCGGCGGGCCGGGTGACGGTCACTCTGCCGGTGGAGAACGAGGACGTGGCGTACACCCAGCTCATGGCGCTGGGCCCGGAGGCCGAGGTCCTGGAGCCCGCCGGGCTGCGCCGCCGCTTCGCGGACGCGGCGGCGCG
Source organism: Streptomyces alboniger (assembly GCF_008704395.1). Lineage (NCBI taxonomy): Bacteria > Bacillati > Actinomycetota > Actinomycetes > Kitasatosporales > Streptomycetaceae > Streptomyces > Streptomyces alboniger. Next base: position 2,172,727 of record NZ_CP023695.1, read on the forward strand.
CTCGGCGGCGCTCTACCGGTAGCCGGTGACGTCCGCTGTCCTGCTCTCCTGGTCGACCTCCGTGAGGTAACGCCAGGCGTCGGGCGCCGAGCCGTCCACGTCCGTGAAGCCGTACTCCTTGGCGAGGCCGCCGCTGGAGAGCGACTTGCCGTTGTGGCGCGCCACTGCGGGGTCGGTGGCGAGGGCGACGAGCGCGCGGCCCACGAAGGCGGGCGTCTCGGAGATCGCGAAGTGCGGGTTCTGCTCGCAGCCCGCGCGCCAGTTCTCCTCCGTCACCTTGAAGTAGGTGTCGAGCATGGCCTCGGAGCGCAGCCAGCCGGGGGTGAGGCAGAGCGCCGTACAGCCGTACTCCTCGACCTCCTCGGCGAGGTCGCGTGCCATGCGCAGCGGGGCCGCTTTGGCGAGGTCGTAGTAGAAGGGCTTGCGGTAGTTCGGGCCGTTGTACTCGGCCGTGCCGTCGGTGACCTCGACGACCAGGCCGCCGGGGTTCCTGACGAGGAGCGGCAGCGCGTACCGGCTGGTGATGATGTGGGTCTCGACGCCGAGGCGCAGGACGCGCAGCCCCTTGTCGAGGTCGTGCTCCCACATCTTCTTGTCCCACTGGACGTGGATGTCGCCGCCCCAGATGTCGTTGACGAGGATGTCGAGGCGGCCCCGCTCGCGGTCGATCCGTCCGACGAGCGCCTCGACCTGGGCCGGCTCCAGGTGGTCGGTGGGGACGGCGACGCCCTTGCCGCCCGCCGCGTCGACCAGTTCGGCGGTCTCCTCGATGGTCTCGGTGGTCCGGCCGGTCTCACTGGTGTGCGCGCGGGTGGTCCGCCCCGTCACGTAGACGGTGGCCCCGGCGCGGCCCAGTTCGACGGCCATGGCGCGGCCCGCGCCCCGGGTGGCGCCCGCGACGAGGGCGGTCTTCCCCTGGAGGGGCCGTGTCGTTTCGCTCACCTGCTGTGTGGTGTGGGTCATGTTCGTGAGGTTTCCAGCAAAAGGCGACAACCTCTGTCGGTTTTGTCGGTTCGTTCAGGGCGTGTGCGTCATAACGAGACAGCCGCATTCCGGCGCACTCCGCGTGCGCCCCCACCCCCCAGGACCGATGCTGGACCCGTGATGGACGAGACGGAGTTCTGGGAGATCGTGGACAGTACCCGCGAGGCCGCCGGTGGCGACCCCGAGGACCACGCCGAGCTGCTCGTCGAGAGACTGCTCCAGTCCGACCCGGACGCCGTCCTCGACTTCGCCCGCCATTTCGAGGCCCGCTACAACCGCGCCTACCGCTGGGACCTGTGGGGCGCCGCCTGGGTGCTGCTCGGCGGCGCGAGCGACGACGCCTTCGACTACTTCCGGTGCTGGCTGATCGGCCAGGGCCGGGAGGTCTTCGAGGGCGCGGTGCACGATCCCGACGCGCTCGCCGACCTCCTCGACGACTTCGACGAGGAGCTTGACGGCGACGGGGAGGAACTCGGTTACGCCGCCGACGAGGCGTACGAGCAGCTCACCGGCCTGGTCGCACCCGACCTCGGCATCCTGCCCGCCCCGCCGGAACCGGAGGGTACGCCGGTCGACTTCGAGGACGACGCGGTGATGGCGCAGCTCTATCCGAAGCTGTGGAGCCGTTTCATGGCCGACTGAGGCCCTCCTTCCCGGGCCGGCTGTGCTCGGGGTGCGGATCAGGGCTGCTCAGGGGTTGCCCGGGACCGCTCCGGCTCGCACGGTCCCGGTGCGAACACCATCATCGTCACGTCGTCCCGCACCATCCCCGCATGGCGCACGACGTCGGCCCACACCCGCTCCGTGAGGCCCGCCGGGTCGTCCAGGACCGCCGGGTCGGCCTTGACCATCTCGGTGAGCCGGCCGGCCAGGGGGTAGAACGTGCCGGACGCGTCCCGCGCCTCGCTCACCCCGTCGGTGAGGCCGAGCAGCCGGTCCCCGGCGAGCAGCGGCACCGTCAGCTGTTCGGGCGGGGCCAGACCCGCGATGCCGAGGCCGAGCGGGGGGCCCGACGCCACCGCGAGCTCGGTGATCTCGGGGCCGCGCAGCAGCAGCGGCGGCGGATGGCCGCAGGAGACGACGCGTACGACGCAGGAGTCGTCGGGGAATTCGAGGAGTACGGCGGTGGCGAACAGTTCGGCGTGCTCGTCGCCTTCGGAGTCCACGACGAGCCTGCGGTCGAGGCGGGCCGCGACGCCCTCCAGGTCGGGCTGGTCGAGGACCGCCTCGCGGAAGGCGCCGAGCAGCGCGGCGACCGTGCCGACGGCCGCGAGCCCGTGGCCCTGCACATCGCCGATCAGGGCCCGTACGACGCCCGGTCCCCTGCGTACGTCGAAGAAGTCGCCGCCGACCAGCGACTCGTGCTGCGCCGCCTGGTACAGGCCCGCGCACCGCACCCGGCCGACCCGTTCCGGCAGCGGCGGCAGGACCGCGAACTGGGCCGCTTCGGCGACCGTGCGGACCGTGACCAGCTGGGCCTCGCGGCGACTGCGTACCCATGCGAAGACCACGCTGAGCAGCGCGATGAAGGTGATCGTCAGCTCGTCGCTGCTGCCGGCGTGGCCGAGTCCGAAGTCCGGCAGGGAGAGCAGCGCGACCACGACACCGCCGAGCAAGGCGGTGGCGGCGGGCCCGTACGACAGCGCGGCCAGCGGCGGGACGGCCGCGACCAGGAAGGTCAGGTCGAGCGACTTCGGGGTCATCAGCTGGACGAGGACGATCACCACGAGCAGCAGCGGCGGGGGCCAGCGGACCCACGGGGGAGGCGGCGTGCCGCGCAGCAGCCAGTCGCGCTCCTCCGCGTCACGCCGTCTGGCCGCAGCCCTGATCATCTCTTCACGCTCCTACGCGCGCGGGGACATCGCACGCCGGGCCGGTCCGTCGGGTGCGGGGCCCCGCAGGCCCGGGGTTGCCGGTGGGGCTGTCGGAGGGGCCTGTCAGAGGGGGCGGCCCATGAGGATGTCGTCGACGTACTCGCCGTTCAGCAGGAACTCTCCGGGCAGTACGCCCTCGATCACGAAGCCCTCGGTCTCGTAGAGCTTGCGGGCCGGGGTGTTGTGCCCGAGGACCCGCAGCGTGATGCGGAGCGCGCCCCGGCGGCGAGCCTCGTCCATGGCCGCCCTCATCAGCCGTCGGCCGACCCCCTGGCCGCGCGCCTCCTCGGCGACGGCGAAGCCCTGGATCTGGCGTACGTGCGCGTTGACGCGCAGCGGGGTGGGGAAACCGAGCTTCACATAGCCGACGAGCCGCCCGTCCGACTCGGCGACGAGGTGGTCGCGGGGGCCGAAGCGGTCGTTGAAGAAGGGCTCGTAGGGAGGCTCGGGGCGGGGCTGGACCGCGTGCAGCGTGGACCACGTGGCGCGGTCGAGCCGGGCGAGGGCGTCGTCGTCCTCGGGCAGCGCGGTGCGTATGTGCAGGTCCGTCATGGCGCCACTGTACGGCGACCGCGTGGAGCCCCCGGATCGTTTCGCCGGCGGGCGACGTCCTCGCGGCGTGCCGGCCCCCGTCTCCGCGTTCCGGGGCAGGATGGGTCCATGGAACCCACGCAGCCGAAGCGTTCCCCGCAGCCCTCCCGGGTGGCCGTCGCCGGTGCCTCCGGGCTCATCGGCACGGCGCTCGCGCGCTCCCTCGCCGAGGACGGCCACGAGGTCGTCCGGCTGGTGCGGCGGGCGCCCCGCGCCCCGGGGGAGGTGCGCTGGGACCCCAAGAAGGGGTACGTCGACACGGCCGGGCTCGCGGGCTGCTCCGCGGTCGTCAACCTCGCGGGCGCGGGCATCGGCGACCACCGCTGGACGGACGCCTACAAGCGGGAACTGCGCGACAGCCGCGTCCTCGGCACCGCCGCGCTGGCCGCCGCGGCCGCCTCGCTCGACGAACCGCCGCGCGTGTTCCTGAACGCCAGTGCGATCGGCTACTACGGGGACACCGGTCGGCGGGCCGTGGACGAGAGCGCCCCCGCGGGCGAGGGCTTCCTGCCGTCCCTGTGCGTGGAGTGGGAGGCGGCGACCGCTGCCGCCGAAGAGGCGGGCATCCGCACGGTCATCGCCCGCAACGGCCTCGTGGTGGGCCGCGAGGGCGGCGCCTGGGGCCGCCTCTTCCCGCTCTTCAAGGCGGGGCTCGGCGGCCGCCTCGGCGACGGCAGGCAGTACTGGAGCTACATCTCCCTGCACGACGAGGTGGCCGCGCTGCGCCATCTCCTGGACACGGAGACGTTGTCGGGCCCGTTCAACCTCACGGCACCCGACCCGCTCACCAATCGCGAGGTGACGGCCGCGATGGGCCGGGTCCTGAAGCGGCCGACGCTCCTGACGGCCCCCGCGCCCGCGCTGCGGGTGGTGCTCGGGGAGATGGCGGGCGATGTCCTCGGCAGCCAGCGGGTGCTGCCGAGGCGCCTCCTGGAGTCCGGCTTCGCCTTCGCCTTCCCCGGCATCGAGGAGTCGATCCGGGCGGCGTTGAGGTAAGCGGAGCCGCGCCGAGGGACAAGGCGAGGGATAAGCCGAGGGGCAAGGCGCGTTGTCGACAGAAGCCTGCTGATCGAATCTGTTCGCGTGCGACCGTTGTGCGACCGTGCCCTGTCCATGCGCGACTGTCATTGACCGGAAGCGCTCCTACCCTCGTGCCGAACTCGGGGATTCCGGCGCCCCGTCGGGGGCATCAGCTCCCCACCAGCCGCGCGACCTCTGGGAGGGGCACGTGCTAGAGCCTGCGCACCATGCGGATGTCGTCATCGTGGGGGCCGGGGCCGCGGGGCTCTCGGCCGCACATCGGCTGACCAGCGCCGGTGTAACGACCGTTGTCCTGGAAGCCGCTCCTTACGTCGGCGGCCGGATGTCGACCGAGAAGGTCGACGGGTTCCGGCTCGACAGGATCGGGCAGTTGCTGACCACCTCGTATCCGGAACTGCGCCGCACCCCGGGCCTCGACTCGCTCGTCCTGCGTCCCTTCGCGCCCGGCCTGCTGGTGCACAGCGACGGCCGCCACCACCGGGCGGCGGAGCCCGTGCCCGGACGGAGCGCGAGGGGCGCACTCACCGCAGCGCGCGCCCTCGCGAGCGCCCCCCGGGTGCCGCGGGCCGCGCGGGCCACCCCCGGCCCGGCCTCCCGCCCCGCGCCCCTCGGCGGCCCCCTCGACCAGGCCCGGCTCGGCGCCGCGCTCGCCCGCCTCGCGACGACCCCCGTGGAGCGGTTGCTCGCCCGCCCCGAACTTCCCGCGGCGCGCGCCCTGTCCGCGCGCGGGCTGCCCTCCCGCACCATCGACGGCTTTCTGCGTCCCCTGCTCTCCGCACTGCTCTGCGACCCCGGCCTCACCACCTCCAGCCGGTGCGCGGACCTCGCCCTGCACGCCTTCGCGCGCGGCCGGCTCTGCGTGGCGGAAGGCGGCGCCGAGGTCCTGCCCGAACTGCTCGCCGCCTCGCTGCCGCCGGGCACGGTCCGCACAGGCGTCCGTGCCACGGCGGTCTCCACCACGTCCGTCACCACCGCCGAGCACGGCGAGATCGCCTGCCGCGCCGTGCTCCTCGCCACCGACGCCCGCGCCGCCGCCCAGCTCCTCCCCGGCCTGCGGGTGCCGCCCTTCCACGAGCTGACGGTGTTCCACCACACCGCCCCCGAGCCCCCGCTGGACGGGCCCGCGCTGCTTCTGGACGCCGACCGCGCGGGCCCCGTCGCCCATACGACCGTGATGAGCCGGGTCGACCCGTCCCGCGCCCCCGCCGGCCGCGTCCTCGTCTCCTCGACCGTGCTGGGCCCGCCGCCGGACGAGCGGACCGTCCGCGCGCACCTCTCCACGCTGTACGGCACACCGACCGACCGCTGGGAACTCCTCGCCGTCCACCACACCCGCGAGGCCGTGCCCGCGATGCCGCCGCCTCACGACCCGCGCCGCCCCGTGCGCCTGCTCTCCGGGCTCTACGTCTGCGGGGACCACCGGGACACCAGCACCGTGCAGGGCGCGCTGCACTCGGGGCGGCGGGCGGCGCACGCCGTGCTCGCGGACTTCGGGATCGCCGCCCCGGAGTGCGCCCAGGAGTCACTCCCGGCCGCGGCCTGAGCCCGGCCCCGGACCCGGCCTGGCCCCGCCCGGCGTCGGCCCGGAGGGCACGGGCCCACCGGGCTCTCGACCAGCTCCCCCGGAAACCCCCGCGCCCCCCACGCGGGGGTTTCTCCCCTCGCGAGCCACCGGTCACCCCAGCGCGGCGACCTTGTCGCGGTACCCGCGGACCGGTGCCGCGTCCCGGTACGGTTCCAGGCGGCGCTCGAATTCGCGTACGTACTCGTGGGCGCGGGCCGACCGCATCTCGCCCGCCGCCTGTGCCGCCTCCGCGCCCAGCTGGCAGGCCTGTTCCAGCTCGCCGAGGCCGAGCCGCGCCGTGGCGAGCACCACCCGGCTGAAGAGGCGGCTGCGCGCGAACGCGGGGGCGCGCAGTTGCAGGGAGCGCTCGGCGTGCTGGGCGGCGACGCGGTACTGCTGGAGGTCGCGGTAGCAGTGCCCCAGCTCGTCCGCCAGCTGCGCCTCGTCGAAGAACCGCGCCCAGTAGGGCACTTCGTCCCCCGGCCGCGCCGCTTCGAGTGCGCGTTCGGCCCGCTGGAGCGAGGCGGTGCAGGCCCGCGCCTCACCGAGCACCCCGTGCCCGCGCGCCTCCGCGGCGTACAGCAGGGACTGCACGACGGGCGGCGCCGAGGAGCCGACGCCCTGCTGGGCGACCCGCGCGAGCTGGACGGCCTCGCGCCCGTGCCCGAGATAGACGGCCTGGCGGCTCATGGTGACCAGGACGTAGGAGCCGTACGCCCGGTCGCCCGCCGCCTGCGAGAGACGCAGCGCCTGTACGTAGTACCGCTGGGCGAGCCCGTGGGCCGCGATGTCGTACGACGTCCAGCCCGCGAGCCGGGTCAGGTCGGCGGCGGCCGCGAAGAGGCGCCGCCCGGCCTGCTCGCCGTAGGTGCCGCGCAGCATCGGCTCGGCCTCGTGTTCCAGATAGCGCACGAGGGCCTGCCGGGCGTGCCCGCCCCCGTAGGCGTTGTCGAGGGCGCGGAACAGCTCGCCGACGGAGCGCAGGGCCGCGATGTCGCCGTTGGTGACGCGCTGCCCGGGGCTCCGGTCGGACTCTCTGCGCTGGCGGGGCACGGCGGGCCGGCCCTGGGCGGGCACGCGCGCGTGCCCGGGGTCGGTCTCGCCGCGCCCGACGCGCTCGTCGGCCCGGCCGATCAGCCAGTCCCTGCTGGGCACGACGAGCCCGGCGGGGGTGAAGGCGATCTTCCGTAGCTCCGCGTGGCTGCCGGAGTCCTTGCGCCACAGGCCGCCGACGATGTCGACGGCCTCCTCGGGGGTGGCCGCGAATTCGAGCCCGGCGTACACCGGGGCGCACGCGTCGAGGCCGAGGTCCTGGGCGGACAGGCGCCGTCCGAGCCTCCTGGTGAAGACCTCGGCGATCAGCGCGGGCGTGGTGCCTCTGGGCTGCTGGCCGCGCAGCCATCGGGTCACGGATGTCTTGTCGTAGCGCAGGTCGAGACCGTGCTCGAGACCGAGCTGGTCGACGCGGCGGGCGAGGCCCGCATTGGAGAATCCGGCTTCCGAGATGAGCGCGGCTAGCTGGCGGTTGGGAGTGCGCTGCGGGGGTCGTTCCGTCATCGGCTGTGCGGTCTCCTGCCTTCCGGGCCTGCCTTTGAGCAGCCCTTATGGCCTCGTGAACGGCGCGAATGTAACGGCCATCACAGCCCGCGGATGCACCTTCCCCCGGTGTTCATCCGATCGTGTGAGGAACCGGGCCGGGGTTGCCCGGCCGGTGGGCCCGTACAGTGGCTGGGGCGCGATATGTGCACGGTGAACGTTCAGGGAGGCACCTGCCGTGAGTGAGTTTCGGTTCGTCCGAATGGGCTTCGGTCCCGACGCCGTGGAGTACCGGGAGGCGTGGGACGAGCAGCGCCGTGTCCATGCCGCCCGCTTCGCCGACGAGGTCCCGGACACCTGCCTGCTCCTTGAGCACCCGCCGGTGTACACGGCGGGCCGCCGCACCGCGGACAGCGAGCGCCCGCTGGACGGCACGCCCGTCGTCGACGTGGACCGCGGGGGCAAGATCACCTGGCATGGCCCGGGCCAGCTCGTGGGCTATCCGATCCAGAAGCTGCCGCGTCCGGTGGACGTCGTAGCACATGTGCGGCGCCTGGAGGAGGCTCTTATCCGTACGTGTGCGGACTTCGGCCTCCCGACCTCACGCGTCGAGGGCCGCAGCGGCGTCTGGGTCCTCGGCGACCCCGTGGAGCGGCGCCCGGCGCTCGGCGGCCTCTCCCTGGACTTCGACCCGCGCCTGACGGACGACGAGTTCGACGCCCGGTTCAACGGTCCGGAGTACGCGCCGTCCAACGCGGGCCAGCGCCGCGAGGACCGCAAGATCGCCGCGATCGGCATCCGGGTCGCCAAGGGCGTGACGATGCACGGCTTCGCGCTGAACGTGAACCCGGACAACACCTGGTTCGACCGGATCATCCCGTGCGGCATCCGCGACGCGGGCGTCACCTCGCTCTCGTACGAACTGGACCGCGAGGTCACCATCGCCGACGTGCTGCCCGTCGCCGAGCGGCATCTGCGGGACGTCCTGGAGAACGCGGAACTCAAGCCGCGCGTCGTCGAGAAGACGGCCGTCTGAGAGCAGGTCCGGGCAGCCGTCCGGGCAGCCGGTACGGGCAGCCGGTACGGGCAGCCGGTACGGGCAGCCGGTCGGCTCGGGGAATGAACCCCGTTGGCCAGAGGTTGGCCGGAAGTAAGCCCAACGACATCACGGGCGTACCCTGGTGTGCGCCGAAGAATCGAAGCTACGCCAGCTAATACGCCAGCTAACAGGGAGCCGATGTGTCCGCAGTCGCACCCGACGGACGCAAGATGCTGCGCCTGGAGGTCCGGAACGCCCAGACCCCCATCGAGCGCAAGCCCGAGTGGATCAAGACCCGGGCGAAGATGGGCCCCGAGTACAACGCCCTACAGAAGCTCGTGAAGAGCGAGGGCCTGCACACGGTCTGCCAGGAGGCGGGCTGTCCGAACATCTACGAGTGCTGGGAAGACCGCGAGGCCACGTTCCTCATCGGCGGCGACCAGTGCACGCGGCGCTGTGACTTCTGCCAGATCGACACCGGCAAGCCGCAGGCCCTCGACCGCGACGAGCCGCGCCGCGTCGGCGAGTCCGTCGTCACGATGGACCTGAACTACGCCACGATCACCGGCGTCGCCCGCGACGACCTGGAGGACGGCGGCGCCTGGCTGTACGCGGAGACCGTGCGCCAGATCCACGCGATGACGGCGGACCGCGCGGAGGGCCAGACCAAGGTCGAGCTGCTCATCCCCGACTTCAACGCCGACCCCGACCAGCTGGCCGAGGTCTTCTCCTCCCGCCCCGAGGTCCTCGGGCACAACGTGGAGACCGTGCCGCGCATCTTCAAGCGGATCCGCCCCGGCTTCCGCTTCGAGCGTTCGCTGGAGGTCATCACCCGCGCGCGGGAGGCCGGCCTGGTCACCAAGTCGAACCTCATCCTCGGCATGGGCGAGGAGCGCGAGGAGATCAGCGAGGCGCTGCACGCGCTGCACGACGCGGGCTGCGAGCTGATCACGATCACGCAGTACCTGCGCCCGACCCCGCGGCACCACCCCGTGGAGCGCTGGGCCAAGCCCGCGGAGTTCGTGGAGCTGAAGGAGGAGGCCGAGGAGATCGGTTTCTCCGGCGTCATGTCGGGCCCGCTGGTCCGCTCCTCGTACCGCGCGGGCCGGCTGTACCAGATGGCGATCGAGAAGCGCGGGGCGTACGTGGCCTCGCAGGCGGTGTGACGCGAGCCCGTGCGTGAGGCAGGCACATGGGCGACGCGGGCACATGCCGGAGAGGCGCCGGGTGCGCGCCGGGCGCGTGGGCGCTGTGTGAATCCGCGCACAAGTAGCTACTGACTAGTAAAACCCGCAACGACGCGGCCCGTACGATCCCCGCAGGTGACGGGGGCGTACGGGCCGCGTCAGTGTTTTTGGGGCGGGTTGGGGCGGGGCGTCAAGGTTTCATCGGGGTTTGACCGGTCGGTCACGCCCTGGTAACACCAATCAGTGACCCTGTAATTACCGCACGTACAGCCTTACCCACAGCATTGCCCAGCCTTAGCCCCAGCCTTGTCCCCAGCCGCTCATCCCCCGAGCCGCTCCCCAGGAGGGCCCCATCATGCAGGCCGCGCCCGTACGCGCCACCGCCATCCCGTCCGTCACCGACGCCCTGCGCGCGGTCGAGTCGCTCTTGATGAGCGGCGGCCAGCGCACCGCACGCCGCAACGCCTGGACTTCCGTGCTGGAGGACCGGCGCCGCGCCAAGGACCGGGGCGAGGCGCTGCGCGTATTCGAAGAGGGCATGGCGACCCGTACGTCGTAGCCGCCTCCCGGGCCACGTAGACTTCACGACATGGCGAGGAAGGAATCCACCGCGGCGGATACGGCCGCGGAGCCAGGGCGACTCAAGCAGATCGCTCTGACCTACAAGATGACCCGACGGGCCGACTCCAAAATCGGTCTCATCATCGCGGCTGTGGGAATCGTCACCTTTGGCGTGTTCCTCGCGATCGGCTTCTTGATCGGTCACCCGGTCTATCTGGGCATTCTCGGCTTCCTGCTCGCCTTCCTCGCGATGGCGATCGTCTTCGGACGCAGGGCCGAGCGTGCCGCCTTCGGGCAGATGGAGGGCCAGCCCGGCGCGGCGGCCGCGGTGCTCGACAAGATCGGCCGCGGCTGGACGACGACCCCCGCGATCGCGATGAACCGCAGCCAGGACGTGGTGCACCGCACCGTCGGGAAGGCCGGCATCGTCCTGGTGGCCGAGGGCAACCCGAACCGCGTGAAGGGCCTGCTGGCCGCCGAGAAGAAGAAGATGGCGCGGATCGTGGCGGATGTTCCCGTGCACGACGTCATCGTCGGCACCACCGAGGGCACGGTCTCCCTGAAGAAGCTGCGCACGACGCTTCTGAAGCTGCCGCGTGTCCTCACGGGTCCGCAGGTCACGGCGACGAATGACCGCTTGCGGGCAATGGGGGACCTTATGTCCAATATGCCCCTCCCTAAGGGCCCGATGCCCAAGGGCATGCGGATGCCGCGCGGCGGCCCGAAGACGAAGTAGTCCGCTCTGCTTCTCCCTACGACGATGAGGGCCCCGGAACCGATCGGTTCCGGGGCCCTCATCGTCGTTGCCCTTGCCAGGTCCCTGGACTTGCCAGGTCCCTAGACCCGGACCTGCACGGCGCGGGCGAGGCGGTCGTGGAGGCCGCGGCCGTCGCGGTCCCAGATCAGGGCGGGGATGGCGACGCACAGCAGGACGCTGCGGGCCAGGACCCAGCCCAGGCCGAGCCGGCCGCCGCGCTCGGCGACGACGCGCAGCCGGAAGAGGGCCTTGCCGGGCGTGCAGCCGACCGTGCCGACGGTGAGCACGCTCATGACGAAGAAGATGCCGAGGGCCCAGTTGCCCATCGCCTGCTGGTCACCGCGAGCGAACAGGCCGTATGCGATCACCATGCACAGACCCCAGTCCACGGCGATCGCGCCGATGCGGCGGCCCGGGCGCGCGATCGAGCCCGGCCCCTCCTCCGGCAGGCCGAGCTGCTCGCCCCGGTACCCGAAGTCGACACCGGCGTCCTCCGCGGCAGCGCGCGGTCCGGACAGCCACGATCCGATTGCTTGCCTGTTGTCCACCCGTCCACGGTACTGCGCCCGGTTTCGTACGGGTGCGGGCGGGTCAGATGTACGAGGGTGCGCGCGGGGCTGCCGGGGCGGCCGGGGGCGGCAGCGACCGCTCGCCACCGCCGGGCCGGTTAACTTCGGCGAAACAAATGGGTCATGCTTGAGAAATCCCCCGTCCCTATGGTCGGGTCCCAGCGTGTGCCACCGCACTGGCCGCACCACGAGCTGCAACCCCGTCCCGCCTCGGGCGGGAGTAGGAGGAGTTGGATGTTGTTCCAGAACGCCGACGACGCAAAGAAGTTCCTCGCGGACGAGGACGTCAAGTTCGTCGATGTCCGCTTCTGTGACCTGCCGGGTGTGATGCAGCACTTCACGATCCCGGCGGCGGCGTTCGACCCGGACGAGGAGCTGGCCTTCGACGGTTCGTCGATCCGCGGCTTCCAGGCCATCCACGAGTCCGACATGGCGCTGCGCGCCGACCTGTCGACGGCCCGCGTGGACCCCTTCCGCCGCGACAAGACCGTCAACATCAACTTCTTCATCCACGACCCGATCACGGGCGAGCAGTACAGCCGTGACCCGCGGAACGTCGCGAAGAAGGCGGAGGCGTACCTGGCCTCCACCGGCATCGCGGACACGGCCTACTTCGGCCCCGAGGCCGAGTTCTACGTCTTCGACAACGTCCGCTTCCAGACGTCGGCGAACGAGAGCTTCTACCACATCGACTCCGAGGCGGGCGCCTGGAACACCGGTGCGGTCGAGAACAACCGCGGCTACAAGGTCCGCTACAAGGGCGGTTACTTCCCCGCCCCGCCGGTCGACCACTTCGCGGACCTGCGCGCCGAGATCTCCCTCGAACTCGACAAGAACGGCCTCCAGGTCGAGCGCCAGCACCACGAGGTGGGCACGGCGGGCCAGGCCGAGATCAACTACAAGTTCAACACGCTGCTGGCCGCGGCCGACGACCTGATGCTCTTCAAGTACATCGTGAAGAACGTCGCCTGGCGCAACGGCAAGACCGCGACGTTCATGCCGAAGCCGATCTTCGGTGACAACGGCTCGGGCATGCACGTCCACCAGTCGCTGTGGTCCGGCGGCAACCCGCTCTTCTACGACGAGCAGGGCTACGCGGGCCTCTCGGACACCGCGCGCTACTACATCGGCGGCATCCTCAAGCACGCCCCGTCGCTGCTGGCGTTCACCAACCCGACGGTGAACTCCTACCACCGCCTGGTCCCCGGCTTCGAGGCCCCGGTCAACCTGGTCTACTCGCAGCGCAACCGCTCCGCGGCGATGCGCATCCCGATCACGGGCTCGAACCCGAAGGCCAAGCGCGTCGAGTTCCGCGCGCCGGACCCGTCCTCGAACCCGTACCTGGCCTTCTCCGCGCTCCTCCTGGCGGGCCTCGACGGCGTCAAGAACAAGATCGAGCCGGCCGAGCCGATCGACAAGGACCTCTACGAGCTGGCCCCCGAGGAGCACGCGGGCGTCCCCCAGGTCCCGACCTCCCTCCCCGCGGTCCTCGACGCCCTGGAGGCGGACAACGAGTACCTCCAGGCGGGCGGCGTCTTCACGTCGGACCTGATCGAGACGTGGATCGACTACAAGCGGACGAACGAGATCGCGCCGATTCAGCTGCGGCCGCATCCGCATGAGTTCGAGCTGTACTTCGACATCTAAACCACCCCGGCCAGTCTCTGGCCCGATGGCAGGTTCACCAGTGGGGGCCGTTACCCGGATCCGGGTAGCGGCCCCCACTGGTTTGACCATCCCGATTGTGACGACACGTCGACGCAGCGCCACGAAGATCCCTACGACGTCGGTCGTCAGCGCGGGGCAAACTCGGTGACCGGCAGCCCGTACCCTCGATGGCGCGGCTGGGGCCCGGGGAGTTGTCCGTGGCGGTGGGGCCCGCCTCTCGTGCCACCTGGCGGGCTCTCGGTGACGGCTCCTACACGCACAACACCGTGTTGGCCGTCGGGCGGCCCGGGTTCGTGATCGGGAGTCTGGTCGGTTCGGTGCTGGGCAGTGCCGCGCGTCGGCGGCAGCGGCCGCGGATGCCCGGCCGCGGTGGGTGCCCGAGGGGCGTGGAGAGGTGACGGTCACCGACCGGCGGGCCTATTTCGGGCATCCGGAGAGTTGGCTGGATCTCGAATGGGGTGGTCTCGACGCGGTGGACATCTTCCAGTGCTCTTACCGGGACAGGTTCGACGGGTTGGGGCGGGGTCTGCCGGGCATACGGGCGTACTTGCCCGGCGGTGCGCTGAGTCCCGGCGCTCAGGCGTCCGGCATCTCGTCGAGCGGCACCGGACGGTAGTGCGTCGTCAGGCGGCCCGTGTCGTCCAGGACGTGGAAAGCGAGCGCCGGGGGCAGGTGCCGGTGGATGTGGTGGGTCGGGTCGGTCTGGGGTTCCCAGGGGAGGCGCAGGGTCGAGACCACGCCGGGGGCCACCAGGAGCGGGCGGTTCGCGAACGTCGTCGCCGCGGGGGTGTGCGCGTGGCCCGCCAGGAATGCCGTGATGTTGGGGTGGCGGGACGTCAGTTCGGCCAGGCGGGACTCGTCGAACTGGCGGATCTCGTCGACGTACGGCGTGTGCAGGGGCACGGGCGGGTGGTGGAAGGCGATCAGGACGGGCTGGGTGGGGCGGGTGTCGGCCAGGAGGTCGGACAGCCATGTCAGTGTCTCGTCCGACAGGCTGCCGTGGTCCTCGCCGGGGACCGAGGTGTCGCACAGGGCCAGCGTGAAGTGGTCTGTCGTGTACGACTGGTTGACCGGGGCGGTCCGCGGCGGTTCGCCCAGCAAGTGCTCGCGGTACGCGGCGCGCTCGTCGTGGTTTCCGGGGCAGGTCAGCAGCGGGTGGCGGGAGGTGAGGAGCTTGCGGGCCTCCTCGTACTCCGAGGGGGTGGCGTGGTCGGCTATGTCGCCCGTGACGATCACGGCGTCCAGGTCGTACGGGAGGTCGTTCAGGTACCGCATGACCGTGCGGGTGCGCTCGGCGCTGCGGCCCGCGTCCTCCGCGCCGGTGTCTATGTGGGTGTCGCTCAGGTGGGCGATCACGGCGACGGGGGTTGCGGGGCCGGTTGTCGGGAGTGGCGAAGGTTTCGGGGTCTGCATCGGGGCGGGGCTCCTTGGTCGGTGATCTTTCGTTGAACCTAGAGCGCCGCAGGTGTGTGCGTTAAGAGCCAGTGGCCCAGCCCTGGACTGGTTCGCGCGTTCAGCTCCGCAGGAACCGCACCGACGGGGCCGGCGGGCGGCCGTCCGTGCCCCTCTCGCCTGGGGTCACCAGCGCCCGTACGCCGTAGACCTCGGCGATCAGTTTCTCCGTGATCACTTCGGCCGGCGTGCCCGCCGCGTACGCCGTGCCCTCCTTCAGGATCAGCACGTGGTCGCAGTACATCGCCGCCAGGTTGAGGTCGTGCAGGGCGATGACGCTGGTGACGGGGAGGTCGGCGACCAGGGAGAGGAGGTCCAGCTGGTGCTGGATGTCCAGGTGGTTGGTGGGCTCGTCCAGGAGGAGTTCGCGGGGTTCCTGGGCCAGGGCGCGGGCGATCTGGACGCGTTGGCGTTCGCCGCCGGACAACGTGTGCCAGGACTGGGTGGCGCGCTCGGTGAGGCCGGTGCGTTCCAGGGCCTCGCGTACGGCGTGCTCGTCGTGGGACGTGGGGGCCGACCATGCGCGGCGGTGCGGGATGCGACCCAGGCGTACGACGTCTCGTACGGTCAACTCCGCTTGTGTGGACGCGTGTTGGTCGACCACCGCGATACGGCGTGCCACCGCGCGGCGCGGTGTGTCGGGGAGCGGGCGGCCGTCCAGGGTGACCACCCCGGAGGCGGGGGCGAGGACGCCCGCGAGTAGGCGCAGGAGCGTGGACTTGCCGGAGCCGTTGGGGCCGAGGAGGCCTACGGTGGCGCCGGGTGGCGGGGCGAGACTGACACCGTCGACGACGAGCCGCCCACCGGCCTCACGGGCGACGCGCTCGGCACGCAGGCCGCGCTCGGCAGGCGGTCCGCCCTCGACACGCAGCCCTCGCTCGGTCACGTCGTTCCCCTCCGCGTCCGGTACAGCACCAGCACGAACGCCGGTACGCCGATGAGTGAGGTCACCACGCCCACCGGGACCTCCTGCGGGTCCAGGGCCGTGCGGGCCAGGGTGTCCACCCAGATCAGGAAGACCGCCCCGGCCAGTGCTGTGACCGGGAGGAGGCGGGTGTGGCCGGAGCCGACGAGGGCGCGGGCCGCGTGGGGCAGGACCAGGCCCACGAAGCCGATGGCGCCCGCCGAGCTGACCAGGGCCGCCGTCAGCAGTGCCGTCACGCAGAGCAGGACGAGCCGGGTGCGGGCGACCCGTACGCCCAGTGTTGCCGCCGCTTCCTGGCCGAAGGCGAACGCGTCGAGCGTACGGGCGTGGCCGAGGCACACGGTCAGTGTCACCGCGAGGACCGCGGCGCACAGCCATACGTCCGTCCAGCCCGCCCCGCTGAGCGAGCCGAGCAGCCAGAACAGCACGCCCCTGGCGGTCTCCGCGTCGCCCGCCGTGAGGATCACGAAGGAGGTCAGGGCGGAGAAGAGCTGCATCGCGGCCACGCCCGACAGCACGACCCGGTCCGTCGTGTCGCCGAGCGTGTGGCTCAGGAGCAGGACGAGGGCGAAGGAGAGGAGCGCGCCCACGAAGGCCCCCGCCGAGACCGACAGCGCTCCCCCGCCCACGCCGAGGACGAGGACCGCGACGGCCCCGGTGGACGCCCCGGACGACACCCCGAGCACGAAGGGGTCGGCGAGGGGGTTGCGGAGCAGCGACTGCATGACCGCGCCGCAGACCGCGAGGCCCGCGCCGCACACCGCGGCGAGCAGGGTGCGGGGCATCCGCAGGTTCCAGACGATGCCGTCCCTGATGGGGGTGAGCCGCGCCTCGCCCCAGCCGAGGTGCGCGGCGAGCGCCGAGAACACGTCGGGGACCGAGATGTCGGCGGGGCCGATGGTGACGGCGACCGCCACGGAGAGCAGGAGCGCGGCGCACGCGGCCAGCCACAGCAGCGCCTGCCGGGCGGGGGCGGCCACGCTCACCTGGCGAGCCCGAACTTCCGCAGCCCGGCGGCCACTTGCTCGATGCCGTCGACCGTGCGGATCGTGGGGTTCATGGCCTGACCGCTGAGGAGAACGTAGCGCTTCTTCCGCACGGCGGTCAGGTTCTTGGTCGCGGGGTTGGACTCCAGGAACTTGATCTTCGCCGCGGCGCTCTCGGCGGACTGCGACCTGCGGGTGAGGTCGCCGATGACGAGGACGTCGGGGTCGCGGTCGGCGACGGTCTCCCAGTTGATCTGGGGCCACTCCTCGCGGGTGTCGTCGAAGACGTTCTTCGCGCCGAGTTCGCGGGTGATGATGCCGGGGGCGCCGCAGCAGCCCGCCATGTACGGGGCGTCGGAGTTGGCGAACCAGTACAGGAGGGTCGTGTCGGAGGCCTTGATGTCCTTCGTGGCCTTCGTGACGCGGTCCTTCAGGTCGGCGACGAGCCTCTCGCCGCGCTTCTCGACGTCGAACACCTTCGCCAGGTCCCGCACCTCGCCGTAGACGGTGTCCATGGTGAGGGTCTTGACGCGCTTGCCGTCGCCGCCGCCGTCGTTGTCCTTGCCCGCGCAGTCGGTGGGCGAGACGTAGACGGGCACGCCGAGTTCGGTGAACTTCGTACGGTCGGCGACGCCGCCCTTGCCGACGGTGTAGAGGAAGGAGGCGCTGACGAAGTCCGGTTCCTTGGCGAGGACCTTCTCCAGGGAGGGGTAGCGGTCGGCGAGCCGCTCCACCTTGGCGTTGTCCTTCTCCAGGTTCTTCAGGACCGGGTCGGTCCAGGTGCCCGTGCCGACCATGCGGTCGGCGAGGCCGAGGGAGAGGAGGATCTCCGTGGAGCCCTGGTCGAGCGAGACCGCGCGCCGGGGCGGGGCGGCGACCTTCGCCTCCTTGCCGCAGGAGGCGACCGTGACCGGATAGCCGTCGGCGCTCTTGCCCGACGGGTTCGACGCGGAACCGTCGCCGCACGCGGTGAGCGCGAGCATGGCGGCCGTCAGAGTTCCGGCACAGCGCAGGGCGGTTGTACGGGCTTTCGAGGACACGCGATCCCTTGAGTCTCACGGCTCATACGCGGAGCCTGGTCTGCGGCACAACCTCCGCCGCCCGGTGTGCGGGCGGAGGCGCCAGCAGGTCTTCGGACTCGGGATCGGCCGGACGGGGCGCCTTCCCAGGTGTCGGCAGACACCCAGTGGCCGTGGCCCCGCCCGTCCCCCTCACCGCTGCGCGTCAGTTCCGGATTTCCACCGGATTCCCTGACCCAGGTATGGGTTTGACTGGCTTGCGCAAGTTATCACGCGCCTTCAAGAGGCGGCTCCGGGCCTGGGGTCGCCCCGGTAGGTGCCGAAGAACCAGCGATTTCCCTCGGGGTCCGCGATGCCGAACTCGCGACTGCCGTACGGCTTGTCCTCGATCTCGTTGACGATCTTCACGCCGGCCCCGGTGAGGCGGGCGTACAGGGAGTCCACCTGGTCGGTGACGACATAGGCGCCGGAGGTGCCCGGCTTCCCGCACTCCTCGCCGGGCGCGTCAGGGTCGTAGGAGCCGAGCATGATGCCGCCGCCCTCGGGCCAGTCCAGCTGGGCGTGGGCGACGCGGCCACCGTCCTCGTAGACGGCCGTGCGCAGGAAGCCGACGGTGTCGACGAGGAAGTCGATCAGTGCGGGGGCGTCCTGGGCCTGGAGGGCCGGCCAGATGGCGGGAGCGGGGGTGTGGAGCTGCTGCTCCGCGTCGTGGTGCCGCTCTGAGTCGTGGTGCTGCTTCGCTGTGGTGTCGGGTGTGGTGTTCATGTCTCCCACTCTTCGCCTCCTCCATGCGCCCCGGCTTGGATATTCCGGCACTCCTCGGCCAGCCACCGGGTGGGGCTCGCCTCTGTGTACTGCTGGAAGTCCCGTACGAGGTGGGAGTGGTCGTAGTAGCCGGTGTCGGCGGCGACCCGGGCGAGGTCGGGCGGGCCGCCCGCCGCGACGGCCCGGACCACCGCCGCCTTGGCGTGCTGGAAGCGCATGAGGCGTGCGGCCTGCTTGGGGCTCAGCCCGGTCTCGGCACGGAAGAGGGCGGTCAGGCGGCGTTCGCTGAGCGCCACGTGCCGGGACAGGCCGCCGAGGGTGCCCGCGCCGCGGTGCCGGGCCAGCCACGCCCAGGCCTCGGCGACCTCGGGGCGTACGGAGCCGGCGGCGCTGTCGGTGGCGGCGCGCTGCCGCAGGTAGCCGGAGAGGAGGGCGAAACGGTCCTCCCAGCGGTCCAGCTCGCACAGTCTTTCGCGCACCTCGGCGGCGCGGTCACCGAACACGTCCGTGCCGCCCGTGACGAGCTGCCCGGTCAGCGCGGCCGCGGGCAGGCCGAGGAGAGTGCGGGCGGCAAGCGGGTGCACGGCGAGCTGGATGCCCGCCTGGCGCTCGGCCTGGACGACGTACGCGGGGCTCTGGTGCAGGCCGCCCACGATGATGTCGGTGCGGACCGCGTCCGTGCCGGTCGCCTGGCCGGGGGTGCGGCCGCTGGCGATGGGCCCGTCGAGCGAGAAGATCACCGTCAGATACGGCGAGGGCAGGCCCCGGTGCAGGGCGGGCCGCCGGTCCGCGGTGCGGTAGCCGACCGCGGACACGATGCCCTCCAGGCGGGGGGCGGCTCGGACGAACTCGGAGGAGCCCACGTCTTCCAGTATGCGTGTACGTATGCGACTGCGCGGGGGTGGATTCGCCACCCGGCGTCCCCCTCCGCTACCCCCTCTCCCCCGCCGCATGCACCCCGCCCCCGGTGACTTCGATCATGGGAAACGGCCGTCCCGCCGCTTAGCATTGCGCGCCGCTCCGGACGGGGCCGCGCATCGCTCTCAGAAACGGCGGGACAAGGCGCACATGGCAGACACGGCAGACACGGCAGACACGCCAAGCACGACAGGTACGGCACGCACGGCAGTACGACGGAAGAACAAGCTGGCCGTCACCGGCGTCGCGGGGGCGCTCGCCGCGGCCGTGCTCGCGGGCGGCGCGCTGTGGCCGACGAGCGAGGCCACGGCGGCGGACACCTCCGCCGCCACCGCCCGCGAGCTGTCGCACTGGCCGAAGCCGGTCGCGAAGAAGCTCGGCGAGGTCATCGCGGCGAACGACCACAAGGGCGCGTACGCCGTGTTCGACGCGGACAACACGACGTACCGCAACGACCTGGAGGAGTCGCTGCTGCCCTTCCTGGAGATGAAGGGCGTCCTGACCCGCGCGACCATGGACCCCTCCCTGAAGACCATCCCCTTCAAGGACACGGCCACCCACAAGGAGAGCCTCTACAGCTACTACAACCGGCTCTGCGAGGTGGACGACCAGGTCTGTTACCCCTGGGCCGCGCAGATCTTCTCCGGTTACACGCTGAAGGAGCTGAAGAGGTACGTCGATGAACTTCTCGCGTACAAGAAGCCGATCCCCGCGGAGTACTACGAGGCCGGGAAGCTCACGAAGACGCAGGTGAAGCCGCCCGAGTTCTCCAACGGCATGCGCCAGCTCCACAAGACGCTGCGTGCGCACGGCATCGAGGTGTACGTCGTCAGCGCGGCCAGCGAGGATCTGGTCCGCATGGTCCTCGCCGACCCGAAGTACGGCTACGGCGTGAAGCCGCAGAACGTCATCGGCGTCTCCATGCTGCTCAAGGACCGAGAGACCGGCGAGGTGACCAGTTCCCGCAAGGAGATCGCCGAGGGCCGCTTCGGCGAGAGGGACCGGGCGAAGCTCGCCGGGCGCGAGCTGACGCCGAAGCTGTGGGCGCCGCTGACCTGGTACGAGGGCAAGCCCGCGGCGATCAGCACGTACATCGACGAGTGGCGGAAGCCCATCCTCGTGGCCGGTGACACCCCGGTCAGCGACGGCCCGATGCTGTTCCACTCGGCGGATGTGGAGCACGGCGGCGTACGGGTCTGGGTCAACCGCAAGGACGCGTACATGAAGCAGCTCGACGGGATGAAGAGGAAGAACGCGCAGCGGCAGCGCGAGCTGGGCCAGAAGGTGACGGCCGACAAGCGGTGGCTGACGGTGACGCCGGGCCAGATCGGCTGATCACCGGCGGTCACTCAGCGCTCAATCAGCTGTCCATCGGTGGCCAATCGGTGGACGTCCAGGCCGCCACCTGCTTGGCGAGCGCGCCGCCCGCCTTCGTCCACGCGAAGTGGTCGAGGCGGGCGCCCGCCTCCCGCTCGGTGTAGTGACGCCGGGTGAGGCGGGCCCGGGGGATCTTGCCGAGCAGGTGGTCGAGGGCGGCGGCGGGGGCGAACGTGTCGCGCTCGACGGAGACCGCGAGCACCGGCAACTCCAGTGCGGCGAGGGCCGTTTCGTAGTCGCGTGCGGACCCCTTGGCGGTGTAGCGGCCCGTACGGCCCTGCCGCGCCCAGTCCCGCATGACGCTCTTGGGCTGGTCGCCGCCGAAGCCGAGCCGGGCGCCGGGCCACCGGCCGAGCACGGTCGACGTCGCGGCGATCAGCAGCTGGCCGAGGAGCAGGGCGGGGCCGCGCAGGGGGCCGTACGCGCGGAACCAGACGGATCCTGTGGCGACGAGCACCACGCCGTCGACCCCGGGTCCGGGGACGGGGCCCGGGACGGGGGCGGGGCCGGGAGCGGCGGTCAATGCCGCGTGTATCAGGCCCAGTTGGCCGCCGAGGCTGTGGCCGAGGAGGTACAGGGGCGGCTCGGGGCCCAGCTCGGCGCGGACGACCGCGAGGACGGCGGGGAGGTCCTCCTCGACGATCGCGCGGTAGCCGTGGTCGCGCGTCCCGCGGCGGCCGGCGCGCGGGGTCGCCTCGCCCTGGCCGCGCAGGTCGGCGGTGAGCACGGTCAGGCCCTCGCCGTGCAGCCGGTGGGCGAAGCGGCGGTAGAAGCGGGCGGGGGTGCCCATCGCCGGGACGATGAGCACCGCGGGTGCCGGGGGCGGGCCGGGGGCCGGTCCCGAGCCGGACGGGAGGAAGCGTTCCGGCGCGGGGGCGCGCAGGGCACGCACCGGAACGCGGGCGCCGTCCGGGAGTTCGACGGTCACCAGGAGCGGCAGGTCGGCGAGGGCTTCCGGCTGGTTCGGGCCGACGGTTTCCGGCTGGGTCATGGGGCACAGCATGCCTCGTCGCACGCGTGTGCGCACGGCCCCACGCCGAAACGGGGCCGCGGCGGCCAACTCCCGCCACGGGCCCCGCACTTGAGTGGCCTAGCGGCTGTAGCGCATCAGCGCGCGCACCATGTGGCAGGTGATGTCGGAGGGCGGGTGGATCCCGACCTCCTCCGCCATGCTCCTTATCCTGCTGTTCGTCGCCTGGTTCGGCAGAAAGACGCCCGAGTCGAGAAGGGCGATCGCGAGGCGCATGGCCTTCAGGCGGCGGTTGTGGTTGACGTACCACTCGCGCGGGCGCCCGGCGGGCAGCACCTTCTTCGCCAGTGGTGTGTACGGCAGATCGATGAGTACGGGTTGGGAAACGCGCTTCGTCGTCAGTGCGGCAGCGGGCACGGGCATCCTCCTGTCGCGGTCGGGACCCCCCGTCGGGCGCCCTCGAACACTACGCTGATTCTACTGCGCGCCACTGACAATCGCCGCTGGCCAGACGGGCTTTCGGGTGTTCGAATAGGGTCGCGCCGCACGGCCTGGTGCGGGTGGTTCGGAGGTAGCGTGTGGGCATGGAGATCTGGATCAACCCCGCCTGTTCGAAGTGCCGCGGCGCCCTCTCGCTGCTCGACGCGGAGGGTGCCGACTACACCGTGCGCCGCTACCTCGACGACGTACCGACCGAGGACGAGATCCGTGCCGTGCTCGACCGCCTCGGCCTCGAACCGTGGGACATCACCAGGACGCAGGAGCAGGCCGCCAAGGACCTGAACCTGAAGGACCGCGAGGCCTGGCCGCGCGACGCCTCCGGGCGCGACCGCTGGGTGAGGGCCCTCGCCGAGCACCCGAAGCTGATCCAGCGCCCCATCATCACCGCGGACGACGGCACGGCGGTGGTGGCGAGGACCGAGGAGGCGGTGCGGGACGCGCTGGCACGCTGATGTCCAAAGGCGTATACGGAACGGTCCTCGCCCGACGAGCGCTGCTCCTGGACACCGCCGCAACCCGCACTCTGGTAACACGGGGTTCACACAAGAGCAACGGTCGGGAAATCGCCGGTTGCCAGGCTGCCGCTCATCACCACGGCACCGCAGCACCCGCACGTTCTGCGCCGTACCGAGCGTCTAAGGATGAGGCACCCGTGACCTTCAAGGCTGAGTACATCTGGATCGACGGCACCGCGCCGACCGCCAAGCTCCGTTCCAAGACGAAGATCCTGACGGACGACGCGAAGGGCGCCGAGCTGCCGCTGTGGGGCTTCGACGGATCCAGCACGAACCAGGCCGAGGGTCACGCCTCCGACCGCGTGCTCAAGCCGGTCTTCACCTGCCCGGACCCGATCCGCGGCGGCGACAGCACCGGTGACGTACTCGTCCTGTGCGAGGTCCTCAACACGGACATGACGCCGCACGAGTCCAACACGCGCGCCGAGCTGGCCGAGGTCGAGGCCCGCTTCGCCGCGCAGGAGCCGATCTTCGGCATCGAGCAGGAGTACACCTTCTTCGAGGGCGACCGCCCGCTCGGCTTCCCCGTCGGCGGCTTCCCCGCGGCGCAGGGCGGCTACTACTGCGGCGTCGGCTCGGACGAGATCTTCGGCCGTGACGTCGTCGAGGCGCACCTGGAGAACTGCCTCAAGGCGGGTCTCGGCATCTCCGGCATCAACGCCGAGGTCATGCCGGGCCAGTGGGAGTTCCAGGTCGGCCCGCTCGCCCCGCTGGAGGTCTCCGACCAGCTGTGGGTGGCCCGCTGGCTGCTCTACCGCACCGCCGAGGACTTCAAGGTCTCCGCGACCCTCGACCCGAAGCCGGTCAAGGGCGACTGGAACGGCGCGGGCGCGCACACCAACTTCTCCACGAAGGCGATGCGCGAGGGCTACGACGCGATCATCACCGCCTGCGAGTCGCTCGGCGAGGGCTCCAAGCCGATGGACCACGTCAAGAACTACGGCGCGGGCATCGACGACCGCCTCACCGGCCTGCACGAAACGGCCCCGTGGAACGAGTACAGCTACGGCGTCTCCGACCGCGGCGCCTCGGTCCGCATCCCCTGGCAGGTCGAGAAGGACCGCAAGGGCTACATCGAGGACCGCCGCCCGAACGCGAACGTCGACCCGTACGTCGTGACGCGCCTCCTCGTCGACACGTGCTGCGCCGCCCTGGAGAAGGCCGGCCAGGTCTGATCCCGCGATGACCGCCACGGACGTGGGCGCCCGCCGGTACCGGTGGGCGCCCACGTCGTCATCTGATTCAATGGGGGGCATGGGCAGCCACCAGAACACCTCGACGGGTCGTGACGACCTCGAGCCCTTCTGGCCCTCCCGTCAGCACCACGACTTCGACCGGGTGTGTTGCCGCGCGATGAACGCGCGGGCCCTCTAAAGCCGTTCACCCCGGCCTTCGCCCGACGCGCACGACGTAACGACGTACGTCTCGTTCTCGACGACTCCTTATCTCGCGCGAAAGAGCTGACTCCCCATGGCGAACTCCCGTACCTTCACCGCCACTGCCTCCGCCTCCGCCTCCGCCTCCCCCGCAGCCTCCGCCGCCCGTGGACGCCTGCGGGCCGTCGCCCCGGACGAGGTGGTGCACATCCCCGACTTCCTGCCGCCGGGCGCCACTTGGCTGCCCGCGCCCCAGCACACCCTGCCGGCCCTGCCGGGCCGGCCGCCGATGGTCGGTTACCTCGTCCTCGTACCGGCCGGGCAGGAGCCCGTCGCCGCCGATCCCGGGCTGCCCGAGGCGCCGCCCGCGCCCGCCACCGGCCCGGTCAGGGTCGACGCCGTGCGGCGTGCCGCCGAGGTCGACGGGCGGCCCCTCGACCTCACGTACCTGGAGTTCGAGCTGCTCGCGCACCTCGTCGCGCATCCCCACCGGGTGCACACCCGGGGCCAGTTGGTGACCACGGTGTGGGGGTACGGCCACGTCGGCGACGGTCGCACCGTGGACGTCCACATCGCGCGGCTGCGGCGCAAGCTCGGCGGCGAGCACCGCAGGACCATCCAGACCGTGCGGCGGGTGGGATACAAGTACGTGCCGCCGGCATCTCGCTGAGCACCGCCGCCCTCTGCTGGAAGCAGAATGCGTTCCCCTCCCCCCTGTCACCAGGGCAGAGTCACCCGCATGAGACTTCTGATGCTGGGTGGTACTGAGTTCGTGGGCCGCGCCGCCACCGAGGCGGCGCTCGCCCGGGGCTGGGAGGTGACCGTCTTCCACCGCGGCCGCCACCCCGCGCCCGAGGGGGCCCGGGTCATCCACGGCGACCGCACGGCCGAGGGAGGCCTCGCGGGGCTCGCCGACGGCGAGTGGGACGTGGTGGTCGACACCTGGTCGGCCGCGCCGCACGTCGTACGGGACGCGGCGCGGCTGCTCGCCGGGCGGGCCGGGCGGTACGTGTACGTGTCCAGCGGTTCCGTGTACCGCTACCCCGGGGAGGCGGGCTCGGACGAGAGCTTCCCCGTGGTGGACGGTGACCCCGACGCGGACGCGACGGCGTACGCGGAGGACAAGCGGGGCGGCGAGCTGGCCGCTATAGCCGAGTTCGGCGCCGAGCGGACCGTGCTCGCGCGGGCGGGGCTGATCCTCGGCCCCTACGAGAACATCGGCCGGCTGCCGTGGTGGCTGAACCGGGTCGCGCGCGGCGGGCCGGTGCTGGCCCCCGGCCCCCGCGACTCGGAGATCCAGTACGTGGATGTGCGGGACCTCGCGGAGTGGGTCCTCGACGCGGCCGTGGCGGCACTGCACGGCGCGTACAACCTGGTCAGCCCCATGGGGCAGTTCACGATGGGGGAGCTGCTCGACGCGTGCGTGGAGGTGGCGGGCCGGGACGCGACGCTGCGCTGGACGGCGCCCGAAGCGGTGCTGGAGGCGGGCATCGAGCAGTGGATGGAGCTGCCGGTGTGGCTGGCGCCCGGGGAGCTGCACGACACGATGCACCGCACCTCCTCGCGGAAGGCGATCGAGGCGGGGCTCAAGGCCCGGCCCGTCGCCGAGACGGTGCGTGACACCTGGACGTGGCTCCAGTCCATCGGCGGGACCCCGCCGCAGCGGCCGGACCGCCCCGTCGTCGGGCTCGCCCCCGAGAAGGAGGCGAAGGCGCTCGGCCTGTGACGTGATGGTGGCCCCGGCGCCGTGCAGGGCGCCGGGGCCACTCACGTGTGCCGGTGCTCAGTCAACGCCCGCTCGGTACCGGGGCGTTGTACGGGTCACCGCGGAGTGGGGCGGTGGGTCCCTCCTCCGCGTGGGAGATCCGCGGGAGCCACTTCAGGTAGCGCGGCGTGTGCCAGTTGCGCTCCCCCAGCAGCACCATCACGGACGGCAGAAGGATCATGCGGACCACCGTGGCGTCGAGCAGGACCGCCACGCCGAGGCCCACGCCCATCTGCTGCATGTCCTGCATGGACAGCGTGCCGAAGACCGCGAAGACCGCCACCATGATCACGGCCGCGCCCGTCACCGCGCCCGCCGTGCGCGTGACGCCCTCACGGATCGCCGAGCGGTTGTCCATGCCCCGGTCCCGGGACTCGCGGATCCGGGAGACCACGAACACGTGGTAGTCCATCGACAGGCCGAAGAGGACGACGAGGACGAACAGCGGCATCCAGTTCTCGATCGCGCCGACCCGCTCCGAGCCGATCAGCTCCGCGCCCCAGCCGTGCTGGAAGACGGCGGTCATGACGCCGTACGCCGCACCCACGGAGAGCAGGTTCAGGGCGATCGACGTCACCGCGACCACCACCGAGCGGAAGCTGAGGAGCATCAGCAGGAACGTCACGGCGGTGATGAAGGCGAAGACGGGCACGATGCCCCTGCCGAGCTGATCGCTGAAGTCCTCCGACGAGGCCAGGTCACCGCCGACGTACGCCGTCGCGTCCACCCCGTCGAACGCCGCGGGCACCGTGCTGTCGCGCAGCTCGCCCAGCGCCTCCTTGGCCTCGGCGCCGGTGCCGTCGCCCGGCAACGGCACCTCGACCTCGGCGACGCCCGCCGCCTTGTGGACGGTGAGTTCGGCGCCGGCCCCGGCCTTCTCCGTCAGGGCGTCGAGGGCGTCCCGCACCGGCGGCGCGTCGATGTCGTCCGCCGCGACGACCACGCGGGCCGGGGCGGGGCCGCCGGGGAACTCCTCGGTGATCTTCTTGTACGAGATGGAGAGCGGGGCGTCGGAGCCGAACTGCTTCTCCAGGCCCAGCTGTTCGGTCTTCATGCCGAGCGCGGGGGCAGCCAGCGCGAGGAGCAGCACGGTGGCGCCGACGGCGAAGAACTTCGGGCGGGCGAGGACGGGGCGCAGCAGCCTGCCCGCGACGCCACCGCTCGTCCCGCTCGTGGAGCGGCGGTTCAGGAACGGGACGCGGCCCGCGTCGACCCGGTCGCCGAGCCCGGCGAGCAGCGCCGGCAAGACCGTGACGGAGCCGAGCATCGCCACGCACACCACCAGGATCGTGGCGACGGCGAAGCCCTTGAAGAGGAGCAGGCCGGACAGGAACATGCCCGCCATCGCGACCATCACCGTCAGGCCCGAGACGAGGACGGCCCGCCCGCTGGTGGCGGCGGCGATCCGCAGCGCGGTGTCCGCGTCGCGTCCGGCCGCCCGCTCGTCCCGCTCGCGGCGCAGATAGAACAGGCAGTAGTCGACGCCGACCGCGAGGCCCATCAGGAACATCACGGAGTACGTCGTCTCGAACAGGTGCAGCTGGTGGCTGGCGAGGGAGAGCAGTCCGAAGGCCGCCACGCACGCCGTGAGCGCGAGGCCGACCGGGAGCAGCGCGGCGACCACCGCGCCGAAGGCGACCAGGAGGATACCGAGGGCGAGCGGCACCGCGGTGAACTCGGCCCGCTTCAGGTCATCGGCGAGCAGGTCGGACAGGTGTTTCTCGGAGCTGGCTTCGCCGAACTGATGGATCGCGATGCCGTCGGCGGCGCCCTTGCGCCCGGCCTCGGCCACGGCGTCGAGGACCGGCTGGACGCGGTCGGCCGCCTCGTCCGACGGCCCCTTGATCTCGAAGCGGAGCAACGCGTCCTTGCCGTCCTGCGAGGGCAGCGGCTTCTGGAGACCGGTCACGTCACCGGTCACCCTCAGCGCCTTGGACAGGTCGGCCGCCGCGTCGCGCCAGCCGTCGGGGGTCCGCGCGGTGACCATGACGAGTTCGCCCGCGGGTTCGTCGACGCCGGCGTCCTTCAGGATCGCGGCGGCCCGGCCCGAGTCGCCGACCCCCATCTCGTCGTCGGACGCGGTGACCATGCCGCCGGCCCCGCCGAGGACCGTGGCGAGGACCACGAGAACCAGCCAGCCGAGTACGGCCGTCTTGCGGTGGTGTGCGCTCCACACCCCGAGTCGTGCCGCGAGGTTGTGCCTCATGGCGTTCCGCCCCCATCAGTTCGCGTAAGTAAGCGTCGGATAAGACGGGACTCACGCTAGGAACCGGCGGCTACGCGACCCAGCCGCCGGGCCCCCCTCCGCGGGAGGCGGAAGGCGAGGTCCGGGGGTGTCGTCAGGTACACCCCCGCTCGGGTGGAGGACCCCATGACCTGGGCACGCGCCACGGGCGAGACTGTGAGGGTGCCGGACGCGCACGAACGCGCACGGCCGCCGTGCTTGTCGAGAGGGATGGATGCCATGACGAGGCTGAAGGACGCAGTGATCGCGGGGGCCCGGGGCCTCTATCTGGCGATCGTCTCGTTGGTGGGCTCGATCGTCCTCTTCGTGTTCTCGGTCGTCTCGATCGCGTTCCTCCTGCTGGGGGTCGGCTTCCTCACCACCCCGGTCGTCCTGACGGGCGTACGCAAGTACGCCGACGCGCACCGCGCACGAGCCGACGAATGGTCCGGCGTGCGGATCGCGTCGCCCTACCGCCCCTTCCCCGCCGGGATGCGGCGCGGCCTCACCGGGCAGGTCGAGCGCTGCTCACTGATGCTGAAGGACACGGCGACCTGGCGCGACCTCCAGTGGCTCCTGGTGAACATGACCGCGGGTTTCGTCGTCGCGATTCTCGCGCCCGCGCTGCTGCTGTACATGCTGTACGGCTGGGTGCTCGCCCTCGGCGTGTGGGAGCCCATCCACAACGCGGGCGGCGGCGAGTGGTACGCCTGGATCCACGTCACCTCGCAGTCCACCGCGAACCAGGCGGCGGCGCTCGGGGTGGGCTTCTTCCTGCTGGGCGTGCTCGTCAACACCTCCCTCGTACGCTCCCACTTCCTCCTCGCCCGTGCGTTCCTCGCGCCGACCTCGGCCATGCGGGAGCGCCAACTGGCCGAGCGCGTGGACCGGTTGACCGAGACGCGGCACGACGCCGTGGACAACTCCGCCGCCGAGCTGCGCCGTATCGAGCGCGATCTGCACGACGGCGCGCAGGCCCGTCTGGTGGCCATGGGCATGGATCTCGGCACGGTCGAGGCGCTCATCGAGACCGACCCGGCCAGGGCCAAGCAGCTGCTCGCCAAGGCGCGGCACGACTCCGGTGAGGCGCTGACCGAGCTGCGCGACCTGGTGCGCGGCATCCACCCGCCGGTACTCGCCGAGCGCGGACTCGGGGACGCGGTGAAGGCTCTCGCCCTGCGGATGCCGGTCCCCGCCGAGGTCGACGTGGAGCTGCCGGGCCGGGTCGAGGCGCCGGTCGAGTCGGCGGCGTACTTCGCGGTGAGCGAGTCGCTGACGAACGCGATCAAGCACGCGGGCGCCGACCGCATCTGGGTGGACGTGCACCACGCTGACGGCATGCTGCGCATCGCGGTCACCGACAACGGCAAGGGCGGCGCCGTTCTCGGGGCGGGCTC
Organism: Streptomyces alboniger; assembly: GCF_008704395.1. Classification (NCBI taxonomy): domain Bacteria; kingdom Bacillati; phylum Actinomycetota; class Actinomycetes; order Kitasatosporales; family Streptomycetaceae; genus Streptomyces; species Streptomyces alboniger. The sequence continues at coordinate 2,202,288 of NZ_CP023695.1, forward strand.
CGGGCTGAGCGGGATCGAACGCCGACTCGGTACATTCGACGGCGTACTGGCCGTCAGCAGCCCCGCGGGCGGTCCGACCATGGTGACCATGGAGATCCCTTGCGCGTTGTTCTAGCCGAAGACCTCTTCCTGCTGCGCGACGGTCTGGTGCGGATGCTGGAGGCATTCGACTTCGAGATCGCGGCGGCCGTGGAGAGCGGGCCCGAACTCACGAAGGCCCTAGCCGAGTTGCGGCCGGACGTCGCGGTCGTCGACGTCCGGCTTCCGCCGTCCCACACGGACGAGGGCCTGCAATGCGCGCTGGCCGCCCGCCGCGCCCGGCCGGGGCTGCCCGTGCTCGTCCTCTCGCAGCACGTGGAGCAGTTGTACGCGCGTGAGCTGCTCGCCGACGGGACCGGGGGCGTCGGGTATCTCCTGAAGGACCGGGTCTTCGACGCCGCGCAGTTCGTCGACGCGGTCCGCAGGGTCGCGGCGGGCGGCACCGCGATGGACCCGCAGGTGATCCAGCAGCTGCTCTCCCGGCGCTCCAGCGACCAGCCGCTCGGCGCGCTCACCCCGCGCGAGCGCGAGGTACTCGAACTCATGGCGCAGGGCCGGTCGAACGCGGCGATCGCGTCCCAGCTCGTGGTCACCGAGCGGGCGATCGCCAAGCACACGTCGAACATCTTCGGGAAACTCGGCCTTCCGGTCTCCGACGACGACAATCGGCGCGTGCTCGCCGTGCTGGCCTATCTGGACCAGGGGCGCTGAACACGCCGGGCCGCTGATGCGTATGTAGCCCCATGGGACGCACATCACGAAAACGATCAAAGCTCGCGCGGCGCCTGGTCGCCGTGTCAGCGGCTGTAGTCATGGGCGGCGGCGGTCTGATCGCCGTGAACGTCTACGCGAACGCCGGGGAGGGCGCCGACCAGCCCCCTCCGCAGGCGTCCGGCCTGCCTGTCTCGACCATCAGCTGTCCTGATGTGGCGAATCGCCTGTCGGACGTTCCCCGGGGCGCGCGCGGCGAGGTCGACGACCGGCTCGCGGAACTCGACAGTCAGATCACTCGGGCGTACGACCAGCTCGGCGCGGCGCGGGACAAGGAGTCCGTACTCGATCCGCTGGAGGAGCGGCGTCAGGGCACGCTCGGCGAGATCGCGGACGCCATGGACCGGGCGGGGCAACGGCCCGAGCGCCTCGACAGCATGGCGCCCTGCACCCTGCGCGCCGTCGACGCCCCCGCCCAGCAAGGGCAGCAGGGGCAGCAGGGGCAGCAGGGGCAACAAGGCGAGCAAGGCCAACAGGGGCAGGGCCAGGGTGGCAATGGCCCCCAGGCCAACGACTTCGTCGAGATCGAGTCCGTGCAGCCCAACGTCAACCGCCCCGGCAACCGGCGCGGCGCCTCCCGAGGCACCTTCACCACGGAGTGCGGGCGCAACGAGAACGGCAAGTTCAATCCCGACAACGTCATCGTCGCGCCCGGCGTGAGCAACGGCGCTCACCATATGCACGATTACGTGGGCAATCAGGCGACGGACGCCTTCTCCGACGACGACGACCTCGCGAACGGCGGGACCAGCTGCCGGAACCAGGGAGACAAGTCGACGTACTACTGGCCCGTCCTGCGGCTTCAGAACGGCGAGAACGAGGCCGACGCCCAGGCGGACGGCGGCGGAAAGGACCAGAACGTCGGCGAGATCCAGACGCCGTCGTCGGTGACGCTGAAATTCGTCGGGAATCCGCGGAGCAAGGTCGTCGCGATGCCGCGCTTCCTGCGCATCATCACCGGTGACGCCAAGGCGTTCACGAATGGCGACGTCAACGCCAACGCCTCGTGGAGCTGCACCGGGTTCGAGGACCGCCGGCTGAAGGACAAGTATCCGATCTGCCCCGAGGGCAGCAAGGTCGTGCGGAGGTTCGACTTCCAGAGCTGCTGGGACGGGCGGAACACCGACAGCGCCAACCACCGCACCCATGTCGCGTTCGCCGATCAGCGGACGGGCGCCTGCCCCCAGGGCTTCCGGGCCATCCCGCAGCTGGTGCAGCGCGTGGTGTACGACGTGCCGCCGGGACCCGGCTTCGCCGTCGACTCGTTCCCCGAGCAGCTGCACAAGCCCGTCACCGACCACGGTGACTTCATCAACGTCTTCGACGAGCGGCTGATGCGGCGCGTCGCGGACTGCATCAACTCGGGGCAGCGCTGCACCTGACGCCGCCGCCTGCCCCCGTCCCCATCCTCCCCCCGCCTCACCCCCCGCGGTGACCGTGGTGGCCCCCGCCGTGCTTCCCCGCGGCGTCCACCACGGTCCCGCCCAGCCGTTGCCGCAGCGCCGAGATGTCGGCGGGGCCGCCGACCGCGACCCAGCTGCCGCCGACGAGGTACGTACCGCCGTAGTCGTCCGCCTCGTCGAGCCATTCGGCCTGGCCACGGGCGTTTGTAAAGGTTACGAGGACGTAGCGCCGGGAACCGTTCTCACAGGTGGCCTGGCGCAGGTCGGCCGCGTCCGTCTGGATCTCGGCCCTGCACTTCGCCTTGGCCGCCAGCTGCTCCAGGCTGCCGCTCGCCGTGCTCGGTGTGCCGTCATCCCCCGAGCCGCACCCCACCACCGCGCCGCAGCCCGCCATCGCGAGCAGGAGGCCCACGCCCCTGCCCGAGAGCACACCCCGCACCGCGCCCCGTAGCACGCTCCGTGCCGCCTGCACTGCCTTCATCGTCACACCCGTCACTTCCGGCGAGCCGAACTCGCCTGTCTCGTATGCACCTTTGAGGAGAGTCGGCCACGCGGCTACCGTGCGCCGCAGCCTTCACCTCAGGGGGTACACATGTCCGAACCGTCCCGACGTTCCGTACTCAACGCCGCCGGCGCCCTCGGGCTCGGCGCCGCCGCGGGCGGGGTCCCGCTGTCGGCCCACGCCACCGAGGGGCCCGCGCAGGCCCCGGCCTTCGATACGGATTCCGCGCGCTCGGCACTCAACAGACTCCTCCCGCGTCACGCGGAGCAGTTCCGGCTCAGACTCCGCCCCGCACCCGGACGCGAGGACCGCTTCCGGGTCACCGGGGCGACCGGGCGGATCGAGGTGTCCGGCACGACGCCGGGTGTGCTGCTCACCGGCGTCCACTGGTATCTGAAGTACGTCTGCGGCACCCACATCACCTGGAACGGCAGCCAGTCGGTCCTGCCGCGCAGGCTGCCCGCCCCCGCGCGGCCGCTGGAGCGGTCCACCTCGCTGCCGCACCGGTTCGCCCTGAACGACACCAACGACGGGTACACCGCGCCGTACGCCGACTGGACGTACTGGGAGCGGATGATCGACGTACTCGCCCTGCACGGATGCAACGAAGTCCTGGTGGTGGCGGGAGCCGAGGCCGTCTATCACCGGGTCCTGAAGGAGTTCGGCTACTCCGACGCCGAGGCCAGGGCGTGGCTGCCCGCGCCCTCGCACCAGCCGTGGTGGCTGCTCCAGAACCTCTCCGGGTACGGAGGACCACTGAGCGAGCACCTCATATCCGACCGCGCCGAGTTGGGGCGCAGGATCTGCGACCGGCTGCGCTCACTCGGCATCGCGCCCGTACTGCCCGGCTACTACGGACACGTCCCCGACGGCTTCGTCGAGCGCAACGGCGGGGACGCGCGGGTGATCCCCCAGGGCATCTGGCACGGCTTCCAGCGGCCCGACTGGCTGGACCCCCGCACCACGGCCTTCGCGAGGGTCGCCGCCTCCTTCTACCGCCACCAGGAACAACTCCTCGGTCCCGCCGACCTGTTCAAGATGGACCTGCTGCACGAGGGCGGCACCCCCGGTGACGTGCCCGTGCCCGCCGCCGCCCGGGGCGTGGAGGCCGCCTTGCGCGCCGCGCGGCCCGGCGCGACCTGGGTGATCCTCGGCTGGGAGGCCAATCCGCTGCCCGCGCTGCTCGACGCCGTCGACAAGAAGCGGATGCTGATCGTCGACGGCGTCTCGGACCGGTACACGAGCGTCACCGACCGCGAGAAGGACTGGGGCGGCACGCCCTACGCCTTCGGCACCATCCCCAACTTCGGCGGGCGCACGACGATCGGCGCCCGCACCCACCTGTGGAACGAGAAGTTCTTCGCCTGGCGCGACAAGGCGGGCAGCGCGCTGGTGGGGACCGCCTTCATGCCGGAGGCCACCGACCGGGACCCGGCCGCCTTCGAGCTGTTCTCCGAACTGGCCTGGGTCGAGGGCCCTTTGGACCGGGCCTCGTGGTTCTCCTCGTACGCGGACTTCCGCTACGGCGGGCGTGACCGGGACGCGCGGGCCGCCTGGCGGGCGCTGCACGACACCGCCTACCGGCACACCGCCGTGGAGCGCAGCGACCCCCACGACTCCCTGTTCGCCGCCCGCCCCGACCTCGCGGCGAACCGCGCCGCCGAGTACGCGCCGCGCGCCCTGACCTACGACCCGGCCCGCTTCGACGCCGCGCTCACCGGGCTGCTCGGCGTGGCGGGCGCGCTGCGGAGCAGCGCCGCCTACCGGTACGACCTGGTGGACGTGGCCCGCCAGGCACTCGCGCACCGCGGCCGCCAGCTCCTGCCGCAGCTGCGGACGGCGTACCGGCGCGAGGACCAGGAGGCATTCCGTGCCCTCTCGACGCTGTGGCTGCGGCTGATGCGGCTCTCGGACGAGGTCACCGGAACCCACACCGCCTTCCTCCTCGGCCCCTGGATCGAGGCCGCCCGGCGGATGGGGACGACCGACGCCGAGCGCGCCGAGTTCGAGCGGACCGCCAAGGTGCTGATCACCGTGTGGGGCGGGCGTGCCACGGCCGACGGCGGCAGGCTCCACGAGTACGGCAACCGCGAGTGGCACGGGCTGATGAGCGACTTCTACGTGCCCCGGTGGCAGCGGTGGCTCGACGAGCTGGCGGACGCGCTGGCCGCGGGACGCGAGCCGAAGCCGGTCGACTGGTTCGCCGTGGAGGAGCCCTGGACGCGGGAGCGCGAGGACTATCCGCTGCGGCCGGTCGGCGATCCGTACCGCATCGCCTCACGGGTGCGCGGCATCCTCGCGCGGGCGCCCTACCAGGGGTCCGTGGAGGTCACCGCGGAGCCGCCCGCCTTCCCGCCGGGCGGCCACGCGCGCGTGACGGCCGCCTTCCGCAACGTCAACGGGCTGCGCGCCACCGGCCGCGTCGACTTCGCGTTGACCGGCATCGAGGCGGAGCCCACCGGACCGGTGTCCCTGCCGCGGGTCGCCCCCGCGGGCACCGGCAAGGTCACCTGGCGGGCCAGTGCGCCGGACACGCCCCTGGACCGGCCGCTGCGTCCGCTGCCGTACGAGATCGCCGTGCGGTACGGGCCGGCGGGCGAGCGGCGGGTGCGGCACGTCCACGAAGGCACCCTGTTCGAGGCGGCGCCGGTGAGCGGTGACTGGCGGACGTACTCCGGCAACGCCGCCGTATTCGGGGAGCTGGACGGGCGGTACGCGATCGACGGGGGCGGGGCCGACCTGTGGAAGGGCACCGCCGAGTTCGGCACGCTCTACCGGGCGGGGGCGCTGCGCGACGGCGTCTCGGTGACGGTACGGGTCGACGCGCAGGCGCCCACGGGGCCCTGGGCGCGGGCGGGCATCATCGCCCGCGACGCGCTGGCCACGCCGGGCTCGCGGGGGTTCGTGAACCTCGCCGTCACCCCGGCCAACGGCGTCGTGCTCTCGTACGACAGCAATGGTGACGGCACGCTGGACACGTACAAGAGGATCATGGGTGTCAAGGCGCCTGTGCTGCTGCGCCTGGCGCGTGCCGGGGGCTCCTTCACGGGCGCCTGTTCCACGGACGGCGGCGACACCTGGCGGACGGTGGCGACGGTGGCCGTGCCGGGCGCGGCCGCCGCACAGGACGTGGGGATGTTCATGAGCGCGACGAACGGGGGCGACGAGGGGCGCGGGACGGCCGAGTTCAGCGGATGGACGGTGACGTCGTAAAGGTGTGTTCTGTGGGGCACGTGTGTGCGAAGGTGAGGTCATGAACGCGGACTGGGAACAGCGGGTGGCCGAGGTCTGGAACTCCTTCGAGGCGTACGAGGAGGACCGCGCCGCGGAGTTCCGCGCGCTGATCGACGAGTTGGCCGCGGAGCTGCCCGAGGGCGACCCCCTCGGCCTCTTCGAGCGGGCCTGCGCCTTCGACTCCACCGGGTACTCCGACCGGGCCGTGCCGCTGTACCAGGAAGCCCTGGACCGCGGTCTCGGCGGCTCCCACAAGCAGCGCGCCGTCATCCAACTCGCCAGCTCGCTGCGGAACGTGGGCCGCGCGGAGGAGGGCGTCGCGCTGCTCACACCGGAACTGGTCGGGCCGTCGAACGAGCTGGACGACGCCGTCCGGTCCGTCCTGGCGCTGTGTCTGGCGGACCTCGGCCGTGAGCGCGAGGGGCTCGCCCTGGTACTCGGCGCCCTCGCTCCCCATCTGCCCCGCTACCAGCGCTCGATGGCCCATTACGCCCGCGCCCTCGTGGAGCCCGTGCCCTCTTGAGGTGACCAACCGACGATTCGCTCGTTCTGCTGAACGTGTCGTCGAATGTGCAGTCTCAGCCTTCGCAGTCCCCGAGCGCCAGCGGCCCCGCCCCCGTCCTCGACGTGGAGCAGGCCGAGGCCGCCCTCGTCGAGCACTATCCGCGGCTCGTCCGGCTGGCCTATCTGGTGCTGCCACCGAGCCTCGGCCGCAACCGCCGGGTCCTGACCGCGCACGCCCTCACGCAGCGCGCCCTGCCACGCGGCCGCACGTCGGGCGCCTCGGCGGCCATCCCCGCGCAGCAGGGCGGCGCACACCTGCGGGATCCCGGATACGCGTACGTACGTCTCCGGGTCCTGCGCGGCGCCCTCGACGCCGGGCTGCCGCTGACCTGGAAGGCCCTGCCCAGGCGGGCGCAGCTGCCCCCGCTGCTGCCCCAGGTCCGGGGGCTGCGGCTCTTCCCGCGCTCGGGCGGCGCCGACGAACTCGCCCTCGACCAGAGCCTGGCCAAGCTGTCGGGCGCCGCCCGCGCCGCCTACGTCCTGCGCGGCCTGGAGGGCCTCGACGACTCCGGGGTGCGCTCGGTGCTGACGGCCGCCGGGTGCGACGACGCGGACGACGCCCTCGAAGAGGCCGACGAGGTCGAGGCGCGCTACGCCCTGCTCGCCTCCCCCGAGTTCGACCCCTGCTCCCTCCAGGCCAGGCCGACCGACCTGATGCGGCGCAGGCAGCACATGAAGGCCGCCGGAGTCGCGGCCCTCGCCACACTCGTGTGCGGGGCGCTCCTCGGCCTGCCCGGCGAGGGCTGGGGGCCCGACGGCGCCGCCGCTCCCCCGTACGCGCGCAACCCCGCCGCTCAAGCCGCGCTCGATCCGGGGCAGTTGACGGTGGCCACGGCCAGCGCGTGGAAACGTTCCGCCCGCACCGACTTCTCCGTGTGGCCCGCGCGCGGCAACCTCGTCGGCGACAGGGATCTGCTGCGCCGCGCCCTCGCCGTCTGGGCCAGGCCCGGTGAGACCGTCCAGGTGTCGGCCACCCCCGGCACGCCCTCGGGGGCGCCCCCCGGGCCCGCCCAGCTGCTCTTCGCGGGCGAGGTCGACGCCGCGCGCGTCGTCCTGTTCCACGACGGTCTGCGCATCGTGCGCTACGCCGAGCCGAAGGAGGGCACGAGCGGCGCCGCGCTGGACTTCGCGCGCGTGGACGGCGCGAGCGGCCCCGAGGCGAGCGCCGTCGTCGTCAACCGCACGGACGGCAACATCCGCTATCTGACGGCGCCGTGGGTCAAGGCCGCCGCGGTCCGCGACCTGCTGAAGCCCGCGGGAAAGGCGGCCCCGCTGCACCGTGACAAGGACGGCGTCACCGACCCGTTCGCCGGCCCCGCGCCGACCGGGCGGTGCACCTCCTGGAACGCGCTGCGGCTGCGCGACGACACCGGCGTGGTGGGGACCTCGACCGACCTCGGCGAGCTGACCCCCGCCCGGCTGACCGCGGGCCGCCCCGAGGCGCCGCGCGAGGCCGGGCCCGCGGACTGGGCGAAGTCCGCCTGCTCCCTCGCGTCGGTGCGCTCCCACGGCGTGCGGTCCGTGAACGCCTGGGCGTACGCCCGGCAGACCCTACCCGAGGCCAACGGCGCCGCCCAGTGGGTCTGCACGCGGGCCGAGACCTGGCGGGGCGGCGGCAGCCGGTCCTTCGCCCAGTTCGAGACGGCCGGCGGGCCCGCGGGCGCCGTGGCCGCCAAGGCCGAGGACACCCCCGCGTGCGGCGCCCGCGACCCCAAGGTCCTCGCGGGCGTCCTGTGGAAGTCCCAGGGCGGCAACTGGTACCTCCTGGGCGCGGGCAGCAAGGACGTCGCGTCCCTCACCACGTCCGCCGGCGACCGGGTCCAGGGCAACGTCATCGCGGTCAGGACGGAGCGCACCGCCCGCGCGCGCCTGAGCGGCACCCTGGCGGACGGCACGAAGGTGTCGACGCTGCGCTAGATTCCCTTCGCGCACCCCTGTACCACCCGGCCTACCCATCAGTACATTGACGCCATGTCTAACACGGCGTCCGAGCGAATACCGCTCAAGGCTCGCAACGTCTCCTTCTCCTGGGAGGACACCCCGCTCCACTGGCTCCCGGGCGACCCGTTCACCACGCACACCATCAACGTGCTGCATCTGCTGCTGCCCGCCGGCGAGCGCTGGTTCGTGCACGTCTACAAGCAGGTCCTGCCGTACATCAAGGACGAGCGGCTGCGCGAGGACGTCATCGGGTTCATCGGCCAGGAGGCGATGCACGCGCAGGCACACGACGAGGTCCTGCCGCACCTCAAGGAGCGGGGCCTCGACCCGACGCCGTACACCGCGCAGGTCGACTGGCTCTTCGAGAAGCTGCTCGGGGACCGGACCCTGCCACCGGGCAGGGCGCGCCACTGGTGGCTGATGGAGCGCGTCGCGATGATCGCCGCCATCGAGCACTACACCGCCTTCCTCGGCAACTGGATCCTCAACGCCGAGGAGCTGGACCGCAGGGGCGCCGACCCGACCATGCTGGACCTGCTGCGCTGGCACGGCGCCGAGGAGGTCGAGCACCGCTCCGTGGCCTTCGAGCTGTTCATGCACGTCGACGGCGGCTACCGGCGCCGCGCGCGGACCTGGGCGACCGCCTTCACCGCCCTGGTCTTCCTCTGGCAGCGCGGGGCGCGGTTCTTCATGGCGAACGACCCTACGCTCGTCCACGGCAGGGCGAGCCTGAGGGACCTCCACCGCAGCGGGCGGGCGGGCACGCTGCCGACGGCCGGCGACATGATCCGCTCCATCCCGCGCTATCTGAGCCGCGGCTACCACCCCTCCCAGGAGGGCAGCACCGAACAGGCCGTGGCCTACCTCGCCTCCTCACCGGCCGCCACCGCGGCCGAGAAGGCCGCCGCCCACCGGTCGAACGGGGGCGTCTGACATGCCCCGCGTCCGCACCCTCGCCCTCGTCGCGGGCGGTGCCGTGCTCGCCCGGCGGGCACTGCGCCGCCGCATCGCGTCCTCCCCGCTGTGGCCGCTGCCCGCCCTGGAGGAGCCGGTCTCGGGGCGGCCGCGCTCCCGGGCGCTGCGGCTGCGCGTCGCACGGCACGAGCGGGTCGCCGAAGGCGTCGTCCAACTCCGTCTGGAGGGCACGGGCTTGCCGCCGTGGACGCCGGGCGCCCACCTCGACCTGGTCCTCCCCTCGGGGCTCGTACGGCAGTACTCGCTCTGCGGCGACCCCGAGGACTCCTCCTCGTACACCGTCGCGACCCGGCTGATCACCGCCGAGCAGGGCGGCAGGGGCGGCTCGCGCGAGGTGCACGAGCTGCGCGAGGGCACCGAGGTCGAGGTGCGGGGGCCGCGCAACCGCTTCCCGCTCGCCACCGCCCCGTCGTACGCCTTCGTGGCCGGGGGCATCGGGATCACCCCGATCCTGCCGATGCTGCGGGCCGTCGAGGCCTCGGGGGTGCCGTGGCGGCTGCTGTACGCAGGGCGTTCGTGCGCCACGATGCCGTTCCTCGACGAGGTCGAGAAGCTCGGCGCGGGGCGTGCGGGGCGGGTCACCGTCGCCGCCGAGGACGCGGACGGGCTGCCGGACGTGGCGGCTTTCCTCAGCGGGGCGGCCGAGGGCGCCGCCGTCCACGTATGCGGGCCGGAAGGGCTGATGGAGGCGGTCACCGCCGCGCTGCCCGCCGGGTGTTCGCTGCATCTGGAGCGGTTCTCGCCCCGCCTCTCCACCGAGGGCGACGCCGCCTTCGAGGTCGAGCTGCGGCGCAGCGGGCGCACGGTGGCGGTCGCCGCGGACAGCACGGTGCTTGCCGCGGTCCGCGCCGAGCTGCCGGACACGGCGTACTCCTGCGAGCAGGGTTTCTGCGGAACGTGCCAACAGCGCGTCCTGGAAGGGGAGATAGACCACCGCGACGAGTTGCTCACGGACGCCGAGCGGGCCGCCTCCATGCTCATCTGCGTCTCGCGGGCGCACGGCGAGCGGCTGGTGCTCGATCTGTGAAGTCCCGTGGCGCACCGGCCCGTCGAGAGGCCGGATCTGCTCGGTAAGGTGTTCGTATGACAACCGGGGTGCGCCGCAGGATGGGCGTCGAGGAGCGTCGGCAGCAGTTGATCGGGGTCGCGCTCGACCTCTTCAGCCACCGCTCGCCCGACGACGTCTCCATCGACGAGATAGCAGCGGCCGCGGGCATCTCGCGCCCGCTGGTCTACCACTACTTCCCCGGCAAACTCAGCCTGTACGAGGCGGCGTTGCGGCGAGCGGCCGAGGACCTCGCCGAGCGGTTCGTGGAGCCGCGCGAGGGGCCGCTCGGGGCCCGGCTGCTGCGGGTGATGGGCCGCTTCCTGTCCTTCGTCGACGAGCACGGGCCCGGTTTCTCCGCGCTGATGCGGGGCGGCCCCGCTGTCTCCGCGGGCGGCGCGTGCTCGGTGGAGACGGCGTCGGCCTCGGCGACGAACGCGCTGATCGACTCGGTGCGGCAGGCGGCGTACGACCAGATCCTCGCGCACCTCGGGGTCACCGAACCGCCCGCGCGGCTGGAGCTGGTGGTGCGGTCGTGGATCTCCCTCGCCGAGTCCACGGCGCTGCTCTGGCTGGACGGGCGCCGCATCCCGCGCGCGGAGCTTGAGCTGCAACTGGTGCACGACTTCGCGGCGCTCACCGCGGTGAGCGCCGCGTACGACGAGGAGATGGCGGAGCTGCTGCGCGGCATCCTGGCCACGGAGCCGGCCGACGGTCCGTTCGCCGAGCTGATCGGCCGGCTGATGGAGCTGGCGCGGTGACGGCCCTGTTGACCGTGCGCGGTGCGCGCGAGGGCGACGTGGCGACCCTCACCGGCCTCTACGACGGCGCGGCCCGCTGGATGCGGGAGCGCGGCATCGACCAGTGGAAGCCGGGCGACAAGGACGAGCGGCACTTCCGGCGGCTGATCACCTCAGGTGTGGAGGAGGTGTGGCTCGCCCAGGAAGGGGGCGAGGTCGTCGGGGCGTACGAGATCTGGTGGGACGACGAGGCCGCCTGGGGCGTGACCGAGCCGGTCGCGGGCTATGTGCACCGGCTGATGGTGCGGCGCGGGGCGCGGCCGGGGACGGGTCGGGCGATGCTCGCACGGGCCGAGCGGCGCATCGCCGAGGCGGGGCGCGAGCTGGCCCGGCTGGACTGTGTTTCGGCCAATCCGCGGCTGCGCGTCTACTACGAGGACGCCGGATACACGGTCGTCGGGGAGCTGCCGGGGAAGGCCGCCGCGGACGGGAGCACGTACGGCGTGACCCTTCTGGAGAAGCGGCTCACCGGGGTGGGCTAGCGGTTTCCCGTCAGGCCGAGGACGAGGAGTGCGATGTCGTCGTCCCTGTCGTGGCCGAAGCAGGCGAGCAGGGTGTCGCAGAGGGACGTGACGCCCCCCGGCGCGTTGGCGGCGGCGGTGCGCAGCTGCTCCATGGAGACCGCGAGGTCGACGCCGCGGGTCTCGATGAGGCCGTCGGTGACCATGAGGAGCCGGTCGGTGGGGCGCAGCAGCACTTCGGTCGGCTTGGGTCTGTCGAGGCCGAGGCCGAGCAGCGGGCCGCACGCCTCCAGGTAGGTGGCGACGCCCGAGTCGCTGACGATGAGCGGCGGGATGTGCCCGGCGTTCGAGACGCGGGTGCGCCCGGTGGCGGGGTCGACGACCGCCAGGCAGAGGGTGGCCGTCACGTCGGGGTGGTAGCGCTGGAGCATCTTGTCGAGGCGGTGGGCGAGCACCCGGGGGTCGGATTCGTCGACGCAGTAGGCGCGCAGGGCGTGCCGGACCTCGACCATCACGGTGGCGGCGCCGAGGGAGTGGCCGACGACGTCGCCGATGGCGGTGAGGACGCCCGCGGAGGTGGGCAGCGCGGCGTAGAAGTCGCCGCCGATCTCCGTGTCGCTGGAGGCGGGTTCGTAGCGCACGACGACTTCGGTGCCGGGCACCTGGGGCACGTGCGCGGGCAGGAAGCTGCGCTGGAGGGTGAGGGCGATGTGACGTTCCATCTCGTACATGAGCAGGCGCTCCGCGGCCAGCGCGGTGGCGTGGGCGAGCCGCCCCACGAGCCGTCCGGTGTCCGGCGAGGTCCCTTGGGCGTACGAGGGCGTGGCGAGGCAGACGGGCGCGCAGCCCTCGCGGCTGCGGGCCAGGGCGAGCCGGGCGCCCTCGGGGCCTCCGGTGCCGCCGGGCGGCTCGGGCTGGAAGAAGCCGGGCGGCCACAGCGGGGCGGGTGCGAAGGTGCTGCGTACGCCGACGTGGCCCGACATGATGCGCAGGACGAGGCGCGCCACCGCATCGTGCGCGCCGTCGTCGGGCAGGGAGGCGCTCGCCCTGCGCCGGGACAGGCCGCGGTGCATCGCGCCGTCGTCACCGAGGATGAACGCGGCGGCGGGGCCGTGGGTGAGGCGGTCGGTGCCCGCGGCGGCGGCGTCGGCCAGCTCGCGCGGGCAGCGGGCGGACTGCACGTCGAGGATGGTCTCGGCGAGCCGTGTCAGATGCCCGGCCTGCGCTTCGGCGTCGCTGCGGTGGCGGGCGCCGCGGGCGACGGCCCGGACGACGGCCTGGATCTCCTCCGGTTCCGCGGGCACCGTCAGATAGGCCTCGCCGCCCGCGTCGAGGCCGCGGCACCGGTCGGCGGGGGCGACGCGGGCCGCCGAGAAGTGCACGACGGGCACGAGGGCGGTCTGGGGTGACTCCTTGAGGCGGCGGCACAGCTCGAAGCCGCTCATGTCGGGCAGGCCCACGTCGATGAGCGCCACGTCGGGCAGGTCGCCCGCGCGGTGGCGCGCGTCGAGCTCGACGAGGGCTTCGCCCGCGCTGGCGGCGAGGATGACGCGATGGCCGTCCCGGCGCAGGACAGCGCCCAGCGCGTATCGACTGGCGGCCGTGTCGTCGACCACCAGGATCGTGGTGTCTGCCTTGCCGTTGGCGCTCAAGCGGGCCCCTCAGGGGCAGGTCGATGGGGCAGGCCTCCCGCGGGCCTGCCCGACCAAGTTAGCGCCCTAACGCGCGCTTCGGGAGAAGACCGCGACGGTCCGACCGGGAACGGTGAAGATCCCGGAACTCGACTCATACGATGCGGATTTCACGCTACGATCTGCGCCTTTCGCCTGAACGGGGTGCAGTCGGTACTTGATTCCCGCCGCGTCCCGGACCTGCTGCTCGCGGGTCTCGGGGGTGGCGTTGAACACCACGACGAGGTCGTCGGCGCGCAGGGTGATGACGCCGGGCGTCTCGGCGCGGCCCGACAGGGGGAAGGAGAGCGTCCGCTGCACCTGGTCGGCGGTGCGCTGCCCGAACGCCGGTTCGGTCGTACGGATCCTCAGCAGATCCCGGTACGCCGCCGAGGTCGCCTCGATGTCGCGGCAGCCGACGCCGACGGACGTCAACAGGGGCTTTCCGTAAGCCCATTTGGACTTGTTGTCGGCGGCCGGGGGCAGGCCGCGCCCGAAGCCGTTGCCGTCGCGGCAGTCCCAGTGCAGGGCGTTGAACCAGTCGCCGCTGTCGTAGGAGTTGCGGTCCAGGGACTTGGAGCGCAGCCGGTCGGTGCCCGCCTGGGAGAGGGCGGGGCCCTGGGAGAGCGCCGCGGTCGCCATCGCGAGGACCTGCATGCGCGAACGGTCGGCGGGGGTCATGGACGGGGGCAGTTTGAAGGCGAGGGCGTCGAAGAGGGTTTCGTTGTCGTGCGCGTCGGCGTAGGCCAGGGCGTCGCCGGGGGCGGCCGCGTAGCCCGCGGGCGCGCCGTTGTAGTCGACGTCGGAGCCCTTGACGCGGCGGCCCGCGGAGTCGGTGAAGGTGTAGTCGGCGAGGTTGCCGGTGAGGCCGACCTTGATCAGGTCCTGGTAGTGCAGGAGCCGGGCCTTCTGCTCGGCCGGGGTGCCGTTGGCCTCTGAGGGGTTGGGGTCGGTGTACAGACCGCTGGCGAAGCCCTGGGCGCCGGGGTCGTCGTCGAAGGGGCCGCCGCCGCGCACCGCGTCGCGGGCCCGGTCGGAGAAGGTGGCGATGCCGGTACCGGCCATGTTCTTCTGGGTGGCCTGGACGAAGCGGGCGTCGTCGGCGGCCTCGCCGAAGTCCCAGCCCTCGCCGTAGAGGATGATCCGCTTGCCGTCGACGCCGTCCTTCTCGGGCGTGAGCGCGTCCAGGGCCGCGCGGACGGCGAGGATGTTGGCCTTGGGGTGGTGGCCCATCAGGTCGAAACGGAAGCCGTCGACCTTGTACTGCCTGGCCCAGGTGACCAGGGAGTCGACGACGAGCTTGCCCATCATGGCGTTCTCGGGCGCGGTGTTCGCGCAGCAGGTGGAGGTCGCGACGGTGCCGTCGGCGAGGAGGCGGTGGTAGTAGCCGGGCACGATCCTGTCGAGTACGGACTTGGGGTCCTGGCCGCTCGCCGCCGTGTGGTTGTAGACGACGTCCATGACGACGCGCAGCCCGTCGCGGTTGAGCGCCTGGACCATCTCCCGGAACTCGACGGTGCGCCGGGTCCCGTCGGGGTCGGTGGCGTACGACCCCTCGGGCACCGTGTAGTGGAAGGGGTCGTAGCCCCAGTTGTAGGCGTCGTCGGCGGCGAAGGAGGCCACGCACTCCTGCTGCTTGTCGGAGTCGGCGGCGAAGGAGGCGAGGTCGCAGGCGGGGCGCTGCTGGTCGGCCCTGCGCTCGGGGACGGTCGCGATGTCGAAGGCGGGCAGGAGATGGACGTACGACGTTCCGGCCCGCGCGAGCTTCCTCAGGTGCCGTGAGCCCTTGCTGCGGGTGCCGGTGAAGGCGCGGTAGGTGCCGCGGTGGCGGGCCTTCGCGGTGCGGTCGGTGGCGGAGAAGTCCCGGATGTGCAGTTCCTGGATCTGCGCGTTCCGCAGCGGTACGGCCTTCGGCTTCTTCAGGGACGCCCAGCCCTCGGGCGCGAGCCGCTTGGCGCCGAGGTCGACCGCGATGCTGCGGGTGGAGTCGGCGGTCAGGGCGAGCGAGTAGGGGTCGGTGACCTTGTTGGTGACGACCGCGCGGGCGCTCGGGGACCAGACCTTGACGGCGAAGCGGTAGTTCTCGCCGCTCCAGCGGCCGGGTCCGGTGGCGGACCAGACGCCGCTCGCGCCGTCGCGCCGCATCGGCAGGTGCTCGCCGCCGAGTTCGAGGGCGACGGACTGGGCGGTGGGGGCCCACACGGAGAGGGTGACCCTGCCCTCACGGAAGACCGGGCCGAGCGCGGCCTTCGTGGCGCGGGCGGCGTAGAGGTCGTCGAGGACGCCCTGGGTCTGGACACCGGTGGCGGTGGCGAGGGTGCCGTCGGACTCGTGCCGGGTGAGGATCACCTGGCCGGTGAGGTCCTCGGCGGTGTGCTCGCGGTCGCGGGGGACGACTTCGTACGCCGCGTACCGCGCGAGGTGCGGGAACTTGGCGCGCTGGGCGGCGGAGAGGCCGCCGGGGACCTTGCGGAGGGCCGACTCCCGTCCGGTGCCGGTGAGTTCGCCGTCCTCGACGGCGAGCTTCCCGTCCTGGTCGGAGACGAGCCGGGTGGTGGTGCCCGCGGCCCCGCCGTCGTCCTTGACGGCGACGGTGGTGCGGTCGATCCACTGGGCCGTCGACTTCGTCAGGTCGAGGGGGCCGGTGTCGGGGGGCGGTGCCGCCCCGGCCGGTATCGCGGTACAGAGGGCCGCGACGAGCGCGAGGACGGTGCCGGTTGCCGCGACATTGCGGCGCCTGAGCTGGTTTGCCATGACGGGGGAACGTACCGTCGGTGCTGGCTTGCAGCAAGAGCTTGCAGTGAAGGCCTGCGAGATCCGACAAGTGCGGATCGTTGTGGGCCGGTCGCGCAGTTCCCCGCGCCCCTGGCGGGGCGTCACACGACGCCCCGTCGGCCCTGTACCCCACCCTCCCGAAGAAGAAGCCAGAAAGTGCCCTGCAAAGTCTTCCGCAAAGCCTTGCAAGACTGTTAACTTCCTGCCAGCCCGGCAGCCGTCGATGGGACGGACGGCCCAGCGGGTCCATCCCTCAGGAGTTCACTATGCGACGTGGCATATCGATCGCCGCCGCGGTCTGCGCCCTTGCGCTCACCGCCACCGCCTGCGGCAGCGACGACGACGAAGGCTCGAACGGCAAGGCGAAGGACGCCAAGGACATCTCGGGCTCCCTCACCTACTGGGACACCTCGGACGCCACGACCGAGGCGCCGGTCTACAAGAAGCTGATCGCCGACTTCGAGGACAAGTACCCGAAGATCGACGTCAACTACGAGAACATCGAGTTCGCGTCCATCGAGCAGAAGTTCAAGTCGGCCGCGAAGACCGGCAAGGGCGCCCCCGACGTGATGCGCGCCGACGTCGGCCTCATCCCCGAGTACGCCTCGCTGCACTACATCGCCCCGCTGGACGGCACCCTCGCCCTCAAGGGCGGCACGGAGGACTTCACCGAGGGCCCGCTGAACACCACGAAGTACCAGGGCAAGACGTACGGCGTCCCGTCGGTCACCGACACCCTCGGGATCCTCTACAACAAGAAGCTCTTCAAGAAGGCGGGCGTCGAGAAGGCGCCCACCACCTGGGACGAGTTCATCGAGACGTCGAAGACCATCAAGAAGAAGACCGGCGTCGAGGGCACCTACCTCAACCCCGACTCCTACTTCCTGCTGCCCTTCCTCTACGGCGAGGGCACCGACCTCGCCGACACGAGGACGAAGAAGATCACGATCAACTCGCCGGAGGCCGTCAAGGCCGTCACCACGGCGAAGAAGGTCTACGACCAGGCGTCCGCGAAGGTCGACTTCGCCAACGCCTACGACAACATGCAGACCTCGTTCAAGAACGGCGAGGTCGCCATGCTCATCCAGGGCCCCTGGTCGGTCACCGACGACCTGTCGGGCAAGGCCTTCAAGGGCGACGAGGGCAACCTCGGCTTCGCCCCGGTCCCGGCCGGCTCCACCGGCAAGCCGCAGGCCCCCACCGGCGGCCACGACCTCACCGTCTACCAGGGCTCGAAGAACCTGGACGCCGCCTACCTCTTCACCCAGTTCATGACCTCGTCGAAGAGCCAGCAGAAGATCGCCGCCGAGACCGCGACGCTGCCGACCCGCGAGTCCGCGTACACCCCCGAGGTGACCAAGGACGCCCGCATCAAGGGCTTCCACCCGATCATGAAGTCCGCGCGGCCGCGCGTGGCGCTCCCCCAGGTCGGCAGCCTCTTCACCCCGCTGGTGCAGCAGTACACCAAGATCCTCCAGGGTGACGTCTCCGTGAAGTCCGGCCTCGACGCCGCCGCCAAGGACTTCAAGAAGCTGCTCCCCGGCTACACCATCAGCAGCTGAGGCAGGCACAGTTGATCACCGCGCTTCGCCACTCCTGGCAGAAGTACTGGTACGCGTGGGCGATGGTGGCTCCGGTCGTCATCGTCCTCGCCGTACTGGTCCTGTATCCGCTGGGCTACGGCTTCTACCTCTCGCTCACCAACGCCAACGAGGCGAACGTGGCGCGGGACATCGGGGCCTTCCACGCCCCCGCGACGTACGAGATGGTCGGGCTCGACAACTACTGGTCGATCCTCTCGGGCGCGGACGGCGACTTCTATCCGCGCCTGACCTGGACGATCGTATGGACCGTGTCCTGCGTCGCCCTGCACATCGCGATCGGCATGGGCCTCGCGCTCCTGCTCAACCGCAAGATGCGCGCCAAGCTGCTCTACCGCGCCCTGCTCATCCTGCCGTGGGCGGTCCCCGCCTTCGTCGGCGTCTTCGCCTGGCGCCTGATGCTCAACTCGCAGTACGGCGTCTTCAACGAGATGATCACGGCCGTCGGTCTGCCCGCCCAGAACTGGCTGGCGACGCCGTTCGCCCAGAAGGTCGCCGTGATCATGGTGAACGTCTGGATCGGCGTCCCCTTCAACATGGTGGCGCTCCTCGGCGGACTCCAGTCCATCCCCAAGGAGCTGTACGAGGCCTCGGAGATGGACGGCGCCTCCCCCTGGCAGCGCTTCGTGAACGTCACGCTGCCCGGCCTGCGCCCGGTCACCAACACCGTGGTGCTGCTCGGCTGCATCTGGACGTTCAACATGTTCGCGGTGATCTATCTGCTGCTCGGCCAGAACACCACCGGTGAGGCGGACATCCTCGTGACCTTCGCCTTCCGCAAGGCGTTCACCGGAGTGTCCGACTACTCCGGCGCAGCCACCTACGGAATCGTGATCCTCGCCCTCCTCCTCGCCTTCTCGACCTTCTACCGCCGCCGCCAGCTCAAGACCGAGCAGGCCTGAGGGGGCCCGTCACCATGACCTCAGCAACCACCCACTCCCCGGCCACCACCGGGGCCCTCGCCAAGACCCCGGCGCGGCCGCGGGCGAAGAAGGTCCGGGGCCGCGAGGAGCGCTCGACGCTCGCCTCCGTCGCGCTGCACGGCACGCTGATCCTGGCGAGCCTGGTCGCCTCGTTCCCCGTCGTGTGGATCGTCTTCATCTCGCTGGGCCCGAAGACGGCCTGGCAGAGCCCGGGCGAGGTGCTCGGCAACCTGAGCCTCGACAACTACGCCAAGGTCCTCACCGACACCGACTTCCCGCAGTGGTTCGGCGCCTCGGTGATCGTCGCGGGCGGCACCACCCTGCTCGGCGTCTTCCTCGCGGCGACCGCGGGCTACGCGGTCTCCCGGATGCGGTTCCCCGGCCACCGGCAGCTGATGTGGAGCTTCCTGGTCACCCAGATGTTCCCGATGGCCGTCCTGATCGTGCCGCTCTACGAACTCCTGGCCCGCTTCGACCTGATCGACAACTACCTGGGGCTCATCCTCACGTACGCGACGACCGCGGTCCCCTTCTGCGCCTGGATGATGAAGGGCTACTTCGACACCATCCCGCACGAGATCGACGAGGCGGGGCGCGTCGACGGCCTCACCCCCTTCGGCACCTTCTGGCGGCTCATCGTGCCGCTCGCCAAGCCGGGCCTCGCGGTGACGGCGTTCTACAGCTTCCTCACCGCGTGGGGCGAGGTCGCCTACGCCTCCCAGTTCATGGGAGCGGACCATTACACCCTCGCCGTAGGAATCCGTACCTTCGCCACCGAATCACGCGCAGACTGGGCCATGATGACCGCCGCCTCGGTGATCATCCTGATTCCGGCCACGCTCGTCTTCCTCGTGGTCCAGCGCAATCTGGTGTCGGGCCTGACGGCCGGCGGCACCAAGTCCTGACCCGCCACCATCCCGGCCACTCCCCGCACTCCTAAGGGACTTCATGACCCAGCACGTCACCGCCGCGCCCGCCCTCACCGACTCCGTGCCCACCAGGGAGTGGTGGCGGGACGCGGTCATCTACCAGGTCTACCCGCGCAGCTTCGCCGACGGGAACGGCGACGGCATGGGTGATCTGCCCGGCATCACGGCCCGCCTGCCGCACCTGCGCGACCTGGGCGTGGACGCCGTCTGGCTCTCCCCCTTCTACGCCTCCCCGCAGGCCGACGCCGGTTACGACGTGGCGGACTACCGCGCCGTGGACCCCATGTTCGGCACCCTCACCGACGCCGACGACCTCGTACGCGAAGCGCACTCGCTGGGTCTGCGCGTCATCGTCGACGTGGTGCCCAACCACTGCTCCGACCAGCACGAGTGGTTCAAGCAGGCGCTGCGCGAGGGCCCCGGATCACCGCTGCGCGACCGCTTCCACTTCCGCCCCGGAAAGGGCACCGAGGGCGAACTGCCGCCCAACGACTGGGAGTCCATCTTCGGCGGCCCCGCCTGGACCCGCGTCGAGGACGGCTCCTGGTACCTCCACCTCTTCGCGCCCGAGCAGCCCGACTTCAACTGGGACCACCCGGCGGTCAAGGACGAGTTCCGCTCCATCCTGCGCTTCTGGCTCGACCTCGGCATCGACGGCTTCCGCATCGACGTGGCACACGGCCTGGTCAAGGCGGCGGGCCTGCCGGACATCGGCCACGAGGAGCAGGTCAAGCTGCTCGGCAGCCAGGCCGTGCCCTACTTCGACCAGGACGGCGTGCACGAGATCTACCGCGACTGGCGCAAGATCCTCGCGGAGTACACCCGCGAGGACGGCACCGAGCGCATCGCCGTCGCCGAGGCGTGGACCCCGACCGTCGAGCGCAGCGCCCTGTACCTGCGCCCCGACGAGCTGCACCAGGCCTTCAACTTCGAGTACCTGACCACCGACTGGGACGCCGAGGCGCTGCGCGGCGTCATCGACCGCTCCCTCGCCGCGATGAACTCCGTGGACGCCCCCGCCACCTGGGTGCTCTCCAACCACGACGTCGTACGCCACTCGACCCGCTTCGCCGACGGTGACGAGGCCCGCGGGCTGCGCCGGGCGCGGGCGGCCACGCTGCTGATGCTGGCGCTGCCCGGCTCCGCGTACATCTACCAGGGCGAGGAGCTGGGCCTGCCCGAGGTCACCGACCTGCCGGACGAGGTGCGCCAGGATCCGGCGTTCTTCCGCTCCACCGGGCAGGACGGCACGCGCGACGGCTGCCGGGTGCCGCTGCCCTGGTCCGGGGAGCGGGCGCCGTTCGGCTTCGGCCCGGCCGAGGGCGGCCCGAGCTGGCTGCCGCAGCCGGAGTCCTGGAAGGACCTCACGGTGGAGGCGCAGACCGGCGACCCGACCTCGACGCTGGAGTTCTACCGCACCGCGCTCGCCGTGCGCCACGAGCACCCGGCGCTCGGCGCGGGCCGCGGCGTCGAGTGGCTGGACTCCCCCGAGGGCGTGCTGGCGTTCCGCCGGGTCAGCGCGGCGGGCACCTTCGTGTGCACCGTGAACCTCACCTCCGGCCCCGCCACCCTCCCCACCCCCGGCACCCTGCTCCTCGCGAGCGCGGATGTCGCCACGGGTGCCGACGAGACCGTACTGCCCGCGGATTCAACGGTCTGGTGGGCAGCCTGAGATGCGACCGGTACAGTCCAATCCTGTGACCGCACGGCTAGCCGACATCGCAGCCCAGGCGGGGGTCAGCGAAGCGACAGTAAGCCGCGTGCTCAACGGCAAGCCGGGCGTCGCGGCGGCCACCCGCCAATCCGTGCTCGCCGCGCTCGACGTGCTCGGCTACGAGCGCCCGGTGCGGCTGCGCCGGCACAGCGCGGGCCTGGTCGGGCTGATCACGCCGGAGCTGGAGAACCCGATATTCCCCGCACTCGCGCAGGTCATCGGGCAGGCCCTGACCCGGCAGGGGTACACACCGGTCCTCGCCACCCAGACCCCGGGGGGCTCCACCGAGGACGAGCTGACCGAGATGCTGGTGGACCGCGGGGTCTCCGGGATCATCTTCGTCTCGGGCCTGCACGCGGACACCTCGGCCGACATGCAGCGCTACGAACAGCTGCGGGCCCAGGGCGTGCCGTTCGTCCTGGTGGACGGCTTCTCGCCGAAGGTGCGGGCGCCGTTCATCTCGCCGGACGACCGCGCGGCGATGCGCCTCGCGGTCACGCACCTGGTCTCCCTCGGCCATACGCGCATCGGGCTGGCCCTCGGCCCCAAGCGGTTCGTGCCCGTGCAGCGGAAGATCGAGGGTTTCGTACGCACGATGCAGGACCGGTTCGGCCTCTCGCCCGAGGAGATCGAGGCGGACCTCGTCCAGCACTCCCTCTACACCCTGGAGGGCGACCAGGCCGCCGCGGCGGCGCTGATGGACCGCGGCTGCACGGCGATAGCGTGCGCCAGCGACATGATGGCGCTCGGGGCGATACGGGCGGCCCGCCAGCGCGGCCTGGAGGTGCCGGACGACGTCTCGGTGGTCGGCTTCGACGACTCCCCGCTGATCGCCTTCACCGACCCGCCCCTGACCACGGTCCGCAAGCCGGTGCCCGCGATGGGTCAGGCGGCGGTGCGCACCCTCCTGGAGGAGATCGGCGGGACCCCCGCCCCGCAGAGCGAATTCGTCTTCATGCCGGAGCTGGTGGTTCGCGGTTCAACCGCCTCGGCGCCCAGGCGCCCCTAGGGGAACGTCCGTATCGCGGACTCGTCCTTCCGGTGTAGAGAATGCGGTCCTGACCCGACCAGGGGATGATCGGTCGGGGGCGGGGATCTGGCAGACTCTGTGCCTATGGGTGAGACGATCGTGACGACACTTGAGGGCCGGCAGGCCCCCGCTGATTCACCCATCGCGGACGAGGAGCATGTCCGCAATGGGCGCAATCCGCTGCGTCGTCTGCGCGTTCCCCGCCGTCCGCGGCTGTGGTTCGAGATCCTCCTGATCGCGGTCAGTTACTGGACGTACTCGCTGATCCGCAACGCCGTGCCGGAGCAGAAGGCGCAGGCCCTGCGCAACGCCGACTGGATCTGGCGCGTCGAGCAGGACCTCGGGGTCGCCGTCGAGAAGAGCGTCAACCACGCCGTGGACTCGGTGACATGGCTCATCGTCGGCATGAACTACTACTACGCGACGCTGCACTTCGTGGTGACGCTCGGTGTCCTCGTCTGGCTGTTCCGGTGGCATCCGGGGCGGTACGCGGCCACGCGCCTCGTCCTCTTCGCGACGACCGCGGTGGCCCTGGTCGGCTACTACCTGTATCCACTGGCGCCGCCCCGCCTGATGAACGGCACGACCTTCATCGACACGGTCCTGGTCCACCACACGTGGGGTTCGATGGCCTCCGGTGACCTGAAGAACATGTCGAACCAGTACGCGGCGATGCCGTCGATGCACATCGGCTGGTCCCTGTGGTGCGGCCTGACGATCTTCGCCCTGGCCTCGGTGCCGTGGGCGAAGGTGCTCGGTCTGCTCTACCCCGTGACGACACTCGTGGTGATCGTCGCGACGGCCAACCACTTCTGGCTGGACGCGGTCGGCGGCATGATCTGCCTGGCCTTCGGCTTCGCGGTGGCCCGGCTCTGGTACGGGGCGCAGCCGTACGCGCTGCCGCGCGAGGTGGCGACGGCCCGCAGGACTCCCGGGGCCTACGCCCCGTAGAACCGCTCCTCCACCACCGCCCGCGCCCTGCGCGTGATCCGCCGGTAGTCGTCCAGCATGTCGCCGACGTGCCCCGCGTCGTAGCCCAGGTACCGCCCCACCGCGGCCAGCTCCCGTCCCCCGGAGGGGAACGTGTCGCCCGCCCGGCCGCGTACCAGCATCACCGCGTTGCGCACGCGCGTCGCGAGGACCCACGCCTCGTCGAGGATCGCCGCGTCCTGGGTCGGGACCAGGCCCGCCGCGCAGGCCGCCGCGAGGGCCTCGCGGGTGCGGGTCGTGCGCAGGCCCGGTTCGGCCCAGCCGTGCTCCAGCTGGAGGAGCTGAACGGTCCACTCGACGTCGGAGAGGCCGCCCCGGCCCAGCTTGGCGTGCAGGGTGGGGTCGGCGCCGCGCGGCATCCGCTCCGCCTCCATACGGGCCTTGAGGCGGCGGATCTCGCGGATCGCGTCGTCGCCGAGGCCCTCGGCGGGGTAGCGCAGGGGGTCCACCAGGTCGATGAAGGCGCGGCCCAGTTCCTCGTCGCCCGCGACCGGCTCGGCGCGCAGCAGCGCCTGGGACTCCCAGACCAGGGACCAGCGGCGGTAGTAGGCCTCGTACGACCCGAGGGTGCGCACCAGCGGGCCGCTCCTGCCCTCCGGGCGCAGGTCCGCGTCGATGGCCAGCGGCGGGTCGGCGGAGGGGAGTTGGAGGAGGCGCCGCATCTCCGCGACCACCTTCGCCGCGGCCTTCGCCGCCTCCTGCTCGTCGGCGCCCTCGCGGGGCTCGTGGACGAACAGGACGTCCGCGTCCGAGCCGTAGGCCAGCTCGTGGCCGCCGAAACGGCCCATGCCGATCACGGCGAAGCGGGTCGGGAGCGTGTCGCCCCAGCCGTCGCGGACGACCGCGCGCAGGGTGCCCGCGATCGTGGCGGCGGTGAGGTCGGAGATC
The DNA here is from genome assembly GCF_008704395.1 of Streptomyces alboniger. Lineage (NCBI taxonomy): Bacteria > Bacillati > Actinomycetota > Actinomycetes > Kitasatosporales > Streptomycetaceae > Streptomyces > Streptomyces alboniger. The sequence continues at coordinate 2,226,543 of NZ_CP023695.1, forward strand.
GCGTCGCCCACCCGGTCCACCAGCGCGCCCGGGTCGGCCTCGGCGGGGCTGTCCTCCGTGCCGTACGAGCCGATGATGTCCCCGGCGGCGGTGCGGAACAGTTCCCGGCGGCGCACGCCGCGCGCCGCCGTCACCGCCTGTTCGGCGCCGTCCGCGCGGCGCACCGCCGCGAGGATCTCCTGCTCCAGGTGGGCGCGGCCGCGCGGCACCAGACCCCGCTCGTCGCCGAGCAGGGCGACCGCCTCGGGGGCGCGCAGGAGGAGGTCGGGGGCGAGCCGGCCGGCGGAGAGGACGCGGGCGAGGTTCTCGGCCGCGGCTCCCTCGTCGCGCAGCAGCCGCAGGTACCAGGGGGTCTTGCCGAGCGCGTCGGAGACCTTGCGGAAGTTCAGCAGGCCCGCGTCGGGGTCCGCGGAGTCCGCGAACCAGCCGAGCAGGACGGGCAGCAGCGTGCGCTGGATGGCCGCCTTGCGGGAGACCCCGGACGCCAGCGCCTCCAGGTGCCTGAGCGCGGCGCTCGGGTCCGCGTAGCCGAGCGCGATGAGCCGCTCGCGGGCCGCCTCCGTACTCAACCGTGCCTCACCCGGGGCGAGTTGGGCGACGGCGTCGAGCAGCGGCCGGTAGAACAGCTTCTCGTGCAGTCGGCGCACGACGGACGTGTGCCGCTTCCAGGCGCGGCTCAGTTCGGTGATCGGCTCCGTGCGCATGCCCAGGGAGCGGCCGATGCGGCGCAGGTCCGCGTCGTCCTCGGGCACCAGGTGGGTGCGGCGCAGCTTGTACAGCTGGATGCGGTGTTCCAGGGAGCGCAGGAAGCGGTACGCGTCATCGAGCTGGGCCGCGTCCACCCGGCCCACGTAGCCGCCGGCGCCGAGCGCGTGCAGGGCGGCGAGGGTCGAGCCGCTGCGGATCGAGGCGTCACTGCGGCCGTGCACCAGCTGAAGCATCTGGACGGCGAACTCGACGTCCCGGAGCCCGCCGGGGCCGAGCTTCAGCTCCCGGTCGACCTCCCCCGCCGGGATGTTCTCGACGACCCTGCGGCGCATCTTCTGCACGTCGGGCACGAAGTTCTCGCGCTCGGCGGCGTGCCAGACCAGGGGCGCGAGCGTGGTGACGTACTCCTCGCCGAGCGCGAGGTCCCCCGCGACCGGGCGGGCCTTGAGCAGAGCCTGGAACTCCCAGGTCTTCGCCCAGCGCTGGTAGTACGCGAGGTGGCTGGAGAGGGTCCGCACCAGCGGGCCGTTCCTGCCCTCGGGGCGGAGGTTGGCGTCGACGGGCCAGATGGTGCCCTCGATGTTCGTCTCGGAACAGATCCGCATCATGTGCGAGGCGAGCCGGGTCGCGGCGCGCAGCGCCTTGTCCTCGTCGGCGGCGTCGGTGCCTTCGGCGGGCTCGGCGACGAAGATGACGTCGACGTCGGAGACGTAGTTCAGCTCGTGGCCGCCGCACTTGCCCATCGCGATGACCGCGAGCCTGCACCGGGCGGCGTCGCCGGGGGCCTCGGCGCGGGCCATGGCGAGGGCCGCGCGCAGCGTCGCCGTCGCGAGGTCCGCCAGCTCGGCCGCGGCCTCGGCGACGTCGGTGGTGCCGCACACGTCACGCGCGGCGATGGCCAGCAGGCAGCGGCGGTAGGCGACGCGCAGCGAGACGGGGTCGGTGGCGTTGGCCAGGCCGCGCTCGAAGTCCGCCACGCCGGGGTGCAGGTCGGCCGACTCGTACGTGGCGAGGGCCCGCCAGTCGCGGGGGTGCCGGGCGAGGTGGTCGGCGAGCGCCTCGGACGCGCCCATCACCCCGAGCAGGCGGTCGCGCAGCGGCTTGGCGGTGACGAGGGTGTCCAGCAGTTCGCGCCGGCCGTTCTCGTCCTCCTGCGCCTCCACGAGGCGTACGAGGCCGAGGAGTGCGAGATCGGGGTCGGCGGTGGCGCCCAGCGCGTCCAGGAGCAGCGGGTCGGAGCGGACGGCGCTCAGCTCCGGGGCGTCGAGGAGGCGCTCGGCGGCGGACGGGTCGGTGAAACCGTGCCGCAGCAGCCGCGTGAAGGTACTGCTCCTACGCCCTTGCGGCACCGTCATGGTCTCGCGCCTCCGTTCGATCACTCCTGGCCCGAGCCTACGGCCTCGCCGTCGCGTTCCGCCCGCGTGACCCCGCTCCAGCTGATGTACTGCGAGGCATGGAATACACCCTCGAAGTGATCCCGCTGCCCGTGAGCGACATCGACAGATCGATGGAGTTCTACCGCGACAAGCTCGGGTTCCATGTCGACATCGACACGGAGGTCATGCCTGGCATGCGCATCGTCCAGCTGACCCCGCCCGGGTCGGGCTGTTCCATCGCCCTTGGCGACGCCATCTGGGAGACGATGGTGGACGGCCGGAGGCCGGCCCCCGGCTCCTACCAGGGCCTCCAGCTGTGCGTCGCCGACGCGAAGGCCGCGCATGCCGAGCTGGTGGCGCGCGGTCTCGACGTCACCGAGCCGGTGCAGCACGCGCCGCAGGACGGTGGCACGTTCATGTACTTCAAGGACCCCGATGGGAACGGGTGGGCCATCCAGGAGTACCGGGTGCGGGCGTCCACGCCTTTGCGGGAGGCGATCGTCCGTGTCCTGTAAGGGGCGCGGCCTATGACGCGGCCGCGCCCTATGTCCGGGTCGGGCGCGCGGCTTCCCCCGTGCGCTGCTTCCACGACCCCGCGAGGGCGGCGTGCGGGTAAGGGAGAAATCGGGGATGCGTGACGGAGCCGCCCATGGAGCTGGACGCGTTCTTGTCCCGGGCACGTCGGCGGCTGGGCGCCGACGCTTCGTGCAGGCGCGCCAGACGGGTTCCTTGGCGTTCCACGTCCAGACGTCGCCGGGCGCGACGCCAGGCACCGCGCCAGCGCTCCACCTCGACGCCGTCGGTCACATCGCATACCCGCAGAAACGCCATGAGCTGCGCGAGGTCGAGCATGGACCTGCCCGCCAGCATCCGCAGGACCGTGCTGTGCGGCAGCTCTCCGTGCTGACCGGCCCGGCGTTCCATCTCGTCGACGGGGATCGCCCCGGCCTTGTAGTAGAGCTCCTGGAGCGCGTGGTTCAAGCCGTCACGGTCGTACACCCGGTCAGGCCTCGGCACACCCGCCCCCGGATTCCTCCGCCGATGCTCGGCGTAGCGAGCGGCCTGCCACAGCCGCCGCGCCTCACCGGCCGGCGCCCCGCAGGCCCGGGCGTACGCCTCCACGACCAGGAGACGGGGAATCCGATGCCCGCTCGCGGCCCGGGAGAAGGTGGGGGCGGAGAAGGCGTGCCCGGACCTCTTCACCATGTCCCGGTGGGTCAGGCCTGCCGTTCGGCGTAGTGTACGCAGCCACTGCGCAAGCCGCTCCAGGTCCGGGTCGGAGCTGGGGATCGGCCGCTCTGGACGTGCCATGACCGGCCTCGGTCACAGTCCATCGGCCGCGCTCGGAGCGCGGCGGGCCAGCTGGGCGCCGATGAGACCGCAGGTCGCCAGGACCTCGGCCACGACGACGACGGGCATGTCGGTGAGCGCCAGCGCGGCGCCCAGCAGCAGGACCACGATGACGATGACGGTCCGGTGGCCGTCCGGGCGGGCGGGGGGCTGGGTTGCGACGCAGGCCGGATGCCTTGGCGAGTGCATGAGGTACCTCTGGTTCTCGACGGTCCAACTGGGCGCCGGGAGGCGTCCGTTGCCCATGGTGGCACCAGATCCCGAGGCCCTCGCGGCGTTGATGCACCGCCGCCCCACTCGCACCGCTCCCCCGCGCTTCAGCCGCGCTCGACGCCGCTCACCGGCACGGTTCTACCTGCACGGACGGAGCGCGCCCGAACATGCGTACCGTTCGGCGGAGCCGGTTGATGCAGCCACAACCCTCGTGACCAGAAAAATTGGTACTCCCCGGGGACACCGGGGAGCCGCCTCACAGCACCGGCAGGTTCTTCCGCAGCTCGAAGGCCGTGACCTCGGAGCGGTACTCCTCCCACTCCTGCTTCTTGTTGCGGAGGAAGAAGTCGTACACGTGCTCGCCGAGCGTCTCGGCGACCAGTTCCGACTTCTCCATCAGTGCGATCGCCTCGCCGAGGTTCTGCGGCAGCGGCTCGATGCCCATCGCGCGCCGCTCGGCGTCGGAGAGGGCCCACACGTCGTCGTCGGCGCCCGGCGGAAGCTCGTATCCCTCCTCGATGCCCTTGAGGCCGGCCGCGAGCAGTACCGCGTACGTCAGGTACGGGTTCGCGCCCGAGTCGATCGAGCGGACCTCGACGCGCGCCGAGCCCGTCTTGCCCGGCTTGTACATCGGCACGCGGATCAGGGCCGAGCGGTTGTTGTGGCCCCAGCAGATGTACGAGGGTGCCTCGCCGCCCGCGCCCGCCGTGCGCTCGGAGCCGCCCCAGATGCGCTTGTAGGAGTTCACCCACTGGTTGGTGACCGCCGAGATCTCCGCGGCGTGCCGCAGAAGGCCCGCGATGAAGGAGCGGCCGACCTTGGAGAGCTGGTACTCGGCGCCCGACTCGTAGAACGCGTTGCGGTCGCCCTCGAAGAGGGAGAGGTGCGTGTGCATGCCCGAGCCGGGGTGCTCGGAGAAGGGCTTCGGCATGAAGGTGGCCTGGACGCCCTGTTCGAGCGCGACCTGCTTCATGACCAGGCGGAACGTCATGATGTTGTCGGCCGTGGAGAGCGCGTCCGCGTAGCGGAGGTCGATCTCCTGCTGGCCGGGGGCGCCCTCGTGGTGGCTGAACTCGACCGAGATGCCCATGGATTCGAGCATCGTGATGGCCTGGCGGCGGAAGTCCATGCCGACGTTCTGCGGGGTGTGGTCGAAGTAGCCGGAATTGTCGGCGGGCGTCGGCCGTGAGCCGTCGAGCGGCTTGTCCTTCAGGAGGAAGAACTCGATCTCGGGGTGGGTGTAGAAGGTGAAACCGAGGTCGGAGGTCTTGGCGAGGGCCCGCTTCAGGACGTAGCGGGGGTCGGCGAAGGACGGGGAGCCGTCCGGCATCAGGATGTCGCAGAACATACGGGCGGTACCGGGGGCCTCCGCGCGCCAGGGCAGCACCTGGAACGTCGACGGGTCCGGCTTGGCGATCATGTCTGACTCGTACACCCGGGCGAATCCTTCGATCGCCGAGCCGTCGAAGCCGATGCCCTCGTCGAACGCCTGCTCCAGTTCGGCCGGGGCCACGGCCACCGACTTCAGGAAGCCGAGGACGTCCGTGAACCACAGGCGTACGAACCGGATGTCGCGCTCCTCCAACGTACGGAGCACGAATTCCTGCTGCTTGTCCATCTTCCGCTTCCACCCATCCTTGCTGGTCAGGCCGCCTGCTCCCGCGCCACGGGACGGCTCGGGCACACGAGCATCCCATCACCCGGTTTCGAACGCGTTGCGGACGGCGCGTGCCCCTCTGTGCCCATAGTGCCTGCTGATCGGCTCCTCTGTAACAGCGGGCCGCTCGCTCCGTGAGGAAGCTTCAGGCCAGGCGGGGCAGGTCCCGCGCGTGGAGGCGGCCGCACAGGGGCGCTCCGGACACGTACCGCTCGACCTCGGCGACCGCGTACTCCCCGAGCCGCCGCACCTCGCTCCCCTGCGCCCCCGCGATGTGCGGGGTGACCAGCACGTTGGGGAGGCCGAGGAGCGTATGCCCCGCCGGCAGCGGCTCGGGGTCCGTGACGTCCAGGAACGCGTCGAGGCGGCCCGCCGCGCACTCCCGGGCCAGCGCCTCCGTGTCCACCAGCGCCCCCCGTGCCGTGTTGATGACGGCCCCGCCGTCCGGGATCAGCTTCAGCATGGCCTCGCCGAGGAGGCCGATCGTCTCCGGAAGTTGGGGCGCGTGGACGGTGACGATGCCGCTGCGCGCACACAGTTCGGGGAGGCCGACCGGTTCCGCGCCGAGCGCCCTCGCCCCGGCGGGCGTCACATAGGGGTCCGTGAGCAGCACCTCGTACCCCGCGTCGGACGCGCGGAGGGCCGCGATGACCCGTCGGCCGATGCGGGACGCCCCGATGACCCCGACGGTGCGCGCGTCGGCCCCGGTGCGCTCGGCGAACGGCGGCCACCCGGCCGCGTACCCGGCGGCCGTCCGCAGCGCCCCCTTCGCCGCGAACGTGATCGCCGCGACCGTGAACGCCACCACCGGTCCCGCGTTGGCGTCCGCCGCCGAGGAGACGACGATGTCCCGCTCCCACACCGCCTCGGTCACGAGCTGCTTGACCGAGCCCGCCGCGTGCACGACCGCCCGCAGGCGGGGTGCGAAGGCGAGGACTTCGGGTGTCAGCGGGGGGCACTCCCAGCCCGTGACCAGGATCTCCGTCCCGGCGAGTACCGCGCGGGACTCCGGGGTGGTGAGGGGGCCGGACAGGACCGTGGGCGCCAGACTCACGCACGCGGTGAGCCGCTCGCGCAGATCCGGCACGAGGACCCGGTCCGCGACCTCGGCGCCCATCGCCAGGGCCGCGGCCGGCCGACCGCCGGCTCGCTCCGCCTGCTCGGCCCGTTCCGTCCGCTCCGCCTGCTCTGCCACGCGTGACCGTCCCTCGTAGAAACCGGTTACCCCCCAGCACCCGGAGGCTAGGACCAACTCGGGAAGAGGGTCAAGAGATCTCCTGGCAAAGGGGGTTGACCGAGCACAGTAACCGCTTTAGATTCCGGGCACCTTATTCCGACGACGGAGGGGTTGCCGTGCCGACGGTGACGAGAAGCCGGGCGGAATCCGAGGCGGTGAGGCCGCCCGGCAGGCACGATATCGGGTCAAGCGGCGGGAAATCAGGCCATGGCGAGCGCTGGAAGCGGTTACAGCGCACCCGCTTCCTGGTCCTGCTCATGGTCCCGGGGCTCGCGTACTTCCTGGTCTTCCACTACGGCGCCTTCATCGCCAACGCGGTGGCCTTCAAGGAGTACGTCCCCTTCGACGGCCTCTGGGCCAGCCCCTGGGTCGGCACCGCGAACTTCGAGCGGATGTTCGGCGACCCGGACTTCTGGCACGCCATGTGGAACACGCTGTTCATCGCCGTGCTCCAGCTCGTCTTCTTCTTCCCGGCACCCCTCGCCCTCGCCCTGCTCCTGCACAGCCTGACCTCGGACCTGCTGCGCCGCCTCACACAGTCGGTGATCTATCTGCCGCACTTCCTGTCGTGGGTCGTCGTGGTCGCCCTCTTCCAGCAAGTGCTCGGTGACACAGGCCTGTTGAACACGACGCTGAGCGACGCCGGGCTGCACACCGTCGACATCATCGGCAATCCGGACGCGTACAAGCCGCTGGTCGTGATCGAGGTGATCTGGAAGGACGCCGGGTGGGGAACGATCATCTTCCTCGCCGCGCTCATGCAGGTCGACGAGCAGCTGTACGAGGCGTCGGCCATCGACGGCGCCGGGCCCTGGCGGCGCTTCTGGCACGTCACGCTGCCCAGCATCCGGCCCATCATCATCCTGCTGCTGATCATGCGGCTCGGCGACATCCTCTCCGTCGGTTTCGAACAGATGCTGCTGCAACGGCAGTCGGTCGGCCCGGAGGTCGGCGAGGTCCTCGACACCTTCGTCTTCTGGCAGGGCATCGTCGGCGGCGACACCGGATACGCGGCGGCCGCCGGCCTGTTCAAGGGCGTCGTCGGCGCGGCCCTCGTCTTCACCGCCAACCGGGTCGCCCACCGGCTCGGCGAGCAGGGGGTCTACAAGTGAGCGCCCGTCATGTCACCAGGCCTGCCTGGATGGAGAAGCCCCGGTTCGCCACGAAGGCCGCCAAGGCCGTCGCGGTGGTGGTCGTGCTCGGGCTCGTCCTGATCCCCTTCCTCGTCATCGTCTCGACCTCGCTCGCCTCCAACCGGGAGGTCGTGGACAACGGCGGCTGGGTGCTGTGGCCGAGCGATCCGACGCTGCGCGCCTACCGGACCATCCTCGACGGCGGCATCGTCACCAAGGCGCTCGGCGTGAGCGTCGGCCTCACCGTCGCGGGGACGCTCCTCTCCCTCGCGTGCACCACCTTCCTCGCCTATGCCCTCGCCCGCCCCGGCGTCTTCGGCGGCAGGCCGGTCCTGCTGCTCATCCTCTTCACGTTCCTCTTCCCGCCCGGCATGATCCCCGCGTTCCTGCTGGTCAAGGGCGTGGGAATGATGGATACGTATGCGGCGCTCATCGCCCCCGTCCTCATCAACGTCTTCAATCTGATCGTGCTGCGCGGCTTCTTCCAGGGCATACCGGAGGAGCTGTACGAGGCAGCCCGGCTCGATGGGGCGGGTGACTGGCACATCCTGTGGCGGATCGTGCTCCCGCTCTCCAAGGCGGCCCTCGCCGTGGTCTCCCTCTTCTACGCCGTCAGCTACTGGAACGCGTGGTTCCATGCCTCGATCTACATGGAGTCGGACCACTGGCCGCTCTCCCAGGTCCTTCGTACGTACGTCATCGGCGGCTCCCAGATCGCCGACACCGGGCTGAGCGAGGCCGGCCAGGTCTCCGCCCCGCAGACGACCCAGATGGCCGTCCTGGTGATCGCCACCGTGCCGATCCTGCTCGTCTACCCCTTCCTCCAGAGGTACTTCACCAAGGGCGTGCTCACCGGCGCCATCAAGAGCTGACCCCAACTCGTCGTACAGAAGGGCTCATTCACGTGTCCGGATCCTCGATGTCGCGGCGCACCCTGCTCCGCTCCATAGCCGTCGGCGGCGCCGCCCTGGCCGCCCCGTCCGTCCTCACCGCCTGCTCGACCGGCTCCAGCGGCGGCGGCAGCGTCTCCAACGCGGGCAAGAAGGCGGTCCCCTGGCCCGCGTACAAGCCCGCCGAGGGGCCCGCTCCCGATCTGGCGCCGAGCGCCGAGGGTGTGCAGGCCGGATACACGAAGTATCCCGGGAAGCTCGTCCGGGCGACGGCCGAGAAGCCGGGCAACGGCAAGCAGAAGATCAGGGTCATGACCATCACCTACGGCACCCCGCCGAAGCCGGTCGGCCGGAACGAGTACTGGCAGGCGGTGAACGAGGCGCTGGGCGTGGAGATCGAGTTCACCGTCGTGCCCGACGCGGACTTCCGCGCCAAGATGTCCACGCTGATGTCGGGCGACGACCTGCCCGACATGATCAACTTCGGTGGCGGGTACGTCCTTCCGCGCGAATCCCAGTTCGTGAGGTCGCGGTGCGCCGACCTGAGCGACCACCTGTCGGGCGACGCCGTCAAGGACTACCCGAACCTCGCCAACATCCCCACGTACGCCTGGGAGGGCATGGGCCGCATCGCCGGGCGCATCTACGGACTGCCCGTCGAGCGCGCCAAGGTGCAGGGCGCGATGTTCATCAACCGTGAGGCCTTCGACAAGGCCGGATACCGGCCCGGCATGTCCGCGTCCGACTTCCGTGCGATGGCCGGGGACGCCTCACGGGGCAAGAAGTACGCGCTCGGCGCCTCCACGGTGGGCTTCTTCGGCTACCTCTACCACGCCATGTGGCACGGCGCGCCCAACCAGTGGCGGATCAAGGACGGCAAGGTCACCGACATGTACGGGACCGACGCGTTCAAGGCCGCGCTGGAGTACATGGCCGGGCTGCGCCGGGACGGCTCGTACAACCCCGACGCCACCTCGATCTCCCAGGTCGACCTGAAGACCCAGTTCTACAACGGGACCGTCCGCTCCATGACGGACGGCTGGGGCGCCGTCATCTCCAACGCCCAGGGCATCAAGGACGAGTTCACCCTGGACGTCGCCGAGCCCTACGCGGTCGACGGCGTCACCCCCGTCTACCAGCAGAACCGCGGCTGCTTCGGCTACACCGTCATCAAGAAGGCCGCCAAGGAACGCGTCGAGCTGATGCTGCGCGTACTGAACTGGCTCGCCTCGCCGTTCGGATCGAAGGAGTACGAGCTGACGCACTACGGAGTCGAGGGCACCCACTTCCGGTACGACAAGTCGGGCGACCCGGTCGCCACCGAGCTGGGCCTTGTCGACTCGCGCACCAACCTGCCCTTCCCCTACCTCATGGACGCCCCGCAGCCGCTGTACTACGCCGGTTTCCCCGACCTGACCGAGCGGCTGCACGCCTGGCAGAGGAAGGTCGTGCCGATGCTGGTGCCCGACGACCACTGGGGCCTGATGTCGGACACGTACAACCGGCAGAGCGCCACGATGGACCAGATCATCACGGACGGCGTCACCGCGGTCGTCGCCGGGCGCAAGAAGCTCTCCGACTGGGACGGCATCTACAAGAAGTGGCGGTCCCAGGGCGGCGAGCGGTCCGCCGAGGAGTTCCTCAAGGAGTACGAGGCCGCGCACTGAACCGGGGCCGGGCGCGGGATGATGGGCCCCGGTGTGCCGGGCGGGTGCCGGGCGGGTGCTAGGCGAGGGAGAGACAGTGGGCGAGCGGGTCACCATCCGTGATGTGGCCGCGCGCGCGGGGGTGTCGGTGGCGACCGTCTCGCGGGTCCTCGCGGGCAACTACCCGACGTCGACGGCGTCGCGCGCCAAGGTGCTGCGGGCGGTCAAGGACCTGGACTACGTCGCCAACGCGCACGCGCGCGCGTTGGCGGGCGCCGGGCGCAAGACGATCGCGGTGCTCATGTACGACGTGGTCGGCGCGTTCTACGCGCAGGTCGCGCAGGGCGTGGAGATGGAGGCCGCCCAGCACGGCCGCCTCACCCTCGTCTCGTCGACCGGCAGCGATCCCGCCCGCGAGCTGGCCCTGGTCCAGATGATGCGCGAGCAGGCCGCGGAGGCCGTGGTGCTCGTGGGCGGCGTCACGCAGGACGACGAGTACCGGCAGCGGATGGCCCGCTACGCGGAGGTCCTCGCGGCGGCGGGCTCCCGGCTCGTCCTGTGCGGCCGGCCCGCCCCGGCGCCCGACGTGCCCGCGTTGGTCGTCGAGTACGACAACGAAGCGGGCGCCCACGCCGTGACCAGCCACCTCCTGGGCGCCGGACACCGGCGTATCGCGCTCCTCGGCTACCAGCCGGGCAACACGACCGGCGAGGACCGCCTGGCCGGCTACCTCCGGGCGCTCGCCGACCACGGGGTGCCGCGCGCCGACGCCGTCCTGCACGGGGTCGGCTTCGGGCAGAACCACGGTTACCGCGCGATGCGGGACCTGCTCGACGCGGCGGACGGGAAGCCGGAGTTCACCGCGGTCTTCGCGGGGGACGACCGGGCGGCCGCGGCGGCGGTCATCGCGTTGCGGGAGTACGGGTTGCGGGTGCCGGAGGACATGTCGGTCGTCGGCTACAACGACGACCCCGTGGCCGGGGACATCACGCCCGGCCTCACGACCGTGCACATCCCCGCCGAGGAGATGGGCCGCACGGCGGTCCGCCGCGCCCTCTCCGGCGCGTCGGGCACGGGCCAGGAACGGCATGTCCTGGGCACGCACATAGTCATCCGCCACAGCGTCCGGCCCCTTCGGGGGGGTTCTGCGGCGGCGGGGGCCGGGGGTGCGCTCGACTGACGCCGGGGGTGGGGGCCGGCTGACGTCGGGAGTGGGGGCCGGCTGGGGCCGACGGTTTGTCAGCTTGCGGCCGGTGGGCCTTTCGAGCCGCCGCTTCGCGGCGATGTCTCCCACCCACCCACCCGTTCACCCCGCATCGGCAGGGACCGTAGGGGCAGCCCGTCACCCGCCAACCGGAAGCAGTCCGCCCGCCCTCACGGCTCCCTCTCGGTGCGAGGTAAACGGATGGGTGGGCGGAAAACGCCCGACGCGACGCGAAGGGACAAGACGGCCCGCCACCCGACCACCGGGAACAAGACCAACACCCCTGCGACCCCGCACCACGCGGGGTAAACGGGCGGGTGGGCGGGAAATATCCGGCGCGACGCGGCGGGACAGGACACCACACCGCCCGCCTCCCGGGGAACAGGGCAACCATCCCTACCTGCCCGGCGCGGGGAGTACCCCGCCCTACCACCCCCGGCGAGCCCCCGCGAGGACCGCCCCCGCCACCGCCACCGGAAGATCCCGCATCACCAGATGCCCCGAGGGCCGCGCCACGCGAAAGGCCCCGCCAAGGCCCGCGGCCAGTTCCCGCTGGCGTCCGAGCCACTTCCCCGAGCCACCCGCGTACGCCGCGAGCACGACCACAGGCGCCCCGCCAGAAAGCGGCACGGCCCGCCGCAGCCCCGCCAGCTCCACCGCCACGTCCCCATACGTCGCGTACTCCATGAGCGCCGCCCGCCACACCCGCCCCGCCCCGTACACCCCCGCCCACGGCGTGGGCGCCGCCAGTCTCCGCAGCGCGGGACCGACGGCCCGCGGCACCCCCGCCGCGCACAGAATCGCCCCGCACGCGCGCGTGCCCGCCACCCTCACCCCGCGCGGCACCCGCACCCGGGGCCTCTCCTCGACACTGGAGTCGACGAGGACGAGCCCTTCCGTGCGCTCGGGATACAGCCGCGCGAACGCCTCCGCGTGGAACCCGGCGAGCGAGTGCCCGACCACCGTGACCCGCTCCCCGCCGAGACCGACTCCCTCCAGCACCCGCAGGATCCGCTCCGCCTCGCCCCGCAACGTGGGCGCCACGCGCGCGTGCCCGCTGAGCCCGAGCCCGGGGCGGTCGAAACGGACGACGGTCCGGTGCGGCGCGAGCAGTGCCACCACCGGATCCCAGTCGAACCAGCCGAGCCCCAGCCCGGCGCTCAGCACGCACACCGGCCCGCTCCCCGTCACCTCGACGTGGTGCGGCACTCCCCCGATGCGTACGAAGGTCATCCGCGCCGCGCGGACGACGACGAGGCGGACGACGACGCGGCAGTCGTCACCGACCACGCGAGAATCACCGCCCAGACCGCGATGAACAGCACCTGGAGCCGCTGCCCGACCCCGAGCGCCCACGTCCCGCGCCCCGCCTCGAACGCGGCGACGGACGCCAGCGTCCACGCCGTGGCGGCCAGTTCGAGGACGACGAGGGCCGGGCCGGTGCGCGCGAGAGCGGGCCACGCGGCGGTACCGCGCCGCGCGGCGACCGTGAGCAGCACCATGCCGAGCAGCGCCCCGCCGACCGCGAGGCCGCTGGTGAAGGTGTGCGCGGAGTGCGTCCAGGGGAGGTCGCCCGCCGCCTCCCGCGCGGCGCACCCGGCGTCGGCGGTGGGCGCGCAGCTCAGCGCCAGCCGCGAGTCGGCCGCCGTGGCCGCCCCGAACAGCGCCAGCCCGGCCCACCCCGCCACGGCCCATCTCCGGCGCGGCAGCCACGCCAGCGCGCCCACCGCGCCCGCGAGGACGAAGAGCCCCGCCAGGAGGTCCGCGGTGCGGAAGAACGTCCCGTACGGCTGGTCCTTGGCGGCGAGTTCACTGACGTACACCTGGAGGGGTGAGAGGCCGGTCGGCAGGAAGGCCTCAAGGGTCCACGTCGTGTACAGGAGCGCGCCGAGCGACAGCAGGACCGCGAGGGAGGCCGCGCGCCCGGCGCCGGGTTTTCGGGGGCCGCTGCCCCGCGGACGGGTCGGCTGTGGAGGCATGGAGGCGGCCGCCGTCGTCGAGGGTGGGCTCGCGGGGCACACGCTAGGCAGCCGATCGTGACGGCCGGTGATCAGGATGGATCCATCCCGGTTTGCGGAACTTCAGGAAGGCCGCGGGTGCCAGCACGCCGAGGACGAGGAGACCCCCGCCGACGATCAGCAGATAGCGCCACAGCGGGCCCTTGCCGAACTGGTCGGGCGGTACGAAGCCGATGGCGAGCGCGAGGACCGACGCGACGAACCCGACGCCCGCGACGAGGGTCACCGCGGGGACCACGAAGCCGCGCTCCACCCGCGGCTGGGACTTCCGCAGCCGCACGACGGCCACGAACATCAGCAGATACGCGATGAGGTAGATCTGCACAGTGATGACGGAGAACATCCAGTAGGCGCTCGACACGTCGTCACTGAAGGCGTAGAGAACGCCGATCAGGGTGGTGATGGCGCCCTGGGCCACCATGATGTTCCGCGGGACGCCCGCCTTGTTGAACTTCTGCAGGAAGGGCGGCAGATAGCCCTCCTGGCGGGAGAGCGTCACGAGCCCCTTGGCGGGCCCCGCGAGCCAGGTGAGCATGCCGCCGAGCGCGGCCATGACGAGCATGATGCCGACGACCTTCGTCATCCAGCCGATGTGGAAGTGGTCGAAGAACGCCTGGAAGGCCTGCATCAGACCGGCGGTGAGGCTGAGTTGTCCGGACGGCATGACCCAGCTGATGGCCAGGGCCGGAAGGATGAAGATCAGCAGGACGAGGCCGGTGGCGAGGAAGATCGACCGCGGGTACTCGGCCCGGGGATGGCGCAGTGACGACACGTGGACGCCGTTCATCTCCATGCCCGCGTAGGAGAGGAAGTTGTTGACGATGAGAACCAGGCTGGCGAGGCCGGTCCACGGGGGGAGCCAGTGGTCGGTGCTCATCGGCGCGGCGGACGCGTTGCCCTGCCCCAGGAAGACGACGCCGAGGACGACGAGTACGACACCGGGGACGAGGGTGCCGATGATCAGCCCCAGGGAGGAGAGGCCGGCCACGGTCTTGGTGCCCCGGCACGTGACCCAGACGCCCGTCCAGTAGATGACGACGATGACGATCGCTACGTAGAGGCCGTTTTCGGCGAGGCTGGGGTGGATGACGTACGCGAAGGTCGAGGCGACGTAGGCGAGCAGGCTCGGGTAGTACGCGATGGTCATGGCGAACTGGCACCACACGGCGACGAACCCGAGCGGCTTGCCGAGCGCCTCGCTCACCCAGCGGTAGATGCCGCCGGACCACCCGGAGGCGAGTTCGGCGCCGACGAGGGCGGTCGGGAGCAGGAAGACCACGGCCGGCAGGAGGTAGAGGAAGACTGCCGCGAGCCCGTAGATGGCCATCGACGGCGAGGGCCGGAGGCTGGCCACGGACGCGGTGGTCATGAGGGCGAGCGTCACCCAGGAGATGAACTGACGGGGGATCGCGGGGTCCGGCTCCGGGAGGGTACCGGCACCGTTCTGCTCCGGTTCGTCCGTAATCGTCATGCGCTCATGATCGTCGCAGTGGCGACGGCCCGCATGTCGCCGGATACCCGGCGGGGGTAGGGTTCGCGTCATGGCGAGGACACGGAACCGCACGGGCTACGGGCAGTTGCTGCTGCTCGCCGCGCTGCTGTTCGGGATCGTCGCCATGCATACGTTGGGGCATCCCCTGGGCGGTCATGGGGGTGGTGGGGCCGGTGCCGGGTCCGCCGGCCCCGGTGGGGAGCGTCAGGTGCACCGCGTCGAGGCCGGCGTGCTCGGGGCGCACGGGGCACGTGGCGACCTCGACAGGCGCCCCGAGTCCCCTGCCGGGCACGCGCCGCCTTCCGGCGGGCATGACGTCCTCGCCGGGAGCGACGTGGGTGTCGGACATGCGGCGCGCGCCGAGCGCGCGACCCGCGCGGGGTACGAAGCCGGTGCCGGGCATGCCGTACGGGCCGGGCACGAAACCCGTACCGACCCGGTGACGGAGTCCGCGTCAGATCCGCATCGCGGTGTCGGCATGGGCACGGGTACAGGCATGGACACGGGTACGGGCACGGGTACGGGCATGGATCCGCTGTCCGTGTGCCTCGCCGTGCTGGCCGCCTTCACGCTCGTGCTGCTGGTGCGCGCAGGCCTGTTGCGGCCGGGCGGGACGCTCGTTCCGGGCCCTGCGGCCGGGCTCCTTCCGGGTGCCCCGCGGCCCGAGGCGCCGCCGCCCCGCGTCCAGCTCTCCCGCCTGTCGGTGCTGCGGATCTAGGCCCGCGCCCGGCTGCTTCGCGCTGCCCGGAAACTCGTGGCGTTCCGATGGGAACGCGCGGGGCGCCGCGCGGTGTGTCACAAGCAGCGGACGCGCCCATTCGTACGCACCACCACGACGAGGTGTCACCCACCATGCGCAACGGAACCCCGCGCACCACCCCTTCGACCCCGCTCGCCCTCCCTACCCCACCGCTCGCACCCTCCACCCCACGGCGGCGCTCCCTGCTCGGCGCCGCGGTCGCCGTCGCCGGGGCGGGCATGCTGACGGCCTGTTCCGGCTCGGGCCCGGACGGCCACGGCGGGGGTCATGGAGGCGGCGGCGCTTCCGGCCCCGAGGGCTATGTCGACCCGGCGGGCCCCGAGGTCGCGGCCGCCGAGAAGAAGCGGGGCCGCGGCGGCCGGGTCCGCAAAGTGAGGCTGACGGCGAGGGAGACCCGGCTCGACCTCGGCGGCCCCACCGTCCGGACGTGGGCGTACGGGGATGAGCTGCCCGGCAAGGAAGTCCGCGTCACCGCGGGCGACACCCTCGCCCTCACCCTCGCCAACCACCTCCCCCGGGCCACCTCCCTGCACTGGCACGGCGTCGCCTTGCGCAACGACATGGACGGCGTCCCCGGCCTCACCCAGCGGGACATCAGGCCCGGGGCCGACTTCACCTACCGGTTCGCGGTGCCGGACCCGGGGACGTACTGGTTCCATCCGCACTCCGGCACCCAGCAGGACCGCGGGTTGTACGCCCCCTTGATCGTCGAGGACCCGAAGGAGCCGCTGAAGTACGACAAGGAGTGGGTGGTCGTCCTCGACGACTGGGTCGACGGCGTGGACGGCTCCACGCCGGACGACGTGCTCGCGGAGCTGAGCAAGGGCATGGCCGGCCACGACACGGGCGGCCACGACATGGGTGGCAACGACACGGGCGGCCATGACACAGGCGGCCATGACATGTCGAATATGTCGCATGCGGCGGCACGGACCGCGCCCACGCCGGGGCCGACCGCCCCCTCCCGGGTGATGATGGGCGCCAAGAGCGACCTGCTCGGGGGCGACGCGGGAGACGTCGCGTACCCGTACTACCTGATCAACGGCCGTACGCCGAAGGCGCCCTCCCAGTTCCGCGCCCGCCCCGGCGACCGCGTCCGCCTGCGCCTCATCAACGCCGGGGGCGACACGGCCTTCCGCGTCGCGCTCGGCGGACACGAGATGACGGTGACGCACACGGACGGCTTCCCCGTGGAGCACGCGAGGACGGACGCGCTGCTGCTCGGCATGGGCGAGCGGTACGACGTCCTGGTCACCGCCGGGGACGGCGTCTTCCCGCTGACCGCGGTGGCCGAGGGCAAGAAGGCGGTGGCCCTCGCGGTGCTGCGCACGGGCGGCGGGGCCGCGCCGTCCGCGTCGGCCCGGCCCAAGGAGCTGAAGGGCCGCCTCCTGACGGCGGACAAACTACGGGCGGCCGAGCCCGTCGCCCTGGCCGCCCGCGAGCCGGACCGCACCATCAGGCTGCGACTGACAGGTGGCATGGCCAAGTACGACTGGGCCTTCGACAAGAAGCCCTACTCCCCCGGCCGGCGCCATCCGCTGCGCGCGGGCGAGCGGGTCCGCCTGGTCTTCGCCAACTCCACCTCGATGTGGCACCCCGTGCACCTCCACGGGCACACCTTCGCCCTGGCGAACGTGGCGAACGGCCCCCGCAAGGACACCGCGGTCGTCCTGCCGAACGGCACGCTGACCGTGGACTTCGACGCGGACAACCCCGGCCTGTGGATGGTCCACTGCCACAACGTCTACCACTCGGAGGCGGGAATGATGACGGTGCTCGGCTACCGCGCGTGACGGCGGCGCCCGGCGGGCGGCAGGGGTGACTCCCGGACCACCGGTCCTGCCCTCGGCCCGCCGGGCATCGCGTCGCTCTGACGATTACACTGGGGCGCGTGCCTCAACTACGTCTCGCCCTGAACCAGATCGACTCGACCGTCGGCGATCTCGCCGGGAACGCCGAGGCGATCGTCCACTGGACCCGGCACTCCGCCGAGCAGGGGGCGCACCTCGTCGCGTTCCCCGAGATGGCGCTGACCGGATACCCCGTCGAGGACCTCGCCCTGCGGTCGTCCTTCGTCCACGCCTCGCGGGACGCGCTGCACGCGCTCGCCGCCCGGCTGAAGGACGAGGGCTTCGGCGAGCTGCCGGTCGTCGTCGGCTACCTCGACCGCACCGAGGAGGCCAAGCCGCGCTTCGGCCAGCCCGCGGGCGCGCCGCGCAACGCCGCCGCCGTGCTGCACGGCGGCGAGGTCGCGCTGACCTTCTCCAAGCACCACCTTCCCAACTACGGCGTCTTCGACGAGTTCCGCTACTTCGTGCCGGGTGAGACCCTGCCGATCGTGCGGGTGCACGGCGTCGACGTCGCCCTCGCCATCTGCGAGGACCTCTGGCAGGACGGCGGCCGCGTCCCGGCGACCCGCAGTGCGGGGGCGGGCATGCTGCTCTCCATCAACGCGTCGCCGTACGAGCAGAACAAGGACGACCAGCGGCTCGAACTGGTCCGCAAGCGCGCCCAGGAAGCCGGCTGCACCACCGCCTACCTCGCGATGATCGGCGGCCAGGACGAGCTGGTCTTCGACGGTGACTCGATCGTCGTCGACAAGGACGGCGAAGTCATCGCGCGCGCCCCGCAGTTCGCGGAGGGCTGTGTCGTCCTGGACCTCGAACTGCCCGCCGCCGCGCCCGTGCCGCCGTCCGGCGTCGTGGACGACGGGCTGCGCATCGAGCACATCACGGTCTCCGAGGAGCCGCTGCCCGCGTACGAGGCGGAGCTTTCCGGTGGGTACGCCGAGCGTCTCGACGACGACGAGGAGGTGTACTCGGCGCTGGTCGTGGGCCTGCGGGCGTACGCCGCCAAGAACGGCTTCAGCAGCGTTCTGATCGGGCTCTCCGGGGGCATCGACTCGGCGCTCACGGCCGCCATCGCCTGCGACGCGCTGGGCGCGCGGAACGTGTATGGGGTCGCCATGCCGTCCCGCTACTCGTCCGAGCACTCCATCAGCGACGCGGAGGAGCTGGCGCGGCGCACCGGGCTCAACTTCCGTACCGTGTCGATCGCCCCGATGTTCGACGCGTACATGGGTTCGCTCGGTCTCACCGGGCTGGCGGAGGAGAACCTCCAGTCGCGGCTGCGCGGCACGATGCTGATGGCGATCTCCAACCAGGAGGGGCACATCGTGCTCGCGCCGGGCAACAAGTCCGAGCTGGCGGTGGGCTACTCCACGCTGTACGGCGACTCGGTCGGCGCCTACGGCCCCATCAAGGACGTCTACAAGACGGCGATCTTCCGGCTCGCGCGGTGGCGCAACCGGGCGGCGCAGGAGCGCGGGCAGACGCCGCCGATCCCGGAGAACTCCATCAGCAAGCCGCCGAGCGCGGAGCTGCGCCCCGACCAGGTCGACACGGACTCGCTCCCCGACTACCCCGTCCTGGACGGGATCCTCGAACTCTACGTGGACCGGGACCAGGGGGCCGACGCGATCGTCGCCGCGGGCTTCGACCGGGAACTGGTCACGAAGACGCTGCGGATGGTGGACACGGCGGAGTACAAGCGGCGGCAGTACCCGCCGGGTACGAAGATCTCCGCGAAGGGGTTCGGGAAGGACCGACGGCTGCCGATCACCAACCGCTGGCGCGAAACCGCCTCCGGCTGAGGCAAACCCCACCCCCTCGCCCCGACCCCGGCTCCCTCCCATCGCCGGGCCCCGGGCTTCCGGCCGCCCCCGCCCCCGCCCCGGCCGACCCGCGACCCGCCTCCGCCGCCGGCCTGCTTCGGCTGTTCTCGGGGGGGGGCTCCGCGGGCCCTGGGGCTCGGCTCCGGTGAGCCAGGGCCCTGGTGCGGCCCCCGGAGCGGACCCTGTGGGCGCGTTCCGTAAGGGCGGATCCTATGAGCGCGGTTGCGGGGGGGGGCGCTAGCGAGCAAATGAGCGCAGCTGCGGCGGGGAAGGCCCCATGGACGCTGGCTCCCGGGGGGCAGACCCTGTGGGCGCAGCCCCGAAGCAAAGCCTGTGGGCGCTGTCGCAGGGGGCGGGCCCTGTGGGCGCTGTCCCAGGGGGCGGGCCCTGTGGGCGCTGTCCCAGGGGGCGGGCCCTGTGCGCGCGGCCCCGGGGGGCGGGCCCTGCACGCGCGGCCCGGAGGGTGGGCCCTAAGCGCCGCTTCGCGGCGATGTCTCCCACCCACCCACCCGTTCACCCCGCGACGATCAACCACCCCCACGGCATCCCCCACCAGTCGCCGATTATCCCGCGCCGCCAACCCGCCGCCCCCATGCCCCCACCCGAAGCGGCGCACCACACGGACACCCCACCCCTACGGTCCCGCCCGATGCGGGCAAACGGGCGGGTGGGTGGGAGACATCCGGCGCGAAGCGGCGGGGCAGGGGATGACGCCGGGCAAACGGGCGGGCGGGTGGGAGAGGGCCGGGGCCGCGCCAGGCTGCCCCAGCGGCGACAAAGGCACCCCGCACCCAAGCCGGCCCCCCGCAAGCCTCACCCCCGCGACGCCTCCCGCGACACCGCAGCCCCCTCCCTTGAGGCCGAGGCCACCACCCGCGCGCCCCCAGGCGTGGACGCCGGCGCCGCCCCGCGGTCGACCAGATACGCCGCCCCGGCCACCGCGAGGCCGAGCACCGCAAGCACCGCCCCGGTCACCGCGGGAGACGTCACCCCGAAGCCGGCCGCCAGGGCGAGGCCCCCGATCCAGGCGCCGCCCGCGTTGGCGAGGTTGAACGCCGCCTGGTTCGCGGAGGAGGCCAGCGACGGAGCCGCCGACGCCTTCTCCATGACCATCAGCTGCAACGGCGACCCCGTGGTGAACGCCGCCATGCCGAGCAGCGTGACCGCGAGCGCCGCGCTCCATCCGGCGCTCATGAGGAGCGGGAAGAGCGCGAGGACGACGGCCAGCGCGGTGAGCCCGCCGAAGAGCGTCCCCCGCAGGGAGTGGTCCGCGAGCCGCCCGCCGAGGAGGTTGCCCGCGGTGGCGCCCACACCGAACAGCGCCAGGAGGAGCGTCACGCTGGACTCGGCGTAGCCCGCCGCGTCCGTCAGCATCGGCGTGATGTAGCTGTACGCCGCGAAGAGCGCGCCGAAGCCCGCGATGGTCGTACCGAGTGCCAGCCACACCGGGACGCTGCCGAGCGCCCGCAGCTCCCCGCGCAGGCCGACCGCGTCGCCATGGCCGTGGTCGGCGGGGACCAGGAGGGCGAGCGCGGCGATGGCGGCGAGCCCGATCGCGCTCACCGCGAGGAACGTGGCGCGCCAGCCCAGTTGCTGTCCCATGGCCGTGGCGACCGGCACGCCGACGATGTTGGCGACGGTCAGGCCGAGGAACATCAGGGAGACCGAGCGGGCCTTGCGCTCGGGGGCGACGAGCCCGGTGGCGACGACCGCGCCGACGCCGAAGAACGCGCCGTGCGGCAGCCCGCTCAGGAAGCGGGCGGCCAGGAGCGAGGTGTTGTCGGGTGCCACGGCGGACAAGGCGTTGCCGACGACGAACAGCATCATCAGGCCGATCAGGACGCGGCGGCGCGGCAGCTTCGCGGTGACGGCGGCGAGCAGCGGGGCGCCGATGACGACGCCGAGCGCGTACGCGGAGACGAGGTGTCCGGCGGTCGGGATGGATATGTGCAGGTCGTCGGCGACGTTGGGCAGCAGGCCCATCATCACGAACTCGGTCGTGCCGATGCCGAAGGCGCCCACGGCGAGGGCGAGCAGGGCCAGGGGCATGAAGAAGTACCTTCCACGGAAGCTGGGGGGCGGGCCGGGCGCCGGGCAAGGCCGGCGGCGGGCCGGGGGGCGAGGGGGAATCCGTAAGTTTACGTACGGAACAAAGTCTCGCGTACCCAGTATTCCGTGAGGTCAAAAACGAGCGACGCGGACGTAACAGGGAGACGTCGTTACGAGGAGAGGTCGACCCTCGCCGCGATCGGCAGATGGTCACTGCTCGTCTCCGGAAGCGTCCAGGACGAGACCGGCTCGACGCCCTTGACCATGATCTGGTCGATCCGGGCCATCGGGAACGACGCGGGCCAGGTGAAGCCGAAGCCGTTGCCCGCCGCGCCCTGCGTGGAGCGCATCTGGGAGGTGACGGCGTTCAGGGCGCGGTCGTTCATCGTGCCGTTGAGGTCGCCGAGCAGGACGACCTTGTCGAGCCGCTCGTCGGCGATGGCCTCGCCGAGCGCGTCGGCGCTGTTGTCGCGCTGGTTGGCGGTGAAGCCCGCGTCGAGCTTGACGCGTACCGACGGCAGGTGCGCGACGTAGACGGCGACGTCGCCCTTGGGGGTGTTGACCGTGGTGCGCATCGCGCGGGTCCAGCCCAGCTTGATGTCGACGGGCCTGGTACCGGAGAGCGGGTACTTGCTCCACAGGCCGACGGTGCCCTCCACCGAGTGGTACTTGTACAGGCCCGACAGCGCCTTCTCGTACGTGGGCACGGCGTCCGCGGTGAGTTCTTCCAGGGCGATGACGTCGGCACCGGACGAGGCGACGTCCCGGGCGGTGCCGGTCGGGTCGGTGTTGTCGGCGTTGACGTTGTGCGTGGCGACGGTGAGGTCGCCGCCCGTGCCCGACTTGTCGCTGATCAGGCCACCGAACGAGTTGAGCCAGATGATCGCGGGGAGGAGCAGGGCGATCAGCGCGGTGGCGGACTTGCGGACCACGGCGATGACGAGCAGCACCGGGACGAGGAGGCCGAGCCACGGCAGGAACGTCTCGGTCAGGCTGCCGAGGTTGCCGACGTTGTTCGGGATCTGCGCGTGGAAGAGCATCACCAGGGCGATGAGGACCGCGGCCCCCGCGGTGACCAGCCCGCGCCGCCAGATGGCCGGATCGCCGCGCCAGCCGTCCAGCAGGCGTCGGAACCGGGACCCCGGACGCTCGGGTCCCGAGCCGCCGCTGCCCGTTTCCGTCATATACGCCTGCGCCATGCCTTCGTCGCCTCACTGCTGCCGTACACACCGTCGGTCCGCCCTGGAAACCCTAGGCGATGATCGGTGTCGTCCCTGCCGTCCACGACGGCCGTACAGGCACCAGGACGATCGGGGCGGCGCGGCAGGTTCCTGAACAGGGCTCGGGAGCCGTGGCTGTGACGAAACGCGCATACTCGCGCGGGGCGCGGGCCGCGTCAGGGCACCGGCCGCGCCCTCCGGCCCGCTCAGGGCACCGGCCGCGGCCCTTTCGGCAGGTTCAGGAGGCCGGCCGCAGCCCCTCCAGCACGGTGTCGACGATCCGTTCGGCGAGGTCGTCGTCGAGCCGCGCGTGGGGCCGCATGATCGTGCGGACCAGCATCGGGCCGACGAGCAGGTCGTTGGCCATCTCGATGTCGACGTCCGCGCGCAGCTCGCCGCCCGCGACGCCCCGCCGCAGCACCTCGCAGGTGAGGCGGCGGCGGGGCTCGACGACGGTGGCGTGGTACGCCTCCCACAGCTTGGGCAGCGCCTTCATCTGCGCGAAGACGTTGTGCAGCAGGGCCGAGGAACGCATGTTCAGACCGCGTCTGCGCAGCCCCTCCAGGAGGCAGACGAGGTCGTCGCGCATCGAGGTGCCCGGCAGTTCGGGGTCGGCCTCCTCGAAGACGCGCAGGACGTCGACGAAGAGGGCTTCCTTGCCGTCCCAGCGCCGGTAGATGGTGGCCTTGCCGACGCCCGCGGTCCTGGCGATCCGCTCGATGGACAGGTCGGCGAGTGGCACGCCGTCCTCCAGGAGCCGCACCACGCCCTCGATGATGGCCTGCTCCACGGCCTCGCTCCGGGGTCGCCCCCGGCCGCCCTTGGCGGTGTGGACCACGTCTTCTCCGCTCTCTCCGCGTCTGCTGCCGGGCCGATTCTCCCCCAGCGGCCGCCCCGCTCCCCCGCGGTGCCCGTACCGGGCCCTCAGTGCCGGGCCGTGCCCACCGGTTCGGCCTCCTTCTCCTGGGTGCCGGTCTCCGGCGGCGTGCGCCCCGGCAGGAACAGGAAGACGACCAGCGAGCCGATCACGGCGACGCCCGCGCCCCACAGGGCCGTGACGTGCATGGCGTGCAGGAACGAGTCGTTGGCCGCGGTCACCAGGGGCTCGCCGCGGGGTCCGAGCTTCGCCGCGGCGCCCAGGGTCGCCTCGATGGACTCCCCCGCGGTGTGCCGGGCCCCCTCGGGGAGCAGCGTCAGCTTGTCCTCGACGCCGGTGCGGTACGCCGTCGACAGCACCGAGCCGAGGACCGCGATGCCGAGCGCGCCGCCGACCTGCCGGAAGGTGTTGCTGAGCGCGGAGGCGGAGCCGGCCTTCTCGCGCGGCAGGGCCTGCATGATCACGACGCTGGTGGGCGTCATGATGTGCGCCATACCGGTGCCCATCAGGAAGAAGATGACCTCCAGGATCCAGATCGGCGTATCGGCGTCGAGGGTCGTGAAGGACGCCAGCGTCGCCATCACCAGGAGCAGGCCGCCGGTGCACACGGCCCGTACGCCGAAGCGGTCGACGACCAGCCGGGCGCGCGGCGCGAAGATGAGCTGCGCCGCGGCCAGCGGCAGCATCAGCAGGCCGGTCTGCAAGGGCGAGTAGCCCCGCACGCTCTGGGTGTAGAACACCGAGAAGAAGGTCACGCCCATCAGCGCGAAGAAGACGAGCGCGATGGCGCTGATCGCCGCCGAGAAGACGCGGTTCTTGAAGTACGAGATGTCGACGGACGGGTGGTCGCAGCGCTTCTCGTACAGCACGAACGCGACGAGGACGGCGAGGCCCGCGAGGACGGTGCCGAGGACGGCGGGATCGGTGAAGTCGGCGAGCTGGCCGCCCTTGATGATGCCGTAGACGAGCAGGACGAGGCCGACGACGGACAGCACGACGCCGACGAGGTCGATGCGCCCGGGCCTGGGGTCGCGCGAGTCGGGCACGAGCCAGATCATCAGGGCGACCGCGATGATCACTATCGGTACGTTGATGAGGAAGACCGAGCCCCACCAGAAGTGGTCGAGGAGCACACCGCCGGTGATCGGGCCGATGGCGATGGCGAGGCCGACGCCGCCCGCCCAGATGCCGATGGCCTTGGGCTGCTCCTCGCGTTCGAAGACGTTCATCAGGACGGCGAGCGTGGCGGGCATCACGAAGGCCGCGCCGAGGCCCATCACCGCGCGGAACACGATGAGCTGGACGGGCGAGCCGGACTGCGCGGCGAGCGCCGACCCGATGCCGAAGACGACGAGCCCCGCGATCAGGACCTTCTTGCGGCCGAGCCGGTCGCCGAGCAGGCCCGCGGTGAAGAGCAGGCCCGCGAAGACGAGGGTGTAGGAGTTGATCGCCCACTCCAACTCGCCCTGGGTCGCGCCGAGTCCGGTCGGTTCCGGGGTGGAGATCGTCTTGATGGCGACGTTCAGGATCGAATTGTCGAGTACGACGATCAGCAGGCTCAGCATCAGGACGCCGAGGATCGCCCAGCGGCGCCGGTGCACGGCTTCCGGTATGCGGGGTGGGGTGGGTATGGCGGTTGACATGCGGACCAGCGTAGGGCCTTTTCAATACGGGACCGTCTCGTATTGAAAAGACTTTACCGAAGCCGGGCCCCTCCGGACGGATTACCCGTGGACGCACTAGCCCCGAGGCGGCACGTGGTGCCACCATGGAGGTGATCCGGGGACGCCGTCAGGGCGCCTCGAGATGACAGAAGGAGCCGTTGCGATGACGCAGCTCTCGGCTGCCCAGAAGAGCGCCGACGCCCCGCGAAGCCCCGACAGCAGCAAGGCGCTGTACGGCGGCAAGGGCACGCGACGCATCACCGTGCGTGACATCACCGCCGCCAAGGAGCGCGGCGAGAAGTGGCCGATGCTCACCGCCTACGACGCGATGACCGCGTCCGTCTTCGACGAGGCGGGCATTCCCGTCATGCTCGTCGGCGACTCGGCGGGCAATTGCCACCTCGGGTACGAGACGACCGTGCCCGTCACCCTCGACGAGATGACCATGCTGTCCGCCGCGGTCGTGCGGGGCACCAGCCGCGCCCTGATCGTCGGCGACCTGCCGTTCGGCTCCTACCAGGAAGGGCCCGTGCAGGCACTGCGCTCGGCGACCCGCCTGGTGAAGGAGGCGGGCGTCGGCGCGGTCAAGCTGGAGGGCGGCGAACGCTCGCTCGCCCAGACCGAACTGCTCGTCCAGTCCGGCATCCCCGTCATGTCCCACCTCGGCCTGACCCCGCAGTCCGTGAACACCATGGGCTACCGCGTCCAGGGCCGCGGCGAGGAAGCGGCCCACCGGCTGCTGAACGACGCCAAGGCGGCGCAGGACGCGGGCGCGTTCGCGGTGGTCCTCGAGCTGGTCCCCGCGGATCTGGCCGCCGAGGTCACCCGCTCCCTGCACATCCCGACCGTCGGGATCGGCGCGGGCGCCGAGTGCGACGCGCAGGTCCTCGTCTGGACGGACATGCTGGGCCTCACGGGCGGCAAGATGCCCCGCTTCGTCAAGCAGTACGCGGACCTGCGGGGCGTGATGGCCGGCGCGGCCAAGGCGTTCGCGCAGGACGTGGTGGGCGGGGCGTTCCCCGCGGAGGAGCACTCCGTTCGGTAGGCCTCACCCGGCGTATTCCGGTAGGCCTCACCCGGCGTATGAACCATCGCGGCACCATGGCAGCCCGTCGACCGTCCCCCGTCGGCGGGCTGCTTCTTCTCGCCCCGCCCAGGGCGGGGCGACCGCCCTGTCGGTGGGATGTCGGCGCTTTGTCGGTGCCACCTGACACCTTGTACCCATGACGCGAATCAACAAGAACCCCGACGGCGCAGGGAGCGCGGTCACCGTAAGGGGACTGGTCAAGCACTACGGCGAGACCAAGGCACTGGACGGCGTGGACCTGGACGTACGCGAAGGCACCGTCCTCGGCGTGCTCGGGCCCAACGGCGCCGGCAAGACCACCCTCGTACGCTGCCTGTCCACCCTCGTCACCCCGGACGCGGGCTCGGCCCTCGTCGCCGGGTACGACGTGGTCCGCCAGCCCCGCCAGCTCCGCCGCGTGATCGGCCTCACCGGCCAGTACGCCGCGGTGGACGAGAAGCTCTCGGGCCGCGAGAACCTGTACATGATCGGCCGCCTGCTCGACCTGACCCGCAAGGAGGCCAGGTCCCGGGCGGACGGCCTGCTGGAGCGGTTCTCCCTCACCGAGGCGGCCGCCCGCCCGGCGAAGACGTACTCCGGTGGCATGCGCCGCCGCCTCGACCTGGCGGCGTCGATGATCGGCAGCCCGGCCGTCCTCTATCTGGACGAGCCGACGACGGGCCTCGACCCCCGCACCCGTAACGAGGTGTGGGCCGAGGTCAAGCGGATGGTCGGCGACGGCGTCACCGTGCTGCTCACCACCCAGTACATGGAGGAGGCCGAGCAGCTGGCCTCCGAGCTGACCGTCATCGACCGCGGCAAGGTCATCGCGAGCGGCGGCATCGACGAGCTGAAGGCGAAGGTCGGCGGCCGCACGCTGCGGGTCCGCCCGGCCGACCCGCTGGAGCTGCGCCCGCTGGCGAACGCCCTGGACGACCTGGGCCTCACCGGCCTCGCCACCTCGACGGTGGACGTCGAGACGGGCGCGGTCCTGGTGCCGATCCTCAGCGACGAACAGCTGACGGCCGTGGTCGGCGCGGTCACCGCACGGGGCATAACGATCGGCTCCATAGCCACCGAACTGCCCAGCCTGGACGAGGTGTTCCTCTCCATCACCGGCCAGAAGGCCAGCGCCCCGCAGGACGCCCGCCCCGAACTCGAGGAGGTTGCCGTATGAGCACCACCACTCTCACGCCGCCCCTCGCCAAGGGGCAGACGGACGACGCCCGCATCAGCCTGCGCGGCCATGTGCGGCACACCAGTGCGCTGGTCCGCCGCAATCTGCTGTGGATCCGCCAGGACCCGGAGTCGATGTTCGACGCGGTCCTGATGCCGATCGTGTTCACGCTCCTGTTCGTGTACGTCTTCGGCGGCTCGATCGGGCAGGCGCTCGGCGGCGGTCAGGATCAGTACGTGCAGTACGTGGTGCCGGGCATGATGGCGATGATGAGCATGAACATCGCCATGGCTGTCGGCACCGGCTTCAACCAGGACTTCCAGAACGGCATCATGGACCGCTTCCGGACCCTGCCGATCGGCCAGGGCTCGGTGCTCTTCGCCAAGGTCGTGGTGGAGCTGATGCGGCTCCTCATCGCGACGACGATCATGATGGTCGTCGGTGTGCTGGTGGGCTTCGACATCACGAACTGGCTCGGTCTGTTCGCCGCCGTCGGTCTCTCCGCGCTCTTCGGCACCTCCATCATGTGGATCTTCCTGGTCCTCGGCGTCTCGATGAAGAGCGCCCAGTCCGTGCAGGCGATGGGCTTCCTGGTCCTGATGCCGCTCCAGTTCGGCTCGTCGATCTTCGCGCCGACGAAGTCCATGCCGGGCTGGCTCCAGGGCTTCACCGACTACAACCCGCTCTCCTCGCTCGCGGACTCCGCGCGCGGCCTGATGGTCGGCGGCCCCGTCGCGCACGACGTGTGGGTGACGGTCGGCTGGTCGGCGCTGATCACCCTGGTGATGGCACCGATCGCGATCCACAAGTTCCGCACCAAGAGCTGACCAGCGGATTCCTACGGCGCACGGGGTTCATACGGTGCACAGGGCGGCGGCCTCGTCGAGGGTGAGGCCGCCGCCCTCGGCGTACGCGCCCTCGTACGCCTCGGCGCCGAGCGCGGCACGGGCGAGCCGGGCGGCCCCCTCGGAGATGTCCCGTTCCGTCGCGTTCGGGAAGTGGCCCGCCGGCTGCTCCCGGTCGGCCACCGCGAGCAGCCGGGCGGCGTCCCCCGCGCGGCTGCCGCCGTCGAGTTCCGCCAGCGCGCGGGCCGCGATCCGCAGCTGTACGGCGACGCCCTGGGGCGCGATCATCCGCGACAGCGGGGCACGGGCCTCCTCGATGGCGGCGCGGGCCACGGTGACGCCCTGCGCGTACCGGCCGCCCAGGGTGTCGAGCCAGGCCTGGAGGCCCAGTACGAAGCTGTCGAAGACCGTGTAGCCCACCACGGTGAACTCCTCGCGCAGCCGCCGGATGTGCTCGTGCCCCTCGTCGACGCGGCCGGTGCGGCCGAGCACGCCGACGAGGAAGAGCCGGGCGGCGGGCACGGCCTCCCCCGTGTGCGCGCGGCCGCTGTTCGCCAGGACGTCGCGGAGAATCGTCTCTCCCCGCTCGAAGGTGTCCGGCGACTCCGTGAGGACCGAGCCGAGGCGGGCCTTGAGCACGGCCGCCTGGCTCTGGGCGCCGAGCTGTTCGGCGTAGGTGATGGCGGCCTCGAAGTCCTCGGCCGCGAGGGAGAACTCCCCGCGCCGCTCGCGTGACTCGCCGCGCGCGGCGAGCGCCTCCGCGATGCCCCAGGCGTCCCCGATCCTTTCGAAGCCCCGCAGCGCCTCGTCGGCGTCCTCGCGTGCCTCGCCCGCCCAGTCGGTGTGGTTGATGAGGATGTTGGCGCGCAGTTGCAGGGCGGAGGCCAGTTCCCAGGCGTAGCCGAGTTCGCGGCAGGTGTCGACGGTCCCGTCGAGGGTGGCGCGCAGCAGCTCCGCGTCGCCGCCGAGCATCACGGCGAAGAACCAGAGGCTGCCCGGTGTGCGGCAGGTCTGCGGCAGGCCGGGGCGGTAGGCGGCCCGGATGCCCCGCAGCCGCTCCTCGGCCTCCTCGGTGCGCCACGCGTCCATGTCCATGTCCATGCAGGCGAGGTCGAGCAGGCGCACCCCGCGGCGAGCCTCAGCGAGGACCTCGGGCCGCATCGGCGGGGGCTCGGCCGTGCACGGCTCGTACAGCGGGGGTGCGGGGGTGACGGGCGGGGCGAAGGGGTCGGGGCCGAGGCTCATGACGTCGCGGGCCCAGTTGCGGGTCTCCAGGCGCAGGCCGCGGATCTCCCAGAACCAGCACAGGGACAGGACCAGGCAGAGCGCTTCCTGCTCGTCGCGCGCGGCCACGGCGTGCCGCAGGGCGGTGCGCAGGTTCTCGTACTCGACTTCGAGGCGCTCGACGGCGGCGAGCTGGCCGCGCCCGCGCAGTTCGGGGTCGGTGGTCCTCGCGACCTCGCGGTAGTGCACGAGGTGCACGCGCTCGGCGCCGGCCCGGTCACCCGCCTCGTCGAGGCGTTCGCCCGCGTACTCGGCGACGGTTTCGAGCAGCCGGTAGCGCATGCCCGCCCCGGCCACGGGTGAGGGGGCGGCGACGACGAGGGACTTGTCGACGAGTGAGCCGAGCACGTCGGCGACGTCGTACGAACTGTCCTCGCCCGCGCAGACCGCTTCCGCCGCCGCGAGGTCGCAGCCGCCCGCGAAGACGGAGAGCCGCCGCAGGACGGCGCGTTCGGGTTCGTCGAGCAGGTCCCAGGACCAGTCGACGACGGCCCGCAGGGTCTGCTGGCGGGGCAGTACCGTGCGGGCGCCGCTGGTGAGCAGCCGGAAGCGGTCGTCCAGGCGGTCGGCTATCTGGCGCGGGGTGAGCATCCGCAGGCGGGCCGCGGCCAGTTCGATGGCGAGCGGCAGGCCGTCGAGGCGCCGGCAGATCTCGGCCGCGGCGGCGGGGTCGTCCTCGACGGTGAAGCCCGCTCTCGCGGCGGCCCCGCGTTCGGCGAGCAGGCGCACCGCGACCGGCTCCGGCAGCGGCTCGACGGGGCGCGTCAACTCGCCCGGTATGCCGAGGGGTTCACGGCTGGTGGCGAGGACGGCGAGGCCGGGGCAGCGGGCGAGGAGTTCGTCGGCGAGGCGGGCCGCGGCCGCCACGACGTGCTCGCAGTTGTCGAGGATGACCAGCATGCGGCGCCCGGCGCAGTGCTCGACGAGACGGAGGACGGGGTCCTCGCCGTGCCGCTCCGACATGACGCGCATCTCTTCGGCGCCGGCGCCGCGCAGCACGGTCTCGCGGGCGCCGAGCGCCGTGAGTACGGCCTCGGGCACGTCGTCGGGGTCCTCCACGGGGGCGAGTTCGGCCAGCCACACTCCGTCCGCGAAGCCCGTGCCGACGCTCTCGGCGGCCTCCTGCGAGAGGCGTGTCTTGCCGGCGCCGCCGGGTCCGAGCAGCGTGACGAGCCGGGCCCGCGCGAGGTCGCCCCGCAGGGCCTCGATGTCGGCCTCGCGTCCGACGAAGGAGGTGAGGCGGGCGCGGAGGTTGCCGGGCACGCGCGGCGCGGGTCGGGCCGGCGGCGCCACGGGTCCGGCCGGTGGCGGTACCGGCTCGGCCGGTGGTGGCACGCGCAGCAACTCCTCGTGCAGGGCGCGAAGTTCGGCCCCCGGGTCGACCCCGAGCCGGTCCGCGATCCCGCGTCGTACGCCTTCGTAGGCGGCGAGTGCCTCCGCCGGGCGGCCGGCGTCCCGCAACGCGCGCAGGCGCAGGGCCTGGAGCGGTTCGTCGAGGGGGTGGGTGCCGCAGAGCGCGGTGAGTTCGGGCAGGGCCTGTTCCGCCTGGCCGAGGGCGAGGGCCGCGGT
The DNA here is from genome assembly GCF_008704395.1 of Streptomyces alboniger. NCBI lineage: Bacteria > Bacillati > Actinomycetota > Actinomycetes > Kitasatosporales > Streptomycetaceae > Streptomyces > Streptomyces alboniger. The sequence goes on from NZ_CP023695.1 coordinate 2,257,651, forward strand.
GAGCCTGGCGCGGCGGGCGTCGTGGCGGCGGGCCTGCCAGCGGGCGGCGTCCGCGGTGCGGCCCGGCAGGTCGGCGAGGGCTTCGCCGCGCCACAGGGCGAGCGCGTCGTCGAGCAGGGCGGCCGCCTTGGCCGGGTCGCCGTCGGCGAGGACGCGGCCGCCCTCGCCGGTCAGCCGGTCGAAGCGGAACAGGTCCACGTCGTCGGGGCTCGCGTCCAGCCGGTAGCCGCCGTCCGCCGAGACGACGGCGTCCGCGCCGAGGGCTCTGCGGAGCCGGCCGACCAGGGCCTGGAGGGCACCGGCGGCGTCGGCGGGCGGTTCGGCGCCCCATACGTCGTCGACCAGGGCGGGTACGGGTACCGCGCGTCCCGCGCGGAGGGCGAGTGCCGCCAGCAGGGCGCGCAGGCGCGCGCCGCCCACCGGGACGGGGGTTCCGTCGGGGCGGGCGGCCCGGGTCGGGCCAAGGACGCGGTAACGCACCGGCCCATTGTCCCTGCTTGTGCCGCGGACGCCGCGCCGCGTTCACGGCGCCGCTCCCCGAACCACCCCAAAACCGGCGGGCCCACGTCGGACGTTTCCGGCATACGACCGCTACGGTCTGGGCACGTTCCCCGTACGAGACCCCAGGAGCCCCGCCCCATGACCACCGCGCAACTCCGCAGCAGCGACCGGCGGATCAGTCCCGTCTTCCTCGGGATCGCCGCCGTCACGGCGGTATCCGGCTGGGCCACCTGGACCGGCTTCGCGAGCTTCCCCGGGCTCGCCGTGTTCCTGTTCGTGACGGCCGCCTGGATCGTCTCGCTCTGCCTGCACGAGTACGCGCACGCGCGCACGGCCCTGCACGGCGGCGACATCTCGATCGGCGCGAAGGGCTACTTGACGCTGAACCCGCTCAAGTACACGCACGCACTGCTCAGCGTCGTGCTGCCCGTGCTGTTCGTGATCATGGGCGGGATCGGCCTGCCGGGCGGCGCGGTCTTCATCGAGCGGGGCCGGATCCGGGGCCGCTGGCGGCACAGCCTGATCTCGGCGGCGGGCCCACTGACGAACGCGCTGTTCGCGGTGGTCTGCACGGCGCCGTTCTGGCTGGACGCCCTCGACGGCGTGCCGGACGCGTTCCGCTACGCGCTCGCGTTCCTCGCCCTGCTCCAGGTGACGGCGGCGATCCTGAACTTTTTGCCGATCCCGGGCCTGGACGGCTACGGCGTGATCGAGCCCTGGCTGTCGCACGGGATCCGCCGCCAGGTGGAGCCGTTCGCGCCGTTCGGGCTGCTCGCGGTCTTCGCCGTGCTCTGGATCCCGGAGGTCAACCACACGTTCTTCGACGCGGTCGACGCGGTCCTGCGCGGTCTCGGCGTCAACGACTGGGACACCTACTGGGGCCAGGAGCTGTACCGCTTCTGGGAGGGCACGCAGGACGTCCCGCGGCCGGTCAGTCCGTAGATCCGGCGGCGTGGGCCGCGTCCCGCCGGAGCTTCGCGCGCCGCAGGTAGAACCACGCCATGTTCGACGAGAGGCCCGCGAGCAGCACCCATACGACGCCGAGCCAGCTGCCCTGCGTGAAGGAGAGCACGGCGGCGACGACGGCGAGCGCGCAGACCACGAGGGCGTACAGAGCGAGGCGGGGCATGGGGGTCGGCTCCTGTCGGGATGAAGCGGGTGATGCGTCGGCGACGCGTCGGTGACGTGCCCGTCCAGTGTCCCCCATGCCCGCCCGCGCCCTACACGTCGGTGACCCGCAGCCCCGCGTGCGCCTTGTAGCGGCGGTTGACGGAGATCAGGTTGGCGACCAGGGACTCGACCTGGTGGGCGTTGCGCAGGCGTCCGGCGAAGACGCCGCGCATGCCGGGGACGCGGGCGGCGAGCGCCTGCACCACGTCCGTGTCGGCGCGGCTCTCGCCGAGGACCATGACGTCGGTGTCGATCTCCTCGATGGCGGGGTCCTGGAGCAGCACGGCCGACAGGTGGTGGAAGGCGGCGGTGACGCGGGAGTCCGGCAGGAGGGCGGCGGCCTGCTCGGCGGCGCTGCCCTCCTCGGGCTTGAGGGCGTAGGCGCCCTTCTTGTCGAAGCCGAGCGGGTTGACGCAGTCGATGACGAGCTTGCCGCTCAGTTCCTCGCGCAGGGCTTCGAGGGTCTTGCCGTGGCCGTCCCACGGCACGGCGACGATCACGATGTCGCTGCGCCGCGCGCACTCCGCGTTCTCGGCGCCCTCGACGCCGAGGCCAAGATCGTCGGCGGCGGCCCGCGCCCGCTCGGCCGCGCGGGAGCCGATGATCACCTTCTGGCCCGCGCGGGCGAGGCGGTAGGCGAGGCCGCGTCCCTGGTCGCCGGTGCCGCCGAGGACGCCGACGACGAGCCCGGACACGTCGGGCAGCTCCCAGGGGTCCTTGGCCGGGGCCTTGGCGGGGGCGTTCTGCGCACTGTCTGTAGAGGTCATGGGCTGACCCTACTCACCGGTCACAGGCGGTCAGGTGAGTTCACCAGTTCGGACACCGGGATCCGCCGGAACGTGATCGTCTCGTACGCGCTGAAGTCCCCCGTCTCGTAGAGCAGCCCGACGCACCGCTCGTCGAGGCGTACGAGATCGGAGTAGGCCGCCGGGAGGCCGTCGACGGTGTGGGCGGCCTCCCAGGTGGTGCCGCCGTCGGTGGAGCGGCGCACGGTCATCAGGGCGCGGAATCCGGGGTCGGCGGGACCGGAGAAGAGGAGCACGTCGGGGTCGCGCAGCTGGAGGACGCTGCCCTCGACGACGGGGCCGGTGAGGGACGCCTGCGGGCGGAAGGGTTTGACGAGGCTGCGGCCGCCGTCGCGGGAGTGGGCGTCGGCGCGGTTGCCGGGGGCCGGGGAGTCGTTGCGGGTGTTGAAGTACAGGCGGCCGTCGGGGAGTTCGGCGGCGGTGGTCTCGTTGACGTTGATGTAGCCGTTGGTGTTGTCGTCGATGTAGCCGATGCGCCAGGTGGCGCCGGAGTCGTCGCTGAGCAGGCAGTGACCGCCGTTGTACTTGCCCTCGGTGCCGTTGTCCGTGCCGGTCGGGGGCAGGGAGTGGTTGGCGGGGACGACGACGCGGCCGCCGGTCAGCTGGATGGCGTGTCCGGGCGTGGTCGCGTACCAGCGCCAGCTCGCCCTCTTCACCTGGGCGGTGATCTCGCGCGGGGCGGACCAGGTGAGGCCGTCGTCGTCGCTGTGCTGCACCCAGACGCGCCGTCCGGCGGCCGCGGAGACCTTGCCGCGGCGGATGGCGTCCTCGGTGGCCGCGGCGGCGTTCCTGACGTGGACGAGCAGGATGCGGCCGGTGGCCAGGACGACGGGGGCGGGGTTGCCCGCGAGGTCGGCGCCGTTCTTGCCGACGGCCTGGAGGGGGCCCCAGGTGCGGCCGCCGTCGGCGGAGCGCTTGAGGACGATGTCGATGTTGCCGAAGTCCTCCGAGGAGCCGACACGGCCCTCGCAGAACGCGAGGACGGTGCCGGAGGTGGTGGTGACGACCGCCGGTATGCGGAAGCTCGCGTATCCCTCGCGGCCGGCGCGGAAGGGAACAGACGTCTCATAAGTCATCCACCGCTTTTCCCCACCCCGGGGGAATTCCCGGTGAACTCCGGGTCACGACTGGCCCGTTCGGGCAGGATGCGACGCCATGGACGCCGTACGGGTCGCGCTGCTGCGCGAGGTGCTCGCGGGGACGGAGTGGCTCGGCGCCACGCGCCGCTTCGCGGGGACGCTGCGCTCGTCCGTGGTGCCGCACGGCGGCGGGCTGCTCCTGGTGGGCACGCGGGCGTACGAACCCTGGCACCTGGCCGCGCACCTGGTGGACGAGGCGGCCTGGTCGGGCACGCCCGAGCTGACGCCGACGCTCGTACGCCACCGGGTGCTCGGCTCGGATCCCGCGCATCTGTCGGCCGGGCTCGGCCGGATCGAGGCCGCGCGGCGCGGCGAGACGCTGCTGGTCGTGGCGCCGGACGCACCGGACGCGGAGTTGCTCACACGTGTGCACGACGCGCGGCGGGCGGGGGCGACCGTGCTCGCGCTCGGCTCCGGGGACCGGGACCTGAGCGCCCTGGCGCACGAGGCGCTGGCCGTCCCCGGGGCAGCGGGCGGGCCGGAGGGTTCCACGGGCGCCGATCTCGACCTGGACACCGTGCAGCACTTGGTGAGCGCGGCGGCCGGGGAGAACGCACTGCCGGTGGCGCGGGGCCGCCGGCGCTTCCGCGACCGCCTCTCGCGCCTCGCCGACCAGTTGACGTCGCCGCCGCCGACGCGGTGGTGAGCGCGGGCGGTTCCGTCGTCCGGTAAATCGGTTGCCCGGGGCGCCGCTCGCCGCTGAGCATGGCTTCTCGTGCCTCTCTCCGCGATACTGCCCGACCTCTCACCCTGGCGCTCCACCCGGGACTTCCGGCTGCTGTGGGTGCAGGGGCTCGTCACGAACTTCGGCACCTTCATGGCGCTGGTCGCCCTGCCGTTGCAGATCAAGGAGCTGACGGACTCGCCGGTCGCCGTCGGAGCGATGGGGGCGGTCGAGCTGGTGCCGCTGATCGTCTTCGGGCTGTACGGCGGGGCGCTCGCCGACGCCGTGGACCGGCGCAAGGTGATCCTCCTGACCGAGGCGGCGCTGGGCCTGCTGGCCGTGATCCTCCTGGTCAACGCGCTGCTGCCGGCGCCGCTGCTGTGGCCGCTGTACGTCGTGGCGGCGGGCGTCGCGGCGCTGTCCGGGCTCCAGCGGCCCGCGCTCGACTCGCTGCTCGCGCGGATCGTGCCGCACGAGCAGCTGACGGCCGCCGCCGCGCTGAACTCGTTCCGCTGGAACGTGGGCGCGATCGCGGGCCCCTCCCTCGCGGGCCTGGTCGTCGCCTACGCCGGGCACGCGTCCGCGTACGCGGTGACGGTCGTCGGCTTCGCCGTCTCGGTCCTGCTGTGCACCCGGCTCTCGCCCGCGCCCGCCGCGCACGACGCGCGGAAGCCGTCGCTGAAGGGCCTCGCGGAGGGCGCGCGGTACGCGTGGTCGCGGCCGGTCCTGCTGGGGACGTACGCCATCGACATGGCGGCGATGTTCTTCGCCTTCCCGAACACGGTCTTCCCGTTCCTCGCGGACGAGCTGGACGCACAGTGGGCGCTCGGTCTGATGTACGCGGCGGGGGCGGTCGGCTCGCTGCTGCTGAGCCTCACCAGTGGGTGGACGTCGCGGGTGCGGCGGCACGGGCTGCTCGTGGTGTTCGGGGCGGCCGGGTGGGGGCTCGCGATCACGGCGGCGGGCTGGTTCTCGAACGTGTGGGTGGTGCTGGGGTGCCTGGCGCTCGCGGGCGCGGGGGACATGCTGAGCGGGCTCGGCCGCTCCACCATCTGGAACCAGACGATCCCCGACGAGCTGCGGGGGCGGCTCGCGGGGATCGAGGTCCTGTCCTACAGCGTCGGGCCGCAGCTGGGTCAGGTCCGCGCGGGCGCGGCGGCGGGCTGGACCGGGACGCGGTCCGCCATCTGGTCCGGAGGCCTCGCCTGCGTGGCGTCGGTCGCCGTCCTCGCGGCGGTGCTGCCTAGGCTCATCTCGTACGACGCCCGGACGGACGCCGACGCGAAACTCCGCCGCGAGCGGACCCTCACGGAGCCGTCCACCCCGTGAGCCCGGGCCGGGCCCGGTGCCCGGGGCGCCCAGTTCGCGGCTCGTGTCACTCCGCGTCTATGAAGAAGACCTGGTCCGTGCGGTCGGCGGTGCACGGTTCCTGTTTGGCCGCGGCACCCTCGGTCGTGGCGCTGTTGGTGATGCCCACGCAGAACTTCCGTTCGGGTGTGTAGAGCGTGTGGATCCGATAGGTGTTGGGCACCGGCGTCTCGACCGCTTCGATGTAGAAGGCGTTGGCCCCCGCGCAGTCGGTCGTGGTCTCCAGCAAGTCGGGCACCGTGCTGATGGGGAACACCATGAGGCAGCGGATCCCCGCCTGCGTGCTGTGCCACTGGATCTTGAAAAGGCCGTTGCCCTGGGGGATCAGATAGGTGCGCGGCGTCGTGGCCTGCCCGCACGAGCGCTGTACGGCGACCGGGACGCTCAGGATGCCGGCGCGCCCCTCCGTCAGGCACTTGTCGGGCGCGCCGGCCGGGCGGAGCTTGACCCAGCCCTCCTGGAGGCCTCGGAAGGTGCCCTGCGTGAAGTTCGCGCCCGGCTGCTTGTCACAGGTCCACTGGCGCAGCGCCGTGCCGTCCGCGGTGGCGGAGCCGGTGACCTCCAGGCACTTGCGCGGGCTCGCCGTCATCGGCTGGATCAGCGCGGCGTCGCCGTGGTTCTCGAACAGGAAGCTCATGCCGGGCCGGTCACCGCAGTCCGCCTGCACGATCGCGGCGCCGCTGTCGGCGCTGGAGTTCTCCACCGCCATGCACTTGCCGCTGAGGCCGCTGACGATGTGCACCGCCCCGCTGTGGGCGGAGGACTCCTTCAAGTACCACAGCGCCCCCTCACGCCCGGCGCAGCGCCGCTGCTTGACGCGCTCGCCGCTCTCCTGGGTGGCGACCTCCAGGCACATGCCGGTGTGGGTCGCGGCGATGTTGATCCGCTGGCTCAAAGCGGCGGCCGCGGCCTCGGCCGACCGGCCGCCGAACGGCAGCAGGGCCGAGGCCAGCGCCAGGACGAGGGCCAGGACGAACATCGGGACAAGGGCCGGGGCACGGCTCGTGACGAGGGCCGGGGCGTGGGTCGGGGCGTGGGTCGGGGCGGCCGGGTGCGGACGGGATAAACGGAACCTCAGCATGGAGCTCTCCATCCCTGGGGGATCGAGCCCGCGCGGTGGGCCGGGCTCGGTGGGCCCGGCCCACCGCGGACGCGGGCGTGGCGGCGCCAGATGCTGCCCGCTCCTGCTGATGCCGGGCTGACGCGGGCCGCGACGCCGCCGCCCGCGTCGCGGCCTGCCCGCCGAGCCCGGCAGGCCCCGGACGCCTACTCCTCGTCGCTCCGGGTGACCGAGTCATGCCACCGGGGGTCGTTCTCCCACTGGAGATTCCGCTCCGCGGCCGTCCTCATCGCCTGCTCCGCCTCCACCCGCGAGGCGTAGGGGCCCATCCGGTCCTTGCCGGGACAGTCGGGGCCCTCCTCCACCTTCTGGTGCTCCAGGCAGTAGTACCACTCCCCCGGCTTGCCGGCCGTCCGCTTCTTGAACAGTGCCATCTCCCGCTCCTCTCATTCCTGACGCCATGGTGCCCCGAGACGGCTGGCTAGACTCGCTGGCATGTCTGGCCAGTCACTGCTCGTCCCAGGGGAGCTCTCCCCCGTCCGTTCCGTACCCGGCAACATCCGGCGCCCGGAGTACGTGGGGAAACCCGCCCCCACCCCGTATACGGGGCCGGAGGTGCAGACCCCCGAGACCATCGAGCTGATGCGCACCGCGGGCCGCATCGCCGCCCGCGCCATGGAAGAGGCCGCGAAGCACATCGCGCCCGGTGTGACCACCGATGAGCTGGACCGCGTCGCGCACGAGTACATGTGCGACCACGGCGCCTACCCCTCCACGCTGGGCTACCGCGGCTTCCCGAAGTCGCTGTGCAGCTCGGTCAACGAGGTCATCTGCCACGGGATCCCGGACTCCACCGTCCTGAACGACGGCGACATCATCAACCTCGACGTCACGGCGTACATCGGCGGCGTGCACGGCGACAACAACGCCACCTACCTCGTCGGCGACGTCGACGAGGAGTCCAAGCTGCTCGTCGAGCGGACCCGCGAATCGCTCAACCGCGCCATCAAGGCCGTCAAGCCCGGCCGCCAGATCAACATCATCGGCCGCGTCATCGAGTCGTACGCCAAGCGCTTCGGCTACGGCGTCGTGCGTGACTTCACCGGTCACGGCATCAACACGTCCTTCCACTCGGGCCTGATCGTCCCCCACTACGACAGCCCGCACGCGACGACCACCATCCAGCCCGGCATGACGTTCACGATCGAGCCGATGCTGACGCTCGGCACGCACGAGTACGACATGTGGGAGGACGGCTGGACCGTCGTCACCAAGGACCGGAAGCGGACCGCGCAGTTCGAGCACACTCTGGTGGTGACGGAGACCGGGGCGGAGATCCTCACGCTGCCCTGAGGTCCGGCGGGGGTTCCAGCGATGGTTGCTTGATCCGGGAACGGGTAGCGTTTTTACCGACAGGGCGTCGGGAACCAGTTGACTTAGGTAAGCCTAAGTTGCCATGATCTCCACACGGTCGCACTGGTTCCCGCCGTCCCGTCCCCCCGGCTCCCCCTGGAGGCCCCGCATGGACACGCCGCGCACGCCGTTCTCGACGGTCATCCGCACCGCGTCGCACGAGCAGCACACCGAGGCCGAGACCTCGACCTTCATGAGCGACCTGCTCGGCGGCAAGCTCGGCGTCGACGCCTACACGCGCTACACGGAACAGCTGTGGTTCGTCTACCGCGCCCTGGAGGACGGAGCCGAGGCGCTGGCCGCCGATCCGGTCGCGGGACCGTTCATCCAGCCCGAACTGCTGCGCGTGCGCGAGCTGGAGCGCGACCTCGCCCACCTGCGGGGCGCCGACTGGCGCGCGGGCCTCACCCCGCTGCCCGCCACGGCGGCGTACGCGGCACGGGTCGAGGAGTGCGCGCGCACCTGGCCCGGCGGCTATGTCGCCCACCACTACACCCGCTACCTCGGCGACCTCTCCGGTGGCCAGATCATCCGCGGCAAGGCCGAGCTGACCTGGGGCTTCGCACGCAAGGGCGATGGCGTGCGGTTCTACGTGTTCGAGGAGATCCCGAACCCGGCCGCCTTCAAGCGGGGGTACCGCGAACTGCTCGACGGCATCGACGCGGTCGTCACGGACGAGCTGGAGCGCAAGCGGATCGTGGACGAGTGCAAGCGCGCTTTCGCTTTGAATACGGCCGTCTTTCAGGAGCTCGGGCAGGAGTTCCCGCTGAGCGCGTGAGCGAGCCGTACCCTCCCGCCCACCTCGATCGCGCCGCCCGGGCCCGGCGCCGTCAGGATCTGTGAGCCGCGGCCCTGCGTGATGTTGAGGGCGCGGCCCAGTTCGTGGCTGAGCAGCAGTGCCGCCGCGCCCGTCGCCTCGTCCTCGGTGATGCCGTCGTCCCGGCCGGGGAACGCCCTCGCCCGGATCCGCCCCGCGGCCTCGTCCTCCCACGCCCAGGCGTAGATCCACTCCCCCGGCGGCGGCACGTCGAGGGCGTCCACCTCCGCCGCCGTCCCGTACCGCCGCAGCGTCCTCGGCTGCGCCCACCGCGCGTACGCCGTGATCCAGCTGAACTCGCCGTCGTGGCGGGCCCGGACCACCCCGGCGGGCGTGACCAGTTCCGGCACGTCGAGCAGCCAGGCCGTGCCGACGCAGGGGTGCCCGGCGAAGGGGAGGCGCAGCGTCGGGGTGTAGATGTCGATGACGCCCCGCTCGGGGTCGTCGACGAACACCGTCTCGCTGAAGCCGAGCTTCGCCGCGAGAGCCTGCCGGTCCTGCCGCGCGCGCATACGGCCCCCGTCGCGCACGACACCGAGTTCGTTGCCGTGCCGGCCGTCGGGCCCGCAGAAGACACGTACGACGTCGAAGGGCCCGGACCCGTCGTGGCCGTACGGGCCGGATACCTCGAATGCGCCTGCCGCGCCGAGTGGTTCAGTCACCCCGGCATTGAAGCATCACACCGCTCCGGTGCCCCGCGTGCGCCGTGCGGTGTACACCGCTCCCGCGCCCGCCGCCACGGCCGCGCCTGCCACGCCGAGCAGCGCGGCCGAGGGGGCATCGGCGCCGGTGGCCGCCAGCGAGCCGGCGTCGCCGAGCGCACCGCCGACCGAGCCGCCGCCCACGGAACCGGACCCGGCGGCACCGGTGCCGCCCCCCGCCCCATCGCTGAACTGGCCGCCCCCGGAGGGAAGTTCCGCGCCCTCGGAGAAGGACAGGGCGACCGTCACCGGGTCGAGCTTCTGGCCCGGCTTGTAGATGGAGCCGACCGCGCCGTTGGCGAACTGCTTCGCGCCGGCCGCCGTGAAGGCCGCGGGGACCTTGTCGAGGCGCACGACATCGTTCTTGGCCTTGTACGAGGCCTTGGAGAGGTCGAGGGTCGCGAACTTCACGTTGTTGTTGGTGCCCTTGGGCGTGGTGACGTCGACGAGGAGGGTGCCCTTGGCACCGTTCGCCCGCACCTTGAAGTCGCTGAACCTCATGTCGATGCCGTGTGCCTTGTACGCGAAGCGGACGCTGCCGCCGAAGGAGGCTTCGATCTTCTTGGCGTCGGAGTCCACATCCGCCTTGGCGTGGGGGAAGGTGTAACCACCGGGGACCTTCTTGGCGCCGCCCGCGACGGTCACTTTGCCGCCGCTGGAGATATAGGCGCGGAAGCTCTTCTTCAAGCCCCAGGAGAGCCTGCCGTCGACGGCTTCGCCCGCGACCTGCCCCGGTCCGGGCGTGCCCGGCGTGCCGGTGGGCGTGGCGGTCGGCTTCGGGGTCTTGGTGGGCTTCTCGGTCGGCTTGTCGGTGGGCTTTTCCGTGGGCTTCTCGGTCGGCTTGTCGGTCGGCTTCTCGGGGAGCGGGGCGCCCGCCTTCACCGTGAGCGTGGCCGGGTCGAGCTTGTCGCCTTCCTTGTACATGTCGTTGAACGCCTTGGCGCCGGCCGCCGTCAGCGTCGCCGGGATGTCCTTGAGGACCATCGCGCCGCCCTCGCCCTGGCCGGGCCTGATCCCGGTCATGTCGAGACGGGCGAGGTCGATGTCGTTCTGGGTGGCGCCGTTGAGGGTGACGTCGGCCTGGATGGCGCCGGCGTCGCCCCCGGTGCGCACCTTCACGTCGGCGATCCTGATGTCGAAGCGGTGGGCGGTGGAGACGAAGCGGACGCGGCCCTTGAACGCGGTCTCGGTAGCGTGGGTGCCGGTGTCGTACGCCCCTGTGCCGCCGGTGTAGGTGAACACCCCGTTGCCCGGCGCCTGCTTGGCGCCGCCCGTCGCCTCGATCTTGCCCATGGCGATGCCCGTGACGTACTTACGGAAGCTCTCCTTCACGCCCCAGTCCAGCGTTCCGTCCTTCAGCTCCAGCCTGGGCGGTGCCGCCGCCCCGCTGTCGGCGGCCGTCGCCGGGAGGGCGAGGGCGGTCGCGCCGAGCGTGACGACGGTGGCGACGGCTGCCGCGAGGGTTATGGGGCGAGGGGTAGCGGCCATGATCAGGTTTCTCCTTGGGAGAGAGGGGTGTGAGGGGTGAGGGAGAAAGAAAGACGTCAGGAGTCCGAGGTGCCGGAGGCCTCAGGGGCGTCCGCCCCGCGCCTCTTGCGTACGACGCCGAAGCCGACCGCCGCCGCGAGCAGCACCGCCACGCCCGCGCCCACGCCGATCGGCACGGCGTTCGAGGAGTCGGAAGAGGCCGGGGAGGCGTTCACCGCCTTCTCCGTCTTCCGCTCGGAGCGCTCGGAGCCCCCGGCCCGCGCGGCCCGCTCGGACTGCGGGGCGGGCGATGAGCCGAGGTCCGGCAGCGCGGGCAGCTTCGCGTCGGCGTCGACCGCCACGGCCAGGGAGAGCGGGTCCATGGCGGAGCCCGCCTTGTACATACCGCCGAAGGCCTTGGCACCGTCGGCGGTGAGCTTCGTAGGCACCTCGGTCAGTGAGACGAGACCGCCCTTCGGCTTCAACTGCCTCTCCGGGGCAGGAAAGGTGATGAGAGGGGCGTTCCGCAAGGTGGCGCCCCGGTCGCCCTTGCTGTCGACGTCTGCCGAGAGCGTGCCCTTGCCGTCCTTCACCTCCACGGCCACCTTGCTCAGCGCGAGGTCGAGGCCGTGCTTCCCGGTGAAGCGGACGGCCCCGGCGAAGTCCGCGTCCAGCTTCTGCTTCTTCGCGTCGTACGAGCCCTCGCCCTGGGGGAAGCGGAAGAGCGCACCCCCGTCCTTGGCGCCGCCGGTCAGCTTCCAGCGGCCCTTGGCGATGGAGCCGGTGACGTACTCGCGGAAGGTGCGGCGCACGCCCCAGTCGACGGCGGCGTCCTCGATGCGGCCCGCCTCCGTCTTCCCACCGGACGGCGCCGACCGCTCCGAGCGCTTCGGTGAGGGCTCGCCCGGCGCCCCGGACCCGGACTTCGCGGCGAGGTCCGTCGACAGGCTCACCGGGTCGAGCGCGGTACCCGCCGCGTAGTACCCGGCGAAGGCCTTCGCGCCCTGCGAAGTGAGCTTCGCGGGAAGGTTGTTGAGGGCGATGGGGCCGGTGCCGCCCGTCATGTCGATGCCGCTGACATCGAGCGAGGCGAGCGGCACCTGCGCGGCTGATGCGACCTCGCCACTGCCCTTCCGCTTGCTGACCATGTCGGCGTAGAGCGTGCCGGAACCGCCCGTGACCTTCACCGTGGGGCGGCTGATCGTCAGGTCGAGTTCGTACGCGCCACCCTTCTTGTGTCCGGTGAACCGCACGCCCCCGGAGAACCCCGCGTTGAAGTTCCCGCTGTCCGGGTCGTACGTGCCCTCAGCCGAGTGGAAGCGGAACTGGCTGCCGCCGACCGTCGCCGCCCCGCCCTGGAGCGTCGATCCGCCCCGGGCGATGGGTCCGGTGACGTAGCTCTGGAAGGAGGACTTGATACCCCAGTCGAGCCGTCCGCCCCGGACCGTGCGGTCCTCGGCGTGCGCGGCGGCGGCCGGGAGCAGCACCCCGACGAGCGTGGTGAGTACGGCCACCGTTCCGGCGCGGGTGGCGAGGGCACGCCTTCGCGCCGGCCACAGGGATGACGGCATGGGGAGACCCCCTCCAGCTCTGGCTAATAAGGTAAGGCTAACCTAAACTACAAAGCCTCAACAGCACGACAGGACGGTGGATTTCGGTGCGTATGCCGCGCTCACTCCGTATCACCGGCGTCTGGGCCGCCGCGCTCGCCCTCGGCCTGACCGGGTGCGGGACCCCCGGCGGCGGCACCGACGCGCAGCCCCGGAAGGCACAGGCGCACGCCGCCGCGCCCGACCGCGTGGAGGCGCTGAAGACACCTCCCGAGGCGAGACTCCCCGCCACCGTCACCTCGGCCGACGGCCACAAGGTGACGGTGAAGGACACCAGCCGCATCGTGCCGCTCACCGGCAGCCTCAACGAGATCGTCTTCACCCTCGGCCTCGGCGAGCGCGTCGTCGCCCGCGACATCACCGCCACCTTCGAACAGGCGAAGAGGCTGCCGGTGGTGACACGTGCGCACGACGTCTCGGCGGAGAGCGTCCTCTCGCTCAGGCCGACCGTCGTCCTCGCCGACACCACCACAGGACCCGCCGAGGCCATCGACCAGATCCGCGACGCGGGCGTCCCCCTCGTCGTGTTCGACCCGGCGAAGGGCCTGGAGGACGTGGGCCCCCGGATCGAGGCGGTGGCCAAGGCGCTGGGGGCCGAGAAGGCGGGCGCCGAGCTGACGGAACGTACGGAGAAGCGGATCGCGGCGGCGCGCAAGGGCGTCCCCGCCGGGGCACGCGCGAAAAGCGCGAAGAACACGAGGAAGCCGCGGGTCGCCTTCCTCTACCTGCGCGGCTCCGCCTCCGTCTATCTGCTCGGCGGCCGTGAGTCCGGGGCCAGTTCACTCCTGGAAGCGGCGGGCGCGGTCGACGCGGGCAAGGAGTCGGGGCTGACGAAGGACTTCACGGCGATCACCAGCGAGGCGCTGGCCAAGGCCGCGCCCGACGCGATCCTCGTGATGACGAAGGGCCTGGAGTCGGTGGACGGCGTCGACGGGCTGCTGAAGGTCCCGGGCGTCGCCGAGACCCCGGCCGGTCTGGACCGCCGCGTCGTCTCCGTCGACGACGGCGTGCTCCTCAACTACGGGCCGCGCACCGACCAGGTACTCACGTCCCTGGTGGAGCAGCTTCATGGGGACACCGAGTGAGCCTGCTGACCGAACAACCCGGGGGCCGGGCCGCCTCGGTGGACGCCGAAGAGACGCCCCGCACCCGGCGCGGCGCGACCCTCCCGCTGACCGTCGGGCTCGTCGCCGTACTCGTATTGCTCTGTCTGCTCTCGGCGGGCATCGGCGCGTACGGCATTCCCCTCGGGGACGTCATCGCCTCGGTCCAGCACCGGACCGGGCTCGGCGGGGCCCCGCTCGACCGGGTCGGCGAGAGCGTGCTGTGGAACGTGCGGCTGCCGCGTGTGGTGCTCGCGCTGCTCGTCGGCGCCTCGCTGGGGTGCGCGGGCGCGCTGATGCAGGGCGTGTTCGGCAATCCGCTCGCCGAGCCCGGCGTCATCGGGATCTCCTCGGGCGCGGCGGTCGGCGCGGTCGCCTCCATCGCGCTCGGCCTGAGCTTCCTCGGGAACTGGACCGTCACCGTCTGCGCGTTCGTCGCCGGGCTCGCGACCGTCCTGCTCGTGTACGTGATGTCGCGCGAGGGCGGCCGTACGGAGGTCGTCACGCTGATCCTCACCGGCATCGCCGTGAACGCCTTCGCGGGGGCGCTGATCGGTCTGTGCCTCTTCTTCGCCGACAACGCGCAGCTCAGCCAGATCACCTTCTGGCAGCTGGGCTCGCTCGCGCAGGCGACCTGGCCGAAGGTGCTCGCCGTGCTGCCGTGCGCGCTGCTCGGCCTCGCCGTCGCGCCCTTCTCCGCGCGGAAGCTGGACCTGCTCGCGCTCGGCGAGCGGCCCGCCCGGCATCTGGGCGTGGACGTGGAGCGGCTGCGCCTCATGCTGGTACTGGTCGTGGCGCTGCTGACCGCGGCCGCCGTGGCCGTCGCCGGGATCGTCACCTTCGTGGGGCTGCTCGTGCCGCATCTGCTGCGGATGGCCGCGGGTCCCGGGCACCGCTTCCTGGTCCCCGGCAGCGCGCTCGGCGGGGCGCTTGTGCTGGTGGCGGCCGACCTGGCGGCGCGCACGACGGCGGCGCCCGCCGAGCTGCCGCTGGGGGTGCTCACCGCACTCTTCGGCAGCCCGTTCTTCTTCTGGCTGCTGCGCAGGACCCGGCGCAGGCAAGGGGGTTGGGCGTGATCGGGCGGCTGGGCAGGAGGCTTTTCGCGGGGCGCGAGCGTGTGCTGCCGGAGCGGGGCGCGGCCGGTGACGTGCTCGCCGAGGCCGAGGAGGTGCGGGTGCGGCTCGGCGGGCGCGAGGTCCTCGCCGGGGTGTCGGTGGCCGCCCGCGCGGGTGAGGTGCTGGCTCTGGTGGGGCCCAACGGAGCGGGGAAATCGACGCTGCTCGCCGCGCTCGCCGCGGATCTGCCCGCCGACGCTGGGGTCGTGCGCGTCGGCGGGCGCCCGGCGGCCGACTGGTCCGCGCCCGAACTCGCCCTGCGCCGGGCGGTGCTGCCGCAGTCCGCCGCGCTGTCCTTCCCCTTCGTGGTGGAGGACGTCGTACGGATGGGCCGGGCGCCGTGGGCCGGGACGCGTCTGGCGGACGACGACGACCGGGTGGTGCGCGAGGCGATGGCGGCCACGGAGGTGGGCGAGTTCGCCGGGCGGCCCTTCTCGGCGCTCAGCGGCGGCGAGCGGGCGCGGGTCGCGCTGGCCCGCGTCCTCGCCCAGCGCGCCCCGCTGCTGCTGCTCGACGAGCCGACCGCCGCGCTCGACCTGCGCCACCAGGAGCTGGTCCTCGGGATCTGCCGGGAGCGGGCCGCCGCCGGTGACGCGGTCGTGGTGGTGCTGCACGACCTGGGGCTCGCGGCGGCGTACGCGGACCGGGTCGCGGTGCTGCGGGGCGGGGTCCTCGCCGCGGAGGGCGCTCCCGGTGACGTATTCGAGGAGGAACTGCTCTCGGAGGTGTACCGGCAGCCGGTGGAGGTCTTCCCGCATCCGCGCACCGGTGCCCCGGTCGTCGCTCCGCGCCGGGCAGGTCTGGCCCCGCATGAGAGCGGAATCACGGAACGGGTGGGTATCTCCGAGGTAAGGGTCGGTTAAGTTAGGTCCGCCTCACTGGGATGCGGTGGGGCTCGATGTCTGTCAGTGACCCGTCTTGGAGCCCTCTATGCGACCCGTGCGACCTGCCCGCCTGTCCGTCGTCACCGCCGTCGCCACCGCGGCGGCCCTGACCGCCGTCACGGGCTGCACGGAGAAGAGCGACGCGAAGGGCGGCGCGAACAGCGTCAGCGTGACCGCCACCGACGACAAGTGCGAGGTCTCCAAGAAGGAGCTGTCCGCCGGGCACGTCGAGCTGGCGATCGAGAACAAGGGCTCCAAGGTCACCGAGGTCTACATCCTCTTCCCCGACGACCGCATCGTCAGCGAGCGCGAGAACATCGGCCCGGGCACGAAGCAGAGGCTCACCGCCGAGGTGAGGGCCGGGTCGTACGAGATCGCCTGCAAGCCCGGCATGAAGGGCGACGGCATCCGTCAGAAGATCACCGTGACCGGCGGCGGCAAGACCGCGAAGCGCGACCCCCGCCTGGACAAGGCCGTCGCCGCCTACCGCGCCTACACCCAGGCGCAGGCCGACGAGACCCTGCCGAAGGCGAAGGTCTTCACCGACGCCGTGCGTAAGGGCGACCTGGCGGCCGCGAAGAAGGCGTACGCCGACTCCCGCATCGGTTGGGAGCGCACCGAGCCGGTCGCCGAGTCCTTCGGTGACATCGACCCGAAGGTCGACGTCCGCGAGGACGGCCTGGAGGAGGGCCAGGACCTGGAGAAGGACTGGACGGGCTGGCACCGTCTGGAGCGGGCCCTGTGGCAGGACAAGAAGATCGGCAAGCGGGAGAAGGAACTGGCCACCCTTCTCGACAAGGACCTGCTGGACTGGCAGAAGCGCGTCGGCAAGGCCGTGATCACCCCGACCTCCATGGCCAACGGCGCCAAGGAACTCCTCGACGAGGTCGCCACCGGCAAGGTGACCGGCGAGGAGGAGCGCTACTCCCACACCGACCTCGTCGACTTCAAGGCCAACGTCGAGGGCGCGGAGAAGTCGTACGAGCTGCTCAAGCCCGTGGCCGCCGAGAACGACCCGAAGCTCACCGAGGAACTCGACAAGCAGTTCGCGGCCCTGGACAAGCTCCTGGAGAAGTACCGCGAGGGCGGCAAGGACTCCTACGACTTCGTCTCGTACGACAAGGTCGGCAAGGCGGACCGCAAGGAGCTGCAAGACGGGGTGAACGCGCTCGCGGAGCCGCTGTCGAAGCTGGCCGCGGCCGTAGTGAAGTCCAAGTAGCGCGAGGGGGAACGATGGCTGAGGACAACACCCGTCCGCCGTCCCGGCGTTCGCTGCTCGGCTGGGGCGGCGCCGGGCTCGCGCTCGGCGCGGCCGCGGCGGGCGGCGCGGTGGCGATGACCCGCTCCGGTGACGAGGCGGTGCCCGCCGGTGACGCGGGGGCGGCCGTCCCCTTCCACGGCGCGCACCAGGCCGGCATCGCGACCGCGGTCCAGGACCGGCTGCACTTCGCGGCGTTCGACGTGCGGACGGACGACCGCGAGGAGTTCGTCCAGCTCCTCAAGGACTGGACGAGGGCCGCCGCGCGGATGACTGCGGGGCACACGGTCGGCGAGGGCGCCCACGGCGGGCTCGCCGAGGCGCCGCCGGACGACACCGGTGAGGCGCTCGGACTCAAGCCGTCCCGGCTGACGCTGACGATCGGCTTCGGGCCCTCCCTCTTCGAGCGGTTCGACCTGTCCGGCCGGCGCCCGAAGGCCCTGGTCGACCTCCCCAAGTTCCCCGGCGACAACCTCGACAAGGCGCGCAGCGGCGGCGACCTGTGCGTGCAGGCCTGCGCGGACGACCCGCAGGTCGCCGTGCATGCCATCCGCAACCTCGCCCGCATCGGCTTCGGGAAGGTCGCCGTGCGCTGGTCGCAGCTCGGTTTCGGCAAGACCTCCTCCACGACGCCGGACGCGCAGACCCCGCGTAACCTCTTCGGTTTCAAGGACGGCACGCGCAATGTCTCCGGGCAGGACACCTCGGCGCTCGCGCAGCACGTGTGGGTCGGTGAGAAGGACGGGCCGGACTGGATGGCGGGCGGCTCCTACCTCGTGGCGCGGCGCATCCGCATGAACATCGAGACGTGGGACCGCACCTCGCTCGGCGAGCAGGAGGACGTGTTCGGCCGCGACAAGGGCGAGGGCGCCCCGGTCGGCAAGGCCAAGGAGCACGACGAGCCGTTCCTGAAGGCGATGAAGCCCGACGCGCACGTGCGGCTCGCGCACCCCGACGCCAACGACGGGGCGACGCTCCTGCGCCGCGGCTACTCCTTCACGGACGGCACCGACGGCCTCGGCCGCCTGGACGCGGGGCTGTTCTTCCTCGCCTACCAGCGGGACGTGCGCACCGGTTTCATCCCGGTCCAGCGCAATCTGGCGCGCTCGGACGCGCTCAACGAATACATCCAGCACGTGGGTTCCGCGGTCTTCGCGGTTCCGCCGGGCGTCCGCGACAAGGACGACTGGTGGGGCAGGGGCCTGTTCACCGGGGAGGCGTAGCCGATGTTCGGCAACTATCTGATCGGCCTGCGCGAGGGCCTGGAGGCCAGCCTGGTCGTCTGCATCCTCATCGCCTACCTGGTGAAGACGGAGCGGCGGGACGCGCTCGTACCCATCTGGACCGGTATCGGCGTCGCGGTGGCGCTCGCGCTCGGCTTCGGCTGCGCGCTGACCTTCGGCTCGCAGGAGCTGACGTTCCAGGCGCAGGAGGCGCTCGGCGGCACGCTGTCGATCGTCGCCGTGGCGCTGGTGACGTGGATGGTCTTCTGGATGCGGCGCACGGCACGGCACTTGAGGGCGGAGCTGCACGGCAAGCTGGACTCCGCGCTCCGGATGGGCACGGCCGCGCTGGTGGCGACCGCGTTCCTCGCGGTGGGCCGGGAGGGCCTGGAGACGGCCCTGTTCGTGTGGGCGTCGGTGCGGGCCTCCGGCGACGGTTCGCACGGGCCGCTGCTCGGCGTGCTCCTCGGGCTGCTCACGGCGGTCGTGCTCGGCTGGCTGTTCTACAAGGGCGCGGTCCGCATCAATCTCGCGAAGTTCTTCACGTGGACCGGCGCGATGCTCGTCGTCGTGGCGGCGGGCGTCCTCGCGTACGGCGTGCACGACCTCCAGGAGGCGGAGTTCGTCGGCGGGCTCCAGGACAAGGCGTTCGACATCAGCGCGACGGTCCCGCCGGACAGTTGGTACGGCACGCTCCTGAAGGGCGTCTTCAACTTCCAGCCGGATCCGACGGTTCTCCAGGTCGTGGTCTGGCTGCTGTATCTGATCCCGACGCTGGTGTTCTTCTTCGCCCCCGCGCGGTCGGCGGCCAAGCCCCCCACCGGGGCCGAGGCGGCCGTGCGGCCCCGGTAGGGTTCGGGCCCGGGAAGGGCGTAGGTGAAGGGACCCCATGAGTAAGGTGCGCAGGCTTCGCGGTGTCCGCCGTCCGGCCGCGGCGGCGGCGACGGTGACCGCCCTGTCGGTGACGGCGACCGGTTGCGTGACGGTGCACGGCGAGCGGGAGGTCGTCCCCACGGCGACGAAGGCCGAGGCCGCCGGGGCGCTGAAGGACTTCCTGGCCGCCTACAACAAGGCGGAGAAGACGTACGACCCGGCCGCGGACGCCGCCCGCGTCACCGGTCCGCTGGGCGCCATCAACCAGGCGGGCCTGAAGTCGCGGCAGATCCAGCACCCGAACGGCAACCCGGGGGCGACGCCCCTGAAGCTCACGGACGTCACGTACTCGATCCCGAGGAAGGCCGGCTGGCCGCGCTGGTTCGTGGCCGACACCAGGGCCAACCGGACGGTCGGCGGCCGCAAGGACGTGCGCTGGCTGTGGGTCTTCACCAAGGGCGGCAAGGACCAGCTGTGGCAGGCGTCCTATCTGAACCTCGTGGCGGCCGGCAAGGTGCCCGAGCTGAAGAAGGACAAGGACGGCTGGGCGGTGCCCGTGGAGGCCGGGGCGGCGAATCTGGCCGTGGCTCCCAAGGACCTGGGCAAGACGTACACGACGTTCCTGAAGTCGGGCGGCGACGCGTTCGCGCCGGGCGACCACACGACGAAGTGGAAGGCGATCCGCGACCGGAACACCAAACGGCTCGGGGTGGGCGTGCGGTACCTGGACTACCCGATGCACTCCGGCGCGTTCGCCCCCGTGGGGCTGCGTACCAAGGACGGCGGGGCGATGGTCTTCTTCGCCACGCACCACTACGAGAACCAGACGGCCGCCAAGGGGGTCGACCTCAATCTCGACGCGGACGTGAAGGCCCTGCTGAAGGGCGAGGCGAACCAGTCGGTGACGCTGGAGCGCGTCTCGAACCAGGTGGTCCTGGACCCGGCCGAGCCGGACGGCGGGAAGGTCACGTTCCTCGGCCGCATCCAGGGGCTCACCGGCGCGAAGGGCGAGCAGTAGCGCGCCCTCCGGTACCGGCGCTCAGCCCCGCAGCGGCCAGGCGGCGATGTCCTGCTGCGGCTCCCCCGCGACCCGCGCGCATTCGTCGGTGAGCGTCTCCAGGAGTGTCAGCGGGTCCGGCAGCGGGTGCTCGGGGCCGCGCACCCAGCGCACGCCCTGGTCACCGGGGAGCTTGGCGGGCGGCACCAGGACGTACGAACCGCGGCAGTGCCAGCGCAGGCCGGGGTGCTCGTCCATCGTCTCGGGGTGGCAGTCCAGCTCGCAGGGCCACCACTCGTCCTCGTCCTCGGGGGTGCCGCGGGTGGCGGTGTAGAAGAGCATCCGGTCGTCGCCCGACTCGGCGACGGGGCCGACGTCGATGCCCGCCTCCAGGAGCCGCCGCAGGGCCTCGCGCCCGGCGTCCATCGGCACGTCGAGGACGTCGTGGACCATGCCGGTCGCGGTGATGAAGTTCGCCTGGGGCTGGTGGCGGGCCCAGCGCTCGATCTGACCGCGGTCGGTCGTGGACTGCGTCTGCCAGGCGAAGGAGACGGGGTGCCGTGCGGGGGTGGGGCAGCCGATGCGGTCGCAGGAACATCGGTACCCCGAGGGATACGCGGCCGGGGCGAGCGGCAGGCCGGCGCCCGCGGCGGCCAGCAGCAGGTCCTCCCGGGCCCGGTCATCGGCCGTCGTGTCCTTGGGACGCCGGCGAAGCCACTGGGAAATCCTGCCCTGCCCGCCGGACCGGCTGCCGAACTCCGCGCCCATCTAGCCCCTCACCTCGCCGTTGTGCCGAAAGCATGACCCATGGTCCCACCATCCTGCGCTTCGGGGGGCCGGAGCCCACATCCGGGGTGGCCGGGGTGATGCCAGCCACTGGCGGTTATCACGCCCTATCGCCCACTAAGTGGTGAATTACCCTTTACCCCCCTACGGTGTCGCCATGGTCATTACGACTGCGCTGACAGGCCTCACGGCGCTGACCCTCACGGCACCGAGCGGCTACCTCGCCCCGATCGAGTGGGGCCGCGTGCCCCTGACCCTGGACGCGCTTCCCCGTGTCGTCTACACCGCGCACCGCGGCGGCGCCCTGGAGGTCCCGGAGAACAGCATGGCCGGGCTGCTCACGGCGTACGAGCGCGGCACCGCCCAGGTCATCGACTTCGACACGCGGATACTGCGCGACGGCACCCTGGTGGTGATGCACGACAAGACGCTGGACCGCACCACGTACGCGACGGGTCCTGTGCACCTCCTCGACCGGTACCAGTGGCACGGCGTCCTGGTGCGGCCGGACGCCTCACTGCCCGGCCGGTGGCGTCCGGAGCGGGCGCCGACGGTGGAGGAGGTCCTCGACCGGTTCGGCGGACGCATCATGCTGATGCTGGAGGCCAAGGATCCGCGGAGCGTCGGCAAGCTCGCCGGGATGATCCGCGCCCGCGGCCTGACCCGCTCGGTCTTCGTCAACACCAACACGCCCTCGGTCGCGCGCCGCGCCCACGAGCTGGGCCTGCTCGCGCAGCTGTGGCGCTCCAAGGAGCAGATGCGCACCGACCGGCCCGAGCAGTGGACGTCGTACGTGGACGTCCTGGACGTGGACTACAAGGCGCGCGACAGCGATCTGCGGCGCGCGGTGAACTCGGGTGTCCCGCGGGTGTGGGCGCACACGGTGACCACGGCGAAGCAGCGCGACCGGGTGCTGCGGCTCGGCTGCAACGGCGTCATCACGGATACTCCGGGCCTCCTGGCGCGTACGCCGGTAGCGCCCGCGGGGCCGGCCGGGCGCGCATAGCGGGGTCGGCCGACCGCCGGGTCAGGAGGCCGCGGGGCGCGGGGTGATGCCGTAGAGGGCGTACTCGACGAGTTTGTCCGCGTAGGCGTGGGTCAGGGGGCCCGAGCGCATCAGCCAGCGCTGGGCGAGCGGGCTCGCCCACAGCTCCAGGGCGATGCGGGGGTCGACGTCCGGCAGGACGTGGCCCGCGTCCTGGGCCTGGCGCACGCGCTTCACGAAGAGCTGGAGCTGCGGTTCGAGGAGTTTCTCCACGAACTCCTCGCCCAGCTCGGGGTTGAGCAGGCCCTCGGCGGCGAGCGCGCGGTAGGGAGCGTCGTACTTGGCGTCGTTGAACTCGTCGACGGTGGCCCGCATCACGAACTTGAGGTCGGCCTCCAGGTCCCCGGAGTTCGTGATCTCGGTCTGGATCTCGCCCCGGCCCGCGTTCTCGCTCGCGGCCCTGGCCGCCTGTTCGCCGAGGTCGAGGAAGGCGTCGAGCAGGACGGCGCCCTTGGACGACCACCAGCGGTAGATCGTCTGCTTGCCGACGCCGGCGCGGGCCGCGATGGCCTCGATCGTCAGCTTGGCGTAGCCGACCTCTCCGACGAGGGCGAGGGCGGCGTCGTAGATCGCGCGGCGCGAGCGTTCGCTGCGGCGCGTGGAGTCCGGGGCGGTTTTCTGGGCCATGCCTTCGAATGTAGCAGCGGCCGAACCGAGACGTACCGTCTTGACAATACGCAGCGTCTCGCCCAAAGTAGACCTCGAAGCGAGACGCGGCGTCTCGCTCATTCGATGGAGGTGGGCCACATGACCCGAGGCGGATCCGGAAACATGCTGGGCGTCGGCGGCACCCGCAGCAACCTCTCCCGCAAGACGCTGCGCGGCGCCGGCCGCGGTGGACGTGTCGGCGGCGGGCTCAGCCCCCAGGAGCAGAAGCGCGAGCTGGTGCGCAGGCTGCGGGAGGGCCGCGAGGCGCACGGTCGGTCGTAGAGCGCGCAACCACCCGTTCGGTGCACTGCGCGAAGGCTCCTCACACCGCACTATGGGCAGCAACTGCCCCACGGGGGGCGGCAACTGCCGCACCATAGGCAGCGGCTGGCCCACACGGGGCAGCACACGACCCTGCGGTACGTGAGGAGCCTTCTTTGTCCCGTTTTCCTCGCTCTCCTCGGCGCGCCACACCCCGGCGCTATCTGATGTGCCCACCGGCACACTTCAAGGTCACGTACTCCATCAACCCCTGGATGGACCCCGGCAAGCCGGTCGACGTCCCGCTCGCCGTCGCCCAGTGGGAGGACCTGCGCGACCGCTACCGCTCGCTCGGCCACACCGTCGAGGAGCTGACCCCCCGGCCCGGACTGCCGGACATGGTCTTCGCCGCGAACGGCGCGACCGTCGTGGAGGGGCGGGTGCTCGGCGCGCGCTTCGCCTACCGCGAGCGCGAGGAGGAGGCCGCGGCCCACCTGGAGTGGTTCCGCGCGCACGGCTTCACCGAGATCCACGAGCCCGTCCACATCAACGAGGGCGAGGGCGACTTCGCCGTCACCTCCTCCTACGTCCTGGCCGGTCGCGGCTTCCGGGCCAGCCCGCTCTCCCACGGCGAGGCGCAGGAGTTCTTCGGCCGCCCGGTGATCGGGCTCGACCTCATCGACCCCCGCTACTACCACCTGGACACCGCGCTCGCCGTCCTGGACGACGCGGCGGACGAGGTCATGTACTACCCGCCCGCCTTCTCGCCCGGCAGCCGGGCGGTCCTGCGGAGCCTGTTCCCCGACGCGGTGATCGCCGAGGAGCCCGACGCCGAGGCGCTCGGGCTCAACGCCGTCTCCGACGGGCTCCACGTGCTGCTCCCCCAGGCCGCGCTCGGGCTCTTCGAGCCGCTGCGGGCGCGCGGCTACGAACCCATCGGAATGGACCTGAGCGAGCTGCTCAAGGGCGGCGGCAGCGTGAAGTGCTGCACGCAGGAGCTGCGGGCCTAGCCGGTCCGCTACGGGCCTAGCCGGTCACCTTCGCCGGGCAGAGCCGGCGCGGGGCGTCGTCGCCCTTGAGGCGGGCGTCGACGCAGCCGCCCGGCAGGCCCTTGTACGCCTTGGTGCCGAAGTTGGCCGTCACGGTCAGCGTCCCTTCGCCGAAGACCGTGCGCTGGACGGTGCGGTCCTTGGACAACTGGCGGAAGCCGGTGAGCTGTTCGGTGCCGGCCGCCTTGTGCAGGGGGGAGAAGTACTTCTGGAGCGCGGCCAGTTCGGCGCCGTGCTTCTTCAGCGAGGGGCCGTCCAGGACGTAGTTGAGGGGGGTGTTGTAGAGCATCGCGAGCAGGGCGCGGGTGGTCTTCTGGCCCGGCAGCTTCTCGTACGAGAGTTCCCAGCGCTCGGTGTTGACCAGCGAGCCGTGCAGGGCGGTCTCGTAGAGCGGGACGCGGTAGCGGGGGTCGTACATCGCCTTGGCCAGGCCGGCGGGGAGGTCCACCGGCTTGAAGAAGACCCCGGGGGCGCCCTCGGGGTAGTAGCCGCCCCACTTCTCGCGGTCCCTCTGGAGCTTCCACAGGCCGTCGGCGACCGGCGTCGCGCCGCCGTGGTCGAAGGCCAGCGTCCTGTTCGCCCACGCCTGCGCGGTCTCCGAGCCGAGGACGAGCCCCCGGGCCGCGATGCGCCGCATCCGCGCGAGGCGGTGCTCGCGGTCCTCGGCCTTGGTCATCCGGTGGCCCTTGCCGTGGTCGCGGAAGAGTTCGCCGGTGGCGTCGACGTCGAGGAAGTAGCTGTCGGCGCCGTTGGCGACCATCCCGCGGGTGCGGTCCGCCAGGTAGTGGTGGCGGGGCTCGGCCCGCTCGAAGGCCCGCGAGCTGAGGTAGCAGCCGCGTCCGCCGAAGCCCGTCACCGGCTTGCCCTTGGCGTCGCGGACGCAGAAGTCCGGGTAGACGGTGCCGGGCCAGGCGGAGTTCGGGGCGTCGGCGGTCCTCGGGTCCTGGCCGTTGGCGAAGGAGTCGTAGGGGCCGATGAGGTACCCGGCCCCCTTGGCGGCGCTCACCGCCGCCCTGTCCGGGTAGGGCTCGCCGTCGTAGCCGAGCCACATCCGGTCCACTCCCAGCTCGCGCAGCCGCTCGACGCCGCCGGCCTTGCGGGCGTCGCCCCAGGTGTAGGCGTGGAAGGCGCCGAGCAGTCGGCCGGTGGCGGGGTTGTTCGCGATCTTCCGCTTCAGGCTGCCGAGTTGACCGCGTTCGGCGAGGTAGGAGCGGTAGTCGGCGGCCGGCGCGACCGGGTTCCCGTCGGTCAGGGCGAAGGTGACGGAGTAGTCGCGGGTGCCGTCGCCGCCGTCGAAGGCGTGCTCGGCGGTGGCGCGCAGCCGGCCGCCGGGGGCGGTGAAGCCGAGGGTCGTGCCGATGTCGGTCGGGGTGAGATAGCTGACTCCTGTGCGCCTGCCGAGGGAGTAGCCCCACAGCGGCAGGGTCAGCTCCGCGCCGACGTCGAGGGTGCTGCCCCCGAGGCCGCCCTCACCGGTGGTCCAGAAGGCGTCCTTGACGGGGATGTCCAGGCCTTCCCCGCGCGGGAGCTGGAGGGCCGAGGCGGCGGCGTCGGTGCCGGTGACGGGCCAGCTGACGGCGGTGTCGCGGTGCGCCTTCAGGCTCAGCGAGAGGCGTCCGTGGTCGGTGCCGGCGGTGACGTCGATGCCGCGCTCGGGGTAGCTCCAACGGACCCTCCCCTTGCCGGTACGCGTCACGGGGCCCGGCCGGCCGAGGTCGGTGGCGGAGGCGTCGGAGAGGGTGAGGTCGCGGCCGTCGCGGGTGTGGGCGCGTACGGCGAGGGAGGCGGTGTCGACCACGGCCGTGCCGCCGTCGACGGCCAGTTCGACCTGCTTGCCGTGTACGGGCTCGGCCTCGGCGGTGAAGGCGTAGGCGCTCGCTCCGGCCGCGGCAAGGACCAGGGCGATGGAGAGAGTGAGCGAACCGATCTTGGTTGTCATGGGGATGTGAATAGTCACATCGTCTAAGAAGGTTGTAAGAAGCGCGTCAACTCCACTTAACGAGGGTCCTCGTGGTACCAATACGGGCGCGTGGGAACAGACAGACGGTTCCCACGCGACGCACCACGACAACCAAACAGTCGGGCCCACACCCGGGCCCAGGGGGAAGAAGAGGTATCAGCGCAGTGAATCGCATGCGCACGTCCGTCGCGGTCCTGGCCACCGCAGGGGCACTCACCGCGGGTCAGCTCGGTACGGCGGGGGCCGCGTCCGCGTCGGTGAAGCCGGAGCCGAAGGCCGCGTCGGCCGCTCCGAGCGCCGCTCCGCGCAGCTCCGGCTGCCCGATCGACATCGTCTACACCTCCCGTTTCCAGATCGACCGGAACGGCTGGGTGACCAACGGTGGCCTGTACTTCGGGCTGAAGAACAAGAGCACCAAGAGCTTCAAGAAGGTCAGCTTCACGGTGACCAACGTCAAGAACATCCGCTTCGGCAGGGCCACGCCCAAGGGCGGCAAGGTCACCCACAAGACGTCGAAGACCGTCACGGTCTACGACAAGAGCCTCGCGGGCAAGGCCAAGCTCGGCGTCAAGGTGCGTACGCACCTGCTGAACACGCGGAGCTACAAGGTGAAGTTCTCCGTGCGCGGCAACGGCTGGAACTGCGCCGTGGACCAGGGCACCTGGGGCGCCTGAGTCACTCCTGCGACTCGGACCGGGGCGGCCACCGGTCGCCCCAGTCCGTGTCGCGGGCCGCGCGGTAGAGGGGGCCGTGGCGCTTGGTCACGGTCTCCCTGCGCAGCCGCCGCTCCTCGGCCCCGCACAGGTCGAGGAGCACCTGGCCCTTGCGGATCTGGGGGCGGCGCACCACCCGGTTCGGCGGCGGGACCGGGTCGAAGCGGGTCGCCGCGACGTAACTGAACTTCTCGTCCTCGTACGCCAGTGAGCCGCCCTTGACCTGGCGGTGCAGGGACGACCTGCTGACGCGTGCTGAGAAGTGGCACCAGTCCGTGCCCGGTTCGATGGGGCAGGCCGCGCTGTGCGGGCAGGGGGCCGCGACCCGGTATCCGGCGGCGATGAGCTGGTCGCGTGCCTCGATGACGCGCGCGTAGCCGTCCGGGGTGCCCGGTTCGACGACGACGACGGCCTGCGTGGCCGCGTGCGCCGCGGCGTCGACGACCGAGCGGCGGTCGGCGTCGGTCAGCTCCTTGAGGACGTACGAGATGGTGACCAGCTCGGCGCTTTCGACGGTGAGCGAGGCACCGATGCGTTCGCGCTGCCAGCGCGTGGCGGCCAACCGGGGTTCCTCCGCCGCCAGTTCCCGTCCCAGTTGCAGGGCGGGCTCGGCCCAGTCCAGGACCGTGACAGGACGCTCGCCCCGCCAGGTCGCGGCGGCCGCCCAGACGGCGGCGCCGGTCCCGCCGCCGACGTCCACGTGGCTGCCGGGCACCCAGCCCTCGGGGGCCGCGTCCGCGAGGGCCTCCAGCGCGGAGCGCACCGCCTCGAAGGTGGCGGGCATGCGGTAGGCCGCGTAGGCGGCGACGTCCGCGCGGTCCCGCAGGATGGGGGCGCCGGTCGGGGTCTTCCCCCGGTAGTTCTCGATCAGCCGCGCCACGGCCTGCGAGGCCTGCGAGGGCGGCACGCCGTCCAGCGCCCTCGCGAGGGCGCCGCTCAGCTTTTCCCCCGGGGATGTCAGCTCGTTCACCCACTGATCCTACGGGGGCGGGGGGCGGCCTCGTCTGCCTACCGCTGCCGTCCTGCCGGGTGCGGCTCGCCTTCGGCTGGTCGCGCAGTTCCCCGCGCCCCTTCGGGGCTCGACCCCGGGCCGGGCCCCGTCAGGGGCGCGGGGAACTGCGCGAGCAACCACGACGCGCCCGCGCGAGGTCAGCTGTCCTGGGCCGCCCTGGCCAGCCTCGTGGCCGCCGAGGCCCTTGGGGTGCTGTCCCCGGGCCTACGCCGGGGGTGCACCACGTTGGCCAGCAGGATCAGGAACGTATCCGTGGCCGGGTCGAGGACGAGCGACGTCCCCGTGAAGCCGGTGTGGCCCGCCGCGCCCCGCCCCGCCAGCTCTCCCATGAACCACGGCTGGTCGATGCCGAAGCCGAGCCCGGAGCCGGTGAACATCAGCTCGACGAAGTCGGGGCCGAGGATGCGGGCCCGCCCGTACGAGCCCCCGCACAGCAGTGTGCGGCAGAACACCGCCAGGTCGCGGGCGGTGGAGAAGAGGCCCGCGTGCCCGGCCACGCCACCGAGCGCCCAGGCGTTCTCGTCGTGGACGACCCCCCGCAGCATCCCGCGGTCCACCTTCGCCCAGGGCCTGCGCTGGTCCTCCGTCGCGGCGGCGTCCGCCCGCGGCCCGAAGCCGGTGTCGGCCATGCCGAGCGGCCGGGTGATGCCCTCGCGGACGAGGACGTCCAGGGGCTGTCCGGTCAGGCGCTCCAGGATGTGCTGGAGGAGCAGCATGTTCAGGTCGGAGTAGACGTACTCGCCGGGTTCGGTGACCGGCGCCTCGGCGCGCAGGGCGGCGATCCGGGAGGCGTGGTCCGGACAGTCGTACAGCGGGAGTTCGGGCCGCAGCCCCGAGGTGTGCGTGAGGAGCTGCCGCACCGTGACGCCGTGCTCGGCGGCGGCCCGGAACTCGGGGATGTACGCCCCGGCGAGCGCGTCGATGCCGAGCGTGCCCCGCTCCAGCTGCTGCACGGCCGCGACGGTCGTGAAGAGCTTGGTGAGCGAGGCCAGGTCGAAGGGCGTGTCCGTGCGCATCGGCACGCGCCACTCTCGGGGCAGCTCGACGCCGGTGTCGCCGCGGGCGTCGTACGAGGCGTACCGCACCGCCCAGCCCGCGGCCTCCTCGGCGGCGATCACCGGGCCGCGGCCCACGAGCACCACGGCGCCCGCGCACCAAGGACGCGGACCGCGCGGCAGCTCGCGCACCTCGGCGACGAGACGGTCGATCTCGTCCGGGTCGAGGCCCGCGCGGTCGGGGGTGCCGGTGCGCAGCAGCCGTGGTGCGCTCAGTGGTCCGCCTCCTCCGTGGGCGCGTGCCGCCAGGGGCGGCACAGTCCCACGAAGCACGCGAGGGCCGCCAGCGCGCAGACCAGTTGGACGACGGCCATCGGGACGGCGGTGTCCTCGCCCGCGATGCCGACGAGCGGCGAGACGAGCGCGCCGATGAGGAAGGAGGAGGTGCCGAGCAGCGCGGAGGCGGAACCGGCGGCGTGCGGGGCGCGGGTGAGGGCGAGGGACTGGGTGTTGGGCATGGCCAGGCCCATCGCCGACATCAGGACGAAGAGTCCGGCGGCGACGGGGACGAGGCCGACCTCGCCGAAGACACCGGAGGTCATGAGCAGGAGCGCCAGCGCGGCGACGGTGATGATCGTCAGACCACTGGCGAGCGCCTTGTTGAGGCTGACGCGGCCGACGAGGACCTTGCCGTTGATCTGGCCGACGATGATCAGGCCGACGGAGTTGACGCCGAAGAGGACGCTGAAGGTCTGCGGGGACGCGCCGTAGATCTCCTGGACCACGAAGGACGACGCGGAGATGTACGCGAACAGCGCCGCGAAAGCGAAACCGCCCGCGATCACATAGCCGGTGAAGACACGGTCGGTGAGGAGCGACCTCATGGTGCGCAGCGCGGCGACGGTGCCCCCGCTGTGCCGCTTCTCGGGGGCGAGGGTCTCGGGCAGGAACCGCCACACCAGGAGGGTCAGCGCGATACCGACGCCCGTGAGGACGGCGAAGATGCCGCGCCAGTCCGTGAAGCGCAGGACCTGGCCGCCGATGAGGGGCGCGACGACCGGGGCGACGCCCGAGATCAGCATCAGGGTGGAGAAGAAGCGGGCCATCTCCACGCCGTCGTACAGGTCGCGGACGACCGCGCGGGCGATGACGATGCCGGCCGCGCCCGCGAGGCCCTGGAGCAGGCGGAAGCCGATGAGGAGTTCCGCGGTGGGGGCGAAGGCGCAGGTCGCGGTGGCGAGGACGAAGACGAGCAGGCCGATGAGGAGCGGGCGGCGGCGTCCCCACTTGTCGCTCATCGGGCCGACGACGAGCTGGCCGAGGGCCATGCCCGTCAGACAGGCGGTGAGGGTCAGCTGGACGGTCGCGGCCGGGGCGTGCAGGGCGTCGGTGACCTGCGGCAGGGCCGGGAGGTACATGTCCATGGAGAGCGGGGCGACGGCGGTGAGGCCGCCGAGTACCAGGGTGACGAGGGCCCCGGTGCGGCGGAGGGCGGCGGAGCTTTCCGGTCCCGCCGCCTTCGGTATCTCGTGCTCTTCTGTTGTCTGCCCGCGCTCAGGCATGCCGCCCCTCTCGGTGGTCCGTTCCGCCGTCCATGGTCGCAGCTCCGAATGGGTGACGATCCGAAGTCCCACTCGTTTGGCTCATCGCCGGGCAGATCTTACGGGCCCCGGCTTCGCGCGAGAAGCGGAGTTACGTGCCATTCGCAGCTACACGTGGGTGCTGTCCGTCCTCGTCGGACTCGCCACCCTGGCATTCACCGCGCCCGCGCCGGACGATTCGCCCGGCGGCGCAAAGTGCCGTGCCACGACGCTGGTCGGAGTGGCGCACCAGGATGACGACCTCTTGTTCATCAATCCGGCGATTTCCGAGGACTTCGAAAAGGGGAACTGCGTCCGCGTCGTGTACGTGACCGCGGGCGATGCCCATCTGGAATGGGCGGGAGGGTATGCGGTCCGCCGCGAAATGGGCGTGCAGCAGGCGTACAGCGCTCTCGCCGGGGTGCCGATGCGGCCGGGGGAACCCAGCCCCTGGGAGTCCGCGCCCGTGCGGGCCGGGGGGCGAACCCTGCACGGCGTCCGCTGGGGCGGCGGGCCGCTGGGGCCGGACATCCGGTTGGTATTCCTGCGGCTGCCCGACGGCGGCTGGCGCGAGGAATCGTCGCGCCGCGACAGCTTGCTGGCCCTTTTCCGGTGGAGGGTTCACTCCCTCACCGCCGTGGACGGCTCCGCCCGTTATACGGAACGGGACCTGGTCGCCACCTTGACCGCCCTCATCAAGCGTTTTCGGCCCGATACCGTACGCACGCAGGATTACGCGAACACCTCCCTACGGTCCTCCGGCAAGGAATGGGCCGACCACAGCGATCACGCGATCACCGCCCGCTATTTTCGCCTGGCGACTCTCCGCGCCCGGCTGGAATCGGGACACCCTATCCGGCTGACGGGATACGAGGGGTACGGAAATATCATGCGCCCACCCAATGTCGATTCCGTCCGGACCGCC
Source organism: Streptomyces alboniger (assembly GCF_008704395.1). Lineage (NCBI taxonomy): Bacteria > Bacillati > Actinomycetota > Actinomycetes > Kitasatosporales > Streptomycetaceae > Streptomyces > Streptomyces alboniger. The sequence goes on from NZ_CP023695.1 coordinate 2,288,794, forward strand.
CACAAGGCGGCCATTTTCGAGCATTACTACATTCATGACGAGAGGCGGGTGGAGCACTGCCCCGGGCATTACTGCGAACCCGTCAGGAAGCCGGCGGAGCATTACGCGCGATGGCTGGAGCGAAGCTATCCGCGCCGGACGCCCGACCCCCGCCCCGGCACCGTCGTCTCCTGGCTGGGCGCCACGGATTCCGGATTCACCGACCCCGACCTGTGTCTGACCCGGGACGGCGGTGAGCTGCGCACCGCCCCTTGCACCGGCGCTCTCCGGCAGCGGTGGCGCCTCGCGGACGGCGTGCTGCGGACCGAGCGGACGGGTGAGGGCCGACGCTGCGTCCGGGCCGAGGGCCGGGCCGTCGTCCTCGCGCCCTGCTCCGCCGCACCGGCCTGGTGGACGGTCACGCGGCGAGGACAGCTGCGTACCGCGGGCGGCTGCCTGACGCAGGACGATCCGCTGCGGCCGCGGCCCCGGCTGCGGATGGCCGCCTGCACCGCAAAAGATCCGGGGCAACGCTGGTTCACGCAATTCTCTTGATGTCCGGCGCCGTGAAGTCCTGGTAGGTCAACGCGGCTACCGCCCGTTCACCGTACGGGGTAGCCATCGCGCCCCGAGGCGTGTGCTCACCGGGAAATCCCGCACGGCGTGGAAAAGTGGCCTTCCCTGACGAATTGCCGATCCGGACAAGGCACAATGAAAATTACCTTTCTGCTACAGAACGCATATGGAATCGGTGGCACCGTCCGCGCCACTTTCAATTCCGCCGGTGCCCTCGCCGAGCGCCATGACGTTGAAATTGTCAGCGTCTGGCGGACGCACGACAGGCCCACCCTGCCGCTCAGCAGAAAGGTCCGGCTGCGCCCCCTGATCGACAAGCGCCCGCACGCGCCGCGAGGCGACCTCGACCACAAGCTGCTGGGCGAGCCGACCGCGCTGGTGCCGCGCGTCGAGGCGGCAGGCGCCGGTTTCGACGCGCTCACCGATCAGCGGGTGGCCCGGTTCCTCGGCCGTACGGACGCCGACGTGGTGGTGGCCACCAGGCCGGGCCTGGTGGTCTACCTGGCCGAGTTCGGCCGCGGCCACTATCTGCGGATCGGCCAGGAGCACCGGGTCTACGGCACCCACGAGCCCGGCATCCGCGCCGCCCAGGACGCGGCCATCGCCTCCCTGGACGCGCACACCACCGTCACGGAGGCGGACGCCGTCGTGCACCGCCGAGAGCTCGCGTCGACGGGCACCCCGATCGTGTCCGTCCCCAACGCCTCGCCGCTGCCCGGCGTCGGCCCGTCGGACGGCGCGGCCCCGCTGGTCATCGCCGGTGGGCGGCTCATCCCGGTGAAGCGGTACGGCCTCCTCGTGGACGCGTTCGCCACCGTGGCCGCCGCGCACCCGGGGTGGAAGCTGCGGATCTACGGACGTGGCCCCAAGCACGCCGCGCTGCGGGCCCGCATCGACGAACTCGGCCTGAGCGACCACGTGTTCCTGATGGGCGCCACCCCCTCCCTCGCCACCGAATGGGCCAAGGGGGCGATCGCCGCCGTCACCTCCCGCGAGGAGTCGTTCGGCATGACCATCGTGGAGGCCATGCAGTGCGGCACCCCCGTGGTCGCCACCGACTGCCCCCACGGGCCCGCCGAGATCATCCGGGACGGCGAGGACGGGCTGCTCGTACGCTCGGGCGACAGCGCCGCCGTCGCCCGGGGCCTCATCAGGCTCATCGAGGACACGGACCTGCGCCGCTCCATGGGCGCCGCCGCCCGCCGCAACGCCGAGCGGTACGCCCCGGAGCACATCGCCCGGCGCTATGAGGAGCTGATCGCCGACCTGCGCGCCTCCTCCCCGCCCGCCCCGGTCCCGCTCGGCCTGCGGATGGCGGCCGGTGCGCGTCGCGCCGGGGCCGCGACCCGCCGAGCGCTGGGCCGGACCGTGCGTACGGCCGGACGCGGGCGCTCGGCGAGCCTCGGGGCGCTGCGTCCTAAGGCAGCCTGCTCGGTGGACGCCGCGGGTGATCTCGTCGTACGCCTCGACCGCGCCGGCCTGCCGGGCGGCGCGTTCACGCTGACCGCGACCCGGCGGGGCTCCGCGGGCCGGGGCGAGGATCTGCTCGCGGTTCCCCTGCGCCCGCCCGAGAGCGACGAGGCGCCCTGGACGGCCGTGCTGGAACGCCGCGCGCACCGGCTCGCCGAGGGCCGCTGGGACTTCCACGTCGTGCGGACGGACGACGGCGTACGGCGCCGGGTCGCGTCGTCGACCGTCGAGCAACGCGACCTGCTGGGCCTGAAAGCCCTGCCGGGAGCGCCCTTTCGCTGGTGGATTCCCTATACGACCGTCAAGAACAACCTGTCCCTGCGGACGTGGCGCCGCCCCGCGCACGCCGAAGCCCACACGCTGGCCACCGGCCCGGCGTCGTGCTCGGTGGAAGGCACGCTGTACGGCGCGGAGTTCGCCGAGGGGCAGCGGCCCCGCCTGCTCGCCGTGCCGCGCCGCGATCCGTCCGCCGCCTTCGAGGCCGACGTGACGACCAGTGGAGCGGACCGTTTCCGCTTCCGCCTGCCGTACGCCCGGGTGCTGGACGCCGGTGACGGGGAACCGGAGACCTGGGATCTGGCGCTGCGGCTGTCTCCCGGGGGTGAGCCGGTCCGGGTGGGGCGCGTCATCGGCGACGTCGTCGACCGCAAGCGGACCGATGTGTATCCGGCCGCCCAGGCGCCCGGCGGCCGGGCCGGTGCCACCGCCTCCGTGCGCCCCTTCTTCACCGCGGAGAACGACCTGGCGCTGGCGTTCAGGACGTCGGACGCCGCCGCGGACGGCGCCTACGCGGGCCGCAGCCCCGGGTCGCCGGACTCCGTCACGAAGGACGCCGCGGTCCTGATGGGGGCACCCGGCGTGGTGACCGCCGACACCGTCTTGAAGTCGGCCCGCGCCTCCTCGCGGCCGAGCCCGACCGTCACGTAGCCGCGCCGCCCGTTGTAGAACTTCAGGTGCGGGTTGGCCTTGGTGTACGTCTCCCAGTTGGCCGGCTTGTCCGCGCCGTCCTTGCCGCTCGCGATGGACGTCGCGACGATCTCCGTGCCCACGGTCTTGGAGGAGGGGTCGTCGAAGTCGGCCTTGATGTCGAAGGCGTAGCCGACGTGGACGTCGCCGGTGAGGACCATGAGGTTGTCGAGGCCCGCCGCCCTCGCGCCCGCGAGGACCCGCTTGCGGGAGGCGCGGTAGCCGTCCCAGGCGTCCATGGAGAGCTTGGCCCGCGCGGTGAGGTCCAGCTTGCGCTGGGAGAAGGTGACCTGCTGCGGGACCACGTTCCACAGGGCGCGCGAGCGGCGCCAGCCGTCGAGGAGCCAGCGCTCCTGGGTGGCGCCGGTGATGGTGCGCGCCGGGTCGTCCGTCTCGGGGCCGGGGGCGTGCGCCTTGTCGCCGTACGCCTGGTCGGAGCGGTACTGCCGGGTGTCGAGGATGTCGAACTGGGCGAGGCGGCCCCAGATGAGGCGCCGGTAGAGCTGTGCGTCGGGGCCCTTCGGCAGCTGCGGGCGGCGCAGCGGCAGGTTCTCCCAGTACGCGCGGTAGGCGGCGGCGCGGCGCAGCAGGAACTCCGCGGGCGGGTTGCCGTTCTCGTCGATGTCGTCGGCGTAGTTGTTCTCGGTCTCGTGGTCGTCCCAGGTGACGACGAAGGGGTGCGCGGCGTGGGCGGCGCGCAGGTCGGGGTCGGACTTGTAGAGGGCGTAGCGCAGGCGGTAGTCCTCCAGGGTCTGGGTCTCCTTGTTGTAGTGCGCGGGCAGCGTCCGGTCGGTGTATTTACGGGCGCCGCCGGCCGAGTCGACCGCGTACTCGTAGAGGTAGTCGCCGAGGTGGAAGACGACGTCGACGTCGTCCTGCGCGAGGTGCTTGTACGCGGTGAAGTAGCCGTCGTGGTACGCCTGGCAGGAGACCGCGGCGAGGGTCAGGGACCCGGGGCGGCTGCCCGGCGCGGGTGCGGTGCGGGTGCGGCCGGTGCCGCTGGTCCACTGGCCCGCGCGGAAGCGGAAGTAGTAGCGGCGGCCCGCCTCCAGGTGGTCCACCTCGACGTGCACGGTGTGGTTGAACTCGGGGTGCGCGGTGGTGACGCCTCGTCTGGCTATGCGCCGGAAGCGGGTGTCGTGGGCGAGTTCCCAGTGGACGGTGACGCGCTCCTTGGGCAGGCCGCCGCCCGGCTCGTAGGGGGCGGGGGCGAGCCGGGTCCACAGCAGCACCGAGGAGGGCAGCGGGTCACCTGAGGCGACGCCGAGCGTGAAGGGGTCGTCCTTGATGCGACGGGCGTCCAGCTCGGCGGCGCCCGCGACGCCCGCGGTGGGCAGGTTGGTGGCGAAGGCGAGCGCGGCGGCGGCGCCGGTGGTGGTGAGGAAGCGACGGCGCGCCAAGTGCTGTGCGGCGGCCCGGAGTTCGGGTGCGTACTGCTGGCCTGCGGGTGTCATGTGGCCCTCCCCTGACGACTGCTGTCAGGGGCATGTAAGTGGCGGGGGACGACCTGCGCCTGTCGCGTACACAACAGCCGCATGGCGGGCGGATGATGTCCGCGTGGCCGGCCCTCCCGTACGCTGCGGGGCCATGAACGCTGAGCGAACTTCCTCAAGGAATGAGTCGGAGACCGCGGTGGGGGCTGCGGGGGCCGCTGCCGCGGGGGGCTGCGCGGGGGACGGCGTTGAGGAGACCGCCGCAGACGCCGCCGCGGGCAGTGCCGAGGAGACCGCCGCGGGCGCCACCACGGGCAGCGGCGTGGAGACCGCCCCCGGCAGCGCCGCGGAGGCCGTCGTCGGGGGTGACGCGAGGGCCGCCGTGGTCGCCGCGGCGGAGAGTGTCGTGGAGACGGCCGCGGAAAACGTCGTGGAGGCCGCCGCGCAGGCCGACCCCAGGGTCGCCGTGGTGACCGGGGCCGGGTCGGGGATCGGCAGGGCCGTCGCCCTCGAACTGCTCGCCGCCGACTGGTCGGTGGCGCTCGCGGGCCGCCGCGTGGAGGCACTGGAGGAGACGGCCTCCCTCGCCCGCGCGAAGGACGGCGCCGCCTTGTGCGTACGTACCGACGTGACGCGCCCCGAAGACGTGGCCGCCCTCTTCGACGCCGCGCGCGCCCGCTTCGGGCGGCTGGACCTGCTCTTCAACAACGCCGGCACGTTCGGCCCCGGCGGCGTCCCCGTCGAGGAGCTTTCCTACGAGGCCTGGCGCAGTGTCGTCGACACCAACCTCAACGGCGCGTTCCTGTGCGCGCAGGCCGCGTTCCGGCAGATGAAGGAGCAGGACCCGCAGGGCGGCCGGATCATCAACAACGGGTCGATCTCGGCACATACGCCGCGCCCGAACTCGGCGGCGTACACGGCGACGAAGCACGCCCTGACGGGCCTGACCAAGTCACTCTCCCTGGACGGACGTCCGTACCGCATCGCCGTCGGGCAGATCGACATCGGCAACGCCGCGACCGACATGACCGAGCGCATGCAGTCCGGGATCCTCCAGGCCAACGGGCAGTTGGCGAACGAGCCGGTGATGGCCGTGGCGGACGTGGCGCGCACGGTGCGGCACATGGCGGAGCTGCCGCTGGAGGCGAACGTGCAGTTCGCGACGGTGATGGCGACCAACATGCCCTACATCGGGCGGGGTTGAGGGGCGGGCGAGGCGGGGAGCACTGCTGAAGCGGGTGCGGGATCTCCCCAAGCGGAATCGGAGGTACCGCCTCAATGCGGGCGCGTGCACCCCGTATGCTCGGCTCCTCTCCACGATAACTTCACACTTGGAGCACTCCTTGCGCATACGCACCATGGCCCCCGCGGCGCTCGCCGCCACCGCCCTCTCGGTGTCCCTGCTCGCCGCCGCGCCCGCCTCCGCGGCGACCGCGCGCCACCAGGGCGGGCTGCACCTCGGCTTCATCCAGTACGACAGCCCGGGCCGTGACACCCGCTCGAACTCCTCGCTGAACGCGGAGTGGGTGAACATCCACAACGGCACGCGGTCCGCGATCCAGCTCAAGGGCTACAAGCTCAAGGACAACACCGGCTACACGTACACCTTCGGCAGCTACAACATCGGCGCCGGCAAGACCGTCAAGGTCCGCACGGGCCAGGGCACGAACGCCTCCGGCGTGCGCTACTGGGGCCAGGGCAACTACGTCTGGAACAACACCGACGACAAGGCCCGCCTGATCAAGCCGAGCGGGTCGCTCCAGGACTCCTGCTCCTGGACCCGGAGCGACAACGGGACCAAGAACTGCCACTGACCGTCAGGCCTGGCCCGTTTCGAAGCGGGTGATCCTGCCCGCTTCGTCCACCGTGAAGCGCCACTTGGTACGCATCTCGCCCCACGTGTCGTTGCGGTACGTGACGAGCAGCGTGCGGCCACCGTCCGACTCCGACTCGATGTCCATGTGTCCGTTGGAGGAGAAGACCTCGCGTTCGGTCCAGTCGGTGATGTCCCGGTCGGTGCCGTCGTCGGACATGGTCGCGCCGGGGGCGAGGAGCGCCTCGAAGGCGGCCTTGTCGTGGGCGTTCACGGCGGTGACGAAGGCGCGGACGGCCGGGTCGCCGAGGCGGTTTACCTGAATGCTCATGGGCCTACGCTCACACCGCCCCGCCCGCCGCGCCACCGGGCGGGCGCGGGGCCCTCACCCGTACGGCGGCGCGGGTCGGGTGCCCGGCGCCGGTCCGTCGGACGGTGGGAGAGCAGTCACCCCCCGACGACCGTGCCGGCCCACCGGCCCGGACCCACCGACTTGGGAGCCCTCATGACCTGTTCGTGCCTGGACCGACGTGACCTCGGGCTGCTGCTTCTGCGCGTGGGCACCGGCGGTGTGCTCGCCGCGCACGGCGCCCAGAAGCTGTTCGGCTGGTTCGGCGGGGGCGGACTCCAGGGCACGGGCGCCTGGATGGAGTCCATCGGATACGTGCCCGGCAAGGTGAACGCCTTGGTCGCGGGGCTCGCAGAGGCGGGCGGCGGCACGCTGCTCGCCCTCGGTCTCGCGACCCCGGCGGCCGGTTCGGCGGCGGCGGGCGCGATGGCGGGGGCCTCGGCCGTGCACACACCGAACGGCTTCTTCAGCCAGGGCGGCGGTTACGAGTATCCGGCGTTCCTCGGCATGGTCAGCGCGGCGCTCGCCGTCACGGGCCCCGGCCGCTACTCCGCCGACCACGCGCTCGGCCACTCCCTCAACCGCGCCTGGATGGTGCCGGCCGCGCTCGCCGGGACGGCGGTGGGTGTGCTGGCGACGCTGGGGGCCAGGAACAAGAACGTGCGGCAGCGGGACGAGGACGCCTCGTCCGAGGAGGAGTGACAGCGAGCGATCGGACAGCGGATCGGACACGGTGTCCACGCGCCCCAGAGCACTCTTCGGGGAGCGGAAAACGCTGTCCAGGAGGGCGATTGGCGGGCTAAGGTCGCCCGCCATGACCACTGACCCTGCCATGATCACTGACTCCGCCGTGACCACTGACAACGACCTTCCGCCGCGCCTCACCCACCTCGCCTTCCACAGCCCTCTCTCCGAGGCCCGCGCGGGGCGCCTCGTCGAGCGGCTCGCGGCGACCGGCCCCCGCACGGTTCTCGACATCGGCTGCGGCTGGGGCGAGTTGTTGCTCCGCATACTCCGAGCCGCCCCTGGGGCCGCCGGTGTCGGCGTGGACATCAACGCCGAGGACCTGGCGCGCGGGCGTGCCGCCGCCAGGGAACTCGGCCTCGACGACCGGGTCGTCTTCGCGGAGGAGTCGGCGAGGGGCGTCACGCGCGACCCTGCCGACGTCGTGCTCTGCCTCGGTTCGAGCCAGGCGCTCAGCGCCGCCGAGCCGCCCCTCGCGACGGTCGAGGCGCTGCGGGCGCTGCGCGGGCTGGTGAATTCCGGCGGCCGGGTAGTGCTCGGCGAGGGCTTCTGGCAGCGCACGCCCACCGCGGACGAGCTGGCCGGGATGTGGCCGGGCGCCCGTGCCGACGAGTATCTGTCGCTCGGCGGCCTGGTGGACGCGGCGATCGAGGCGGGGTTCCGGCCGCTGTGGGTGGAGACGGCGAGCGAGGAGGAGTGGGAGGAGTTCGAGTCGGGCTACCGCAGTGACGTCGAGGAGTGGCTCGCCACGCACCCGGACCATCCGTCGGCGGCCGAGACGCGCGAGCGGGTCGACACCCAGCGCGACTCGTGGCTGCGCGGTTATCGCACGGTGCTCGGACTCGCGTATCTGACCTTGATTCCGGTCGGTTGAGGTCCCTGGGGCCGAGGCCCGGTTCGGTCCCGGTCGGCCGAGGCGGGTTAGGGTCACCACATGGGTGCGAAGGTTACGGCGGTCAGCGGCAACCCCACGTACTCCTTCAGCAAGCCGAACCGCGAGAGCGTCACGCTGCTCGCGGGGCTCGGCGTCGAGGGGGACGTGCACGCCGGGGAGAAGGTCAAGCACCGCTTCCGCATGCGGCAGAACCCCGACCAGCCGAATCTCCGTCAGGTCCACCTCATCCACGAAGAGCTGTTCGAGGAACTGGCGGCGGACGGCTTCGCGGTGGCACCGGGTGAGCTGGGCGAGAACATCACCACGCGCGGCGTCGCCCTCCTCGGCCTGCCCACGGGCACGCTGCTGCGCATCGGCGGGTCCGCCGTCGTGGAGATCACGGGGCTGCGCAATCCGTGCCGCCAGATCGACGGCTTCCGGGCCGGGCTCATGAAGAAGCTCGTCGGGCGCGATGCCGACGGCGCCGTCGCCCACAAGGCGGGCGTCATGAGCGTGGTCCTCCAGGGCGGCGAGATCCGCCCCGGCGACGCGATCGAGGTCGTCCTGCCGGACGGCCCGCACCGCCCGCTGAAGACCGTCTGAGCCCACGTCCGCCCCTCGCGGGCGCGAACGTGGGCGGGGGCGGGGGCGGGGGCGGGGGCGTGGGCGCGTACTACTTGATGGTGGTGTCCCCGAGGGCCTCAAGGACCCGCCGGAGACTGTCCCCGGCCGCGCCGACCAGCTCGCGGTCCACGTCGGCGAGCAGCAGTTCGTAGTTGGCCAGGTGGTCGGCGAAGACGGCCCTGGTGACCTCGTGCCCGCGTTCGGTGAGGCGGATCTTGACGCTGCGCCGGTCCTCCGTGTCGCGTACGCGTTCCACCAGGCCCTTGGCTTCCATCTTGTCGATGCGGTTGGTGATCGTGCCGGACGACACCATGGACGCCTTGAGGAATGTGCCGGCGGTCAGGGCGTAGGGCGGCCCCGAGCGCTGGAGCGTGGTGAGGACGTCGAACTCACCGACGTCCAGGCCGTGCCGGCCGGCGATGGACTTGACCGACTTGTCGACCACGAGGGCCAGTCGCTGGATGCGGCCGAAGAGCTGCACGGGCCACAGGCCCTCCTCCAGGTCGGGTCGCTCCTTGGCCCACTGACCGATGATCGCGTCCACGGCGTCGCTCATCGCTGCCACTCCCCTCGATACAGACTCTCTCAGTAGAGACTCTACCAGTACTGGCTCTCCCAGTATTAGTTCTCTTAGTTTCGAGATACTTGACTCTGGGATAGTCGGATGCTTTTATCTCACTATCGAGATTGTCGAGCCTGAACGACAGGAGCACACCATGTCCGAGCTGTCCCTCCACCCCGCCGCCCAGGACCTCCTCTTCCGCGAGGCCCGCACCGCCAACACCTTCACCGACGAGCCGGTGACCGACGCGCAGCTCCAGGCGGTCTACGACCTGGTCAAGTACGCCCCCACCGCGTACAACCAGTCGCCGCTGCGCGTGGTCCTCGTCCGGTCCGCCGACGCCCGCGAGCGGCTGGGGAGCCTCATGGCCGAGGGCAACCGGCCCAAGACACTGTCGGCCCCGCTGGTCGCGATCCTCGCCGCCGACAACGAATTCCACGAGGAACTCCCCTCGCTGCTCCCGCACTTCCCGCAGGCCAAGGACCTCTTCTTCGCCGACCGCGCGGTCCGGGAGGAGTCCGCGCTGGTCAACGGAGTGCTCCAGGCGGCCTACTTCATACTCGGCGTGCGCGCGGCGGGGCTGGCCGCGGGGCCCATGACCGGATTCGACTTCCCGGGTGTGCAGAAGGAGTTCCTCGACGACGACCACACGCCGCTGATGGTCGTGAACATCGGCCGTCCGGGTCCGGACGCCTGGTACCCCCGTTCGCCGCGGCTCACCTACGACCAGGTCGTCACCACGGTCTGACCAGGCCCCGCCCTCGTCCGAGCCTCTCGTCCGGACCCCTCGCCCGTATCCCTCGCGCCGACGGAGCCGCCCAGCATGTCCGCACCCACGCAAACCCGCCCGAGCCCCGAGTTGCTCCCCCACGCCGCCACACGGCCGGCGCGCCACGTCCCGGCTCTCTGGCTGGCGTTACTGGCCACCCCGGTCGCCGCGAGCGCCAACAGTCCCGTACTGATCCTCCCCGACATGGCGGGCTCGCTCGGCGTCCGCACCGCGACCGCGACCTGGCTCGTCACCGTCTTCGCCTGGGCCATGGCCGTCGGCACGCCGCTGATGGCGGCGCTGCTGCGCCGCCGCGGCCTGGGGAGCACGCTCAAGCTGAGTGCCGCCCTGATCGTGACCGGCACCGCGGTCCTCGCCGCGGCGCCCTGGCTGCCCCTGGCCATGGCGGGCCGGGCGGCACAGGCCGCGGGCGGTGCGGGTCTGGTCACGGCGGCGATGAGCCTGGCGGGCTCGGTCCGCCGGATGGGCGTGATCACCGCGGGCTTCGGCACGTTCGGGGCGGTCGGCCCGCTGCTCGGCTCGGCGATCGCGGGCACCGCCTCCTGGCGGATGTCCCTGGCCGTCGGCGCGCTCGCCCTCCTCGCCCTGCCCGCGGTCGTACGCCGCGCCGATCTGTCCGCACCTCGGCGCGGCACGCCCTTCGACGGCCGGGGCGCCGCCCTGCTGGTCCTGATGGCGACGGCTCTGGTGCTCATCCCGCGCTACCCGCTCCCGACGGTGGCCGCCGCACTGGCGATGGCCGTCCCGCTGGCCCTGCACATCCGCGCCCACCCCACCGGCTTCGTACCGGCGTCACTGCTGCGGACCCGCGCGTTCGTCCTCTGTGCCGCGCTCGCCTGCACCTTGGCGACGTCGTACTTCACCCTTCTGTTCACCGTTCCGCAGCTGCTGGGCGAGCGCACGGGCTGGTCGGCCGCCACGATCGGCACCGGCCAGCTGGCCGCCCTCCTCACCGGCTCGGCGCTCTCCATGGCACTGGCCGCGGCCTCGGCCCGGATGACCCGCCGCCGGGTCCTGACCATCCTGCTCACCGTCGGCGCCATCGCCCCGCTCACCGCCGCCCTGACCCCCTGGGCGCCCCTGCTCCTGCTGGTCGCGACGCTGGCCGTCCTCGCCACCAGCGCGGGCCAGGCGACGCTCATGGTGTACGCGACCAAGGGCACGCCCGACGCCCAACGCCCCACCGCCATCGGCCTGTTCAACCTCTGCTACCAGCTCGGCGGAGCCTTCGGCCCGGCGATCGCCGCCGTCGTCGCGCTCGGCGGTCAGAGCTCCTGACCGAACCACGCCTCGGCGAGCGCGTCGAGCGACGGCTCGGGCGGGGAGGGCAGTTCCCGCAGGTACCAGGGAAGGTTGCTGTACACGTGGAGCAGGGTGTACGCGAGGAGTTGGCGCGGATCGTACGTCGTTCCGTACGCCTTCATGAAGCGGGGCAGGAGGCCCGGTTCGGCCCGGGTGACGAAGAGTCCTACGCCCACGAAGTCGTACGCCGGGTCGCCGATCATGGCCGGCTCGAAGTCGAAGAGGCCGGTGAGGCGCCAGTCGTCCGCGGGGTCGACGATCAGGTGCTGGCGCATGAACTCGGTGTGCAGGAGGGCGCGTCGGGACCCGGCGGCGGCTCCGGTGGCGGCGTCGGCGGGGAGGGTCACGGAGTCCAGGAACGCGGGGATCTGCTCCAGCCAGCTCTCGGGCAGTCCGCACGTCCGCTGGCGGTCCACGGCCCCGGCGCGCTGCCCGGCGAGGAAGACGTCCCAGTCTGCGGGCCCGAGGGCGTCGGCGAGCGGCTCGGGGTCCAGGGCGTGCAGCGCGGCGAGGGCCTGGGCCGCGTCGGTGATGATCCGCTCCCGGGCGGTGGGAGGGATGTCCGGCCAGGCGGTGGCGAGGCCCGTGCCGGGCAGGCGGGACATCAGGACGTAGCGCCAGCCGTTCTCGTACGTTCCGAAGTCGTGCACCTGCGGGGTGGGGACGGGGAGCCTGCCCTGGACGTGGCTCAGGACGCGGGCTTCGGTGATACCGTCCTGGGCGGCCGCCGCGGGGAAGAGCTTCAGCACGTGCCGGTCGCCGACCGAATAGACGGGCTGGGACCCTTCGGGATAGCGGATAAGCGGGGCTCCCGCGAGGCCGAGCCGTGCGCACAGGTCCTCGGCGCCGGGCCGCATGACCGTTTCGTCCGGGACGATACGGTCCCATTCCTCGTCCGTACTCACCTCGGGCAGCATGACCCGCACCGTAGTGTCCGGCGGAGGCCGCCGCGACCGGGTTTTTCCGCGGCGCGCGGGCGGCCCCGCCCTCAAGTCCCTCCCGTGTCGCGTCAGAAGACGAACGGCCCCGGCGACTGCGCCGAGGTGGCGGCGCAGGTCACGGTGATGCCGAGGACGACGATCCTCAGGGACTTCCCTTCGAGGCTGTCGCCCGCGGTGACGGTTCCGGTGAGCGGTCCCGTGGAGACGACGCCGCCCGCGGGGATCGCCGGGTTGGAGTTGCCGGTGAACTCCGTGGTGCCGGTGCCGTTCTTGGTGAGGGTCAGGGTCGAGCTGACGGAGCCCGCGCCGAGGTCGATGGGGGCCGAGATCGCGGAGGTGGACACCTCGATGGTCGCGGCGGTGCCGTCCTGGGCGGCGGTGAGCGTGGCCGTTCCGGACCCGTACGAACCGCAGTCGAACGAGACGGTGGCGGTCCGCGGCTTTACGGCGGCGGTCCGCGGCACGGCGGCCGCCGCGGGGGCCGTCGCGAGGGTGCCGAGGGCGAGGGCGGCGGTCGCGGTGGCGGTGACGGTGGCGGCCAGGAGGGAGCCGGCGCCTCTGCCGGGTTTGCTGGGTTTGCTGGGCGTGCTGGACCTGACGGGGGTGCCGGATATGCCATGTCGCATGGGGGGGCCTGCCTTCGTGGGGTCAGGGGTGGGGGGCGGCCCTGCCCGACGGCACCCCTTTTGACGGTCCGTCAGCCTGCGGGGCCGTCGCCCATTGAGGCACAGCCCACCGGAGGTGACAAGGCGGCCCCCCATGATTATTGACATGTCACGTCCAAATTCGGCCGCTCAGTCCTCACCCTCCCCCGCGTCGGTTCCGGGGACGGCGACGACCTCGGCCAGGAGATCGACGTACGCGCTGGTCCACGCCTCGACCGTGGCGCGGTCCCACAGGTCGGTCGAGTACTCCAGGTAGCCCGAGAGGATGTCGCCGGTGGGGATCAGACCGAAGTTGAACTCGGAGCGCGCGCCGGGCACCGCGAGGTCCTCCACCGCCGTGGTCACGCCCGGCAGTTCGATGTCCGTCTCCAGCGAGCTCTGATACTGGAAGCCGAGCGTCAGCCGGTCCGGGACCTCGGTGCCGAGCACCTCCCGCAGCTCCCGCGCCACCGCCCGGATCGGCGCGGCGTGGTCGATGGCACCGACCGTATCGCGCGCCACCTGATCCACCAGCGCACCGAACGACCCGGTGCCGCCGCCGCGGATCCGCAGCGTGAAGGACGACACCGTGCAGGCCGCGAGCGCCTCGAACTCCCGCCGCTCGCGGTTGGCGTAGGAGATGCCGAGCAGGATGTCCGGCTCGCCCGTCACCTTCGCGACGAGGCGGGCCAGGGCCGCCGCCGTCACCACGAAGGGCGTCGTGCGGTGCCTGCGCGCCAGCGCCTCCACGCCGGCCCGTACGGCACGCTCCACGGTGAACAGCACCACGTCACCCTCGCCGCTCAGCTCTGCGGGGCGGGGCCGGTCCAGCGGCAGCGACACGTCGAAGGGGGCGCCCTCCAGCTGCCGCGCCCAGTAGTCGACCAGGCGGCCGCCGTCCTGGGTGCGGCTCCGCTCGCGCTGCCAACGTGCGTACTCACTCGGCTGCGGCACGGACTCCGACAGGCCGTGCGGCTCTCCGGCGGCCTCCGCCCGGTAGAGCGCGGCCAGTTCGCGCAGCAGGACGCTGACCGACCAGCCGTCGCAGGCCGAGTGGTGCAGGACGAACACCAGCGCCCAGCGGTCGCGGCCGTAGCGCAACAGCCGAAGCACGGGGGCGAGTTCGGCCTCGATGTCGAACGGCACGGCGGCGGTCTCCGCGGCCAGACGCTCGGCCTCGGCAGCGGCCTCGTCCGCCGAGCCGGTGCGCGCGACCAGATCCTCCTCGGGCAGCTCGACCGGCCGGGGGCGCAGCGCCTCCTGCCACCACTCGCCCGTCACCCCGTCCTTCACGAGGCGGGTGCGCAACGCCTCGTGCCGGGCCACCAGTTGGGTCAGCGCCGCACGCAGGGCGGGTACGTCGAGGGCTCCCGTGAAGGTGAGGCGCATCGCCACGTTGTAGATCTGAGGGCGGGGGTGGGTCAGATGCCGGGTGATGAAGGCGTCCTGCTGAGCGGTGACGGGGGCTCGGTCGAGTACGTCAGCCGTACCCCCGTTCCCGATAACGCTCCCGCCTACGTGCCCGTTCCCGCCCGCGCTCCCCTTCTCGTGCCGCGAGAGGAACGCCGCCATCGCGCGCAGCGTCGGCTCCTCGTAGAAGCGGGCGACGGGGTACTCGACGCCGAACTCCTCCCGGACACTGTTGGCCAGTCTGACGGCGGTGAGGGAGTGGCCGCCCAGCTCGAAGAAGGAGGCATCGGGACCGACCGCCGCCGCCTCGATGTCGAACTCCTCGGCCCACAGCTGACGCACGCGCGCCTCGACGTCCCGCCGCGCGGCGGGGGCGGACGCCGGGGCTGGGGCGGCGGACGGCGCCCGGTGGAGTGCCGGTGTGGTGGCGCCGGCCGGTGCCGCCGTGATCGAAGGGGCGGGAAGCGCCGCCCGGTCCAGTTTTCCGTTGGCGGACAGGGGGAGTCCGGGCAGCACGGACCAGGCGCGGGGCACCAGGTGGTCGGGGAGGCGCGCCGCCAGTTCCGTTGCCAGGCGGTCGGCCAGCTCCTGGTGGCTATTCGGGGCTGCCGCCGTCGCGGGTACGACAGCGGGTACGACATAGGCGGCGAGGCGGGCCTCGTCCCGCTGGTCGCGGTGGGTCAGGACGACCGCCTCGGCGACCTCCGCCAGGCCGTTGAGGATGTGCGAGACCTCTTCGGGCTCGACGCGGTAGCCGCGTATCTTCACCTGGTCGTCCGAGCGGCCCCGGAACTCCAGGGCCCCCGTCTCCCCCCAGCACACCAGGTCACCCGTGCGGTACAGCCGCTCCGCGCCGCCCAGCGGGTCGCGGACGAAGCGTTCCGCGGTCAGGTCGGGGCGGCCCAGATAACCGGTGGCCACCCCCGGGCCGCCCACGTACAGCTCCCCCACTTCCCCGGCGGGCACCTCGCGGCCCCCCGCGTCGAGCACCCGCAGGGTGACGTTGTCGACCGGGCGGCCGATCGGGATAGGGGCCCCGGAGGCGGTGGCGGCGGTGGTGGCGGTGGTGGCGGCGGGCTCCACCGTGTGGACCGTGCAGAGCACCGTCACCTCGGTGGGGCCGTACACGTTCACCGTCTCGTACGGGGCGCCGGGGCGCGGCCGGGTGCGCAGGACGTCGCCGCCCAGGAGCAGGTGCCGCAGCGGCGGCTGCCGGTCGTCGGGCAGGGCGAGGACGGCCTCGCCGAGGGCGGTCGGCAGGATGGAGAAGGTGATGGCGTGGTCCGCGTACCAGCGGGCCAGCGCCGCGGGATCCTTGCGGACCGTCTCGTCGGCGACGACGACCGTGGCGCCCGCGGCCAGCGCGGGCCAGATCTCCAGCACGGCGGCGTCGAAGCTCTGCCCGCACACGGCCGCGCTGCGGTCGTCCGCGGTGAACCCGAAGCGTTCGTGGTGCCACTGGCACAAGTCCACGACGGCCCGGTGCGGGACGGTCACGCCCTTGGGGGTGCCCGTGCTGCCCGAGGTGTAGATCGCCAGGCAGAGGGACTCGGGGCCGGGAGCGGCCCCGGGCGGTGCGTCCACGGACGCGGACGGCGCGGCGTCCACGTCCACCACGGCGGCTCCGTCCGGTGGCGTCGGCCGCTCGTCCGCCCGGCCCTCGCCGTTCACCACGAGGATCCCGGCACCGCTCTCCGCGAGGATCGCCTCGGCCCGGGCCCGGCCCTGCCCGGGGTCCAACGGCACATAGCCGAGGCCCGCCTTGAGGGCGGCCAGCATGGCGACGATCAGATCGGCGCCACGCGGCAGCCACAGGGCGACGGGGGCGCCGCCCTGCGCCTCGGCACGCCCGCGGTCGCGCTCGCGCAGGACGGCCGCGAGCCGCTCGGCGCGCTCGTCCAGCTCCCGGTACGTCAAGGTCTGCTCGCCGCTGATCACGGCGGTCCGGTCGGGCGCCGCCTCGGCCCACCGGGACGCCAGGGCGTGGACGGTGCTGCGGGTCCGCTGCCGGGTGCGCCCGCGCCGCCATGCCTCGGGCACCGCGCTCCCGGCCCCCACCGCCTCCGCGAGGACCTCACGGAACGTCCCGAAGAGGGCGTCGACCGTCCCCTCGTCGAACAGGTCGGTGTTGTACTCCAGGTGGCAGCGGATGCCGTCCGGCTGGTCGGTGAAGTACACGCTGAGGTCGGTCAGCGCCTTGTCGGGGCCCGAGTCGAGCGGGGTCGCCCGCACCCCGGGCAGCTCGAAGCGGAAGGGATCATCGGTCTCGAACTCGGCCAGCGTCTGGAAGACGGGCGTGCGGTCCAGCGCCCGCGCGGGCACCAGCTCCCGGACGACCGCCTCGAAGGGCACGTCGGCATGGTCGTACGCGTCGAGGGCGACCGTGCGCACCCGGTCGAGGAGCGCGCCGAAGTCCGGGTCCCCGGAGAGGTCGAGGCGCAGCGCCAGGGTGTTCACGAAGAAGCCGACGACGTCCTCGTAGGGGGGCGTGCGGTCGGACATGGGGGTGCCGATGACGAGGTCGTCCTGGCCGGTGACGCGGCGCAGCGCGGCCGCGTATCCGGCGAGCAGCGTCATGAAGAGCGTGCTGCGCCGCTCGCGGCTGAACTTCCGTACCGCCGCGGAGAGTTCAGGGGTGAGCGTACGGAACAGGGCGCGGCCGTTCGACGTCATCACGGCGGGCCTCGGCCGGTCCGTGGGCAGGTCCAGGACCGGCAGGTCGCCGTCGAGCACCTTCTTCCAGTACGCGAGGTCCTCCGCGGCCTTCGGGTCGCCGAGGGAGTCGAGCTGGCGGCGGGCGTGGTCGGCGTACGTGCGGTCGAGGGCGGGGAGGCCGGCCGCCGGGGCCCCGGTGGTCTCCGCGCGGTAGAGGGCTGACACGTCGCGGGCGAGGACGGCGGCCGACGCCGCGTCCATCACGATGTGGTGCAGGGACAGGACGAGGACGTGCCGCTCGGTGCCGAGCCGGACCAGGCGGGTGACGAACAGGGGGCCGTCCGTCAGGTCGAAGCGGCGCTCACTCTCCGCCTTGAGGGTGGCGGCGACCGTGTCGCTCCCGGGGGCCGTCGTCCCGTCGACGACCGCGAAGTCCACCTCGCCGGGCGGCCGGGCGAACTGCCGCGCTTCTCCCGCCACTTCGCGGAAGACCGTGCGCAGCTGCTCGTGCCGCGCGGTGAGCGCGCACAGGGCGGACCGCAGCGCCTCGACGTCCAGCGGGCCGTCGAGCTGGATGGCCTTGACCTCGTTGTACGCGGTGCGGCCGGGCAGCATCCGCTCCAGGAACCAGATCCGCTGCTGGCCGGGTGACAGGGGTGCGCCGGCATCGGTCTCGGGGGCGGCCGGGGTGGGCGTGGGTGTCACCGTGGGCGTGGGCGTCGGCGTCGGCGTCGGCGTCGGCGTCGGCGTCGCGCAGGATCGGCGCAGCGCGTCGAGGTGGACCAGGCCGGCGCGCATCGCGGACGGCTCCACGCCGAAGTCGACCAGGGCGACCACCTCGTCGGCGCCCGCGGCACGCACCTCGTCCACGACGGGCCGCACGCTCCCGGGACTGCCGATGAGGGCGCGCTGGTCGCAGTAGCGGTCGTAGGCGCGGCGGAACACCACGTCCAGGTCGTCCTCCGTCATCGCCGACAGGTCGACCTGGTGCCCCAGGCTGTTGGCGACGCCGCCGAAGAGCGAAAGGGAGGCCCGCATGTACCGGGACAGCGGGTCCCGGGCCTCGGCGCGCGCCGCCTCGTGGTCCTCGGCGAGGTAGGTGTGCAGGAGCACGGCGACGTGCCCGGCGTCGGGGTCCAGGCCGTGCTCGGCGCGCGTACGGCGGTAGAGCGCGATGTTCTCCCGGAGCTGGTCGACGCCCTGCGTCATGAGGTTGGTGACGATGCCGAGGTCGTGGCGGGCGGCCAGCTGGTACGAGGCCGGGTTGCCGACCACGGCCGTGTACATGGGCGGGGCGTCCTGGACGGGTCGCGGGAACAGGCGCAGGTCGCTCTCGCCGTCACCTGTGGTGCGGCGCACGGCGTCGCCGCGCCACAACTGCCTCACCTGTGCGACCTGTTCGTACATCGACTCCTTGTGGGAGCCGAAGCGCTCGGGGAAGAAGACGAAGTCGTTGGCGTGCCAGCCGCTGGCGCAGCCGATGCCGACGCGGCCCCCGGAGAGGTTGTCGACCATCGACCACTCCTCGGCGACGCGGATGGGGTCGTGCAGCGGGAGGACGACGGACCCCGCGTTGATGCGGATGCGGTCGGTCTCGCGGGCGAGCGCGGCGGCGAGGACGACCGGGTTGGGGAAGAGGCCGCCGAAGGAGTGGAAGTGCCGCTCGGGGATCCACAGCGAGTGGAAGCCGTTGCGGTCGGCGAAGCGGGCGGTCTCCAGGAGGTGGTCGTACTTGCCGTGCCGTGGGGAGCGCTCGTCCTGCGGATAGTCGCCGAAGAAGTAGACGCCGAAGTCGAGGGGGCGACTCGGTCGCCGTTCCTTCACCTCGGCGCGGGAGGCGGGGGCCGCGGGTTCCGTGCGAGAGGCGGTGGCCACGGGTTCAGTGCGGGAGGCGCTGGCCGCGGCGGTGCCGTTCCAGGCGATGACCTGGGGCTTCGGCCTCGGCTTCGGCTCGGGCCGCGGATTCGGTACGGCGGCGACGGGTGCCGCCTTCGGATTCGGCTTCGGCTTCGGCTTCGGCTTCGTACGGAAGAAGCCCGCGTCGCGCAGCTCGCGCAGGGATCCCTTCACCGCGTCGACGATGAACTCGACGTCACCGTCGGTGTGTTCGGTGGAGAGGAAGAAGTTGCGCCACTCCCACACGTGGACGCCGCGCAGCATCAGGTGGTGGTAGAGCAGCTCCATGTCCGCGCGGTGCTCGAACCGGAACATCGAGCCGAAGTGGCTCATGCTCAGCGCGAACTCCTCCGCCTCGAAAAAGGCGTTGAGCGTGGCCGCCAGCTCGTCCGTGCGCGCGTTCAGCCGCTCCTGGAGGCGCGGGCTGTGCTCCTTCAGGTGGGCGAGTACGGCGCGGGCGGCGACCATCGAGACCGGGTGCTGGATGTACGTACCGCCGAAGAACGTGGTGTCGGCCTCGGGGTAACTGTCGTCCCCGTAGCTCCAGTACCCGCCGTCGATGCCGTCCATGATGTCGGCCCGCCCCGCGATGGCCCCGATCGGGAAACCGCCGCCGAGCAGCTTGCCGTAGGTCGCCAGGTCGGGGGTGACGCCGTAGAGGTCCTGGGCGCCGCGCGGCGCGGGGCGGAAGCCGGTCAGCATCTCGTCGAAGAGCAGCACGATGCCGTGCCGTCGCGTGACCTCGCGCAGGCGGCGCACGAACTCGGCCGGCCGCAGTGAGGGATGCCGGCTCTGCACCGGCTCGACGACGACCGCCGCGATGTCGCCCGCCTGCGCCTCGATGACGGCGAGGCTCTCCTCGCCGCCGTACGGCAGGACGAGCAGGTCGGCGACGGCGTTGTGCGGGACGCCCGCGGACATCGGGACGGTGGTCAGGCCCTCGCCGCCGGTGCGCGGGGAGCGGCCGAGGACGTTGTCGTTGTGGCCGTGGTAGGCGCCCTCGAAGGTGATGATCTTGGAGCGGCCCGTGGCGGCGCGGGCGAGGCGGATAGCGGCGGAGTTCGCCTCGGTGCCGGAGTTCGCGAAGGCGACCCGCTCCATGCCGGTCAGCTCGGCGAGGAGTTCGGCCGCCTCGCCGGTCTCCACGTTGCGGGGCCCGAGCTGGATGCCGCGCGACAGGTGCTCGCGGACCGCTTCGGACACGAAGGCGGGCTCGTGGCCGAAGAGCAGCACGCCGAAGCCCATGGTGATGTCGACGTAACGGTTGCCGTCGACGTCCTCCAGCCAGGACCCCTGCGCCCTGCGGCCCGCGATGGGGTACAGCATCTCCTTCGTGCCGCTGCGGAAGCCGACCGCGGCCCGGCTGTCGGCGAGCACCCGGCGGTAGCGCTGGGTGATCCGCTTCGAGGTGGGCGTCTTGGCGGTGTAACGGCGTACGAGGTCGTCCAGGTGGGCCCGCTGGGACTCCGGGGAGCCGCCGCGGACCATGCCGGAGGCGCGGGGCACCTCCAGGCGGGGGCCGTGCTGGGCGGGACGGGGCGCGGGCGGCTCCTCTTCGGCGGACCGCGCCGCGTCCGCCGAGGTGCCCATCTGCTGGGCGATGCGTCGCGACAGCTCGGCCATCGCGGCGAGGTCCTGGTCGACGGCGGCGGAGACGGACCCGTGGGGCGCGCTCATCGGTTGTCCCCCGGGGCGCGGGTGGCCTGGGCGGTCTGGGCTGTCTGCGCTGCCAGCAACTGGGAGAGCTGACCCATCAGTTGGAGCTGCATCTGGGAGAGCTGGTGGACCTGGCGTACGAGGTCATCGACTTCGCGGCGGGTGGCGTACTCGGCGGCCGGGGTGGGAGGGGTGGCCGGGGCGACCGGGGCGGGGGCGGCGATTGGGGTGGGGTCGGGGTACGTCGGCGCGGGGTCGCGGAACGTCGGCGCGGGCGCTGGGGCCGGTGTCACGGCGGGCGTGACCGGCTCGGGCACGGCGGGCGTGGGGGCGGGTGCAGGGGCGGGTACCGGAGTGGGAGCAGGCGCGACGGCCGTCACGGAAGCCGCGTACGGCGCCCCGCCCTCCATGTTCCCCATCTTCCCTACGATGATCAGCGCGAGCCCCTTCGCCGAGCCCGCCTCCTCGAAGAGCTCCCGCATCGACACCTTGACGCGGTGCTCCTCCTCCAACTCCCGCAGTACGCCGATCATTTGCAGCGAGTCCGCGCCGAGGTCGAAGAAGGAAGCGTCCTCCGCTATCTCACTCGTGTCGTAGCTGAGGTGCTTCGCGGTGACCTTGATGATGTGCTGGAGTACGCGCTCGACCGCTGCCTCGTCCTGTGCCACTTCGGCTGCCACTTCGGCCCCATCCCTTGCCGGTTGTGCGGGCCGGGGAAGGTGGTTCTCCGGCCCTGTCCAGTAGTCCTTGTGCTGGAATCGGTAGCCGGGCAGGGGGATCCTGCGGCCTGCCCCGCCCATGAAAGCCCGCCAGTCGACCGGCGCCCCGGCCCCGTAGAGGCCCGCCGCCGCGTCCCAGAGCGGTTCGAGTCCCGCGCCGCGCCGCAGCGTCGGGTGGACCGCCCGGTTAGGCAGCGCGCGCCGCGCATGCCCGCTGAGCGTGCTGTGCGGGCCCAGCTCCAAAACCGTGCCCGCGTAGGCGTGCGAGGTGCCGAGTTCCCGCAGGGCGTCGGCGAATCGCACCGGCTCACGCGCCTGTCGTACGAAATAGTCGGCATCCGGGGTCCAGCCGGGTGGCCGGGTGCGACCGTCGAGACCGCTGACGAACGGCACCTCGCACGGCGTGAAGTCCACCTCGGCGCACAGGTCGCGCAGCCCGTCGAGGGCGGGGTCGAGCAGCGCGGTGTGGAAGGCGTGCCGCACCGCGAGCCGCCGCGCCGGGATCCCGCGTCCGGCCAGCAGGGACACGAGGGTTTCCACGGCCGCGTCGGGGCCTCCGAGTACCTGGCTGCGCGGGCCGTTGGTGACGGCCAGCTCCACGCCGGGCACCTCGGCGGCCAGCTCAAGCGCCGTGCTCAGCTCGACCGGGACCGCGAGCATCCCGCCGGGCGCGCAGAGGCGGCGCATCAGCGCACCGCGCCGGGCCGTCAGGCGCAACCCGTCCGCGAGGGAGAGCGCCCCGGCCGCGTGCAGCGCCGCGTACTCCCCGACGCTGTGTCCGGCGACCACGCCCGGCGTGATCCCGGCCGTCTTCCACAGGCGGACGAGCGCGCTCTGCAACGCGAAGAGCGCGGGCTGCGCCACGTCGGTGGGCCAGTCCTGCTCGGCTCCTGGTTCGCGTTCCGGGTCGTGTGCCGTTTCGTGTTCCGGTCCGTGTGTCGGTTCGTGTTCCGCGCCGAGCAGCGGGGCGAGGAGGCTGTCGCCGCCGGTGAGTGCCGCGTACTGCCGCTCGCAGGCGTCCAGGACCTCGCGTACGACGGGGAAACGCTCGTGGAGCAGGCGTGCCGTGCCCCGGTGGAGGGCACCCTGGCCTGCGAAGAGGAACCCGGTGCCGAGCCCGTCCGTAGCGGCGGCGCCCGGCTTCGGGTCCGCGAGCCAGGCGTCGAGCCCGGCCGTGAGCGCGGCGACCGTGTCGCCCCGTACGGCGAGGCGGCGCCTGCGGTGCGCGCGGCCGAGCGCCAGCGTCGTCACGAGGTCCGCCGGGTGCGTGTCGGGGTGGGCGCGCAGGTGGTCGCGGAGGGCGAGGGCGTTGTCGGCGAGCGCGGCCTCGGTGTGGCCCGCGACGACCAGGACGCCGGGCGGCGGCAGTGCGCCGGCGGGGCGGGGCGCGGGTTCTGGGGCCTCTTCCAGGACGACGTGGACGTTGGTGCCGCCGACGCCGAACGAACTGACGCAGGCCCGGCGCGGTGTGGCGCCCCGCGGCCAGGGGCGCGGCGAGTCGGGGATGTAGAAGGGACTGGCCGCGAGGTCGAGGGCGGGGTTGGGACGGCGGAAGTTGGCCATCGGCGGGATGACTTGGTGCCGCAGCACGAGCAGCGCCTTGACGAGGCTCGCCAGGCCCGAACACACGTCGAGGTGACCGATGTTGGCCTTGACCGAGCCGAGCGCGCAGTAGCCGGTGCGGTCGGTGTCGGCACGGAACGCGGCGGTGG
This sequence comes from Streptomyces alboniger, assembly GCF_008704395.1. Lineage (NCBI taxonomy): Bacteria > Bacillati > Actinomycetota > Actinomycetes > Kitasatosporales > Streptomycetaceae > Streptomyces > Streptomyces alboniger. The sequence continues at coordinate 2,311,909 of NZ_CP023695.1, forward strand.
CGCCCTCGAACTCGATCGGGTCGCCCTTGAACGTGCCGGTGCCGTGCGTCTCCAGATAGCCGACGGTGCCCGCGTCGACCCCGGCCCGCTCCAGGGCGCGGCGGATGGCGCGGCGCTGGCCGTCGGCGCTGGGCGCGGTGAACGCCCGCTTGTCGGACCCGTCGTTGTTGACCCCCCAGCCGCGGATGACACCGTGGATGTGGTCGCCGTCCGCGACGGCGCGGTCGAGGCGCTTGAGCACGACGGCCGCGACGCCCGTACCGCCGACGGTGCCGTCCGCGTCGGCGTCGAAGGGCCGCAGATAGCCGCTCTTGGAGAGGATGGAGCCCTTGACGTACTGGTAGCCGAGGATCTGCGGCACGTGGAGGGCGGTGGCGCCCGCCACGGCGATGTCGCACTCGCCGAGGGCCACGGCCTGCGCGGCGAGAGTCACGGCCAGCAGCGAACTGGAGCACGCCGTCTGGACGTTGACGGCCGGACCGGTCAGGCCGAGGCGGTACGACGCGCGGTTGGCGGTGAAGTCCGTGAAGTTGCCGACGGTGACCTGGAGACCGGCGACCCAGTCCGCGACGCCGTCCGGCAGGACGTTGTTCTGGAGGTAGGTCTGGAAGGTGTAGAGGTGGTACCCGGTGCTGGCGTAGACACCTATTCCATAGCGCCCGCCGCCCCCTCGCCCCCCTTGCCCCTCTTCCTCGTCGTCTCCGTCCTCCCAGCCCGCGTATCCGGCGTTCTCCAGGGCGTGGTGCACGCACTCCAGGAAGAGCCGCTGCTGGGGGTCGGTGATGCGGGCCTCGTTCGCGCTCATCCCGAAGAAGGCCGGGTCGAACCCCGCGATGTCCTCCAGGGCGCCGCTCGCCCCGACGAACTCCCCGGACCGGTACTGCTCCTCGGGCACGCCGGCGGCGGCCAGTTCGGCGTCGGTGAAGCGGCGGACGCGGTCGGCGCCGGTGCGGATCGTGTGCCAGAACTCCTCGGGGGTGTCGGCGCCGGGCAGCCGGAAGGACATGCCTACGACGGCGATAGCGTCGCGCGCAACAGGGGGAGGGGCGGTCATCGGGCCTCACTTTCGACGGACGGCCCGGCTGGAGGAGCCGCGCCCTCGGCGGACGGTCCGGCCGTAGGAGCCGCACCGTCGGCGGCCGACGCCCCCGCTGCCGGCACCGCCCCGCCACCCGTACGCCCGTACCGCACCAGCACCACGAACATCCCGAGACAGAGCGCGATCGCCAACCCGTGAAGCAGGCCCACTACTTGGAGGGGTGTGAAGCGGTCGAGGAGCGCGCCGCTGACCAGCATCCCCAGCCCGAAGCCGGTGTTCTCGACGGAGGCGGACAGGCCGAAGAGCCGGCCGCGCTGTTCGTCGGGGGCGGCCTGGAGCCGGCTGACGTAGGCGATCTCGGTGAGCCCGTCGGCCATGCCCGCCACCAGCGCGGCCGCGACGGCGACGCCCGTGGGCAGCCCGGCGAAGACCACGATGAAGGCGGCCGACATCACGCAGGCCCCGATCGCGAAGGCCCGCTCCCCCGGCCCCTGCCGCCCGTCGCGTCCGGTCCAGCGCCCGCAGATCTGCTGCATGACGATGTTGCCGATGGCCCACGTGGCCCAGAACTGGCTGACGAACGTCGCCGGATGGGACGGATCGAGGGCGCTGGAGTAGACGGGCAGGGCCACATTGTGCGAGGACGACCCGAGGCCGTCGGCGGCCCTGACGGCGATCATGACGGCCAGTACGGGCGCGGCGCGCAGCAGAATCAGAGAGCCGAGGTTCTTGGCCTTGCCTTCCCCCGAAGCACCCCTCTGCTTGCCCTCCGGAACTTGCGCACCCCGCGCCGCGCTCGCGACCTTCTCGGCCCTGGTGCGAATGGGCAGGGACATCAGCACGCTCGCCGAGACCGCGAAGGAGGCGGCGTCGAGGGAAATGGCGGCGACGTATCCCAGCTGCGCGACCACGACGCCCGCCGAGGCGAACCCGGCGATCATGGCGAGCGAACGCCCCGTGGCGAGCAGCGAGTTGGCGCGCACGCGCAGCTCAGGGCCGACGATCTCGGGGATGCTGCTGCGCAGGGCGACCCCCGAGAGGGTCGAGCAGAACCCGGTGACGACAGCGAGTACGTACAAAAGCCCCGCACGTCCGCCCGCGGGAGCTATCAGCAGCGCTACCATGGCGACGCACTGCGTGAGATCGGCGCCGACCATCAACCTCTTACGGTCGTACGCCGAGACCAGCCGTCCGCTCACAAAGCCGGATACGACGCTGGTCATCAGACGTACGGCCATGAAGAGCCCGGCGGCCAGGGCGCTGTCGGTCACCTCGTAGATGAAGACGTTCAGGGCGACCAGGTTCAGGTAACTGCCGTAGGCCGAAACGCCGTTACCCACGACGAGCAGGCGAAAGTGCCTCAACGTTCCCCCTGGTCCGCCTCAGTGCTGCCACTCACCCGGTCGTGCACGGCTGCGCTCAGCCGAGACCGCTTCACACTCACTCGCTCCGAAGCGCGCCTAAAGTCACCCGAGTTGGTGACTTGACAGGATCAGCAGCCCTCGGTATGGCAGGGTCTTCACCAGACGGGCAAGGATTCCTTTCTGTTTCCGCACGGCCGTGGTTAGATCAAGTCGCGGTCACAGCCCCGAAGATGTCGCCCGTCCCTCCCGGAGGGAAGATGCCTGTAACCAGCCGCCCGCAGAGCGCTCCGGCGCTGTCCCACAGGGAGCGTCAGGTGCTGGCCCACATCGCGGAGGGCCTCTCCCACAAGCAGGTGGCGCGGCGTCTCGGCATCAGCGTGCACACGGTGAGCACGTACTTGCGCCGCATCCGAAGCAAGCGGACGGCGCCGACGGTGGCGCATCTGATCCGCCTGAGCATGGCGGAGGACGTCGCCGCGCCGGCCGGAAAACCTTGAGCCTCGCAGGGCCTGAGCCTCGTAGGGCTTGAGTCTCCCCGGACGGGAGGGCCGAGAATGACGAGCATGAACCCACCCCACCCCTCCGTCGTACTGAAGTCATCCGTCGTACTGAAGGCGGACGCGACCCCCGCCACCCCGGCCCTCACCCTCCGCCCCTGGCGGGAGCAGGACGTCACCGCACTGGTCGAGGCACATCGGGGCGCGCCTCCCGCCCTCCCCGCGGCGGCCCCCACCGTGGAGAACGAGGCGGACGGCAGGCAGTGGATCCGCGCACAACAGGAGGGGTGGGCCACGGGCACCCGGTACGCCTTCGCCGTACTGGAGGCCGGGCCCGACGGCTCCGAGGGCGCGCTGCTGGGCCACGTGGCCCTCAAGGACGCGGCGCCCGGCAGGCCCTCGGCCGAGGTCGGCTACTGGACGGCGGTCCGGGCCCGCGGCCGAGGCATCGCACCCCGCGCCCTGGAGACCCTGACCACCTGGGCCTTCACCACCTTCGGCCCCACGGGCCTGACCCACCTGGAACTCCTCCACCAGGTGACCAACCCGGCCTCCTGCCGTGTCGCCGAGAAGACGGCCTACACCTTCACCGAGACCCTCCCGCCCTGGCCCCCCATGTACCCGGCCGAGGGCCACCGCCATGTGCGCCATGCCGCCACCTCGGCACGGTAAGCGGAACGCCGTAGGGGACGCCGTCGGGTCGTGGGCGGAATCACGCCACGCCGCATCCAACCGCGTTGCGCCTGCAACGCTTGATGGGACAGGATGTTCGATACGCTACGGGGCGTGAGGGGCGTATGCGTCTGCTGTGACGGCAGTTTGCTCGCGGCGCGCACCACACAATCGGGGATGCACAGGGGTGGGCTTGTGAAGTTCGACATGGGAGACACGACTCTCGCGGTGCTCGGGAAGAACACCGCGGGATCCAGCGACGACCTCGGGACGTTGATCGGCCTCCTGGTCCAGGCGGCCGAGCCGCTGGAGGGCAAGTTCAACGGAGCGGGCAAGGCGACCTTCGACTCGTTCAAGCTGCGTGCGGACGAGATCACCGCGGATCTGAACGGGGCGCTCTCCTCGATTCTGGGTGGGCAGGCCGGCATGGACACCGCGTTCGGCTCGGGTGATCAGGAGCAGTCGGACAACGCCCACCAGAACATGGGCGCGGCGAACTTCGACGGCGCCCGCTTCGCCGGCTGATCCGGCCACACCACACCGAACTTTCCTACGCAGAGGGACTTCAGCATGGCTGGAAACCAGAACCGCCGCTCTTACGACACCGCCGCGTCGTCCGACGTTCAGGGCGGTTTGCAGATCATCATCGGCCAGCTGGAGCGGGTGCTCGGCGACCGCGACCGCGCGGTGAAGGCCGCGATGGCCGATTACCAGGCCGACGGTGTGTCAGACGACTACCACGGCAAGGAAGTCCGCTGGAACAAGGCCGCCAACGAGGTGCGGGACATCATTCGTCTCGTGCGCACCACGCTGGAGCAGAACGACGGCACCGCCCAGTCGACGCTCGCGCGGGCGCGGGCCGCGGTCGCCAACATCGGCTGACCGGCTGCCGCGGCGGGTCGGCACGGATACGGGGTCACGGGGCGGAAGCAGGGGGTTGGCATGCCTGAATGGGATATCGAGCCGGGCGGGGTGAGCGACGTCCTGTCACGGGTGAACGACGTACTGGGCGCCTTGGATCGGCACGTCGGTGGGTACGGCGAAGACCTGGGAGGCGCCGCGAAGTCGGCCGGGGCCCTCGTATCGGGAGGAGCCTCCGAAGGGGGACAGAGCCCGGTCACGGGTCTGGTCGCCTCGGCGCTCGTCGAGTTCGTCGAAGGCACCGCGAAGGAAGTGCAGTTCATCGGCGCCAGGGCAGCCAAGTCGGTCACCGGCGCGATGGTGGCCACCGCTGCCTACGAGACGGGCGACCTGGAGATCGCGGCCGAGGTGCAGCGCTCCGCCTCCAGTGTCATCGATCCGCTCCGGGAGTGGTCGACTCCCCCCACGGGGGGCTCCCTGTGATCAGTGCGGCGGACGTCCCTCACTTCACGGGTGATCTCGAACAGTTGGAGCAGCACACCTCCGGACTGCGGAGTCATGCCGGCGCCCTGCGTGAGGCGGGCAGCATGGCGCACAGCAGGTTCCAGGGGCTCGGGGCCTTCTACCGGGCGCCCGAGGCGGAAGATCTGTTCGCCTCCACGGCGCCGGTGCGGGATCGGGCGGACCTGTTCGCCTCGAAGGTCGAGACGGTCGCCCAGGCGCTGGACGAGTACGCCGTCGCGGTCAGGCCCGTCATCAAGCGCCTTGACCGACTGCGGGGCCAGGTGGCCGACTTCGTTTCGGGTCTGAAGACCGATGACGGCGAGATCGACGCCGAGTGGACCCAGGACCAGGACAAGATCGACCAGCACGCGGCCCTCTGGGTCGAGATCGCCGAGGCCCAGGCCGCCTTCAGCAAAGCCGAGATCACCGCCAACAACAAGATCACGGCGCTGGTGGACGGCACTCAGTACGTCGCACAGGGCTACGAGGGCACCTTGGTCCCGCTCGGTGCGCGGGTTTATGGCTACACCGCCGAAGCGCTCAAGCACGCCGACAAGCTGCCCTGGGGCACCCCGGAGGCCAGGACCTACGACAAGTGGGACTTCTCCCACCATGTCGAGGAGGCCGGCGTCAGCGTCAAGGACAACCTCGTCGGCGCCGTCACCGGATTCGTTGACCTCGTCAGTCCGGGCGCGGACGGCGCCGCGGCCCGCAAGGGGCTGTACATGTCGGCCCTCGGCCTGGAGTCCTACCTCTTCGACCCGTTGAACAGGCAGGACTCGCCCTGGAAGGAACAGGCCGCCGAGGGCCGCCCATACGCCAAGGCCTTCGCCAAGTCCATGGTCGGCTGGGACGACTGGGAAGAACACCCGGGCAAGGCCACGGGCACCGTCATCTTCAACAGCCTCACCTTCGCCTCCGGACCGCTGGCCGCCGTCGCGAGAATCGCCAAGGGCGGCGCCGTCGCCAAAACGGCCGGCACCCTGGCCAAGGTCGGCGAAGCCCTCGACCCTCTCAGCGCGACGGCCAAGACCGTCGGCGCCACCACCCGGGCCATACCCAAGATCGCGGACGTCACCGCCCGCGCCCGCGCGGGATTCGCCGACATCCCGGGCGCCGGGTCCACCAGCAGCGTATGGCGCATCTCCGCCACCACCGAACTCCACCTCACCGACGGCAAGTTCGCCATCATCAAGGACGGCGCCCCCGACACCACCCCGGCCCCCATCGAACGCCCCGCCCACGAACGCGTCCCCTCCGTCGGGACGTCACGCGAGCATCAACTGGCGGGGGTGGGGGCGCGGGCGCCCGAAGCTACCGCCGATGCGAGCGAGAACTTGCCGCCGCGGGCCGACCGTGACACGCCTGCCAGAGGTGGCGGCAGCAATGCCGGGGGTGAGAGGGCCGGCGGGACGGGAGGCGGCTCCTATGAGCCGTGGAGCGCCACGGACGCCCACCATGATCAGGCAGGGAAGTCCACCGGCCCACAATCCGGTGAGCATCGACAGATATTTGATCGCGACGCCAACGGGACGGGTTCAGGGGTCCCGTACGACTCATCGGCAGGGCTGCCGCCTGCTCAGCGCACGAATGAACCACTTCCGGAACTCACGCCTCAGGAGAGGGCGCAGCACTGGAGTCACCTTGAAGAGGTCGAAATGCGCAGTCCTGGCGATTTCGACCACCTCCAGCGGGATCCGGACAAGAACGGCGGGATCTCCGAGCCATCAAAGGACGAAGCCCGGGTGGGCCTGGATCTTCGTGACCAGAAACGGCTCCCCGACGACCTCCAGCGTCCGACTGAGGCTGACCGTGGCGAGTTCTATTCGCCCAGTACCGGGAGGTACTACGACATCAAGGGAGTCCACTCCGACTGGCCTCCGTTCAACAATGTGCGCGACAAATCCAGACCTTTCAAGGGCGCCTATGACCCGGCCAACAATGGGCGATGGGTCAAGAAGTTGGCAGAGCAGATCGTCGAGAAACAGCGCATTGTTATCCTAGATGTACGGAACGCGAACCAAGCGGCGATCGACGACCTAAAGTCCATCGTCCAAAAGAACGGCTGGGAAGACGATGTCATTTGGTACCCCTGAAATGTGGGTCCCCCGCACCCTCCCGCCAGACGCGCAGGCTGCGTCGCGACTTCGGGAATGGATGGAGGGAGGGGGCAAGGGAGGCCTCGACATCATCGGCCTCGATCTGAGCGATGCGGATCTGTCCGGCGGCGATTTCTCCGAGTCGTGGTTCACCGATGCGAAGCTGATCAACACCAAGCTGATCGGCGCCGATCTGTACCGTTCGGATGCGGAAGGCGCGGATTTCACCAGTGCCGATCTGACCAGAGCATCGCTTGTTCGCGTCAACTTCGACGACTCCTTCCTTCGTGAAGCGAAACTCGATGAAGCGAACCTTGTCAAGGCATCGCTCTGCGACGTCGACGCGTCAGGCGCTTCATTTCGCGGCACACGCTTCATGGGTGCCTCACTGCTTGACGTCAATCTCAGGGGCGCTGACTTGTCTGGTGCAGTCCTTCAAGAAAACTCTTTCAAGGTGACGTTGGATAACAACACGAAACTTCGAGGACTCTCAGGAACCCTCTTCGGTCCGGTCCAGCTGATTGACCTGGGTGTCACGCGCGAACTCGGTGGCGCTGACTTGGAGCAGTGGCTCCGAGCGAGAGGTGGCGACATTTGTGTGCTCTCAAGTCGCGGACGCGAACGACCGTGACGCCTGTGTCGTTCCCTCATGAACCGGGGAGAGGCTCTGGTTCGGCCGGATGTATCCGACGCCTGCCCCTCTCGTACGAGCATTGGCAACCAGCGAAATAGAAGCGGACAACTGTGGCAGCCCAGGATTACGACAGCCAGTTGCTGGAGTCCGTGTCGGTGCGGCGTCGGCGGCTGCGGGATGCCCTTGTCTTCGGTGCGCAGCGGCAGCGGCGCTCGGTGGACGAGCGGGTGGGGAAGGTGTTCGCCGGAGTGGTGATCGCAGCGGTGTTGTGTGCCGGGTGCGTGGGATGGTCGTTTATTTCGCATCGGCTTATCGGGAAGAGTCCCTATAGCTCTTCGGTGCCTTCTCCCTCACCGTCCTCACCCTCCTCACCGTCCGCCCCGTCCCCTTCGCCCTCCACGGCACCTTCTTCAACACCTTCTTCTCGATGATAGGTTCGAACGCGTGATATCTGCGGGGCCGATGAGCCGCACGAGCGGTACGAGTCGTACGGCCCTGAGCCGGGTCACTCTGGTTGGGGAGCGGCGGCGGGTGGACCTCGTCCTGCCGTCCCGGGAACCGGTCGGGCTACTCCTTCCGGAAGTGCTGCGACTCCTCGACGACCACGCCGCCGCCCGGCCAATGCTGCGGCATCTGGTCACCGCGGACGGTTCGGCCCTGGCACACGACAGCACGCTGGAGTCCGCGCGGATACCGGACGGCGCCGTGCTGCGGCTGGTGCGGGCCGAGGACGCGCCCTCGGCGCCGGTTGTGCACGACGTCACCGATGAGGCCGCCGATGATCTGGGCGGGCGGGCCTGGCGTTGGCAGCCCTCGGCTCGGCGGGTGGTGGCGGGGCTCGCGACCGTGGTCTGGGCCCTTGCCGCCGGGGTGTTGGCGCGTGGGGAGTTCGAACTGGCCGCAGCGGGCCGCGCCTTGGTGGGCGTCGCCGCCCTGGCAGGCGTCGCCGGGGCCCTGTTGGGGCGCATGAAGCGGCGGGCGCTCTCCGCCACGCTGATCGTCTGTGCCGGAACTGTCGGAGCCCTCGGAGCCTGGACGCTGGCCGACGCGAACGACTGGTCCGGCGCCGCGCGGCTGGCAGGCGTGGTGCTGGCCGCGACGCTGACGCTGCTGTTCCTCGGGTGGTTCTCCCCACTGGGGCGGGGCGCGTTGATCGGGGCGGTAGCCGCTCTCGGTTGCCTCGTCCTGTGGGAGACGTCCCTCGCTTTGCAGGGCGGTGCCCGCATGGCAACCGAGCAGACCCGCACGGGCTCCCTGCTCGCCGTCGTCTCTCTGGTGGTGCTCGGAGTACTGCCGCGACTAGCGCTGATGGCCTCCGGCCTTTCGGGGCTCGACGACCAGCGCTCGAGCGGGTCTTCGGTGAGCCGGTACCGGGTGGACACCGCCCTGACCGCCACCCACCGTGGGCTGGCCATCGCCACCGTGGTGTCGGCCGTCTCCGCGGCCGCCGCAGGAGTGATGACGCTCAGTGCGCCGACCGTGTGGACCTGGCTGCTTGCCGCGGTCACCGCGGTGGTGCTCGCGCTGCGGGCACGGGCCTTCCCGCTGGTCGCCGAGGTGGTCGCGCTGGTCGCCGCCGCGGCGGTCGTCGTCGTCGCGCTGGTCGTGGTGTGGCTGGAGCGTTCCCCTGCCGCCGGGCCGCTGGCCGTGCTCGTCGTACTCGCCCTGACTTCGCTCGTGGTGCTCGCGGTTCAGCCGCCCGAGCATGTGCGGGTGCGGCTCCGTCGTGCCGGGGATCTCGTGGAGTCCGTGGGCGTCATCGCGTTGCTGCCGCTCGTCATCGGGGTGTTCGGTGTGTACGGCCGTCTGCTCGACACCTTCGCGTAGGGGGTCGGCATGGCTCACGAAGACGACTGGCAGCGGAACGTGTTGAGGGAACTGGGGGCGAGTGGCGCTCCCGGAGCCGAACCCCCCGCCGCATTCCGCCGGACGGATGGCGAACCTGCTGTGGAGCCACGGCAGGCTCCTCGGGCGACGGGTCCCGCCCACCCCGTACGCACCGGCGCCCGCGACCCTCGTATCCCGCTGGCCACCCCGGAGTCCGTCCCCACGGTCGATCCACGTCTGGCCCGCGCCCTCGGAAGCCCGCAGCACGGTGATTCCGCGGTCCGGCGAACCGGGCGTTCATTGCGCAAGCTGACCGCGTCGGTGGGACAGGAGGTCGCCGAGCAGACCCGGCTCGCCCGCGAAGTGCAGCAGCCGGTGACCACGGGGCGGGTTATCGCGGTGACCTCCATCCGCGGCGGGGTCGGCAAGTCCACCGTCTCCGCGGTGCTCGCCCGTACCTTCAACCACTACCGGCACGACCCCGTCCTCGCCCTGGAGGCCGACGCCGCGCTCGGCACCCTCCCGGTCCGGCTCGGCGCCGAGTCCGTGCGCTGGTCCTGCGCGGACCTCGCCCCGATCCTCGACCCGGCCATGCGGCTCACCGACGTCACCGGCTATCTGGTCCCCGTGGCCGACGGCGGCTGGCTGCTGCCCGCGAGCCAGGGCAGGGTCGGCGCCCCGCTGGACGTCCCCACCTACCGCACGGTCACCCTCGCGCTGCGCCGCTACTTCGCCGTCACGGTGGTCGACTGCGAGACCCTGCCCGGCGAAGTGGCCCGCACCGCGATGGACACCGCCCACGCCCGGGTGGTGGTGGCCCCGATGACCGCCGAGGGCGTGGGTGGCACCCGCGTCGTCCTGGACTGGCTGGCCCAGCTGCCGCACTCGGCCCTGGCCACCACAGTGGTCGCACTGTCCGCCGCCTCCCCCGATACGACGCTCGACCTGAAGGCAGCCGCCGCACATCTGCGGGAGACCGGGGCGGCCGTCGTCGCCCTGCCCTACGACCGTCACCTGGCCCAGGGAGGCCCCATCCACACCGGCATGCTCGCTCAGCACTCCCGCGAGGCCTCCGTGCGGCTGGCCGCGGAGACGATGGAGCGGGCGGTGCGGGTGCGATGACCCAGCATCTCGTCCACCGCCCGGCCCGCTCCACCCGGCCGCCCCAGCCGACCGGGCAGCGCACCATCGAGCCGCCGCCGAACCTGCCCGAGGGCAAGATGGGCAATGCCGCCACCGCGCTCCTTCCCATGGCCGGTGTCATGGGATCGGTGGTGATGATGACCGTCATCCGCAACAGCCAGTTCGCCGCCGTCGGCGCGATCGTCCTCGTCCTCGCGCTGCTCGGGGCGGTGGCTCTGTTCGTTTCGCAGCGCGGGAAGGCCCAGCGCACCCGGCGCACGCAGCGCGAGCGGTATCTGGAGTACGTCGAGGAGCAGCGCGAGGAACTGGCAGCGGCGGAGCGGGAGGCGCGCGACCGGGCGCGGCTGCTGAACCCGCCGCCCCTCGCCCTGTACGACCTGGTGCGCGATCCCGCCCGGCTGTGGGAGCGGCGCCGCCTCGACGCGGACTTCCTTCGGGTGCGGCTCGGCACCGGCGACGTACCCGTCCAGGCGCTCGTCATCGGGCAGAACTCCACCACCAGCGTCCTCACCCCGCCCGACCCGTTCATGCTGAACGAGGCACGGGCGTTGCAGCACCGGTTCACCACCGCCACCGACTTCCCGCTGACCGCGCCGCTGGACCGGGCGGGCAATGTCAGCGTCGTCGGTGACCGTGAGGGCGTACTGCGGGTGGCGCGGGCCCTGCTGATACAGACCGCCGTGACGCACGCCCCCGACGACGTGGCGATCGCCCTGGCGGTTCCGGGTGAGCGCCTCGGAGAGTGGGAGTGGGCGAAGTGGCTCCCCCACGTCCTGGACGTACTGGAGAGCGACGGCCCCGTCCCGGCACGGCGGATTGCGCCGAGCCTGGCGGCGCTGGCCCGCCGCTGCGCCCATGACCTGCGGCGCCGTGCCTCGTATGCCGCGGAGGTGCGGCGCGGCCTGTCCGACAGGGACGCCCTGCGGATGTCCGACCGGCTCCTGGTCGTCAGCGACGAGTACGGACGGAACGCGGCCGAACTCCCCCGCCCCGACAGTGCGGTGGGCCTGCCCGCCATGGGCGTGACCGTGCTGCACCTGCTGGAGCAACAGATCCACGAACCGGACGAAGTCGGCGTACGCATCACGGTCGACGGTGATCAGGTCACCGTCGAGGACCTGCGTGCCCCCGGCATCCTGCCCGGCCGCGGCACCGTGGACGCCGTGAGCATCGCGGTCGCCGAAGGCCTGGCACGCCTGCAGGCCCCGCTGCGGCTGTCGGCCGAGTCGGCCTCCGACGAGGGTGCGCCGATCTCCGGCCCCGTGGACTTCCCCCAGCTCCTCGGCGTCGACGACCCCGCCGCCCTCGACGTGGAACGACTGTGGGCGCCACGCGGCGAACGCGACTTCCTGCGTGTCCCCATCGGCCTCGACGACCGTCACGAACCGGTCCTGCTGGACCTCAAGGAGTCCTCCGAGCTGGGCATGGGCCCGCACGGGTTGTGCGTGGGCGCCACCGGCTCCGGCAAGAGCGAACTCCTGCGCACCCTGATCCTGGCCCTCACCGCCACCCACTCCCCCGAGGACCTCGCGCTCGTCCTGGTGGACTACAAGGGCGGCGCCACTTTCGCCCCCTTCACCGAACTCCCGCACGTCGCGGGGGTCATCACGAACCTGGAGAACAGCAGCGGGCTCGTCGAGCGCGTCCACACCAGCCTCGCCGGCGAGGTAAAACGCCGCCAGCAGGTCCTCAAGGACGCCGGGAACGTCGCCGACATCGGCCACTACGCCGCCCTGCGCGGCAAACGCCCCGAACTCGGTCTAGAGGCCCTGCCCCATCTGTTCGTCGTCATCGACGAGTTCGGTGAACTCCTCACCGCCAAGCCCGACTTCATCGACCTGTTCCTCTCCATCGGCCGCATCGGCCGTTCCATCGGCGTACACCTGCTGCTCGCCAGCCAGCGCATCGAGTCGGGCAAACTCAAGGGCCTGGAGACCTACCTCTCCTACCGGCTCGGCCTGCGCACCTTCTCCGCCGACGAGTCCCGTACCGTCCTGGACACGGTGGACGCCTTCCAGCTGCCTCCGCTGCCCGGCTTCGGCTACCTCAAGGTCGACACCTCCACCTACGAACGCTTCAAGGCCGGATACGTGTCCGGCGCCCACCGCGGCCCCGCTCTCCACGACCGGTCCGCGGACGAACCGCTCGCCTGGCCCTACCCCGCCTTCAACACGGAACGGGACCCCGAGACCGACGCACCGCTGGAACCCGCGACGCGCGAGCGCGAGACCGGCCCCACCGTCCTGTCGATGATGGTCGGCCAGCTGACCGGCGCCGCGCCCCCGGTGCGCCGCATCTGGCTGCCCCCGCTGCCTGACGCCCTCACCCTCGACCAGGCCGCCGGGCCCGTCCGGGCCTCCGCCCACGGCCTGCACCTGGCCCAGCACAGCGCTCCGATGTGCGTCCCCCTCGGGCTCCTGGACGATCCCGCCCAGCAGTGGCAGGCCCCCTGGCACCTGGACCTGACCGTCGCCGGCGGGCACACCGCCGTCATCGGCGGCCCCCAGTCCGGCAAGACGACCCTGCTCCGCACCCTGGCCCTCTCGCTGGCCCTGACCCACACCCCGGCCGACGTCGCCGTGTACGGTCTCGACCTGGTGGGCGGCGGACTCTCCGCGCTGTCCGGGCTGCCGCACGTCGGTGGCATCGCGGGCCGCGCCGACCACGAGCGCGCTGCCCGCACCGTCGCCGAGGTCCGCGCTCAGCTCGCCGCCCGGGAGGAACTCTTCCGCGCCCACGGCATCGACTCCGTGGACCAGCTCCGGGCGCTGCGCTCCCAGGGCGGCCTCACCGAACTCAGTTCCACCGACATCGTCCTGCTCATCGACGGATTCGGCGCGCTGCGCGACGAGTTCGCCGACCTCGACGACACCGTCGCCGACCTCCTCAAGCGCGGCAGCGGCTACGGCATCCATGTCGTGGCCGGAATGCTGCGCTGGAACGACGTACGCATCGCCACCCAGTCCATGTTCGGAAGCCGTGTCGAACTGCGCCTCAACGACCCCTCCGACTCCTCCATCGACCGCAAGCTCTCCGAGACGCTCTCCCCCGACACCCCGGGCCGGGCCCTGACCGACGGCAAGCTCTTCGCGCAGGTGGCGCTGCCCCGCATCGACGGCCTGGCCACCACCGGAGACATCGCCTCCGCGCTCGAACAGGTCGCCCGCACCGCTCGGGCCACCTGGCACGGTGAACTCGCCGCCCCTGTACGCGTGTTGCCCACCCGCCTGCCCGCCGCCCAGCTGCCCTCCGCCGCCGCCGAACCGACCCGCATACCGCTCGGCGTGGACCAGGACGCCCTCGCCCCCGCCTTCCTGGACCTCTTCGGAACCGACCAGCACCTGCTGATCCTCGGCGACAACGAATGCGGCAAGACCAACCTGCTGAAACTCATCTCCCGGCAGCTCGTCGACCGCCACACCGACAAGGACCTCGTCTTCGGCGTCTTCGACCCCCGCCGCGGCCTGCGCGGCCACATCCCCGAGCCCTACCGCGGCGGATACGCCCACAACGCCAAGCTCGCCGCAGCCCTCGCCACCGGCATCGCGGGCGAACTCGAAAAGCGGCTGCCCGAGACCGCCGATCCGGACACGCTCGCCGACGGGCCCGCCTTCACCGGGCCCCACATCGTGATCCTCGTCGACGACTACGACATCCTCACCACCGCGGGCCAGCAACCCCTCGCCGCGTTCCTGCCCTACATCTCCTCGGCCCAGGACATCGGCCTGCACTTCATCGTGACCCGACGCGTCGCCGGGGCCTCCCGCGCCCTGTACGACCCGTTCCTGAGCACCCTGCGCGAAACCGGCGCCACCGCCCTGCTCATGACCGGCGACCGCACGGAAGGCCAGCTCTTCCCGGGGCTGTACGCCTCGACCCAACCGCCCGGTCGCGGCACCCTCGTCCGCCGCGGACGCCGCCACCAACTCATCCAGACCGCCTTGACGGCAGAGCCGGACCGAGCACCGGAATCGGAAGAAGCAGAGCGCCCGTGACCAAGGACCTCATCACCCTCACCCCCGACATGCCCAGTGTCGACACCATCCTCGCGGGCCTCTTCGCGGGCGGTCCCGACCTGGGCGTCAGCACCGTGGCGCAAGGCCCCGTCGTCCAGCTCCACGCACCCGACGGTCACCCGCTGGTCTCGATCGAAGCGCCTCAGCTGGTCCACGTCCCCGGCGAGGCCGAGCGCCTCCTGGGCAGTCAAGTACCACTGCTCCAGGGTCCGTTCTGGTGGACGGAAGCCCGTGCCACCACCGCCGTCCCCGAAGCGGCACGGCTGGCCGGCTCCTTCGCGGGACGCGTGGCCGCCGCCCTCGGCGGCACCGTCTGGCCCCCCGACGCCGCCCACACCAACGTCGTCCCCCTCACCACCGACACCACCACGCTCCCGGCCCCAGCCGCCACCTCGGCCCCGGCCCTGGATCTCGTCACCGACCAGGCCGCCGTGGTCATGCAGGACCGCCCCGTCGTCGCCATGACGACCTGGCTCACCGAAGCCGTGCGCACCGCCGCCGAGACCGACCGCGCCCTCCAACTCCTCACCCCACCCCATACCCGCCTCACCCTCCCCGCTCGCGACGTCCTGCGCGCCCACCCCAACCGCTGGGTCGTACAGGACCCCGACTGCGGCTACTACGACGGCCTCGGCGGGGCCCAACTCCACTGGAAGGACGGCGCTTTCACCCCCGTACGGGACGAGGACGGCAACGCCCGTCGCGCCCCCGCCTTCCAACCCGCCTCCACCGGCACCGGCACCGGCATGGGTGAACGCCAGCTCACCCTCTCCCTGCACACCACGCACCCCGCCACCGAGGACCTCACCCTCGGACACGCCCTCGAAGCCGCCTTCCACCACCTCACCGGCAGGCCGCCCGTCGGCTGGAACACCGCCGAGCCCATCGCCCTCCCCTGGTCCACCCGCCAGCTGACCGACCTCGCCCGTAATCGCGCCCCGAAACCCACCTGGCTCGCCGTCATCGGCCACCCCGACCGCCCGGCCATCGCCACCCTCCGCATCACCCGCACCCCCGCGGGTGTCGAGGAACACGCCACCCTCACCCTCGGCCACGCGTCCGGCGAAAGACCGCCTCTGGACGCCGTCGCGCCCCTCGCCGAAACCCTCGCCGCCGAGCACAACCTCACGTCCATGCTCACCACGCTCCGCACCGCCCGCCGCGACCTGACCGTCCCACCGCATTTCGAGCCGCTCCCGAGCCCCCTCACCTTCACGCTCGGCCCTCACGCCGTACACGACATCGGCCTCGCCCACGCCGGCCGTCCGCCGCTGGCCCTGCGCCCCGTCCCCCTCGGCCCGGCCACGCGTCCCGCGCTGCATTACCCCCTCGGCGACGGCGCCGACCCCACAGCCTGGACCACGTTCCAGCAGCTCAGCGCTCACCTCAAGAGCGCCCCCGAAGCGAGCGGGCGCCCTTCTGATCGGTAGTCCGGAGGCGAGCATCCATCCGCTGGGCGTGGGGTGCTACCCGGCGGCGTGGATGTGGTTGGCCGCCGCGGCGGCCAAGCCCGGCAAAAAGGGCCTCTGACCAGCGTTCTCCCTGGCCAGAAGCCCTAAGCGACAGACGAGCCCAGCTGTACGCCGGGTTCTGTTCCCCGGGACCTCGCGGTCGTCGGGGTGACGGCCATCCATCTAGGGCCGGCATTGCTGCCGGCCTCGTGCGGTCTACCCGCGGACTCGGGCGGGCAGCCCTCGATCGTCCGCGCAGAGACGCCGCACTTGCGTGCGACCTCTCCTTTTGACCTTGCTCCGGGTGGGGTTTACCTAGCCGCCTGAGTCACCTCAGGCGCTGGTGGTCTCTTACACCACCGTTTCACCCTTACCCGGCACCGAAGCGCCGGGCGGTCTGTTTTCTGTGGCACTGTCCCGCGGGTCACCCCGGGTGGCCGTTAGCCACCACCCTGCCCTGTGGAGCCCGGACGTTCCTCGGGAAGGCCCCCGAGGGGATCTTCACGCGGCCGCCCGCTGCGCTCGTCTGTCGTGCGGACCATGTTACCCGTCGGGCCCCGGGGCCCGACGACAGTGGTGCTTGACCAGCCCGCAGTCTCACGCCGACGTGAACTGAACCTTCGCCGTCCCCGGGTCCGCCCGCGTGAGGCGGACCCGCAGCCGCTCCCCCAGGGGCAGGTGCGCCGGGCCGCCCTCGATGCGGGCCACGATCGCGGGGTCGGTCAACTGCACGGTGCCGACGGTCGGTTCGCGGTCCTTCACGTCCACCACCACCGCGTCGAAGACCTCGCCGACGCGGTCCTTGAGCAGCGCGGCCTCGACGATGTCCACGCACTCCCGCTCCACGGTGTTGGCGCGCCGGGCACCGTCCGCCATCTCCTTGGGCAGGTTGGCCAGGGCGGCGAGCACCCACTGCGGGATCCCGGCGCCGGCGCAGGCCGCGAGGCACAGCTCGGAGGCGTAGCGGTCGACGAGGCGGCGCAGGGGGGCCGTGCAGTGGGCGTAGGGGGCGGCCACGGCGGCGTGCAGGGTGAGGTCGGGGATATCGCCGCCGCTGAACGCCGTGTAGCCCGCGCCGCGCAGCAGCGTCGTGCACTCCTGGAGGAAGGCGGCGTGGTGCGACTGCCGGGGGTCGAGGGAGCGTACGAGTTGCGCGTACGGGACGTGGTGCGGCCAGTCGATGTGCAGCGCCTCGGCGGTGCGGCGCAGGCGGCCGACGGCGCCGTCGGGGGCGGTCGGCAGGGTGCGCAGGATGCCCGTACCCGAGTCGATCATGAGTTGGGCGGCGGCCATGCCGGTCAGCAGGGAGATCTGGGCGTTCCAGCCGTCGGCGGGCAGAGGGGCGCGGTAGGCGAGTTCGTACGTGCCGTCGCGCTCGACGATCTCCTGTTCGGGGACGTTGAGGGAGATGCCGCCGCGCTCGACCTCCAGCCGCTCGCGCAGCGTGCCGATCTCCCGCAGGAGCGCGGCCGACTCCTCCGCCGTGCCGTCGTCGATGGCGCGCTGCACGCTCTCGTAGTCCAGCTTCGCCCGGCTGCGTACGAGGGCGCGGTGCACGTCGGCGCGTTCGGTACGGCCGTCCTCGTCGAGGTCGAGCGTCCACAGGACGGCCGGGCAGGTCTGGCCCGGCAGCAGGCTCGCGGCGCCCTCGCTCAGGGCCGTGGGGTGCAGCGGGACCTTCTCGTCGGGGAAGTAGAGGGTGGTGACGCGGCGGTGCGCCTCGGCGTCGACCGTGCCGCCGGGCGTGACGTACGCGGCGACGTCAGCGATCGCGTACCGCACCCGGAAGCCGCCGCCCTCGCGCCGCGCCAGGTGCATGGCCTGGTCCAGGTCGACGGAGGTGGGCGGGTCGATCGTGAAGAAGGGGACGTCCGTGGCGTCGCGGTCCGGGAGCCGGGGGGAGGCGGCGGCCCGCTCCGCCTCGGCGAGCACGTCGGCCGGGAAGGCGCCGGGCACGTCGAGTGTCGTACGCAGTTCACGCAGCGCGGCCCGCAACGGAGCCTCCGCTGCGCCGGTCACATGGAGGTGGCGGCGAGGCATGCCCCCGAGCGTAGGGCGCCGGGTACGGCTCGGCACCCTTTGGCGCCGCCCCGCCCCGTGGGCTCGGCGGCCGCTCCCGCCCCCGTAACCTTTTCACAGGGGCCGCACCCCTCCCTCGTACCGCCAAAGGAGTCCGATCGTGCTCGTCCTGCTGCCGCCGTCCGAAGGCAAGGCCTCGTCCGGGCGGGGTGCCCCGCTCAAGCCCGAGAGCCTGTCGCTGCCGGGGCTCGCCGAGGCGCGGCGGGCGGTGCTCGACGAGCTGGTCGAGCTGTGCGCCGCCGACGAGGAGAAGGCGCGGGACGTGCTCGGGCTGAGCGAGGGGCTGCGCGGCGAGGTCGCCAAGAACACCGAGCTGCGCACGGCGGGCGCGCGGCCGGCCGGGGAGATCTACACGGGTGTGCTGTACGACGCCCTGGACCTGGCCTCGCTGGACGCCGCCGCCAAGCGCCGCGCCGCACGCTCGCTGCTCGTCTTCTCCGGGCTGTGGGGCGCCGTCGGCGTCAGCGACAGGATCCCCTCCTACCGCTGCTCGATGGGTGTGAAGCTGCCGGGCCTCGGCGCGCTCGGCGCGTACTGGCGTACGCCGATGACCTCCGTCATGCCGGAGGCCGCGGGCGACGGGCTCGTGCTGGACCTGCGGTCGTCGGCGTACGCGGCGGCGTGGAAGCCGAAGGGCGAGGTGGCCGAGCGGACGGCGACCGTACGGGTGCTGCACGCGCAGCTGGTCGACGGGGTCGAGAAGCGGTCCGTGGTCTCGCACTTCAACAAGGCCACGAAGGGGCGGATCGTACGGTCCCTGCTGGTGACGGGCGCTCATCCGAAGGACCCCGCCGAACTGGTCGAGGCCCTGCGGGACCTGGGCCACGCGGTGGAGGCGGAGCCTCCCACGAAGCCGGGGAAGCCGTGGGCGCTGGATGTGGTGGTGCGGGAGATCCATTGAGAACCTGAGATCGCCTCGTTGCAGCATGCGCAACGCCCTTTGCGCATGCTGTCGGTGCCGGGGCAGGATTCCTCCATGCCCCCTGTGAGCCCCTCCGCGCCCTCCGTTCTCGATCTCGCGCCCGTGGTGCCCGTGGTCGTCGTCGATGAGCTGAAGGACGCCGTGCCCATGGCTCGGGCCCTGGTGGCCGGGGGGCTGCCCGCTATCGAGGTGACCTTGCGGACGCCCGTCGCGCTCGATGCCATTCGGGCCATCGCCGCGGAGGTGCCGGGCGCGGTCGTCGGGGCTGGGACCGTCATCTCTCCGCGGAACGTCGCCGACTCCGTGGACGCCGGCGCCCGCTTCCTCGTCAGCCCGGGGTGGACGGACTCGCTGCTCGCGGCCATGGAGGGAGCGGGAGTGCCGTTCCTGCCCGGGGTCTCGACGGCCTCGGAGGTCGTGGCGCTGCTCGAACGCGGCGTCAGCGAGATGAAGTTCTTCCCTGCCGAGGCCGCAGGCGGCACCGCCTATCTGAAGTCCCTCGGGGGGCCGCTCCCCCAGGCCCGCTTCTGTCCCACCGGCGGGATCACCTCCGGGACCGCGTCGGCGTATCTCGCCCTGAAGAACGTCGGCTGCGTCGGCGGGAGTTGGATGCTTCCCGCCGACGCCGTCGCCGCCAAGGACTGGGCCCGCGTGGAGTCCCTGGCGCGCGAGGCGGTGGCGCTAGCGCAGGTGTGAGGTGTCGTTCAGGAGGCGCAGCGAGGCGTTGCCGTCGCGGTAGTAGGCCACCGCGGACACCGAGGCCGCCGCGAGTTCCATGCGGAACAGGGATTCCGGCGGCGCCCCGAGCGCGAGGCGTACCAGCGTCTTGATGGGCGTGACGTGCGTGACGAGCAGGACCGTACGGCCCGCGTACGCCGCGGTCAGCCGGTCGCGCGTGGCCGCCACCCTGCGGGAGACCGCCGCGAACGACTCACCGCCCGGCGGCGCCGCATCCGGCGAGGCCAGCCAGGCGGTCAGCTCCTCGGGGTGCCGCTCGCGCACCTCGCCGAAGGTCAGCCCCTCCCAGGCCCCGAAGTCCGTTTCGCGCAGGCCCTCTTCGAGGTGGACGTCGAGTCCGAGGCGGGCGGCGACGGCGTACGCGGTCTCCTGGCAGCGCTTGAGCGGCGAGGAGACGATCGCCTGGATCGTGCCGCGCGCGGCGAAGGCGGCCGCGGCGCGCTCGGCCTGCTCGCGCCCCACCTCGGAGAGGGACGGATCGGTTCCGCCGCTCCCGGAGAACCGCTTCTCGGGCGTCAGGGCGGTCTCGCCGTGCCGCAGGAGTACGAAGGTGGCGGGCGCCCCGAGATCGGCGGGCACGGCCCAGCCGACGGGCGGCGTCCGCGCTCCGGTACTGGCCGCGCCGCCGGCCGCACTGCTCGCCGCGCGACGGTCGGCCGTCTCACCGGCCTCGGAGGTTCCAAAGGCGCCGCCACCCGGCGCTCCGGCCAACGCCGCCCTGGCCCTCGCCGCGCCCGCCGCCGCGTCGCCGGGCGGGCCCGAGGGCTCCCGGACGGCCGCCGAGCGCGCGGCCCGCGTGTCGAGGTCCGCGGTCGACGCCGAGGGCGACCACGCCAGGCCCCGCTTGCCCGCGTCCATCGCCTCGTTCGCGAGCCGGTCCGCGTGCTTGTTCTTCTCGCGCGGGATCCACTCGTACGTGACCTGGGACGCGGGGAAGACCCGCGCCGCCTCCGCCGCGAGCGGCTTCATGTCGGGGTGCTTGATCTTCCAGCGGCCCGACATCTGCTCGACGACGAGCTTGGAGTCCATGCGGACGTGGACGGAGGCCGCCGGGTCCAGCTGGTGCGCCGCCTTCAGTCCGGCCACCAGGCCCTTGTACTCCGCGACGTTGTTCGTCGCGACGCCGATGTACTCCGCGGCCTCCATCAGGGTCTCCCCCGTGGCCGCGTCGATGACCACCGAGCCGTAGCCCGCGGGCCCCGGGTTGCCCCGGGAACCGCCATCGGCCTCGACGATGAACTCCCGCACGGACAAGGCTCCTAGAGGCCGGACTCGGACGTGCGGACCAGGATGCGACGGCAGTTCTCGCACCGCAGGACGGTGTCCGGGGAGGCCGCCTTCACTTCGTTGACCTCGGTGATGTTGAGCTCCAGGCGGCAGCCCTCGCAGCGCCGCTGGTAGAGCTTGGCCGCGCCGACGCCGCCCTGCTGCCCGCGGAGCTTGTCGTAGAGCTTGAGGAGGTCGGCCGGGATCGAACCCGCCACGATCTCGCGCTCCTTGGTGGCCTTCGCGGCCTCTCCGTCCAGCTCCTCGAACGCGGCGTCCCTGCGGCCCGTCGCGTCGTCGATGCGCGACTGGATCGAGGAGACGCGCTCGGTCAGCTCGGCCACCCGCTCCTGCGCGGCCTCGCGGCGCTCCATGACCTCCAGGACGACGTCCTCCAGGTCGGCCTGACGCCTGGCGAGGGAGGCGATCTCCTTCTGGAGGTTCTCCAGGTCCTTGGGGGAGGTGACCGCGCCGGAGTCCAGGCGCTGCTGGTCGCGGGCCGCGCGCTGGCGGACCTGGTCGACGTCCTGCTCCGCCTTGGTCTGCTCGCGGGCGCAGTCGCTCTCCTCGGTCGTCGAGGCGACGAGCAGGTCGCGCTGCTGCGTGAGGTCCTTGGTCAGCGACTCGATCTCGGCGTGCTCCGGCAGGGAGTTCTTCTTGTGCGCGAGCTGCTGGAGGCGGGTGTCCAGGGCCTGGACATCGAGCAGGCGGATCTGGTCGGCGGGCGCGGCGTTCAGTTGGGGGCTCCTGTTGAGTCGGTGGTCGAGGCCGCGTGGGCGGTCCAGGGGTCGGTGACCGTGCGCGAGACGTGGACGCGAAGGCCCCATCCGCTGCGGTCGGAGATCTCGTCGAGCTGGGCTGCGGCCAGCTCGCACCACGGCCACTCGGTGGCCCAGTGGGCGGCGTCGAGCAGCGCCAGCGGTGTGCGTTCGCGGGCCTCGGACGCCGGGTGGTGGCGCAGGTCCGCGGTGAGGAAGGCGTCCACGCCCGCGGCGCGTACGTCGTCGAAGAGGCTGTCGCCCGAGCCGCCGCTCACCGCGACGGTGCGGATGAGCGCGTCCGGGTCGCCCGCAACGCGGATGCCCTGCGCGGTGGCGGGCAGCCGCTTCGCCGCGCGCTCGGCCAGCTCGGCGAGGGTCAGGGGGTGTTCCAGCTCGCAGATCCTGCCGAGGCCGCGACGGCCCCGCGGGTCGGCGGGGTCCGGCACGAGGGGGCGTACGACACGGAGGTCGAGGGCGCCCGCGAGCGCGTCGGAGACGCCCGGGTCGGCGCGGTCGGCGTTGGTGTGCGCGACGTGCAGCGCGATGTCGTTCTTGATCAGGTCGTGGACGACCCGGCCCTTGAAGGTGGACGCCGCGACCGTCGTCGTACCGCGCAGGTAGAGCGGGTGGTGGGTGACCAGGAGCTGGGCGCCGATGCGCACCGCCTCGTCGGCGATCTCCTGGACCGGGTCGACGGCGATGAGGACCCGGGACACCTCCGCGTCGGGGTCTCCGCAGACCGTGCCGACCGCGTCCCAGCTCTCGGCCAGACCGGCGGGCCACAGGGCGTCGAGGGCGGCGATGACTTCAGACAGACGGGGCACGGGGAAAGGCTACCTTCCCGCTGCGCTCGGCTCGGCGTGCGTTACTTGCCGTTGCCGGGCGGCTACGGAACGTCCCCTAGCGTCTGCTTCCGCGGCTCTCCTGTGGTTGCTCGCGCAGTTCCCCGCGCCCCTTACGGGGCGCTCCTGCGGGGCGGCTCTTACGGCGCGGCTCTTACGGGGCGAGGTGGATCTTGAGGTCGGTCAGGACCTTGTTCGCCGCCGTCACGCCGAGACCCAGGTACCAGGTCTCGTCCGGCACGTCCTTCGCGTGCCCCTTCTTCACCGCGCCGAGCTTCTTCCACAGGGGGTTCTTCTCGGCCTCGGAGCGGCCGGTCTTCTCCGCGTCGCCGTAGACGCCGGTGAAGATCCAGTCGGCGTCGGCCTGGTCGATCTTCTCGGGGCTGATCTCGGTGGCGAGGTCGTTGACCTGCTGGTTCTTCGGGCGCGGGAGGCCCGCGTCGTCGAGGATCGTGCCGATGAAGGAGGCCCTGGCGTACAGGCGGATGCGGTCCGGCATGTAGCGGAGCATCGTGATGGTCGGCTTCTTGCCGCCGTCGCCCGCGGCGATCTCCTCGCCCAGCGCCTTCGCCCTCTTCTCGTACGCGGCGAGCTTCTTCTTGGCCGTGGCGGTCCTGTCGAGCGCGGCCGCGTTGAGGAGGTAGTTCTCCTTCCACGTGAAGCCGGGGCGGATGGAGAAGACCGTCGGGGCGATCTTGGAGAGCTGCGGGTAGAGCTTGGCGGCGCGCAGCTCGCTGCCGAGGATCAGGTCCGGCTCGAGGTTCGCGATGGCTTCCAGGTTGAGGGAGTTGATCGTGCCGACGTTCTTGGGGGTGCCGGCCTCCTTCTTCAGGTAGCCGGGGATGCCGTCGTCGCCCTCGGTGGGGGCGTAGCCGACGGGCTTCACGCCGAGGGAGACGACGTTGTCGAGTTCGCCGACGTCCAGGACGACGACCCGCTGGGGCCGCTTCTTCAGCTCGGTCTTGCCGCGGGCGTGCGTGAGGGTGCGGGGGAACTCGCCCTGCTTCGCCGGCGTGCCCATCCTCGCCGTCTGCTCGGCGGCCTTGGCGAAGTCGTCGCCGCCCTGGGCCACGGCCTTGCTGTCGCTGCCGTTGTCGGACTTCGCCGAGCCGTCGTCGCCCGACCCGCAGGCCGCGAGAGTGAGCGCGGCGGTCACGGCGAGGGCTGCCGCGGCGGTCCGGGCGGATCGAGGGGACCGCCGGGCGGATCGAGGGGACAGCTGGGCGGATCGAGGGGACAGCTGGGCGGATCGAGGGAGCAGGGGCATCGGGACTCCAAGAGGGTGCGCGCCGCTCGGATCCAGCCGAGCTTAGGTTCGCCTAACTTTAAGCAGGGCCTCCTCGCCCAGCACACCCGGCCCCGCACCCTCAGGCGAACCAGGACATCTCCACCCTTCTGTGTGAAGTGGACAGCCACACATCCCCCGCCAGCGCGTACGAAAACTAGCTTCGGGGCCGGAGGTGACACCGACGATGACAGCGGCAACGATCACGGTGGACGGTTCCTACGCGGCCCGGCTCGCACGGCGGGGCGAGTCCTGGTTTCCCGAGCGCTGGACGCTGGACTCCCCCGAGCCCTACGTGGTGCCGCTCGCCGGCCACCAGCCGGAGGAGCCCGGCACCGAAGTGCTGCCGATGACCGATGGGCGCGTCCTCATCCACCGCCTGGTGGACGGACGGCACACCTTCGCGCTGCTCTACCCCACAGGCCCGGACACCGGTGAGATCCCGCTGGGCGCAGTGGAGTGCGAGGGCGAGCTGAGCCTGCTGCCGCCGGCGCCGGACGGGACCCGCGCCTACGCCCTCGCGGTCGGCGCCCGCTCGACGGACGTATGGCTGGTGGCGGGCGGTTCCTTCGGGCCCGAGCACCTCGCCGAGGTGCCGGGGCGCTGCTCGGGCGGGGTCTGGCTGGACCGCACGGGCCGGTTGCTGGCGCTCGACCGGGAGTCCGACGGCTGCGTCAAGACGGTGGCGGTCGACCTGGAACGCGACGGCGAGGTCTCGCCGCTGCTCCAGATCACGGAGGAGAGCGACGACCGGCTGCTGCTCGCCGACACGGACAGCGGCCTGCTCCTCATCCGCTCGAACGCGCCGGGCCACGACCGGCTCGGCTGGGGCGTGCTCGGCGGCACCCGGCCCGTCCGCTTCCCCGAGTCGCTGCGACTCGCGGACTGCGCTGTCACGCCGTTCGCGATCCAGCCGGGGCAGACGCTGCTCCCGGAGGGCTGCGCGGTGGCGCTGCGGATCGACGGCGCGGCGGGCACCTGGCTCGGCGTCTGGCGGCCCGCCGAGCGCCGCATGCGTCAACTTCGCGCACCCGAGGGCTGGTTGGCCGGTTCCGGCCGCTGGACAAAGGACGGCGTACTGCAACTCCCGTACGTGACGGGCACGATGCCCTGCGGTGTCGCGCGGGTGCCGGCGCCCGCGCAGGGGCCGGTGGAGCCGCCGCGCATCAAGCAGCCGCCGCCCTCTGTGGCCCGCCCCGTGCCGTTGCAGCAGGCACCCCTCACCGGGCGGGTGGCGGCCGGTTAGACTCGCCCGGCTGTACGAAGGATCTTCTTACGGGGTGAGTAAAGAGATGTCGACCGAGACCAGTACGGAGACGCGGTGGGACACCGAGCCGCGCCAAGCGGCGGCCGCGAACGCGACCGCGCGGACCGGTGCCGGTAGGCACCGGGGCCCGGTGGCCGAGCACGACGAGGCCACGACTCCGCGGGGGCGCCACCGCAAGCACACGTCGGACGCCTGACACGGGCTCGACGGGCACAGCGCCTGAAGAGAAGTCCCGCCCACATGCCGCCAAAAGCGGCGCGTGGGCGGGACTTTTTTGCCCCCCCCCGACCGCCCTGCCCGTCCTGCCTGTCCCGCCCGTCCTGTGCGCCCTACCCCCGCTTCAGGCCGAGCACCTCGGACGCCGCGAACGTCTCTCCGGGTGGCCGGTCCGCATAGTACGGCGAGATCAGCTCATCCAGTTCTTCGAAGGTGAACGCCTCCTTCGCCGAGTCGAACTTCGCCGCGACCTTGGGACGTTCGACGACCGCGACCATGCCGCCGTGCACGACGAGCAGCTGGCCGTTGACGTTCGCGGCCGCGGACGAGGCCAAGTAGCCGACCAGGGGCGAGACGTGTTCGGGCGCCAGCGGGTCCAGGTGGCCGTCGGCCGGTTCCTGGAAGCCCTGGAAGACGTCCTCGGTCATCCGCGTCCGCGCGCGCGGGCAGATCGCGTTGGCCGTCACGCCGTACTTGGCGAGCGCCAGCGCCGTCGACGTCGTCAGGCCGACGATGCCGCCCTTCGCCGCCGCGTAGTTGGGCTGGCCCGCGGACCCGGCGAGGAAGGCCTCCGAGGAGGTGTTGACGATCCGCCCGTATACGGGCCCGCCCGCCGCCTTGGAGCGCTCACGCCAGTGGGCGGCCGCGAAGTGGGTCGTGTTGAAGTGGCCCTTGAGGTGGACGTGGATGACCGAGTCCCACTCGCTCTCGCTCATCGAGAAGATCATCCGGTCCCGCAGGATGCCCGCGTTGTTGACCAGGATGTCGAGCTTTCCGTACGTGTCGATCGCCAACCGCACCAGCGCGCGGGCCCGCTCGTGGTCGGCGACGTCCCCGGTGTGGGCGATGGCCTGTCCGCCCGCGGCCCGGATCTCGGCGGCGACCTCCTCCGCGGGCGCCGCCGACGCCTCCCCGGAGCCGTCGCGGCCCGGCTGCCCGAAGTCGTTGACGACGACGCTCGCGCCGAGCCGCGCCAGTTCCAGGGCCTCGGCGCGGCCGAGCCCGCGGCCCGCGCCGGTGACGATCGCCGAGCGGCCCTCCAGTGGCAGTGACATCAGTGTCCTCCCGGATCTCCTACGGCCCCTCAGATCTCGATGCACGTACGCAGGGCGGTTCCGGTGCGCATCTGCTCCAGTGCCTCGTTGATCTCACCGAGCCGCACCCGGTGCGTGATCATGTTCTCCAGGTCGATGCGGCCCGCCCGCCAGAGCGCGATGGTCCTCTCGTACGAACGGAGGACGTCGCCCCCGCCGTACATGGACGGCAGGATCCGCTTCTCGTCGAAGAACAGCTCGAACATGTTGAGCTGGAGGTGGTCGTCCATGGCGCCCGCGCCGACCACGCACAGCGTGCCGCCGCGCCGTGTCATCTCGTACGCCGTGCGGGCCGTGGCGGACTTGCCGACGACCTCGAAGACGTAGTCGAAGCCCTCGCCCGCGGTGATCCGCTGCTTGGCGTCGGCCAGTCCGTCGGGGGCGACGGCCTCCGTCGCGCCGAACCGCAGCGCCGCCTCGCGGCGTGAGGCGACCGGGTCGACGGCGACGATCTGCGCCGCGCCCCTGAGCCGGGCGCCCTGGATCGCGGAGATGCCGACGCCGCCGCAGCCGATGACGGCGACCGACGAACCGGCCGTCACATCAGCGGTGTTGATCGCCGCGCCGAGACCCGTCGTCACCCCGCAGCCGATGAGGGCCGCGATGTCGAAGGGCACCTCGTCGGGGATCGGCACGGCGCACCCGGCGTCGACGACGACCTCCTCGGTGAAGGTGCCCGTGCCCGCGAAACCGAAGACGTCACCGCCCGCGCGCCGGAAGTTGGGGGTGCCCGCGTTCAGGAAACCGGCGAGGCAGAGCTGGGTCTGGCCGCGCTTGCAGGCCGGGCAGGCCCCGCACGCGGGCAGCCAGCAGATCAGCACCCGGTCGCCCCGCGCGACGCCGGTCACGCCGTCGCCGACGTCGATGATCTCGCCGGCGCCCTCGTGGCCCGGGACGAAGGGGGCGGGCTGCGGCAGCACGCCGTTCATCGCGGAGACGTCGGAGTGGCACAGGCCGGTGGCCCGGACCCGGATCTTCACCTTGCCGGGGCCAAAACCCATCGCCTCGATGTCGTCGAGGACTTCGAGCTTGTCCTGGCCCGTCTCGTGCAGTACGGCTGCGCGCATGGCGGTACGGCTCCTCTCGGCGTACGGATCGACGTACGCGTCGACATAGGAAGCGGGCGGGATTCGGGCCCTCCGGGAGCGGTCCGAAGGCGGCTCAGACGTGTTCGACGACGGTGTCGGCGAGGACCGGCGCGTCGTCCCGCTCGACCGCCGTGACGGTGGCCTGGACGCGGCCCTCGCCGCGCCACATGCGGATGCGGAGGGTCTCGCCGGGGAAGACGACCCCGACGAAGCGCGTGCCGTAGCTCCGCACCCGGGAGACATCGCCGCCGAGCTGGGTGTCGACGATGGCCTTGAGGACCATCCCGTAGGTGCACAGGCCGTGCAGGATCGGCCTGTCGAAGCCGGCGAGCGCGGCGAACTCGGGGTCGGCGTGCAGGGGGTTCCAGTCGCCGGAGAGGCGGTAGAGCAGCGCCTGGTCCCCGCGGACGGGGCGCTCCGTCTCCAGGTCGGGGTCGCCCTCGGGGGCGGGCAGGCGGGTGGAGGGGCCGCGGTCGCCGCCGAACCCGCCTTCGCCGCGTACGAAGATCTGGGCGTCGCTCGTCCACAGCGGACCCTCGTCGTCGGTGACCTCGGAGCGCAGGACGAGGATCGCCGCCTTGCCCTTGTCGTACACCGCGGCGACCTTCGAGGTGTTGAGGGCCTTGCCCTTGACGGGGATGGGGCGGTGCAGGGTGATGGTCTGGCCGCCGTGCAGGACCGCGGCGAGGTCCACCTCGATGCCGGGGGCCGAGAGCCCGCCGACCACTCCCATGGCCGCACCCGCGACGGTGGCGAAGCTGGGCAGGACGTGCAGCCTGGACTCCAGCGTGTAGCGCAGCTCGGCGGGGTCGGTGGCGGGCAGTCCCGCGCCGAGGCCGAGGTGGTAGAGCTGGACGTCCTTGTGGTCCCAGGCGATCTCGGTGGACCGGGGCTCGGCGGCGACGGCCTTCTCGGCGTCAATGGGCATGGGCTGGCAGCTCCTTGGGCTCCTGGTCCGGCGGCGGAAGACCTCGGTGCGGCCGTCCGCACCGTCGACCGCACCGAGGTCGCGACAGGGCCGTTCTAGAACGCGTTCCAGTCCGGCGTCCCATGTATAGCCGAGCCCCGGGGAGTTGTGAAGGCTCCTGACAGGACGTCAGGTCTGCCGGTGATGACGACCCGATCACGGTGGCCGTGTCCGAACGTTGGGCGGCCCGCATGACACTCATACGGTCGCGAAATCACTACACCGCAGCAAGGTTCGGCACCGTCGGGAGGGCCCACATCCCCTTCCTGCCCATGTCACTGAAGGACCCGGCGAAGGCATGGAAAGGGGCCGCCCCCTACCTGAAGTTGATGGCATCAAGCCCTGCGCTCCGGGTGTGGGCGCGGTACGCAGTCGAACGGAAGCCGTTGAGGATCCTGCTCAGACTTTGTCGTCGCGCTCGTATTCCATGTTCGCGTCACCCGAGTCGTCTGTGTTGTTGTCCTCGTTGTTCTGCTCGTCCTGGTCCTCACCGGTGACGACCTTCTTGGCCTGCTCGGCAGCCTTGCCAATTCCGTCTTCGATGCCCATGACAGCGCTCCTCCTCTGGGGCTAAGTGGACGCTTCCAGGCTGATACAGGCACCTGAGGCGCGCACGGGCACGTCATAGCTGTTAGCCCATTCGAGAGCGCCATAGGCAAGAGGGTGCGGGATGGTGGTGCACGGTGCGGCTGGCTCGCCCTCGCGGAGCCCGCTTCCCGTGGCCGTGGCGAGAGCTGCCACCAGCCACCCGGGGACCCGCTGAATGGTCAAGTGCAGCCCGTCGCGGCGGAGTTCGAGTTGCGGAGTCGGCCGGTGATCCAGCTTGGGTGTCCCCGGGGGTGTCCTTCCTGGCCAGAGGCTTGCGCCACGCCCTCCAAAGCTCAGGAAGAGCTCACATCAATCATGCGGAAGTCCTTGACAGGGGTGCGGCTCGGCACGCTCCCCGCCCTTGTTGGAGGTACCCATGCCCCGCAGACCCCGCCCCCCCCTCCCTCAGCCCCCGGCTGCCCGGAACCAACCGCCCCGGTGGCCGTCCGGTACATACGGAGCGACAGCGGCCCCGGAACGGCCCCCTTCGCGTGCCCTGAACACGCGCACCGGGTGGGGCTTTCCGCTGCGCTGACCAGCAACTATGCCCGTACTCTCCGTACATGGACGAGATGCCGCAGGACTACCGCCCTGTACGATCTGTACGAGTTCTCCTCGCCGAGGACCAGGGCATGACGCGGGGCGCGCTCGCCCTGCTGCTCGGGATGGAGCCGGACATCGAGGTCGTCGCGCAGGCCGGCGCGGGCGACGAGATCGTGGCCGCGGCCCTGACCCACCGTCCCGACGTGGCGCTGCTCGACGTCGAACTGCCCGGCCGCAGCGGCCTGGACGTCGCCGCCGACCTGCGCGAGGAGTGCCCCGACTGCCGGGTCCTCATCCTCACCACCTCCGGCAGGCCCGGCTACCTGCGCCGTGCCATGGAGGCGGGCGCGGTCGGCTTCCTGGTCAAGGACGGGCCCGTCGAGGAGCTTGCCGAGGCGGTCCGGCGGGCGCTGCGGGGCGAGACGGTGATCGACCCCGCGCTCGCCGCGTCCGCGCCGAGCGCGGGGCCGAGCCCCCTGACCGGCCGCGAGGCGGACGTCCTCAAGGCCTCCGTGGACGGTGCCACGGTCGCCGACATCGCGGGCAGGCTGCGTCTGTCGGAGTCGGCCGTGCGGAACTGCCTGTCCGCCGCGATCGGCAAGACGGGGACGCGGAACCGGATGGAGGCGGTGCGGGAGGCACGGCAGCAGGGCTGGCTGTGACCCGCTCCCCCTCAATCCTGGGCGGAGACCCGCTGCCGCGGCATCCACAGGAGCAGCACCACCACACCCGCCAGCAGGATGAACCCGCTCGTGCGGAACGCCATCGCGTAGCCGTCGGTCAGCGCCTGCCGTGACGTCGAGCCGTCCATCCGCGCCGCCGCCACCGTGGAGAGCACCGCGAGGCCGAGCGCGCCGCCCATCGTGCGGGAGGTGTTGACCAGGCCCGAGACGAGCCCGGCGTCTCCGGGCTGCGCGCCCGACGTGGCGAGCGAGGCGAGCGGGGTCGTGGCGAGGCCCGCGCCGAACATCATCACGATGCCGGGCAGCATGATCGTGGTGACGTACGCCCCGTCGACCGTCATCGTCGACTGCCAGCCGAAGCCCGCAGCGGCCACCACGATGCCGAGTACGGAGACGTTCTTCGCGCCGAGCACCGGCATCACGCGCGGCGCCAGCATCGAGCCGAGGACGATGGTGAGGGAGGACGGTATGAGGGCGAGGCCCGCCTTCAGCGGGGAGTAGCCGAGGACGTTCTGGGCGTACAGCGTCATGAACATCCACATGGCGAACATGCCGCCGCCGCACACGAACATCGCGGCGTTCGCGGCCGACACCGAACGCACCTTGAACAGCTTCAGCGGCATCAGCGGCACCCTCGTGCGCGCCTCCACCACGAGGAAGGCCGCGAGCAGCGCCAGCCCGGCCGCGAGCGGCACCAGGGTCGCGGCCGCCGTCCAGCCCTTCTCCTCGGTCTGCACGATCCCGTACGCGAGGGTGGCGAGCCCGGCCGTGACGAGGACCGCGCCCGGCACGTCGAGGCGGCGCGCCTGCCCCGCCCTGCTCTCGGTCAGCCAGGCCACGCCCGCGAAGATCACCAGGGCGCCGATCGGTACGTTGATGAGGAGCACCCAGCGCCAGGAGAGCAGGTCGGTGAGGGCGCCGCCGACCAGGCCGCCCGCCGCGCCGCCGCCCGCGCCGACCGCGGACCAGATGCCGATCGCCCGTATCCGCGCCGGGCCTTCCGGCACCGCCGAGGTGAGGATCGTCAGCGTCGAGGGCGCGAGGACCGCGGCGCCGAGGCCCTGGACGGCCCGCGCCGCGAGGAGCTGCCACTCGGCCTGCGCGAGCCCGCCGCCGAGCGAGGCCGCGGTGAAGAGGCCGAGCCCGAGCAGGAACATCCGCTTGCGCCCGAAGAGGTCGCCCGCGCGGCCGCCGAGCAGCATGAACCCGGCGAAGGCGATGGAGTAGGCGTTGACGACCCACTGCAGTCCGATGGCGCTCATGCCGAGGTCGGACCGCATCGACGGCAGCGCGGTGTTCACCACCGAGACGTCGAGGACGACCAGGAACTGGCCGGCGCAGGCGGTCAGGAGGACCGCCCACACCGGTATGGATTTCTTCGGCGGGGCGGTGGTGGAGTCGGGGGTGTAAGCGGTGGAGGGCGTCTGGACCATGACGGGCATCCTCTCAAGCGGAACTCGAAAGGTGCATCGGGAATTCGCTCCCCCTGTCCTCGTCCGGCAGACCTAGGTCGAACAGCCCGTAATCCGGACACTCCGTAAGTCGGACACCCCGTGAGCGGAGGCGTGGGCGTCCCGCTCCGCTACCCGCGAAGGAGCGTCACCACCGCCGCTCCACCCAGTCCGATGTTGTGCGCGAGGCCCACCCCGGCCCCCTCGACCTGCCGCGCTCCCGCCTCGCCGCGCAGCTGCCAGGTCAGTTCCGCGATCTGCGCGATGCCGGTCGCACCGAGCGGGTGTCCCTTGGAGATGAGGCCGCCGGAGGGGTTCACCACCCAGCGGCCGCCGTACGTCGTCGCGCCGCTCTCGACGAGCTTGCCGGACTCGCCGGGCGCGCACATGCCGAGCGCCTCGTACGTCAGGAGTTCGTTGATGGAGAAGCAGTCGTGCAGCTCGACGACGTCCACATCCTCGATGCCGAGCCCCGACCGCTCGTACGCCCGGCGCGCCGCCTCCCGCGACATCGGCACGCCGACCGCGTCGACGCACGATCCGGAGGCGAAGGACTCATCGGTGTCCGTGGCCATGGCCTGGGCCACGATCTCCACGGCCCGCGCCGCGAGGCCGTGCCGCTCCACGAACCGCTCGGAGACCACGACCGCCGCCGCCGAGCCGTCCGACGTCGGGGAGCACTGGAGCTTGGTGAGCGGGCGGTGGACCGTCCTGGCCGCGAGGATCTCGTCGACCGTGTACGCGTCCTGGAACTGGGCGTACGGGTTGTTCACCGAGTGCCGGTGGTTCTTGGCGCCGACCGCCGCGAGCTGTGCCTCGGTCGTGCCGTACTTCTCCATGTGCTCGCGCGCCGCGTTGCCGAAGATCTGCGCGGTGGGCGGGGTCGTCTCGAAGCCGTGCCGCGCGGCCATGATCCCGTAGTGGCGGGCCACGGGAGACACCGCGAAGTCACCCGTGCCACCGCCCCGGCCCCCACCGACGCCCCCCAGCGAGCCGCGCGCCATCTTCTCGAAGCCGAGCGCCAGCACGCAGTCGCTCAGGCCGCCCTCGACGAACTGCCGCGCCATCATCAGCGCGGTCGCGCCGGTCGCGCAGTTGTTGTTGACGTTGTAGACGGGGACGCCGGTCAGGCCCAGTTCGTAGACGGCGCGCTGCCCGGCCGCCGAGGCCTGGAAGCAGTAGCCGACGGGCACCTGCTCGACCTGGTCGTACGAGATCCCGGCGTCCTCAAGGGCCTTGCCGCCCGCCTCCTTCGCCATGTCCCAGTACTGCCACTCCCGCGTCTCGGGCTTCTCGAACCTGGTCATTCCGACGCCGACGACATAGCTCCTCATGACGCGCCCACCCCTTACCCCTCCACGCCGGTGGCAACTGCCGGGACCGCGTCAGAGTAGAACGTGTTCCACTCTGACGGTAGGTCAGATACCGGCCGAGTCGGGGCGCCCTCGGCGGCGGGCGCCCATCGGGAGTGATGTGCGGGTCAATAGAGGGTCAAGGCTTCCCCTCGTACGACATCCGTCGGAATAGTCGCCCCGGGAAACCGGTTCGAGCTACACGTACCCCTGCCGACCACCCGCGCTCCCGCCGAGCCCGAGTTCCGCCCCGGAGGCCCCACGCAATGTCGATGACGACGACCCATCCACGCGGCATACGCGGAGTCGTCCCCGTACTCGCCTTCTCCGGCATCGTCGTCGCGGTGATGCAGACCCTGCTCGTGCCGGTCATCAAGGACCTGCCGGCCCTGCTGGACACCGCGCCCTCGAACGCCACCTGGGTCATGACATCGACCCTGCTCGCCGGTGCCGTCTCCACGCCGATCATGGGCCGCCTCGGTGACCTCTTCGGCAAGCGCAGGATGCTGCTCGCCAGCCTCGCCGTCATGGTCGTCGGATCGCTGATCTGCGGTTTCACCGACAATCTGCTGGTGATGATCGCGGGCCGCGCGCTCCAGGGCTTCGCCATGGGCGCCATCCCGCTCGGCATCGGGCTCATGCGCGACCAGCTGCCCCGCGAGAAGCTCGGCTCCGCGATGGCCCTGATGAGTTCCTCCATCGGCGTCGGCGGCGGACTCGCGCTGCCGCTCGCCGCGCTCACCGCGCAACACGCCGACTGGCACGCCCTGTTCTTCGGCGCGGCGGGCCTCGGCGTCCTCGCGATGGCGCTCACCGTCGTCTTCGTACCGGAGAGCCCGATGCGCGCCCAGGGCACCTTCGACGTGCTCGGCGCGATCGGCCTCTCCGCGGGACTCGTGCTCTTCCTGCTGCCGATCACCAAGGGCAGCGACTGGGGCTGGACCTCGGGCACCACGCTCGGCCTGTTCGCCGCCGCGGCCGTCGTCCTGGTCCTGTGGGGCGTGATGGAGCTGCGCGTGCAGGCGCCGCTGGTGGACCTGCGCACCACGGCCCGCCGCTCGGTGCTCTTCACCAACCTCGCCTCGATCATGGTCGGCGTCGCCTTCTACGCCGTCTCGCTCGTCCTGCCGCAGCTGCTCCAGCTGCCGTCCGCCACCGGTTACGGCCTCGGCCAGTCCATGGTCGTCGCGGGTCTGTGCGTGATGCCGCTCGGCCTGACGATGATGTTCACCGCCCCCGTCTACGCCCGGCTCTCGGCGAAGTACGGCCCGAAGACCACCCTCATCCTCGGCATGCTGATCATCGCGATCGGCTACGGCGCGGGCCTCGGCCTGATGAGCGCCGCCTGGCAGACCATCGTGATCTCGGTGGTTCTCGGCGCGGGCATCGGCCTCGCCTACTCCTCGCTGCCCGCGCTCATCATCGGCTCGGTCGACCCGTCCGAGACGGGGGCGGCCAACGGCCTCAACACCCTGATGCGCTCCATCGGCACCTCGGTGTCGTCCGCGGTGATCGGCATGGTCCTCGCCAACACCGCGGACCACGTCGGCGGCGTCGCCGTGCCCACCATGCACGGCTTCCGCGTCTCCTTCCTGATCGCCACGGGCGCGGTCGCCATCGGCCTGCTCTTCGCCCTGCTGCTGCCCTCCGCGCGCCGCTCCACCACCACGCAGCTGCGCGCCAGCAGCGAGGAGGACGCCAACCTGGAGCGCGCGACCCGGGCCCTCGCGGCCTTCCGGGGGCGCGTGCACAGCGCGGACGGCGCCCCGCTGGCCCGCGCGAAGGTGACGCTGATCGACCATCGCGGCAAGCAGGCGGGCGCGGCCCTCACCGACGACGAGGGCCGCTACGCCCTCGCCGTCCCGGCCGGCGGCTCCTACGTCCTCGCGGCCACCGCGGCGGGCCACGCGCCGCGCGCCTCGGCGGCGGCCCACCACGGGGACGAGCGGCCGGTCCAGGTCGACCTGGCCCTGTCGGGCTCGCCCGACGGCAGCGACGTACCGGCCTGACGCCCCGGCCTCCCACGCCACCCCCGTCACTCCAGTGGCGGGGGTGGCGTGCATCATGGGCGCCCATACCTGCGTACGACCTGGAGGAACCCATGGCCGCCGAGCCCAAGACCGAGCCCCGGCCGGAGATTCTCGCCGCGTTCGAGGCCGCCGAGGGCTTCATGCCGCGCGGTGAGGGTCTCGCGCTGTACGCGGCGGCGACCCGGGCCGCCGCGCTCGGCCTGCCGCTCCTGGAGGTCGGCACCTACTGCGGGCGCTCCACGATCCTGCTCGCCGACGCGGCCCGGCAGGCCGGGGTCAGCGCGATCACCGTCGACCACCACCGCGGCAGCGAGGAGCAGCAGCCCGGCTGGGAGTACCACGACCCCCGAACGGTCGATCCCGAGGTCGGTCTGATGGACACGCTCCCCGCCTTCCGCCGCACCCTGCACCGCGCGGGTCTGGAGGAGCACGTGATCGCGGTCGTCGGCCGCTCGCCGCAGGTGGCGAAGGTGTGGGGCGGGTCGCTCGGCCTGGTCTTCATCGACGGGGGCCACACGGACGAACACGCCACCGCCGACTACGAGGGCTGGGCGCCGCACGTCGCCGAGGGCGGGCTGCTCGTCATCCACGACGTGTTCCCCGACCCGGTCGACATCATGACCGGCCAGGCGCCGTACCGCGTCTATCTCAGGGCCCTGGCGTCCGGTGCGTTCACCGAGGTCTCGGCGGTGGACTCGCTGCGCGTGCTGCGGCGAACGGGAGCGGGGATCTGACCTCGCCTATAGGCTCGCCCTCGTGTCGTACGTAGGTCCGGAATTCGATCCCTCCCAGCCGCCGCCCAGGCGCGGGCTCGGCCGTCCGCTGACGGTGATGGTGGCCGCGCTGGTGCCGACCTGTCTGGCGGGCTGGCTCGTCTATCAGTCGACCAGCGGCCCCGACGGCGGCGAAGCGGCGAGATCCCTGCCGTCGTCCCCGAGCGCGTCCGCCGAACGGACCACGCCCTCCGAGGCCGGTCCGCCCTCCCCCTCGGCATCGGGTGAGGGGAAGGACGGCGACAAGGACGGCAAGGGCGACAAGAAGGGCGGGGGCGGGAAGGGCGACGACAACGATTCGAGTACGAAGCCGTCGGTCCCCGACCCCGCCCCGGACGGCCCCCTCAAGGGCAAGGTCGTCGTCGTCGACCCCGGCCACAACCCGGGCAACTTCCAGCACGCCACCGAGATCAACCGCAAGGTCGACATCGGGACGAACCACAAGGAGTGCGACACCACCGGCACGTCGACCAACGACGGCTACACCGAGGCGAAGTTCACTCTGGACGTCGCCCGCAAGCTGCGCACGCTGCTCCTCCAGCAGGGCGCCACGGTCAAGTTCACCCAGGACGGCGACCGGCCCTGGGGCCCGTGCGTGGACGAGCGCGCCCGAATCGGCAACGAAGCCCGCGCGGACGCGGTGGTCTCCATCCACGCGGACGGCTCGGGCGCGGGCAACCGCGGCTACCACGTGATCCTGCCCGCGAAGGTGAAGGGCGGCGCCGCGGACACCTCCGCGATCGTCGCCCCCTCCAAGGAGCTGGGCGAGCGCATCGCGGGAGCCTTCGTGAGCGCGACCGGCAGCGCCCCCTCCAACTACGTCGGCGGCGGCACCGGCCTGGACACCCGCAGCGACCTCGGCGGCCTCAATCTGTCCACCGTTCCCAAGGTGTTCATCGAGTGCGGCAACATGCGGGACGCGAAGGACGCGGCGCTCCTGAAGAGCGGCGAGTGGCGGCAGAAGGCGGCGCAGGGCATTTCCAACGGAATCGGAGGATTCCTGCGGGGCTAGCGCGTGAACGTCCTCGAACTAACACGTGCACGTCTTTATCCCGAGCAGACACCCCCTGTGTACGGACGATATTGTCCTCCCTACGATGAGGGGCCACCCCCGCGCTTCGCGCACCGCGACACGAACGCGACTACGGCGACAGCGACGCCTCCACTGACGAGACGACTGACGAAGGACCTGAAGTGAATTTCCGCTCCCTCACTCGAGGCGACGGCGTGGTGATCGGAGCAGCGGTGTTGCTCTTCATCGCCTCGTTCCTCAATACGCTGGACCCCGACGGCGGCGACAGTGACAAGCTGCCCAACGCCTGGGAAAACGGCAACCTGCTGATCAGTGTGTATCTGCTGGGCATCATCGGTGCGGCGCTCATCGTCGTGGGCCGCGCGATGCCGCAGCAGCGGAAGGTCGCGGGTCTCGACCTCGGCCAGCTCGGTGTGGCGTTCACCATCGCCTCCGCACTCAGCTCGCTCGGCGCGATCTTCGACACCGACCAGTCGTACGGCTTCCTGATCGATCTCGTCGGTGCCGGTGTCGGCAACAGCGAGTCCCCCGACGCCGGTGTCGGCCTCATCCTCGGCCTGATCGGCGCGCTCGTGCTCGCCGCCGCCGCGGTGGCCACGCAGCTCGTCCCGGCCCTGAAGGCCCCGCTCATGGGCGCCCCGCGTCCGGCCGCCCCGCAGCCCTACGGCGGACAGCCGCAGGGTGGTTACGGCTACCCGGGCGCCGGTGCGGGCCAGCCGCAGCCGGGCGCTCCCTACGGCGGCCAGCCCGGTCAGCCGCAGGGGCAGTCCTTCGGCGGCCAGCCGCAGCCGCAGGGCGGGCAGACCCCGCCGCCCGCGCAGGCGCAGGCGTCCGGCGACTTCTCGCCGTTCTGGTTCGCCGTGCCGGTGCCGCGTCCGCTGTACGCGGAGGACGGCTCGCCCACGCCGATCGC
Source organism: Streptomyces alboniger (assembly GCF_008704395.1). Taxonomy (NCBI): domain Bacteria; kingdom Bacillati; phylum Actinomycetota; class Actinomycetes; order Kitasatosporales; family Streptomycetaceae; genus Streptomyces; species Streptomyces alboniger. The sequence continues at coordinate 2,349,907 of NZ_CP023695.1, forward strand.
CGAGCTGGCGCCCGGTACCTGGTACCTGGCCGTCGAGCAGCGCGGCCAGAGCCTGGTGGCCCAGACGCAGGACGGCCGTCGCGGCGTCCTTCAGGACACCACGGGGATCCAGCGAGGCTGACCCCTCAGGCACTTCGCGGCCCCTCGCCCTTCCAGGCGGGGGGCCGTTGTCGTACAGTCCCGACGGCCAGCTGACGTACCGTCAGGCTTTCTGCACCGGGAGGACGTATGCGGCTCGGGCTCGCACTCGGCTACTGGGGGCGCGGCCCCGACCCCGGGCACGTCGCCCTCGCCCAGGAGGCCGAGCGGCTCGGCTACGACTCGGTGTGGACCGCCGAGGCCTGGGGGTCGGACGCCTTCACCCCGCTGACCTGGATCGCGGCCCGGACCTCGCGGATCGGGCTCGGCACGGCCGTGGCGCAGATGGCGGCGCGCTCCCCGGTCACCACGGCCATGCACGCGCTCACGCTCGACCACCTGTCCGGCGGCCGGATGATGCTCGGCCTCGGTCTGTCCGGACCGCAGGTGGTGGAGGGCTGGTACGGGCGGCCGTTCCCGAAGTCGCCGCTGACCGCGACGCGGGAGTACGTCGAGGTGATCCGCCAAGTGCTGCGCCGCGAGGGCCCGGTGGAACTGGACGGCCGCTTCCACACCCACCCCTACCGGGGCGCGGACGGCACCGGACTCGGCAAGGCGCTCAAGCCGATCACCCACCCGCTCCGCGCCGACCTGCCCGTCCTGCTCGGCGCGGAGGGGCCCAAGAACATCGCGCAGACGGCCCGGATCGCGGACGGCTGGCTGCCGCTGTACTGGTCGCCGACGCGGACGGACGTATACGAGGCATCGCTCACCGACGCCCCCGAGCGCTTCCTGGTCGCGCCCATGGTCCGGGCCAGGGTCTGCGACGACGTCACCGAGGGCCTGCTGCCCGTCAAGGCCATGCTCGGCTTCTACATCGGCGGCATGGGGCACTCCACCCGCAACTTCCACGCCGACCTGATGGCCCGCATGGGATACGAGGAGGAGGCCCGGCGCGTCCAGGAACTGTTCCTCGCGGGGCGCGGGGAGGACGCCGTGCGCGCCGTCCCCGACGCCTTCGCGGACGAGATCTCCCTGGTGGGGCCCCGCGCACGGATCGCGGAGCGCCTTGAGCTGTGGCGCGCGGGCCCGGTCACGGACCTCCTGGTACTGGCCCCGGACCCGCACACCCTGCGCATCCTGGCCGACCTCAACTCCTAGGCGGCGCCTAGCCCTTGCTCAGCTCCCCGGCCGACGGCACCTTGTCCTTGACCTCGGCGCCCGCGCCCTTGCCCGCGTCCTTCACGGAGTTGATGACGCCGTCGAAGGAGTTGACGATGGAGTCCGTCGACTCGCCCTTGCGGAGCTTGGACGGCAGGTCCTTCAGGGCGTCGATGCCGGCCGTCAGCGGGGCCACCGCCTTGGCGAGGGCCGGGTCGCCCTGCGCGTTCTTCGTCGCCGCCTTCAGCCTGTTGTACGTGAACGCTCCCGCGAGGCCCGCCTTGACGAGGGCGAGGGTCCGGCCGTCCGCGCCCTTCTTGAACTTGCCCGCGCGGAACGGCTTCACGATCCACTGGTAGGTAGCCCCCGCGGCAAGGCCCGCGTTGGCGACGAACCGGGTCTTGGCGAACTTCTGCTTCTCGGCGCTGCTGGTGGCCGAGGGCGCGGCCGCCCTGGTGTCCTTGTCGTCGCTGCCGCAGGCCGTCCCGCCGACGAGCAGGGTGCAGCACAGGGCGAGGGACACTCCGGCACGGCGGACGGGTACGGGGCTTGGCACGGCAGCGGCCTCCAGAGGTGAGCGGTCCTCCAGGCAGCCTCACCCCGGGCGCGGGGCGCCGCCAGCGGGGCGGACCCGAACGGGTTTCGAACGGGGCACGCCCCGGTACCCGGCCACCATGTCTCCCACGCGGCACTCCCACGGCAGCACAGCGGCACGGGTCATCGCGCTCGTCGCCGACATCATGGCCGCCATACTCGGCCTGTGGATCCTGATGTACCTGCTGGACGCGAACCGCGCCAACGACCTCGTCCAGTTCATCCACGACGTGGCCCGCTGGTTGGCCGGCTGGTCGCACGACCTGTTCACCTTCGACGAGAAGTGGGCCAGGGTCGTCGCGGGCTACGGCCTCGCGGCGGTCGTGTATCTCCTGGTAGGCCACGCGATAGCGGGCCGCCTACGCCGCTACTGAGCAACGCCCCAAAGGAAGCGCCCCGAGGGGAAGCGTCCCGAAGGGGCGCGGGGAACTGCGCGCCCAGCCCCATCCGGCCCGCAGGTGAACCCCCACCCCGGCGGAGCGTCACCCGCAGCAAGACGGATCGAGCCCCCGCGGCAGCCGCTCGCCGGAGAAGACCGCGCAGGTCGCCTCGTCGCCGCCGAGCGCAGCCACGGCCAGCAGCAGCGACCCCGCCGTCCAGGTGGTCAGCTCCTCGGGCCAGATCGCCTTGTCGTCGAAGACGTAACCCGTCCAGTACAGGCCGCTCTTCGGGTCGCGCAGGTGCTGGATGGACTGGAGGATCTTCAGGGCGTGGTCCGACTCGCCCAGCACCCACAGGGCAAGGGCGAGTTCGGCGCTTTCTCCGCCGGTGACCCAGGGGTTCGGGTCGACACAGCGCACGCCGAGGTCCGGCACCACGAAGCGCTCCCAGCCCTCCTCCATGCGGGCCTTGGCCTCCTCGCCGGTCAGCGCGCCGCCCAGGACCGGGTAGTACCAGTCCATCGAGTAGCGGCCCTTGTCGAGGAAGCGCTCGGGGTGGCGGCGGATCGCGTGCGCGAGGGCGCCGGCCGCCAGCTCCCAGTCGGGCTGCGGCTCCTCGCGCTGCTCGGCGACGGCCAGGGCGCAGCGCAGCGCCTGGTGGATCGAGGAGGAGCCGGTGAGCAGGGCGTCGGTGACGGGGGTGCCGTCGGCCTCGCGCTTCCAGCCGATCTGCCCGCCGGGCTGCTGGAGCCCGAGGACGAACTCGACGGCGGCGACCACGACGGGCCACATACGGTCGAGGAACGCCTCGTCGCCGGTCGCGAGGTAGTGGTGCCAGACGCCGACCGCGATGTAGGCGCAGAAGTTGGTCTCGCGGCCGTGGTCGGTGACGTCGTGCGGGTCGCCGTCGGCGTACGCCGCGTACCAGGAGCCGTCCGGGTTCTGGTGGCGGGCCAGCCAGTCGTAGGCGCGCTCGGCCGCCGCGTGCTCGCCCGCCGCGTCCAGGGCCATGGCGGCCTCGGTGTGGTCCCAGGGGTCGAGATGGTGGCCGCGGAACCACGGGATGGCGCCGTCCTCGCGCTGGACGGCGAGGATGCCCCGTACGGTCGCCGTCGCCTGATCGGCCGTCAGGACGCCGGGCAGGACGAGGTGTTCGGTACGCTCCGGGCTCGTCACTTGGCGGCCACCGCGGCGGCGTCGGCACCGGCCGCGGCCTTGGGGAGGTGCGGCTTGGTCGCGTACGCCACGAAGCTCTTGCCGACGACGGGGTTGAGGAGCTGCTCGGCCAGCCGGGTCGCGAGGGGCTTCTTCATGATGTCCCAGACGAGGAGCTTGTGGTACGCGCGCACCGGCAGCGCCTTGTCGTTGTCGACGCCGAAGGCGCACTTCAGCCACCAGTACGGGGCGTGCAGCGCGTGGGCGTGGTGCGTGCCGTACGGCTTGAGGCCCGACTCCCGCATCCTGGCGAGGAGTTCGTCGGCCTTGTAGATGCGGATGTGGCCGCCCTCGACCTCGTGGTAGGCGTCGGAGAGGGCCCAGCAGACCTTCTCCGGGCCGTAGCGCGGGACGGTCACCGCGATGCGCCCGCCCGGCTTGAGCACCCGCACCATCTCGGCGAGGACGCCCTTGTCGTCGGGGATGTGCTCCATGACCTCGGAGATGATCACCACGTCGAACGACTCGTCGGGGAAGGGGAGGTTGAGCGCGTCGCCCTCCATGGCGGTGGCCGTCGCCCCCGCCGGTGCCTCGCCCGCCTCCTTCATCGCGGCGAACCACTTGGCGACCTCGCGGATCTCCTCGGCGTTCTGGTCGAGGGCCACCACCTGGGCGCCGCGCCGGTAGCACTCGAAGGCGTGCCGGCCCGCGCCGCACCCCAGATCGAGGACGCGGTCGCCCGCGGCGAGCGGGAAGCGGGTGAAGTCGACGGTCAGCATCAGCGAGGGCTCCCGGAGTACGTCGGAGTGGCCGCGGGGCGGCCGGGGTTCGTGGCGGCGGGGCGGCTCATGGCCTGGCGGTAGCGTTCCGCGGTTCCCTTGGCGGCCTGCGCCCAGGTGAACTTCCTCAGCACCCGCTCACGGCCGGCGTGGCCGAGGCGGGCCCGCAGCTCGCGGTCGCCGAGCAGCCGCTTGAGGCCGAGCGCCAGCGCGCCCGCGTCGCCCGGGGGCACCGCGAGGCAGGTCTCGCCGTCGGGGCCCGCGACCTCCGGGATGGCTCCGCCGGTGGTGGCGAGGAGCGGCGTGCCGGTGGCCATCGCCTCCGCGGCGGGCAGGGAGAACCCTTCGTACAGCGAGGGGACGCAGGCGATCTGCGCCGAGCGGACGAGGTCGACCAGCTCGGCGTCGGTGATGCCCTTGACGAACTCGACGCAGCCTTCGAGGCCGTAGCGCTCGATGGCCTGCGCGACGGGCCCGTCCTCGGCGGGCTTGCCGACGACGACGAGATGGGCGCCGGGGTGCTCGGTGCGCACCTTGGCCAGCGCCTCGACGAGGTGGACCAGGCCCTTGAGCGGTACGTCGGCGCTGGACGTCGTCACGATCCGGCCCGGCACCTCGGGCACGGCGGGGTCCGGCGAGAAGAGGCCGGTGTCGGCGCCGATGTGGACTACGTCGATGCGGTCCTCGCGCACCCCGAGGTGGTCGATGATCTCCTGGCGGGATGTGCCGGAGACGGTCAGGACCGACGGGAGACGGCGCGCCACGCGCTTTTGCATGCGCGTGAACGCGTACCAGCGGCGGACGGACATGCGGCGCTTGAAGTCGGGCGCGGCGTCCAGCTCCAGGCGCCGGTCGACGGTGATGGGGTGGTGGATCGTGGTGACCAGGGGGGCGCCGAGGTCGCCCAACAGGCCGTACCCGAGCGTCTGGTTGTCGTGGATGACGTCGAACTCGCCGCGCCGCGCCCGCAGATGGCGCCGGGCGCGCAGGCTGAACGTGGCGGGCTCCGGGAAGCCTCCGGTCCACATGGTCGCCACTTCGAGGGCGTCGACCCAGTCGCGGAACTCGTCGCGCCGGGGGGTGCGGAAGGGATCGGGCGAGCGGTAGAGGTCCAGGCTCGGCAGCTCGGTGAGCCTGAGGCCCTCCAGGCCCTCGCCCTCGTCGAGTACGGGGTAGGGCTGGGCGCCGATCACCTCGACGCTGTGGCCGAGCCGGGCCAGCTCGCGCGAGAGATGCCGGACGTAGACGCCCTGTCCCCCGCAGAACGGGTTCCCTTTGTACGTGAGGAGGGCGATGCGCAACGGACGGTCGCCGTCGGCGTCGGCGCCCTTCCGGGGGCCCGCCTCCATGGCCTCAGCGGTCACTCTCGGCCCCCTTCTCCGTGCAGTTGTCCGCGAGGTTACGCCGGGACGGTAATCTAGAACAAGTTACAGACTTGATCGCTGGACGAGCTTTGAATCTACCGGCAGGTAGGCGAGGTGTAGGGCCCGGATCAGGTGATTCGCGCCACGACGGGCTCCCTGCCATGCTGTGCGATCGCGCGAGGCGTTTCGGAGGGGCATCTACATGACAGCGGAAGCCAAGGCGGCGAGCCCTGCGACGCCGGCCCTCACCGAGCGTCAGGAGGCGCGCCGCCGCCGCATCCTGCACGCCAGCGCGCAACTGGCCAGCCGGGGCGGTTTCGACGCGGTGCAGATGCGCGAGGTCGCCGAGGCGGCGGGCGTGGCCCTCGGCACCCTCTACCGCTACTTCCCCTCCAAGGTCCATCTGCTGGTGGCGACCATGCAGGACCAGCTCCAGCACATGCATACGACGATCCGCAAGCGCCCCCCGGCCGGCGAGACGGCCGCCGAGCGGGTCGCCGAGACGCTGATGCGGGCCTTCCGTGCCCTCCAGCGCGAGCCGCACCTGGCGGACGCGATGGTGCGGGCCCTGACCTTCGCCGACCGCTCGGTGAGCCCCGAGGTCGACACGGTCTCGCGCCTGACGACGGCGATCATCCTGGACGCGATCGGCCTGGAGCAGCCGCCGAGCGCGCGCCAGCTCTCCGCGGTGCGGGTCATCGAGCACACCTGGCACTCGGCGCTGATCACCTGGCTCTCGGGGCGGGCCTCGATCGCCCAGGTGAAGATCGACATCGAGACGGTGTGCCGCCTCATCGACCTGACGGCCGAGCCTCGCGGGTAGCCTCGCGCCGGGTCAGTCCTCCGGCGGGAAGACGACCTCCCCGCTGTCGGCGAGCGTGATGGTGATCGCCTCGACCGGGCAGCCCTCGGCGGCCTCCAGGATTTGCTCGTCGGCGTCGCGCTCGGGGGTGGTGGGGTGGGACTGCCGGGCGGCGTCCAGAGCGAAGCCGCCGGGCGCGGTGACCACGCACATCCCCGAGCCGATGCAGACCGACCGGTCGACCTCGACGTGCCAGCGGTCGCCCATCAGGCACCGCTCCCCTCATAGCCGGCCGGCAGGTGGATCATCTTGTGCTCGAAGTACTCGCCGTACCCCTCGGGCCCGAACTCCCGCCCCAGGCCCGAGTTCTTGTAGCCGCCGAAGGGCCCGAGCATGTCGAGGCTGAAGGTGTTCACGGAGTACGTTCCCGTGCGCACGCGGCGCGCGATGTCGATGCCGCGCTCGACGTCGGCGGTCCAGACGCTGCCGCTGAGTCCGTAGTCGGAGTCGTTGGCGATCTTCACCGCCTCGCTCTCGTCGCCGTACGGCAGCAGGCAGACGACGGGCCCGAAGATCTCCTCGCGGGCGACGCGCATCGCGTTGTCGACGCCGCCGAGGAGGGTCGGCTCGACATACCAGCCCTGGTCGAGTCCGGGCGGGCGGCCGCCGCCCGCGAGGATCTTGGCACCCTCCTCCTGACCGATGCGGATGTAGTCGAGGGAGCGCTGCTGCTGGCGCTTCGCGACGAGCGGGCCGAGTTCGGTGGCGGGGTCGAGGGGGTCGCCGATCTTCAGCGCGCGGGCCGCAGCGGAGAAGGCCTCGGCGAACTCCTCGTAACGGGTGCGCGGCACGAGGATGCGGGTCTGGGCCACGCACGCCTGACCGTTGATCATCCAGGCGAACGGCACGATCCCGGCGACCGCGCTCGCCGCGTCGGCGTCGGGCAGGACCACCGCGGCGGACTTGCCGCCCAGCTCCAGGGTGACGCGGGTGAGGTTGCGGGCCGCGACCTCCATGACGCGCTTGCCCGCGGCGACGGATCCGGTGAAGGAGACCTTGTCGACGCCGGGGTGGCCGACCAGGTACTCGCTGACCTCGCGGTCGGCGGAGATGATCGAGAGCACGCCCTCCGGGAGGCCCGCCTCCGCGGCGATCTCCGCGAGGACGTAGGCGTCGAGCGGCGCTTCGGGCGAGGTCTTCAGGACGACCGGGCAGCCGGCGAGCAGCGCGGGGGCGAGCTTGGCGGCGGCGGTGAACTGCGGGACGTTCCAGGGGACGACGGCCGCGACGACGCCCATCGGCTCGCGGCGGACGAGGAGTTTCCCGAGGATTCCGTCGCGGCTCTCCTCGTAGCAGAAGTCGCGGGCGACCGTGAGCGCCGCGTCCCAGACCATCATCGCGGCGAGGGCCTGCACCATCACGCTGGAGGTGTACGGGGTGCCGTTCTCGGAGCTGATGACGCGGGCGATCTCCTCGTGGCGTACCGCGAAGCCGTCCTTGATCCTGGTGACGACCTCGATCCGCTCGTCCAGCGTCATCCGGGGCCAGGGGCCCTCGTCGAACGCCTTGCGCGCGGCGGCGACGGCGCGGTCCACGTCGGCGGGGGCCGCGTGCGGCACGCGGGCGAAGACCTGCCCGGTGTGCGGGGAGACGACGTCGATGACGCCCTTGCCCAGCGGGTCCACCAACTCCCCGCCGATGAACAGCTGTCCGTGTTCCACGAGCTCCGTCATGGCTGACTGCCTCCTGCGGGGCGCTTCCCGACACTGCCTGACCCTGCCTGACACTGTTTCAGAACTGATACCAGTTCTAGTTGGCGGAGTCCACGGGCCGGACGGACAACTCGTCGCCCGGCCAGTAGACTTGGGCGACTATTGGAACTAGTTCTAGTTATAGTGGCGGCACCCGGCGACGAGAGACGAGGCCTCCATGACCCCGCGGACGACCGAACCGCCGGTGATCGAGCACGGCGGGGGCGTCTGGAGCATCAAGGTCCCGATCCCCGACAACCCCCTCGGCTTCACGCTCGTCCACCTCCTGGACACCGACGCCGGGCCCGTCCTCGTCGACACCGGCTGGGACGACCCGGCGTCCTGGGCCACGCTGACCGCCGGGCTCGCCACGTGCGGCGTCGCGGTCGAGGACGTGCACGGCGTGGTCATCACGCACCACCACCCCGACCACCACGGCCTGTCCGCGAAGGTCCGCGAGGCGTCCGGGGCGTGGCTCGCGATGCACGAGGCGGACGCCGCCGTGGTGCGCCGCACCCGCGCCCAGCCTCCCGAGCGCTGGTACGGCTACCTGGCCGCGAAGCTCACCGCCGCGGGCGCCCCCGCCGAGCACGTCGCCCCGCTGGTCCGCGCCAGGGACGAGGGCCGGCCCCGCACGCTGCCCGGCCTCGACCCGGCCCTGCCCGACCGCGCGATCACCCCGGGCGAACTCCTCGGCCTGCCGGGCCGCCGCCTGCGCGCGGTCTGGACGCCCGGCCACACCCCCGGCCACGTCTGCCTGCACCTGGAGGAGGACCACCCGGCGGGCCTGCGGGGCAACGGCCGCCTCTTCTCCGGCGACCACCTCCTGCCCGGCATCACCCCGCACATCGGCCTGCACGAGGACCCCGAGGACGACACGGTCACCGACCCCCTCGGCGACTATCTCGACTCCCTCGAACGGGTCGGCCGCCTGGCCCCGGCCGAGGTGCTGCCCGCCCACCAGCGCGCGTTCACCGACGCCCCCGCCCGCGTCCGCGAACTCCTGGCCCACCACGAGGAACGCCTGACCGGCCTGCTCACCCTCCTCGCCGAACCCCTCACCCCGTGGCGGCTCGCCGAGCGCATGGAGTGGAACCGCCCCTGGGCCGAGATCCCCTACGGCTCACGCAACATCGCGGTCTCGGAGGCGGAGGCCCACGTGCGGCGCCTGGTGAAGCTGGGGCGGGCGGAGGCGGTGCCGGGCAGTGATCCGGTGACGTACGTGGCGGTGTGAAGGGGGCCGGTAGAGTGGCCGGGTCGTCCTCACGTCCGCGCAGGGGGAAGCCGGTGCGAATCCGGCACTGACCCTTCCCCAAGCTCTCGGCTTCGCTCGAGCAGGGGAGGCCCCATTCCGTGTACCGCGTCCAGCGGTGAGCCGGAATGCCCGGCGCGGAGCGTGACCGGCTCGCTTCATCGGGGCCCCCGATGAGCGGCACCGTCGAGGTATACGGAGCCGGAGCCGCCCGGAAGCCGTGCCCGCGCGCACGGTCCGTGCCGCCCCGCTCCCCGCAGGGAGAGGCAACCCGCCGCATCATGAACGTTCGCCGCAGCGCAGCGGTCCTGGCCGCCGTCGCCGTGTTCGGCTCGGCCGCCGCACCGGCCGCCTTCGCGGACGACGCCTCGCCGTCGCCCTCGAAAGCGCTCCCCTCGGGCCTGTACGGCAAGTCCGACCCCAAGTTCGACGGCGTCTTCCGGCAGTCGTACGCCCTGCTCGCCCAGGACACCGTGGGTGTGAAGCCCGCGGACAAGGCCGTTGCCTGGCTGACCGGGCAGCAGTGCGCGAGCGGCGGCTTCGCGGCCTACCGCGCCGACGCGGGCAAGCCGTGCGACTCCAAGACGATGGTCGACAGCAACTCCACCGCCGCCGCCGTGCAGGCCCTCGCCGCGCTCGGCGGCGAGGACAAGAGCCTCGGCAAGACGGTCGAGAAGAGCGTGGCCTGGCTGAAGTCCGTCCAGAACAAGGACGGCGGCTGGGGCTACAACCCGGGCCTGCCCACCGACGCCAACTCCACCGGCATCGTGGTCGGCGCGCTCGTCGCCGCCGGCGAGAACCCCGCGAGCGTGAAGTCGCGGGACGGCAAGTCCGCCTACGACGCGCTGCCGAAGCTCGCCATGGACTGCGGCAAGGGCGGCGGCGCCTTCGGCCTCGCCGCCGCCAAGTCCAAGAAGCTCAGCCCGAACGCGGACGCCACCGCGGCCGGTGTCCTCGGCAGCCTCGGCAAGGGCCTGGTGGTGGCCCCCGCCAAGAAGGCGGACGACTCCGCCCCCAAGTGCGCGAAGCCGGACACCGCCTCGCAGGCCGCGAGCAACGGCACGGGCTACCTCCTGGACGTCCTCGGTGAGAACGACGGCCACCTGATGTCCGCGATGCCGGGCGCCAAGGACCAGCCGGACCTCGGCAACACCGCCGACGCCGTGCTCGCGCTGGCCGCCGCCGGGCAGCGCGACCAGGCCGAGAAGTCCGCCCAGTGGCTCGCGGAGAACTCCGCGAAGTGGGCGAAGGAGTCGGGTCCCGCCGCCTACGCCCAGCTGGTCCTCGCCGCCCACGCCGCGGGCATGGACCCGCGGGACTTCGGCGGCGCCGACCTCGTCGAGCAGCTGGGCGCCCAGGGGCCACCCGCGAAGACGTCCTCCGAGTCCTCGTCGGAGTCGGCCTCCGACTCCGACGAGAAGAAGGACGAAGACGGGGGCGCCGGCGGCACCAACATCTGGTGGATCATCGGCGTCGGCATGGTCGCGGGCATCGGCATCGGCTTCCTCTACAGCGCCAACCGCAAGAAGCAGCAGCCGTGACGCGGGGCCGGACGCGTCTGGTGCCCTCGCGCGCGTGGCGCGGGCGCATGGCGGTCGCGGCGTTCGTCGCCGCCCTGCTCGGCGTCCTCGCCGCCGCGCCCTCCCAGGCCGCCGGCTACCGCTACTGGTCGTTCTGGGACCGGGACGGCGACACCTGGACGTACGCCAGTCAGGGGCCCGGCACCGCCCGGCCCGAGGACGGTGACGTGCAGGGGTTCCGCTTCTCGGTCTCCGAGAACTCGAAGGAGGCCGCCAAGCCGCGCGGCCCCGCGGACTTCAAGAAGATCTGCGCGAGCACCCCCGCCGAGGACGGCCGCAAGCGGGTCGGCCTCGTCATCGACTTCGGGCTGCCGAAGGACGCGCCCCACGACGAGAACCCGCCCGCGCCGCGGACGGCCTGCGCCCAGGTCGCCGAGGACGCCACCAGCGCGGACGCGCTCGCCTCCGTCGCGAAGCCGCTGCGCTACGACAGCAAGGCGCTGCTGTGCGCCATCGACGGCTACCCGAGGTCGGGCTGCGGCGAGCAGGTCTCCCACGACAGCCTGAACACCGAGCGGCAGCCGGAGGCGGACGGGGGCGAGGGCGACCGCGGGCCCTCCGTCGGTCTGATCGCGGGCGCCGTCGCCGTCGCGCTGCTCGGCGGGGCCGCGTTCTGGCAGGCCCGGCGCCGCCGCGGCTGACGCGGCCCCCGGACACGGACAGCACGATGACGAACCACGGCAGCGGCACGCGCGGCCTCCTGCGGCGCCGCCTCGCCCCCGAGGCGCACCGGAGCAACGCCCTGCACCCGGGCGCCTGGTGGGTATGGGCCATCGGGCTCGGCACCGCGGCGTCCCGGACGACCAACCCGCTGCTGATCGGGCTGCTGATCGGCGTCGCGGGCTATGTCGTGGCGGCCCGGCGGACCTCGGCCCCCTGGGCGAAGTCGTACGGCGCGTTCGTGAAGCTGGGGCTTGTCGTCATCGGCATCCGGCTGGTCTTCGCGATCGTCCTCGGCTCGCCGATCCCGGGTACGCACGTCCTCGTGACGCTGCCCGAGGTGCCGCTGCCCGACTGGGCCAAGGGCGTGCGGATCGGCGGGCGGGTCACGGCGGAGGGCATGGTCTTCGCGCTCTACGACGGGATCAGGCTGGCGGGCCTGCTGATCTGCATCGGCGCCGCGAACGCCCTCGCCAGCCCGTCCCGGCTGCTCAAGTCGCTGCCGGGCGCGCTGTACGAGGTGGGGGTCGCCGTCGTCGTGGCGATGACCTTCGCGCCGAACCTCATCGGGGACGTGCGGCGGCTGCGGGCAGCGCGGCGCCTGCGCGGGCGGCCGGACAGCGGAGTGCGCGGGCTGCTCCAGGTGGGTCTTCCGGTCCTGGAAGGTGCCCTTGAGCGGTCGGTCGCGCTGGCCGCCGCGATGGACGCGCGCGGCTTCGGGCGCACCGCCGCCGTCCCCGCGGGCGTGCGCAGGCTCACCGCCGTGCTGACGCTGGGCGGGCTGATGGGCGTATGCGTGGGCACGTACGGACTGCTCACCGCGCAGGGTGCCGCCTACGGGCTGCCTCTGCTCGGCGCCGGGCTGCTGGCCGCACTGGCGGGGCTCCGGCTCGGCGGGCGCCGCGCCGTGCGCACCCGCTACCGCCCCGACGCGTGGGGCGTGCGCGCCTGGCTGGTCGCCGGCTCGGGCCTGGCGGTCGCTGGCCTGACGATCTGGTCCGCGTCGTACGACATGCAGGCGCTGCACCCCGGCGTCGTACCGCTGGTGGCCCCGACCCTGCCCCTGTGGCCCGCGGCGGCGGCCCTGCTCGGCCTGCTTCCGGCTTTCGTGGCGCCGGTGCCCACGGGGGAGCAGGCGCCCTCGACCCCCGTACCCCCCGTACCTCCCGAGGAGACCTCATGATCCGCTTCGAGGATGTCTCGGTGACGTACGAGGGGGGTGCCGCGCCCACCGTGCGAGGGGTCGATCTCACCGTCCCGGAAGGCGAGTTGGTGCTGCTCGTCGGCCCTTCCGGGGTCGGTAAGTCGACACTGCTCGGCACGGTCAGCGGGCTCGTGCCGCACTTCACCGGTGGCACCCTGCGCGGCCGCGTCACCGTGGCGGGCCGCGACACCCGTACGCACAAGCCCCGGGAGCTCGCCGACGTCGTCGGGACCGTGGGCCAGGACCCGCTCGCGCACTTCGTGACGGACACGGTCGAGGACGAGCTGGCCTACGGCATGGAGTCGCTCGGCCTCGCCCCCGGCGTGATGCGCAGGCGGGTCGAGGAGACCCTGGACCTGCTCGGCCTCGCCGAGCTGCGCGACCGGCCCATCGCCACCCTCTCCGGAGGGCAGCGCCAGCGCGTCGCCATCGGCTCGGTCCTCACCCCGCACCCCCGGGTCCTCGTCCTCGACGAGCCGACCTCCGCACTCGACCCGGCCGCCGCCGAAGAGGTCCTCGCCGTGCTCCAGCGGCTCGTCCACGACCTCGGCACGACCGTCCTGATGGCCGAGCACCGCCTTGAGCGGGTCGTGCAGTACGCGGATCAGGTACTGCTGCTCGCCGCGCCGGGCGAGCCGCCGGTGCTCGGCGACCCGGCCGCGCTGATGGCCCGCTCCCCCGTATATCCCCCGGTCGTCGCGCTCGGCCGGCTCGCGGGCTGGTCGCCGCTGCCGCTGACCGTGCGGGACGCGCGGCGCAGGGCGGGCCCGCTGCGGGACCGGCTCGCCGGGACGGAACCGCGCCAGGAGGCGACGGCCGTACGCACCGCGGAGCGGGCGGCCCCCGCCCGCCGGCCCTGGCTGCGCAAGGGACGTACGCCCGACCAGGCACCCCGGACACACCAGCCACCCGCGGCGGCCGTCGAACGCCTGGCCGTGCGGCGCGGCCGGGTCGAGGCGCTGCGCCGCGTCGACCTCACCGTCACCTCCGGCGAGACCGTCGCCCTGATGGGCCGCAACGGCGCCGGCAAGTCCACGCTGCTGTCCACGCTGGTCGGCCTCCTCGAACCCACATCGGGCAGCGTCCGCGTCGGCGGCGCCGTCCCCCACCGCACGGCCCCCCGCGAGCTGATCCGGCACGTCGGCCTGGTCCCGCAGGAACCACGTGACCTGCTGTACGCGGACACGGTGGCCGCCGAGTGCGCCGCCGCCGACCACGACGCGGGCGCCGGGCCCGGGACGTGCCGGGCGCTGGTGAGCGAGCTGCTGCCCGGCATCGCGGACGACACGCACCCCCGGGACCTCTCCGAGGGCCAGCGTCTGGCGCTGGCCCTGGCGATCGTGCTGGCCGCGCGCCCGCCGCTGCTCCTCCTGGACGAGCCGACCCGCGGCCTGGACTACTCGGCCAAGGCCCGCCTGGTCACGATCCTGCGGGGCCTGGCCGCCGAGGGGCACGCGATCGTGCTGGCCACGCATGACGTGGAGCTGGCCGCCGAGATCGCCCACCGGGTGGTGATCCTCGCGGACGGCGAGGTCGTCGCGGACGGCCCGACCCCGCAGGTCGTGGTGTCGTCACCGGCCTTCGCGCCGCAGGTCACGAAGATCCTGGCGCCGCGGGAGTGGCTGACGGTGGCGCAGGTGCGCGAGGCGCTCGGCGCGGCGGAGGGAGCGTCGTGAACCCCGCCGGAGAGCGCGCGGTGGGCACCGCCCGGCGGGCCCGCCCCATTCGCCTGGGGCCCCGCTCGATCGCCGCGCTCGCGCTGGTCAGCGCGGTGGGTGTGGTCGCCTTCGGGTGGCCGCTGCTGTCCAGCGGGGGTTCGGGGTTCGCCGAGCACGCGCAGGACGCGCCGTGGCTGTTCGCGGCGCTGCTGCCGCTGCTGCTCGCCGTGGTCGTGGCGACCGTCGCGGACGTCGGCCTGGACGCGAAGGCGATCGCCATGCTCGGGGTGCTGGCCGCCGCGGGCGCCGCGCTGCGCCCGCTGGGCGCGGGCACGGCGGGCATCGAGCCGATGTTCTTCCTGATGGTGCTGAGCGGGCGGGTGCTCGGGCCCGGCTTCGGATTCGTGCTCGGGGCGGTGTCGATGTTCGCGTCGGCGCTGCTCACCGGGGGCGTCGGCCCCTGGATGCCGTTCCAGATGCTGTCGATGGGCTGGGTGTGCATGGGGGCGGGGCTGCTTCCGGGGGCCGACACTCTGCGGGGGCGCCGCGAGCTGTGGCTGCTCGCGGCCTATGGGGCGGTCTCCGCCGTCCTGTACGGCACGGCCATGAACCTCCAGGGCTGGCCCTACCTGGGCGGGATGGCCACCGGCGTCTCCTTCCAGCCGGGCGACCCCCTCGCGGAGAACCTCGGCCGCTTCATCGCGTACTGCCTGGCCACCTCGCTCGGCTGGGACCTGCCGCGGGCCGTCGTCACGGTCCTGCTGAGCCTGACGCTCGGGCCCGCCGTTCTGAAGGCGCTGCGCCGGGCCACACGGCGGGCGGCTTTCGAGGCGCCGGTCACATTCGAGGCGCCCAAGCCGTAAGGGGCTCCGCGCTCTGCGTGACATCGAGGCCTCGTATCCGTGAGGCGGCCCACAGGACCTTGGTCCTCTACTAGGCGGGCCCGTAGACCGGATCTCTTGATGTACATGCATCAATCACCGCGCTGACCTGGGGATTGAGAGCCGGATCACAGACGGGACATTCGACTCAGGTGCGACTTCCACTAGTAAAAGGGGTCATTGCGGCGGCGTCCTGAGCCTGTTTCTCTGGATGAGTCGCAGGGCGCCGACGTCCCCTCGGGAACTCGGCGCCTCCGCATGTCCCCCACGTTCCACGGCACGCACCGCGACAGCCCCGCCCCCCACCGGAAGGTCCTCTGTGTCCGCCTCGCTCATCCGCCGCATCGCTTCCCCGAAGAAGACCCTCGCCGGCGGCCTCGTCGCCGCTGCCGCCACCGGCATGGTCTTCGCCGCGGCCCCGGCCCAGGCAGCCACCCCGACCACCGCGAAGGCCACCGCCCCGGCCGCCGCTCCCGCCGCCGCCCCGACCTCCGCCAAGGCGATCGCCAAGGCGAAGATCTCGGACCCCGCGCAGTTCGCCGCGTTCGACAAGATCGTCTCGCACGAGAGCGGCTGGGACGTCAACGCGACGAACTCCTCCTCCGGCGCCTACGGCCTGGTCCAGGCGCTGCCCGGCTCGAAGATGGCCTCGGCGGGCGCCGACTGGAAGACCAACCCGGAGACCCAGATCGAGTGGGGCCTGAAGTACATGAACGAGCGCTACGGCAGCCCTGTCGGCGCGTGGAACCACTGGCAGGCCAACGGCTGGTACTGAGTCTGGCGGGGCGCCCTTAGCGGGCTTGTATCGCACCGCCAGATCGCCTCACCGTCAGATCACCGGCTTCGCCGAGTTCGTCCTCAAACGCCGGACGGGCTGAGATGCCAGCGCCGCGCGGGCTGAATGCCAAGCGCCGGACGGGCTGGATATCCAGCCCGCCCGGCGTTTGTGGTTCCAGCGGCTTTCTACAGGCGCTGGATGATCGTCGCCGTCGCCACCGCGCCGCCCGCGCACATCGTCACCAGCGCGAACTCCTTGTCCCTGCGCTCCAGCTCGTGCAGGGCCGTCGTGATGAGGCGTGCCCCGGTGGCCCCCACCGGGTGGCCCAGCGCGATCGCGCCCCCGTTCACGTTCACCTTCTCCAGGTCCTGCTCGAAGACCTGCGCCCAGCTCAGCACCACCGAGGCGAACGCCTCGTTGATCTCGACGATGTCGATGTCCTTCAGGGACATGCCCGCCTTGCCTAACACCGCGTGCGTCGCGTCGATCGGCCCGTCGAGGTGGAAGTGCGGGTCGGCGCCGACCAGCGCCTGCGCCACGATCCGCGCCCGCGGCCTCAGCTTCAGCGCCCGCGCCATGCGCTTGGACGCCCACATGAGGGCCGCCGCGCCGTCCGAGATCTGCGAGGAGTTGCCGGCCGTGTGCACGGCGGTCGGCATGACGGGCTTGAGCCCGCCGAGCGCCTCCATCGTCGTGTCGCGCAGCCCCTCGTCCCGGTCGACGAGCCGCCACATGCCCTGCCCAGCCGCCTGCTCCTCCTCCGTCGTGGGCACCTGGACGGCGAACGTCTCGCGCTTGAAGCGCTCCTCGGACCAGGCGGTGGCCGCCCTCTCCTGCGAGATGAGGCCGAGCGAGTCCACGTTCTCGCGGGTGAGGCCGCGCTTGCGGGCGATGCGCTCGGCGGCCTCGAACTGGTTGGGCAGATCGACGTTCCACTCGTCGGGGAAGGGCTTGCCCGGACCATGCTTGGAGCCGGATCCGAGCGGCACTCGTGACATCGCCTCGACCCCGCAGCTGATGCCGACGTCGATGACCCCGGCCGCGACCATGTTGGCGACCATGTGGCTCGCCTGCTGCGAGGAGCCGCACTGGCAGTCCACGGTCGTCGCCGCCGTCTCGTACGGAAGCCCCATGGTGAGCCACGCCGTGCGCGCGGGGTTCATCGACTGCTCCCCCGCGTGGGTCACCGTGCCGCCGACGATCTGCTCGACGCAGTCGGCGTGGATGCCGGTGCGTCCGAGGAGTTCGCGGTAGGTCTCCCCGAGCAGATAGGCGGGGTGGAGGTTGGCGAGCGCGCCCGCGCGCTTGCCGATGGGGGTGCGTACGGCTTCGACGATGACAGGTTCCGCGGCCATGGGGCTGGTCCTCTCCGTCCATGTCCCGCGAGCCGTCCCGGCGCCTCGCGGGAGGAACTAGTACGCGTTCTAGTTCTGTTCTGCAGTCTGCTGAGCGGGACCCCGGCGCCGCAAGGGTCGTGCACGCACCTTGCGCGGGGCGCGCGCCCAACCGCCCCCTCCATGGGCCTTGCCTCTTGTAGAACCCGTTACTACCTTGCCTGCCAAGCCTGCTGACGGCACGTCAGAACTCAGCTCACGCCAGGAGTTGCCGATGCCCTGTCCAGCGCTGCCCGACGGGTTCGACTTCACCGACCCGGACCTGCTTCAAGACCGCGTGCCCCTCCCGGAGTTCGCACAGCTGCGGCAGACGGAACCGGTGCGCTGGATCGCCCAGCGGCCGCGCGTCTCCGGTTTCGACGACGCGGGATACTGGGCCGTCACACGGCACGAGGACGTCAAGTACGTCTCCACACACCCGGAGTTGTACTCCTCCAACCTCAACACCGCGGTCATCCGCTTCAACGAGTCGATCAGCCGCGACCAGATCGAGGTCCAGAAGCTGATCATGCTCAACATGGACCCGCCCGAGCACACCCGGGTCCGGCAGATCGTGCAGCGCGGCTTCACGCCCCGCGCCATCCGCTCGCTGGAACAGGCCCTGCGCGAGCGCGCCCGCTCCATCGTCACGACGGCGCTGGAGCAGGCGGGCCCCGACGGCGCCTTCGACTTCGTCACGAACGTCGCCGTCGAACTGCCGCTCCAGGCCATCGCCGAGCTGATCGGGGTTCCGCAGGAGGACCGCTCCAAGATCTTCGACTGGTCCAACAAGATGGCGGGGTACGACGATCCGGAGTACGCCATCACCGAGGAGATCGGCGCCGAGGCGGCACTGGAGATCGTCAGTTACGCGATGAACCTCGCCGCGGCCCGCAAGGAGTGCCCGGCCAAGGACATCGTCAGCCGGCTCGTGGCGGCGGAGGACGAGGGCAACCTCTCGGGGGACGAGTTCGGCTTCTTCGTGATCCTGCTGGCGGTGGCCGGAAACGAGACGACCCGCAACGCCATCACCCACGGCATGCACGCCTTCCTCACCCATCCGGACCAATGGGAGCTGTACAAACGCGAACGTCCCGACACGACGGCGGAGGAGATCGTGCGCTGGGCGACCCCGGTCGTCTCCTTCCAGCGCACCGCGACGCGGGACACGGAGCTGGGCGGCGCCCGGATCAGGCGGGGCGACCGCGTCGGCATCTTCTACTCCTCCGCCAACCACGACCCCGAAGTCTTCGACGACCCGGGCGCCTTCGACATCACCCGCGACCCCAACCCGCACCTCGGATTCGGCGGCGGCGGCCCCCACTTCTGCCTCGGCAAGTCCCTCGCGGTCCTGGAGATCAACCTCATCTTCCACGCGATCGCCGACGCCATGCCGGGCCTGCGGCTGGCGGCCGACCCGCGCAGGCTCCGTTCGGCCTGGCTCAACGGCGTCAAGGAACTCCAGGTCAGCACCCGCTGACCCGCCGGCCTTCTTTACGGAACCAACGTCTACGTTGCGCGCCGCGTCTGGAGAGGTGAACCTTGCCTCTCCAAGACTCCGAACGGAAACGGTGGCCGTGGTCTCTGCCGAGTTCTCGATCGCCCCGTCCGGCAGCGCGCCCACCGAGCGGAAGTCCTCCTTCCGGGCGTTTTGCCGACGGCACCGCGTACCGCTGCTCGCCACCGCCCCCACCCTTCCCCTGTACGCGGTGTGGGCGGCGTTCCTCGCGACGGGCGGCGGCGACCTCGCCGCGCAGGAGGCCTGGGCGCGGTTCGCCTCCGAGCACGGGACGGCGGCGTACAGCCTGTTCTGGTACGGCGGCATGCACACCGCCAACTACAGCCTGATCTCGCCCTATCTGATGGCCGCGGTCGGAGTGAGGACCGTGACGGTGCTCTCCGGGGTCGCGGGCGCCTGTCTGGTGGCCGCGCTCGTCGAGCGCACCGGCATCCGCAAGCCCCTGTGGCCCGCCGTGCTCGCCTCGCTCGGCGTGTGGTGCAACGTCGCGTCGGGGCGTACGACGTTCGCGCTCGGCATCGCCTTCGCCTTCGCCGCCTGTCTGGCGCTCGTGCGGGAGCGGCGGCGCGTCGGCCTCGCCGTGGTCTGCGCGGCGCTCGCCACCATGGGATCGCCGGTCGCCGGCCTCTTCCTGCTGGTCGCGGGCGCGGGCTACTTCTTCGTACGCGACTGGACGCACGCCGCCGCGCTGATCGCGCCGCCCGTCCTCGTCGTGGCGGCCACGACGGTGCTCTTCCCGTTCACCGGCGAGCACTTGATGCCCTTCGACCGGATCTTCCCGCCCGTCGTGGTCAGCCTGGTGCTGATCCTCGCGGGCCCCCGCGAGTGGCGTGTACTGCGCTGGGGCGCGGGCGTCTACGCGGTCGGGACCG
The DNA here is from genome assembly GCF_008704395.1 of Streptomyces alboniger. Lineage (NCBI taxonomy): Bacteria > Bacillati > Actinomycetota > Actinomycetes > Kitasatosporales > Streptomycetaceae > Streptomyces > Streptomyces alboniger. The sequence goes on from NZ_CP023695.1 coordinate 2,369,748, forward strand.
TGCTCACGTATCTCATCCCCTCCCCGATCGGCACCAACGTCGAGCGCCTCGCCGAGCTGGTCGGGCCCGCCGCGCTGCTCGCGGCGCTGCTCGCGACGGGGCGCGACCGGGCGCGGCGGATCGCGCTGACGGTGGCGCTGGTGCTCTGCTCCGGCTGGGTCGTGCAGAAGACCGTCGACGACCTCGTCGTGTCCACGAAGGTGCCCAAGTGGGCGGTCGACACCCATGGCGTGGTGCGCGAGCTGGAGAGCCTGGGCGCCGACCGCACCCGCGTCGAGGTCGTCCCGGCCCGCAACCACCGCGAGGCCACCGCCCTCGCCCCCTACGTGAACATGGCGCGCGGCTGGAACCGTCAGCTCGACATCGAGCGCGGCCGCCTCTTCTACGACGGGACGTTCTCGGCGGCCACCTACCGCGCCTGGCTGGACCGGTGGGCCGTGGGATACGTCGTGCTGCCCTCGGGCAAGCCGGACGGGTTCGCGCAGGACGAGGCGGAGCTGGTGGCGAGCGGCCCCGAGTGGCTGGAGCCGGTGTGGAAGGACGCCAACTGGCGGATCTTCCGGGTGAAGAACCCGGTGCCGCTGGTGTCTGAGCCCGCGTCCGTCGTGCGCGCCACGGGCTCAGACGTGGTGGTGCGCGTCCCGCGGCGGGGCTCGGTGACCGTGCGCCTGGTGTACTCGCCGTGGCTCCGGGCCGAGGGGGCCTGCCTGAAGCAGGACGGCGAGTACACCCGGCTCTCGGTGCCCGGCCCCGGCACCTACCGGATCAGCTCGGGGTACCGTCCTTCGCCGAGTGCTTCGACGTGTGGGTGAGGGGCGGCGCCCCGGCGGCTTCGGTGGCCGTGGGGGCCTTCAGGGGCCTGCTCACGCGGGACCCCGTGAGCAGGTAGGTGAGGCCGAAGCCCGCCCCGACCACGGCCGCGCCGCCCGCCGCGTCGAGCACCCAGTGGTTGCCGGTGCCGACGATCGCGCAGAGCGTGAGGAACGGATGCAGCAGGCCGAGCGCCTTCATCCACCCCTTGGGCGCGACGACCAGGACGACCAGGCCGCACCACAGGGACCAGCCGAAGTGCAGCGAGGGCATCGCCGCGTACTGGTTGGTGAGGTCGGTCAGCGTGCCGTAGTTCGGCTTGCTGAAGTCCTGCACGCCGTGCACCGTGTCGACGAACCCGAGGTCCGGCATCAGGCGCGGCGGGGCGAGCGGGTAGGCCCAGAAGCCGACGAGGGCGAGGACGGTCGCGAAGCCGAGCGCGGAGCGCGCCCAGCGGTACTCGGCGGGGCGGCGCGCGTAGAGGACGGCGAGGACGCTCAGCGGCACCACGAAGTGGAACGACGTGTAGTAGAAGTTGAAGAAGTCCTCCAGCCAACCGGTCCGTGCCGTCAGGTGGTTGAACCAGTGCTCCACGTCGATGCGCAGGAACTTCTCGATCGCGTGGATCTGTTCGCCGTGCTGCTCGGCCGTGGCCCGGCCCCCGGAGATGGTGCCACCGGTCGCGGCGAGCCTGACCTGCTGGTACGCGGAGTAGCCGACGCGGATCAGGAGGAGTTCCAGCAGGAGGTTCGGGCGGGTCAGCACGCGCCGCCAGAACGGCAGCAGCGGCACCCGGCTCCAGCGGGCCGGGGCGGGAGCGGCGTAGTCGGTGGGGATCGGGTGCTCGTACTGCGGGTGCGCGCGGAGGAGGAACGGTACGGCGACGGCGGCGGCGAGGGCGGTGATCAGCACGACGTTGTCGCGGACCGGTTCGGTGACCGGCATGTGCGGCAGCATCATCGTGGCGGGCAGCGTCGACATGAGGACGACGGCCACCGGCCACACGTACCGGTCCGACCGGCGCTTGCCGACCCTGCCGACCACCGCGAAGAGCACCCACAGGAGCTGGTGCTGCCAGGTCGTCGGCGAGACCGCGACCGCCACGCAGCCGGTGATCGCGGTGGCGAGGAGCAGCTGCCCGTCCTTGGCGTAGCGCACGGCGCGGCGCAGGCCGAGGAGGGCGACGGCGGCGCTCAGGAGCAGGAAGAGACCTGTCTCCAGGGGCCCTTCGAGACCGAGGCGCAGGAGCATGCCGTGCAGGGACTGGTTGGCGTTGGCGTCCGGGCTCGCGCCGAGACCCGCTCCCGCGAGGTGGTGGACCCAGTACGTCGATGAGTCGTGCGGCATCGCGGCCCAGGCGAGGACCGTGCAGGCGGCGAAGGAGACGCCGGTGGACGCGGCGGCCTTCTTGCGGCCGGTGAACCACAGGAGGCCGGCGAAGAGCAGCATGGTCGGTTGCAGCGCGGCGCCGATGCCGATCAGGAGGCCGCTCGGACGCTCGCCGCGCACGGCGAAGAGGCCGAGCAGGACGAGGAGGACCGGGATGATGCTGGTCTGGCCGAGGTGAAGGGTGTTGCGCACCGGCAGCGACAGGATCAGCAGGCTGATCGCCACGGGGGCGGCGAGCAGCGAGGTGCGCCGGGAGACGGGCCGGGGGAGGGCGCGGGCGGCGATCAGGCCCAGGACGACGACGAGGCCGAGGGTGCCGAAGGTCCAGGCCCAGCCGAGGGCCTGCTCTCCCGAGCGGGCGAGCGGTTTGAGGACGAGGCCCGCGAAGGGCGGTCCCGTGAAGGGCGGTCCCGTGAAGGGCGGTCCCGTGAACCTGTCCGCGTCATAGAGGGAGCCGTTGACGTGCAGTACGCCGTTCGGCCCGAGCCAGGTCTCCAGGTCGGTGAGGCGCTCGCCCTCGGGGGTGCGCAGGACGACGGCCACCTGCCGGATCGCCAGGACCGCGGCGATCAGCCAGAGGACGGCGCGGGCCGCTCCGATCCGCGTCCCGGGTCCGTCGGCCTGCCCCGCGCCCACGGCATCGCCGGATCCGCTGTGCTCCACGTTCGCCACGCCCCGTCGGACCTCCCGCCCGATCGTCATGTGCGGCCCTGTCTGTGCGGGGCCCGGTTGCGGCGGCCCGGTCGTGGGCCCGGATGCGGCCCGGAGGGGTCGCGCCCCGCTGAGAGGGACGCACGCAACCGCCTCTTCACCTGACGGTCACACCGCTTTCTATCGGCTTTTATCGGCCGTATCCAACCCGAAACCGGCCGAAATCCCCTCGGCAGCGCGAGCGGCCGTCTCAGCGCGAGGGTCCGCGCAGGCCGACGGGGCGCGGTTCCCGGCCCGGGCCGCGACATAGATCACAAGTGCGGCTTGTCCCTCCCGCCACAGGAAATGCCGTTTGACCTGGATAACCGCCCTTTCGGTGCGCTATGCGGTCAACCGGGCACCGAACGTAATGATGGCTGATGCACCTAAGGTCGCTTTTCGGGCTGCCCCGGTCTCCGTGGGCGGCTCCGTCCTTGTCGTCGACCGAAAGCGGGCGAGCGAACCCTTGCCGAGCGCCACATCCGTCGCACTCCGGAAGCCCGAGCCCGCACGGGGGCCCCGTCCCCGGCCCCAGCACGCGGCCGCCCCGGACGGCCCCGCGGGCGCCACCGTCATCGACCCCGCGATGGTCAAGCGCGCGGTGAAGGCGGCCGCCCTCGGCAACGCGATGGAGTGGTTCGACTTCGGCGTCTACAGCTATATCGCCGTGACGCTGGGCAAGGTCTTCTTCCCCTCGGGCAACCCCACGGCCCAGCTGCTCTCCACCTTCGGCGCCTTCGCCGCGGCCTTCCTGATCCGCCCGCTGGGCGGCATGGTCTTCGGCCCGCTCGGCGACCGCGTCGGCCGCCAGAAGATCCTCGCCCTCACCATGATCATGATGGCGGCGGGCACGTTCGCGATCGGCCTGATCCCCTCCTACGCGACCATCGGCGTCTGGGCCCCGGTACTGCTCCTGCTGGCCCGGCTCGTGCAGGGCTTCTCCACCGGCGGTGAGTACGCAGGGGCCTCCACGTTCATCGCGGAGTACTCCCCCGACAAGAGGCGGGGCTTTTTCGGCAGCTGGCTGGAGTTCGGCACGCTGGCGGGCTACATCGGCGGCGCGGGCCTGGTGACGCTGATGACGGCCATGATGTCGTCGCAGGACCTGGTCTCCTGGGGCTGGCGCATCCCCTTCCTGATCGCGGGCCCGATGGGTCTGATCGGCCTGTATCTGCGGATGCGGCTGGAGGAGACCCCGGCGTTCGCCGCGGAGCTGGAGAAGGCCCACAAGGACGAGCAGACCCGCGCGAAGGTCCGGCTGCGCGACATGGTCACCGGGCAGTGGAAGGCGCTCCTCCTCTGCATGGGCCTGGTCCTGGTCTTCAACGTCACCGACTACATGCTGCTCTCGTACATGCCGAGCTATCTGACGAGCGAGCTGAAGTACGACGAGACGCACGGGCTGCTCGTCATCCTGGCCGTCATGGCGCTGATGATGTGCGCCCAGCCGTTCGTCGGCGCGCTCACGGACCGGGTGGGCCGCCGTCCGGTGATCGCCACGGGCTGCGCGGGCTTCCTCCTCCTCTCCGTCCCCGCCCTCCTCCTGATCCGCGAGGGGTCCCTCTGGGCGATCGGCCTGGGTCTCGGGGCGCTCGGCCTGCTCCTGGTCTGCTTCACGGCGTCGATGCCGGCGACCCTCCCCGCGCTCTTCCCCACGAAGGTCCGCTACGGCTCGCTCTCCATCGGCTTCAACATCTCCGTGTCGGTCTTCGGCGGCACGACACCGCTGGTGGTGACGGCGCTGATCGGGGCGACGGGCGACAAGATGATGCCCGCGTATTACATGATGGCGGCGGCGGTCGTGGGCGGCGTCGCGGTCTGGTACCTGACGGAATCTGCGGGCAGGCCACTGCCTGGGTCTCCGGCGGCGGTGGAGCGGTAAATCGCCGGCTGCGCCTCGCTCGTCCTCAAACGCCGGACGGGCTGAATCCTTCCGCCCCGGGGTCGACATGCGGCCGTCGGCCCTGGGATTCAATCGCCGGGGACCTGAGATCTCAGCCCCTCCGGCGATCGAGGAGCGGGGTCCGGGGCAGAGCCCCGGGACCGAGCCCCGCCCCGGCGCAGGCCGGCCGCTAACCGCCGGAGGGAGCCCCCGCCTGCCACGCGGCGAACACCGGGACCGCCCCGGAGCCATCCAGCACCACCACCCCGAACGGCCGCTCAAAGGCAACCCGCTCAACCCGCCGTAGGCGCCCCGAGCCCGGCCGCATCGGCACCGCCGTGACCGACGCCGCCTCCACCCCCTCCTCCGCGATCCTCACGACCGCCTCCTGAACGACCTGCGATATCGCGAGCCGTTCCGGCGACATTCCGGAGAAGTCCGCCGCGTCGCTCATCGCCCGCCGCACCCCGAGCGCGGCCAGCTGCCCCGTCGCGTCGACGCGCGTACGGAGCGAGAGACGGGGCAGGGCCATCGAGACCAGCTCGGCATCAAGAGGCGAGCACCGCTCACGCGGCGCCCAGCCGAGCGGCAGCACCGCGGCGGGCCCCGCCCCCGGCTCCCCGAGGACGAAGCGGACCCGCACCGGAGGCCGCCCGCCGCGCGAGACGCACCGCATCTCCACGACCCGCGCACCCCTGGCGCCGCCGCTCCCCGCACCCCCGCCGCCGTCCACCGCCCAGGCGTCCCCGAGCGCGACCGTCCGCCGCATCGTCGGCACCCGGTGGACGACGCCCGCCGCGTCCGTGAAGTCGGCGTCCCGCGTGGCGGCCCCCTCGAAGGGGTCCTCCCAACGGGCCTTCAGCGCCAGGGCGTTGACCAGCAGGAGCAGCGTGTCCGGCCCGACGGACACCGGGAGGCGCTCGATCATGCCGCCCGTGACCTCCCGCACCCACGCGTCGACGCCCGCGGAGTCCACTGATACCACTGAGTCCACCGAATCCGGGGAGTTCATGGACCCGAAGCCGATGTCCGGCAACGCCTCCCGATACTCCCGGCGCACGGCGACCCGGCTCCACACGCGCGTGGCGACACCCAGCGCGTCCGTCTCCGCGAGGGCCCGCGCCCCGTCCGTCACGACGCGCGCCGCGTCCACCCCCGCGACTCCGAGCAGCCCCCGCAACTCCTCGGCGGTCTCCGCCCTCGCGCCGACCGCGACGGCGGACAGGGCGAGCCACATCCCCGCGGGCGAACACACGAAGCCGTCCGAGCCGCCGGCCCCCTCGCCCTCTTCACCCTGCCCTCCCAGCCCCTCCATCCGCGACAGCCACCGCTCGGCGAACCCGCGGACCACCGCCCCGGGCCACGCCCGCTCCACTCCGTGCCCCACCCCGTACCCCACGCCCGACCCCCGCCACCAGAGCCCTGATCCTCACTAAGTATGCGAGCCCCCACTGACAATCGACCCCCGCCCGGCTAAGCTCCTTAGCGAAACTAACTAGGCAGTCGAAGGGACCGAACTCCCCTATGAGCCAGCAGCAGTGGAACTCAGTCGACGACTACTTCACCGACCTCCTCGCCCCGGCCGACGAGGCCCTCGCCGCCGCCCTGCGCGACAGCGACGCGGCCGGCCTGCCGCGGATCAGCGTCTCCCCGAACCAGGGCAAGCTCCTCCAGCTCCTCGCACGGACGCAGGGCGCCCGCCGCATCCTGGAGATCGGCACGCTCGGCGGCTACAGCACGATCTGGCTGGCCCGCGCCCTGCCCGCCGACGGCCGCCTCATCACCCTGGAGTACAAGCAGGAGCACGCCGAGGTGGCCCGCGGCAACCTCGCCCGCGCCGGGCTCGACAAGCTCACCGAGGTCCGCGTCGGCCCCGCTCTCGACTCGCTCGCCGCGCTCGGCGCCGAACACGCCGAGAACCCCGCGCCCTTCGACCTCGTCTTCATCGACGCCGACAAGGTCAACAACCCGCACTACGTGGAGTGGTCGCTCAAGCTCACCCGCCCCGGCAGCCTCATCGTCCTCGACAACGTCGTACGCGGCGGCGCCGTCACCGACGCCGCCGACCCGGACCCGAGCGTGCGCGGCACCCGCGCCGCGCTCGACCTCATGGCACGCCACCCCGAGCTGGAGGCGACGGCAATCCAGACGGTGGGCACCAAGGGCTACGACGGCTTCGCGCTGGCCCGCGTACGGGACTGACGGCGCACACGCGTACGGGGCCGTCGGCACGCACGACCGGGGCTCAACCCTCGTGATAGAACCCCACGTTCACGCTCCGCGGCCCCGACCTGTCCTGGATGACCACCTCGCCCGAGCCGCCCCGGCCCAGCGGCGCCGCCCCTCCGTACGCGAGGGAGAGCGCCGCGCCTTCGGACACCACCCGCACCTGCGAGGCGGGGTCGGGGTTCGAGCCGCGCAGCCAGGTCACGGACCAGGCCCCGTCGGGTCCGCAGCGGAACTCCAGGTGCGTACGGGACACGAACAGCCAGTCGTCGGGCGTCACCAGACGGCAGACGCTCGCGTCGCGCCCCACCCGCAGCACCGCACCCGGCTCGCTCGGCGCGTCGGCCATGAGCATGCCCGCGGTCGCGCCCGCATCCGCCCCGGACACCGAGGCCATCGTCAGCTCCAGCACGTATGTACGCTCCTTCAACTCGGCGCGGCGCGAGCGTGGTTGGTCATCGCGCGCTGCGGCATCCTAAGGCCACCTCGGGGCGTACGCACCGCGTTTGACCGCCCGCTTCCTGGCAACTCGCTCCGGGGACAGGTGCGGGGCGGCACGCCGCGCCCCGCACCGTGAGGCCCATCCCCGGGAAGGCACCCATCCATGTCCACAGTCATGATCATCGTTCTGATCGTGGTCGTCGTCGTCCTCGCCGCGGGCGCGTTCGCCGTACTGAACCGCAAGCGACTGAACGCGGGCGGCGGCCACAGCCTGAAGCGGCGCTTCGGCCCCGAGTACGACCGCGCGGTCGCCCGGCACGACGGCGACACGAAAGCGGCCGAACGCGACCTTGAGGAGCGTGTGAAGCGGCACGGCTCCCTGCGTCCGCGGCCGTTGGAGCCCGCGGCACGTGAGCAGTACTCCGCCCGCTGGAACCTCGCCCAGGAGCGCTTCGTCGACTCTCCGCGCGAGGCCGTGGCCGACGCGGACCGGCTCATCGCCGAGCTGGCGGGCGCGCGGGGCTTCCCCGACGCCGGCCACTACGAGGACCAGCTGGACGCGCTCTCCGTGCACCACGCCGCCCACGTCCACGGCTACCGCAGGGTCCATCGCGCCGCGCTCGACACGACGGGCGCCGAGGAGAGCAGGACCGGCACCGAGGAGATGCGCGAGGCCATGATCGAGGCACGGGCCCTCTTCGACGACCTGGTCGCCGACCAGCACGACCACTCCACCGCGCGCTCCGGCAAGCACACGTCCGGCAAGCGTTCGACCGGCATCACCCGAAGGGGAGTCCAGCATGGCTGACACGACGCTGTTCCCGCCCGAGGAGCGCGACAAGCTGACGTTGCGCCTCCAGAACGCCGTCAACGGCTTCGTCGACGGCCCGCGCGGCGCGGTCGAGGAGGTCGACCACGTCCTGGAGGACGCCATCGCCCGCCTCACCGACACCCTGGCCGAACGCCGCCGGGTCCTGCGCTCGTCCTGGCAGACGACGCCGGCCCGCACCACACCGGAGGGCGGCACGCCCCCGGCCGCGGGGATGGCACCGGGCGGCGCCCTGGCCACCGAGGGCGCCCCCGTCGCCCCCGAGGCCTCGGCCACCGACACCGAACAGCTCCGCCTGGCCCTGCGCGACTACCGCGAGACGGCCGAGCGCCTGCTGCGGCTCTGAGCGCCGTCGAGCCGTACGGCAGGATGGCCGCATGAGCATCGTGAAGATCAACGCACTCACCGTTCCCGAGGAACAGCGCGAGATCCTGGAGAAGCGCTTCGCGTCCCGCGCGGGCGCGGTGGAGAACTCCGACGGCTTCGAGTGGTTCGAGCTGCTGCGCCCCATCGAGGGCACCGACCAGTACCTCGTCTACACCCGCTGGCGCGACGAGGCCTCCTTCCAGGCATGGATGGAGGGCCCCATGAAGGCCGCGCACCAGGGTGGCGGCGAGGGCGGCGGCGAGCGGCCGAAGCCCGCCGCTTCCGGGTCCACGGTCTGGTCCTTCGAGGTCGTCCAGCAGGCCGCGCCCAAGAGCTGACCCGGGCCGTACCGGCGCCCCGCGAGCAATTCGCTTGCGGGGCGCCGCTCTTGTGTCCCGAGAATGGCGGCATGACCGAAGCTCCCGCCCGCGCCGCCACCCGCCCCGCCGCCTGGATCATCGCCCCCGAGGCGTACGACTCGGCCGTGGCCGCCGCGCTCTGGCGCGCGTACTACACCGAGGTCAGCGACCGCTGGTACCTGCTGCACGAGGGCAGGACCACCGACCCCGACGAGCTGGAGCGCGAGATCGCCGCGGAGAGCGGCGCCGACCTCGCGCCGCCGCACGGGGTGCTGCTCGTCGCACGGTACGGGGACGAGCCCGGCGGCACGGCGGGCGTACGGCTGCTGGATCCTGCGACCGCCGAGCTGAAGCGCGTGTTCGTACGTGAGGACCTGCGCGGCAAGGGCGGCGCCCCGGTGCTGCTGGCCGCCGCCGAGGACGCGGCCCGCGCGCTCGGCGCCGAGCGGCTCGTCCTCGACACCCGCACCGACCTGGTGGAGGCCCGCGCGCTGTACACGCGGCACGGTTACGAGGAGATCGAGCCCTACGCCGAAAGCGCGTACGCCGAGCACTGGTACGGCAAGAGGCTGGCCCCGGCCGAGGCCTGACCTCATACCGCCCGCAGCCGCGGCGCCCCGTCGTGCGGCCGCTCCGACTCCGACCCGCACAGCTCGCCGCTCAACTCCTCGACCAGCTGGGACAGGTCGGTCGGGCGCTGCGGGCCCCACCAGTCGCCGAGCAGTTCGGACAGGGACTCCTCACGGGCCTTGGCGAGCTTCCTCGCGACCTCGCGGCCGCTGTCCGTCAGGAACATCTCCAGGCCCTGCCGTTCGGCGAGGCGCCGCTCCTCCACCTGGCGGGCCGCCGCGGTGATGACGGTCAGCGGCACGGTGGTGCGCTCGGCGAGCACGGCGGGTTCGACGGATCCGTGCCGGGCGATGCGCAGCAGCAGCCAGCTCGCGGCGGGCAGCAGGTCGTAGCCCGCCCGCGCGGTGATCTTCTCGTAGATCGCCCGGCGGCCCTCCCTGGTGCCGAGGACCGAGAGTGCCCGCGCCACCTCGTCGTAGGAGGAGCGTTCGACGGGGTTGCTGGCCAGTGTCTGTGTCTGGTCGGGCGCGGTGACCGAGCCGCGCAGCTTGTCCTCGCGCAGGAACCAGGCGAGGACGAAGGCGAGGAGCGCGACCGGCGCCGCGTACAGGAAGACGTCCGTGATCGACGAGGCGTACGCGTGCAGGGCGCTGGGCCGCAGGTCGGCGGGGAGGCGCGCGATGCCGCGCGGGTCCGCCTCCAGGGTGGTGACGCTCAGCCTCGGCGGCAGCTGCCGCCCGGCGAGGGCGTCGGTCAGCTTGTCGCCGAGCCGGTTGGTGAAGATCGTGCCGAAGATCGCGACACCGAAGGAGGCGCCGATCGAGCGGAAGAACGTCGCGCCGGAGGTGGCGACGCCCAGGTCCTCGTAGCCGACCGCGTTCTGCACGATGAGCACCAGCACCTGCATGACCAGACCGAGGCCCAGGCCGAAGACGAAGAAGTACGCGCTCATCTCGCCCGTGGAGCTGTGCTCGTCGAGCTGGTGGAGGAGGAGCAGGCCGAGCGTGGTGACGGCCGTGCCCGCGACGGGGAAGACCTTCCAGCGGCCGGTGCGGCTGACGATCTGCCCGGACGCGGTCGTCGACAGGAGCATGCCGGCCACCATCGGCAGCATGTGCACGCCCGACATGGTGGGTGAGACGCCCTGGACGACCTGGAGGAACGTCGGCAGATAGGTCATCGCCCCGAACATCGCGAAGCCCACGATGAAGCTGATGACCGCGGAGAGCGTGAAGGTGCGGACGCGGAACAGTTTCAGCGGGATCACCGGTTCGGCGGCCTTGCGCTCCACGGCCACGAAGGCGGCGGCGAGGACCACGCCGAGCACCGCGAGGCCGATGATCTGCGGCGAGCCCCAGTCCCAGGTGGTGCCGCCGAGCGAGGCGACGAGGACGAGGCAGGTGGCGACGGACGCGATGAGGAAGGTGCCGAGGTAGTCGATGGTGTGCTTGGTGTCGCGCACCGGGATGTGCAGGGTGGTGGCGATGACGAGGAGCGCGATCACGCCGATGGGCAGGTTGACGTAGAAGACCCAGCGCCAGCTGAGGTGCTCGGTGAAGAGGCCGCCGAGCAGCGGTCCGAGGACGCTGGTCGCGCCGAACACCGCGCCGAACAGGCCCTGGTACTTGCCGCGTTCGCGCGGCGACACGAGGTCGCCGACGATCGCCATGGACAGCACCATGAGGCCGCCGCCGCCGAGTCCCTGCAACGCCCGGAAGCCGATGAGCTGCGGCATGTTCTGCGCCATTCCGCACAGCGCCGAGCCGACCAGGAAGATCACGATCGCGGTCAGGAAGAGCTTCTTTCGGCCGTATTGGTCGCCGAGCTTTCCCCAGAGCGGGGTCGCGGCCGTCGCGGCGAGCATGTACGCGGTGACGACCCACGACAGGTGGTCCATGCCGCCCAGCTCGCTGACGATCGTCGGCAGGGCGGTCGAGACGATGGTCTGGTCGAGGGCCGCGAGCAGCATGCCGAGGAGCAGCGCGCCGATGGAGACCAGCACGCCGCCCGGCGGATGCCCGTTCGCTCCCTGACCGTGCGCGGGGTCGGGGCCCGGCCCCGAGGGGCGGGCACTGACGTCCTGCGTCATGGGCACCTCCTGGGAGTGCGGGGTCCGCCTGTGGCTGAGGGTGCTCCCTCTCCATCGTGGTCCGTGTGACCGGTTATGGCCTGTTGAGGCGAGGCTCTGCATAATCGCTGGAGTTCTCGGGCGGGCGGGGCACGGGAGGGGGCGCGGCGATGACCGGACAGGACGGGCTGCGGTGCCCCCGCTGCGGCGTGCCGCGCGCGCCGGGCACCGCCCCGGAGTGCGACTGCGCCCGCCACACGGCGGACGCGGCCCACCGGACGCGCCGCGCGGAGGCGGCAGCGGCGGAGGACTTCGACCCGCTGCGGATACGTCCGTACGTCTCGCTGCCGGATCCGGATGCGGGGGCCACGAACAGGGACCCGGCCCCCGCGCCACCTGCCCCCCGCCCGGCCTCCGCGCCCGGTCCAGGCCGATCCGGCGGGGCCGCTGCGACAGGGGCAAAGACCCCACCGGACCAGGCAGCGGACGGCACCGCCGCCTACGCCCCCACCCCGCACACGCGGCGGGCCCGTACGCGCCGGTATCTCCTGCTCGGCGGCGGGGCCGGCGCCGTCGCTCTCGTCGTCGGCGGTGTCGTGTTCGCTTCCGGGCTGTTCTCCTCGGCCGGCGACCGGCCGGAGCGGGGCCGGGCGCTGCCGGGCGGTGCCCCCGCGTCCGCCTCCGCGGGCCCGGCGGAACCCGCACCGCCCACGGTGAAACCGTCCGCCTCCGCCACCCGCACCCCCTCCACCGCGCCCCGCCGCGCCGCCGCCCCGCCCGCGCCCACCCGCTCGACGGCCCCGCCGTCGTCCTCGCCCTCGTCGCGGCCGTCGTCACCGCCGTCGACGGCACGTGCCACGGGCTCGGTGGGCGCGGAGCCGTCCCGGACACCCCCCGGACCGTCCGCCCCCGCGGTCCTCCGCGAGGGCGACGAGGGCCCCGCGGTCGCGGAACTCCAGGGCCGCCTGGCCCAGCTCCACCTGTACACGGGCGAGCGGGACGGCACGTACAGCCGTGCCGTCACCGTCGCGGTCCTGCGCTATCAGTGGGCGCGCGACCTGACCTCCGACCCCCCGGGAGCGTACGGCCGCCAGACGCGACGCAGCCTGGAGTCGGAGACCGAGGAGCCGTAAGTCCCGTGGTCGGGGGCGCCGCACCGGGTATACGGCTCTGCGTGAAAGATCACCGCACCACCCCGCAGGCAGCAGCAGGACCCACGGCGCTCAAGAAGGCCCTGACCACCCCGCTCCTGTACTTCTTCATCCTCGGAGACGTCCTGGGCGCGGGCGTGTACGTCCTGGTGGGCCAGGTCGCGGCCGACTCCGGAGGCGCCGTATGGGTGCCGCTGGTCGTGGCGCTCTGCCTGGCGCTGCTGACGGCCGCCTCGTACGCCGAACTGGTGACGAAGTACCCGCGCGCGGGCGGCGCGTCCCACTACGCGACCCTGGCGTACGGGCCCTTCGCGGGGTTCCTCGCCGGGTTCTGCATGCTCGCCGCGGGCATCGTGTCGGTCGCGGCGCTGGCGCGCGGCTTCGCCGGCGACTACCTGACCGAGTTCGTCACGCTCCCGGTGGTCCTGGTCGTCATCGTCTTCCTCGCCGCCCTCGCGCTGCTGAACGCGCGCGGCATCAGGGAGTCGACGCGGGCCAACGCGGTCGCCACGGTCGTCGAGGTGAGCGGCCTCCTGCTCGTGATCGGGCTCGGCCTGTGGATCGTGCTGCGCGGGGACGGCGACCTGGGGCGGCTGACGGAGCTGGGCACCGACAGCCACGGGCCCGCGGCGGCCGTGCTGAGCGGGGCGGTGCTCGCCTACTACTCGTTCGTCGGCTTCGAGACGTCCGTGAACGTGGCCGAGGAGACCCGTGACCCGCGCCGCTCCTACCCGAGGGCGCTCTTCGGCGCCCTGGTGACGGCGGGAGCGGTGTACGCGCTGGTGGGGGCCGCCGCGGCGGCGGCCGTGCCGACCGGGACGCTGGCCGGGTCCAGCGGGCCGCTGCTCGAAGTGGTGCGGGAGGCGGGCGGTGTCCCCACGGAGCTGTTCAGCGCCGTCGCGCTGGTGGCGGTCGCCAACGGCGCGCTGCTCACCGGCATCATGTCGTCGCGCCTCGCGTACGGCATGGCACGGGACGGCCTGCTGCCGGGGTTCCTGACGAAGGTGCTGCCGGTGCGGCGCACGCCGTGGGCCTCGATCGCCGCCACGACGGCACTGTCGCTGCTGCTCGCACTGACCGGCGACGTGGCCACGCTCGCCTCGACGCTGGTCCTGCTCCTGCTGGTGGTCTTCTTCCTCGTCAACACGGCGGCCCTCGTCCTGCGCCGCGACACGCCCGCCCGGGACCACTTCCGGGCGCCGACGGCGGTGCCGGTCCTCGGCGCGGCGTCCTGCGTCGCGCTCGCGACTCAGATCGAGGGCGAGGTGTGGGCGAGGGGCCTGATCGTGCTGGCGGCGGGCGCGGTGTGCGGGGCCGTGGCGGCGGCACGGATGCGGCACCGCCGTGACTGAGCCACGGCGGGCGGCGCCGCAGTGGCGGCACGGGACCCACTGCGGCGCCGCAGTGGTGGCACGGGACGCGCGCACGCCTCCACGGCCGGCACGTGCGGTGCGACCCCACGGCCCGCACGTGCGGTGCCGGTGGTGACGGCACGGGTGGGCCGCCGCGCGCAGCACGGGACGCGGCGCCGCAGTGGCGGCACGGATACGCCGCGACCGAGCCCCGGCGCCCCCGCAGCCCGGTCACACCACCTCGGCAGGTTCAGCCGAGCGCCGACCGAACCGGCAGAACCTCAGCCAGACGCCGGCCAAACCGGCGGAACCTCAGTTAGACGCCGAACCTCAGCCGAACGTCAGCCGGAACTCCCCGCCCCCCGCATCGGCGATCCGTACCCCCGTCAGGTCGTCGACGTGCACGGTCGGTCCCAGGGCGGCGGCTCGCGCGCCGACGCCCACCACGCGCATACCGGCTGCCCGGCCTGCGAGGATGCCCGCCTCCGAGTCCTCGAAGACCAGGCAGTCCGCCGGGTCGAAGCCGAGTTCCGCCGCCCCCTTGAGGAACCCCTCGGGGTCCGGCTTGCTCGCGCCGACGCTCTCGGCGGTCACCCGCACATCCGGCAGGCCGAGCCCCGCCGCGGCCATCCGCCCGGTGGACAGCGGCACGTCGGCGGACGTCACGAGCGCGTGCGGCAGCCGGAGTCCGGCGAGCGCGGCCATGAAGGCGGGCGCGCCGGGTATCGGTACGACGCCCTCCATGTCGGCGGTCTCCGCGGCGAGCATCTCGCGGTTCTCCGCGTAGTTCTCCGCCATGGGCCGCTCCGGCAGCAGCACCGCCATGGACGCGTACCCCTGGCGTCCGTGGACGACCTTGATGACCTCGTCGAAGTCGAGCCCGTGCCGGTCGGCCCAGCGCCGCCAGCAGCGCTCCACGACGGCGTCCGAGTTCACGAGGGTGCCGTCCATGTCGAGGAGGACGGCCCGGGCGGTCAGAACAGAGTCGGCGGTCGTGGCCGTCATCGACGTACTCCAGAGCGCAGAGGAAGACCCCGCAACGGAGGAAGGTCCCGCAACGGGAAGATCAAGGCGGCCCCGCCCGCCGGTCAGGGAGTACGGGCGGAGCCACTTTGTTCCTGCACGGTACAAAACGAGGGCGCCAAAAGCCAACGCCGCAGGTCAGACCGGTCAAGCCCGCCAAAAAGGACTGACGTCACGCAATCGCCTCGTAGAGGCTCCACACACCGAGCCCCAGCATCAGCAGCGCCGCGATCTTCGTGATGAGTGCCAGCGGAACCCTCTTCATCAGCGCCTTTCCGCCGACGATGCCGAGCCCGGCGACCGCCCACAGCGCGAGCACGGCGCCGAGGCCGACGGAGAGCGGGTCGTCGTAGCGGGCGGCCAGGTTCGCCGTCATGATCTGCGTCAGATCGCCGAACTCGGCGACCAGGATGAGCATGAAGCCCGCCCCCGACACCTTCCAGAAGCTCTGGTCCTCGGGCTGCCTGACCTCTTCCTCCTCGCCGCCGCCCTTCAGGAGCAGCATCGCGGCGCCGCCGAGGAAGAGGACACCGGTCAGCGCGTGGACCAGTTGCTGCGGCAGCAGGGTCAGGACGCTGCCCGCCGCGACAGCGAGCACCACATGGACGGCGAAGGCCGCCGCGACGCCCGCGAAGACGTACGAGGCGCGGTAGCGCGTGCCGAGGACGAGTCCGGCCAGGGCCGTCTTGTCCGGCAGCTCGGCAAGGAAGACGACGCCGAAGACGAGCGCCATCACGCTGATGCTGATCAAGGGTTCCTCAATCGGTCGGGGCCGCCCCACCGAGAGTGTTCCACCGCTTCGCGCACGACACCTCGGCATGGCAGCGCACACGGACGCGTACGGGCGTACGCGTCGGGTCACTGCTTGCCGAAGGTCTCGCTGGCCTGCCCCACAGGGCCTGCCTCCGGGCGCCGGCTCAGACGAGCTGAGCAGTATGTCGACGGTCCGGCGAAGAGCTACTCCCCTTCTGCGCCGCCCATCGTACGGGACGGCGCACGGCCCGCGGCCAGGGCCTTTCGGCCCGCGCCGGAGTGACGTGGATCACTCGAAAGCAACTGCCGCCCCGCTCAATGCGCCTGACGCCGCGCCAGAACTATTGAATTGTGCACCTCATTGACGCGACCCTGTCATCACACGCACATCCACCCGCAACCCCACCACCCGAGCATGACCGCCCCACCGGTCAACTTCCCCCCACTCCAAGGGAGTTCGCATGTCCGCTGTCTACGCGCGTCACCACACGGCCCCGAAGCGGCGCCTTGCCGCCCTCGGCGGCGCCGCCCTGCTGGCCTGCGCGGCCGTCCTCACCACCGGCACCCCCGCCCAGGCCGCCCCCCCGGCCCCGGTCGACGCCGCCACCGCCCGCACCTACCTCGGCGAACTCACCGTCAGGGCCGAGGGCTCGTCCGACGGCTACAGCCGCGCCAAGTTCCCGCACTGGAGCACCCAGTCCGGCGCATGCAACACCCGCGAGGTCGTCCTCAAGCGCGACGGCACGAACGTCCAGCAGGACGCCAGTTGCGCTGCCGTCTCCGGAACGTGGAAGTCCCCCTACGACGGGGGCACCTGGACCGCCGCGTCCGACGTCGACATCGACCACGTCGTACCGCTCTCCGAGGCCTGGAGGTCCGGAGCCAGCGGCTGGACCACCGAGCGGCGCCAAGGCTTCGCCAACGACCTGTCCCAGCCCCAGCTGATCGCCGTCACCGACAACGTCAACCAGGCCAAGGGCGACAAGGACCCCGCCGAGTGGATGCCGCCCACCGGCTCCTACCACTGCTTCTACGCCCGGATGTGGGTGGACGTGAAGCACCACTACAAGCTCACGGTGAACGCCGAGGAGAAGAGCGCGCTGACCTCGGTCCTCAACGGCTGCTGACCGGCCGCCGACGGCCGACGGCCGCGGGACTCCGGACGCGGACAGCCCGGAACCACCCCGCCCGCCTCCGTCGTTCCGTACCGTACGGGGCGACGGAGGAGGGTGATCACCTGTGGCACGGCTGCGGCTCGGTCCACTGCTGAGGTACGTCGACGGCTCCACGGCGACGGTCTGGGTCGAGGCCGACCGGCCCTGCACCGCCGAGGTGCGGTGCGCGGACGGCGCGCACGGCTCGGCACGCACCTTCCAGATCGCCGGGCACCACTACGCCCTGATCCCGGTCACGGGCCTGACGCCGGGCACCGAGACGGCGTACGAGGTACGGCTCGGGACGGGCACGGGCGAGCGGGAGCCGGGCACGGTCTGGCCCCTGCCCGGCTCCCGCTTCCCCGCGAGCACCATCCGCACGCCCGCCGGGGACGGCGCCGACGAGCTGCGCGTCACCTTCGGATCCTGCCGCTGGGCCGCGCCGCCGCCCGGCGAGGACGACCCCGTGGGGCCCGACGCCCTGGACACGCTCGCCGCCCGCATCGCCGCGGACCCGGCCGCGCGCCCCGACGTCCTGCTCCTCCTGGGCGACCAGGTGTACGCGGACCAGACCTCGAAGGCGACCCGGCGCTGGCTCGCGGCCCGCCGGGACCTCTCGGAGCCCCCGGGCGCCCAGGTCGCCGACTACGAGGAGTACACGCACCTCTATGACGAGTCCTGGCTCGACCCCGAGGTGCGCTGGCTGCTGTCCACCGTGCCCAGCTGCATGATCTTCGACGACCACGACGTCATCGACGACTGGAACACCAGCGCGGCCTGGCTCGCCGAGATGCGGGCCACGCCCTGGTGGCGCGAGCGGGTCCTGAGCGGACTGATGTCGTACTGGGTCCATCAGCACCTGGGCAATCTGCCGCCAGGGGAACTGGCGACCGACGCCGTCTACGCCGCCGTGCGCGCCACGCCCGACGGCACGGACGCGCTGCGCGCCTTCGCCGCCACGGCCGACGCGGACCCGGGCTCGGCGCGCTGGAGCTACCGGCGGGACTTCGGGCGCGTACGCCTGTTGATGGTCGACACCCGGGCGGCGCGCGTCCTCGCGGAGGGGGAGCGCGCCATGCTCGACCCGGCCGAGGCGCGCTGGCTGCGCGAGCAGATGGCCGACGGGGCGGGCGGCTTCGACCACCTCCTCATCGGCTCGTCGCTGCCGTGGCTGCTGCCGCACCTCATCCATGACGCCGAGGGGTGGAACGCCGCGCTGTGCCGCGGCGAGCGGGGCGCCCGCTGGGCCCGCTTCGGCGAGAAGCTGCGCAGACGCTCGGACCTGGAGCACTGGTCGGCCTTTCCGACGTCCTTCGAGGCGCTCACCGAGCTGATCGCGGAGGCAGGTTCGGGCGACGGCGCCCCGGCGACGGTGTGCGTGCTCTCCGGAGACGTCCACCACGCCTATGTCGCCGAGCCGAGCTGGCCCGGCGGCACCGGCCCCGCCGCCCGCGTCCTCCAGCTGACCTGCTCCCCCGTCCACAACTCCATCCCCCGGTCGATAAAGCTCGGCTTCCGCTTCGGCTGGAGCCGCGCGGGCCGCGCCCTCGGCCGCCGCTTCGCACGCCACGGCGGAGTGACCCAGGCGGGCATCGACTGGCGCAGGACGGGCGGCCCCTGGTTCGGCAACCAGCTCATGACGCTCACGCTGCGCGGCCGCTCGGCCCGGCTCCGCCTCGACCAGGCGACGGCGGTGCGCGGCGGCGTACGCCTGGAAACGGCGGAGGAGCGGAGCCTGTCCTAGGCGGACGGGAGCGGCGCCTGCCGCAGGCGGACGTGACACACCCCACACCCGCATATGGATCCTTCGGCCAGGGTTCGGCATCCGGGGTTCCGGCGGCATGATGAGGCGGACCGTCCGCTTCCAGCGTTCGGTCCGCTTCTCTATGCCCCGGGAGTCACGCTTTTGTCCGCATCTCTGCCCGCGCCGCGCCCCTCCGCGTCGCGACCGACCGTGCCGGACGCGACAGCTCTCGCCCTGGTCGGCGCGGGCCCCCGCGGCACCAGCGTGCTCGAACGGCTCTGCGCGTCGGCGGGCGAACTCCTCGCCCCGGGGGCCCGGCTGACGGTGCATGTCGTCGACCCCGCGCCGCCGGGCGCCGGGCACGTCTGGCGGACGGCGCAGCCGGGCGGGCTCCTGATGAACACCGTCGCCTCGCAGGTGACCCTGTTCACGGACGAGAGCGTCGACTGCTCGGGGCCGATCCGGCCGGGCCCGAGCCTGTACGAATGGGCGGCCGACGGCCGGGAGCCGGGGCTCGGGCCCGACGACTACCCGACCCGCGCCTGCTACGGGCGCTACCTGGAGTGGGCCTTCGCCGAGGTGGTGCGCACCGCGCCCGGCTCCGTCCGCGTACGGGTGCACGCGGCGCGCGCCCTGCGGCTGGACGAGACGGCGGACGGCCACCAGACCCTCGTACTGGACAACGGCCTGGAGCTGAACGGGCTTTCGGCCGTCGTCCTGGCGCAAGGACATCTGCCGGCGCGCGCCGACCGCGAGGAGCGGCGCCTGGCCGAGCACGCCGCGCTGTACGGCCTGCGCCACTTCCCGCCCGCCAACCCCGCCGACCTGGACCTGACGGCGATCGCCCCCGGCGAGCCCGTGCTGCTGCGCGGTCTCGGCCTCAACTTCTTCGACCACATGGCACTGTTGAGCGGCGGCCGCGGCGGCCGGTACCTGCGGGCGCCGGACGGCACCCTGCGCTACGAGCCCTCGGGCCACGAGCCGCGGCTGTACGCGGGATCGCGGCGCGGCGTCCCGTACCAGGCGCGCGGGGACAACGCGAAGGGCCCCTACGGACGGCACGCGCCCGCGGTCCTCACCGACGACGTCATAGCCCGCTTCCGCAAGCGCGCGGACAGCGGCGACGCCCCCGACTTCCTCGACGAGATATGGCCACTGGTCGCGAAGGAGGTGGAGACGGTCTACTACACGGCGCTGCTCGCCGCGCGAGACGGCCGCCGGGCCCGCCCGGAGGACTTCCGGGAGAGCTTTCTCGCCACCACCCACCGGAGCCCCCAAGAGGCCGCGCTGCTCGACGAGTCGGGCATCGCGGAGGCCGACCGCTGGTCCTGGGACCGCCTCTCGCGCCCGCACCCCGCCCGCGCCTTCGCCTCCCCGCGCGCGCACCGCGCCTGGCTCCTCGGCCGGCTGCGCGAGGACGCCGCGCAGGCCGCGCTCGGCAATGTCGCGGGCCCGCTGAAGGCCGCGCTCGACGTGCTGCGCGACCTGCGCAACGAACTGCGCAGGATCGTCGACCACGGCGGCCTCCCCGGCACCTCGCGCCGCACCCACCTCGACCGCTGGTACACCCCTCTCAACGCCTTCCTCTCGATCGGCCCGCCGCGCCGGCGCATCGAGGAGATGGCCGCGCTGATCGAGGCGGGCGTCCTCGACGTACTCGGCCCGCGGCTGACCGTGCGCCTCGAAGGCGGGGCGTTCCTCGCGCACTCCCCGGACGTGCCGGGTTCCGATGTGCGCGTCACCACACTGATCGAGGCCCGGCTGCCCGAGCCGGATCTGCGCCGCACGGCGGACGACCTGCTCGGGCGGCTCCTCGAAACCGGCGGGTGCCGCCCCCATGTCATCGACGGTTACGAAACCGGAGGTCTGGACGTAACACGGCGCCCGTATCGTCTGATCGACCGTCAAGGCCGGGCGCACCCACGGCGGTTCGCGTTCGGCGTGCCCACGGAGGGTGTGCACTGGGTGACGGCCGCGGGGGCCCGGCCGGGCGTCGACTCGGTCACGCTGTCGGATGCCGACGCGGTGGCGCGGGCGGCGCTGCGCGTGACCGCCGGGAGCGGGGCGGAGCCGTCGACGGCGGAAACGGAACCAAGGACTGACCGAATGTTGAACTTGCAAGCACTAATTAGGTACCCCTAATCTTGGGCCTCCGCTCGGTTACCGTCCCCAAACCGGAGGAGTCCTCCACCATGACTGGACGTCTCAACGCCGCCCAGCCCTACGCCATCGGCCTGTTCCGCATAGTGATCGGGCTGCTCTTCGCCTGCCACGGCGCCGCCTCGCTCTTCGGAGTCCTCGGCGGCGCGGGCGGCGACGGCAGCACCATCGACGCCGGAACCTGGCCCGGCTGGTACGCGGCCGTGATCCAGCTCGTCGGCGGTGGCCTCGTCCTGCTCGGCCTCGGCACCCGCGCCGCCGCGTTCATCGCGTCCGGCTCGATGGCCTACGCCTACTTCAAGGTCCACCAGCCGGAGGCCCTGTGGCCCATCGAGAACGGCGGCGAGGCCTCGGCGATCTTCTGCTGGGCGATGCTGCTCCTCGTCTTCACCGGGTCCGGCGCGTTCGGCCTCGACCGGTTCTTCGCCTCGCGCGGCGCGGGCGAGGGCGACAAGGCCTCTGAGCCCGCGCAGGTCGCGGCCTGACCGCTCGCACGGCATCCGGCGGCGCCCTCCCTCTCGTACGTACGGGACGGAGGGCGCCGCCCTTTCCTCCCCCACGGCTCGGTCGGCACCGCCTACGGCTTGAACGGCACCGTGAAGCACCCGAGCCGGTCGCCCGCGCCGCCCTGCTCGCGGTGCAGGACCACGGAAGCGGCCTCGCCCTGCCTGAACCCCCAGCGGTGGTGCGCACGCGCCGACCCGGAGCCGTCCGCCCTGGCGGTGAAGTCCAGCCACACCTCGTTCCTGGGGTTGAGATAGGCCGGGTTCCTGGACGGCTGCACCGGGTCCACGCGGTGCTGGTAGTGGCCGCCCGCGGCCTCCGGGTCGGCGCCGCACGGCTTCCGGTGCACGTGGGCGCCGTACGCGTGTCCCGGCTTCAGGCCCTTGACCCGCATCGTCACGGTCGTCCCGCCTTCGCCGGTGTGCTGTGCGACCTCGATCCAGGCGCCCGCGGGCACCAGCCTCATGTCGTACGTCACCGCGGGCGAGGGGACGAAGGCGGTGGGCGGCGCGAACCGCGCCCGCTCCCGCACCTCGCGGCAATCCGCCCCGTCGCCGGTCGCGCCACCACCGGCGGTCAGCACCGCCGCCGCCACGGCACCGGCCCACATCCCTGCCACCATCGCGCACTCCTGTCCCATGGCCCCCTTGTTCTGCCTTCTGCCTCCTCGTTCGTACGGGACTTAGGGGACGTACGCCGCGTCGGAGGCGGCAGCCGGGTGAACGTCATGTGAGCACGACATAAGCCCCCCGTTGATCTACGCCTTGGCGCGCGGCGTACGCTGTACAGCTGTCATCAGGCCGCCCCTGCCGTACCCCGCGACACAGCGGCAACGCGCTGCCGATCGGGGATTCAGGGGGAGTTGCGTTGCTTGAGAGTGTGGGGGTGCTGACCGGCAGCCCATGGATCTACGCGGTCGTGGCCCTGTCCGTCCTGTTCGACGTCTTCGTCCCGGTGCTGCCGAGCGGCGTCCTCGTCATCATGTCGGCCACCGCCGCGGCGGCCGCGGGCACGGGGCGCGTGCCGCACAACGTCCCGGACATCCTGCTGCTGACCCTCAGCGCCGCCACCGCGTCCGTGCTCGGCGACATGGCGGCCTTCCGCCTGGCCTGGCGGGGCGGCGCACGCCTGGACCGCGCCATCGCCCGCTCCCGGCGGCTGACCACCGCCCAGGAACGGCTGGGCGCGGCGCTCTCCCGGGGCGGCGGCGCCCTCGTCGTCATCGCGCGCTTCGCCCCGGCGGGCCGCTCGGTCGTCTCGCTCGGCGCGGGCGCGGCGCATCGCAAGCTGCGCGAGTTCCTGCCGTGGTCCGCGCTGGCGGGCCTGGCCTGGGCGGGCTACAGCGTCGCGCTCGGCTACTTCGGCGGCCAGTGGCTCGGCGCGACGTGGCTGGCCACGGGCGTCTCGCTGCTGGCGCTGTTCGCGGCGGGCGGGGTGGCGGCCTACTTGGTGCGCCACCCCCGAGCGACGGCCTGACGCCCGCTGCACGCTCCACACCCCGGCACGGGCGCTCAGGAGGCGCGCGCCCCACGCACCTCAAGGTGGTCCAGCAACTCCGCGGTCGCCTCGGCCACGGCGTCGACGGCCCGCTCGAAGACCTCGCGGTTGTGCGCGGCGGGCGCCCGGAACCCGGAGACCTTGCGCACGTACTGAAGCGCGGCGGCCCGGATCTCCTCCTCGCCGGCCTCCTCGGGAATGGCGGGCGGACGCAGCGTCTTGATGCTTCGGCACATACCTCCAGCTTGCCACCGGGGTCCGGGGTGTGTCAGCGGGGCCGACGGGCCCCGGATTCCGCACGTCCGGCGTCTGTTGAGCCACGCCGGACACACTCGGGTAACCGCCACAGGTCCCACGACCCTTACGGCGGAGATACGGGCGCATATACGGTCCGCAGCACCGGACGACTGGGCCCCCGCAAGCCATTGACAGCCGGGGAGGGCGGGCGTTGACTCGCCCCTAGCAACCCCGGGCCGGCCCTGACGGGCCACGGAGGTGCAGCCATGAACATCCTGATCGTCG
Organism: Streptomyces alboniger; assembly: GCF_008704395.1. Taxonomy (NCBI): domain Bacteria; kingdom Bacillati; phylum Actinomycetota; class Actinomycetes; order Kitasatosporales; family Streptomycetaceae; genus Streptomyces; species Streptomyces alboniger. Next base: position 2,393,238 of record NZ_CP023695.1, read on the forward strand.
TCGCCGTCCTGGCCCTCATCGGCCTGGGCTTCGACCAGCCCCTGCTCTGGCTGGCCGCGGCGGCACTCGTCTTCTACCTGGTGCGCTTCTACGAGGGCGGCACCACGACCACGAAGAGCAGTCCGGGCGCTCCGGGATCCGGCGGCGCGACCGGCGGTGGAGGCGGTGGAGGTGGCGGCTACCCCAAGACCTACCGCGACTTCCGCCTCCGCAAGGAACGCCAGGAGCGCTGGGACCGCAGGTACCGCAGGACACATCCGGGTTCGGGCCGCTGACCGGAGCCGAGCCCCTAAAAGACTCCCAACCGATCGCGGCGGAACCCCTCACCGATCAAGGCAAGGGGCTCCGCCGCTGGTCGGACCCGGTGGGCGCGGACGGTTTCGAACCGCCGACATCCTCCTTGTAAGGGAGGCGCTCTACCCCTGAGCTACGCGCCCGGGAACGAGTGGACAGCCTACCTTGCCGCAGGCAGTGCCTCGCAAACCCGTCGCGGAAGACCGTGACGGTCACGGCAAAGGGCGCGAAGTCACCGTGCGGCGCCGCGAACCGACCGGCCCGTGTGTTCGTCTCCAACCGGTGGGAGAATGTGACACCGGGCAGGGCTGATGACAGCACGGGAGAGGGATAGTGACGGCGACACCTTGGCAGCCGTACACACCGGACACAGCGGGGAGTGGGAGCACGGGCGCGGCAGACACGGCGCGGGTGGCGGGCGTGGCCGGTGGGACGAGCTCGCCCCGTGGAACCGCGCGTCGCGGCCGGCCCGGCCAAGGCCTGCGTGACGTCCTCGCCCTCGTCCTCCTCCCCCTGCCGCTGCTCGCCGTCACCGTCCCCGCCGCGTTCGCGGGCGGCGGCACGCGCCGGTGGTTCGGGGGCCGCGGCGAGAGCGTGCGTGCCGAGGCGCAGGCCGCGAAGGACGCCGCTGCCGCCGCCTTCTACGAACTGGACACCGCCCAGCGCGATCTGCGGATCTCCATCGAGACCATCACCGCCGTCGATGCCTCGCCCGCGGCCCAGCGCGCCGTGACCGACTTCGAGGCGCTCGGGCAGCGCATCGACGAGGTCAGCCACCAGTACATCAGCGCGGTCGACGCCCACGACCTCGACCGGGACGACCTCGACGCGTCGGTCGCGGGCCACGCCAGGACCGAGCTGACGCGGGCCAAGGACGAGTTGGGCAAGGTCAAGGCGGACCTGGAGCGCTTCCGGCAGGGGCTCGGCCCGCTGCTCGACAAGGCGGAGACCCAGCTCGCCCGCCTCGCCCCCGCCGTCGAGCGCGCCCGCCAGACGCTGCTCGCCGCGAGCAACGCCCTCGATTCCGTACGAGCGGCCGGGCTGAAGGCCGACGACCTCGCCGCCCGCCTCGCCGCTCTCGGTCCGGAGCTGACCAAGCTGAACCAGGGCGCGGGCCGGCACGGCGTGCCGGAGACCCTGCAACGCGCCGACCGCGTGCTGCGCGACGCCGAGGCCGTGCGCGCCGAGGCCGAGCGGCTGCCCGAGCGGGCCGCCGAGATCGACCGGCGCCTCGTCTCGCTGCGCACCCGCGCGCAGGCCCTGACCACGCGCAGCGGTCAGGTCGACCCGATCCTGAGCGAGCTGCGGCGCCGCTTCACCCTCGCCTGCTGGCAGGACCTCCAGCGCGTGCCCGACGAGGCCGCGCGGAGCGTCCGGCAGGCCGAGACCAAGCTCCGAGAGGCCCAGCAGGCCCGCGAGGCACAGCGCTGGCCGGACGCCACCTCGCTGCTCTCGACGGTCCGCGCGCTGCTCAACTCCACGGACGAGGCCGTATCCGCCGCCGGCGACCGCCTCCAGCGGCTCAACGCCGTGGCGAAGGACCCGCAGGGGGAGATCGAACGCACCCGCTTCGCGATCCGTGACGCACAGCGCCTCGCGATGGCGGGCCGCCAGACCCCCGAGCCGCGCCACGCCCGCCCGCTGGACGACTCGGTGGCCCGCCTGGACCGCGCGGTGGCCTCCCTGGAGGGCCGCCACCCTGACTACTGGCACTTCCTGACCGAGACCGAGGCGGTCCGCTCAACGGTGGCGGGAGTCGTCACGCGGATCCGCGAGGAGCGGGGCCAGGGGGCCTGACACCGCTTCCGCCCGGGGGCGCGCCCGCGCGCCCGTCGAGGCGGGGGCCAGGGGAAGCGCCTCCGTCAGGGGCGCGGGGAACTGCGCGACCAGTCACAACACCCCCGCAGAGCCCCTTCAGCCCCACCCCCCACGGCGAACGACCCCACCCTCAGCCGCAGCAACCCCCACCACAGCAACCGCCCCCGCCACCCCCGCCAGGCGCAGACGGAGCCGCGGAAGCCGCCCCGCCGACCGCCACGGTCGACAGCAACTTCACCGTGTCCTCATGCCCGACAGGGCACATCGCGGGGTCGCCGGACTCGGCCATCGGCCGGCTCAGCTCGAAGGTGTCACCACAGGACCGGCACCGGTATTCGTATCGAGGCATACGCACAGGCTAGGGCCTGACCCCCGCCGCGAGGAACGCCCGCAGAATCTCCTCACCCGCCGCGATCCCCCGCTCCTCCAGCACCGTGAGGCCCGGCGCCGCGAAGCCGGTGTCGGCCAGCTCCCCGTGCCCGGGGCGCCACGCGCGGTCCCCGGCGAGCAGCAGATCGGCGTCGAGCAGCGAGTCGCCCGCCGTGAGGATCTCCTCCGCGTCGACGCGCCGTGCGACCTCCCGTACCGCCGCGCTCTTGGTGAGCGGCTGCGGAACCGCGTAGATCTTGCGCCCCTGGAGCGAGACCGTCCAGCCGCGCCCCCGCGCCCACTCGCCGAGTTCCTTCACCCAGCCGTCGGGCAGCAGCGAGCGCTCGACGACCAGATACGCGAAGAGGTCCTCGGCGACGCGCTCCTTGAGCAGCCAGGCCGGGTCGGCGGTGCGCAGGAGGTGGGCGCGGACCTCGTCGAGCGAGGCGCACTCGTCGGCGAGGCGCCGGGCCACCCGCCGCTGCCAGTCGCGGTCGGAGACGCCGTCGACGAGCAGGTGCCCGCCGTTGGCGCAGATCGCGAACTCCGGTGCGGGGCCCGGGAGACGGATACGTCCGTACTGCTCGCGGGTGCGCGTCGTGGTCGGTACGAAGACCGCGGCGCGGCCCAGCTCGTCGAGGAGGCCCGCCGCGGCCTCGGTGACGTACGACAGCGGCAGGCCCTGGTACACCTCGACGCAGAGCAGGCGCGGCGCCTCGGCGTCGGGCATGGTCAGGCCGAGGGCCGCAGCGGAGTAGATGAGCGTGCGGTCGAGGTCGCTTGCGACGAGCCGGGTCACTGGGAAGCCACCGCCTTGCCGTCCGCGCCGGTCGCGCCGCGCGTGTACTTGGGGTGGATCAACCCGACGCAGCTGTAGGGCAGTTCGCCGACCTCCTCGACGGGGACGCCCCGCTGTTCGGCGAGCAGCCGTATGTGGTCGAGGTCCGCCCCCGCTCCGGCACGGGCCAGGATCTTCCAGGGGACGCGGCGCAGCAGCACCCGCGTGGTCTCGCCGACGCCCGGCTTGACGAGGTTCACGTCGTGGATCCCGTACTCCTCGCTGATCCGCTCCACGGCGGCCCAGCCCTCCCATGTCGGTGCCCGATCGGCGGAAAGAGCCTCCTTGACCTGGGCGTCCACCGCGTCGGCGACCTCGTCGAAGCGGGCCACGACCGCGTCGACGAAGTGGCCGGACACATCGGCGCCGGCCAGCTCGCGGTAGAACTTCGCGCCGTGGTAGTCGTCCGCGCCGACCAGGTCGGAGCGCAGCACGGTACGCGAAATCAGCCCGGACACCGTGGAGTTGAGGCACGCGGAGGGGATGAGGAAGTCCTCGCGGGTGCCGTAGGTGCGCACGCACGAGCCGGGGTCGGCCAGCACCGCGATCTCCGGACGGAAGCCCACCGGGCCGCCGCTCTTCTCGAACTCCCTCACGGCGTCCGCGAGTTCCCGGGTGATCGCGCCCTTGCCTGTCCAGCCGTCGACGAAGACGATGTCGGCGGGGTCGTGGTGGGCGGCGAGCCAGCGCAGGGCGTTGGCGTCGATGCCGCGGCCGCGCACGATCGACACGGCGTAGTGCGGCAGGTCGAGGCCGTGCCGGTGGGCGGCCCAGCGGCGCATCAGGACGCCGACGGGCGTGCCGGCGCGGGCCAGTGACACCAGGACGGGACGCGGCGGCCTCTCGGCGAGGACGACGTCGGTGACGGTGCCGACGGCCTGGGCGATGCGGGCGGCGGAGGTGTCGAGCGCGGCACGGAACAGCTCCTGGTACCGCTCGCTCGGCTGGTACTCGACCGGCAGCGACTCGGCGTAGTGCGCGCCCCCGCTCTGTATCGCCTCCTCGCGCTCCTCCGTGGGTGCTTCGAGGCTCACGTCGGAGAGGTCCTGGAGCAGCCAGCCGACGTCTTCGGGCGCATACGAGGAGAAGGCGGGGCCACGGAGCGGCTCGGGGAGCATGGAGGGCCTTTCGGAGGCGTCCCGCGGGGGGACGTATGAGGGCACGACCGCCAGCAGCACCTGCCCGGCGTGCGCGGAGAGCTGGGCCAACAGGCCGTCGGCGGCGTGCAGTTGCGGCGTATCCGCCACGGAGTCCACCACGACGACGACCGCGTCGAAGTCCCCGCCCGCGACGTTGTACGCGAACCGGGGCCCCTCCCCGTCGGCGGGCGCGTCGTGCGCGGGGAAGACGAGGCGGGTGCGTATCGCGTAACCGGGGTCGTCCACGGCGAGCACGGGCGAGCGGGTCGTGGTGGAGTACCGCACCTCCGCGCCGGTCCGCCGCCCCAGCTCCCGTTCCAGCTCGACGCCGAGCACCAGCGGCGCGTACATCAGTTCCTCGAACCCGAGGACGAGTACGCGGCGCGCGTCTGCGGGAAGGGCCTTCGCGATCCGCTCGGCCATCCCGGGCAGCGCGCCGCGCAGGCGCTCGCGGTGCGCGGGCGTGAAGCCGTGCCGTCCTCCGTCGGGTATCCCGGCCGGCCAGCCCAGCTCGACGCGCGTGAGCGTGCCGCGCTCTCCGCGCGGCTCCGCGGCGGGGTCCGTGTCGTGCTCGGCGACCAGGCGCTGCCCCTTCTCCAGGACGCCGTCGGGCAGCCGTACCGTCCCGGACGCCATGGCGATCAGGTCGACGCGGGCGCCGATCCCACGGGCGAAGGCGGCCAGCCGGCCCCGGTCGTCCGGCGAGCGCATGTCGACCAGCGCCACGATGACGTACCGCTCGCGCGGGAAGCGCTCGTGCAGGGCGCGGATGGTGTTCAGGACCGTGTTGCCGGTGGAGAACTCGTCGTCGACGAGGACCAGCGGGCCGTCCCCGGCCAGCAGTCGCGGGTCCTCAGGCAGCAGCAGATGCGAACTGGCGTGCGAGTGCGATTCCTCGAAGCCACCCGCGCGCTCGACGCCCTCGACGGGGCGGCGGGTGGAGTGCAGATAGGGCGCGAGGCCGACGCCGTCGGCGACCGCGTGACCGAGGCCGGTCGCGGTCTCCGCGTAGCCGAGTACGACGGCGTGCCGCGCCTCGTCGTCGCCGAGCAGGTTCCGCACCCGGACGCCGAGGCCGTGCCCGGCCCCGTACACGACCGAGGGGTGCTGCGGCACGTGCTTGCCGAGCACGTTCGACACCAGGAGGTGCGCCCGCCTGGGGTTGCGGCGCAGCGCGAGGCCGAGCAGGCCGGGCAGCGCCTCGTCGCCGTCGAGCCCGACCCCGAGCCGCTCGGCGACCCAGCTCCCCGACCACACCGCGTCTTGTCTCACGTACGTCATGTTCCTTACGTTCATCAGCCGGGCAACCCGGCGGTGAGCAGTTCCACGAAGCCGACGTCGGCCCTGGCGACGCCGAAGACCTCGGCGCGCCTGAGGGTCCGCTCGGCCCAGGCACGGTGCGGCTTCACCTCGTTCATCTTGTTCGTGTACGAGGAGCGCAGCACCCCGCCGCCACCCCGGTCGGGGCGCAGGATGTCCTCGGCGTCGCTGAACTCCTCGTGGCTGACGACCGACAGGGCGTGCACGGGCAGGACGTGCGAGGGGTGGATGCAGGTCTTGCCGAGCAGGCCGTTGGCGCGGTCCAGCTCGATCTCGCGGAGCAGACCGTCCATGTCGTGCTCGATCAGGGCCTGCCGCAGCTCCTCGGCCCGGCCCTCCAGGAAGGGGCTGCGGCGCAGCTGCGGCTTGAACATGCGCTCCTGGACGCGGAAGTACTCCCACACGGGCCCGGTCACGGTGAATCCCGTGCCGTCGGCCCTGCCCAGCATGTTCACCACGTCCGCGATGACGGAGGCCACGATCTGCACGTCGTACGCGGTCATGTCCGGCGGTCTGCGCAGTCCGTACGCCGAGCAGAAGTCGGTGACACCCAGGCGCAGCGCGAGCACCCGGTCGCGGTACTTGTCGACAGTGCGGGCGATCCCGGCGAGGGTCTCACCGCGGCTCTCCAGGTGCAGCAGCTCGGGCGACTCCAGGACGGGCATGACGAAGAGCCGCCGCCCGCCGGTCGCGCCGCCCGCCTCCGCCTCCGCGGCCGCGATCGCCTCAAGGAAGGGAACGCCCCGCTCCTCGGTGAATTTGGGCAGTACGAATCCGGACAACAGTCGAAGGCTCGGCCCGAGCCTTCGGGTCAGGTCGGGGATCTGCTCGGCGGCGCGCACCCGGATGAAGAGCAGCGGGGGCTCCACACCCCGTTCCGCCAGGTCGGCGAAGTGCCGGACCAGGTTCTCCTCGGCGTCGGCCACCTCGGAGTCGTCGATGGAATCCTCCAGGCAGACCACCATGGAGGTCACACCGCGGCCGGCCTGCTTCAGGATGTCGTCGGCGAGACGCGGGCGGGTGGCCGGGCTGTAGAGCGTGGCCCCCAGGGCGGACGCGAGCAGGTGGGGCGGGGAGTCCGCGGTGAAGGCACACGGCTCCCGGTGGAAGAGACGCTGCCGCACCTCTGGGGCGACGTGCCCGAAATGACGCATGAGATTCCCCTGTTATCGCCGTTATCGCCGTTATCGCCTGTTTCATCGACATGGGCCGTTGTGATGTGGCCGGTAATAGTACGTAGAGACGGGTGCCGGGGGTTCCCTCCGGGCATGAACTTCAGGTAACCCGGCCATGTCGCACTCGCTCACCACACAACCGTCGCACGCTCGCAGCACCCGCAGGTCAGGGGCCTGCCGACGCGGCCGGGACCTTGCGCCCCCCGCGTTGTCCGGCCCGTGCGGGGGAAGGCAGGATGACCGCATGACGCACGCGATGTTGAAGGGGTCCAACGTCCCTCTGGAAGCCCCGGCGGTCCGCGCCGTGCTGCGCTGGACCCCCGGTCAGGGCGTCCCCGACGTCGACGCGTCGGCGCTGCTCCTCGGCGGCGACGGCCGGGTCCGCTCGGACGAGGACTTCGTCTTCTACAACCAGCCGCGCCATCCGGGCGGCACGGTCTGGCGGCTCGGCAAGAAGCGGGTCGCCGAGGGCCTGACCGACACGATCCAGACAGATCTCGCCGGGATGGAGGGCGCGGTGGACCGTGTCCTCCTGGTGGCGTCGGCGGAGGGCGTCGCCTTTGAGCACGTGCCGTCGCTGCGGATCCTGCTCCACGACGCCACGGTCGCCGACGGTGAGCCGCTCGCCTACTTCGACATCACTCCGCAGACCGGCGAGGAGACGGCGCTGATCTGCGGGGAGCTGTACCGCCGCGGCGAGGGCTGGAAGTTCCGGGCGCTCGGCGAGGGGTACACCAACGGCCTGGAGGGGCTCGCCTCCGACTTCGGGATCTCCGTGGACGACACGGATTCCGCGGTACCCGAACCCGCGCCCCAGACCTCCGTGCCCCCTTCCTCGGCGTCCTTCCCGCTGCCGCCCCAGCAGCCCGCGCCACAGCCCCAGTCCCAGCCGTCCATGGCGCAGCCCTCCATGGCACGGCCGCAGCCGTCCGTGGCCCAGCCACTGCCGCAGCCGTCGATGGTCCAGCCCGCCCCGCAGCCGCACCCGCAGCCCGCGTACGGCTACCCGCCCGAGCCGCCCCGGCATCCCGCGCCCCAGCCCTCGTACGGCTACCCTCCGGCGGCGCCCACCCAGCCCCGGCCGATCGGCGGCCCGCCGCCGGTCGCCCAGCCCTCGTACGGCTATCCGCAGCCGGTGACCCCGATGCCGGACCCGAACTTCCGGCTGCCTCCGCAGGGGCCGCAGTTCCTGCCCCGCTGAGGGCGCGCCGGGGGACCCGGGGCCGGCCGGGGCGCCGGGTGGGGCCACGGGCTCAGCCCACCTTGGTCTTGTAGCCCCGGCCCCATTGCAGTCCCCAGCCGTACAGCCGGTCGAGCTCCGCCTGGAAGCCGTAGACGAACTTCACCTCGCGGCGCACCATCAGCTCGCCCTTGACGTTCTCGATGGAGACCACCGCGCACGAGCGGGCCTGCGGCTGGCGCTCGTCCAGGTCGATCTCGATCCTCGGCCCGTTGCTGGGGTAGAGCGTGACCTTGGCGTGTGTGCGGTCGAAGGCCGGGGTCTGGTCGTAGATGTACGCGAAGACCAGCAGCCGCTTGATGGACTCGCGGTGGTCGAGGTTGACGTAGATCGTCTCCCCGGAGGGCGAGCCGAACCGGTCGTCGCCGCTCAGCTTCACGTACGGCGGCGCGTTGAGGCTTCCGAAGAAGCTCCCCAGCGGCTGCACGACGCCCTTGGTGCCGTCCATCAGCTCGTACAGGCAGCCGATGTCGAGGTCCACATTGACCACGCCCTGGGTGTGCGCCTGCACGACGTCGGGCTGGAACAGCTTGAGCGGGTGCCGCAGCAGGCCGGCACCGCCCCGCTGCTTGCCGATGAGGTCGGACGTCCGCATCTGCCAGGACAGGTTGACGCGCAGATTGCCGGTGGCCGCGCCCTGCTTACTGAGCGAGACCGTCGGGTTGCGCTTGGTCAGTTCGATGGAGTTGGTCGCGGCGCTGCCCGATTCGAAGTCCATCGAACGCCCACGCCACAGACCGTCCCAGAAGGACATGCCGCCCCCAAGTGTCCCTTGTGCCCCGCACGAATACCGACGGGGCGGCCATGAGGAAACCTCCTCGACGGCCGCCCCGCACAGAGCGTTCCTCACCCTGGCCGCCGTCACACTCCGGAGTACGGAATCGGACAGTGCGGCGAGGGAATCAGTCAGCGTCAGACCCCGGACGAGACCTCGCTCTTCTCTCCGGAACTGCCTTGCCCCTCGGCCGCCGCGAGCCGCTTGTTGCGGAGCACGGACGAGAAGAACGACCAGGCGATCAGGATGACGCCGACGCTGCCGGTGATGACCTCGTGGATCTCGTACTGGATGGTGACGAGGAGGATCACGGCGAGGGCGCCGATCGCGTAGTGCGCGCCGTGCTCCAGGTAGACGTAGTCGTCGAGGGTGCCCTGGCGGACCAGGTACACGGTGAGCGACCGGACGTACATGGCGCCGATGCCGAGGCCGAGCGCCATCAGGACGATGTCGTTGGTGACCGCGAAGGCGCCGATGACGCCGTCGAAGGAGAAGGACGCGTCCAGGACCTCAAGGTAGAGGAACATGAAGAACGCGGCCTTGCCCGCCATCACGACGGCGGGCACCTTCTTGCCGCTCTTCCTGGCCTCTTCCTCGGCCTCGTGCTCGCGCTCCTCCTCTTCCTCCAGCTTGTTCTCGAAGTAACCGGAGAGACCGCCCACCACCAGATAGGTGATGAGTCCGGCGATACCGGAGATCAGGACGGTCTGCGCCTTGTCCACATGGACGCCGCCGTGCTGGTGGGCGTTGGTCGCGAAGGTCATCGCGGTGATCATGAGCACGACGAGGGCGATGCAGACCGACAGCATGTCGACCTTGCCGAGCTTGGCGAGCGGGCGCTCGATCCAGCCCAGCCACTTGATGTCACGGTCCTCGAAGATGAAGTCGAGGAAGATCATCAACAGGAACATGCCACCGAAGGCGGCGATCGACGGGTGCGCGTCGGTGACCAGCTGCTGGTACCGGTCCTTGTCGTTGAGCGCGAGGCGCACCGCCTCGATCGGGCCGGTCTTGGCACTGATGGCCACGATGACGACGGGGAAGACCAGCCGCATACCGAAGACCGCGATCAGCACACCGATGGTGAGGAAGATCTTCTGCCAGAAGGCACTCATCTTCTTCAGGATTCCGGCGTTGACCACCGCGTTGTCGAAGGACAGCGAGATCTCGAGGATGGACAGGATCGCCACGACGCCGAACCCGGTCCACCCCCCGTAGAGCACCGCCGCGACCAGGCCGAGCGCGGTAACCGCGAACGACCAGCCGAAGGTTTTCAGAATCACTGGTTAACCAATCGTGTGTGTACGGGCTCCCGTTTAGCGGTCTCCCCCGCGCCGGTCCCCGGCTTTACGAAACATTGACCCCGAAGTCTAGAGCGATACCTCGCAGGCCCGACGCGTACCCCTGCCCGACGGCACGGAACTTCCACTCGCCTCCGTACCGGTACACCTCGCCGAAGATCATGGCGGTCTCCGTGGAGGCGTCCTCGCTCAGGTCGTAGCGCGCCAGCTCCTGCCCGTCCGCCTGGTTCACCACGCGGATGAAGGCGTTGCTGACCTGCCCGAACGCCTGCCCGCGATGGTCCGCGTCATGAATGGAGACAGGAAATATGATCTTGTCGCAGTTGGCCGGCACCTTGGAGAGGTCGACCAGGAGCGACTCGTCGTCGCCGTCACCCTCACCGGTCAGGTTGTCGCCGGTGTGTTCGACGGAGCCGTCGGGGCTCTTCAGGTTGTTGTAGAAGACGAACCACTCGTCGCCGAGGACCCTGCCCGCGCTGCACAGCAGCGCGCTGGCGTCGAGGTCGAAGGGGGCGCCGGTGGTGGAGCGCGCGTCCCAGCCGAGGCCGACAAGGATCTGGGTGAGGTTCGGTGCGGCCTTGGAGAGGGAGACATTGCCTCCCTTGGCGAGTGTGACGCCCATATTCGTGGTCCTCCCCGAGGTGACGAGAGCGGCAGTGCCCGTGGTGCCCCCAAGGTGACGGGGGCACACGGTGATGAGCACGTCCGGCGCCGCACCTGGTGCGTGTGCGGCGCCGGACGACAAGGCGGAGGGGCTGCTCGGCTCAGACGTTGACGCCGAAGTCCTGCGCGATACCGCGCAGACCCGAGGCATACCCCTGGCCGACCGCGCGGAACTTCCACTCGGCGCCGTGGCGGTACAGCTCGCCGAAGACCATGGCGGTCTCCGTCGAGGCGTCCTCGGAGAGGTCGTAACGCGCGATCTCCGCGCCGCCCGCCTGGTTCACGACGCGGATGAACGCGTTTCGGACCTGGCCGAACGACTGCTGGCGCGTCTCGGCGTCGTAGATGGAGACCGGGAACACGATCTTCTCGACGTCCGCGGGCACGGTCGCCAGGTCGACCTTGATCACCTCGTCGTCGCCCTCGCCCTCACCGGTGGTGTTGTCACCGGTGTGCTCGACGGAGCCGTCGGGGCTCTTCAGGTTGTTGAAGAACACGAAGTTCTGGTCGCTGGTGACCTTGCCCTCCGCGTTCGTCAGGATCGCACTGGCGTCGAGGTCGAAGTCCGTACCGGTGGTGGTGCGGACGTCCCAGCCGAGGCCGACCAGAACCGCGGTCAGGCCAGGCGCCTCCTTGCTCAGCGATACGTTGCCGCCCTTGCTGAGGCTGACTCCCACGAGTCCTCCCAATTGGTGTCCAGGGGCGGGGAGCCCCAAGCGTTGCGTTGCCATCGGATCAACGAGTGGATCCTAGTGACCGGTTCCCGGCCGCCACATGCTCTGCGGCTCGGAATCACAGGGTGTCGAGCGCCCGGACGTACTCGTTCAGGTCACGCGCGTCGGGCAGGCCGTTGACAACGCTCCAGCGCACGACGCCCTCCTTGTCGATGATGAAGGTGCCACGCACCGCGCAGCCCTTCTCCTCGTCGAAGACGCCGTACGCGCGCGAGACCTCGCCGTGCGGCCAGAAATCGGAGAGCAGCGGGTACTCCAGGCCCTCCTGCTCGGCGAAGACGCGCAGGGTGTGGATGGAGTCGTTGGAGACGGCGAGCAGCTGGGTGTCGTCGTTGACGAACTTCGGCAGCTCGTCGCGGAGCGCGCACAGCTCACCGGTGCAGACGCCGGTGAACGCGAACGGGTAGAAGAGCAGCACCACGTTCTTCTCGCCCCGGAAGTCGGAGAGCTTCAAGGAGCGGCCGTGGTTGTCCTTCAGCTCGAACTCCGGAGCCTTGGTACCGGTCGCGATTCCAGCGAGCGCCATGAGCGGGCATCCCTTCGACGGGGCCCCCGGATGGGGCCGATCGGGTGACACCCCACCCTACGTCCGTCGATCTACGCCCCCGCGTCCGTCTGTCCACGCCCTGTCGAAACCGGCCGCACGCGCGTGAGGCCCTCGCCGACGGATGGTCGTCGGTGAGGGCCTCACGGCTGTCTCTGCTGGGGTCGCGGCTCGGCGCGCGCGTGGCTAGCGCTTCTTGGCGGCCGCCTTTGGCGTGACCAGGCGGGTACCGCTCCAGTCCTTGCCGGCGTTCGTGCTCTTGGTCTGGGACAGGCCCGCGGTGGTGGCCGCCTCACCGATGTCGCTCGGCTCGACGTAGCCGTCACGACCGGTCTTCGGAGTCAGCAGCAGGATCTGGCCGCCCTCCTCCATGTACGCGATGGCATCCACCAGCGCATCAGTAAGGTCCCCGTCGTCCTCACGGAACCAGAGCACCACGGCATCAGCCACGTCGTCGTAGTCCTCGTCGACGAGCTCTGTGCCAGTGGCCTCCTCGATGGCCTCGCGGAGCTCCTGGTCGACGTCGTCGTCGTAGCCGATCTCCTGGACCACCTGGTCGGGCTGGAAACCAAGCCTTACGGCAAGGTTCGTCTCCGCGTGGTCCGCGGTCGCGCTCACGGATTGCCTCCTGATCATGTTTTTCGGGAATGCCTTCAGCCACGCGCGTGCGCGGGGCGTTGGCCGTAGTCCACACGGGCGGGACGGATCGCGCAAGTACCCGGCCGCCGAGACCGCCGAAACGGTGACGTTCCCGGCCGTGTCGCCGCAACTGCCGCCTCATCCGTACGGTGCCGAACGGCTCTGCGAAGCGGTTAAGCAGGATGGGCGTATCGTTGCGATTTGGTCGAGCCTACCCCAGGGACGCCGGGGGAACGCCTCGGTTACCTATCGGTAGAGATGACGTTCGCGTCCGTCGGGTACACGATGGGGAGCGGTGCACGGCCAGGCAGAACCCAGGTGAAAGCCCCAACAGCGAAGGAACAGCGTGGCTTCCGGATCCGATCGCAACCCGATCATCATTGGCGGCCTGCCGAGCCAGGTCCCGGACTTCGATCCCGAAGAGACCCAGGAGTGGCTGGACTCCCTCGATGCCGCGGTCGACGAACGCGGCCGTGAGCGGGCCCGCTACCTGATGCTCCGACTGATCGAGCGCGCCCGCGAAAAGCGCGTGGCCGTTCCCGAAATGCGCAGTACGGATTACGTCAACACGATCGCCACCAAGGACGAGCCGTTCTTCCCCGGCAACGAGGAAATCGAACGCAAGGTCCTGAACGCGACCCGCTGGAACGCCGCGGTAATGGTCTCGCGCGCCCAGCGCCCCGGCATCGGCGTCGGCGGCCACATCGCCACCTTCGCCTCCTCCGCGTCCCTCTACGACGTGGGCTTCAACCACTTCTTCCGCGGCAAGGACGAGGGCGACGGCGGCGACCAGATCTTCTTCCAGGGGCACGCGTCCCCCGGTATCTACGCCCGCGCCTTCCTCCTGGACCGGCTCTCCGAGCAGCAGCTCGACGCTTTCCGGCAGGAGAAGTCCAAGGCGCCCCACGGCCTCTCCTCCTATCCGCACCCCCGGCTGATGCCGGACTTCTGGGAGTTCCCGACCGTCTCCATGGGCCTCGGCCCGCTCGGCGCGATCTACCAGGCGCGGATGAACCGCTACATGGAGGCGCGCGGCATCGCCGACACCTCCAAGTCGCACGTCTGGGCCTACCTCGGCGACGGCGAGATGGACGAGCCCGAGTCGCTCGGCCAGCTCTCCATCGCCGCCCGCGAGGGCCTGGACAACCTCACCTTCGTCGTCAACTGCAACCTCCAGCGCCTCGACGGCCCGGTGCGCGGCAACGGCAAGATCATCCAGGAGCTGGAGTCGCAGTTCCGCGGCGCCGGCTGGAACGTCATCAAGCTCGTCTGGGACCGCAGCTGGGACCCGCTGCTCGCCCAGGACCGGGACGGCATCCTGGTCAACAAGCTGAACACCACCCCCGACGGCCAGTTCCAGACGTACGCGACCGAGACCGGCGCCTACATCCGCGAGCACTTCTTCGGCGACGACCACCGCCTGCGCGCCATGGTCGAGAACATGACCGACGAGCAGATCCTGCACCTGGGCCGCGGCGGTCACGACCACAAGAAGGTCTACGCGGCCTACGCTGCGGCCAAGGCCCACAAGGGCCAGCCGACGGTGATCCTCGCCCAGACGGTCAAGGGCTGGACCCTCGGCCCGAACTTCGAGGGCCGCAACGCCACGCATCAGATGAAGAAGCTGACGGTCGACGACCTGAAGCGCTTCCGCGACCGTCTGCACATCCCGATCACGGACAAGCAGCTGGAGAGCGGCGCCCCGCCGTACTACCACCCGGGCCGGGACTCGGAAGAGATCCAGTACATGCACGACCGCCGCCAGGGCCTCGGCGGCTACGTCCCGACCCGCGTCGTGCGCGCGAAGCCCCTCCAGCTTCCCGAGGACAAGGCGTACGCGGCCGCGAAGAAGGGCTCGGGTCAGCAGTCGATCGCCACCACCATGGCGTTCGTCCGCATCCTGAAGGACCTCATGCGGGACAAGGAGATCGGCAAGCGCTTCGTGCTGATCGCCCCCGACGAGTACCGCACTTTCGGCATGGACGCCTTCTTCCCGAGCGCGAAGATCTACAACCCGCTCGGCCAGCAGTACGAGGCCGTGGACCGCGAACTCCTCCTCGCGTACAAGGAGTCCCCCACGGGTCAGATGCTGCACGACGGCATCTCCGAGGCGGGCTGCACGGCGTCCCTCATCGCCGCCGGTTCGGCCTACGCCACCCACGGGGAGCCTCTGATCCCCGTGTACGTCTTCTATTCGATGTTCGGTTTCCAGCGCACCGGCGACCAGTTCTGGCAGATGGCCGACCAGCTGGCGCGCGGTTTCGTCCTCGGCGCGACCGCCGGCCGCACGACGCTGACCGGCGAGGGCCTCCAGCACGCCGACGGCCACTCGCAACTGCTCGCCTCGACCAACCCGGGCTGTGTCGCCTACGACCCGGCCTTCGGTTACGAGATCGCGCACATCGTCAAGGACGGCCTGCGCCGGATGTACGGCGCCGACAGCGAGGACGTCTTCTACTACCTCACCGTCTACAACGAGCCGATCCAGCACCCGGCCGAGCCGGACAACGTGGACGTCGAGGGCATCCTCAAGGGCATCTACCGCTTCAAGTCGGGCGAGCAGGGCGCCATCCCCGCCCAGATCATCGCCTCCGGTGTCGCGGTCCCGTGGGCGGTCGAGGCCCAGCAGATCCTCGCCTCGGAGTGGAACGTGAAGGCGGACGTCTGGTCGGCGACCTCCTGGAACGAGCTGCGCCGCGAGGCCGTGGACGTGGAGCGCCACAACCTCCTGCACCCCGAGGAGGAGCAGCGCGTCCCGTACGTGACGCAGAAGCTGTCCGGCGCCGAGGGCCCGTTCGTGGCCGTCTCCGACTGGATGCGGAGCGTCCCCGACCAGATCTCCCGCTGGGTGCCCGGCACCTACCAGTCGCTCGGCGCGGACGGCTTCGGCTTCGCCGACACGCGTGGCGCGGCCCGCCGGTTCTTCCACATCGACGCCCAGTCGATCGTGGTCGGCGTGCTGACCGAGCTGGCCCGCGAGGGGAAGGTCGACCGCTCCGTCCTGAAGCAGGCGATCGACCGCTACCAGCTCCTCGACGTCACGGCGGCCGACCCCGGTGCGGCCGGGGGCGACGCATAGCCCTGACGTAAGAGACACATCGTCCCGACATCAGCGCACGCGTTGCCCTGATGTCGGCTCGTGTCTCATCCGGAGGGCGGCGGGTCCATGGGACCCGTCGCCCTCCGGCGTTTCCTACGATGCGCCCATGAAGGAACAACCGGCGCAGAGCCGCTGGGAACGCCGCACCCAACGTCCGCTCCTCACCCTCGCAGTGGCGTTCGCCCTCGCCTACGCTGTGCCGATCGTCATGCCCGACGCGAGCCGGACCGTGACGAGAGCCTGCACAATCGTGGAGTGGATCGTCTGGGGCGCTTTCGCCCTGGATTACCTCGTACGTCTCCTCCTCTCCGATCGTCGCGGGCAGTTCGTCCGCACTCAGTGGCTCGATCTGTGCGCTGTGATCCTTCCGATGATTCAGCCGTTGCGGCTGCTGCGGCTCGTCTCCACGCTGATGCTCGTCGGCCGGCGCGCCCGCATGGCTCCGCAGATCACGCTGACGACATATGTCGTGGGGTCGGTGGTGGGTCTGTTGATGTTCGGCTCATTGGCGGTTCTCTCCGTGGAGCGGGATTCACCGAACGGGAACATCAAGTCGCTCGGTGACGCGGTGTGGTGGTCCTTCACCACGATGACGACGGTCGGCTACGGCGATCACGCTCCGACGACGGGGCTCGGCAGGGTGCTCGCGGTCGGGTTGATGCTGTCGGGCATCGCGCTCCTCGGTGTGGTCACCGCGAACATCGCGGCGTGGTTCATCTCGCGCTTCGAGAAGGACGATGTCGAGGAGCGGCGCCAGACGGCCGCGATCGAGGCGTTGACGGCCGAGGTGAGGGCGCTGCGGGCGCAGGTGACGGCTCTGTCGGGGCCGGGTTCGGCCTCGGTGGGCGTGGTGCCCGGCCCCACGTCCGCCGAGGCCGCCGCCCGAGGGACGGAAGCACTCGGCGGGACGGGGATGCCCTGAGCCGGGGTGGGTCGCCCCTCAGCTCGGAGCGTGCCGTTTATCGCGTTCGCCCCGGCTGTCCATATGAGCCAGAAGAACTGGCCATATGAGCCCGAGGAACTACTCATATGAGCCCGACGACTCGGGTATCGCGCGGTCCGGCCCGCTCCGCGACCACGTACGGCCGCGTGAGCGGGGGTACTTGCGCGTCATGCGTCCAAAGCCCGCCATCATCTGCTCCTTGACCTAGCCGACCGGTTCGGGGCCGGCCGGTTCGGGCTCGAATCCACGAGTACCCCCATTCAGCTTTCCCAGACCTTGAAAGCCCGTACGCGATATGGGGATTCGGGCGCCCATGTGCCGCTGCCCGGGTAGGTGTTGAACTCGCCGGTCTCGGCGCACTTCGCGGATTGGTACGTGGTGACGGGCCGGCCTGTTCGGTTGGCGAGAGCCTGCGCGCTGCCCCCCTCCGGCAGCGCGATACAGCTCTCGATGTCGATATTGGCCAATTCGTACGTGTGGCGAGCACCCTTGAACTGCTTCTTCTCCCAGAGGCATAGCTCACCGGGCCCGCATCCGCCGGACGTCGGTGGAGCCGCGGCCACGGTGTGCGTGGGTGAGAGGATCACCGCGATGAGTGCGGCGATCGCGGCGGCCGTGATGGTCGTGGGCATGGTCGTACGCATGTGCTTCAACCCCCGTGTCGTATGGCTGAGTTGTCCGCGTCGTGCGGAGCTCCTGCATGAACTCTGGACCGTCCGACCGCGCCATCGGAAGGGGTACGAATGTGCGTCACCCGGATAGGCGAAAGCCCCCCGGAATGCCCCTGAGGGGCTTTCCCTGACTTTGGTCGTCACCCGGCGACCGGCCCTCACCGAAGGCGGCGTAATCAACACAATTCGCTCCCACCCTGAGCGACAATGCAGCCACGGTGGGTCACGTTCGGGCCTCGCGCCGCACACGTGTTCCACCTACAGAGCGTGACGACATACACAAGACGCGCCCGCTGTGCCTCAATTGCCCCTACGGAAACGTGATCCGCGTCACGCGATGCACGGTATGCGTCAGGGTTCTCCTAGGGTGTTCCGCAGTGACTTCCTTCGACTCATCCCCTCAACTCAACGCCTGGCGCGCTCTGCTTGCGCTGGCCGTCGTGTTCGTCATGCTGGCGACCACGGGCTGGACCGCCGTACGCAACAACGCGGGCGAATCGTCGCCTCTCGAGGCCGCGCTCTCCGCCTGGGAGCGGGGGAACATCGACGGGCACGCGCTGCCCGACCCCGATGCTCCCGCCGCTCGGCTCACCCACTTCTTCGCCTCGCTCGACAAGCAGCAGCGCGACCGGCTCGCCCGCCGCTATCCCCTCGCGGTCGGCAACATGAACGGCGCGCCCACCGAGCTGCGTTATCGCGCGAACCGCATCGCCCTGGCACAGGCCCGCAAGATCGAGCGGGAACGCATGCACGACGAACGCCTCTCCCCAGTGGGGCAGCAGGAGGCCGAGCGCAGAATGAAGCGCTTCGGGGTCATGATGCGACCGGAGCGCCAGGTCCTCGCCTTCGACCCCATGGGTGCCGGGCGCATGGCAGAGGTCTTCGGAGACCTCGACAAGGCCCGCCGCGTCTCCGTCGTGGTGCCCGGCGTCGACACCAATGTGCTGACCTTCGAGCGGACGTTCCGCAAGTACTCGGCGCCGGTGGGCATGGCGAAGGCGCTGTACCGCGAGGAGCGCTCCGTGAACCCACGCGCGCGTACCGCCGTGATCGCCTGGGCCGACTACACCGCGCCCGCGGGGATCGGCGTGGACGCGGCCACGTCCATGCGCGCCGAGAGCGGCGCCGTGCGGCTCGACTCCATGGTGCGAGCGCTCCCCGGGCGTTCCCCGGTCGCGCTGTACTGCCACAGCTACGGTTCCGTGGTGTGCGGTGTAGCCGCGCGGACGCTGCCCCGGCGGGTCACCGACATCGCGGTCGCGGGAAGCCCCGGCATGCGCGCCGACCGGGCGTCGCAGTTGGGTACGACGGCTCGGATCTGGGCCGCACGGGACAGCGACGACTGGATTCAAGATGTGCCGTACATGGAGGTGGGCGGGCTCGGCCATGGTGCCGACCCGGTGTCCGGCGGCTTCGGCGCGCGCGTGCTCTCGGCTGCGGGCGCCACGGGGCACACCGGCTATTTCGAGCCGGGCACGGAGAGCCTGCGCAACTTCGCCGAGATCGGCACCGGCGCGTACCACGGAGTGCGGTGCGCGAGTGCGGATGACGCCTGCCGGAAGAACATTTCCGGCGAGGCGGCGGCCCGACGCGCGTAGAAATCAACGAAACAGCGGCCCGCCGCAGGAGGGACGGAGAGGCGTGTGCCGCCTACGATAAGCCGCATGGGTGATGTACTGGCCGGATTTCACGCCGCCTGGGAGTTCGAGTCCGACTCCGTGCTCATCCGCTTCGAACGGGGAATCCGCACGCCGAGGCTCTACCAAGCGCTCGGTGAACGGCGTATCCCGCATGAGGCGATCGCAGCGGTGACACTCTCTCCCGGCAAACGCGGGACCGTCGTTCTGCATGCCGTGCCAAGACCGGGCGCCGATCCTCTGATGGAGGCGGCGGCGGGCCAGCTGAAGGACGGCTGCGACCCGTACCGCTTGGTGCTGCCCGCGGAGCGGGAGACGCTCGCCGAGTACTACGCGGATGAGCTGCGGGCACAGATCACAAGGGACGACGGCGGCCCTACCGACCGCTATCTGGTGGCCGCCCCCGAGGCGCCGCTGCAGTTCAAGGCATACGACGGCAAGGCCTCCTTCGACGGCAAGCTGGTGTCCTTCCGGTGGTTCTGGACGGGCGCCTCGTCGGCGAAGTGGAAGGCCGGTGACCAGAGCTTCCCCGTCTCGGACCTGAGCGGCATCGAATGGCGTTCGCCGGAGGTCTTCGAGGGCCACCTGCGGCTCCTGCGCCGAGAGACTCCCGTGGCGCAGCCCGCGCAGGCCGACCAGGATCCGGCAGCCGTGGTCTTCGGGCTCGGATACGGGCCGGTCCACGAGTCATTGCCGTTCGCCGCGTCGGTCCTCGCAGCGGTACGTGCCAGCGGCCCCGCACTGACGTCCGACGGTGTCGGCGCCACGTCGGCACCGGCCGTCCGGCGCGACCCGGCGGACATCGCGGACCGCATCCGGCACCTGGGGGACCTGCACCAGGCGGGCCTGCTCACGGACGACGAGTTCACGGCGAAGAAGGCCGAGCTGCTGGCGGAGCTGTGATCCGCGCCGCCGAGGGGCCTGCGGAGGGGCCGGTGATACCTGGGTATGAGGTGAGGTCCGGCTCCCCGGTATGACGTCGCGACGGGGGCTTCGTGCCTACGCTGATCAGGCCATGAGCAGCGCGAAGACACCCCCTGACCAAGAGCCCCGCCGCCCGGCCTCCGAGCCGGGGGGCCGCGGGGCCGGCCTCCGGCGCGCGACCGCGGCGGTCGTGGACGGCCTGCGGACGGCGGGGGCCTCGCTCTCGACACCCGCGGGCTCGACCGAGCCGCTGCTGGCGGACGCCCCCAAACGCTGGGTTCGGATGCTGCCCCACCTGCTCGCACTGGGCTTCGTCATCGTCCTCATCCCGGTCACCGTCCAGGTGCTGACGAATGACTACGGGGTGGGTGGCGGCCTGGCGGGGGCTCTGGGAGTGGCCCAGTCCGCGCCTCTGTTCCTCGCGGTCACCCGGCCGTTGCCCGCGTGGTGGATCGTCATCGTCGCGGACGTCATCGGCGCGATCGCCACGATGACCGCGGATCCCGGCCGCCTCGCCCCCTGGACCCCCATGATCATCGTGGGGTATCTGGTGCTCTGCTGTGCGCTGTCCCTGCGGGAGAGCCGCCGCACCCTCCTCGGGGTCTGGCTGGTCACGGTGGTCGCCGGGCTGGTGCTCGGGGCGTTCCGCGGCGAAGGGAGCCAGGACACCGGCGTGCTGCTGATCGTGCTGAGCGGGGCCGTACTGCTGCTCGGCGCGCTGCTGCGCGAGCGCGGGGACGCCCGGCGCAGGCTCGTCGAGCAGGAGACGATCAGCGAGACAGAGCGCTCCCAGCGCACCCTGCTGGAGGAACGGGCCCGTATCGCCCGCGAGTTGCACGACGTCGTCGCCCATCACATGTCGGTGATCACAGTCCAGGCCGACTCCGCGCCCTACCGACTCGACGGCCTCCCCGACGCCGCGCGCGAGGAGTTCGGGAGCATAGCGGCGAGCGCCCGGGAGTCCCTCACCGAGATGCGGCGGCTGCTCGCCGTGCTGCGCAGCGAGGGTGTGCCCGGCGAGCGGGCACCACAGCCCGGTCTCGACCGGCTGCCGCACCTGGTGGAGGCCACGGTGCGGGCGGGCATACCGATCGACCTGTCACGCCCCGAGCTGGCGATCCTCACCCAGCTGGCCGAGGTGTCACCGGCCGTGGATCTGTCCGCCTACCGCATCGTCCAGGAGGCCCTGTCGAACGTGATGCGTCACGCACCCGGGGCACGGACCAGGATCACGGTCAGTCTGGACGACAACCATCTTTTGATCCTCGTGGTCAACGGCCCGTCCACGGAGCCGCCCGCCCCGCTGGAGAGCAGCGGTACGGGCCACGGGCTTGTGGGCATGCGCGAGCGCGTACGGTTGGTCGGCGGCACGGTCGATGCCGGGCCGCTGCCCGACGGCGGCTTCCGCGTGGCCGCCCGACTCCCCCTGCTCCCGAAGGACTCCGCCACCGCATGACCATTCGCGTGATCATCGTCGACGACCAGGCCATGGTGCGGGCGGGGTTCGCCGCCCTGCTGGCGGCGCAGAGCGACATCGACGTCGTGGGTGAGGCGCCGGACGGCAGGAAGGGCGTCGAGGTCAGCCGCACCACGCACCCCGACGTGGTCCTCATGGACGTCCGCATGCCGGAGATGGACGGACTCGCCGCGGCCCGCGCCCTGTTGGACCCGCCGCGGGGAGTGGTGCACCTGCCGAAGGTGCTCATGCTCACCACCTTCGACGCGGACGATTACGTATACGAGGCGCTGCGCATCGGTGCTTCCGGCTTCCTGCTCAAGGATGCGCCGCCTGCCGATCTGATCTCGGCCGTCCGCGTCGTGGCGTCCGGCGAGGCGCTGCTCGCCCCGTCGGTGACGCGTCGCCTGATCGCGGAGTTCGCGAAGCAGCGCCCCGCACCGCGCAAGGACCAGTCCCTTCGGCTGAACGGCCTCACGCCGCGTGAGACCGAGGTACTGGTCCTGATCGCGCGCGGCCTGTCCAACCAGGAGATCGCCGAGCGCCTGGTCCTTGCCGAGCAGACGGTGAAGACCCACATCGGACGTGTGCTCAACAAGTTGGACCTGCGGGACCGCGCCCAGGCCGTGATCTTCGCCTATGAGTCGGGGCTGGTCACGCCCGGCGGGCAGTAGGCCACCCCCTACCTCGGTATCACCACCGCATACCCCGGTAGCACCTGAGAGTTGGCTCCGCGGTGTGACGTGCGGCGACACACCTTCTTCCTACCTTTCGCTTCGTCAGGCCACAGCGCGCCACGAAGCGGGGAGGGAGACCGGCCATGCGGCTTCGGTCATGGAAGGTACGGAGCAAGAGGGCGCTGGTCGCCGCCGCGCTCACGACGACGGTCGTGGCCGGCACGGCGGGCTGGACCACCGGCAATGAGCAGCAGCCGCTCACGGGCCCACCACCGGGCACGAGTTCCTGGCGCGCGGACGATGGTCTGGGGGTGCGCCTGCCGGACCCCGCGACCGCCTCTCCCGCTCGCGTGGCCGAGTTCTTCGACGCGCTGAGCGACACCCGACGCCACGAGCTGATGGAGCGACATCCCTCGGTCGTCGGCAATCTCGACGGAGCCCCGACTACTCTTCGATACGAGGCCAACTCGCGCTTTCTGCGCGCCGAGCGAGCACGCGAGCGTGCCCGATCGACCGACCCCGACCTCACCGCGCAGGAACGCGAACGCGCCCGCGCCTTGGTCGTCCGCTACGGCGAGCTGCTCTCCCCAGGCCGCCACATACTCGCCTTCGACCCAAGAGGCCGAGGGCAAGTCGCCGAAGTCTACGGCGACTTGGAGCGGGCCGAACACGTATCCGTGGTGGTGCCGGGCTCCGACATCGACCTGAGCACCTTCGACCGCGCCAAGGACAAGTACGGCACGCCCGCCGGGATGGGCCGCTCCCTCTACGCGGCGGCCGGCGACCGCACCGCCGTGGTGGCCTGGGTGGGATACACCACGCCGGTCGGCCTCGGCACCGACGCCGCCACCGGCCGGCTCGCCGAGGCAGGGGCCCCACGCCTCGCGCGCTTCACGCAGGGTCTGACGGCGTCCGGTGCCCCGCGGCCCGCCGTGTTCTGCCACAGCTACGGCTCGGTGGTGTGCGGCCTGGCCGCTCCGCGACTCGCCGCGACCGACCTGGTGGTGCTCGGCTCCCCCGGTATGCGGGCGGACAGCGTGGCCGACCTGAACACCGGCGCGCGGGTCTGGGCCGCCCGGGACGACAGCGACTGGATCGGCAAGGTGCCGAACGTCGAGCTGTTCGGGCTCGGCCACGGCGAGGATCCGACCGCACCCGGCTTCGGAGCCCGGCGCGTCCCGGCCGAGCAAGCAAAGGGCCACACCGGCTACTTCGCCCCGGGCACGGACTCCCTGCGGGCCTTCGCCCGTATCGCGGGCGGGGGCGACTCCACCGACGGCACCCGAACCATCGGAGCACGCACATGAGCCTCCCCGCCCTGAGCGGACTGCGCCGCGCGGCGTCCGCCATCGACAGCAGGACACCGCCCCACCGCGACCGGGCCATAGACGGGCTGCGCGCCCTGGCGCTGCTCGCCGTGCCGACCGGGCACTGGCTCCTGGGCGGCTTCACCGTCGACGACGAAGGCGCGCTGCGCAACGCGAGCCCGCTGGCCTCGTTCGGATTCTTCGCACCGGTCAGCTGGGTGCTCCAGATGCTGGGCATCTTCTTCCTCGTGGGCGGCTACGCCTCCACGCTGTCGTACCGCAGGGCGGTGGCACGCGGTGAGTCGACCGGTGGCTGGCTGCGCGGGCGCGTCGCTCGGCTCGGGCGACCGGTCCTCGGGGTCACGGCGGTCTGGGCCGCGCTGATCCCGGTGCTGTACGGACTGGGGGTGCCGGGCACGACACTGCGCACGGCGTCCACCCTGGTCATCCAGCCCCTGTGGTTCGTGGGCGTCTACATGGCGATCACGGCGCTCACCCCCTGGTGCATACGCGCGGCGGAGCGGCTGGGGGCCTGGTCCGCGGTGCCGTTGCTGGGGGCGGTCGCCGTCGTCGACTTTCTGCGCTACGGCCCCTTCGCACACGCCATGCCCTCCTGGCTTTCCCTGCTGAATCTGCTGCCGGGTTGGCTGTTCGCCTACCAACTGGGCGTTTCCTGGGGCGAGAAGAGGCTGGGAAAGCGTGGGGCCTGGCTGTTGCTCGTCGGGGGCTCGGCTCTGTTCTCCGCGCTGCTCCTCGCCTTCCACTATCCGGTGTCGATGGTCGGCATCCCCGGCGAGGCCCGGACGAACTCACATCCGCCGTCCCTGCTGGTCCTCGCCCTCGCCGCCGTGCAGAGTGGCGCGGCGGTCCTGTTGCGGGACCGCATCGGCCGACTGCTGCGCAGGCCGGGACTGTGGGCGCCGGTCGTCGTGGTCAACCTGTCGGCGATGACGATCCTGTGCTGGCACCAGACGGCACTGCTCGCCGCGGCGGTGCCCGGCTCGTTCCTCGGCGCGGTGCCGGGGCTGACGATGAGCCCCGACACGTTGGGCTGGATAGCCGCGCGGCTCGCCTGGCTTCCGCTCATCGCGGCGCTGCTGGTGCTGATAGGCCGCTACGCCCGGGGCTTCGAAACCCCGTGGAAGCGCGCGAGCCACGCGCGACGGGCCCTCGCCGGACTCCTGGCGGCCGGATTCGCGGTCTTCGCCCTGGGTCTCGCGTGAAGGGCGGGAGCCGTGTGAAAGGTCCCACGTGAAGGGCCGGGGCGTCACCGGGTGCCGGGCCCCGCTGAGCACCCCGCCTGGGAGTAGCCAGGCCAGAGGCCCGAAAAGGCACCCGGACCCGGCCGGACCCGGCCAGAGCCCCACCCAGGGCCCCGCCCGCGGCCGGGCCGGAGCCCCACCCAGAGCTTGGCTCACGGCCCGGCCGGGGGCCCGGCCAGCGGACCCGGCCTGGCTACTCCCGGCCCGCCGAGGTGAAGGTCATGTCGGCATAACGGTCGCCCGCGACGTCGGCGGCGATCGGGTCGAGCAGGGCGAGTTCCTCGTCGGAGAGGGTGATGCGGGTGGCCGCGGTGTTCTCCTCGACGCGGACGCGCTTGCGGGTGCCGGGGATCGGGACGACAGGCAGCCCGTGGACCGCGGACTGCTGCTGCACCCACGCCAGGGCGACCTGGCCGAGGCTCGCGCCATGGGCTTCGGCGACCGTGCGGACGGGGGCCAGGAGGGCTGCGTTGGCGGTGGCGTTGGCACCCGTGAAGCGGGGCTGCTGGCGGCGGAAGTCGTCCTCGCCCAGCTCCTTGTCGGCGTTGACGAACGCGCCGGTGAGGAAGCCACGGCCGAGCGGGGAGTAGGGCACGAGCGCCACGCCGAGCGCGGCGGCCGCGGGGACCACGCCCCGCTCGATGTCGCGGCTGAAGAGCGACCACTCGGACTGGAGGGCGGCGATGGGGTGGACGGCGTGGGCGGCACGCAGTTCGTCGCCGGTGACCTCGCTCAGGCCGAGGTGCTTGACCTTGCCCTCGGTGACGAGGTCGGCCATCGCGCCGACCGCCTCCTCGATGGGAACGTCCGGGTCGCGGCGGTGCATGTAGTAGAGGTCGATGGCGTCGGTGCCGAGACGGCGCAGGCTGGCTTCGACGCTGGATCGGATGTAGGAGGGAGAGTTGTCGATACGCCGCTTCGTCGGATTGTCCGGGTCGATGGCCAGGGCGAACTTGGTGGCGAGGACGATCTCGTCACGGTGCGCCTTGAGGAAAGGAGCGAGGAACTTCTCGTTCTCGCCCATGGCGTAGACGTCGGCGGTGTCGTAGAGGGTCACGCCCAGTTCGAGGGCGCGGTCCAGGGTGGCGCGGGCCTCCTCGGCGTCGGTCGGGCCGTAGGCGAAGCTCATGCCCATGCAGCCGAGGCCCTGGACACCGACCTCGGGGCCGTGGGTGCCGAGCCGGGCCGCGGCGATCTCGCCGTACGTGTTCTCAACCGTCATCAGTGTTCAGAGCCTCTCCGACGCCTTGCGGGCGCCCGCGTATGTGTCGATCTTGTAGTCGAGGACGGCGAGGGTGTCCTGGAGCTCCGCGATGCGGGTACGGACGTCGTGCCGGGTCCGCTCCAGGAGTTCCTGGCGCTCGGTGAAGGTGTGCTCGCCTTCGCGCACCAGTTCCGCGTATCGGACCATGTCCGCCACGGGCATCCCGGTCAAACGGAGCTTGCCGACGAAGGCGAGCCAGTTCAGGTCACGGTTGCGGTAGCGGCGTTGGCCCGTGTGGGAGCGGTCGATGTGGGGCATCAGGCCGATCCGCTCGTACCAGCGCAGGGTGTACGCGGTGAGGCCGGTGAAGGCGGCGACCTCGCTGATCGTGTAGTGGTCCTGACCGTCCGGGCGCGGGGGCCCGGACGGTACCGAGTCGCAGCGGGCGGACCCGGGTGCGAGGCGGGGTGGGGCGGGCGTGGTCTCCATCACCGTCATGTTCCACACGCTATGACCTTGGAGTGCGCTCCAAGCAAGTGGATTAGGGGGGCCAAGTGGATTAGGGGTGCAGTCACCGGCGACAGTCACTGGCGTCCTCCACCCGAAGTCACTGATGGTTCCAGGGAGGAATTAGGCTCGTGGGCATGCAGAGCTTGGCGATGATCGAGACCTGGCCGGTTCCCACGGCTGCCGCCGCTGTCGTCCGCGCGGACGGGACTGTCGTCGGGGCGCATGGGCCGACGGACCGGCGCTTCGCCCTCGCCTCGGTCACCAAGCCGCTCGCGGCGTACGCGGTGCTGGTCGCCTACGAAGAGGGAGCGGTCGAGCTGGACGAGCCCGCCGGTCCCGAAGGGTCGACGGTTCGGCATCTGCTCGCGCACACCAGTGGGCTCGCCTTCGACGAGCACCGGGTGACGTCGGCGCCGGGGACGCGGCGGCTGTACTCCAACGCGGGGTTCGAAGTTCTCGGTGATCACATCGCCAAGGCGACGGACATTCCGTTCGCGGAGTATCTGCGGCAGGCGGTGCTGGAGCCGCTCGGGATGACCGCCACCGCGCTGGAGGGGGGCGGTTCGCCCGCCAAGGACGCGGTGTCCACGGTCGACGACCTCGTCAAGTTCGCCGCGGAGGTGCAGGCGCCTCGGCTGCTGGACGCGCGGACGGTGGCGGCGGCGATGACGGTGACGTATCCGGGGCTGAAGGGCGTGCTGCCGGGATACGGGCATCAGAATCCCAACGACTGGGGGCTCGGATTCGAGATCCGGGACTCCAAGGTGCCGCACTGGACGGGGAGTTCGTCTTCGCCGCGGACGTTCGGGCACTTCGGGCAGGCCGGGACGTTCCTGTGGATCGACCCGGACGCCGGGGCGGCTTGTGTGGCCCTCACCGACCGACCCTTCGGGCCCTGGGCCGTGGAGGTCTGGCCGCCCTTCACCGACGCGGTGCTCGCGGAGCTGTGAAGGGACGGCTGCCCACTCGGCACGCGGGGCTGTGAAGAGAACGGCTGCCCGCTCGGCACGCGGAGCCGTGAAGGACGGCTACCCGCTCGACATCTCCCACACCAGCAGCTCGACCGCCGCCACGCCCTCCCCCGCTGTGGTCTCCCCCGCCGTGGCCGCCGCGCCCTCCACGACCTCCCCCTCCGCGGCCTCCCCCGCGATGGCCACGACCTCCAGGTCCCGGTCTGTCTCGCCCGTGACCCGCGCCGCGTCGCCCGCGCTCAAGCGCTCGTCCCCCAGCCGTACTTCGCCGCGCACCACGTGGAGGTAGGTGAACGGGGCGTCCGGTAGGGCGGTGCGTTCGTTCGGGGCCAGGCGTCGGATGTGGAGCAGGGCCCCCGCCCCGGGGATCTCGTACGGGGTGGAGTCGGCGATTCCGTGGACGACCGTGTAGGCGGGGTCGCCGCCCGGGGAGAGCGGGGCGAGCCACATCTGGACGAAGACGAGAGGGGCGTCGCCGTCGTTGCGTTCCACGTGGCGGACGCCGCCCGCCGAGGACAGGTGCTGGACATCGCCCGGGCGGACCAGGGATGCGTGGCCCGTCGAGTCGCGGTGGGTGAGTTCACCCTCGACGACCCAGGTGACGATCTCGGTGTGGCTGTGCGGGTGTTCGTCGAAGCCCGCGCCGGGCGCGAGGCGCTCTTCGTTGCAGGCCAGGATCGCGCCGAAGCGGAGGTTGTCGGGGTCGTAGTGGGGCCCGAAGGAGAAGGCGTGGAAGGACTCGATGCCGTCCGCCGCCTCCCCGCCGCGGTACCGGTCGCCGGAGCGCCGTACGTCTATCACGCCTCCACGTTAGGGCCTGTCCGGCGGGCTGGGGAGCGGGGTCCTGTGCATGTCTCGGGACGCGGGGCGGAGGGGGCAGAAGGCGGCCGTCGCCCCGGGCGCGGCCCGATCCACGGGGTCGGCCCTGGCCCCGGCACCGCATGTCCCCGCCCCGATAAGGCAGTCTTGTCCCCGTGCCCGAACCCTCAGCGAACGAAGCCCACCAGGAGTCCCAGCCGGGTATCCCGCCCGGGTCCCACCCGGAGCCAGGAGCCGGGCCCCGGCAGGACCGCCGCACCCCTCACGCGCACACCGCGACCCTGAAGCGCCTGGAGAAGTCGTCAGGGAGCCTCGCGGCGCAGGCCATCGCACGCATGGACGAGACGCTGTCCTGGTACCGGGCGATGCCGCCGGAGAACCGCTCCTGGATCGGTCTGGTGGCGCAGGCCGGTATCGCCGCGTTCACCGAGTGGTTCCGGCATCCGGACGCCCCCCAGGCCATCTCCACGGACGTCTTCGGGACCGCCCCCCGCGAGCTGACCAGGGCGATCACCCTGCGGCAGACCGTGGAGATGGTGCGTACAACGATCGAGGTGATGGAGTCGGCGATCGACGAGGTCGCTGCTCCGGGAGACGAATCCGTCCTCCGTGAGGCGCTGCTCGTCTACGCCCGTGAGATCGCCTTCGCCACCGCGCAGGTGTACGCGCAGGCCGCCGAGGCACGCGGTGCCTGGGATGCCCGCCTCGAATCGCTCGTGGTGAACGCGGTGCTCTCCGGTGAGGCCGACGAGGGGGCCGTCAGCAGGGCGGCCGCGCTCGGCTGGAACTCCCCCGAGCACGTCTGCGTGGTCCTCGGTACGGCGCCGGACGGCGACAGCGAGTTGACCGTCGAGGCCATCCGGCGGGCCGCCCGGCACGCGAAGCTCCAGGTCCTGACCGGTGTCCTCGGCACCCGGCTGGTCGTCATCGCGGGCGGCAACAACAATCCGATGGCCGTGGCCAAGGCACTGATCGGGCCGTACGCCGCCGGGCCGGTGGTGGCGGGGCCGATCGTGCCCGACCTGCTGGCGGCCACCCGTTCCGCGCAGGCCGCGGCGGCCGGGCTCAAGGCGAGTGCCGCCTGGCAGGACGCTCCGCGGCCCGTCCTCGCGGACGATCTGCTGCCCGAGCGCGCCATGGCAGGGGATCCGGCCGCCCGCGATCAGCTGGTGGAGGAGATCTACAGACCGTTGGAGGAGGCGGGCTCCGCGCTCCTGGAGACGCTGAGCGTCTATCTGGAGCAGGCGAGCAGCCTCGAAGGCGCCGCCCGGATGCTCTTCGTGCACCCCAACACCGTGCGCTACCGGCTTCGACGTGTGACTGACGTCACCGGTTGGTCGCCCTCCGACGTGCGCTCCGCGTTCACGCTCCGGATCGCGCTGATCCTGGGGCGTCTGGCCGACGGGGATCTCCAGTCGTAGGGCTTTTGTCGGGCCCCTACAATTCCCCCAGCCGTTCTTCGTCCCTGTCCCCACGGGCGGCTTACGCCGTCGACAAGAGAGAGTGTGAGAGTGCTCGTACTCGTCGCTCCCGGCCAAGGCGCTCAGTCGCCCGGCTTCCTGACTCCCTGGCTCGACCTCCCCGGCGCCGCAGACCGCCTCGGCGCCTGGTCGGACGCCATCGGGCTCGACCTCGCCCACTACGGCACGCGAGGGGACGCGGACGAGATCCGCGACACCGCCGTGGCGCAGCCGCTGCTCGTGGCGGCCGGACTGCTGTCCGCCGCGGCACTCGGTGACATCGCGCCGGGCGCGGTCGCCGGGCACAGCGTGGGTGAGATCACGGCCGCCGCGTACGCGGGGGTGCTCACCGACGACGACGCCCTGCGCCTCGTACGCAAGCGTGGGCTCGCCATGGCCGAGGCCGCCGCGGTCACGGAGACCGGTATGGCGGCGCTGCTCGGCGGCGACCCCGAGGTCACCGTCCCGCACCTGGAGAAGCTCGGCCTGACCCCGGCCAACGTGAACGGCGCGGGCCAGATCGTGGCCGCCGGCACCAAGGACCAGCTCGCCGCTCTGGAGGCCGACAAGCCGGAGGGCGTGCGCAAGGTCGTAACCCTCAAGGTCGCGGGCGCCTTCCACACGCACCACATGGCTCCCGCGGTGGCGCAGCTGGAGGAGGCCGCCGGCGGTCTCGCCCTCTCCGACCCGCGGTTCACCTACGTCTCGAACCGCGACGGCAAGGCCGTGGCCACCGGCGCCGAGGTGATCGAGCGCTTGGTCGGCCAGGTCGCCAACCCGGTCCGCTGGGACCTGTGCATGGAGACGTTCCGTGAGATGGGCGTCACCGCGCTGATCGAGGTGTGCCCCGGCGGCACGCTGACCGGCCTGGCCAAGCGCGCGCTGAAGGGCGTCCAGACGCTCGCGGTGAAGACCCCCGATGATCTCGACGCGGCTCGCGCGCTCGTCGCCGAGCATTCCTGAGCCGACGACAGACAAGGAGCCGTAGCGCATGTCGAAGATCAAGCCCAGTCAGGGCGCCCCGTACGCGCGGATCATGGGCGTCGGCGGCTACCGGCCCACCCGTGTCGTGCCGAACGAGGTGATCCTGGAGACGATCGACTCGTCCGACGAGTGGATCCGTTCCCGCTCGGGCATCGCCACCCGTCACTGGGCCTCCGACGAGGAGACCGTGGCCGCGATGTCGATCGAGGCGGCGGGCAAGGCGATCGCCGACGCGGGCATCACGCCCGAGCAGATCGGCGGCGTGATCGTCTCGACGGTCTCGCACTTCAAGCAGACCCCGGCCATCGCGACCGAGATCGCGGACAAGATCGGCGCGGGCAAGCCCGCCGCGTTCGACATCTCCGCGGGCTGCGCCGGCTTCGGTTACGGTCTGACGCTGGCCAGGGGTATGGTCACCGACGGCTCGGCGGAGTACGTCCTGGTCATCGGCGTGGAGCGGCTGAGCGACCTCACCGACCTGACCGACCGCGCGACGGCGTTCCTGTTCGGTGACGGTGCCGGTGCCGTGGTCGTCGGCCCCTCCAAGGAGCCGAGGATCGGTCCGACGGTCTGGGGCTCGGAGGGCGACAAGGCCGAGACGATCAAGCAGACCGAGTCCTGGGAGGCGTACCGCAACGGCGCCCCCGACAAGTTCCCTGCCATTACGCAGGAAGGCCAGGCGGTGTTCCGCTGGGCCGTGTTCGAGATGGCGAAGGTCGCCCAGCAGGCGCTGGACGCGGCCGGAATCACCGCGGACGACCTGGATGTCTTCATTCCGCATCAGGCCAACGAGCGGATCATCGACTCGATGGTGAAGACTCTGAAACTGCCGGAACACGTCACGGTCGCCCGTGACGTGCGCACCACCGGTAACACCTCGGCCGCCTCGATCCCGCTCGCGATGGAGCGGCTTCTGGCGACCGGCGAGGCGAAGAGCGGCGACACCGCGCTCGTCATCGGCTTCGGGGCGGGTCTCGTGTACGCCGCCACGGTCGTTACCCTCCCCTAGGCATCACGTCCGGATCACCCGGTCCGGGAACATGCCACCCCCTCTGGATACATACGAAGGAGCGCCAACATGGCCGCCACTCAGGAAGAGATCGTCGCCGGTCTCGCGGAGATCGTGAACGAGATCGCCGGCATCCCGGTCGAGGACGTCCAGCTGGACAAGTCCTTCACCGACGACCTGGACGTCGACTCGCTGTCCATGGTCGAGGTCGTCGTCGCCGCCGAAGAGCGCTTCGACGTCAAGATCCCGGACGACGACGTCAAGAACCTCAAGACGGTCGGCGACGCGACCAAGTACATCCTGGAGCACCAGGCCTGATCAGGCCTTTGCTCAGTCGCCACCCGGCGGTGGCGCCGCTGATCCCCTCAACACCGTGGAGAAATTTCCTGTGAACTCGACCAATCGCACCGTGGTCGTCACCGGTATCGGCGCAACCACACCGCTGGGTGGCGACGCAGCATCGACGTGGGAGGGCCTGCTCGCGGGCCGCTCCGGCGTCAGCACGCTGGAACAGGACTGGGCAGCCGAGCTGCCGGTCCGTATCGCCGGTCAGATCGCCGTGGAGCCGGGCGAGGTCATTCCCCGCCCGCAGGCGCGCAAGCTGGACCGTTCGGCGCAGTTCGCGCTGATCGCGGCCAAGGAGGCCTGGGCCGACGCGGGCTACACCGCGAAGGCGGGCGAGGACACGTCCGTGGACCCGCACCGCCTCGGCGCGGTCATCGCCTCCGGCATCGGCGGCGTAACCACGCTTCTGGACCAGTACGACGTGCTGAAGGAGAAGGGCGTACGCCGCGTCTCCCCGCACACCGTGCCGATGCTGATGCCCAACTCCCCGGCGGCCAACGTCGGCATCGAGCTGGGCGCCCACGCGGGCGTCCACACCCCGGTGTCGGCCTGCGCCTCGGGCGCGGAGGCCATCGGCTACGCGGTCGAGATGATCCGCACCGGCCGCGCCGACGTGGTCGTCGCGGGCGGCACGGAGGCGGCGATCCACCCGCTGCCGATCGTCGCGTTCGGCAACATGATGGCGATGTCCAAGAACAACGACGACCCGCAGGGTGCCTCGCGTCCCTACGACGCGGACCGCAACGGCTTCGTGCTCGGCGAGGGCGCCGGTGTGATCGTCCTGGAGTCCGAGGAGCACGCCAAGGCCCGCGGCGCGAAGATCTACGCGGAGGCCGTCGGCCAGGGCATCTCGGCCGACGCGCACCACATCACGCAGCCCGAGCCGTCCGGCAACGGCATCGCCGCGGCCCTGCAGAACCTGATCGACACGACGGACCTCAAGCCGGCCGAGATCGTGCACGTGAACGCGCACGCCACCTCGACCCCGCAGGGTGACGTCGCCGAGATCAAGGCGCTGCGCAAGGCGTTCGGCGACGACGTCGACCACATGGCGATCGCCAGCACCAAGTCGATGACGGGTCACCTG
Organism: Streptomyces alboniger; assembly: GCF_008704395.1. NCBI lineage: Bacteria > Bacillati > Actinomycetota > Actinomycetes > Kitasatosporales > Streptomycetaceae > Streptomyces > Streptomyces alboniger. Next base: position 2,426,453 of record NZ_CP023695.1, read on the forward strand.
CTCGGTGGCGCGGGCGGCGTGGAGACCGTGGCCACGGTCCTCGCGCTCAAGCACCGCATCGCCCCGCCGACGATCAACATCGAGAACCTCGACCCCGAGGTCGACGCTGACGTCATCCGCGACGAGGCCCGCCCGCTGCCCGAGGGCCGCATCGCGGCGCTGAACGACTCGTTCGGCTTCGGCGGCCACAACGTGGTCCTGGCGTTCCGGAGCGTCTGACCCGGTCGTACGTACCCGAAGGGGCCCCCACCATGCGGTGGGGGCCCCTTCGGGTTACCCGGACGAGGTATCAGACGACCTGGTGCAGCCAGCGCACCGGCGCGCCCTCGCCCGCGTACCGGAAGGGTTCCAGTTCGTCGTCCCAGGGCTTGCCGAGGAGCTTCGCCAGCTCGGCCTCCAGGTCGCTCTCGCCGCGCTGCGAGCGGGCGAGGGCGGCGCGCAGGCGGTCCTCGGGGATGAGGATGTCGCCGTGGAGGCCGGTGACGGCGTGGAAGATGCCGAGGTCGGGCGTGGCGCTGTACCGCTCGCCCTCGGCGCTCGGGCACGGCTCGGCCGTGACCTCGAAGCGCAGCAGGGACCAGCCGCGCAGGGCGGAGGCGAGCTTGGAGGCGGTGCCCACCGAGCCCTTCCAGGAGAATTCGGATCTCCAGGTGCCCGGCGCGGCGGGCTGCCTGATCCAGTCGAGGCTCACACGCGCGCCGAGTACGCCCGCGACGGCCCACTCGACGTGTGGGCACAGCGCGCGCGGAGCGGAGTGCACGTACAGAACTCCACGTGTCGTCACCGGGACCTCCAGTGTGGGTCGAGGTTCGCCTTCCCCAGCGGCCTCGCGCCCGTGCCGAGCAATTTTCCCCAAAGGGTAGAGAAACCTGGGAAAAGGGGACAGATGTGACGTGATGTAATTTAGCGGAACCACAGCAGCGGGGCGTCACCGGGTGGATCACCCGCCTGTCGCCGCCGTGACAGCGGTGGCCTGGCGGCTACGGGGCGAGGCTACCGTGCGGCAGGGCAAGGAGGGTGACGTACCGTCGGTCCCGGGGCCGGGAAACTCCGACCTTTCACCCGGCGGGGCGCAACCCCGGCCGCGCGCACGACGCCACGTTGAACGACAGAGGGGACCAGGGGATGCGGAACCGCAGGCACCGCTCGCGCACCGTCGCAGCTCTCGCGGCGGCGGCCTTCCTCGGAACCGCGTCGCTGACGGCGTGTGACGCACAGGGGGGCAACTCCTCGGCCCCCGGCCCCTCCGCGCACAGCAAGCCGTCCCCCAGGCCCACCCCCGCCTGGGACACCACGCCCCGCTCGCTGGTGGCGATCGGCGACTCCATCACCCGCGGCTTCGACGCCTGCTCGGTCCTCTCCGACTGCCCGGAGGCTTCGTGGGCGACCGGCACGGACGCCGAGGTGCGGAGCCTCGCGACCCGGCTGCTCGGGAAGCGGGCCGCCTCGCACAGCTGGAACCACGCGAAGACCGGCGCCCGGGTGGCGGATCTGACCGGACAGGTCGAGCGGGCCGTCGTGGAGCGCCCCGAGCTGGTGACGGTGATGGTGGGCGCCAACGACGCATGCCGTTCGACGCCCGCCGCGATGACGCCGGTCGCACGGTTCCGCGCGGACTTCCAGGCGGCGATGCGCACGCTGCGCCGCTCGCTGCCGAGGGCGCAGGTGTACGTGTCGTCGGTGCCGGATCTGAAGCGGCTCTGGTCGCAGGGGCGCACGAACGCGCTGGGCAAGCAGGTGTGGAAGCTGGGCATCTGCTCGGCCATGCTGGCCGACCCGGACGATCTGGGCGCCGAGGCGTCCGAGCGGCGGGAGTCGGTGCAGGACCGCGTGGTGGCGTACAACGACGTGCTCGAAGAGGTGTGCGAGAAGGATCGGCGGTGCCGGTACGACGGCGGGGCGGTGTTCGACTATCGCTTCGACGGCGACCAGTTGAGCCACTGGGACTGGTTCCACCCCAGCAAGAACGGCCAGGCGCGGCTGGCCGAGCTGGCCTACCGGCAGGTGACCGCGCGCAAGCCTCCGGCCTAGGCCGGAGGGCACCCCCTCCGTCACCGCGCCCCTTGCGGGGCGGTCCTGAGCACCCTGGTCAAGCGCAGGTCCGCGACCGAGCGGCCCGCCTGGACCTCGTAGGAACCCGCCTGGTAAGCCCACGAGTTGGATACCTCGTCCCAGATCTCGAAGGCCCGGCGCGGGAGTTCCACGGTGGCCCGGACGCTCTCGTCCGGCGCCGCCTCGACGGTCGCGAAGCCCGCGAGCCAGCGGGCCGGGCGGGCGGGGTCGGGCTCGGTGGGGGCCAGGTAGAGCTGGACGACCTCACGGCCCGTGCGACACCCGGAGTTTCGGACGCGGACCGTGGCCGTCGTGCCCTCTACCGTGAGCGACTCGTACGTCCAGTCGGTGTAGCCGAGGCCGTGGCCGAACGCGTACGAGGGCGTGGCACCCACCCTCTCCCAGGCGCGGTAGCCGATGAACACGCCCTCCCGGTAAGCGAGTTCGGCGTTGCTCGGGGTGACTTCCGTGACGGGGGCGGCGGCGAGGTCCCCCCAGGTGGTGGGGAGTCGGCCGCCCGGCTCCTCGGCGCCGAGTAGGACGTCGGCGAGGGCGGCGCCGCCCTCCTGGCCGGGGAACCAGCCGAGCAGGACCGCGGCGACGTCGTCGCGCCACGGCAGCTCCACCGGGGCACCGGAGTTGACGACGACCACGGTGCGGGGGTTGGCGGCGGCCACCGCGCGGACCAGGTCGTCCTGGCGGCCCGGCAGCCTCAGGTCCCGGCGGTCGAAGCCCTCGGACTCGACGCGCTCGGTGGTGGCGACGACCACGACGGCGGTGTCGGCGTCGCGCGCCGCCTCGACGGCCTCGGACATCAGTTCGTCGTCGGCGCGTCGCGGGCCGAGGTGGACGAGGGAGAACAGGACGCCGGGCAGCGGAGCAGCGGCCTTCCTTTCGAGCCGGTGGAGCAGGGATACCTCGACGGGCTCGCCCTCGGTGAGGGCCACCGTGCCGCGTTCGACCGGGGAGCCGAAGAACGCCTCGAACGGATCGGCCCCGGCGTCCGCGCGCTGCACTCCGTCGAAGAGGACCCGGCCGCCGACCGTGAGCGTGAAGCCGCCGAGGCCGCGCGTGCCGAAGGAGTGCTCGCCGCTCTCGCGCGGTGTGAACGTGCCGACGACCTCGACGCTCGCCATGGCCTCGTGGGTGACGCCTTCGGGCAGGTCGTCGCCGATCCACTGGACCTGGCCGGACGGCAGGCCGCCCTCGCCGAGGACGGTGCCCTTGACGTCCCGGCAGCGGGCGCACAGCTCGAACCCCTTGTCGGCGGGGGCGAGTTCGTCGCTCGGGTCGGCCCCGACGGCGTAGGTGAGGGCGCCCTCGGGCAGGGCGGCGGCCAGGCCGTCGAGCGGGGAGACGACACGGGCGGGGAAGACGGTGGCGGAGCCGCCGCCGAGGACGCGGGCGTCGCGGGCGGCGGCGCCGATCAGGGCGATCCTGCCGGCGGAGCGGCTGAGCGGCAGGGTCTGGTTGTCGTTGCGTACGAGGACGAAGGAGCGGCGGGCGATCTCGCGGGCCAGGGCCGCGCCGTCGATCTCGGCGGGGGCCTCCGTCACGACCGGCTCGGCGCCTTCGAGCACGCCGACACGCGCGGCGAGGCGCAGGACGTTGCGGACGGCCTCGTCGACCGCCCCCTCCTCGGCCTCCCCCGCGCGGACGGAGGCGGCGAGCGGCTCGCCGTACACGGTGCGGGGTCCCGGCATGGCGACGTCGAGGCCGCCCTCGAGGGCGCCGGTGGTGGAGCGGGCGGCCATCCAGTCGGAGACGTTGCAGCCGTCGAAGCCCCATTCGCCGCGCAGGACCTCGTTCACGAGGTAGCGGTGTTCGGTCATCGTCACGCCGTTGACCTGGTTGTACGCGGTCATGATGCCCCAGGGGTGGGCGCCCGCGACGATCGCCTCGAAGGGCGCGAGGTACAGCTCGCGCAGGGCGCGTGCGCCGATCCTGTTGTCGACGGTGAAGCGTTCGGTCTCGGCGTCGTTGGCGACGAAGTGCTTGACGGTCGTGCCGACGCCGCCGGACTGCACGCCCTGGACGTAACCGGTGCCGATCACGCCCGTCAGATACGGGTCCTCGCTGTACGCCTCGAAGTGGCGGCCGCCCAGCGGGGTGCGGTGGAGGTTGACGGTCGGCGCGAGCAGCACGTGCACGCCCTTGCGGCGGGCCTCCTGCGCGAGGAGCGCCCCGGCGCGGCGTGCCAGGTCCTGGTCCCAGGTGGCGGCGAGGGCGGTCGGGGAGGGCAGTGCGATGGACGGGTCGTCGGCGGTCCAGCGGGTGCCGCGCACGCCGATCGGGCCGTCGGACATGACCAGGGGCTTCAGGCCGATCTCCGGCAGGGCGTGCAGGGACCACATGTCACGGCCGCCGAGCAGGCGGGCCTTGGCGTCCGGGCCGAGCTTGCCGAGCGCGGCCTCGACGGCCGCCTCCCGCGCCCGGTCCGCGTCCGTGGTCTCGGTGTCGGTGGCCTCGGTGGGCTTGCGTGCCGCCATGGCGGTGCCTCCTCGTTGAGTCCGGGCCGGCCGGTACGCGCCGGCTGCCCCATCCTGCATCGCCTACCTGTTGATCGGTAGGTTTCGTGATGCGGGCGTTATATGAAGATGTCGTACGGTCCTTCGAGCGGGGCCGGAAGTCCCGCGGGCGGGCCACGGGCGCGGGGCCCGAGGGGAAGCCGAGGGAGAGGTGCGGACATGGCGGCGGGCAGGGCGAGGCCCAGGGGCGAGGAGCGGCGCGCGGAGATCCTCCGGGCCGCCCTGGAGGTGATCGCCGAGCGCGGTTACCGGGGCGCGAGCCTCGGGGCGGTCGCCGAGCGGGTCGGGCTCACCCAGCAGGGCCTGCTGCACTACTTCCCCACCAAGGAGGCGCTGCTGGTGGCCGTCCTGGAGGCCCGCGACCAGTGGGACGCGGTGCCGCACGGCGAGTGGCGGCTCGACCTGCTCGGCTCGCTGGTGGAGTACAACGCGATGCGGCCCGGCATCGTGCAGACCTTCTCCGCGCTGCTCGGCGAGAGCGTGACGGACGGGCATCCGGCACGCCCCTTCTTCACCGGGCGGTACGAGGCGGTGCGCGCGAGCTTCGCGGCGGTGCTGCGCGCCGAGTACGGGGAGCGGCTGCCGGGCGGGCTCACCCCCGAGGCGGTGGCCCCGCTGATGGTGGCGGTGATGGACGGCTTGCAGTACCAGTGGCTGCTCGATCCCGAGTCGGTGGACATGCCGGGGGCGTTCAGGGCCTTCCTCGCGCTCCTGGGCGCCGGCCCCGGTCAGCACCTCGATTGACACCTCGCCTCATGGCGCCTTCGGCAGCTGCTGGGTCGCGCAGTGGATGCCGCCGCCTCCCTCGCCGAGCGCGTTCACCGGGAGCTGGGTGACCTCGCGCCCCGGATACAGCTCCCGGACGATCGAGGCGGCGCCGCTGTCGGCCTTCCTGTCGCCGAAGCGGGGCATGATCACGGCGTCGTTCGCCACGTAGTAATTGACGTAGCTCGCGAGGAAGTCGGGGCCTCGGCGGCCGATGTGCGTCGGTTCGGGGAGGGAGACCAGGTCGAGGGATCCGCCCCGGGCGTCCTTCGCTTCGGACAGAGCCTCGCGGGCCTGCCGGTACACCTTCGTCCAGACGTCGTCGGGGGCCGTCGGTGCGGGGGTGCTCATGACCACCACGCCCGGTTCGGCGAAGCGGGCCAGGGAGTCGATGTGGTAGTCCGTGATGTCCTCGCCCCTGACGCCGTCCACCCAGAGGACCTGGGTGACGCCGAACAGCGGCTTGAGCGCGCGCTCGATGTCGTCGCGGGACTTGCCGGGGTTGCGGTTGTCGTTGACCAGTGAGCTCTCGGTCGCGAGCAGCGTGCCCGCCCCGTCGACCTCGATCGCGCCTCCCTCGCCGACGATCGGCGCCCGCACGCGAGGGACGCGCAGGCCGGACAGGATCCGGCGGGCGACCTCGCTGTCGCGGGCGTGTTCCTGCTTGCCGCCCCAGCCGTTGAAGTTGAGGTCGACGCCCGCGACGCCGTCGGGGCCGAGCACGAAGCTCGGGCCCGTGTCCCGCATCCACAGGTCGTCCACCGGCACCGGCAGGATCTCCACGCCCGAGCCGCAGGCCCGGCGGGCCGCCTTCGCGTCCCGCTCGTCCGCGAGGAGCGTCACCGGTTCGAACTCCGCGATCGTCCGGGCGATCCGCGCGATGTCCTCCCGTACGGCATGGGCGTACGACTTCCAGACGCGCCGGCTCGGCCAGGACATGTACGTCAGCTCGTGCGGGGCCGCCTCGTCCGGCATGCGGCGGTCGCCGCCGGGCTCCGCCGCCGCGGGTCCGGTACGGTCCGGCGCGGGGCCGCGGCCGTCCGGTCCGCCGCCGCAGGCGCTCAGTGCCACCGTGCCGAGGGCCGCGAGGGCACCTGCCCCGAGGGCCCGCCGCCCGGGCAGCCCGCTTCCGCTGCCCGCGCTGCCGCTCGCCGCCGCCGTCCCCGTTGCGGTGCTCGATGCCCCGCTCGATGCCCTGCTCGATGTCATTCCGGATGCCATGACGGATCTCCTGACTGAAAATTTAGTCAGTTCGAGCGTAAGGCATCATCGAGGCCGGACCCAGTCGTTTTCCCCAGGCAGTGGAGCAGCGCGATGCCGGACAGGCCCACCCAGATCCTCGAAGCCGCCGCCCGGCTGATCGCCCGGCGCGGAGTGCGCGGGCTGCGCGTGGAGGAGGTCTCCGCCGAGGCCGGGGTGTCGACCGCGCTGATCTACTACCACTTCAAGGACCGCGCCGGGCTGCTCCGCCGCACCCTGGCATTCATCAGCCGCCGCGCCGTCCGCTACACCGACGCCGCCCTCAAGAACTCCACCGACCCCCGCACCCGGCTCACGGACCTGCTGCTCCTCGAACTCCAGGACACCCCGCGCGTACGGGAGAACAGCGCGGCCTGGGGCGAGCTGCGCGCCAGCGCCGTCTTCGATCCCGACCTGCGGGAGCAGCTGACCGTCGCCACCGAGGAGTGGGCCGACGACCTCGCCCACCTCATCCGGCAGGCGCGGGCCGCCGGGCAAGCCGCGGCCGACGTCGACCCGCGGGCCGCGGCCGAACGGCTCACCGCTCTGGTCGAGGGCGTCAGCGAACGGTGGATGAGCGGCACGACGACCCTCGACCGCGCGCACGAACTGCTGCGCGGGGCCGTCGCCGTGGAGCTGGGGCGGCCCTGAGCCCCGGCCAATTCGGTTGACCATGTGACCTCCGGGCGCTTCCATTCGGAACCGGACCCGTGAAGGGACGCCATGAGCAGCCGAGGGGACGCCGTGAGCAGCGGAGTGAGCGAGTGAGCGCCGACAAGATGCACGCCGACGAGGCCGATATCGACGAGGCGCTCGTCGGCCGTCTGGTCGCCGCGCAGTTCCCGGCCTGGGCCGGGCTCACCGTGCGGCGGGTGGGCTCAGCGGGGACGTCCAACGTCATGTACCGGCTCGGCCGGGACATGGTCGTACGCCTCCCCCGGCTCGCGGGGTCGGCCGAGGACGTGGAGCGGGAGCACCGCTGGCTGCCCCGGCTCGCGGCGGTGCTGCCCGTCGCGATCCCCGTGCCGGTCGCCCAGGGCGCGCCGGGCGAGGGCTACCCCTACGCCTGGTCCGTCTTCCGCTGGCTGGACGGGGCGACGCCCGACCCGGGACGGCCCCTCGCCGAGCCCGGCCTGTTCGCCAAGGACGTCGCGGAGTTCCTGATCGCCTTGCGCGAGGCCGACCCGGCGGGGGCACCCGCCGCCTACCGCGGCGGGCCGCTGGCCGAGCGCGACGGCTCCACCCGTGAGGTGATCGCCGGGCTGCGCGGTCTCGTGGACGCCGGGGCCGCGGCCGCCGTGTGGGACGCCGCCCTGCGCGCGCCCGCCTGGCAGGGGCCCGCCGTGTGGGTGCACGGGGATCTCCAGCCGGGCAACGTCCTCGTCGACCGCGGCCGCCTCAGCGCGGTCATCGACTTCGAGTGCATGGGTGTGGGCGACCCCGCCGTCGACCTGATCTCCGCGTGGTACTTGATGGACGCCGAGGCCCACAAGGCCTTCCGCGCCGCGCTCGGTCCGGGCACGGACGACGCGATGTGGGCGCGCGGGCGGGGCTGGGCCCTCACCATCGCCCTCAACGAACTCCGGTACTACCGCGAGACGAACCCGGTGATGGCGGACATCGCACGCCGCGTTCTCAGCCGGCTGACCGAGGGACGGACGGGGAGCTGACCGGCTCGGACTCAAGCTCGGGCGGCGGCCCGAGCCCCGCCGCATAGCGTCTCAGCGCGCCCGTCGCGGACTCCGGAGTCTGATGGCCCACCAGCACCTGCCCGGTGAGACCCTCCGCCATGGCGAGGAGGGCGCGGGCCTCGGCCGTGGGGTTCAGGGAGGCGTGGAACTCCCCGGTGGACATTCCGTAGTCGAGGAGCCAGACGAGGAGTTCGTGCAGCTTCGCGTACGTCTCGCGGAGCACCGCGGCCAGGGGCTCGCTCACCGCCGCGTGGGCGACGAAAGCACCCCAGACCTGCGCCTCCGCCCTGTCCTGCGGCTCGACGAGCGCGAGCGCCGACAGGGTGCGGTCCAGGAGCGTCGCGGCCGAACGGGGCGTGCCGGAGGCCTCGATGCGGGCCCGCGCCCGCTCACCGACCCGCGCCGAGATGTCCTCAAGGGCGAAGAGCAGCATCTCGTCCTTGGTGCGGAAACAGCGCTGGACCGCCCCCATGGACACGCTCGCCTCGGCGGCGACGTCGCGCAGGCTGACGGCCTCCATCCCGGAGCGGGCGATCAGCGTGCGGACCGCTTCGGCGATGCGGCGGCGCCGGTCCTCGTAGTCGACCTGCTTGGGCACGGGCGGGCCTCCAGTTTTTCGATGCGGTTGCATCATATCTCGTTACGGGGCATCATCGAGGCACGTTCTGATGCGACCGCATCGGAAAAGAGCGAACGGTCCCGCAAGTGCACTGGCGTACCGAGTACCGGCGTACCGAGTACCGGCGTACCGATGGGACCGTGTTCGGGGAGACACATTCATGGCAACGCGCACCAAGAAGCCCTCCGAGGGCCTGCTGCCCCTCTTCGGCCTCATCCTGCTCGTACAGGGCTTCGGCTCCGCGATCACGGAAGCCGCCTGGAACACCAGCTTCGGCGTCTCGGCCCTGCTGCGGGAGGCGAACGCCCCGGCGTGGGCGGATCTGGCGGTCGGCGTGCTCGGCTGCGTCCTGCTCGCGATGGCGGCACGCCGCCGATTCACCCGAGGCCAGGCGTAGCGCTCGCCCCGTCCGTCCCGCGATACTTCCGCCATCCCACCGGTTACGGAAGGACTCGCGTGCGTTCCCGCTCTCAAGTGCTGTCTCGACTCGGCGCCCTCGGCGTCGTCGCCCTGCTCGCCGGACCCCTCGTCCCGGCCCCCGCCTCCGCCGCCCCGGCCCCCGGTGAGCGCGCCGCCACCGTCGAGGAGCGGCGGCTGGACCGCGCCGCTCCCCAGGAGATCCTGCGGCGCAGCGGATTCGACTCCGTGGCCCCGGAGTTGGCGCGCGCTCTCGACAAGGCCCGCTCCTACGACCAGGCCCGCCGTCTCGTCGTACGGGAGGGCAGGGAGCTGTGGTGCCGGGCCGTTGACCGGGCGCAGGGGCGCGGGCCCGCGGGAGGGGACCTGAGCCGGGACGACGACCGGCCGCTGTACTGGGCCCGGCTGGGGATGGCGCGGGAGCTGAGGCAGTGGGAGCCGAAACGATTCTCCCTCGGGGAGGAGCGGCGCGCCCGGCTCATAGCCGCGCTGGAGAGGGCGTCGCGGGGACAGGACGCCGTACGTTTCGCCAAGGGGTCCCGCGCCCAGGGCCACACCGCGCAGGGTCAGGCCGGGAAGCACCCCGCCAAGCGGATCCTCGTCACCGGCTTCGACCCCTTCACCCTCGACCGGGACGTCCGCATCAGCAATCCGTCGGGCGCCACCGCGCTGGCCCTGGACGGCACGACCATCCAGACCGCCGACGGGCCCGCCCGCGTCGAGGCCGTCACTTTCCCCGTCCGGTGGCAGGACTTCACCGACGGGGCCGTCGAGCGGGCGTTGCGCCCGCATCTGTCGCGGGTCGACCTCTTCACCACCATCAGCCAGGGGCGAGTGGGCCGTTTCGACATCGAGCGGACCAACGGGGCCTGGCGCGGCGGCTTCCCCGACAACGACAACGTCTCCAGGACGGAGACCGTCCCGGTGAGCGATCCGGCCTCACAGCCCCAGTGGACGTCGACGACCCTCCCGTACAAGGAGATCGCGGACGCCGCCACGGGCCGCTTCCCCGTCTACGACAACACGTCCGTGACGGAGATCCCGGCGGGCGGCACCGAGCCCGTGGTCAGGCCCGACGGGCCGACCGAGGGGTCGAGGGCCCGCGCGGGAGGCGGCGGGGACTATCTGTCCAACGAGATCGCCTACCGGGCGACGCTGCTGCGGGACCGGCTCGGGCTGCACGACCGGCTGCCCGGCGGCCATGTGCACACGCCCGTCCTGCGGTTCGGCGCGGGCAACACCGATCCGGCGACGGGCGCCGTCACCGATCCCGAGTTCGTGCGGAACCGGCTCGACATCATCGCTCAGGTGAGGGGCATTCTGCGCGTGGCCGCGTCCGAGTCCTGACCCGCGCCCGCCGAGGCGCCGTCGTCCTCCGAGCCGTTCTCGCCCAGCAGGTCCCGAGCCATCAGCGTCGCGCCCGCGACCGCGCCCGGCATCAGGAACACCGCGACGAACGGCACCAGGAAGACGACGGCGAGGGGCGTCCCGAAGCCCCACGCGAGCTGCTTGCGCGAGCGCAACAGGGCGAGCCGTTCGCGCAGTTCGACGCCGCGCCGCTGGAGAGCGACCGCGGTCAGCTCCTCGACCAGGAAGAAGCCGGTGACGCAGAAGCCGATCACGGGGACGACGGTCTGGCCGACCACCGGGATGAAGCCGAGCCCGAAGAGCAGGACGCCCCAGAGCAGCGCGCGCACGACGACGCGCAGGCTGTCCCGCGCGGAGATCCACAGTTCGCGCCAGAGCGGGAGCCCCGACTCGGGGGCGTGTCCCGACTCGGCGATGTCCACCTTCTCGGACAACGACTCGTAGAACGGCTGCCCGATCAGCAGCGTCACCGCGGTGAAGGTGAGGACGGAGAGCAGCAGCGCGAGGCCGAAGAGCAGCACCGTCAGGAAGCCGCGGAAGTAGCCGCGCCACGGCGATGCCCAGTCGTCGGCGAAGGGCGTGGCCCAGCCGACGGCGTCGGAGCCCCAGAGCGCGAGTGCGACGAGCGCCCCCGCGTACAGGACGAGGGTGATGAGACCGGGCAACAGGCTCACCCCGTACTGCTTGCCGTGCTGGGCGACCCAGCGCTGCCCCTTCATCAAGTAGCCGAAGCCCACACCGAGATCACGCATGCGGCACACCCTAGCCGCAGGTGAGGGGCGGTTTGCGGGCTCCCGCGTGCCAGGACTGTCACAGCCCTCTCGAATACCCCCTTGTTGTGCAGGAGTTGAACCGTGTAAGACCTCGCTTACCGATCAACGGAGGTACGCATGGGTATATCCCGGCCATCCGGACCCGTTCTGCTCACCACCGCCGCCACGGCCGGCGCGCTGGTCCTCACCGCGCTCGTCCCGGGCAGCGCGACCGCCGACCCGACACCGCGCCCGGTCACCCGCGAGGGTTCGCCGCTCGGCGACGGCCGGGCGGCCATGACCCCGGAAGCCGCTGCCGAGCGCGCCCTCGGCAGCGCGCCGGCCCCGGAGCTCACGGATGAGAGGGGCCGCGGCTATCCGCGCGAGCGGAAGCTCACCGCGCCTCCGGAGAACTCCGCCGACAAGTCGATAAAGCTGGGGCTCACGCCGTACCACGGCATCGCCCCGAAGCTGAACGAACTCCAGCGCGTCGGCGACCGCGTGAGCGTGGAGATCGCGGGCCGTTCCGCGGGCGGGCACCAGCTCTACCTCGTGACGGTCACGGCCCCCGAGTCCGCGCCCGAGGCCGCCCGGCAGGAGCGGATGCGCGAGCGCATCGAGAACGCCCCCTCGGCCGCCGCGAAGGACAAGGCGATCAGGGCCTCGTACAAGACGCCCGTCTTCATCAACAACAACATCCACGGCAACGAGTGGGAGGGCACCGACGCCGCCCTGAAGCTCATCGAGAAGCTGGCGAAGGCGAAGGACAAGAAGAGCCGGTCCCTGCTCGCGCACAACCGCCTCTACTTCAACATCACCGCCAATCCCGACGGCCGTATCGCCGGAACCCGCGCCAACGCGGCCGGCTTCGACCTCAACCGCGACTTCATCACCGCCTCCCAGCCCGAGGCCCGCGCGGTCCGCGAGATCGCCGTCGCCAAGCAGCCGGCCGTGATGATCGATCTGCACGGCTATGTGAACGGCACGCTGATCGAGCCGACCACTCCCCCGCACGGCGAGAACTACGAGTACGACCTCTTCCTCAAGAACTCCTACGCCAACGCCCTCGGCATGGAGGCCGCCGTCAACGGCCTCGGCTACACGGAGGAGAAGGACGGCGTGAAGCCCGCCGTCATCCCCTTCCGCGACCAGGAGGAGGGCTGGGACGACTGGCCGCCCATCTTCACCCCGCAGTACCTGCCGTTCCACGGCGCGGTGGCCACGCACACCATCGAGTTCCCGATGCAGGTGAACAACGCGGCGTACGAGAGGGAGCCGGTGGCGGAGCTGCGGCGCAGGGCGGCCGTCAACGTCGACATCGCGGGCGCGGCCATGCGCGCGAGCGTCGACTACGCCGACCGGCACCGGACCTCGCTCATCGCCGACCAGATCGAGGTCTTCCGGCGGGGCGCGACGGGCGCGAAGCAGGTCCCGGTGTCTAAGGAGACGGTGCCGGGCGTGCCCGGGATCGGGCCCGAGGATGTGTACACGACCACGTTCCCGCGCGCGTACGTGATTCCGGCGGGCGGGCGCGGCCAGCGGTCGGCGACGGCGGCGGCGCGGCTCGTTGACCACCTGCTCACCAACGACGTACGCGTCGAGCGCGCGGGCCACCGCTTCCGGCTGGGCGGGACGACGTATCCGAAGGGTTCGTACGTCGTCGACATGCACCAGCCCAAACGGGGTCTGGCCAATGTGATGCTGGCCGACGGACGAGACATCAGCGGCAAGGTGTCGGCCATGTACGACATCTCCGGGTGGAGCCTCGGGCGGCTGTGGGGCGCGAGCGTCGCCTCCGTGAAGAAGGGCGACCTCGACCGTGTCCGGGCGCGTGAAGTGCGGGCCGCCTCCCGGGTCGGCCATGTGGCGCCGCGCGGCGATCTGCGGCTGCGGCTCGACGACCCGCGGGAGATCGCGGCCGTCAACTTCCTGCTGGCTGAGGGTGTTTCGGTACGCCGCGACCGGGACGGAAGCGCGATCGTGCCGTCGTCCGCGCGCCGGACGGCGGCGGTGGCCGCGCGGAGGTACGACGTCGAGTTCGACGCCACGAAGGCCGAGGGCGGCGCCGCGCTGCACCGTACGCGCGTCGCGGCTGCGGTCACGCCGGGCGAACTGTTCGCGCTGCGGGAGATGAACTTCGACGTGACGCCCGTGTCGACGGCCGTGCTCAACGCGGGCTTCGACTGGAGGAGGACGGACGCGCTCTTCGTGTCGGCGGGGCTCGACCACGACAAGCTGAACGCGACGGCGAGGGCCGGCCTCGACCGGTTCCTGACCGAGGGCGGCGGGCTCGTCGGCCGTGGCGCGGCGGGCGCCGCGCTGAACGCCGACGCCGGGCTGCTCGCCGTGAAGCCGGTGGAGGGCAACGGCGACGCCAACGGCGTGGTGCGCGTGGCCAACAGGGGCGGCACGGTCACCGGCGGCGCCCCGGCCCACAGCTTCGTCTACTCCCCGATGTGGTTCACCGGCCTCGGCTCCGGCGTGCGCGTGGAGCAGAGGTACGGGAGCGGCGACCTCCTGGTCTCCGGGCACTGGCGGGCCGTGGAGGACGGCACCGGGGGCCCCTCGGCCGCCGCGGGCCGGCCTTGTGTCGTCAGCGGGACTGCTCGGGGCGCGGGCGTGGTCCTGTTCGGCACCGAGCCACTGTTCCGCGACCATCCGAAGGGGGCGTTCCCGCAGGTAGGGCGGGCCCTGCTGAGCGTCGACCGGAGGCATTCCGTCTGACCGGCGAAGGGCCGCACCCCTGCTTCGGGGTGCGGCCCTCATGTGCGTACGTACGTTACGGGCGTACGGCCCGGGCCTCCGAGCGGTCAGGCGACCGCCAGCTCGACCTTGATGTTGCCGCGCGTGGCGTTCGAGTAGGGGCACACCTGGTGGGCCTTCTCGACCAGCGACCGCGCGGTGGCCGCGTCCACGTTCGGGATGGAGGCGGTGATCGCGACCTCCAGGCCGAAGCCGCCCGACTCGTTCTGGCCTATGCCGACCTGGGCGGTCACGGTCGAGCCGGAGATGTCGGCGTTCTCCTTGCGGGCGACCACGCCGAGGGCGCCCTGGAAGCAGGCGCTGTAGCCGGCGGCGAACAGTTGCTCGGGGTTGGTGCCCGCGCCGCTGCCGCCCATCTCCCTCGGGGGGTTCACCACGACGTCGAGCTTGCCGTCGTCGCTGGCCACACGGCCGTCGCGGCCGTTCTCCGCGGTGGCGGTGGCGGTGTACTTGACGTCGATCTTCTGGATGGACATAAGAGCCAATTCCTCCTGAGACGTGCCACGGTGCGCGCCCACACCGCGGCCAAGTGGAATCAGGTTATCGGATGCCGGAAGACCAAGGGGGGTGCCCTGTCCGGGCCGGGTCGGGACGGGCACCTCAGACGAGGGAGACGATCATCTTTCCGGTGTTCTCGCCGCGGAGCATGCCGAGGAAGGCCTCCACGCCGTTCTCGACGCCCTCGACGACCGTCTCGCGGTGCTTGAGTTCACCGGAGCGGATCCAGGCGCCGACCTCGCGGACGAACTGCGGCTGGAGCGCGTTGTGGTCCTGCACGAGCATGCCCTGGATGCGCAGCCGCTTGCCGATGACCAGGGCGAGGTTGCGCGGAGCCGGGGTCGGCTCCTTCTCGTTGTAGCTGGCGATCATGCCGCAGACGGTGATGCGGCCGTGCACGTTCAGGCGGCTGATGGCGGCTTCCAGGTGCTCGCCGCCGACGTTGTCGAAGTAGACGTCGATGCCGTCGGGGGCGGCTTCCTTGAGCTGCTCGGCGACCGGCTTGTCGTCCTTGTAGTTGAAGGCCGCGTCGAAGCCGTACTCCTCGACGAGCAGCTTCACCTTGTCGTCCGACCCCGCCGAGCCGATGACGCGCGAGGCACCCTTCAGCTTGGCGATCTGGCCGACCTGGCTGCCGACGGCACCCGCCGCGCCTGAGACGAAGACCGCGTCACCCTCCTTGAAGGAGGCCACTTCGAGCAGCCCGGCGTAGGCGGTCATGCCCGGCATGCCGAGCACACCGAGGTAGGCGGAGAGCGGCGCGGCCTGGGCATCGACCTTGGTGGCGTGCCGGGCGGGCACGGAGGCGTACTCGCGCCAGCCCGCGAAGTGCAGCACGTGGTCGCCCACCGCGAAGCCCTCGGCGTTGGAGGCGACGACCTCGCCGACCGCGCCGCCCTCCATGGGCTGGTCGAGCTGGAACGGCGGGACGTACGACTTCACGTCGTTCATCCGGCCCCGCATGTACGGGTCCACCGAGAAGTGGAGGTTGCGGACCAGGACGCGGCCCTCGGCGGGGGCGGTGACGGGGGCCTCGCGCAGCGCGAAGTCCTCCGGAACCGGCCAGCCGTCGGGGCGGCGGACCAGGTGCCACTCACGGCTGACGGAGGGGAGCTGCTCGGGGGTGACGGACATGGGGCGTCCTCCTCTTGCTTACGTACGGGGTTCTGGCCGTTGCTTGCCTGCGGGGGGCTGAGCGCGGGCCGCGCGGCCCGCTGGGCCCGCCGGGCCGGAAAAATGCTTCAGTTGATGAAACAACCATGCTCCTGGATATTTCATGATGTCAAGTAACCGGGTAGCCTGGTCATCATGGCCACGAGTAGCTCGCGTACCCCTTCACCTCGCGCCGACCCGCTGACGCTCCAGGTCGTCGAGCTGATCGGCGCTGTCGTGGGGCGCTACCACGAGGAGTACGAGGAGGCGGCGGCCGAGCACTCGCTGACCGGTGCGCAGGCGCGCGTCCTGGGGCTGCTCTTCATCGAACCTATGCCCATGCGCCGCATCGCGCAGAAGCTGAAGTGCGAGCCGTCGAACATCACGGGCATCGTCGACCGGCTGGAGGCCCGCGGCCTCGTCGAGCGGCGGCCCGACCCCGCCGACCGGCGCGTGAAGCTCGCGGCGCCGACCGCCGAGGGCGCGGACGTGGCCCGCGGGCTGCGCGACTCCCTGAACTTCGCGCGCGAGCCGCTGGCGGAGCTGTCCCACGAGGAGCGGCTCTCACTGCGGGACCTGCTGCGGAGGATGCTGGGCGAGGAGGCGTAGCAGGAAGCGGGGTGCGGCCGGTACGGCCGGGGGCGACCGCCCGTCGTTCCGGAAGCGCATTCCAGGGCGTGAGTGTTTGTGCTGGTCAGCGGGTGTTCCAGCGTTCCAGTGTCCCGTGTCGGCGGCCCGTTGTGGCGGGCGGGACGGGTCGCGGCGGACGCTGTGGCCGTCCGAGCAGCCCGCCGGACGACCACTCTTTGCACTCTTGGAGTTCTCGATGCGCTCGCGTCTCGCCGCCCGTTCCACCCGCCTCGTCCTGACCACCGTCGCCGCCGCGGCCCTCACCGCCACCGCGACCGGCGCCGCCCTCGCCGCCGTGGGCGGCCAGAGCACGGCCCATGCCGTCGAGCAGGCCTGCGGAACCAACGATCTGACCTTCAAGATCACCGAGAAGACGCAGGCCGGCGGGTATCTCCTCGTGACCGCCAAGGCCAGGCCCGGCATCACCTGCTACCTGGACGGAACCACCCCCTCCGCGTCCTTCGGATCCTCCGCGGACTCGGAGGTCACCCCCGCCGAGCAGGGCATGACCGAGAACGTCAAGCTCTCCGGTTCCGCCGCCGCCTACGCCGGCATCAACCCCAAGACCACCGACGACGACTACGGCATCGAATTCGAGCAGCTCTTCCTCGCCGTCGCCGGTGACGAGGACAACACCGTCACCCTCCGCCTGCCCAGCCCCACCCTGATCGACAAGCCGGTCTCCACCAACTGGCACGCGAACCCCGCGGACGCCGTTCCCTTCTCCAGCTGACCCGCGCCGACCGGCTCCGCGTCACCTGCACCACCACAGGAAGCGGTCGCACGTCTCGGTCGGCTCCGGTTCGGGGGTGGGCCGCGGGTTCTCCGAGGTCGGCGGGGGCTGGGTGGGGGCGGGAGTGCCAGGGGTACCGGCCGGGGCGTCGGGGGCGTCGGGGGCGTCCGGCGAGGAGGGGGCCGGCCCGTCCGCGGTCTCTTCGCGCTCCCGCCCTTCCCGCGCCGCCGCCCTCTCCTCCTTCCCCTTCGCCCTCTCCCTGTCCTTCTCCCTCTCTCGCTCCTTCTTCGCCTTGTCCTTCTTCTCCTCGTCGTCCTCGCCCTTCGTGGCGGACGGCGAGTCGGAGGTGCCCGTCGCGTCCGCCGCCGGTAGGGCGTCGCCCGGGGCCGCGGACCGGCTCGGGGCCGGGCCGGTCCCGTCGTCCGGGGCGGACGCGGCGGTGGGGTCCCCCAAGCCCAAGGGCCCCTCGGCGCCCAGCTCGGCCAGGCTCAGGCCGCCCGCCGCGAGCGCGAGGCCGGCGGTGGCGAGCAGGAGCTTGCGGCGCCTGCGCCGGTGCGCCCTGCGGCCGCGTTCCCCGCGTCCGCCTTCCTTGCGTCCGCTCTCCGTGCGACTGCTTTCCTTGCGGCGGGCGCGGCTGCGGGGCCGCCGTGCCTCCTCGTCGTACGGGTCCTCGCTGCCGCCCGGTTCCCCGCGCGCGGCGACGGCCCGCCCGTACTCCCGGCAGGATTCGGCCGGGGTTCCGCACCCCGGGCAGGCGAGGGCGCCGTTGAGGTGCCTGCGGCACGGGTGGCAGTAGTCCATGAGGCATGGAGGCTAGGTGGCAGGCCGTCGGCAGCGGAAGCCGCCGCTGTGAAAGTTGTGTGCGGAATCAATAACTCCGGGCGCGGCGGCGTTGTCAGTGGCAGGAGGCATGATCGGTGGCATGACGCAGAACTCCTCCGGCGTGCTGCACGCCCTCGCCCATGAGCACCTTCCCTCCGACGTGGCCGAGCGGTGGCTCGGGCTGCTGCGGCCCGGCATCCGGCTCGCCCCGGCGGGTGGAGACGAGGCGGTGGTGGGGCAGTTGGGCGGGGAGCCCAGGCTTCCGGATGACGTGGAGTGGCCGGAGTGGGAGGGGCACGGACCGCTGTCGTTCGTCGCCTCGGTGGACTGCGCGGCGCTGCCCGCGGAGGTGCTCGACGTGCCGTTCCCCGCGGCGGGGACGCTCGCCTTCTTCTACTTCGACGGCCAACTGGACGACGGGGACGCCGTGGTGGACGTGGACGACGTCCCGTCGAGGGCGGGGGCTCGCGTGCTGTACGTGCCTGCGGGAGTACAGGTCACCGCGCGGGACACGCCGGAGGAGCTGGACGCCTACCCCCATGTCCCGCTGGCCGCGCGGGTGGAGCTCACGGTGACCGAGCCGACGCATCCGCAGGTCCAGCGAGTCTTCGCGCCCGGCGCGCAGCCCTTTCAGAATTACGAACACCCCTTGTGCGCCGACGCGTTCGTCGAGGCCCTCTGGGAGTGCGACGCCGAGGCGGGCCACCAGCTCGGCGGTACGCCGCAGTCGGTACAGGGACCTGTCGAGCTGGAGGTGGCCAGGGCGGCGCTGGGGCAGGGGCTGGACTGGCACGACCCCCGGCTCATCGACGAGATGGACGAGTGGGTGCTGCTCGCGCAGTTCGACACGGACGAGGCGGCGGACATGATGTGGGGCGACGACGGCTGCCTCTACTGGCTCATACGCCCGGCCGACCTGGCGGAACTCCGCTTCGACCGGGCGCTGTTCACCTGGCAGTGCTGCTGAGCGGTCCGCGCGGCGGGGCTCGTGACGGGCCCGCCTGACGATGCGGCTGACCGGCTCGCCCCCGGCGGGGCTACTGACGGGCCCGCCCGGCGGCGCTCCTCACCGGCCCGCCCGACAGTACTGCTGAGCGGTCCGCCCGACGGTGCCGCCGCCCCCACCCGACGATGCCGCTGACCGGTCCCGGTACCGCTGAACCCGCCCGGCAGTGCTGCTGAGCGGTCCGCGCGGCGGCGCTCCTGACTGGCCCGCCCGGCAGTGCTGCTGAACGGCCGCGCGGCGGCCCGCCCGACCGGCCCGCCCGACGACGCCGCTGAGCGGTCCGTCCGACGGTGCCGCTGAGCGGTCCGGCTGTACTGCTGAGCAGCCCGCCCCGCGGCACTCCTGACCGGCCGCCCGACGAGGCCGCTGACTGGCCTGCCCGACGATGCCGCCGCCCCCGCCCGGCAGTACTGCTGACCGGACCACCCGGCGGCGCTCCCGACCGGCCCGCCCGGCGAAGCCGCTGACCGGCCACGCCCGGCGGCGTCGTCGGGCGTGGCCGGGCGGTGGCTCGGGCTGATGCGGGCCGGGGTCCGGCGTGCCCCGGCGGGCAAAGACGCGGCGGTGGCTCGGGCTGGTGTGGGTCGCGGTCCGGTGCGCCCCTGGGGGCAAAGACGCGGCGGGGGGCGGACCGTTGGGCGGGGAGCCCCTGCTCGGTCCGTCCGGCGGAGCCCTCGGCTGGGTTAGACCCGGCCCAGCAGGCCCCTCAATCGTCGTGCCCGCAATACCAGTTCCAGCTCGAAGCGGCGGTCCGGGTCGTCGATCTCGTCGCCCCACAGCTCCCTGATCTGGCGCAGGCGGTAGCGGACCGTCTGGGGGTGGACGCCGAGGCGGGCCGCCACCTCGGGGGCGCCGCCGCGGGTCTCCAGCCAGGCGAGGAGGGTCTCGGCGAGGCGGCGGCCGTGGGCGGGGCCGCAGTGGTTCAGCGGGGCCAGGCAGCGACGGGCGAGGTCCTCGATCAGCTCCTCGGGCTGGAGGAGCACCAGGGCCTCGGTGTGCTCGGTGCAGTGCAGGACCTCACCGGAGGGCAGCAGGCCGCGCTCCATGAGCCGCACCGCCGCCTCCGCCCAGCGCAGCGACTTCGCGGCGTCGGCGAGCGGCACGGGCGGGCCGATGGCGCCCGACCAGCCGGTCATGGCGCGGCGCAGCAGTTCGGGGCGCCCGGCGGCCTCGGGGTCGGGCACGACCATGCGGGGCTGCTCGGCCTCCATGTCGAGCAGGACGCCCTCCCCGACGGCGGGCGCCACGGCCTCCGGCGCGGGGCGCAGCAGGACGCCCACGGCGACGCGGTCCGGCAGCTGCCAGCCGACCCGGGCGGCCCGCTCCCCGAGGGCGTTGCCGAAGGGCGCCGGGCCGGAGCCGGTACCGGGTGCCGTGCCGCCGCCACCGGTGGATTCGGCGCGCCGCTCCGACAGCAGCAGCTCCATCAGCTTGCGTTGCAGCCGCAGCCGCTCGCCCGCCTCCCGTGCGGCGGCCTCGGCGTATCCGCGTACGGACTGGTCGACCAGGCCGTCCAGGTACT
Organism: Streptomyces alboniger; assembly: GCF_008704395.1. Lineage (NCBI taxonomy): Bacteria > Bacillati > Actinomycetota > Actinomycetes > Kitasatosporales > Streptomycetaceae > Streptomyces > Streptomyces alboniger. Next base: position 2,447,010 of record NZ_CP023695.1, read on the forward strand.
CGAAGCCCGACTCGGCGAGTTCGTACATGGCCGGGGGCGGGATCTCGATCTGCTGGCCGATCTCGGCGAGGCGGCGCCAGGCGAGGCGTACGCCGAGACGGTAGATCGCCTGGAGCGAGTCGAGGCTGCGGCCGTGCAGGCCCTCCCCGCGCCCGAATTCCTGGAAGACCTCCAGGTGGTAGCGGGGCCGCCCTTCCTGGGACGCCAGCTGCTGGACGAAGCCTTCGAGGGCGCGGCGTATGCCGACCAGCGCCATGGGCTCACCCGAGTCGTCCAGGACGACGGGCAGCCCGGGGTACTCGGCCCGGATCTCGCGCAGGATGTCCTGGGCGAGGGAGGGCACCTCCTCCAGGGCGAGCGCGGCGAAGCGCCGCACCTGCCGGGGCGGCACGTCCCGCCAGGCCGAGCGCCCGGACGCGGAGCCCTGGCCCCCGGCGGGAGCGCCCGCGGCGGGAGCGCCCCCGGGGGTAGCGGCCCCGGCGGCTTCGGCGGGCTGGATGTCGGTCGCGGCCACGGTGGCTCACTGACCCCGCGACGGTGTGTCGTAGTGGACCAGCGGCGTGTTGGGCTGGTCCGGCGTGGCGTCGAGGAGCGCGACGATGCCGAGGGCGGCGCCCACGGCGAGCAGCGCCCCGGCGGCGACGGTGAGTGATGCGGCGAGCAGTCGGTGCATGGCGAGGGCCAGCCTCTCTGTCGGAGGTCGTCCCCACCCTGGGCACGCAGGCGGCCATGACCACGCGGTGTCGGTCATGAATGTCCTGGTCGCACAGTCCCGGCCGGCCCCGTCCGGCAAGGGCCCAGTCTCTGCATCCATTGACACCTAGTCAAGGGTCGGCCTACGGTCCCCGCCCATACATACGGCTCGGTAACACTTCTCCCGCCCATAGCCCAGGAGTGCCCCATGCGCCGCACCACCTCGCCATTTTCCCTGGTCATTCTCGGTCTTGGCGCGTTTCTTCTGGTCCTGGCCCCGATGCTGGCCTGGTACGTGGAACCACGCGCCAAAAGAACACCGACCGATATCGATACGATCACCGTCTTCAAGGGCAAAGGAAGCTATTTCGACACCGCGAAGGTCAAGACGGTTCACGACAAGAACCTCACCATCACCCGCCAGGTGCGCGGCGACGTCGCCGACAGCGAGGAGAGCGGACGGGCCGTCTGGGACGTGTCGACGTCCGTCGACCCGGACAAATCGCTGCCCGCGGCCGACCCGCACGACTCGCTCCAGTGGACGGTGGAACGCTGGGTCACCGACCGGAGGACGAACAAGCCGGTGCACTGCTGCGGCGAGCAGCCGCGGTTCGAGGGCGAGGCCTACCTGAAGTTCCCCTTCGACGTGGAGAAGCGCTCCTACCGCTGGTGGGACAACACGCTCGGGGCGACCGTGCCGCTCACGTACCGGGGCACCAAGAAGATCCAGGGGTACGAGGGCTACCGCTTCACGGCGACGGTCGAGGCCACCAAGACCGGCACGCGCCAGGTGCCGGGCCGGCTGGTCGGCCAGCCGAAGAAGAGCCAGGTCATCGCGGATGAGTTCTACGCCAACCACGGCATCGAGCTGGTCGTCGACCAGCGCACGGGCCGGATCATCTACGCGGCGATCGGCCCCCGCAAGACGCTGCGCGCGCCGGGCTCCGACAAGGACGCGACGCTGCTGCTGGAGAGCAAGCGCATCGGCTTCACCACGGCGACGCAGAAGGCCCAGGTGAAGCTCGCCAAGGACGACAGCGACCGGCTGAAGCTGGTCGGCGAGACCCTTCCGGTGGCCGCAGGCGCGCTGGGCGCGGCGCTCGCCGTGACCGGGATCGTCCTGGTCGTACGAGGGCGCAGGAACGACGGGGCGGACGGCCCCGGTGGGCGTGACGGACACGACGGACACGACGGACCGGCGGAACCGGGAAGTCCGAATCCTGAACAGTCCCGAAGCGCCCTGCACCCCAGCACGATGTGATGAGGCGTCAGCTCGAAATGGCGCGGAAATTGTCACCTCGGTGAGTAGACCCCGGGTAACGGGCAGCGAAAACTAACCACCCCCACCCGAGCACAGTCCCCGCACCACCCCCGCACAGACCGGGCACAGCACCTTCGCAAGGCGACCCCACCGCCTCGCCGCCCGGCCCGTCGCACCCCGCAGTACCCCCGCAGCACCCCAGCAAGACCGTCCTGCCCGCCCGGACACCCCCACAGTTCCGCACCCTGAGACGAGTTGGAGCACGCATGCCCCAGCACGTACCGTCCTCGCTGCGCGCGGCCGCCCCGCGGCACGCGCAGCGACTGCCGGCGCCTCCCCCACAGCCGCGCCGGATCGTTTTTCTCGCCCACCGCGACCTGGACAACCCGGCCGCGGGCGGCTCCGAACTGCTCGTCGACCGGCTCGCCGACGGGCTCAGCAAACTGGGCCACCAGGTCACGCTGCTGTGCGGCGGCCCCGCGGCCTACCGCGACTACCGCGTGGTGTCCGCGGGCGGCGACCTCGGTCACTACCTGCGGGCCCGGTCCGCGTTCACCCGGCAGGTCGGCGACTGCGATCTGCTGGTGGAGGTCTGCAACGGCATGCCGTACCTGGCGCCGCTGTGGCACCGCGGGCCGACGCTGTGCCTGGTCAACCACGTCCACACCGATCTGTGGGGGATGCGCTTCCAAGGCGCGCTCGCCCCCGCGGCCCGGCTCGGCCGGAAGCTCGAACACTGGGCCCTGTCCGGGGCGCAGCGCGGCAACCTCCTGGTGGCCGTCTCGCCGTCGACGGCCACCGCGCTGCGGGCGATCGGGGTGGAGCGCGAGCGCATCCGGATCGTGCACAACGGCGTCGAGGAGCCGGGCCCGCTGCACGCCCGCTCCGACGAGCCGCTGTTCCTGGCGATGGGACGTCTGGTCGAGTACAAGCGGATCGATCTGCTCCTGCGCCTGTGGGAGCGGGTCAGGCCCGTTACGGGCGGCCGTCTCGTGATCGTGGGCGACGGCCCCGAGCGGCAGCGCCTGGAACAGCTCGCCGGTCCCGGTGTGGAGTTCCGGGGCCATGTCTCCGAGGCGGAGAAGCATCGGCTGCTCTGCGAGGCCTGGATGCTGCTGCATCCGTCGGCCGTGGAGGGCTGGGGCCTGGTCATCACCGAGGCGGCGACGCGTTCGACGCCCTCGGTCGGCTTCGACGTCCCCGGTGTCCGTGACTCCATAGAGGACGGCGTGACCGGTCTGCTCGCACGCGGCGAGTCCTCCTTCGCCGCCGCCTGGTGCACGCTGGCGCTCAGCGCCGAGCGCCGCAGGGCGCTCGGCAAGGCCGCCGGCGAGCGGGCCACCCAGTTCCGCTGGGGCAACACCGTGCGGCAGTTCCAGGCCGTGGCGGCCGAGGCGGTCGCCGCCCACCACGCGCCCGCCGGGCCGCCCGCCCATGCGCCCGCCGGGCCCCCGACCGCACAGGGGACTTCGTGAAAGACCCGTCCCTGCGTCGCTCCGCCACGCTCTTCCGCGCCTTCATGCGCGAACAGCAGGAGCCGGAGCGCTGCTACACCCTCCTCGCCAAGGACGCCGCCGACCAGGTGGAGGCGTACGTCAAGGTGAAGGACCGCGTCGTCCTCGACATCGGCGGCGGCGGCGGTTACTTCACCGAGGAGTTCCGCCGGCGCGGCGCGCAGAGTTATCTCTTCGAGCCCGATCTCACGGAGATGACGGCGTCGGGCACCAAGCCCCCCGAGGGCTCGGTGCTCGCCGACGGCTATCTGCTGCCGCTGGCCGACGAGGTCGCCGACGTCACGTTCTCCTCGAACGTCCTGGAGCACGTCGACGACCCGCAGACGTTCCTGAGCGAGATGGTCCGGGTCACCAGGCCCGGCGGTCTCATCTACGTCTCGTTCACCAACTGGCTCTCCCCCTGGGGCGGTCACGAGTGGGCGCCCTGGCACTACCTGGGCGCCGACCGGGCCCGCGCCCGCTATGAAAGACGTACCGGAAAAGCCGCGAAACACACGCTCGGCGAGAACCTCTTCGCACATCACGTCGGAACGACCCTGCGCCAGGTGCGGGGCCGTTCCGACGTGGACGTGGTGTCGGCACGTTCGCGCTACTGGCCTTTCCTGGCCGGGGCGATCACCAAGGTGCCGGGTGTGCGCGAGTTCGCGACCTGGAACCTCCTTCTCATTCTCAGGCGGTGTCCATGACCACGGTCCAGGCCCCACCCCCGGCCTCCGTGCGGCCCACGACCGACGCCCCTGAACCCTCGCGGGGGCCGCGCTCGCGGCGCTGGCTGCTGGGGTTCTGGGCCGTGGTGTTCGTGCTGTTCCTCGCGGTGAAGCCGGGGCGGATGACGTTCGACACCAAGCTCGGTGTCACCGTCGACCCCTGGCAGTTCCTCTCCGACCTCGGCCAGCTCTGGCACGACCGCGGCGGCTTCGGCGGGATCCAGGACCAGTACGTCGGGTACGCGTTCCCGATGCTGCCGTTCTACGGCCTGGCGGATCTCGTACGGCTGCCGGTCTGGTTCGCCGAGCGGCTGTGGCTCTCGCTGATCGTGGCGGTGGCCTTCTGGGGCGCCCTGCGCCTCGCCGAACGCCTGGGCATCGGCAGCCGGCACAGCAGGCTGCTCGGCGCGGTGGTCTACGCGCTGTGGCCCACCTTCACGGTGGTCGTCGGCTCCACGTCGGCCGCGGCGCTGCCCGGCGCGTTCCTGCCGTGGGTGCTGCTGCCGCTGACCAACGAGCGGATCAGCGCGCGCCTCGCCGCCTGCCGCTCGGCGCTGATCATCCCCTTCATGGGCGGCGTGAACGCGGCGGCGACCCTCGCCTCGCTGCTCCCGGTCGCCCTCTTCCTCCTCTCGCGCCCGAACGGCCCGCGCAAGCGGAAGCTGATCACCTGGTGGGTGCCGGGCGTCATCCTCGCCACCGCCTGGTGGATCGTGCCGCTGCTGATGCTCGGCATCCACGGCGAGAACTTCCTCCCGTACGTGGAGAACTCCGCCACCACCACCGGCACCATGTCGGCGACCGAGACGCTGCGCGGCGCCGGTAACTGGGTGGCGTACCTCAACTTCGGCGAGGCGTGGCTGCCGGCCGGCTGGACGGTGGCGACGGCCGTCGTGACCGTCGTCTGCTCGGCGCTCGCCGCCGCCCTCGGACTCGCGGGGCTCGCCCGGCGCGATCTGCCCGAGCGGCGCTGGCTGGTCCTGACCGTCCTCTCGGTCGTCCTGATCACGCTGGCCGGGTACGGAGGCGCGTTCGGCGCGCCCTTCCACGAGACCGTCCAGTCCTGGCTGAACGGCGGGCTCGTCCCCTTCCGCAACATCTACAAGTTCCAGACGGGTCTCGCGCTCGCGCTGGCCTTCGGCCTGATGCACGTGGCGGGCGTCGCCGCGCAGGCGCGCGGGGCCCGGCCGGTGCGCGGGAGACGGTACGCGCCGCTGATAGCCGCGGTGCTGGTGCTGCCCGGTCTGGCCTGGCCGTACCTCAACGGCTCGATCCTCCAGCCCGGTTCGTTCCAGAAGCTGCCCACGTACTGGCAGACGACGGCGAACTGGCTGGAGAAGTACTCCCCCGACTCCCGTGCCCTCGTCGTCCCGGCGACCGCGCACGGCATCTACACCTGGGGCTCCCCCATCGACCAGCCCCTCGACGTGCTCGCCGAGTCGCGCTGGGCGCAGCGCGACTACGTGCCGTTCGGCACGCCGGGCAACCGCCGCGCGATGGACGCGGTCGAGCAGGCGCTGATGACCGGCGGCGAAGTGCCGGGCCTGTCCGACTACCTGACCCGCGCCGGGCTCTACTACGTCGTCGTACGCAACGACCTCGACCCGGACCAGGTCGGCCACGTCCCGACCTCGACGGTCAAGCGCACCCTGGAGGAGTCCGGCTTCAGCCGTGTCACCGGCTTCGGGCCCAAGACCACCGGCGGCACGATCCCCGACGACACGCCGCTCCAGGTGGAGGGCCTCTACCCGCGCGATCGCGCCGTGGAGATCTACGCCCCCGGCGAGGACGCCGAGCGCCCCGGCCAGGCCGGTCTGAAGCCCGTGTCCAACACGGCGGTCGTCAGCGGAGGCCCCGAGTCTTTGCTGCCGCTCTCCGCCGACCCCTCGATGCGGGACCGCCCGGCGGTCCTGACCGGCGACAACCACCCGGGCGTCGGGACCCCCGGCCTCCAGGCGGTCGGTGACGGGCTGCGCCGCGCCGACACCCGGTTCGGCCTGGTCAACTCCAATACGTCGTACACCTACGGCCCCGACGAGCGGAACGCGCCCGACGCGGTCCAGGACCCCGGCAAGAAGCCGCACCAGATCCTGCCGACCGACGGCGTCGAGCACCAGACGACGGCGGAGCTGCGCGGCGCCAAGTCGGTGTCGGCCTCCTCCTACGGCAACTGGCTCTTCCACCTGCCGCAGTACGACCCGGTGAACGCCTTCGACGGCGACCCGGCCACGGCCTGGGCCGAGGGCGGTTCCGGCGGCGCGGACGGCGAGTGGATCAAGGCCGACTTCAACTCCGAGATCACCGTCCCCTCCTCCTTCCGCATCACCCCGCTGCCGCAGGACGGCGTGCGGGCCGCGCCCACCCGGGTGCGCGTGGAGACCGAGCGGGGCAGTGTCACCAGCTCCCTCCAGCCCGACGGCACACCGCAGCGCGTCAAGGCCCGCGCGGGCGCCACCGACTGGATCAAGATCACGATCGTGGACACGCAGGAGGCACGCCCCGGTCTGACGGGCGCGGGCTTCTCGGAGATCACCCTCCCCGAGGTGCGCGTCACCAAGCTCCTCCAGCTGCCGAAGGACGCCGAGAAGGCGTCCGGCGCCGAGGCGACGACGTACTCGCTGCACCGCTCCTCGGACCCGAACGCCCTCTCGCCGGTCAACGCCGAGGCGGGCCTGCACCGCCGCTTCACGACCACGGGCTCCGGTGAGTACGAGGTGAAGGCGAGCGCGGTGGCCGTGCCGGGCAGCGCGCTGGACGAGCTGCTCTACAAGGTGGCTCCCGAGCAGAAGCAGCAGATCATCGCCACGGCCGACTCCACGGCCAGGCTCGGCAGGGGTCTGTCGCCGCGCAACCTCACCGACGGCGACCTGACCACGGCGTGGATCGCGGGCACCGACAACCGTCCGGTGGTCCGCCTCAAGTGGCCGGACAAGAAGCCGGTGGGCGAGATCGTGCTGCCCGCCGCGGGCGGTCTGTCCACCCGCCCCGAGAAGATCGAGATCAGCTCGCCGGACGGCGCGGCGACCGCGAGCGTCGACGAGAACGGCATCGCGCGCTTCACTCCGATCACCACGGACCAGCTGGACATCACCATCACCAAGACGGCGCCGCTGACGGTCCACAACCCGGTGGCGGACGACAACCTCCAGCTGCCGGTGGGCCTCACCGAGGTCTACGTCCCGGCCCTCGACGAGTACCGCACGCCGCAGCCCGACGCGTCGGAGCGCTTCTCCCTGCCCTGTGGCCAGGGCCCGGCGATGTCGATCGACGGCGAGCTGTACGAGACGAGCGCCAAGGGCAAGGTCCGTGACCTCACCGAGCGCAGGCCGGTCGAGATCAGCCTGTGCCAGCGCGGTGCGAAGGACACGGCGGTACGCCTGGACGCGGGAGCGCACAGCGTCGAGACCGGGGACGCGGGTCCGCTCGCCGTCATGGACGCCTCGCTCACCCGGGGCACTCCCGGCGAGCTGGACAGGACAGCCCGTGAGCTGAAGATCAAGGACTGGCTCGGCGACCGCCGCGAGGTGAGCGTCGGTGCGGGAGCGGCCTCGTACCTGACGACGTACGAGAACGTGAACGACGGCTGGAAGGCGACCCTCAACGGCAAGGAGCTGACCTCGCTGCGGCTCGACGGCTGGCAGCAGGGCTGGCTCGTGCCCAAGGGCGAGGGCGGCACGGTGAAGCTCAGCTACGAGCCGTCGCAGACGTACGAGATCGGGCTGATCCTGGCCGGTGTCGGCGTCCTCGCGCTGGTCGGGCTGGTCCTCGTCCGGCGCCGCGAGCCCAACACGGACGCGCTGACCCCGGCGCCTCCCGCCCCGGGTCCGATCCTCGGCACGGTGGCGCTGACGCTGGTGGCCGTGGTCATCGCGGGCCCGTTCGCCCTGCTCGTCCCCGCCCTCGCGCTGCTGGCCTGGTGGCGGCACGCGCTCCTGGTGCCGATCGCGTTCGCGGCGATGGCGGGCGCGGGCGTCGCGGCGGCGATCGGCGCCGGGGAAGCCGTCGGCGCCGAGCGGGGCGCCTTCGGTCCGGTGGCCCAACTCCTCGCGCTCATCGCGCTGTTCGCGGCGCTGGTGACCGTGCGGGAGCGTTCCGCACGGGCGGAGACCGCCGATACGTTGGTGTACGGGCCGGGCGGCGGTGCCGCTCCGGGGCAGCCGGCGTATCCCCCGGCGCCGCCCGGGGCCGGCCCCACGGTCTCGGCCCGGGGCCCCGAGGCGGGGCAGGCGCCGCCCACGACCGGAGAAGGCACGCAGCGATGACCGCACTGGAACACCCGGCACGGCGTGCGGACGGCCCCGGCCGGCCGCCCGCGCGCGTGCCGTTCCCCGTCGTCGACGAGGTCTCCCGGCACTGCCTCCAGGAGGAGGAGCCGGAGACCGTGCACATCGAGGTGCACCTGCCGGGCACCCCGGACCCGGCCCGGCTGCGGGCCGCGTTCCACGAGGCCCTGCGCCGCCACCCCCGCATCCTGATGCGGGAGGCGCGGGGCCCGTGGTACCGCCGCCGCTACGAGTGGGAACTGACCGCGGACGCCGACGCGGAGGTGGTGACGTTCCCGGCCCCGGAGCGGGACGCCCTCAAGCGGGCCCGCGAAAGAGCACTCGCCGAGGCGCCGCCCCTCACGTCCTCGCCGCCGATCCGCCTGGAGGTGGTGTCGGCCGGGTCCGACGCCGCCTCCGGGCGGGGTGAGGACACGCCCGAGGACCCGCCCGCCGACGGGGACGCCCCCGTCGGCCCCGGCACCGTCCTGTTCCTGACCATCAACCACACCGCCCTCGACGGCCCCGCCTGCCTCCGCGTGCTCGCGACCGCCGCCGAGATCTACGGGGGACGGGACAACTCCCCCGCCGCGCCGCCCACCCGTACGCCGGACACCGCCGGAGCCGTCCCCCAGCCCCCGGCAGACGCGCCCTCCGGGTGGGCGCCCCCGGCCCGGGTGGCGAAGGGGTCGCCCGAGCCCTCCCCGGGCAACGGCATGCTGGTCGCGGAGCTGCCCGTGCCGCGGCGCCCCAAGGGGTCGCCGTTCACCGTGAACGACCAGCTCATGGTGGCGACCGCGCTGATGATCGCCCACTGGAACCGCGAACACGGCGACCGGCCGCGCCCCTTGCGCATCACGATGCCGGTGGACGACCGGCCCCGCGACGCGACCATGCCGATCGGCAACGGCACGCGGTTGGTCGAAGTTCCGTTCGCGGCCGGCGAGTTGGCCCACCGCGACTGGACTCCGGACGCGATCCGCGATCTGCTGCGCCGCACCTCCGACCGCACCCGCGCCCTCAAGGCCCTGGCCCGGCCCCAACTGGGCCACGGCGCGGCCCTGTTGACCGCGCCGGTGCTCCCGGTGACCCTCAGGGCGGCCGTCACGCGCGGCCTGCGCCGCGCCGCCGCGCCCTGGACGTCGACCACGCTCCTGAGCAACATCGGCCGCATCCCGTACGCCCTGGACTTCGGCGACGCGGGCCGCGCGCACGCCGTGTGGTTCTCCGCCCCGGCCCGCCTGCCGCGCGGCCTCACCGTGACCACCGCGTCCACGGCGGGCCGCCTGCACCTCGCCCTGCGCTGGTCGAAGACGCTGCTGAGCCACGGGGACGGGGCCCACCTGCGGGACCTGTTCGAGCACTATCTGCACGCCACGGAACACACGGAACACACCGAGACCGAGGAGAGGGGGCGGGCCCAGTGACCACCACGACCGACAAGCCCCCGGCCGGGCTCCGCGACTTCTACGAGAACCCGGCCGTCCCGGTGGCGTCCGGCGACGCCCGCAGCCTGCGCCAGGCCCGCATCCTCGCCGACGCCCTCGGCCCCGCCACGGCCGGCGCCGCCACGGTCCTCGACATCGGCTGCGGCGACGGCTCCGCCGCCGCGACCGCGGCACCGCTCCTGGCGGGCCACCGCGTCATCGGCGTCGACTGGTCGCAGGACGCCCTCAAGCGCGCCCACGCCCACCTGCCCTACGTCGTACGCGGTGAACTCACCGACGGCGGGCTGCCGTTCGCCGACAAGACGGCCGACGCCGTGCTGTTCAGCGAGGTCATCGAGCACCTGGTGGACCCGGACAGCGCGCTGGACGAGCTGAGAAGGGTCCTCAGGCCTGGGGGGCACCTCATGCTGTCCACCCCCAACCTCGCGGCCTGGTACAACCGCGGCCTGCTCCTCGCCGGGGTGCAGCCGGTCTTCTCCGAGGTGAGCCTGCGCGGCATCCACGGCCGCCCCGGCAAGGAGGTCGTGGGCCACCTGCGGCTCTACACCGCCCGCGCCCTGCGGGAGTTCGTCGCGGCGAGCGGCTTCACGGTCGTAGGCCTGTCAGGTGCGCCCTTCCACGGCGTGCCGCGCCCGCTGCGGGCCCTGGACCGGCTCGCCTGCGCCGTGCCGAGCGCCTCCTCCATCCTGCTGCTGCACGCCCGAAGGACTTGAGTCCCATGTGGTGGGGTGTGGCCGCGGCGCTGCTCGCGAACGTGCTCTACAGCACCGGGTTCGTCCTGGAGAAGCGGGCGCTGAGCGCCATGCCGTCGGTCAGCGTCCGCAACCCCGCGCGGCTGCTGCGGCTGGTGCTCGGCAGCCCGCTGTGGATCGGCGGCTCGCTCGCCCTCGCGGCGGGCTTCGGCGCCCAGCTCGCGGTGTACCGGACGCTGCCGATCGCCGCCGCGCAGGGCATCTTCGTCTCGGGCCTCGTCCTTCTTCTGCTGCTGTCCTCGGTCCTGCTCGGCGAGCAAACCTCGGGCCGTGAGCGGTACGCGGTCGCCGCGATCCTGCTCGCGCTGCTCATGGTCGTGCTGTCGCTGAACGAGCAGAACGACACGGTGAGCCGCGGCGCGCCCGTGCCGCTGGTCCTCACGGTCTGTCTGCCGTCGCTCGCCGCGGGCGTCTGGCTGTACAGCGCCGCCGAGCGCCGGGCCAAGCACCGCCATCGCCTGCCGTCGGCCGGCGTCGAGTACGGCGTCGCCGTGGGCCTGCTGTACGGCGTGAGTTCGCTGGCCATCAAGGGCGTCTCCAGCCATCTGACGACCCAGGGCATCGGCGGTGCGCTGGTGGACCTGCTGCGCTCGCCGTACCCGTATCTGCTCCTGTTCACCGGTGCGTTCGGCCTGGTCATGTCGCAGGCCGCGCTCCAGCGCTGCCGGGCCTCGCTGATCGTTCCCGTGTGTACGACGGTGACCGCCCTGTTCACCGCGGTGCTCGGGACGCTGGCGTTCGGCGAGGCGCTGCCGGACGAGCCGGTGCGCCTCGCGCTGCGCATCGCGGGCACCGTGCTCGCCGTGTCCGTACTGCTCGCCATGCCGAAGCACGACGGACCGTCACCCCGATCCACCCCACCCCCCAAGGAGTTGACAAGCGGATGAACCCCGACGACCCGCTGCTGAGGATCCTCGCCTGCCCGCTCGACAAGGGCCCGCTGCACCTGCTCGCCCCGGCGGACCCCCTCGTCCCGGACGAGGCGCTCTACAACCCGCGCCTGCGCCGCCGCTACCCGGTCATCGACGGCATCCCGCAGCTGCTGCCCTCCTCCGGCGAGCAGGTCCCGGAGGACGAGCACGAGCAGCTGCTCAAGCGGATATCCCCGTGACGGGGGGCCGCCGATGACGCTCGCCGCGCGCCTCGCGCCCTATGTCCCCGACCGCCTCATCGCCTCGCTGGCCCGGCTGGTCTATCCGCGCTTCGAACCGGAGCTGGCCCGGCTCGCCGACCTCTGCCCGCCGGGCTGCGCCACCGCCGTGGACGTCGGCGGCTGGTACGGCCCCTGGTCGCGCCGCCTCGCCTCGCGCGCGCGCCGCGTGGTGACCGTCGAACCGGTGCCGCACCTGGCCCGGCTGCTCGACGCCAGCACCCCCGGCAACGTCCGCGTCATCCAGGCCGCGGCCACCGACCGGCCCGGCACGGCCCGGCTCTGGCTGCCGCACGGGGACAACGGCGAGCGGGGCGTGTCGTCCCTGATCCGCCGCGACATCCACGCCACCGCCGTCGACGTGCCGTGCCTGACGCTGGACGGGCTCGGGCTGCGGGACGTCCACTTCGTCAAGATCGACGTGGACGGCAACGAGCTGCCGGTGCTGCGCGGCGCGCGGGAGCTGATCACCCGCGACCATCCGGCGATCTTCATCGAGCTGGAGTCCCGCATCCAGCCGATCGCCCCGATCGTGGACCTCCTCACCCGCCACCACGGCTACCGGGGCTGGGTGCTGCCGCACGACACCTGGCTGCCGCTCGCCGCCTTCGACCTGGAGGCGCACCAGCGCGCCACCTCGTACGTCGTCTCGCAGGGGCTGCTGCGCCGGGTCCTCACGCCCCGGCGCCCCCGGTACGTCAACTCGGTGCTGTTCCTTCCGGAAGGCCGCCGCCCCGGGGCGCCCGTGGTGCGCGACGATGGAGCACATGCCCGCTAGCCCTTCCGCCGCCCCGTTCACCCCGCTGGACTTCCAGCTGGTGCTGCTGCGCCGCATGGCCGACCACAACGCCGACCTGGTGGAGGACGCCCGCCGTGCGCTGGGCGCCTCCCTCGCTCAGATGCGGGAGGCCAACCGCCGGTGGCAGGCGATGACCCGCGGCGCGCGCTCCCGGGGCGCCGCGGCGCGCTACCGCTCCGTCCTCGGCGCCCCCGAGTCGACCACCCGCCGGACGATCGGCGACCTGGAGTGCGAGGCGCTGGCCTGGCCGGTGCCGCTCTGGCCGGACCTGCGCTTCGAGGTGCTGCTCGCGCCGAACGGGGCCGTGTGGAACGAGTGGCTGGTGCGCGCGCCGGGGGCCGGTGGCCCCGCACTCCGTACGCTCGACGACCTCGCCCCCTGGTCGTGCACGGTCGACGAGGCGGCGCGCGCCTTCGCCCCGGCGAGGCCCATGGAGGGGACGGCGCCGACCCGGTGGCGGCTCGCGTTCACCGCGCCGGACGCGGCCGGGCAACGGCGGAGCTGTGTCGCGGAGTTCACATGGGGACTGCTGCAACGGGTCTCGCTCGGGTACTCCGGAGCTATGCCGCCGCCTTGAGGATCAGCTCCGTGACGCGACTCAGGGAGTCGGAGCCGGGGTGCACGGCGAAGAAGAGGTTGGGCTCGACGAGTTCCAGTTCCATGACGAGCGGGCCGCCCTCGGGGCCGTCCACGAGGTCCACGCGCGCGTAGAGCAGTTCGGGCGAGCCGGGTATGGCCGCCAACGCCCGCTCGGCGACGTCGAGTTCCGCCTCGGTCGGCCGCCAGGGGCGCAGGTCGGGGTGGGGCATCTTGACGGCGTCGTAGGCCGTGCCCGGTTCGAGCACCGCACCCTTCTGCACGGCGTGCAGGAACTGTCCGCCGAAGTAGACGAGGGCGCGCTCGCCGGTGACGTCGATGTGCCGCAGATAGGGCTGCACCATGGCGGTGAACCCCTCCTCGTGCATGCGCTCGATCTGGGCGAGGGCGGCGGTACGCTCGTCGGCGCGATAGCGGGCGGCGTACCGCGCCCCTGCCCCGGAGGACGGCTTGACCACGAACTCACTCTCCGCGTAAGGCAGTTCGGGGCTCGTGCCGGGCGGGCAGTAGGACGTCGGCACGGTGGGGACGCCCGCGGCGGCCAGCTCGCCCAGATACCGCTTGTCGGTGTTCCAGCGCACGACGTCCGCCGGGTTGGCGAGCCGCGTGAGGCGGGCGCACCGCTCGGCCCACGCCACGTACTCGACGGTGCGCCAGCTGTAGTCCCACGTGGACCGGATCACGGCGAGGTCGAACCCGGCCCAGTCGACGTCCCGGTCGTCCCAGCCGACCACGTGGACGTCGGCTCCCGCCGCGCCGAGGGCCCGCGCCAGGACCGGCAGGTCGTGGTCGTACTCCGGCTGCGGCCGACGGGTGACCAGGGCTATGCGGGGGCTGAGCACGGGGGCTCCTCTTCGTACACGGCGGGGGCTCCTCTTCGAACACGGTCGGGTCCGGCCGGGGCCGGTCGGGCCCCCGCAGGCTAACAACCACCGCGGGACCGGCCCGGAGGGCGACGAGGTGATCCCGGGCCCCGCTCCCGCCCATGTTCGGTCCTCCCAACATCTGCTTATGATTTGGCGGTGTTCGATTCACGGCACATCAAGACGTTTTACGAAGTGGTCCGGGCCGGGTCCTACTCGGCGGCCGCCCGCTCCCTCGGCTATACGCAGCCCGCGATCACCCAGCAGATGAAGGCGCTGGAGCGGTCCGTCGGCACGCCGCTGTTCACCAGGGTCGGCCGGCGCATGCGGCTGACGGAGGCCGGGGAGGCGCTGTCGCGGCACGCCGGGATCATCCTGGACGACATCTCCGCCGCCCAGCAGCAGATGAACGCGATCACGCGGCTGCGGTCGGGGCGCGTGCGGGTCTGCGCCTTTCCGAGCGCCAACGCCACGCTCATCCCGGAGTCCCTGGCCCGCCTCGCCTCGGGGCATCCGGGGGTGCGCGTCGAACTCCTCGAGGACGAGCCGCCGGAGTCGCTGCGGCGCGTGGTGCGCGGCGAGTGCGACATCACGCTCGCCTTCACCTACCCCGGCCTGCACGAAGAGGTGCCCGACGAGCTGGCGGAGATTCCGCTGATGGAGGATCAGCTGACCGTGCTGCTGCCGACCGGGCACCCCATGGCACGTCGGCGTTCGGTCAAGCTCGCCGAGCTGGCGGAGGAGCGGTGGATCGCCGGCTGCCCGCGCTGCCGCGCCAACTTCCTGCACGAGTGCGCCGAGTTGGGCTTCGCGCCCGACATCGCCTTCACCACCGACGACAACCTGGTGGTGCAGAGCCTGGTCGCCGAAGGGCTCGGCATCGCGATGATGCCGGGGCTCGTCCTGAACTTCCTGTGCCACCGCAAGGTGACCGGCCGCGCCCTGGATCCCGCCTCGCGGCGCCAGGTCTCGGCGTACGTGCTCAAGGACCATCTGCGCATCCCGGCCACCGCCCTCGTCCTGGACGAGCTGAGGACCGTGGCGGCCAACCGCGTCGGCTGCTGAGCCCGTCCGCCCCGGAGCCGCCCGCTCCGCTCCGGGATCCATAAGCAGAAGTTTCGGGGTGGCCAAAGAACTGTCGTTGGACGTGATGGATCACTCGGCGCGACGCTGCCCGTATGACCACGCCGACCACGCACCGGGCCGCCCGGACCACAGAGCGCCTCGACACCCTCGTCGCCGACGTGCGCGAGGCCGTCGGGCGCGGCCTGCCCCCCGACCTGACCGCGTACCTGGTCGGCGAGCGGCTCGCGCCCCATCTCGGCGCCGCCGACCTACTCACCGACGAGCAGTGCGAGGGCGACCCCGAGCGTTACCGTCAGCACGTCCTGCACGCCGAGCACGACGGCAGCTTCTCGATCGTGGCGCTGGTCTGGCTGCCGGGGCAGCGCACCTCGGTCCACGACCACGTCTCATGGTGCGTCACCGGCGTACACGAGGGCGAGGAGCACGAGCGCCGCTACCGCCTGGTGCCCGCCACCGAGACCGGCGGCACGGCCCGCCTCGTCGCCACGGACGACGTCGTCAATCCGCGGGGCGCGGTCTGCGGCTTCGCACCGCCCGGCGACATCCACCGGGTGTGGAACGCCTGTACCTCACGCGCGATATCGATCCACATCTACGGGGCCGACATAGCCCGCCTGGGCAGCAGCGTCCGCCGGGTGTACGAGTTCCCGGCCGACCGGTGATGGCACTCCTCGGCGAGCGCCCCAAGTCCCGTATCAGGCACACGACTTCCCCGGTCGCGCGACCGCCCGGCAAGCTTCCCGGGCTCGCGCTCGGCGCCGCCGGGGTCGGCGCGGCCTGGGGCGTCCACCAGCTGGTGCCCGGCATCCCGATGCTCACCGCCGCCGTGGTCCTCGGCATCGCCGCGGCACATCTGCCCGGCGCCGCCCACCACTTCGTACGCGGCCCCGGCAAGGCGGGCCTGACGTTCGCGGCCAAGCGGCTGATGCGCGTCGGCGTCGTACTGCTCGGCCTGAAGCTGGGCCTGGACGACGTGCTCGGGCTCGGCTGGGCGTCGGTCGTGATGGTGCTCGGCGTGGTCGCCGTCACCTTCTTCGGCACCTGGTGGCTGGGCCGCCGCATGGGCCTGCGCGGGGACCAGCCGCTGCTCATCGCCACCGGCTACTCCATCTGCGGCGCGTCAGCGATCGGGGCGGTCAGCGAGGTCTCCGAGAGCGACGAGCGGGACACCGCCACCTCGGTTGCCCTGGTGACGCTGTGCGGGACGCTCGCGATCGCCGTACTCCCTCTGCTCCAGCACCCGTTGGGGCTCACCGACGCGGAGTTCGGGCGCTGGGTCGGGGCGAGCGTGCACGACGTGGGGCAGGTCGTGGCGACCGCGCAGACGGCCGGTTCCGGGGCGCTCGGCGACGCGGTCCTGGTCAAGCTGATGCGGGTGGCGCTGCTCGCGCCGCTCGTCGCGGCCGTCGCCCTGTCGGTGCGGGCGCGGTCGAGGGCGAGCGCCGCCCGGCGCGCCGAGGGCACCGGGCGGACCGCGGGCGCCAAGCGTCCGCCGCTCGTGCCGCTCTTCGTCGTCGGATTCCTCGCCATGGTCGCCCTGCGCACCACCGGATGGCTGCCGGGCGGCGTGCTCGACCTCGCGCAGACGTCGCAGGAACTCCTGCTGGCCGCCGCCCTGTTCGGCCTCGGCAGCGCGGTCGACCTGCCGTCCCTGACCCGCACGGGCGGCCGGGTCGCGGCGCTCGGCCTCGCGTCGTGGGGTGTGATCGCGGGGATCTCGTACGTGGGTGTGGTCCTGACGTACTGAACGCGGCACGCGCGACCAGTCCGAGCTGGACGTCCTCAAGGAGCGGCCGGCCCGGGGCCTCGCTGGGCCTGCGAGGCCCCGGGCCAGGGCTGGAGCCGCTGTTCAGCGGGTCGCCGCGGGCTCCGGGTAGAACTCCCGTGCCGCCCCCTTGCCGTCCTTCGCCCTGCCGAGCAGGCTCGCGGGGTACTCCACCAGCCAGTAGCTCGCCGTCCCGGCCGCCAGCGCCACGACGACCACCGCGAGGGCGGCCACCGGGAAGCCGGCCCGCGACGACGGCAGCAGGCCCGCGGCGGCGAGCTGGAGCATCACCGGCTCGTGCCAGATGTAGACGCTGTAGCTGATGAGCCCCACGCCCGTGGCCCAGCGGCTCGTCAACGCCCCCCGCCGCACCGCCGGTTCCGGCCCGGCCCGCCGCACGTGCAGCGTCGCGTACAGCAGCGCGAACCACAGCGCGGAGGCGATCGGATGGTAGAAGGTGTGCGCGAGGTTCTCCGGGTCGGAGGAGTACGACAGGGCGTACAGGCCGCCGAGTGCGGCGGCGGTCAGGGCCGCCGCCCATCGGGGCCCCAGCCTGCCCCGCTCCCCGCCGAGCGCCGTCAGCAGCACCGCGAGGCCCATCCCGGCCGCGAAGCCGCCGAAGCGGGCCTGCGGTCCGAAGTACACCGGCCAGACGGTGTACGGGACTTCGAGGACGTAACGCGCGTACGAGATCCACGCGAGCGGCGCCGCGAAGAGCACCGCGCACCCCGCCGCGCACAGGGCCACCCGTGCCCGGCGCGTCCGCAGCCCGCGGCAGGCGCGCACGGCGAGCGGGCCGAGCGCGATCAGCGTCAGGTAGAAGGCGACCTCCAGGGACAGCGACCAGCTCGGGCCGAGCGTGTAGAAGATCCGCTCGCGGTCGAGGACGTGCGTGAACGTCAGGTGTTCGACCAGGTCGCGCCAGTCCCCCGGCAGCGTCGGATTGCGCGTCGACCAGACCACCAGGACCGCCAGGAAGTACAGCGGCAGGATGCGGACCGCCCGCCGGAAGAGGAAGACCCGGCCCGGCCTGACCGCGCCCTCCTCCCCGTCGATGGCCGCGCGGGCGTAGGACAGCGTGAGCAGGTACGCCGACATCACGAAGAAGAGGTCGATCACTTCGAGGGAGAGCAGCGCCCCGAGGTAGGGGTTGTCGACGGGTGGGTGCGAGCCCGCCGCGTCGTAGGTGTGGTACTGCTGCCAGACGTGGAAGACGACCGTGCTGAGCGCGGCGAACCCGCGCAGGCCCTGGAGTTCGAGGGCCCGGCCGCGGGTGCGCGGCGCCTTCACCTCGGGAGGCGGCGCGGTGATCGGCGAGGTCACGAACCGACCTCCGCCCCGGCCGGCCCGGCGCTCGCGGCGGCCCTCGGTGTCACCCGCCACTGCCGGTCGCCGAGCACCTCCTTCAGATGCGCGGCCCTGGCCACCATGTTCTTGAAGTGCGTGTAGAAGAACGTCGACACGAGCAGATAGCGCCAGAACCAGCTCTTGCGGCGGCGCAGTTCGGGAACGGCGAGCCGCCACGCGAACCCCGCCTGCACCAGGCCCGCCGACAGCGTCACGGCCGCCGCGACGAGACACACCGGCACCGCCCAGTCGAGACGGTCCGCGCCGCCCGCGCGGACGGCGGCGTGCAGCAGGATCGGCAGGATCTGGAGCGTCAGCCACGGCTGGACCTCGCGCCAGCCGAGCAGCACGAACAGGCCCGTTTTCTGGCGGGGCGTGAACACGGGCGAGCGCAGGCCCCGCCAGAGGTGTTTGAGCGAGACCTGGAGCCAGCCCTGCGCCCACCGCGAGCGCTGGTTCCACAGGGGCCGCAGCATGGTCGGGGCCAGTTCGCGCGAGATGAGCGTGCGGTCCATGGCGATCCGCGCGCCCTCGTCGAGGGCCCGCATCGTGGAGTCGATGTCCTCGGTCAGCATCGAGCCGTGCATCCGCGTCCGGGCGAGCAGGTCGGTGCGCCAGAAGCCGTTGGAGCCACCGAAGACCCCGAAGCCGTAGAGCCGGGTGCGGCCGGGGTGGCTGACCGCGTAGATCGCCTCGAACTCGACGCCGACCAGCCGGGCGACCCAGGAGCTGTCGCCGTTGCGTATGACGCAGTGCCCCTGGACGACGTCGTAGCCGTGGGACAGCCAGTCCCAGGCGTGCCGGAACGCGTCGGGCGCCGGGTGGTGGTCGGCGTCGAAGATGCCGACGAACTCGCCGCGCACCCGGGTCACGGCCGCGTTGAGGTTCTGCGCCTTGGACGTGCTGCCGGCCACCGGGAGCAGGACGAGGCGCGGGTCACGGCGCGCGATCTCGCGCAGCGTCTCCTCGACGGGCAGCGGGTGCGGGGTGTTGTAGGCGAGGACGATCTCCAGCTCGTTCGGGTAGTCCAGGCGCAGGAACGACTCGACGGTGTCGACGATCGTGGCCGCCTCGTTCGGCAGGTACGCCGCGATGACCGCGCTCGCCACCGGGTAGGGCCGCGCGGGCCCGGCGGGCCGCGGCTTCGCGTCGAGCGAGAAGAGGCATTCGAGGACGATCAGCAGGGCCGACGTCACGAGGCCCGCGACCACCACCCAGTAGGCGACCGCCGCCGCGTCCCAGCCCATGGCGTACGCCTGTTGGTAGCAGAGGAACGGCACGCCCACGCCGAGCGCGAGCATCAGGACCGGCGAGAGCAGCGGAGTCACCGCGCGGAGCAGGGCGCGCGGGCCGCGGCGGGCGCGCCGGTGGCTGTGCGCGGCGGCGGTCCGCATCCACGGTTCGTAGCGCACCGGGCGCAGATCGCGGTGGCGCAGCGCCTCCTCGGCGGCGTCCCGCGCCTGCTCGGCGGCCTGCCCGCTCGCGCCCGTGCCGGTGCGGGCGGGCAGCGGGGTCCAGCCGACGGCCGGGGTGAGCCGTACGTTCTCGTCGGCGACGACGAAGCGGGTCCCGGCCACGGAGGCGGCGAACTGCCGCAGGCTCGCGGTGGCGCCCTCCTCGTCGACGCCCGGCATCAGGACGAGCAGGCGCCCCTCGTCGTCCCAGCCGAGCCGCCCGCAGACGCTGCCGAGCGGCTCCGCGACCTGGGCGAGGCGCTCCGCGATCTCGCGCCGCACGCGGGGTCCGAGCCGTGTCTCCAGGGCCTCGGCCTCGGCGACGTGGACCACGGCGAGGACGCCGCCGCGCCGGGCGGCGGCCGGGCGCTGGAGTTCACGGTCCAGCTCGGCCATGAAGTGCGGCGCCGAGTACAGGCCCGTACGGGGGTCGAGGAGCAGTTGTTCGACGGGGACGGGCACCCGGTGCAGCTTGGCCGCTATGCGGGCCGACAGCTCGTCCGGGTCGAAGGCCTGCGGTACGCAGTCGTCGGCGCCGTGCCGCAGCAGTTCGGCGGCCGTCGCGGGAGCGCGGGCCCCGGTGACCATGAGCAGCGGGAGCGCCTGGCCCGCCGGGTCGGCGCGGACTTCTCTGATGACCTCGCGGCCCTGCCTGCGCCCGTCGGGGCCGTCGTCCAGGGCGACGATCGCGTCGGGCGTGGTCTGCCTGACCTGGCGGCGTACGTCGCCGGGGACGGCATGCGTGACCGCGTGGCCGGTCAGGCGCAGGGTCCGGGTGAGCTGTTCGCGGCCGGGGCCGGGAGCGCCGACCGCGAGAATGTGGGGAGCGGCCGGCGGGGCGGGATCGGGGATGGTGGTGGACTGGTGCGGTATGAGCACTTGAGCGGGGGCGTCGCGGCGCCCCAGGAGATCGGGCATGGAGTCGGACATGAAGGTGGTCCCATCCTGTTCGGATTGTGGGGGGAGGACCGGAAACTCGGGCCAATAGGCCACTTCAGCCTCAGTGATCACTGTGACGCCGCACCTTCAGCGGCGTAACGCTCTCATTACGCGCCGGTGCAGAGACCGCGCACGACTGCACACGGCCCGCACAGAACGACCGGACTTCGAGGAGTACGACACGTGGATCCCCTCTTCCCGACCCTGACCGACGCGACGCTGAACGACCCGGCCCCGGCCGCCCCGCGCGCGGGGGCCTTCGACGAGGCCCTGCGGTTCGGCGAGCGCTCGCTGACGTACGGCGAACTCGCGGCCGCGTCCGGCGCGTTGGCGGCGCGTCTGAGCGGCGCGCACCGCGTCGCCGTCTGGGCCACGCCCTCCCTGGAAACCGCCGTGGGCGTGGTCGCCGCGCTGCTCGCCGGGGTGCCGGCCGTCCCGCTCAACCCGAAGTCGGGCGGCGGCGAGCTGGCGCACATCGTGGCGGACAGCGCGCCGTCGCTGGTCCTGGCCGAGCCGGGCGTCGAACTGCCGCCCGCACTGACCGACTTGACGCGGCTCGACGTCGTCATGGACGTACGAGAGCCGGCGGCGGGCCCGCGGCCCGCGGTGACCGAGCCGGACTCCCCCGAGGCCCCCGCCCTGATCGTCTACACCTCCGGCACCACGGGCCCGCCCAAGGGTGCCGTCCTGCCGCGCCGCGCGATCGCCACCACCCTGGACGCCCTCGCGGACGCCTGGGAGTGGACCGCCGACGACGTCCTCGTGCACGGCCTGCCGCTGTTCCACGTGCACGGCCTGATCCTCGGCACGCTGGGCCCGCTGCGGCGCGGCGGCTCGGTGCGCCACCTCGGCCGCTTCAGCACCGAGGGTGTGGCGCGCGAGCTGGGGGCCGGGGCGACCATGCTGTTCGGGGTGCCGACGATGTACCACCGGATCGCCGAAGCCCTGCCCGCCGACCCGGAGTTGGCGAAGGCGCTGGCCGGGGCGCGGCTCCTGGTGTCCGGCTCGGCCGCGCTGCCGGTCCACGACCACGAGCGCATCGCGGCCGCGACGGGGCGCCGCGTCATCGAGCGGTACGGCATGACGGAGACGCTCATGAACACCAGCGTCCGCGCGGACGGCGAGCCGCGCGCGGGTGCGGTCGGGGTGCCGCTGCCGGGTGTGGAGCTGCGCCTGGTCGACGAGGCGGGCGAGCCGGTCCCGGCGGACGATCCCGAGGCGGTCGGCGAGATCCAGGTGCGCGGCCCGAACCTCTTCACGGGGTATCTGAACCGCCCCGACGCGACCGCCGCGGCCTTCGCGCCGGGCGGCTGGTTCCGCACCGGCGACATGGCGCTGCGGGACCCCGACGGCTACGTGCGGATCGTCGGCCGCAAGGCCACCGACCTCATCAAGAGCGGCGGCTACAAGATCGGCGCGGGCGAGATCGAGAACGCGCTCCTGGAACACGCGGGGGTGCGGGAGGCCGCGGTCACCGGGGAGCCGGACCCCGACCTCGGGGAGCGGATCGTGGCGTGGATCGTCCCCGCGGACCCCCGGAACCAGCCGTCCGCGCAGGAGTTGGCGTCCCACGTCGCCGACCGGCTGGCCCCGCACAAGCGACCTCGGGTCGTGCGCTACCTGGACGCGCTGCCGCGCAACGACATGGGGAAGATCATGAAGCGGGCTCTGCCGCGCTGACGTTCGCCCCCTAGGGCGTGTCCCGGGGCCACCTACCTCACCCCCACGGCCCGCACGATCTCCTGGGAGACCGCCCCGCCCCGGTCATCGCTCACCGAGGCCCGCAGCGAGAGGGAGGTGGCGCCGCGCGGCACCTCCAACCGCCCCTCCCAGGAGGCCTTCCCGCCGTCCCGGTCCAGTGCGACGTCACGCCATGACTTCCCCTCGTCGTACGACACGGACAGCTTTCCGCCGCCAAGGGCCCCCGGGCCCACCGCCCCCTTGACGTACTCGGCGAAGATCCCCACCGGGATCGTACGCCCGCCGGGCACCTCGCCCGAGAGGGACGTGTCGATGTCGAAGCCGAGGTTGAGCAGCGGCAGGAAGGTCTTCCTGTCCGCGGGTGTCTCCTTCGACCTGAAGGTCCACTCGGAGTGCCCCCTCGTCGCGAGCCGCCACCGCCCGGGGTCGAGCGTGGTGTCGGTGACGACCTTGTACGTGCGCTCCGCGGGGTCCGCGCCCCACACGTACACCCCGGAACCCTCACGCCGGTCGATGCTGACGCCGTCCACGAAGACCTCGCTGACCTGCGTCATCGACGTTTCGTTCCACACATCGCCGAAGCCGGTGTGGTCGGGGCCCGAGTCGCCCCAGCCGGGCACGTTGAACTCCAGGGTGTCGCCGCGGCGCGTCTGGCCCCAGCCGAGGCCGGTGCCGAGCCAGGGGTGCAGCACCGGCTTGAACCAGTTCAGGCCGGTCCGCTCGCCGCCCTTGTAGGAGACGAGGCCGCTGCGCTGCTCCAGGGCGTTCGGCCCGGTGGTCACCGACTCGTGCCAGAGGCGCCCGGCGCCTGTGGAGACGTACTCCGTCCGCCGCGCCGGGTAGTGCGCCTTCTCCTGGAAACCGATGCCGGTCGGGAAGGTGCCGGTGACGGAGTAGCGGTACTCGCTGCCCGCGGTGGGCCTCACGGCGTGGAACTGGGTGTCGAGTACGGCGAGTTCACGCTTGGCCGGCCGGTAGGTGAGGTCGTGCGGCACGGCGCCCTCGTACCCCTTGGACAGGTCGTAGATGTAGGGGCTGCCGGCCGTGCCGATGCTCTCGATCCTCTTGCCCGCCTCGGCCGCCGCGATGAGCCTGGCCCCGTCGGCGGCGTCGACGCCGGCGATCTGGAGCGGCCGGTCCGTGTTGTCGTCGGTGCCGAACCAGGCGTTGAGCCGCCCTGGCTGGCTGTCCGTCACGAACAGTGCGCTCGCCCCCGCGTCCTGCGCCGCCTGGCCGAGCCGCGCCGGACTGACCGCGCCCGTGCGGCGTACGACGACGGCCTTGCCCCGTACGTCCTTGCCCTCGTACGCGGCCGGGGTGCCGTCGGCCGCGTACACCAGCGCCCACTTCCTCCGCCCCTCGGCGACGGTCCCGCCGGGCTGGGCGACGGCCTCGCGCAGGCCCTTGACGTCCACGAGGGGCTTGCCGAGCCGCCAGACCGTGCGGTATTCGAAGCTGCCCTCGGTGACCTGGGCGGTCGGGGCGGCGAAGACGCTGTCGTACTTCACGGGCACCTGGACGGCCTCTTGCAGCTCGGCGCCGCCGCCCTTCCTGTCGTACTCCATCAACAGTTGCCGGTTCTCCGTGCGCCGCTCGACCTCGGCCCTCACTTGCCGCAACTTTCTTCCGTCCAGGATCACTTCGCGGTCCCGGTCGAGGCGGATCTGCGGGTCGGCGAGGAATCCGAGGCCGAGCGAGTCCTCGCCCCCGGCGCCGCGCACGTCGAGGAAGGAGGTCAGGGCGTACGTCCCCGGATTCAGGCGGAGCTTCAGGGTGCCGGAGTCGCCGACGGCGGCCGGGAACGGATCGGCCCCCTCGGCGAGCCGCTGCACCACGAGATCGGCCGGGGCCGCAGCGCCGTCGCGATCCTTGACGCGCACGGTGAGCGTGTACCGCTCCTCCTCCTTGACCAGGCCGAACGCGGTGTGCGCGACCCGCTCGCCCCCGGCGCTCGCGACGACCGCGCCGCTGGTGTTCCCGACGGACGCCTTCGTGCCGTCGCCGGTGACGGTGGTCGATGCGGTGCCGTGCGCAGGGACGGTGAGGGTGGTGTCGCCGAGCACGACGACCCCGTCGGCGCCGCCCCGGACAGCAAGGCTCAACTTCACGTCGGTATCGCCTGAGTTGGCGTACGTGACCGTCCTCCTGACCGGCTCATCGCGGTCGTACGGCCAGTCGTGGAAGCCGAGGTCGACGCTGCCGCTCGCGGTGATCACTGCGTCGACGGCATCGGGCACACTGACCCTCCCGGCCCCCAACTCATAGGCACTGTCGGTGAGTTGCCGGGAAGTGGACATCAGGGCGTCCTTGAGCCGGGCGCCGGTCCAGTCGGGGTGCTTCTCGGCGAGCAGGGCGGCCACACCCGCGACGTGCGGGGTCGCCATCGACGTACCGCTCATCTCGGTGTAGAAGCCCTCGCCGCCGGTGAGCCCGGAGCGGGCCGCGAGGATGTCGACACCGGGCGCCGACAGATCGGGCTTGAGGGCGTGGTCGCCGTGGCGCGGGCCCCGGCCGGTGAAGGGGGCGGCCTGGTCGCGGGAGTCGACGGCGCCGACGGTCAGCGCGGAGTCGGCGGCGCCGGGTGAGCCGATGGACGAGGGCGCGCCGGTGTTCCCGGCCGCGACGACGAAGAGGGCGCCGGTCTCCTTGGAGAGGGCGTTCACGGCGGTGGCCATCGGGTCGGTGCCGTCGCTCGGCTCCTGCGAACCGAGGCTCATGGACACGACCTCGGCGCCGACGTCCTCGGCCGCCCACTCCATGCCGGCGATGACCTGCGACTCGCTCCCGAAGCCCTCGTCGCCGAGCACCTTGCCCACGGCCAGGGAGGCGCCGGGCGCGACGCCCCTCTCCTTGTTGCCGTCGGAGGCGGCGCCGCTGCCGCCGACGGTGGAGGCCACGTGGGTGCCGTGCCCGTTGCGGTCGGCGACCTCCTCCCCCGGGATGAAGCTCCTGCTCTGTGCGACGCGGCCCTTGAGATCCGGGTGCGCCCCGTCGACCCCGGAGTCGAGGACGGCGACCTTCACCCCTTTCCCCGTCAGGCCGGCCGCCCAGGCCCTCGGCGTGCCTATCTGTTCGTTGCTCCGCGCCATATCGGCCTCGACGCGCCCGTCGAGCCAGACCTTGTCGATGCCGGACGCCTCGTCGCGCAGGGCCCTCCACAGGGCGCCGGGCTTCTCGGCGGTCACGGCGAGGCCCGCGACACTCGGCAGCGCCCGCACCTTCTCGGCACCGCGGGGCACCGCACGGTCCCGGCCCCGGACGCCCCGCTCATACGTGACGATGAGCGGAAGCCGCGCCCCGTCGCGACCGCCGATCCCCTGCCGGATCAGCTCGCCGACATCGAACAGCCGCCGGTCGAGCACTCCGGAGCGCAGATACGGCCGCGCCTCGTCCGGTACGACGGTGAGGCGCCCGCCCGCCGTCCGGCTCCGCACGGCCCCGCTCGCGCCCGGGGGCCGTGCGACGGTGACGGTCCGTCTGCCGCCGGGGAGCCGGGTGACGGTGACCTGGTCGCCGGTGATCAGGGTGACGGTGTGGGAGGCGGGGGCGATGGCGGCGGGGGTGACGGCAGCGGGGGCGATAGCAGCGGGGCCGCTCGCTGCGGGGTTCTCGCCGGCGGTGGCGCCCGGCCCGGCGGGAAGCAGGGCGGACACGAGACCGACGGCACCAACGAGCGCGGCTCTTCGCCGCGCGGAGGCTCTGCTCATGAGGCTCCCTCTCTTCGTCGGACCCGGGCGGGGGTGGTGCCCGAGTGCTGGGAAGAGTGTCAGGGGCCTTCCAGGAAAGGGGAGTTGGCGGTGACTGGCGGAAAGCCGCCAGATCGACTGCCCGCCGAGCGGCCCGCCTCCGCGGGGGCGGGGCCCCGAAACCACCCATCCAGCCGCACCCCACCCGGCTCATCCCAGCGCGCGCGGCGAACCCGGCCCCCCGCACGATGCGAGGGAGAAGGGACCGCCGACCGACGGTCCATATCGGTCTGCGCTCTCGGGAGGACCTGCCATGACCGTCAGTCTGGAGCAGCTGCGCCGCTGCCACATCGCCGTCGACCTCGGCGCCGCGCGGACCCGCGTGTTCGTGAAGGGCGCGGGCCTCGTCGTGGACGAGCCGAGCGCCGCCGCGGTGAACACGAGGACCGGCGCGCTCATCGCGGTGGGCCAGTTCGCCGAGCAGATGACGGGCCGTACGCCTGGCTACATCCGCGTCGTCCGCCCCGTCTCCGGCGGCACCGTAGTCGACATCGAGATGGCTCAGCGGATGCTGCGGCACCTGCTCGGTGAGAAGCTCCGCCGCACCCTGCGCCGCAAGCCGCGGCTGCGCGCCGCCGCCTGCACCCCGCACGACGCGGACCCCCTCGCCCAGCGCGCGGCGGTCGAGACGATGGTCGGGCTCGGCGCCCGCCGAGTCGAACTGGTGGACACCCTCATCGCGGCGGCCGTCGGCTGCGGGCTCCCCGTGGAGCGCCCCGAGGCGACGATGATCCTGGTCTGCGGCGCCGCCACGACGCAGGTCGCGGTGCTCTCCATGGGCTCGATCGTGACGGCCGAACGCATTCCCGTGGGCGGCGAGGCCATCGACCACGCGATCGTGCAGCACCTGCGCCACCAGCACGAGCTGATGCTGCCCTCCCAGTCCGTACGCCCCCTCCAGCTCGCCCTGAGCGGCAACGGCCTCACCCCGCACGGCCCGGAGTCCACGGAGATCCACGGCAGGGACGTCGCGACGGGCCTGGCCCGCTCGGTCCACGTGGACACCGCCGCCGTACGCGACGCGATCCACACCCCGCTCACCGCCGTGCTCGACGGCATCGGCAAGGTGCTGCGCGACTGTCCGCCGGATCTGGTCGCGGACCTCGCGGACCGCGGAATCATGATGGTGGGCGGCAGCGCACGGCTGCCGGGGCTCGACCAGATGCTGCGGGACGCGACGGGAATGCCCGTACAAATCGTGGAAAGACCTGATGTGTGCGCCGTCCTGGGACTCGGTGCGATGCTGGAGGGCAAGATCCAGCCGCTGGTCCTGGACCCACTGTCCGGCTGACCGGCTGACCGGCAGCGGAGCCCGACACCGCGACACGGAGTGCGAGAGCGAGATGCCCGACGGAGCGGACGCGCCACTGCCTTCCGTGCCGCTGCTCGAGGCGGTCCTCGGCGTCGGCACGGATCTCGAACTGCGGACGACGCTCCAGCACATCGTGGACAGCGCGGCGCGGCTGACGGGGGCGGGGTACGCCACGCTCGGCGTCCGCTCCCCCGTCCACGAGGGGCCGGCCGAGATGTTCGTGGCGGGCGGCGGCACGCCGCCGGCCCGCGCCGCGGCGGACGACGAGGTCCTGCGCGTACCGATCCACGTCCATGACGAGGCGTTCGGTGACCTGCTGCTCGCCGACCGCGCGGAGGGGCCGTTCACCGACGAGGACCGGCAGCTCCTGAAGGTCCTGGCGAGCCAGGCGGGCATCGCGATCGGCAACGCCCGCCTGTTCGAGGCGGCCCGGCAGCGGGAGCGCTGGATCGAGGGAGCCGCGGCGGTGACCACGGCGCTGCTGACGGGTGAGGCGGCGGCGGACGCGCTGATGACGGTCGCGGACCGGGCGAGAATCCTCGCGGGCGCGGCGGCGGGGGTGATCCTCCAGCCCACGGAGGCGGGCGGCATGCGCATCGTCGCCGCCTCGACGGACGGCGCTCCCCACGGCTGGGGCGCCTCGGCGGGCCCCTCCGGGGGCACGGCCGGTTCCAGCGGGACGGCCGAGACCTCCTGGCCCTCGGGACTACCCGGGCCGTCCGGACCGCCCGCGGGGTCCGGGCCGCCCGTCGGGTCCGCGACGGCCGAAGCGCCCCCTGCGGCAGAGACGACCGAGACGACCGAGCCCTCCCGACCCTCAGGGCCACCCGGACCACCCGGACCACCCGGACCGCCCGCGGGGTCCGAGCCGCCCGTGGAGTCCGCGACGGCCGAAACGCCCCACGCGGCAGAGACGGCCGAGACGACCGAGCCCTCCCGACCCTCAGGGCCACCCGGGCCACCCGTCGGGTCCGCGACGACCGAAGCGCCCCCCGCAGCAGAGACGTCAGAAGCAGCGGAGACGGGCGGGCCGCCCGAACCCCCCGGGAGGGAGGCCCCCGCCACCCCCCAAGAGCCCTCTCCCTCCAACCACAACGACCTCATCGGCACCACCATCGAGCCCGGCAGCGCGGTCCTCACCCAACTGCTCGGCGGAGAGCCCGTGTTCATCGAGGACTCCGCTACCGACCCGCGGATGACGACGCACGTACGGGCCCGCTTCGGACCCAGCATGATGCTGCCGCTCCAGGCCGGAGGGCGGCTCATCGGGACGCTCGCGCTGCCGCGCCGTCGCGGCGCGCCCAGCTACACCGCCGCCGAACGGCTGCTCGCCACCCAGTTCGCCTCGCAGGCCGCCCTCGCCCTCGTACTGGCCGACGCCCAGCAGAGCCGGGAGCGCCTCGCGGTCTTCGAGGACCGCGACCGTATCGCCCGCGACCTGCACGACCTCGTCGTCCAACGCCTCTTCGCGACCGGCATGATGCTGGAGTCGACCCGGCGCAAGGCCGGCTCCCGGAAGGTGGAGGCCACGCTCGACCAGGCGGTCGACGAACTGGAGTCCACCATCCAGGAGGTCCGCACGGCCATCTTCGCCCTCCAGCAGCCGCCCGCCGACGCCCCCACGACCTTCCGCGGCAAGGTCCTCCGCGAGACGGCGGGCGCCGCCGCGGTCCTCGGCATCCAGCCGTCCGTGCACTTCGGCGGCGCCGTGGACACCCGGATCACGGACCCGGCGGCGACACACCTCCTGGCCGCCCTGCGCCGGGCCCTGGCCGCCGCGTCACGCCGGACCGGGGTCACGCGCGTCGACGTGGCGGTGGACGCGCGGGCGACCCTTCCCGACGGCCGGGAGGGCGTGCGTCTGACGGTGTACGACGACGGAGCCACGGACAGCGTGGAAGCGGGCACGACGGTGACCTGGCAGGCCCCCCTCCAGTAGCCAGTGGCCAGTTAGCCAGAAGCCTCAGGTAGCCAGCGGGGGCTCAGAGCGCCACCACCGAGACCTCCGTGGCCTTCACGCTCGTCCACACCTCGGCGCCGTCCACGATCCCCAGCTCCACCGCGGCCTGCGGAGTGATCTCGGCGATCAGATCCGGCGCCTCGGCCGAAACGATCAGGACCCGCAGCCTGCTCCCGGCGGTCGTCACCTCCCGTACCGTCCCCCGCCACACGTTGCGCGGGCTCCCCTCCGGCCTCTCGCGGTGTACGGACACCGCCTCCGGCGCGATCACCGCCAGCGCCCGCGTGCCCGGCGCGGGCGGGTCGGCGACGACCAGCCGTCCCTGCCCCGCCAGGACGAGCGTGCCGTCCGCGCCGGCCGTCCCCGGCCAGGCGTTGCGGCCGAGCATCCGCGCCACCCACGGCGACCGGGGATGCCGGGTGACCTCGGCGGGCGGCGCGTCCTGCAACGTACGCCCCTCGTCGAGTACGAGGACCCGGTCCGCCAGCGACACCGCCTCCACGGGGTCGTGCGTGACGAGCAGGCACACCCCGCCGAAGCCGTCGAGATGGCGCCGCAGGGTGTGGCGGACCTGCGCGCGGGTGGTCTGGTCGAGGGCGGCGAGCGGCTCGTCGAGAAGCAGCATCCGGGGCCGGGCCGCGAGCGCCCGTGCCAGCGCGACCCGCTGGGCCTGCCCGCCGGACAGCTGGCCGGGCCTGCGGTGCGCGAGGTGGCCGACGCCGAGCCGGTCGAGCCAGGCCCGCGCCTCCCGGCGGGCCCGCGCCCGCCGGACGCCCTGCGCCCGCAACCCGTACGCGGTGTTGCCGAGCGCGCTCAGATGCGGGAAGAGCGCGCCCTCCTGGGGTACCCAGGCGACCCCGCGGCGGTGCGGCGGCAGCGCGGTGACGTCCTGGTCACCGAGCCGCAGCCGGGCCTGGGCGCGGGGCGTCAGGCCGAGGAGGGCGCGCAGCAGCGTGGTCTTGCCGGCTCCGTTGGGCCCGACGACGGCGATGGTGGTGCCGGGCGGGGCGTCGAGGGTCAGCTGGTTGTGGCCGGTGACATCGGCGTGCAGGGCCCACTCCTCCTGCGGGGCGGGGTCCTTGACGAGCGGCTCGGGCGTACCCGGGGCCGCCGTCCCGTCCCCCGCGACCGCCCCATCCCCCGCCACCGAGCCGTCCCCCGGCCCGCCCGCAGCGCCCGCGGTCTTCACGGACGCCCCGGCCGACCACCGCCCCCGCAGCCCCACCAGCACGGCCATGGCGATGGCGAGCAGCAGCAGCGACAGCGAGGTCGCGGCCTCGGGTGAGTCCTGGAGCAGCAGATACACCTGGAGCGGCAGGGTCTGCGTGGTCCCGGGAAGATTGCCCGCGAAGGTGATCGTCGCGCCGAACTCCCCCAGCGCCCGCGCCCAGGTCAGCGCGGCCCCCGCGACCAGACCGGGGGCGACCATCGGCATGGTGACGGTGAGGAACACCCGTACGGGAGAAGCCCCCAGGGACGCCGCCGTCTCCTCGAAGCCGGGCCGCAGCCCGCCCAGCGCGCCCTCCAGACTGATCACGAGGAACGGCATCGACACGAACGTCGCCGCGACCACCGCGCCGGACGTGTGGAACGGCAGCACGATCCCGAAGGTGCTCTCCAGCCAGGGCCCGAGCAGCCCGCGCCGCCCGAAGCCGAGCAGGAGCGCGACGCCGCCGACGGTCGGCGGCAGCACCATCGGCAACAGCACGAGGGACCGTACGAACGCCTTCCCGGGGAAGTCCACCCGCGCGAGCAGCCAGGCCAGTGGCACCCCGAGCAGCAGGGAGAGCCCGAGCGCCCAGAACGACACGAGCATGGAAAGCCTCAGAGCCTCGGTCACGCCGGGCGCGGACAGATGACCGCCCAGCTCGCCCCACTCGGTACGGGCGAGGATGCCGATGAGCGGCATCAGCAGGAACGCGATCGCGAGCAGCGCGGGCAGCCCGAGGACGACGGGCGTCCGGGGGCGGCCCGGGGCGCGGGGGCGAAGGCGGAGGCGGCTCATCGGCGGTCCTGGGGTCGGTGGTGGTGACGCGTACGACCGTGGCACGGCGAGCCGCGAAGGCGTACGACCGTGACACGGAACCCCGCCCGTGCGACGCGTACGACCGGGCGCCCGTGGCGGGGAGGCGTCGGGCGCCCGGAAGTTGCAGGCCGCGGGCGTGCCCGCTACGGCTTCTGGAAGCCCGCGTCCCGAAGGATCTTCTGCGCCTTCGGCGTGCTGAGCCACTTCACGAACTCCGCCGCGGCCTTCCCGTGCTCGGAGCCCTTGAGCGTCGCCGCCGGATAGGAGGCCACGGCGTTCTGCGCGTCGGGGATCGCGACGGCGTCGACCTTGCCGGGCGCGGTCGCGGCGTCCGTCCGGTAGACGAGACCGGCGTCGGCCTCGCCGAGTTCCACCTTGCTCAGCACGGAACGGACGTTCGCCTCCTTCGAGACGGGCTTCACCTCGACGTGCTGCCGGTCCAGGACCTGCTTGCTGTAGCGCCCGACCGGAACCGTGTCGTCCGCGAGAACCACCTTCAACTCGCTGTCGCCGAGGTCCCTCAGCCCCTTGATCCCCTCCGGGTTGCCCTCCCGGGTGGCAATCACGAGCCGGTTCCTGGCGATCACGGTGGGCGTCCCGGTCTCCGCCTTGAGCCCGTCCATGGTCCTGGTGTCGGCGGTGACGAGCACATCGGCGGGCGCCCCCTGCTTGACCTGCGCGGCCAGCTCCTGCGACCCGGCGGCCGAGACCGTCAGCCTCGTGCCCGGGTGGCCCCTCTCGTACGCCTTCTCGGCGGTGGCGAAGACATCGGTGAGGGAGGAGGCGGCGAGGACGGTGAGGTTCACGTCCTTGCCGCCGCCGTCCTTCTTGCCCTCGCCGCCGTCGTCACCGCCGCCACACGCGGTGGCGAACGGGACGAGCAGCGCGGCGGTCACGACCGCGGCGGCACCACGGCGGACCGAGGCGGGGACGGGGGACTTCGGGAACATGGCGGGGCTCCTGGCTCAGGCGCGGTCGATGTGCACGCTCGTGGACTTCACCCGGGCGGTGGCCTGCATGCCGACCTCCAGGCCGAGTTCCTCCACCGCCTCACGGGTCAGCAGCGAGACGAGGCGGTGCGGGCCCGCCTGGATCTCCACCTGGGCGGCCACGTCACCGAGCTTCACGGCGGTGACAATGCCGGGAAAGGCGTTGCGGGCGGAGGTGTACGGCACGTCCTCCTCGCCCGCGTCGCCGCTCCGCGCGACCTCGACGGAGAAGGCGGCCAGGTCTCGTCCGTCGATGAGCCGGCGCCCGCCCTCGTCGCGGTGCGTGGCGACGCGTCCCGCGTCCGCCCAGCGGCGGGCGGTGTCGGGACTGACCCCGAGCAGACGCGCGGCCTGCCCAATCGTGTAGGACTGCATGTGCGACAAGATAGGCGTGTTTGCCTCGCATCTGAAATATTTGATGGAAATCTCCATGGCAGATGCGGGCCCCCATGGAGGAACCGCCAAGACCCGACCGGTGCGCTGCTGACAGGCATATGTCGGCCCAGCCGGCCAACTCGCCCCGCATGGCACTCTTCGGCAAGCACAAGCACGAACGTGAGCACGACGACCAGGACCGCGACCGCGACACCGATCCGGGCCCCGGCCCCGAGGTCGAGGCGGCGGCCCCCGACGAACCCACCGAGCTGCCCGCCCGCTCCTGGTGGTCGGTCCTGCGCCGCACCGGCAAGGAGTTCATGGACGACGACCTGCCCGACCGGGCCGCGGCCCTGACCTACTACGGCGTGCTGTCGCTCTTCCCCGCGCTGCTCGTCCTGGTCTCGGTCCTCGGCGTGATCGGCAAGTCGGCCACCGACTCGGTCCTCGGCAACCTGGAGAAGCTGGCGCCGGGCCCGGTCCGCGACCTGCTGAGCGACGCCGTACGGCAGCTGGAGGGCAGCGGGAGCACCAGCGGTGTGGTGGCGATCGGGGGTCTGCTGCTGGCGGTATGGTCGGCGTCCGGTTATGTGGGGGCCTTCATCCGCGCCTCGAACGCCGTCTACGACCTCCCCGAGGGCCGCCCGGTGTGGAAGCTGACACCCCTGCGGATCGCGCTGACCCTGGCCCTGATGGTCCTGCTGGCCGCCAGCGCGCTGCTCGTGGTCTTCACGGGCCCGATCGCCGAGCGCGCGGGCGACGCCATCGGCGTGGGCGACGAGGCGCTCACCGCCTGGTCCCTCGTGAAGTGGCCGGTGCTGCTGGTCATCGTCATGTCGATGATCGCCCTGCTCTTCTGGCGGGCCCCGAACGTCCACGGCCCGGGCTTCCGCTGGCTGAGCCCCGGCAGCGTGCTCGCGGTACTCCTGTGGCTGGTGGCCTCCGCGGGCTTCGCGCTGTACGTCGCGGGTTTCGCCTCGTACAACAAGACGTACGGCACCCTGGCGGGCGTCGTGATCTTCCTCGTCTGGCTCTGGCTGTCGAACCTGGCCATCCTGCTCGGCCTGGAATTCGACGCGGAACTCGCCCGCCAGCGCGCGATCGCCGGCGGCATGCCCCCCGAGGAGGAGCCGTACGTGGAGCCCCGCGACACCCGCACGTGGCCCGACTCCCGCCCCGACCCGGCGTCCTGACTGTGCGTCAGGCGCGGCGCCCGGCGCCCTCACGACCACCGGGCGCGCATTGTGACCATGTTTCAGCTGTAATCACCCGCAAGCAAAAAGAGGCCAAAATCTCTCTTTACTGAAAGAACCTTGTTGCCCTGCCGACCATCGGGATAAATGATCCTCCGGGAGGCGGGGCGCAGAAGGAATCGGGGGGCGATGACCAATCAAGTACCGATGCTGGCCGATCCGGTACAGCCGACACGGGATGCACAGAGACACCGGCGCCGCAACGCGCTCCACACCCTCTTAGGAATGCTCGAACTCGCCCGACACGACCGTCCGCCCTTCGCCATGGACCCGGTTCACGAACCGTTGGTGCGGGCGCTGCTGGTGGGCAAGACCGTGGCCGCCGCCCGACTCGGCGTCCACCTCTCCCTCAGCACCTCCTCACACCTTCGCGGAGGCATGGAGCACCCGGAGGACCTGGTGACGGTCCTGGGCAACTTGATCGACAACGCCCAGGACGCCGTCCTCGCCCACCGCCCGACGGCGATGCGGGGAAGGCCCCTGATCGAGGTCGATCTCCGTGAGCGAGCCGCCGTCACCGAAGTACGGGTGACGGACAACGGCCCCGGCGTTCCGCCGGCCGCACGCGAGTGGATCTTCACCGAAGGCGCCTCCACCAAACAGCGCGAGGCCGGCCATCGAGGCCTGGGCCTGGCCATGGTCTCCGAGGTGCTGTCCCAGCGAGGCGGCAGCATCTCGGTCGCCGAACGCGCCGGTGGCGGCGCCGAGTTCACGGCGCATCTCCCCCGTGCGTCGGCACGGGCCGACGCGTGGAGCCAGTCATGATCGACACCTTGGTCGTGGACGATGACTTCCATGTAGCGGAGATCAACGCACGGTACGTCTCGCGTATCCCCGGTTTCCGCGTGGTGAGGCAGGTGCACGACGCGGCCTCGGCTCTCGCCGCGGTGCGCGACGGCGGCATCGACCTCGTACTTCTCGACCACTACATGCCGGGTGAGGACGGGCTGGCTCTCACGCGTCGGCTGCGTCTCCAGCGCACCGACGTGGACGTGATCATGGTGACGGCCGATGACCGGCCGGCCACCGTCCAGGAGGCGCTCCGCGCCGGGGTGCTCCAGTACATCCTCAAGCCGTTCACGTTCGCCGGTCTGCGCCGGAAACTGGAGGCGTACGCGCGGCTGCGCACCGCCCTCGACACCACGGATCTGAACCAGGACGACATCGACCGCGTGCTCGGGACGCTGCGCGCCTGTTCGCCCTCCGACGCCATGCCGAAAGGGTTCGCGGAGCAGACCGCCGAGCTCATCCGGCAGGTCGTCGCACGGGCCCCCGCGCCCGTGTCCGCCCAGGAGGTGTCGGAGGCCGCCCGGGTGAGCCGTTCCACGGCCCAGAGGTACCTCAAGTTCCTCCAGGAGCGGGGGCAGTTGCACCTCACGCTCAGGTACGGGGCCGGCGGCCGACCGGAGCACCACTACTCCACCCGGTGAGATGACCGCTGCCGTGCCGCGGCGGGACACTATTCCCACCGCGCGTTCGCGTACCACCACTGCGCCAACTCGTCCTGGTACGCCCGGATCTCCTCCGGGCTGCCCGCCGTGACCAGCGCGTCGGCGGCCGCCTGCGTGAGATGCTCGACACCGCGTCCCACGGCGCCCGGCGGGAACCGTACGGACAGCTCCGCCGCCGGCACCGGGCAGGGCTGCTCCGGTGGCGCGAACGCTCCCCGGCCGGGCGGGAAGAGGATCCAGCTGGACAGCTCCGCCGGGGGCGCCGGTTGCGTGCGCACGGTGAGGGCGCTGCCGCACTGGGCCCTGACCCCCTCCTTGGCCAGATGCACACCGAAGATCCGTTCGTAGGCCTCGGCTACCAGCGCCCCGCCGGACCGGCTGGCGATCTCGCAGAGCACCGGGTCCCCGTCGCTCCCGATCCACGCTTCCAGGTGGAAGGCCAGCGGCAGCCCGGCCGACGGCAGCGCGGCGATCAGGTCGTGGCCGAGTCGTGTGATCGCTCCGAAGCGGGGATCGTCCGCCCCGAGCATGACGCTGCTCATGTGGGAGTGGTCCCGCAGGCGTTGGGCGATGCCTTCGGTGTTGTACACGGACGGCCAGGCGTGGAGGACACGTCCGTCCTGCATCATTCCGTCCAGATGCAGGAAGTCGCCGTGCACGAAGGTCTCCACCATCCACTGCCCCGGCACGAACGGCACGTCGGTGTCGCGCTGCCGGGCGAGGAAGGAGGCGATGTCCTGCGGGGCACGCAAGATGAAGACGCCTTCCGAGCCTGCTCCGAACCGGGGCTTGACCACGGCCGGGAAACCCTCCAGGTCGAGGAAGTCCAGCAGGTCCGCCGGGCTGTCGACCGGTGCGAAGCCGGGGACCCGGATCCCGGCGTCGCGGGCGATGCGCTTCATGACGACCTTGTCCCGGTACGCCGTCGCCGAAGCGACGTCCTGCCCGGGCAGGGCGAGCCTGCCCCGCAGCCGGGCCGCCCGCAGGATGTCGCTCTCGCTCGTGCTGGCGATCAGGTCGACGCCGTACTCACGCGCGGCCGCCTCCGCGACGTGCTCGGTGGCCCACGCGTGGTAGTCGTCCACCAGGCGATGCATCGGGAAGTGCTCGCGGAGGATGTCCTCCGCGCCCTGCACGGCCTTCGGGGTGGTGACGAGGACGACGCCGTCCGCGGTGTCGTCCAGCCACTCGTGCAACGGGCGGCTGGTGAGCGGCTGACGGGAGAAGAGAAGAGCCTTGGGCATCAGTTCAGATCCTTGACGCAGTCGTGTCGGCAACCGGCCGCAGTCCTCCGTGGACGTGGACGAGCCCGGCTCCGGGCTCGCCCTCCCGTACGTGCTCGACGGCGGCCAGCACCAGATGGTGGTCGCCGGCCCGGACGACCTGGCGAGGAGCGCACACCAGCCAGCCCAGACAGCCGTCGAGCAGGGGTACGCCGTGCGGGCCCGTGTGCCACACGGTGGGCGGGGCGAACCGGTCGGCTCCACGGGTCGCGAACCGCTGGGCCAGCTCGGCCTGATGGGCCCCGAGCAACTGCACCCCGAACCAGTCGGCGTTCCGTATCAGCGTCCAGGTGCTGGAGGTCTCGGCCAGCGCGAAGGACACCAGGGCCGGGCGGGCGCTGACCGACGTGAACGAGGTGATGGTCACGCCCGCGGGCCCGGTTTCGCCCACCGCGGTGAGCACGGCCACCCCGGAGGCGTGGGTGCGCAGCACCGAGCGCAGGGCCGGCGGTTCGACGGTCACAGTGCCGCCGTCGTGGTGGTGGTGAACGGCGGGCGGGGCAGGCCGAGGTGGTCGCGGAGCGTGGTGCCCTCGTACTCGGTGCGCGTCAGCCCACGCCGCCGCAGTTCGGGCACCAGGAGGTCGACGATGGCGTCCAGGCCGCCGGGGTGGTAGTCGGGCATGATGTTGAAGCCGTCGGCGGCCTCGTTGACGAACCAGTCCTCCAGCTCGTCCGCGATGGACTCCGGTGTTCCGAGCAGGAAGCGGTGGCCCCGGCCCGCGGCTACGGACAGATACAGCTCGCGGATGGTGAGCCCTTCCCTGCGGGCCTTCTCGTAGAGAAGCTGCTGCTTGCTCGTGGAGCCCTCCGTCGCCGGAAGCTCCGGCAACGGGCCGTCCAACGGGTAGCCGGATATGTCGACCATGCCGAGCTGATACGAGAGCATGCCGAGTCCGACGACCGGGTCGACCAGGTCCTGGAGCGTGGCGTACTTGTCCTCGGCCTCGGCCCGGGTCCTGCCGACGACGACGAACGCGCCGGGCAGGACCTTGACCTGGTCCGGGTCGCGTCCGTGGTCGGCTACCTGCTTCTTCAGTCCCCGGTAGTAGGCCTGGGCGCCTTCGCGTGTCTGCTGCACGGTGAAGACGACCTCGGCCCAGCGAGCGGCGAAGTCCTGTCCGTCGGGGGACGAGCCGGCCTGCACGATCACGGGGTGCCCCTGGGGCGGGCGGGCGACGTTCAGCGGTCCACGCACCTGGAAGTGCTCGCCCTTGTGCCCCAGGACGTGCAGCTTCGCCGGGTCGAAGAAGCGTCCGCCCTCCTTGTCGTACAGAAAGGCATCGTCCTCCCAGCTGTCCCACAGGCCGGTGACGACCTCCATGAACTCGTGCGCCCGGCGGTAGCGAGCGGCGTGGGGCAGCTGGTGGTCGAGGTTGAAGTTGCGGGCCTCCGCGTCCGTGGCCGAGGTGACCACGTTCCACCCGGACCGGCCGGCGCTGAGGTGGTCGAGCGAGGCGAACTGGCGGGCCACGGTGAACGGTTCGTTGTAGCTCGTCGACGCGGTGGCCGTGAGACCGATGTGCGTGGTGTGCACCGCGAGCGCGGACAGCAGGGTCAGCGGTTCGAAGTGCACCATGCGCCCCTGCCTGCTCAGCTCGTCGGCGTCCCGGTACTTGGTGCGTACTCCCGCTCCGTCGGAGAGGAACACCATGTCGAAGCGGCCGCGCTCGGCCGTCCGCACGAGTGAGCGGTAGAAGTCGAAGTCGAGTCCGCCGTCGGGGCGGGCGTCGGGGTGCCGCCAGGCGGCGACATGATGCCCGGGAGCGGGCAGGAAGGCACCCAGTTTCATCATGCGGCGTTGCGAACTCACGTTGTTTCTCCCAGGAAGAGCTGAGATACGGCCTTGGTTCAGTCGAGTCGGCGGACAGGACCGCCCGCCAGGTATGCCTGGATGTCCTCCACCGCCTGGCTGTAGTACGTGGCGTAGTTGCTCTGCGAGACATAGCCGAGGTGCGGGGTGGCGAGCAGGCGGGGCGCCGTACGCAGCGGGTGGTCGGCGGGGAGGGGTTCCACGTCGAAGACATCGACACCGGCGCCCGCGATCCGGCCCTCGTGCAGGGCGGCGAGCAGGGCGTCCTGGTCGACGATCGCCGCACGCGACGTGTTGATCAGGTAGGCGGTGGGCTTGAGGAGCTTCAGCTCGGCGGCCCCGACGAGGCCGCGGGTGCGCTCGCCGAGTGCCAGGTGGATGGAGACGAAGTCGGCCGTGCCGAGCAGTTCCTCCTTGCTCGACGCGAGTTCGACGCCGCACTCGACGGCCCGTTCCTCGGTGAGGTTCTGGCTCCAGGCGCACACCCGCATGCCGAACGCGAGTCCCACCTGGGCGACACGGCTTCCGATCTTCCCGAGGCCGAGCAGGCCGAGGGTGCGTCCGTGCAGATCGGCGCCGACACTGGACTGCCAGGGGCCGCCGTCGCGGAGCGCGACGGACTCCCCGACGACGTTCCGGGCCAGTCCGAGCAGCAGTGCCCAGGTCAGCTCCACCGGCGGCGTGGAGGAGCTGGCGGTGCCGCACACCGTGACACCGGCCCGCCGGGCGGCTTCGAAGTCGATGACGGAGTTGCGCATGCCGGAGGCCACGAGCAGCTTCAGCCGGGGCAGCCGCTCCAGCAGCGTCGCCGGGAAGGGCACCCGCTCGCGCAGCGTCACCACGATGTCGAAGTCGGCTAGCCGCTCGGCCAGCCGGTCGTCGTCGGTGAGGTGGTCGGCGAACGAGACGATCTCCACCCGGTCCTGGACCGGGCCCCAGTCGGCCGCGTCGAGCGCGGCGTTCTGGAAGTCGTCGAGTACGGCACAGCGCAGTCGCATGTCACTCTTCTCCGTCGTTCATCTGGTTCGCGGTGACACCCAGCCCCGGGCCCGGCGGCAGGGTCACCACACCGGCGGTCACGTCCGCGCCGGTGAAGGGATCATCGACCAGACCCACATGGCCGTCCAGGTCGAGATGGTCGGCGAGCCCCGCGAGTTGGGCCATGGCGGTCACCCCGAGCGAGCTCTCCAGCTTGCAGCCGAGCATGACGGCGAGCCCGGCGCGCCGGGCCAGGTCGATGGTCTCCCGGGCCGCGAGCAGGCCGCCGCACTTGACGAGCTTGATGTTGATGCCGGCCACCTGGCCGCGCAGACGCTGTACGTCGTCGGGTCCGTGGCAGTCCTCGTCCGCGTAGACGGGCAGTGGCGCGCGGTCGCTCACGTACCGCAGGGCGTCCACCTCACCCGGTGGCACGGGCTGTTCGAGCATCTCCACGCCGTACCGGCCCAGTTCGTGGGCGACCCGCACCGCCTGCTCGGGTTCCCAGGAACCGTTGCCGTCGACCCTGATCCGACCGTCGTACACCGAGCGCAGTACGCGGACGCGGCTCCCGTCGTCGTCCGGCGTGTACTTCAGTTTCAGCACCGGCCAGTGCGCGAGGGAGCGGCCCGCCGCGGCGAGTTCGCCGTCGGTGCAGGCCCCGATGGAGACGGCCGTCGGCGGGACGGGCAGCCCGGCCAGGCCGAGGAGGTGGTGCAGCGGTTGTCCGCAGGCCTTGCCGAGCAGATCGTGCAGGGCCATGTCGACCGCGGACCGGGCCGCCGGCTCGATGCCCTCCGCCGTCAGCAGCCCCATCACTCGCCGGAGTTCGTACGGCGTCGCGGCGGCCCGGAGCACCTCGGCGCAGGCATCGACGGCGTCCGGGTCGGCGCCGCGCGCGGTGCCGTGGCCCGTCAGTCCTCGCCAGCCCACTTCGACCACGCTCTGCCGCACCTGCGTGGTGA
The DNA here is from genome assembly GCF_008704395.1 of Streptomyces alboniger. NCBI lineage: Bacteria > Bacillati > Actinomycetota > Actinomycetes > Kitasatosporales > Streptomycetaceae > Streptomyces > Streptomyces alboniger. The sequence continues at coordinate 2,487,498 of NZ_CP023695.1, forward strand.
CCCCCGCGTTGCTGACGAAGGGCCGTGCCAGGTGCACCGAGACGACGCGGTGGTGGAGCCTCATCCGTAGGCCTCCTCGAAGGCGGCCACGGCGGCGCAGGCCTGACGGAAGGTGATGTCGCGGAACCCGTCCGGTTCCACCGGGACGGCGGGTGAGCGCGGGGTGCCGTCGGCGGGTACTCCGCTGCCGCCGCGGAATCGGCCCCGCAGGTACGGGGAGAGGCGTTCGCCGTGCCGTGCCAGCCAGCCCAGCGTGGCCTCGTAGGCGTCGTCCGGACCCACCGCGCGCAGGCTCGCCAGCAGGCCCTCCATGAGTTCCGTGTCGGCGGGCGAGGTGCTGGGCGGGCACAGCATGAAGGCCTGGGCGGGCAGCAGGACGAACGCCAACGGACGTGCCTCGTCGAAGTGGTGGACCAGGGGCGAGGCGATGGCGCGCAGCGAGCGGACGGTGGAGCGACGGGTCAGGTAGCCACCGCGCCGGGGCGGGCAGCCGGCCATGGCGCGGGCGCCCCAGTGGAGGTGGGTGATGAAAGGACTCTCGGCCGCCTTTCCCGCGCCCTCGGGGTGGTGGGTGTCCAGGAGGCCGAACAGGACATTGGTCAGCGGCAGCGACATCACCGGCAGCACGGGCGGCAGCTCGCCCAGCCGGGCGAAGAACGCGGCCGGTTCGACCAGCGCCCGGACCAGCTCCATCACCGCCTCGGCGAGCGCGCGGGCGGAGGGGAAGCGGTGCCCGTCCAGCACGTACGCCGAACCGTCACGGATGACATCACAGCGGCCGACCGTGCCGTCGGGCCGTGCGGCCTGGCTGATCAGCTCGGACAGCCGGGTGCCCTGCTTGGCCGTGCGGTCCGCCTGTTCGATCAGCAGGGTGAGCATGTCGGTCACCAGCCGGTCGTTCTCGACGAGGACGTCCGCCCATTGCCGGAAGCGGAATTCCGGGATCTGGCGCATGCGCCGCCAGTGCAGGTCGACGAGCGGCACCAGTCCGCCGTCGGCTTCCGCCTGGACCACGGGACAGAACAGCGGGCGGTCGCGGTCCCGGCGGACGAATGCGGTCCCGTCCCAGGTGCGCAGGGTGAGCACGTCGCGTCGGCCGTGCCGGATCAGTGAGCCCGGCTGGTAGGCCTCGTCCCCGCCCTCCGTCTCGGCCTCGGTCCGCGTGAACCCGTAGATCAACGGATAGCCGTACCCGGCGCGACAGATCGCGGTGTTGAAATCCATGGGTCCGGACCGCCCGAGTGCGATGTCCTCCCAGTTGCCGAGGTGGCCGGTGCGGGGCGGCACCAGGTCCGTGTGCCGGTGCAGCAGGTCCACCAGTGTGCCGATCCGCACGTCGTGGGTGCCCGTGTGCACGGGGACGAAGGCTTTGTCACCGGAGGCCAGCGCGTCCGCGTGGGCGGCGTGCGCCAGGCCGAGTTCGTCGAGGACGGGCCGGTTCACGGGGCATCACTCGCGCCCAGCCGCGTCAGCAGATGCGGCAGCATGCCGCCCGCCAGCAGGACGTCCCACTCACCCGCCGAGCGCACGTCGGCTCGTACGGTGAAGGAGCGGCCGTCGGCCACGACCTCGGCACGGCCTGTCTCGCGCACGTGGTCGAGGCCCAGGTCGAACGTCTCGTGTCCGGTCAGGCCGATGTCGCGCCAGCCGCGCCCTTCGGGCAGCAGCAGGGGGAGGATGCCCATCGCGCAGAGATTGGCGCGGTGGATGCGCTCGAAGCTTTCCGCCACCACGGCACGCACGCCCAGCAGCCACGGCCCCTTGGCGGCCCAGTCACGCGACGAACCCATGCCGTAGGAGCGTCCGGCCAGCACGATCAGCGGGGTACCCGCGTCCGTGTAGCGGCGTGCGGCCTCGTACACGGGCAGGCGCACCCCGCTCGGCAGGTGGAGCGTGTCGCCGCCCGAGGGGCCCTCCGCGAGGAGGTGGTTGGTCAGCCGCGGGTTGCTGAAGGTGCCCCGGGCCATCACTTCGTGGTTGCCGCGCCGCGAGCCGTAGGAGTTGAAGGCTCGCACCCCTCTCTCCTTGAGGAAGCGGCCTGCCGGGGAGTCGGCGGAGATGGCGCCCACCGGCGATATGTGGTCGGTGCTGACGTCGTCCCCGAGGGCGAGCAGCGCCCGTGCGCCGGTGAGCGGGCCCCGGAGGGGGCGGGCCGCGTCGGCGTACGTGGGGGGCCGGATGTAGGTGGAGCCCGGATCCCAGGAGAAGGCGTCGGTGTCCGAGGCGGTCACGGCGTCCCAGCCGGGCTGTGGCCCCGGCGCGTCGGTGAAGACGTCGGGCGTGACGAACTCGGCCTCAAGCGCCTGCAGTTCGGCGTCGGTAGGCCACAGGTCGGCCAGGAAGACGGGGCGCAGGTCCGGACCGGTACCCAGCGGCTCGCGCGCCGGGTCGGCGCGGACGTGGCCCATCAGTGCCAGGGCGACGACGAGGGCGGGTGAGGCCAGGTAGCCGGCACGGACCTGAGCGTGCACCCTGGCTTCGAAGTTGCGATTGCCGCTCAGGACGGCCGCAACGGTCAGGCCCGCCCGGTCGACGGCCCGGCCGACTCCCTCGTTGAGCGGTCCGCTGCCGCCGTTGCACGTCATGCAGCCGTATCCGACGAGGTGGAAGCCGAGCTTCTCCAAGTCGGCGAGCAACCCCGCGTCCTTGAGGTACCGGGTCACCGCCCTGGAGCCGGGAGCCAGACTGGTCTTGACGTGCGCGGGTACGGAAAGCCCCAGCTGGACCGCCCGGCGGGCGAGCAGGCCTGCCGCGAGCATCGCCTTCGGGTTGGACGTGCTGGTGCAGGACGTGATGGACGCGATGACGAGGTCGCCGTCGGTGACACCGCTGTCCGAGCGCGGGGTCCCGGGGGACAACGCGGCGAAGGAGGTGGCCAGTTCGGACAGCGAGATGCGCTGGTCGGGGCGGCTGGGGCCGGCGAGGTTCGGCCCGACCCGCGACAGATCGAACTCGATCACGCGGCTGAAGCCGGGCTCTTTGTCCTCCCTCCACAGTCGCTGGTGCCTGTAGTACGCGGCCACGAGCGCCACGTCGGCAGCGTGGCGGCCCGTGCGCAGCAGGTAGTCCAGGGTCTCCTCGTCCACGGGGAAGAACGCGGACATCGCCCCGTACTCGGGGGCCATGTTGGCGATCGTGCACCGGTCGGGCGCCGAGAGCGCACCGGCCGACGGGCCGGTGAATTCGAGCATGAGGCCCCGGACGTTCTCCTGACGCAGTTGTTCGGTGAGCGCGAGAACCACATCCGTGGGTGTGGTGCCGGGGGGCGCGGTGCCGGTGAGCCGGACCCCGACGACGGGCGGGATGCGGAGGGGCTGGGCGAGTCCCAGGATCAGGGACTCCGCCTCCAGGCCGCCGACACCCCAGCCGAGCACGCCGAGCCCGTTGACCATGGTGGTGTGGCTGTCGGTGCCGATCACCGTGTCGGGGAAGAGCAGGTCGCCGGGACCGCGGGCGACGACGGTCGCGAGCTGCTCCAGATTGACCTGGTGGACGATGCCCCGGCCCGGCGGGATGACCCGCAGCCCGTCGAAGGCGCCTTCGGCCCACTTCAGGAACGCGTACCGCTCCCGGTTGCGGTCCAGCTCCAGCGCCTCGTTGCGGACGATCGCGTCGGGCCTGCCCGCGAAGTCGGTCTGGACGGAATGGTCCACGACCACGTCCACGGGCAGCGCCGGGTTGATGCGGCCGGGTACAGCGGCTCGGTCCCGCAGTGCGGCGAGATCGACGAGCAGCGGGATTCCCGTGTAGTCCTGTACGAGGATCCGGGCGGGCTGGAACACCATCTCGACGTCGGGGTCCTCCCCCGCCGCCAGCCGCTTCCCCAGCGTGGCCGCGGTCGCGGGGTCGCCCGAGCGCAGCAGGGACTCCAGCAGGACGCGCCCGCTGTACGGAACGGCTCCCAGGTCGAACCCGCGGTTCGCGGCGAACGCGGGCAGGTCGTACAACTCGACGCGCCGGCCCTCCAGGTGTGTGGTGCTGACGGCCGTCATCGAACCCGCACCTCCGCGGCCGCGGCTCCCGGGTGGGTGAGCCCCGTCGGCCCGACGTAGTCGAGGAGGGGCCGGATGAGCACGTTGTTGGCCTGCTGTTCCAGCGCCTGGGCCACCCAGCCCGCGGTGCGTCCCACGACGAACAGCGGCACGGCCAGGTCGTCGGGCAGTCCGAGGAGGCGGTAGGCGAGGCCGGCGTACAGATCGACGTTGGGGGCGAGGCCGTGCCGGCTGTACGGGCGCATCGCCTCGGCGACGGCGTCAAGGATGGCGAGGCCGTCGCGGTCGTCGCGCTCCTGGCTCAGTTCCACGACGGTGGCGCGCAGATGACGCACGCGAGGGTCCTCGGTGCGGTAGACGCGATGACCGAACCCCATGACCGGTTCTCCCCGGCCGCGCAGGTCGGCCACGTACTGCTCGGCCCGTTCGGGCGACCCCACCTCGTCGATGATCCGGACCACGCGTTCGGCGGCGCCGCCGTGGACCGAGCCGGCGAAGGTGGCGATGGCGGCGGTGAACGCGGCCGTCATCCCTGCCCGGGAACCGGTCGCGACGCGCGCGGCGAACGCCGACGCGTTGGAGCTGTGGTCGGCGTGGACGATGAAACCCTTGTTCATGAAGCGCACGGCCGCCTCGCTCGGCGGTTCGCCGAGCAGTGCGCTCAGGAAGGCGTGCGCGTAGGAGTTCTCCTCGGTGGAGAAGACCGGCTCACGCCCGCTGCGGTAGGCGTGATGGGCGGCGACGAGCATGGGCACCTGGGCGATCAGCGCGATCCCGGTGTCGCGGGCCTGCTCGTACGTCTCGTCGAGGGAGACGGCACGCCTCGGCGCGAACGCGCCGAGGGCTGACACACAGGTGCGCAGGGCCTCCATCGGGTGCGCGTGAGCGAGCGACCTGGAGAGCGCGAGCACCTGGTCCGGTAGGCACCGCGCGGCACGCAGTTCCTTCTCGAAGGCGGCCAGGGCTGACTCATCGGGAAGTTCGCCGTGCACGAGCAGGTGGGCGACCTCTTCGAAGGAGGCGTACTCGGCCAGGTCGTGGATGCTGTAGCCGCGGTACTCCAGAGTGCCCGCCACTCCGTCGATCCGCGTGATGGTGGTCTCGTCGAAGCTGACGCCGTCGAGCCCGCGTCTCACGGTGCGGGGCGGGGCCGCGGCGGGGTGTGCGGCGGGCTGCCGCTGGCCTTCCACGAAGTCACGTATCGCGGCCACGGACCGTAAGGAGAGGGTGAGTTCGTCATCGATCGTCACGCCGTACTCGCTCTCCAGCGCCACCATCAGCGAGACATGACCGAGTGAGTCCCACTCCCTGATCGACTGGTATTCCAGCGTGTCGGTGATCCGGTCTTCGGCCAGGCCCAGGGTATGGGCGATGAGGGCGTCGACACTGCGCATGGGGTTCCCTCCTGCGGTACACGGGTGGGGGCGGGGTTCGTCAAACGGCCGGGGAGGTCAGCGGGAGCCGTCGGCCCGGTCGGCCAGGAACCGGCGCAGGGCGGCGCGGTCCACCTTGCCGTTGGAGTTGACGGGCATCTCCTCGATGACGTGAACGGCCTTCGGGACCATGTAGGCGGGCAGCTCCCGCGCGCAGGCGTCGCTCAGGGCCCGCGGATCGTCGACGCCGACCACCACCGCGGTGATCGTCCCCGCGTCCGGCCACACCAGGGCCACGGCCTCCAGAGCCCCTGCCCTGCGCGCCGCCGCCTCGATCTCGCCCAGTTCGACCCGGTGGCCGCCCACCTTGACCTGCTGGTCGTTGCGGCCGAGGCAGACGTACTGGCCGTCGATGTGCCGCACGAGGTCGCCGGTGCGGTAGTACGACCTGCCGTCCCGCTCGAAGTACCGCTGGGCCGTCAGCTCCGGAGCACGCCAGTAGCCGGGGGTGGTCTGTGGGCCCGCGACGCAGAGTTCGCCCGCCTCGCCGTCCGCGACCTCGTTGTCGTCCTCGTCCACGACGAGGGCGTCGAGCCCGGGGTGGGGCCTCCCGATGGGCACGTTGTCGTGCACGCACTCGGCGGGGCTCGTGGCCGGGTCCCAGCGATAGGCGGTGCAGGCGATGGTCAGTTCCGTCGGCCCGTACAGGTTCTCCACGACGGAATGCGGCGCCGCCGCCTGCCATGCCTCGGCGGTGGCCCTGGGCAGCGACTCGCCGCAGAACAGACTCCAGCGCAGGGTCGGCATCGTCCCCGGCAGCAATGCGCCGCGCTTGCGCAGGACGGCCGCGACCGACGGCACGGAGAACCAGACCGTGATGCCGTTGCGCTCCACGTACTTGGAGGGCGCGAGCAGCTCGATGGGGTCCATGGCACAGACTCGGGCGCCGTGCTCCCACGCCATGAACAGGTCGAAGACCGACAGGTCGAAGGTCTGGTCGAAGGTCTGGGTGAGCCGGTCGTCGGCCGTCAGGCGGTAGCGGTCCTGGTGGGCGTCCAGGAAGGCGCGCACGTTGGCGTGTGTGACGGGCACCCCTTTGGGCACACCCGTACTGCCCGAGGTGAACAGCAGATACGCGGGGTCGTCCGGTGCCGGCTCGGGAAGTTCCGCCAGAGGGGCGAAGGCGGCGAGATCGGCGGCGTCCAGCACCCGGTGTCCGTGCAGTGCGGGAACGTCCGCGCGCGGCGTCTCGGGCAGCACGATGACGGGCCGGGACGCCACGGAGCCGAGGATTTCCGGGAGTTGGGGCGCGGAGGCGGCATCGACGAGGACGGCGTCGACGTCGGCGCGCTCCAGCATGGTGCGGGTCCGGGACAGCGGGAACTTCCGGTTCAACGGCACGAAGGCGGCGCCTGCGAAGAGCGCGGCCGCCACGCCCAGATAGGAGACCTGGCTGCGCGCGGCGAACACCCCGACCCTCCGGGGCCGCCCGCCGGTCGTCTCGACGAGTGCCGCCGCCCAGCGTCGCGCGGTGGCGGTGAACTCCTCGTACGTGTAGGTACGGCGTCCCAGGGTGAGCGCGACATTGCCCGGGCGCGTACTCGCCTGCTCAAGCAGTCCGGCGCCCAGGCGTCGGGTGAGTGCTGTGGTCATGTCCGTCCGAACTCGGTTGGCGGGAGGTCCGGCCGAACATAGCCCGGCTCGCTACCGGACAGCCCCTCGTGGGAGCACTTCCTCCAAAGCGAGCAAATCCCTTTCTGCCAAGGGTTTTCCCCCACCTCAGCCGGGCCCTCCGAGCCCTCGGCCGTGCCGAGCGCCGTGGGTTTTACGGGATCTACTCCCTTCCCCGTCAGAACCACGCGGCGGTGAAGGGGTCATCTAGCCTCTCGTGAGCCACAGCGAGGAGCCCGTGTATGAAGTCCCTCCTGCCTCCACCGGGCCCGACCCGGCTGCTCACCGTCATCACGATGGTGATGTCGCTGGGCCAGGGGCTGTGGATGGCGCTCAGTTCGATCTACGCGGTCACGATGCTGCACCTGACCCCCGGCCAGCTCGGCATCAGTGTGAGCGTCGCCGCGGCGATCGTCCTGCTGTGCAGCATCCCTCTGGGTCACCTCGCCGACCGGGCAGGTCCCCGCACCGTGCAGATGTGGTCCTTCCTGGCCCTGGCCGCCCTGACCGCGGCGCTGCTGCTCGCGACCGACTTCTGGGCCTACCTCGTCATCGTCGCCGCCCAGGGCGTCGCCTACAGATCCGGCCGGAGCGCCCGCAAGGCGATGATCGCCGGACTGGTCCCCGCCGCGGGACGCGTGAAGGTGCTCGCCCAGGTGCGCGCGGCTTCCAACGCGAGCATCTCCGTCGGTGCCTGCCTCGCCGGTCTCGTCCTGGCGGTGGGCTCACGCGGGGCGTACCAGAGCGCGGTCCTCTTCATCACCGTCACCTTCCTGCTCACGGGACTGCTCACCGCGAAGGAACCGCCCGTCCCACCGGTCCCGGCGTCTGCGGGTACCGCGCTCGCCGTACTGCGCGACGTACCGTTCCTGTCGTTCGCCGCGCTGGACGGGCTGCTGACCACCCACACCGTCCTCCTGGACGTCATCCTGCCGTTGTGGGTGCTCCAGCACACGGGCGCGCCGCGCTGGATGAGCGCGGCCATCCTCCTGGTCAACACCATCCTGGTGGTGGCCGTCCAGAGCCGCGCCGCACGGGGCGCCGACTCCCCCGCGGCGGCCGCGCGCGCCAGCTTCCAGGGTGCCGGCTGCGTCGCGGCCGCCTGCCTGCTCTTCGCCCTGAGCGACGGAACCGCGATGGTCGCGACCTGTGTGCTCCTCGTGGTCGGCGCTGTCGCCCACGCCCTCGGCGAGGTACGTCAGGCGGCCGGCAGCTGGGGCATCGCCTTCGACCTCGCCCCGGATCACGCTCAGGGCCAGTACCAAGCCACTCACGCCATGGGCCAGGACGTGGGCAAGCTCGTCGCGCCCGCGGCGTTCACCTGGCTGGTGCTCGAACACGGGGCCCTGGGATGGGTGGTGCTCGCGGCGGTCTTCGCGCTCCTCGGAGCGGCGATCTCTCCGGTGGTCACCCTTGCCGTCCGGGCTCGATCTCGTGGCGTGTCGCTGCAAAGAGAGCGACCGCCGCAGGCGCACAGTTGACGCAGGTGGAATCGTTCCTGCGCCCTGACGCCGTGGTGGGGCGGGTGGGACTCGAACCCACGGCCGACGGATTATGAGTCCGCTGCTCTAACCGGCTGAGCTACCGCCCCTAACGGCGCGTCGCGCACATTTGTGCGCGCCGTCTGCCGCAGCATAGCCGCTCATACGATCTCCTGCTTCGGATGGTCGGCAACGCTCGACGATGAGGACCACAGGGCTGCCCGCGTGGTTCCACCGGGCACGAAAAAGGACCCCGGAGAGATCTCACAGGGGTCCTTCCTCACAGCTCTCCCGACTGGACTCGAACCAGTAACCTGCCGGTTAACAGCCGGCTGCTCTGCCAATTGAGCTACAGGAGACCGAGCTCCCCCGACTGGACTCGAACCAGTAACCTGCCGGTTAACAGCCGGCTGCTCTGCCAATTGAGCTACAGGGGATCGTCTCGTTTGCATCGAACGCACCTAGCTGGGAACTCTCCGGGCGGCGGGCGCTCGCTGCGACACATACATTAGCGCAAGCAGGGGGGTGCTCCGCCAATCGGTATCCCTCAGCCGATCAGTAGGCGAGTGGCAGACGAGGCAAGGGAAGGGTGGCAGCCATGCGGTACCGGCTCACATTCGTGGCGGGACTGGCCCTCGGGTACGTACTCGGGACCCGGGCCGGACGCGAGCGCTACGAGAAGCTGAAGAAGTCCGCCCGTGAGATCGCGCAGAACCCGGCCGTGCGCAACACCGTCGAGTCGGCGGGCCAGCAGGGACGCGAGGTGGCGGGCAAGGCCTTCCACACGGTGTCCGAGAAGGTCGGGGACAAGATGCCCGACTCGGTGGCCGACCGGGTGCGGTCGCTGCGCGAGCGGGGGCAGGGGCCCGGCGAGGACGACTGGGGCACGACCAACACATAGCCGTCGGCTCGTAGCGGTCACGGGTCACGGGTCACGGGTCACGAGTCACGAGTAGCGAACACAGGTACGGGACACGTCCCGCGGTGCGGCAGAATTCCTTGCATGGGGATAGTCGCAGGGTTGGACAGTTCGCCCGATTTCACGCGCATTGTGGTCTGTGACACGGACACGGGCGCCGTACTCAAGCAGGGTTATGCCCCGCATCCGCTGGAGAGCGCCGAGGGCGGCGGACGGCCGGCCGACGTCGATCCACAGGCCTGGCTGCTCTCCCTCGGCGAGGCGGCGGGGGGCGGACTGCTCGAAGGCGTGCAGGCCATCGGCGTCTCCGCCCAGCAGAACGCCCTCGTGCCGCTCGACAGCCACGGCAACACCGTGCGGCCCGCGCTCGTCGGCAACGACCGGCGGGCGCAGGTGGCCGCGGTCGACCTGATCGACGCCCTCGGCGGCCGCGAGGCCTGGGCGCAGGCCGTGGGGTGCGTGCCGCAGTCCGCGCAGCCGGTGACGAAGCTCCGCTGGCTGGCGAGGACCGAACCGGAGGCCGCCCGGCACGTGGCCGCCCTGATGCAGGCCCCCGACTGGCTCGTGTGGCAGCTCCTCGGCCGTCCCGCGCGGCGTACGACCGACCGCGGCGGGGCCTCCGGCACCGGCTACTGGTCGGCGGCGACCGGCTCGTACCGCCCCGACCTGGTCGAGATGGCCCTCGGGCACCAGGCGATGCTGCCCGAGGTGATCGGGCCCGCCGAGCCCGCGGGGACGACGCCCGAGGGGCTGCTCATATCCGCGGGGACCGGCGAGACGATGGCCGCCGCCTTCGGGCTCGGGGTGCGGCAGGGCGACGCCGTGGTCTCGCTCGGGGCCTCCGGGTCGGTGATGGCGGTGCACCACGAGGCGCTGGCCGACCCCTACGGGATGATCACCTCGCTCGCGGACGCCACGGGCCTGCACCTGCCGGTGGTGCACACGATGAACGCCGTGCGGGTGCTGCGCGGCACCGCCGAGATGCTGGGCGTCGCGGATCTGGAGGAGCTGTCCGCGCTCGCGATGAAGTCGACGCCGGGGGCGCACGGCCTCGTACTCCTGCCCTATCTGGAGGGCGAGAAGACGCCCAGCCTGCCGCACGCCGCGGGGACGCTGACCGGGCTGCGGCGCGAGTCGATGAAGCCCGAGCATCTGGCGCGGGCCGCGTTCGAGGGCATGCTCTGCGGGCTCGGGGACGCGCTGGACGTGCTGCGCGGGCGGGGTGTCGAGGTGCGGCGGGTGTTCCTGCTGGGCGCCGCCGCCGAGCTGCCCGCCGTGCAGGCGGCGGCCCCGATGCTCTTCGGTACGCAGGTCGTGGTGCCGCAGCCCGCGGACTACGCGGCGATCGGTGCCGCGCGCCAGGCCGCGTGGGCGCTGACCGGTCAACTGCCGCTCTGGCAGGGGGCCGCGGCGCAGGTCTTCGAGGCGGGCGAGGAGCTGGCGGTGGGTCAGGCGGTGCGGCAGCAGTACGCGACGGTGCGGGAGCAGTCGCACCCCGGGGCGTTCTCCTGAGCCTCTCCGGCTCCTGAGCCCCGCCGGAGCAGGGCTCCGCAATTCTTGAGTGAGCCCACTTCTTTACCCGGGCTTATTTTTGACTCAGTCATGGGTTAATCGCTTGCACCCCGAGGGGGCGGGTGTCGCAGGATAGGTGGCGTCCTCGCCAACTTGCCGACACCCGACTCCTCGAGAGACCGAGCGTGCTCATACGACTCCTGCGGACGCACCTGCGCCCGTACAAGAAACCGATCGCCCTGCTGGTACTCCTACAGTTCCTCCAGACCTGCGCCTCGCTCTATCTGCCCACCCTGAACGCCGACATCATCGACAACGGTGTCGTGGACGGGGACACGGGCTACATCCTGACCTTCGGCGGCATCATGATCGCCGTCACCGTCGTGCAGATGGCCTGCAACATCGGCGCCGTCTTCTACGGGGCGCGGACCGCCGCCGCGCTCGGACGGGACGTGCGGGCAGCCGTCTTCGACCGTGTGCAGTCCTTCTCGGCACGCGAGGTGGGCCAGTTCGGCGCCTCCTCGCTGATCACGCGGACCACCAATGACGTCCAGCAGGTGCAGATGCTGGTCCTCATGTCGTTCACGCTGATGGTGACCGCGCCCATCATGTGCGTGGGCGGCATCGTGATGGCGCTCGGCCTGGACGTGCCGCTCTCCGGTGTCCTGGTCGCCGTCGTGCCCGTGCTCGGCGTCAGTGTGAGCGTGATCGTGCGGCGGCTGCGGCCGCTGTTCCGCACCATGCAGGTGCGGCTCGACACCGTGAACCGGGTACTGCGCGAGCAGATCACCGGCAACCGCGTCATCCGCGCCTTCGTCCGTGACGCGTACGAGAAGGAGCGGTTCCGCGAGGCGAACGCCGATCTGACCGACGTATCGCTCGGGACCGGCAAGCTGCTCGCGCTGATGTTCCCGATCGTGATGACCGTCGTGAACATCTCCTCGGTCGCGGTGGTGTGGTTCGGCGCGCACCGCATCGACGACGGCGGCATGGAGATCGGCGCGCTCACCGCGTTCCTCGCCTATCTGATGCAGATCGTGATGTCCGTGATGATGGCCACCTTCATGTTCATGATGGTGCCGCGCGCGGAGGTCTGCGCCGAGCGCATCGAGGAGGTCCTGGACACCGAGAGCAGTGTGGTGCCCCCGACCGCCCCGGTCCGCGAGCTGCGCAGCCACGGGCACCTGGAGGTCCGGGGCGCGGGTTTCCGCTACCCCGGCGCCGAGGAGCCCGTCCTGAAGGGCGTCGACCTGCTCGCCAGGCCCGGTGAGACGACCGCCGTGATCGGGTCCACCGGCAGCGGCAAGTCGACGCTGCTCAGCCTCGTACCGCGACTGATCGACGCGACGGAGGGCCAGGTCCTGGTCGGCGGCGTGGACGTGGGCACGATCGACCCCGCGCTGCTCGCCAGGACGGTGAGCCTCGTCCCGCAGAAGCCGTACCTCTTCGCCGGCACCGTCGCGAGCAACCTTCGCTACGGCAACCCGGACGCGACGGACGAGGAGCTGTGGCACGCCCTTGAGGTCGCCCAGGCCAAGGAGTTCGTCGAGGGTCTCGACGAGGGGCTCGGCGCGCCCATCTCGCAGGGCGGCACGAACGTATCCGGTGGTCAGCGCCAGCGCCTGGCCATCGCACGCACGCTGGTGCAGCGCCCGGAGATCTACCTCTTCGACGACTCGTTCTCCGCGCTCGACTACGCCACGGACGCGGCGCTGCGCGGCGCCCTGTCCCGTGAGACCGCCGAGGCGACCGTGGTCATCGTCGCCCAGCGCGTGTCCACCATCCGCGACGCCGACCGCATCCTCGTGCTCGACGAGGGCCGGGTGGTGGGCGCCGGACGGCACCACGAGCTGATGGAGAGCAATGAGACCTACCGGGAGATCGTCCTCTCCCAGCTGACGGAAGCGGAGGCCGCGTAATGGCTGGTCCTGGCGGACCGATGATGGGCCCCGACTCCCGGTCGATGGACTTCAAGGGCTCCGGCAAGCGGCTGCTCGCGCAGTTCAGGCCGGAACGGATCACGATGTACGGGATGCTCGCGGCCGGGATCCTGAGCGTCGCGCTCTCCGTCCTCGGCCCGAAGATCCTCGGTAAGGCGACCGACCTGCTCTTCGCGGGCATCGTCGGCCGTGACATGCCGGACGGCCTGACGAAGGAACAGGTCATCGAGGGGATGCGCGACAGGGGCGACGGCAGCAAGGCCGACATGCTCACCGGCGTCGACTTCACGCCCGGCGAGGGCATCGACTTCGGGGCGATGGGCGAGGTCCTGCTGCTCGCGCTCGGCACGTTCCTGGCGGCGGGCCTGCTGATGGCGGTCGCCACCCGGCTGTCCAACCGCGCCATCAACAACACCGTCTTCCGGATGCGCGGCGACGTCCAGGAGAAGCTGTCTCGCCTTCCGCTGTCGTACTTCGACAAGCGGCAGCGCGGCGAGGTGCTGAGCCGGGCCACGAACGACATCGACAACATCAACCAGACGTTGCAGCAGACGATGGGCCAGCTCATCAACTCGCTGCTGACGATCATCGGCGTCCTGGTGATGATGTTCTGGGTGTCGCCGCTGCTCGCGCTGGTGGCGCTGATCACCGTGCCGCTGTCGTTCCTCGTGGCGACGAAGGTCGGCAAGCGGTCGCAGCCCCAGTTCGTGCAGCAGTGGAAGTCCACCGGCAAGCTGAACGCGCACATCGAGGAGATGTACACCGGTCACGCGCTCGTGAAGGTGTTCGGCCGGCAGGAGGAGTCGGCGAAGGCGTTCGCCGAGCAGAACGAGCAGCTGTACGAGGCCGGGTTCAAGGCGCAGTTCAACAGCGGTGTCATGCAGCCGCTGATGTTCTTCATGTCCAACCTCAACTACGTGCTCGTGGCCGTCGTCGGTGGTCTGCGGGTCGCGTCCGGGGCGCTGTCCATCGGTGATGTGCAGGCCTTCATCCAGTACTCGCGGCAGTTCTCGATGCCGCTCACGCAGGTCGCCTCGATGGCGAACCTCGTACAGTCGGGCGTCGCCTCGGCCGAGCGGATCTTCGAGATCCTCGACGCGGAGGAGCAGGAGGCCGACCCGGTCCCCGGCGAGCGGCCGGCGAAGCTGACCGGGCGGGTCGAGATGGAGCACGTGTCCTTCCGCTACACCGAGGACAAGCCGCTCATCGAGGACCTGTCCCTGGTCGTGGACCCGGGCCACACGGTCGCCATCGTGGGGCCGACCGGTGCGGGCAAGACGACGCTGGTGAACCTCCTGATGCGGTTCTACGAGGTGACGGGCGGGCGCATCACCCTGGACGGGGTCGACATCGCCAGGATGTCGCGGGACGAGCTGCGGACCGGCGTCGGCATGGTCCTCCAGGACACCTGGCTGTTCGGCGGCACCATCGCGGAGAACATCGCGTACGGCGCCGCGAAGGACGTCACGCGCGAGGAGGTCGAGGAGGCGGCGCGGGCCGCGCACGTGGACCGCTTCGTGCGGACGCTGCCCGACGGGTACGACACTGTGATCGACGACGACGGCACCGGCGTGAGCGCGGGCGAGAAGCAGCTCATCACCATCGCGCGGGCGTTCCTGTCGGATCCGGTGATCCTGGTGCTCGACGAGGCGACCAGTTCGGTCGACACGCGCACGGAGGTGCTCATCCAGAAGGCGATGGCCCGCCTCGCTCACGGGCGCACGTCGTTCGTCATCGCGCACCGGCTGTCCACGATCCGGGACGCGGACACCATTCTGGTGATGGAGAACGGTGCGATCGTCGAGCAGGGTACGCATGACGCCTTGCTGGCGGCCGGTGGGGCGTATGCGCGGTTGTACGCCGCTCAGTTCGCGGAGGCGGTGGCGGAGGTCGACTGAGCGCCGCCGGGGCTCAGTCCAGGTAGCCCCTCAGCTGGTCCGCGAACGCGTGGTCGCGGAGTTTGTTGAGGGTCTTGGACTCGATCTGGCGGATGCGTTCGCGGGTGACGCCGAAGATGCGCCCTATCTCCTCCAGGGTGCGGGGGCGGCCGTCCGCCAGGCCGTAGCGCAGCTGTACGACCTTGCGTTCGCGTTCGCCGAGTGTGGACAGGACGGCCTCCAGGTGCTCGCGGAGCAGCAGGAACGCGGCCGACTCCACGGGTGAGGCCGCGTCGCCGTCCTCGATGAGGTCGCCGAGCGCGACATCGTCCTCCTCGCCGACCGGGGCGTGCAGCGAGACCGGTTCCTGCGCCAGGCGCAGCACTTCGCTGACGCGCTCGGGGGCGAGGTCCAGCTGGGCGGCGACTTCCTCGGGCGTGGGTTCGTATCCGCGCTCCTGGAGCATGCGGCGCTGGACGCGGACGACGCGGTTGATCAGCTCCACGACGTGCACGGGTACGCGGATCGTGCGGGCCTGGTCCGCGAGGGCGCGGGACATGGCCTGGCGGATCCACCAGGTCGCGTACGTCGAGAACTTGTAGCCCCGGGCGTAGTCGAACTTCTCGACCGC
This sequence comes from Streptomyces alboniger, assembly GCF_008704395.1. NCBI lineage: Bacteria > Bacillati > Actinomycetota > Actinomycetes > Kitasatosporales > Streptomycetaceae > Streptomyces > Streptomyces alboniger. The sequence continues at coordinate 2,502,894 of NZ_CP023695.1, forward strand.
CCTGATCAGGCCGAGGTTCCCCTCCTGGACGAGGTCGAGCATGGTGAGCCCGCGGCCCACATAGCGCTTGGCCACGGAGACGACCAGCCGGAGGTTGGCCTCGATGAGGCGGCGCTTGGCCATCCGGCCCATGACGACCAGCTTGTCGAGGTCCAGGGCGAGTTGGGAGTCCAGGTCGGGGGTGTTGCCCAGCTTCTCCTCGGCGAAGAGGCCCGCCTCCACGCCGCGGGCCAGCTCCACCTCCTCCGCCGCGGTCAGCAGGGGGATCCGCCCGATCTCGCGCAGGTACTGGCGGAACAGATCGGAGGACGGGCCGCCGGTGTCGGCGCGGCTCCGGGGGGCCGGGAGGTCGAGGGTCTCCGGTTCGAGGGCTTCCGGTTCGGGGGCCTCGGAGGGGCCGGGCTCCTCGGCGAGGCCGGGTTCCTCGGCGAGGGCGGGCTCCTCGGCGAGGGCGGGCTCCTCGGCTTCGATGGTCTCCGGGTGCCGGGAGGCGCGGCTCTGCGGGGGGACCGCCTCCAGGACGTCCGTTTCCGCTTCCGCTTCGGGGCGCGCGCCGGTGTCGGTCTGGGTGAGGGTCTGGGTCTGCACGGGGGCGACCTCCAGGGTGATCGCTGCTGAGGCGTGCGGCAACGGGAGAGAGACGACGGCCTCGCCGCTGTCCGTCCCGGACACGATGGGTGGAACGTCGGGGGTGTCGGGCCCGCTGTCTGCGGGCCGGCCGCGCTCCGAGGACTCAGGCACCGGAACCCAGTGTGGGGTACGACACACGGCCGCCACGAGGGGCGTGCGATGACTTTTTGCGTCCGTTCCGTGACCGCGTGGTTACCCGACGGGTAACCCTTGGCCTCAGGGCCACACCTCCGGGCGCGTAGGCCCCACGCCTGGAAAGCGCGTAGGCCCTGTGCCTGGAGCACGTCGGCCCTATGCCTAGAGCGCGTCGGCTCCGCGGTCGCGCAGCGCCTGGCCGTACTGCTGGAGGACCCACAACTCGTTCTGCACCGCGGTCAGTTGCTGAGGGTCACCGCCCGCGCCCAGCCGGGCGAGGCTGCCCTGGACGTCACGGATGCGGCGGTCGACGGCGCGCAGCCGGACCTGGACGAGCTGCACGCCCGCGTACACCTCGTCGACGGTCTTGCGCAGGATCGCCTCGACGGCCAGCTCGGTGACCATGCGGCGCACCGTGTCGTCGGGGGCCGCGTCGAGCACGCGCGCGAGGTAGGCCTGCGGCTCGGCGATGCCCGCCTCGGCGCCGCCCGCCTCCTCCACGCAGCGGCGCACGGCGGCGTAGGGCGGGGCGGTGAACTCGTCCACTCCGTACGCGTCGAAGGCCGGGGAGACCAACTCCGGGCGCTGCAAGGCCAGTTTGAGCAGCTCGCGCTCGGTGCGGTGGGCGGGGCTGCGCAGCATGAGCGCGGGGCCGCTGGGCGGCGGCGGGCCTTGCGCGTACGTCTGCTGGGGCCTGCCCTGCGGCTGCGCGGGGCCCCTGCCGCCGCGGTCGCGGGCCCAACGGGCCAGCTGCGCCACGCGCTTGACCACGAACTGGGTGTCGAGGATGCCGAGCATGCCCGCGAGCTGGACGGCCACCTCGTGCTGCGCGCCGCTGTTCTTGATGCGGGCCACGACGGGCGCCGCCTCGTCCAGGGCGGCGGCGCGCCCTGCGGGGGTCTCCAGGTCGTACCGCGAGACGATCTGGCGCAGCGCGAACTCGAAGAGCGGTGTGCGGGGCTGGACCAGGTCGGCGACCGCCTCGTCGCCCTTGGCCAGGCGCAGCTCGCAGGGGTCCATGCCCTCGGGGGCGATGGCGATGTACGTCTCGGCGGCGAATTTCTGGTCGTCCTCGAAGGCGCGCAGGGCGGCCTTCTGGCCCGCCGCGTCACCGTCGAAGGTGAAGATCACCCGCGCCGAGCCGTTGTCCATCAGGAGGCGGCGCAGGATCTTGATGTGGTCGCCGCCGAAGGCCGTGCCGCAGGTCGCGATGGCGGTGGTGACGCCGGCGAGGTGGCAGGCCATGACGTCGGTGTAGCCCTCGACGACGACCGCGCGGGAGGTCTTGGCGATCTCCTTCTTGGCCAGATCGACGCCGTACAGCACCTGGCCCTTCTTGTAGATCGGGGTCTCGGGGGTGTTCAGGTACTTCGGGCCGTTGTCGTCGTCGCGCAGCTTGCGGGCGCCGAAGCCTACGACCTCGCCGCCGATGTCGCGGATCGGCCACATCAGGCGGCCGCGGAAGCGGTCGATGGGCCCGCGGCGGCCCTCCTGGGAGAGGCCGGAGAGGGTCAGCTCCTTGTCGGTGAAACCCTTGCCTCGCAGATAGCGGGTGAGGTGGTCCCAGCCCGCGGGGCTGTAGCCCACGCCGAAGTGCGCGGCGGCGGCCTGGTCGAAGCCGCGCTCGGCGAGGAACTTGCGGCCGATCTCGGCCTCGGGGCTCTCCAGCTGGTCCACGTAGAACTGGGCGGCGGCCTGGTGGGCCTCGACCAGGCGGATGCGCTCGCCGCGCTGGTGGCTGGGGTTGTACCCGCCCTCTTCGTACCGAAGGGTGATGCCGGCCTTGGCGGCGAGGCGCTCGACCGTCTCCGAGAAGGTGAGGTGGTCGATCTTCATCACGAAGGCGATCGTGTCGCCGCCTTCCTGGCAGCCGAAGCAGTGGAAGAGACCCTTGCTCGGGCTGACCTGGAAGGACGGGGACTTCTCGTCGTGGAAGGGGCACAGGCCCTTGAGGTTTCCACCCCCGGCGCTGCGCAGCTGGAGGTAGTCGGAGACCACGGCGTCGATCGGGACCGCGTCCCGAACCGCCTTCACGTCCTCGTCATTGATCCTGCCTGCCACGTACGAATACTACGGCTCGCCTGTGACACTCCCGCCCGGACCACCGCCCGGACCACTGGCCGGGCTCTCACGCCAGCAGCGACTCCAGGGGGACGGACGGGTCCGCGAGGCGCTCGACGTCCGGCCGCGCGCCCGTGCGGATCAGCTCCTGCACGGTCTCCGTGACGTCCCACACATTCACGTTCATGCCCGCGAGGACGCGCCCCTCGCTCAGCCAGAACGCGATGAACTCCCGCTTGCCCACGTCACCGCGGGCCACCACCTGGTCGTACGAGCCCGGGGGCGCCCAGCCCGAGTACTCCAGGCCCACGTCGTACTGGTCGGAGAAGAAGTAGGGCACGCGGTCGTAGCGGACGTCGTGGCCGAGCATGGCGCGGGCCGCCGCCGGGCCGCCGTTCAGGGCGTTGGCCCAGTGTTCGACGCGCAGCCTGGTGTCGAAGAGCGGGTGGTGGAGGGCGGCCACGTCACCCGCGGCGAAGATGTCGGGGTCCGAGGTCCTCAGGGAGGTGTCGACGACGATGCCGCCGCCGTGCGCCCGCTCGACCAGGTCGAGGCCCGCCGCCTCGGCGAGCGCCGTGCGCGGGGCCGCGCCGATCGCGGCGAGCACGTCGTGCGCGGGGTGTTCCTCACCGTCGTCGGTGTGGACCGCGAGAACCATGCCGTCCTGGCCGATGATCTCCGTGAGGGACGCCCCGAAGTGGAACCGCACCCCGTGCTCGGCGTGCAGGTCGGCGAACATCTGACCGACCTCGGGGCCGAGGACGGCGTGCAGCGGCGTCGGCTCGCGCTCGACGACGGTGACCTCCGCGCCGTACTCCCTGGCGGCCGCGGCGATCTCCAGGCCGATCCAGCCCGCGCCCGCGATCACCAGGTGGCCGTTGTCCCTGCCGAGTGCCGTCAGGACCTGCCGGAGGCGGTCGGCGTGGGCGAGGCGGCGCAGGTGGTGCACGCCCGCGAGGCCGGTGCCCGGGACGTCGAGGCGGCGCGGTTCGGCGCCGGTGGCGAGCAGCAGCTTGTCGTAGTGGACGACCGCGCCGTCGCCGAGGCGCACGCTCTTGGCCTCGCGGTCGATGGCGACCACGGGCTGGCCGAGGTGCAGTTCCACGTCGGCCTGCGCGTACCACCCCGGTTCGTGGACGAAGACGCTGTCGCGCTCCTCCTTGCCCAGGAGGTAGCCCTTGGACAGGGGCGGGCGCTCGTAGGGGTGGTCACGCTCGTCACCCACGAGGATCACCCGGCCGGTGAAGCCCTCGGAACGGAGGGTCTCGGCCGCCTTGGCGCCGGCGAGACCTCCTCCCACAATGACGAACGTCTGATGCGCGTCGACCACTTGATGCCTCCTTGCCGGGGGACCGGGGGTGGCCCCCGGAAGAACACAGGCTTGCCGCCACAGGGAGCGTCCCGCACGGAGCGTGAGGGGGGAAGGGGGCGTGGCTCCATCCGGCCACTTTCCGTCACGCCCTGTGGTCACTCCATGGTCACGTACCGCTGTCTCCCTATCGTCTCGCTGTCAGTCGTGTGTGCAGCGCGCGGGCGGCCGCGTCCGTGAGGGACGCGATCTGGTCGATCACCACGCGCTGGGCCGCGCGGTCGTCGTCCGCCGTGTCGTACAGGGCGCGGAACTGCGGGTCGAGGCCGTCGGGGGCGCGCGTCATGAGCGCCTCGGCGAGTTCGGCGACCACGATGCGCTGGTCCGCGCGGAGCCGCTCCTGCGCGGGGCGCTGCATCACGTAGCGGTCGGCGACGGCCTTGAGCACCGCGCACTCGTGCCGTGCCTCGCGGGGCACGACGAGTTCGGCGGCGTACCGCGTGAGGGGCCCCTTGCCGTGCCGCACGCGCGTGGCGGTCTCCGCGGCGAGACAGAAGCGGCCGATGAGCTGGCTGGTGGCGTCCTTCAACCGGGCCTGGGTGACGGCCGATCCGTCGTATCCGTGCGGCCACCACTCCTGGTCGAGGAGGCGGTCGAGGGCTTGGGCCAGCTCTTCGGGGTCGGTGTCCTCGGGTACGTAGCGTCCGAGGGCCACGGCGTAGATGTCCTGCCGCTCGGGCTCGGCGTGCAGTGCGTTCGGATCGATGTGACCGGCGTGCAGGCCGTCCTCGAAGTCGTGGACCGAGTAGGCGACATCGTCCGACCAGTCCATGACCTGCGCCTCGAAGCAGGTGCGGTGCCCGGGGGCCTCCTTGCGGACCCAGTCGAACACCGGCCGGTCGTCCTCGTAGACCCCGAACTTGGAGGAGTGCGGGTCGGTGGGGTGGGCGCCGCGCTGCCAGGGGTACTTGGTGGCGGCGTCCAGGGCGGCGCGGGTGAGGTTGAGGCCGACGCTGACCAGGTCGCCGGTGGCCTCGGAGCGCACGAAGCGCTTGGGCTCGATGCGGGTGAGCAGGCGCAGCGACTGGGCGTTGCCCTCGAAGCCGCCGCAGTCCGCCGCCACTTCGTTCAACGCCTGCTCGCCGTTGTGCCCGAAGGGCGGGTGGCCGAGGTCGTGGGAGAGGCAGGCGGTCTCCACCAAATCGGGGTCGCAGCCGAGGGCCGCGCCCAGCTCGCGGCCCACCTGGGCGCACTCCAGGGAGTGCGTCAGCCGGGTGCGGGCGCTGGCGTCCCAGGCCTGGCTGCGCGTGCCGGGCGTGACGACCTGGGTCTTTCCGGCGAGGCGGCGCAGCGCAGCGGAGTGCAGCACGCGCGCGCGGTCGCGCTGGAAGGCCGTACGCCCCGGCCTCTTGTCGGGCTCGGCGGCCCATCGCTCGACGGCGGCTTCGTCGTAGCCCTCGTAGGCCTCGTATCGCGCGTGCGGTGCTGTGCCGTTCGGTGCTGTGCCTTCCATGCACCGACAGTAGACGCAAGCAGTGACAAAGAGGGTTCTGGCCCCTCGTCAGACCGCGGTCAAGCGGCGCTGTTCGGCCACCGGCGGGGCGGTGCGGGCCTGGTCGTAGCGGTGCAGGACGAGGCGGGCGAGCGCCGGGTGGGCGCCGAGCGGGGCCGCGGCGATCCAGGGCGCGGCGACGGCGCTCTGGGTGGCGAAGCGGCCCGGGGCCGTGAAGTACGCGGCGACGGCGACGCGGCTCCTGCCCTCGGCGGCCAGGGCTTCGAGCGCTTCGGGCACGGTGCGGGCGCAGGCCGGGGTGGGGGCGGCGTAGGCGGGGACGACGGGGACGCCGAGGCGGTCGGCGAGCAGGGCGGCTGCGGCCTCGGTGCCGACGGCCGACTCCGGGTCGCGGGAGCCGGCGGCGGCGAGGACGACCGCGTGCCGACGACGGGCGGCCGCGCCCAGGTGCCGCACGGGCCAGCCCGCCTGGACGAGCCGGGTGTGCAGGGCCTCGGCGAGCAGCGGGTGCGGGCCGAGCGGGGCGGCCACGCGGGTCTCCAGGTGGGGCGCGGCGGCGGCGGCCGCGGGGATGTCGCGCTTGACGTGCTGGCCGCGGCTCAGGAGCAGCGGGACGAGCACGGCGCCGCCGCCTCGCTGCGCGGCGAGGGCGTCGGTGAGCAGTGGCTGGTTCAGCTCGATGTGTCCGAGCCGGACGGCGAGTCCGGGCCGCTGCTCGCGGATCCGGTCGGCGAGTGCCGTGACGGTGGCGAGGGCACGGGGGTCGCGGCTGCCGTGGGGGACGAGGACGAGCGTGGGGCGCGTGTGGGGGGTGGGGCTGGAGTCGGGGCGGCGGTTGCCGTGGAGTGGTACGAGGCTGGGCCGGCTGACGAGCTGACTGGTGATGTGGTCCGGCGTCATGAACTGAGGATGGCCGGGGCAGGTTGCGGGGGCGTTGCGTGGCCGTGACGACTGTTTTCGGCGGGCTCACGGCGGTGGGCGGGGGTCGGTCAGGGCCGTGGTCCCGGGGCCGGGTGTAAGGGATGGGGTCAGGGGAGTTTCAGGGTCGCTTCCGGGTTGTGGGGCCTGCTCGGTGCCGGTGGGGTCACTTACGGTGGTGGCAGTGATCGGATCGGGGGAGATCCGGTGGGGCGCGGGGGTGGGACGCATGGACCGGATGGATGCGGGCCGGACGGATACGGGCCGGACGGATTTCACGGGGTGGGCGGGGCTGCGGGGCCTGGCGGCGGCGTGCCGGGAGCGCCTGGTGGCGTTTCGGGAGCGCCTGGCGCGGTCGCGCCGCCCGCGACGGCCGGCATGGCTGCGGCTTCCGCGTACGCGAAAGGGGCGGCGCAGGGCCGTCCAGGGCGCGATGACGCTCTGCGTGCTCGCACTGCTGCCCGCGACCTGGCTCTTCGTGACGACGGACGGCAAGACCGGTTCGCTCGCGGACGCTCCGCGCGCCCGGGTCGCGATGGTCTTCGGCGCCGGGCTGTGGGAGGGCGAGCCCTCGCCCTATCTCGCGCACCGGCTGGACGCGGCGGCCGAGCTGTACCGGGCGGGCCGGATAGAGGTCGTGCTCGTGACGGGGGACAACAGCCGCGAGGACTATGACGAACCGGACGCGATGCGCGCCTATCTGAAGAAACACGGGGTGCCGGACCGCCGGATCGTGAGCGACTACGCCGGGTTCGACACCTGGGACTCCTGCGTCCGCGCCAAGAAGATCTTCGGCGTGGACCGGGCGGTGCTGATCAGCCAGGGCTTCCACATACGCAGGGCGGTCGCGCTGTGCGACGCGGCGGGCGTCTCGTCGTACGGCGTCGGGGTGGACGCCGTTCACGACGCGACCTGGTACTACGGCGGCGCCCGGGAGGTGTTCGCGGCGGGCAAGGCGGCACTGGACGCGGTGTTCCGGCCCGACCCGCGGTTCCTCGGGGCGCGGGAGCGGGGCGTGGAGCAGGCGCTGGCGTCGCGACGGTAGGCCCTGGGTGGCCTGCGGGCGGCGGTACGCGGTCCTGGGTCCTTCGGCGCCCACGCCCGGACGGCGGCTTCCGTCCCGCACCTCACAGTGCGGCGCGGCCGTGGCTGAGATCGGCTTACCGCGTGCGTAACGCGAGCGCGTCGGGGCACGTAACAAGAACGGCGGACGCTGGGCGGCATGCACTCCACGGCGACACCCGCGACACCGGCGACCACCGCGACCCCCGCGGCCACGGCGGTGACGGCGACCCACTGCCCGTACTGCGCGTTGCAGTGCGGGATGGGGCTGACGGCGGGCACCGGTGGTGGTGTGGAGGTCGTGGAGCGCGCGTCGTTCCCCGTGAACAGGGGCGCCCTGTGCGGAAAGGGACGCACGGCGCCCGCTCTGCTCTCCTCCCGGGTCCGCCTGACCGAGCCCCTCGTCCGATCCCACGCCACGGGCAAGCTCGTGCCAGCCTCCTGGGAGGAGGCCCTCGACCGGATCGCCGGGGAGCTGTCCCGTGTGCGCGAGGAACATGGCGCGGACGCGTGCGGGGTGTTCGGCGGCGGCGGGCTGACCAACGAGAAGGCGTACGCGCTGGGCAAGTTCGCGCGGGTGGTGCTCGGTACGTCGCAGATCGACTACAACGGACGGTTCTGCATGTCGTCGGCGGCGGCCGCCGGGCAGCGGGCGTTCGGGCTCGACCGGGGGCTGCCGTTCCCGCTGGAGGACATCCCGCGCACCGGTTGCGTGATCCTCGTCGGGTCGAACCTCGCCGAGACGATGCCGCCCGCCCTGCGGTACCTCACGGAGCTGCGGGAGAACGGCGGCACGCTGATCGTCGTGGACCCGCGCCGTACACGCACCGCCGAGCAGGCCGACCTGCATCTGGCGCCGCGCCCCGGCACGGACCTCGCCCTGGCGCTCGGGCTGCTGCACCTGGTCGTGGCGGAGGGCCGGACGGACGAGGCGTTCATCGAGGAGCGGACCAGCGGATGGGAGGGGGCGCGGGCGGCGGCGATGGCGCACTGGCCCGAGCACGTCGAGCGGATCACCGGCGTGCCCGTGCCCCAACTGCGCGACGCGGTGCGCATGTTCTGCGACGCCGAGGCCTCGATGGTGCTCACCGCGCGTGGGCCCGAGCAGCAGTCCAAGGGCACGGACACCGTCGGGGCGTGGATCAATCTGTGTCTCGCCACGGGCCGGGCCGGGCGGCCGCTGTCCGGGTACGGCTGTCTGACCGGGCAGGGCAACGGCCAGGGCGGGCGTGAGCACGGGCAGAAGGCGGACCAGTTGCCCGGGTATCGCAAGCTGACGGACCCGGCGGCGCGGGCACATGTGGCGGAGGTCTGGGGCGTGGACCCCGATTCGCTGCCGGGGCCCGGCAGGTCGGCGTACGAACTGCTCGACGCGCTCGGCGGGGACGTCAAGACGCTGCTCCTGATGGGGTCCAACCCGGTCGTGTCGGCGCCGCGGGCCGCGCATGTGGAGGAGCGGCTGCGGTCGCTGGACTTCCTCGCGGTGGCGGACGTGGTGCTGTCGGAGACGGCCGAGCTGGCGGACGTGGTGCTGCCGGTGACGCAGTGGGCCGAGGAGACGGGGACGGTGACGAACCTGGAGGGGCGGGTGCTGCTGCGCCGCCGGGCGGTGTCCGCGCCCGGCGGGGTCCGAAGCGACCTGGACGTGCTGCACGGGCTCGCGGCGCGGCTCGGCCATGGGAAGGGTTTTCCCGTCGATCCGGAGCAGGTCTTCGAGGAGTTGCGGCGGGCGAGCGCGGGCGGGCCCGCGGACTACTCGGGCATCTCGTACGAGCGGCTGAGGGAGGGGGACGGCGAGGGGGTGTTCTGGCCGTGCCCCGACCCGGCGCCGGGCAGCGGGCAGGTTCCGGGCGGCGCCGGTGTGGTTCCGCATCCCGGGACGCCCCGGCTGTTTCTGGAGGGGTTCGCGACGGAGGACGGGCGGGCGCGGTTCGTGCCGGTGGTGCACCGGGCCGCCGCCGAGGAGACGGACGCGGAGTATCCCGTGCTGCTCACCACGGGGCGGGTCCTCGCGCAGTACCAGTCGGGGGCGCAGACGCGGCGGGTCGATGAGCTGAACTCCGCGGCGCCGGGGCCTTTCGTGGAGCTGCATCCGCGGCTGGCCGCGGGGCTCGGGATAGCCGACGGCGAGGCGGTCGCCGTGGTCTCACGGCGTGGCCGGGCGGTGGCCCCGGCGCGGGTCACGTCGTCGATCCGCTCGGACACGGTGTTCATGCCGTTCCACTGGCCGGGCGAGGGTCGCGCCAACTCCCTGACGCATCCGGCGCTGGATCCCGTGTCGCGGATGCCGGAGTTCAAGGTGTGCGCGGTGCGGCTGGAACGCGCGGAACGGAGTTAGGTGGGGATCAGCAGGTGCGTCCGTACCAGGCGTTACCAGCCGAGGCACCAGGCGTTACCGGCCGAGGCGGTGGCTCGTCCAGGCGCCGTCCTCGATCAGCGTCCCCGACGCGCGCAGGCGCGCGGCCATGCGGGGTGCCGCCAGGTAGACCCAGGCGCGCGTGGCCGTCCCGTCGGCGGCGCGAGTCACCTCGCGTGTCACCCGTTCGTAGAGGTTGCGGGGGTCGCCCGGCGCGTACTCCTCCAGGAGGTCGAGGGCGGTGAGCAGTCCGTCGTGGGCGGAGGGGGCCGCGGTCACCAGCTCGCCGCGTACCGGTCCGGCTTCCGGGGCCTCGACGGCGTAGGGGTAGCCGGGGCCCTCGTACAGGACGGTTCCCGGCAGCAGGGCCGGTTCCTCCGCCGTCACCCGGCCGCAGAGGTAGGCGGCGTGGTTCGGCTCACCCGGGCGCAGGGTGCCGTAGACGAAGAAGGGCAGTCGCGGCGCGTCCCGCTCGGTCACTCGGCGGTCTCCCGCTCCACCCACTCCAGGTAGGCCGCGCTCCCCCGCGCCACCGGGGTCGCGATGATCTCCGGGGTGTCGTAGTCGTGGGCGTCGGTGAGCCATGCCTCCAGGGCGGCGTAGCGCGCGGCGGTCGTTTTGAGCAGCACCTGCCACTCCTGTGCGGTCTCGATGTCGCCTTCCCAGCGGTATACGGAGGTGACGGGACCGGTGATCTGCGCGCAGGCCGCGAGCCTCGCCCCGACCGCCCCGCGCGCGAGGTCACGCGCCTTGTGTTCCGCGTCGGTCGTCGTCAGCACGGTCAGCACGGTCAGTACGGCCGCCGCCGTCGATTCATCGTCCATACACCGATTGTGCCCAGCCGTGGCCAGAGGCGAGTGCCCTGGACCAAGGTCCCGAACTGTCTGGTTTCACCGGTCGTAGTCGTAGTTGTTACATAACCTCCCGTTTTCTGTGATGGACGGTTCCTACGGTCGTCAGCGGTGGCCGGTCTCTGCCGAATCCCCAGCGCAGTCCCCTGGGCCGGCCACCACCAGACCACCGGCCGCCGCACCAGTCAGTCACTCACGCCATGAATCCGAAACTCCGCCGCCCGCTCCCGCTGGGCGCCGCTTCCCTCGTCGCCCTCGCGGTGTCCGTACTCGCCGGGTGCGCCGGTCCGGTCGGCCTCGGGCCCGGTGAGGCCGTCCCGCCCGTCTCCGCGCAGCCGCACCCGGAGGCGGTCTGGCCCGCCTGGTCGGGTACGTCGTCGAGGGCGCCCGGTGCCGACGCCGCCACGCGGCAGCCGCCTCCACGGGCGCTGAAGGGGCTGCCGAAGGTCGGTTCGGGAGGGCTCGCCTCGCTGAGCGTCCACGCGGTGCTGCGGGCCGATCCACGTACGAAGCCGCTGGCCGACCGGGGGCTGATCGACCGGCCGGGGCGGGCGGGGCTGCGGCCGCCCCGGTACATGGACCTGACCGGCGACAAGAAGCCCGAGATGCTGGTGGCCGCGGACACGGAGAGCGGGCGGAACGTGCTGGCCGTCTACACCGAGCGCGGCGGCAGGGTCTACCCGGCGCTGTTCACCTCCGGCAGGCGGATGAGCGTCGAGACGATCGGCTCCGACCTGCTGGTCCGCACTCCGTGTTCGGACGGCGGCGAGCAGGCCGTGCGCTTCCACTGGGACGGCGCGCGGATGTCCACCATCAGCGACGTCAAGAAGTACAACAAAGACCACAGGGACCACAAGGACTACAAGGAGTCGGGGGGCGCCCCGGAGCCCGCGGAACCGAACCCGCACCCCTCCGAGTCGGCACCGACGGGAGGGCCCTGATGCCGCGCCGGAAGGCCGCCGCGCTCAACGGCCTCGGGTTCCGGCGGAAGTTCGCCGCACTCACCGCCCTCGGGCTCCGCTGGAAGATCGCCGCGCTCCTCGCGGGCGGCTGTGCGGTGGTCGCCGTCGCCATCGGGCTGCTCATCCACCACGCCCGGCTCGACCAGGTCGCCGGTAACGCCCGGTCGAACGCCACCGCGCAGCTCGTCCGCGTACGCCAGTTGTACGAGCTGACGGGGGAGGTCGACAGGAGCGACATGGACGCGGCGCTCGACGCCCCGGACCTGCCCGAGCCGTTGCGGCGGGCCGCGCTGGCCGGGCAGCGGACCACCTACCTCGACATGGCGGCGGACGACCCGTGCGTCTGGGCGGCGAGGCCGGTCGGCGGCCGCAAGCCCCACGTCCTGTCCGTCCGCGCGTCGCTGCGCGAACAGGCCGGTGAGGTGGCCGAGTTCGACCGGCGGCTGATGATCTCGGGAGCCGTGGTCGTCGGCCTGGCCGCGCTCGGCGGCGCGGGGCTGTCCAGCAGGCTCAGCCGTGAACTGCGCACCGCCGCGGCCATCGCGCGCCGCATCAGCCGGGGCGACCTCGACGCCCGCATCGACCACCCCCGGCCGCCGGGCGCGCGCCACGGCAAGGACGAGGTGGCCGAACTGGCCGCCGCCGTCGACACGATGGCCGCGTCCCTCCAGCGGCGCCTGGAGGCCGAGCAGCGCTTCACCGCCGATGTCGCGCACGAGCTGCGCACCCCGCTGACCGGGCTGCACACGGCGGCCGAGCTGCTTCCTGCCTGCCGCCCCGCCGAGCTGGTGCGCGACCGCGTGCACGCGCTGCGCACCCTCACGGAGGACCTGCTGGAGGTGGCGCGCCTTGACGCGGAGGTGGAGCAGCCGGACCTGGACGTGCATCCGCTGGGGCGGCTCGTCGAGACGATCGCCGAGCGCGCGGGCGGCTCGGCGGCCGGCTTCACGGCGCGGGGGACGCACGCCGCGTACGACACGTTCGTACGCACGGACGCGCGTCGGCTGGAACGGATCCTGACGAATCTCGTCGCCAACGCCCGCAGGCACGGCGGCGATCCCGTCGAGGTGCGGGTCGAGGGCGCCGAGGTCACGGTCCGCGACCACGGACCGGGCTTCCCCGAACACCTCCTGAAGGACGGCCCGCGGCGCTTCCAGACCGGCGCGTGCGAACGCGGCCAGGGCACCGGCCTCGGCCTGACCATCGCGTTCGGCCAGGCCCAGGTGATCGGCGCGAGCGTGAACCTGGCCAACGCGGCGGACGGCGGCGCGGTGGCGGTGGTCGGCCTGCCGCGCGCCTGACGAGTTACGCAGGCACCGACATTACGGAGCCATCAACGTTACGTAGGCATCAACTTCCGTACGGGCGAACGGACTTCGCACCGCGCAGCGCCCAGCCCCACCACGCCAGCTGGTCGAGCATGCCCTTGGCGGCGGCGTCGGCGGCCGAGGGGTCGCGGTGGTTGCCCTCGACGTCGAAGAGGGCGCCCGCGTTGTGGAAGGAGACGGTGTCGCGGATGGTCACGGTGTGCAGCTCCGCGAAGACCGGGCGCAGGTGCTCGACGGCGCGCAGGCCGCCGGAGAGACCGCCGTACGAGACGAAGGCGACGGGCTTGGCCTCCCATTCGTCCTTGTGCCAGTCGATGAGGGCCTTCAGGGAGGCCGGGTAGGAGTGGTTGTACTCGGGGGTGAGGACGATGAACGCGTCGGCCGCGGCCAACTTGGGCGTGACCTTGGCGAGTTCGGCGGAGGCGGCGGCGGACGGGGAGAAGGAGAGGGAGGTCGGCAGCTCGGACTCGGCCAGGTCGACGACGTCGACGACGAAGTCGGAGCGCTCGCGGACATGGGCGAGCAGCCACTCGGCGACGATCGGCCCGAAGCGGCCCTCGCGGTTGCTGCCGACGATGACGGCGACGCGCAGCGGCGTGTCACCGCCGTCGAGGGCGGGGGCGGCGGAGGCGGACTGGGGAGAGGTGGTTTCAGTCATGGGGAAAGCCTCGTAGTTAAACCTTGGTTGAGGTCAAGCGCGAACTCTCACTAATCTGACGGCATGACCGCGCATCTCGCACCGGACGCCAAGGAAGCCACCGTCGGGGAACTCTCCGCGCGCAGCGGGGTCTCCCCCTCGGCCCTGCGCTTCTACGAGCGCGAGGGACTCATCACGTCCCGCCGCACCGCCGGCAATCAGCGCCGCTTCAGCCGCGACACCCTGCGCAGGGTCGCCTTCATCCGCACCTCGCAGCGGCTCGGCATCCCGCTTGCCACCATCCGCGAGGTGCTCGGCCTGCTTCCCGAGGACCGTACGCCGACCCGCGAGGACTGGGCGCGGATCTCCGAGTGCTGGCGGGCCGACCTCGACGCCCGGCTCCGCACGCTGCGGCGGCTGCGCGACAACCTCACCGACTGCATCGGCTGCGGCTGCCTCTCGCTCGCCACGTGCGCGCTGGCCAACCCGTCGGACGAGCTGGGCGAGCGCGGACCCGGGGCGCGCCGCCTGGTGGAGGAAAAGGACCCGTCCGCCGCGAAGAGCTGCCCGGAGACGCCGGCGGACGCAGGGGGAGCCGTCTCGTAGCGTGGCCGCATGACAACCACGGAGCTGGTGCAGCGAATCGAGATCGACGGACAGCCGGCCACCGCGGGAAGCCTGCTCTGGCCGGCCCTCGTCACCACGGGGCACTTCACCGCGATGCAGGTCAGGGGCGGCAAGGTGCGCGGCATCGACCACCATCTGGCCCGGCTCGACGCGGCCACGCGCGAGCTGTTCGGGCGGGAGCTGGACGGGGAGCGGGTGCGCGGCGCGGTCCGGCACATCCTGCGTGACGACATCGACGACGCGTCCGTACGCGTATATGTCCACGCGCCAGACGGGGAGCCGTCCCTCATGGTCACCGTGCGGGAGCCCGTCGAGCTGCCCGACGGCATGGTGGCGCGCGCGCAAGCGCTGATGTCCGTGCCGTACCAGCGGCCCTTCGCCCACATCAAGCATCTGGGCGGCTTCGGCCAGGCCCGCCACGGCGAGCTGGCGCGGTCCGCCGGCTTCGACGACGCGCTGCTCACCGGCCCCGGCGGGAAGATCAGCGAGGGCGCCGTCACGAACATCGCCTTCTTCGACGGCACGCGGGTCGTGTGGCCCGACGCGCCTCATCTGGCCGGGGTCACGATGCAGCTGATCGAGGCGCGGCTGCCGGCCGCCGGGCTGCCCACCTCGCACGCCCCCGTCACCCTCGCGGACCTGCCGTCGTACGCGGCGGCCTTCGTCACCAACGCGTGGGGGGTCAGCCCGGTGCGCCGCGTCGACGACGTGACGTACGACGTCGACGAGAAGCTGATGGCGACCGTGGCCGGGGTCTACGAGGCCGCGCCCTGGGACACGATCTGACCATGTGCTCCGGGACCTGATCCGAGCGCGCCGCGCGGCGGAGTCACCCATTCACAGCTGCCGCGCCCGCTCTTCGGAGTCTTCTCGCCGAAAAGCCGGTGACCTGCTGGAACGCTCACTCCACCGGAGCCGGAAGCCGCTCGTTCGGCGGCTTTCTGATGACTCATCAGGAGGCGTGCGCCGCCGAGTGCCACTTACCTCGGTACAGCGGGGTCCGACCGACGCAGCGGCACTTGGGGGTGCCGCGGGCCGTGTCCCGCGAAGGCCTCGGAGGAACAAGCACCATGCGCAACGCCCGCCTGCTGTCCGGTACCGCGCTCGCCGTAGCGGCGGCGGGCGTCCTGGCCGCCCCCGCCCCCGCCTCCGCCGCCCCCGCCTCCGCCGCGCCCGCCGGAGGCCTGGAGGTCCAGCCGTCGACCGTCACTCCCGGCTCCACCGTCACCGTGCGCACCACCGCCTGCGGCTCCGGAGGGACCGCGACCGGTGACGCGAGCGCGGTCGGGGCCGGGACGTTCACCCTGGCGCCGGGCGCGCGGCCCGAGGACGTGGCCGGGCGGTTCGAGGTGCCGCCCTCCGCGCAGCCCGGCACCTACGAGATCGTCGCGAAGTGCTCCGGTTCCGGCGGCGCGGCGGTGCGGAACAAGCAGGTCGCGGGCGATCTGGTGGTGACCATCACCTCCACGGCGGCCGCCGCGGAACAGCCGCGCCCGCATCCGCGGGGACATGTGAAGACGGGGGTCGGCGGCGCACTCGGCCCCGACCCCGTGCAGACCGCGGCGGGAGTGGCGGCCCTGGCCGTCGCCGCCGCGGGCGGTACCTGGCTCCTGCATCGCCGGGCGAGAGGCGACAGGATCTGACGGACACCCTCCGCTGTCCACCGGTACCGCCGCCCCCGCCCCCTCCCGGCCCGTGTCCCCTCGTGGGCCGGGAGGGGGACGAGGGACCCCCGGCCCGACCGACCCCGAGGGGGACGCCGTATGCGCGAGACAGGCTCCAAGAGGACCGGCAACGCCGTCATAGCGACCGTCACCGCCGTGGCGCTCTGCACCGGTGCCTGGCTGCTGAGCAGCGGCACCGCCTCGCATCCGCCTCCGCAGCCCTCCTCCGCGCAGGCCGCGCCGACCCGGCCCCAGGGCCCGCGCCCCGACCCCGGCACCGCACCGCTGCCGCCGTCGCCGCCCGACCGGGTGCGGATCCCGGCGATCGGGGTCGACGCGCCCCTGATGGGGCTCGGCCTGACCCGGCAGGGGAGCCTTGACGTGCCGCCGTCCGAGCGGAAGAACCTCGCGGGCTGGTACGAGGCCGGCACCACGCCCGGCGAGCGGGGCACCGCGATCGTGGCGGGCCACGTCGACAACAAGGAGGGCCCCGCCGTCTTCTACGAGCTGGGCGCGTTGCGCAAGGGCCGCACGATCGAGGTCGAGCGCAGGGACGGCAGCGTGGCCGTCTTCACGGTCGACGCGAACGAGGTGTACGACGCGAAGGACTTCCCCGACGAGAAGGTGTACGGCGCCGCTTCCCGCCCCGAGCTGCGGGTGATCACCTGCGGCGGGAAGTACTCGGAACGGACCGGCTACCAGGGCAATGTGGTGGTCTTCGCGCATCTGACGGCGGTGCGCTGAGCCGCGCCGCACTGAGCCGCGGCGCGCAAGAGGTCAGGCCACCCACTGCTCGTACGCCATCTTGGTCACGAGCCCGAAGACGGTGACCAGGAGCACGACCCGGACGAAACCGCTGCCCCTCTTCAGCGCCGTGCGCGCGCCGAACATCCCGCCGGTGAGATTGAAGGCGGCCATCAGTCCGGCCAGTTGCCACATGACCGCGCCCTGCCAGGCGAACATCGCGAGGGCGCCGGCGTTGGTGCAGCAGTTGACGATCTTGGCGGTGGCCGAGGCGGCGACCAGGTCGAGGTGGAGCACGGCGGTCAGGGCGAGCACGAGGAAGGTGCCCGTGCCGGGGCCGATGAGACCGTCGTAGAAGCCGATGCCGAGTCCCGCGAACCCGATCGCGGCGAGGATCCGCTTCGGCGAGGCGGGCTCGGCGGGGGGCGCGGTACCGAAGGCTGGCCGCAGGATCACGAAGGCGCCGACGGCGACGAGCACCACCATGATCACGGGCCTCAGTACGTCGGTGCTCATCCCCGCCGCGAAGAAGGCGCCGCCCATCGACCCCGCGAGCGCGGCGAGGCCGACCCGGACGGCGGTGGGCACGTCGACGGGGGTCTTCCGTACGTACGTCACCGCGGCGCCGGTCGTCCCGACGATCGCCACGGCCTTGTTGGTGCCGAGGGCGTGCGCGGCCGGGGTGCCGCCCGGCAGGCCGAGCAGCAGGGCGGGGAGCAGCAGCAGTCCGCCGCCGCCGACCACGGCGTCGATCCAGCCGGCCGCGAGGGCGGCGAGGCAGAGGACGACGACCGTGGTCAGGGGTATGTCAGGCATGATCGCGACCCTATGCCGCTCAGGATGCCGGTCAGCGGGCGGCCCGGGGCTCGGGGGCGGTGGCCGGTGCGCGGTCGGGGGCCGGGGGTGCGGCCGGTTCCACGGTGAGGGTCAGGGCGGTGGCGATGAGCGCGCTCGCTCCGGTGAGGCCCGCGGCGAGCGCGCGGCGGGCCCGGGGGGTGGGGCCCCGGGCGGGGGCGGGGGGTTTGCGGTGGCGTCCCATGGACCGGCGTACTCCTACAGGTCGGGGCTTTCGAAGGGCGTTCAGAAGGCGAAGTCCTCGGCGTGGACGCGCTCCTCGGGGACGCCCGCGCGGACCAGGGCGGCTCTCGCGGCGGCGGACATGCCGGGCGGGCCGCACAGATAGACGTCGTGCTCGGCGAGGCCGGGGACGAGGCTCCGCAGGGCCTGCGGGGCGAGGGGGTCGAAGGCGGCGCCGGACGCGCCGAGCAGGTAGTGCAGTCCGGCTCCCCTGCGGGCGGCGATCGCTTCCAGTTCCGTTCTCAGGACGAGGTGCTCCGCGCTGGTGGCGCGGTAGAGGAGGGTGAGGTCGCCGGGGCCGCCGGGCAGCGTCTCGAAGAGGGCCCGCATCGGAGTGATGCCGACGCCGCCCGCGAGGAGCAGCACCTTGCGCCGGGTGCGCCGGTGGGCGGTGAGCGCGCCGAACGGCCCGGTGGCGAGGACCCGCGTGCCGGGCCGCAGGCGCCGCATCCGACGCGTGTGGTCTCCGGCGGCCTTGACGGTGATGCGCATGGTGTCGTCGCGTACCGGAGCGGAGAGGGAGAAGGGCAGCGCGGTGCGCCAGAGCCTGCGCCGCAGGAACCGCCAGCGGAAGAACTGGCCGGGTTCGGCGCGCAGCTGATCGAGCCCGGTGCCCCGCATGACGACGGAGACGACGCCGGGCCCTTCGTCCCTGACCTCGATGACGCGCAGGCTGTGCCGCAGTGCCTGCCGTACGGGGACGACGAGGCGGTACCAGCACAGGAGCACGGCGACGGCCGCGTGCGCCATGGCCCACAGCCAGCCGGTGAGGGCGCTTGCGGCCACGTCGGGCCCGGCGAGCTGGTGCGCGAAGGCGAGGGCGGCGCCGAGGTAGGTGAGCAGATGGACGGCACGCCAGGTCTCGTGGGCGAGGCGGCGGCGCACCGCGCGGACGGAGGTGACGCCCGCGGCGACGAGCAGCGCGGTGCCCGCGGTGGCCGCTGCGAGGCCCGGGTAGCCGAGCAGGTCGAGGGCGGCGTGCGGGAGGCCGGTGCCGGTGTGCGCGGCGTATCCGCAGAGGGCGAGCAGGGCGTGGGCGCCGCAGAGGCTCAGCACGTACCGCCCGCCGAGGGAGTGCAGCCGCGCGAGCCGGTCGGCGCCGACCCCGTGCTCGACGGCCGGTACGCGGGCCATCAGGAACAGCATGACGAGCACCCCGTACCCGGCGAGCAGCCCCGTGAGGTGGGCCCCGCCGGCGAAGACGCCCGCGACTGTCGAGTCCGACCGGACCTGCGCCCCCCACATCCCGCCCACGGCGAGCGCCCCGGTGAGGATTCCGGAGCGGAGGGCGGGGGGTGAGACACGCGGGGGCGCGTACGCCCTCGGAGGCATCGGGGGCCGCGGAGGCATCGCGGGCCTCGGGGACAGCGCGGGGCGGGTGTCGGGCCGGGGGTCGGCCGCCTGTGTGGTCACGGCGGCACACTAGGCGCGGCGGGTGCGGGGAAATCCCTGGTCAGCGCCGTACCGCAGATCTTTAAGGCGGCCTTGAGGATCGGCTGAGCGGGGGTTAACCGAGGGCGGGGGCGAGGTCCCTACGACAACATTTCGACGCGGGGCAAACCGGCGGGTGGGTGGGAGAGCGATCCGCCGCGGAGCAGGCGGAAAACCCTCACAGCACCCCCCAGCGGAAGCTGAGCGCACCGTTCCCCCAGAGAAACAACCCGGCCCCGACAGGGAAACACCCGCCCCGCAGGCTGCGGAACATGACATCCACGGCAGTGGTGATCGGCGCGGGCCTGGCCGGCGTCCACGTAACACAGCGCCTGGCCGCAGAGGCCATCGACACCGTACTCATCGGCGAGGAGGAGCACGCCCCGTACAACCGCGTCCTCCTCGCGGAGGTCCTCGCGGGCCGCTACGGCGCGGACGTGATCACCCTGCCCGTGCCCGAAGCCACCACCCTGCGCACCCGCGCGGTCCGCGTCGACCGCGCGGAGCGCCTGGTGCACTGCGAGGACGGCACCGTCGTCCCGTACGGCACCCTGATCCTCGCGACCGGCTCCAACCCGGTCCTGCCGCCCCTGCGCGGCCTGTTCGCGCCGGGCGCCCGTGAGCTGCCCCGGGGCGTGCACGCCTTCCGGACGATGGACGACTGCCTGGCCCTGTCCGGGGCCGTGGCCCCCGGCACCCGCGTCGTCGTCATCGGCGGCGGCCTCCTCGGCGTCTCGGCGGCCCGCGCCCTGGCCCGGCGCGGCGCGCAGGTCGTCCTCACCCAGCAGGCCGAGCGGCTCATGGAGCGCCAGCTGGATCCCGCCTCCTCGGAGCTGGTGCGCCGCCACCTCACCGGCCTCGGCGTCGAGGTGCACACGGAGTGCCGGGTGCGCGGCGTCGGCGTCACGGACGGCACCGTACGCCACGTGGAGCTGGCCGACGGCTTCGATCTCGAGACCGAGCTGACCGTCCTGGCCTGCGGCGTCCGCCCCCGTACGGGTCTGGCGCTGGCCGCCGGACTCGACGTGCGCAAGGGGATCGTCGTGGACGACCGGCTGTGCACGTCCGATCCGCACATCAGGGCCGTCGGCGACTGCGCGGAGCACGCGGGCCGCGTCTACGGCCTGGCGACCCCGGCCCTCGAACAGGCCGACGCGCTCGCCGACGCCCTCATCGGCAGGAAAGGCGCCCCCTACACCGGCAGCCGCATGCTCACCCGCCTGACCCTGCCGGGCCCCGGCCCCCTGGACCTCGCCGCGTTCGGCGACCCCGAGCCGCACCCCGACGACGACGTCATCCAGCTCGCGGACGCCACCCGCGGCACCTACCGCAAGGTCGTCGTCCGCGGCGACCGCCTGGTCGGCGGTGTCCTGCTCGGCGACCTCGCCTCGGTGGGCGCGCTGGCCCGCGCCTGGGAGGCCGACGCCCCGCTGCCCGACGACGACAGCCCGCTGCTCCACCTGCTCACCCAACCCCAGGCTCTCGACTTCGTTCGAGCAGGGGAAACCCCCATCGGAGGCCGCTGAGATGCCGAAGCCGAACCCCGCACAGACCCCGGACCGCCGCCCCACGATCGTGCTCGTCGGCCACGGCATGGTCGGCCAGCGCTTCCTGGAGGCCGCCGTCGAGCGCGGGCTCGCGGCGAGCCACCGCATCGTGGTGCTCTGCGAGGAGCCGCGCCCCGCCTACGACCGGGTCCAGCTGACCTCGTACTTCTCGGGTCGCACGCCCGACGAACTCTCGCTCACCGACCGGGCGTTCCTCGACGAGCACGGCATCGAGCTGTACGTCGACGAGCCCGCCGAGAGCTTCGATCGCGAGGCGAGGACCGTCACGGCCCGCTCGGGGCGCGTCCTCACCTACGACACGCTCGTGCTCGCCACCGGCTCCTACCCCTTCGTGCCGCCCGTGCCGGGCAAGGACGCGACGGGCTGTTTCGTCTACCGCACCATCGAGGACCTCCTCGCCATCGAGGAGTACGCGAAGAAGCACGCCACGACGGGCGCGGTGGTCGGCGGCGGTCTGCTCGGCCTGGAGGCGGCGGGCGCGCTGCGCGGGCTCGGACTGGCCACGCACGTGGTGGAGTTCGCGCCCCGCCTGATGCCCGTACAGGTCGACGAGGGTGGCGGCGCGGCGCTCCTGCGCACCATCACCGGCATGGGCCTGACCGTCCACACGGGCACCGGCACGCAGGAGATCGTGACGGGCGAGGACGGCGCGGTGCGCGCCATGAAGCTGTCCGACGGCAGCGAACTCGCCACCGACCTCGTGGTGTTCTCCGCCGGTGTCCGCCCGCGCGACCAGCTCGCCCGCGAGCACGGCCTGGCGGTCGGCGAGCGCGGCGGCATCACCGTCGACGAGCGGTGCCGCACCAGCGACCCGGACGTGTACGCGATCGGCGAGTGCGCGCAGGCCGTGGACGGCCGCGTGTACGGCCTGGTCGCGCCCGGCTACGAGATGGCGCAGACGGCGGCCGCCGCCATCGCCGCCGAAGAGGCCAGCTTCACCGGCGCCGACCTGTCGACCAAGCTGAAGCTCCTCGGCGTCGACGTGGCGTCCTTCGGTGACGCGCACGGCGCGGCCGAGGGCTGCCTCGACGTCGTCTACTCCGACTCGCGCTCGGGCACGTACAAGAAGCTGGTGATGGGCGCGGGCGGCGAGCTGCTCGGCGGGATCCTCGTCGGCGACGCGGAGGCGTACGGCCTGCTGCGTCCGCTCACCGGCACCGTCCCGCCGCTGCCCGCCGAGCAGTTGGTGCTGCCCGAGGGCGCGGGCGCTCCCGTCGCGCTCGGCCCCGAGTCGCTGCCGGGCCACGCGGTGATCTGTAGCTGCCACAACGTCACCAAGGACGCCATCCAGGCCTGCGCCACGCTGCCCGAGGTGAAGAAGTGCACCAAGGCCGGTACGGGCTGCGGCAGTTGCGTGAAGGTGATCGGCCGACTGCTGCCGCAGTCCGGTGACACGGGGCTGTGCGGCTGCTTCGCCCAGACCCGCCAGGAGCTGTACGAGATCGTGCGCGTCCTGCGGATCACGTCGTTCCGCGCGCTCCTCGACGGGCACGGGCGCGAGGCGGCGCGCGGCGGCGAGGGCTGCGAGGTGTGCAAGCCGACGGTCGGCTCGATCATCGCCTCACTGGCCCCGACGATCGGCGCCGAGGGGTACGTGCTCGACGGCGAGCAGGCCGCGCTCCAGGACACCAACGACCACTTCCTCGCCAACCTCCAGAAGAACGGCTCCTATTCGGTGGTCCCCCGTATCCCCGGCGGCGAGATCACCCCCGAGAAGCTCATCGTCATCGGTGAGGTGGCGCGGGACTTCGGCCTCTACACGAAGATCACCGGTGGTCAGCGCATCGACCTCTTCGGGGCCCGCGTCGAACAACTTCCGATGATCTGGACGCGGCTGGTGGACGCCGGCTTCGAGTCGGGGCACGCGTACGGCAAGGCGCTGCGCACGGTGAAGTCCTGCGTCGGCCAGACCTGGTGCCGCTACGGCGTGCAGGACTCCGTGCGCATGGCCATCGACCTGGAGCTGCGCTACCGGGGCCTGCGCGCCCCGCACAAGCTGAAGTCGGCGGTGTCCGGCTGCGCCCGCGAGTGCGCCGAGGCCCAGTCGAAGGACTTCGGCGTGATCGCCACGGCGAGCGGCTGGAACCTGTACGTGGGCGGCAACGGCGGCGCCACCCCGCGCCACGCCGACCTGCTCGCGCAGGACCTGGGCGACGCCGAACTGGTCCGCCTCATCGACCGGTTCCTGATGTTCTACATCCGTACCGCCGACCGCCTTGAGCGCACGGCGGCCTGGCTGGAGCGGATCGACGGCGGCCTCGACCATGTGCGTGACGTGGTCGTCCACGACTCGCTGGGCATCTGCGCCGAACTGGAGGCGCTGATGGCCGACCACGTCACGCACTACCGCGACGAGTGGGCCGAGACCCTCGACGACCCCGAGCGCCTCGCCCGCTTCGTGTCCTTCGTGAACGCGCCGGGCGTGCCGGACCCGACGGTCGGCTTCGTCCCCGAGCGGGATCAGATCAAGCCGGACCTGCCCCTGCTCTCCATCAGCCCCCGGCCCCTGGAAGGAGCCTCCCGATGAGCACGTCCGCCCGCGTCCAGCTCCGCCTCGCGGAAGACTGGTTCGAGGTCTGCGAGCACACCCGGCTGACACCGGGCCGGGGCCTCGCGGCGCTGCTGCCCGACGGCAGCCAGGCCGCGCTCTTCCTCGACCGCGAGGGCCGCGCGTACGCGATCGACAACCGCGATCCGTTCACGGGCGCCGCGGTGCTCTCCCGGGGGCTGCTCGGCTCCCAGGGCGGACGGCCGTTCGTCGCCTCGCCGCTCCTCAAGCAGCGGTTCGACCTGGAGACGGGGCGGTGCCTGGACGACGACGAGGTCGCGGTCGCGGTCCACCCCGTGCGCATTGCCTGACGGTTCGCCGTACGCTCACCGTGCGCATTACTTGACCGCTCGTTCTGGAAAGCCGTAGAGTCCTCGACGTGGCCAGGACCAAGGAATTCGATCCGGACGCCGCGTTGCAGTCAGCTCTTGAGCTGTTCTGGCGGCGCGGCTACGAGGCGACGTCCATGGCGGACCTCGTCGAGGCGCTCGGCATCGGGCGCGCCAGCATCTACGCGACCTTCGGCAACAAGCACGACCTGTACCTGAAGGCCCTGGAGCGGTACGGCGAGCAGCAGCGGCCCCTCCTGCTCGCCGAGCTGGCGCAGCCCGGCCCGGCACTACCCGCCGTCCGCGCGGCGGTGCGGCGTTTCGGCGCCGAGGCCACCGCCGACCAGCGCCGCCTGACCGGGTGTTTCGTCACCAACACGGCGGCCGAGCTGGCCCCGCACGACGAGGCGGCCGCCCGGGGCGTCGAGCGCAGCTGGGACCACATCGAGACCCTTCTGCACTCCGCGCTCGTCCGCGCCCGGGCCCAGGGAGAGCTGCCCGAGGACCGCGATCCGCTGATGCTGGCCCGCATGCTGCTCGTCCTGCTCCAGGGCCTGCGCGTGGTCGGCAAGGCGTCCGCGGATCCGGCGCGGGTGCGGGACGCGGTGGAGCAGGCACTGACCCTCCTGGACTGAAGGACCTGCGCCTCGGCCACGCTCTCACATGCCTTCTCTGCTGAACTGCTGAACTTCTCATGCCCTCATACTGAACCGATCGGTCAAGAAAAGAGTTTCTGTCATGACGGTAGTCACCCGTGCCCGCTTCACCGGCCGTACCGCCCTCGTCACCGGCGGCGGATCCGGCCTCGGCCGCGCCATGGCCCTCGCGTTCGCCGCCGAGGGGGCGAACGTCGTCGTGGCCGGCCGCACCGAGGTCCCCCTGAAGGAGACCGTGGCCCTCATCGAGGAGGCGGGCGGCACGGCCCTCGCCGTCACCGCCGACGTCTCCCGCTCGGCCGACCTGGCCGAGCTGGTCGCGGCGGCCGTGGACCGCTTCGGCTCCCTGGACGTCGCCGTCAACAACGCGGGCGTCCTGCGCGCCGGCCAGCCGGTCGCCGATCTGCCCGAGGAGGACTGGCGCACGATGCTCGACATCAATGTCACCGGCGTCCTGCTGGCGCTCCAGGCGGAGGTCAGGCAGATGCGTACGCAGGCCGCGGGCGGCACGATAGTGAACATCGGCTCGACGCTGGGCGCCCACAGCAGCATCCCCGGCCTGGCCGCCTACGGCGCGACCAAGGCGGCCGTCTCCGCGCTGAGCCGCGCGGCCGCCGCCGAGCACATCCGTGACGAGGTCCGCATCAACACCGTCAGCCCGGGCTCCTCCGACACCTCGATGTCGTTCCGGCGCGGCGAGACCGAGGAGGACCGTGCGGCGCGGATGAAGGAGCAGACGCCGCTGGGCCGGGTGTCGACGACCGAGGAGATCGCCGCGGCCGTGCTGTATCTCGCCTCGGACGAGTCCGGTTCCGTGGTCGGCGCGGACCTGGTGGTCGACGGCGGCGCGGCGGCCTGAGAGCCCGCCTACCGCAGGTCCGACGCCTCGAACACCCCCCGCGCCGCCGCCCCGTCGACGCGCGCCGTGAGGCGGTGCAGCTCGGCGCAGCCGGTTCTGAGCAGCCCCGCCTCCCGCGCGTCGCGGGCCCCGCGGTCCAGCCGGTGCAGCAGCAGCGGGTTGTCGACGAGGACCTGCGGGTCCAGTTCGACGCGGTTGCCGAGCGAGTCGCACAGGACGAGGCGGTCGGCGACGCCCTCGTTGTGCCGTACGGCGGTCAGCAGACCGGTGCAGACGTGCCGACGGCGCACGAGGCCCCGCACGGCGAGCCAGCCGGGGCCCGCCGTCACCCGCGCGGGGTGCAGCACCACGTACAGGAGTACGGAGAGTCCCGCCCACAGGGCGAGGCGGGCGCGGCCGAGCGTGCCGTTGGCCAGGTCGAGGAGGATTACGAGCACGAGCAGCCCGAGCGAGCAGAGGACCGCCGCCCGCACGTCCGCCACCCAATTCCGGTCGATCACGGTCTCCGCCGCGCCCACGTAAACGCCCTCGCCCCGCGCCGTGCCGCGCCCGGCGGGCTCCCGTGTCGTCCCGTTGTGTCCCATGTGCGGCACGCTAGGTCGGCCGCGCGGCCTCCCGCCCCGGCGTTGACGCGCCGCATACACCCGAGCGGCCTCCCTTGACGGAACGCTGACACTCGGCCGCAACGCCCCTGTCGTAATCACCCCGCATGGTTGATCGTTGGGCCGATACGTACGAGAACGACACGTACGTCAACTCCGACCTCACGCAAGGGGACGACGGGCATGACCATCAGCCGCAGGACACTGCTCGCAACCGGCGCCGCGCTCGGACTGTTCACCGCGTGCGGGTCCATCACCGGCCGTGGCGGCGGGGGTTCGGGCGGGGACGGCCCGCGGCTCGCGCAGTGGTACCACCAGTACGGCGAAGCGGGCACCGAACAGGCCGTGAAGCGCTACGCCGCCGCGTACGAGAAGGCGGACGTCGCCGTGCAGTGGCGGCCCGGCAACTACGACGAGCAGACCGCCGCGGCGCTGCTCACCGACTCCGGGCCCGATGTCTTCGAGGTCAACGGCCCCAGCCTGGACCAGATCCAGGGCGGCCAGGTCGTCGACCTCACCGACCTCTTCGAGGGCGTACGGGACGACTTCAACCCGGCGGTCCTCGCCCCGAAGACGTACGACGGGAGGATCTGGGCGGTCCCCCAGGTCGTCGACATGCAGCTGCTCTATTACCGCAGGAGCCTGCTCGACGACGCCGGCGTGCGGCCGCCGAGGAGCCTGGACGAGTTGGTCGACGCGGCGAAGGCGCTGACCACGAAGGACGTGAAGGGCCTCTTCCTCGGCAACGACGGCGGGGCGGGCGCGCTCGGCATCACCCCGCTGTACGCGGCGGGCCTGTCCTGCGTCACGAAGGACGGCGAGGTCGGCTTCGACGACCCGGCCGCCGCCCGCGCCCTGGGCAAGCTGCGCCAGCTGTACGCCGACAAGTCGCTGCTGCTGGGCGCGCCCGCCGACTGGTCGGACCCGTCGGCGTTCACGCAGGAGCTGACCGCCATGCAGTGGTGCGGCCTGTGGGCGCTGCCCGCGGTCAAGAAGGAGCTGGGTGACGACTTCGGTGTCCTCGCGCTGCCCGCCGACGGTCCGGGCGGCAGGCCCGCACTGCCCGTGGGGGCGTATGGCGCCGCGGTGAGCGCCCGCAGCGACCACAAGAAGGAGGCGAAGGACTTCCTGAAGTGGCTGTGGATCGACAAGGAGGAGTACCAGGAGGACTTCGCGCTCTCCTACGGCTTCCACATCCCGGCCAGGCTCTCCCTCGCCAAGAAGGCCGACAAGCTGAAGGAGGGCCCGGCCGCGGACGCCGTGCGCTTCTCCACCGAGTACGGCTACGCCGAGCCGCTGCTGTGGACGCCCGCGAGCCGCACCGCGTACCAGGACGCGCTGAGCCGGATCATCAAGTCGGGCGCGAACGCGGAGAGCGAACTGAAGACGGTGGTGCGCGAGGTCCGGGCCGAGCTGGCCCGGGTGAAGAAGAAGTCATGAGGGGTGCGTCGCGGGCGCGGCAGCCGCTCGGCACCCAGAACCGCACGCTCTGGTTCTGGGTCTTCGTCGGCCCCTTCGCGCTCGGCCTGGTCCTCTTCACGTACGTACCGCTCGCCTGGAGCGTCTACCTCAGCTTCTTCGACGCCCACAACACCGTCTCGCCGACGGAGTTCGTCGGCCTTGACAACTACACGTCGATGCTGCGGAACGACGCGTTCACCGACAGTCTCGTCACCTTCGCGGTCTTCTCGGCGTTCATCGTGCCGACGACGTTCGTGCTGTCGCTCGCGCTCGCGCTGATGGTGAACAGGACGCGCCGCGCTCAGGCGTTCTTCCGGTCGGTCTTCTTCCTCCCCGCGGCGTGCAGTTACGTCGTGGCGGCGCTGATCTGGAAGCTGTCGATCTTCAACGGGGTGCGGTTCGGGCTCGCCAACACCGTCCTCGGCTGGTTCGGCGCCGAGCAGGTCGCCTGGCTCTCGACCACCCAGCCGCCCTGGTACTGGCTGGTCATCGTCACCGTGCGGCTCTGGCTGCAAGCGGGCTTCTACATGATCCTGTTCCTTGCGGGCCTCCAGCGGATCTCGCCCACCCTCTACGAGGCGGCGGCGGTGGACGGGGCGCGGCCCGGCTGGCAGGTGCTGCGCCACATCACGCTCCCGCAGCTGCGCGCGACCTCGGTCGCCGTGACGCTGCTGCTCGTCATCAACGCGTTCCAGGCCTTCGACGAGTTCTACAACCTGCTCTCGGACTCCCGCGGCTACCCGCCCTACGCCCGTCCGCCGCTCGTCTACCTCTACTACACGGCGCTCGGCCAGGGGCAGAACCTCGGGCTCGGCAGCGCGGGCGCGGTGCTCCTCGCGCTGATCATCGCGGTGGTCACGGTCGGCCAGGCACGCTGGTTCGGCCTGGGCCGGAAGGAGGACTGAGCACGATGGACGACGCCCTGGTCCGGGTGGGCCGCGCGCTGCGGGCGGTCCTGCTGATCGCCCTCGCGCTGCTCTTCCTGATCCCCTTCTACCTCCTCGTACGCAACGGCCTCGCGTCCGAGGACGACATCACCTCCCCCGACTGGACGTTCTTCCCGTCCACCCTGCACTGGTCGAACCTCTCGGAGCTGTTCGCCGATCCGGCGGTGCCGATGGCGCGCGCCCTGCTCAACTCGACGCTGATCGCGGTCGCGACGACCCTCGGCACCCTCCTCCTCGCCTCGCTCGCCGGGTACGGCCTGGCACGCATCCCCTACCGCCACGCCGACCGGGTCTTCTACGCGATCCTCGGCACGATGATGGTCCCGGCCGCCGTCACCTTCGTCCCGAGCTTCGTCCTCGTCTCGTCCCTCGGCTGGGTCTCGACGCTGCGCGGCCTGATCGTCCCGACGCTCTTCTCGGCCTTCGCGTGCTTCGTCTTCCGGCAGTACTTCCTGGGTTTCCCGAGGGAGCTGGAGGACGCGGCACGCGTGGACGGCCTCGGCTACTGGCGTACGTACTGGCGTGTGGTCGTCCCGAACTCCCGCCCCGTCTTCGCGGCCGTCGGCACGATCGTGTTCATCGGCGCGTGGAACTCCTTCCTGTGGCCCCTGGTGATCGGCCAGGACCGCGACGCGTGGACGGTCCAGGTGGCGCTGGCCACGTTCACGACATCGCAGGTCATCCGCCTGCACGAACTGTTCGTCGCGGCGGCCGTCTCGATCGTGCCGCTGCTGGTGGTGTTCCTGTTCCTCCAGCGGTGGATCGTGGCGGGGGTGGAGAGGTCGGGGATCGACGACTGAGGGGCCTTCGCTCCCCGAGGGGACTTACGCCGCGTCAGGCCGGTTCCGTCATGTCCTCCATGAGTTCGGGGAGCTTGCGCAGCCTGGAGACGGTCTGGTTGAGGAGGCGCACCGTCGCGTCGGCCTGCTGCCGCCCGATGGGTCGGCCGACGGAGGTGGCACGGGCCTGCTCCCTCAGCTTCTCCAGGAGGTCGCCGGCTTCGGCGGACGTCTGGTGCAGCCGGCGGATGCGCTCCTCGACGCGGGACACCAGGGCGTCGACGGTGGGTTCCTCGGCCGGGTCCGGGTCCGGCTCCGTGGCCTCCGCCGGTCCCTGGGCCCCCACCGGCTCCTCGGCCCCCGCCCGTCCCGCGTCTCCCACCGGCTCCTCGGAGTCGGCCGGTTGCCCGGCTTCGACCGGAGGCTCATGGAGCGACGACGGCCAGCGGCCGGGCGTGGGAAGCGTGGCCGGTGCCGAGGGGGCCGGGGCGGGGCCCGACGGCGCCGCTGTCTTGCGGCGCCGCGTGCCGTTCTCCTTCGGGAACTCCCTGTCGAACCAGAAGGCGGACATCTCCCGGCCCGGCATCGCCTTTCCCGAGACGCTGACCTGCCACGGCATCCGGTCACCGTCGTCCATCGCGGCGACCAGCTCCTTCAGCACCCCCACCGCCATCATGCGGCTCTTCTCGTACCGCAGGGCCTGGAGCGAGTTCGTCACACCGCGCCGGGAGCGGCGCATCCGCTCCCCCGCGTCGCCGATCACCTCCTGGCCGTCGAGCGAGCCCCGGTCGGCCTCGATGATGCCGAAGGAGGCCAGCCAGTGGGCGGCCCGGTAGGAGACCAGTTCCTCGAAGGCGGCGTCGTCGGTGTCCGCGGTCGCGAGCAGGTCCGGGAGCCTGCGCCCGGAGAGGACGATGCCCTCCCGGGCCTTGGTGCCGAAGATCTGCCCGATGCGCGGGTTCCAGGGCTTCGGGTAGCTCTCGGAGGTGAGGGCCGACCAGGTCGTGGCGCGCTGATGGATCTCCGTCTTGCTGAGCTGGGACGGCGGGTTCTCGCTGAGCGCGCGCCGCAGCAGGTGCCGCCTGGTCGCGTCCGCGGGGAACAGTTCCTGGAGCAGCTTCATGGACCGCAGGTCGCGCAGCTCGGAGACCGCCATGTCCGGTGTGGCGTCCGGGAGTTCCCGGATGGGGGCGAGACCGGACAGCACCTCCGCCGTCTTCTCGCCCATCACTCCCTGGGCCACGTACATGCCCAGCACGCTGCGCCCGAGCGCACGCGAACGGTTGATGGGGTCGAACTCCAGCGGCGGATGCACGTGGTCGCGCCGGTTGTTCATCTGCACGATGCGGTAGAGCCGCTGCGGGGTCGGTGTGCCGATCACCAGATGGGCGTCCACCACGGCGATGGCCGCCGCGCGACGGGCCCGTGAACCGCTCGTGGGGTCGAGGTCGTCCGCTGCCTCCCCGTACTCCTTGTTGAGCAGAGCGGAGAACTCCGTGAGCCAGATATGGGGGTCGCAGATGACGTCGTCGCCGTCCCTGCCCAGCTTCTCCGCGGGGACACCGGCGAGCACCTCACCGGAACTCAACCGGAAAATCGACTGACGCTTTTGCGTTCGATTATTTCCGCGGACGGCCATCCAGCCCCAATAGGCGGAAGGATGACGCGGATTGCCGTCGGAATCCTTTTCCGGTTCCTCTTCCAGGCGCACCTGTTGGGGGACGTACATTCCGGGGTCCTGCTGACCGTTGAGGACGAGATCCTCCTCCAGGTCGTAGGGGCGGACCCGGTCCACGCGCATGAGGGCGTTCGCCGCGTCCTCCGCGTTCATCATCAGCGCGTGCCTGTTGGGGACCACGCTCTCCAGGGCGGCGAGATAGGTCTCGCTGCCGTCGCCGACGACTCCCTTCCACGGCCGCACCGGGGCCAGCGTCCGTTCCGTGGACTGCCCGACCGTCGGGTCGGCCATGGAGCGCCAGATCGAACTGATCCGTTCGTTGTGTCCCCACTGCACGCCCCCGACGCCGTGCATGCGGACCAGGGCGACGACCATGTCACCGGCGTCGGTGCGCACGCGGCGCACCGCGCTCCCCTTGAGCCTGCGTACGCCATTGGCGTCCGCCTCGCTCAGTGTCTCCTCGGGGTCGACGATGAACGGGGCCACGTTCTCCAGCGCCCCGCGGGGCAGGTTGACCCCGTCGGTCGCCAGCACGGCCTCGATCCAGGCCTCTTGCCGGTCCCGTGACACCGGCGCCGGAAATGGCCCCTCGGCGGTGAGCTGCCCCATACCGCGTCTCCCCTGCTGATTCTTTTCGGCCTCCGTCGATTCGGAGACCGGTGAGGGCAACACGCTCGCAGGATCAACTCGCCATTCATAGCACGGTGTTATTAGCAAACCCCTTCGAGCGGTCCGGGGAGACGGCGAGCGCGCCAGGAGGACGGCGAGCGGGCCAGTGGGACGCGCCTTAGGAAAACAAAGGGGGGTCAGGGGCGGGGAATTCCCGAACAGATTTACGCTATTGACTATGTGCCCTTGACTAGGCAAAGGCCTCGCGGTAATCGCTCACGCCCCGCCCACCGCCGTCAGCAACGCCAACGGAGCCGCCGCCGAGCGCGACTCCAGGACGCACGCGTGCGGATACGGCACCGGCACCGGGTACGCCCCCTTGTCGTAGCCCGCGAGGACCTCCGGGAGACGGCCGTCCGCTGTGGTGGCGGCGGAGACGAGGGCGCGGGCGACCGCGCGGGCCTCGTCGTGCAGGCCGTAGCGCGCGAGCCCCAGCGCGATCAGCGCGTTGTCGTGCGGCCACACCGAGCCCCGGTGGTACGACAGCGGGTGGAACGCGGGCTGCCCGGCCGCGACCGTCCGCACGCCCCAGCCCGAGAAGAAGTCGGGCTCCAGGAGGCGGCGGCCCACCGTCTCGCCGTACTCCTTGTCGAGCAGCCCGGACCACAGCAGATGCCCCGCGTCCGAGGCGAGCGCGTCGACCTGGCGGCCCTCGCCGTCCAGGGCGAGCGCGGGGAAGCCCTGCCCCGGCATCCAGAAGTCCCGCTGGAAGCGCTCCCGCAGATCGCCCGCCGCCTGCGCGAGCAGATCCGCGTACACCGTGTCGTCCCAGACGGTCCGCGCCAGCCAGGCGGTGCGGCACAGGGCGTCGTACGCGTAGCCCTGCGCGCCCGCCGCCATGACCGGCCCGCTCGCCCGGGTGCCGTCGGCGGAGCAGATCGCGCCGGGCGAGTCCTTCCAGTTCTGGTTGGCGAGGCCGCCCTCGTCCGCGCGGTAGACGAGGTAGCCGCGCGAGGTGAGCCCGCCGTGGTCGAGCATCCAGCCGACGGCGGCGCGCGCGGCGGGCTCCAGGCGGCGGGCGAGCGCGCGGTCCCCGGTGTGTTCCGTGTACGCGCCGAGCAGCACGAGGAACAGTGGCGTCGCGTCGACCGAGCCGTAGTAGCGCCCGAACGGCACCTGCCCGAAGTGCGCGAGTTCGCCCTGCCGCACCTCGTGCACGATCTTCCCTGGCTGGGCGACGGCGCCCGCGACGGCCTCGGCGGCCTGCGTCGCGGCCAGCGCGGGCAGCGTCGCGGCGGCCAGGCGCGGCACATACGGGAGCGCGAAGAGCGAGGTCAGCAGGGCGTCGCGGCCCAGCAGCGTGAGGAACCACGGCACGCCCGCGCCGGGCACGCTCAGCTCCTCGCCGTCCGGTCCCGGCGCCGGGACCTGGAGCACGGCGAGATCCGCGAGACCGCGCGCGCACGCGTCGGCGAGAGCGGGCCACCGGGTGGGCAGGGCGACGCCGGACACGAAGTCCGCCTGGGAGGCGGCCTGTTGGCGTACTGCCTCGGCGGGCGAGCCCGGTACGCGGGGCCCGGCCGCCTCGTGCGGATACGCGGCGGCACTCAGTGCCACCTCGGTCGAGCCGTGCGGTTCGAGCTCCAGCGTCCATACGAGGCGACGCGCACCGCCGCCGGTCTCCTCGACGGCGTCGGGGCCCGGGTCGGCCGTCACCGCCGTCCGCGCCCGCCATTCGCCGCGCCGGTAGCGGAACTCGACCCCCGTGAGACCGGCACCGCGGCGTCCCGCGCCTCCCACATCTCCCCCGCCTCCGCCGCCTCCCTCGCCTCCCTCGCCTCCCTCGCTGATCGGCCGCCGGGACCTGACCGCGCCCTGTTTGGCGTACGTCCGGTGGTCGGCGCGCAGTTCGAACTGGTCGGTGAAGTCGGCGTCCACGGTCAGCGCGATGTGCACCCGCGTCGGCACCGGCCGGTTGCTCACCACCCGCAGGGCCTCCACGAACGCCCCGTCGGACACGGCCTGTTCGCGCAGGACCGTGTACGCGGGCGGCTCCTGGCGGCCGCCGCGCGGCACGAGTACGCAGCGCGCCGCGCCGGCGCCGGCCTCCGAGGTGTCCACCGGGGCGAGGACCTCGGGCACGGCCCCGTCGACGGTCAGCTGCCAGCGGCTCAGGTGCCGTGCGTCGCGTACGAACAGGCCGTCCGGGCCCGCGCCGCCCCCGCGCACCCCGCCGACCCCGCTGATGTCGCCGCCCGCGCCGACGGCCGCGAACGTCCGCCCACGCACCAGCAGCCGATGCCGGTCGCTCATGTCCGCACCTCTTCCTTCCGCAGCAGATCAAGGGTGAGCGCGGCCGTCCAGCCGAAGCGGCGTGCGCCGCGGCCCGCGCCGGTGTACGGATCCACGTACTCGGCGAAGTCCGACGCGTCCGCCGCATCGAGCATGGCCGCGCGCAGCCGGTCCGCCAGGGGCAGCTCGCCGTGCAGCCGAAGGCCCTTCGCCACCAGCCAGTTGGTGTTGAACCACGCGGGTCCGCGCCAGTAGCGGCGCGGGTCGAAGGCGGGTCCGGTCAGGTCGTAGCTGGGCACGAGCCGCGTCGCGCCGCCGAGCCCGAAGTGCGGGCCTCGCGCGGTGCGCACCAGCGCCGCGGTGACGGCGGGCGGCAGGGCGGGCAGCACGAGCGGGATCAGGCCGGTGACGCCGCGCTCGGCGATGAGCCGGTCCGAGCGCAGGTCGCGGCAGAGGAAGAGCGCGCGGGCCGGGTCCCACAGGCGGGCCACCAGGGTGTCCGTGAGGGCGCGGGCCCGTTCGCGGCGCTCGCTCGACCTGCACTCCGTGCCGTCCAACTCGGCCTCGATCAGGGCGAGTGCGTACTCGGAGGTGATCAGCAGGGCGTTGAAGGCGGGGTCCTCGACGGAGAACGCGCCGGGGTCGCGTCTCGTGCCGTCGCGCCCCGCGTCCTCGTACCCCTGGTCACGGTACTGGGCGGCGAGCCGCACATACCGTCCGTAGTCCGTGTCGGTCGGCCGGTCCCCGGGCGCCCCGTGGTCGAGGTCCGCGCGGCGGAAGGCGCCCGGGTCGGCGGGCTCGACGCGGCTCAACGGGCCGTCCCAGCAGGGGCTGTTGTCCATGCCCTGCTCCCACGGGTGCAGCACGGCGGCGAGTCCCGCGCCGCCCGCGTCCCTGGCGGTCATGAGGTAGCGGTGCCAGGCGGCGAGGCGGGGACGGAGCCGGGCGAGGAAGGAGCGGGCGCGGGAGAGGCCGGGGTCGGCGCGGTGCACGAGCCAGGCGGCGAGCGCGTGGACGGGCGGCTGCACGATGCCGGAGGTCTGCACGCCGCCCGGTGCCCCCGCCCGGCGGCCCGCCGTGGCGGAGCGCCAGAAGTCGGGGCCGGGGAAGTAGGCGCCGGGCGGCACGGCGTCGTTGAACACGATGTGCGGGACGCGGCCGTCACCCCACTGGGCGGCCAGCAGTGTCTCCAGCTCCAACTGGGCACGCAGCGGGGAGAGATGGCGCAGCCCGATCGCGATGAACGCGGAGTCCCAGGACCACTGGTGCGGGTACAGCGCCAGGGACGGCACGGTCGAGGTGCCGGTCCAGTTGGCCCACAGCACCTCGGCCGCGCGCTCCCGCAGCGGGTCCGCGGTGCGGTGAGCGGGTGGCTGAGTGGTGGTGCTGCGGTCCACACGGATCTCCCGAAGGCCGTCGACGTCCCGTCAGTTCGGTTGCGCTCACCCTAGGGTTACGCGTACTTCACACGCAAAACCCAATATGTAACGCTGAGTTGACGAGCACAAGGGGTGCGGCCGGGCGCCCCCGGGGAGGCCCCCGGACCGGACCGCCCGTACGGTGAGCGCCAGCGGAGACATGTTCGAACGGGAGACCCGCATGCCCACGAGAGGCCCCGCCGACGGGGAGGTACCCACGGCCGCGCGCCCGCGCGCCCACCCCGGCCACCAGCCCGGCGCCGGTGAGCTGCTGGAGCTGGTGCGCAGTGGACGGGCCACCACCCGTGGCGCCCTCCAGGAAGTCACCGGCCTTTCGCGGGCCACCGTGGGGCAGCGGCTCGGGCGGCTGTTCCGGGCCGGGTGGGTGCGGGAGGGGGACGGCGGGCCGGTGGAGTCGCCGCTCGGGGGGCGGCCCGCGATCCGGCTGGAGTTCGACGAGACGCACGCCGTCGTGCTCGCCGCCGCCCTGGAGACCCGGCACGCCCGCGCCGCGCTGCTCACCCTCGGCGGCGAGATCCTCGCCGAGCGGTCGGGCCCCCTCGCCGTCGAGGACGGGCCCGACGCCGTCCTCGACGCGCTGGGCGCCCACTTCGGCGAGCTGCTGCGCGAGACCGGGCGGCCCGCCTCGACGGTCTGCGGCATCGGGCTCGCGGTGCCGGGCCCGGTGGACACCGGGACGGGCCGCGTGGTCCAGCCGCCGATCATGCCGGGCTGGGACGGCTACGACATACGGGGCCGCCTGCGCGGGGCGTTCGCCCTACACACGGATGCGACGGGAACGCGGCCCGCCCCCATCGATGCGGCAGACCTCTCCGCTGGTGCGGCAGACCTCTCCGCCCTCCCCGTCCTCGTCGACAACGACGCCAACCTCATGGCGTACGGCGAACAGCACACGCACTACCCGCACTGCTCCGCCTTCGCCCTGGTCAAGGTCTCCACCGGGATCGGCGCGGGCGTCGTCGTGGACGGCTCGGTCTACCGGGGCATCGACGGCGGCGCGGGCGACATCGGCCACATCCGGGTGCCCGAGGGAGCGGACGCACTGTGCAGGTGCGGCTCCTACGGCTGTCTCGCCGCCGTCGCCAGCGGCCGTGCCGTGGCCCGCAGGCTGACGGAGGCGGGCGTCCCCGCGGCCTCCGGCTCGGATGTGCGGGCGCTCCTGGAGGCCGGGAACCCGACGGCCCTCGGGTTCGCGCGCGACGCGGGGCGGCACGTGGGCGAGGTCCTGGCGACCGTCGTCACCCTCCTGAACCCGGGCGTTCTGATGATCGCGGGAGATCTGGCCGGAACCGCCTTCCTGACCGGCGTACGCGAACTGCTCTACCAGCGGGCCCTGCCCCGCTCCACCGCCCATCTGGACGTGGTCACCTCGCGCCTCGGCGACCGCGCGGCGCTGATCGGCGCGGGAACCCTGGTGGTGGAGCACCTGTACGCCCCGGAGCGTGCGGAGGAGCGGCTCGCCGCGCTCGGCGCGTGACGCGACCCGGCAGACCCGGGGCGATGTCTCCCGCAGTGAACGGCGCCGTCCGGATGCTGACATCCGGGCCCTTCAAACGGCGTGATTCTCGCCACCCCTGATAGGCCTTGCGCTCAGATGAGCACTCTCTGGGCGACTGCACTTCTCCAAGGGGTGGCACTCAGTGCCAATGCTCGATCATTCATGAAGTGAACTCACATCTGAGATCTCTCCGCTCGTTTGAGCGTTTCTCGGGGTCTACGGGAGTTGAGAGTTCAATACTTGAACACACGCCACTCCCCCTCACTACCGCTGAGTCACTTTCGATCTAGCGGCGGACGGGTGGTTACGGCCGCATGACGCGCAAGTGGACGTACCCAGGTGCCTTCGATCTGGGTATGTTCCTCGCCGTCAGGGCAGCCACCGAGTCCTCGAGGAGTCGAGACCCGTGTCGGAAAACAAAGATCTCCACGTAGCTCACACGAGTGAGACGACCGAGGCGACCGAGGGGGTGAAGTTCGTTTACGACTTCACCGAGGGCAACAAGGACCTCAAGGACCTTCTCGGCGGCAAGGGCGCGAACCTCGCCGAGATGACCAACCTCGGGCTGCCCGTCCCTCCGGGCTTCACCATCACCACCGAGGCGTGCAAGACGTACCTCGACAGCGGTGAGGAGCCCACCGAGCTGCGCGACGAGGTCAGCGCACACCTCGACGCCCTCGAACAGAAGATGGGCAAGAAGCTCGGCCAGGCCGACGACCCGCTGCTCGTCTCCGTCCGCTCGGGCGCCAAGTTCTCCATGCCCGGCATGATGGACACGGTCCTGAACATCGGGCTCTCCGACAAGTCGGTGACCGGCCTCGCCAAGCAGTCCGGCGACGACCGCTTCGCGTGGGACTCCTACCGCCGGCTCATCCAGATGTTCGGCAAGACCGTCCTCGGCGTCGACGGCGACCTCTTCGAGGAGGCGCTGGAGAAGGCCAAGGAGGCCAAGAAGGTCACGGTCGACACCGACCTGGAGGCCGCCGACCTCAAGAAGCTGGTCACCAAGTTCAAGAAGATCGTCAAGACGGAGGCCGGGCGGGACTTCCCGCAGGACCCGCGCGAGCAGATGGACCTCGCGATCCGCTCGGTCTTCGAGTCGTGGAACACCGACCGCGCCAAGCTCTACCGCCGCCAGGAGCGCATCCCCGGCGACCTCGGCACGGCCGTCAACATCTGCTCGATGGTCTTCGGCAACCTCGGCCCGGACTCCGGCACGGGCGTCGCGTTCACCCGCGACCCGGCCAGCGGCCACCAGGGCGTGTACGGCGACTACCTCCAGAACGCGCAGGGCGAGGACGTCGTGGCGGGCATCCGCAACACCGTCCCGCTCGCCGATCTGGAGCAGATCGACAAGAAGTCGTACGACCAGCTCATGCAGATCATGGAGACCCTTGAGACGCACTACAAGGATCTCTGCGACATCGAGTTCACCATCGAGCGCGGCCAGCTGTGGATGCTCCAGACCCGCGTCGGCAAGCGCACCGCCGGTGCCGCGTTCCGCATCGCGACGCAGCTCGTGGACCAGGGCCTGATCGACGAGGCCGAGGCGCTCCAGCGCGTCAACGGCGCGCAGCTCGCGCAGCTGATGTTCCCCCGCTTCGACGAGAGCGCCAAGGTCGAGCAGCTCGGCCGGGGCATCGCCGCGTCGCCGGGCGCTGCCGTGGGCAAGGCGGTCTTCGACTCGTACACCGCGATCAAGTGGTCGCGTTCGGGCGAGAAGGTCATCCTGATCCGCCGCGAGACCAACCCCGACGACCTCGACGGCATGATCGCCGCCGAGGGCATCCTGACCTCGCGCGGCGGCAAGACCTCGCACGCCGCCGTCGTGGCGCGCGGCATGGGCAAGACCTGTGTCTGCGGCGCCGAGGACCTGGAGGTCGACACCAAGCGGCGCCGGATGACGGTCGGCTCCACGGTCGTCGAGGAGGGTGACGTCGTCTCCATCGACGGCTCGACGGGCAAGGTGTACCTGGGCGAGGTGCCCGTGGTCCCCTCGCCGGTCGTCGAGTACTTCGAGGGCCGCATGCACGCGGGTGCCGACGACGCCGACGAGCTGGTCGCCGCCGTGCACCGGATCATGGCGTACGCGGACCGGGTACGCCGCCTGCGCGTACGCGCCAACGCGGACAACGCCGAGGACGCGCTGCGGGCCCGCCGCTTCGGCGCGCAGGGCATCGGCCTGTGCCGCACCGAGCACATGTTCCTCGGTGAGCGGCGCGAGATGGTCGAGCGGCTGATCCTCGCCGACGCGGACGACGAGCGCGAGGACGCCCTGAAGCAGCTGCTCCCGCTCCAGAAGCGGGACTTCGTGGAGCTGTTCGAGGCGATGGACGGCCTCCCGGTCACCGTCCGCCTCCTGGACCCGCCGCTGCACGAGTTCCTCCCGGACATCACGGAGCTGTCCGTGCGGGTCGCGCTGGCCGAGTCCCGCAAGGACGCCAACGAGAACGACCTGCGCCTGCTCCAGGCCGTGCACCGCCTGCACGAGCAGAACCCGATGCTGGGCCTGCGCGGTGTGCGCCTCGGTCTCGTCATCCCCGGCCTGTTCACCATGCAGGTCCGCGCGATCGCCGAGGCGGCGGCCGAGCGGAAGAACGCCAAGGGCGACCCGCGCGCGGAGATCATGATTCCGCTCGTCGGCACGGTCCAGGAGCTGGAGATCGTCCGTGAGGAGGCCGAGCAGGTCATCGCGGAGGTCATCGAGTCCACCGGCGTCGACCTGAAGCTGGCCCTGGGCACGATGATCGAGCTGCCGCGCGCCGCGCTGACGGCCGACCAGATCGCGGAGGCGGCCGAGTTCTTCTCCTTCGGTACGAACGACCTCACGCAGACCGTCTGGGGCTTCTCCCGCGACGACGTGGAGGCGAGCTTCTTCACCGCGTACCTGGAGAAGGGCATCTTCGGGGTCTCGCCGTTCGAGACGATCGACAAGGACGGCGTCGGCAAGCTGGTGAAGGACGCGGTCAAGGCCGGCCGCGCCACGCGCCCCGACCTGAAGCTCGGCGTCTGCGGCGAGCACGGCGGCGACCCGGAGTCCGTGCACTTCTTCCACGAGGTGGGCCTGGACTACGTCTCCTGCTCCCCGTTCCGCATCCCGGTGGCCCGCCTGGAGGCCGGCCGCGCGGCCTCGCACTCGGTGGGCAGCGACCACCGGTAGAGCCCCGGGACCGCCGCCGTGTCCCCGACCCTCAGTACCGATGCGGCGGCGGTCCCGGTCCACGATGAAGGGGCGGCACCCTGTGCGGGGGTGCCGCCCCTTCGGGCATGGTCAGCGGGGACGGATTCCGGCTCTGTTCCCCGCGACATTCCGGGTCTTCCTGGTGTGGGCCGACTCGGCGAGCAGGGCCAGTACCTCCGGCGACGTCACCCTTTCGGCGAGGAGGCGCTGCATCCAGTTCGTGGCCTCCGCCAACTCGGCCGGTGTCGGCACGTGGCCGTTCTCGATGGACAGGTAGAGCAGCCAGTCGTGGACGCGGCGGCGGATGAACTCGCGGTTGCCCTCCGCCTTGAGCCGGTCGGTCTCCGGCAGCAGTCCGGCCGACCACTGCCGGAACTCGGCGGGACCGGTCGCCTTCATCGCGATCCTGTCCACGAGGGCGACCACCGCCGTCTTGGACGCCGGCTCGTTGGGCTCGCGCAGGATCGCGGCTACGATCGCGCGGTCCCGGTCCTGGTCGCGGCTCCGGGAGTCAGCTATCACCGAGACGACGCGTTGGTACGCGGACGATCGGACGTGCTCGTCCGCGACGGCGTCGTCGACGTCCACGTCGCGGATGCCGGCCTCCGCCAGCAACCCGGCCACATCGGAACGCAAGGTCATCGCTCCACCCCTCCCCGCAGGGTGCCGTGCGGCCCCGCGTTACACGATCTCCGGCATCGTCGCCAGCGCGTGACTGGAGGATTCCACCATGTCGCGGACCATGTCGTCCGGGTGCCTGGGGGCGTGCGGGGCCAGGGGATCGAGGCTGTAGCCGTCCGGGGCCAGGGTGGTGAGGGTCGTGGCTATGGCCTGGCGCAGGTCCGGGAAGGAGGAGGGGGCGGAGGACAGGGCTCGCGCGAGTTCGTCCGGGGGCGCGCCCGTCGCCTTCAGGATCGCGCGCGCCGAGGCCGACTCCACCTCGGCGAGCGCCGCCAGCCTGCGCTCAAGTGCGGGGTTCGGGAGGGCCTTTCGGGCCTTGGCCGCCTCGCGCAGGTAGCGGTGCAGGAGCAGGTGGAGCGTGGCGCCCGGCGGCGGTGGCGTGGGATCGAGCGCCTGGAGGATCGACGTCAGCCAGTCGGTCAGGCCCCGCCCCGCCAGGCCCAGTTCGGGCCAGGTGGTCGAGTGGAGCTGCTCCCCGAGGTAGTGGGCGCGCTCGAACGCCTTGCGGCCCGGCGTCATGGGGTGGGGGGCGTCGACCGGCCCATACGTGCTCTCCAGCGCGGGAGCACGGCGTTCCGCCAGGGTGCAGAAGAGCGACAGATGGACGTACACGTGGAAGGCCGCGATGGACCGGTGCGGGTCCCATCGATTGGTTCCGGCCAGGCCCGGTGAATTCCAGAGCGACGTCACCTTCCGCACCTCGTCGGGAAGTCCGTGGTCGCTTTCGACGTCGCGTACGAGCAAGGAGTGCGCGTGCCGGAAGTCGTAGAGCTTCTGGTGCAGGGATTCATGCAGCAGGTGCTCCGCGACCCACCATGGGTTGGTGAGCAGTTTCTGGTTCAGGAAGACGATTCCGGCCATGCGGAACTGCGATGTGGATGATTTCCTCGCCCAGGCACCGACGCCCGGGGAAATACCGATCACATGGGTGTGGTGCAGGGCACTGCGGGACGTCTCGGGAAGGATTTCCCGGAGAAGTCCCGCAGCTTTCCGCAGTATCGCGACATCGGATGGCGCGGGTGCGCAGATCTGGTCGGTGAACTCCCTTGCGACAAGCACCCGGAGAGCCTGTGCGAACGCGTCGTCGCGGCGCTCCGGATGCCAGAACCACGCCGGTCCCGCCTCCGGGTCGAGGCGCTGCGCCTCGGTGGCGCCCGCCTCCGACGGCCCGTCGGCGGACCCGGATTCGAGGTGGCGCGTGGTCGCGTCGAGGACCTCCTCGCACAGCGCGAGGGGAAGCACGACCTCCGCACCCGCGGTGACGCGGGCCAGCGACTGCTGGATGGCACAGCGGACCACGGGATCGCCCAGCGCACGGTACTCGCGGTGCCGGTCGGCGCCGGCGAGCGCGTCGAGGAGGCGCCGGGCGGCGGGCAGCCGGTCACCGACCTTCTTCAGACGGTGCAGGTGGGCGCCGCGCATCTGCTCGTGCACGTAGGAGCTGTCGCCGAACGGCCGACCCTGCGACAGAACGGCATCGAACGCAGACATCTCAGTCGTCCCTGTCATGTCTTCCGTCACGTCTGTCATATCTGTCATGTCTGTCATGAGAATCGGCCTCTGCCCTGAATCGGTGCGCGGGAGAGTCAGACTTCCGCGGCGTGGTCGTGGTCGTGGTCGTCCGGCAACTGCGGCTGGACGACGGCGCGCAGCGCGTCGTGCTGCGCCTGCATCTCCTGGGCTTCGGCCTCGGAGATCTCACGGGTGAAGACGAGGGTCACCGCGGTGAGGGCCTGCGGGGATTCCGGTTCCTGGGAGGATTGCGACTCGCTCATTACGACTCCGTTCAGACGGAAAGGAAGTGCGGTGGACTTCTCGGTGCGCAATCTACGAGCGGATTTCGGGGAGGTCAACGAGAACAGGAGGCACGAAATCTGGTCGCCCACCGGAACAAGCCACTCGTATTAATGGCCAAAGCTCGTGATTCCTGCGGCAGGAGAGACTGGTGGGCGACGTGGGACGCTATGGGGCGGCGTGGCGGCAACGATTAACGGCACGATTACGAAAGGCGATACGGGCGGTCGATGGGCTACCGTCCTCATGTCTGCGAGGAATCAGCGCCAGAAATAAGGAGAAAGGGAGCGTCATGACCCCATTCGATTTACCGCAGAGCGAGGACGAACAGGCGCGCGACGGCCGGGACGGACAGGCTCGTAAAACCGCGCGCCCGAGCCGAACCGCGCGCCCGAGCCGGGTCACCCTGACCTTCGACCACCCCCTGACCTCGGCGGAGGTGGACCGGCTCCAGCGGAGCACCGACGCGCAGGCCGCCGTGCGGGTGCCGCCCGGCGTCGCCCAGGCCCATGACCGCGAACGGAAGCTGGCGTTCGACAAGTCGTCGGACCCCGAGGTCGGCGCGCTCCTCGCCGTACTCGCGGCGGCGGTGCCCGCGGGCGGGCGGATCCTGGAGACGGGCACCGGGGCGGGCATGGGCCTCGCCTGGATCGCACACGGGCTCGGGGACCGCGAGGACGTGGAGGTGCTCAGCGTGGAACTGGACGCCGAGCGCGCCGCGTCGGTGCGCGCCGCGGGGCTGCCGCCCGGGACGTCCGTCCTGGTGGGCGACGCCCTTGAACTCATCGGCTCCCAGGGGACGTTCGACCTCGTCTTCGCCGACACCCCGAGCGCCAAGACGACGGGCCTCGCCGACATCGTCGGCGCGCTGCGGCCCGGCGGCGCGCTCCTGATCGACGACATCGCCGACGCCACCCACCCCGAGAGCTACACCCGGATCACGACCCTGCGCGAGCGGCTCTTCGGCGACCCCCGCCTGGTCGTCGCCGAACTCACCTGCTCGACGGGGATGTTCCTGGCCACGCGACGCCGAACGCAGGACTGACGCCGAACGCAGGACTGACGCAGGACGCAGGACTGACGCAGGACGCAGGACTGACGCCGAACGGCGGGCCTCAGCCCCCCGACGTGTCCAGCTCCGCGTCCTCGCTCACGCCCGCGCAGTCGTAGGGGTCCTTCAGCCAGCCGTCCGGCAGCACCACGCGGTTGTTGCCCGAGGTGCGGCCGCGGGGGCCGTCCGCGCCGGCGGGCCACTCCTGGTCGAGGTCCAGCTCGCCGAGGCCGTCCTCCAGTTCGGCCAGGGAGGAGGTGACCGCGAGGCGCTTGCGCATCTCCGAGCCGACCGCGAAGCCCTTCAGGTACCAGGCCACGTGCTTGCGGAAGTCGATGACTCCGCGCGACTCGTCGCCGATCCACTCGCCGAGCAGCGTCGCGTGGCGGAGCATGACCCGGGAGACCTCGCGCAGGCCGGGGGCCTTGGGCGCGCCCGTGCCCTCGAAGGCGGCGACCAGGTCGGCGAAGAGCCAGGGGCGGCCGAGGCAGCCGCGGCCGACGACGACGCCGTCGCAGCCCGTCTCGTTCATCATGCGGACCGCGTCGGCGGCCGACCAGATGTCGCCGTTGCCGAGCACCGGGATCTCGGGGACGTGCTCCTTGAGGCGGGCGATGGCGTCCCAGTCGGCCGTGCCGCCGTAGTGCTGGGCGGCCGTCCTGCCGTGCAGCGCGATGGCCGTGACGCCCTCCTCGACCGCGATGCGGCCCGCGTCGAGGAAGGTGATGTGGTCGTCGTCGATGCCCTTGCGCATCTTCATGGTCACGGGGAGGTCGCCCGCGCCGCTGACGGCTTCCTTCAGGATCGCGCGCAGCAGGTGGCGCTTGTACGGGAGCGCGGAGCCGCCGCCCTTGCGCGTGACCTTGGGGACGGGGCAGCCGAAGTTCAGGTCGATGTGGTCGGCCAGGTCCTCCTCCGCGATCATGCGGACGGCCTTGCCGACGGTCGCCGGGTCGACGCCGTACAGCTGGATCGAGCGCGGCTTCTCCGTCGCGTCGAAGTGGATCAGCTGC
Source organism: Streptomyces alboniger (assembly GCF_008704395.1). Taxonomy (NCBI): domain Bacteria; kingdom Bacillati; phylum Actinomycetota; class Actinomycetes; order Kitasatosporales; family Streptomycetaceae; genus Streptomyces; species Streptomyces alboniger. The sequence goes on from NZ_CP023695.1 coordinate 2,547,184, forward strand.
ATCGTCTTCTCGTTGCGCTCCACCAGGGCGCGCGTGGTGATCATCTCGCTCACGAAGAGACCCTTGCCGCCGGAGAACTCCCGGCACAGCGTCCTGAACGGCGCGTTCGTGATGCCCGCCATGGGGGCGAGCACGACGGGCGGCTGTACGGTGTGCGGGCCGATCGTAAGGGGCTGGGACGGCATCGGTGATCTCCGGGGCGGACGACGGGACCCTCTATTGTCCCTCACTCGCCCGACTCCCCCTGCCCCTCACTCTCCCGGCTCCCCCGACAGCTCCGCCAGCCGCTCCAGGCGGGCCTCCGTCTCGTCGTCGGCGGGCACGTACGCGATGAGCCGGTGCGCCTGCGTCAGCGGGGCCATCCACAGCATGCGGTGCTCAAGGCGCAGCAGGCCCACCCGCGGGTGCTGGTACCGCTTGACGTGCGGGACCATCGTCGCCACCTCGTGCCGCTCCCACAGCTCGCGGAACTCCGCGGATACCCCGAGCAGCCGGTCCCGCAGCTCCTTCCAGGCGGGCTCGGCGCCGTGCTCGGCCATGGCCCCGCGGAACTTGGCGGTCAGGTCGCGCAGCATCTCGTCCCGGTCCAGGAACGTCTCGCGCCAGCGCCGGCTGGTGGCGAGGAGCCACAGGCAGTTGCGGTCGCGCGGCTCCATCGCGTCGAAGTCGCCGAAGACGTGCGTCCAGGAGCGGTTGTGGGCGAGGACGTCGTAGCGGCCGTTCTGCACGGTGGCAGGGTAGGGGGCGACGCGGTGCATCAGCCTGCGGACCGGCGCGGAGAGCGCGGAGCACTCGGCCTCGGGCCGCGGGTCGACGGCACCGGCGAGGGCGAAGAGGTGGGCGCGTTCGCTCGGGTCCATGAGCAGCGCCCGCGCGATCGCGTCGAGGACCTGCGCGGACACCTTGATGGGGCGGGCCTGCTCCAGCCACGTGTACCAGGTGACGCCCACCGCGGAGAGCTGCGCGACCTCCTCGCGGCGCAGCCCCGGCGTGCGGCGACGGGTGCCGCGCGGCAGCCCCGCCTGCTCGGGCGTGACGCGCTCGCGGCGGCTGCGCAGGAAGGCGGCGAGTTCTCGTCTGCGGATGTCCGCACCGGCGTCCGGCGCCGCGGCCGTGATGGTCATGGATCAAGGCTGCCGGATGCCGCAGCCTGTTTCCAGGTGCGCCTGGTACCAGGATAAAGAGACTCTGGTACCCCCCTGGGGCCGGGAAGATCGTCGTTGACGTGACTCTTACGACCCCCGACGAAAAGCCCCCCGCGGCCGGACCGACCACCCCCTCCGCCCCCTCCAACCCCTCCGCTTTTTCCAGTTACTCCGCCCCCTCCAGCCCCTCCCCCCTCACCCCCCTCGGCCTGCTCACCATCCTCCTCGGCGCCTCCCTCTCCAGCATCGACTTCTTCATCGTCAACGTCGCCCTGCCCAGCATCGAGCGCGACCTGCACGCCTCGCCCGCCACGCTGGAGATGGTCGTCGCCGGTTACGCGGTCGCGTACGCCGTGCTGCTCGTCCTCGGCGGGCGGCTCGGTGACACGTACGGGCGCAGGAAGCTCTTCCTGTGGGGCGTCGCCGCCTTCGGCCTGACCTCGCTCGCCTGCGGGCTCGCGCCCGGCGCGTGGTGGCTGGTCGGGGCCCGGATGGCGCAGGGCGCGGCCTCCGCGCTGATGCTGCCGCAGGTCCTCGCCACCATCCACGCCACGACGCGGGGCGAGCGGCGCGCGCGGGCCGTCGCGCTGTACGGCTCGGTGAGCGGGCTCGGCGTCGTCCTCGGGCAGGTGCTCGGCGGTGTCCTGGTCGCCGCCGACCTCGGGGGCACCGGCTGGCGCATGGCGTTCCTGGTGAACGTGCCGGTCGCGGTGGCCGCACTGCTCTGCGCCGTGCGCTCGGTTCCGGACAGCCGGGCGGAGCAGCCCCGGCGCGGCGACCTCGGCGGCACACTCCTGCTCGGCTCCGCGCTGACCGCTCTGCTGCTCCCCCTCTCCGAGGGGCGGGCCACGGGCTGGCCGCTCTGGTCGATCCTGCTGCTCGCCGCCGCGCCGCTGCTCGGCTGGGCGTTCGCGGCCGTCGAGCGGCGGGCGGAGGACACCGGGGGCAGCCCGCTGCTGCCGCCGTCGCTGCTGCGCGAGCCCGGCGTGCGCCTCGGCCTCGCCCTCGGCCTGCCGGTCTTCATCGGGTTCAGCGGCTGGATGTTCGTCAGCGCCGTCACCCTCCAGCAGGGGCTCGGTTACGGCGCGCTCAAGGCGGGCCTGACGCTGGTCCCCATGGGACTGACGCAGGTCGCCGCGTCGATGCTCGCCCCGCGCGTCGCCGCGCGGCTCGGCGGCCGGGCGATGACGGTGGCCGCGCTGGTGCACGGCTCGGGCCTGGTGGTGCTCGCGCTGACGGTCCTGTGGGTGCCGTGGTCCTCGCTCACCCCGCTCGCCCTCGCGCCGGGCCTCGCCCTGTGCGGCCTCGGCCAGGGTGTCGAACTCGCCCTCTACTACCGGATCGTCCTCGCCGCCGTCCCAGCCGCGCGGGCGGGGGCGGGCAGTGGTCTCGCGGCGACCGTTCAGCAGTCGTGCCTCGCGGTGGGCGTGGCGACGGTCGGCTCGCTCTTCCTGTCCCTGATCCCGGCGCTCGGCATGAGGAGGGCCTTCACGGCCGTGCTCGGCGTGCAGCTGGCGGGCCTGCTCGGCCTGGCGCTGCTCGGCCTGCGGCTGCCGCGCCGCCTCTCATGAGCCCACGAGCCGCACACGGGCTGCCGCGCACGGGAGTACCCGGGCCGCCGCACACGGGTACCCGGGCCGCCGCACGCGGGAGCCCCCGGGCCACCCACCCCTCCGAGAGCTACCGTCACATACATGCCCTATGAACTTACCCACCGCCGAAAGCTGCTGATCCTCGCGATCTGCTGCATGAGCCTGCTGATCGTCAGCCTCGACAACACCGTCCTGAACGTCGCGCTCCCCACCATGCGCGAGGAGTTCGACGCGAGCGTCTCGGGCATGCAGTGGACGATCGACGCGTACACGCTCGTACTCGCCTCGCTCCTCATGCTCGCGGGCTCGACCGCCGACCGGATCGGCCGCCGCAGGGTCTTCCAGGCGGGCCTGATCGTGTTCACCGTCGGCTCGGTGCTCTGCTCGCTGGCCCCCGACCTCGAATCACTGGTGGCGTTCCGCATGGTCCAGGCGATGGGCGGCTCGATGCTCAACCCCGTCGCGATGTCGATCATCACCAACACCTTCACCGAGCCGCGCGAGCGGGCCCGCGCCATCGGCGTCTGGGGCGGTGTCGTCGGTATCTCCATGGCGGCGGGCCCGCTGGTCGGCGGGCTGCTCGTGGACTCGGTCGGCTGGCGCTCGATCTTCTGGGTCAATCTGCCGGTCGGCCTCGCCGCGCTCGTCCTGACCATGCGGTACGTCCCCGAGTCCCGCGCCCCTCGCCCCCGTCGCCCCGACCCGGTCGGGCAGCTCCTGGTGATCGCGCTGCTCGGCGCACTGACGTACGCGATCATCGAGGCGCCCACCGCGGGCTGGACGTCACCGCTGATCCTCGCCTTCGCGGGCGCGGCGCTGCTGGCCCTGCTCGGTCTGCTGGCCTACGAGCCGCGCCGCGCGGAGCCCCTCATCGACCTGCGCTTCTTCCGCTCGGCGCCGTTCAGCGGGGCGACGGTGATCGCGGTCTGCGCGTTCGCGTCGCTCGGCGGTTTCCTCTTCCTGTCGACGCTGTTCCTCCAGGACGTACGTGGCCTCGACGCGCTGCACGCCGGCCTGTGGATGCTGCCGATGGCGGCCATGACGCTGGTCTGCGCGCCGCTGTCGGGCCGCTTGGTCGGCAGCCGCGGGCCGCGCCTCTCGCTGCTGATCGCGGGGGTGGCGATGACGGCATCGGGCGTGCTCTTCGCCGCGTTCGAGGCGGAGAACACGAATGGGACCCGTTTCCTCGGATACGCCCTGTTCGGCCTGGGCTTCGGTTTCGTCAACGCGCCGATCACCAACACCGCCGTCGCCGGAATGCCGCGCGCCCAGGCGGGCGTCGCCGCGGCCGTCGCCTCCACCAGCCGCCAGATCGGCCAGACGCTGGGCGTCGCGGTGATCGGCGCGGTCCTGGCGTCGGGCGTGGCCTCGTCGTCGTACGCCACCGACTTCACGAAGGCGAGCCGGCCCGCCTGGTGGATCATCGCGGGCTGCGGATGCGCGGTGCTGCTGCTCGGGGTGCTGACGAGCGGGCGGTGGGCGCGGGGGACCGCGGAGCGGACGGCGGAACGGCTGGAGGCGACGGAAACGACGCCGGGCGCCACCGACCCGCACCGCATGACATGACAGACGACAGCGACACATGACATGACAGATGACAGATATTGAAATCTGTCATCTGTCATGTCATGGTGGACGCATGCGTACTCTCACCCTCGGAACCACCGGCCCCCGCACCTCCGCCCTCGGCCTCGGCTGCATGGGCATGTCCGCGCTCTACGGAGAGGCGGACCGCACGGAGTCGATCGCGACCATCCACGCCGCCCTCGAAGCGGGCGTCACGCTCCTGGACACCGGCGACTTCTACGCCATGGGACACAACGAACTGCTGATCGGCGAGGCCCTGCGCACCGCCCCCGCCGCCCGCCGCGAGCAGGCCCTCACCAGCGTCAAGTTCGGCGCCCTGCGCGACCCGGACGGCGGCTGGTCGGGGTATGACGGACGCCCGGCGGCCGTCAAGAACTTCGCCGCGTACTCGCTCCAGCGCCTCGGCGTCGACCACATCGACGTCTACCGCATCGCCCGCATCGACCCCGACGTCCCGGTCGAGGAGACGGTCGGCGCCATCGCGGAGCTGGTCGAGAAGGGGTACGTCCGGCACATCGGCCTCTCCGAGGTCGGCGCCGGGACGATCCGCCGGGCGGCGGCCACGGCCCCCGTCTCCGACCTCCAGATCGAGTACTCCCTCATCTCGCGCGGCATCGAGGCACAGATCCTGCCGACGGCCGCCGAGCTGGGCATCGGCGTCACGGCGTACGGGGTGCTCTCCCGCGGCCTGATCTCCGGGCACTTCACCCGCGACCGGAAGCTGGCCGCGAACGACTTCCGTGCGATGAGCCCCCGCTTCCAGGGCGAGAACCTCGACCGCAACCTCGACCTGGTCGAGGCCCTGCGGAAGATCGCCGACGAGAAGGGCGTCAGCGTCGCGCAGACCGCCATCGCCTGGGTGCTCGCGCAGGGCCCCCGGCACGGCGCTGCCGTCGTGCCGCTGGTCGGCGCGCGCCGCCGGGACCGTCTTGAGGAGGCGCTGGGCGCCCTCGACGTGACGCTCGACGCGGCCGACCTCGCCGCGATCGAGGCGGCCGTCCCCGCCGACGCGGCAGCCGGCGCGCGCTATCCGCAGGCACAGATGGCACACCTCGACAGCGAGCACTGATCCGGCCCCGGTACGGTCTAGCCATGGCGGCAACCACGGCTCCCCTGACCCCCGAACGCATCCTCGAAGCGACCGAGGAGATGCTGCGCAGGCACGGTGCGGCCAGGGCCACGGTCGTCGACGTGGCCCGCGCCCTCGGGGTGAGCCACGGCACGGTGTACCGCCACTTCCGTACGAAGGCGGAGCTGCGCGGCGCGGTGACGCGGCGCTGGCTGGACCGTACCTCCGAGACGCTCTCCGGAATCGTCACCGGCGCCGAGCCTCCCGGGGCGAAGCTCCGCCACTGGCTCGCGGGCCTCTTCGAGGCCAAGCAGCACAAGGCGGGCGACGATCCCGAACTCTTCGCCACGTACTCGGTGCTGGTCGCCGAGAACAGCGACGTGGTGGACGACCACATCGCCGACCTCACGGGCCAGCTCACGGCGATCATCCAAGAGGGCGTGGACAAGGGGGACTTCGCCTCCCCCGACCCCGCGGTCTCGGCCCGCGCGGTCTTCGACGCGACGAGCCGCTTCCACGACCCCGCCTACGCCCCGCAGTGGTCCCGTCCGGGCATCGAGGACGCGTTCGCGGCGGTCCTGGACCTGACCTTGCGCGGCCTGCGGGCCTAGTCTCCGCCCGCGGTCCCCGTTCTCCATTCCGGTTCTGCATTCCGGGCTGATTCTCGTCCCTGACACGACAGGCTTCGGTTTTTGAACCGGCGGCCAGAGCGAGGTTCTTCTCCGGGTCCCCGACCCGCCGGACACGCCCTAGGAGCCCGGCCCCGACGGATCCACCGTCGCCTGGTGCTCCCGCGCCAAGTGCTCCTCGGCCTTGAGCCACGGCAGGAACTGCGCCTTCCTGCGCCACCCGCAGGTTCCGCAGCTCAACTGCCGCTGCACGCCCGCCTTCCGGACCTCGATGACGTGCTCGCGCCCATGCTGGTCCCACCGTCTGACCCTGCTCGTGGTCGTTGGAAGCATGCGCTCAGTGTGCACAGAAGCCCCCGGTTCCATAACCCGGAACCGGGGGCTTCTCGCAGTCTTGCTCAGGTGGAGCGTCAGCAGCCCACGAGGCGCGTCGCGAGGTAGCCCTCGATCTGGTCGAGGGACACGCGCTCCTGCTTCATCGAGTCACGCTCGCGCACCGTCACCGCGTTGTCGTCGAGGGTGTCGAAGTCGACCGTCACGCAGTACGGCGTGCCGATCTCGTCCTGGCGGCGGTAGCGGCGGCCGATGGCGCCCGCGTCGTCGAACTCGATGTTCCAGTTCTGGCGCAGGGCGGTGGCCAGGCCCTTGGCCTTCGGCGACAGCTCCGGGTTGCGGGACAGCGGGAGCACCGCGACCTTCACCGGGGCGATGCGGTGGTCGAAGCGCATGACCGTCCGCTTCTCCAGCTTGCCCTTGGCGTTCGGGGCCTCGTCCTCGATGTAGGAGTCGAGGAGGAAGGCGAGCATGGTGCGGCCGACGCCCGCCGCGGGCTCGATGACGTACGGAGTCCAGCGCTCGCCGGCCTCCTGGTCGAAGTAGGAGAGGTCCTGGCCGGACGCCTTGGAGTGCGCCGACAGGTCGTAGTCGGTGCGGTTGGCGACGCCTTCCAGCTCGCCCCACTCGCTGCCGCCGAACTGGAAGCGGTACTCGATGTCAGCGGTGCGCTTGGAGTAGTGGGAGAGCTTCTCCTTCGGGTGCTCGTACCACCGCATGTTCTCCTCGCGCAGGCCGAGGCCGGTGTACCAGTTCCAGCGCTGCTCCATCCAGTATTCCTGCCACTGCTCGTCCTCGCCCGGCTTGACGAAGAACTCCATCTCCATCTGCTCGAACTCGCGGGTGCGGAAGATGAAGTTGCCGGGCGTGATCTCGTTGCGGAAGGACTTGCCCATCTGCGCGATGCCGAACGGCGGCTTGCGGCGCGAGGTCTGCTGGACCTGGGCGAAGTTGGTGAAGATGCCCTGCGCGGTCTCGGGGCGCAGATAGGCGACGGAGCCGCTGTCCTGCGTCGGGCCGAGGTGCGTGGCGAGCATGCCCGAGAACTGCTTGGGCTCGGTGAACTGGCCCTTGGTACCGCAGTTGGGGCAGTTGATGTCCGCGAGGCCGTTGGCCGGCGGGCGGTTGTGCTTGGCCTCGTAGGCCTCTTCCAGGTGGTCGGCGCGGTGGCGCTTGTGACAGGAGAGGCATTCGGTGAGCGGGTCGGAGAAGGTCGCGACATGGCCGGAGGCCTGCCAGACCTCGCTCGCCAGGATCACCGACGAGTCGATGCCGACGACGTCCTCGCGCGAGGTGACCATGTAGCGCCACCACTGGCGCTTGAGGTTCTCCTTCAGCTCGACGCCCAGCGGTCCGTAGTCCCAGGCGGCGCGCTGGCCGCCGTAGATCTCACTGCACGGGAAAACGAAGCCACGGCGCTTGCTCAGGCTGACGATGGTGTCGATCTTGTCGGCGGCCACGGTGCTCTCTTCATAAGACGGTGGGCGAGGCGAATGCCTCAGGTTACCGGCGGCCTGACCCCCCTAATCAAATCGGTTCCGTCGAGGGGCCTGTGCGGGGCCTCGCGCGGGGCTCCGCACAGAGGTCCGACAGAGGTCCTACAGGGGTCTTGTTGACAATCGTTTCCACATTTGTTGAAAATGAGTGTCATGAACGTACGACGACGCCTCATACCCACCGCCGCCCTCGCCTCCGCGACGGTCCTCGGTCTCACGGCCCTGACCGCCTGCTCCTCCACCGCGGACGACAAGGACGGCAAGCTCGACGTGGTGGCGTCGTTCTACCCCATGCAGTACCTCGCGGAGCAGATCGGCGGCGGCCACGTCTCCGTCACGAACCTCACCGATGCCGGCCAGGAGCCGCACGACCTGGAGGTCTCGGCCAAGCAGCGCGGGGATCTTGAGGAGTCCGACGTCGCCCTGTACCTCAAGGGCCTCCAGCCGGCCGTCGACAGCGCGATCGACCAGTCGGGCATCAAGACCAAGGTCGACGCCGCTTCCCTCACCAGCATGGAGAAGCACGGCACCGAGGTCGGCGGCCACGCGGACGAGCACGAGGAGGAGGGTCACGAGGGCCACGGCCACGGCCACGACCACGAGGGCTCCGACCCCCACATCTGGCTCGACCCGGTGAAGTACGCCGAGGTCGCCAAGGGCGTCGGCAAGGCGCTGGAGAAGGCCGACCCGGACCACGCAGCGACGTACAAGAAGAACACCGCGAAGCTCGTGAAGAACCTCGATGGCCTGAACAAGCGCTTCGAAGACGGCCTGAAGAACACCAAGGCGGACTCCCGGGTCTTCATCACCACCCACGCCGCCTTCGGCTACCTCGCCGAGCGCTACGGCCTCACCGAGGAGGCCATCAGCGGCCTGGACCCCGAGGGCGAGCCGAGCGCCAAGCGCGTCAAGGACCTCCAGAAGATGGCGAAGGAGGACGGGGTCACCACCGTCTTCTACGAGACGCTCGTCAGCGACCGGACGGCCAAGACCCTGGCGAAGGACGCGAACCTCAAGACCGATGTACTCGACCCGATCGAGGGCATCACCGGGAAGTCCAAGGGCGACGACTACATCCAGGTCATGGACTCCAACCTCAAGGCCCTCCAGAAGGCCCTGGGCGCCAAGTGACCCCACCCCCTGTGGCTACGGAGGCACGAGCCATGAGCAAGTCAGCCGACACCGGCAAAGGTGGCCCCGGCAAAGGCGAAGCCGTCATATCCCTGCGCAAGGTGACGGCCGAGCTGGGCTCGCGCCCCGTGCTGCGCGGCATCGACCTCACCGTCACACGCGGCGAGGTCGTCGCCCTGCTCGGCGCCAACGGCTCGGGCAAGTCCACCGCGGTCCGCACGATCATCGGCCAGGTCCCCGTCACCGGCGGCGACGTGGAGATCTTCGGCACCGCCCGCCGCCGCTTCCGCGACTGGGCCCGCGTCGGTTACGTCCCGCAGCGCACCACCGCCGCGGGCGGCGTCCCCGCCACGATCAACGAGGTCGTCACCTCCGGCCGCCTCTCCCGCGCCCGCTTCGGCGTCCTCCGCAGAAGCGACCGCGAGGCCGTGGCCCGCGCCATCGACCTGGTGGGCCTGACCGACCGCGCCAAGGACTCCGTGAACGCCCTCTCGGGCGGCCAGCACCAGCGGGTCCTGATCGCCCGCGCGCTGGCCTCCGAGCCGGAGCTGCTGATCATGGACGAGCCGATGGCGGGCGTCGACCTGGCCAGCCAGGAGGTCCTCGCGGCCACCCTGCGCCAGCAGGTCGCGCAGGGCACCTCCGTGCTGCTCGTCCTCCATGAACTGGGGCCCCTGGAGCCGCTGATCGACCGTGCCGTGGTCCTGCGCGACGGCTGCGTCCTGCACGACGGGCCGCCCCCGCAGGCGGTCGGCCAGCACGCCCTGCCGGGCCACGACCACGTCCACCCGCACGACGCCGACGCCGAGCCGGTCCGCACCGGCCTGCTGACCTGAGGGCGAGCAAGAACCATGGAAATCCTCGAATACGCCTTCATGCAGCGGGCCCTGCTCGCCGCCGTCCTGGTCGGCATCACCGCGCCCGCCGTCGGCATCTACCTCGTCCAGCGCCGCCAGGCCCTGATGGGCGACGGCATCGGCCATGTGGCGATGACCGGCGTGGGCCTCGGCTTCCTGCTCTCGGCCTCGCCCGTGTGGATGGCGACGGCGGTCGCGATCGTCGGCGCCGTCGTGATGGAGCTGATCCGCTGGTACGGCAAGACGCGCGGCGACATCGCCCTCGCGATGCTGTTCTACGGCGGTATGGCGGGCGGCGTCATGTGCATCAACCTCGCCCCCGGCGGGTCGAACGCGAACCTCCAGTCGTACCTCTTCGGCTCGCTCTCGACGGTCTCCGAGGAGGACGTCACGGCGATCTGCCTGCTCGCTGCCTTTGTGGTCCTCGTCACGGTCGGCCTGCGCCGCCAGCTCTTCGCGGTCAGCCAGGACGAGGAGTTCGCGCGCGTCACCGGACTTCCGGTGCGCGCCCTGAACCTCCTCACCGCCGTCACCGCGGCGGTCACGGTCACCGTCGCCATGCGGGTCGTGGGCCTGCTCCTGGTCTCCGCGCTGATGGTGGTGCCGGTGGCGGCCGCACAGCAGCTCACCCGCAGCTTCGCGGCGACCTTCGCGATCTCGGTGGCGATCGGCATCGCGGTGACGATCGGCGGCACGGCGACCTCGTACTACCAGGACGTCCCGCCCGGCGCGACCATCGTGCTGCTCACCATCGGCGTCTTCATCGCTCTGACGGTCCTCGCGACGCCACTGGCCAGGCGCAGGGCGCGGGCCAAGGCCGCGGCGGAGGCGGCGGGCGACCCGGCGGAGTGCTCGGTTCCGGCCCAGCCGGTGGCCAGGACCTGACCCGCGTCCCGGCCGACCTGGCACAATGGCCCGGCAGGCCCAGACCAGAGCGCAGACGCGAGGAGACAACCGTGGGAGCCCCGGTTCGAGGCAGGTCCACCCGCCAGCGCGCGGCAGTGGCCGCGGCACTCGACGATGTGGACGAGTTCCGCAGTGCGCAGGAGCTGCACGACATGCTCAAGCACAAGGGCGACTCGGTCGGTCTGACCACGGTCTACCGCACGCTCCAGTCGCTGGCCGACGCCGGCGAGGTGGACGCGCTGCGCACCAGCGAGGGCGAGACGGTCTACCGCCGCTGCTCGACGGGAGAGCACCACCACCACCTGGTCTGCCGCGTCTGCGGCAAGGCCGTCGAGGTGGAGGGCCCCGCGGTGGAGAAGTGGGCCGACACGATCGCCGCCGAGCACGGCTTCGTGAACGTGGCGCACACGGTCGAGATCTTCGGGACGTGCGCGGAGTGCGCGAGCAAGTAGGGCACGTAGAGCGGTACGTACGTGGATGAGGGGCCCGCGCTGTGACAGCGCGGGCCCCTCGTCCGTACGCGCGCCTAGCTGTCGGCGATCTGCTGCTCGTTGGGGATCGCCCCGCCGAAGCGGCGGTCGCGTGAGGCGTATTCGAGACAGGCGCGCCACAGGTCGCGGCGGTCGAAGTCCGGCCACAGGACGTCCTGGAAGACCATCTCCGCGTACGCGCTCTGCCACAGCAGGTAGTTGGAGGTGCGCTGCTCGCCGCTGGGCCGCAGGAACAGGTCGACGTCCGGCATGTCCGGGTAGTACAGGTACTTCGCGAAGGTCTTCTCGCTGACCTTGGCGGGGTCGAGCCGGCCCGCCCGCACGTCTTCCGCGAGGGCCTGGGCGGCGTCCGCGATCTCGGCGCGGCCGCCGTAGTTCATGCAGAAGTACAGGGTGAGCTTGTCGTTGTCCTTGGTCTGCTCCTGGGAGATCTCCAGCTCCTTGGCGACCGACTTCCACAGCTTGGGCATGCGGCCCACCCAGCGCACGCGGATGCCGAGATCGTCGAGCTGGTCGCGGGTCTTGCGGATGAAGTCGCGGTTGAAGTTCATCAGGAACTTCACCTCGTCCGGGGAGCGCTTCCAGTTCTCGGTGGAGAAGGCGTAGAGCGAGATCGCGCCGACGCCCATCTCGATGCCGCCCTGGAGGACGTCGAGGACGCGCTCGGCGCCCACCTTGTGCCCCTCGGTACGCGGCAGCCCGCGCTCCTTGGCCCACCGTCCGTTGCCGTCCATGACGATGGCGACGTGCTTCGGCACCAGCTCACCGGGGATCTTCGGCGGCCGTACGCCCGTGGGGTGCGGCTCCGGGGTCTTGTACTCGCGGCGGGACCGGCCGAGGATTCCGCGTCGTGCCATGGGGCTCTCTCTCCTACGTGACTTGAGGGTGGTGCCTGCTCAGCTTTTCTCTACGTACCGCAGGGAACGCAACCCGCGCTCCAAGTGCCAGTGCAGATAGGCCGAAACCAGCCCGCTGCCCTCGCGCGCGTGCCGCGCCTCGCACGCGTCCGCGGTCTCCCAGTCGCCGGTGAGCAGCGCGCCGAGCAGGGTGAGGGTCTCCGCGGACGGCACGACGCTGCCGGGCACCCGGCAGTCGACGCAGACCGATCCGCCCGCCGCGACCGAGAAGAAGCGGTTGGGGCCCGGCATGCCGCACTTCGCGCAGTCGTTGAAGCTGGGCGCGTAGCCGTTCACGGCGAGGGAGCGCAGCAGGAAGGCGTCGAGGACGAGGTGGGGCGCGTGCTCCCCGCGGGCGAGGACGCGCAGCCCGCCCACCAGCAGCAGATACTGCTGCACGGCGGGCTCGCCCTCGTTGTCGGTGAACCGTTCCGCCGTCTCCAGCATGGCCGTCCCGGCGGTGTAGCGGGCGTAGTCCGTCACGATCCCGCCACCGTAAGGAGCGATGGTCTCACTCTGCGTGCACAAGGGGAGACCGCGTCCGACGAGTTCGCTGCCGCGCGCGAAGAACTGCACGTCGACGTGGGAGAAGGGTTCGAGGCGCGCCCCGAACTTGGACTTGGTGCGCCGCACCCCGCGCGCCACCGCGCGTACGCGCCCGTGACCGCGCGTGAGCAACGTGATGATCCGGTCCGCCTCGCCCAGCTTCTGGGTGCGCAGCACGATGCCGTCGTCGCGGAACAGACTCATGGGGCCATTCTCGCGTACGGCGGGGGGTGCGGGATACGCCGTACGGCGGAGGGTGCGGGGTACGGCTGAACGTCAAGGCACCTCCCCCCGGCTCCGGGCGTTCGCGTACGCCGTCGCCGCGCGCAGGCGCTCCGCGGCGGTCGCCGTGCGGACGGCCTCCGGGTCGCAGTCCCATTCGCGGCCGCCTCCGTAGGGGCGCAGCTGGACGTACGGGCCCTCGTGACCCATCACCCTGCCGACGCGCCCGTTGCGGGTGTCGACGACGTACGAGCCGACGGGGAGGTTCGCGGGAAGGTTCACGGCGCACTCCTGAGCGCGGCGGCGAGGCGTGCCGCCACGTCGACGGAACATCCGCCCAATTCGATGCGCGGGCAGGGTGCCTCCCTCGCGATCGTCGCGGGGTCGATCCGCAGGGACGGCAAGGTAATTTCCGCTCGCGCGAGTGCGGCGCGCAATTCCCTCAATGTTTCCTCCGCCTGTTCGACGCATGCCACTGCGTGGCGCTTCGATTCCGCCGTCACGTGACTCCCCTTCGCTTCCGGATTTCACTCTTCGCACCCCTACGGTGACGCCCGGCGCCTACACTCGGCAGGGGTCTGCCCGCTACAACTGCGGGGCAGTGGAAGGCGGTTGGCCGTGGCCAATGGTTCACGACAGGCGGCGTGGGAGTTCTTCGGCGCGGAGCTGAAGCGGCGCCGCGAGGAGGCCGGGATGACCCAGTCGGCGCTGGGTACGCTGGTTTTCGTCTCCGGCGGTTACATCGGCCAATTCGAACAGGCTATTCGGAAACCGCAGTTGGATGTGGCGCAGCGGATCGACCAGGTTCTACAAACCGGCGGCATTTTCGAGCGGATGTGCCGGAAGCTGATCGACGACAACCGCTACGCGGATTACTTCGCTGCGGTCGTGGAGCTGGAGGCGCAGGCGACGCGCATCTGCGAGTTCGCGCCGACGCTGATTCCGGGGTTGTTGCAGACGGCCGAGTACGCCCGTGCGGTCACGGTCGCGGCCAACCCGTTCGTCACGGATGCGTACGTGGAGGACATCGTGACGGCTCGTCTTGAACGATCAGGGATCCTCAAGGACGCTACAAGGCCCGAGTATTGGGTGGTGCTGCACGAGAACGTGCTGTACATCCCGGTGGGTGGGCCGGCGACCATGGCGCAGCAGCTGGACCAGGTCGCGACGCTGATGCGTGAGCGGCAGGTGTTGGTGATGCTGCTTCCGTACGAGGCGGGGGCGCACGCCGCCATGCTCGGGGCGCTGAAGCTCATGGACTTCGAGGACGCACCGCCAACCGCCTATACAGAGACATCGTTTTCGGGAACCCTGCTCGACGATCCGGCAGTGGTGAAGCGCGCACAGCGCGCATACGATCTACTCAGGGGCGCCGCGCTGTCGCCGAAGGTGTCCCTCGCCCTGATCGAGTCGGCGGCTGAGGACTACAGACGATGCGCGAGTACGACCTGAGCAACGCCCGCTGGCGCAAGAGCAGCCACAGCAACGGCGAAGGCGGCGACTGCGTCGAAGTCGCCTACGACTTCGTGGGGGCCGCCCGCTGGCGCAAGAGCAGCTACAGCAACGGCGAAGGCGGTAACTGCGTCGAGGTCGCCGACGGAGTCCCCGGCGTCGTCCCCGTAAGGGACAGCAAGGTCCCCCAGGGCCCCGCCCTGATCATCGGCGCCCCCGCCTGGCAGGCATTCCTCACCGGCACGCTCAGGTCAGTTCCACGACCAGCATGACCACCGCCCCGACCAGCACCAACACGCCCATCGCCCGCTCGATCCGGTAACCGGAGCGATTGGGTTCGGTGGCCTCGTAGTCCTTCACGAACGGCTTCTGTAGAGGACGGTTCGCCTTCCACAGAAGCCGCGGCTTCACTACTTGGACCGCCGCCACCACGATGAACACGCACAGGAACGCCACAAGCATGAAGGGGACCTCTCTCCAGTCCTTCCGGGCTCGCACAGCCCGGTGAAGACCACGGTGCCCCCGATCAGGTCCCTGACACGCCGCAGCTGTCAGGAGAAGCTGTCGGACAGCGCCTGCGTGTCGGCGTAGGACGGGATGCCCGCCGGGAGGACCGCGCCGTCCCGCACCGCCTCGGCCGCCGCGACAGCGCCCCGCAGCGCCGCGCGGAACAGCAGCGACCCGCAACTGACGCGCCGCACACCGGCCGCGGCGAGTTCGGGGAGGGACGGCCCCTCGGGCGAGTGCAGGATGTTGAGAGGTGCGGCGAACTTCGAGGCCAGCCGGGTGATGACCCGCACGTCCCGCAGGCCCGGCACGAACAGGCCGTCCGCGCCCGCCTGTTCGTACGCGGCGAGCCGGTCCTCGGTCTGCGCCGCGTGGTCCCCCGTCAGCCAGTACGTATCCGTGCGGGCGTTGATGAAGAGGCGGCCGTCCGTCGCCTCCTTCACGGCCCGGAGCACCGCGCACTGCCGTTCGAGGTCGGCGAGCGTGCCGTCCGCGCGGCCGTCCTCGATGTTCACGCCCACGATCCCCGCGTCCGCCAACTCCACCGCGAGGGCGGCCACTTCCTCGGGGCGGTCGCTGAAGCCGCCCTCGATGTCGACGCTGACCAGGACGTCGAGGCGGGCGAGTCCGCGGGCGAGCCGGAGGGTCTCCTCGCGGGCGGCGCCCGACCCGTTCCCGTCGGGCAGCCCCGCCGCGGCGGCCACCCCGAGACTGGTCGTCCCGACCGCCCGGAACCCGGCGGCGGCCAGGGCGGCGGCCGACGCGTGGTCCCAGGCGTTGGGGAGCAGGAGGGGCGCGCCGGGCGAGCGGTGCAGGTCGCGGAAGTGCTCGTAGCGAAGTGTCATGGCCCGACCGTACGGGCGCGCCTCAGCGACCGGCGCCGAAACCGGCTCAGTAGCCGATCGTGAACCGGCGCTGGACGAACCGCGGCAGCTCCGCCTCGTCCACCAGCGCGACGGCGGCGTCCTCCACGGATATGCGGCTGCGCCCGTCCGCGTCGAGCACCGGCTGGTCGCCGCCCAGGCGGAATCTGCCGGTGCGCGGCCCGGGGGCGATGTCCTCGGCGGGACTGAAGTACGTCCACAGCCGGTTGGACATACGCAGCACGTTCAACGCGTCCCGGTGGCCGCGCACCGCCGCCGCGTAGGACCTGGGCAGCCCGAGCCGGTCGAGGCTCTCGTACAGATGCTCGTCGGAGTCGGCGTGGACCAGGCCGGGTTCGACCTCAAGGCTGCCGGCCCCGCCGATCACGATCAACCGGACGCGGGGGTGGCTCTCCAGTGCCTTCAGCAACGCCTGCGCGGCGGTCACGAAGACCGACGGGTCGGCGACCGAACGCTCCACGGTGGCGGCGAAGTCCGCAGCGGCGTTGCCGGGCTGATAACCGCTGATCAGTACGTCCATTCCGGGCAGCGCCGCGGCGATGCCCTCGGCGTCGAACACGTCGAGGCTCCGCCATGTGACGCCCGCCCGCTCCTCGCGGACCCGCGAGGCGTCACGGGTGAACGCCGTGACGTGGTGCCCGCGTTCGACGGCCTCGGTGACGACCCGGCTGCCAATGGTCCCGCTCGCTCCGATGACTCCGATGTGCATGGCTCTCCCTCTGCTTCACGTCGTGACAGCGATGACACCACAATGGTGGTGACGCCGTGCGGAAACTATACGGTGTGAAGTTTCAATACGCGTCACGTTTTCGAGACGCTGTACGGTGGCGGGTGTGGAGAGCGTGACGACAGGATGGACGAGCGGGACGGCGGGCCGCGCGAAGGGGCCGGGGCGCCGCGAGCGTCTGCGCGCCGAGACGACGGCGGAGATCAAGAAGGTCGCCCTCGAACTGATGGCCTCCGGCGGGCCCGACGCGATCACCCTGCGGGCCATCGCGCGCGAGATGGGCATGACCGCCAACGCCATCTACGGCTACTTCGCCACCCGCGACGACCTGGTCACCGCGCTCATCAACGACGTCTACACCGCGCTGGCCGACGCCGTGGACGCCGGCTGGGCCTCGGCCTCCGCCCAGGGCCCGGCCGACCGGATCCACGCGTGGGCGCACGCCTTCCGCGACTGGGCCCTGGCCAACCCCGAGGGCTTCCGCCTGATCTACGGCGACCCCGTCCCGGGTTACCGTGCGCCGGACGGCGGCGCGGCCCCGCAGGCCGCGCACCGGGTCTGCACCGGCCTCGCCGGTCTCGCGGACGCCGCCTGGCCCAACGCCCAACATCTCTACGCGGGCAGCGAGTTCGACTGGCCGGACTTCGATCCCGGCCTGCTCGCCAAGGTCCGCCCGGCCTACCCGGACCTCCCGCCCGCCGCCGTGGCCCTCGCGCTGCGCATCTGGGGCCACCTGCACGGCCTGGTGTCACTGGAGATCTACGGCCACCTGCGCACCCAGACCGTCAGCCCGGACAAGTTGTTCCGCGCGGAACTGGCCGCGCTGGTGCGGTCCCTGGACCTCCATGGCCCAAGATGCCCTCATGAAGAGTGACTTGTTCTCCAGTGACCACATGGCGCAGCCGGCCCTCGCCCCCGGAATGACCCTCCAGAACGCCAAGTCGATCAAATACGCCGTGCACGGCGAGATGCTCGCCCGGCAGGGCGCGATGATCGCCTACCGGGGCGATCTCCAGTTCGAGCGCAAGGGTCAGGGTGTGGGCGGCCTGCTCAAGCGCGCCATGACCGGCGAGGGGCTGGCGCTGATGGCCGTGCGCGGCCAGGGCGAGGCCTGGTTCGCGCACGAGGCGCAGAACTGCTTCATCGTCGACATCGAACCGGGCGACATCCTCACGGTCAACGGCCGCAACATCCTCTGCTTCGACGCGACCCTCTCGTACGAGATCAAGACGGTGAAGGGCGCCGGCATGACCGGAGGCGGACTGTTCAACAGTGTCTTCACGGGCTCGGGCCGCCTCGGCCTGGTCTGCGAGGGCAACCCCCTGGTGATCCCCGTCTCCCCGCAGCAGCCGGTGTACGTCGACACGGACGCGGTGGTCGGCTGGACCGCCGGCCTCTCCACGTCCCTGCACCGCTCGCAGTCCCTCGGTTCGATGATCCGGGGCGGCTCGGGCGAGGCGGTCCAGCTGATGCTCCAGGGCGAGGGACACGTCATCGTCCGCCCGAGCGAGGTGACCCCGCAGAAGGCGCAGCAGCACTGAGCGTGCTGCCGCGCCGAGGGCCGGTCAGGCGGCCTGGCGGGTCCGCTGCTCGTATCCGGCGAGGCGGACGCAGACGGTCAGGCCGTGCATGGCCTGCTCCAGGTCGGCGAGGCCGGGGTAGCTGGGGGCGATGCGGATGACGGCGTCGCGCGGGTCGTCGCCGTAGGGGTGCGTGGCGCCGGCCGGGGTGAGCACGATGCCGGCCTCCGCGGCACGGCGCACGACGTCCTTGGCGCAGCCCTCGGGGACCTGGAGGGTCACGAAGTAGCCGCCCCGGGGCGAGGTCCAGGTCGCGAGGCCGGTGCCGCCCAGCTCGGTCTCCAGGATCCGGGCGACCGTCTCGAACTTGGGCTGGAGCAGGGCGCGCTGGCGCTCCATGTGGGCCCGCACACCGTCGGCGTCCTTCAGGAACAGCGCGTGCCGCAGCTGGTTGATCTTGTCGGGGCCGATCGAGCGCTTCTGGTTGTTGGCGAGGAGCCACTTCACGTTGGCGGGCGAGGAGCCGAAGAAGGCGACGCCCGCGCCCGCGGCGGTGATCTTGGAGGTGGAGCCGAAGACGAACGCGCGGTCCGGGTTCCCGGCCTCGGCGCAGGCGCCGAGGAGGTCGGCGATCCCGGTGGGCTCGTCGGTGAGGTGGTGGACGGCGTAGGCGTTGTCCCAGAAGATCCGGAAGTCGGGGGCCGCGGTCTCCATGCGGGCGAGCCGGGCGACGGTCTCGTCGCTGTAGGAGACGCCGTCCGGGTTGCTGTACTTGGGCACGCACCAGATGCCCTTGACCGCGGGGTTCTCGGCGGCGAGCCGCTCCACGGCGTCCATGTCCGGGCCCTGCTCGGTCATCGGCACGGGGATCATGTCGATGCCGAACCGCTCGCAGAGCGCGAAGTGCCGGTCGTAGCCGGGCACGGGGCACAGGAACGCGATGGGCTCCTGGTCCACCCAGCGGGACTCGGCGCCGGGCAGCTTCCCGAGGAGGGCGTGCACGAGGCAGTCGTGCATCAGTTCCAGGCTGGAGTTGCCGAGCGCGAGCAGCTGCCCGGCGGGCACCTGGAGCAGCTCGGCGAAGATCTCGCGCAGCTCGGGCAGCCCCTGGAGGCCGCCGTAGTTGCGTACGTCGGTGCCGTCGGCGGCGGTGTGCCGCTCACCGGGCAGGCTCAGCAGGCCCTCGCTGAGGTCGAGCTGCTCCGGTGCCGGCTTGCCCCGGGTGAGGTCGAGGGAGAGCCCGCGCGCGGCGAGGGCCTCGTAGTCCTTCCGGGCCCGCTCCAGGAGCCCGTCCAGGGCCGGGGCGTCGGGGCTCAGCTCGGTGGTCATGGTGTTGCCTCTCGCAGGTACGGCTCGGGGGGCGCGTCGGTGGGGCCGCCACCGTGCGACCGGGATCGCTTCGTCGCGCCTGCCGAGAATACAAACCGGCCTCCCCCGCGCGCCCGGCCCGCCCGCTCCACGAGACGGGCGGCCCGGCCCGGACGAGACCGGCGGTGCCCCTGACCCGCCGGACGGCCCCACTCATCAATGGGGGTGAAATGCCGTGTGCGGGGCCTTGACCGGCCCCCCCGCCCCTCCTATGGTCGCCACGCCACCCACGACGTAGGACGTGGGATCTCTCAAGGGAGACAAGGGAGACACCGTGAGCGACCTGATCCCTCGAACCTCCGCGCGGCACGACCCCGGCCCGGACCGGCGGTCCTTCCTCAAGTACACCGGCGCACTGGGCGCGGCCGCCGCCGTCACCACCACGCTCTCCGCCTGTTCCTCGGGGCCCGAGTCCACCAACGAGTCCGGAGGCGGCGGCCAGGGCGGCGACTCCACGCTCACGGCCGTCATCGGCTACGGCAACGACGGCAGCTGGGACCCCACCCAGACGGCCTCCGCCTTCGCCATGGCGGGCAACGAACACATCTACGAGGGTCTGCTCGGCACCGACCCGATCACCCGTGAGCCCTATGCCGCGCTCGCCACCGAGGTCCCGGACGACCTCAAGGCGACCACGTGGCAGTTCGCCCTGCGGCCGGGCGCCAAGTGGCACGACGGGAAGCCCGTCACCGCCGACGACGTGGTGTTCGTCTTCGACCGGATCCTGGACCCGAAGACGCAGACCCTGGCCAAGGGGTTCTTCGCGAGCTGGCTGAAGGAGGTCAGGAAGGTCGACGCGACGAACGTGGAGCTGATCCTGAAGTTCCCCTTCCCCGACGGCGCCGCCCGCCTCTCCCTCGCGAAGATCATGCCGAAGCACGTCTTCTCCAAGCCCGGGGCCTGGGAGGACGCGACGAAGGGCAAGGCGGTGGGCTCCGGGCCGTACCGGCAGACCGCGCACCACCCGAAGTCGAACACCACCTTCGAAGCCTTCGAGGACTACAACGGCCCGCGCAAGGCCGCCTTCAAGAAGATGAACTGGCTGACGATCGTGGACGCCGCGCCGCGCGTCGCGAAGATCTCCGGGGCCGGCGCGGACGCGGAGATCGCCGACAACATCCCGTACGCCAACATCGGGCAGCTCAAGAAGAGCGGCATGACCGTCGAGGGCGGCGCCGGGATGAACAACCTCTTCCTGCTCTTCAACACCGCGCACAAGCCGTTCGACGACGTACGCGTACGCCAGGCGCTGCACTACGCCGTCGACCGCGACAAGATGATCGAGGCCGCCCTGAGGGGCCACGGCAAGGCGGCGACCTCGTTCCTCAACGAGGCCAACCCCTCCTACCGGCCCGCGAAGACCGTCTACGCGTACGACCTGGCGAAGGCGGAGAAGCTCCTGAAGGAGGCGGGGGTCGGCGATCTCAAGGTCAACCTCATGGCCGTGAACGTGAGCTGGATCGTCGACTGCCTGCCCACCATCCAGGACGGCTGGGAGAGGATCGGCGTCGAGGTCACCCTCGACCCGCAGGAGACGACCGCCGTCTTCACCAAGCTCGACCAGAAGAAGGACTTCCAGGTCGTCGCGGCCGCCTCGAACCCCAACCAGTTCGGGCTCGACGCCGACCTGATCATGCACTACAACTACGGCCCCGAGAACCTCTGGATGGGCTACGCCCGCTGGGCCCGGAACCCCACCGCCAAGAAGCTCTTCAAGGACATGGCACAGGCCACCCGCGAGCCCGAGGCGAGCCGCAAGAAGGCCATGATCCAGGAGTACATCGACGTGATCGCCGAGCAGGCGGTGCTCTACCCCGTCGTACACAACGAACTCATGACGGCCTGGGACCCCAAGAAGATCACCGGCGTCCGGGCCCAGCCGTACCCGGGGATCAACCTCCTCCAGGCCAAGTGGGCCTGACGTACGACCGGTTCGGGAGGCGCACGCCGTGACCGCAGTCCTCAGAATCCTCGCCCGCCGCATCGCCCTGCTCGTCCCGCTGCTGCTCGGCATCGTGCTCTTCGTCTTCCTCGTGATGCGGTTCTCGGATGTCGACCCGGCCTCCGCGTTCTTCCAGGGCGCCAACCCGACCCCCCAGCAACTGCACGATTTCCGCGAGGAGAACGGGCTCCTCGATCCACTGCCCGTGCGCTATGCGGCGTTCGTGGGGGACCTGCTCCAGGGCGACATGGGGATCAGCGTCCTCAACCGCTCCCCCGTCCTCGACCAGGTCACCACCGCCCTGCCGCTCACCATGCAGCTGACGTTCCTCGGGCTCGGCATCGCGGTCGTGCTCTCCCTCACCCTCGGCGTGACCGCCGCGATCTACCGCGACCGGCTGCCGGACCAGCTCATCCGCGTCGTCTCCCTGACCGGCGTCGCGGCGCCCGGCTTCTGGCTGGCGCTCCTGATGATCCAGTACCTCGCGGTGGACCTCGGCTGGTTCCCGACCGGCGGCTACATCAACCCCGCCGACTCCCTCACCGGCTGGCTCAGGACCATGACCCTGCCCGCCCTCGCCCTCTCCCTGCCGGTGGCGGCCGGCCTCACCCGCATCATCCGCACGGCCGTCGTCGAGGAGCTGGACAAGGACTACGTCCGTACGGCCATCGGCAGCGGCCTGCCCCCGGTGGTCGTCGTCGGCCGGAACGTCCTGCGCAACGCCCTCATCAACCCGCTCACCGTGCTCGGCCTGCGCGTCGGCTATCTGCTGGGCGGCGCCGTCGTCATCGAGACGATCTTCTCGCTGCCGGGCATGGGCAAGCTGATGATCGACGCCGTGAAGAACGGCGACCCGGCCGTCGTCCAGGGCGTCGTCATCACCACCGCCGTCGGCTTCGTCGTCGTCAACCTCGTCATCGACATCCTGCACCTCCTGGTCAACCCGCGCCTGAGGGGGACGAGTTGATGCTCATGTCGCGCAAGAGGCGCACGGACCGGCTCTCGGTCCCCGGCATCCGCCTGCGCTCGCTGCGCAAGCTGCCCGTCCTGTCCCGGGTCGCGGTCGGCGTCATCGGCGTCGTCGTCCTGGTCGCGCTCCTCGCCCCGCTCATCGCCCCGCACGACCCGCTCGACCAGCAGCCCCAGGCCGACGGCACCGGACACCCCTCCGCCCGCCACTGGATGGGCCAGGACAGCCTCGGCCGCGACATCCTCAGCCGGCTGATGTACGGGGCGCGCTGGTCGCTGGCCATCGGGCTCGGCGCGACCCTGCTCGCCCTGATCGTCGGCGCGCTGGTCGGCGCGGTCGCCGCGACCTCCCGCAAGGCCGTCGACGAGACGCTGATGCGCTGCCTGGACGTCGTCATGGCGTTCCCCGGCATCGCGCTCGCCGCCGTGCTCGTCGCGGTCTTCGGCGGCGGCATCACCGTACTGATCTGCGCGATCGCCTTCCTGTTCACCCCGCCGATCGCCCGGGTCGTCCGGGCCAACGTCCTCGACCAGTACGGCGAGGACTACGTCACCGCCGAACGCGTCGTCGGCGCCCGCACCCCGCACATCCTCGTCCGCCACGTCGCCGTGAACTGCGCGGCGCCCATCCTGGTCTTCTGCACCGTGCAGGTCGCCGAGGCCATCGTCTTCGAGGCCTCGCTCTCCTTCATCGGCGCGGGCGTCCGGCCGCCCGACCCGTCGTGGGGCAGCGTCATCGCCGACGGCAAGAACATGGTGCTGATCGGCGGCTGGTGGGCGACGGTCTTCCCCGGCCTCCTCATGCTGATCACGGTCCTCGCCCTGAACATCCTCTCCGAGGGCGTCTCGGACGCGTGGGCGGCGCCCTCCACCCGCGACGTGCCGGGCGCGGCCCGCGACGAGGACCCCCTCGAAGCCCCCGAACCGGGTACGGGCGAGGTCCTCGGACTCCCCGGCCTCGCCGAGGCCTCGGACCGGCTGCGGGAGCGGGCCCGGCCCCTGCCGTCCGGGGCGCCGGTCCTCGACGTGCGCGACCTGCGCATCGCCTTCCCCGGGCGGCACGACGGCGTGGACATCGTGGACGGCATCTCCTTCGACGTACGCCCCGGTGAGGTCCTCGGCCTGGTGGGCGAGTCGGGCTGCGGCAAGTCGCTGACGGCCCTGACCGTGATGGGCCTGGAACCCAGGGGCGCCCGCGTCCGGGGCGGCGTCACCTTCGACGGCCAGGAGCTGACCGGCCTGCCGACGCGGGCCCGGCGCCGCCTGCTCGGCCACCACATGGCGATGATCTACCAGGACGCCCTGTCCTCGCTGAACCCCGCGATGACGGTCCGTTCCCAGCTCAAGCAGGTCGTACGAAGAGGTGGCCGCCGCACGCCCGCCGCCCTCCTGGAGCTGGTCGGCCTGGACCCGGAACGGACGCTGCGCAGCTACCCGCACGAACTGTCCGGCGGCCAGCGCCAGCGCGTACTGATCGCCATGGCCCTCTCCCGCGACCCGAAACTGATCATCGCCGACGAGCCGACGACGGCACTCGACGTCACCGTGCAGGCGCAGATCATCCAGCTGCTGCTGAGGCTCCGCGAGGAGCTGGGCTTCGCACTGATCCTCGTCTCGCACGACCTGGCCCTCGTCGCCGACATCACCGATCGGGTGGTGGTGATGTACGGCGGTCAGATCGTGGAGACGGGCGTGACCGCCGACCTGGTGGGCGCCCCCTCGCACCACTACACGCGGGGCTTGCTCGGCTCGGTGCTCTCCCTGGAGTCGGCGGCGCAACGGCTCACGCAGATCAGGGGCGTGGTCCCCTCCCCCGTGGACTTCCCCCCGGGCTGCCGCTTCACGGACCGCTGCCCGATGGCGTCGGAGACGTGCCGGGAGGAGGCTCCGGCGCTGGCGGGCCCGGCAACCCACGAAACGGCGTGCCACCATCCGGCGCCCCGCAGCGGAGCGCCCCGCAGTGGAGCGCCCCGAAGGGGCGCGGGGAACTGCGCGCCCAGCCCCCACAAACCCGCACCCGGGGAGCACACGTGACCACCCCCCTGCTCTGGTTGAACGACGTGCACGTCACACACCGGGCCCGCTCTGGAGGGCTGTTCTCCCGAGACCAAGTCCACGCCCTCACAGGGGCAGACCTGACAATCGCCCCTGGCGAGACCCTCGGCGTGGTCGGCGAGTCGGGCTGCGGCAAGTCGACACTGGCGAAGGTCCTCGTAGGCGTACAGCGCCCCACCCACGGAACGGTGACCTTCAGAGGCAGGGACCTCTGGACGATGGCCCCCGCCAGGAGGCGGACGGAGATCGGCACCCGCACCGGCATGATCTTCCAGGACCCGTCGACCGCCCTGAACCGCAGACTGTCGATCAGACAGATCCTCCGCGACCCCCTGGACGTACACAGACGCGGCACACCTGCCGAACGAAACGAACGCGTGCGGGAGTTGATGGAGCTGGTCGGCCTGCCCAAGGCTCTCGCCGACGGCCTCCCCGGCCAACTGTCCGGCGGACAACGCCAACGCGTCGCGATCGCCCGCGCGCTGGCCCTCGAACCGGAGCTGGTGGTCGCCGACGAACCGACCAGCGCGCTCGACGTGTCCGTACGCGCCCAGATCCTCAACCTCCTCCTGGACCTGAAGGAACGCCTCGGGCTGGCCGTGGTCTTCGTCTCGCACGACATCCAGACCGTGCGCAGGATGAGCGACCGCGTCATCACCATGTACCTGGGCCGGATCGTGGAGGAGGCCCCTGCCGCCGAGATCCTGGACCGCGCCCGGCACCCGTACACGCGCGCCCTGTTCTCGGCCACGCCGGGCCTGCTCGACCCCATCGACCCGATCCCGCTGGCCGGCCCGGTGCCGTCCGCGACCCGGCCGCCGAGCGGCTGCCCGTTCCGTACGCGCTGCTGGAAGGCGGACGGCGTGTGCGCCGAGGTGATGCCGGACGCGGAGCCGGCGGGCGTCGGGCACCTGTTCCGTTGCCATCACCCGGTGGACGAAGGAGAGTCGACCCACGAACTCGCCACGCAGGCCGCCGCCACGGCTCAAGGCCCCGCCGCCACGGCTCAAGGTCCCGCCGCCACGGCCAAGGATCCAAGGGAGCGCCCATGACCCTGTCCACCCCGCTGACCGGTGTCGTCCCGCCCGTCTGCACCCCGCTGACACCGGACCGCGAGGTGGACACCGCCTCCCTCGTCCGGCTCGTCGACCATCTGCTGGACGGCGGCGTCGACGGTCTTTTCGTGCTCGGCTCCACCTCGGAGGTCGCATACCTGACGGACCGGCAGCGGGCCCTCGTCGTCGACACGGTCGTACGCCATGCGGGCGGACAGCTCCCCGTCCTCGCGGGCGCGATCGACATGACCACGCCCCGCGTCCTCGATCACGTGCGGGCGCTCACCGAGGCGGGCGCGGACGCGGCCGTCGTCACCGCGCCCTTCTACACGCGCACCCACCCGGCCGAGATCGCCCGCCACTTCCGGCTGGTCGCGAGCGCGTCCGCGGTGCCGGTCCTCGCGTACGACCTGCCGGTCTCGGTGCACACGAAGCTGAGCGCGGAACTGGTCCTCGAACTGGCCGCGGACGGCGTGCTCGCGGGCCTGAAGGACTCCAGCGGCGCCGAGGGAGCCTTTCGCAGCGTGCTCCTCGGCAGGCGGGCCGTGCCGGTCCCCTTCAGTGTGCTGACCGGTTCGGAGGTGACGGTCGACGCGGCGCTCGCGATGGGCGCGGACGGCGTCGTGCCGGGCCTCGGCAACGTCGACCCCGCCGGGTACGTGCGCCTCTACGCCGCCTGCCGCGAGGGCGACTGGGAGCGGGCGCGGGCCGAACAGGAGCGGCTGTGCGGCCTGTTCGGGATGGTGACGGCCGGCGACCCGGGCCGGATGGGCGGCAGCTCGTCGGCGCTGGGCGCCTTCAAGGCGGCGCTGCACCTGCGCGGCGTGATCGCCTGCCCGGTGACGGCGGAACCGCAGATCCCGCTGTCGCCGAGGGAGACGGAGAAGGTGGGCAAACACTTGGCGGCGGCGGGACTGCTCTGAGCCGGGCTCCAGGGGCCGCTTCCCGTGGCAGCGAAGGCGCCCTCACACCCCCGGCGCCACCAGCCCCGACTCGTACGCCACGATGACCAGTTGGGCGCGGTCCCGCGCGCCCAGCTTGCCCATGATGCGGCTCACATGCGTCTTCGCGGTGAGCGGACTCAGGCCCAGCGTCTCGGCGATCTCCGTGTTGTTCAGGCCCCGCGCCACCAGCGCGAGGACCTGCCGTTCGCGGTCCGAGAGGCCCTCGGGGCCGCCGGTCGCCCTCAGTCCGGGGGTGTCCGGCGACCGCAGCACCCGGGCGATGAGCCGCGAGGTGGGCCCCGGCGAGAGCAGGGACTCACCGGCGGCGACCGTGCGGATGGCCTCCAGGAGTTCGGCGGGCCTGGTGTCCTTGACCAGGAAGCCGGACGCGCCCGCCCGCAATGCGTCGACCACGTGCTCGTCCGTGTCGTACGTCGTCAGCATCAGCACCTTCACGCCCGCCAGGTCCTCGTCCGCCGCGAGCAGCCGCGTCGCCTCGATGCCGTCGAGGTCGGGCATGCGGATGTCCATGACGACGAGGTCGGCCCGCTCGGAGCGGGCCAGGTCGACCGCCGAGCGGCCCGTGCCCGCCTGGCCCACGACCTCCATGTCGGGCGCCGAGTCGACGAGCATCGCGAACGCCGCGCGCACCAGTGTCTGGTCGTCGGCGAGCAACACGCGGATGGTCATGTCAGGCCTCCCAGGGACGCGGGCGCGAGGGGCAGCACCGCGGACACCAGGAAACCGCCCCCGGGCCGCGGCCCCGCCTCCAGGGTCCCGCCTACGGTACGGGCCCGCTCCCGCATGCCGACGAGGCCGTAACCGGGGGTGCCCGCGGGCTCCTTGGCGCCGACGCCGTCGTCGGCGACCGTCACGTTCAGCGCCGCGTCCCCCGTGCTTATGTCCACCCGGACGGTGAGGTCGGGGCCCGCGTGCCGCACGGCGTTGGTCAGCGCCTCCTGCACGATGCGGTAGGCGGCGGCGCCCACGGCGGGCGGCGCCTGGCACTCGGCCACGTTCAGCTCGACGCGGGCCCCCGCGGTGCGGGCCGCGTCGGCGAGGTCGGGCAGGGAGCCGAGGCCGGGCAGCGGGCCCCTGGCCTCGTCGCAGCCTCCCTCGTCGGTGCCGGACCGCAACACCTCCAGGGTGGCGCGGAGTTCACCGCGGGCGGTGCGGCAGGTCTCGGCGACGTCGTCCAGCGCCTTGGCGACGGCCGCGCGGTCCAGGCGGTCCGGGTCGGCCGCCAGGACGTGCGCGGCGACGGACGTCTGGACGCCGACGAGGGTGATGCTGTGCGCCAGCAGGTCGTGCAGATCGCGGGCGACCCGCAGCCGTTCCTCGGCGACCCGGCGGCGCGCCTCCTCCTCCCGCGTGCGCTCGGCCCGCTCGGCGCGTTCGACGACGGAGGCGACGTACTGGCGGTGGATGCGGACGTACACGCCGAGCAGCAGGAAGGAGACGATCCAGCCGGTGATGCGCAGGGACTCGGCGCCCTCGGCCATGCCCTCGGAGAACTTGACGCTCAGCATGATGCCGATGACCCCGGCCCCGACGAGGACGGCGTTACGGGGCCGGGTGCGGGAGGCCACGGTGAAGAGGCCGGCCATCGAGACCGCCATGGGAGCGGTGTGGTTGGCGTCGAGCGAATGGTAGGTCAGCAGGATCGCCATCAGGACGAACATGACGCGTATCGGGGCGCGGCGCCGCCACACGATGGTGATGTGGGCGGCGAGCAGCAGCGCCCAGCCGAGCGGGCCGGGCGGGTCGCCGTTGTCCCGCACGACCCGCACGACGACGACGGCGCTCGCGGCCATGGCCAGCGCGAACAGGGCGTCGGTGCGCAGCCGTTCGCCGGGGGCGGCGGGGCCGAGGACGCGCTCGATGAGGCTGCGGCGGGCGGGGTCCTGCGCGGTGCCCTTGCCTATGGCGGGTGAGTCCACCGGCCCATCCTCGGGTACGCGGGCGCCCCTCCGGGAGAGGAGGGGCGCCCTCAGGAGGGACGGGATCAAGGCGAGGGCACCCGAACGCGGTCGGCCTCGGGTGCGGCGGGGGCCGCGGGGCGGGGCCGGGACAGCGGGCCGGGCCACCACACCTTGCGGCCGAGCGCCACGCTCGCGCTCGTCACCAGGTACGTACGCACCAGGAAGGTGTCGAGGAGTACGCCGACCGCGATGACGAAGCCCAGTTCGACGAGTTGGACGAGCGGCATGTTGGTGAGCACGGCGAACGTCGCGGCGAGGACGAGTCCCGCGGAGGCGATGACGCCGCCGGTGGTGCGCAGGGCGGTGAGCGCGGCCGCCCCCGGTTCGGCGCCCTTCAGGCTCTCTTCCCTCATCCGGTGCATCAGGAAGATGCCGTAGTCGACACCGAGGGCGACGAGGAAGACGAAGGAGAGCAGACCGAGCCCCGGGTCGGTGCCCTCGAACCCGAGGAGCGGTTCGAGGACGAGGCCCGCGATGCCCAGCGAGGCGCCCCATACGGCGACGACCGCGGCGAGCAGCAGCAGGGGGGCGACGAGGCTGCGCAGCAGGGCTACGAGGACCAGCAGCACGGCCGCGAGGACGAGCGGCACGACGAGGGCGCGGTCGCGGGAGTTGGTGTCCTTCAGGTCGAGCTGCTGGGCGCTGGATCCACCGACGTACGACCCGTCGAGTCCGTCCCGCAGCGCCTTGATGGTGGCGGTCTCCCCCGGGGTCTCGGGCGCGGAGGAGGCGAGGACGGAGATCTCGGTCCAGCCCTTGGCGGTACGTCCCTTCTCCGCGCCGACGACGCCCTTGGTGCCCCGGATCTCGGCGAGGGCGCCGAGGGCGTCCCCAGCCGGGGTCATGACGGTGATGGGCTGGGTGCCGCGTTCGGGGTAGGCGGCGGCGAGGGTCTCCATGGCCGCCACCGAGTCGGGGGTCTTGGTGAAGGAGTCCTCCTGCTTGAGGGAGCCCGGCAGGTTGAAGGCGCCGAGGGCGAGCGCGCCGAGCAGGACGGCTCCCGAGGCGAGGACGGTGAACGGCCTGCGTCCGGCCGAGCTGCCCATGGCGGCGAAGAGCGAGCGCCGCTGCTTGGGCGCGCTGCCGTAGGCGGGGATCAGCGGCCAGAACACGCGCCGGCCGAGGAGCACCAGGACGGCCGGCAGCAGCGTCAGCATGGCCACGAGCGCGCTCAGTACGCCGACGGTGCCGAGCGGGCCCATGCCCCGGCTGCTGTTGAGGTCGGCGGCGAGCAGGCAGAGCAGCCCGGCGGCGACGGTCCCGGAGGAGGCGAGCACGGCGGGCCCGCAGCCGCGCAGGGCGGCGACCATGGCGTCGTAGGGCTGTTCGATCCTGCGTAGTTCCTCGCGGTAGCGGGCGACGAGGAGCAGGGCGTAGTCGGTGCCCGCGCCGAAGACGAGGATGGTCATGATGCCGCTGCTCTGCCCGCTGACGGAGGTCCCGAAGGCCTGGTTGAGTCCGTAGGCGGCGGCCATCGCGAAGTAGTCCGCGACGCCGGCGACGGCGAGCGGTACGAGCCACAGGAACGGGCTGCGGTAGATGAGGATGAGCAGCAGCGCGACGACGCCTGCGGTGGTGTAGAGCAGGGGGCCGCCGAGCGCGTTGTAGACCTCGCTCGCGTCGGTGTCGAAGGCTCCGCCGCCGCCGACGTCGACGCTCAGCCCGCCTTCGTCCCTGGCGACGTCCCGCACGTCGTTGACGAGGGCGTCCCGCTTCTCCTCGTCCTGTCCCGGCTCGGTGGAGGCGACGGGGTACATCAGCGTGGTGCCGTCCTTGGAGGGCACGCCCTTGGGCTCGGCGACGAGCTTGTGGGCCCCCGCTATCTCGGCGATCTGCTTCCCCGCGGTCTCGCGGTCGGCGGGGGTCAGCCCGCCGTCCCGGTGATAGACGAGTACCAGTTCGGTGGCCTCGCCGCCCGGCAACTGGTCCTGGATCTTGGCGACTTCGGTCGAGTCCGCGCTCGCCGGGAGATAGTCGACGGGCCGGTCCTTCTGGACGTCGGAGAGCTTGGCGGCGAAGGGCGAGGCGAGCGCGAGGACGACGATCCACAGCCCCAGGAACACCCAGGGAACGGCGCGTCGCCGCCGGCGTGGTGTGGTGATGGACGGTGCGGCCCCCATGACGGGCCTCCTTCGGCAGGGGTGACGTGTTCGGGGTCAACCCTTCCGGGGAGCGGCCCCCGTGCCGTCGGGCGCGGGGCCGAGGTGGCGGCTACGCCGCGGGGAGGCCGGGGGCGGCGACTACTCCCGGCGGAGTACGCGCGGACTAGGGTGCGCGGACTGTGGCGCGCGGACTGTGTTGCGCGGCGTGTCAGGACGGCGTGCGCGCCGCCACCAGCAGGCGCGTCACGTCCTCCGCGCAGATCGTCAGCGCGCAGCCCGCCGTGGCGAGCACATCGCGCTCGGCGGGGGTGTAGGGCCCGTCGGCCAGGGCGATCCGCGCGCCCTGGAGGAGCAGCGCCTCACGTCCCGCGGGGGCGAGGTGCGGGGCCAGGGGGCCGAGCGCCTCGTGGAGTTCTATGGCGAGGCCGGGTCCGCAGTCGGGCTCGGTGGCGCGGCCGGTGTCGGCGGCGAGCGCGTCGACGAGGGCGACGAGCTGCTCGTCGGTGCAGTCCTCGTGGCCCGCGGCGCGCAGCGTGGCGACGGCCGTGTCGAGGGTGGGGCGCGAGGTGGTGCCGCCCGTGGAGAGGACGGCGATGACCACCGTGTGCACGGCGTCGCGGAGCATCGCGGAGAGCCGCGTGGTGGTGGGGTGGTCCAGGACGTCGGGGTCGAAGAGGTCCTGGCAGGCGGCGCACTGGACGACGGGGCCCGCGGCGCCGCGCGGCACCAGGGGCAGGCCGAGCAGGACGAAGCGGCGTCGGCCGGTGAGCCGCTGGTAGTTGCGGTCGCCGCCGCAGGCGGGGCAGAAGAACTCGCCGTCGCCGACGGCGTCCCAGGCGGTGTTCATGCCGATCACCCGCCTGCACAGGGCCCGCCCGCGGGATACCGGTTTGGCCGAGATGCGGGCCTGTCGGCCGTTTCGTCCATGATCTGGCAGCACCACGCACCTCCGTAACTCCCCGGCTGCATTGCCGTGTTGGCGTGATGTTAGCCACATCGGTGATGCGGCGTCAGCACCCTCGCACAGGAGAGCGAGCCGGAGGTGGCCGGGAGACGACGCGGCCCCGCCCGCCGAAGAGGCGGACGGGGCCGGTGGAGCACCGGGGTGCGGACTAGCGTGCCGCGCGGTTGACGGCGGAGACGACGGCCTTCAGGGAGGCGCGCGTGGTGTTGGCGTCGATGCCGATGCCCCACAGCACCTTGTCGCCGATCGCGCACTCGATGTACGAGGCGGCCTGCGCGGACGCGCCCTCGCTCATCGTGTGCTCCTGGTAGTCCAGCAGGCGCACGTCGATGCCGATGCCCTGGAGCGCGTCGAAGAACGCGGAGATCGGGCCGTTGCCGGACCCGGTCAGCACGGTGTCCGCGCCGTCCAGCGTGGCCTCGACGGTGAGGGTGTCGACGCCGTCCGTGTCGGTCGTCGTCTGACCGTTCTTGACCTGAATCCGCCCCCAGGGGTTCTCGGGGTTGGGCAGGTACTCGTCCTGGAAGACGCTCCAGATCGCGCCCGGGGTGACCTCGCCGCCCTCGGTGTCGGTCTTCACCTGGATGATCTTCGAGAACTCGATCTGCATGCGGCGCGGCAGGTCCAGCTTGTGGTCGTTCTTCAGGACGTACGCGACGCCGCCCTTGCCGGACTGCGAGTTGACGCGGATGACGGCCTCGTAGGAGCGGCCGACGTCCTTGGGGTCGATGGGCAGGTAGGGCACGGCCCACTCGATGTCGTCGACGGTCTTGCCCTGGCTCGCCGCGCGCTTCTCCAGCGCGTCGAAGCCCTTCTTGATGGCGTCCTGGTGGGAGCCGGAGAAGGCGGTGTAGACAAGGTCGCCCGCGTAGGGGTGGCGGGGGTGGACCTCCATCTGGGTGCAGTACTCGTACACGCGCCGCACCTCGTCGATGTCCGAGAAGTCGATCTGCGGGTCGACGCCCTGGCTGAAGAGGTTCATGCCCAGGGTGACCAGGTCGACGTTGCCGGTGCGCTCGCCCTGCCCGAACAGGCAGCCCTCGACGCGGTCGCCGCCCGCCATGACGGCCAGTTCGGCGGCGGCGACGGCGGTGCCGCGGTCGTTGTGCGGGTGGATGGACAGGCAGACGAACTCGCGCCGGGAGAGGTTGCGGGACATCCACTCGAAGCGGTCCGCGTGGGTGGA
Source organism: Streptomyces alboniger (assembly GCF_008704395.1). Classification (NCBI taxonomy): domain Bacteria; kingdom Bacillati; phylum Actinomycetota; class Actinomycetes; order Kitasatosporales; family Streptomycetaceae; genus Streptomyces; species Streptomyces alboniger. The sequence goes on from NZ_CP023695.1 coordinate 2,579,741, forward strand.
GGGCGTGGAGCGCTCGACCGTGGCGGGCAGGTTCAGGATGATCTCGCGCTCGGCGTCGGGCTGCCAGACGTCCATGACGCCCTCGCAGACCTCCAGGGCGAAGTCCAGCTCGGTGTCGGTGAAGATCTCGGGGCTGTACTGGTATCCGAACGTCGTACGGTCGTCCAGCAGCTTGTCGGCGTACTCCATGACCAGCCGGGTGCCGTCGACGGCGATCTGCTTGACGGCGTCGCGCGAGCCGCGGAAGACGACGTCGCGCCAGACGGGCGCGGTCGCGTTGTACAGGTGGACGGTGGCGCGGCGGGCGCCCTTCAGGGACTCCACCGTGCGCTCGATCAGCTCTTCACGCGCCTGCGTCAGGACGGAGATCGTCACGTCCTCGGGGATCGCGTCCTCGTCCTCGACGATCGAACGTACGAAGTCGAAGTCGGTCTGGCCCGAGGAGGGGAAGCCGACCTCGATCTCCTTGTAGCCCATGCGTACCAGCAGGTCGAACATGGCGCGCTTGCGGGCCGGGGACATCGGGTCGATCAGCGCTTGGTTGCCGTCGCGCAGGTCCGTGGAGAGCCAGCGGGGTGCGACCGTGATGCGGTTGTCCGGCCAGGTGCGGTCGGGGATGGCGACCTGCTCGTACCGGCCGTACTTGTGGATCGGCAGGGAGGTGGGGCGCTGGAAGTTCGGCATTTGCGGGGCTCCTCGGAAGTGTCCTGAAGGACGGCCGACGGTCTTAGCGCAACGCCGAACTCCGCGGGGAGGGGGTCGGCCTCGACTACAGGCCCTCGCCGCGGCAGCTAAGGAGAAGCAGCCCGAATCGCATGATGTGCCGCAGCCTAGCCGAGCCGCGCTCTGTGCGCGGGCCCGTATCAGTATGCGGGACCGCGCCGGATTAAACGCCTGGTGGTGATCTATCCCTCTATTTCAGCAATCATGGTGGCAGGTAGTGACAGCGGCATGACCCAGTGCCACATTGCCGCCATGACCGCCAACCCGACGGGCTTCGAGCCTGTCTTCTGCACCATCGTTCCGCCCCACGTCCTGGACGAGCTCGCCCGCAGCCAGGACCCCGCACTCGCCGTGCCCGCCCGCCGCACCCTGGAGCGGGACGCCGCCGAGCGCACCCACCGCCGGCTGACGACCGTCATCGGCGCGCCCGGCGTCGCCGCGCCGAAGGACGCCGCGGCGGACAAGCCGCACCGCACGATCCACGACGCCAAGCACCGCACGGAGCTTCCCGGCCGCAAGGTGCGCGCCGAGGGCGAGAAGCCCGGCAAGGACGCCACCGTCAACCGCGCCTACGCGGGGCTCGGCGCGACCTTCGAGCTGTTCCAGAAGTCGTACGAGCGCAACTCCATCGACGGCAACGGCCTGCCGCTCCTCGCGACCGTGCACTACGGCGAGGACTACGGAAACGCCTTCTGGAACGGCGAGCAGATGGTCTTCGGCGACGGCGACAAGGAGATCTTCCTGGACTTCACGATCCCCGTGGACGTCATCGGCCACGAGCTGACCCACGGCGTCGTGCAGTACACGGCGAACCTCACGTACTTCGGCCAGCCCGGCGCCCTGAACGAGTCGATGGCGGACGTCTTCGGCTCGATGATCAAGCAGTACACGCTCGGCCAGACCGCGCACGAGGCCGACTGGCTGATCGGCGCGGGCCTGCTCGCCCCGCGCGTCACCGGCAAGGCGCTGCGCTCCATGAAGGAGCCCGGCACGGCGTACGACGACGACGTGCTCGGCAAGGACCCGCAGCCCGCCGACATGGACCACTACGTGCGCACGGGCCGCGACAACGGCGGTGTGCACATCAACTCCGGCATCCCCAACCGCGCGTTCTACCTGGTGGCCGACGCGCTCGGCGGCCACTCGTGGGAGCGGGCGGGACACATCTGGTACGCGGTGCTGACCGGCGGCGAGCTGGCGCAGGACGCGTCGTTCGAGGACTTCGCGAAGCTGACGGTGGCCGCGGCCCGCCAGAAGTACGGCGACGGCGAGGAGCTGAAGGCCGTCGTCGACGCGTGGTCCACGGTCGGGGTACCGGCCACCAACGGCTGACGGCGCGCTACCGACCGCTCGCGCGGTGGAGTAGACAGGACCCATGCGTATCCAGGTGAAGCGCACAGGAGGTTTCGCGGGCATCGACCGGTACGCCGAGGTGGAGACCTCGACGCTGGCCGATGCCCCCGAATGGCACGCGCTGGCCGAACAGGCCTTGGCCGACGGCCGCGGCACGCCACCCCTAGGGGTGCCGGACGGCTTCAACTACCAGCTGACGGTGGACGGACGCACGGTGTACTGCTCGGACCCGCGGCTGACCGAGCCGCAGCGGAAGCTGATCTCCCGGGTCCTGAAGGAGGGCACGTAGCGGACCCGGCAAGAAACCTGAGCTTTGTTCATCTTCTCGGCGCACGCCCATTGACTTCCGTACTCGGCGGTACGGAGGATCCCGCCCATGGCAGCGACCGCGGCGAGCCCGATACCCCCCTTCCCCCGCGACTTCCTGTGGGGCGTGGCCACCTCGGCCCACCAGATCGAGGGCGCCGCCGCCGAGCGCGGCGCCTGCGTCTGGGACGCGTTCACGGCCGTGCCGGGGAACGTGAAGGACGGCACGACCGCCGCCGTGGCCTGCGACCACTACCACCGGTACCGCGAGGACGTGGCGCTCGTCCGCGGCCTCGGCGTGGGCGCCTACCGCTTCTCGGTCTCCTGGCCGCGCGTCCTGCCCACGGGCGCGGGCCCGGTGAACGCGGCGGGCCTGGACTTCTACGACCGCCTCGTCGACGAGCTGTGCGCGGCGGGCGTACGCCCCGTCCCCACCCTCTTCCACTGGGACACCCCGCTGGCCGTGCAGGAGGCGGGCGGCTGGCTGAGCCGTGACACCGCCGAGCGCTTCGCCGCGTACGCGGCCGTGGTCGCGGCCCGCATCGGCGACCGCGTCACGAAGTGGATTACCCTCAACGAACCCGCGGAACACACCCTGCTCGGCCACGCCCTCGGCGAGCACGCACCCGGCCGGCGGCTCCTGTTCGACGCGCTGCCGGCCGCCCACCACCAGCTGCTCGCGCACGGCCTCGCGGTACGGGCGCTGCGCGCGGCGGGCGCGCGGGACGTCGGGATCGCCAACTCGCACGGCCCGACCTGGCCCGCGTCGGCCGCCGACGAGGACACGGAAGCGGCCGGCCTCTACGACGTACTCCTCAACCGCCTCTTCGCCGACCCCCTGCTCCTCGGCCGCTACCCGGACGGCTTCGGTGAGTTGATGCCGTCGGACGACCTCGCAGCGGACCTCGACGTCATCTCGGAGCCCCTGGACTGGTACGGGATCAACTTCTACCAGCCGACGAAGGTGGGCGCCCCGCTCCCGCACCCCACCGAGTACTCCGGCCTCACGCTCCCGCCGGAACTCCCCTTCGCGCCACGGAGAATCGAGGGCTACCCCGTCACGGACTTCGGCTGGCCCGTCGTCCCCGACGCCCTCCCGGAACTCCTCACCGCCTTCCGCGACCGCTACGGCGACCGCCTCCCGCCGCTCGTCATCACCGAGAACGGCTGCTCGTACGAGGGTCTCGACGACCAGGAGCGGATCGCCTACCTGGACGGCCATCTGCGGGCCCTGCACCGGGCGCTGGAAGCGGGTGTGGACGTACGCGGCTACTTCGTCTGGTCGCTGATGGACAACTTCGAGTGGGCGGAGGGGTACCGACGGCGCTTCGGACTCGTCCACATCGACTACGCCACGCTGGAGCGCACCCCGAAGGCGTCCTACCACTGGCTGCGCGAGGTCCTGCGGGCGCAGCGCGCATGACCGCGGGGCGCTCGACGACCGCCACCGCCCTGCGGGAGCCCACCGAGCGGGTCGGCGGGGGCTGGACGGGCGCCCTGTCGCTGGCCAACGGCGCGATCTGGGTGGGCTGGTACGGCCCGCTCCAGATCCTGCTCGCCGTGCAGGCCGAGGAGCTGGCCCCGGCGGGCACCTCGAAGGAGACGGTGCTCGCCTGGGTCACCGGCGTCGGCGCGGTCGTCTCGCTCGCCGCGAACCCCCTGTTCGGCGCGGTGTCCGACCGCACCACCTCGCGCTGGGGCCGGCGCACCCCGTGGATCGCGGCGGGCACGGCGGGCGGCGCCGCCTCACTTCTGCTGCTCTCGGCGGCGGGCTCCCTGTGGGCGATGGCGGCGGGCTGGTGCCTGGTGCAGCTCACCCTGAACGCCGCGTTCGCCGCGGTCACGGCGGCCGTCCCCGACCGTGTGCCGCGCGGCCAGCGCGGCTCGGTGGGCGGCTGGCTGGGAGCGGCGCAACTGCTCGGCGTGGTCGTGGGGACGGGCCTCGCGACCCTGGCGGGCGGCACCGTCGCGGGGTACGCGGCGTGCGCGCTCTTCACGGTGGCGGGCGTTCTGCCCTACGTCGTACGCCACCGTGACCTGCGCCTGGCCGCCGCCGACCGGCCCCCGTGGAAGGGGCGGAGCTTCCTCGCGGGCTTCTGGCTGAGCCCCCGCCGCCATCCGGACCTGGGCTGGGCCTGGCTGACCCGCTTCCTGATCAACGTCAGCAACTCCCTGGTGCTGCTGTATCTCCTCTACTTCCTCCGGGACCGCCTGCACCACGCGGACCCGGAGGCGGGCGTGCTGATCCTGACCGCGGTGAACGGCGTGACGATGCTCGCGACCGTCGTGGCGGGCGGCGCCTGGTCGGACCGGGTGGGTCGCCGCAAACCGTTCGTGATCTGGTCGGGCACGCTGATGGCGGCGGCGACGGGGCTGCTCGCCCTCTGGCAGACCTGGCCGGGGGCGATCGTCGCGGCGGCGCTCCTCGGCGTCGGCTTCGGCGTCTTCACCTCGGTGGACTTCGCCCTGATGACGGACGTCCTGCCCAGGGCGGCGGACCGCGGCAAGGACCTCGGCGTCATCAACATCGCCAACTCCCTCCCCCAGGTGGCGGCCCCGGCACTGGCGGCCCCGCTGGTCACCCACCTGGGCGGCTACCGGGCCCTGTACCTGACGGCGGCGGTGCTCGGCCTGGCGGGGGCGGTGCTGGTGACGCGGATCAAGGGGGTGCGCTGAGCTAGAAGCCGAGCTTCCGCAGCTGCCGAGGGTCCCGCTGCCAGTCCTTGGCGACCTTCACGTGCAGGTCGAGGAAGACCGGCGTACCGAGAAGTGCCTCGATCTGCTTGCGGGACTTGATGCCGACGTCCTTGAGCCGCTTGCCCTTGGGACCGATGATGATCCCCTTCTGGCTGGGCCGCTCGATGTAGACGAACGCGTGGATGTCGAGCAGCGGCTTGTCCGCGGGCCGGTCCTCGCGCGGCAGCATCTCCTCGACCACCACCGCGATCGAGTGCGGCAGCTCGTCCCGTACGCCTTCGAGCGCGGCCTCGCGGATCAGCTCGGCCACCATGACCTGCTCGGGCTCGTCCGTGAGGTCGCCCTCGGGGTAGAGCGGCGGCCCCTCGGGAAGCAGCGGCACGATCAGATCGGCGAGCAGGCCGACCTGCTGGTCGCCCACGGCCGAGACCGGCACGATCTCGGCCCACTCGAAGCCCAGCTCCTTGCCGAGCTGGTCGATGGCGATGAGCTGCTCGGCGAGCGTCTTGCTGTCGACGAGGTCGGTCTTGGTGACGATCGCGATCTTCGGCGTCTTCTTGATGGACGCCAGTTCCTTGGCGATGAACCGGTCGCCGGGGCCGAGCTTCTCGTTCGCGGGCAGACAGAAGCCGATGACGTCGACCTCGGCCCAGGTGGTGCGTACGACGTCGTTCAGCCGCTCGCCGAGCAGCGTGCGCGGCTTGTGGAGCCCGGGGGTGTCCACCAGGATCATCTGGGCGTCGGGCCGGTGCACGATGCCGCGCACCGTGTGCCGCGTGGTCTGCGGCTGGTCCGCGGTGATCGCGACCTTCTTGCCGACCAGAGCGTTCGTGAGGGTGGACTTGCCCGCGTTGGGGCGGCCGACGAAGCAGGCGAAACCGGCGCGGTGGACGGCCTCGGACGGCTCGGCTGATGACGGGGTACGAACGCTCATGGCGCCCATTGTCCCTGATCCCGCGAGCCCCGCCGTACCGCGAGGGCGACGGGGCCGCCGAAAACGGCCTCAGCCCGCCGCGAGCCGCTCCCGCACCTCTCCGTCGGAGCCCGCCAGAAACACCGGCGTACCGGCCCCGCCGAGGTCCCGCACGGCGGCCAGATCCTCCGCGGGGAGCGCCTGCGCCCCGGAGACGACCGCCGCTGCCTCCAGCGACTCGGCCCCGGAGGCGACCGCCATCGCCACCGCGGTCCTGAGCGCGGAGAGCTGGAGGGACTCCAGAGCCACGGTCCCCGCCACGTACGTACGCCCCGTCTCGTCCCGCACGGCCGCCCCCTCGGGCACGCCGTTGCGGGCGCGGGCCGAACGGGCGAGGGTGACGATCTTGCGGTCCTCGGGACCGAGGTCGGTGCTCTGAGTCATGGCACGAGCATAAAGAGCACCCCGCCCGCCCCGGGAGTCACCCCGTGACCGAGCGGATGGTCTCGCGCCGCCCCTCCGCCGAGGCCAGCCACTCCAGCTTGGCCGCCGTGTCGGCCTCGGCGTGCGGCAGCGGGGTGTGCAGCACGATCGTGAGGTCGGGCCTCGCGGGCACCTTCAGCTGCGTCGACTCCAGGAAGAGCGTGCCGACGACCGGGTGCTCGATCTCCTTGGTGACCTGCCCGCCGGGCTTGACGTCCCGCCGCTCCCACAGCTCGGTGAACTCCGGGCTCGTCGCCTTCGCCTCGGCGATCACCGCGGCGAACCCGTCGTCGTCGGGGTGGTCCGAGCACGCGGCCCGGTACATCGCCACCACCTGCGGCGCGTTGCGCTCCCAACTGCTCGCGCGGGCGCGGTAGATGGAGTCGGCGAAGAAGGTGAGCAGACAGTTCTCGGAGGTCTCCGAGCGCATGCCGAGCACGGACGCGGCCGCGTCGTTGTACATGACGCAGTTCCAGTACGCGTCCATGATGTGCGCGGGGTACGGCATCCACGTGTCGATGAGCCGGTGCAGCCCCTCGCACATGTCCCGGTCGTCCCGCGCGACTTCGGGCGGCGGCGGGTTGAGTCCGGCGAGCACGTACAGATGGCGCCGCTCGGCGCCGTCCAGCTTCAGGACGCGCGCCACGGAGTCCAGGACCTGCGGTGACACGGAGATGTCGCGGCCCTGCTCCAGCCACTGGTACCAGGACGCGCCGACGCCGGCGAGCACGGCGACCTCCTCGCGGCGCAGTCCGGGCGTGCGTCGGCGGCCTCCGCCGCCGGGGAGCCCGGCCTCCGCGGGGGTGACCCGCGCGCGGCGGCTCATCAGGAACTCCCGCAGCTCCCCGAGTCTGCGCGCCTTGGAGGTGCCTGCGGGGTCCGCGGTGCCTGCGGTGTCCGCGATCGACGCTGATGACATATGGCGCTCCCCCAGGCCCTGACTGGTGTTCCGACCACCAGCATAAGTTCCCGCTCCCCACGGCCGTTTTGGCCGCCGCAAGCTCGTGACCATGGCGATCGACACCTCACCCGCTCCCTCCCCGCAAGCCGCTCCCTCCTCACCGGCCGCTCCCCCGGCGCCGCGTCCACAGAACCCCCGGCTCTCCTCCCGCGACAGACTCGTCCTGTTCGTCCTGTGCGCCGCGCAGTTCATGGTCGCGCTGGACTTCTCCGTACTGAACGTGGCGCTGCCGGTGCTCGGCGCCGACCTGGGGATGAGCCAGTCCGCACTCCAGTGGGCGGTCACCGCCTTCGCGCTGCCCTCGGGAGGCTTCCTCCTCCTCTTCGGTAGGATGGGCGACCTGTTCGGGCGGCGCAGGCTGTTCCTCGCCGGGCTCGCGCTCTTCGGCCTGTCCTCGCTCCTCGCCACGTTCGCGTGGGACCCGGCCTCGTTCCTGGCCGGGCGGGCGCTGCAAGGCGTGGGCGCGGCGGCCATCGTGCCGACCGGCATGTCCCTGCTGACCACGACCTTCCCGGAGGGCCCGCAGCGCGACCGGGCGCTCGGCATCTCCGGCACGCTGCTCTCGCTCGGTTTCACGATCGGCATGGTGCTCGGCGGCGTACTTACCGACACCCTCGGCTGGCGCTCCACGATGGGCCTGCTGACCCTCTTCGCGCTGATCGTGCTGCCGCTGGCGCCCGGCCTGCTGCGGGAGTCCCGCACCCCGGACCGCCCTCGCCTGGACGTGCCGGGGGCCGCGACGGTCACCGGCGGCCTGCTCGCCCTGATCTACGCCCTGTCCACAGCCGCCGAGCGCGGCTTCGGCGGCACCGACGTGATCGTCACGCTGGTGGCGGGCGTCCTGCTGCTCGCGGCGTTCGGATACGTCGAGACGCGCGCCGCGGCCCCGCTGGTCTCGCTGCCCATGCTGCGGCGGCGCACGGTGGCGTGGGGCAATCTGGGCGGCCTGGTCACCTTCTCGATGATGTCGACGGTCGTCTTCGTACTGACCCTCTACCTCCAGGAAGTCCTGCGCCTGTCGGCCTTCGAGACCGGCATGGTCTTCGGCGTGCAGGGCGTCCTCTCGGTGGTCGCCGGGGTCTACGCGCCGAAGGTCATCGGCCGCTTCGGGGCGCGCCGCACACTGGTCGGATCACTGCTCGGCCAGGGCGTGTTCGTGGCGGCGCTGCTCGGCATCGGCGAGAGCGGCTGGTCGGTGTACCTGGCCACGGCGGCGGTCTCGGTGGCGAGCATGTTCCACCTGGGCGCCATCGTCTCGTACGGAGTGACGGTCACCTCGGGGGTCCCCGACAGGGAGCAGGGCCTGGCGACGGGCCTGGTCACCTCCACGCAGCAGGTGGGCATCACGATCGGCATCCCGCTGCTGGGCGTCCTCGCGACCACGGCCCCGGACCTGCTGTCGGGCACCCGGACGGTCCTCGCGACCGACGCGGCGGTGGTCCTGGCGACCGCGGTCCTGACCGGCCTGGGCCTGCGCCGCGGCCGCGCCTGACACAGGCTCCGCGGCCGCGTCCGGCACAGGCTCTCAGGGGCGGTCCAGGCGCAGCCGCAGCGCCCGCGGCAGCCCCGCGACCACCAGGTCGTACGAGTCCTCGATGAGTTCCCCGAGCTGCTCGTCGGGGAGGTCACCGTCAGCCGTGACGGTGTTCCAGTGGCGCTTGTTCATGTGGTAGCCCGGCACGATCTCCGGGTGCGCGGCCCGCAGTTGGACCGCCAGGTCCGGGTCGCACTTGAGGTTGACGGTGAGGGGGCGCCCGCCGAGCGCCGAGAGCGCGAACATCTTCCCCGCCACCTTGAAGACCGAGGTCTCCGGGTTGAACGGGAAGTCCTCCACCACGTCGTTGAAGGACAGGCAGAACGCCCGCAGCTCCTCGGGGCTCATCCGGACTGCCCCTCCTCGGTCGAGCCCGCGGGCTCGACCGGCTCCACGAGCACCGTCACGATCTTGTTCCGGCGGCCCGCGGCGGACTCCGCGGTGAGCGCGAGCTCGCGGCCGTCCGGCAGCGGTACGACCGCCGAGGCGCCCGCGATCGGGACGCGGCCCAGCCGCTTGGCGAGCAGTCCGCCGACCGTCTCGACGTCCTCGTCGTCGAACTCGTCGAGGCCGAACAGCTCCCCGAGGTCGCCGATGTCGAGCCGGGCCGTCACGCGGTAGCAGCCGTCGGCCAGCTCCTCCACGGGCGGCAGCTCACGGTCGTACTCGTCGGTGATCTCCCCGACGATCTCCTCCAGGATGTCCTCGATGGTGACGATGCCGGCCGTGCCGCCGTACTCGTCGATGACCACGGCGACGTGGTTGCGCTCCTGCTGCATCTCGCGCAGCAGGTCGCCCGCGTTCTTCGTGTCGGGCACGAAGGTCGCCGGGCGCATCGCCGTCGAGACCAGCTCGGACTCGGCGTCGCGGTTGATGTGCGTCTTGCGGGCCAGGTCCTTCAGATACACCATGCCGACGATGTCGTCCTCGCTCTCCCCGGTGACGGGTATGCGCGAGAAGCCCGAGCGCAGCGCGAGGGTGAGGGCCTGGCGGATCGTCTTGAACCGCTCGATGGCGACCAGGTCGGTGCGGGGCACCATCACCTCGCGCACCAGGGTGTCGCCCAGCTCGAAGACGGAGTGCACCATGCGGCGCTCCTCGTCCTCGATGAGGGACTCCTTCTCGGCGAGGTCGACCATCGCGCGCAGCTCGGCCTCGGAGGCGAACGGGCCGCGCCTGAAGCCCTTGCCGGGCGTGAGCGCGTTGCCGATGAGGATCAGCAGGGGCGGGATCGGGCCCATGACACGGGCCAGCGGCAGCAGGACGTACGCCGCGGCGGTCGCGGTGTTCAGCGGGTGCTGGCGGCCGATGGTGCGCGGCGAGACGCCCACGGCGACGTAGCTGACGAGGACCATCACGCCGATGGCGATCGCGAGGGCCTCCCAGGTCTTGTCGAACTCCTTCAGGCAGGCGTACGTCACCAGGGCGGCCGCGGCCATCTCGCACGCCACGCGGACGAGCAGCGCCACGTTGAGATAGCGGGTCGGGTCGGCGGCGACCTGGGCGAGCTTCGCGCTGCCGCGCCGCGCGGAGCGGACGGCCTCGTCGGCGCGGAAGCTGGAGACGCGGGCGATGCCCGCCTCGGCGCAGGCCGCGAGCCAGGCCACGACGACCAGGGCGACGGCGCCCGCGATGAGCTGGAGGCTCATGGCGCTACGAGACGGTCGGCGCGGGAGAGGGGCCGGTCAGGCCCTTCTCCGCACGCCAGCCGTCGACGATGGCCGCCTGGAGGCCGAACATCTCGGCCTTCTCGTCGGGCTCCTCGTGGTCGTAGCCGAGCAGGTGCAGCACGCCGTGGACGGTGAGGAGCTGGAGCTCCTCGTCCATGGAGTGCTGCGTCGGGGCGTCCTTGCCCTGCTGGGTGGCGACCTCGGGGCAGAGCACGATGTCGCCGAGGAGGCCCTGCGGGGGCTCGTCGTCGTCCTTCATGGGCGGGCGCAGCTCGTCCATGGGGAAGGACATGACGTCCGTGGGCCCGGGCAGGTCCATCCACTGGATGTGCAGCTGCTCCATGGCGCCGGCGTCCACGACGATCACCGACAGTTCGGAGAGCGGGTGGATGCGCATCCGCGCGAGGGCGTAGCGGGCGATGTCGAGGATCGCCTGCTCGTCGACCTCGGTTCCGGATTCGTTGTTGACGTCGATCGACATGGTGGTGCTGGTCTACTTCCCGTCGCGGCTGTCGTGCTGCTCGTACGCGTCGACGATACGGCCGACCAGCTTGTGCCGTACGACATCGTGGGACGTGAGCCGGGAGAAGTGGATGTCCTCCACGCCCTCCAGGATCTGCTGGACCTCGCGCAGGCCGCTCTTGGTGCCGCCCGGCAGGTCGACCTGGGTGACGTCACCGGTAATGACGATCTTGGAGTCGAAGCCGAGGCGGGTGAGGAACATCTTCATCTGCTCGGCGCTGGTGTTCTGCGCCTCGTCGAGGATGATGAACGCGTCGTTCAGCGTGCGGCCGCGCATGTACGCGAGGGGGGCGACCTCGATCGTGCCCGCCGCCATCAGGCGCGGGATCGAGTCCGGGTCGAGCATGTCGTGCAGCGCGTCGTAGAGCGGGCGGAGGTACGGGTCGATCTTCTCGTACAGCGTGCCGGGCAGGAAGCCGAGGCGCTCGCCCGCCTCGACCGCGGGCCGGGTCAGGATGATGCGGTTGACCTGCTTGGACTGGAGCGCCTGGACGGCCTTGGCCATGGCCAGGTACGTCTTGCCCGTGCCCGCGGGGCCGATCCCGAAGACGATGGTGTGCTTGTCGATCGCGTCGACGTACCGCTTCTGGTTCAGCGTCTTGGGGCGGATGGTGCGGCCGCGGGAGGAGAGGATGTTCTGCGTGAGGACCTCGGCGGGGGTCTCCTCCGCGCCGCTGCCGCTCTCGTCCGCCCTCAGCATGGCGATCGAGCGTTCCACTGCGTCCTCCGTCATCGGCTGACCGGTGCGGAGCACCAGCATCATCTGGTCGAACAGGCGCTGGATGAGGGCGACTTCGTGGGCCGCGCCCACGGCGCTGATCTCGTTGCCCCGGACGTGGATGTCGGCCCCCGGGAAGGCCTTCTCGATCACTCGCAGCAGGGCGTCGCCCGAACCGAGGACGGTCACCATCGGGTGCTTCGCCGGAACGGCGAAGTGGGCTCGCGCCTGGTCCTGTGCGGCGGTGTGAGTTGTCGGTGTCTGAGTCATGGGCCGGCTCTGAAGGCCTGCTCATCCTCCTCGTACGGGGCTTGGTGGCCGCGTGAACCTTGCACTGCCAAGGGTACGACGCGGCACTGACAGAGCCGTAGGGCTTTTCTCTGCCGTCCGGGCTACGCGGCGCCGTCCCGGGCCACGCGGCGCCGTCCTGGGCTACGCGGATCGGAAGCCGATCGTCGGTACCGCCCTGCGCAGGGGCCACGGACGGCTCGCCGCCGGGAGCAGGGCCTCCAGGAAGCTGTACCGGCGCAGCGCCGCCGGGTCCTGCTCATCGAACTCCCGTACGCGTCGCCACCACGCCCCCACCTCGGCCCACCCGGGTGCGGACAGGGATCCGCCGAACTCCTGTACGGAGAGCGCCGCGGTGAGCCCGGCGAAGGCCAGCCGGTCGGCCAGCGGCCAGTCCGCCAGCGTCCCGGTGACGAAACCCGCCACAAAGACGTCCCCGGCCCCGGTGGGATCCAGCGCCTCCACCTCGATCGCGGGCACCTCCGCAGTCTCCCCGGTCCGCCCGTCCACCGCGTACGCCCCGTCCGCGCCGAGGGTCACCACGGCGAGCGGCACATGCTCGGTCAGCGCCCGAGCGGCCGCCCGCGGGCACGACGTACGGGTGTACCGCATGGCCTCCTGCGCGTTCGGCAGGAACGCCTCGCAGTGCTCCAGGTCGGGCAGCGCCGCGAGGTCCCAGCGGCCGGTGTCGTCCCAGCCCACGTCGGCGAAGATCCGCGTACCGCTGCGGGCGGCCCGCGCGATCCAGGGGGCGTGCGTGCCGGGCGTCAGCGAGGCGATGGCCGCACGCGCGCGTGGCGGGCAGGAGGGGGCGCCGCCGTCCGGTGCGTCGGCGTCCGGCGGCGGCTCGTGGCCGTGGCTGACCATGGTCCGCTCGCCCTCGTACGCCATGGAGACGGTCACCGGGGTGTGCCAGCCGGGCACGGTCCTCGACGAGGTGAGGTCGATGCCCTCGCCCCCTTCGAGGGTGTCCCAGCAGTACTCCCCGTAGTGGTCGTCACCGAAGGCGGCGGCCAGTGAGGTGTGCAGGCCGAGCCGGGCGAGCGCGGTCGCCATGTTGGCGACGCCGCCGGGGCTGGACCCCATGCCGCGCGCCCAGGACTCGGTCCCGCGCACCGGCGCGGAGTCGAGGCCGGTGAAGATGATGTCGAGGAAGACCGTGCCGGTGAGGTAGACGTCGCAGTCCGGGTCGCCGGCTCTGCGGGCCGCCTTCAGCGGGTCGACGGTGGGCTGTACGGGTACGACCATGCAGGCAACGTAACGGACGATCCCCGCCGGGGTCCGGGCTTACCGGCGGTGCCGCCGCGTCAGCGCCCCGTCACGGGCGCGGGGAACTGCGCGACCGGCCACGGCGACGCCGCGGCCGGTCAACAGCCCAAGCAGCGCGGCGCTAGAGCTCGGCCTCTATCAGGTCCGCCGCCCGCGAGGCACCTCCCTCGCCCCGCACCTCCGCCCTCAGCCGCGCGCAGCGTCCCGCGACCTCTGGATCCGAGGTCAGCCGCAAGAGCGCCGCCCGTAGCGTGTCCGCCGTGGCGTCCACGGTGTCGATCCTGCGGGCGACGCCCAGCTCCACCAGCCGGTCCGCGTTCAGCGGCTGCTCGGCCCCCTGTGGCACGGCGATCATCGGGACCCCGCAGTACAGCCCCTCGGAGCTGCTCCCCATGCCCGCGTGGGTGACGAACGCGTCGGCCTGCTCCAGGACGGCCAACTGCGGCACCCAGGAATGCACTTCGATGTTCGAGGGGATGTCCCCCAGCTCGACCGGGTCCACGTGCCTGCCGACCTGGAGGACGACATGCCAACCCGCCAGCCCCCCGAAGGCGCCCACGCACCGCCGGTAGAACTCGGGTTGCTCGGTGTACGCCGAGCCGAGCGAGACCAGCAGCACCTTTTCGGCGCCCTCCGGACGCGTCCAGCTCCCCTGCCTCGCGAGCCGGTCCCCGAGGCAGGGCCCGACGAAGTCGACGTGCGGGCCGACCGTTTCGGCATGCGGCTGCATGGCCCGCGGGATCGTGGCCAGCGCCCGCGGCGGTATGCCGGAGAACCGGGCGACGTCGAGCGTGGTGGCCCCGCACCCGGCGAGCCAGTCCTTGAAGCGGGCCTCCAGGGCAGCGGCCCCCGGAAGCCGCGCGAGGGCCGCGCCGATGTCCTCCTGGTACCCGCCCCAGGCCACGTAGGTCGGCGACAGCTGCACGAGCGGTCGCCCCTGGGCCTCGGCGAGCGCCCGGGCGACGTAGGCGCCGATGTCGTAGAGGTAGAGGTCCGCGGGATCGTCGTCGTACGCCGCGCGCAGCCGCGGGAGCACCGCCATCGCGTCGTCGAGGAAGAGCGCGCCGGTCTCGATGGGGTCGTCGGGCCAGATGTTGTCGCGGTGCGGGAGCGTCGAGTCGTACGGGACGAGTTCGGCGCCGGTGGGCTCGATCAGGTGGGCGACGGCCGGGTCGTTGGCGTACGTCACGCGGTGGCCGCGTGCGGCCAGCTCACGGACGATCTCCAGGCCGGGCAGCACATGGCTGACCATCGGGACGCCGATCATGGCGATATGGGCACGGCGGCGGGAGGGACCACGGGATGACATGAGGGATCCTTCGGCTACAGAAAGCTACGGGTGCGGACACGGCACGGCGGGCCGCCGCCCCGGCCCCGAAGGGCGGGCGGGGCCACGGGAGGCCGTGTCAGCCGTAGATCTGCGCGATGGTGTCCATGCCAGGACCGTAGCCCCGGGCCCGTCGGTCAGTCGAACGAATAAGCCTCGACCTCGGCGAGGTACCGCGCCCGCAGCGCCTCGTCCGCGGCGTCCCGGTCGAGGAAGGCCGCCTCGAAGGAGTTCCGCGCCAGGGTGCGCAACCGCTCCTGGTCGATGCCGAGCGCCTCGCGGACGGCGTGGAAGGTGTCGTCGACGTAGCCGCCGAAGTAGGCGGGGTCGTCGGAGTTGACCGTGCACATCAGCCCGGCGTCCATCATCCGCGCCAGCGGGTGCTCTTCGAGTACGTCGATGGCGCGCAGCCGGACGTTCGAGAGCGGGCACAGGGTGAGCGGCACCCGCTCGCGGACCAGGCGCTCGACCAGCTCCGGGTCCTCCATGCAGCGCAGGCCGTGGTCGACGCGCTCGACGCGCAGCACGTCCAGGGCCTCGGTGATGTAGGCGGGCGGGCCCTCCTCGCCGGCGTGGGCGACGAGCCGCAGCCCGAGGGCGGCGGCGGCCTCGTACACCTCCTTGAACTTGGCCGGCGGGTGGCCGACCTCCGCCGAGTCGAGGCCGACGCCGATGATCCGGTCGAGGTGGGGCCGGGCGGCGTGCAGGGTCTCCATCGCGGACTCGGCGGACTGGTCGCGCAGGAAGCACATGATGAGCCGGGTGGAGACGCCGTGCCGCTCCTCGCTCCGGTCCAGCGCGCGGGCCAGGCCCTCGATGACGGTGGCGATGGGGACGCCGCGCGCGATGTGCGCCTGCGGGTCGAAGAAGATCTCCGCGTGCCGTACGCCCTGGGCGGCGGCGCGCGCGAGGTAGGCGTCGGCGAGGTCCTCGAAGTCGGCCTCGGTGCGCAGCACGGCCATCAGGCCGTAGTAGAGGTCCAGGAAGGACTGGAGGTCGTCGAAGAGGTAGGCCTTGCGCAGCTCCTCGGTGTCGGCGTAGGGCAGTTCGACGCCGTTGCGCGCGGCGAGTTCGAAGGCGAGTTCGGGTTCGAGGGTGCCTTCGATGTGGAGGTGGAGTTCGGCCTTGGGGATCGGCATGGTGCGGTCTCGCTCGGGTCGTTCGGGTGGGGGGTTCAGGTCCGCTTGGGCAGCGGGACGCGCAACAGGTCGCGCGCGATGGTGAGTTCGCCGTCGAACCCGGCGGCGCGGGCCTGCTGTTCGTAGACGCCCGGGTCGGAGTAGCGCTGGCTGAAATGCGTCAGTACGAGATGCCGCACCCCCGCGTCGACGGCGACGCGCGCCGCCTGACTGGCCGTCAAGTGACCGTGGTCGATGGCCAGTTGCTCGTCCTCGTCGAGGAACGTCGACTCGATGACGAGCATGTCGCAGCCCTCGGCGAGCGCGTACACGCCGTCGCAGAGCCGGGTGTCCATCACGAAGGCGAACCGCTGGCCGCGCCGCACCTCGCTGACCTCTTCCAGCGTGACGCCGCCGAGGACGCCCTCCTTCTGGAGCCGCCCGACGTCGGGTCCCCTGATGCCGCGCTCGGCGAGCAGCCGGGGCAGCATGCGGCGTCCGTCCGGTTCGGTCAGGCGGTAGCCGTACGACTCGACGGGGTGGGAGAGCTTCATCGCGTCGAGGGTGTACGAGGGGGCGGCGGCCAGCGGCCCGTCGGCGGCGACCGGGGCCTCGGTGAGCGCCACGGTCTCGCGGTAGGCCGTGGCGTACCGCAGCCGGTCGAAGAAGCGCTGCCCGGAGGCCGGGAAGTGGGCGGTGACCGGGTGCGGGACCCGGTCGAGGTTGATGCGCTGGATCACCCCGGCGAGGCCGAGGGAGTGGTCGCCGTGGAAGTGCGTCACGCAGATCCGGTGCAGGTCGTGGGCGGCGACCCCGGCGCGCAGCATCTGCCGCTGCGTGCCCTCGCCGGGGTCGAAGAGGATGCCCTGGCCGTCCCAGAGCAGGACGTAGCCGTTGTGGTTGCGATGCCGGGTCGGGACCTGGCTGGCGGTGCCGAGCACCACCAGTTCACGTGCGGACAAGAGGTGGTGGCCCCGCTATCCGGGAGGCCACTGGAGGCCGCGGCCGCCCAGGACGTGCGCGTGCGCGTGGAAGACGGTCTGGCCGGCGCCCGCACCGGTGTTGAAGACGATGCGGTAGCTCTCCGCGCCCTCCTCGGCGGCGACCGCCTGGGCCTCCCGCAGCACGTCCGCGGCGATCTGCGGCTCGGCGGCGGCCAGCGCGGCGGCGTCGGGGTGGTGCGCCTTGGGGATCACCAGGACGTGGGTCGGTGCCTGCGGGTTGATGTCGCGGAAGGCGATGGTCGTCTCGGTCTCCCGCACCACGGTCGCCGGCACCTCACCCACGGCGATCTTGCAGAACAAGCAGTCGCTTCGCGCTTCGCCCGCCATGGGTCCGGCCTCCTCGTGAACAGTGATCGGTACGCACGGAATGCTATCCCTCGGCGCGACGCGGGGCCTATGGCGCCCCGGGGAGGTCCGGCGCCGTCCTGGCGGGGTGCTCCGCCAGCGCGGCGAGCGCGAGCCGCACGGCCTCGTCCAACTGCGGGTCGCGGCCCGCCGCGTAGTCGTCCGGGGTGGTCACGACCTCGACGTCGGGGGCGACGCCGTGGTTCTCGACGCCCCACCCGGGGCCCTCCATCCAGAACGCGTACTTCGGCTGTGTCACCAGCGTCCCGTCGACCAGGTGGTAGCGGCTGTCGATGCCGACGACGCCGCCCCAGGTGCGGGTGCCGACGACGGGGCCGATGCCGAGCGCCCTGATCGCGGCGTTGACGATGTCGCCGTCGGACCCGGAGAACTCGTTGGCGACGGCGACGACGGGGCCGCGCGGCGCGTCCAGGGGGTAGCTGAGGGGCCGTGAGCCGCGGGGCAGGTCCCAGCCGACGACGCGGCGCGCCAGCTTCTCCACGACGAGCTGCGAGGTGTGCCCGCCGCGGTTCTCGCGGACGTCCACGACCAGGCCCTCGCGGGCGACCTCGACGCGCAGGTCGCGGTGGATCTGGGCCCAGCCGGGCGCCTGCATGTCGGGGACGTGGAGGTAGCCGAGGCGGCCGCCCGAGCGCTCGTGGACATAGCGCCGCCGGTCGGCGACCCAGGCGTGGTACCGCAGCGGCTCCTCGTCGTCGACGGGGACCACCACGGCGTGCCGCGGGTCTCCGCCGCCCGACGGCGAGACGGTCAGCTCGACGGGCTTGCCCGCGGTGCCGACGAGGAGCGGCCCGGGGCCCGTGACGGGGTCGACGGGCCGGCCGTTGACCTCGATCACCGCGTCCCCCGGGCGGACCGCGACGCCGGGGGCCGCGAGCGGCGACTGCGCGGCGGGGTCGGAGGTCTCCGAGGGGAGGATGTGGTCGATGCGCCACTGGCCGTCGGCGCCGCGCGAGAGGTCGGCGCCGAGGAGGCCCTGGCGGTGGGCGGAGCCGCCGCCCCCGCCGGGGGTGACGTACGCGTGCGAGGTGCCCAGTTCGCCCTGGACCTCCCAGAGCAGGTCGACGAGGTCGTCGTGGGTGGCGACGCGGTCGAGCACCGGGCGGTAGCGGTCCAGTACGGCGTCCCAGTCGACGCCGCCCATGTCGGGCCGCCAGAAGTTGTCCCGCATGAGGCGGCCCGCCTCCTCGTACATCTGGCGCCACTCGGCGGCCGGGTCGACGGTGTGGCGGATCCGGGAGAGGTCGACGGTGATGTTGGACTCGCTGTCCTCGTCGCCGGAGGCGCGCCGGTCGCTGGGCACCACCTTCAGCTTGCCGTCGGTCCACAGCAGGACCCGCTTGCCGTCGCCGGTTACCGCGAAGTGGTCGGCGTCGGCGGCCAGTTCCTCCACGCGGCGCTGGGCGAGGTCGTAGCGCTCCAGCTCGGTGTGCGGCTCCGGGTCGGAGGGGGTGGCCCGGGAGGCGCCGAGCACGCCGCGCACCGGGTGGCGCAGCCAGAGCAGGCCGTCCTTGGCGGCGCGCAGCGTGGTGTAGCGGGCGGCCTCGACGGGGAACGGGACGATGCGGTCGGCGAGCCCGTCGAAGTCGATGCGGGTGACGGGCGCGCCCTCGCTGTCGGGTGTCTCGGCTCCTGGGCTGTCCTGCCCCTCGAAGGGCCTGCCGTGCCGCTGCGGCCCGAAGGGGGAGGGGGTGGCCGCGGCGAGCGTGATCAGGTAGGGCCGTGAGCCGCCGACGAAGGCGAGGTCGAACACGTGCTCGTCGTAGACCGGGTCGAAGGCGCGGGCGGACAGGAACGCGAGGTGCTTGCCATCGAGGGTGAAGGCGGGCGCGTAGTCACGGAAGCGCAGCGGGGTCGCCTCGGACACCGACAGGTCGGCGGTGTTGGCGAGTCTGAGCTGGCGCAGCGGGCGCGGGCCGGGGTGCGACCAGGCGAGCCAGGCGGAGTCGGGCGAGAAGACCAGCCCGGTGACCTCGCCGTCCTCGCTGCGGTCGACCTCGCGGACCTCGCCGCTCTCCCGCTCGACGAGCAGGACGCGCCCGTCGTGCGAGGCGACGGCGGCGCGGCCGCCGTCCGGTGACATGGCGAGCGAGAGGACCCGGCCGAGCTGTCCCGCGGCGAGCCTGCGGGGGGTAGCGCCGGGCGCGGGGCCGGTGGCGGGGGCGAACTCCAGCGCCTCGTCGCCTTCCGCGTCGGTCACCCACACCACGTGCTCCTCACCGGCCACGCGGAAGGTGCGGGGCAGCCGGGCGCGCACCCCCGGCGTGGCGGCGAGCGCGCGGGCCGGTCCCTCGCGGTGGGTGATCCAGTGCACGGAGCCGCGCACGGAGACGGCGCTGCCGCGGCCGGTGTGGTCGGGCGCGGCGGCCCCGAACCATCGGGCGGCGGACACGGGGTGCGGCTGGAGGTCGGCGCGCTGGCCGCCGAGCCGGATGTCGAGGCGGCGCGGCTCGGCGCCGGACAGGTCGTCGAGGAGCCAGAGCCGACCGGCGCTCGTATAGATCACACGGGTGCCGTCGGTGGCGGCGTGCCGGGCGTAGAAGCCGTCGATGGGCGTGTGGCGGCGCAGGTCGGAGCCGTCGGGCAGCGAGGAGTACAGGGCGCCGACGTCTTCGTGGTCGGAGAGGAAGGCGACGCGTTCCCCCACCCACAGCGGGTACTCGATGTTCCCGTCGAGATCCGCGTGCAGGCGTACGAACTCGGCGTCCGCCGCCTCGCGGATCCACAGCTTGCCCGCGGTGCCGCCGCGGTACCGCTTCCACCAGGCGGCCTCGCGGCCCATGGGGGCGGAGAGCAGCAGGACCTGCCCGTCGGGGCCGTGCGCGGCGTCGCCGACCGGGCCGTAGGGCAGGGTGGCCGCGGGGCCGCCGTCCAGCGGCACGGCCCGCGCCCAGCTGCGGCGCAGGGAGGCCTGGCCCGCGGCGCTGACGGCGAGGACCTGCCCGTCCGGGGTCCAGCCGCGCACGCCCGTCTTCCATGTGCCCCAGTACGTCAGCCTCTTGGAGGGGCCGCCGTCGACGGGCGCGATGTGCACCTCGGGCGCCCCGTCGCGGCTGGACGTCCAGGCGACGGTCGTGCCGTCCGGGGAGAAGCGGGGGTGGTTCACGGGCATGTTGTCGGCACTCACCCGCCAGGCGCGGCCCCCGTCGAGGGGGGCGACCCAGACGTCGTCCTCAGCCGTGAAGGCGGTCAACTCGCCGTGGATGTGCGGATACCGGAGGTACGCAGTCTGAGTCACACCACCCAGCCTAGGCAGGCGGCGGGCGGCCCGGCAGCGGTTTGGATCACTTCGTCCCCGGCCGCCGCCGGTGCCCGCCGGTCACTTCCCCGGGGCGCAGTCGCAGGTCGCGGGCGGCGGGTGCGGAGTGACGGTCACCGTGACGGTCGTGGTGGGGCCGGGCTCCGGCTCGTCGTGGGAGGGCGGCGGCTGGGAACCGGGCGGCGGGGAGGGCTTGCCGCCACCGTCGCCGTCGTCCGCCCCGCAGTTGCCGAGGACGTCGACCTGGAACCACTCCTTGCCCTCGACCTTGGCGGTGAGGTTGCCGCGTACGCACTTGCCGTCGACGACGGCGCGCACCTTGCCCGTGATGGTGATGTCCTTGCCGTCCTCGGACTCGCCCTGACAGTCCACCTCGACGACGGACTCGGGTGTCGGAGCGCCGCTCTTGGGCGTCACCCGGTCCTGGTAGCGGGCCGTGCAGCTGATCCACGCCACGTCGAGACGCTGCCGCTCCAGCTCCTTGGTGCCCATCTCGTCGACGGTGAGCGCGACCGCGGAGGTGTTCAGATCACCGCCTACGGGCTCGCACGCGCCTGCTCCCAGCGCGGCGACACCGACGAGCCCGACGGCGCCCAGGATGGGCCTCCGCCGTTTCCATACGTTCCGCTGCTGTAACCGCCTCAATGCCCCCATAGGCGGCAGGGTGCCACCCCGTGCGCCGGTGCGGTAGACCGCTTGCGGCCATCTGTCGACCCGCGCCCGCCGCGGCGGGCGTCAGGACCAGCGGCCGGTGCGGCCGAGGAGCAGCGCGGTCGCCGCGGTCCCGGCGGTCGACGTGCGCAGCACGCTGCGCCCGAGGCGGTACGGCTTGGCGCCCGCCTCGGCGAAGGCCGCCAACTCGTCCGGGGAGACGCCCCCTTCGGGCCCTACGACGAGAACGATCCGCCCGCTCGCCGGCAGTTCCGCGGTGGCCAGCGGCTCGCTGCCCTCCTCGTGCAGGACGGCCGCGAAGTCGGCGCCCGTGAGGAGGGCGGCGACCTGCTTGGTGGAGGCCGCGTCCGCCACCTCCGGGAAGCGCACGCGGCGCGACTGCTTGCCCGCCTCGCGCGCGGTGGCCCGCCACTTGGCCAGCGCCTTGAGGCCGCGCTCGCCCTTCCACTGCGTGATGCAGCGCGACGCGGTCCACGGCACGACCGCGTCGACGCCGGTCTCGGTCATGGTCTCGACGGCGAGTTCACCGCGGTCGCCCTTGGGCAGCGCCTGGACGACGGTGATCCGCGGCTCCGCCTCGGGCTCCTCGGCCACGGAGCCCATCGTCACGACGAGCCGGTCCTTGCCCTCCGTCTCCAGGACCACGCACTCCGCCCACCGTCCGGCGCCGTCGGTCAGGACGACGTCCTCACCGGCGCGCAGCCGCTTCACGGAGACGGCGTGCCGCCCTTCGGGCCCATCGAGTACGTACCGTCCGCCGCCGCGCACATCCCCGTCGAACCGTTCGACGACGAACACGGGGGCGGTCACGCCGCACCGTCCCGCGTCGACGCGCCCTGGGCCTCGGCCAGTTCGGCCGCGAGGACCTCCACGAGCTGTCCGGCGGGCAGTTCCCTGGCGAGCCGGTGGCCCTGCCCGGCCCAGAGCGCCATGCCCTGCGCGTCACCGGCCTTCGCGGCGGCCTTGCGCAGGCCGCTGGTGAGGTGGTGCACCTGGGGGTAGGCGGCGGGCGCGTACGGGCCGTGCTCGCGCATGAACCGGTTGACGAGGCCGCGCGCGGGCCGTCCGGAGAACGCCCGGGTCAGCTCGGTCCGCAGGAACATCGGATTGGTCATGGCCCGCTTGTGCAGGAGGTTGGCGCCCGACTCCGGGGTGACCAGGAACGCCGTGCCGAGCTGGGCGGCGTCCGCACCGGCCGCGAGCACCGCGGCGATCTGCGCGCCGCGCATCAGGCCGCCTGTCGCGACGATGGGAATCTGCACGGTCTCGCGGACCTGCGTGATGAGGGAGAGCAGCCCGATCCCCGCACCGTCGGCCTCGGGGTTGTCCTTGTGGGTGCCCTGGTGCCCGCCCGCCTCGATGCCCTGCACACAGACGGCGTCGGCACCGGCCCACTGGGCGGCCTGGGCCTCCTCGGGCGTGGTGACGGTGACGACGGTGAGGGTGCCGACGCGCGCGAGGGAGTCGAGGACGTCGCGGGTCGGGCAGCCGAAGGTGAAGGAGACGACCGGCACCGGGTCGTCGAGCAGGATCGCGAGCTTGGCGTCGTACCCGTCGTCGCGCCCGCTGTCCGGGTCGCCGAGCTGCGTCTCGTACCAGGTGGCCTCACCGGCGAGCTGGCTGCGGTACACGTCGACGGCCGCGGCGTCCGCGTACTCGGGCTGCGGCATGAAGAGATTGACGCCGAAGGGCCGCGAGGTCAGGCCCCGCAACTGCTTGACCTCCTGGTACATCCCGTCGGCGGTCTTGTACCCGGCGGCGAGGAACCCCAGCCCACCGGCCTCGGAAACGGCCGCGGCCAACTGCGGACAGGAGGCACCGCCCGCCATGGGGGCCTGCACGATCGGAAGGCGACACAGCTCGGTCAGCACGGAGGACATAACGGCATCGTGCCACGCCCCCACCAGCCAACCGAATCGCACCCCGCAAGGGGCGCGAACAAGCCCCGTAAGGGGCGCGGGGCCGTGACACAAGCGGCTCCGCCGCGGGGCGCGAACAAGCCCCGTAAGGGGCGCGGGGAACTGCGCGAGCAACCACAACGCACCCGCGGGAAAGACAACAAAGCGCCCCCGGCACGGGAAGACCCCGCGCCGGGGGCAAGCGGCACCACCCAAGGCGCTACCGCCCGTTGAACGCATCCTTCAGCCGAGAGAAAAGCCCCTGCTGCCCCGGCTGAAACTGCCCCGTGGGCCGCTCCTCGCCCCGCAGCTGCGCAAGCTCCCGCAGCACCCGCTCCTGCTCGGGATCGAGCTTCGTCGGCGTGAGCACCTCGACGTGAACGATGAGGTCACCGCGCCCACCGCCCCGCAGATGCGTGATGCCACGCCCGTGCAGCGGGATCGACTGCCCGGACTGGGTGCCGGGGCGGATGTCGACCTCCTCCATGCCGTCGAGCGTCTTCAGCGGCACCTTCGTGCCGAGCGCCGCCGCCGTCATCGGGATGGTGACCGTGCAGTGCAGGTCGTCGCCGCGCCGCTGGAAGACGTCGTGCGGCAGCTCGTGGATCTCGACGTAGAGGTCACCGGCGGGCCCGCCGCCGGGCCCGACCTCGCCCTCGCCCGCGAGCTGGATCCGCGTGCCGTTGTCCACACCGGCGGGGATCTTCACCGTCAGCGTCCGGCGCGACCGGATGCGGCCGTCACCGGCGCACTCCGGGCACGGCGTCGGCACGACCGTGCCGAACCCCTGGCACTGCGGGCACGGCCGCGAGGTCATGACCTGGCCGAGGAAGGACCGCGTGACCTGCGACACCTCACCGCGACCGCGGCACATGTCACACGTCTGAGCGGACGTCCCCGGCGCGGCACCCTCACCGCTACAGGTCGTACACACCACGGCGGTGTCGACCTGGATGTCCTTGGTGGTCCCGAAGGCGGCCTCGTCGAGGTCGATCTCCAGCCGGATCATGGCGTCCTGGCCGCGACGCGTGCGCGAGCGCGGTCCGCGCTGCGACGCCGTCCCGAAGAACGCGTCCATGATGTCGGAGAAGTTGCCGAAGCCACCGGCGCCGAAGCCGCCCGCGCCTCCGCCGCCCGCCTGGGACAGGGGGTCGCCGCCGAGGTCGTAGACCTGCTTCTTCTGCGGGTCCGACAACACCTCGTACGCGGCGTTGATCTCCTTGAAGCGCTCCTGAGTCTTCGGGTCCGGATTCACATCCGGGTGAAGCTCACGCGCCAGCCTCCGGAAGGCCTTCTTGATCTCGTCCTGGGAAGCGTCGCGGCGCACGCCGAGTACGGCGTAGTAGTCCGTGGCCACTTACGACTCCGCCAGGATCTGTCCGACGTAACGTGCCACTGCGCGTACTGCTCCCATCGTTCCCGGATAGTCCATGCGGGTCGGTCCGACCACGCCTAGTTTCGCGACTGCCTCGCTCCCCGAACCGTAGCCGACCGAGACCACGGAGGTGGAGCTGAGGCCCTCATGGGCGTTCTCATGACCGATCCGTACGGCCATGCCCGAATCCTGCACCTCACCAAGCAACTTGAGGAGCACGACCTGCTCCTCAAGGGCTTCGAGAACGGGCCGGATCGTGAGGGGAAAGTCATGTCCGAAGCGGGTGAGATTGGCGGTCCCGCCGATCATCAGCCGCTCCTCGGTCTCCTCGACGAGTGTTTCGAGGAGGGTGGAGAGGACCGTCGCGACCGTACCGCGGTCCTCGGTCTCGAAGCTCTCGGGCAGGTCCTGCACCAGCTGCGGCACATCCGCGAAGCGGCGGCCCGCGACCCTGCTGTTGAGGCGCGCCCGCAGATCCGCGAGCGACGTCTCGCCGAAGGGCGCCGGACAGTCGATCATCCGCTGCTCGACCCGGCCCGTGTCCGTGATCAGTACGAGCATCAGCCGGGCCGGCGCGAGCGAGAGCAGCTCCACGTGCCGCACCGTCGACCGCGTGAGCGACGGGTACTGCACGACGGCGACCTGCCGGGTCAGCTGCGCGAGCAGCCGGACCGTGCGCCCCACCACGTCGTCGAGGTCGACGGCGCCGTCGAGGAAGTTCTGGATGGCGCGCCGCTCGGGCGCGGTCATCGGCTTGACGCCCGCGAGCTTGTCGACGAAGAGGCGGTAGCCCTTGTCCGTCGGGATGCGCCCGGCGCTGGTGTGGGGCTGGGCGATGAACCCCTCCTCCTCCAGCGCCGCCATGTCGTTGCGCACCGTGGCCGGGGAGACGCCGAGACTGTGCCGCTCGGTGAGCGCCTTGGAGCCGACCGGCTCCTCCGTCCCGACATAGTCGTGGACGATGGCGCGCAGCACTTCGAGCCTGCGTTCACTGAGCATCGCGCACACCTCCAGCCGTCATCCGTCGCGGTGGTCCCCTGCCTGGCACTCAACGCGGGTGAGTGCCAGCCTGTCAAAAGGTCAGTGTACGGCCGTCGGGTACGGCCCCGGCAAGGCCGGACGCCACCGGACCCCATCGAGCCGTCCGGGCCCGCCCGAGCGGCCGTGCCGAGGCGCACCACAGCGGCTAGCGTCACCGTATGGATGTGGAACCGGCATGGGAAGCCGCGGGCTGGGAACGGCTCGCGCCGCGGGTGGGGCGGTGCCGCCTGCCGGTCTGGGACTGCACGGCGGGCCTCGTCGTCGGCGACGACGCCGCTCTGATGATCGAGGCGGGGTCGAGCCTGGCGGAGGGCGCGGCGCTGCGGACGCGGGCCGGGGAGATCCTCGGCGGGGGCCGCCGCGTGACGCATCTCGCGTTGACGCACCCGCACTTCGACCACGTCCTCGGGGCCGCGGCCTTCGCGGGGGTGGAGGTGTACGGCGCGGTGGGCATCGACACGGTGTTCGCCAGGGGCGCCGACGAGCTGCGGGCGGACGCGGTGCGGCACGGCGTGGACCCGGAGGCCGCGGCGGAGGCGGCGGACCTCCTCGTCCACCCGCGCCACTTGGTGTCCGGCGAGTGGACGCTCGACCTCGGCGGCGGCGTGCAGGTCCTCCTCGCGAACGTGGGCCCCGGCCACTCGGGCCACGACCTGGTGGTCCTGGTGGCCGGTGGCGACGGCGGGCGGGAGATCGTCTTCTGCGGTGACCTGGTCGAGGAGTCGGGGGAACCGCAGGCCGGTCCGGACGCGGTGCCCTCGCAGTGGCCGGCGGCGCTGGACCGGCTGCTCGGCCTGGGCGGGGAGGACGCGCGGTATGTGCCGGGGCACGGTGCGGTGGTGGACGCGGCTTTTGTCCGTGCGCAGCGCGCCACACTGGCGGCCCGCTTCGGCGTGTCGTAGCGGGCGGTCCGCGCCTTTTTCCTATCGTCGCCGGAATGCGCCCACCCGTCTCCCGCCGCCACCCCTCCGAGGGCCCTCCGGGCCCGCAGCGCCGTATGTACTCCGCCGATCTCACACCACCTTGGAAGAAGCCGAAGCCCGTACCGGAGGTGGCGGCGGACGCCGGCCTCGTGGTGGAGGAGCTGAGCACCGGTTTCTGCGGGGCGGTGATCCGCTGCGAGAAGACGGCGCAGGGCCCGACGGTGACGCTGGAGGACCGCTTCGGCAAGCACCGGGTCTTCCCGATGGAGCCTCGGGGTTTCCTCCTGGAGGGCAGGACGGTCACGCTCGTGCGCCCCTCGACGGCTCCGGCTTCCCCCGTACGTCCTTCTCG
The DNA here is from genome assembly GCF_008704395.1 of Streptomyces alboniger. Taxonomy (NCBI): domain Bacteria; kingdom Bacillati; phylum Actinomycetota; class Actinomycetes; order Kitasatosporales; family Streptomycetaceae; genus Streptomyces; species Streptomyces alboniger. The sequence goes on from NZ_CP023695.1 coordinate 2,606,513, forward strand.
CACCGCGTCCGGCTCGGTGGCCGTGCCCGGGGCGCGGGCCAGGGTCGCCCGAGCCGGCCGCATCTACGTGGAGGGCCGCCACGACGCGGAGTTGGTCGAGCGAGTATGGGGTGACGACCTGCGCATCGAGGGCGTGGTCGTCGAATACCTGGAGGGCATCGACGACCTGCCCGCGATCGTCGCGGAGTTCTCCCCGGGCCCCGACGCGCGCCTCGGCGTCCTGGTGGACCACCTGGTCCCCGGCTCCAAGGAGTCCCGCATCGCGGCCCAGGTCACCGGCGCGCACGCCCTGGTGGTCGGCCACCCCTACATCGACGTGTGGGAAGCGGTGAAACCGTCCTCGGTCGGCATCGACGCGTGGCCCAGGGTGCCGAGGGGGCGGGACTGGAAGACGGGCGTGTGCGAGGCGCTGGGCTGGCCGTCGAACACGGGGGCGGCGTGGCAGCGGATCCTGGGCTCGGTGCGCAGCTACAAGGACCTGGAGCCGGCGCTCCTCGGCCGCGTCGAGGAACTGATCGACTTCGTCACGCTCCCCTAGGGCCTGTCCGATAGATCAGTGGCCGGGGTGTGAACCGGGTTCCCCCACATGGCCGCTGCGGAAAGGTTTCGGCGTTCGCGAACGGGTGAAAGCTCGCTGCTCCCCGTCTTGAGTCGGTGGTGGCATGGACAGCCTGGGGAGGAATCCACCCCTCCGTCTAAGGATGCCCTCATGCGTTTCCGTACTTCCCTCGCCGCCGCCCTGGGCGCGCTCGCGCTCGTCGTCACCCTGCCCACCTCCGCCAACGCCGCGACCGGCCAGTTCGTCTTCACCTACAACCGCGACGGCAAGACCATCGAGGCCAGGCTCAACGACCCCAAGGGCCGCGAGTGCATCGACCTGGCCGAGGTCGCCGACCCGAGCGCGACTCCCGCGCACTCCCCGCGTAACCGCACCAACAGCATCGTCACCGTCTATAGCGACCTCGAATGCGAGGGCGAGTCCTTCTCCCTGAGGGCGTACAGCGGCTTCGGCGGCGAGGGCCTGAAGTTCCGCTCCGTCATCTTCAACCAGTAGCCCCGCCGCCGACGGCCCTTCCGGCTGCTCCAGTCTCAGTGGGTGAGCGACGGCTGGAGGGGCCCGGTGCTGCACCCAGCAGACGCTTCTTAGACATCGGCCCACCTGATCAGGGACGAATCCAAAGGCGTACGGAAGCGACGGTCACGCTGCCATGGAACACGTACGCTCTCTTGTCGAAGCGGGTGGCCACGGCCCGATAATTCTTCAACCGGTTGATCAGCCGCTCCACCTCGTTGCGACGCTTGTAGACCGTAGTGTCGAAGCCGGTGGGCCTGCCGCCCGCGCTGCCGCGCCGCTTCCGGCTGGCCCGTTGGCCCTTTCGCCCGGAAATGGTGTGCTTGATCTGCCTGCGCCGCAGATATCGGCGATTCCGGAGCGACGAGTAGGCTTTGTCGCCGCCCAGATGACCGGGGCGAGTACGAGGACCGCCACCGGCCGGCGATGCACCCTCACTCGCTTCCAGGACCGGAGCCATCTCCGGCGCGTCACCCCCCTTGCCCCGGAGTGACCAGCGTGGCCAACGGCCGCAATCCGCCCTCACCGACTACGGGGATCTTCGCCGTCAGCCCGCCCCGGGAACGGCCCAGGCCCTCGTCGGGACGGTGCTGCACCGGACGGCTGCCCTTCCCCGGAGTGCGTGGCGCCTCCCTGCGAGCGCCCGCGGCATGCTGGTGAGCCCGGCACACCGTGGAGTCCACGCTCACCATCGACCAGTCGATACCGCCGGTCGCGTCGGCATCAGCCTGGACAGCCCGCAGAACCCTCTCCCACGTGCCATCAGCATCAGTCAGATCGCCTCGCCCCACGCTGAGATGAACGATCAAGACACAAGCCAGTCACACGACCCACCGGACAGGCCCTAGCGGGACCTGGCCTCGGGGCACTTTCACGGCCTCTCCCACCCACCCGCCCGTTTACCCCGCATCAACCACTCCCGCAGAGCCCACCCGGAGACCGAGCGGGCGGGCTGGTGGGAGAGTGAGCGCCGGGCGCCCCCGACGGGCAGAGGCGGTGGAGGCGCAGAGCTAAAGCCGCAGCCTCAGGCGCCCCGCCCGCATCAGTCGACCAGGTCCCGTACCACCCCGTCCGCCAACAAGCGCCCCCGCAACGTAAGCACCGCACGCCCGCCCGCGTAGGGCCCAGGCTCCAGCAGCCCCTCCGCCAGCGCCCGGCGCGCAGCCGCGAGCCCCGCCTCCTTGAGGAGGGAAAGCGGGCAGCCCTCGCGGAGCCGCAGCTCCAGCAGGATCCGCTCGACCCTGCGGTCCTCCGCGGACAGCACCTCTCGCCCGGCCCCCGGCGACCGCCCCGCCGCGAGGGCCGACGCGTACGCCCCGGGATGTTTCACGTTCCACCAGCGCACGCCCCCGGCGTGGCTGTGCGCCCCGGGCCCGGCCCCCCACCAGTCGGCGCCCCGCCAGTACAGCTCGTTGTGCAGGCACCGCCCCGCCTCGGAGGTGGCCCAGTTGGAGACCTCGTACCACTCGAAGCCCGCGGCCCCCAGCACCTCGTCCGCGATCAGGTACCGGTCCGCGTGGACGTCGTCGTCCGTCATCGGGACCTCGCCGCGCCGGATCCGCCGCGCCAGCTGCGTACCCTCCTCCACGATCAGGGCGTACGCGCTGACGTGGTCAGGACCGGCCCCGATCGCCGCGTCCAGCGAGGCCCGCCAGTCCTCGTCCGTCTCCCCCGGCGTGCCGTAGATCAGGTCGAGGTTGACATGGTCGAAGCCCGCCGCCCGCGCCTCGGCGACGCACGCCTCGGGCCGGCCCGGCGTATGGGTACGGTCGAGCACCTTCAGCACGTGCTGTCGCGCGCTCTGCATACCGAAGGAGACGCGGTTGAAGCCTCCCTCGCGCAGCTCACTCAGATACGCCGTGTCGACCGACTCCGGGTTCGCCTCGGTCGTGATCTCCGCGTCGTCCGCGAGCCCGAACTCGTCCCGGACTGCCGCCAGCATGCGTACGAGATCCCCCGCGGCCAGCAGCGTCGGCGTACCGCCCCCGACGAACACGGTCCGCACGGGCCGCGGGTCGTCGCCGAGGACCTTGCGGGCGAGGCGCACCTCGTCCACGAGGGTGTCCGCGTAGTTGTCGCGCGAGGCGAGCACACCGCCGGAGCCGCGCAGCTCGGTCGCGGTGTAGGTGTTGAAGTCGCAGTAGCCGCAGCGCGTGGCGCAGTACGGAACGTGCAGGTAGAAGCCGAGGGGGCGGGAGGCCGCGCCCTCCAGGGCGGACGCGGGCAGCGCGCCGTCCTCGGGCATGGGCTCACCATCGGGCAGTGCGGAAGGCATACGTCGATTGTCCCGCACCGCGGGACACCCCCCCACCCGGTCCGCCGCGGAACAAGCCCCACCAGTGCGCCTGAAGCACCAGCAGCTAGTCCGCCTGAAGCACCAGCAACGCCATGTCGTCGTCCGGCGGCCGCTCCGAGAACTCGTGCACGAGCCGCCGGATCCGCTCCGCCACGAGCGCCGCGTCGAGCCCCGCGCAGTCGGCGAAGGCCTGCGCCAGGCCGTCGCCGTCGTCGAACTGGAGCCGCCCCGAGCGCCGCTCGGTCACGCCGTCCGTGACGCACAGCAGCGTGTCGCCGGTCCGCAGGTCGAAGCTCTCGCTCGTGTACGTCTCGTCGTCGACGACCCCGAGCAGCATCTGCGGGGACGCCGCCGCCCGCACCTCCCCCTCGGGCGACAGGAGCAGCGGCAGCGGATGCCCGGCGCATGCGATGGTGCAGCGCACGCCCCCTTCGTACGGGATCAGCTCGCCGTAGAGGAGGGAGAGGAAGCGTGAGGTGGCCCCGTCGGACGGCACGCCCCGGCCGCCCGCGACGGCGACGACCGCGGCCGCCGCGTCCGCCGCCTCGGTCGCGTCGTCGAGGAGCAGTTGGTTGAGGCGGTCGAGGACCTCGGCGACCTGGTAGCCCTCGCGGGCGAGCAGCCGCAGCCAGGGCCGGGCGAGGCCGATGACGACGGCGGCCTCGGGCCCCTTGCCCTGGACGTCGCCGAGCGCGAAGCACCAGCGTCCGTCGCCCGCCTGGAACACGTCGTAGAAGTCGCCGCCGGGCCCGCCCTTGTCCCGCGGCTCGTACACGAGAGCGCTCTGTACGCCGGGGATCTGGGCGACCTTGCTGGGCAGCAGGCCGCGCTGGAGGACCTGGCTGATGTTGGCCTGGCGCTGGTAGCGGCGGGCGGTGCTGACGGCGAGGGCGACGCGGCGGCTGAAGTCCTCGATGAGGCCGGTGACCTCGTCGGGGAAGCGGATCAGTCCGATCCTGCCGATCAGCAGCGTACCGAGCGTGCGGCCGCCCGCGGTCAGGCGGTACGCGAGTGCCGTGCCGGGCATCCCGCCCGCCGACGTGTCGCCGGGCCAGGGGACGGGGCAGGCGCCCGAGCCCGCCGCTTCGGGCAGCCGGGGCGGGTCCTTCTCCAGGACGCGGCGCAGCTCCTCCATGCGGTGCTCGCTGGTGTGCCAGACGCGGGCGAGCCGGGCGCCCGGTGCGCCGGGGACGGCGCGGGACGGGCCCTCCGAGGCGTCGTCGAGCCAGACCGCGCACCAGTCGGCGAGCCGCGGCACGAGCAGCTGTCCGGCGAGGGCGGCCACCAGGTCCTCGTCGAACTGCCCGGCGAGCAGGTCGGACGCCTCCGCGAGGAAGCTGAGCGCGCCGCGGTTGACCGACTCCATGTCGTGGGTGACCCGCTTGGGCAGCGGCGCGAGGATCTCCGCGGCACACAGCCCGCGCTGGAGGGTCTGCTCGCTCGCGTACGGCTCCGGTTCGTGGCCGGCCCGGACGCCCTCGACGGGCAGCCGGGCCCAGACGGTCTTGGTGCCCGTGCGGTAGGTGATGCCCCAGGACTCGGAGAGGGTCGCGACGAGTTGCAGCCCCCTCCCGTACTCGGGGGTGCCGCTGGACAGCGGCTTCGGCTCGCCGCGCACGGCGCGGGAGGGGTGGTGGTCGGAGACCTCGATGACGAGGGCGTCCGTGTCCTCACCCGGCCCGGCCTCGTCGAGCCGGCACAGCAGTTCGACGTCCGTACCCGCGTGCACGACGGCGTTGGTGACCAGCTCGCTGACCAGCAGCACGGCGTCGTCGGTGACACGGGCGGTGAGACCGGCCGCCGCGGGGACGCCCAGCTCGGACCAGTCGGCGAGGGCCGTGCGTACGAACTGGCGTGCGTCGGCCGGTGTCTCCGGGTTTCCGGGCAACGACGTACCCACCACCGCCGGCGGCCCGGAGCCTTCCGGGTCCTTGGCGGAGGCACGGAATTCGGCCTCCCCTTGCATGGGAAAGAACCCCACGGTACGGCTCCTGAGCAGTTCGGGCGAATACGCCTCAGGCGACACCGACAGGGTGACAGACTGGCCGCGCCCATAAGCACCGAGTCACCGAAGTGGGCCGCTATGAGTGAGAACAGTGCTACGCCCGCGCTCGGACCCGGCCGGATTCCGGCCCCGGCGCCTCCCCCGCCCTCCGCCGGGGCGGCAGAGCCCGCCCCGGCCACCGACCACGATCTGCGCACCTTGCTGGCCGCCATGCGCGCCGCGCGGGACGGGGACTTCACGAAGGTGGCGCCGGCCGGCGAGGGCGTCACCGCCGAGCTGTACGCGGTCTTCAACGAAATGCTCGACCGCTCACTCCACTTCGACGGTGAACTGGTCCGCGTACGCCGGGAGATCATCCGGCACGGCCGCCTGGACGAACGGTTCACCGCGAGTCCGGGGCAGGGCAGGTGGGCCGCCCGCATCCAGGAGGCCAACTCCCTGCTCGACTCCCTGGTGGCCCCGGCCGCCAACGCCACACGGGTGCTCAACGCGGTGGCGGGCGGCGACCTCACCCAGCGCGTCGACCTGCACGACGGCAGCCGTGAGCTGCGGGGTGATCTGCGCCGCCTGGGCCGTGCCGTCAATACGATGGTCGACCAGCTCTCCCTCTTCACCGGCGAGGTCACGCGCGTCGCCCGCGAGGTCGGCACCGAGGGGCGGCTCGGCGGGCGCGCCAAGGTGCGGGGGCTTTCGGGCAGTTGGCGCGACGTGACGGAGGCCGTCAACACGATGGCGTCCCGGCTGACCGCCCAGGTCCGGGACATCGCCCTGGTGACCACGGCGGTGGCGCAGGGCGACCTGACGCGCACGGTGACGGTGGAGGCGACCGGCGAGCTGCTGGAGCTGAAACTGACCGTGAACACCATGGTCGAGCAGTTGTCCGCCTTCGCCGCCGAGGTGACCCGGGTGGCGCGCGAGGTCGGCACGGAGGGGCAGCTGGGCGGCCGGGCGCAGGCGCGGGGCGTGTCCGGCGTGTGGAAGGACCTCACCGACAACGTCAACTTCATGGCGTCGAACCTCACCTCGCAGGTCCGCAACATCGCCCAGGTGACCACCGCCGTCGCCAACGGCGACCTGAGCCAGAAGATCACCGTCGACGCCCGGGGCGAGATCCTGGAGCTGAAGTCGACGGTGAACACGATGGTCGACCAGCTCTCCGCCTTCGCCGACGAGGTCACCCGCGTCGCCCGCGAGGTCGGCACCGAGGGCAATCTCGGCGGGCGGGCCCAGGTGCGGGGCGTGTCCGGCGTATGGAAGGACCTCACCGACAACGTCAACTTCATGGCCGACAACCTCACCTCCCAGGTGCGGAACATCGCGCTCGTGTCGACGGCCGTCGCCCAGGGTGACCTCGGCAAGAAGATCACGGTGGAGGCGAAGGGCGAGATCCTGGAGCTGAAGTCGACGATCAACACCATGGTCGACCAGCTCTCCGCCTTCGCCGACGAGGTCACGCGCGTCGCCCGCGAGGTCGGCACGGAAGGCAATCTCGGCGGGCAGGCCCAGGTGCGGGGCGTGTCCGGCGTATGGAAGGACCTCACCGACAACGTCAACTTCATGGCGTCGAACCTCACCTCGCAGGTCCGCAACATCGCCCAGGTGACCACCGCCGTCGCCAACGGCGACCTCTCCAAGATGATCACGGTCACCGCGCGCGGCGAGATCCTGGAGCTGAAGGACACCGTCAACACGATGGTGGAGCAGCTGCGCGCCTTCGCCGACGAGGTGACGCGCGTGGCCCGCGAGGTCGGCACGGACGGGCGGCTCGGCGGCCGAGCGCAGGTCCTCGGCGTCTCGGGCGTGTGGAAGGACCTCACGGACAACGTCAACTACATGGCGGACAACCTCACGGGCCAGGTCCGCAACATCGCGCAGGTCGCCACGGCCGTCGCCCAGGGCGACCTCTCCAAGAAGATCGACGTGGACGCGCGCGGCGAGATCCTGGAGCTGAAGACCACCATCAACACCATGGTGGACACGCTCTCCTCGTTCTCCTCCGAGGTCACGCGCGTGGCCCGGGAGGTCGGCTCCGAGGGCCAGCTGGGCGGGCAGGCCCGGGTCGAGGGGGTCTACGGCACGTGGAAGCGCCTGACGACGAACGTGAACGAGCTGGCGCTGAACCTCACCACCCAGGTCCGCGCGATCGCCGAGGTGGCCTCCGCCGTGGCCCAGGGCGACATGACCCGTGCCATCACCGTCGAGACGCGCGGCGAGGTCACGGACCTCAAGGACAACATCAACCTCATGGTCTCCAACCTCCGCGAGACCACCCGCGCCAAGGACTGGCTGGAGTCCAACCTCGCCCGCCTCGCGGGCCTGATGCAGGGCCACCGCGATCTGATGGAGGTCGCCGATCTGATCCTGCGGGAGCTGACCCCGCTGGTGAACGCCCAGTACGGCGCCTTCTTCCTGGCCGACCCCGACACCGCGGAGAGTCCGGCGCCCACCCAGGTGACGGCGAAGGGCCTCGCCTTCATCGCGGGGTACGGCGCGGCGCAGGACTCGGTGATCGACACCGGGGGGATGCCCGCGCAGGGTCTGGTGCGCCAGGCGGCGCTGGAGAAGAAGCGCATCCTCGTGGAGAACGTCCCGCCGGACTACATCAAGATCCACTCGGGGCTCGGCGACGCGGCCCCCGCCACCGTCGTGATCATCCCGATCCTCTTCGAGGACAAGCTGCTCGGCGTGATCGAGCTGGCCACGTTCTCCCGCTTCTCCGACGTCCACCTGGCCTTCTTCGACCAGTTCGTGAACACCATCGGCGTCGCGATCAACACCATCATCGCCAACTCCCGTACGGAGTCCCTCCTCGGCGAGTCCCAGCGCCTGGCCACCCAGCTCCAGGAGCGCTCGGACGAACTCCAGCGCCAGCAGGCCGAGCTGCGCCGCTCCAACGCCGAACTGGAGGAGAAGGCGGCGCTGCTCGCCACCAGCTCCCAGTACAAGTCGGAGTTCCTGGCGAACATGTCGCACGAGCTGCGTACGCCGCTCAACTCCCTGCTGATCCTGGCCCGGCTGCTCTCCGACAACCCGGACGGACACCTGTCCGACCAGGAGGTGCAGTTCGCGACGACGATCCACCGCTCGGGCTCCGACCTCCTCCAGCTGATCAACGACATCCTGGACCTGTCGAAGATCGAGGCCGGCCGGATGGACGTACGCCCCAAGAAGCTCCCGCTGATCAAGGTTCTCGACTACGTCCACGCGACGTTCCGCCCGCTCACCCTGGACCGGGGCCTGGCCTTCGACGTGTCGGTCGGCGAGGACGTCCCGCGCGAGATGTTCTCGGACGAGCAGCGTCTCCAGCAGATCCTGCGCAACCTCCTGTCGAACGCGGTCAAGTTCACCTCGGCGGGCAGGGTCGAACTGCGGGTCAGCCGTGTCACCAACACCGCGGGCGACCGGCTGCTCCACGACAACGACGACCTGCTCTGCTTCGCCGTCAGCGACACCGGCATCGGCATCCCGGCCGAGCAACTGCCGGTGATCTTCGAGGCGTTCCAGCAGGCCGACGGCACCACCAACCGCAAGTACGGCGGCACCGGCCTCGGCCTCTCCATCAGCCGTGAGATCGCCGGCCTGCTCGGCGGCCGCATCACCGCCGAGAGCAACCCCGGCCAGGGCTCCACCTTCTCGCTGTACGTGCCCGTGGTGCACCCGGGCCACGGCGCGGCCGCCATCGCGTACGCCGCGTCCCACATCCAGCACCTGCCGAAGCCGCAGGAGCACGCCGTGCAGCGGCCGCACACCAGCCTCGAACCCGACGACAGCTGGCCCACCCCCACCAAGCTGGAGGAGTGGAAGGAAGGCCGCGCGGGCCGCTTACTGCCGGGCCGCCGGGTGCTGATCGTCGACGACGACATCCGCAACGTCTTCGCGCTCACCCACGTACTGAGCCGCGTCGGCATGCCCGTCCTGTACGCGGAGAACGGCCGCGAGGGCATCGAGACCCTGGAGCGCAACCCTGACGTCGACATCGTCCTGATGGACATCATGATGCCGGAGATGGACGGCTACGAGACCATGGCCGCCATCCGCCGCAGTCCCCGCTGGCGGGGCCTGCCCATCGTGGCCCTCACCGCGAAGGCCATGCCGGGAGACCGCGAGAAGGCCATCTCCCAGGGCGCCACCGACTACGTCCCCAAGCCCGTGGACGTGGATCAGCTCCTCGGTGTCGTCTGCACCCTGCTGGATCCGGAGAGCGCGACCACCGGTGAACGGTCCGTGCCCCCCGATCCGGCCTCCCCCGCCCCGGAGCAGGCCGGCTCTCCAGGAGAGAGCGCCGCTTCGCCGGCAACCGATTGAGACACCCTTGATATGAGTGCAGAGCCCCTGACCGACCACCGAGCGAGCATCCTCCTTGTCGACGACATGGAGGACAATCTGATGGCCCTCGAAGCAGTCCTCGGGTCCCTGAACGAGCCGCTGGTGCGGGCCCGTTCGGGAGAGGAGGCGATGAAGGCGATCCTGCGGCAGCGGTTCGCCGTGATCCTCCTGGACGTACGGATGCCGGGCATGGACGGCTTCGAGACCGCGGCGAACATCAAACGCCTCGACCAGACCAAGGACGTGCCCATCATCTTCCTGACGGGCACCGACCACGACGCCGGGTACGCCTTCCGGGGCTACGCGACGGGCGCCGCGGACTTCCTCACCAAGCCGTTCGACCCCTGGGTGCTGCGCGCCAAGGTCACGGTCTTCCTGGAACTGCACCGCAAGAACCGCCAGCTGGAGCGGATACTGGCCCGCGAGCAGCTCCAGTTCGACGAGCTGGCCGCGCGCCTGTCCGCGATCGAGGCGCACATGGCGGCGAGCAGCCTCAAGGACGTCCTGGAGCTGCGCCACCATGTGACGCACATGGAGAAGCTGGTACAGGAGATGCGCCACGGACGCGGCCACTAGGGCGTGTCCGGCGGGACGGGCGGGCTTCAGGCCTCGCGTGAACCCGCGTACATCTCGTCGATCAGGTGCTTGTACTGCCGTTCGACGACCGGGCGCTTCAGCTTCAGGCTGGGCGTCAGCTCGCCGTGCTCGACGTCCAGGTCGCGCGGCAGGAGGCGGAACTTCTTGATGGTCTGCCAGCGCTGGAGGCCTTCGTTGAGCTGCTTCACATAGCCCTCGACCAGCTCGACCGCGGCGGGGGCGGCGACGACCTCGGCGTAGGACTTGCCGCCCAGGCCGTTCTCCTCGGCCCAGGCCAGGATCGCGGGCTCGTCGAGGGAGATCAGCGCGGTGCAGAAGTTCTTGTCGGCGCCGTGCACCAGGATGTTGGAGACGTACGGACACACGGCCTTGAACTGGCCCTCGACCTCGGCGGGCGCGATGTACTTGCCGCCGGAGGTCTTGATGAGGTCCTTCTTGCGGTCGGTGATCCGCAGATAGCCGTCGACGGACAGCTCGCCGATGTCGCCGGTGTGGAACCACCCGTCGGACTCCAGGACCTCGGCCGTCTTCTCCGGCAGGCCGTGGTAGCCCTCCATGATGCCGGGGCCGCGCAGCAGGATCTCGCCGTCGTCGGCGATGCGCACCTCGGTGCCGGGCAGCGGCTTGCCGACGGTGCCGGTGCGGTAGGCCTCGCCGGGGTTCACGAAGGAGGCCGCGGAGGTCTCGGTGAGGCCGTAGCCCTCCAGGACGTGGATGCCGGCGCCCGCGAAGAAGTATCCGATGTCGGGCGCGAGCGCGGCCGATCCGGAGACGGCGGCGCGCAGCCGCCCGCCGAAGGCCTCGCGCAGCTTGGAGTAGACGAGCGAGTCGGCGACCTTGTGCTTGGCCCGCAGCCCGAAGGGCACCGAGGCGTTGCCGGTCCTGCGGAAGTTGTCCTGGCTGACCTTCGCGTACTCGCGAGCGACGTCGGCGGCCCACAGGAAGATCTTGTACTTGGCTCCACCGGCGGCCCTGGCCTTGGCCGCGACGCCGTTGTAGACCTTCTCGAAGATGCGGGGCACGGACGCCATGTACGTCGGCTGCACCACCGGCAGATTCTCGATGATCTTGTCCACGCGGCCGTCGACGGCGGTGACGTGCCCCAGCTCGATCTGCCCGGAGGTCAGCACCTTGCCGAAGACGTGCGCGAGCGGCAGCCACAGGTACTGCACGTCGTCGGGGCCGAGGAGGCCGGTCGCGGCGATGGCCTTCGCCATGTACGACCAGTTGTCCTGCGGCAGGCGCACGCCCTTGGGGCGGCCCGTGGTGCCGGAGGTGTAGATGATCGTGGCGAGCTGCTCCTTGGTGATCGCCGCGACCCGCTCCTTGACGGCCTCGGGGTTCTTCTCCAGGTGGGCGGCGCCCCGGGCCTCCAGCTCGGCGAGCGTGAGCACCCAGCCCTCGGGGTCGCCCTCGCCGCCGCTCACGCCCTCGGGGTCGATCACGACGACGTGCCGCAGCTCGGGCAGCTCGGCCCGCTTCTCGCGCGCCTTGGCGAGCTGGGCCGCGTCCTCGGCGATCAGCACCCGGCTGTCGGAGTCGGCGAGGATGTACGCGGACTCCTCGGCGTTGGTCTGCGGATAGACGGTCGTGGTGGCCGCGCCCGCGCACATGATGCCGAGGTCGGACAGGATCCACTCGACCCGCGTGGAGCTGGCCAGGGCCACCCGGTCCTCGGGGCGCAGCCCCAGCCCGATGAGGCCCGCGGCGATGGCGTAGACGCGGTCGGCGGCCTGCGACCAGCTGAGCGCCTTCCAGACGTCGGGGCCCTCGCCGGACGGGGCCGGGACCGGGTAGCGGTAGGCCTCGCCGTCCGGCGTGGCCGCCACGCGCTCCAGGAAGAGATGCGCCACCGAGGGCGGACGGTTCTCGATCAAGGTCTGTGTGTCGCTCACGACATCCTCCGGGCCCACGACGGTGCGGCGATCTGGCTGGCGGCGGCTCTGCTTCTTATGTCTGCTGCTGCCCTGTCGGCCACTTGTTTAACTTGCGAGTAACCTGCGAGTGGAGATCAGAGTAGAGCGCCGACGCCCGGTGCGTAAGGGGCAGCTGCCCCTCACTTCCTCCGGACACCGAAATCCCCCGGACGCTCACACGAACGGGCCCGGCACGTCGTACGCACCGGGCCCGCGTGGCAGCGGCAGAACCGCGACCGGGGAGGCTACTCCTTCACGGGGAGCTACTTCTTCGCCTTGCCCGGGCCGCTGTCGTCGCTGGAGAGCACCGCGATGAAGGCCTCCTGCGGCACCTCGACGGAGCCGACCATCTTCATCCGCTTCTTGCCCTCCTTCTGCTTCTCCAGGAGCTTGCGCTTACGGGAGATGTCACCGCCGTAGCACTTGGCGAGGACGTCCTTGCGGATGGCGCGGATGGTCTCGCGGGCGATGACCCGGGAGCCGATCGCGGCCTGCACCGGCACCTCGAAGGCCTGCCGCGGGATCAGCTCGCGCAGCTTGGCGACGAGCCGCACGCCGTACGCGTACGCCTGGTCCTTGTGCGTGACCGCCGAGAAGGCGTCGACCTTGTCGCCGTGCAGCAGGATGTCGACCTTGACGAGCTGGGCCGACTGCTCGCCCGTGGGCTCGTAGTCCAGCGAGGCGTACCCGCGGGTCTTTGACTTCAGCTGGTCGAAGAAGTCGAAGACGATCTCGGCGAGCGGCAGGGTGTAGCGGATCTCGACGCGGTCCTCGGAGAGGTAGTCCATGCCGAGCATGACGCCGCGCCGGTTCTGGCACAGCTCCATGATCGAGCCGATGAACTCGCTGGGCGCGAGGATCGTGGCGCGCACGACGGGCTCGTAGACCTCGTCGATCTTCCCCTCGGGGAATTCACTCGGGTTGGTGACCGTGTGCTCGGTGCCGTCCTCCATGATCACGCGGTAGACCACGTTGGGGGCGGTGGCGATCAGGTCGAGCCCGAACTCGCGCTCCAGACGCTCCCGGATCACGTCCAGGTGCAGCAGCCCCAGGAAGCCGACGCGGAAGCCGAAGCCGAGCGCGGCCGAGGTCTCCGGCTCGTACACCAGCGCGGCGTCGTTGAGCTGGAGCTTGTCGAGGGCCTCGCGCAGGTCCGGGTACTCCGAGCCGTCCAGCGGATACAGACCCGAGAACACCATCGGCTTCGGGTCCTTGTAACCGCCGAGGGCCTCGGTGGCGCCCTTGTGCAGGGAGGTGATCGTGTCACCGACCTTGGACTGACGGACGTCCTTCACGCCGGTGATGATGTAGCCCACCTCGCCGACGCCGATGCCGTCGGCCGGGGTCATCTCGGGGGACGACACACCGATCTCAAGCAGCTCGTGCGTGGCCCCGGTGGACATCATCCGGATCCGCTCGCGCTTGTTGAGCTGGCCGTCGACCACTCGTACGTACGTCACGACGCCGCGGTAGGAGTCGTAGACCGAGTCGAAGATCATCGCGCGCGCGGGGGCGTCGGCGACGCCGACCGGCGGCGGGATCTCGGCGACGACCTTGTCGAGCAGCGCCTCGACACCCATGCCGGTCTTCGCGGAGACCTTCAGGACGTCGGCGGGGTCGCAGCCGATGAGGTTGGCCAGCTCCTCGGAGAACTTCTCCGGCTGGGCGGCCGGCAGGTCGATCTTGTTGAGGACCGGAATGATCTTGAGGTCGTTCTCCATCGCCAGGTACAGGTTGGCGAGAGTCTGCGCCTCGATGCCCTGGGCCGCGTCGACCAGGAGGACCGTACCCTCACAGGCCGCGAGCGAACGCGAGACTTCGTACGTGAAGTCCACGTGGCCCGGGGTGTCGATCATGTTGAGGATGTGGGTACTGCCCTGGTCCGGGCCCTCGTTCGGGGCCCAGGGCAGACGCACCGCCTGGGACTTGATCGTGATGCCGCGCTCGCGCTCGATGTCCATGCGGTCGAGGTACTGAGCACGCATCTGCCGCTGCTCCACCACCCCGGTGAGCTGGAGCATGCGGTCGGCGAGCGTGGACTTGCCGTGGTCGATGTGCGCGATGATGCAGAAATTGCGGATCAGAGCCGGGTCGGTACGGCTCGGCTCGGGCACATTGTTAGGGGTCGCGGGCACGCAGGGTCCTGTCTCTTGAGGCGCCTGTAGCCTCGGGTCGGATCTATACGTAGCTTCCATCGTCCCATGGGTGGGGCACTGCGCTCGGTTTGGGCCGGTCCGACGGTGGCTGGTACCGTGGGCAGCTGTGTCTCGTAGCCCTCTCAAGCGTCGAGGCGCGTGTCATAACACTCATCTGCAGTACCTCTGCAGTACCTGAACCTGAAAAGGCTCTTTCGTGGCGAACATCAAGTCCCAGATCAAGCGGATCAAGACCAACGAGAAGGCGCGTCAGCGCAACAAGGCGGTCAAGTCTTCCCTGAAGACCGCGATCCGCAAGGCCCGCGAGGCCGTTGCCGCCGGTGACGCCCAGAAGGCCGCCGAGCTCACGCGTGAGGCCACGCGCCAGCTCGACAAGGCCGTCTCCAAGGGTGTCATCCACAAGAACCAGGCCGCCAACAAGAAGTCGGCGCTTGCGACGAAGGCCGCGACCCTCAAGGGCTGAAGCCTTTACCCCGGCTAGTACGCCCTGTACACCTAGTACGCCGGGGAGCTGATCAATCCTCCCGCGAGGGTAATTCGAGCCCTCTACCTCGAATCGCGGACAGACCACGCAGTACGCCACGCTGCGACAGTGCCCCCGGCCCACTCCGGGGGCATTGCTGTGTCTGGGGTCTGTGGCCTGGAGTCTGGGGCCTGGGGCGTGCGGTCTGGGGCCTGGGCCTGGGCCTGGGAGGTTGTCTTTTCAAGCCGGCTCCCGGCAGATACCGCCGACCGCTCCCCCGGATCACGAGACCTTCGACGCCGGCGCCCACCTACGTCCTATCGGTCAGTTCGGCGCCCGAAGGGCGACATGTGTCCGGCGTCAGGCGCCGATGCGAGCGGCCCCTTCGCTCTCTTCCGAAACCAGGAATTCGCGTAGGTCTACGACGCCGTAGCCCTCCGCCCGCACTGCGTCAAGGATCCGGGGCAGCGCCTGGGCATCGAGCACGATCCCGTCACCGGTGCTGCTGCCCACGTGCATCTGGATGATGGCGCCCGGCCCGAACGCATCGACGGCCCGCTCGACGACGCGTTCCACGGTCATGCCGCGCCCCGGACCGAGGTAGCCGTTGGTGTCGGTGGTGAACTCGATTGCCGCGTAGCCAAGCCTGTTGACGTCGGCGACCGACTTCGCCGTGGTGGAGCTGTAGGGAAAGCGGAAGAACGGAAGCGGCTCGGTCCCGGCCGCGGCCCTGATCGCCATGTCGGCACGCCGCACCTCCCGCTCTCGTTGCCCGGTGCTCAAGTCGTCGAAGTACGGGTGGCTGTAGGAGTGGTTGCCCAGCCCGTGCTCAGCGCCCATGGCCCGCACAGCCCTGGGATGCGCCCTGGCGAACTGGCCGGTCGGGAAGAATGTCGCCGCGAGCCGTCGGCACCGTAGCTCGGCCAGGACAGTGTCAACACCGCTCTCGTCCCACGCGGCGTTGAACGTGAGCGCCAGCACCTTGCGCGAGGTGGGCAGACGACGGATCTCACCCCCCAACAGCGAGGCGGGAGGCCGGGGCCCCACCGCTGCGGCCCCTCCTGCCGCGCCGGGCACAAGCCCCGCGGCCAACAGCCCGGCCAGAACAGCCCGTCGCGTTGAGTCCATCCCCAGAGTCTGCGTGCAGGTGCCCTCCCGCCACCCGCAGCCGCGCCGCGCGCCCGGGTGACCCTTCATAGCCCACGGGCATTGCGCCAACCCACGAGTGCGCCGCCCACGGCCGCCGTGAGGATGCAGATCCCGTCCCGGCGAGCCGCCGCACGTGGCGAGTTGCATCCAATGCAGCGGGCCCGCTGCTGAAGTGCCGCGAAGTCCAGGCGGCCGTCGCGAAATGTGACCAGCTCCCCGTCAAGACCCAGGTCCACGTCCATGTCCACGTCCGCGGCGACTTCGACGAACTCCGGGGAGGCGGGCAGCACAAGCGCACCACGCCGGGACTTTCGGAGGGGCCACCTCGGCTGCCTTCTAGGCTGACGCCATGGACAACGGGCTCGCCCACGAGGAAAACACCCTCATCAACTTTCGACGCTATGCCCCGGATCCCAAAGAGCACGGGTTTCGGTGGATCGATACCAAGCAGCTCCGCATCTCTGCGGAGTCCATGGACGATAGAGGGCTGCTTGCCGCACTGATTGGGCACGACCAGTTCCGGGACGACTACGCAGGTGGTGGAGTGCTGCCTGACGGGCTCCGGCACGGTCCGTACTGGCTGGGGTTGATCACCCCGGACCGGTACGAGCCCATCAGCCAGGAGAAGGCCGTGCAGATCCTGCGGGGGTGGATGGATCCGCTCCGGGACGTGTCCACCGAGCTGGAGGCAGATCTACAGCGGGAGGTCTTCGCCTGCCTGGCCGCAGCCGATGGCATCTACTACCTCAGCGAGCTCGGTGATGATGCGATTCATGACTGGGGACGCGCGCACGACTACTTCCACGAGTTCGTGCTCATCGACCGCTCGGCTGGGCGGATCACGCTCATCGTTGCCGCCGACGACTGAGGCCACCATCGGGACATCCGCCGCGGTGGCCGATGTCAGGAGCGGAGCCACAACCGAATCGCCCTCTTGTCGAAGTGAGTCGCTGCGGCTCGGAACCCTTGAGCATGCTGATGGGCGCGGCAGCCGTCGTATCCACGCCCACCACACTCCTGTCGATCCGCCCCTCGACGTCTGCGTCGGCCTGGACCCCGGGCGGGGTGGTCTTTCTGATGACGAGTGGGCTCGACTCGACCCCCTTTTGCAGGCCTCTGCCGCATGCTGGAACGGCAACTGGCGGGGTGTCTGCAACCGGCTGCGGATGTGGGCCGTAGAGGGCGCCTGGGAGCGGGTGTTCACCGCTCTGGTGGCCCAGGCCGACGCGGTCGAGGGCCTCAACCGGACCGATTGATCCAAACGAAACCGCCTAGGCCCCCGGCCCGGCAAGGGCGTCAGCGGCGTCCGGACCGAGCCGCCCGCGCAACGGCGACGACCGCCTTCTCCAAGGCGTACTCGGGGTCGTCGCCCCCGCCCTTGACCCCCGCATCGGCCGCAGCGACAGCGGCAATCGCCGAGGCCACCCCATCCGGGGTCCACCCCCGCATCTGCTGACGCACCCGGTCGATCTTCCAGGGCGGCATACCCAGCTCCCGAGCGAGATCGGCCGGACGCCCACCCCGCGCGGAGGAGAGCTTGCCAATGGCGCGCACGCCCTGCGCGAGGGCACTGGTGATCATGACGGGGGCGACCCCTGTCGACAGCGACCAGCGCAACGCTTCGAGCGCCTCGGCGGCCCGCCCCTCCACCGCCCGGTCGGCGACCGTGAAGCTGGAGGCCTCGGCCCGGCCCGTGTAGTACCGCCCGACGACGGCCTCGTCGATCGTGCCCTCCACGTCCGCCACCAGCTGCGACACCGCGGAGGCCAGCTCACGCAGATCGCTGCCGATCGAGTCGACCAGGGCCTGGCACGCCTCGGGGGTCGCCGAACGCCCCAGCACCCGGAACTCGCTCCGCACGAACGCGAGCCGGTCCGCGGGCTTGGTCATCTTGGGACAGGCGACCTCGCGCGCGCCCGCTTTGCGCGCGGCGTCGAGCAGGCCCTTGCCCTTGGCGCCGCCCGCGTGCAGCAGGACGAGGGTGATCTCCTCGACGGGCGCCCCGAGATACCCCTTCACGTCCTTGACCGTGTCGGCGGGCAGATCCTGCGCGTTCCGCACGATGACGACCTTGCGCTCGGCGAAGAGCGAGGGGCTGGTCAGCTCGGCGAGCGTGCCGGGCTGCAACTGGTCGGGGGTGAGGTCGCGCACGTCCGTGTCCGCGTCGGAGGCACGGGCGGCCGCCACCACCTCCTGGACGGCACGGTCGAGGAGCAGGTCCTCCTGCCCCACGGCGAGCGTGAGGGGAGCGAGCGGATCGTCGTGAGCTGTCTTCCTGGCCATCGCGGTCAAGCATCCCACGCGCCACTGACAGCCGATCCCGGACGCCGGTCCCGGACGCCGTTTCCGGACGCCGCTCCCGGGAGCCGTTTCCGGTATCGGAGAATGGACCGGTGAACGACGTACGACATGTCCTGGTGCTGCCCGACCGCGATGCCGCGGAGGAAGTCGCCGAAGAACTCCCCGACCGTTTCGGCATCGCCGAGGAGCCCCAGCTCGTCCGGGACGCGTTGGCTGGTGAGGACGACGCCGAGGACGCCCAGTGGCTGGTCGTGGTCGAGGACCCCGAGTCCCGCCTGGACCCCGCCGCGCTCGACGAACTGGCCGCCGAGCACGAGGGCTGGCTGGAGGCCCCCTAGGCCCGAGGAGTCCCTAGGCCTTGGGGATGACCTGGATGTCGAGGTCGATCGTGATGCTGTGCCCGACAGCGGCGATACCGCGCGCCAGCATCGTCTGCCAGGTGATCGTGAAGTCGTCGCGGTGCAGTTCGGTGGTGGCGCGGCAGGCCACGCGGGTCTCGCCCTCCAGCCCCTGACCGACCCCGAGATACTCGGTGTCCAAAGTGACCGTGCGCGTCACGCCGTGCAGCGTCAGACCGCCGGATATGGCCCAACGGCTGCCGCCCTTGTGCACGAAACGGTCGCTGTAGAACTCCATCGTCGGGAACCGCCCCACGTCGAGGAAGTCACCGGAGCGCAGATGGTCGTCGCGCATCTGCACCCCCGTGTCGATGGAGGCCGCGTCGATGACGACGTGCATCGCGGAGTCCTCCATGCGCTCCCCCATCCGGATGGCGCCCGCGAAGCTGTTGAACCGGCCGTGGATCCGGGCGAGACCGATGTGTCTGGCGGTGAAGCCGACGGAGGAGTGCAGGGGGTCGACCTCCCAGTCGCCGGGCTCGGGAAGCGCCGGGGGCTGGGCGACCTGGAGCGTCACATCGCCGAGCGAGGCATGAGCCTCCTCGCCGACCGTGGCACTCGCCCGGTACGGAGTGAACCCTTCCGCCGAGACCATGAGCCGGTAGTCCCCCGCCGGAACGGTGGTGACGAACGACCCGTAGGGATCCGTCCCGCCACCGACCACCTTGCGGCCCATCGCGTCACTGACGGCGAATTCCGCGTTCCGCACGGGCTCGTTGACGGGGTCGAGCACCCGGCAGCTGAGCACCCCCGCGTTCGGCGGAACCGTGAACGCCGACATGGGTCCCGTCCGTCCCACCCGATTCGTACGGTTTCCCAGCCAACGGCCGATCACGCGCGACACACCCCCGCGTTCCTTGACAACACCTGCAAACTGCAACGAAGAGGCATTCGATCACCGTTGCGGCATTCGATGCAACACGGCCGTACATCGCGGGAATGCTGGCGATGCGCTGGAAGTGTCGCGAGTAGCCCGAATTGATCGCCCCTCCTTTCTCGTTTTGCCAGGTCAAGCGGTGTTCCCGGCGGTAGCGGCGCGAGGCGCCACAGCTCGGATCGGCCCGGGGTGTCATGGCCCGGGGTGTCATGGCCCGGGGTGTCATGGCCCGGGGTGTCATGGCCCGGGGTGTCATCGCTCGGGGTGTCATCGCTCGGATCGGCTCGCCTCGGCTAGGGCGGCGGCCGCGTGGCCGCTTCCAGCCGGGGCGACGCCCGCGCGCCGGAAGCCACCACCGCGACCGAGCCGTCCACGTCCGTGCGCAGCACCTGGGCCCCGCCCGCCCGCAGGGCCGCGACCGTGACGGGCGCGGGGTGGCCGTACGAGTTGTCCGCGCCGCAGGAGATCAGCGCCAGCCTCGGCGCCGCCCTGCGCAGGAGCTCCGGATCCTGGTGGGCCGAACCGTGATGGGCCACTTTGAGGACGTCCACGGAGGCGAGCGACGCGGCGGCCGGGCTGCGCAGCAGGGCACGCTGGCCGGGCGGCTCCAGGTCCCCGAGGAGCAGCAGACTCACTCCCGCGGTGCGCACGAGCAGCGTCACGCTCGCGTCGTTCGGCCCCTCGGGGGGCGGCGCCGGGCCCGCCGGGGGCCAGAGGACCTGCCAGTCCAAGGGTCCCGCGCGCCGCCGCTCGCCCGCCACGGCCCGGGTCACCGGAACCCTCTCGGCGGCCGCCTGCTCCCTCACGAACTCCGCCTGCTCCGGCGGCTCCTGGAATCCCGTCGTCTGGATCACCCCCACCTCACGCCCCCGCAGCACTCCCGGCAGCCCCGCGACGTGGTCGGCGTGGAAGTGCGTGAGCAGCACCAGCGGCACCCGGGTGATGCCGAGCGAGCGAAGGCACCGATCGGCCGCCACCGGGTCGGGCCCCGCGTCGACAACCACCCCCGTGTCCTCCCCCGCCGCCAGCACCGTGGCGTCACCCTGGCCCACGTCGCACATCACCATGCGCCACCCCTGCGGCGGCCAGCCCGCGATCACCCGGGTGAGGGGAGGCGGCTGGACGATCGCCAGGAGGAGGAGCAGGGCGCAGGCCCCGGCGAGCCACGGACGCCGGGCGAGTCCCCGGCCCGCCAGGACGAGCACCACCGTGGCGAGCGCGAGCAGCAGGCCGCCGTGCCAACCGCCCGGCCAGTCGATGCCGCTGCCGGGCAGCGCCGCGCCGGTGCGGGCGATCTCCGCGATCCACTCGGTGGGCCAACTCGCGCCCCACGCCAGCGCCTCGGCGACCGGCATCGCCACCGGCGCCGAGGCCAGCGCGGCGAAGCCGAGCACGGTGGCGGGCGCGACCGCGAACTCCGCGAGCAGATTGCACGGCACCGCTACCAGACTCACCCGGGCGGCGAGGACGGCGACGACGGGCGCGCACACCGCCTGCGCCGCGGCCGCGGCGGCCAGCGCGTCGGCGCACCGCGGTGGCATCCCGCGTCGGCGTAGCGCCGCACTCCAGCGTGGCGCCAGGGTGAGCAGGGCTCCGGTGGCGAGTACGGAGAGCAAGAAGCCGTAGCGACGGGCCAGCCAAGGGTCGTACAGGACGAGCAGCAGCACAGCGGCGGCCAGCGCCGGGATCAGCGATCTGCGTCTGCCGGTGGCGATGGCGAGGAGTGCGATCAGCCCACAGGCCGCCGCCCTCAGCACGCTCGGGTCCGGTCGGCAGACGATGACGAAGCCGAGGGTGAGCAGCCCGCCCAGCAGCGCGGTCGTGCGCAGTGGGATGCCCATCTTCGGTGCGAGGCCCCGTCGTTCGACCCGCTGGGCCGTGCCGGGCGGCCCGATGAGCAGCACGAGGACGATCGTGAGATTCGCACCGCTGACGGCGAGCAAGTGCGTCAGGTCGGTGTCCTTGAACGCCTGCTCAAGCTCGGTGGGCACCCGTGAGGTGTCCCCGACCACCAGCCCCGGCAGCAGCGCGCGGGCGTCGGCCGGCAGGCCTTCCGTGGCCTCGCGCAGCCCGCCCCGCAACTCCCCGGCGAGCCGCTGTGCCCCGGACGGCGCCCCGACCACCCGCGGCGGCCGCTCTCCCGACACCCTGAACACCGCCGCGGCCCTGTCCCCCTCCGGCAACGGCGGCGCCAACCTCCCTTGCGCCCGTAGCCGCGTGGAGGGCAGCAGCGTGAGCCAGGGGTCGCCGGGACGACTGGCGCCCGCCGGCCGGCCGCCCGGCGCCCTCACTCCCGCACCCCGGCCACCCGGCAGGTACGGAGGCCTCGCGGGCCCCGAGGCCTCACCCCGCACCACGACAAGCACCGGTGTCCGTGTCACAGCCACCGTGCCGTCCGCCTCCGTGACACGGACAACGTCGGCGTCCAGAACGACAGTGGGCGGCATCGCGTGGGCGCTCGCGACGCGGGGCCGGACGCGCCGAGGGTCGGACGTGACCTCCAGCTCCGCCTCCACCTCGGCGAATTCGCTCGCCAGGGCGGGGATCGGGCCACGGTGCAGATCCGCCCCGTGCAACGCCGTGGAGCCCGCGGAGGCGGCGGCACAGAGCAGGGTCGCGGCCACCGACAACCGCCCCCGGGCACACCGCCGACCGGCGCCCCGCCCTCGCGGCGACCACCCCCGCCGCCCACCCGGGGTCCCGCCCGGGGGCGCGGGGCCGGCCCCGATCCCAGCCGTCCACGTGACCAGCAACGCGCCCGCCACCGCCACACAGGCCGCCACCGTGACGACCGCCCACCGTGGCGGCGCGTCCAGCATGAGCGCGGCCGTCACCCACGCCGCCAACGCGGGTGGCACCAGGCGGAGATCGACCGGCCCCTCCTGCCGGGGGTGCGCGGCGCCGAGGCGGTGGCCCGACGAGACGTGGACCGCCGCACGCGCGCCCCCGGCCCGAGATCGCGGCGTCATGGCCGTACGAGATCCTGGAGATCGGCGAAGCGTCGGTCGCCGATGCCGTTGACCTCTCGGAGCTCTTCGACGGAGCGGAAACCGCCGTGCTCAGTGCGGTAGTCGATGATGTGCTGCGCCAACACGGGACCGACCCCTGGCAGTTCGTCGAGCTGCTCCGCGGTCGCCGTGTTCAGCCCCACGGGACCCGTGGCGGCCGCCCCCGGCCCGGCTCCCACCGGACCCGACCCCGCCGCGGCACCGGCTCCGCCCGGACCGGTGGCCGCGGCCGGCTCTCCGACCACCACCTGCTCACCGTCCATCAGGAACCGCGCGCGGTTGAGGCCGCCCATGTCCGCACCGGGCCTGGCCCCGCCCGCGGCCCGCAGCGCGTCGGCCACCCGGGACCCGGCGGGGAGCCGGTGCACGCCGGGACGGCGGACCTTCCCGCTGACGTCGACGACGATCGCGCCACCACCCGCACCGGTCACCGCACCGGCCGCACCGCTCCCGCCCGCTGGTGTGCGCCCCGCCTCGGCCGGGGTCCCCGGCGAGGGAACCGGTCGCGCCCCGTGTTCGGAGGCCGTGCCCGCCGAGCGCACGACGTCCGGCGCCTCGACGGGCCGCGTCCGCCCCGCCCAGAAGTGCTGCGCGGCGAAGACCACGGCGACGGCGAGAACCACGACGAGCGCGACCACGCCCCGCCGTTCGAGCCCGCACCGCGACTGGAGCCACACGGGCAACCGCTCCCGTACGGCAAGGCCCACCCGCTCCCGCCGCGAAGGTCCGGCCCGCGCCACCCCCTTCGAGGCGGCCTCCGCCTCCTCCGGGGCCTCCCCGGCAGCCCCTTCCCAGGTCTCCTCCCGCCGGGCCCATCCCGGCACGGGCGGCGGAGCCGGACGCGCCCCACCGCCGCCCCCTCCCTTGCTTCCCGGCAACAGCGGCACATCCGCGGCCGCCACGTCCAACCGCGGCGAGGGAGGCGGGGTTTGTGGCTCGGCGAAGAGTCTCTCCGCTCGCAACCGCACCGCCTCCGCCGAGGCATGGCCGCGCCGGACCCGGCGGGCGTGACGGCGCTGCGCCCGGCCGTCGGACGCGGGGGCGCGACCAGGGCCGCTCGTCGCGGAAGCTGTGCGAGAAGGTGATCGAAGTGAGGTCATGCCGACGACGTTAGGCACCGCCGCGACATTATGTTGATCTTGGTCAATTCCCGTGGATTACCCAGCAGTTGTGGATAACTCCGTCACCCACACGTGGGACAGAACCAGCTCTCACCGAGGCGAGACCACGGCCCCCAGCAGCCCCGGCCCGGTGTGCGCCCCGATCACCGCGCCCACCTCACTGACGTGCAGTTCCCCGAGACCCGGCAGCCGCTCGCGCAGGCGGTCGGCAAGGTCCGACGCCCGGTCCGGTGCCGCCAGATGATGCACCGCGATGTCGACCCGGCCCGTACCGGCACGTTCGACGACGATCTCCTCCAGCCGGGCGATCGCCTTCGACGCCGTCCGCACCTTCTCCAGCATGTCGATACGGCCGCCGTCCAGCTTCAAGAGGGGCTTCACGGCGAGCGCGGAGCCCAGCAGCGCCTGCGCGGCGCCGATACGGCCGCCCCTGCGCAGATAGTCGAGGGTGTCGACGTAGAAGTACGCGGACGTTCCCGCGGCGCGCTTCTCGGCGGCCGCCACCACCTCCTCCACCGGATCGCCCGCCTCGGCCGCCTCCGCGGCCGCGACGGCACAGAAGCCGAGGGCCATCGCGACCATGCCGGTGTCCACTACCCGCACCGGCACCGGAGCGTCCTTCGCGGCGAGTACCGCAGCGTCGTAGGTACCGGAGAACTCGGCGGACAGATGCAGCGAGACGATGGCCGTGGCTCCCGCCTCGGCCACCTTCCTGTACGTCTCGGCGAAGACCTCGGGGCTGGGCCGGGACGTCGTCACCGGCTTGCGCTTCTGCAACGCCAGGGCGAGGGAGCGCGCCGAGATCTCGGTGCCCTCCTCCAGCGCCTGGTCTCCCAGGACCACGGTCAGGGGCACCGCGGTGATGCCGTGCCGCTCCATCGTCCGCTGCGGCAGATAGGCCGTGGAATCCGTGACGATCGCGACATGGCGGGACATGGGCTGGACACTACCCGCCTGGGCCGCCGGGCGGCAGCCCGGCCCCTGCTCGCCCCTTCCCCGGGAGGAGGTGCCCCGCGTCATGGGCGGCTCAGGTCGTGCTCTCGGGCTTGGCCTTCTTCTCCCATGGATACGTGGGCGTCTGCGAAGGCGGCGTGATCGCCGGACGCGTGGGCTCCTGGGGCGCCTGCGGTGAGGGCTCGGACCAGGTCTGCTCCGCGTCCTTGCCGGGCTGCGCGGCGGCGGGCTCGGGCCAGGCTTCGGGGGCCTGCGCGGGGGGCGGCTCCGTCGCCCAGTGCCGCAGGGCGCCCGCCTCCATGTCGATCTGCGTGCTCAACGAGTCCAGGTCGTCGCCCGCGAACCGGTGGGCACGGTCGCGCGCCGACCACCGCAGCGAGTCCGCCGCCTTGGTGATCTGTTCCGTACGCTCCCTCAGCTCGGGGAGCCGCTCGGCCAGGGCCGCCTTGTCCGGGTCACGCTCCAGCCGCCGCAGCTCGCCGTCCAGCTCGTGCCCGTGCGCGCTGAGCCGTTCGAACAGGCCGAGGGACTCCTTCAGGGAGGCGTCCTCGACGGCGCCCGCCTTCAGGACGTCCTGCGTGGCCCGCATCGACGTGCGCAACGACAGCCGCAGCTGGGCCAGTTCGCCCGCGGCGCCGATCTGGGTGAAGCTCTTCGCGCGAAGGGTGGTGTCCTCCACCGTGCGGCGGGCCTCCGAGATGGTGCGGTCCACACCCCGCTTGGCGGCCTTCACGACCTTCACCGTGGCATACACCCCCAGCACCAGGAACAGCACGACGAGCAGCGCCACGATCACGCCCACGGCTTCCATGACGCCCCTCTCCGAGTCCGGTCCGATCCGCTCCCGCGGTGACCCCTCCACCGTAAACGGAGAAGGCAGGCCGGAGGTTCCATCCGGACCCCCAACCTGCCCTTAAGGGAAGACCCCTATGCCACTGACCCGGCAGGGGCCGGCCCGCTACGCCGGAACGATGTTCACCAGCTTCGGAGCCCGCACGATCACCTTGCGGATGCCCGCGCCGTCCAGTGCGGCCACGACCTTCTCATCGGCCAGGGCCACCTTTTCCAGTTCCGCGTCGGAGATCGACGGCGGTACCTCCAGGCGCGCCTTGACCTTGCCCTTGATCTGCACGACGCAGGTCACGGACTCGTCCACGACGTACGCCGGGTCGGCGACCGGGAAGTCCTGGTGGACGACCGATTCGGCGTGGCCCAGCTTGCGCCACAGCTCCTCGGCGACGTGCGGGGCAAGCGGCGCGATCAGCAGCACCAGGCGCTCGGCGACGGACCTCGGCACCGCGCCGCCCGCCTTCGTCAGGTGGTTGTTCAGCTCGGTGATCTTGGCGATGGCGGTGTTGAACCGCATGCCGTCCAGGTCCTGGCGGACCCCGTCGATCGCCTTGTGCAGGGCGCGCAGCGTGGCCTCGTCGATGTCGGCCTCGGCGACGTCCGCGACGGTGACCTCACCGGTCGACTCGTCGACGATCAGGCGCCACAGGCGCTGCAACAGGCGGTACTGGCCGACGACCGCACGGGTGTCCCAGGGGCGCGACACGTCCAGGGGGCCCATCGCCATCTCGTACAGGCGCAGGGTGTCCGCGCCGTACTCGTCGCAGATCTCGTCCGGCGTGACGGCGTTCTTCAGGGACTTGCCCATCTTGCCCAGCTCGCGCTTGACGGGCTCGCCCTCGAAGAAGAACTTCCCGTCGCGCTCCTCGACCTCGGTCGCCGGCACCGGGAAACCGCGGCTGTCCCGGTAGACGTACGCCTGGATCATGCCCTGGTTGTAGAGCTTGTGGAACGGCTCGGCGGACGAGATGTGCCCCAGGTCGAACAGGATCTTGGACCAGAAACGCGCGTACAGCAGGTGCAGCACCGCGTGCTCGGCGCCGCCCACGTACAGGTCGACGCCGCCGGTCGGCTGCCCCGCGCGCGGGCCCATCCAGTACTGCTCGACGGCGGGGTCGACCAGCTGCTGGTCGTTGCGCGGGTCCAGGTAGCGCAGTTCGTACCAGCATGAACCGGCCCAGTTGGGCATCGTGTTGGTCTCGCGGCGGTACTTCTTCGGACCGTCGCCCAGGTCCAGGGTGACGTTGACCCAGTCCTCGTTGCGGGACAGCGGGGTCTCCGGGGAGGTGTCCGCGTCGTCCGGGTCGAAGGTGCGCGGCGAGTAGTCGTCGACCTCCGGCAGCTCCAGGGGCAGCATCGACTCGGGCAGCGAGTGGGCGACGCCGTCCTCGTCGTAGACGATCGGGAACGGCTCGCCCCAGTAGCGCTGGCGGCTGAACAGCCAGTCGCGCAGGCGGAAGTTGACGGTGCCCTCGCCGATGCCGCGCGTGGCCAGCCAGCCGGTGATGCGCGCCTTGGCGTCGACGACGTCCAGGCCGTCCAGGGAGAACTCCGCGTTAGCGGAGTTGATCAGCTTCGCTTCGTACGAGACGAAAGCGTCGTCCCAGGTGGCGGTGTCGGTGCCGCGGCCGTCCGACGGCTCGACCACGCAGCGCATCGGCAGGTGGAAGGCGCGCGCGAAGGCGAAGTCGCGGCTGTCGTGCGCCGGGACGGCCATGATCGCGCCGGTGCCGTAGCCCATCAGGACGTAGTCGGCGATGAAGACCGGCACCTGCTCGCCGCTGACCGGGTTGGTGGCGTAGACGCCGGTGAAGACGCCGGTCTTCTCCTTGGCGTCGGCCTGGCGCTCGACGTCGGACTTCGACGCGGCGAAGGCGCGGTACTTGGCGACGGCCTCGGCGGGAGTGGCGTGACCGCCGGTCCACACCTCGTGGGTGCCCTCGGGCCAGGCCGCCGGGATGACCTTGTCGACCAGCTCGTGCTCAGGCGCCAGGACCATGTAGGTCGAGCCGAACAGGGTGTCCTGGCGGGTGGTGAAGACGGTGATCGCGTCGCCCTCGGTGCCCACGGGGAAGTTGACCCGCGCGCCTTCGGAGCGGCCGATCCAGTTGCGCTGCTGGAGCTTGATGGCGTCGGGCCAGTCCAGCGCGTCCAGGTCGTCCAGCAGGCGGTCGGCGTACGCGGTGATGCGCATGTTCCACTGGCGCAGCTTGGCCTTGAAGACGGGGAAGTTGCCGCGCTCGGAGCGGCCGTCGGCGGTGACCTCCTCGTTGGCCAGGACGGTGCCCAGGCCCGGGCACCAGTTGACGGGCGCGTCGGAGGCGTAGGCCAGGCGGTACTGGCTCAGCACCTCGGCGCGCTCCGAGGCGTTCAGCTCGCTCCACGCGCGCGTGGAGCCCGGTACCGCACGCTCACCGCTGTCGAACTGCGCGACCAGGTCGGCGATCGGGCGGGCCTTCCTGGCGTCGGCGTCGTACCAGGAGTTGAAGATCTGGACGAAGATCCACTGGGTCCACTTGTAGTAGTCCGGGTCGATCGTCGCGAACGAACGCCGCTTGTCGTGCCCCAGACCCAGGGAGCGCAGCTGGGCCTTCATGTTCTCGATGTTGGCCTCGGTGGAGACCCGGGGGTGCGTGCCCGTCTGCACGGCGTACTGCTCGGCGGGCAGGCCGAACGCGTCGAAGCCCAGGGTGTGCAGGACGTTGTGGCCGGTCATGCGCTGGAAGCGCGCGAAGACGTCCGTGGCGATGTACCCCAGGGGGTGGCCGACGTGCAGGCCCGCTCCGGAGGGGTACGGGAACATGTCCATGATGAACTTCTTGGGCTTGGCGACCAGCGCGGCCTGCGCCTCGTCCCGCGCGGCCATGTCACCGCTCGGGTTCGGCGCCTCGTAGGTGCCCTCGGCGTCCCAGAAGTCCTGCCAGCGTGCCTCGATCTCAGCGGCCAGAGCGGCCGTGTAGCGGTGCGGCGCGGCCACCTCGGAGGCGGCAGCAGAATTCGTCTCGCTCATGATCCTCAAAGCTCCATCGATCGTCTCTGCCTACGGAATTGACCGTGCTGGCCAAATGAAAAAGCCCCTCGCACAGGAGGGGACGCCGCGCCGATTCCGACCGCGATTCACCGGCGGTCGGGACTGATCAGCGCGGCCCGCTAAGCAGAAGGCGTACGGCACGCATGGCGTCAGGGTACCGCAGCGCCCGCGCGGCCCGCGACGAGGTCACGCGGGCGGCGGCGAGGCCCCTCCCGCCGAGCCTTGGCCAATGGTTACTCCGCGTACCGCCCACTATCGGGGCAACACCAAGACCGCATCGCACTTTGATAACAACGCAATAACTCAAACCCCGTACCCACTGGTATGGAGCGACTTAGCATGCGGCGGACCGAACCATTTCGGAGCCGCCCCATGAACCCTCTGCACCCTCATCGCCAGAGCCGTCCTCTCGGCACCGGAGCGCAGCTCCAGCGCCGTCTGCTCGGCACCGGAGCCCTGCTCCTGATACCCCTGCTCGTCGTCGTGGGCAGCGACGCCTTCCGGGCCGCCCTGGACTTCACCACCGGCGTCCTGTGCCTGGTCTCCCTCACCGCCGCCGTGGTCTGGGGCCTGGTCGCCACCGACCGTCTCTTCCTGCGCTCGCGCCAGCGACTGCTCGCCCAGGCCGTGCACCGGGCCACAGCGGTCGCCTCCGTCGGCTTCCTGCTGCTGCACGGCACCGTCAAGGTCGCCCTGGACCACGTGTCGCTCCTCGGCGCCCTCGTGCCCTTCGGGCTCGGTGTCACCGGCACCGCCGGGCTGATCGGCCTCGGCTCGCTCGCGGGCCTGCTCATGGTGGCCACGAGCGTCACCGGCGCCCTGCGCAGCGCCTTCGCCTCCCCCGCGCGGATCGCCTCGCGCTGGCGGTCGCTGCACATGCTGGCCTACCCCGCCTGGTGCGCGGCGCTGATCCACGGCCTGTACGCGGGCCGCCCGCCGAAGCCGTGGGTGATCACCCTGTACTGCCTGTGCCTGGTCGCGGTCGCCGGGGCCGTCGCACTGCGCGCGGCGCCGCCGCCGATCAAGCGGATGGTCGCCTCCCGGATCCTGGCCCTGCTGGAACCCGACCGGGGGGCTCCGCCCCGCGGCCGGCCACCCACGCGGGACACCGCCTCCAGCCCGCTCCCCGGCACGGCCCCTGACTTCACGGCCGCCCCCGACCCCGTCGTCGGCATCTCCGCGGCCTACCGCGCACTGGCCGAGCCGCCACGCCACGCGCCCCGCGCCGAGCCCGCGGAAGGCTGGCCCGTCCCCTGCCCGCCCCCGCCCGCCGAGTCCCCGTACGTGGCGCCCCAGCCCACGTACGACACCACGCCCCAGCCCGTCTACCACCTCACCTACGACTACGACACCGCGTACGACAGCGGCCCCGCCACCGAACCGCTGCCCCGGCCCTTCCAGGCCCCCAGCTCGGGCGAGCCCTGGAACGCCGGCACCGGAGGCCATCCTTGAACGCGCCGCTACCCGACGTCCCCGAAGTCCGCGTCGTCGGTCTCCCCCTCCTCACATCCGGCTTCGACCTGGTCGAACGCCTGGACCTGACCATGCATCTGAAGGTGCACGGCCCCCTGGAACCGATGGCGGGCGAGCCGCTCGCCCGCCTCGCCGAGCAGATCGCGCTGCGCGGCCGGGGCGGCGCCGGCTTCCCCTTCGCCCGGAAACTGCGGGCCGTCGCCGACGCGGCGATACGCCGCGGCGTGCGCCCCGTGGTGGTCGTCAACGGCAGCGAGGACGAGCCGGCCTGCCGCAAGGACACCGTCCTGATCAACCGCGCCCCACACCTGATCCTGGACGGCGCCCTGCTCGCCGCGGAGGCCATCGGCGCCCGCACCCTCGTCATCGGCGTGACGCGCGACTCCACCGAGACCTCGATGAGCAACGCCCTCGCCGAGCGCGGCCTCGGCAACCGCCGCGGATCGGCGCTCCGCGCGCGCGTGCAGCGCAATCCGGTACGGATGGTCACCGGGGAGTCCTCCGCCCTGGTGCGCTCGGCCGACGGCGGCCCCCCGCTGCCGCCGGGCCGCAAGGTGCGTACGTCCGACTCCGGAGTGGGCGGCGCGCCCACCCTGCTCTCCAACGCGGAGACCTTCGCGCAGCTCGCCATCGCCGCCCGGACCGGAGCGGACCGCTACTGCCGCACCGGCCTGCGCGACGAGCCGGGCACGGTCCTGCTGACCCTCTCCGGAGCGGTCGCCCGGCCGATGGTCGTCGAGGTGCCCACGGGCGTGCCCCTGCGGTACGTCCTTCAGCTCGCCGGCGCCCCACCGCTCCCCCAGGGCGTGCTGACGGGCGGGTACCACGGCAAGTGGCTCGACAGCGTCACGGCGCACGACGCGGTCGTCTCCCGCGCCTCCCTGGAGGCCTGCGGAGGCGCGCTCGGCGCGGGCGCGATCCTGCCGATCGGCGAGGACACCTGCCCCCTCGGGGAGTCGCTGCGCGTCGCGCACTGGCTCGCCGCCGAGAGCTCCGGCCAGTGCGGCCCCTGCTACCTCGGCCTCCCGGCGGCGGCGCGCGGCCTCGCGGATGTCCTGGACGGGGGCGGCCCGACCGCCCTCGAAGCGCTGCGCGAGGTGACCCGTGCCGTGAAGAGGCGCGGTGCCTGCAAGCATCCCGACGGCTCGGCGGCCTTCCTGGAGTCGTCGATCACGGCGTTCACCGACGACCTCGCGGCGCATGTCCTGGGCCATGGCTGCGGCCGTCCCGTGACGGGTGTCCTGCCCCTCCAGGCGGAGGCTCCCCCGGCCCAGGCGCCCAGTGGCCGCAAGCTGGCCGTCGACTGGACGCTCTGCCAGGGGCACGGCCTGTGCGCGGATATCGTCCCGGAGCTGATCCAGCTCGGTCCTGACGGCTTCCCCGCCGTGGCGGAGGCCGCCGTACCGCGCTACTCCGAAGCGCGCGCCTCCCGCGCCGTGCGCCGCTGCCCGGCGCTCGCCCTGCGCATCGAGGAGGACCCGGAGGCGGCACCCCCAGCCCGTCCCGAGCGGCCCGCCGCGCTCCCGCCCGGTCGGCGCCGCAGGGCGCTGGGCAGCGGACGGCAGTGACAAGAAGGGCCGCGACGACAGCGGGACGGCAGAGAGGAACGACAAAGAAATGAGAGCGGGCCACCCGATCCGGGTGGCCCGCTCTCATGTGCTGTGGAGCTAAGGAGAATTGAACTCCTGACCTCCTGCATGCCATGCAGGCGCTCTACCAACTGAGCTATAGCCCCTTGCTGTGTCCGCCCGGTTTCCCCGGCGGCTCCGCCAACATTACACGGTCATCCCGGTGCTCCACCAAATCGTTTCCGGTCTGGGCCGATACCGCCCGATAAGGCCGGTACTGTCAGCCTCCGTGACCGTGATCGCGTTCGCCGCCGCCCGCCGCCGCGTGCCCCTGGCCGCCGGGGCCTGCCTGCTCTCGTTCACGGCCTTCTGGCTGGCCCAGCGCGCCGCCGACGTCTCGATGATCGACCTGATGGTCTACCGGGCCGAGGGCGCGACCGTGCGCGCGGGCGGCGACCTGTACGCCCTGCGCACCACCGAAGCCCGTCTGCCGACGACCTACCCGCCGTTCGCCGCGCTCCTGTTCACCCCACTGACGCTCCTGGACATTCCGGACATGCGCACGCTCGCGACGCTCGGGAACCTGCTCCTCCTCGTCGCGTTCGTATCGCTCTCCCTGCGGTTCGTCGGTGAAGCCCGGCACGCGCGCGTGGAGAACACCCTGTGGGTGTCCGCGCTCGCCGTCTGGTGCGAGCCGGTGTGGACGACCCTGCGCTACGGACAGGTCAACCTGCTGCTCGCCGTCCTCGTCCTGTGGGACCTGTCCCGGCGTCCCGGCCACCGCTGGGCGGGCCTGGGCATCGGCGTCGCCGCGGCGATCAAGCTCACTCCCGCGCTCTTCGCGGTGTTCCTGCTGCTGACCGGGGGCGCCGAGGCACTGCGGCGCGGTGTGTGGCGGCCCGCGGTGCGCCACGCGTGCGTGGCGGCCGTCTCGTTCGCGGGCGCGACGCTCCTCGCGGCCGCCGTCCTGCCCTACGACTCGTGGCGGTTCTGGACCCGGATGGTCTTCGACGCGGGCCGGGTCGGGCTCGCGGAGGACACCGCGAACCAGTCGTTGCGCGGTGTCCTCGCCCGGCTCCTGCACACCCCGGAGCCCGGCGCGTGGTGGGCGGCGGTCGCGGCGGCGTGCTGCGCGCTCGGCCTGGCGGTCGCGGTGGCCGCCGCGCTGCGCGGGGAGCGGGCCCGGGCCGCGCTCTGCTGTGCGGCGACGGCGCTCCTGGTGAGCCCGGTGTCGTGGTCGCACCACTGGGTGTGGTGCGTGCCGATGGTGCTCCTCATGGGGGCCGAGGCGGCCCGCCGCGGGGGCTGGGCTCGGTGGGCGGCCACCGGAGCCGCGTCCCTGGTCTTCTGCTCGTACGCCTTGTGGTGGGTGCCGCATGGGGCGGGGCGGCTCGAACTCGGCCAGAATTATGGCCAGATGATGCTGTCCGCCCTCTACGTAGTGACCGCTTTGGGGTTTCTGCTGGTCGGCGTCATGCGGTGGCGAACGAGTAGAACCGCTTGAGGGTGCAGTGCTCGTCGAGCAGCCGACCGTAGATCGGCTCCCCTTCGAGCTCGCGGTAGGTCTCGATGGGGTCGCCTTTTATGATCAGCGCCCGCGCACACTCCTCGCACCAGTACTGGTACTCGTTGTTGACCGGCTCCATGTCGCGGACGATGGGTGTGCCACTGCCGCACCAATCGCATTTCCGCCTGTGTGCACCCATCGATCAGCTCCAGCTGTGGCCGCAGGCGGTGCAGACATAACTGACCCCGCCGTTGTCACCGAGTACCTGGGCGACGTGGGCCGAGCCGCAGGAAGGGCAGTTGAGGAGGGCGCCGAGCGCGGCACGTTCTCGTGTCGCCGCCTCGTCGAAGAGGCGGTCGACCTCTTCGAGGATGCTCGCAGGCATCGCGCTCTCCCTCCCGTCGGGCTGCGTCACCTTCCGGCTGTCCGATTCTGCCACGCTCCGAGCGGCCCGGTCAGCGAGGCATTCGTACCAGTCCGGACACGGCGCCGAGCACGGCCACCGCCGAGAGCGCGTAGCAGCACACAAGGAGCGCGCTCCCGGATGAATACGCCCCGGAGCCCCCCTGCGACTCAAGCCGGTTCAAGAAGAGTGCTCCGAAGCAGGCGACTCCGGTCAGCTGGCCGAGCTGCGTGACCGTGGCGAGGAGGCCGCTGGCGTCGGCCGCGTCCTCGGCGCGCACCGTGGCGAGCGCCCGTGTGAGCGTCGGCCCGAAGCCGAGCGAGAGCCCCGCGCCGACGCCGACGAAAGCCCCGTACAGCCAGAGCCCGCCGTCGCCGCCGTCGCGCAGCAGAAGACCCACGGCGGCCGTCGACACGGCGGTCAGCGCGAAACCGCCGGGAATCAGCGCCCCTTGGACCGCCTGAGGCCAGCGGCGCCAGGTCAGGCCGACCAGGCCGAAGACCGCGGCGGTCGGCGCGAAGGTGAGACCGGCGCGCAGCGCGCTGTGGCCGAGGCCGCCCTGGACGTGCAGGGTGAGCACGAACAGGAAGCCCGCGTTGGCGGCCATCACCGCGGTGACCCGGAACACCGCGAGGCCCATGCCCGGGGTCCGCAGGACCCGCGGCGCGACCAGCGGCGCCCCGCCCCGCCGGGCGAGCCGCGACTCGTAGGCGCAGAACAGCGCGAAGAGGAGCGCGGCGGCGGTCAGTGAGAGCCAGGACCACAGCGGCCAGCCCTCCTCCTCGCCGAGTACCAGCGGCACGGTGAACAGCGACACGGCGGCGCCGAGCAGCACCAGCCCCGGCAGATCGAGGCCGCGCGCCCGCCCCGCCGCGCGCTCCGCGGCGTCGTCGCGCGGCAGCACGCGCACCGCGAGGAGGAGCAGGACCACGCCGACCGGCACGTTCACCAGGAACACCGGCCGCCAACCGGTGCCGAACAGGTCGGCGCTGACGAGGACCCCGCCGAGCACCTGTCCGGCGGCGGCACCGGTCGCGAGGACCGCCGAGTACGCGCCGAGCGCCTTCACCCGCGCCTCGCCGACGAAGTTCCGCTGGATCAGGCTGAGCACCTGCGGGATAAGGACGGCGGAGCCCGCGCCCTGGAGCAGCCGGAAGGCGGTCAACTCCCCGGCACCACGGGCGAGTCCGCAGGCGAGCGAGGCCACGGTGAAGACCGCGAGGCCCACGAGGTACATCCGCCGGTGCCCGAGGCGGTCGCCGAGCCGGGCGCCGGTGATCAGGAGCACCGCGTACGTGATGGTGTAGCCGGCGATGACCAGCTGCAACCCGGCGCCGGACGCGTGCAGTTCGGTGCGGATGGTGGGGGCCGCGACATTGACGATGAAGACGTCGAGCAGCGCCATGAACTGGGCGGCCAGCACGACCGCGAGGAACCGTCCGCGGCGATTGTCAGTGCCGGGGGCTTTACTGGGTGCGGGAGTTGAACCCGCGGGGGCGGGTGAGGTGGTCGTCGTCATGCCGTCGAGCGTGCGGACGATCGAGTACGGGTAACGAGAGCCCGCTGATGCTGGTACTGACAGCACCTGGCAGGGGCCGGGGCGGGCGCGGACGATGGGGGCGTGACGACGATGACGGGGACGACCGGGATCCGAGGACAGGCACAGGAGCGGGCGCGGCAGACAGCGGCCCAGCTACGGCGAGCAGAGGACTCACCGGCGGCGACTTCGCAGCGCCCGCCGGACCAGACACAGGCGGCCGCCCCGCAGCGCCCGCCGGACCAGACACAGCCCCCGACCGCCCAACGGCGCCGGCCCGAGCTGGCCGCCTTCCTGCGCGGCCGCAGGGCCCGGGTGACACCGGCCGACGTGGGCATGGCCCCGGGCCTGCGCCGCCGCACTCCGGGGCTGCGCCGCGAGGAGGTCGCCCAGCTCTCCGGAGTCGGCGTCACCTGGTACACCTGGCTCGAACAGGGCCGTCCGATCAACGCGTCGCCCCAGGTCCTGGACGCCGTGGCACGCACCCTGCGCCTGGACCGGCCCGAGCGCGAGCATCTGTACCACCTGGCCGAGGTGCCGTACGCCCCGGACCGCGAGGCGGCGGCGGGGGCGGTGGCCCCGGAGATCCAGGGCATCATCGACGCCGTGGACCCGCACCCCGCAGTGGTCTACAACGCGCGCTACGACATCCTCGCCACCAACCCCGCCTACCGCGATCTGTTCCTCATCGAACAGCCCCCCACAAGTGGCGTCGCGAACGTGTTGTGG
Organism: Streptomyces alboniger; assembly: GCF_008704395.1. Lineage (NCBI taxonomy): Bacteria > Bacillati > Actinomycetota > Actinomycetes > Kitasatosporales > Streptomycetaceae > Streptomyces > Streptomyces alboniger. The sequence continues at coordinate 2,642,249 of NZ_CP023695.1, forward strand.
TCGCTGTTCACCGTGCCCGCGCGGGACTGCCCGCTGGTCTTCCGCGACGCGGAGCTGCCGGTGATGGTGGCGACCCTGCGCAGCGCGTACGGACGGCATGTGGGTGAGCCCGAATGGGAGGGCTTCCTCCACGCCCTGTCCGCCGCGAGCCCGTACTTCGCGCAGCTCTGGAAGAGCGGCGATGTGCTGCCGCCCGGGCCTCGGGTGAAGACGTTCCGGCACAAGGCGATCGGCGAGCTGCGCATGTCGTCGGTCTCCCTGAGCATCAACGGCATGCCCGAGTCCCGGATCGTCGTCTACACCCCGGACGACGACGAGAGCCGACGGCACACGGCCGAGCTGCGGGAGAGGCGGCTGAGGAGGGGGCGCCTGAGGAGAGGGGCGGGAAGAGAAAATCCCGCCCCCTGACGGGGACGGGATTTCCGGACTGTGGAGCTAAGGAGAATTGAACTCCTGACCTCCTGCATGCCATGCAGGCGCTCTACCAACTGAGCTATAGCCCCTTGTGCCACGCGGCGGAGCCGCGTGATGTTTCGCCCCGCTCGGCGGGGCGAACAAGAAGAACTTTAGCTTGCGACCAGCCGGAATGTGAAATCCGGGTCCGGCCGCCCACCTGAGCGGCTCGGAGGGCGCTCAGTCGTCGTCGCCGAGCACCGGCTCCGGCAGGGTGCCGGCGTTGTGTTCGAGCAGGCGCCAGCCGCGCGCGCCCTGGCCGAGGACCGACCAGCAGCAGTTGGAGAGCCCGCCGAGCCCTTCCCAGTGATGGGAGTCCAGACCGAGGAGGCGACCGATTGTGGTGCGGATGGTGCCGCCGTGGCTGACCACCACCAGCGTGCCGTTGTCGGGCAGCTTCTCGGCGTGGCCCAGGACGATGGGCGCGGCCCGGTCGGCGACCTCGGTCTCCAGCTCGCCACCGCCGCGGCGCACCGGCTCGCCGCGCTTCCACGCGGCGTACTGGTCGCCGAAGCGCGCGATGATCTCCTCGTGCGTCAGGCCCTGCCACTTACCGGCGTACGTCTCCTGGAGGCCCTCCTCGTACGTGACGGGGAGGCCGGTGACGGCGGCCAGCTCGCCCGCCGTGGCCGCCGCCCGCTTGAGGTCGGAGGCGACGATCGCGTCCGGCTTCAAGGAGGCCAGCAGCCGGGCGGCGCGCCTGGCCTGGGCGATGCCCGTCTCGGTCAGCTCGATGTCCGTGGAGCCCTGGAAGCGGCGCTCCAGATTCCAGGCCGTCTGGCCGTGCCGCCACAGGATGATCCGGCAGCCGCGGTTGCTCACCGAAGCTCACCGTCCAGGTCAGCCTCCTCCGCGGCCCGCTGCTCGGCGTGCTCGGCGCCCTTGCCGCGGGTCGCCTTGGCGTCCTCGGGCAGCGCGATCTCGGGGCAGTCCTTCCACAGGCGCTCGAGGGCGTAGAAGACCCGCTCCTCGCTGTGCTGGACGTGCACCACGATGTCGACGTAGTCGAGGAGGATCCAGCGCGCGTCGCGGTCGCCCTCGCGGCGGACCGGCTTGGCGCCGAGCTGCTTGTTCAGCTGCTCCTCGATCTCGTCGACGATCGACTTGACCTGGCGGTCGTTGGGCGCGGAGGCGAGCAGGAAGGCGTCGGTGATCGACAGCACGTCGCTGACGTCGTACGCGATGATGTCGTGCGCGAGCTTGTCGGCAGCCGCCTGGGCGGCGACGTTGATGAGCTCGATGGAGCGGTCCGTGGCGGTCACTGGTGAGCTTTCCTTCAGATGGTCAAGACACCTCAAGGGTCTCACGGACCGCCGCCCGCACCCCAGACGATTACGTCACCGCCTCCGCCGGCCCCCTCTCGCCCCGCTCTCACCCCGCCTTGTAGTCCTGGCCGAGGACCACGGACACATCGGCGTTCGGTGCGGTCCTGCCCTTGCGGACCGCGCTGGTCGGCAGGCCGAGGGTCTTGGCGACCTCGGTGGCCTGCGCCTTCTTGGATGCGTCGGCGTAGGTGACCTGCGAGGTGGGCTGGGCAGCGGAGCCCGCGCCGCTGTCGATGAAGGCGTAACCGCCGTTGACCAGGGAGACCCGGGCCTCCTGGGCCGCGCTCTTCGCCCCGGAGGCGTTCTTGACGCCGACCCGCACGGCCGCGCCGTTCTCGGGGCTCTTCACCGCGCCGCCGAGGATGTCCTTGACCACACTGTCGCCGGCCTTCTCGGACAGGGTGCCGTCCGGCCGCACCGGCAGCAGCGTCGTCTTGTAGTCGCCGCCCTTCGCACGGTCGGCGAGCTTGGCGAGGAAGCTGCCGAGGTCCTTCTCCTTGAGCGAGGGGTCGAGGATCAGACCGAGCGACTCCACGGTGGTCGTGGCCCCCTGCGGGTCCGACGACAGCTTGCGCAGGATGCCCCGCACGACCTGGCCGAAGCGGGCGAGCTGCGCGCTCTCGTCCTCGCCCGGTGCGCGGTAGGTGGCGTAGGCGACGGCCATCTCGCCGCTGAGGGTCTGCTGCTCGCCCTTCTTCACCAGGGGCGCTTCGCCCTTCTTCGCCTTCGGCTCGGGCACGTCGGCGTTCGTGTCGACGTCGATGTTGCCGACGAGCTCGACGAGGTTGTTCAGGAACGGCGTGTCCAGGCGCCAGGTGCCCTCGACCTCGGTACCGAGGACGGTGTCGATCGACTCGCGCGTGCCCGTCGAACCGTCGTCGTCGACGGACTTGCCGAGCGTCGTCGCGCTGCCGTTGTCGTCGGAGACGGCGAGGGAGTTGGGCAGCAGGACGGTGGCGCCCTGCCCGGTGGTGCTGTTGTCGACCAGGAGCACGGTGGAGGTGCCGCCGCCCTTGGTGTTGTGCAGATGGACGACGATCACGTCGCGCTTCTGCGGTCCGGACGCGTCGGCCGCGGCGCCCTTGCCGTCCGACTGGCCCGGCAGCTCGCCCGCGAACCAGAGGTAGCCGACGCCGCCCGCGATCACCAGGGCGAGCACCACGACGAGCGCGACGACGCGGGAGCGTCCGCGCCGCTTGGCCTCCTCGCGCCGCTCGGTGCGGCTCTCGGTGAACTTCAGCCAGTCGATGACGTCTTCGGAGTCCTCGTCCGGCTCCTCGATGAAGGAGAACTGCTCGGTCTTGTACTCGGGCCGCGACGCATGCGGCGCGGGCTCGGACGCACGCGGCTGCGGCTCCCGTTCCGGTTCGGGCTCCGGTTCGGGCTGAGGCCGTTGAGCTTGCTGCTGCTGGGGCACCCAGGCCTGTTCGTAGGACGGCCGCCCGAGCGGAGACGGGGTGGCGGGCGTACCGCCGTACGAGTCATACGTACCCGTGCCCGTACCCGTGCCCGTACCCGTGCCGTAGGAGGCGTCGTAGCCCTGCTGCTGCCCACCCGCATACGGGTCGTACCCGTACCCCTGAGACTGCTGAGGCACCTGCGGCTGCTGAGGCGCTTGCGGCTGCTGAGGCACCTGCTGGTACACCGGCCGCCCGTACTCGTCGTACCCGACGACCTCGTACTGGTCGGCCGCGTACTGGTCGGCCGCGTACTCACCCACGTACTCGCCCGCATACGGATCACTGCCCGCATACGGGTCGTACTGTCGGTCGTTCACCGGGTGCCCCTCTCGGCTCATTCGCCGCGGTACAGCTCGCGCTTGTCGATATAACGCACCACACCGTCCGGCACCAGATACCAGACAGGGTCACCCTTGGCGACCCGCGCGCGGCAGTCCGTGGACGAGATGGCGAGGGCCGGGACCTCCACGAGGGAGACACCGCCCTTGGGGAGTCCGGGGTCGGCCAGGGTGTGGCCGGGCCGGGTGACCCCGATGAAGTGCGCGAGGGAGAACAGCTCTTCCGTGTCCCGCCAGGTGAGGATCTGGCCGAGGGCGTCGGCGCCCGTGATGAAGAAGAGGTCCGTGTCGGGGTTGAGGGCACGCAGGTCCCGCAGCGTGTCCGTGGTGTAGGTCGCTCCGCCGCGGTCGATGTCGATGCGGCTCACCGAGAACTGTGGGTTCTCGGCGGTCGCGATGACCGTCATCAGGTAGCGGTCCTCGGCCGCGGACACCTGTTTGTCGCTCTTCTGCCACGGCTGCCCGGTCGGTACGAACACCACCTCGTCGAGGTGGAATTGCGCGGCGACCTCGCTGGCCGCCACGAGGTGTCCGTGGTGGATCGGGTCGAACGTGCCGCCCATGACGCCGAGGCGGCGCTTGCCGTTGCTCACCGGACCGGTCCCCGGACCGGTAGGCATGTCCTGCTCTCCCATGCGTGCAGACCCTACCGGCCCGGTCGAGGGGCCCTGCTCCGGCCGTCAGCCATAAAACGTCAGGCGTCAGCCATCAGCCATCGGCCGTCCTAGCGGTCGCGGTTGAAGCGGGTGGTGATCCACAGGAGCAGCATGAGCGCGACGAACGCGCCGCCGCCGGTGAAGAGGGGGCTGAGGCTTTCGTGGTCGCCGCCGTGCTCGCCGCCCTCGGAGGCGAGAGTGACCAGCTGGGCGGCGGTGCTGTGGAGGCTCATCTCAGGCAGGACCTATCCGGGGGTGGGATGGACATAAGGACTTCCGGGCCATCGTAAGCGGGGGCCCGGCCTCGGCTCACGCCGACTCAGCTCTTGTGGCCCTCACCGCCACCCGGCCGCCCCTCGCGGCCATGGCTCCCGGGCTCGTCGCCACCGGCCCCGGGCCCGTCACCGCCCTGTCGGCCCTCGCCCTCGCCCTCGTCCTCGCCCCTGCGGTACCCGCGCAGCAGGAACCACCCCACCAGGACACACCCGACGACCATGACGATCAGCACGATCCGCAGCAGATTGCCCGGCCCCTGCTGCTGCGCGGCCTTGGCCGCTTCCATGAGCCAGTCGGGCCCAGGGTTGTGCTCCATGACGGAAGACTCCTTCTGTGTGCTGCCCTGTCACGGTATCTCCGCCTAGGCTGGACCCCACCTCGGGGGCACAAGGGGACGACACATGGGGGAATCGGCATGACCGACGGCAACCACCACGGCGGCGGCGGGAACGGCGAGGGCCACGAGCGGGTGCCCAGCCGTCAGCGCAGGCGCTTCCCCGGAATCTCGTCTCGTGCCTACGAGCATCCGGCGGACCGCTCGGCCCTGGTGGCCCTGCGCAGGCTCAGCGGATTCGACACGGTCTTCAAGGCGCTCAGCGGCCTTCTGCCCGAGCGGAGCCTCAGGCTCCTTTTCCTGTCGGACTCCGTACGGGTGTCCGACGCGCAGTTCGCGCACCTCAACACCATGCTGCGGGACGCCTGTTACATCCTGGACCTGGAGAAGGTCCCGCCGATGTACGTCAACCAGGACCCGAATCCGAACGCGATGTGCATCGGCCTCGACGAGCCGATCATCGTCGTCACCACGGGCCTGGTCGAACTGCTCGACGAGGAGGAGATGCGGGCGGTCGTCGGCCACGAGGTGGGCCACGCCCTCTCCGGTCACGCCGTCTACCGCACGATCCTGCTGTTCCTCACCAACCTCGCGCTGAAGGTCGCGTGGATCCCGCTGGGCAATGTCGCGATCATGGCGATCGTGACGGCGCTGCGGGAGTGGTTCCGCAAGTCCGAGCTGTCCGCGGACCGCGCGGGCCTCCTGGTCGGCCAGGACATCAAGGCCTCCATGCGGGGCCTGATGAAGCTCGCCGGCGGCAACCACCTGCACGAGATGAACGTGGACGCGTTCCTGGAGCAGGCCGAGGAGTACGAGGCCGGGGGCGACCTGCGCGACTCGGTCCTGAAGATCCTGAACATGCTGCCGCGTACGCACCCCTTCGCCACCGTGCGCGCCGCCGAACTGAAGAAGTGGGCCGAGTCCCGCGACTTCCAGCGGATCATGGACGGCCACTATCCGCGCCGCGAGGAGGACAAGGACGCCTCGGTCTCCGACTCCTTCCGGCAGTCCGCCTCCGCGTACGCCGACGACGTACGCAACAGCAAGGACCCGCTGATGAAGCTGGTCAGCGACATCGCGGGCGGCGCGGGCGACCTGGGAGGCAAGCTGCGGGGGAAGTTCACGGGGCAGGGCGGGCAGGACAGCGACCGCCCCTCGGACGACAGGTAGCCCAAACCGCCCCGGACCAGCCGTCAGAGCGAAGGCTGGGCGGCAGCCGCCAGCGACCCGCACAGCGCCGTCGCGCCCCCCGTGGCGTACGGATCGGTGCCGGGCGGGCCGCCCGTCCTCGCCCGCTGCCCCGCGAGCAGCGGCCGCAGGTGGTTCGCGGAGTCGGCCGCGCAGGTCAGCGGCCCCGCCTGCGTGGCGGAGGAGAGCAGCTCGGCCCGGTGCATCCGCAGGTCGTCGCGGTCGAAGCGGAAGTGCAGCTCGCGACGGACGGTGAACAGCGACGCCCCCGCCTCCCCCTCGCCGGCGCGCCTCAGCGCGTACGCGAACGTATGGTCCGAGGTCACCTCCAACGTGTTCTTGTCCGCCTCGACGACCCGCAGCGTGCCCTCGACCCTGACCCGCCGGTCGGCGAGCGCGGTCCGCGCCGGGTCGAACCGCACCAGCCAGCCGGTGGGCGCGTGCCGGCCGTCGGCGGCCGGGCGCGCGAAGCTCCGGTCGAACTGGGCGAGTTGCTGGGGATCGAGCAGCAGCCGCACGGAGCGCGGCGAGCCGCCGATGAGCGTGTCCGGGTCGAGGGCAGACTCGACCAGGTAGTCCTTGGCGGTGGTCAGCGCGGACGTCACCTGGCTGTCCGAGAAGTGCGCGGTGCGGTGCGCGGCGGGGAGGCCGATACCGGCGGCGCCCACCCGGAACCGTGCGGCGGGGCTGTGCGCGTAGAGGTCGGTGATCCTCGCGGAGCCGGGCACGCGGCCCTGCGGCGCGAGCGGTATCACCGTCATCCGCAGCGGCTCGGGGCGCTTGGCCGCGGGGCTCTGGTACGGGTGCCGTATGCCCATGTAGATCGCCGTGCCGAAGGCCAGGGCGATCAGCACGACGAGGAACAGGGCCTGCCGGGACAGGCTCCGGTGGAGCGCGGGGCGGCGGCGCACGGCGCGCGCGTGGTCGCTCATGCGCTCCTGCGCGGAGAATTCCTGGAGGCGCGCAGCCCGCACGAACGACTCGTCGAAGACAACGGATCGGTACTCGTCGTCGCCACCGCCGGGAGCGTCCTCGGGCGTCCCCGCGGGTGGGTCTCCTGGCCCGCCCATACCTTCAGGGTAGGTCTCCGGACGGTCAGGTAAACGCCCTGGTACACGACAAGTTCTGACGGCTCCTCATGGGGTGCGCGGCACCGCGGGGGCGGCTGACTGGCCGAAATCCGCGGATGCCGAGGGGCGGGACGAGGCCTCCCTCTCGGCCTTGTCGCCGCTCTGCCCCACTTCGGTGGAGGCGGGCGCGGGCACGCGGTCCTGGCGGCCCGATGAGGTTCCGCGGTAGACGGCGGTGAAGGAGAGGGCGACCATGCCGACGCCCATCAGGAGGGCGAGCATCCAGGCGACGGGGCGGTGCCAGCGGGCGCGGCCGAGGCGCCGGCCGGGGCGGCCGTAGCCCCCCTCGGGGGTGTCGTGTTCGTAGGCCTCGTCGAGGTCGTCGTGGCCGAATTCGCCGCCGTCGGGGCCGAAGCCGTCGTCGTAGAAGTCGTCGTCCCCTGCGTCGTGGCCGGGGCCGCGGGTGCGGGCTCTGCGGGCCTCGGCCTCGGAGGCTTCGGCACGCGCCTGGGCGGCGGCCAACAGCCGCTCCACCGCGGTCGGTTCATGGATCTCGGCGGCTCGTACGAAGTCCTCGTCGAAGACCACGGAGGCGAACTCTTCGTCCGCACCCCCGCGGTCGCGGTCGTCGTCGGGCTCCCAGCCGTCAGGGAACGACGGCGTGCCCCCCACGTCCTCCGGCACCCCTCCAGCGTAGCCCTGGAAGGGGTGATTTGGGCATACGGAAAGGGAATTCAGCGGATGTGGCCGTCGCCCGTGACGATGTACTTGGTCGAGGTCAGCTCGGGCAGCCCCATCGGGCCGCGCGCGTGGAGCTTCTGCGTGGAGATGCCGATCTCGGCACCGAAGCCGAACTGCCCGCCGTCGGTGAAGCGCGTCGAGGCGTTGACGGCGACCGTGGTGGAGTCGACGAGCTGGGTGAAGCGGCGTGCGGCCTGCTGCGAGGTGGTGACGATGGCCTCGGTGTGGCCCGAGGTCCACAGCCGGATGTGCTCGACGGCCTGCTCCAGGGTGTCGACGACGGCGGCCGCGATGTCGTACGAGAGGTACTCGGTCTCCCAGTCCTCGGTGGTCGCGGGCACGACGGTGGCCTTGGACGCGTCCCCGTACGTGAGCACGCGCTCGTCGGCATGCACGGTGACGCCGGCCTCGGCGAGGGCGGCGAGGGCGCGCGGCAGGAACGCGTCGGCGATGTCCTTGTGGACGAGCAGCGTCTCGGCGGCGTTGCAGACGCTGGGGCGCTGCGCCTTGGAGTTGATCAGGATGTCGACGGCCATGTCGAGGTCGGCGGCGGCGTCCACGTAGACGTGGCAGTTGCCGGTTCCGGTCTCGATGACCGGGACGGTGGACTCCTCGACGACGGTCTTGATCAGCGAGGCGCCGCCGCGCGGGATCAGCACGTCGACGAGCCCGCGGGCGCGCATCAACTCCCTTACGGAGTCACGGCTTTCGCCCGGGACGAGCTGGACGGCGTCCGCGGGGAGGCCGGCGCCGTGCACCGCGTCGCGCAGGACGCGCACGAGGGCGGTGTTCGACTCGTACGCCGATGAGGAGCCGCGCAGCAGCACGGCGTTGCCGGACTTCAGGCAGAGGGCAGCCGCGTCCACGGTGACGTTCGGGCGGGCCTCGTAGATGATGCCGACCACGCCGAGGGGGACGCGGACCTGGCGCAGGTCGATGCCATTGGGGAGCGTGGAGCCGCGGACGACCTCGCCGACCGGGTCGGGCAGGGCGGCCACGTCGCGCACGTCGGCGGCGATGGCGCGGACCCGCTCGGGGGTGAGGGTGAGGCGGTCCACGATCGACTCGCTGGTCCCGGCCTCGCGGGCGCGCGCGGTGTCCTTGGCGTTGGCCTCGACGATCTCGGCGGTCCGCACCTCCAGGGCGTCGGCGATCGCGAGGAGCGCGTCGTCCTTGGCCGCGCGTGGCAGCGGCGCGAGCGTGGCGGCGGCGCCGCGGGCGCGGTAGGCGGCCTGGGCGACCGGCGAGAGGTTGTCGTAGGGCGAGACGGGAGAGAGCGACGTCATATCCGCAGGGTAATCCCCGCGCGCGGGGCATCCACCCGGTATTCCAGTCCCCGAGACCGCTGGGCGGCGGCCGTGGGACGACGGCTCAAAACAGGCGCCGGTCCCCGGGCCGCGAAACGACGATCAGAACGGATGTACGCCGACCGGCGTGGCCGGAAGCGGCCCGTACCCCTCCGCGATCCGCTGGTGATACGTGTCGCGGTCGATCACCTCAAGCCCCACGATCTCCCACGGCGGCAGCCGCGCGCTCTGCCGGTGCTCGCCCCACAGCCGCAGCGCGACCGCGGCGGCGTCGTGCAGATCGCGGGCCTCTTCCCAGTAGCGGATCTCGGCGTGGTCGGGGGCGTACCGGCTGGTGAGGAGAAAGGGGTGGTCGTGAGCGAGCTGTTCGAGGCCTCGCCTGACCTCGCCCAAGGGGGCCTCGGTGCCCGAGACGCTCAGCGTGACGTGCCACAGACGGGGCGCCTCCACCGCGTCGCCCTCCCCGCTCTCGTGCGCCTCCCCCTCGTGCCCGGCGTGCGCCTCGCTCTCGTACGCCTCTCCCGCGGCGACGCTCGTCAGCGCCCGCTCAGCCGAGCCGCGGGCCGCCGCCCCAGGGCGCACTCGTCTCACGTCGGCCTCCTTTACGCAATGTCGGTGCGGATACGCAACGGTCGTGCGGAACTGCCTTCAACAAAGTTGAGCAGGCCAAGGGGGTCCGCGGGGCGCTTTTGGGGAGTTTCACCTCGCGCGGACCGCCCGGCCGGGGCCGATCGCGATGCTTTTCAGCCGAGGCCGGTGTGGCGTGTGGGACGAGTGATCCGACGCGACCTGGGACTTTCGGAGCGCCTATCCGTGGAGCGGAACGAGGTCGTCCCGGTGCACGACCTCCCGCTCGTACGCAGGTCCGAGTTCTCGCGCGAGATCCCGCGTCGAGCGGCCGAGGAGCTGCGGCAGCTCCTTCGCGTCGAAGTTCACCAGGCCGCGCGCGACGGGCCGACCCCGGACGTCCCGCAGCTCGACCGGGTCGCCCGCGGCGAAGTCCCCCTCGACCGAGGCGATGCCGGCGGGCAGCAGCGATTTGCGCCCCTCGACGACCGCCCGCACCGCCCCGTCGTCGAGCGTGAGCGCGCCGCGCGGCTCGGAGGCGTGCTGGAGCCACAGCAGCCGGTCGGCGGAGCGGCGGCCCGTGCGGTGGAAGTACGTGCCCGTGGCGCGGCCCGCGAGGGCGTCACCGGCCTGGCTCGCGGAGGTCAGGACGACCGGGATGCCGGCGGCCGCGGCGATCCGCGCGGCCTCGACCTTGGTGACCATGCCGCCGGTGCCGACGCCGGCCTTGCCCGCGCTGCCGATCTGGACGTGCTCTATGTCGGCGGGCCCGGCCACCTCGGAGATCCGGGAGGTGCCGGGCTTGGCCGGGTCGCCGTCGTACAGGCCGTCGACGTCGGAGAGCAGGACGAGCAGGTCGGCGTGGACGAGGTGGGCGACGAGGGCGGCGAGCCGGTCGTTGTCGCCGAAGCGGATCTCGTCGGTGGCCACCGTGTCGTTCTCGTTCACCACGGGGAGCGCGCCCATCGCGAGCAGCTGGTCCAGGGTGCGGGAGGCGTTGCGGTGGTGGGCGCGGCGGGCCATGTCGTCGGAGGTGAGGAGCACCTGGCCGACGCGTACGCCGTAGCGCGCGAAGGAAGCGGTGTAGCGGGCCACGAGCAGGCCCTGGCCGACGCTCGCGGCGGCCTGCTGGCGGGCCAGGTCCTTCGGGCGCCGCACGAGGCCGAGCGGGGCGAGGCCCGCGGCGATGGCTCCGGAGGAGACCAGCACGATCTCGCGCTCGCCGCCGCTGCGGCTCTTGGCCAGGGCGTCCACGAGGGCGTCGACGCGGTCGGCGTCCAGGCCCCCCGACGCTGTGGTCAGGGACGAGGATCCGACCTTGACGACGACCCGCTGGGCCTCTGCCACCGACTGCCTTGCCGCTGTCACGCGCTTCCCCAAATGATCCCGATGTCCCGGACCTGATGATTCCGATGTTCCGGACCTGCAATCTACGTGAGGACGCACAGGGCGCGCGCACCTGTTCCGAGGAGCGGACCCCGGACCGCCCGGCGGGCCGTGAGGGGAAAAACACCCCCGGGGTTCAGTCTTCTTTGCCCCTTTATCAGGTGATTGACGTCACGGAAGATTGCTAGGGAGCCGCCGCGCGTCATACGGTCAGTGGTCGACTTCCCCCCATTCCCTCTTCATCCCCGCCAGGAGCCCACGCCCGTGCCCTCTGCCGGACTCGTCCCTCGACGCATCGTGCAGCTCTCAGCGCTGTTCGCGATGCTCGCGCTCTTCACGACCCAGCTCGTGACCGCGCTGCTCCCCTACGTCCCGGTGTTCATCGCCGCGGCCGCCGCGAACCTCGCGCTCGACATCTATCTGCAGTACAAGCAGCCGGGCCTCCTGTCGCTCCTTGGCAAGATCCGCTTCGACGTCACGGTCCGCCAGCTCCTGCGCGACATGCTGGTCCTGGTCGGCCTGCTGCGCATCGACGGCATAGAGCCGCTCGCCGAGCAGTCGCCGCTGACGATCACTTTGCTCGCGTTCTACGCCCTGCACTTCGGCTGCCAGGCCGTCGCCGTGATGGTGCGCCGCACCCGCGCGCTGCCGATCGTCACGCGGAACATCGACACCTCCGCGCTGCACCTGACGGCCGCCCCGCCGCGGATCCTCTCGCGCCGCCAGGCCCACCGCCTGCTCACGTTCTCGGTGCCCACGACGGTCGGCCTGCTGCTCACCGCGGCGACCACCGACGCGTACTGGGGCGGCATCGGCGTCGGCATCTCCCTCGCGCTCATCGGCGGTGGCGCCCTCTACCTCGCCACCTGGCTGCTGCCCAGGAAGCGGGCGAAGAACGACGAGCGGGTCACCC